>CAVXPM010000001.1:0-1661087 GCA_963763695.1 uncultured Solirubrobacteraceae bacterium
AGTGAGTTGCCGCTCAGCTGACCGGCGATGCTTGCGACCTGGCGCCCGTCGACGCTCAGCTCGATCGCCGGCATAAGCTGTCCCTGGACCCACACGTCCCATACCCCAGCGCTCGGGGCCTGGAAGCTCGCGGTGAGCCTCCCCGGCCTGCTCATCACGAGCCCCTGGCGCTCGTGGCCCCACCCACGCGGGTGGGCCGCGCTGCGTAGGTCGATCGCCACGATCGTGGGCGCTTCGGCTGCTACCAAGCGCCGGCCTCCCCCGGCCGCGGCCAGGCGGCCGATCTGCGCGCACTGGGCGAGCGCGTCGCCGCCCAGTGCGCGGTGGCGCAGCGCGGCGAGGGCGCTCGCCGGACGGCGCCACACCTGGTAGTAGGAACCCTGCCAGACGAGCTGGTAGGCGGCAGGGGGACGGCTCTGGGAGGGGTCGCGCCGGGTGACTATCAGCGGGTAGGCGCGCAGCGCCTGCGGGGGCACGCGGTCGAGCCGCACCGGCTGGCCATAGCCGCCGGCGGCGTCGGCCACGCCCGCTGCCAGCGGCGGATAGACGAAGTCGGGCCCCGCCACATCCAGGTCGCGAAGCTCATACATCGAGTATTCGTCGAAGTCGGTGAACAGCGTGGGACCGCGCCCGGCGAAACGCGTGTCGAGTGAGGCCAGCTCCTGATAGCGGGCCGTCGGCGCGAGGTTGGAGGCGTGGTACTGCAGCGCGTCGGACACCAGCACGCCCCCGGTGATCGCGAGCGCCAACGCGGCGGCCAGCCCGCGAGAGATCAGCGGCGAGCGCGTGTCACGCAGAGCGCCGACCCCTCCCCAGGCCAGCAGCATCAGCACGGGGGAGGTGAGCATGAGCGTCTTCGCGCCGGCCCAGTCGGTGGTGCTCTGGCTCACCGCCAGCCAGGCCACGAGCATCAGCGCCGCCCAGCCCAGGAGCGCCAACCGGCGCTTGCGCAGCAGTTGAACGGCGCCCAGCACAGCCGCGGCGGCGACCAGGCCGATCAGCAGGTGGGTGGCGTCCAGCGCGCTCCCCCGTGGGGCGAGCTTGTAGCTGCCCCCCAGCCACACGCCCAGAGCCTGGATCGCCCGCAGCGGGCTGCGGAGGTTGCCCGAGTTGCTGGTCGAAGCGATGGCCTGGGCGACTTTGACCGAGCCCGCCAGAAGCTGCCAGGTCGGCCAGGCAGCGACGATCAGTATCGCGCCGGCGCCCGCGAGCATCGCCACCGTTCCGCGCAGCTTGCGCGCGCCCTGCACAAGCAGCTCACGGCCGAGGATCGCGGACAACACGAGAACGCTCACCAGCGCCCACACACCGAAGGCCACCCCGAGGGCCGAGATCCCGCCGGCGAGCACGAGCGCAAAGGGAGCGGCGCGCGCAGCGCCGCGGTCCAGCCAGGCGCGGTGGGCAGCGATCAGGGCGCCCAGGGTGAGGATCATCGGCAGGGCGACTATCTCCTTGATCGACCCGAACAGCTCATACGCGTAGACGATCGCCGGCAGCACCACCGTCAGCGCGGCCAGCGCGGCCCATGGGCCTGCGAGTCCCAGGCGCCGGGCGAGTGACCAGGCTGGACCGGCGGCGATCGCGAGCATGAAGGCGTTGAACGGCTGGAAGGCCCAGATCAACGGGATGCCGAGCAGGAAGGCGCTACCTCCGAAGAGCGTGTCGGCGCCGGAGGGGTAGCTCGAGCTCTGGTAATAGCCGCTGATGAAGCGGCCATACGAGTTGCGCAGGTCGAGCTGTGCGAAATGCTGGCCATGAGCGATCAGGAAGTCGGCTCCGATCAGATGCACGGCCGAGTCGGCCAGCGTCTGGTAGGAGGAGAAGCTCGTGCGGCCCGCCAACAGGACCGGTGCGAGCGCGATCAGGTAGACCAGCGCAGATACGCCGGGAAGCCATGGCCGGCTGCGTATGGCCAGCGCGAGCTCGCGGGCCCTGGCGCGCCCGAGAGCGAGACCGGCCACGGCCAGCACCGCCATCACGTATGGCGTGGCCGGCGCAAGGACGTAGACGTAGGTGCTCAGCTGCGAGACGGCGATCAACCCGGCGGCGCCCACGGGCAGCAGCAACTGCCCGGAAACGCAACCGTGCGCGCAGCGGTCGAGGAGCAGTCCGGTTCCCAGACACAGCGCCGCGAGCACGCACGGGTAGAGCAGCGCTGTGGCAATGAACATCATCGCCCCGCGCTGGACTCGAACCAGCGAGCTTCGTCTCCGCGACCGTCGGGACGGGCCGCACAGATGCTATAGGCCGATATTTCCTCGCCGTGCGGCGCGCTGATGAGAGGCACTTGCGGCGCGCCCGGCGTGAGTGAGCCCACGCCGCAAAGCCGCACGGGAATGGGGATCCTGCGCGCAATATGCCCCCGGCTGGATTCGAACCAGCGACCCTCGGATTAGAAGTCCGATGCTCTATCCGGCTGAGCTACGGGGGCGCAGCGACTCTGCCGACACAGTGTGCTCGCATCGGGCGAGCTCTGCTCGAATGTTTCCATCGTGGCATGTCGCCGGGACCGAGCTGAGCCGACAGCGAGGTCAGGCGCTTCGGAGCTGGATCGATACTTAGGCACGATTGAGCTGAAACGTGTAAAAGTTCCGCGTATGAGTCCTGTGGAGAGCGACGAGGAGGACCTGACTCGCAAGCAGCGCCGCGAGCAGGCCCGCACTCAACGAAGGGCAATCGAGGAGGCCGAGGCGGCCAACGTCGCGCGGCGCAAACGGCTGACCCAGTTGGGCACCGTCGCCGCGGCGGTCGTCGTGGCGATCGTCGTGATCCTCGTGGCGACAGGCGGCGGCAGCAAATCCAAACCGCCGGCCGCGGGGACAAAACCAGCGACCGAAGCCGCCAAGAAAGTTGACGCGCTCCTCACCGGCATCGCCCAGAACGGCAACGTCCTTGGCTCTCCAAGCGCCCCCGTCACGCTCCAGTACTTCGGCGACCTCGAGTGCCCAATCTGCAAGGAGTTCACGCTCGGTGCGCTGCCCGCCGTCATCCAGAAGTGGGTGCGCACAGGCAAGCTGAAGATCGAATACCGCTCGCTGGAGACAGCCACGCGCGAACCGGAAACGTTCAAGACCCAGCAGGTGGCCGCACTCGCAGCCGGCAAGCAGGGCAAGGCGTGGAACTTCATCGAGCTTTTCTACAACGAGCAGGGAGAAGAGGCCACCGGCTACGTCACCGAAAACTACCTGCAGGGTCTGGCCCAGCAGGTGCCGGGGCTGAACCTCGCGACGTGGACCACGGCGCGCAGCGAAAACGCGCTCGCCAACCAGGTCGCCGCCGACGGGCAGGCGGCCAACAACGCCGGCTTCACGGGCACGCCGTCGTTCCTGCTCGGCAAGACGGGCGGCACGATGTCCAAGTTCGAAGCGGGCTCGCTGACCGACGGTACGGCGTTCGACGGAGCGATCGAAAAGCTGCTGGGTTAGGCGATGAGCGCTCGCACCCTGAGGATCACGCTGCTCGTCATCGCGGTCGTGGGCCTGGGAATCGCGAGCTATCTCACCTACGTGCACTACGCGGGCATCAAGCCGGCATGCACCGCCGGGGAAAGCTGCACCAAGGTTCAGACCTCGGTGTACTCCAAGCTCGTGGGCGTTCCAGTAGCCCTGATCGGCCTGCTCGGCTACATCGCGATCGTGGGCTCACTGCTCGTTCCCCAGGGCGAGACGAGCAGGCTGGCGACGATGTCCTTCACGCTGGTGGGCTTCGGCTTCAGCGCCTACCTCACCTATCGGGAGCTGTTCTCGATACACGCGATCTGCGAGTGGTGCGCCTCGAGCGCCGGGCTGATGGCGATCCTGATGGGCCTGTCGGTGTGGCGCTTCCTGCGCGGCGAGGAGTACCCGACCGCAGGAGCCTCCGCGCTTGCCTCGCAGGCCAGCGCGCCCGAACCGAGCACTCCGCTCGGCAGCGCGTCCTGAAGACCCCTTGACGCTAGTAAATCCGTCCAAACGCGGATAGCGCGCGCCCAGCAAGCCGTCGCGTGGGCCGACGCAGAGGCCAGGCATGAGCTCCCACGCCACGAGCACGGCCGCACCCGCGGCCATCGACAGCGCGCCGGTTGACGAGGCGCGCGTCGCCAAGCTGTTCGAGATGACCAGCGACCTGCTGGCAACGATCTCGCTCGATGGGCGCTTCACGCTGCTGAACCCGGCCTGGGAGCAGCTGCTGGGATGGACCCGCGAGGAGCTCGTGGGACACCCGATGCAGGAGTTCATGCACCCCGACGACGTCGAGCCCACGCTCGCTGCGATGCAAGCCAGCGGCGAGGAGCAGGCCCAACTGGAGAACTTCACCAACCGCTACCGCCATCGCGACGGATCGTGGCGATGGCTGCTGTGGAGCGCCCGCCGCGACGGCAACAGCTGGTACGCCGCCGTCAAGGACGTCACAGATCGCCTGTGGCTCGAGCGCCAGGCCCTGCACGATCCGCTGACCAAGCTCCCGAACCGCCTGCTGCTGATGGACCGCGCCTGCCAGGCCCTGGCACGGCTGCATCGCAGCGACGGCGTCGTGGCGATGCTGTTCGTCGACCTCGACAAGTTCAAGGCGATCAACGACAACCTCGGCCACGCCGTCGGCGACCGGCTGCTGATCGACATCGCCCGACGCCTGGCAGAGCTGATGCGCGACAGTGACACGGTGGCGCGCCTCGGTGGCGATGAGTTCGTGATCCTCGCAGAGGACATCGAGAGCGAGGCGGAGGCGATGGCTCTCGCGGAGCGCGTGCTAGAGGCGTTGCAGGGACCGTTTCGCCTCGACAAGACCGAAGTGACGATGCCCGCGAGCGTGGGCGTGTCGGTCTCGCGCAATCCCAATGCGGACCCTGAGGCGATGCTGCGCGAGGCGGACCTCGCGATGTATCGCGCCAAGTCCGCCGGAGGGCGGCGCCTGGAGCTATTCGACGACAGCCTGCGCCAGGAGGTCGATACCAACGAGCAAATCGAGGGACGCCTACGACAGGCGCTGCCTCAACACGAGCTCGTGCTGGCCTACCAGCCGATCCTGCCGTTGGCGGGCGGCCAGGCGGTGGGTTGCGAGGCGCTCGTGCGCTGGCGCCCGGCGGGAGGCGACGGCACGAGGGGCGCCGACATGCTGCCGGCTGCCTTCCTACCCCCGGCGGAGGAAAGCGAGCTGATCGTCCAGATCGGCAATTGGGTCCTGCACACCGCCTGCGCGCAGGCGGAGATCTGGCGCCGCAACGGCATCGCGATCCCGGTCTCGGTGAACATCTCCGCTCGCGAGCTGACCGAGATGGACCTCGCCGAGCGGGTGCGCGAGGAGCTGACGTACTGCCGGCTGCCGGGACGGGCGCTGCGTCTGGAGGTCAGCGAAGAGGCGGTCCACCGCGACCCCGAGCGCGCCCGCGCGGCGTTGAAGGACGTCAAGCGCCTGGGCGTATCGATCGCCTTGGACAAATTCGGCTCGGGCCAGTTCTCGCTGAGCCTGCCGCGCAACCTCCCGCTGGACATGGTCAAGCTCGACCGCGCGCTGACCACGAGCTTCGACCGTGACAAGGAGCGGCGGGGAATGTTCGCGGCCACGATCGCGCTGGCCAAGGAGGCGGGACTTACCGCTGTGGCGGTCGGCATCGAGACTCCCCGCCAGCTCGCGCTCGCCCGCGAACTCGACTGCGCCGTCGGGCAGGGCTTCCTGCTGCAGGGACCGGCCTCTCCACAGGAGCTGCGCCTCAGGGAGGCCGCCGGGTCTGTAACGTCCGCGCCATGGCGTCCCCTCGTGCGACTGGGCGGCAGCAACTCCCGCTGACCGAGGATCTGGTCCGCGAGCGTCAGAAGGCCGCCGCAGCCAGGGCATCGGCGGCGCTGATCGAAGACGGTATGCGCGTCGGCCTGGGCACCGGCTCGACCGTCGCTCACCTGCTGCCCGCAATTGCCGAGCGAGAATTGAGCGGGCTGCGCTGCGTTGCCACCTCTCCGGCCACTGCCGTGGCGGCCACGGCGCTCGGCCTGACGCTGGTCGAGCTGGACGAGGTGGGAGAGCTGGACATCGCGATCGACGGCGCCGATCAGATCGACCCGCAGGGATGGCTGATCAAGGGCGGCGGCGGCGCTCAAACGCGTGAGAAGATCGTAGCCGCGGCCGCAGTCCGCTTCGTGATCATCGCCTCAGCCGAGAAGGCCGTGGGCCAGCTCCAGGCGCCGGTGCCGCTCGAGCTGCTGCGCTTCGGCTTGCGACGCACCCTGCTGGCGCTCGAGCCGGCGCGCCTGCGTGGCGTCGGCGAGAGCCCAGACGGCGGTCTGATCGCCGACTACCTGGGACCCGTCGGTGACCCGCGCGAGCTGGCCATGAGGCTCAGCGCCACACCCGGGGTCGTCGAGCACGGCCTGTTCGCGCCGGAGCTCCTCAGCACGATCCTGATCGCCTCTGACAGCGGCGTGGAGGTCCGTCAGGGCGCCAAGCAGGCCCAGCCCTAGGCTCCGGGCCTCTGCTGGGGCGGGCGCAGCTCCTCGCTGTAGGACTTCGTGTGCCGTGCCAGCACGCCGTTCGGCGCGATCACATAGGCGCCCATGCGCATCAGCGGCGGCGAGTAGACGTGCAGCGTGACCGCTGGATCGTTGCCGGCGTGGCGCACCCGGTGGATGTCGACCGGGGAGAAGTGAAAGCTCGACCCCGCCGTGAAGACGCGGTTGGCGGGCGCTCCGTCGATCGTGAGGCGCTCCTCGCGCACGGAGCCGCTGACGACCGCGACCGCACCCGCGGACACATCGTGGTCGTGAAACCCGGTGTCGTGATCGTCCATCCAGCAGATCAACCATGCGGTCAGGTGCGCATCGCTCAGCAGCTCCTCGTAGACCCGCTGCGTGGCGTCGTGCTTGACGAGGTCGATCCACAGCTCGGGCCGCTCGGAGAAGCTCTGCGACGAACTCCTCGAGCTCGGGCGCGGACAGGTCGCGTCCGCGCGGCCGCGGCACCCCGCCCATCTCAGAGATGCCGCGCACGGTGGTCGCTCTGGCCGGCGCTGCGGTGGCGAGATCGGGCGCCGCGGCAACGCTCATTGGACACCGCTCAGGCGGGTCGCGCCGAGTGCTCGCCGCGTGCCCTCGACTATCGGATCCCAGTCGAGCGCAGCGGGCATCCCAAGCTCACCCGGGTCCACGACCGGGCGGTCTGAGCCGTAGAGGAGACGGTCGCGGCCGACTAGCTCGGCCATGACCCGCACCGCTCGCGGACCATAGGAGGAAGTGTCGTAGAAGACGAGCGGATCGACAGCGCCAACCGCCGGGCCGCCGCGCGCGGCGAGCCGCTCGCCGTGCAAGGGCGCGAGGCCGGCGAGCATCGTGAAGATCACCCGCAGCCGGGGATGACTGGGACGGCCGGCGATCAGAAAGGCATGCCACGCGGCGTGCATGGCTGCGACATAGCCCGTCAGGGCGGGCCACCACAGCGGCTCGCCGAGGGAGATCTCGCGCAGCGGTCGTTCTGCGCCTCGACGCAGGCCGGGGCCCGGGTGCACGAGCAGCGGCGCCCCGTGGCTCTCCACGCGTGCGAGCACTCGCTGGAGGTGTGCGACAGCGTCGACCGAGCCGAGCGCGCCGGCCGGCAGCGACAGCCCGACGCAGCCACGCTCGAATGCGCGATCGACATCGTCGGGATCGGCATGGTCGAGCGCGATCGCCGCCCACACCCCGAACGGCTCGTCCAGTGTGAGCGCGCCCTCGTGGTATGCGTCGAGCAGCACGCAGGCGTCCGCCCGCGGCAGTCCCTCGATGCCGAGCGGGCTCGAGAGGCAGACGAGTGCCCGGTCGAGCCCATCGGTCTCGACGAGCCGTGCTCGCCGCGCCGGGGTCTCGGCGTCCATGTCGATCACGTAGGGGCGCTCGCCGGCGAGGTAGAGCACCGTCAGCCCACTCTCGCGGCGAACGAAGGGAAACTCGCTGCGCGCAGCAAGCGCATGTACGAGCGGCTCGGTCCAGAGATGCTGATGAACGTCGATCTTTAGCATAATCTTGATCTGTTTTATGAAGTTTAGCGGCTCCTGGCACGTATGTCAACACAAAGCCCGGCGCGCAGCCGATGTCGGCGGGCTCGTAACCGCCCCTTTGCCGCACCACCAAGTCATCCGCGAGGAAGTCGTTTGATCCGTCCGCACCGTGCCGCAGGATGCCGGGCTCTTTGACGCCCTCCCCCTCGACATCGCTGCGCGCGTGGCAACGCCGCGCGCTGGACCTTCTCGGCGGCTGGCAGGAGGGTCCGTTCCTGATCTCGGCCGCGCCGGGCTCCGGAAAGACACGTCCCGCGCTCGAGCTAGCGCGGGAGTTGCTCGCGCGGCGCGTCGTGCGACGCGTCGCCGTGCTCTGCCCGACGACCCCCCTCACCCGCCAGTGGGCCGCCGCCGCGGCAACGCTGGGGGTACAGCTGCAGCCGGACGCGCGCGGAGCGAACCCTCCGCGCGACTTCGATGGCGTGGTCGTGACGTATGCGCGCGTGGCCAGCGATCCGCGCGGATGGGCCACGCAGGTCTCACCCGACACGCTGGTGGTGGTCGACGAGGCGCACCACCTGGGCGAGGACCTGACATGGGGCACGAGCTTTCAGCGCGCGTTCGCCTCGGCGCCTCGGTGGCTGCTGCTGTCAGGCACGCCGTTTCGCTCTGACGCCACGCCGATCCCCGGTGTGCGCTACGACCGCGAGGGCTTGGTGGTGCCCGACGTGTCCTACACCTATGCAGAAGCGGTCGCCGACGGTATCTGCCGCCCTGTTGCGTTCGTCACCTTCGACGGCAGCCTGTCCTGGCGCAGCGGCGAGGACGTGATCGAATCCTCCTTCGAGACGGTGCTCACACCACGCGAGGCCAGCCGCCGCTACCGCACCGCGATCTCCACCGAGCTGCCCGACGGCTTGCCGCGGATCTTGCGCGAGGCGGACGCCAAGCTGCGCGCGCTGCGCGCTGAGGGCCACCGTGACGCGGGCGGACTCGCCGTGGCCGCCGACGCCACGCACGCTCGCCGGATCGCCAGGCTGCTGGGCGAGACCACAGGACGCGCGCCGGTGGTCGTGCTCCACACAGAGGCCAACGCCGCGCGCAAGCTGGCGGACTTCCGCAGCTCGCGCGAGCCATGGATCGTCGCGGTCAACATGGTCTCCGAGGGTGTCGACATCCCGCGCCTGCGCGTCGGCGTCTACGCGACGGCGGCCAAGACGCCGCTCATCTTCCGCCAGATCGTCGGGCGCTTCGTGCGCACCATCCCGGGTCGCCCGCCAGAGCCCAGCTGGCTCTATCTGCCCGCCGAGCAGACCTTGCGCCGCCATGCCTCAGAGGTCGAAACCGAGCTGCGCCACGCGCTGCAAAGCGTCGATCCAGAGGAGGGCCTGGAGGAGGCCCCCGAGCGGCGCGCCAGCGAGCCCTCCCCCACCGCCGAGTTCATTCCGCTCAGCGCCGAGTTTGCCGCGCAGATGACCCTGTTCGGCCCTCCACAGCGCACCTCGTCTGCGCCCGCTGGGATCCCCGAGGCCCCGCCGCCCGAGCCGGTCGCGATCGCGGCCTTCGAGCGTCGTGAGGATCTGCGTCGCGAGCGAAGCCGGCTGGTGGCCGAACTGCACCGTCGCGATGGTCGCAGCCACCGTGAGATCAACGCTTGGCTCAACCGGACCGTCGGGCTCGAGCGCGTCGAGCAGGCAAGCATCCAGCAGCTCAAGCACTCGATCGAGGCGCTCGTCAAAGAGCTCACACGCAGCGTCCGCCGCACAACTGCGGGGCAGCGCTGAGCTAGAGGAGGCTCGTCAACACCCGCGCCTGATGGTCACGCGTCGAGATAGACAGCGCAGACGTGCTTATCGGATGAGTTGATCAAGACGCGGCAGCACGATTGCCTCGGCACGGGCCTGGCGGAATCGCGCTGTGGTCAGTATCTGGCGCTACAGCGCCAGATACCGCGCTGTAGAGCCATTTTCCGCGAGCGGGGGACCCAGGAATCGAACCTGGCGTTGCGGTTTTGGAGACCACCGTGTTACCGATACACCAGTCCCCCCGAGAGGACAGCGAATTGTAGGGCTAGCTCGAGGTGCCGAGGCGCCTAGCACCCCGCTCGGGCACTAAAGCGATGGCGCGCGCGTGCCGAAACCATCACTAGCCGAAAAGGCCATGTACCGATGCGCACATTCGCAACCACCCTCGACTCCAAGCGGCTCCAGCACGCGCCCCTCCACGCCCGCGCCCGCCCGGCGTGCTCAGCGGCGATCACCTGCTCCGCAACTGAGAACCAAGCCATGAAGCCAGACAGGTGCCAGCTTCTCCGCGCTGAGCAGGGCGACACCCTGATCGAGGTGATCATCAGCGCGATGCTCCTCGCCCTCATCGTCGCGGGGACGCTCACGGGCCTCAACTCGACCAATCACGCCACCGCGCAGCAGCGCGCCCGATCCCAGGCAGACGCCATCGCTGAACAGAGCGAGGAGCAGCTCCGCAGCCAGCCGATCAACAAGCTCGCTGAACTCGAAAGCCACCCCGAAACGAAAACCGTGAAGCAGGGGGGAACCGAATACACGGTCCAATCGAGCGCGACCTACATCAACGACACCACCGCGACGACCAGTTGCACAGCGGGCACTGCCAAAGCCGAATACCTGCAGACAGCAACCAAGGTCACGTGGCCGTCGCTGGGCGTTGGCAAGCCAGTGGTGGAGACCAGCGTCATCAGTCCCCCTCCCGGCTCGTCGCTGATCGTGCAGGTCAGCGAATCGGGAACACCTTTGCAGGGTGCGCAGGTGACCGCGACCGGACCCGCCCCAGAAACGACCCAACGCACGCTCGAAACCTCTGCTAACGGCTGCGCGATCTTGGCCGTCTCGCCTGGCGAATACAAAATCAACGCCAGCAAATCGGGTTTCATCACCCCCAACGGCTACGAACGGACTGAACTCGACCCAGGGGTCACGCACAGCGTTTACATCGTCGCAGAG
Organism: uncultured Solirubrobacteraceae bacterium; assembly: GCA_963763695.1. Lineage (GTDB taxonomy): Bacteria > Actinomycetota > Thermoleophilia > Solirubrobacterales > Solirubrobacteraceae > Palsa-744. The sequence goes on from CAVXPM010000001.1 coordinate 10,921, forward strand.
ACGACGGCCCGCCAGGGCTACTACCTTGCACGCCCCGGGAGTCTCGCGGTCAGCTTCGGCGGCGGCGGCGAAGGCGACACCTTCGTCGCCTTCAACACGGGCATGACCAACTTCAAGCAGTTCGGAGCCATAGGGAGCTACAAAACGACCGTCTCTTCCTCCACTTCGCTGTATCCCTTCCCGACAAAGTACACGGTTTACGCAGGGACATGCGAAGCCGACAAACCGTCCACGATCAAGCCCGAAAACGAAGCGGTCGTACCGAGCAACGGCATCGGAAGCACGACGCTGACGCTGCCGCAGCTGAAACTGCTTGTCTACAGCGGGACCAGCTCGACCACGCCGGGCACGTTGGTGACTGGCGCCAGCAGCAGCGTACACGACGAAGGCTGCAACACCACCAGGTACTTCAACACGGTCGCCGGCGCGCTACCACCGACGCGAGCCGGGTTGCCGTACGGCAACTACAAGCTCTGCGTGACAGAAAAAGTCGGCACACCCACGCCCAAACAACACCGTTACGAAAAAGAAAAAATCGCGCTCACCACAGCGGCAGGGGCCACAGAAACCATCTATCTCGGTGCCGCGCCCGAAGCAATACCAACGACGTGCTGAGCACACTGTCGACATCCAAGCGGCTGCTACGCAGCGAGCGCGGTATGACCCTGATCGAGGTCTTGGTGGCGACGCTGATCGGCCTGGTCGTCAGCGGCGCCGCCTTCAGCTTCCTGGAATTCACCTCCGCGGATGTAACGCGTGTCACCGAACGTGTCCATGCCGATGAGACCGCGCGCGTCGCACTGACGAACGTCATGCTGCAACTACATTCCGCATGCGTCGCGTCGACGGTCAATCCGATCGAATACGGCACCAACGCAAACGAACTCAAGTTCATCAGCGAAGTCAGCCCGCTGAACGCGAATAAAGAACCCATATCCGCGCTCGCGCGAGTGAGCCTGCACAAGATCATCTATACCGCTCCGACGGCTAACACAGAAGGCACATTGAGAGAACGCTCTTGGTTGAGCCTGAAATCGGCCACGAACGCACCGACCGAATTCAAGTTCGATGAAGCGGAACCCCCCTCCGAACATCTTCTGCTCAAAGGTGTCTCACAGACGCTTAACCCAGAAACCAAAAAACCAATTCCCGTCTTCCAGTACTATCGCTATTATCAGGAAGGCGACCCTTCACCTAAATACGGTCAGCTTTATCCGGTCGCGTTCACGCCTGCGTCGATAGAAGAAGCAGAACTGGTCGACAAGGTGAGCATAAATCTGACTGTGGCTCCCGAAGGCCACGAATCTTCGTTTGCCAAAGGTGACCGGGCGGTCGCACTGGAAGATTCGGCAATCCTCAGCTTGGCCCCTGCCTCGGAATCCGCGAGCGCCTCAAACGAACCGTGCAGTCAAAGGTGATGGCGATGATTGCCCAACTCCGACGCCGCGCCACCTCCCTTCACCGGGAAGGTGGCTTCACGTTGATCGTGACACTCGGGGTCCTGCTCGTGACGTCGCTTTTGCTCGTCGGCGCCTTCACGGCGGCCAACGGCGAAATCCACCTGACGAGCACCGATAGAGCCCAAAAGAAGGCCTACTACGCGGCAGAGGCGGGCATCCAGGATTACGAGTACCACCTCACCCAGAACGGCAACTACCTGAGCTACTGCACGAACCCGACGCCGGCCAATCCTGCGCTGAACCAAGTCGGATCCACAACCAACCGCGCAACGATCCCTACCACCAACGGCGAACCCACCAACGAGCAGTATGCGATCCAGCTACTTCCCGCCGAAAGCTCGCCGGAACGGAAATGCAATCCCAACAACTTGGTCGAAACGATGCTCGAAGAGAAGCCCACGGGTGCCGTGGGCACCTTCCGCATCGAGTCGACAGGGTACTCTGACGGCGAGGAACGGACGATCGTCGCGACGTTCAAGAACGCAGACTTCGTCAGCTATGTCTGGTACACAAAGTACGAAACGGGCGATCCAGCGGTCTACGGCGCACCGCCTGTCGCGACGCCTAACTACTTCACCGAATGCGGTCAGTTCTACGGGCAACGGCCGGGCGAAGGCGGCTCTCCGCGGCGCTGTCGCAACAACTTCTTCATCAGCGGCGAATCCGTCAACGGTCCGATGCACACGGAGGACCACGCTGGGATATGCGGCTCGCCCGTGTTTGGGCGGAGCAAGAATGACCGTATCGAATTCGGCAGCGATGGCTTCAAAGGAGATGAAGGCTTCTCCAACGAGGGAATCGGCTGCGGAGCGACCCCGAACTTCAAGGGCTATCACGTACCGGTTGAAGAAGTCCTCTCAATCGAGCCGCCTCCGGGCGATGAAGAACTCAAGCACGTCGTCGAACCCGCCTACCTCTTCGAAGGCAAGACGGAAATCCATCTCGAAGGCAGCACCATGACAATCAAGACTCACGTCGGGACTAAAGAAGAAGTTGTCAAAACGGCTGTCCCCTACCCAGCCAGCGGCGTGATCTACGTCACAGGTGGCTGCTCGGAAGCCTATTCGCCTTTCGGCCCCAAACCGAGATACGAAGCCAGCGAACCGGGGAGCACGGATTCGACCTGTGGGAACGTCTACGTCCACGGGGAATATACAAACGCATTGACGATTGTCGCCGAAAACGACATCGTCATCAATGGCAACCTGCTCACGCCGCGTAACAGTTCGGGCACGCCTACGAGCAACGCACTGCTGGGTTTGATCGCGAACAACTTCGTACGCATCTATCATCCAGTGCTGAAAACCTACGAAGGGCGCGCCCCTGAACTTGAAGCGGCCAATCACGCCCAGACGATCAAGGTCGAAGCGAAATCCCCGAACCTACCGAAGGAACTGAAAGTCGAAGTCAAAGCCTCCGGCAGTGGCTACAAAGTCGCGATTTCGAATTCGACTAAAGTCCTGGAAGAAACTGGCGTACTGACAGAAGCGAAACAGCTTTTGACTGGGACCTTCACGAACGTTGTGTTCAAGGAAGGTGCCAAATACTCGTCGGGGAGTAACGAAGGGCTGGCGGCCGGCAGCGCCAAATATCTTGATGAAACGTGCAACACGAACAAAGGCGTAGCGGAGCGCTTCAACTCCACGAAGGGCGAATGTGAATACACGATCGAACCGAACGAATGCGACGCTCCGAACGCCCCGACCGACCTTTCGGAACCGACGATCTACGCCGCCATGCTGGCCGTCAAACACGCGGTCATCGTCGACAACATCAACTGCGGTAGCGCCAACCTCGGAAAGCTCAATGTCTATGGCGCGGTCGCGGGCCTCTACACGAATGGGTTCACCGGCGAATTCTCGGGCAGCTCGATCATTCATGGATACCCCTACAACGCCAACTACGACAATCGCCTGCAGGTTGAGGAGCCGCCGCACTTCCTCAACCCGATCCAGGCCGCGTGGTACATCCAGCGCCAGTCGATCGCCCCAGCCCCCAGCGCGCTCCCTGGGCCATAGGTCGGCCCGGCTAGAGACGCCGATGCGGGCGAAGGGACTCGAACCCCCAAGGGCTTTCGCCCACCGGCTCCTAAGGCCGGCGTGTCTACCAATTCCACCACGCCCGCGCTGCTCTAGTGAGCCTATCTCTCCCCGGCCTCGCGCTCTACCCTTGCTCGAGCCCAACACGCGGACCACACGAGCTTGTATCGTCATGGGCTGTGTCCTCGATTCCGCAGGGGCAGGCAGGCGTGATCATCACGCACCCGAATCGCGACAAGCCAGTCGTGCAGGGCACCCGTGCCTTGGTGATCGTGTTGTTCCTGGTCACCGCAGCGCTCGTGCTGATCGTGACCGTCGGCGGCTGGAGCGTGCTCGAGGGCGCGATTCCGGTCCAGATCGGCTATATCGCGGTGTATCTCGCCCTTGCCTTCTTTGCCGCCCGCTGGAACCGCGGCGTGCTGCCGGTCGGCGCCGCGCTCGCGGTGCTGCTGGCGATCTTCGCGCTCGTGGCGGGACCGGCGTGGTTTGCGCGCGATAAATCCGGCTTTGCCCAGCCGGCGCTGAGCGCGGGGCTCTTGGGGCTGCTCACGCTGCTGATCGTGCCCGTGCAGATGCTGCTCGTGGCGTTCGCCATGCGCGGCTTCAACCAGGGCTGGAACGTCGAGCTCGAGCGACGCGACCCGGGCGCACGGAGCGAGCTCTACCCGGACGCTCCCCCCCACCCGGCCTGAGCCGGCTATATCCTCCTGCGCGTAGGCCATCTTGCGGCGGTGGCGGAACGGTAGACGCGGGGCCCTCAAAAGGCCCTGTCCGAAAGGGCGTGTGGGTTCGATTCCCACCCGCCGCACCATCTAATCCGATCGGCGCCCCGCCCCCGGCGCCGCCACTTGCCTAGGCCCGCCCGACCCCCCCGGCCCCGCAAACTTGCATAGGCCCTCTGGCCCCCGGCGCCGCCACTTGCCTAGCGAGGCCCGGCTCCCGGCGCCGCACTTGCTCAGGGGCCGCCGACCAGCTCGAGCAGCTGCTCGGCGAGACCTGGGCGCGCCACCAGGATCCCCCATGGCAGGTTCTCGTGCTCGGGCAGCTCGAGCACGCGCAGCCCGGCGCTTTCGCACACGAGCGTGCCGGCGGCTATGTCCCACGGCTTGACGGTGCGCTCGAAGTACGCGTCATAGCGCCCGGCGGCGGTCCAGGAGAGATCGAGCGCTGCGCTTCCGAAGCGGCGTATGTCACGCACCCTGGGCGCCAGGCGCGCGAGCACCTTCGCCTGCGCGCCGCGCACGTCGGCATCGTAGGCGAGGCCTGTGGCGACCATCGCCGTCGAGAGGTCCGCCTCGGCCTCACTGCCCTCGCCGCCGTGGCGTCCGGCGAATGCGCGGCCGGCCTCGTGGCGCAGGTCGCGCGCACCGGCGGGGCCGAACAGCTGCGCCGAGCCGTCTCGCGTGGCGGTGAACAGCTCGTCGCGGTTGGGGTCATGGACCGCACCGGCCACGCTGCCATGCTCGTCGCGCACTGCCACGCTCACGCACCACTGCGGGATGCCGAATAGGAAGTTGACGGTTCCGTCGAGCGGGTCGACCACCCAGCTCAGCCCGCTCGTACCCTGCTCGCTGGTGCCCTCCTCGCCGAGGAAGCCGTCGTCTGGCCGGCGCGCTGCGAGCAGCTCGCGGATCGCTCGCTCGGAGGCGAGGTCGGCCTCGCTGACGAGGTCTGTGGGCGTGCTCTTCGCACTGATGCTGCGCTCGGCGCCGTGCTGCACGCGCTCGAGCAGCAGCGCGCCTGCCATGCGCGCCGCCTCGACCGCCACATCGAGGAGCTGCCGGCGATCCTCGCTCACGCGAACCCGGCCGGGCGCCGGTCGGCCCAGGGACGCTCGGCTTCGAGTTGGCCGGCCAGCGACAGCAGCGTGGCCTCGTCGTTGGGCCGCCCCACGAGCTGCACTGCGCGCGGCAGGCCGTCCGCCCCAAAGCCCGCCGGCACTGACGCAGCCGGCTGGCCGGTGACGTTCCAGATCCCGTTGTAGGGGACCCAGCCGGCGACGACGTTCAGCGTCCACAGCGCGCCCCGCCCCTGCAGCTGCCCGATCCGCGGCGGCGGCGCAGCGGTCGCCGGCGTGAGCAGCACGTCGTGGTCCTCCAGCACGCTGTTGAGCCTGCGCGTGAGCTGCGCCTCGCCGGCCATGAAGCGCTCGAGCAGCGCGCGCGGAACGAGGCCTCCGAGCCGCGCGGTCGCGCGCGTGCGCCGTTCCAGGCGCTCGGGGTGTGCCAGTGCGGCGGCGTCGTCGTGGGCGCCGCGCAGGTAGCGCACCGACAGCGCGGGGATCGCCTCGGCGCCGTAGTCGGGCGCCCGCTCGACCAGCTCGTGGCCGAGCGAGCGCAGCAGCTCGACCGTCTGCTCGAACGCCCGCAGCGCGTCGCGCTCCAGACGCCACAGGAAGTCGAGCGGCGGGTGGGTGGAGTAGGCGATCCGCAAGCGCCCCGGCGGCGTGGCCGCGGACTCGGCGAAGGGCAGCGCGGGAGCCGGTGCGCGGTCGTGGTCGCTTGCGATCGCGCCGGAAACCACGTCGTAGAACAGCGCCGCGTCGGCCACGCTGCGCGTGAGCGCGCCGTTGACCGAGAGCCCGTGCCACGGACGTCGCCGCGGCGCCATCGATACGCGCCCGCGCTGGGGCTTCAGCCCGAACAGCCCGCACCAGGCGGCCGGGATGCGGATCGAACCCGCCCCGTCGGAGCCCAGCGCCGCGCCCACGAGGCCCGCCGCAACCGCCGCTGCGCTACCACCGCTCGAGCCTCCGGGGGCGTGCTGTAGCTCCCACGGGTTGCGCGTCACGCCGAACGTGGCCGTCTCGGTGAACGGCCACAGCATCAGCTCGGGGACGTTGGTCTTGCCGATGATCACCGCGCCCGCTTCGCGCAGCCTGCGCACCACCTCGGAATCGGCGGGGGCCGGCTCGCCACTGTGGGCGTTGGTGCCGTAGGCGGTCACCTCGCCGGCCACGTCGACGTCGTCCTTGATCGCTATCGGCACGCCCAGTAGCGGGCGCTCGCCGCCGGCTCCGCGCCGCGCATCCGCCTGGCTGGCCTCGAGCCGGGCGCGCTCGGCGAGCACGACACGAAAGGCGTTCAGGTCCTGCGCGCGGCCCGGCCGGTCATGGCGCGCGATCCGCTCGAGGTAGAGCTCGACCAGCTCGATCGAGGAGATCTCCCCGGCGGCGATCAGCTCGGCCTGGCGCACGATTCCTGCATAGGCGATATCCGAGGCGTCCATCAAGCGCCCAATCTAGACGGGGGTCACGGCGTTGCGCTTCGCCGGCCACGCTCGATCCTTCGAGGCGGCGTGACGGAAGCGCCGGATCAGCTCCCCGCGCAGCGCGTCGGGCTCGATCACCGCGTCGATCACCAGCTCGGAGGCGAGGTGCAGGATGTCGATGTCGGCCGCGTACTCCTCGCGCAGCTGCGTGACCTTGGCCGCGCGCCCGGCCTCGTCGTCGATCGCCTGCAGCTGGTTGTAGTAGACCGCGTTGATCGCCGCCTGCGGTCCCATCACCGCGATCGACGCGCCCGGCAGCGCGATGCAGCAGTCCGGGTCGAACGCCGGGCCGGCCATCGCGTAGAGCCCCGCGCCGTACGCCTTGCGCACGATCACCGAGATCTTCGGCACCGTCGCCTCGCTGACCGCGCTGATCATCTTGGCGCCGTGTCTGATGATCCCGCCGCGCTCGACCTGCGTGCCGATCATGAAGCCCGGCACGTCGGCCAGGAACAGCAGCGGCACGTTGAAGGCGTTGCAGCTCCAGATGAAGCGGGCGGCCTTGTCTGCGGAGTCCGCGAACAGCACGCCGCCCTTGTGCTTGGGCTGGTTGGCCACGATCCCGATCGTCTCGCCCTGCAGGCGCGCGAAGCCGACGAGCAGCTCCTTGGCCCAGCGCGGGTGGATCTCCATCAGCGAGTCCCGATCGACCAGCGCAGCGATCAGGCTCTTGATGTCGAACGGCTTGTTCTCATCGGCCGGAATCAGCTCGGCGATGCGCTGCCCGTCCGCGGGCGCTCGGGCAGGGCCCGGCTCGGCGGCCGGGGGCGCGAGCTGCCAGTTGGACGGCAGGTAGGAGAGATAGAGCCGCGCGCTGGCGATTCCCTCCTCGTCGCTCCTGACGAGCTGGTGGGCACAGCCCGAGACGCCCGTGTGCATGCGCGCGCCGCCCATCTCCTCGAGGCTGACCTTCTCGCCGATCACCATCTCGGCCATCCGCGGCGAGCCGAGGTACATCGAAGCGTTGCCGTCGCGCATGATCACGATGTCGCAGAAGGCGGGGATGTAGGCGCCCCCGGCGGCGCTGGGGCCGAACAGCACGCATACCTGCGGGACCATCCCCGACAGCTTCACCTGGTTGTGGAAGATCCTTCCCGCTCCGCGCCTGCCGGGGAACATCTGCACCTGCTCGGTGATCCGCGCGCCGGCGGAGTCCACGAGGTAGACCATCGGCACCTGCAGCTCGAGCGCCCGTTCCTGGACGCGCAGGATCTTCTCGACAGTCTTTGGTCCCCATGAGCCCGCCTTGACGGTCGGGTCGTTGGCCATCAGCGCGACCGTGCGCCCCTCGATCTCTCCCACGCCGCTCACCACGCCGTCGGCGCCGAGGCCCTCCTGCTGCCAGTTGGCCAGCAGTGCCTCCTCGGCGAAGGTGCCCTCGTCCACGAGCAGCGCCACGCGCTCGCGCACGGCCAGCTTGCCCTGCTCGCGCGCCTTCTCGCGGTGGCGCGCGGGACCTCCCGCGAGCGCGCGCTCGCCCGCCTCGCCCAGCTCGCTCATCGCCCCAGCCCCCGGCCGTGGCCGCGGTGGCTGCCGCGGTGGCTTCGATCGTGCTCGCGCTGCAGGCGCTTGGCGCGGCGCGAGCCCAGGTGCGCTTCGACGGACTCGAGGTCCGGCGCCGGGCCGAGCAGCCGCCAGCCGTTGCGCAGCAGCGGGAGCAGCGTCACGAGGATCACCCACAGGGGCCAGAACTGCCCGTGGGCACCGCTTGCGAGCCACACCGCTACGCACACCAGCGACAGCCCTGCCCCACCCCCTGCCTCCTGCAACAGGCGCCGGCGCAGCGTGGTCCTGCGCTGCGCGAGCGCCGCGCCGAGCGCCACCGGGCTGAGCGGCAGGTCGACCTTCAGCTCGTCGAGCTGCCCGCGCGTTGTGGCCGCATAAACGCGCTCGAGGCGCTGCTCGAACTCCTCCGAGGTGAGCCTGCCGGCGAGCATGTGCTCGCGCAGCTCCTGCGCGAGCTGCTCGCGGTCGGCGTCGGCGACACGCAGGCTCGAGGGGTCGTTCACGTCGCCTGGCTCAGAAGGCCGGGTTCGGCTGGGGAGCCTCTCCGGAGTAGTCGTAGAAGCCCAGCGCGGACTTGCGCCCGAACCAGCCCGCGCTCAGCATCTTGCGCAGCGTCGGCGGGCGCGCGAAGCGCCGCTCGCGGAACTCGTCGAACAGCACGTCGCAGATCGAGCCGAGCGTGTCCAGCCCGACGAAGTCGGCCAGCGTGAGCGGGCCCATCGGATGCCCTGCCCCGGCCTTCATCGCCGCGTCGATCTCGTCGACCGATCCTACGCCCTCTTCGTATGCGCGAATCGCATCGAGCATGTAGGGGACCAGCAGCCGGTTGACGATGAAGCCGGCCTTGTCCTTGGTGGGAATCGCCAGCTTGCCCTCGGCGCGCGCGAACTGCAGCGCCGTCTCGAACGCGTCGTCGCTGGTGGTCACGCAGCGGACGACCTCGACCAGCTTCATCACCTGCGCCGGGTTGAAGTAGTGAAGGCCCACGAACTGCTGCGCTCGCCCGGTGGCGGCAGCCTGGTCGATCACCGACAGCGAGGACGTGTTCGTGGCGAACACCGCCTCGGGCTTTACGATCTCGTCGACCTCGCGCCACATCTCGAGCTTCGCCGGCAGGCTCTCGGTGATCGCCTCGATCACCAGGTCGCAGTCGGCCAGGTCGCGGTAGTCGACGGTTCCCTGGATGCGCCCGCGTATCTCATCGGCCTGCTCGCTGCTCGTCTTCTGCTTCTCGACGGCCCGCGCGAGCTGCTTCTCGATCTTCGCGATGCCCTTTCCCAGCGCGCCCTCGTCGAGCTCGCGCAGCACCACCTCATAGCCGGCCTCAGCGGCCACCTGGGCGATGCCGTGACCCATCAGCCCCGCTCCCAGCACTCCCACCTTCTCGATCTCAAGCGCCATTGCACTCCTCGGTTGGTCTTCTCGTGGGAGGCTACTGCGCCCGTCCCCCGCTGATCGCCAAGCGTCACCGGCCAGATCGCCGGTGACGACGAGTCCAGCCCCAGAGCCTGGGAGTCCAGAGCCCCAGAGCCTATTACCTCGGGCGCAGCGGACTGCGACCTCGGGCGCCGCGGACTACGACCTCGGGCGCAGCGGACTACGACGGCGCCCGGCGCCTGCGGGTACCCTGCGTGGGTGAGCCCAGAGGACAGCTTCGATCTCGCTGCAGCCGGGTTGCGCGGCGGCGGTGCCGAACTGTCCGTGTCGGTGGAGGCGCTGGCGGCGAAGCTCGAGCAGGCGCTGCCGGGCCGTGCACGCGTCGAGCGCCGCGGGAGCGGTCTGCTCGGACGCGGCCAGAAGCGGGTGCGCGAGGTGCTGGTCGAGCTCGGCCCCAACCGCTACCAGCTGGCCGTCGACGGCGAACGGGTGGAGGGCTTTCGCGAACGCAAGGTGGGTGGCATCTCGATCAAGCGCGAGCCGCTCGACCCGAGCCGATGGCTGGCGGCGCTGACCGACGACCTGCGCGCGGAGGCCGAGCGCAGCGAGCAGTCGCGGGCGGCGCTGGACAGGCTGTTGCTGTGAGACGGCGAGGCAGCTCGGGCGAGGGCGACGGCAAGGAGCGCGAGCAGTCGCAGCCATCCTCCGGCGCAGAGCCCGCGCCGGAGGCCGCTCTGCAGCAGGAGATCGAGGAGTCGCTGCGGCGCGTGGAAGCGGGCGGCATCCCGCTCTCGGCCGAGCGGCGCCTGGGCGAGCTGCGCGAGCGCGGCGGCTCGTTCACCTCCGACCTGTCGGTCAGCGGCTTTGCGCTCTGCCACCAGCTCGGGCTGCGCCCGCTCAGCCAGGTGATGGGCAGCTCGATCTACCAGATGGGCTACCAGGGCGCAAACTGGTCGATGATGATGGGCGGCAGCGTGCTGACGGAGCTGCAGGTCATCTCAGATGCGTGGAACGAGGTGCGCAGGCGGGCGCTAAACCGCCTCGAGCTGGAGGCCACGCATGCGGGTGCGGATGCTGTGATCGGCGTGCAGGTGCGCACCGGCGCGCACGACTGGGCGGCCGAATCGATCGAGTACGTGGTCGTCGGCACCGCGGTGCGGCACGAGCGTTCGCAGTCCAAGGAGCGCCCGGTGATGACCGAGCTGTCGGTCAGCGACTATGCGAACCTCGCCCGCGCGGGCATCGAGCCGGTCGGGATCGTGGCCTGGACCTCGGTCTTCTTCGCCGCCTACGCCAACAACTGGATGCTCGGGTCCAACCGCCTGAACCCCGTCCAGAACTACGAGCTACCCGAGTTCACCCAGGGTGTGTACAGCGCCCGCGAGCAGGTCATGCAGCGCCTCGGCCTGCAGGCCGAGGCGCTCGGCGCGGCGGGCATCGTGGGGGTGCGCATCGGTCACACCGTGCGCCGCCAGGAGGTGGGCGGCGGCACCGTACAGCGCGGCGGTGTGGTGATCACCTTCGACGCGATCGGCACCGCCGTGCGCGAGACCCCGGTCGTGCGCTTCGACGCGCCCAAGACAACAGTCGACCTATCGATCTAGAGGAGCCACGCAGATGAGCGATCCGAGCTATGACCCCACCTCCCTGGAGGGCGTGCCCGAGGCCGGTCGCGCCCGCCTGGAGCAGAACCGCAAGGGACTGTTCACCTCCGACCTGTCGGTCAACGAGTTCCTGCTGGTCAAGCAGGCCGGCTTCGAGCCGCTGGGCCTCGTCGTGGGCAGCTCGATCTACCACATCGGAATCCAGATGGCCGGGTGGAAGAAAAGCCAGGAGATGACGGTTCTCTCGGAGGCGATGTACGGGGCGCGCCAGCTGGCGATGACGCGCATGGAGGAGGAGGCCGATCAGCTCGGCGCGGACGGCGTGGTCGGCGTGCGCCTGGACATCGGGCGCTACGAGTGGGGCCAGGACATGGCCGAGTTCATCGCGATCGGGACCGCCGTGAAGCACCGCGACGGAGTCCTTCACCGGGCGCCCAACGGCCGGCCCTTCACGAGCGACCTGTCCGGCCAGGACTTCTGGACGCTGCTGCGCACGGGCCACCGCCCGGTCGGCATGGTGATGGGCAGCTGCGTCTACCACGTGGCCCACCGCGGGATGCTGCAGTCGATGGCGCAGACCGGGCGCAACGTGGAGCTGTCCAATTTCACCCAGGCGCTCTACGACGCCCGCGAGCTGGCGATGGAGCGGATGCAGAGCGAGGCGCAGGAGATCAGCGCGGAGGGAATCGTGGGCGTGCAGCTGCAGGAGAAGAGCCACGGCTGGGGCTCGCACACGATCGAGTTCTTCGCTGTTGGCACCGCGATCGTGCCGCGCGAGGGTCATGATGAGGAGATCGAGCCGCCCACGCCGGTGCTGGATCTCAGCTGACGGCGCGATTCACAAACCTGACGGCGCGAGCTCGCAAGCGTCACAGACAGGAGGAGCTGAGCCAATGAGCAGCACAGTCTTCAGCGAGGACCGCGGAGCGGTCCGTCACGTCGTGCTGAACCGCCCCGAGAAGCGCAACGCGATGAACCAGGAGCTGCTGCGCGCGCTCGCCGAGACACTGCGCGAGGCCGCAGACGACAGCGCGGTGCACTGCGTGGTCCTGCGCGGCGAAGGGCCCGTGTTCTCCGCCGGCGTGGATCTCGGCGAGCTCGCCGCCTCGGCCGGGCAGCCGGGAATGCTGCGTCCCTTCCGCCAGGTCTTCCTGGACTGCGCCAACGCCTGCGAAGAGATGGCCAAGCCGGTCGTCTGTCAGATCCAGCGCACGTGCGTGGGCGGCGCGCTCGAGGTCGCGCTCGGCTGCGATCTGCGTGTTGCCTCGAGCGACGCGCAGTTCGGGCTGCCCGAGGTGAGGTTCGGGATCATCCCCGACGTCGGCGGCTCGACCCGCCTGCCGGCCGTCGTCGGGCTCGGCCGCGCCAAGGAGCTGATCATGACGGCCCGCACGATCGACGCGGTCGAGGCCGAGCGCATCGGCCTGGTCAACCGCGTGGTGGCGCCCGAACAGCTCGAGCAGGCCACCGGGCAGCTGGTCGAGGAACTGCTGGCCAACTCGCACATCGCGGTCGGGCGAGCCAAGCGCGTGCTCGACGCCTCGGCGCGTCCGGCGCTCGCACAGACGCTCGAGCTGGAGGTCGCCGTGCAGGAGTACTGCGTGGCAGCGGCGCGCGAAAGCGGACGCGAAGCGGCCGAGGCCGAGGCCGAGGCGGCGCTCGCGGGCTAGGAGCAACAGCTAGGCCGCCTGCGGCTCCCAGCGCACGGGTCCTGCAACGAGCGTGTGGCTGCCCAGGGGGCGTCCGAGGATCTCCTGGGCGCGGCGCGCGCAGGCGATCAGCGCCTGCAGGTCGATGCCGGTCTCGATGTCCATCTCGTGCAGCATCGAGACGAGGTCCTCGGTCGCGATGTTGCCGGTCGCCCCCGCCGGCACGGGGCATCCGCCCAGCTCGCCAAAGCTCGACTCGAAGCTCTGCACGCCGGCCTCGAGCGCCGCCAGCACGTTTGCCAGGCCCTGCCCGCGCGTGTTGTGGAAATGCGCGGTCAGCTCGACCTCCGTGCCGAGCCGGTCGCGCGCAGCGGCGAAGAACTGGCGGACCTGGCGGGGGTTGGCCATACCGGTGGTGTCGCCGAAGCCGATCTCCTGAGCGCCTGAGTCGCGCAGGCGTGCAGCGATCTCGAGCACGCGCTCGGGCGCCACGCGGCCCTCGTAGGGGCAGCCGAAGGATGTCGAGATCACGCCCTCGCAGCGCAGCCCGGCCTCGCGCGCGCGAGCGAGCACCGCTTCCACGCCGCTCAGCGACTCGGCGATCGAACGGTTGACGTTCCTGCGGTTGTGGGTCTCGGAGGCCGACAGGAAGACGTTGACCTCATCGAAGGCCTGCTCGCGGTGGCTCGCCCCCTCCCGCCCAGCGCCGTTGGGCGTGCGCCGTGCCTGCTCGCGCAGCCGCAGGGCAGCGTCCAGGCCACGCTCGTTGGGTATCAGCACCGACACGCTCACAGCGGCCGGGATGTCGGCGCGGGCGAGCACCTCGGCGGCGTCGGCGAGCTGGGGGATCACATCGGCGCGCACGAAGCTAGTCACCTCCAGGCGTGGCAAGCCGGTTCGTGCCAGCGCATCGATCAGCTCGATCTTGCGCTCGGTGGAGAGCACCTCGGGCTCGTTCTGGAAGCCGTCGCGGGGGCCGACCTCCCTGATGCGCACCCTTCCCGGCAGCTCTGCCGCGGTGGCGCTCACGATGCTCTCGTGCAGTCGAGCCTCATGGCATGAAGCCTATACTCGCCGCCGTGGCCTCCTCGACGCACGATCCCGTCGCAGTGATCGGTGCTTCCGGCGCTCTCGGCTTCGGACTGGCAATCCGCCTTGCCCGCACAGGTGTGCCGATCGCGATCGGCTCGCGCGATGGCGCCCGTGCCGAGGAGACGGCCGAGCGCGCCCGCGCGAGCGTGCCGGACGCCCACTTCTCCGCGCACGAGAACGCCGGCGCGGTGCAGGCGGCGGGCACGGTCATCCTCAGCGTGCCCTTTCGCAACCAGTCCGAGACCCTCAACAACCTCAAGGACGCGTTCGCCAGCGGCCAGCTGCTGATCGACGCGACCGTCCCGCTTGCGGCGGCCGTCGGCGGCCGCGCGACGCGCATGCTCGGGGTCTGGCAGGGCTCGGCGGCGCAGCAGACGCTGGAGATGGTTCCCGACGGCGTGCGCGTGGTCTCGGCGCTTCACACCGTGAGCGCCGCTTCGCTTGCGCAGCTCGGCGATCCGCTCGACCAGGATGTGCTCGTGTGCGGCGACTCGCGCGCGGACAAGCGCGAGGCGGCCGCGTTGATCGAGCGCATCGACGGTCTGCGCTGCGTGGACTGCGGGCGCCTGGAGATGGCGCGCACGACCGAGGCGCTGACGGCGCTGCTGATCGCGGTCAACGCCCGCTACAAGACCCACGCGGGCATCCGCCTGACGAGCCTGCCGGACCAGCTGTGGGGATGAGCGAGACCGGCGACATCGTCGTGCTGGCGGGCGGCACGGGTGGCGCGAAGCTCGCACGGGGAATGCTCGAGGCGGTCGGCAGCGAGCGCCTGGCGGTGATCGTCAACACGGGCGATGACATCGAGATCTACGGCGCGCATGTCTCACCCGACCCGGACCTGACCTCCTTCTGGCTGGCCGACGCGATCGACGAGCGCGGCTGGGGCCTTGCAGGGGACAGCTTCAACGTGATGGACGCGCTGCGCGAGCTCGGCGTGGAGGTCTGGTTCAACCTCGGCGACCGCGACCTCGCGTGGTGCCTGGAGCGCGCCCGGATGCTCGCCGAGGGGCTCTCGCCGACGGCGGCGCTGGCGCGTCTGAACGAGTCGCTCGGGGTACGCGCGCGGGTGCTGCCGATGAGCGAGGACCCGGTGCGCACCTGGATTCGCACCGGCAGCGCCGGCTGGTGCGGATTTCAGGAGTTCATGGTGCGCGAGCGCGCCGAAGGGCTGATCGAGGATCTCGAGTACCGCGGCGCCGAGCAGGCGAGCGCGAGCAGCGCGGCGCTGGAGGCGATCGCGGGGGCAGCGGCGGTAGTGATCGGCCCGTCCAACCCGCTGGCCTCGATCGGGCCGATCCTGGCCGTGCCCGGCGTGCGCGAGGCGCTGATCGCGACCGCTGCGCCGGTGGTGGCGGTCAGCCCGATCGTCGGCGGCAAGGTGCTGAAGGGCCCGACGGCGGAGTTCATGGCCTTCGCCGCGCTCGAGCTGAACGCCCGGGGCATCGCCGACTTCTACGGCGAGCTGCTCGACGGCATCGTGGCCGATGAGACCGTCGGCGGCCTGGCCACGCTGCAGACGGACACGCGCATGGACGACGCCGCGGGACGGGCGCGCCTGGCCGGGGAGACGCTCTCCTTTGCCGAAGCCCTGAGCGGCTGAGCATGCGCACCGCGGCGGTCCTGCCCGTGAAGAGCTTTGCGCGTGCGAAGCAGCGGCTTGGCGAGAGCGTCGATGACTCGCTGCGACTGGCGCTGGCCGGCGCGATGGTCGCCGACGTGCTGCTCGCACTGTCCGAGGCGCAGGAGATCGAGCTGACGATCGTGGTGAGCCGCGAGCAGGCCGTGGCGGACGCCGCGCGCTCGCGCGGCGCGGTCGTGGTCGAGGACCTGGCCGAGAGCGGGCAGTCGGCGGCCGTCACGCTCGGTGTGCAGCGCGCCCTGGCCGACGGGATCGAGCGCGTGCTGTGCATCCCTGGAGACTGTCCGGCCCTGGACCCGCTCGAGCTGGACGCGTTGCTCGCCTCGGGCACGGGGTCCCGGGCGGAGGTGGTGATCGTGCCCGATCGCCACGGCGCGGGCACCAACGGGCTGCTGCTGGCGCCGCCGGATGCGATCGCGCCGAGCTTCGGTCCGGACAGCTGCGAGCGCCACCGCTCGCTCGCCCGCGAAGCCGGCGTGGCTTGCCGCCTGGAGCGCCCGCTTTCGCTGCTGCTCGACATCGACACGGGAGCCGACCTGGACGCGCTGCGCGAGCGCCTCGAGGAGGTCCCGCCGGCGCGCGCGGGCAGCACACGCGCCGCGCTCGGCGCTCGGCGCCGCGGCGCGGCCCTGCCCCGCTCCGGCGGCGGCTGAGGACAGCGGCGCGTGGGCACTCTCAGCGCTGTCGGACTGGGCCCGCTGCCGGAGGTGCTCGCCGGCGAAGACCTGGCGACGCTGATCCTCGAAACGCCGATCGGCGCGCGCCTGCGCAACGGGCAGGTGGTCGCGATCGCACAGAAGGTCGTCTCCAAGGCCGAGGGCGCGACAGTCGCGCTCGCGGACGTCACCCCCGGGGAGCGAGCCCGCGCGCTGGGCGCGGAGCAGGAGAAGGACCCGCGCGCTGTGCAGGTGGTGCTCGACGAGTCGGTCGAGATCCTGCGCGCCGAGCGCGGGGTGCTGATCAGCCGCACCCGGCACGGCTTCGTCTGCGCGAACGCCGGGGTGGACGCCTCCAACGCGGCCGACCCCGACACCCTGGTACTGCTCCCGCGCGACCCCGACGCCTCCGCCCGGAGGATCCGCGCGCGCCTGCGCGAGCTGACCGGAGCGGCTCCCGCGGTGCTGATAACCGACAGCTTCGGTCGGGCGTGGCGCAACGGCCAGGTCGATGTGGCGATCGGGATCGCGGGGATGGCGCCGCTGGATGACTGGCGTGGGCGCACCGACGCGCGTGGCCTGCAGCTGAAGGCCACCTGGCTCGCGGTGGCCGATGCGGCCGCCGCCTGCGCCGATCTGGCGCGCGCCAAGGACACGCGCGAACCGGTGATCGTGCTGGACGGTCTCGAGCGCTACGTCAGCGACGAGGACGGTCCGGGGGTGGCGCCGCTGCTGCGTCCGCTGGAGGAGGACCTGTTTCGCTGAGCTTCGACCAGAAGCGGATGAACTCGCGCTCGTGCCCGATGCCGCACTCGAGCGCGAGCAGCTGGCCCGCGGGGGCGTCGGGGATCGCGCCGCGAAGCTCCTGCCACTGCTTCAGGCGCCGCCGGTGGGCCGCGAGCTGGACCGTGGCGAGAGCGGTTGGGTCGCCGCCGAAGAACAGCTTCAGCGTGCTTATGTCGCGCAGTTCGTAGAGCTCCTCGCTCGGGTCGTTGCGCCAGGCATCGAGCGCCTTGCGACCGCGGGCGGTCAGGCGGTAGGTGCGTCTGCGCCTACCCGACAGCTCCTGGGTCTCGTCGAGCAACCCCTCGCCGGCGAGGCGGGCGCACTCGGTGTAGAGCTGGGTGTGGGGCACCGACCAGAAGCTGTTGGTGCTCACCTGAGCGAGCTGCTTGAGGTCATAGGGGGTCGCCGGCTGGGCCTGCTCGAGCAGGCCCAGCACGATGTAGGAGGTCTCTGTCAGACGCAGGCTTGACACGCCCCGCAGATTAGCGTACGGTTTGGATGGTCCGAGTCGAACCATTCAGGAGGAATTGTGATGTCAACTCTCGCCGGGGCCTCGCCAACGACCACGCCGCCGACGCTTGGCTTTGCAACCCTGCAGCAGGAGACGGCGCTCGACGATCTGGCGCTGAGCGGCGCGCTTCCGCGCTGGCTCGAAGGCTCGCTGCTGCGCACCGGCCCGGCCAAGTTCGAGGTGGGGGGCGCCGGCGAAGGAGGTGCTCAGCGCATGCGCCACTGGTTCGACGGCCTGGCGATGCTGCACCGCTTCACGATCGAGGGCGGGCGCGTCTCCTACGGCAACCGCTTCCTCGAAAGCCGCTCCTACCGCGCGGCGCGCGATCAGGGACGGATGGTCTACGGCGAGTTCGCCACCGATCCCTGCCGCTCGCTGTTCAAGCGTGTGCAGACGCTGTTCTCGCCGGGGCGAGTGCTGCCGGATAACGCCAACATCAACATCGCCCGGCTGGGCGAGCGCTTCGTTGCGATGACGGAGACGCCGCTGCCGGTGCAGTTCGACCCGCACACTCTGAAGGCTGCCGGGGTGCGGCCCTACACGGCACCCGGGCAGCTCACGACCGCGCACCCGCACATGGATCGCGTAGACGGCGGGATGATCAACTACGCGGCCAAGCTCGGAGCGCGCAGCAGCTACCGCTTCTTCGCGCTCTCACCAAACGAGAGCGAGCCCCGGGTCACGGCCTCGCTGCCGGTCAAGGAGCCCGCCTACATGCACTCCTTCGGCCTCACCGAGCACTGGATCGTGCTGGCGGAGTTCCCGCTGGTGGTGAACCCGCTGGCGCTCGCGCTGTCGGGGCGCCCCTACATCGAGAACTACAAGTGGAAGCCCGAGCTGGGGACGCGCTTCACGCTGATCGACCGGGACAGCGGGACCATCGCAGCGGGCTTCGAGAGCGACGCCTGCTTCGCCTTCCACCACGTCAACGCCTTCGAGGAGAATGGCGAGGTCGTGGTCGACCTGTGCGCGTTCGAGGACGCGGGCATCATCGAGGATCTCTACCTGGAGCGGCTGCGCGCCGGCAAGCCCGTGGCCTCGGCGGAGCTGACGCGCTTTCGCCTGCGCCTGTCCGACCGCTCGGTCAGCCGCGAGCGCCTCTCGGACGCAGACATCGAGCTGCCGCGGATCAACTACAAGCGCTGCAACGAGCGGCCCTACCGCTACGTGTGGGGAGTGGGCAACGGCCCGGGCGGGTGGCTCGAGCAGGTCGTCAAGGTCGACATCGTGGACGGATCGAGGCTGTCCTGGTCACAGCCTGGCTGCTACGCGGGCGAGCCCGTGTTCGTGGCCCGTCCGGAGGCCGAGCGCGAGGACGACGGCGCGCTGCTGTCGGTGGTGCTCGACGCCTCGGCGGGAAGCTCGTTCCTGCTCGTGCTCGACGCTTCAGACCTGAGTGAGCTTGCGCGGGCGCAGGTTCCGCACCACATCCCGTTCGGCTTCCACGGGCAGTTCGCCCGCAGCTGAGGGCAGGCTTCAGGCCGCGACGGGGACCCCTCCGGCGCCCTTCAGCGGATAGCTGCGCCTGAGCTCATACAGGGTGCTTCGCTCGGCGGCGGGGCGCCCGGCCTGGTGGGCGGCCGCGACGAGCTGGTCGGGGTCGAGCTTGGTGCCGTGATAGCTGCCGGCGAGACGGCTGATCGACTCCTCCATCAGCGTGCCGCCGAGGTCGTTGACGCCCCAGCGCAGCGACTCTGTGGCGGCCTCCAGGCCCATCTTCACCCAGCTCGCCTGCAGGCTGGCGACGCTGCGCCCGAGCGCGAGGCGAAAGACCGCGGTGTGCTTGAGGTTCTCCTCGCGCGAGATCTCCTCGACCCCGTGCGTGCGGCCGAGCAGCGTCTGGAAGGGGATGAACGACAGCGGCACGAACTCGGTCAGCCCACCGGTCCGTTCCTGCAGCTCGCGGATCACGCGCATGTGCTCGGCCAGCTCCCAGGGCTCCTCGATGTGGCCAAACATGACCGTTGCGGTCGAGCGCAGGCCGGCGTTGTGCGAGGCCTCGATGATCTCCACCCAGCGCGCCACGGGCAGCTTGTTGGGCGAGATGCGCTGGCGCACGCCGTCGTGCAGCACCTCTGCGGCCGTGCCCGGCGTCGAGCCGAGGCCGGCGTCGCGCAGGCGCGCGAAGACCTCGCTCGGGGGCAGCGCCGAGATGTCGCACATGTGCGCGATCTCCATCGGGCTGTAGGCGTGCAGGTGGATCTCGACGCCGGCGCCGGCGGCGGTGGCCTTGGCCAGGCGCAGCCAGCCGAGGTAGTCCTCGAGCGTCCAGTCGGGATGGATACCCGACTGGATGCACAGCTCGCTGGCGCCGTACTCGATCGCAGCATCGACGCGTGCGACGAACTCGCGCTCGTCGTGCTCGTAGGCGTCGGGCGAGCGCTTGCCCTGCCCGAAGCCGCAGAACGCGCAGCCGACCACGCAGACGTTTGAGACGTTGATGTTGCGGTTGACCACGAACGTGACGGTCTCCCCCGCGAGCTCCTCGCGCAGCTCATCGGCCGCCTGGCGGATCTCCTCGATCGCTGCGGGGCGCGTCTCGGAGAACATCGCGGTCAGCTCCGCGGCGCTGAGCGTGAGCCCCTGGCGTCCCTTCTCGACAGCGCCGGAGACCAGCTCGGGACGGATTGGCGCGGGCGGATCGGTGCGGCCTGAGCCGCGCCGTGGGATGAAGCTCCAGTACTTGACCTTGATCGTGTCCATCACCGCGGGCGCGATCCAGTCGGGGTCGATGTACCGGGGATACACGCACAGGCGCTCGGTCAGCGCGTAGCCGTCGGCCTGCAGTTGCTTGCGCACCTGGTGAGGCGAGGGAAAGGGGTGCTCGGGGGAGATGTGATCGCCGTTCGCGCTGAGGCCGCCGAGGTCGGTGGCGCCGGCGGCCACCAGCTCGCCCCACCAGTCGGCGAGGTTGGGCGGGATCTGGATGCCGATGTCGGGCATCAGCCGGCGCGTCTCTGCGATCAGGCGCTTCATGTCCTCGATGTTCACCGGCGACGCCCACTCGGGCAGCGCCAGCTGCGGGCGCGAGTCGGCCAGACCCGTGCGCCAGTACTCGCGCGCGGCGGCGTCTGCGATCTGCGCGGGCTCCTCGCCGTAGTAGCGCTGGTGCGGCACGAAGTTCTGCAGGATCAGCTCCTGGATGTGCCCATGGCGGGCGTGCAGATCGGCCAGCGCCTCGAGCGATTCGAAGCGCTCCTGCTCGGTCTCGCCGATCCCCACCAGGATCCCGCTGGTGAACGGGATCTGAAGCTCACCGGCCGCGGCGATCGTCTCCAGGCGCCGCGCGGGATGCTTGGTCGGCGAGCCCGCGTGCACGGTCGCCATCAGCCGCTCGGCGACCGACTCGAGCATCAGCCCCTGCGAGGCGGTGACCTCGCGCAGGCGCCCGAGATCCTCGCGCGAGAGCACGCCGAGGTTGGTGTGCGCCAGCAGGCCCCGCTCGAGCGCCCGCTCGCAGGTCCAGACCACGTAGGCGGTGAAGTCCTCGTGCCCGTACTCGGCCAGCCGCTCGGCCACCTCGGCGTTGACCTCGGGACGCTCGCCGGTCAGCACGAGCAGCTCCTTGATCTGACTGCGAGCAGCTCCGTCGAGGATCTCGAGCACTTCCTCGGGCGAGTACAGGTGGGCCTTGTGAGTAGCGAACGCGCAGTACTTGCAGTAGCACTGGCACGTCCGCGACAGCGACAGCGTCAGGTTGCGCGAGAAGGTGACCCTGCGACGCATTGCCTGGAGTCTATGACGACGTCGCGCTCTCTTCCCGAGGCGGCGACGAAGCGTCCCACCGATCCTCGCCCGTCGGAGTGATTGCCAAGGCAATCCAACAGCATCACATGCTAATCGCATGCTATCCTCACAATCACATGTCCACGATGATCCAGATACGTAATGTCCCCGACGAGATGCACCGCGAGCTGAAGGTGCGGGCGGCCCGCGCAGGCATGACCCTGTCGGACTACTTGCTCGCCGAGCTGCGCGCTTTGGCGGTGCGCCCGACGATGCGAGAGTGGCTCGCCCAGAGCGAGACGTGGACGCCGGTAGAGCTCAACTCCTCTCACGCCGAGACGATCGCGGCTGAGCGTGAGCGCGCGCCTGCGTGATCGTCACGGACGCAAGCGCGATCGCCGAGTTGCTGCTCGCGCGACCACGGGCAGGAGCAATCCGCGCCGCCCTCTCAGCCCACACCGAGCTGCACGTCCCCGAGCACTTCCACGTTGAGGTGCTGTCGGTCTTGCGCCGGTACTCGATCCGCCGGGAACTGAGCGAGCTGCGGGCGACAGAGGCGCGTGCGGCGCTGGCCGAGCTGCGCACACTGACGTACCCGGTGATCGAGCTTGCCGAGGCCATCTGGAGTCTGCGCGAGCGGCTGACCGCCTACGACGCCGCCTACCTCGCACTCGCGCAGCGACTCGACGTATCTCTGATCACGCTCGACGACGGCCTTGCGCGGACCGCCGCGAGCGAAGGATGCCCGCTGGCGCTTGAGCGCTGAGAGTACCGGCGCCTGGCAGAGCTGGGCAAGGCTAGCCATACATCGGCCGATGCTGTTCCGGGGGGGGCGCATGCGCCCCCCCCGGCCGAGCGGTGCATGCACCGCTCGGAGAAGCCGCACATGTGCGGCTCCTACCAGGGCCGCATGCGGCCCTGGTAGATCACGCTCCTCGCCCGCTCAGCTCGACGCTCCTCGCCCGCTCAGCTCGACACTCCTCGCCCGCTCAGCTCGGTTGCGCCACCGGCGCCTGGCCGCCGGCCACTCCCGCCCCCTGCTCGGCCGGCTGACCGGGATGCTCGGGCACCTTGCCGTTGGAGCCGTCCAGTCCGATTCCGGCCGCGATCCGCGATCCGAGGTCGGCGTCGACCTGCTTCCAGTGGCCCACCGCACGCTCCTGGATCGTCCGTTCGACGTCCGTGCCGAGGTGCCCGACGAGGTTTTCGACGAGGTGCGTGCGCTCCTGCTCGGAGAGCACCTCGCGGTACATCGTGCCCGCCTGGCCGTAATCGTCGTCCTCGCTGTGCAGCGTGGCGGCGCTCCGCACGATGTCACCGTCGGCCTGCCACGAGACGTCGGTGCCGGACGGTGCGTCGGCCTTCGGGCCGCCGAAGCTGTTCGGCGCGTACACCGGCTGGGCGCCCGCGTGCTCGTAGCGCATCGCGCCGTCCTTGTTGTAGGAGTTGACCTCGCTCTTGGGACGGTTGATCGGCAGCTGCAGGTAGTTGGGGCCGATCCTGTAGCGGTGCGTGTCGGGGTAGCTGAACAGCCGCCCCAGCAGCATCCGGTCGGGGCTCGCACCGATCCCCGGCACGAGGTTGGCCGGCTCGAAGGACGCCTGCTCGACCTCCGCGAAGTAGTTCGCCGGATTGCGATCGAGCACGAGGCGCCCGATCGTGATCGGCGGATAGTCGCCGTGCGGCCAGACCTTCGTCAGGTCGAACGGGTTGAAGCGGTAGTCCTTGGCGTCCTCGAACGGCATGATCTGCATCTCCAGCCGCCATTCCGGAGCGTCGCCGCGGGCGATCGACTCGAACAGGTCGCGGAGATGGAAGTCGGGGTCCTCGCCGACCATCGCCTTTGCCTCCTGGTCGGTGAAGTTCTCGATGCCCTGAACCGTCTTGAAGTGGTACTTCACCCAGTGGCGCTCGCCGGCCGCGTTGACCCACATGAACGTGTGGCTGCCGTAGCCGTTCATGTTGCGCCACGTCTTCGGTGTGCCGCGATCGGTCATCAGGAACTGGACCTGGTGGATCGACTCGGGCGAGAGCGACCAGAAGTCCCACTGCGCGTTGTTCGAGCGCGTGTGCGTGTCGGGCATCCGCTTCTGGGAGTGGATGAAGTCCTGGAACTTCGAGGGGTCCTTGACGAAGAAGATCGGCGTGTTGTTGCCGACCAGGTCGTAGTTGCCCTCCTCGGTGTAGAACTTCAGCGCGAAGCCGCGCGGGTCGCGCACGGTGTCCGCCGAGCCGAGCTCGCCGGCGACCGTCGAGAAGCGCAGGAAGGTGTCGGTCTTCTTGCCGACCTGCGAGAGGAACTTGGCGCTCGTCCACTGGGTCACGTCCTCGGTCACTTCGAAGAAGCCGTGCGCCGCGCCACCCTTGGCATGGACCACGCGCTCGGGCACGCGCTCGCGGTTGAACTGGGCCATCTTCTGGATCACGTAGTGGTCCTGCAGCAGGATCGGACCGTCGGGCCCGACGGTCAAGGAATGCTCGTCGCTCGCTGCCGGAATGCCGGCGTCGGTGGTGGTGCGGGGCGGGACGTCGCTCATGTCTCATCCTCCGGGATCGTCGATGTGCAGCTGGTGGCTTGGCGTTCTCACCAAGTCGAGCCGAGCGCAGCCGGGTGCGGGCGCTCAGGCCCCCATTATGCTCAGCTTCGATGTCCCTACCCGCCACAGCCCGCCTGTACCTCGCCCGCCACGGCCAGACCGCATACAACCTCGAGGGGCGCTTCCAGGGCCAGCAGCAGATCCCGCTCGACGCCACCGGGCGCGCACAGGCAGCCGAGCTGGCCGAGCGGGCGCTCGCCTACGACTTCGCTGCCCTGTGGTGCAGCCCGCTGCTGCGCGCCCGTGAAACCGCCGACATCGTCGCCGCCAGGATTGGCCTGCAGCCGCGCGAGGACGCCCGCCTGATGGAGACCGACGCCGGCGACTGGACCGACCGCAGCTTCGTGGAGGTGCGCGCCGATGCGCCTGAGCGCTTCGACGCCTTCGCCGCCGCCGAGCCGGACTTCGCCTTCCCCGGGGGCGAGTCCTTCGCCCAGCAGGAGCTGCGCGTCGGCGCCGCGCTCGAGCAGATCGAAGCCAGCTCGCGGCTGCCTGCGCTCGTGGTCTGCCACGGCATGGTCATCCGCGCCGCGATCGCCGTACGCATGGGCGAGCAGGTCGAGCGCTTCGAGCGCGTAGCCAATGCAGCGATCGTTGCGCTGGAGCCGCTCAGCGCAGGATGATGCAGCCGGTGCTCGCGTGCGCGATCAGGCGCTCGTCGGACTCGACGAACATGCGTCCTTCCGCTGTCGCGGTGCGGCGCCCGCCGTGTACCACGCGTCCTTCGGCGAGCACCCTGCCGGTGCTTGCGCTCATCGCGCGGATGTAGCGGACCTGCAGGTCGCCCGTGGTGTAGCCGACGCCGGCCTCCAGCGTCGTATGTACCGCGCAGCCCATGCACGAATCCAGCAGCGTCGCCGCGATGCCGCCGTGGACCGAGCCGATCGGGTTGAACATCCACTCGGCCGGCTCCAGCGCGAACACCGCCCTGCCGCGCTGCGCCTCGACGATCGTGAAATCGAGCAGTCGCGCGATCGGCGGGGGCGGCAGCGTTCCGTCGATTATCGCCGCCATCGCATCTAGGCCGGACAGCTGCGCAGCGCCCGCCGCCGCCGCGGCCGGGTCCTCCCAGCTGAACGTGCGCGAGCGGTGTTGGGCGAGCGTGCTCACGCCGCGCCCTCAGCCACGAGCGGCGCAGGCGCGCGCTTGCGCAGCGGCGGCCCGATCGCCGCCATAGCAAGACCCGTGCTCACGCCGCCGGCGACCGTGATCAGCCACGCGCTGTGGAAGTCCGCTGCGCTCCGCGTGGCCGTGCCGAGCACCGCCACGAGCACCGCCACGCCGAGCGCCGCCCCGATCTGGCGGCCCATCGTCAGCACCGCCGCCCCCGTCGCAAAGCGCTCCGGTGCCAGCGATGAGGCCCCGGCTCCGGTCAATGTCGGGATCACCAGGCCGACACCCGCACCGCTGATGATCGCGCCGGGCAGGTACTCGGAGAGATAGGCGGGCCTGTCGCCCGTCTGGGTGATGTACCAGACCGAGCCCGCTGCGAACACCGCCGCGCCGAGCATCCCCGGCAGCCGGTAGCCGAAGCGCGCGCCCAGGCGCGCCGAGGGCACGCTGAACGCGGTCGCCATGGCCGGTCCGGGAAACAGCATCAGCCCCGCCGTCAGCACCGGCTCGTGCCACACCGAGGTCAGGAACAGCACGCCCGAGAGCAGCATCGCGCCGAAGCCGCCGAAGAACACCACCGAGGCGCCCACCGCCAGACCGAAGCTGCGCACGCGCAGCATCGCCGGCTCCACGATCGGCGCCGGGTGGCGTTCCGAGCGCCACCAGATCGCGGGCAGGAACACGACCGTCACAGCCAGCAGCGCGACGATCGGCGCAGACGCCCAGCCCCATTCCTGGCCCTTGACGATCGCCACCACCAGCGAGCCGATCGCCACGATCAGGGCTCCCGCGCCGAGCAGGTCCGGGCGCCCCGCGCCGAGCTCGCGCCGCTCGGCCAGCGTGCGCGCACCGGCGATGAGGCCGAGCAGCCCGATCGGCACGTTGACCAGGAACACCCAGCGCCAGTCGGCCTGCACGAGCAGGCCGCCGAGCGGCGGGCCCGCAGCGGCCGCGATCCCGCCTGTGGCCGCCCACACGCCGATCGCCACATGGCGCTTGTCGGCCTCGAACTCCGGCAGCATCAGCCCCAGCGAGGTCGGCAGCATCAGCGCGCCGCCCGCCGCCTGCACCACGCGCGCTGCGATCAGCAGCCCGACCGAGGGCGCCGCCGCACAGGCCGCGCTCGCCACCACGAACACGCCCAGGCCGAGCAGGAACGCGCGCTTGCGCCCGAACGCGTCGGCCCAGCGACCCGCCGGTACGAGCAGCGCAGCGAACACGATCGCGTAGCCGCTGAGGATCCACGACAGCGAGCCCAGCGACGCGCCGCCGAAGTGCTTTCCGATTGCCGGAAAGGCGATGTTGACGATGAACAGGTCGAGGCTCGACATGAACACCCCTACGCAGACGATCAGCGACACCCGCCATTTCCGTTGCATCATGAAACGGACCCTAGCACAAAAGAGTTGCATGATGCAACGTAGTCGGCTATCCTTGCTCGGAGAAATGCTCGGAAACCAGTATTCGACCCAGGTCTGCAGCATCGCCGGCGCGCTCGACGTCGTCGGCGAGCGCTGGTCGCTGTTGATCGTGCGCGACGTGTTCCTCGGGCTGCGCCGCTTCGAGCAGATCCAGGACGATCTCGGAATCGCGCGCAACGTGCTGCAAACGCGCCTCACACGCCTCGTCGAGGAGGATGTGCTCGAGCGCCGTCCCTACCAGGAGCACCCGCCACGCCACGAATATCGCCTCACCGAGAAGGGCCTGGACCTGTGGCCGACGATCGTGGCGCTGATGCAGTGGGGCGACCGCCACGCCGCCCGCGCGGAGGGCCCTCCGGTCGTGCTCGAGCACCGCGGCTGCGGCGGCGCCGTCGACGCGCACCTCACCTGCGAGCGTTGCGGTGCGCGCCTCACGGTCAGGGACGCGCGCGCGCTGCCGGGGCCGGGCGCCTCGCCGCGCCATCCGCTGCTGCGACGGCTCTCCGAGCGCCCCGCTCCGATCGCCGCCGCCTGAGTCAGGCCAGCTGCGAGACGAGCGCTCAGACCAGCTGCGAGACGAGCGCAGCTCCTTCGCGCGCCATCCGCGAGCGGGGCACCACCAGCTCGAAGCCGGCCTGCTCTGCGCGCTCGCGCGCAGCGACCTCCACATGCGAGTAGAAGGCCAGCGTGCGCAGCGCGCCGAGCCCACCCCCGGCCGCGGGCGATTCCTCAGCGGCGATCGATTCCACGATCGCGCCCGCGTCCAGACGCTCGTCGGTGAAGTCGCCGACGAGCACCTCGGCGCGCGGCGCCTCGCGATCCGCCAGCCGCGCGCGCAGCCGCTCGCCGTCGCCGATCAGCTCCACCTCGTGACCGGCTGCGCCCAGGTCGCCCTGCAGCCGTGAGCCGAACAGCAGATCGGCGCTCAGAACGAGCACCCGTGCCATCTACTGCGCCCGCAGGCGGCGACGTGCCATCTACTGCGCCCGGAGGCGGCGGAACTCCTCGCGCGCGGACTGGGGGCGTCCCCACATCTGGGTGACCTCCACCCGCCCGCTGCGAACCTCGCGGACGGCCAGCTCGGCCTCGATCCCGGCTTCGTCGAGCAGCCGCATGGCGCCGTGGACGGTCGGCGCAGCGGCGGCGTGGCCGAAGCTGTGGGCGACGAGCACGCGCCAGTGCCAGTCGTGGTGGGAGTAGGGCCGCGCGTTGCAGGTGGCCAGGTACAGCGCCGCTTCGACGTAGCGGGACTCTTCGGCGATGCGCAGGTCGAACTCCAGATCGGTCCAGTCCTGCGGGAGCGAGTCCACGATCCGCTGAAACGTGTCTGCGAGGCTCATTGCCGAGAAGCCTAGCGCGGCTATTCTCGAACGAGTGGCAAGCATCGACACCGACAGGCAGAGCGCCGAGCACGAGACGCTCGTGAGCGGTTGCGGCCTGCTCGACCGCTCCGCGCGGGGCAAGCTCGCACTGACCGGGCGCGGCGCGGTCGAGTTCCTCAACGGCCAGGTCACCAACGAG
Source organism: uncultured Solirubrobacteraceae bacterium (assembly GCA_963763695.1). Lineage (GTDB taxonomy): Bacteria > Actinomycetota > Thermoleophilia > Solirubrobacterales > Solirubrobacteraceae > Palsa-744. The sequence continues at coordinate 38,891 of CAVXPM010000001.1, forward strand.
CTGAGCACGCTGCGCCCCGGCGAGGGCTGCTATGCGGCGTTCCTCACCCACAAGGGCAAGATGCTCGGCGACCTGCGCATCCTCGCGGTGGGCGCCCCCGGCGAGCAGCTCCCCTCGGAGCTCCTGCTCGACACCGAGCGCTCCACGCTGCAGGCGCTGTTCGACATGATCCGCCGCTTCAAGGTCGGCTACGAGGTCGAGCTGCACAAGCACACGCTCGAGAGCGCGCTGCTGTCGCTGATCGGACCCCGCTCCGCGTCGCTCGCGGGCGTCGTGGGCCTGCCCGAGGTCGAGCACGCCCACGCCGAGGTCGACATCGACGGCGTGGCCGTGAGAGCGGTGCGCAGCGATCTCGGCGTGGATCTGCTCTGCGACGCGAGCGACACCGAGCGACTCGCGGGAGCGCTGCGCGCGCGTGGCGCGGCGGACGTCGGCGAGGACGCCGCGGAGTGCCTGCGCATCGAGCACGGGCGTCCTCGCTACGGGATCGAGCTGGACGAGACCGTGATCCCGCAGGAGGCCGGGCTGAACGAGCGCGCCGTCAGCTTCACCAAGGGTTGCTACGTGGGCCAGGAGACGGTCGCCCGCCTCCACTACAGGGGCAAGCCCAACCGCCACCTGCGCGGCCTGCGCCTGGCAGCGCCAGTCGCCCCGGGCGAGACGCTGCGCCTCGGCGAGCGCGAGGTGGGACACATCGGCAGCTGCGCCATCTCCCCCCGCCTCGGGCCGATCGGCCTGGCGCTCGTGCGCAGGGAGGCCGAGCCCGGCAGCATCCTCGCAGTCGGCCAGGAGGGCGTCGAGGCCGAGGTCCTGGAGCTGCCGTTCCCAGCCGCCTGACGGGCTGCTCGACGTGAAGGCCGCCGCGCGCGAGCGGGACTGGTCGGGGCTGCGCCTGCTCTGGCGGCGCGAGCTGCGCCGAACCCCCACCCCGGGGTAGGATTCACGCTCCAGTCCCTGCTTCCGACAGACGAGGTTCCAGACCGTGGCAATCGATCTTCAACAAGTCTCCGCCGTCGATGTCGAGCCCGGCGAGCTGCCCGCGACGATGGCCGCATGGGTCATCCGCGAGGACCGCTTCGGCGAACCCAAGGACGCCTTCCAGCTCGAGGAGATCGAGGTCCCCGAGCCGGGCGCCTTCGAGGTGATCGTCCGCGTGATGGCCGCCGGGGTCAACTACAACAACGTTTGGGCCGCCCTCGGCAAGCCCGTATCGGTCATGCGCTACGGCGATCACCCGGAGTTCGGCCATCACATCGGCGGCTCGGACGCCTCGGGCGTCGTTTGGAAGGTCGGCGCGGGAGTCACCCGCTGGAAGGTGGGCGACGAGGTCGTGGTGCACTGCAACCAGGCCTCCTACGAGGACCCCGAGGTCCACGGCCTGGACCCGATGGCCGCACCCTCGCAGAAGATCTGGGGCTATGAGACCACCTGGGGATCCTTTGCCCAGTTCACCAAGGTCCAGGCACAGCAGCTGCTGCCCAAGCCCCAGGCGCTGACCTGGGAGGAGGCTGCCTCCTACGGCCTGGTCTACTTCACCGCCTACCGCATGCTGATCACCCGCTGCAAGCTTCAGCCCGGCGCCAACGTCCTGATCTGGGGCGCGGCGGGCGGCCTCGGCGTGTTCGCCACCCAGCTCTGCGCCGCCGCGGGCGCGAACTGCGTCGGCGTGGTCTCATCTGCCGAGAAGGGCGAGCTGGTCAAGCGCCTGGGCGCAGTCGACTACATCGACCGCGCGGAGTTCGCCGGCATGATGCGCAAGGGCGGCGAGAGCGAGGAGGAGGAGGCCGCGCGCTTCAAGGTCTCGCGCGCTTTCGCAAAGCGCGTCAAGGAGGTCCTCGGCGACGCGCCCGACATCGTCTTCGAGCACGTCGGCAAGGCGACTTTCCCCACGTCCGTGTTCACCGCCAAGACATTCGGGAAAATCGTCATCTGCGCGGGCACCACGGGCATCGATCTCGACTTCAACGTTGCCTATCTGTGGATGCGCCAGAAGGAGATCCTCGGCTCGCACTTCGCCAACGCCTACGAGTGCACGAAGGCCAACGAGCTGATCGAGAGCGGCCAGATCCGCCCGGTGCTGTGGCGCACGCTCGGCTTCGAGGGCGTCGCCGAAGCGCATCAGCTGATGCTCGAAAACAAGCACCTGGGCAAGATCTCGATCCTCGTCGGAGCCGACTCCGAGGGACAGGGAAAGACCGCCGAGGGACCCGGCGCGATCCACGCGGAGGTGGGCGCCTGATGGCCGGCACGGTGATCGTGCCCTGGTACGCCACGGGCTTCCGCTCGGACGCCTTCGAAGACGATCTCGGCGAGATCGCAGCGGTCGCGCTGCGCTACGGCGCCAGCTCCTATGACGTCTACCGTGCCCGCGACGACCGCTACAAGTTCCAGCAGCTGGCCGCCTTCGAGGAGCACCTCGACTGGGAACGCTACTGGGAGGGCGCCGAGATGACCTACTTCCGCGCGACCCACTCGAGCTGGTATCAGGTGCCGGTCCTGTACGGGTGGTGGGATCTAACCACCCACGGAGCGCTCGCACCCGAGCCGGTTCACAGCGGCAACGGGCACGGCAACGGCGTGGCGAGCGGCGAGAGCGCCTAGCTGGTCAGACGAACGAACCCTGAGATCCACGTCCCTTCAGCCCTGCTCGAGCGGGGCCATCGTCAACCCGGCGGACTTCAGCTGCTCCCAGTAGTGCTCGGCCTGCTCCTGGTGGCCGCTGAAGACGACGGCCCTGCCCGAGCTGTGGATCACGTTGGCGATCTCCATGCCGCGCTTGAGCGAGACACCGGGAATGAAGCGCGCGAGCGTGCGCGCGACGTGGTCGAAGGTGTTGTGGTTGTCGTTGCAGACGATCACCCGCCAGTCGCCGCCGAGGCCACTGCCTGGCCCTCCCGTGCGGGGGATCTCGAGCGTTTGATCCATTGCCGGCAGGATAAAGCTCCCGGCGCGACCGTACAATGACGGGCATGAGCGGCGATCACACCGCGCGCCTGCCCGAGCGCGATCGGCCCTGGATGATGCGCACCTACGCCGGGCACTCGACGGCGACGGCCTCCAACGAGCTCTACAGGCGCAACCTGCAGAAGGGCCAGACCGGGCTGTCGGTCGCCTTCGACCTGCCCACCCAGACGGGCTATGACCCCGACGACGAGCTGGCCCGCGGCGAGGTCGGCAAGGTCGGCGTGCCGATCTCCCACCGCGGCGACATGGCGGCGCTGATGGCTGGGATCCCGCTCGGGGAGATGAACACCTCGATGACGATCAACGCCACCGCGGCGTGGCTCTTGGCGCTCTACATCGTGGCGGCCGAGGAGCAGGGCGTGAGCCAGGATCGCCTCCAGGGCACCACCCAGAACGACATCATCAAGGAGTTCCTGGCGCGCGGGACCTACGCCTTCCCGCCCGCGCCCTCGATGCGCCTGATCGCGGACATGATCGCCTACACGGTCGAGCACGTCCCCAAGTGGAACCCGATCAACATCTGCTCCTACCACCTGCAGGAGGCCGGCGCGACGCCGGTGCAGGAGATCGCCTACGCGATGAGCAACGCGATCGCGGTGCTCGACGCAACGCGCGAGCGGATCGGGGGCAGCGGCGATCTGATGGAACAGGTCTTCGGGCGCATCTCCTTCTTCGTCAACGCGGGCGTGCGCTTCGTCGAGGAGCACGCCAAGCTGCGCGTGATGTCGATCCTGTGGGAAGAGCTCGGACGCGAGCGCTACGGGGTCGGCGATCCCCGCCACCTGCGCTTCCGCTACGGCGTGCAGGTCAACTCGCTGGGCCTGACCGAGGCGCAGCCCGAGAACAACGTGCAGCGGATCGTGTTGGAGGCGCTCGCGGTGACCCTCGGGCGCAACGCCCGCGCTCGCGCGATCCAGCTGCCCGCCTGGAACGAGGCGCTCGGCCTCCCCCGCCCCTGGGACCAGCAGTGGTCGCTGCGAATCCAGCAGATCCTCGCCTACGAGACCGACATCCTCGAGTACCCCGACATCTTCGAGGGCTCCAAGGTCATGGACGGCCTGGTCGAGGAGCTGCTGGCGGGCGCGCGCGCCGAGATCGCTGTCGTGGCCGAGCACGGCGGTGCGGTGGAGGCCGTTCCCTACATGAAGGGCGCGCTCGTGGACTCCCATCGTGAGCGCATCCGCAGAATCGAGGCGGGCGAGCAGATCGTGGTGGGACAGAACAAGTTCACCGAGACCGAGGTCTCGCCGCTGACGGCCGACGCCGAGGGCGGGATCCTGGTGGTGGACCCGGCGCTGGAAGCCGAGCAGGTCGCGGCCCTGCGCCGCTGGCGCTCCGAGCGCGACCAGGCGGCCGTCGATGAGGCCCTTGCGCGCCTGGCAACGGTGGCGAGCGAGGAGAACGCGACGGAGAACCTGATGAGCGCCACGATCGCAGCGGCCCGCGCGGGCGCCACGACCGGAGAGTGGGCGCACACCCTGCGCGAGGTGTTCGGCAGCTACCGCGCACCGACCGGCGTGGGCGAGGCGGGCGCCGCTGCGCCGGACGCGGAGCTCAGCGAGCTGCGCGGCGAGGTGGCGCGCCTGCAGGAGAAGCTCGGACGCAGGCCCAAGATCCTCGTCGGCAAGCCGGGCCTGGACGGGCACTCCAACGGCGCCGAGCAGATCGCCGTGCGCGCCCGCGACGCCGGCATGGACGTGGTCTACGAAGGGATACGCCTGACCCCGGCGCAGATCGCCGCCTCGGCGCTGCAGGAGGGCGTGCACGTGATCGGCCTGTCGATCCTCTCCGGCTCCCACCGCGACCTGATCCCGGCGGTGATGGAGGCGCTGCGGGAGGCCGGCGTGGAGGCGCCGGTCGTGGTCGGCGGGATCATCCCCGAGCAGGACGTAGCGGCCCTCGAACAGGCCGGCGTGGCGGCCATCTACACGCCCAAGGACTTCGACATCACCCGCATCATGCGCGACATCGTGGCGCTGCTGGGAGCCCGCGCCGACCGATCTCTGCTGACCGCCGGCGGACCGTCCGCCAGCGGCGCCGCGTGAGCGGGGCACCGCGCCCGCAGGAGGGGGTCGGGGCCGAAATCGGCGCCCGCCTGCGCGAGCGAGACCTGACCGCTGCGCCCAGCGCGCTGAACCTGCTCGAGAGCACCGCCCCTGCCGACCGCGAACAGGCCACGGCGCTGCTGGGCGAAGTCTCCCCCGCCGCGCTCGGCGGCGAGGCTCCGGCGCACGTGATCGGCATCACCGGGCCGCCCGGCGCGGGCAAGTCGACGCTGCTCTCGGCCCTGCTGCAGGCCTGGCGTGCGGAGCGGCAGACCGTGGCGATGCTCGCCGTCGATCCCAGCTCGCGCCGCTCGGGCGGCGCGCTGCTGGGCGACCGTGCGCGAATCGACTTCGATCCCGCCGACCGCGGCGTGCTGATCCGCTCGACAGCCGCCGGAGAACGTCTCGGCGGACTCGCGTGGGCAACACGGGCGGCCGCGCACGCGCTCGCAGCGGCCTTCGACATCGTGGTCATCGAGACCGTGGGGGTGGGCCAGGCCGAGACTGAGATCGCAGACGTGGCCGATACCGTCGCCGTGGTCGTCCAGCCCGGCAGCGGCGACGTGCTGCAGTTCCTGAAGTCGGGGATCATGGAGATCCCCGACGTGCTGGTCGTGACGAAGTCCGACCTCGGTCAGATCGCAACCGCCACCAGACGCGATCTGAGCGCCGCCCTGCGCTCGCTCGGCACGCGCTCCACGAGCGTTATCGGCGTCTCCTCGATCCCTCCTGCCAGCGGCATCGAGGAGCTGGTGGCGGCCTTCGCGGATCAGCGTTCGCGACTCGACGTGGACGAGCGCCGACTGCACGCACGGCGCGCCGGTGCGATCAGGGACTTCACGCACGAGCACGGCGAGCGCGGACTGCGCGCGCTCGGCGGCCGGGTCGCGGCGGAAGCGCTGCTGGAGTCCCAGGTGCCCGGCCTGGAGGTGGCGGCGCTGGTGTCCGCGCTCGAGCGTCGGATCGGGTGAGCCGGCCCGTGGCGCGCGACCTGCTGGTGATGTTCGGCGCCTTCGTAGCAGCCAGCGCGATCGCGAGCGCGCTCGGCGCGGCGAACCTCGGCACCGCTCTCACGTTCGGCCAGATCGCCTTTGCGGCGAGCGCCGTCTTCGTGCTGCTCAAGCGTTGAGCTGGGCGCCCTCGACGCTGAGCTGGGCGTCCTCGAGCGCTGACCGCGGGGGGCCGGAGCCCCGCGCGATCGGGCGCCACCGCGGTGGCGACGTGTAACGCGGCGCCCGACCGCCAGACTGTAGGACAGGTACATGGTCGTCCTTCTCAGTTTCGCCCTGCTCGCCGGAGCGGGCACGGCGCTGTCGCCGTGCGTGCTGCCCGTGCTCCCGGCGCTGCTCTCAGCCGGCGGCGTCGGCGGAAGGCGCCGGCCCGTGGGGATCGTGATCGGCCTGTCGGTCACCTTCACGATCACGATCGTGGGCGTCGCGAACGTGGTCGACGGTGTCGGGCTCGGCAGCGACCCGCTGCGCGACGTGGCGATCGCGGTGCTGTTCGCGTTTGGGATCGTGCTGCTCGCGCCGGCGCTGGCCGCACGCCTGGAGGCGCCACTTTCGCGGCTGGCGCGCTTCGGTCCGCGGAGCACCGGCGACGGCTTCGCCTCGGGCCTGCTCGTGGGCGCGGCGCTCGGCTTCGTCTACACGCCCTGTGCGAGCCCGATCCTCGCAGCCGTCATCTCCGTCAGCGCCGCATCGGGGCGCACGATCACGATCGCCGTCGCCTACGCACTCGGCTCGGCGATCGTGCTGCTCGCCCTCACCCTCGGCGGCAGGCGCCTGTTCGACCGCGTTCGCAAGGCCGGGCGTGGACCGTTGCTGCAGCGAGCGCTCGGCACGATCATGATCCTCACGGCGATCGCGATCCTGACCAATCAGGACGTCAAATTCAGCAAATTCGTCGCCTTGCACATTCCCGACGTCAACCTGACGGCCGCCCTGGAGTGCTCAAAGACGGTCACCGGCCGGCTCAGCGAAATCACCGGCCAGCACGCCAAGTTCACACCGGCCAACGGCTCGAACGCATGTCACGGCTCGGCCTCCACGATCCACACAGCAGCGGCGAACGCGAGCCAGCCGGCCCTGCTCGCCGTCGCCAAGGAACTGCGAAAGCTGGGCCCGGCGCCGGAATTCGTCAACACGCAGCAGTGGTTCAACACGCCGGGGCAGCGGCCGCTCGCGCTCAGCTCATTGCGCGGACACGTCGTGCTGATCGACTTCTGGACCTACACCTGCATCAACTGCATCCGCACGCTGCCCTACCTGAAGGCGTGGGACGCCGCCTACCGCCACGACGGGCTGACGATCGTGGGAGTGGAGACGCCCGAGTTCGCGTTCGAGCACGACGCCGGGAACGTCACCAACGCGATCGAACAGTTCGGGCTGCGCTACCCCGTGGTGCAGGACAACAACATGGGCACCTGGAACGCCTACGGCAACCAGTACTGGCCGGCCGACTACCTGATCGACGCCCAGGGCCAGGTCCGCTACGTGGCCTTCGGCGAGGGCGACTACGAAAAGACGCAGACCGCAATCCGCGCGCTGCTGGCCGAAGCGGGGGCAGCGGTCGGCGGCAAGGGGCACCCCACCGGCGTCGTGGTGCCCTCCGAAGTGGCCACACCCGAGACCTATCTGGGCACCGACCGCGCGCAGGGCTGGATCAACGGCCCGAAGTCCGGCACCCACGACTACGGATCGTCGCCCAGCGCTCAGCTGGCGCTCAACGACTTCGCCTTCAGCGGCACCTGGAAGATCACCTCTCAACCCGCCGAAGCGATCTCCGGCGCTGGCGTGGACCTCGAGTTCAAGGCCAAGAACGTCTACCTCGTGCTCAGCTCCCCCTACGAACGACCGCTGCCCGTGCAGGTGCTGCTCGACGGGCACCCGATTCCCCCGAGCGAGGCCGGCGCCGATGTACACGGCGGGGTCGTGACGGTGCGCCGCCAGCGCCTGTACTCGCTGGTGTCGCTCGCGCACGACCAGCAACATCGCCTCTCGCTGCGCTTCGCCCCCGGCGTCAGCGGCTACGCCTTCACCTTCGGATAGCGCCGGCCGGCTCGCGCGCCCGGGGCGCCTACAATGCGCTCATGGAAGGCTCGATGGCCGAGACGAGTGCGCGCAGCTGGCTGCGCTGCTATCGCTGCTGGTCGCAGGACCTCGAGGTGCAGGTCCACTACGAGGGAATCCACAAGATCGACCCCGACACCGGCGAGCGCGCCGAAGTCGTCGACGAGCTCCAGGAGGCGGTCGTGCAGTGCCTGGACTGCATGCACGACCAGCCCCATCTCGGCTTCAACAACGGGCGCGTCGAGCCGATCGAGGATCGCTGGGAACGGATGATCGCCGGTACCCCCTGGGTCGCCTCGTGCACCGTCACCGTGGACTCCGAAGACGTCGAGAGCTGCTCCGGGCCCGAGGCCGGTGACGCGCTCTCCTACGCCGCCTTCGGCGACCACGGCGTGCGCGAGTTCTTCACCCACGTGCGCTTCCACAAGCACGAAGACGATGCGCGCATCATCGTGCACCTGCTCGTGGAGCTCTACGCGCGCTCGCTCGAGGAGGCCACCGAGGTGCTCGAGTCCTCGGCCCGCGGCGGTCTCACGATCACCTCGCTCGCCGAGGAGTCACGCCCGCCGGCAGCCGCCGGCGAGACCCACGGCCACGACTAGCGGGCCGTCGAGCGGCCCACAGGCGCGGCCGAAGTGCGGCGAGGACTAGCCGAGGCGCTCTTCGAGGGCCTTGAGCTGGGCGTAGAGCTCGTCGGGGAGGTTCTCGAAGCGCGCGAAGTGCTCCTGGAACTGGGGCAGCTGCGCCTTCCATTCGTCGGTCTCGACTCGCAGCAGCTCGGCCATGTCCGCATCGGACACGTCGAGCCCACGGGTGTCGATGCCCTCGGGGCCGACCGGGGGAATCACGCCGATCGGGGTCTCGCTGCCGGCGCCGTGGCCGGCGCACCGCGCGAACACCCACGACAGCACACGCGAGTTCTCGCCGTAGCCTGGCCACAGGAAGCGGCCGTTCTCGTCCTTGCGGAACCAGTTGACGTAGAAGATCTTCGGCAGCTGAGCGCGGCGGGCGGGATCGGATTTCCCCATCTCGAGCCAGTGGGCGAAGTAGTCGGCCATGTTGTAGCCACAGAACGGGAGCATCGCGAAGGGGTCGAAGCGCAGCTCGCCGACCGTGCCCGCCGCCGCCGCTGTCTTCTCCGAGCTCATCACCGAGCCGAGGAACACGCCGTGCTCCCAGTCGAGCGCCTCGGTCACGAGCGGAACGACCGTCGAGCGCCGCCCGCCGAACAGCATCGCGTCGATCGGCACACCCGCCGGGTCCTCCCACTCGGGCGCGATCGCCGGATCCTGTGCGGCCGGAGTGGTGAAGCGGGCGTTGGGGTGCGCCGCTGGAACACCGGAGGCGGGGGTCCAGTCGTTGCCGTGCCAGTCGATCAGGTGGGCGGGGGGCTCCTTCGTCATGCCCTCCCACCAGATGTCGCCGTCGTCGGTCTTGGCGCAGTTGGTGAAGATCGAGTTGCTCTCGATCGTGCGGATCGCGTTCGGGTTGGTGTCCTCTCCGGTCCCCGGAGCGACGCCGAAGAACCCGGCCTCGGGGTTGATCGCGTACAGGCGGCCATCCTCGCCGAACTTCATCCAGGCGATGTCGTCGCCGATCGTCTCCACCGTCCAGCCCTCGAGCGTAGGGATCAGCATCGCGAGGTTGGTCTTGCCGCAGGCGCTGGGGAAGGCTCCGGTGATGTACTTGACCTCCCCCTCCGGCGAGGTCAGCTTGAGGATCAGCATGTGCTCGGCCATCCAGCCCTCGTCACGGGCCATAACCGAGGCGATGCGCAGCGCAAAGCACTTCTTGCCGAGCAGGGCGTTGCCGCCGTAGCCGGATCCGAAGGACCAGATCTCGCGCGTGTCGGGGAAGTGCACGATGTACTTGTTATCGGCGTTGCACGGCCACGGCACGTCATCGACGCCCTCGCCCAACGGCATTCCGACGGAGTGCAGGCAGGGCACGAACTCGCCGCCGCCGAGCGCGTCGAGGGCGCCCTGGCCCATGCGGGTCATGATGCGCATGCTCACCGCGACGTAGGTGGAGTCCGTGAGCTGCACGCCCACGTGGCTCTTGTCCGATCCGAGCGGGCCCATCGAGAACGGAACCACGTACATCGTGCGTCCCTGCATCGAGCCGGCGAACAGGCCGCTGAGCGCCTCTCTCATCTCGGCCGGGTCGCGCCAGTTGTTCGTCGGACCGGCCTCCTGTTCGGTGCTCGAGCAGATGAACGTGCGGTCCTCCACGCGAGCCACATCGTCGGGGTCGGACAGGCCCAGGTAGGAGTTGGGCCGCTTGGCGTCGGACAGCCGCTCGAAGGTTCCCGCGTCGACGAGGTCCTGGCAGAGACGGTCGTACTCCTCGGCGGAGCCGTCGCACCAGTACACCTGGTCCGGTTCGGTGAGCGCCTCGACCTCCTTGACCCAGGCCAGCAGACGCTCGTTCTTGGTGGGGGCGGGAACGGTAGTACTCATCGGTTCAGGCGGCTCCTCGTTTGGCGGGCAAGATCGGCACGCTGGGCGATCTCCGATCGGCGGCGCTGCTGCCGGGCCCGGTTTGGCTCCGGGAAACAGAAAAACGCCCTCTTCGGGCGGTGCCGAAAGGGTACCGTACGGCTCTGCAATCGACAATTTCCCCGCGCCAGCGCGTCCTACTCGACATTTCCCTCGGCCGCTGGGCCGCCAGGAGTCCGGCGCGGGACGAGCACGAGCCGCTTGAACTCCGCCACCAGTACGCCGTCCTGGTTGAGCACGCGCGTGTGCACCTTGACCGTGCCGCGGTCGGGCTTGGATTTGGACTCCTTCTTCTCCAGAACCTCCGACTCGCAGAAGAGGGTGTCCCCGTGGAACACGGGCGCGGGGTGCTTCAGTTCCTCGGTGGCCAGGTTCGCGATCGCCTTGCCGCTGACATCGCTGACGGACATGCCCAGGGCCAGCGAATACACGAGCGGTCCGACCACGACGTTGCGGCCCTGCTGGGATTTGGCGGCGTAGACGTCGTTGAGGTGCAGCGGATGGTGGTTCATCGTGATCAGGCAGAAGAGGTGGTCATCAGACTCGGTAACCGTCTTTGCGGGCCAGTGCTTGTAGACGGCGCCGACCTCGAACTCCTCCAGATAGCGCCCGTAGGGATGGGCTCCGCTCGCCTCGCGGGCGGCCTGCTCGGTCTCGACGGAATCGGTCTGGCTCATGAGTGGGGAAGGTCTCCTTTTGCAGGGGTGATTGCGGGGTAACTCTAGTGGGACCTCGCTGGCGCCCGTCTGGCGCCGCCGGCGAGATCGGCCGCACAGGCCCTCGGCGCAGTCGCACATATCGCCGGGCGCCACGCTTGCGACGCGGCCCCGGCTGGGGCACCGGAAGCTCCAGCGCTCGCCGCGGTGCCGGCTGCGCTCACCAGCAGCGAGCAACAACTCGCCAACAGCGCCAGGCAGCCCACACGAGCGCTCATCATCGATACTTCCTAGCGCCAAACAGGCAGATCGCTGTCCCCAAGCCGAACCAGGAGAGCCCTTGCGCAACCCCCGCGACTTCTTCAAGCCCCTCGCAATCGACGCGCCCGAGCCGGCGCGCGAGATCCCCTTCAAGCCCTCCCGGATGATTCATTTCCTGGACTTCTCGAACGAGAAGATGCTCGCCAAGGTGCCCGACATCGCGCCCACGGTAGACATCCTGCTGGGCAACCTCGAGGACGCGGTGCCGGTCGATCGCAAGCTGGCAGCACGGGCCGGATTGATCAAGGTGGGGCGCGAGATGGAGCTGGGCGACACCGCCCTGTGGACTCGCGTGAACGAGCTCGCATCGCCCTGGGTCCTCGACGACATCACCGAGCTCGTCGAGCGAGATCGGAGACAAGCTCGAGGTGATCATGGTCCCCAAGGTCGAGGGCCCGTGGGACATCCACTACGTCGACCGTCTGCTCGCACAGCTCGAGGCCAAGGCCGCCATTCGGCGGCCGATACTGATCCACGCACTGCTCGAGACCGCCCAGGGCGTGGCAAACCTCGAGGAGATCGCCTGCGCGAGCCCCCGCATCCAGGGCATGAGCTTTGGTCCCGCGGACCTGGCTGCGTCACGGCGGATGAAGACCACGCGGGTCGGCGGCGGTCACCCCGGCTACCGGACGATCGCCGATCCCGACCCGCAGAACCCCGACGCGCCGCGCCCCAGCTATCAGCAGGACCCGTGGCACTACTCGATCGCGCGCATGGTCGACGCGTGTACCTCGGTCGGGGCGCTGCCCTTCTACGGACCCTATGGCGACATCAAGGACGTAGAGGGATGCGAGACCCAGTTCCGGGCCGCGTTCCTGCTCGGCTGCGTCGGCGCCTGGTCGCTGCACCCGGTCCAGATCGGGATCGCGAAGAAGGTCTTCTCGCCCGAACCCGCCGAGGTCGAGTTCGCCAAACGGGTGATCGAGGCGATTCCCGACGGACGCGGCGTGCACATGATCGACGGCAAGATGCAGGACGACGCCACCTGGAAGCAGTGCAAGGTAATGGTCAACCTGGCCGAAATGCTCGCCAGGAAGGACCCCGAGCTGGCGCAGGCGTACGGCTTCGAGCCGGCTGCCCTGAGCGCCTAGATGGTTGATTCCACGGCCACCTAGATGGCCCTCCCGACGCCCGCGCGGCATCCTGCGCACGCGTGCGTATAGGCTTCCGCGCCGCATGAGATTCTTCGAGTACGAGGCCCGCGAGGTCGTAAAGCGGGCCGGCATCCCCGTCACCGACTACGGCTTCACCACCGATCCCGCCGAGGCCCGCGAGATCGCCGAGCGGATCGGCGGCCCGACGGTGATCAAGTCCCAGGTCCTGACCGGCGGTCGCATGAAGGCCGGCGGAGTCAAGTTCGCGGACACCCCCGAGCAGGCCGAGAGCGATGCCCGCGAGATCCTCGCGCTGGAGATCAACGGGCACATGCCGCGCGGCGTGCTGGTCGATCCCAAGGCCGAGGTCGAGCAGGAGTACTACGCGGGCGTGGTCTGGGACGGGATCCGCAAGCAGCCGGTGATGATCTTCTCGCCGGTCGGCGGGATCGACATCGAGCAGGTCGCCGAGGAGCAGCCGGACAAGGTCGGACGGCGCCACTTCTCGAACATCCTCCCGCTCAGCGACTTCCAGGCCAAGGAGGTGATCGCCTCGACCGGCGTCACGGGCTCGGCGCTGAACAAGCTCGTCCCGATCGTCACGCGGCTGGCCAAGCTGTTCGTGGAGAACGACATGGTGCTCGCCGAGATCAACCCGCTGGGCCAGCTCGCCGACGGCTCCTTCGTTGCACTCGACGCTCACATGGACATCGAGAACGAGGCGCGCGGAAGGCACAAGCAGCTGCTGGCAGACCTCGGCGTCGGCGATGAGGAGACGCGCCAGGCGCGCGAGGCTACCCCGTTCGAGCTGGCCGGCGAGCAGGTCGACGCCCAGGACCACCGCGGCGTCGCCGGGAACGTGACCGAGTTCGACGGCAACCTGGGCCTGGTGATCGGCGCCGGCGGCGGCTCGCTGACGCTGTTCGACGCCGTACGCGCGCACGGCGGCAACCCCGCCAACTACTGCGAGATCGGCGGCAACCCCTCGGTCGCCAAGACCTGCGGCCTGGCCAAGCTGGTGCTGCAGAAGCCCGGCGTGGAGCAGATCGCGGTGATGATGTCGATCGTCTCCAACACACGCGTGGACATCGTGGCGCGCGGCGTGATCAAAGCCTGCATCGAGCTTGGCTACGCGCCCGGCGAGAAGATCGCCATCTTCCGCATCCCCGGCGCCTGGGAGGAAGAGGGCTTCAAGATCCTGGAGAAGTACGGCGTCGACTACGCCGACCGCAGCGTTTCGCTCAACGAGGCCGCCCGCCGGGCCGTCGAGAAGATCCAGGGCGCCGGGAGCCAGGACGCGGCCGGCGCCCTCAGCGGGCAGCCCGAAGTGGGAGGTGGCTGATGTCGATCCTGATCGACGCCGAGACGACCTTCATCGTCCAGGGCATCACCGGGCGCGAGGCCGTGAACCTGACGCGCGAGTGCCTCGACTACGGCGCCGGCGCGAAGGTCGTCGGCGGCGTGACGCCCGGGCGCCTGGGACGCGACGTGCACGGCGTGCCGGTGTTCGACACGGTCGCCCAGGCCGTGGAGCAGCACGGCGGCCCGATCTACGGCTCGGTGGTGACAGTCCCGCCGGCCTTCACCAAGGACGCGGTGTTCGAGGCGATCGAGAACGGCGTGGAGCTGATCGTGATCGTCACCGAGCGCATCCCGCGCCGCGACGTCGCCGAGATGGTCGAGCTGGCGACGCTGCGCGGCGCGCGCATCATCGGCCCGAACTGCCTGGGCATCATCGTCCCCGACGTGATCAAGATGGGCGGGATCGGCGGCCCCGCGAAAAACGCCGCCCAGGCATACACGCCGGGGCCGATCGGTGTGATCTCGCGCTCTGGCGGGATGACGACCGAGATGTCCTCGACGTTGAGCGCCGCCGGACTCGGCCAGTCGACCGCGGTCTCGATCGGCGGCGATGCGATCATCGGCTCCTCCTATGCCGAGCTGATGCCGCTGTTCGAGGCAGACGAGCAGACGCAGGGGATCGTGATCTACACCGAGCCGGGGGGACGGATGGAGGCCGAGCTGGCGCTGTGGGTCACCGAGCAGGACTCACGGCTGCCGATCGTGGCTTTCATGGCCGGGCGCTTCATGGACGAGATGCCCGGGATGAGCTTCGGCCACGCGGGCACGATCGTCGAAGGCAAGGAGGACACCGCGTCGGAGAAGATCACGCGGCTCGCCCAGGCCGGCATCACCGTGGCCGAGCGGATCGAGGACATTCCGGAGATGATCCGAGCCAAGATCGCCGAGAGGAGCCCAGCGTGAGGAAGGACGGGATCTTCATCGCCGTCGAAGTCGACGACCGGGCAGCCTCCGACAGCGCGCTCGCGCGCAAGCTGAGCGAGGCGTGTCCCGTCGACATCTACGCGCGCAGCACCGACGGGCAGCTCGAGATCGTCGAGAAGAACCTCGACGAGTGCGTCCTCTGCCGGCTCTGCCTCGACGCCTCGCCCGCTGGAGCGGTCAAGATCATCAAGCTCTACGACGAGGGCGCAGTCCTGGCCTGATGTCTCTCGCCGGGATCGCTCCGGCAGACCACGGTGCCTGCCGCGTTGTGCTCCCCGGGTGCCGCGGTTACACTCGCCCGAGAGCTGACACGGCTCCACGACGTCACGCTATGGTCATCACAGAGCCATGAACGAAAACTTCTCCCTGATCGTTATGTGCGTCTTTCTGCTCGGCTCGCTGGCCTTCCTCGCGCAGCAGCTCACCTCCTACCACTGAGCCGCAAGCGCCCCGGCGCTGGCGCCCGGCACCGCTTCTCGCTTCAGGCTGAGCGGTGGGTCTTGCGCGTGCGCTCGCGCTCCTGCTGGCGCTCGACCACGTTGACGATCAGGCGGATGAACTGCTCCGGACCCGATGCCTTGGCTTGACCGTAGGAGAAGGCCTCGATCCAGTCGGCCACCTTGGCTTCGCGCGCCATCACGTTGAAGAACTCCCGCCGCATGTCCACGCGCACCCGTGCGTCGGCCGCGGGACCCTTGGTCACCTTCAGGCCGGGCATCTCCAGGCGGAAGTGCTGGACGTCCCCCCTGCCCTTCAGCTCCACGCCGACCACGAGCTTGATCGGCTCCAGCGCAGGCACTTCGCCGATGAACCGGCGGGTTGCAAGCTCGATCAAAGCCTTGGCGTCATCGGCCATAGAGCTGGTTCTCTCCTTCCGTGGTCGAACGAGGGCCGGAGTACAACTTGGTTTTCAGATCTTATGACGCTGCAGCAGCTTGCGCCCGATGACCATGCGCTGAATCTCCGAGGTGCCCTCGCCGATCAGCAGGAGTGGCGCGTCGCGATACAGGCGCTCGATCTCATACTCCTTGGAGTAACCGTATCCGCCGTGGATGCGAAACGATTCTTCCACGCAGAAACGGCCGGCCTCCGAGGCGAACAGCTTCGCCATCCCCGCCTCCAGGTCCGAGCGCTCGCCGGCGTCCTTCAGGCGGGCGGCGCGCAGCGTCAAGAGCCGTGCGGCGTCGACCTGCGTGGCCATGTCGGCGAGCTTGAACTGAATCGCCTGGTGCTCGGAGATCGGCTTGCCGAAGGTCTTGCGCTCCTGTGAGTATTTGAGCCCCAGCTCGAGCGCCCGCTGGGCGATGCCCACGCCACGCGCGGCCACGTTGACGCGACCGACCTCGAGCGCGTCCATCATCTGAGCGAAGCCCCTGTTCAGTCCCTCCTGCTCGCCGCCGAGGATGTTCTCGGCCGGACAGCGATAGCCGTCGAACACCAGCTCGGTCGACTCCACGCCCTTGTATCCGAGCTTCTTGATCTGCGGCGGCACGGTCAGCCCCGCGTACTCGCCGGTGTTCTTCGCCACACCGGCCTCCTTCTCGGCGATGAAGCAGGTGAAGCCCTTGTGGCGCGGATTGGCCTCGGGGTCGGTCTTGACGAGCACGAACACGAGCGTCGAGCGCAGGCCGTTGGTGACCCACATCTTCTGGCCGTTGATCTCGTAGGAGCCGTCATCGCCCCTCTTGGCCGAGGTTTTGATCGCCTGCACGTCGGAGCCGAGCTCGGGCTCGGACAGCGAGAAGGCGGCCCTGATCTCGCCGGTGGCCATGCGCGGGAGGTAGTTCTGCCTCTGCTCCTCGGTGCCGAACTTCATCAGCAGGTAGGAACCGATGAAGTGGGTGTTGATCACGCCGGAGATCGAGATCCAGCCGCGCGAGAGCTCCTCCACGATCATCGCGTAGGTCGTGAGGTCAAGGCCCATTCCGCCGTACTCCTCGGGGATCGTCACGCCGAACAGTCCGAGCTCCTTCATCTGCTCCACGATCGGGTCGGGAAACTCGTCCTCGTGGTCGTAGTGCTCGGCGTTGGGCAGGATCTGCTCGTCGGCGAACTGGTGCACCATCTCGGTGATCGCCTTCTGCTCATCGGTCTTCTCGGTGTACGGGGATGCAGCTACGGCCATCTGATCAAGGCTCCCAGGTCGGGTTGAACGGACTTCAGGGAGAATAGCTGCGTGAACTTCGCACGCGACGTGCTCGATGCAGCGCCGCCGGCAAAGCGCGCGCTCGTCGAGCTGACGCGCGAGGGGAGCAGGCGCGAGTGGAGCTTCGGCGAGCTCGCCGAAGGCTCGGCGCGGGTCGCAGGCGCGCTGGCGCAGCGCGGTGTCGGCAGGGGCGACGTGGTGATGACGCTGATCGGCAACCGGCCGGAGTGGGTCCTGACGATGCTCGCCTGCTTTCGCATCGGCGCGGTCGTGCTGCCCTGCACCGAGCAGCTGCGCGCAAAGGACCTGCGCTTGCGCATCGAGGTGGCCGGGCCGACCCTGATCGTGGCCGACGAGCGCAACCGCACCGAGCTCGAGGCCGCCGCCGGCTCGGTTGCGCGCATATACGTACCCGACGAGTCGCTGCTCGCGGGCCACGCCGCGGCGAGCATCGAGCTGGCCCCTACGGACCCGTGCCTGATCACCTTCACCAGCGGCACCGCGGGCGAGCCCAAGGCGGTGCTCCACGCGCAGCGCTATCTCGACGGGCAGCGAGTCCAGGCCGAATACTGGCTGGGCGCGCGCGAGGGGGAGCTGGTGTGGTGCACGGCAGCCAGCGGCTGGTCGAAGTCCGCGCGCAACGTGTTCATCGCGCCGTGGCTGGCAGGCGCGGCGGCGCTGCTGCACGATGCGCGCTTCGATCCGGCCGAGCGTCTGGAGCTGCTCGAGCGCGAGCGCGTGGACGTGCTCTGCATGGCGCCGACCGAGTACCGCGTGATCGCCAAGCGCGCCACGCTGCGCCCGCTGGCGCACCTGCGCGGTGCGGTCGCCGCCGGCGAGGCCCTGAACCCGGAGGTCCTGCGCGCCTGGCAGGAGGCGACGGGCCTGCAGATCCGCGACGGCTACGGGCAGACCGAGACGGGGCAGCTGACCGGAACGCCGCACGGCACCCCCGCGCGCCCGGGATCGATGGGACGCGCACTTCCGGGCATCGGGCTGAAGGTGCTCGATGGAGAGCTGACCGTCGATCCCGCGAGCGTGCCCACGTTCTTCCTCGGCTACCTGGGCGAGCACGTGCAGCGCGGCCCCGGCGGTGCCTGGCAGGTCGCGGATCGCCGCGACGGCGGGCCGTGGCTGACGGGCGACAGGGTCGCCGAAGACGATGACGGCTGGCTCTACTTCGAGGGCCGCGGCGATGACGTGATCGTCTCGGCCGGCTATCGGATCGGGCCCTTCGAGGTCGAGTCCGCGCTCGTGGCCCACCCGGCCGTGGCGGAGGCGGCCGCTGTCGCTGCGCCCGACGAGGAGCGTGGATCGATCGTGCGCGCGGTGGTGGTGCTGCGCGACGGCGCCCCCAGCCCGTCGCCCGAGCTGGTTCGAGAGCTTCAGGAGCACGTCAAGCTCCAGACCGCGCCGTACAAGTACCCGCGCATCGTGGACTTCGCAGAGGAGCTGCCGAAGACCCCATCGGGGAAGGTCAAGCGGGCCGAGCTGCGCGGCTGACCCCGCCGCGGCGACGATGCGCGCCGCGGCGGGTCCTGTCAGCCCGCTCAGGCCGGCTGCGCCACCCGCTCGGAGGCGCCGAAGCTCTCAGCCACGTGCTCCTCCTCATCCGCGACCGTCTGCGCCACGGAGGCCGTCGGCGGGCGCAGGATCGCGAAGGCGGCCACGATGCCGATCGCGACGCAGATCGCGGCCACGACGTAGGCGAGGTGATAGCCGCCGGTCAACGCTTGCGCGAGGGAGTGTCCGCTCGCGCTCAGCGTCTTGGTGTGATCGGTGGCGACCGTTCCCAGGCTCGCCAGACCGATCGCCCCGAACAGCTGCACCGAGACGTTGATGATCCCCGAGGCCAGGCCCGCGTCGCGCGGGGGAGCGTCGGCCATCCCGATCGTGAGCAGCGGCAGGAACGATGCTCCGGCACCCAGTCCGATCAACGTGAACGCGATGAAGAGGCCCGGGAAGTAGCTCGCGTGCACGCCCTGTGAGGCGAGCAGCAGCAGCCCAACCGAGATTCCGGCGAGTCCGCCCGCAAGCGTCCTGAGCGCGCCGAAGCGCTCGGCCACGCGCGCCGAGACGCCGCTGGACATCAAGCCGATCGAAGCCGTGAGCGGCAGGAACGCCAAGCCGGTTTCGATCGCGTTGTAGCCGAGCACCCGCTCGAGATACAGCGAGCCCAGGAAGAAGGATGAGAACATCCCCGTGACGAGCAGCCCGCGCACGAGACTCGAGCCCATCAACATGCGCAGACGCAGGATCCGCAGCGGCATGATCGGGTTCGCCAGGCGCGACTCGAGCACGAGGAAGCCCGCGAGCAGGACCAGGGCAGCTCCGCCGGTGCCGAGCGTGCGCGCCGAGAACAGCCCGTATTCGCTCGACTTCACGATCGCGAACGCACCGCACATCGTCGCGAGCGTGATCAGGGCCGAGCCGAGCAGGTCGACTCCACCGGCGAGGCCGATGCCCTCGTTCTCCTCGATCAGCGCGCGGCCGAGCAGCAGCGCCACGGCGCCGATCGGCACGTTCACGAAGAAGATCCAGTGCCAGTTCAGCGACTGCGTGAGCGCGCCGCCTGCGAGCAGCCCGATCGAGCCGCCGCCGGCCGACACGAACGCGTACAGGCCCATCGCCCGTGCGCGCTCAGCCGCTCCGGTGAACTCCGTGACGATGATCGCGAGGATCACGCTCGAGGCGACCGCACCGCCGACACCCTGCAGCAGACGGGCGCCGATCAGCATCGCCTGGCTCGAGGCGACGCCGCACAGCACCGAGGCGGCGGTGAACATCACAAGCCCGACGAGGAACACTTTCTTGCGCCCCACGAGGTCGCCGAGCCGGCCGGAGAGCAGCAGGAACCCCCCGAAGGTGATCAGGTAGCCGTTCATCACCCACGTCAGGTTGCTCTGGTTGAAGTGCAGGTCGTGCTGGATCGAGGGCAGCGCCACGTTGACGATGGTCGCGTCGAGAACCATCATCAGCTGTCCCAGGCAGAGCACCCCCAGCGCCAGCCACCGTCGCCGCTCACGTTTGCGCTCGGCCTCGCCGGCCGAGGTCTGAGTTGCTGCGTTTGGAACTGCTCTGGTGAGGCTCATAGGGCTCCTTCCGAGTTACGCGAAGGGCACAACATAGCAAGGATCATCCTTGTTCTAGGTATTATCTTTGGATACATGATCGTTGCTATCTCGTGGTATAATCCGACGGCTATGAACGATCAGAGCTGTGGTTGCCCACCAGGATCGATGGTGCTGCTCACGCGGCTGGCCAAGCAGGTCTACAGGCGCAGCACCGAGGAGTTGCTCGGGATGCACATGCGCCTGCTGATGGCGCTCAGCTATCTGCGAGACCACGGCGGCGCGCCCCAGCAGGAGCTTGCCGACGCGCTCTGCATGGACGCCAACAACGTAGTGCTGCTACTCAACGAGCTCGAGGATCTTGGCTACGTGACGCGCCGGCGCGACCCCCTGGACCGCCGCCGCCACCTCGTCGACCTCACCGCGCAGGGCCGACACGCGATGAACGAGGCCGAGCGCGCTCAGGCCGGGATCGAGGACGAGGTGCTCGAGGCTCTCGACGCCGATGAGCGCGCGACGCTGTGGCGGTTGCTGTCGCGGGCGCTGTACAGCGCCGAGCCCGCCGAAGCGGCTGCCTACAGCGCCACGACCGCGTCGATCTCGACGTAGGCGCCCTTCGGCAGCTGGGCTACGCCGACCGTGACCCGCGCCGGCGGCTGCGCCCCGAAGAACGATCCGTAGACCTCGTTGACGGCGGCGAACTCGCCGAGGTCGGTCATGTAGATCGTCAGGCGCAGCGCCCGATCGAGCGAAGTGGCGGCGGCGGCGCATACCGCCTGCAGGTTCTGCATGCACTGGCGGGCCTGCTCGGCGGCCGTCTCTGCGACGATCTCACCGCTGTCGGGGTCGATCGGAATCTGCCCCGAGCAGAACAGCAGCGCGCCCGCGCGCACCGCGTGGCTGTATGGACCTATCGCCGCCGGCGCTCCCTCGGCCTCGACTATCTCGCGAGCGGCACTCACCCGGCAGACCCTACCGCGCTGCCGGCGAATCCGAGCGCCTCGACAGCTATTGTCGCGAAGATGCGCAGGAGAGCTCTCACCGCCGCCACCGCGGCGCTGCTGCCGGCGCTGATGCTCGTGGGCTGGCCGAGCTCCTCGGCGGCATCCTCGCTCGGCTTCGGCGCCTGCGCAAAAGGCACCCAGTTCACATGCGCCACCCTGCCCGTTCCACTCGACCGAACGGGCAAAATGGCGGGAACCATCTCGCTCAGCGTCCAGCGTCGCCTGGCCGGGCCCGGACCGAGCCGTACCGCCGTCGTAGCCCTCGCCGGCGGACCGGGACAGGCCGCGACTCCACTGTCCGAATTCATCGCCCAGGCAGTCGCGCCGGCCCTCAGCACACGTGACCTGCTCGTGTTCGACCAGCGGGGCACAGGCACCTCCGGACCGCTGAAGTGCGTGGCCCTCTCCGGCGGTGGCGCCACGCACCTCAGCCTGGAAGAAGCGATCGGCCACTGCGCCAGCGAACTGGGCCCGGCGCGAGGGGACTACACGACCAGCGAATCGGTGGCCGACATCGAGGCCCTCCGCCAGGCCGGGGGATACGAAAAGCTCGTGCTGTACGGCACCTCCTACGGCACGAAGGTCGCGCTCGAGTACGCCGAGCGCTACCCCCAGAACGTGGAAGCGCTCGTCCTGGACTCCACCGAGACGCCGAGCGGACCCGAAGCGTTCCGCGTGAGCACCTTCAAGGCGATGACGCCGGTGCTGGAAGAACTGTGCTCGCGTGGCGCCTGTAGCGCGGTGACCAAGACGCCCGTGACAGACCTCGCCCGGCTCGTGGCTCGAATGGACCGGTCCCGCATCTCAGGCATCGTCTACGACCCCACGGGCAAGCCGGTCAGGCTCTCGATGAGCTCCGGCGACCTCTATAGGGTCCTCTTGGCGGGCGACTTGGACCCGGCGCTACGCGCCGAGATGCCCGCGGCTATCCACTCGGCGCTAGCCAACGATCCAGCGCCGCTGCTGCGCCTCGAGGTGCTCGAGGAGCAGGCGCCGGCATCCCCACCGACCGAAGAAAGCAGTGAGGTCGACGAACCGCTGTTCCTGGCGACCTCCTGCGAGGAGACGCCGTTTCCGTGGGGACGCAGCGCGCCGGTGAGAACCCGCAAGGTTGAAATCAAAGCCGCATTGGACGCACTGCCGCCCTCTTGGTTCTACCCCTTCACACCCAAAGCCGCGCTCGGCGAAACGATCCCCCTGTGCATCGGCTGGCCCGATGCCGCTTCCGCCCCTCCCGCGGAAGCACCACTGCCGGACGTGCCCACGCTGATCCTCTCCGGCGGCCAGGACCTCCGTACGCCGACCGAAAACGCTCGCGCGGTCGCCAACCTGATCCCCGGCGCCCAGGTGCTGATCGTCCCCTACACCGGCCATTCCGTCATCGGCAGCGATCTCACCAAGTGCTCCCAGACCGCGCTCGCAGCGTTCTTCGCCAACGCTCCCGTCAGCGCCTGCCCCGCCGCGGTCGACGAGTTCCCCCCACCCCCGCCGGCGCCACGCTTCCTGTCGCTCGTGGCGCGCACCCGCGGAGTCGCGGGCACCCCAGGGCGCACGCTGACGGCGGCGGTCGAGTCGATACGGGACCTCGAGCGATCGATAGTGCTGCTCGGCATCAGCACCGGCAACGTGCCGGTGGGCGCGCACATCGGCGGCCTGCGCGGAGGCTACGCGCGGGTCACCAAGACCGCGGTGGTGCTCAGTCACTACTCCTACATCCCCGGCGTGGAGCTCTCCGGCACGATCTCCACGGTCCTGCTGCTCAGGTCCAACGGGCCCACGGCCACGATCGCGGTAGGCGGATCCGCGGCCGCCCGCGGCGATGTCCGCCTCGGCGACGGGCATCGTTTCAGCGGGACCCTCGGCGGCCATGCCTTCGCGGTTCGACTCAGCGCCACCACCGCCGGCAGGCGAGCGCGCCAGGCGCAGTGGCCGGCGCCGAGCGCCCTCTTCCGGCTGCCCGCGCTCGCCCGACTGCATTGAGCAACGCCCTCGCCACAGAGACCTCGCCCTACCTGCGCCAGCACGCGCAGAATCCCGTCGACTGGATGCCGTGGGGGCCGCGCGCGTTCGAGCTGGCACGCGAACGCGAAAAGCCGGTGCTCGTGTCGATCGGCTACTCCTCCTGCCACTGGTGTCACGTGATGGAGCGCGAGTCCTTCGAGGATCGGCGTACCGCCGAGCTGATGAACGAGAGCTTCGTCTGCGTCAAGGTGGACCGCGAGGAGCGCCCCGACGTGGACGCGCTCTACATGGAGGCGGTGCAGGGGATGACCGGCCACGGCGGCTGGCCGTTGAACGTCTTTCTCACTCCCGAGCAACTGCCCTTCTACGGCGGCACCTACTTCCCACCCGATGCCCGCCATGGGATGCCCGCCTGGACGCAGGTCCTGCGGGCGATCGCCGAGTCGTGGGACTCCAGGCGCGAGGAGATCCAGGCGGGCGGCGAGCGCCTGCGCGAGCGTCTCTCCGGTGGCGCGCTCCTGTCCCCCTCCGATGAGCCGCTTCGCGAGGAGTCCCTGACCGCCGCCGTCGGCAAGCTGCGCGAGAGCTTCGACGCCCGCGATGGCGGCTTCGGCGGCGCGCCCAAGTTCCCACAGGCGTCGGTCATCGAGTTCCTGCTGGTGCGCGGCGAGCACACGATGGCGCTTCAGAGCCTGCGCTCGATGGCTGCGGGCGGCATCCACGACATTCTCGGCGGCGGCTTTGCCCGCTACAGCGTCGACCGCGCCTGGACCGTGCCGCACTTCGAGAAGATGCTCTACGACAACGCGCTGCTGGCCCGCGCCTACTTGCACGGCTGGCAGGCGTGCGGAGATCCCGAGCTGCGCGAGGTGTGCATCGACACGCTCGAGTGGGCGTTGCGCGAGATGCGCGGCGAGGAGGGCGGCTTCTACAGCGCGCTCGACGCCGACTCCGAGGGCGTCGAGGGCCGCTTCTACGTGTGGACCCAGGCGCAACTGCGCGATGCGCTCGGGGAGGACGCCGAGGCCGCGAGCGCATGGCTCTCGGTCACCGAGCAGGGCAACTTCGAAGATCCCCACGCCACGGGCACACCGCCCGGAGCGCCGGGGCCGGGCCTGAACGTCCTGACCGGCCGCGGCCCGCGCCCGGAGCCCGCCGTGCGCGCACGTATCCGCGACGCGCTGCTGCGGACGCGGGCGCAGCGCGTGCGCCCGGGACTGGACGACAAGCGCCTGACGAGCTGGAACGCCCTGATGATCTCAGCGCTCGCCGACGCCGGCGCAGCGCTCCAGGAGCCGCGCTACCTGCAGGCCGCCGGCGCGTGCGCCGATTTCCTGCTCACACGGATGCGCGCCACGGACGGGCGCCTGCTGCGCACCTACAACTCGGGCGAAGCCAAGATCCCGGCCTACCTGGAGGATCACGCCTTCCTGCTGGAGGCGCTGATCGCTCTCTTCGAAGCGACCTGCGAGGAGCGCTGGTATCTCGAGGCCAACCGGCTGGCCGAGGAGACGATCGCCCGCTTCGCCGACCCGCAGCGGGGCGGCTTCTTCTCCAGCGCGAGCGACGGCGAAGCTCTGATCGTGCGACGCAAGGACCTCGAGGACTCACCGATCCCCGCCGGCGCCTCGAGCGCCGCGCTCGGCCTCCAGCGCCTTGCCCAGCTGAGCGGCTCTGAGGAGTACGAGCGCCAGGCGATCTCCGTGATGCGCCTGCTGAACGACATCGCCCCGCGCCACCCCGGCGCCTTCGCCCACCTGCTGCAGGCCCTGCACTGGCACTTCGCCCCCGCCCGCCCGATCGCGTGTGCGGTGCCGGCACGGCCCTGAGCGGAGGCTTCGTCCTCCCGTCCGGGCGGGTCCGGTCCGGTCGGTCCAAAGCTCGCCCGCCTAGACGCCTAGAGGATCGCCAGGTAGCGGTCGAGCTCCCACTGGGTCACGTCCACCCGGTAGTCGTCCCACTCCTGGCGCTTGATCTCCACATAGCGGTTGAACATGTGCTCGCCGAGCGTGCGCAGCACTAGCTCTGACTCGGCGGTCAGCTCGATCGCCTCGCCGAGGCTCTCCGGGAGCTGCTCCACGCCCAGGCGCCGTCGCTCCTCGCCGGAGAGGTGATAGAGGTTCTTCTCCATCGGCTCGGGCAGCTCGTAGCCCTTCTCGATCCCCTCCAGGCCCGCCTGCAGCAGCGCAGCGAACGTCAGGTACGGGTTGCACGCGGGATCCGGGCAGCGCAACTCCATGCGCGTGGCCTTGTCCTTGCCCGGGTGATACATCGGCACCCGCACCAGCGCCGAGCGGTTCCTGCGCGACCACGCCACATACACCGGCGCCTCGAAACCGGGCACCAGACGCTTGTAGGAGTTGACCCACTGGGCGAAGATCGAGCAGATCTCCCTGGCGTGCTTGAGCTGCCCGGCGATGAACGCCTTGCCCACGTCGGAGAGGAAATACTGGTCGTCGGGGTCATAGAAGGCGTTCTTGCCATCGCTGAACAGCGACTGATGGGTGTGCATGCCCGACCCGTTCTCCCCGAACAGCGGCTTGGGCATGAACGTGGCGTGCCAGCCGTACTTCATCGCGTACTCCTTGACCGTGATCCGGTAGGTCATGCAGTCGTCGGCCATCTTCAACGCGTCCGCATAGCGCATGTCAATCTCGTGCTGGGAGGGGCCGACCTCGTGGTGGGTGTACTCCACGTGGATGCCGAGCTGCTCCAGCGCCAGCACTGTCTCACGGCGCACATCGGAGCCCGCGTCGAGCGTCGTCAGGTCGAAGTAGCCGCCTTCGTCGAGAACCTCCGTGGAGCGCGAATCTTTGAACAGGAAGTACTCCAGCTCGGGGCCCACGTTGAAGGTGTCGAAGCCCATCGCCTGTGCGCGCTGCAGGGCGCGCCGCAGCACATGGCGCGGATCGCCCTCGTAGGGGGTGCGCTCGGGCGTGATCACATCGCAGAACATGCGCCCCACGCCCTGCTCCTCGGGACGCCACGGGAGCACCCTGAACGTGCTCGGGTCGGGCATCGCGATCATGTCGGACTCCTCGATCGCGTTGAAGCCCGTGATCGAGGATCCGTCGAAGCCCATCCCCGCCTCGAAGGCGTCGTCGAGCTCGGCCGCGTTGATCGAGAACGACTTCAGCTGTCCGAGGATGTCCGTGAACCAGAAACGGATGAAGCGGATCTCGCGCTCCGCCACAAGGGCCTTCACGTCCTCCGCGGTCTTCGGCTGATCTGCCATCCAGGCGGACCTTAACCTATGGCCTGTCCGAGTCGGTATCGACGGATGGCCAAACCGGCCGCCCGGCGCGACACGCGCGAGCCAGGACGCCGCTCGAGGCACGCCGCTCGAGGCAGCCCATCCAGGCTCAGCGGCCGGCGACGGCGGCTACGAAGCTGGCGACCTCTTCAGCTTCCTTGCCCTGGTAGAGCAGCGCCGGCATCTGGCCGAGTCCGCGGGCTCGGCCTTCGCCAATGGCGCTCAGCACCAGCGCCTTGCGACCGGCCGCCGTGGAGATGTCCTGGCCGACGCGGACGTCGAGGTTGGGCCCGATGCGCCCCACCGACTTGGTCGCCGACAGCGCGTGGCAGACCGCGCAGGCGCGCGCGAACAGTTCGCGACCCTTCTGCTGTTCGCCGCTCAGCTTGACTCCCCCGACAGCAACGCTCGCCTTGTGCTCGCCGTTCTGGGCCAACACCAGCGCCGGAACGATCAAGCCGAAGGCGAACATGAGGACCACCCCGAGCGTGATCAGACGCTGGCCGGCCCGCGATTCGGTGTGCAGCGACTCGCGGGCGCCGCGGGGGCCGCCCCGCATCGCCACGAAGAAGACCCCCAGGCCGAGGAGCACCCAGAAGAGCATGAACAGGATCAGCATGGGGGCGGGAAGATATCGGGTGGGCGCGCAGAACGGTCCGCAGCCGCCCTCGGCCCCCCAACCCAGCTCGGGCTCCCCCCGCTCGGGCTATGAGAGCTTTCACAGCTTTAGGCAAGCCATAGGCACAGCGCTACGCTGGGTGTGTAGGCAATCAAGGAAGGCTCGTGCTGGCATGAACATTCTTCGTCGTCTCCCCCTGTCCCGTCTGTTCCTGCTGTGCGGCTTGGTGATCGCGATCGGCGTATCGGCCACCGCGCTTGCCTTCGCGATCGGGTCGGGACCGACTCCGCCGCCAAAGCCGCTCGCCGTGGCCGTCCACGACTCGCTTGGCGCGCCGCCGGTCGAAGGGGTGAGCGCCAACATCACGCTGACCAACCACCTGCTCGAAGGCGCGAACCTCGCAAGCGGCTCTGGCCAGGGCGGAGGGCTCGCCTCGAGCCCACTGCTCACAGGTGCCTCGGGCCGGCTGTGGATCTCCAAGGACGGGCACGCTCGCCTGGAGCTCCAGGCTGAAAAGGGCGACACGCAGGTGATCTACGACGGACATACGATCTCCGTCTACGACGCCGCCTCCGACACGCTCTACCGCTACACACCGCCAGCCTCCGAAACAGACTCCGCTCCCGCGCCGGGCAAACCGGAAGTCCCGAGCGTGGCGAAGATCGAAGAAGCGATCTCTCACCTGGAGAAGCACGCGAACGTCTCGAGCGCCACGCCGAGTGACGTGGCGGGCCAGGCGGCCTACACCGTGCGGGTCTCCCCCAACGAAAGCGGCAGCCTGCTCGGCGGCGCCGAGCTCTCCTTCGACGCCGCCAACGGCGCGCCGTTGCGCACCGCGATCTACTCCTCCACGAGCTCGGCGCCGGTGATCGAACTGGCTGCCACGGAAGTCTCCTTCGGCCCGGTGGCGGAATCGGTCTTCCAGTTCACCCCGCCCGCGGGCACGAAGATCGAAGACCTGACCCTCCCCTCCTCCGCGACGCACACCGCCCACAAGCAGGCCGACCAGGCAGAAAAGCCAACGATCACCTCGCACGGGCACGGGCTGAGCTCGATCGGCGTGCTCGAAAGCAAGTCCGCCGCCGCCGCCAAGACGAGCTCGTCGCTCGAAGGGCTGCCAAAGGTCAACATCAACGGAGCAAGCGCGAGCGAGCTGCGCACCGAGCTCGGCACGCTGCTCACGTTCGAGCGCTCGGGCGTGCGCTACCTGCTGGCCGGCTCGGTGCCCGCGAGCTCGATCGAGGCGCTGGCCCGAGGCCTGTAGCGTGGTCGAGGAGGCGCCGCCGGTCAAGGCGCGCGGGCTTGTCAAGCGCTACGAGGAGGTCCTCGCGGTCGATCACATCGACCTGAACGTCCGCGCCGGCGACGTCTACGGCTTTCTCGGTCCCAACGGCGCCGGCAAGACCACCACCCTGCGCATGGCGCTGGGGTTGATCACGCCCAGCGAGGGCTCGGTCGAGCTGTTCGGCAGGGACCCGATGCGCCACGGCGCACGCGCGCTGGAGGGTGTCGCGGGCTTCGTCGAGGCGCCACGCTTCTACCCCTACATGAGCGCGCGCAAGAATCTCCAGCTGCTCGCGGCGCTCGACGGCGACGGCGCAGCCGGCCGCATCGCCGAGGTCCTCGACATCGTCGAGCTGACACCCAGGGCGCCACACCGCGTGGGCGGCTTCTCGCACGGCATGCGCCAGCGCCTGGGCATCGCGGCGGCGCTCTTGCGGCGCCCGCGGCTGCTGATCCTCGACGAGCCCGCCACCGGCCTGGATCCCGCCGGGATGCGCGACATGCGCCTGCTGATTCGCCGTCTCGCCTCAGAAGGCATCACCGTGCTGCTCTCCAGCCACCAACTGCCCGAGGTCCAGGAACTGTGCGACCGGGTCGCGATCGTGGACAGCGGTCGCGTCGTATACGAGGGTGCGCTGGCCGATCTGCGCCGCCAGGGTGGCGCCGGCTACCGTCTGCGCACCAGCGACGACGAGCGCGCGCTGGGCATCCTGCGCTCCCAGGCGGGCATCGAGCACGCGATCATGGGCGCCCACGGCCTCGGCTTCCAGGCCCAGGAGCACGACGTCGCGGCCTTGAGCCTGGCGCTAGGCGGCGCCGGGGTCGGAATCCTTGCGCTCACGCCGGAGCTCGCCACGCTCGAGGATCTGTTCTTCAGGCTGACCGAAAACGGCGGCGCCGGTGGCGCGGAGACAGCGGACTCGAGCCCTGGGAGAACCGATGGCGCGGGTGCGCCGCAGGCCATGCCGGCGCAGAACCCGGTCCAGATCGGATGAGCGCCGTCGCGGCCACGCCCGCCGCAGCTGAATCCGCAACGGGCCCGCGCCGTCCCTCGACGCTGACCGTGTGGCGTTGGGAGCTACGCAAGCTGGTGGCTCAGAAGCGGACCTACCTCGGCCTGTTCCTCGCGACGATCCTGCCGGTCGTGTTCGTGGTGGTCGAAAACGTCCACCAGCGTGGCGGCGGTGGGCGCGACAACATCTTCGCGGCGCAGATCACCCAATCCGGGCTCGCCACTCCGGTCCTGATGCTGCTGTTCCTGTCGGTGTTCATGCTCCCGCTGATCGCCGCCCTGGTGGCCGGTGACATCGTGGCCAACGAGGACGGCAACGGCACGCTCAAGACGATCCTCACCAGGTCGGTCGACCGCGGCCAGGTGTTCGCCGCCAAGACGCTCGCGGCGATGACCTATGCGGTCATAGCCGTGTTCCTCTCCGCTGCCGTGGCCACGATCGCGGGCGTCGCCTCGTGGGGCTTCAAGACCATCACCACCTTCTCCGGGACCACCGTGCCGGCCTCCAAGGGCCTGTTGCTCGTATTCGCGGCCAACGCCTGCTACCTGATCCCGCTGCTGACCGTTGCCAGTATCGGGGTGCTGCTCTCCACCACCACCCGCAACAGCGCCGCGGCCGTCGTCGGCACGGTCGGCCTCGTGATCCTGCTGCTCGTGGTGGGCCAGATCCCGGGTCTTGAAGGGGTTCGCCCGTATCTGCTCAACGAACAGTTCGAGAACTGGCATGGCCTGCTGCGAACACCGACCGACTGGGCGCCGATCGCCCACTCGGCCTGGGTCTGCGCTATCTACGCCGTGCCATCGCTGCTCGGCGCCTATCTCGTCTTCCTGCGCCGCGACGTCACCGGCGGCTGAGCCGACCCCCGGTCAGGGGCGCACACGGGACCATCGGCCGCAGCGCCTGCGCTCGCGCTCGCTGCGGCTCAGAGAACCTTTGCAGGCAGCTCGACGACCGACAGCTCGACATCGCCCATCAAACGGCGCGCCTCGCGTGGATCGATCAGGCCGGCGCCGAAGCGAGCGGTGGACTCCGCACCGCAGGCCACGCCGAAGCGCAGGCACTGGTCGGGCGCGCGCCCTTCATAGCGCGCCGCCAGGTAGCCAGCGAGGAACGCGTCGCCCGAGCCGCGCTTCGCGATCGGCTCACGGGGGTCCACGCGAGCGCGCTTGAGCAGTCGCTGACCGTCGATGAAGACCTGCGCGAAGCAGCCGTCGGGCAGTGTCATGATCGCTTCCTTGGGGCCGAGCGCAACGATCTCGGCAACCGCCTGGGAGCGCTCGTCCTCCCCGGCGAACTCGTGGCCGACCAGCTCCTCGGCCTCGAGCACGTTCGGCGAGACCACATCCGGTTCGGCGCGAACCGCCTGACGCAGAGGCTCACCGTCGGTGTCCACGACCGTGATCACGTCGAGCCGCTCGAGGTCCCTCACCAGCGACGCGTACACGTCGGGCTCCACACCACGTGGCAGGGAGCCGGCGAAGACGACGATCGCGGCTCCTCGGGCCAGGTAGAGCAGCTTGTCGCGAAACAGCTCCACCTCGCGTGCCGAGACGGCCGGCCCACGTTCGTTGATCTCGGTCTGCTCGCCGGTGGTGGGATCTAGCACCGAGGTGTTCGTCCGCGACTCCTCGCGGATACGCACGAAGTCGTTGAGGATCGACTCCTCCGTCAGCTGCTCGACGAGGTGCGTGCCCGTCGCCCCTCCGGCGAACCCGGTCGCGATCACGGGCTGTCCGAGAGCCTTCAGGGTGCGGGCGATGTTGACGCCCTTTCCGCCGGCCATCGTGCGTTGATCGACGGTGCGGTGACGCCGCCCGAGTCGAAAGTTCGGAACTGCTAGCGACTTGTCGATCGCGGCGTTGAGCGTAACCGTGATGATCATCGTGGCTCTGTATCCACCTTCCGGCGCGCTCGATCGGCTAACCGCATCCGGGCGCGCACGACACACAGGCTAGCGGAACCCAACGCTCGCGCGTCACCGATCGGAGAGCCCCCAGGCAGCCTCGCGCAGACGCTCCGCCTCAGCTCGGGCGGCCGCCGCCGGGTCGCCTCCGGCCACGCGGTGCGCGCCGGCAATGCTGCGCGAGGCCGATACCAGTCCGCCCGCACGACCGGGCGCGAACACCGGCGCGAGATCCTCCACGCGCCCCCCCTGTGCGCCGATGCCCGGCAGCAGGAAGGTGCTCGACGGCATCAGCTCCCTGGCACGGCTGAGATGCTCGGGCGCCGTGGCTCCGACGACGGCCCCGACGTCGCTCAGGCCGAGCTGGCCGACGCCCCCCGCCCCCAGCCGATCGACCATCTGCGCGATCCGCTCCCACAGCGTTTCCTGCCCGGCGAGCAGCAGATCCTCGAAGTCTGCAGCCCCGGGATTGGAGGTGCGTACGAGTACGAGCACGCCGGAACCTGCCGCGCGCGCGGCGCGCACGAATGGCTGCACCGCGTCGGCTCCCATCAACGGGTTGACGGTCACCATGTCGGCAGCCAGCCCGTCGAGATGACCGAATGGCGTATCCAGGCCGCCGATGAGCGCGCTCGCGTAAGCCTCGGCGGTCACATCGATGTCTCCCCGCTTGCCGTCCGCGATCACCAGCAGTCCCGCCTGGCGCGCATAGGCGGCCACCTCCCCCAGCACCGCACGTCCGGGCGCGCCCAGCAGCTCAAAGCGCGCCAGCTGCGGCTTCACCGCCACGCACGCCGGGGCCGTTGCGTCGATCAGCGAGCGGCAGTGGGCGAGCACCGCGCGCGCCGCCGCAGCGTGCGGCCCCTGCTCTCCGGCAACCTCGCTCCCGGCGACGTCGCTGCCAGGCCACAGATCGCCGGGGTCGGGGTCGAGCCCGAGCACCAGCTGCGATTCGCGCTCGGCGACGAGCGTGGCAAGCGTGTCACCGAAGGAGCGCGCCGGCTTCAGCGAGCCTTCACCGCGCTCTTCAGGCCACTGCCCGCCGTGAAGCGCGGCACGCGCGAGGCTGCGATCTGGATGCGCTCGCCGGTCCGCGGGTTCACGCCCGCGCGTGCGCCGCGCTCGCTCACATGAAACTTCCCGAAACCGGACACCGTCACCTCGCTGCCGCGTCGCAGCGCATCCTCCACCGTGGCGAGCACCGCCTCCACCGCGCGGGCGGCATCCTGCTTGGTCAGGTCGGCGCGATCGGCGACCTGGTCGACCAGCTCGGACTTCGTCACTTCGCCCTCCTCGTTCGTGAAACCGTTGCGCCGAAGCTAACACCGCGTGCGGACGGGCGCATCCGCAACAATGCGGCCATGGCAATCGCCCGAATCGCATGGATCGCGACCGTGCTCGTAGCGCTCGTCACGGCTGCGCTGCTGCTGATCTCAGGGTACACCGGCTACGCCGGCCTGGGGGTCGCCGTGGCCCTGTCAGCCGCGATCAACCTGCTGTGAGCGCCGCCGCGCGGCACACGCGAGCGCCGGCTCAGGCGCGGGCGTCGCTCTCCAGCCACGCCAGCAGCGCCCGGGCGGCGCGACCGCGGTGGCTGATCGCGTCCTTCTGCAGATCGCTCAGCTCGGCCATCGTGGCGCCTGTCGGCTCCTCGTCGGGCAGGAACGCAGGGTCATAGCCGAAGCCGCCCTCGCCCCTGGGCTCGCTCGCCAGGCGTCCCGCACAGCGCCCCTCGAACATGCGCTCCAAGCCGCTCTGCGGCTCCACGTAGGCGAGCGCGCAGACATATTCCAGCGCGCTGCCGGCAGGCGCCTCGCGCAGCAGCTTGGCGAGGTTCTGCTCGTCGCTGGCGTGCTCGCCGGCGTAGCGCGCCGAGCGCACACCCGGCGCGCCGCCGAGCGCCGCGGCAGCGATCCCCGAGTCATCGGCGATGCTCACCCTGCCCGTCGCCCGCGCGGCGGCCCTGGCCTTGCCGAGAGCGTTCTCGGCGAACGTGTCTGCGTCCTCAGGGGGCATCCGCACCTCTGCTGGCAGCGAATCTATCCTCCGCCCTCCTGGCCCTGAGCCGATCAGGCGCTCCAGCTCGCGCCGCTTGTGCTCGTTGTGCGTGGCCAGCAGCAGCGGCGAGCGTGCGGGCACCGATCTAGCGCTGGTTCGCGGCCGCTGAAGCTGGGCCGGCGCCCGCCGAGGCCGCGCCTGCGATCGCCTGCTCCTGCGCGCCGCGCAGCTGCTCGATGCCGGCTGCAGCGAGGGCCAGCAGCTCGTCCAGGTGGGCGCGCGAGAGCGGAGTGCGCTCGGCCGTGGCCTGCACCTCGACCAAGCCGCCGTCGCCCGTCATCACCACGTTTGCGTCGACCTCGGCCGTGGAGTCCTCCGGGTAGTCCAGGTCGAGCATGGCAACTCCCTCGATCATGCCGCACGACACCGCCGCCACCGACCCGCTCAGCGGCGAGCGCTCGAGCCGCCCGGACGCCTGCAGCTCGGCGCAGGCCAGCGCCAGCGCCACGTAGGCCCCGGTGATCGACGCGCAGCGCGTCCCGCCGTCGGCCTGCAGGACATCGCAGTCGAGGTAGATCGTGCGCTCGCCGAGCGCCTCGAAGTCGATCACGCCACGCAGCGAGCGGCCGATCAGCCGCTGGATCTCGACGGTCCTGCCGTCCTGGCGCCCGCGCGTGGCGTCGCGCTGCTTGCGCTCGCCGGTGGAGGCCGGAAGCATCCCGTACTCGGCCGTCACCCAGCCGCGGCCCCTGCCGGCCATCCAGCGGGGCACGCTCTCCTGCGCCGAGGCGGTGCAGATGACGCGCGTCTCGCCGATCGAGATCAGCGCCGACCCGGTCGCCGTGCGCATGAATCCCGGCTCGATCGCGGTCGGGCGCAGATCGCCCGGCCCGCGTCCGTAGCTGCGTGTCTGCTCGGAGCTCATGCGGACCATCATTCCAGAGCGCTACGGTCGGGGTCTTGCGCGCGCTGGTCGTCTCCAACATGCTGCCCGACGCCGCCCATCCGGAGCGCGGGCGCTTCGTGCGCGACCAGGTCTCCGCTCTGCGCGCGCTCGACGGGATCGACGTAGAGCTGGTCGAGCTGGCCCCCGGCGCCCGCGGGTTGGCGCGCGGAGCGCTCGAGCTGCGCCGCCGCCTCGCAGCACCGTCGACCTTCAGCCGGCGCCCGTCCTCGCCCCCGCTGGACGTGGTGCACGCGCATTTCGGGCTGACGGCGTGGCCCGCGCTGGCGGTCCCCGCGCGCCTGCGGGCATTGACGGTCCACGGCACCGACCTGCGCGACCCGCGCAGCCGCCTGGCGACCGCGGCTGTTCTGCCCAAGATCGGGCTGCTCGCCGCGGTGTCCAGCTCGCTCGTGTCCGAGCTGCCCGGCGCGGCCGCGCGACGCCGCGCCAGGGTCCTCCCCTGCGGCGTGGAGCTGGAGCGCTTCGGAGTGCTCTCGCGCGAACACGCGCGCGCCGAGCTCGGCCTGGACCCGCGGCGGCCCTACGTGCTGTTCGCCGCCGACCCCGCGCGCCCGGAGAAGCGCTATGACCGTGCGCTAGCCCTCGCGAGCGCGGCCGGGGTGGAGCTGCGGGCGCTCGGCGGCGTCGAGCCCGAGCGCGTGCCGCTGTGGGTGAACGGCGCAAACGCGGTGCTCGTCCCGTCCGAGCGCGAGGGCTTCGGGTTGGCGGTGCTCGAGGCGCTCGCCTGCGATGTCGCCGTGCTGGCGACCCCGGTCGGCGTCCATCCAGAGGCGCTCGCGAACGTGGCAGGGACGCTGTGTGCGCCGTTCGAGCTCGCGCGCTGGCAGGCCGCGCTCGCGCCGCTGCTGCGGGAGCCCGACCCGCGCGTGCAAGGGCGCGCCAGCGCAGCGCGCTTCTCGGCCGCCGCGATGGCCGAACGCGTGCGCGCCGCGTGGCTGCAGAAGCTGCAGCGAGACGGGTAACGCTCCGGGTAGCATGGACCGCGCGTGGATCAGCCATCTGGCACGACGACATCTACTGAAACCCCGACACCGGCGCAGGAGGAGGACGGTCAGCCGGCCACGCCGGTGGGCGCCGGCGAATCTCCTGGGTTCGGGTCCCGCGGACGTGCCCGCCGCCGGGCCAGGTTCCTGCGCAAGGCGCGAGAGCTCGCCTATCGCGACCTCGGCGGCCTGGTCTTCAACCTGCACCGCTTCGGCCAGCGAAACGACGCGCTCGTTCTCGCCAAGCTGATCACGCTCGGGCACATCGACAGCGAGTTGCGCACGCTCGAGGCGGCGCTGGGCGACCGCGAGCCCGTCACCGTCCTGCGCGAAGCGGGCATCACGGCCTGTCCGCGCTGCGCGGCCATCCACAGCAGCGAAGACCGGTTCTGCCCGAACTGCGGACTGCCGATGAGCCGCCACGTCGATCTGCCGGTGGCCAGCGCGGCCGCCGTTGCGAGCCCGCCCGCGCCGCCGAGCCAGCAACCGCAGCCGCACCCGGGCACGCCGCCGCCGAGCACACCCGCGCCGCAGCCTCCGATCGCCCCGCTACCCACCACCGCGGCGCCCCCGGCCGCCGCTACCCACTCCCCGATTGCCGCCCACCCCCCGCTGCCCGCCGAACAGCCCGCCTCCACCCCTCCCGGACGCTCGCCCGAGCCGCCGCGCGCAGCAGCGCGCGAGGAAGCCACCGAGATCATTCGTCCCGGAGCCCCCGGCTCGTGAGCACGACCACCGCTGCGCCCGCCGGAGCACCCGGCGCGGGCGGCGCTCCTGCGCCCGGGCCTGCGCCGCGTGCGGTTGCGGGCGAGACGTGCCCGCTGTGCGGCGCTCCGCTGCACCCCGAGCAGGAGTGGTGCCTGAACTGCGGCGCAGCGGCCCGCACGCGCCTGGCTGCGTCGCCGAACTGGAGAGCGCCACTGGTGGCCGCGGCGCTCGTGGCCGTACTCTCATTCGGCGTGCTCGCCGTAGCCCTCGTCAAGCTCGCCGGCGGCTCGGGACAGGAGCGCCCGGCGAGCACGCGAACCGTCACGACGCTCTCCAGCGCGCCAGCTGCCGCTCCCACAGCGACCGCTGCCACAGCGACCGTCCCCACCACGAGCACGACCCCGCTCCCCACGCTCTCTACGCCTACCACGCCCGGAGCCAGCGGCACGGCGCCCCGCACCACGCCGAGCACCAAAGCTGGCGCCTCCGCCACGACTCCCGGCTCGACGCAACTGACTCCGGGCGCCCGCAACGAATTGATCGAACGGCTGCGCAAACGCACCGGGATCAGCGTCGAACGCCTGCGCAAGCTCGGCCTGCTCCCCGCCAAGAAGTAGCTTCGCCCGCGCACAGCGCAGCTGCTGTCGTGTACCCGGATCGAGGCCGGGCGGCCGCTGCGGATACCTTTCTCCACGATGCCTGCCAGCCCCTCGTCGAGGACACACGAGGCCGACATCGCGGTGGTGGGCGCAGGAGCGGCCGGACTGTATGCGGCGCTGTGCGCAGCGCGCGAGCGCGCCAGAGTGGTGCTCATATCGGCCACCCCGCTGGCGCAGACCGCGAGCTACTGGGCCCAGGGCGGCCTCGCAGCGGCGCTCGCGCCCGACGACAGCTTCGAGCTGCACCTGACCGACACCGAAACGGCCGGCCGCGCGCTCGTCAGGCGCTCCGCGGCCGAGATCCTCGTACGCGAAGCCCCCGACCGCGTACGCGACCTGCAGGCACTCGGGGTGCGCTTCGACGCGGACCGCTTCGGACAGCTGGCGCTGGGCCTGGAGGGCGGGCACTCCGTCAGGCGCGTGGTCCACGCGGGGGGCAGCGCGACCGGCCGGCGGGTCGTACGCCAGCTCTCGGCGCTCGCCGCCGAAGAGCCGCGCATCCGGGTACTCGAGGGCGCACGTGCGCAGGCACTGTGGCGCCGCGACGAGCGCTGCCAGGGCCTGATCTGCGACGACGGCCGGATCGTGGCTGCACGCGCGGTGGTGATAGCCACCGGCGGCGCGGCCGCGCTCTGGGCCCGCACGACCAACCCGCCCGGCTCACAGGGCGTCGGAATGCTGCTGGCTCACAAAGCGGGGGCAAAGCTCGCCGACCTGGAGCTGCTGCAGTTCCATCCCACCGCGGTGATCGGCGTGCGCGGGCGCGAGGGCTTCCTGGTCACCGAGGCGATCCGCGGCGAGGGTGCGACCCTGCACGACGCCTCCGGCGAACGCTTCGTCGACGAGCTCGCTCCGCGCGATGAGGTCTCGCGCGCGATCCAGGCGCGCCTGCAGGAGACGGGCGCGAGCTCGGTGGGGCTGGACATGCGCTCGATCGATCCAGCGAACTTCCCCAACGTGATCGCCGCACTGCGCGACGCGGGTCTGGACCCGGCGCGCGAGCTGATACCGGTGGCGCCAGCCGCCCACTACATGATGGGCGGAGTCGTGACCGACCTGAGCGCGCGCTCGAGCCTGCCCGGGCTCTACGCCGTCGGAGAGGCGTCCTGCACCGGCCTGCACGGCGCCAACCGCCTCGCCTCGAACTCGCTCAGCGAGTGCTTCGTCTTCGCCCGGCGAGCGGTGACGGACGCGCTCGCGCAGTGCGCTAGGACCCCGGCGCCGGCCAGCGCCGGGGAGATCGGAGCATTGAGCGCTCTTCCGGCACCCCCGCGAGCCGACGCGACAACGCGCGAGGCGCTGTGGCAGGACGCAGGCGTGGTGCGTACGCGAGAGGGCCTGAACAGGCTGCTGGAGCTACCCAACCCGCTCGCGCGCCTGATCGCCCGCTGTGCTCTCGCCCGCGAGGAGAGCCGCGGCGCGCACCTGCGCCTCGACCATCCCCAGCGCGAGCCGACACTCGACCACCAGCACGTGGTGGTCGACGCCGCGGAGTCGATCGACTGGCAGAGGTGGAGCTGAGCGCCGGCCTTTCATAAGAAATCCGCTGGAGATCTTTATCTCGATCTTTTCTTGCCGTGCTTGTGTTCTAAGTCGTGCAAGGTCTTTGTGGCGTAGGAGTCTCAAGAGGGAAGAGCGGGTGTGCTCCCAAACCACAGATCCAGCGATAGAGGGGTGAGGAGCTCACCATGTATCAGTTCAGTAGAGCCATTTATCGGGAGCTTGCTCCCGAGATCCTGGAGCCGCCGCGGGGAGCGCCGGCGACCAGCAACCACACCGCTGTACTGCGTGCCTGCGAGGACGTGATCACCCGGTTGGCCACCGATCGTCACTACTTTGCGCGCCCCGCGCGCACGCTGTTCTGCGACATCCGCAGCTACTTTCCGATGTGGGCGCAAGGACACGTCCACAAGGTGGTCACGCGCTACATGACCTACGCGCAGCAGTTCCTGGTCGAGCATCCACACGAGGGCTACACGGCGGTCAGCGGCGCGCCACCGCAGTGCCGCGCGACCACCCGCAAGGGCTCGGCCTGCCAGCGCACCCCGTTGCCGCACAACGGCTACTGCCCCTCCCATCAGCACCTCGCCGACACCGAGGATCGTGAGCTGGTGGCGGCGTGATCGACGCAGCCCGCGTACAGGCCGGCGGATCGGCGGTGCGGCTGGCGTAGGCTGCGCGAATGCTCCTGGGCGTGGATGTCGGCGGGACGTTCACCGATGCGGTCCTGCTCGACGAGCACGGGAGCGTCCACACCGCCAAGGTTCCCTCGACCCACTCCCAGCAGGCCGAGGGCGTGATGGCCGCCGTTCAGCTCGTCCTCGCTCGCGCGCGGGCACGAGCGCAGGACATGACTCGTTTCGCCCACGGGATGACCGTGGCCACGAACGCGTTGCTCGAGGGGCGCACGGCTCGCACCGCGCTGATCGCCACAGCCGGGTTCACCGACGTGCTCGAGCTCGCCCGCCAGGCACGCCCACACCTCTACCGGCTGTGCCTCGGCGCACCCGCGCCGCTGGTCGCGCACGAGCTCCGATTCGCGGCGCCGGAGCGGACCGGGCCGGAGGGTCCGCTGCAGGCTCTGGACCCGGCCGCGGCCCGAGCGCTGGTCGAGCAGGTCGGCCGCGCCCAACCCCAGGCGGTGGCCGTATCGCTGCTTCACTCCTACGCCGATCCGAGCCACGAGCAGCTGTTGGGCGATCTGCTGGCCGAGCTGCTGCCCGACGTTCACGTCTCGCTCTCGTGCGAGCTGGTGGGCACCTTTCGCGAGTACGAGCGCACCGCCACGACCGTTCTCGACGCCGCCCTCTCGCCGCTGCTGGCCGCCTACCTGCAACGCCTCTCCGAGGAGGCCGGTGCGATCGGGCTGTGCGCGCCGCAGGTGATGCAGTCCTCCGGCGGCCTGACCGACGCCGCCCGGGCGGGCGGCCACGCGGCCCTGACCGTGCTCTCTGGCCCGGCCGGCGGGGTCGGCGGCGCGCTGCTGCTGGCCGGGCTCGCCGAGGAGCAGCGGGTGCTCTGCTTCGACATGGGCGGAACCTCGTGCGATGTCTGCGTGATCGACGCGGCCCAGGTACCCGAGACCGCCGAGCGCACGATCGCGGGTCGGCCGCTGTCGCTGCCGGCGCTAGACATCCACACGGTCGGTGCGGGCGGCGGCTCGATCGCCTGGCGAGACGCCGGTGGCGCGCTGCGGGTCGGGCCGGCATCGGCGGGAGCACGGCCGGGACCGGCATGCTACGGCCACGGCGCGAGCGAGCCGACGGTCACCGACGCCAACCTGATCCTCGGGCGCCTGCTCGAGGACTCCCCGCTCGCGGGCGGCCTGCAGCTCGATCGGGCCGCGGCCGAGGCAGCGATCGGCCGGCTGGCGGGCGAGCTGGGGCTCGGCCTGCTCGCCTGCGCGGAAGGGATCGTGCGCGTGGCCGAGGCGGAGATGCTCGCAGCGCTGCGACTGATGAGCGTCGAGCGCGGCATCGACCCGCGAGGCTTTGCGCTGATGCCCTTTGGCGGGGCCGGTCCGCTGCACGCGGTCGCGCTGGCGCAGCAGCTGGGGATCGATCGCGTGCTCTGCCCGCGCGCTTCGGGGGTGCTCTGCGCACTGGGCCTGGCCGCGGCGGCAGCGCGGCGCGATGTGGCGCGCAGCGTGATGCTCAGCGCGACGTCGCTGTCGAGCGCGCGCCTGGAAGGCGAGCGCCGCGCGCTGAGCGCCCAGGCGCTCGCCGCACTTGCGGAGCGGACCGCGCGCGTCAGGATCCGCTATGAGCTTCGCTACAGGGGCCAGTCCTTCGAGCTGCCCGTCGAGGAGGAGCTGGACCCCACCGGCGAGCGCGGCGCGCTTGACCCGGCGGAGCTTCGTGAGGCTTTCGCGGCAGCCCACGAGCAACGCTACGGCTACCGCGACGAGCAGGCCGAGGTCGAGCTGGTGAACATCCGTGTGTCGGCGTGGGGGGTCGCGCCGACTCTGCATCCGCGCGCGGCGGCCGCGGCGGGTCCCTGCAGTGAGACCCGCGAGATCGTGCTCGGCGGCGAGCCGCTGCGCTGCACGGTCCTGCGGGGAGAGCCGACGAGCGGGAGCAGCCTACGCGGCCCGATGCTGTGTGCGCTTCCCGACTCCACCCTCCTGATCGCGCCGGGCTGGTCGGGAACCGTTGACGAGCACGGCACGATCCATCTACACCACGAGCGCGGCTGAGGCGATGCTGGATCCGATCGAGTTGCAGGTGGTCACGGGCGCCCTGCGCGCGGCCTGCGAAGAGATGGGCGTCGTGCTGATCCGCTCGGCGCACTCCTCGAACATCAAGGAGCGCCGTGACGCCTCCACGGCGCTGTTCGACTCAGACGGTCAGATGGTGATGCAGGCCGAGCACATACCGGTGCACCTGGGCGCGATGCCGGCGGCGGTCGCGGCGGTCCTGGATGAGGATCATGCGGCGGGCGTCTCGTGGATCCTCAACGACCCGTTCGCCGGCGGCACTCACCTTCCCGACATCACGGTCATCACCCCAGTCTTCGCCGGCGGCGGCAAGCTGATCGGCTTCGCGGCGAGCCGCGCTCATCACGCCGACGTGGGCGCAAGGGTGCCGGGGTCGATGCCGGCGGACAGCCACACGCTGGAGGAGGAGGGTGTGGTGATCTCGCCGCGAGCGCTCGACGAGCGCGCGATCGAGCAGCTCACCGCGCGCATGCGCCAGCCGCAGGAGCGCCGCGCCGACCTGCGCGCCCAGCTCGCGGCCAACCGCAGCGGAGCCAGACGCCTGGGCGAGCTGGCAGAGCGTCTCGGCCCGGAGCGTCTGCGAGCAGCGACCGATGCTGTGCTGGACTACTCCGAGCGGCGCACGCGCGCCTGCCTGGCTGCGTTGCCCGATCGTGTGGTGTACGCCGAGGACGTGCTCGAGGCGCCCTCCGGCGACCTCGAGCTGCGCCTGCGCGCGGAGGTGGCCGGCGAGCGGCTGGTGCTCGACTTCGCCGGCAGCGCCGCGCAGCACGACGGCAACCTCAACTGCCCGGCCGCGGTCACCCGTTCTGCGTGCCTGTTCGCCGTACGAGTCCTCACCGACCCGGACATCCCCCCGACGGCCGGCGCCTACCGCCCGATCGAGGTGCGCGCGCAGCACGGCAGCATCCTCGACGCGCGTCCCGGAGCGGCCGTTGCGGCCGGCAACGTGGAGACCTCCTCGCGCGTGGCCGACCTGGTGCTGAGCGCGTTCGGGCGAGCGCAGGGGCAGGGCACGATGAACAACCTGACGCTCGGCGACGAGCGCTTCTCCTACTACGAGACGCTCGGGGGCGGCCAGGGCGCCTGCGCCGACGCCGACGGTCCCAGCGGCGTACACGTGGCGATGAGCAACACCCTCAACACGCCGATCGAGGCGCTCGAGCGGGAATTCCCGCTGCGGGTTCTGCAGTACGCCCTGCGCCGCGGATCGGGAGGCGCCGGTCGCCGGCGCGGCGGCGACGGCGTGATCCGCGAGCTCGAAGCGTTGCGCGAGATGACCTTCTCGCTGATCTGCGAGCGTCGTCGCCACGGCCCGCGCGGGGCGGCCGGCGGCGCCACCGGGACCCCCGGACGCGACCTCATCGACGGGCAGCCGATCGTGGGCAAGCTCACCGGCAAGCTGCTCGCCGGACAACGGCTTCGCATCGAAACCCCGGGTGGGGGAGGATTCGGGGATGCACGCGACCGCGCCGATTGAGCGCATCGGATTTCTGGGCCTGGGGATCATGGGCTCGCGGATGGCGACCAACATCCTCAAGGCCGGCTACCCGCTGACAGTCTGGACCCACACGCCCGGCAAGGCCGAGCGGTGGGCCTCGGAGCACGCCGCCGCGGCGGCCCCGACCCCGGCCGCGGTGGCCGCTGTCAGCGACATCGTGATCAGCATGGTCGTCGACGGCGAGCAGGTGGCCTCGCTGCTGCTCGGGCAGGATGGTGTGATCGAGTCCGGGCGCCCTGGGCTGCTGTGCATCGACATGTCGACGATCGCCCCGCCTGCCACGCGCCGGATCGGCGCGGCTCTGGGCGAGCGCGGGGTGAGCATGCTCGATGCTCCCGTGACGGGCTCCTCGCCCCGCGCGCAGGACGCCACCCTGACGATCATGGTGGGCGGTGAGGCCGCGGACTTCGCACGCTCGCAGCCGCTGCTCGAGACCATGGGCAAGCTCATCCGCCACGTCGGGGGCCTCGGGCAGGGCGAGGCGCTCAAGCTGATCAACAACGCTCTGGGGGCGGCCAACGCGGCGGCGGTCGCGGAGGCGCTGCTGCTGGCGCGGGCGAACGAGATCGACCTCGACGCGCTGGTCGAGATCGTCTCCGCGGGCTCCGGCGCGTCGGCGCAGCTGAGCCTGAAGTCGGGGGCGATGCGCGCGCACGACTTCACCACCTTCTTCAAGACCTCGCACATGCTCAAGGACGTGCGACTGTGCCTCGAGGAGGCCGAGGCGAGCGGCGTTCCGTTCGCCTCCGCGGCGCATGCGCGCGATCTGCTGACCGCCACGATCGGCCGCGGGCACGCCGATGACGATTACGCGGCCCTGATCGAGGCCGCCGAGGGACTTGCCGGCCTGCGCCTATAGCGAGATCGGCAACACTGCCAGCTCGGCGCCGGCGAGCACCGCTGAATCGGCTGCGCTGTGCGTCTATCAATGCACAACCCCTCGAAAAAACCTGCCATTTGCAGGCAATTTGGGATTTCCGCCCAGGTTTCGTATCTTTAAGGGGTCGGCAGCGTCCAAAACAGGTGGATGTTGGCCGAGTAGCCAGGACGTGCCCTCGTCGTTCGTTTGTCTTCTTTCATGCCAATTGCTTTCAAAGAATGGGCTGTCACCGTCCGCGCTCTAGCGGAAGGGGAGCAGCTCCTCACTCTCCGCAAGGGCGTTCTGCCCCAAGGCGAGAAGCCATTCAGGCTCGCCCACGAGCGCTTCTTCCTGTATCCCACCTTTGACCACCAGCCGGGTGACCTGGTGCGAGAGTCCCACCAGCCCGAGCTGCGCCGAGCGCTCGAGGAGGGCGTGTGGAGCGACGGCGAGCCGCCTCTGCACACCTTCGTCGCGGGCGCTCCCCTGCAGCAGCCCGACCGGGTTCGCATCCGTGCGTGGGCCGAAGTGACCGACCACTTCACGATCGTCGATCCCCGCTGCGTCGACGCGCTGTCGCCCTTCTACGTGTGGACTCCGGACTACGCCGAAAAGCGCCTGGGCTGGCGCGGGCGCCAGCCGCTGCACGTGCTGCTCCTGCGCACCTACAGAATCCCGCGCCCGGTCACGGTCAAGGTCAAGGACGAGTACACCGGCCCCAACGCATGGGTC
The DNA here is from genome assembly GCA_963763695.1 of uncultured Solirubrobacteraceae bacterium. Classification (GTDB taxonomy): domain Bacteria; phylum Actinomycetota; class Thermoleophilia; order Solirubrobacterales; family Solirubrobacteraceae; genus Palsa-744. Next base: position 82,704 of record CAVXPM010000001.1, read on the forward strand.
GAGCTCCAGCGCGACCTGCCGTTCGAGGGCACGCCGGTGCTCTCCGACGCCGAGTTCGAGCGCGCCTCGGAAGAGATCCGCTCGATCACCGCCGAAGCCGGCCAGCCCGTCCTCGTATAGGAGCGACGCCGCCGGGCTGCGGTGGCGGCCAATCGCGGCCTACGGTTGCGGCCTCTCCCACGAGAGCGCTTCCCGCGCGGCCTCGGCGCCCGATTCGGGAACGAGCACATCGCGTCCACCGGTGACTGGCGCGTAGCCGGCGATCGAGCCACGCAGCATGCTGGGGATGCCCTCCTCGAGCAGCAGTCCGGCGATGAACTCGGCCTGAACCAGGTTCTCGGCGCGGGCCACTTTCACGAGCTCGCCGTCGGCGTACTCGGGCCTGATCTTGCGCGCCTCGATCTGGCGGGCGCTCGCGGTTCTGGGGGCGCCCGAGGGGTGCACGAGCGGCATGTTGCAGGTCTCGCAGAAGCGCTCGCTCGCCTGGTGCTCGCGCGAGCAGCTCGGGCAGACGAGCGCATCGGAGGCCATCACCGGACCTCGAGTGCCACGTCGCGAACCTTGCCCTCCTCGATCAGGTAGCAGCGAACCTCGGGGGTCTCGCCGGCGAGACCCACGATCACCCACTCCAGGCCGGGCCAGTTGGCCGCGAAGTTGATGTCCGTCTGGGAGGGGTAGGGCGCGGTGTGGGTGTGGGAGTGATAGATCGCGCCCAGCTCCCAGCCTTCTCGTTCGAACTCGTCGATCGTCGCCAGCAGCTCTTTGCCGTCGATCTCAAAGCGCTTGCGGCTGGCGAACACATTGGTCGCGCGGTGCACGCGGGCGGCGCGCGCAGAGCCATCCACACTCTCGTCGTAGGCGATCATGCCGCAGCACTCCGCGTCGTACTCCTCGCGCGCGTGAGCGACGATGTCCTCCAGCTGCGCGGTGGGGATGATCATCGCCGAGCGGCTCCGCAGGCCGCGGGCGCGCTCACCACCAGACGGTGGACTCGAGGTTCTCGACCTCCTCGACCGGCAGCGTGTAGATGCCGCTCGACAGGTACTTCCAGCCGTCGTCGGCGACGACGAACACGACGTTGCCCTCGTCCAGCTCGCCCGCGATGCGCACCGCGATACTGGCGATCGCCCCACTGGAGACGCCCGCGAAGACCCCCTCCTCGTCGAGCAGGCGCCGGGTCCACACGATCGCGTCGTGATTGGTCACGAAGATCTTGCGGTCGAGCAGCGAGATATCGATGATCGGCGGAATGAAGCCGTCATCGAGCGAGCGCAGGCCCTGCACCGGCTCGCCCTGCATCGGCTCCGCTGCCACGATCTTGACCGCGTCGCCGAGCGCCTCCTTCAGGCGCCGGCCGTTGCCCATCAGGGTGCCACCCGTGCCCAGCCCGGCGACGAAGGCCGTGACCTCATCGAGCTCTTCGAGGATCTCCAGCGCGGTGCCGTTGTAGTGGGCGTTGGGGTTGGCCTGGTTGCCGTACTGGTAGGGCATGTAGACCGAGGGATCTTCCGAGGCCATCTCCAGGGCCTTGGCGACTGCTCCGTTCGAGCCCTTGGAGCCTTCGGAGTAGACGATCTCGGCGCCGTACATCTGCAGCAGCTGGGTGCGCTCGGGCGTGACGTTCTCGGGCATCACCACCTTCAGCCGGTAACCCTTTAGTTTGCAGAGCAGCGCGAGCGAGATACCGGTGTTGCCGGACGTCGGTTCGAGGATCGTCTGGCCCGGTGCGATCGCGCCCTTCTCCTCGGCGTCCTCGATCAACGCGCGCGCCACTCGGTCCTTGACCGAGCCGGTCGGGTTGCGCGACTCGAGCTTTGCCCAGATGCGAACGCCCGGCTTGGGCGAGAGGTTTGGCAGCTCGACCAGCGGCGTGTTGCCGATCGACTGCACGATGTCGCCATAACGACCTCCGCAGGGCCTGTTCCTGAGCCGCTCAGCTGCCATTACTTCACGGAATATAGCGAGGTGGAGGCCCTGCATCTCGGCCGTCGCGCCGTCGCGGATCGCCGCTGTCTTTGGGAGCCACGATCGTGCCTGCATTCGTGGGGGCCTGTCTCTGTCTGGGACCGGCATGCGCCGGCAGGTCGCTGCTTTGGCCAGATGGCCAGTCACCCACTAACATCGGCGCAGCGTTAACGAGCTGCGAGGGGATCCGCATGACGAACAAGCAGCAGGGCTTCGACTTCGACTGGCTCGTAATCGGCTCGGGCTTCGGCGGCAGCGTCTCCGCCCTGCGCCTCTCCGAGAAGGGCTACTCGGTCGGCGTGCTCGAGTGCGGCCGGCGATTCGCCGACGACGAGTTCCCCACTTCGACGGCCGACCTGAAGCGCTACTTCTGGAACCCGCGCCTAGGGATGAAGGGGATCTTCAGGCTGACGACCTTCAAGGACGTCTCGGTCGTCTCGGGCTGCGGCGTGGGCGGCGGCAGCCTCGGCTACGCCTGCACGCTCTACGTTCCCCCGAAGACGTTCTTCGAGGACCGCCAGTGGGCCGAGATGCAGGATTGGGAGAGCGCGCTGGCCTCCCACTACGTGGAGGCCCAGCGCATGCTCGGCGTCGTGCAGAACCCGCACGAGGACCCCGCCGGTGAGCTGTTGCGCGAGCTCGGCGAGGAGCTCGGGGTGGGCGACTCCTACAAACGCACCCCCGTCGGGATCTACTTCGGCGAGGAGGGCAAGACCGTCGCGGATCCGTTCTTCGGCGGCGAGGGGCCAGACCGCACCGGCTGCCGGCTGTGTGGTCGTTGCATGGTCGGCTGCGTACACGGCGCCAAGAACACGCTCGTCAAGAACTACCTGTACTTCGCGGAGAAGCACGGCGCCCAGGTGATGCCCGAACGGACCGTGATCGACATCCGCCCGCTCGGCGCACCCGACGGGAGCGACGGCTACGAGGTCGAAAGCGTGCGCTCGGGCGCCTGGCTCAAAAAGGACCGGCGCATCCAGCGCGCACGCGGCGTGGTCGTCTCAGCCGGACCCCTGGGCACCAACCGGTTGCTGCAGCGCTGTCGCCTGGAGGGCTCGCTGCCGCGCATCTCCGAGCGGCTCGGCGAGCTCGTGCGCACGAACTCGGAGTCGATCCTCACGGTGACCGTACCGGAGGACTACCACGACGACCTGATCAAGCGCGTGGCGATCACCTCCTCGATCTACCCGGACCCCAACACCCACATCGAGACGGTCACCTATGGCGACGACGGCGACTCGATGCGGCTCCTCTACACCCTGCTGACGGGCGACGGGACCCGTGTGACGCGCCCGTTGAAGCTGCTCGCGCAGATCCTGCGCCATCCCAAGCGCCTGGCGCAGGTGCTCTTCGCCAAGCACTGGTCTCGGCGCACGATCATCATCCTGGTGATGCAGACGCTCGACAACGCAATCGCGCTGCGTCCCCGCAAAGGGCCGTTCGGCTCGTTCTGGCTGCAGACCGAACAGGACCCCGAGCGGCCCAACCCGACGTTCATCCCGATCGCCAACGAGACAGCCGAATGGTTTGCCAAGCGCACCGGTGGGATCGCGCAGAGCTCCTTCACCGAGGCCATGTTCAACATCCCCTCGACCGCCCACATCCTCGGCGGCGCCGTGATCGCAGCGGACCCGAGCCAGGGCGTGCTCGACGCCGACCAGCGCGTGTTCGGCTACGAGAACCTACTCGTGTGCGACGGCTCGGCGATCCCTGCGAACGTCGGCGTGAATCCCTCGCTGACGATCACCGCGCTGGCCGAGCACGCGATGAGCCGGGTGCCCCCTGCCGTTGGCTTCGACGCCGCCTCCCAGCCGGCGCCTGAGACCAGCGTCAGCGCCTGATCAGCAGTCAGCGCCTGACCAGCGTCAGCGACTGACGGGCGCGCCAGCCGCGCCGGGCGCTCGCTCGGGCGACTCTTCGCTCAGCCGCCGGCCATCGCAGGCAGGATGACGAGCGTGTCGCTCTCACCCACGGCGGTGTCCAGCCCGTCGAGGACACGAACGTCCTCGTCGTTGAGATACACGTTGACGTAGCGATTCAGCTCCCCCTCGGAGGAGAACAGCTGATCCTGCGTCGCAGGATGGTTCGCGGCCAGGTCGCGCAGGACCTCGCCGACGTTGCCTCCGCTCGCATCGAGCAGCTTCTCGCCGCCGACCGAGGCGCGCAGCACCGGGGGTATCTTGATCGTTGCCATGGGCTTGACGGAGCCTACCCGGCCGCGGCGCAGAACGCCTCGTAATCGGGGAACACGCCAAGCTCCTCGTCCTTGATGTCCTCGGGATCGCGCGAGCAGATCGGGCACTCGGGATCGCGATGGACCTTGACCTCGGTCAGCGTCGCGCCGAGGGCGTCGTAGAGCAGCAGCCGACCGATGGCCGGCTCGCCGATGCCGAGCACGAGCTTGACCACCTCGGTCGCCTGGAGCAAGCCCATCGTGCCGGGCAGCACGCCGAGAACGCCGTTTGCGCCGCAGGACGGCGCCAGCTCGGCCGGCGGCGGCTCGCGGAACAGGCAGCGGTAGCAGGGGCCCTCGTAGGGCTTGAACACGGACAGCTGGCCGTCGAAGCCGAGGATCGAGGCGGATACCACCGGGATCTTCAAGCGCACGGTCGCATCGTTGAGCAGGTAGCGCGTGGGGAAGTTGTCGACGCCGTCGACGATCACGTCGTAGCCCTCGATGATCTCCATGATGTTCGATGCGTCGATCCTGGTCTGGTACTTCACGACGTTGACGTCCGGGTTCAGCGCGCGGATCGACTCCTCGGCGGAGTCGACCTTGGGGACGCCGATGCGATCGGTGGTGTGGATCACCTGGCGCTGAAGGTTGGAGAGGTCGACGACGTCGTCATCGACGATCCCGAGCGTGCCCACTCCGGCGGCGGCCAGGTACAGGGCGGTCGGCGAGCCGAGCCCGCCGGCGCCCAGCAGCAGCACCTTGGCGTCGAGCAGCTTCTGCTGGCCCTCGACGCCGATCTCCGGGATCAGCAGGTGGCGCGAGTAGCGCTCGCGCTGCTCAGCGCTCAACGCACGCGGCACATCGACCTCATAGCCGCGGTCCTTCCACAGGGTGATGCCACCCGTCATCGAGCGAACGTGCTCGTAACCGAGGTCCCGCTCGAGCGTGCGTGCGGCGTAGGCCGAGCGGTTACCCGAGGCGCAGTACACGATGACCTGCGTCGAGCGGTCGGGCACGACGCCCTCGATCCGCGACTCCAGGAAGCCGCGCGCAACGTGCTTGGCGCCCGGTAGGTGCCCGGCGGCGAACTCCTCGCTCTCGCGTACGTCCACGACCGCCACGCCCTCGTCGATCAGCTCGTGCACCTCGGAGGGATCGACCTCTTCGATCTGGCTCTTGACTTGGCGGAGAAGCTCCGCGCCTGAGGAACTCATGTTGAAACTCCTAAACCACGCTAGGGATTCATGTACTTCAGAAAGTATAGCTCGAAATCCGCTGCTTCGGAGTCCACTCTCGCGGCTCTCTCCGACCCCCCTCGGCGTGCGCCTTCCCTAGTCTCACAGCCATGCGCCCAGGGGCTCGAGTCGTGTTGCCGCTGATCTCAGCAGTGCTCGTCGTGGCGTTGATCCTCGCGATCGTGCTCGGCGGCTCCGCCGGCGCGCCGTCGCAGAAGACGCTCACCTCCTCCCCCCCGCCTTCGACGGCGCCGAGCTCCCGACCATGCCGCTCGCGCCGGGGTTCACGCTCGTCGACCAGACGGGCCGTGCGGTCTCGCTGAGCGGCTTCCGGGGTCACGTGGTGGTGTTGAGCTTCCTGTACTCGACCTGCGGCGCCACGTGTGTCGTGATCGCCCAACAGATCCGGGGAGCGCTCGACGAACTCGGCAAGCCAGTGGCGGTGCTGATCGTGAGCGTTGACCCGCGCGCCGACACGCCGGCCAACGTGCGCCGCTTCTTGAGCGAAGTGTCCCTGTCCGGACGCGTCCAGTACCTGAGCGGACCCCTGTCCAGGCTGCGCGCGATCTGGCGGAAGTACCGGATCGTGCCCGCGAGCGCCGGCAGGAGCGCTTTCGACAAGTACGCCTCGCTGCTGCTGCTGGACGGCAACGGCAGGGAGCGCGTGCTCTTCCAGACAGAGGTCCTCACACCGGAAAGCCTCGCGCACGACATCGGGAGGCTGGAAGGTGGCTGATACCCTAGCTGGCAGGTAGGAAATCTTGCGATGATGTTCTCAACCAAGGCCGAGTACGGCGTACGCGTGATGGTCGAGCTCGCTCGGCGCGCTGGCGCGGAGCCGATCCCGCTGGCCGAGATCGCCGCTCACGACGGCCTGCCGTTGGCCTATCTCGAGCACCTCGTCGCGCGCCTGCGCAAGGCGGACCTCGTGGCCTCGCGGCGCGGCTCGCGCGGCGGCTACATGCTCGCTCGCTCCGCGAGCGAGATCACGATGGCCGAGGTCGTCGAGGCGCTCGAGGGCTCGATCGCACCGATCGAGTGCATCTCAGAGGCGCCCGACGGCTCGATCGTTTGCTCGCGCGAGGCCGGGCGGGCGGGATCCCAATCCAGCGTGTGCCCGACCAAGCTGTTGTGGACGCGGGTCCGCCTGTCAATCGTGGACACCCTGCGCGAGACCACGCTCGCAGACCTACTGAACCCGACGATGCCCGTCGCGGCCGTCCTTCCGACACTACAAATCGAACCCCTCACGACCGGAGCCTGACCACCAGACATGGCCGACCTAGAGATCAAAGACCTTCACGTACGCACCGAGGACCGCGAGATACTCCGCGGCGTCGACCTCGACATCAACCGGGGCGAGATACACGCCCTGATGGGACCCAACGGCTCCGGCAAGTCCACGCTCGCCAACACCCTGCTCGGGCATCCCTCCTACCAGATCACATCGGGCACGATCACGTTCAAGGGCCAGGACATCACCGAGCAGGAGCCGCACGAGCGGGCCAAGGCCGGCCTGTTCCTCGCCTTCCAGTACCCGGTCTCGATTCCGGGCGTCTCGGTGGCCAACTTCCTGCGCATGGCGATCAACGCCAAGCGCGACGAGCCGATCCAGGTGAAGGAGTTCCGCAACCAGTTGCAGCACGCGATCGAGCTGCTGGATGTCGACCGTGCGTTCACCTCGCGCCACCTCAACGACGGATTCTCCGGCGGCGAGAAGAAGCGCGCGGAGATTCTTCAGATGGCGATGCTCGCTCCGGACATCGCGATCCTCGACGAGACCGACTCGGGCCTCGACATCGACGCCCTGCGGACGGTCGCTGAGGGCGTGCAGCGCCTGCACGACGAGCAGGGCCTCGGGGCCCTGATCATCACCCACTACCAGCGCATCCTGCACTATGTGAAGCCCGAGTTCGTGCACATCCTGATGGAGGGACGGATCGTGCTCGAGGGCGGCGTCGAGTTGGTGGAGCGTCTCGAGCGAGAGGGCTATGACCAGATCCGCCAGGAGGTTGGCGCGAGCGCTGTGGCCGCCGGTGACAGCGGTGTCTGAGTCGAGCGCAGCCGAGGTAACAACCACCGCGGGCAACGGCGCGGCGCCCGTCGCGACCAAGGCCGGGCGCCACCGTGAGGCCAGCCTCTATCACGCGCTGGCCGGAGCTGGCGCCGCGGACGGACGTACGCTGGAGCAGTTGCGCGCGGCCGCGCTGGAGGCGTATGAAGGATCGGAGCTTCCCGTGTGGCGGCGCTCGGGCTTCTGGACGACGACCCTGCAGAACCTCGATCTCGCCGGGCTCGAGACTGCGGTGGCGGTCGATGGGGTGCCCGATGTCGTCACCCGCACCCTGCCCGACGGTCCGCGCGCGGGGCGGATCGTTCAGAGCGCCGGCGAGGTGGTGCACCTCGAGCTGGATCCCGCGCTGGCCGAGCGTGGCGTGATCCTCTGCTCGCTGCAGGACGCCTTCCGCGATCACCTCGAGCTGGTCGCGCCCTGGTACTCGAAGCGCCTGACGATCGACCGGCACAAGCTCGAGGCCGCAAACGCGGCCTTCTGGAGCGGTGGGGCCTTCCTGCACGTTCCGGCCGGCGTGGTCGTGCGGGAGCCGTTCGAGGTCGTCTACGCGATCGAGCGCCCAGGCGTGGCGCAGTACGCGCGCACGTTGATCCTCGGCGGCCCGACGAGCGACTTCCGGGTCCACGAGTACGACCTGGCGGAGGACTTCGACGGCCAGGGCGGCGCCGCGGGCCAGGCGCTGCACGCGGGTGCGTTCGAGCTCTACCTGCAAGACGGCGCGCGCTGCCGCGTGGCCCAGCTGCAGGACTGGGGCAGCGGCGAGGTGTTCGACGTCTCGACGCGTTTCGTCGGCGTCGGGCGCGACGCCTACTGCCACTGGCTCCCGGCGCTGCTCGGCGGTCATCTGGTGCGCCAGCATCTCGAGCTGGCGGTCTCCGAGGCCGGCGGCGACATGGCCTTCCGCGGTTTGCTGTTCACCGAGGAGCACGAGCACCTGGACGTGTTCGCGGTGGATCTGCACGAGACGGGGCCCTCGGGCGGGGACGTGCACTGGCGCGGGGCCGCAACCGGCGAGAGCCGCGCGAGCTTCGAGGGGCTGATCCAGATCGACCCTGGCGCTCAGCAGACGCACACCTACCTGCAGTTCCACTCGATGATGCTCTCGCCCAAAGCGCGCATCGACGTGATTCCCTCGGTGCTGGTGTCGGCCGATGACGTCTCCGCCTCCCACGGCGGCACGGTGGGCGAGCTCGACGAGAACGCGATCTACTACATGCAGACCCGGGGCCTTGACCGGCCGTCGGCTGTGCGCGTGATCGTGGAGGGGTTCTTCGAGCCGCTCATCGCCGAGCTCCAGGACGAAGCGCTCGAGGAGGTCGTGCGCGCCAAGATCGCGCGCAAGCTGGCAGCGGCTCGCGAGGACATCGAGGCGTATGCCACCAGTCGTTGAGCGAGATCTTGTTATGAGGGCCCCCTCGGGGGGGCCGGGAGGTGTGCGCGGTGACTTCCCGATCTTCTCGCGCAGCTCCGCCGGTCGTCCCCTGATCTACCTCGACTCGGGGGCCACCTCGCAGAAGCCGCAGGCGGTTATCGATGCGCTGGCGGACCACCTGGCAAGCCACAACGCGAACGTGCACCGCGGCGTCTATGCGCTTGCGCGGGAGGCGGATGCGGCCTACGACGAGGCCCGCACACGGGTTGCCGCCTTCGTCGGTGCGCAGGCTCGGACGACGATCTTCACGAAGAACGTGACCGAGGCGATCAACCTCGTGGCCCACTCCTGGGGACGCGCCAACGTAGGCCCGGGAGATGCGGTTCTGATCACCCAGATGGAGCACCACGCGAACATCGTTCCCTGGCAGGTCCTCTGCCGCGAGCGGGGGGCGCAGCTGCGCTACCTGGAGGTGGACGAGCGCGGAGAGATCTCGCTGGAGGCGCTCGACTCGGAGCTCGCCCGCGGCGATGTGAAGCTGGTGGCCTTCGCCCATGTCTCGAACGTGCTCGGGACGATCAACCCGGTTGCGGAGATGACCGCGCGCATCCGCGCGGCGGGAGCCATCTCACTCGTGGACGGCGCACAGGCGGTCCCCCAGATGCCGGTGGACGTGGAGGCCCTCGGAGCGGACTTCTACGGCTGGACCGGGCACAAGGCGCTCGGTCCCACCGGCGTGGGGGTGCTGCACGGGCGTGCGGAGCTCCTCGACCAGATGGAGCCCTTCCTCACCGGCGGGGACATGATCGCCTCGGTGGACTTCCAGTCGGCGAGCTGGAACGAGCTTCCCTACAAGTTCGAGGCGGGAACCCCTCCGATCGCGGAGGCCGTGGGCCTGGGGGCAGCGGTGGACTACCTCTCGGAGCTCGGGATGGAGAAGGTGCGCGCCCACGAGCAGGCACTCACCGCGTACATGCTCGAGCGCCTAGCGGAGGTGCCGGGACTGCGCGTGGTGGGACCGCCCGAGGCGGAGCGCCGGGGCGCGCTGGCCTCGTTCACGATCGAGGGCATGCACCCCCATGACATCGCCGACCTCGCCGATCGCAGCGGGGTGTGCATCCGCGCAGGGCACCACTGCGCGCAGCCGCTGATGCGCTGCCTCGGGGTGAGCGCCACGGCGAGGGCCTCTTTGAGCGTCTACAACGAGCGCTCGGATGTCGACGCGCTGATCGGCGCGCTGCTGGCCGGACGTGAGGTCTTCGGTCTCTGATCATGGACGACCTCTACCGCGACTACATCCTCGAGCACTACAAGCGTCCCCGCAACTTCGGCGAGCTCGAGCCTCACGATCTCGAGGCGCTCGAGCACAACCCCCTCTGCGGCGATGAGCTGGGCGTGCAGATCAAGGTGAGCGAGGGACGCATCGAGGAGCTCCGCTTCCAGGGCCATGGCTGTGCGATCTCCCAGGCGGCGGCTTCGATCGCCTCGGAGGAGCTCCAGGGGATGAGCCTGGAGGAGGTGGGCAAGTTGGACGCGGACTGGATGATCGACCTGCTCGGGATCCCCGTCTCGGCGACCAGGCGCAAGTGCGCGCTGCTGAACCTCAAGGTGGTGCGCGGGGCGGTCACCGGCGATAACGCCTGGCCGGCCTAGGCCACCGTTCCGTAGCAGCCCTCCGGGGCCGGGATGGGGAACACGGCTGCTGTCCGGCCAGCGACTACGTAGGCATCGAGCCCGACCAGCTCGCCTGAGCAAGCGGTGCCGGGCAAGCGCAGCAGTCGGTGCTCCCAGCTGTTCCGAACCGATGTAGGGAGCCTTGGGACCTGGACACGCTGCCGGTCTCGATACAATTCCTACTTCAGAGCACAGGATTCTGAAAGCGACCGCAGCGAGGAGCCCCATGGCCACGATTGACCGCACGAAGATCGTCAAACCCAGCCCGATCGTCGAGGACGAGCAGGGTCAGCTGCGCGCTCGCCAGGGCATCTCGCGCGAGGTCGTCAGCGAGCTCTCCAAGATCAAGGGCGAGCCCGACTGGATGGCCGAGAAACGGATCAAGTCGCTGGAGATCTTCGAACGCAAGCCGGTTCCGACCTGGGGCCCCGACCTGAGCGGTCTGAACCTCGACGATCTCGTCCTCTACTCCCCCCCGACGGCCGGACGCTTCAACAGCTGGGACGACGTCCCGGCGGAGATGAAGCAGACCTACGAGGACCTGGGCATCCCCCAGGCCGAGCGCGAGCATCTCGCCGGCGTGGTCGGCGTGTGGCGCCAGGAGCCGGTGTACGAGGGCCTCAAGGAGGAGTACGCCAAGCAGGGGATCCTGTTCTGCTCGATGGACACCGCGATCACCGAGTACCCCGAGCTGGTGCAGAAATACTTCATGAACAAATGCGTGCCGCCGCAGGACAACAAGTTCTCGGCGCTGCACGGAGCGGTCTGGTCGGGTGGAGCGTTCTGCTACATCCCCAAGGGCGTCAAGTGCGACCTCCCGCTGCAGTCCTACTTCCGCATGGAGGGCGCCGGCGAGGGCACCTTCGAGCACACGCTGATCATCGCCGACGAGGGCTCCGAGGTGAACTACATCGAGGGCTGCACCGCGCAGACCTACAGCGTCAACTCGATGCACTCCGCGGTCGTCGAGATCTTCGTCCACGAGGGCGCCAAGGCGCGCTACACGACCGTCCAGAACTGGTCCAAGGATGTCTACAACCTCAACACCAAGCGCGCGGTGGTCGAGGCCAACGGCACGGTCGAGTGGGTCGGCGGATCGATGGGCGCCAAGTACGTGATGCTCTACCCCGGCTCCTACCTGATGGGCGAAGGCGCGCGCGCCGACCACCTGAACGTGGGCGTGGCGGGCAAAGGCGTGCACAAGGACACGGGCGCCAAGGTGGTGCACCTCGCTCCGAACACGACCTCGAACATCCTCGCCAAGTCGATCTCCAAGGACGGCGGGATCATGGGCTACCGCGGCCTGGTCAAGATGGGCCACAACTCGGCCGGCTCGAAAGCGCGCGTTCAGTGCGACGGCCTGATGATGGACGGCGAATCGAAATCCGACACGTGGCCCGACATCCAGATCCAGAACCCGCACGTGACGGTGGCGCATGAGGCAACCGTCGGGCGCATCTCCGACGACCAGCTCTTCTACATGGGCTCGCGCGGCTTCACCGAGGACGAGGCGGCGGCGATGATCGTCAACGGCTTCATCGAGCCTGTGACGAAGGAGCTGCCAATGGAGTACGCCGTTGAGCTGAACCGGTTGATACAACTGGAGATGGTCGGCTCCATCGGCTGATCTGGGAGCCGATGGCCGGTGCCTGGCGGCGTCCTCCCTCGGTGAGTAGCTCTGCGCGCGCCCAATGACCGGATCGTGGCTCCGCTTTTCCCGGTGAAGTTGCCGTGGGTGAACGTGGCGGGCACGCAGGCGAGCATCATCCAGCGCGGGAAGCCGATGCTGGTTGAGTTCTGGGACTTCTGTCGGCCCAACTCGCTGCGCACGCTGCCGTATGTGAAGGCGTGGCACGAACGCTACGGCGCGGCCGGGCTGCGAGTGATCGGCGTGCACTGCCCGGGCTTTACGGCCTCACACGAGGAGCAGGCGGTGCGCGACGCGGTTGCCCGGCTGGAGGTCGCCTATCCAGTTCTGATCGACAGCGAGCTGGAGGTGTGGCAGGACTACGGCAACGAGGGCTGGCCCGCACGCTACCTGTTCGACGGCCGTGCGCGGCTGTTCGAGCAGCACTACGGGGAGGGGGCCTACGAGGAGACGGAGCTGGCGATCCAGGAGCTGCTCGGCGTGGAGCGTGAGCCGCTGGCCCCGCTCCGTCCCGAGGACGCGCCGGGCGCGCTGCTGGCGCCCCAGACCGCCGACCAGCCCGGCCCCTACAGCGGGCCATATCAGGCGGGCGGCGTATGGCTCGTGCTGGATGGGCGGGGAACCGTCCTGGTGGACGGCGGGAGCGCGCGCGGCGGCGTCGATCTGAACGTCGATCACCCCGGCGCGTATTGCGTGCTCGAGCACCCGCGCCACACGGTCGGGGTACTCGACGTTCGCGTGAGTGCCGGCGTGGAGTGCCTGGCAACATGCTTCACCCCCGGGACCGTCCAGCCACGGTGACGCTGCGGGGCCGGCCCGCGAGGCGCGCGGCCTGAATGACGTCGCAGGACGTGCTTCAGCTGATCGCGGCTTTGCGTCGCGGACGGATCTCGGCGCGCGTACGGTCCTGCAGCAGGCTGAGGAGCTGTGGCGGCTCGGCGTCCTCAACGAGCACGGCCGAACCCGGCCAGTAGGGGCTCTCGCCCGGCGTATCGGCGAGGAAGATGCCCGCGTAGGTCCAGCTCCCGGTGTTGAGCAGGCGTGCGCCGCCGCGGCCACGCCAGCTGCGCTCGTCGTCCCCGCCGAGCGGCCCGGCGCGATGTGTGTGGCCGAAAACGACATGCGCGTCGCCGAGACCGAGACGGACCGCGACGTCATCCATCGCGCGCAGGCCCGCCCTGCCCAGCTCCTCCGTCGAGATCTCTGCGCGCAGCGGACCGAGCCCAGCACGATTCAGCGCGCCGACCGCGAGCGGGAAGGCGGCGACGAGTACACGGCGGCGCAGCTCGAAGAGCGTGCGGGCGCCGATCCCTGCTCCCCGCCGCGCGGGCCGGCGCCCGTTGGCCACCGGGGCGCTCGGCAGCACGCTTTCGCTCGCGCCCGGTTCCGGCGCGCCGGTGCGGCCACGCGCGCCGCCTCGCAGCGCGCTCCAGGCGCTGACCGTGGCGAGGCCGTTGAGCGCGTTGCCGGTAGGGGTGTCCCTCGCGACCGCGTCCCTCCAGGCGAACACGGGCGCGCCCATCGCCTCGTAGTCGGCGACGCTGTCGAAGTCCGTCGCCGGACGACGCAGCAGGCGGCTCATCACTCCGACGCTCAGGCGCTCGAGCGTCGGCACCGTGAGGTGGCAGTCGAGGTAGTGGCCGTGGCTGGCGTAGACGTCTGCTCGCAACCACAGCCCCGGGTATGCGATCCGCGTGCGCGCCGGCTCGCACCAGTCGGCTATCAGCGCGTACGCCGGTGAGGCGTCGGGCGGATCGAGCAGCTGCTCGAGGCCGAGCGCGGGCGGAGCCTCTTCGCCGCCCCGCCGGGCGAGCCACGGTTCGATCAGTGCGTGGTCGTGGTTGCCGGCGACGAGCACGATCTCACCCCCGTCCATCGCTCGTCCGAGATCCTCGAACACCGGTCGTGACGCCTGCAGCGCCTCGCGGACCGGGCCGTGACGGAGCTCGAGCACGTCGCCGAGCAGCACCAGCCGGTCGATCCCGGCCAGCTCGTCCAAGAGCGCCGCGCGCAACTCGGGCCTGCGCAGGACATCGGCACCGGAGAGGCTTCCGAGGTGCAGATCGGAGATGACCAGAGTGCGCATGTTCGGGCTGGGACTCCTGCGCACTCTCATTCCCCGGCGCGCAGCGCGACGTCCGGGAATCGCTCGCTCAGTACGCCCTGCCCGCGACAGCTTCGCGGATCTGCTTGGGCAGCATGAAGCGCACGTCCTCGCGTACGACGTCGAACTCCGACACGTCGCTGACGCCGCGTGCGCGGAACATCTCGACGAGCTCGAGCACGAGGTCCTCCGGCGCGCTCGCGCCCGAGGAGACACCCACCACGCGCACCCCGTCCAGCCACTCCTCCTGGATCTCACCTGCGTTGTCGATCAGGTGCGCCTCGGTGCCACAGTCGCGTGCGACCTCGACCAGGCGCACCGAGTTGGATGAGTTGCGCGAGCCGATCACCAGCATCAGCTCGCAGTTGCTGGCCATCTGCCTGACCGCGGCCTGCCGGTTGGTGGTGGCATAACAGATGTCATCCGTGCGCGGACCCCTGATGTCGGGGAAGCGTGCGCGCAGGCGCTCGAGGATCGCGCTCGTTTCGCCCACGGCCAGCGTGGTCTGCGTGACATATGCGACGCGCTGCGGATCTTCGATCACGAGGGCGTCGACATCGTCCTCGCTCTGCACGAGCACGATCCGATCGGGCGCCTCGCCCATCGTGCCTTCGACCTCCTCGTGGCCGTCGTGTCCCACGAGCACGATCGTGTAGCCCTCCTCGGCGAAGCGGACCGCCTCGCGGTGAACCTTGGTCACCAGCGGGCATGTGGCGTCGATCGTCTGCAGCCCGCGCTCGATCGCGCCGGCGCGAACGCTCGGCGCGATGCCGTGCGCGGAGAACACGCAGACCGCGCCCTCGGGCACCTCGGTGTGCTCCTCGACGAAGATCGCTCCGCGCTCGCGCAGCCGCGCGACGACGTGCTTGTTGTGCACGATCTCCTTGCGCACGTACACGGGCGCACCATGGATCATCAGCGCGCGTTCGACCGTCTGCACCGCCCGATCGACGCCCGCGCAGTAGCCGCGGGGCGCTGCCAGCAGCACCTTCTCAACGGTGTTGGTCATGGCTCCATTGTAGGGGGCGTACAGGTACCCTAAAGCGCTGATGCCTCAGCGCCACCTCGACAGGCTCACTCCAGTCGACGCCTCCTTCCTGCACCAGGAGGGACGCGTCTCGCACATGCACATCGGCGGCCTGACGGTTGTCCAGGGCCCGCCTCCGACGATGGATGAATTCCTGGAACAGATCCGCAGGCGCCTGCACGTCGTCCCGCGCTACCGCCACAAGCTGGCCCACACCGCCCTCGACAGCGGGCGCCCGCTGTGGATCGATGACCCGAGCTTCAACCTCGAGTACCACGTGCGCCACACCGCGCTGCCCGCCCCCGGCGGCTGGGATGAGCTGCAGGACCTGACCGCGCAGATCTTCTCGCAGCAGCTCGACCGCTCCAAGCCCCTGTGGGAGATGTGGTTGATCGAGGGGCTCGAGCAAGACCGCTTCGCGCTGATCACCAAGACCCACCACTCGCTGATCGACGGGATCGCAGGCGTCGACCTGGCAACCGTCCTGTTCGACCTCTCACCCGACCCGCCGCCGCTACCGACCTCGGGGCGCCCCTGGCAGCCCCACGCCGAACCGGGCACCGCACACCTGCTGGCAACGGGTCTGACGGGCGCACTTCGCACCGGGATCGCGCTGGCGGAGGGGGCGATGGACGCGCTGACCCATCCCGAGCGCGCGCTGACCCGTGCGCGCGAAGCCGCCGAGGGCGTCGGCGAGATCGTCTGGGCGGGGCTGAACCCCGCGCCGGAAACCCCGCTGAACGTTCCGATCGGCCCGCACCGGCGCTTCGTGGCGGTGACGAGCCAGCTGGCTGACCTGAAGACCGTCAAGAACGCCTTCGGGGGAACGGTCAACGACGTCGTGCTGGCGGTCGTCGCCGGCGCGCTGCGCACGTTCCTGATCTCCCGTGGGCGCCGCACCGAGGGCGTCGAGATGCGCGCGCTGGTGCCCGTGTCGGTGCGCACCGAGGCGGACGAGGGCGGCGGCAACCGTATCGTCGTGATGCGCGGTCCGCTGCCGGTCTACATCTCCGACCCGCTCAACCGCCTGCGATTCGTCTCGAGCGCGATGGATGGCCTGAAGGAGTCCAAGCAGGCGCTCGGCGCGGAGGTGATCTCCGGCGCGCAGAACTTCGCGCCGCCGACGATCCTCGCCCAGGCCTCGCGGCTGAACTTCTCCACCCGCCTGTTCAACCTGATCGTGACCAACGTGCCCGGCCCGCAGTTTCCGCTGTATGTGCTCGGCCGCGAGATGCTGCAGGCGATCCCAGTGGCCTTCCTCCCGGAGAACCACGCGCTTGCGATCGCGATCATGTCCTACAACGGTCAGATGAACTTCGGCCTGCTGGGCGACTTCGACGCGCTGCCCGACATCGACGCGATCGGCGAGAACATCGCCGCCGAGCTCGCGAACCTCGTCTCGCTCGCACGCGAGAGCGCTCCAGCCGTCGTCTAGCTGCTGCAGCCGCGCGCGCGGCTCAGTAGCCGAGTGCGAACTTGGCGTCCTCGCTCATCAGCTCCGGCGACCACGGGGGGGTGAACACCATCTCGGATTCGACGCTCTTGACCGCATCCAGTTCGCCGACGAACTCCTCGATCTGTTCGTTGACCTGCGGCCCGATCGGACAGCCCGGCGTGGTCAGCGTGAAGGTGACCTTGACATTGCCGTCGGAGAGCTCCACACCGTAGATCAGCCCCAGCTCGACGAAGTCGAGTCCCAGCTCCGGATCGATCACGTTGGACAGCGCGTCCATCACGTCATCCTCGGTGAGCGCTGCGGCGGTCTCAGACATACCGTGAGTCTAGCCGTGACGGTCCGCGCGCCCGGCGATGCGACGCGAGGCAAGCTCGCGGACACAGCAGCGCGCCGCCGCACGGCGTCTCAGTTGTCGCAGCCGAGGCGGTCCCACATGTACAGCTGGATGCACTCGTTGGCCAGCTCGATGGCGCGCTCGTTGGAGAGCCGTGGGAGCACCGTGTCGAGCGCCTGGTCCTCGGCCACCCCTGCCTGGAAGGCTTCCTCGCCGCGGAAGCCAGCGGCGATCTTCAAGGCCTCGCGGCGGTTCTCGCCGAGGCTCGGGAACACGCCGACGAGGAACTCGGTGTTCGGGATCGGCTGGCCGACCTCGAGCGAGGCGTGCCAAGCAGCGAGCAGATGCAGATCCTCCTCGTCGAGATCGGCGATCGCCTTGGCGTAGTGAACCGACAGTTCCTGGTCGGGGATGTCATCGACCCATGCACGCACCACCTCGCCGACGAGCTGACGGCGAGCCTCGCGCCCGACGGACTCGGCGATGACGCGGATCGCATCCTGAGGCTCAATGAAACAGAGAGGCATCGCGACTCCCGGTGGGGTAGGAACAGCTGACAGCAAGACTGTAGGTGGCCGTGTGGACGGCATTCTTCGCCGGCCCTCGGCCCGCCCGAGGCCCGTCCTGGAGGAGCGCGGCGACGCTTACAGGCCGAGCGCGGCGCCGGAGCGCTCGTATGCGCCCTCGTCAGCGGTCTCGGGGGGGAATCCGACCGTGGCCCGGCCGGCGGATGCCCAGTTTGCCAGTGCGAGGTCGAGCGCCTCCACCGGCACCTCGCTCGCCTCGGCGAGCGTTGCTGCGCGACGGTCGAGCAGCAGCTGGTCGCCGATGCCGAAGACCCGCTTGGCGGCCACCGTGGCCGGGTCCTCGGCCGCCGGGCCGCGGGCGCCGGCGAGGTGCAGCGAATCGGCTTGCAGCTCGTAGATGCCCAGGCGCGCGAGCGTGACGAGCAGTTCGTAGCGCGACGCACGTCCGAAGCCCGGGAGCGCGAGCCGCTCGAACAGCCGCTCGTAGCGTCGTTCAGGGCTCCAAGTGGGATCGCCGGTCAGCGCAGCGACCTGGGTGCCGTCGCCGCTGCGAGCGACCCATTGGGCGTAGGCGCGGAGGGTCTCGCCCCCGCGTGCCTGCTCGTGTGAGCTGCGAGGACCGAGCGGGATCCCCTCTAGGATCGCCAGCGCCTCTGCGGCGGGCAGCGTCGGCAGTTGCTCGAGGGCCAGCTCGATCCCCGCGAACGGGCTCTCGCCGTCGAGTGGAGAGAGATAGGCGATCAGGAAGCAGATCCAGCTCGAGCGCTCGAGATCCTCAGCCGCGACCGAGCGGGCGACGCTGTAGAGGCCCGGCGGATCGGCGGCCAGCGCAAGCAGGCGCCCGCTCGCGAAGGCGATCTCCTCGACGAGCTTCAGCGCATCGGCGGAGGCGCGAATGCCGGGCACCAGCGCGCAGCGATAGCCGTCGTCCTCGGCGCGGCCTTCGCGGCGCACCCGCAGTCCACCGCCGCGCGTGCGCCCCCGCGCGGCGGTGGACGCTCGCGCGGAGGAGCTTCCCGAGGAGGAGCTTCCCGAGGCGCCGGCCCGCGCAGAGGCGCCGCTGGGCGCCGATGCGCCGGGCAGCGTCCTGCTGCAGATCGGGCAGCGCTCTAGGAAGCGACCGTGGCGGCAGAAGGTCGGCATAGCTGCGGAGGAAGGTATCCGTCGGCCCGTGCGCGCAGGGCGCCGGCGGCGCGCTCCTTGCTCAGAGCGCGGAGATAGTCGTCGAAGTCCACCTGGATCGTGTGTCGCTTGGAGGCTACGTAACGGGCGCGCATCGCCGTCTGGTCGGCTGCGATGTCGGCGCGCAGCTGCGCCGGGGCGGGCAGCGCATAGTCACCCTGCAGGTAGTCGCCGACCCACGCGCCCTGGGCCTCGGCAAGCGGCATGATCGCGCCGAGCGGCTGCAGCAGGCCGATGAAGAAGACGTTCTCGATGTCCGGGTGAAAGACGCGCCGGAACAGCTCGATGCGGTTCTCGGGCGCGGCGATCAGCTCCTCGTCGAAGAACGGGAAGCTGATCTTGTAGCCGGTGCAGTAGACGACCACGTCTGCCTCGACGGCGGTCCCGTCGACGAACAGCACGCGCGGGCCATCGAAGGCTTCGATGTTCGGCTTCGGGGCGATCGTGCCGTGCTGGATGCGGTCGAGGATGCGGCCTGAGATCGTGGGATGCGCCTGCCCGAAGCGGTGGTTCGGCTTGGGCAGCCCGTAGCGCTCGGGCGGCCCGGCGTAGCTGCGGATCAGCTGCTGGACGAAGCGCTGGCGGATCTTGAAGGGCACGCGCGGGTCGTTGCGCAGCTGGTCGACCGGTCGGCCGAACACGTACTTGGGCACGATCCAGACGCCCTGGCGCGCCGCGAGGTAGGTGCGCTCGGCAACATATGAGGACTCGACCGCGATGTCCATCGCGGAGTTGCCCACGCCCAGCACCACGACCCGCTTACCCGCGAAGATCGAGTTCTCGATGTAGGAGTGGGCGTGCATCTGCTCGCCGCTGAAGGACTCCGAGCCGGGGAACGCCGGTTCGGGCCAGCGTGGGTTCCAGTGGTGGCCGTTGGCAACGATCAGCGCGTCGTAGCGGTGGCTCTCGCCGCTGTCGAGCTCGATCGTCCAGCTGCCGTCGTGCTCGCGGGAGGCCCGCTCCACCCCGGTCTCGAAGATGATCCGCTCACGGAAGCCGAAGTGGTCGACGTATTCCTCGAAGTAGGCCGCGATCTGGGTGTGGTGGGGGAAGTCGGGATAGGAATCGGGCATCGCCAGATCGGAGTACTCCATGCGCGGACGCGAGGTGTTGATGAACAGATCCCGGTAGGCGGCCGACATCCCGTTCTTGTTGGCGAATACCCAATTTCCCCCGACCCGATCGGACTTCTCGAAGCAATCGAAGTCGATTCCGCGCTCGTGCAGCGCCTTGGCCGTGGCGATCCCGGAGGAGCCGGCGCCGATCAGGCAGACCTTCGCCGGCGAGGACGCAGCCCGGCCCTGAACAACGTTCTGGAGAGCGCGATCAGCCACAGCGCAAGCCTAGAAGAAACACGGCATACGGGCGCCGAGGCGGTGCCGGGCTCGAGCGCCCGCCCGCCGCTTAGCCGGCGCCGATGCCCGGACCGACGTGCTGCGGGGGCCCCTCGGGGCCGCTGTCCGCATCGGCGTGCCCGGCCAGTCCCTCATCGTCCGGGGCGCCCGCTTGGGATTCCTCGGCGGCGCCGAGGCGGGCGGCGAGGTAGCGCTCCACCATCCGCGCGCACTGGCGTCCCTCGTTGATCGCCCACACGATCAGCGACTGCCCGCGGCGAGCGTCCCCGGCCGCGAACACTCCCTCGACGGAGGTCGTGTACGGCTTGACGGCCTTGATGTTCCCGCGTGCTTCGCGCTCGACGCCGAGCTGCTCGAGCAGCTCCTGCTCCGGATGCAGGAAGCCCATCGCAAGCAGCACGAGCTGGGCGGGGAGATCGCGCTCGCTGCCCTCGATCGGCGCGAACGGCGGCTGCGGCTGGGCGTGGGCGATGCGCAGCGCGCTCACCCGGCCGCTGCCGTCGTCGATGAATCCGGTGGTGGTGACCGAGTAGTCCTGCTCGCCCAGGCCCTGGTTCCTGGCCTCCTCGATCGCGTAGCTGAGGCGGTACTTCTGGGGCCACTCGGGCCACGGTGTGCGATCGTCGGGGCGGTGTGCGGGGGGCTCGGACAGCAGCTCCAGCTGCACGACCGAGCGCGCGCCCTCACGCAGCGCGTTGCCGACGCAGTCCGCGCCGGTGTCGCCGCCGCCGATGACCACGACGTCCTTGTCCTTGGCGCTGATCACTTTCTCGACCCCGGGCGGGGCGGTCGTCGGCTCCGGGCCGAGCTCGCGCGCGACCCAGCGATTTCGCTGGTAGAGGTACTCCATCGCGAAATGCACGCCGTCGAGCTCGCGGCCCGGGACCTCGAGCTGCCTGGGCACACGTGAGCCGGTCGCGAGCACGACCGCGTCAAAGCTCTCGCGCAGCTCCTCGACACCGACGTCGCTTCCGACCTCGACGCCGCAGCGCACCTGCACGCCCTCGGCTATCAGCTGCTCGGCGCGTCGTTGAACGAGCGTCTTTTCGATCTTGAAGTCGGGGACGCCGAAGCGAACGAGCCCGCCGATCGCCTCGTCGCGCTCGAACAGCGTCACGTCGTAGCCGGCCCGGCGGAGCTGCTGGGCCGCCGCCATGCCCGCGGGCCCGGAGCCCACCACGGCAACCGACTGCCCGGTTTCGCGGCGTGGGTGGGGAGGTTGGGGGGTGACCCAGCCCTCCTCCCAGGCACGGTTGACGATCGCGTTCTCGACCTGTTTGATCGTGACGGCGTCACCCTCGCGGATCTCGAGCACGCAGGCCGCCTCGCACGGCGCGGGACACAGACGCCCGGTGAACTCGGGGAAGTTGTTGGTGGCGTGCAGCTGGGCGATGGCGTCCTGGAAGCGGTCGTGGTAGACGAGGTCGTTCCAGTCGGGGATCAGGTTGCCCAGCGGGCAGCCGTTGTGGCAGAACGGCACCCCGCAGTCCATGCAGCGCGCGCCCTGCTCGCGCAGCTCGGCGACCGGGCGCTCGAGCTGGAACTCGCGATAGTCGTGGATACGCTCGGCCGGGTCCCGTTGCGGGATTCCGTGACGCTCGATCTGCAGGAAGCCCCCCAGCTTGCCCATCAGCCGCCCGCCTCGCCCACCGGGTCCAGCGGTCGCTGGGCTGAGCTGGACCCGTTCGCCGCGGCGCTCGCCGCGAGCGCCTCTTCCTCGGCGCGCTCGCGCAGCACGCGCTTGTAGTCGTGGGGCATCACCTTCACGAAAGCGCCGCGCCCGAGCAGTTCCTCCCACTCGGCCAGCACACGCGCCGCCACGGGCGAGTCCGTGCGCAGCTGATGCTCTTCGATCATCGCCCGCAGCTCGATCGCGTCGGCGGCTGAGATCTCGTCGAACCCGACCAGGCCCATGTTGCAGCGGGCCGGGAACGCGCCGGCCTCGTCGAGGACGTAGGCGACACCACCGCTCATTCCCGCCGCAAAGTTACGACCGGTCTCTCCGAGCACGACCACGCGGCCTCCGGTCATGTACTCGCAGCCGTGATCGCCGACGCCCTCCACGACGGTCCACGCGCCCGAGTTGCGCACAGCGAAGCGCTCACCGGCGAGGCCACGGAAGAACGCGCGGCCGGTGGTCGCGCCGTAGAGCACGGTGTTGCCCACGATCACATTCCGCTCGGCCTTGAAGTGCTCGCCCATGCCCGCGCGCGGGCGGATCGCGAAGACCCCGCCCGAGAGCCCCTTGCCGGCATAGTCGTTGGCGTCGCCGCGCAGCGTGAACGTGACCCCGGGAGCCAGCCAGCCGGCAAAGCTCTGGCCCGCCGAGCCCTCGAACTCCACGACGATCGAGTCCTCGGCCAAACCCGCCGCTCCGCAGCGCTGGGCGATGTGGCTCGAGAGGATGCCTCCGACGCAGCGGTTGCGGTTGCGGATCTCGAGCGACATCGAGACCGGCTCCCGGCGTTCGAGCGCCCGCTGGGAGCGCTCGACCAGCTGCCAGTCGAGTGCATCCTCGAGTACCTGCGGGGGTGCTTCCACGCGCCTGCGTGGGGCGCCCTCGGGCAACTCGATGTGGGTCAGCAGGTGGGTGAGGTCGACCCCGCGCGCCTTCCAGTGGTCGATCGCATCGGCGGCGCCGAGCAGATCGACGCGGCCGGTTGCCTCGTCGAGCGTCCGCAGTCCAATCGAGGCCAGGATCTCGCGCACCTCTTCGGCCACGAAGAAGAAGAAGTTGACGACGTGCTCGGGGGTGCCTTTGAAGCGCCTGCGCAGCTCGGGATCCTGGGTGGCGATCCCCACCGGGCAGGTGTTCAGGTGGCAGGCGCGCATCATGATGCAGCCGGTTGCGATTAGCGGGGCGGTCGAGAAGCCCATCTCGTCGGCGCCGAGCATCGCCGCGATGACCACGTCGCGACCGGTCTTCAGCTGCCCGTCGGTCTGGACGATGATCCGTGGGCGCAGGTCGTTGAGCAGCAGCGTCTGCTGGGTCTCGGCGAGACCGATCTCCCAGGGCACGCCGGCGGCCTGGATCGAGGACAGCGGCGAGGCGCCGGTGCCGCCGTCGTGTCCGGCGATCAGCACGCGGTCGGCGTTCGCCTTGGAGACGCCTGCAGCTACGGTGCCGACGCCGACCTCGGAGACGAGCTTGACCGACACCTGGGCCTTCGGGTTGGCGCAGCGGAGGTCGTAGATCAGCTGCTTGAGATCCTCGATCGAGTAGATGTCGTGGTGCGGCGGCGGCGAGATCAGCCCGACGCCGGGTGTGGTGTGTCGGATCGAGCCGATATAGGCGTCGACCTTGTGGCCGGGGAGCTGGCCGCCCTCGCCGGGCTTTGCTCCCTGGGCCATCTTGATCTGCAGCTCGTCGGCGTTCACGAGGTAGTGGATCGTCACGCCGAAGCGACCGGAGGCGACCTGCTTGATCGCCGAACGGCGGCGGTCGCCGTTGGCGTCGGGCAGGAAGCGCGAGGGATCCTCCCCGCCCTCGCCCGTGTTGGAGCGCCCGCCGAGGCGGTTCATCGCGATCGCGAGTGTCTCGTGCGCCTCGCGCGAGATCGAGCCGAGGCTCATCGCGCCGGTGCAGAAGCGCTTGACGATCTCGCTCGCCGGCTCGACCTGCTCGAGGGCGATCGGCTCGGCGCCGCCGCCTCGGATCTGCAGCAGCCCGCGCAGCGTCGCTTTGCGCGCAGCGTCCTCGTTGATCGCCTTGGCGTACTCGCGGTACTTCGCGAACGCCGGGCTCTCACGCACGACTTCGTGCGCGTGGCTGTCGCCCTGCAGGGCCGCCGCCACGTCGCCGTTGGCAGCGCGAACCGCGTGTTGGACGAGCGCGATCGTCTCGGGGTTCCACATGTGGTGCTCGCCGTCGCGACGCCAGGCGTAGACGCCGCCAACGGGCAGCAACTGGTCGTGAGGGGCTGGATAGGCACGGGAGTGGCGCTCGAGAGCCTCGGCCGCGAGCACCTCCAGGCCGATCCCGCCGATCCGCGAAGCCGTACCTGGGAAGTGCTTTTCGATCAGCTCCCTCTCGAGACCGACCGCCTCGAATATCTGCGCGCCCCGGTAGGACTGGATCGTGGAGATACCCATCTTGGAGATCGTCTTGAGCAGACCTTTGCCGATCGCCTTGACGACGTTCTGGGCCGCCTGCTCGGGACTGACCCGCTCCTCGGCGCCGTCGGCACCGCTGGTCACGATCCGTCCTTCGAAGACCATCTCGTCGAGGGACTCGAGCAGCAGGTAGGGGTTGATCGCACTCGCCCCGTAGCCGATCAGCGTGGCGAAGTGATGCACCTCGCGCGGCTCGCCGGACTCGAGGATGATGCCCGCGCGCAGGCGTGTGCCCTCGAGCACGAGGTGGTGGTGGACGGCGGCAACGGCCAGCAGCGAGGGAATCGGGGCCCGGCGCGGGCCGAGCAGCCTGTCGGAGAGGATGATGATGTTGACGCGTTCGGCGATCGCCTCGCGCGCCTTGCGACAGATCCGCTCGATCGCAGCGGCCAACCCCTCGGGCCCCTCGGCGATCGGCCAGGTGATGTCGATCGTGCGCGCCGCATACACGTCGTGTTCCACGTGGCGCAGCGTCTCGAGCTCGCGGTTGAGCAGGATCGGCTGGTCGAGCAGCAGCTTGTGCGCATGCTCGGGTGTCTCTTCGAACAGGTTGCGCTCGTTGCCCAGGCTGGTGGCCAGGCTCATCACGATTTCCTCGCGGATCGGGTCGATCGGCGGGTTGGTGACCTGGGCGAACAGCTGCTTGAAGTAGGAGAACAGCGGCGGCGCCTGGTCGGAGAGCACCGCCAGCGAGATGTCGTTGCCCATCGATCCGGTCGCCTCGGCGGCGTCGATCGCCATCGGCGCGAGCAGTACCCGCAGGTCCTCCTGAGAGTAGCCGAAGGCACGCTGGCGAAGGCGCATCGGCTGATCTGAGAGCGTGACTTCGCTCGACGGGGGCAGATCGCCGAAGGGGACCGCGTTGCGGGCGTACCACTCGCCATAGGGCCGCCGGCAGGCGACCTCGCGCTTGACCTCCTCGTCCTCGACGATGCGGCCCCGCTCGAGGTCGACCAGGAAGAGCTTGCCTGGCTGCAGGCGCCCGAGCCGGCGAATCTGCTCCGGGGGAATGTCCAGCAGGCCGATCTCGGAGCCGAGCACCACGTGCCCGTCGGTCGTCTCGACCCAGCGCCCGGGCCGCAGGCCGTTGCGGTCGAGCGTCGCGCCGACCACGCGCCCGTCTGTGAACGCGACCGACGCCGGGCCGTCCCAGGGCTCCATCAGGCAGGAGTGAAAGGCGTAGAAGCCCTTCAGGTAGTCGGGCAGATCGTCACGGTTGCGATAGGCCTCGGGGATCATCATCATCGCCGCGTGCGTGAGCGAGCGCCCACCCAGCATCAGCAGCTCGAGGACGTTGTCGAAGGTGGCCGAGTCGGAGTTGCCGCGGCTCACGACGGGAAGAATGCGCTCGAGGTCCTCACCGAACAGCTCGCTGCGCAGCTTGCTCTCCCTGGCCCGCATCCAGTTGACGTTTCCCCGGACCGTGTTGATCTCGCCGTTGTGGCAGATCACGCGGTAGGGGTGAGCCAGCTCCCAGCTCGGAAAGGTGTTGGTGGAGAAGCGCGAATGCACGAGCGCCAGCGCGCTCTTGGTGCGCTCGTCGCGCAGATCCTCGTAAAAGGCTGCCAGCTGGAAGCTGATCAGCATTCCCTTGTAGTTGATCGTCCGCGAGGAGCTCGACGCGATGTACAGCCCCGGCTCCTCGGCGTTCAGCTCGCAGACGCGGCGGATCACGTACAGCTTGCGCTCGAAGGCGTCCTGGTCTCCCAGCTCGCCGTCACCGGCGCCGACGAACAGCTGGCGGATGACGGGACGACATGCCGCAGCGACCTCGCCGGTCTCCTCGACGTTGATCGGCACATCGCGCCATCCCAGCAGCCGCTGCCCGAGCTCCTGCACGCTTCGCTCCAGCAACGCCTCGAGCCGTTCGCGGACGTCGGGGTCGTTCGGCAGGAAGCACATCAGCACGCCGTAGGCGCCGGCCGGGGGCAGCTCGAAGTCGACGACCGCGCGCAGCAGCTCGTCGGGCATCTGCATCAGGATCCCGGCCCCATCGCCCGTGCCCGGGTCGGCGCCGTTGGCTCCGCGGTGCTCGAGGTTCTCGAGTGCGGTGATCGCCCGGGAGATGACCTCGTGCGTCGGCAGGTTGTCCAGGCGCGCAACCATCCCCACACCGCAGGCGTCGTGCTCGAAGGTAGGGTCGTAGAGTCCGACGGCCTTTGGCGGCTGCTTGATGTGCGGATTCATGGAAGTGCTCCCTTTGGGCGGTGCATCCCACGCGGAGGGTGGGCACACCCCTTTTGCGGGGCATGCATACCGTCGCGCAGGCAGGCGGGCACCTGAGGCGGAGCCAGAAATCGTAGCAGCGAAAAGGCGCCGCAAACCGGCGGCCGTGCAAACTCTTCGGCGCCCGCCAATGGGCCTCGAGACGCCCTCAGGGGCGCGGCGGCGGCGCTTGCTCGGCGAGCGGCTCCTCGCGCATGGTCTCCTCCCCCCACGAGCACAGGCTGGCCCGCCCGGGGCAGGTGAGGCAAAGGCTGCGATGAGGTGCGCGGGTGACCGCAAAGCCGGCCTGCCGTGCGCTGGCCACGCGCGCGGCCAGGCGCCGCTCGAGTTGCTCGCGCTCCGCGTCGGCGTAGCTCGCGAGCACCGGCTCCTCCGGGCGCTCGAGAAACCAGTGGACCACCTCGACGCGCGGCGCGCCGTCGCGCAGGACGGCCAGTGCGTAGAGCAACCGCTGAATGCCGTACTCGCGCTCGACCAAGCTCTCGAGGTCGACCTCGGCTGTGACGCGGTCGCTCTTGTAGTCGAGTACCACGCAGCCGCCGCTGGGCGCGCGCGCCAGCAGGTCGATCACGCCCGTCACCAGCGGCTGGTCGGCTCCGAGGGCGAATGCGAAGGGATGCTCGCGCCGGAGCTCGCCGGCGGCGGCGATCCGAGCGGCGAACGTGGAGTGCGCGGCTGTTCGCAGGAGCTCTGCGATTCGCGCGCTCTCCCCGCGCGGCAGGCTCGTGGCGAGCGCGCGCGCGGTCGCGGCCACCTGCTCCGGCGAGGGTGAAGTCGAGCGGCTGAAGTCGAGGGCCTCGGCCAGCTTGTGCACGAGGACTCCACGGGCGCGCGCCTCGAGGCCACGCCCGCCGGCGGAGGCGCCTGCGCCGGCGCGCTCCTCGCTGAGCCCGAGCACGCGTTCCAGGTAGTAGCGATAGCCGCAGCGCTCCAGCTCCGACAGCGCGGTGTAGCTCAGCGTGGCGAGCGGATCGGGCGCTGCGGCTTTGCCCGAGCGCTCGAGTGCCCGGCCCCGCACGCGTGCCGGCGAGCCCGCCTGCGCAATGCCCGCCTGCGCAATGCCCGCCTGCGCGGTGCCCGCCTGCGCAATGCCCGACTGCGCAATGCCCGACTGCGCGATGCCCGCCTGCGCCGCCGGCCGGCGCGCCTCGGCGCCTGCCGGGCCGGCGCTGCTGTGCGGCGCATCCCCCGGAGTGGACGGGGTCCGATCTCGGCGCATGACCGAGCCGACGGTCGCGCGCGTGTTGAGCCAGATGCGAACCCGGGCACCGTCAGGCGAAGCCACTGGGACGTCCTGCCAGCGGCCGGGCGGGGACTGCGCGAGCGCCTGCAGCTCGGCCGAGAGCGCGGGTCCCAGCCAGGAGATCGTCGGCGAGCCCTGGCGCGCCTCGGGCCAACGCTCGAGCTCGACCGCGCCGCTCAGCAGCAGCCGCTCGCGAGCGCGGGTCATCGCCACGTACAGGATGCGGTCCTCCTCCTCGGCTTCCGCGGCCCTGCGCTCCTCGGCGAGCTCGTCGTAGTCGAGCGTGGGGGTGGCCTTTCCGCCGTCGAGGCGAACCAACTGCAGGCCGATGCGCGAGCCGTCTACCAGCAGGTCCGCGAGGCGCGTGTTCTGGGCACGTCCGAGATCGGCGACGCACACGACCGGGAACTCCAGGCCCTTGGCAGCGTGGATGCTCATCAGGCGAACCGCGTCCGGCTCCACTCCCTCCACCGGCGCATCGGACTCGTTCGCGCTGCTCGCGCCCATGAGGTGCGCGACATGATCCAGGAAGCCGCGCAGGTCGTGGCCTTCGCTCGCTTCGAAGCGCCGCGCGAGGCGCAGGAGCTTGTGGATGTTGGCCAAGCGCCGCTCGCCCCATTCCAGCCCGAGCACGTGCGCGCGGTAGTCGCTGTGCTCGATCGCGCGCTCGATCAGCTCGGCGATGCTGCGCCGCGAGGCCGCTCGGCGCTCGCCGGCGATCCGCGCGCAGAAGCTGGACAACAGGCCGCGATCCCGGCTGGAGAGCTCCTCGAGCGGTGGCTCCTGCTCGGTCCGGCGGGCTGTCTCCCAGGCTGGCCGTCCGCTCGCTCGGGCGGCCAGGGCGAGCAGCGCCAGCCCGTCGCGAGAGAGCCCAGCGAGAGGCGAGGCGAGCGTCGAGTAGAGCGCCACCTCATCCAGCGGGTTGGCGAGCGTGCGCAGGTAGGCGACGAGGTCGCCCACCTGTTGGTGCTCCCAGAACGCGCCGACCGCCGCGAGCGTGCGCAGGCCGCACTGCTGCAACGCCCGCTCGTAGACGTCGATGTCGCCGAGCGCACGTAGCAGCACGACCACCTCGCCGGCGCGGACGCGGCCACCGTCTACCAGCTCGGCCACGCGCTGGGCGAGCTGGCGCGCCTCGGCCTGGCGCCAGCGCGGAGCGCCCGGCAGCCCGGCGCCGATCTCGCGCGCGAGCCCTTCGTCCTCCTCCCAGCCGCTGCGGTCGCTCAGCAAGAGCTCCGTGAGCGGTTCGTCCCGTTCGACCGCACCGGCGTCCGATCGGCTCCCGGTCACCACCGCCGGTTCCGCGTCGCGGCCCCCCAGCAGCGGCGTGAACTCGAGCATGCGCTCGGCGAAGACTGCGTTCACCACGTCCAGCAGCGCGCCGCGACTCCTGAAGTTACGCGTCAGCGCGAGGCTGGCGCCATGCGCCTCGAGCTCACTGCGACGGGCACGAAACAGACCCACGTCGGCGTGACGGAAGCCGTAGATCGACTGCAGCTCGTCCCCGACCGTGAACAGGTTCCCTTGCTCCAACGAGCGAAGGATCGCGAGCTGGCGCGGATTGGTGTCCTGGAACTCGTCGACCATCAGCAGCGCGAAGCGCTCCGACCACTCCCCGCGCACGCTGCCGTAGTCCTCCAGCAGGTCACGCGCGCACAGCTCGAGATCGTCGAAGTCCAGAGCGTGCCGGTCGCGCTTCAGCGACGCATAGGCGAGGCCGAAGCCGTCGAGCAGCTCGTCGAACAGCAGGCAGGCGGCCGCGGCCTCGATGTCATCGGCCCCCGCCTCCTGCGCTTTGACGGCGGGTAGCCGGGGATGGCGCTGCCCGCGGCTGCGCAGTTGCGCGTAGACGGTCTCGATCGTCGCACGCACGCGATCGACGCCATAGGCGGCGATCAGGTCCACGGCCCGGCCGGGATGCGCTCCGGCCAGGAACCCGCGCAGCGCGAGCGTGAACGCACTGTCGCGTAGCCGTGCTGCGAGCGCCTCCTCGAGGATCTCGAAGTCCGGGTCCAGCTCCGCGAGCAGGGGGTGGGCACGCAGCAGGCGCGCACAGAAGCCGTGGAAGGTCCCCACGAACGCCGCCTCGGTATCGCGTGCGGCCTCGCGTTCTCCCAGCTCCAGGAAGCGCGCGCGCACTCGCTCCCGCAGCTCTCCAGCGGCGCGCTCGGTGAACGTGATCGCGAGGATCTTTCCCGGCGCGACGCCGTCGTCGCGCACCGCCCGGACGAAGCGCTCCACCAGCACGGAGGTCTTGCCGCTGCCGGCTCCGGCCGAGAGCAGCAGGGGCTCGCTCCTGCGTGCCACCGCGCGCTCCTGCTCCTCGGTCAGCCTCCGAGCGCCGCGCAGATCGTCCGTCGGCCCTGTCAGTGAGCTGTCCGCGGCCATCGTTTCCTGTATCGCCGAGCCGCCGGCGATCACGGCTCGCACCGGCAGATCTGGGGATACTGGCATCCGCCGTTGTAGGCGCAGCTCGGCGGCCGCGCCTCGAGCGCTCCGCAAGCCGCCTGCGCAGCGGCCTCGCGCGCCGCGGCGAGCGCTTCGTCGAGCAGCCCGCGCACCTCGACGTGCTCTCGGACGTCGCCTCGCACGCAGTCCAGCTCGACCCCGCTATCGGCGTCGAGCAGGCCGCGGGCGCGCAGATCCGGGCCCGAGAGCGGCTGGTAGAAGCCGCCGGCGGCCGAGACGCCGAGGAGATCCTCCACCGCGCGCATGTACAGGGCGACCTGCAGCTTGCCATCGCCGATCCACTTGGCGGCGGGTGGAGCGACGCGCGCCTTGTAGTCGTAGACGACCGCGTCGCCCTGCTCGCTTACGTCCACACGGTCGATCCTGCCCCGCATCCTGACGCCGCCGCCGAGCTCGAATGCCGGCAGCGTGCTGGCGGGCCCGCGTTCGTCGCCGGAGGCGAAGCCAAACCCGAGCTCCAGAGCGCTCGGCTCGAGCTCGCTGTCCGCCTCGGCGGCGTGGCTCAGATAGCGATGCAGGTCCGACCGCAGCCGGCGCAGCGCGCCAGGCCGGCGCTCGGGGACCACAGACAGCGGAAACTCGGCTGCGTTCTCGGAGAACGCCTGCTCGAGCAGCTCGCGCGCGAGCGCCAGCGTCGCCGGGCGCACGCGCGCCGATCCGGTGTTGCGCCGCAGCGCCTCCAGGGTGTCCTTGAGCACGGCGTGCGCGAGGCCGCCGCGCGCGAGGGGCTCGGCGTCGGGCTCGAGGCTCCCGGGGCGCAGCATCCGCTCCACGAACCAGCGCACCGGACATCCGATCCACGTCTCCAGCGAGGATGCAGACCAGACCTGGCGCTGCAGCTCGGCGAGCACGCGCACATGGTCGAGCACACCAGGCGCAGGCGCCCGCACCGGGGACTCCGCCTGCTCGGCTTCGTCCGGCCAGCCGACTGCGCCGAGCGGCCTGCGCAGACGCTGCGAGAGCAGGCGCTGGTCGAACAGATCACAGACATCCTCGACGAACAGCGAGCGGGCAGTGGGCTCGCCGTCATCGTCGCTGACGTGCCAGCTGAGGACGAGCAGCTCCTGCGGGCGCGACACGGCCGCGTACAGCAGGTAACGCTCCGCCGCCAACGCGTCTTCGTGCTCGCCGAGGCGTAGGCCGCCGAGATCTGCGAGGCGCCTGCGCTCCTGCTCTGCGAGCAGCGGCTCTGAGCGCGGGCGCGCCGGGAACACCCCCTCCTGCAGCGCGCACACGAACAGCGCCCGCACGCGGCGCGCCCGCAGCCCGAGCGGGTCGAGCACCGCCACGACGCCCGGCGCCGGGCGCTCGCCACCGATCAGCTCCACCTCCGAGAGCACGTCGGCGAGCCCCTGCGCCTGCTGCGGTGCGAGCGCCGGCGCGATGCGGGCCAGCTCGCGCAGCTCAGCCAGCGCCCGCCTGCCGGCAGCAAGCGCCCGTGCCTCATCGAGGTCCTCGGCCTCGGCCACGCTCGCGCTTCTGCGCCGAGGCGCCGCGAACAGCCGCAACAGCTCGCGGCTTGCGCGGTCGAGCAGCGCCACCGGCCCCCGCGCAGCCGCCTGAGCGAGCTCGTCGAGGGTCTCCAGCGGCCAGTTTCGCTGCTCCCAAAGTCGCCGCGCCTGGACTGCGCTCGTCGCTCCAGTCCGCATCGCCGTCAGCTCGAGGCCGTCCGCCAGCTCGACGCGCTCGAGCAGGCCGGGCGCGCGCAACCACGCCAGCAGATCCCCGAGATCGCCTGCGGGTTCGTCTCCCGCGCAGCGCAGCAGGCCGACAAGCGCACGGCCGATGGACGTGTCGGTGAAAGGCCTGCGCCGCTGCAGCGTATGGGGAACCCCCTCGGCAAGGAAGACCTCTTCGAGCAGGTCCTCCCCGGCGGGCGAGGCGCGCAGCACCACGGCGATCTCCTCCGGCGCCATGCCTGCCTCCAGCAGCTGCTTGATCTCCCGCGCGACGAGCTCCAGCTCGGCGCGTTCGCCACCACCCTCCAGCAGGCGCACTGCGCCCGCTGGATCGGCACGTGTGGCGTCGGGCTCGAACAGCGAGCGCTCGAGATGGCTCAAGGCGGCGCGCGCAGCCGGGGCGTAGTACTCCGTGCGGGCAGCGATCTGCCTGTGCTCGGCGGCGAGCGGCGCCAGCGCCGCGAACGTCGCGGCGCGCCCGGCGAACGCCGTGCGACCTGGCTCGTAGGTCAGCGAGACAGTCACCCTCGCTCCCACCAGCCTGCCGAGCGTCTCGATCGCGTCGAGTTGCAGGCGCGTCAGATCGTCGAACCCATAGAACAACACCGGCGTCGCACCCCAGCGTGCGGGCATGCGGCGCAGCCGGTCCAGCGCCAGCACGGCTCGCTGCTCGCCGTCGAGCCGTCCGATCGCCTCGAGCGCCGCCTGGTAGCGCTCGAACATGTCTCCCAGGCGCACGCGTGGGCCGCCGGCATCGTCCTCGGCGGCCCACTGCGCAAGCGCCCGTCCCAGGCGCTCGGGGCTGACCCGCCGCACGCGCAGCTCGGCGAACAGCGTCTCCAGGCCACGCACGAAGCCGGAGCCCGAGCGCGGACCGTCCTCACGGACGGCGATCGACGCGAGCAGCCGCCGCCGGGCGAGCCGGCCGAGCGCGGGCTCGCCCACTCCGGCGCGCTGGACCGCCTCCTCGATCAGGCCGTCGAAACGCTCCACGCGCGCTCCGATCGCGGCGCCCTCGCCGGCCAGCTCACGCAGGTAGTGCTCCGCGTCGGCCCGCGTCGGCACCACCAGGAGCGGCTCCTCGCCACGGGCCAGGTGTGCGCGCAGGGCATCCATCACGACCTGGGCCTTGCCCGCGTTGGCGGGTCCGGTGAGCAGCGTTATCGGCATTGCATCCATCCTGGCGCACGCACCCGACACCAGCGCTCCGGCGCCCCGAGTCGTTGGGCGGCTCCACGGCGCGGATGCTGCCGTCCGACCAGTGGCCCCCGCCGGCGCGTCGCTAGGCGGCGCTGCGCTGGCCGACCTTGCGCGCGGCGCCCTCGCCGATCGCGGCGACTGCGACCTCGACCTCGACACCGGCATCGGACTCCGGCGGTTTTGCGCCCTCCTTGGCCCACAGCTCGTCGAACTCCACGCGCCATTTGCCCTCCTCGGTCTGGCTGAGGGCGAGATGCGCTCGGAAGCTGCGGCCGCTGCGGCCGCGAAAGCCCGTCACCGCCTGAGCGGTGTAGCCCGTCTTGATCAGCTCGCGAGCTATCGCCAGCGGCAGCGTCTTTCCGGCTTTGGCCTTCCAGATCACGAAGCCGCAGCCCGGATCCTCGCGCGCCCAGCACGAGTAGCCCTTGCGGTTCTCGACGATCTCGTGCCCGCAGACCGGGCACGGGCCGAGCCTGGCGCGCGGGATGCGCACGTCTTTGAGGGTCTCGTCGAGCTCCTTGACGGTCTCCTCGGCAAAGCCCGCGATGTCGCTCATGAAGCGCTTGCGGGAATCCTCGCCGCGCTCGATCTTGCCGAGCCGCTGCTCCCAGCTGCCGGTCAGCCCGGGAGAGGTCAACGCGTGCTCGTTCAGCAGCCTGATGACGTTCAGCCCCTTCTCGGTCGCCACCAGCGCGCGTCCGTCGCGCTCGAGATAGCCGACTGTGATCAGCCGCTCGATGATCGCGGCACGCGTAGCCGGAGTGCCGATGCCCGAGTCCTTCATCGCCTCGCGCAGCTCGTCGTCATCGACGAGCTTGCCCGCCGTCTCCATCGCCCCGAGCAGCGACGCGTCGCTGTAGCGGCGTGGCGGTTTGGTTTCCTTGCGCGCGCTCTCGACCGTGCGCGTCTGCACCTGCTCGTCGGCGATCAGGCGTGGCAGCTGCTGCTCGGTCGCCTCGTCCTCCTCGCCACGTCCCGCGGCCTCGCTCTCGGTGGCCTTCGCGTCTGCGGAGATCTCGTCGTAGACCCCGCGCCAGCCCGGCACGATCAGCAGCTTGCCGCGCGTGCGAAAGACGTGTCCAGCGGCGGCGCCGTCCTCGGCGACGGTCGTCTCGACGCGCGTGTTCTCGAAGACGGCCTCGGGGTGAAAGACGGCGAGGAAGCGGCGCACCGCCATGTCATAGACGCGCCTGTCGTCGGATCCCATTTTCTCGAGGTTGTGCTCTGAGCGGGTTGGGATGATCGCGTGGTGGTCTGAGACCTTCTCGTCGTTGACCACGCGCCCGAGCGGCAGGACGTCCAAGCCGGTCACGTACGCGGCGCCCTTGGCGTACTCGGAGTGCTTGCCGACCAGCTCGGCGATCGGCTTGATCTCCTCGATCATGTCGGTCGTCAGGTAACGCGAGTTGGTGCGCGGATAGGTGAGCGCCTTGTGCTCCTCGTACAGCCGCTGCGCGGCCGACAGGGTCCGGCGGGCTGAGAACCCGTAGCGGTTGTTGGCCTCACGCTGAAGGGTGGTGAGGTCGTAGAGCATCGGCGCTTTCTCGCGCTGCTCTTTCTTCTCGAGCTTGGTGATCGTGCCCGGACGGCCCTCGCAGGCGCTGACGATGCGCTGCGCCTCCTGCTCGGTGCCGATCCGTGGACCTTTGGTCGTGCCGGGGCTTCCCGCGGGCGCCTGGAAGTGCCCGATGTAGACGCGCTCGCCGGCGGCGGACTCGCCGTCGAGCGGCGCGGCCGCGAAGGTCGCGTCGACCAGCCAGTAGGGCTCGGGTTTGAACGCCTTGATCTCCTCCTCGCGGCGGGCCACGATCGCGAGCGTCGGCGTCTGCACGCGGCCGAGCGAAACCGCGCCGTCGAAGGAGCTGCGCAGCCGGATGGTCGCTGCCCGGGTGGCGTTCATGCCGACTATCCAGTCGGCCTCCGAGCGCGAGCGGGCCGCTTCCTCCAGGCGAGCGAACTCCGCCGCGGGTCGCAGCGCGGCCAGCGCGCTCTTCATCGCGGCGGTGGTCATCGAGTTCAGCCACAGCCTTTTGACGGGCTTCTTGCCTTTCGCCTTCTCGAACAGGTAGGCGAAGATCAGCTCGCCCTCGCGACCGGCGTCGCAGGCGTTGACGACCTCCTCGACGTCGTCGCGGCCGAGCTGTTTGGTGACGACCGACATCTGCTTGCGCGAGCGCTCGTCGCGCACCTCGAGCTTGAAGCGGTCTGGCACGATCGGCAGGTCGGCCATGCGCCAGCTCTTGTATTTGGCGTCGTACGCTTCCGGTTCGGCCAGCTGTACGAGGTGCCCCACGGCCCACGTGACGACGTGGTCCGGCCCCTCCAGGAAACCCTCCTGCTTCTTGAACGGCCCGGGCAGAACCCGCGCGAGGTCCTGCCCCACGGAGGGCTTCTCGGCGACCAGGAGCGTCTTGGACATGGCGGTCAGCGTAGCGGCCCGGGCTAACCCCCGATGGGCGCTCGCGGGTTTGCCCCCCAGAAGATCTGGCTGCCGAGCATGCCGATCAGGTTCACGAGCACGATGTTGAGCACCATCGACTTGGCGGTGGCCGTGCCGACTCCGACCGGGCCGCCGCTGGCTTTGTAGCCGTAGTAGCACCCGACCAGCACCACTGCCGTCGCCATGAACATCCCCTTGGTGAGACTGAACAGCACATCGCCCGGGTTTTGGAACTGCCAGAAGACGAGCAGGTAGCCGCCCGAGGTCACATAGCCGACCTGGTCGACCACGGCTATGTAGGAAGCGAGGTATGCCACACCGATGGCCGTCATGTACATGAACGGCAGCACGAGCCAGGCGGCCAACAGGCGCGTTGCGCACAAGAAGGCGATCGAGTCGATTCCCATCACCTCGAGCGCGTCGATCTCGTCGTTGATCCGCATCGCGCCGATCTCGGCCACGATGCCGGTGCCGACCTTCGCGGCCATCATGTAGCCGAACGCGTAGGGAACCGCCTCGCGCAGGTCGCACCAGGCAGCGAAGATGCCCGAGATCGCGCCCGTTCCCTGCGCCTCGGCGAAGTACGCGCCCTCGATCCCGCAGGTTCCGAGACCGGTGAAGAAGGCCAGGCCCCAGACGACGAGCGTGGAGGAGACGATCAGGATGCCCGCTTGGCGCAGCGACTCGCCGAAGAAGCGCAGCACGCGCAGGCCGTAGACCTCCCCCATCACTCGGCCCATGAACCCACCGATCTCTCCTGCCGATGAGAGCCATTCCCGCGGCAGAGACAGCATCTCCTCCATCACTTGATCACCACGAGCGAGGGGTGCGTGGCGAGCAGCGTCTGCATGAAGACGTAGTTGAAGGCGCTGATCGCCAGCAGCGAGGTCACGACGGCCTGGTTGACCGCCCGGCCCA
This sequence comes from uncultured Solirubrobacteraceae bacterium, assembly GCA_963763695.1. Taxonomy (GTDB): domain Bacteria; phylum Actinomycetota; class Thermoleophilia; order Solirubrobacterales; family Solirubrobacteraceae; genus Palsa-744. The sequence continues at coordinate 119,121 of CAVXPM010000001.1, forward strand.
CGCCCTCCGCTCCGCCGGAGGCGGTCATGCCCTTGTAGCAGCAGACGATCGCGATGATCGCGCCGAAGATGGTCGTCTTCAGCATCGATCCCCACAGGTCGGTGACCGTGGCATTCGCGAACAGCGTCGTCCAGAAGGGCCCGAGCGGCTGGCCGCTGACCGTCTCGGCGAGCATGCCGCCGAATAGGCCGAACAGGATCGCGTAGATGTTGAACAGCCCCGTGACCACCATCAGCGCGAGAAAGCGGGGCACGACCAGATTCTTGACGGTGTCCACGCCGAGCACCTGCAGCGCGTCGAGCTCCTCGCGGACCTTGCGCGCGCCGAGATCGGCTGTTATCGCCGTGCCGGCCACACCGGCGAGCACGATCGAGGTGATCAACGGTCCGATTTCACGGACGGCGGCGAGCACGAAGAACCCGCCGAGACGGTCCAGGGCGCCGATCAGCGTCAGGATGTTCGCGGCCTGCAGGCCGGCGGCTCCATAGTTGATGGCCACCGTGGAGAGCAGCAGTGGAAGCCAGCACAAACGCAGTGCGAAGAGGAACTGCGAGACGAGCTCTCCTCCGTAGGGATAGGGCGGAAGAGCGGCCGCGCGAACTGTCCTGCCGGTGAGCAGGACCATGTCCCCGACTTCCTCGAGCAGGCTGCGGGTGGGCATCAACGCCTGCTCGGCGACCCTCTGTGCGCGCCCGCCACCAGCCTGTGGCGCCACCGCCCCGCGCCCCGCAGCCGGCCTCGGTCGTACCCCCCGCCGCTCCTCGCCTTCCGCCATTCATATAGTGTACTAGTTGACCAGCACACTGTGTGTCTGTGTTGGGAGCGCTACCTTGCTGGGAATGCCCATCTCGTTTCCTGACAAGTCCTCTCCGACGGCGCCGCCAGCTTTCGAGGCGCTCGTGGTGGATCGTGATGCAGAGGTGCCGATCGGCATCCAGCTTGCGTGGGCGCTGCGCTCGCGCATCGGAGACGGTCAGCTGACGCCCGGCCAGAGACTCCCCGGCCTGCGCGATCTCGCCGAGGCCAGCGGCGTCAACGTAAACACGGTCCGGGCTGTCTACCAACGCCTCGAGCAGGAGGGCCTGATCGAGAGTCAGCAGGGCAGCGGCACGTTCGTGACTGCCACGCCCCGCCGGCGATCCTCGGCCGGGACGATCGCCGCCGGCGCAGCCCGAGAGGCCTTCGAGACCGGGGTCGACCCGCGCGAGGTCGCAGCGGCGCTGTACGTGGCGGGCGAGCGTCGCGAGGACGGCGCAGACGCCGCGGCCGGGCAACGGCGGGCACTGCGCGCACAGATAGCTGCGCTCGAGCGCACGCTGGCGGAGATGGAGGCGGCCTACCCGGCGTTCGTGCCTGCGCCGGCCGCGGCCGGCGCAGGCATCGGCCCCGCGCTTCTGAGCGCTGCGGAGCTAGAGCACGTGCGCGCCGGGCTGGTCAGGCGCCTGGCGGCGATCCAGGCGGCGATCGACGCCCAGCTCGGGCGCCCGGCAGCGAGCCAGCCACCGGCGTCCGAGCAGTCGAGCGCGCCCGCCGCGGCGCCGCAGAGCAGGCGCGCAGCCAAGGCGAGGGTCCCGGCACAGCGAAGCACGGGCCGCCCGGCGCCTGCCGGCACCTGAGCCGGCCTGCCGGCAGCCCTCCAGCGCTCACCCGCCGGTACAAGCCCCGGTGCTGACCTGCTGGCCCCCGCGCGCGCGGGCCTCGGCTTCTGCCAGCACGGAGGCCACGGTGGGGTTGGCGACGCCGTAGCCGCCGCGTGGCCGCCCGCCGACCGTGGCGGCGAAGACCGTCGTCAGGACACGGCCGTCGAGGTCTACCAGCGCCCCGCCGGAGTTGCCGGGACGCACCAGTCCGCGCAGCGGTGTCAGCACCCGTGAGACCGGCCCCTGTCCGTAGGCGTTCTGGGTGATCACGCTCTGTGTGCGCCCGATCCGGCCAGGCTGGACGTCGAAGGGACCGTTCTCGGGATAGCCGAGGATCGCGCCCGACGTTCCCGAGGGCGGGTTGGACGCCAGCCCGAGCGGCGCAAGCTTCAAGCCGGGCACGCGCAGCACGGCGACATCGTCGGTGGGATCGAAGGCGATCGGCTGTGCTTCCAGACTCGGCGGGCGTCCGCCGATCTCGACCGTCGTGTCCTGCTCGCCGGCGATCACGTGGGCGTTGGTGACGACCACGTCGGGCGCGGCGACCCAGCCCGAGCCCTCGATTGCCAGGCCGCAGGCGGTGCCGTCGACGCGCACCACGCTCGCCGATGCCCTCCTCACCCCCGCGCTCCGCGCAACCGCGGGCGCGGGCGCTGCGACATCCGGCGAGGGTCCGGTGATCGAGGGCAGCGGGTCAAGCCGCGCCAGGGCGTTCAGGACCGACCCCGATGGAGGCAGCACCTGGTTGAGCCGGCGCAGGATCGCCGAGCGCTGGATGTCGCCGCGCAGCTGTTCCTGCCCCGGCGTCTGGCCCGCGACGGCGGCGATGATCCATACGATCCCGAGCGCGAGGCCGGCCCCCAGCGCGGCGCCGAGCAGTCCGTCGAGCAGGCTCATGCCGGGGATCACGAGCGTGCGGCGCAATCTGAAGCCGAGGCCCTCCAGGCCGCTTGCGAGGATCGCTCCTCCGAGCAACGCGCCGACGAGTCCGAACGCAGGCGCATACGGGGAAGATGAGCCCTGTGGGAGCAGCAGAGGACCCAGGCGCGTGCCGATGAAAGCACCGAGGGCGAAGCCGCCGAAAGAGAGCACCCCCACGATGAACCCCTGCCGAAATCCGAAAATCGCGAGGACGGCCGCGAAAGCGACGATGATCCAGTCCACCTGTGTCACCTGCCATGTTGTACAAGCTCCTTGACTGATCTCCGCAGCCGCCGGTTGCGGCGCGCACGCCCGGTCGTGGCGCTCGCCGCCGTGGCCTTCGCGGTAGGGGCGATCGTCGGCGCCCAGCACGGCGGCTCTGCGGCCTCTTCGCTGGCCGACCGGTTCGTGACCGCGTGGACGCACGGCGACTATCTGGCGATGTACGCGGACATCGATCCGGCCTCCCAGCGCGCCAGCTCGGCGAGCGATTTCGCGGGAGCATACGAGCAGGCGCTGCGCACGGCGACGGCTACTCGCATCACGATCGCGGGCAGGGCGCACACGTCTGGCACGACCGTGAGCGTCCCGGTGCGCGTCGCCACGCGCCTGTTCGGCACGCTTTCACTCGACTTCGAGGTGCCCGTCGCGGAGGTTGGAGAAGCGGGGCCGCGCGTGCGCTGGTCGCGATCGCTGACGTTCCCCGGGCTGCGCGCCGGCGAGCAGCTCACGAGCGCCACCAGCCTGCCCCGGCGCGCGAGCATCCTGGCGCGCGACGGCAGCGTTCTGGCCGAAAGCCCCGCGGGCGTGGCGCCGTCGGAAGGGATCCGCAGCTCCCCCCTCGGCGAAGCGGCGCGAGCTGTGATCGGCACGGTCGGCCCCGTCCCCTCCTCGCGCGCGAGCGCGCTGGAAGCCCAGGGCGTGCCGGCGAAGACGATCGTGGGTGTGAGCGGCCTCGAGCGGGCGCTCGACGACCGCCTGAGGGGGCGCCCGGGAGGCGAGCTGCTGGCCGGCAAGCGCCTGCTCGCCTACGCCCCGCTGCGTCCCGCCCCCGCCGTTCGCACCACCGTCTCCCCCTTCCTCCAGCGCGCGGCGGTGAGCGCCCTCGGCGGCCAGCTCGGCGGGATCGTCGCGATGCAGCCCAGCGGCCAGATCCTGGCGGTGGCCGGCATCGGCCTGGACGGCCTCCAACCGCCCGGGTCGACGTTCAAGATGGTCACGCTGACGGGAGTCCTGCAGGACCACATCGCCGATCCCCACACCGTCTTCCCGTATGCCACCTACGCCACGCTCGACGGCGTCAAGCTGAGCAACGCCAACGGCGAGGAATGCGGCGGCACGCTTGAACTGGCCTTTGCGGTGTCGTGCAACTCGGTCTTCACGCCCCTGGGGGTCAAGCTCGGCGCGGCGCGCCTGGTCGCGACCGCCGAAAGGTTCGGCTTCAACCACGAAACGGGCCTGGCCGGCACCGCCGAGAGCACGCTTCCGGCCGCCGCTCAGATCCAGGGGGAACTGGACGTCGGGTCAACCGCGATCGGGCAGGGGCAGGTGCTCGCGACGCCCCTGCAGATGGCGCTGGTGGCTGCGACCGTGGCAGACGGGGGGCGCCGGCCGCAGCCGTCGTTCCTGGCCGCGTCCACCCCCGCCGGCGGCCCGCAGGCCATGAGCGCGGCGGTGGCGCGCACGGTTCGTCATCTGATGATCGGCGTCATACGCGAGGGAACGGGCACCTCCGCGGCGATCCCCGGCGTGACCGTGGCCGGCAAGACCGGAACGGCCGAACTGAAGAGCGCGTGCAAGCCACCTGCCGAAACGAGCTCAGCGGAAGCGACCCACGAAGCGAGCAAGGAAGGCTGCCACTCCGGCGAAAGCGAAGCGAGCAACACCGATGCCTGGTTCGCCGCCTTCGCCCCGGCTCTGGACCCGCGCGTAGTCGTGTGTGTCCTGCTCGTCGAAGACGGAGCCGGCGGCACGACCGCCGCACCGGTGGCGCGGCAGGTGATCGAAGCGGGGCTGAAAGCCGGTTAGAGCTAGACGTCGAGCTCGGCGGAGGCGGTCTCAGCCGAGTTGGTCGGGTCGACGATCTTCAGCTCGAGCGGCCGGTTGTCGAGCGAGACCGTCTGGATCTTGAAGAGCAGCAGCCCTCCCTGGGTCGCTCCGAGGCCCGCGGTCGTGTCGGGGATCGGCAGCTGACCTTTGGCCGCCACCGGACCCGGCCGGTAGGCGTAGGGGTTGACCGTGCTCGGCACGATCGGGATGTAGGTGTTCCCCTGCGTGTCGTGGATCGACAGGTCGCCGGAGGAGTCGAGCGCCTGAGAGGTGTTGTTGTAGACCTGCACGAACACCGCGAACCACTCCTGACCGGGGGCCAGCTTGCGTTCGGATTCGCCGAGGCCCTGCAGATACGCCGCATCCTCGCTGTTGACGGGGTTCAGCTCGCGCGAGAGCTGCACCTCGTAGATCAATGGGCCGACGTCGAGGTAGGGGGCGTTCTGCCCCGACTCGCCTGCGTAGGTACCCGTGCTGACCTTGGTGTGCGAGTCGCCGCACGCGCTGAGCGCGAAGACGGCGGCGAGGGCTGCGAGGAGGATGGGGAGCTTGCGCAGGCGGCTGGACATGCGACGCGGCAGTCTATCCGCCGGCGACCGTGACACGACGTCCGCGCTCCCGCGCGGAGGAGCCCGGCCGATCTGAGTGCTCGAAGATGTCGCGCAGCCTGTGTAGCGCGCGCCGGTTGTTGCGCGTGAGCCGGCGCTTTGCGCCAAGCCCCTCGAGCAGACGATCCGAGAGGGTCACGGGGACCGTCTCGATCGTGAAGCGCACGCGCGTGGCGCCCGCTTCGGCGGGCGCCAGCTCATAGACACCGAGCGTACGAATGCGGTTGTTCTTGCCGGTGCGGCCGACCTCGACGATCCGGTAGGGGCGCTGCACCTCGGAGAAGGTCACGTCTCCCCAGCCGAAGCGGTTGCGCGGCGCCTTGACGCGAAAGCGCGCACCGGCTCCGCGTCCCACCGAGTCGATCCTCGTCAGATGCCAGTCGACGAGGTAGTGGTCTGTGAACTCGGGATGGTTGGCGATGTCCTGGAGGTAGTCGAACACGCGCTCGCGGGGAGCGGCTACGACGATTGAGACGGTCACGGGATTCACGGCGAGGGCAAGTCTATTGCCCGCCCGCCAGAGGGCCCCTCGGAGCCTCAGGCAGCGCGGGCGGTGAGGCGCACGGTGTGGCCGTGCTCGCAATGGCGGACCAGCTCACTGGCTACCGGGGGCTCCCGGCGATGCGGACGGCACAACTCGCAGACGAGGTGGTGCGAGCGCCCGTGGTAGACGTGCACCTGCTCGCCTGTCAGCGGTGTGCGCCCGCAGTCGGCGCAGCGCTCGCGGTCGGCCTCCAGCGCGCCCAGACCGCGGCGCAGGAGCACTCGCTCGAGCTGCTCGACATGGCTGACTAGCGAGGACACGATCAGTCGGTTTTCGCCGTGGGGGCGCGTGCTCCTGCTTGATCGCGCGAGCTGCGCGCCAGCGCGTTTGCCCAGCGGCCGCTGAGGGTAGAACGCCTGTGCGCGGTGAAGATGGAGCACTACTCGAATCACGTGATAGGTTCCACTTACCGGAATCAAGTCCATTTGACAGGCTTGTTATGATCGTTACGAGTCCCCGGGCGGAGGTAGCGCTCCCTTCGCAGCAGCCAGATAGAGGGAGGAAGCACTCATGAGCTCACTCACGTCAAGCCACTTCGTCGGCGCGGGTTCGTTCCGCTGCCGGGATTGCGGCTACACCCTCGCGCTCTCCTCCTCAGACGAGCTGACGGCCTGCCCGAGCTGCGGCGGCAGCGACTTCGTGCGGGCGTCGCTGTTCAGCACCGAGCGCATCTCGGCCCGGCTCGGCGGCGAGCGCCCCGACGCCACGCTGGTGGAGCCGGTCGCGTCCGATCGGGACGAGCAGCTCGAAGCGCGCGCGAGGCCAGATCGGCCAGCCCGGCGAGTATCTCTCCTACGAGGATGGAGCCGAGCTGCGCACCGTCGCGCTGAGTCGCGAGTGGACGCGCATCGGGCGCAGCCTGGCCGCCGACGTGCGCTTCGACGACCCGACCGTCTCGCGTCGCCACGCGCTGATCGTGCGTCAGCCCGACGGCGTGCGCCTGCTGGACGACCGCAGTCTCAACGGCGTATTCGTCAACGGCGCGCGGGTGGACGGCAAGGCGCTCGAGGACGGCGATGAGATCATCGTCGGGCGCTACCGGCTCTACTACCTGAGCCTGGCGCCCGGGTCGGTGCCCGAGCGACCGTCGCCGAGCGCCGAGCAGAGCCCTGCGCGCAGCGCCGGCTGAGCGCCGCGCCCGTCTGAGCTGAGCATCCACGGGCGTCGCGGGCGCCACTCGCCTCCGCGGCGGTCGGGTGCGTAAGATCGCGCCATGGCGCAAACGATCGCGGTCCTCTCGCAGAAGGGGGGCACCGGAAAGACCACCACGGTACGGACGCTCACAGACGTCCTGCGCCGCTGCGAGCTGCGCACGCTCGCGGTCGATCTCGACCCCCAGGGCAACCTCTCCGACTACTTCGACCTGCCCACCGACGTTCAGCCAACCGTCTCGGAGATGCTCTCCGGTCGCGCCAAGGCCGCTGAGGCGATTCACGACGACATCATTCCGGCCAACCTGACGCTGGCCGAGGCGGAGCTGATGCTCGGCGGCAAGATGGGACGCGAGCTGACACTCAAGCGCGCATTGGCCGAAACGGCCGAGGACTACGACGTGATCCTGATCGACTGCCCGCCGTCGCTCGGGCTGCTCACGATCAACGCGCTGGTGGCGGCCGATCACGCGCTGATCACCGCCGAGGCACAGTACTTCGCACTCCAGGGCGTGGAGCAGGCGATGGAGGTCGTGGAGCTGGCACGCGACAGCCTCAACCCGCAGCTCTCGCTGCTGGGGGTGCTGCTGAACCTGGCCGACATGCGGACCGTGCACTCGCGGGAGGCGCTCGTCTCGCTGCAGGAGCGCTTCGGCGAGGCGGTCTTCGCCACCGCGATCCGCGCTTCGATCGCCTACGCGGAGTCGGCCGAGCGGGCACGCTCGATCCTCGACTACCGTCCCGATCTCGGCGCCGATTACATCGCCGTGTCAGACGAACTGATGCGACGGCTCCCGGGCTTGGCGGGCGCCCGCAAACGCCTCACCCGCCTGGCCACGAGCTAGAGCGCCCCGACGTAGGCTCCCTGGGGCTCGAAGGACACCCGCATCAGCGTGGCCCAACCCTCCGTCTCGCTCGCCAGCGCATCCGCCACGGCGCCGGTCTGCTCGTAGAAGCACCACACCAGCACGGTCGGTCCCGCGCCGGATATGGTCGCGCCGAGCGCGCCCAGCTCGCGGGCCCGGCAGGCCAGCTCGTATGAGCGCGGAAACAGGTGCGCGCGCCGGCGCTCGTGCAGACGGTCCTTCAGTCCACGTCCGAGCAGATCCCAGTCTCCCCGAGCCAGGCCCAACATCAGGATGGCTGCGTGGGCGACGTTGAAGACGGCATCCTCGAGCGGCACCTCGGCCGGTAGCGCGGCGCGCGCAGCACGCGTGCGCACGGCCTCGCTGGGAACGACGGCGAGCGCCTCCAGCCCCGTCGGCGGGTCCAGGCGCGTGACCTGCCCGTCGGTGCAGACCACGAAGCCGCCGTGGAGCGCGGCGGCGACGTTGTCGGGGTGCCCCTCGAGCGCGGCGGCGTGCGCGAACAGGTCGGCGTCCAGCTCGAACATGTGGTCGGCTGCGGTCAAGCCGGCGACGATCGCCGCGGCGCTCGACCCGAGCCCTCCCGAGAGCGGGATCTCAGAGCGGATCCGGAAGGTGAAGCCATCGGCCGGGTGCAACTGCTCGAAGGCGCGTACGCAGAGGTTCTCGCGGCCGCGTCCCACCGCCAGCTCGGTCTCGACGGCGAACTCACCGGTCTCCTCCACTTCGAGCTCCAGCGGCAGCGAGAGCGCGGCTGCCATCGAGTCGAATCCCGGCCCGAGGTTGGCCGAGGAGGCGGGAACGCGAACGACCCGCTTACGGATCACCCAGCACCGCTTCCTCGATCGGCCCGCGCTCGGCCACGCACTGGATCACCTTGCCGTCGTTGTTGGCGATCGCAGTCTCGGGGTCCTTCAGGCCACGGCCGGTGAGCACGCAGACGACCTGCTCGGCACCGTCCGCTCCGTACTTGAGCAGGCCGGCCACCGACGCCGCCGAGGCGGGCTCGCAGAAGATCCCTTCGCGCGCGGCGAGCAGCCGGTAGGCGGCAAGGATCTCGGTGTCGCTGACCGCCCGGATCGACCCGCGTGACTCGGTCGTGGCCGCCATCGCGTCCTCCCAGCGGACGGGGTTGCCGATCCTGATCGCGCTGGCGACCGTTTCGGGGTGCTCGACGCGATGGCCGAGCACGAGCGGGGCCGCGCCCTCGGCCTGGAACCCGAACAGCCTCGGCGCCGCGCCGACCTCGCGAAAGCCACGCCAGTAGGAGGTGATGTTGCCGGCGTTGCCGACCGGGATGCAGAGCAGCTCGAGCTCGCCGTCGAGGTCCTCGTGCAGCTCGAACGCAGCCGTCTTCTGCCCTTCGATGCGGTACTCGTTGACCGAGTTGACGAGCACGATCGGATGCGTGTCGGTCAGCTCGCGCACGAGCGTCAGCGCCTGGTCGAAGTTGCCCGCGAGCGAGATCACGCGCGCGCCGTGAATCAACGTCTGCGCCATCTTTCCGCGCGCGATCTTGCCCTCGGGCACGATCACGGCACACGTGATTCCGGCGCGCGAGGCGTAGGCGGCGGCGCTCGCGGCGGTGTTCCCGGTGGAGGCGCAGATCACAGCCTGGGCGCCCTCGCGTACGGCTGCGCTCACAGCGCAGGTCATCCCGCGGTCCTTGAACGAGCCGGTCGGATTGGCGCCCTCGAGCTTCAGGCGCACACTCGCACCGAGCATCTCCGAGAGCACCGGCGCGCGCAGCAGCGGCGTCGAGCCCTCCTGCAGGCTCACGATCCGATCTCCCGCGGCGAACGGCAGGCGCTCGCGATAGCGCTCGATCAGCGGCACATGGCTTCTCGTCATCGGGACTCTCCTGGGGGGTTGCGACTCACACGAGCTCCTCTTCGATCACACGGATGGTGCGCGGCGCCGAGCGCACGAAATCGAACTCGCTCACCAGCTCCACCGCGTGGCGCATGCTCGACTCGAGCACCGGATGGGTGACCATCACCAGGCGGGCGTGCTCACCCAGGCCGCGTTGCACAACGGACTTGATCGAGACGTCATGATCGCCCAGCACCCTGGTCACCGAGGCGAGCACCCCCGGATGGTCGGCCACGTCGAGGTGCAGGTAGAAGGCGCTTTCGACGTCCTCGACGAGCGGCAGCGCGAGCGGGGGCGCAGGCGGACGGGCGCCACCGGTCATCACGCTGACGACATCGCCCAGCACGGCGCTTGCGGTCTGCAGGCCGCCGGCTCCGGGACCCGACAGCGTGATCTCCGTGATCGTCTCGGACTCGACCGTCACGGCGTTGAACGACCCTGAGATGCTCGCCAGCGGATGGGCGGAGTAGAGGAACGTGGGATGCACCCGCACCGAAAGTCCGCCCAGCCGGCGCTCGGCGGTGCCGATCAGCTTCAGCCCGAGGCCCAGCTCGCGCGCGTACTGCAGGTCGTCGAGGTGCAGGTGCTCGATGCCCTCGTAGCGGACGTCATCGAGATGCACCGGGCTACCGAAGGCCAGGCGCGCGAGGATCGCCATCTTCGCGGCTGCATCGCGGCCGCTGACGTCGTCGCTCGGGTCGGCCTCGGCGTAGCCCTTGCGCTGGGCCTCGCGCAGCGCCTCGGCGTAGCTCGAGCCGCCGGCCATCTCGGTGAGGATGAAGTTGGTGGTGCCGTTGACGATCCCGTGGATGCGCTCGATCGGCGTGGCCGAGAGCGACTCCTCGAGCACGCGCACAACCGGCACGGTGCCCGCCACCGCGGCCTCGAAGCGCAGCCTGACGTCATGCGCCCGGGCGGTCTCATACAGCTCCTCGCCGTGCTGGGAGAGCAGTTGCTTGTTGGCGCTGACGACGTGCTTGCCGGCGCGCATCGCCCTGAGCAGGTACTCGCGGGCGGGCTCGATCCCGCCCATCACCTCGACCACGAGGTCGGCATCGGCGACGATCTCCTCGAAGCTACCGCGCGAGCGCGTGAGGACGCCGCTGATCACCGGACGGCGGCCGTTGAAGCGCTCGATCTCGCCCGCCCTCTCGGCGAGCAGCTCGGCAAAGGCCGAGCCGACGGTGCCGTGGCCGAGCAGGCCCACCTTGAACGCGGGCGCCGAGGCGCGGCGATCGTCGGCCACAGCGGAGACCGGGCGCTCAGCGGACATCGCGCGCGGCCAGATCCTCGAAGCTCTCGCGCCTCACCACCACGCGCGCGTCACCGTCCTTGCAGAAGATCACCGGCGGCCGGGGCACGCCGTTGTAATTGTTCGCCATCGCGTGGCCATAGGCGCCGGTGGCGGCGGTCACGATCACATCGCCGGGGGCCGGGTCGTCCAACAGCGCCTCGCGCACGATCACATCGCCGGACTCGCAGTGCTTGCCCGCCAGCACGCAGCTGGTGGAGCCGCCGAAGCGGTCGGCGACATGCGCCTCGTAGGCCGATCCGTAGAGCATCGGGCGCATGTTGTCGGACATGCCGCCGTCGACGGCCACCCAGCGCGAGACGTTCTGCTTGACGCTCTCGACTGTGTAGAGGGTGACCGCGGCGTTGGCGCACAGCGAGCGGCCGGGCTCGATCATCAGCCGCCGCTCGCCCATGCCGTTGGCCTGCGCGGCTGCGACGAGCGCGCCGACATACTCCTCGACGGACGGGGGCGGCGGCTGCTCGGGGGTGTAGCGCACGCCCAGCCCGCCGCCGAGATCCCAGACCGGGAAATCGCCGAGCTTGGCGAGCTCCTCGGCCTCGTGCCGGAACGGCTCGAGGCTCAGAAGCTGCGAGCCGATGTGCGCGTGCAGCCCCTGCAGCGAGAGCAGATCGGCGTCGCGCACGCGCGCGATCGCCTCGGCGGCGTCGTCCATCGCGAAACCGAACTTGGAGTCGGCCTGGCCGGTGGAGATCTTCTCGTGCGTGTCGCCCCTCACGTTCGGCGTGACCCGCACCAACACCGGCTGAGCCACGCGGTCGACGAGCAGGCCCTCACCCGCCAGGCGCTCCAGACGTTCGATCTCGTCGAAGTTGTCGAGCACGATCAGCCCGACCCGGTGGCACAGCGCCATCCGCAGCTCGGCCTGCGACTTGGCGTTTCCGTGCAGCACGATCCGCTCGGGCGCAAAGCCTGCGCGCAGCGCGAGATGGAGCTCGCCGCCGGAGGCCACGTCGCACCACAGGCCCTCGCGCGCGAACAGCTCGAGCACGGCCGTGCAGGGGAAGGCCTTGGATGCGAAGACGACCTGGAAGTCCTCGTGGCCGCAGTCGCGTCCGGCCTGCACGAAGGCACGGGCGCGGACGCGCAGGTCCTCCTCGGCGACCACGTAGGCCGGCGTTCCGAACTCGGCGGCCAGCTCGACCGTGTCGCAGCCGCCGACCTCCAGGCGCCCGCGCTCGTTCAGCCGGCTGGCGAGCGGGAAGGCTTCGGAGAGACTGGTACCGGTGACCATGACCGGGATTATCGCTTGCGGGCGAGGGGCGCCGTCGGATGGGCCCGTTTCACCCGACCGCCGGGCGCAGTGCGCCGGCACCGCCACGACGGACCATCGCGGCCAGCCACAGCAGACCGACGGCGAGCAGCGCGAGACTCTCGAGCTGCGGCGCCGTGAGGCCGACCGCGACCTCCTTGTTGCGGCGGATAAACTCCACCAGGAAGCGCTCCAGGCCGCTGCCGAGGAGATACAGCGCGAACACCACGCCGGGGCGCACGCGGTCGCGCAGCTTCCACAGCGCGTAGGCCAGCAGGCACATGCTGACGGTCTCATAGATCGGCGTGGGCTGTACGCGCACGCCGGGCGGCGTGGGCAGCGTGCCGTGCGGATAGCCCATCGCCCACGGCAGGCTCGAGCGGATCCCGTAGTCGCCGTCCCCGGACACCTGGCAGCCGATCCGCCCGATCGCATAGCCGAGTGCGAGCGCGGTGGCGCACATGTCGAAGGCCCACAGTTCGAGCACCTGGCGCCAGCGCATCCAGGCGATCACGCCGAGCGCGCCGCCGATCGCGCCGCCGTACCAGACCAGTCCCGAGCCCGAGAAGATGCTTCCGAGGAGGTCGTGCCTGACCTGATCGTAGTTCTGGAGGAGGTAGTAGCCGCGCGCACCGATGACGCCGCCGAGCAGCGCCGCGAAGGTGATCTCATAGGACCAGTCGATCGGCCGGTCGAGCTCGCGCAGCCTGCGCGCCACGAGCCCCCCGCACGCCAGGAAGCCCAGTGCGAACACTGCCCCGAAGGTCTTGACCGAGATGCCGAGCAGTTCGATTTCGGGCTTCATGGGGTGAGCGCGCTCGGCATCGACTCGCATGACTTTACGGCAGCGATATCTGCTTCTGCGACAATCATGCGTATGGCCAAGGGGCGCACGAGCTTCGGCAAAGACACGGGTCTGCAGGCGCGAATGCTGTTCACGATGTTCCTGCTGGGACTCGTGTACGTGGTGTTCGTCGGCGTGTTGTTCGCGGTGGGTGCCGGCGCCGGGCTGATCGTGGTCGTGGCGCTGGTCCTGCTCCTCTTCCAGCTGTTCGCCTCGGACAAGCTGGCGATGGCCACGATGGGCGTCAAAGAGGTCTCGCCGGCCGAAGAGCCGGAGCTGCACGGGATCGTCGAGCGCCTGTGCGTGCAGGCCGACCTGCCCAAGCCACGCGTGTGCGTGGCCGAGACCCCAATGCCGAACGCGTTTGCGATGGGCCGCTCGCAGAAGTCCACGACCGTGTGCGCCACGCGCGGCATCCTCAACCTGCTGAATCCCGCCGAGCTCGAAGGCGTGATGGCGCACGAGCTCACGCATGTGATCAACCGCGACGTGATGGTGATGACGCTGGCGAGCTTCCTCGCGACGCTCGCCTCGCTGATCATCCAGTTTTCCTTCTTCTTCGGCGGCGGCTTCGGCGGCGGCTATGGGCGCAGCAACGAAGAGGAGGACGACATCATGATCGTGCTGCTCGTCTCAGTGCTCGTCTACGCGATCTCCTTCCTGCTGCTGCGCGCGCTCTCGCGATACCGCGAGTTCGCGGCCGATCGCGGCTCGGCCGTGCTCACGGGCCGCCCGAGCGCACTCGCCTCGGCCCTCTTGAAGATCAGCGGCACGATCGAGCAGGTTCCGAGCCAAGATCTGCGCAAGGCGGAAGGGATGAGCGCCTTCTTCATCATCCCCGCGCGCACGAAGAAGTCGCTGATGAACATCTTTGCCGACCACCCGCCACTCGAGCAGCGACTGGCCGCGCTCGAGCGGCTCGAGGCTCAGCTTCAGAGCGCCGCCTGAGGATGGGCATCAAGGACATGCTCCTTGGCCGTCACGAGGTCAAGGGTCCCGCGCCCGATCGCCTGTTCGCGATCACCACCGCCTACATCACGCTGCAGTCCGAGCACCAGATCGAACCCGCGGGGAGCGCAGCGATCGTCTTCCAGGCGCTCGCCACGAGCGAGTTCGAAGCGACGCTGCGCGAAATGGAGGAGGTGGTCACGGCCACCGGCGGAGAGAGCGCCACGAAGGTCGCCACGGAGGACGACAGCTATGGCTATCGCTGGATGGTCCTGCGGAGCCCGGTGGGAGCGCCCAGCGTGGAAGACCTCGCGGTTGGGATCAACGCGGTCTCGGGCTCGATCGAGACGGCCGGACACGGGGAGCGCCTGCTGTGCGCGGTGTTCGCCTTCGAGGACGCGCGGAAGCGGCGGATCTACTTCATCTACAACTACAAGCGCGGTTCCTGGTACCCGTTCGTGCCCGACGCGGGCTCTGGGCGCCAGGAGCAGCGCGCGACCGAGCGCGAGCTGCAGCTGAAGGCCCAGATCGGCTCTGAGCTGCCGATCGAGCCCGAACTGTCGCGCTGGTTCCCTCTGTGGGGAATCCCGATCTGACGGCTTTCAGTCGGGGATCAGCCCGTCGCCGGTGAACTCGCGCCCGGCTTCCTCGAAGGACAGGTCATCGGGCGGGATGATCACGTCTGAGCCCGCCAGGTCGTCGTCGGCGATCGGCTCGCCGTTGCTGCGCACGTAGTCGAGCAGCGCCTTGAACGCCTGGTGGTAGTCGTCCTCGCTGCCACCATTGACAGTGGCCACGACGGCGTTCTCCATGTCGTTCAGGCGCGCGGCGACCTCGTCGGGGAGCCGGTACTGGTTCTCGCCCGAGATGCGAACGATCATGCCTGTCCGCTCTCGCCCGCCCGACCCGGCTCGCCGGGTGCGATCTGCGGCGCCTCCGGAGCATCGCCGTGGCCCAGTTCGCTCTTCATCTTCGCCAGCTCGTTGTCCACGGCCGGCTGGCTGGAGAGCTGCTTGAGCTGGCGGTCGATGTCGTCTTCGCCTGAGCCCAGCTGTGTGATGTCGTCGAAGGTGCCGGCAGCTTCCAACTCGGATACCGCGTCGGCGCGGGCTTTCATGTTTTCGGTCTTGTCCACCGCCCGCTGCATCGCCAGGCCGACGTCGGCCATCTGCTCGCCGACTCCGGTGGCGGCCTCGGAGATCCGCACCTGGGCCTCCGCAGCCGAGTACTGTGCCTTGATGACCTCCTTCTTGGTGCGGAAAGCTTCGATCTTCGCGCGAAGTTTCTGCTCGGAGTCGGTCAGCTTCTGCTGCTGCTCTTCGAGTTCGTTGACCTGGGTGTCGAGGCCCTGGAGCTCGGTCTGAGCGACGTTCTTGCGTTCCAACGCGGTTCTGGCAAGATCCTCCTGGCCGGCTGCGAGCGCCTGGCGCGCCTGGGTGTCGAGCTTGACCACGCTCTGCTGCAGCGAGCTCTCCTGCATCTGCAGGCGCTTCTTCGCGGTCACCACATCGGCGATGCCCTTCTTGACGTTCTGCAGCTGTTCGACCTGCTTCTGGTAGCTGTAGTCCAGGGTCTCAGCCGGGTCTTCAGCGCGATCCAGCAGTTTGGAGACCTTGGCCTTCACGACGGTAGACATGCGCCCGGTCAGGCCGGCCATCTGATCCTCCTATTGCATTTCCGCGGAGCGGCCGAGAGTTCGGCCAACGACCTCAAGCCTAGCCGACCGGAGCCGGCTCAGAGCCCGAGCGGGTGGCGGACCGTGAAACCTTCGTTCGCCGGACGCAACGGGCGCCAGCGGGGACCATCCTCGTTGGTCGGGTCATCGGCCGCGCTGGTGTCGAGCCGCAGGCCGGCCACCGTCATGTAGGCGTGGCCGGCGTTGGAGAAGATCGTGATCCAGCGTCCTGCGCCGTGCGAGCCCCAGATCATGAATTCGGAGGAGTCCGCGGGCGTGGTGAGCAGGTTGGCGCCGTGCAGCGCGAAGGAGACGGTGCCCGAGCAGTCATAGCCGGGCGAGACGAACGAGGCGTGCCCGCCGCCGTAGATGTAGGGCAGCCCGATCACCTGGTTGCCCGCCCAGACGATCTGCTGGACGGTTTCCGGAGCCGACATCGGTGCGGCGGCCAGGCCCGCGATGTAGCGGGCGCGTATGCCGGGAACGAGCAGCTCGGGCTTGGTGGCCGCGGTGACCCCGACCGGGCTGCCGCCTGTGGTGGCGCCTATCTGCCCGGTCGGCGCCAGCGGCTGGTAGGGGACCACTGCGCCGGTCGCCGTCTTCTCGTACACCGGACCGGTGTATGTGAGCTTGGTCGAGCGCGAGGTGACCGGGGCAAGCTGCAGCGCCGGCGCAACAGGCGGGGCGGTGGTGGCCACGGGGGCGACGGCGGGAGCCGTCGCGGGCGCTCCGCCCGTGCTCGCGGCGAACGTGCTTGGCGCCGCGCCGGCCAGGGTAATCAAGCTGCAGACAATCGCGCTAAGGGTGGCTACCCGCAAAACAACAACCTCTTTCGTCGGCCTGCGGGGTTAGCTGACGGGCTAGCGCTGAAAGAGCCTGCGCTTCTCACGGTCCCACCGCGAGATTCGCCCCAACAACCTGGGTCCCCCGTTCCCTGACAACTGGTCAAGGACTCGGCGTTGGCGCGCACGCTAGCAAAGTGCAATGACGGTTGCACGCATTGACATGCTTTTTTCGGGTTCTCCCCGCAAATGCGGCAGATCGCTAAGGTCCCCGCCCATGCGCGCCCCCCGCCTTGCGCCGTTGCTCGCCGTGCTCGCGCTGTGCGCAGGAGGCCTGCTCGCCGGCTGCGGCAAGGGATCGCCCGCGCCATCCGCGCCCGCTGGAGGAGGACCGGCGCGCAGGATCGCCCCGGTGACGGCCGCGGGAGCGGTCAGCGTGGTGACGCGCAACACCACCCGCCTCGGCGGCGACGCGGTGGCCACCGACGCGGCGGCGGTGGCGCGAGCGGTGTATCCGGGCCTGACCGCGGCGACGCGCCCGCAGCTGGTGGTGCTGGTCGATGCGCGCAACTGGCCGGCCGCGCTGGCAGCGTCGCAGCTCGCCGGAGCGCCGCTACAGGCACCGATCCTCTTCAGCGAAGGCGACGTGCTCCCGCAGGTCAGCCGTGAAGCCCTCGAAACGCTCGAGCCGCTCGGCGCCTCCGCGCTGGGCGGCGTGCAGGTGCTGCGGATCGCGACCAACGCGCCGGTGCCCAAGGGCTATCTGACGCGTTCGCTGCCGGCCGCCGAAGCACCGCTGCTCGCGGCGAGCATCGAGCGCCTCGGACGCAGCGCGGGCGCAGCGGCGGCCCATCAGGCGATCGTTGTGCCGGCCGACGCCGCCCATGCGATGCAGATGCCGGCCGCCGGCCTGTCAGCCGAGAGCGCTGCACCGATCCTGCTCGTCCAGGGGGGCCATGTCCCCGCTGCCACGAAGGCGGCGCTCGTGGCTCTGCACCGGCCCTCGATCTACGTGATCGACGCGTCCGCGGTGGGCTCCTCGGCGCTGGCGCACCTGCGCCACCTCGGCTCGGTCACGGAGATCTCCGGCTCGGGCTCCGCCGAACAGGCGGGCGCCAACGCGATCGCGGTAGCGCGCTTCACCGACGGGCGCTTCGGCTGGGGGATCAAAGAACCCGGCCACGGCCTGGTGTTCGCAAACGTGAGCAGACCGCTGGACGCCCCCGCGGCAGCGCTGCTGTCGGCCACCGCCGACTACGGCCCGCTGCTGCTACTGGAAGCAGCGAGCCAGGTCTCCCCGGCGCTGGCCTCCTATCTCGGCGACATCCAGCCGGCATACACCGAAGCGTTCAACTTCCGGCCCGTGAGGGGTGTCTACAACCACGGCTGGCTGATCGGTGACGTACACGCGATCGCACCGGTCACGCAGGCCGAAATAGACTCCCTGCTCGAGATCAACCCGCGCAAGCAGACATCCGAAGAATCGTCGGCCGGTCAGGTCGAATAGAGAGGCAAGCGTGAGCCAGGCAGAGGATCCCCGTCGAGTGAGCCGCAAGCAGAGCACCCACGATGTGACGCTCGAGGACGTGCGTCAGCTGATGGGCGCCTCCACCCCCCACTTCGCCCTGCAGTTGCGCAACCGCATCGCCAACCTGATCGCCGATCTGGCGCCCGAGCACCCGGCGCGCATCGAAGGCGAACGCGAGATCGCGCGCCTGCAGCAGCTCGGCTTCAACGGCGAGACCCGCGGCGAGGGCGCAGCCGAGGGCGAGCGCCCGCTGCCGTCGTTGAACCTCGCGACTGCGACGCAGCCGGACGCCTGAGAGGAGAGCTGCTCCAGGCGCGAGCCGCGCTAGCCGCCGCCCGCGAACGTGCGCTCGCGGCGGGCGTCGAGGAAGCGCAGGCGCAGCACTTTGAACAGGAACGTGACGAGCGCTGCGTCGATCAGCAGGAGCGGGATGTTGACCCAGCGCGGGACCTGCGTGAAGGCGGCGAGCCCGAGGATCACGATCGAGTGAAATGCGATCGTGGGCAGCAGCGCCAGGATCAGCGTGTGGGAGCGGTAGCCGCTTCTGTGCTCGCGCAGCGTCACCTCGATCGTGCCGAGAGCCACGGCCAGCAGCCCTGCGAGCAGGGTCGGGCCGCCGCTCGAGAAGCCCCCGGACTTCGCGCGGCTGAAGCCGACGATCGTGCCGATCGCTCCGACCAGGATCAGCAGCTCTGACAGCGGCAGCGGATGCCACGGCGCCCGTGGGCGCTCGCCGACGGACATCGGCGCACGGTATGCGCCGGGATCGCGCTGTGCAGGACGGCTCTGCACACGCGCAGGATGCTCGGCGGGCGAAGCTCCCCGCCGCTTGCGCGAGCGCCCGCGCCGCCCGGTGTTGCGCTTCGTCACCGCGCAAGCTTAGAAGCCCGGGCCTGCTCGCGCGCGCCGTTTCGACGTCGAGTCCACCGCCTATCCTCTGGCTCGTGTCCTCGCTCTCATCGCCGGCCCGACCGCAGGCCGCGGGTATTCCCGACAGCGCCCTCGCCGGTCCCTTTCCGGTCGGCGAGTACGCGGCGGCTCTGCGGTCCAAGCTGCGCTCGTTCGCGCACGTGCAGCTGATGGGCGAGCTGGTCAACCTGCGCACGGCGCGGGCGCGCGTGTACTTCGAGCTGCGCGACGCATCCGGCGCCGTTGCCTGCAGCGCCTGGCGTGAGGACTGGGATGCGATGAGCGCGCGGGCCGGCGGCGTTCCCGGGGAGGGCATGCAGGTCGTCGTGGCGGGCGGCTGTGACTACTACCCGGGCAGCGCGACGTCCTCGCCGTCGTTCTCGTTCTCGGTGCTCGACCTGCGCCTGGCCGGCGAGGGCGATCTGCTCGCCCGAATCGAGCGTCTGCGCCGCCGGCTCGACGGCGAGGGTCTGCTGGTCCACCAGAAGGCGCTGGCGATGCCCCTGCTTCCACGCAGCATCGGCGTGATCACCGGCGAGGGGGGCAAGGCGCGCGATGACGTCCACGCGGCGCTCGCGCGTCGCGGCTGGGCGGGACGCCTGGTGTGGGCGTTCACACCGGTGCAGGACCGCCATGCGGCGCCGGCGATCGTGCGCGCCCTCGGCGACCTCGCGGCGGTGGCGCGAGTCGACGTGGTGATCGTGGCGCGCGGCGGCGGCTCGCTGGCCGATCTGCTGTGCTTCTGCGACGAGACGCTGTGCCGTACGGTGGCGCTGCTGGGGGTGCCGGTGATCGCCTCGGTCGGGCATCACACCGATCGCACGCTGCTAGACGACGTGGCAGCTGTCGAGCTGCTCCACGCCGACCCACGCGGCGGAGGCGGCCGTCGGCGTGGACTGCCGCCGGGCGCGCACGGAGCAGGCGCTGCGCGCGGCGCGGCTGCGTGAGCACGGCCGCCGAGCGGTCCTCTCCCGCGCCCGCCAGCTGGCGATGCTCTCCCGCGCGCCCTCGGCGCACCTGGAGCGCCAGCGTGTGCGCCTGCACCAGCAGTTGCGCGAGATCCGCGCAGGTTCACGCCGGCGGGCGGAGTCCGAGCGCGCGCTGAGCGAGCGCAGGGCGATCGTGCTCGCGCGCAAGGCCGGCTCTGCGGTGCGCGACTGCCGCGAGCGCCGGCCACGCGAGCTCGAGCGCCTCGCGCTGGCGCTCGCCGGGCACGATCCCCAGCGCACGCTCGAGCGTGGCTATGCGCTGGTGCAGACCCCGACGGGGGCGGCGGTGGCCACGGCGAGGGAGGCGCTGGCGAGCGCTGAGCTGCGCCTGCGCTTCGCCGACGGCTCGCTGCCGGCCAGGATCGTGGAGCCGTGAGCGGGCCTCCCGAACGGTCCTCCGTGGAGGGCGGGGCGCCGCCGCTCAGCTACGAGGCGGCCACCACCAGGGTCGAGGAGATCATCCGGCGCCTGGATTCGGGCGAGGCCAGCCTCAACGAGACGCTCACGCTGGTGGCCGAGGGAAAGACGCTGATCGAGCTGTGCGCGAGCGAGCTGACGGCGGTCGGCGATGCGCTCGAGGAGCTGCGCTTGGACGAGCTCGTGACGCGCCTGGAACGCGAGGCCTCCTCGTGAGCACATGGGAGTCCCTGTCGGGGCTGACGGTCGCGATCGAGGACTACTCCCTGCAAGCTCTGCAGGCGACGGTCTCCAGCGACTTCGAGCGCAAGAGCACGGTCATCCGCCTGCGCGGCGCGGGCGAGCATGGTGACGGTGAGGACGTCACCTACGACGCGGTCGACCACGAGATCCTGCAGGCGGCCGGCGCAAGCCTGCCGCTGGCGGGCAGCTACACGCTCGAGTCCTTCAGCGCGCGCCTGGCAGAGCTGTCGCTGTTCGGCGAGGCGCCCCAGCGCGAGGTCTCGGCGCGCTATCGCACCTGGGCGTATGAGTCGGCTGCGCTCGACCTCGCGCTGCGCCAGGCGGGCCTGACGCTGCACGAGGCGCTGCAGCGAACGCCCGAGCCGGTGCGCTTCGTGGTCTCGCTGCGCCTCGGCGAGCCGCCATCCATGGATCCGCTGCGCAGGCGCCTGGCGCTCTATCCGCAGCTGCGCTTCAAGCTCGACCCGACGAGCTCCTGGGATGAGCGGCTGATCGAGGAGCTGGTTGCGACGGGGGCGCTCGACTCGGTCGACTTCAAGGGACTGTACGTCGGCTCGATCGTCGACCAGCCCGCCGATCCGCTGCTCTACCGGCGCGTGGTCGAGGCCTTTCCGCAGGCGTGGATCGAGGACCCGGCGCTCACGGCGGAGACCGATGCGGTGCTCGAGGCGCACCGCGATCGCTTCTCCTGGGATGCACCGATTCACTCGATCGAGGACATCCGCGCGCTGCCCTATCCGCCGCGGATGGTCAACATCAAGCCGTCGCGGCTCGGCGGCCTGCGCAACCTGCTCGACGCCTACGACTACTGTGCCGAGCAGGGCATCGGCAACTACGGTGGAGGGCAGTTCGAGCTCGGCGTGGGGCGTGGGCAGAATCAGTACCTGGCGTCGCTGTTTCACGCCGACGCACCCAACGACGTGGCGCCCAGCGCCTTCAACCTGCCCGACCCGCCAGCGGGCCTGCCCGCGAGCCCGCTGCCCCCTGAACCATCCGAGGTCGGCTTTCGCTGGGGGTGAGGCTCCCGCGAGCGCAACTTCCATGGCGCTCCTACGTTTCCCAAGCAGAGCCGGTAACGTCGGATTTCGCTGATCGGACCGGGCAACAGCCTCCGACGAGCCGCGGGCCGCGGGGGCAAAGGAGTTTCGTGATCTTGGCGAGTGCAGCCGCCCACAAGCGATCGATTCATCTGCTGGCAGCTGTGGCTGTTGCGCTGGCGCTTGCCCTCGGCGCGGGCGCGACCGGCGCGCCGGCGGCCAGCCCCGGCGGCACGCGGGCGGCTGGGGCGCCGAGCACGGCTGCGACCCCGACGCCGAGAAGCACCACGGTTGCACCGACTGCGACGAGCACCAAGCCGGCGTCGTTGCACATCACCACCGTGCGCATCACCCATGTCAACTGCACGCCCGCGAGCCGCTGCAGCGGCAACCCGCACCAGGTCTCCGTCCACGGGACGCTGGCTTTGCAGGGCATTGGCCTGGAAAGCGGCATGCTCGTCGCCTTCCCCAAATCGCCCGGCGCGCACATCGCCCGCAACTCCCCGGCCGCGCACCTGCGCGCCTCCAGCGGCGGCTTGATCGTGACGGTTCCCGCCAACGCGCACTCGGGGCGCATCATGGTGCTGCTCAGCCACGGGCGCTACACGAGCTCCTACGGGCCGATCTATCTCTACAGGCACGTCCTGCACCCTCCGGTGGCGACCGTCTCGGCGCCGGCGAGCATCGGCGCGGTCAGCGGTAGCGCCTTCGACGGGCAGGGCATGTGGATCTGGTATGTGGGCAAGTCCAACGGCGGCAGCGTCCCCGCGATCATCGCGCAGGCGCACGCGGCGGGGGTCAGCACCGTGTTCGTCAAGAGCTCCGATGGCTCCACCAACTACTGGAGCCAGTTCTCGCCGCAGCTGGTGGCCGAACTGCACGCTGGCGGCTTGAAGGTGTGCGCGTGGCAGTACGTCTACGGCTCGAACCCCGCGGGCGAGGCCGGACTCGGCGCCGAGGCGGTCGCCAACGGCGCCGACTGCCTGGTGATCGACGCGGAGGCCGAGTACGAAGGCCACTACTCGGCGGCTCAAACCTACATCAAGGATCTGCGCGCGAAGATCGGCGCCAACTACCCGCTGGCGCTGGCGTCCTTCCCCTACGTGTCCTATCACTCCACGTTTCCCTACTCGGTGTTCCTCGGCCCTGAAGGCGCGCAGTACAACGCGCCGCAGATGTACTGGCACGACATCGGCGTTTCGGTTGACACGGTCTATGCCAACACCTACATCGCCAACCGCATCTACGGGCGCCCGATCTTCCCGCTCGGACAGACCTACGGCGGTGTATCGAGCTCCGATCTGCTGCGCTTCCGCGAGGAGGCGGTCGACTACGGCGCCACCGGCTGGTCCTTCTGGGACTGGCAGGAAACCGGGCACAGCGGCTGGAGCACGCTGGCGAGCGCGCTCGCTCCACTGACGAGCGTGACCGCCAACACGAGCTATCCCGAACTGTCGAGCGGAAGCAGCGGCGATCAGGTGCTGTGGATGCAGGAGCACCTCGCAAGCGCAGAGCCCGCGCTGGAAACCTCCGGCAAGTTCGACTCTCAGACGGCCGCCGACCTGCGTGCCTTCCAGACCGCACACGCGATCGCACCCAGCGGCGTCACCGACGCCCCCACCTGGGCTGCGCTGCTGAGCCTGCCCGCGGTTGCTGTCGACTGGACAGGCGGGGGCCCCAGCGGCGGCTGAGCAGCGGGCGCCCGCGTCAGCGACGTGGCAGACCGCGAGGACCGGTGAAACGGCGCGCTGCCGGGACCTGCGGCGCCGAGCACAACCACAGGTGAGCGACTCCACCCGAGCACCACAGGTGAGCAACTCCGCCCGAGCACGACCACAGGTGAGCAACTCAAAGGCAGGGCCGCATGCGGCCCTGCCCGGGGGCGCGCATGCGCGCCCCCGCCTGCCGGCGCATGCGCCGGCAGGAACATCAATCGATCTGACGGGCAAGAGCCAAGCGAGGCAAGGACGCAGGAAGCGCCGTGTGCTCGGGCACACAAGCGACCGAGGACGTAGCCTCGCGCCGGCTATCGCACGTCAGACGCGCTGGATCAGCGTGCCTGTGCCGAGCCCGCCACCGCAGCACATCGTGACCAGGCCGATCTCCTTGTCTGAGCGCTCGAGCTCGTGCAGCAGTGTGGTGATCAGGCGAGCGCCGGTGGAGCCGAGGGGGTGCCCAAGCGCCATCGCCCCGCCGTTGACGTTGACGCGGTCCATGTCCGGGCTCAGCTCGCGCCGCCAGGCGGCGACCACGGGCGCGAACGCCTCGTTGATCTCGAACAGGTCGATGTCGTCGATCTTCATGCTGTTGCGTTCGAGGATCTTGCGCGTGGCCGGAATCGGTCCCTCGAGCATTTTGACCGGGTCACAGCCGACGGTCGTCTGGTCGACGATCCGCGCGCGCGGGGTGAGACCGAGCGCCTTGGCCTTGTCCGCCGACATCAACAGCACAGCGGCCGCGCCGTCGGAGATTTGGGATGCGTTGCCCGCTGTGATCTTGCCGTCGGGCTTGAACGCCGGCTTCAGCTGCGAGAGCGCCTCGAGGCTCGTTTCGGGGCGGATCCCCTGGTCGGTGACGTAGGTGTCGCCGTTGACGCTCATCGGCACGATCTCGCGCTCGAAGCGGCCCTCCTCGGTCGCCTGGTGGGCCAGCCTGTGTGAGCGCACGGCGAGCTCGTCCAGCTCTGCGCGCGAGATCTCCCACTGGTCGGCGATCATCTCGGCGCCGAGACCCTGCCCGACGATGTTGTGCTTGGCCATCAGCTCAGGGGTGAAGGCGTAGCCGAAGTCCTCCTGGGTCTTCATGCCCGCCGCGAACGGCAGGTGGCCCATGTGCTCAACGCCCGAGCCGATCATCGCGTCGTGTACGCCGGCCGCGATCAGGGCTGCTGAGAAGTTGACCGCCTGCTGCGCCGAGCCGCACTGGCGGTCGACGGTGGTGCCCGGCGTCTCGATCGGCAGGCCCGCCTGCAGCCATGCGTTGCGAGCGATGTTGAAGCCCTGCTCGCCAAACTGCTGCACGCAGCCGGCGATCACGTCCTCGACCTCTGAGGCGTCGACGCCCGAGCGCTCGATCACCTCGGTGTAGACCTTGGCCAGCAGCGTGTTGGGGTGGGTGTCCTTGTAGTAGCCCTTCTCCTTGTGCCCGCGTCCAATCGGGGTGCGCACTGCCTCCACGATCACTACTTCGCGGCCCTCTGGTTGCCTCATCTCAGGAGTCCTCCTACGTGTGTTGCCCAGTTGAATATTGAAGGGATCGAGTGCCCGTCCAGTTGGGCCGGGAGCCGATCCCGAGGAGGTCGGGGCGCGTCTGGGAAACTGCCCGCAGCCTGCGCGTCTACTGTACCGCGTCCCGGCCCATAGATTGACTGGTCAGTCAACCACCGCTGAGCGGTCGTGTCATCCCCCACGAGCAAAGGAGCACAGTGAGCAAACGTCTCGCGGTAGCCGGCAGCGGCGCCATCGCCTGCGGTCTGGCGGCCACGGCTGCCCACCACGGGCCCGTGCTGCTGCTCGCCCGTTCAGAGAGCTCAGCCGAGCGCGCCCGCGCGACGGTCGAGAAGACCCTGAGCCGCCTCGGGGCAGAGGTCGGGGTGGGCGGGCTCCATTCGGTCGAGATCGTGACCGATCCCGCAGCGCTCGCCGAGGCCACCTTCGTGGTGGAGGCGGTGGTCGAGGACCACGAGGTCAAGGCGGGTCTGCTGGGCGAGCTGAACGGCATCCTCGACGCGGACGCGATCCTCGCGAGCACCACCTCTTCGCTGTCGGTGGAGCGCCTGGCCCTGGACAGCGGCCGGCCGGAGCGCTTCCTCGGGTTGCACGTGTTCAACCCGGTGACCAAGATGAAGCTCGTCGAGCTGATCTTCCCGAGCGCCGCCAGCGAGCAGACGCGCACGCGCGCGCTCGCGCTGTGCGAGAAATTCGAGAAGACACCGGTGGTGGTCCCCGACGTGCCCGGGTTCGTTGTCAACCGTCTGCTCTTCCCCTACCTCTTCAGCGCGGTGCGCCTGATGGAAGAGACGGGCATGGACCCCACCGACATCGACACCTGCATGCGCCTCGGCGCCGGGCACCCGATGGGTCCGCTCGCGCTGCTGGACCTCGTCGGGCTGGACGTCTCCAAGGCGATCGGCGAGACGATCGGCGAGAGCGTCCCCGCCCGTGTCGAGGAGCTGATCGGCGAAGGCGCGCTGGGGCGCAAGAGCGGCCGCGGGGTTCACACGTACTGAGCCGGGAGCATCCACGGATTGAGCCGGGACGAACATTTATCAAGTCTGATCTGACTTTTAGCTCAGGTTGATCAAGCTGGCGATACTAGTTGATGCGACGTCAAGGTCGCATCGCACACCCGCCTCCTCCAGTGCACACGATCCGGTCCGCTCCCCCCGCGGGCCGGACGTGTTTAACGCCCGCTTCCCCGTTGTCGTCCGACTCGCGTTGGTTGTCCAACTCGCGTTAGTTGTCCGACTCGCGATTCTCGCGCGGCACCTGGCGCCGTTCGCGGATGCGCACCGCCTCAATGCGGTTGTCGCGCACGGACTCGACCCTGATCGAGAAGCCGTCCGCGTTGATCGTGTCGCCGCGTCGCGGCAGGCGGCCCAGCTCGGCGAACACGAAGCCGCCGACGGAGTTGTAGGCGTCGCTGTCGACCGGCAGGTCCAGGCCGTAGTCGGCCAGGTCGGTGACAGCAACATGACCGCGCACGAACCACTCGCCGTTGGCGAGCTTGCGTATCTCGCCCGTGCTCGGATCGGTCTCGTCGGCGATCTCGCCGACGACCTCCTCGATGATGTCCTCGACCGTCACCACGCCGACCACGCGGCCGTACTCGTCGACCACCACCGCCATTGAGGTGCGCCGCCGCTGCAGATCGGCGAGCAGGTCGTCCAGCGGCTTGGTCTCGGGCACGATCAGGGCGTCGTGGACGATCGACTCGATCGTCGCGGAGGCGCCATCCTGCATCAGCTGGCGCACCAGCTCGCTGACGTGGACGAGACCGCGCACGCGGTCGCGATCTTCCTCTTCGGTCACGAGCAGTCGCGTGTGTCCGCTCGAGACGCACAACCGCAGAGCCGTCTCGACCGTCTGGGATGTGTCGATCGTGACCACCGCGGGGATCGGCGTCATCACCTGGCGCGCCTCCTGTTCGTGCAGGTGGAAGACACCCGTGAGCATGCCCGCCTCGCCGGGATCGATGTGGCCGCCCTCGTGGGACTCGGCGATCAGCCGCTTGAGCTCATCTGAGGAGCCGCCGCTGCGCTCGAGGCTCATGTCCACCCCGAGCACCCGCAGGATGCGGTCCGAGACAGCGGTCAGAGCGAGGATGATCGGGTGAAACAGCGCGCTGAACGCGCGCAGCGGACGCGCCACGCGGCGCGCGACCGCCTCGGCGCGGTCGATGGCGTAGAACTTCGGCACCATCTCGCCCGCCACGAGCTGGGCGGAGGCGATGATCACGAACGCGATCACTACCGCGATCGCAACCGCCACGCCATGACCGAGCGCGTTGCCGAGCGCGCCCTTGAGCAGGTTTGCCAGAGCGGGCTCGCCGAGTGCTCCGATCCCGATCGAGGTCATCGTCACACCGATCTGCACCGCCGATATGTACTCGTTGACGTTGCTGAGCTGCTCGAGCGCCAGCACGGCGCCTTTGGCGCCTTTGTCGCGCATCACTTCCAGGCGCGCGCGGCGCGAGCGTACGAGGGCGTACTCGGCGATCACGAAGAACGCGTTGATCGCGATCAGCAGCGCCGCCAGGATCAGCTTGAGGCCGTTCACGCCGAACCGGCGGTCTCCGGCGCACGGCGAGACTTCACGACGCGCGCGGGACCGGTTCGGCCGTCGTCCAGGCGGCCGGTTGAGGCCACGCTACTTCGGGGGGGATCTTCTTCGTCGTTCATCGAGCGGTGGACAACCCAAACCTAGCAAGGGCGATGGTCAGACACCGGGCGAAGCCCAGCCGCTCAGGTGAGACCATCGATCTCCGCCGCCAACTTGAAGTCGGCGTCGGTGAGCCCTCCCTCGGAGTGAGTTGAGAGCGTCAGGCGCACCCGCTTCCAGTCGTGCACCAGGATGTCCGGATGGTGATTGGCACGCTCGGCCGCTGCGGCCACGCGGTTGACGAACGCGATTGCCGCGGCGAAGTCCGCGAACTCGTAGTCGCGCGCGATCGACGCCTGCTCGGCGCCCTGCCAGTCCTCGAGCGCGGCCAGGCGCCGGGCTGTCTCCTGCTCGCCGAGCACATTCACGACCTCGACACTAGCTCGATCGCAGGGTCCCTACAGTCTGGGAATGCGCATCGTGAGCCTCGTGCCCCACGCCACCGAGCTGCTGTTCGCTCTGGGAGCGGGCACCGAGGTGGTGGCGGTGACCCACGAGTGCGACTATCCGCTGGAGGCGCTGGCGCTGCCCAGGGTGACGCGCGATGTGCTTCCGCCGAACCTGAGCGCGGTGGAGATCGACCGCGCGGTACGCGAGCGCACGCTCGAGGGGCAGGCGATCTACGAGCTGGACCGGGAGGCGCTGGCGCTGCTGGAGCCCGACCTGATCGTCACCCAGGCGCTGTGTCCGGTGTGCGCCGTCTCCTACGACGAGGTGGCCGAGCTGGCGCGCACGCTGGCGTCCAAGCCACGCGTGATCGCCCTGGACCCCAAGACCCTTGGCGAGACCTTGGGCGACGTGCGCACGCTCGCACAGGCGACCGACCGCCGCGAGCAGGGCATGGAGCTGGTTCGCCAGACGGCAGCGCGCGTGGATCGGGTCCGGCTGGCGGTGCGCGGCGCACAGCGGCCACGGGTGGCCGCCCTGGAGTGGCTCGAGCCGGTGTTCGTCGCCGGCCACTGGACTCCGCAGCTGATCGAGCTGGCCGGCGGCACCGACGTGCTGGGACTTCCCGGCGAACCGTCTGAAACGCTTCCCTGGGAGACGATCGCAGCGGCCCATCCGGAGATCGTGGTGCTGATGCCGTGCGGCTATGACGCGCCGAGGGCGCGCGAGGAGGGGCTCTCCTACGCGCGTGAGCTGGCAAAGCTCGGCGCACAGCGGATCGTGGCGGTCAACGCCTCCGCCTACTTCTCGCGTCCCGGCCCGCGCCTCGTGGACGGCGTCGAGCTGCTCGCGCACATCCTGCACCCTGACCGCGTGCCGCGGTTGCCGGCGGGGGCCGAGGCCCTGACGATCACCGCCGCGCCCTCCGCCTCCTGACGCTCGCCGCGCTCGGTGCCTCGACTCAGGGGCGTCAGGCGATGCCGGTGCCGGTGGCGCTGGAGACGGCAATGGCGGCGAACACCGCGACCGCGCACAGCGCCAGACAGGCCAGGAACGCGAGTACGGGCACCCCGCGCTTGCCGGCCTCGCGGAACGCCAGTCCGGCCAGGAAGCCGCCGATCAGACCGGCCACGTGCGCGCCCACGGAGATGTTCGCAAAGGTGAAGCTGAAGATCAGGTTGATCAGGATCAGGCCGCCGATGCCGGACTCCATCACGCTGACTCGTCGCGCGCGCAGCTCGACCACAGCAGCGCCCATCAGCCCGAACACCGCGCCGGAGGCTCCGAGACTGGGCTGCCCGGTGGCGAACAGCGCGCCAAAGGAGCCGACCAGCAGGGCGGTGAAGTAGATCGCGGCGAAGCGGGCAGAGCCGATCGAGCGCTCGAGCATCATCCCGAGCAGGTAGAGCAGGTACATGTTGAAGCCGATGTGGATGAAGTTCTCGTGCAGGAAGCCGCTGGTGATAAGCCGCCAGTACTGGTGCCCTTCGGCGATCGGTCCCCGCTGCAGGAAGCCTTCGTCGACGACCTTGCCGTAGATGCCCGTACCCGTCAGCGTGAATTGGCCCTGCTCGGTGAGGAAGGCGATCACGTTGATGACGATCAGCGCGTAGGTGACGCGCGGGATCGAGGCCGTCTCACGCAGGCGCACCACTTTGGTGCGCTGCTGGGCGCACTCCGGGCAGCGCATGCCGACGGGCGTGGTGGTCATGCAGTCGGGACATATCGGGCGCCCGCAGTTGGAGCAGGAGACCCCCGTCTCGCGCGAGGGGTGGCGGTAGCAGGTGGCCATCGAGGCAGAGAGCGTATCTCGGCGGAGGCGACCCACCGCCGGGCGCTGCGCGCCCCATGCGCGCCGTGCCTGGTCCTCAGCGCTCGCCGAGGAGCCTGCGGGTCTCGCGCCCGATCTCGCGCAGGGCACGCTCGGCCGTCTCGCGCACGCCCTCGGCGGTCTCTCGCACACCGGCCAGATCCGGACCGCGGACGGCTGTGCGCCGGCGGGCGCGCAGCAGCACGAGCGCCGCGCCGGCTGCGCTGCCGCCGACCACGGCGGCTGCGGGGCGAACCCAGTTGCGCGGGTCGCGCATCGCAGAGAGCTCCCATGCCTCGAGCTCGTCGGCGGCCATCGCGGTGATGCTCGTCAGCGTGCTCTCCAGTCGCACCGCCAGATCGGCCGGCGGCTCGATCGGCGTGAGCGCTTCGCGCAGCAGCCCCTCGAAGCTCTGTGCCGCCTCACTCATCCTCGCCGCCCCCACGCGCGTCGTTGGCCCGCGGCGGAACCGGACGCCCGTTGGAGGAGGCGAGGCCGACCTCGCCGCGGTCGCCGACCATCTCCTCGAGCTGCTTGATCGCGCGATGGATCAGCACCTTGGTGGCTCCGTCGGATCGTCCCATCGCACGCGCGATCTCGCGGTTGTCCATGCCGAGCGCAAAGCGCATGATCAATGCCTCGCGCCGGTCGTCGGGCAGCTTGCGCACCCCGTCGAGCACGCGACTGAGCTCGTCTCGGCCCTCGACCAGCTGCTCGGTGGTGTGCAGCGCGGTCAGCATCGTGTTCTCGTCGATCGGCGAGGCGGGCTTGCGCGAGCGGTCGCGATACAGGTTGGCGGCGAGGTTGTGTGCGATCCGGATCAGCCAAGGCCGCAGTGGGCGCCCGTGCGATTCGCGCTGCGCTCGCTCGAAGTGACGATATGCCTGCAGGAAGGTCTGCTCGGTCAGGTCCTCTGCGTCGTGGTGGTCGCCAACGCGGTAATAGGCGTAGCTGTAGACGTCGCGCAGGTGCGCTCGGTACAGATCCGAGAACTCGGCATCCAACTTCGCCTTGGACTTCTGGCTGACTTGCTCGGCCACTCATTGCACCCTACCCGCCACCCTCCTATGAGCATTCAAGCGGCACGCGAGACCTCGCGCGGCTCGCTCGCATGGGCGTCCTGCGCGCGCGGGCTCTTTGCGCCGCCGAGCCACTCCCATTGCAGGCGCACGCATGCCCAGATGCGTTCGGTGACGCCCATCGCGAGCGCGGGCGAGGAGCGCTTGACGGTCGGGAAGAGCAGCGGTCGTCCAGCGCGGATGCGCACCTTGCGGGGCCGGATGCGCCAGCCCCTGCGCGCGTCTTCGCTGCCGATGACCGCGATCGGAGCGACCGGTGCGCCGGTTTCGAGCGCCAGGCGCCCGACGCCACGGCGTGGGTCTCCCAGCGGGCCGGGACGGGTGCGGGTGCCCTCGGGGAACACCACCACGCAGTCGCCGCGTTCGAGGATCGTGCGCGCCGTCGCCATCGCATCCCGGTCGCCCGCGCCGCGGTCCACCGGGAAGGCGCCCAGCGCGTTGAGCAGCACCGCCTGCCAGCGCTTCTCGAACAGCTCGCGCTTGGCCATGTAGTAGACGGGACGGCGCACCATCGTGCCGATCACGAACGGGTCGAGGAAGCTGCGGTGGTTGGACGCCAACAGCAGCGGGCCCGTGCGAGGGAGGTGCTCGCGCCCGATCCGCTGCATCCGGAAGTAGATCAGGAAGAACGGCACCAGCAGCGTGCGCATCACCCGGTAGAAGATCGGATTGACGCCCCTGTTGAGCGAGCGCTCGCGAAAGCTGCTCAGATCCGCTCCGGGCACATCGGCCGAAACCTCGCCCCGTTCGGGGATCTGCTCTTGGGGACAGGCCTTCATGCCTTTCATACACCGCCCCCGAGCACGCCGTTACAGTTGATCGGCGTCCCCGCGCGCGCCGGAGTAGCTCAGCTGGTAGAGCACCTGTCTTGTAAACAGGAGGTCAGGGGTTCGAGACCCCTCTCCGGCTCTCGCAGAATGCCAGCAACTCGCATCGCGAAGCCTCTAAGCACGTAGAAGGCGCGCACAGCGCTCGCCCCGCCGAACGAACCTGCCGCGAGCAGCCCGGCTCGAACATCGGAGTTCCTTGGGGAGTTTACAAATCCTCGAACTACTCGTGACGAATGCCACTAGGAGTCCGGCGTCGCATCGGCCAGCCGAAGGCATGCTGGACGAGCTTCTCTTCGGTTGTGATGCGCCTTCGTAAGCTCGTTCACGATCTCTGCGGCTGTCGAGAGGAACTCTGCCGCTGCTGGCTGCTGGATTCGATCGCGAGTTCCCTCATCGTCCTACGCGTAGGCCTGCGAAGGAGCGGTGCGCCTCGCTTGTCGGGTGCGAGGTCTAAGTCTTGCGTCTTGCCTTAGAGCGTGTCGAAGGCGCATTTCCGCGCTGACCACGGGCGGCTCCCGTCGCCCGGATTGGTGCCCTCTAGCTCCGCCGTAAGACCAGACTTCTGCGACCGTTGACGAGTTTGGCCGAGTTCGATCTTTTGCAGCTCCACGTGCCGTGGCGCGACGCAGCTGGCGTGTTGTGGCGAGTCGAGGCAGCTGCGAGAGGATTGCGGCATATCCTTCACTTAGTCTCTGCGGCGTTCATTTATGCGTTTTCGCTGAAGACGTGAGCCCAGGGGCCACCACCCCTGTAGATGCCGTACCGACCTATCGAGCAGATAACTTTGTCGATCGTATGCCCCGACGGCGAAGAACACGTGCGGAGAGCCGCTCGCGCTACTACATCCGGATCGAGGCGCAAAAGCGCGGATGGAACATCGCCCATGTGAGTCGCGGCGGTGATGTCCTTGAGGAGAACGAGATAGTCGCGCACTTCCCCGACATCGGCTTGGGACTCACGAAGCCCGATTTCCTGGTCTGTCTTGGAGGGGAGCCCGCAATCGTCGTAGAGGCCAAGAATGAGGCAGGCAAGCTTCAGCAGGCCATTGACGAGGCTCTTCAATACGCTGACGAGATCAACGCCGCAGGGAAGCACCGCATTCGCGTCGCAGTTGGTGCAGCTGGGGAGGAGGACGCCGGCTTCGTTGTAGCCGTGCGCTTTCTCTCAGCCGACGGCTGGACTCCGCTCCGCTCGCATAGACAAGAGCTCACGGCTGTCCCAACGAGGCGCGAGACCGAGCTTGCACTGGCCGCCAGCGACGGAACGACGACGGTGTCGGTGCCGGACGAAAGCGAGTTCGTTGACGCGGC
The DNA here is from genome assembly GCA_963763695.1 of uncultured Solirubrobacteraceae bacterium. Lineage (GTDB taxonomy): Bacteria > Actinomycetota > Thermoleophilia > Solirubrobacterales > Solirubrobacteraceae > Palsa-744. The sequence goes on from CAVXPM010000001.1 coordinate 152,003, forward strand.
GGTCGAGCTCAGTCGGATCCTCAGGAGCGCAAAGGTCGAGGCTCCGCTCAGACCCAAGGTCATCGGCGCCATCGTGATGGCTATGTACGAAGGCGACATCGACGTCACCGCTGACCAAGCCCTGGATTCCGTCAACGACTTGGCAGAGAAAGGTATACGTAGCTCCCAGGATCTCTCAGACTCGGCGAAGGAGCTACTGATTGATGCCCTAACTCTCACGACGGCTGACTTTGATCGCTTGGCCCCTTCGATCAGGCGCATCGTGACCATCCTGCGCCGCCTCAATGTGCGATCAGTGCTACAGACCGATACCGATTTTCTTGGCATGTTCTATGAGGCTTTCCTGCGGTACGGCTACGACAACAATGCGCTCGGCATCGTCTTCACTCCCAGACACATAACACGATTCTGTGTCGAGCTACTAGGGGCAGAGCCCACGGATCGGGTGATTGACGTCGCCTCAGGAACAGGCGGCTTTCTAGTTGCTGCGTTCGATCGGATGCTAGCCGAGGCCAGGGGTCCGGCATCGATACAAAAGGTCAAGGAATCGATCTTTGGAATCGAGATCAACCCGACCGTCTGGGCGCTCTCGATGCTCAACATGTTTTTCCGCGGAGACGGAAAGGGCAGCATGCAGCGTGGGGACGCCTTTGACCCGCAAAAGCGCGCCGCCCACAAGGGTCGCTTCACTCGCGCCTTTTTGAACCCACCATTTTCGCAAGACGGGGAACCAGAGACAGACTTCCTCGATGCGTCACTGGACGCGCTCGAGCCTGAGGGGCGCCTGGCGGCGGTGGTCAAAGCCGGCGTGTTCGCCGACGGTCAACACCGCGCGTGGCGGGAAGCATTCTTGTCCAGGCACCGTCTCCTAGGAGTCGTCAGCCTGCCAGAGGACCTGTTTTATCCTACGGCAGCCCCGACATCGATCCTGCTTGCGGAGGCCCATATTCCGCACGGGCAAGTTGCAAGTGCGTTTATGGCTCGGGTGTGGAATGACGGCTTTGAGAAAATGAAGACGCGACGAGTAGAGCGTGGCGACTCACAGTTGCCGACCGTTGCACAGGCGTTCCACGACTTTTCCGCGGGAGAACCTGTTACGTCGGATTTCGCAACAGTGATCCCCGCCTCAGCGCTTGCAGACGGGGCTGAGTGGAGCCCCCAGCAATACCTCCCACAGCCCGAACCGGAGACCGAGGAGCTCGCGGCAACCCAACGACTGGCGCTACGGAGTGTCTACCAGGCAGTGGCGCAGTTTCCCGAGCTTGCTGACGTCGCGTTGGAAAACTTTTCAGACGCATGGCAGGATCTTCCAGATCTTCCGGTTGGTCACAACGGTCCGGTGGATAACTTCTTTGTTGTGAACAATGGAAAGAGCAGCGGAGAGAAGAATTACTCGACCGGGGGGGCACCGTATATCTCGAGCGGGGACTCAGCAAACAGCATCATCCGTCTTGTTGCCGGCCCTGACGACGAGCTCTTTCCAGAGGGTGGCATTACCGTAACGGCCTTCGGAACGGCGTCGCTCCAGCCGTGGCCCTTCCTCGGACGAGGAAACGGTGGTAGCGCTGTACGCGTACTTCACCCTCGCTACAACATGTCACTCCGGGAGCTTCTGTGGTTCATCGCTCAGATAAATCTCCAACGCTGGCGGTTCTTTTACGCGCGCATGTCTATAAAGAGCAGGTTGGAGCGGCTAGTAGTCGAAGCGCCAACAGAGCGGCTGCCAGACGGAGATCAGCAGATCAATGATGGTATCGCGATGTTTCGTGAGCGGCTTGACGAGCTCAGCGACAGTGGCTCGCTAGTAGGTTAGACTAGGCCACGCCGTGAGACGGGTGCCCTGAGATCGGGCCACGAGCCGAAGACCGGTCTCGAACTGACCTCTCGACTCCAGCAAAGCATGCGTCGCCGGGCAAAACGAGGCGGCTGGCCCAGCTCCCTCGGGCTCCCCTGTCATCCATCGACCTTCGCGCTCTGCCTGAAGGGCGACGTTTTGGAAAGTCGTGAACCGGCCAACCGCTCGCTCGACGCTAGAGCGCCCCGCTCGTCTGGTCAAATGGCGCAAGCGGACCTGCACCGATCGAGTGCCTTCAGGCGTGCCCAACCTCGATCCCGAGCGCTCGCCGCAGCGATTCGCGCACGAACAGCCGATAGGCGACGTCGCTGAGCGCCACAGCCGCGATCACGCGCCGCGCGATCCTCCCGATATCGATCCCCGATTCCCCCATCTCGTTCCTCCTTGAACCCTCGATGCGCACCCTCGATGGCTCCCCTAAGCCATCTGCGCACCCCGAACGCTAGGGAACAGCGGCTCGCCAGTCAACTCGAGCAGGAGTGCCTGCAGAGGCTCCCGCGGCTCTGTGGCGCACGCGAGGCCGGCGCGCGGTTCGTCCGTTTCTCTGCGGCCCCTTTCGTCCACTTTGCATGACGACGATCACGCCGCCTGATGCGCTGGCGATAACTCACTGGGGCGGATATCCATCGCGACGTCTGAGAGTGGAGAATCCTGAGTTGCATCTACGCAAACCCTCACCGGCCACAGCAATCGCGGTCCTGGCGCTGTTCGTGGCGCTCGGAGGTAGCGCTGTGGCAGCCCAGCGCTACCTGATCACGAGCACGCGGCAGATCAAGCCGAGCGTGCTCGCCGTCCTGCACGGGGCGAGGGGCACCACGGGCGCGCAGGGACCTGGCGGACCGCAGGGTATCGCCGGCCCGCAGGGCGCGGCGGGTGCGCAGGGCCCGCAGGGCGCACAGGGCGCGCGCGGAGAAGCGGGCCCCACGAACCTCAGCTCGATCACGATCATCCGCGCTCCCGACATCAAAGTGCTGCCCGGCAAAGAAGGCACATCGGTCGCCACCTGCCCGGCGGGGATGCTCGTGGTCAGCGGCGGCGGCTACACGGGCTTCGCCACCAACAACGGCAGCGAAATGAGCGAAGACCACCAGAGCTGGATCGTCTATGTTGACAACCTCGCGGGCATCGAAACCAACCTCGAAGCGATCGCATACTGCGCCACCGCCGGCCAGGCGATCACAGTGAGCGCTCCAGCTGTAGCACACGCGCGCGCTGTCGTGGAAGCCCAGCGTCTTGCCGCGCGGCTCACCGGCGAACGCGAAGCACTGCAGCACCACTAGCCCGGGCGCTCGCCGCAACGCCGCGAGGCACCTAGCGCACGTACATCGCCTCGATCGCGTCGGTGTACTTCTCGCCGATCGGCTTGCGCTTGAGCTTCATCGTCGGCGTCAGCTCATCGCCGCCGGGCAGCCAGTCGCCGGCCACGATCGAAAAGCGCTTGACCTGTTCGACGCGGGCCAGCTTGGCGTTGGCCACCTCGACGCCCTTCTGCACCTCTGCGCGTACGCGCTCGTCGCCGGCCAGCGACTCCAGCGAGGTCTCCTCGATGCCCTGCTGGCTCGCCCAGGCGGGCGCGAAGTCGGCGTCGAGAACGATCAGCGCCGTGTTGTAGGGACGCATGTCGCCGATACAGCACGCCTGGCCGATCAGCGGCGAGGCGGTCTTGACGGCGGCCTCGATGTTCGACGGCGACATGTTCTTGCCACCCGCGCTGATTATCAGCTCCTTCTTGCGATCCACGATCGTGAGGTAGCCGTCGTCGTCGAAGGCACCGAGGTCGCCCGTGCGCAGCCAGCCATCCTCGGTGAACGCCTCGCTGGTCATCTCCGGCAGGTTGCGATAGCCGAGCATCACCACTTCCGATTTTACGAGCACCTCGCCGTCGGCATCGAGCTTGATCTGAACACCGGGTGCGGGCGGTCCCACGGTGCCGATCTTGATCTTGCCCGGAGGGTTGACGCTGCCGGCGCCGCAGGTCTCGCTCATCCCCCACAGCTCGGCCAGCGGCAGGCCGATCGCATGGAAGAACTCGAGCACCTCCACCGGTGTCGGCGCGGCGCCCACGTTGATCGCCTCGACCTGGTCGAGTCCGAGCATCGTCCTGACTCCCGCGAAGATCTCCGCGTCGGCCTTGGCGACTTGCTCGGCGAGCTCGACGGGCACCGGTTCGCCGGCCTGCTCCAGGCGCACCTTGCGAACGCTCGCGGCGATTGCGGCCTGCATCGCCTGCCCCTGCTCCTCGGGCTGGGAGGCGATCATCGTCTCCAGGCCCGCCTTCAGCTTCTCCCAGATGCGCGGTACGGCGAAGAACCAGCTGGGGCGCACTTCGGGCAGGTAGGAGAGCACCTGGCGCGGGTCCTCGCAGCAGGTGATCTGTAGCCCGTAGACGATCGGCAGGTAGTGGTGCGCGTTGCGCTCGGCGACGTGGGCGCTCGGCAGCCAGGAGATCACGCGACCGTCGCGCGGGAACTGGATCAGGACGTCGAGGCCCTCGACCGCTGCGAGCAGGTTGCGGTGGATCAGCTGCACCCCCTTGGGTGGCCCGGTCGTTCCCGAGGTGTAGATCAGCGTCAGAACGTCTCCGGACTCGATCTGGGCGACCGATGACTCCACGTCGAAGTCGGGGTTGGAGCCCTCGACCTCGGAAAGCGCGAGAACCCCGTCGGGAGCCTCGCCGTCGATCACGATCACGCTGGCGAGTCCCGGCAGCTCCTCGCGGGCCTCGAGGACCGAGGCAAGATACTGCTGCTCGCAGATGAGCACGCTCGCCTCGGCGTCCCCCACGAGGTAGCGGATCTGCTCGGGTGTGTAGGTGTTGTAGATCGAAAAGGGGGTGGCGCCGAGCATCATCGCGGCGAGATCGCAGAGGTGAAACTCGGGGCGGTTTGAGAGCATCAGCGCGACCGTTTCGCCTCGCTTCACGCCGAGCTTGGCGAGGCCGCCGGCGAGCGCGTCCACGCGTTGGCGCAACTCTCCCCAGGTGATGGTGAAGGCGTCTCCCTTGGTGCGGATCGCGACCTCGCCGTCGCGGTCGGCCGCGGTTATGCGAAACGCCTCGGCGAGCGTCGAGGCGCGGGTCGCCGCACCCGCCGAGCTGGCCTTCACGTCACTCACTGCCGCGTCCATAGCAAGCTCCTCCCACTCACGATTCACCCCAACTCTCCCCGTCCGCTCAGACCGCCGGGGCCCGCGGCGATCATAGCCTTCTCAGGCGGGCTAGGCTCGGGCGGTGCGCACGGGCGAGCTCGGATTCTGGTGGCACTCCCTCGGCGGCCAGCCGGTCGCGCGGGCGCCGCTCCCCGGCCCCCGCGAAGCCGACATCGCAATAGTGGGAGCGGGCTTCACCGGCCTGTGGAGCGCCTACTACCTAAAGCGCGCGCAGCCTTCGCTACGGATCGTGGTGCTCGAGCGCGAGGTCGCCGGCTTCGGCGCCTCGGGGCGCAACGGCGGCTGGGTATCGGGCTTCTTCTCCGGGCGCCCGGCCGTATACGAACGCCGCGGCGGCCCCAGCGGCCTCGCTGCGATGCAGCGGGCGATGTTCGAGACGGTTGACGAGGTCGGCCGCGTTATCGCCGAGCACGGCATCGATGCGGACTACGTCAAGGCCGGCCAGCTGACCGTGGCGCTCGGCGGCGCGCAGGCGCAGCGCCAGCGCGAGCAGGTCCGCCGGGCACGTCACGCAGGGTTGCACGAGCGCGATCTGCGCGCGCTCTCGGCCGAGCAGCTGGCCGAGCGGATCCGGGTCGCGGGCGCCGCCGGCGCCACCTTCTCGCCCCACGTGGCACGCGTGCATCCCGCAAAGCTCCTGCGCGGCCTCGCTGCAGCGGTCGAGGCTCTCGGGGTGAGCATCCACGAGGGCACCCCCGTGAGTGAGATATCCGCTCATCGCGCGCTGACGCCGTTTGGCGCGCTGAGCGCGCGCTGGGTGGTGCGAGCCACCGAGGGCTACACATCCGAGCTGCGCGGCTGCAGGCGCGCGCTCGTGCCGATGAACAGCTCGATGATCGTCAGCGAGCCGCTGGCGTCCTCGGCGTGGGAGGAGATCGGCTGGTCCGGGCGCGAGCTGCTGGCCGACAACGCGCACGCCTACGTCTACCTGCAGCGCACCGAGGACGGACGTATCGCGATCGGCGGTCGCGGGGTCCCCTACCGCTTCGGCTCGCGCACCGACGGCCGCGGTGAGACGGCGGCGAGCACTGTGGCGAGCCTGCGCGAGAAGCTCCGCTCGATGTTCCCCGCAAGCGGCGCGACCCCGATCGAGCACGCCTGGTCGGGAGTGCTCGGGGTGCCGCGCGACTGGTGCCCCTCGGTGAGCGCCGACCCGCGCAGCGGCATCGCCTGGGCGGGAGGCTACGTCGGCGAGGGAGTGGCCGCGGCCAACCTTGCGGGAAGGACGCTGAGCGACCTCCTGCTTGGCCGCGAAACAGCGTTGAGCGCCCTTCCCTGGGTTGGACACCGCCCCGCCCGCTGGGAGCCCGAGCCTCTGCGCTGGGTTGGGATCCGCGGCGCGTACTGGCTCTATCGCCGTGCCGATCGTTGCGAGGAGCGCGGCGGGGGCCCCTCGCGTCTGGGGCGTCTGGTGGACGCAGCGACCGGACGCGCCTGATACTTGGCCGGGCCCCACTCAACGACGCGAGGAGATCGATGTCCTTTCAGACGCTGCGCTACGACACAGCCGACGCGGTTGCCACGATCAGCCTCAACCGCCCCGAGCAGCTCAACACGATCGTCCCGCCGATGCCCGAGGAGCTCGAGCTGGCGGTGCATCGCGCCACCGCCGATCGCGACATCAAGGTGATCGTGCTGCGCGGCCTCGGTCGCTCGTTCTGCGCCGGCTTCGACTTCGGCGGTGGCTTTCACCAATGGGATGAGAGCCTCACCACCGACGGGCGCTGGGACCCCGGCAAGGACTTCGCGCTCGCCACCTCGCAGAGCCTCGGCGCGGTCCCGCGCTTCATGAGCCTGTGGCGCTCGCCCAAGCCGGTCATCGCCCAGGTCCACGGCTGGTGCGTGGGCGGTGGCAGCGACCTGGCGCTGTGCGCGGATCTGGTCATCGCCAGCGAGGACGCACGGATCGGCACCCCCTACTCGCGCATGTGGGGCTCCTACCTGACGGGCATGTGGCTGTACCGCCTCGGGCTGACCAGGGCCAAGGAGTTCGCGCTCACCGGCAAGCCGCTGTCGGGCGTCGAGGCCGTTGCGGCGGGACTGATCAACGCAGCCGTGCCATTCGCGCGCCTGGAGCAGGAGGTCCGCGAGCGCGCCCAGCAGCTCGCAGGCATTCCCTCCTCGCAGCTGAGCGCGATGAAGCTGATCGTCAATCAGGCCTACGAGAACATGGGCCTCGCCTCCACCCAGCTCCTGGGTCCCGTGCTGGACGGGCTGATGCGAAACACCCCCGATGCGCAGCGCTTCATCGAGCTGGCCGAGCGCGAGGGAGTGGGCGCTGCGATCGCCCAGCGCGATCGAGCTTTCGGCGACTACAGCCAGGCGGACACGGCCAACAAGCCCGACCCGGGCAACGTGATCGGCTAGCGACGCTGAAGGCTCATACAGCGGGTGCGGCCGGCGTCGAGCCGCACCGCATCGAATCGGCGCGAAACGGGTTATTCGGGGTAAGAGCCCTGCCGAGGAGCGACTGCCTTGCCCTCGCAGCTCGTTCAAACCAATCGTCATCCCCCAAGGAGAGGCATACATGCGTTCAACCAAGTTGCCAGCATTCGCTGCCGCGGCCGCCGTGCTCGCGCTGGCGCCAGCGGGTGCTTATGCCGCCGGCGGCCACACTCGTCTCAAGCTGCGCAAGCACGCAGCCGCAATCGGGCAGTGCCGCCTGAGCATTCGCGTCGAAGCACCACAGATAGTCGCTGGGGAAGCCGCCTCTATACGCGGGAAGCTGAACTGCCGCGGCGCATCCACCGCACCCGTCACCCTCTACGGGCGCGCCGTGGGAGGCGGAGCCTTCCAGGCGATCGGTGCTCCCACCACCGCCAACGGCGAAGGGCTGTTCGGGTTCGAAGTCCCGGCGGTGAAAGGCGACTCGGTCTTCTACGCGAGCGCCGCGGGCGCCAAGAGCGCCGAGAAGCCGGTCAAGGTCGCGCCGGTGGTGACGATGACCGGGCCGGCCAGCGGCACCCAACTGGTGACCGGGCTGCCAACGAGTGCATTCAAGGTCTCGGCTCCCGGCGACGGTGGTGCGACCGTGCTGCTCGAGCGTGAGAACCCCAGCGCTACCGAAGAGTGGGGCGTGATCCAGCTTGGACAGCTCGACAGCAACGGCGAATACACCTTCAACCACAGGTTCGCAGTAGCGGGCGGAGCCACTATTCGCGCGGTCGTCAGGCCGCATCGGACGTTCTCCGCGCGCGGCATCTCCGATGAATCTTCGTATGAGATCTCAGACCGGGAGATCAACGGCCTGAAGATCGCCGCGATGACCGATCCGGTCTCCGCCGGGCAGTCCTTCGAACTGACGGGCGAAGTCACCTCCACGAGCGCGCCGGTCGAAGTGATCCTGCTGGCTCGTGGGCGCGGTGCCAGCTTCCAGCCCGTCGCGAAAACCACGACCGTCGGCGGCAAGTACAAGTTCACGCAGACCCCCGCCCAGAACACCCTCTACCGGGTGATGGTCGCGGGCAAGATGTCCGGGGTCGTCTTCGAGGGGGTCGAGCGGGTGCTCACCGCGGCGGTCACCGCCACCACCGTGACCTCCCTGCAGTCGCTCGAATTCTCCGGGACGGTCACTCCGTCGCTGGCAAACCAGCCGGTCCACCTGGAGCGCAAGAACGCTTTTGGTGGCGGCTGGCACGTGGTCCCCGCGGTACTGAGCAGCAACGGGATTCTGGGCTACAAGCTCTCCCACCAGTTCTCGGGGTCAGGTCCGGAGAGCTTCCGGATCAAGGTTCCGGGGGACCCGGCCTTCGAGACGACAGCGAGCGCGCCGTTCGTGATTCAGGTGACGCCCGCGCCGCCCAAGTAAGCAGGAAGAACCCTGCTGCTTGTGCCTGGTCTGTGGCCGTCCCTTCGGGGGCGGCCACAGACGTTTGCGGGAGGAACCGCGCCGGGGCCGAACCGCGCCGGAGCGGCAGAGCCTCAGGCAGCCACGGCGCGCGAATGCAGGTGCGCGCCGACCTTGCGCTTGACCCGCTGAAGCGCGTTGTCGACGGTCTTGGTGTCGCAGCTCAGGCGCTCGCCGACCTGCTCGTAGGAGTAGCCGTCGAGGTACAGCGAGAGAACTCGGCTCTCCAGCTCGGACAGCGCGGTCGACAGGCAGCCCACGAGCGAGCGCAACTCCTCTGATGAGATCACCTGGTTGACCGGGTCATGGACGGTCGAGCCGGGGAGCATCTGATCGAGCGTTGGCACGTCATCGCCGCTTCCGGCCGGCGTGGAGGAGAAGGACACGTACTGGTTCAGCGGCGTGTGCTTGTTGCGCGTGGCGGTCTTGACCGCGGTGATGATCTGACGCGTGATGCACAGCTCGGCAAAGTTGCGAAAGCTCGACTCACGATCGTTGCGGAAGTCGCGGATCGCCTTATAGAGCCCCACCAATCCCTCTTGGATCAGGTCGTCGGAGTCACCCCCGGCGAGGAAGTAGGACGAGGCCTTCAGCCGCACGAAGCCGTGGTAGCGGCGTACGAGACGGTCATAGGCGTAGCGATCGCCCTGCTTGGCGAGGACGATCAGAAATTCATCCTCGACCTTAGGTTCAGAGTTACTGTTATGGGAGAAACGGGCCACGAGCAGATCCTTTCTTCGAGTCCACCTCCTGGCAGGCCCGAAATTGCTCAGTGGCGCACTCCTCCCCTGGCGCCAAAGCTATTCAGATTTCCTAAGGTTTCAACCTTAGGTACAGCGTTATGTCGGCGGCAGCGTCGCACAGTTATGAACCTATGTCAAGCCGGGCGGTCGCGGTTCTGCAAGATCTCGTACAGAAGCGCTGCAGCAGCGGCGCTGACGCCGAGCGACTCGATCCGCCCCAGCAGCGGCAGGGTGATCAACTCATCGCAGGCGCCCGCCACGCGCGGGCGCAGTCCGTTGCCCTCGCTGCCGAGCACGAGCACCACCCCGGCGCCACGATAGTCCGGGGCGTCGTAGGGAACGGGCGCGCGTCCCGAGGCGGCGTGCTCGGCGCTGGCGCCATAGCACCAGCAACCGGCCGCGCGTGCATCGCCGAGGAAGTCGGCCAGGTTGCGCACCCGCGCCACCGGCAGGTGCTCGACAGCCCCCGCCGATGCCTTGCACACCGCCGGAGTCACCTCGGCGGCGCGCCGTTCGGGGATCACGACCCCGGCTGCGCCGGCGCACTCCGCCGTACGACAGATCGAGCCCAGGTTCTGAGGGTCCTGGATCTGGTCGAGCGCTACGAGCAGCGGCGCCTCGCCGGCGAGCAGCTGATCGGCGCCGGCATAGTCGTAGGGACCGGCGTCGGCGCAGACACCCTGGTGAGAGCTCGACCCGCAGCGTCGCTCGAGCTCCTCGCTCGAGGCCGTGTACAGATCCCTTCCCGCGAGCCAGGGCTCACGGGCGGTGGCGGGCGTGGCCCAGATCTCCCGGACGGCCGCTGCCCGCCGGCCCCGCAGCGCCTCTCGAACCGGGTTGCGCCCGTAGACGATCACGAGGGCTGGGCGGGGATCAGCTCCGGACCCTCGGGGCTGTCGCGGATGTCCCAGTGCAGCGCATGCAGCTCGTCGCGAATGCGGTCGGCCGTGTGGAAGTCGCCCGCGCGGCGTGCCTCTGTTCGCGCCTGCAGCAATGCCACCGCGGCCGAGTCGATCGCTCCGTCCTCGGCGGCGGCCAGTGGCGTCAGCTCGCCCAGCCCGAGGACAGCGAGCATCTCGCGCAGCCCGCCGTCGCCCACTCCCTCGCCGCGGCGATTCGCCTCGCGCACCCACTCGAACAGCGAGGCAAGCGCTGCGGGGGTGTTGAAGTCGTTGGCCAGCGCGTCGAAGAACGCAGCGCGGTGGTGCGCCATGTCAGGAGGGCTCGGGCTCCCGGCGTCCAGGCGGCGCAGCGCATCGCGGATGCGCATGACCCGTCGCTCGGCTTCCTCGAGCTCAGAGGACGAGAACGCCAGCGGCTGGCGGTAGTGCCCGGAGACCAGGTACATCACCACGGCGTCTCGGCCGTAGGAGTCCAGCACGTCGTGCAGGAGGGCGATGTTGCCGACCGACTTGGCCATCTTCTCGCCGGTGAACTGGATCATGCCGTTGTGCATCCACAGCCTCGCCAGCTCGCTGCCACGCGCGGCGCGCGTCTGCGCGGCCTCGTTCTCGTGGTGGGGGAAGACCAGATCGGAGCCGCCGCCGTGGATGTCGAAGCCGACGCCGAGCAGCTCCTCGGCCATCGCCGAGCACTCGATGTGCCAGCCCGGACGCCCATCGCCCCAGGGCGCCGGCCAGGAGGTGTCCTCGCTCTGCTTGTGCCCCTTCCACAGGGCGAAGTCGAGGGGGTCCTCCTTACGCGCGCTCGCGGGCTCGGACCCCGCTGCGTCTTCGCCCTGGTCCATGTTCTCCAAGCGGCGGTGCGAGAGGCTGCCGTATCCCTGATCGGAGCGCACGCGGAAGTACACGTCTCCGTCGACCGCGTAGGCATGCCCGCGCTCGATCAGCGTCTCGATGTGGCGCACGATCGGACCGATCGTCTCTGTCGCCAGGGGCTCGTGGTCGGGGCGACCCAGTCCGAGCCCGTCGGTGTCCGCGCGGTAGCGGGCGGTCATCTCCCGCGCGAGATCCTCGCTGGGGCGTGACTGGGCCCTCGCGGCGTCATAGATCTTGTCGTTGATATCGGTGACGTTCACGACCAGGTTCACCGTGTAGCCCTCGTGCTCGAGGAACCGCTTGAGCAGGCTGAAGATCACGTAGGGCCGGGCGTTGCCGACGTGGATGCGGCTGTAGACGGTGGGGCCGCACGCGTAGATCCCCACCGCCGGAGGGTCGCGCGGCGACAGCGGCTGGAGCTTGGCGCTCTTGGTGTCGTGCAGGAGGATCTCGCGCATCGCCGCGCAACCCTAGCGCTCGAACGCCGGCGGCTCCTCAGCTCAGCTGCTCGAGGCCCGCGACTGCCATCGCGGCCACTCCCTCGCCGCGGCCGACAAAGCCCATGCGCTCGCCCGTGCTGGCCTTCACGTTCACGCGCTCGAGCTGCAACCCGAGCGTGGCGGCCAGGCGCTCGCGGATCTGTTCGCGGTGGGGCGCCAGCTTGGGTGCCTCCATGATCACGGTGGCGTCGACGTTCACGATCCGAAGGCCCTGCGCGGCCACCATCGCGGTGACCGACTCGAGCAGCGCGATCGAGTCGGCGTCGCGCCAGCGCTCGTCGGTGTCGGGGAAGTGCTGGCCGATGTCGCCCAGTCCAGCAGCGCCGAGCAGCGCGTCGATCAGAGCGTGGGCGAGCACATCGGAGTCGGAGTGCCCGTCGAGGCCGTGCGAGTGGGGGATCTCCACTCCCCCGATCACCAGCCTTCGTCCCTCGAGCAGACGGTGGGAGTCATAGCCGATCCCCACGAGCGTCATCTGGCGGCCTTGCTCGCCTCGCCGGCGCCGATCGGCTCCATCCGCCGCACGCGCCGATCGAACACGCTCAGCTCGCTCACGCCGACCTCGCCCAGCAGCTCCAGTGCGCGCTCGTAGTCGGCGCCGACGTCCTCGGGGCGGTGGGCGTCGCTCGAGAGCGCGACCGGGACCGCCGCTTCGACGCACATCTCCAGGAACGAACGCGCTGGATAGATCTCGCCCGCCGGCTTGCGCAGTCCCGCCGTGGAGACCTCGACCGCCACGCCCGCTTCGGCGATGCCTTCGACGGCGGCCTCGTAGTAGCGACGCAGGTCGCCTTCAGGCGTTCGCTGCGCGTCGCCCCAGACCTTGACCAGGTCGGGGTGAGCGACGATGTCGAACAGCCCGCAGCGCGCGGTCTCGCCGATCATCTGGAAGTAGCGGCGCCAGATCTCCTCGGTGCTCTGGCCCGAGCCCCACACGCTGTAGTCCTCCATGTCCACCGCCCGGTCGCGCAGGAAGTGCACCGAGCCGACCACGTAGTCGAAGTCGCGTGCCTGCAGCAGGTTGGCGATCCGGTCCTCGGCGCCCGGTATGAAGTCCGCCTCGATGCCCAGCCGCAGGTCGGTCTGCTCGCGCACGAACGAGCAGTACTCGTCGATGTCATCGCGAGCGAAGCGCTGCCACAGCGGGTGCTGCCAGACCTCGAGCGCCTGGCTGAAGCGGTAGACGTGCTCTGAGACGCCGAGCTCGGCGATCCCGCGTTCGCTGGCCGCCTCGCGGTAGCGCTCTGCGTTGGCGGCGGTGAAGCAGCGCTCGGCGGTGGCCTGCACGTCATCGGCGCGAAGGTGGAGGTGGTAGTCGCTCAGCATCTGATCGGTTGCGATTCAAGCATGATTCAGCGTGCTCGCTCGTTGCGTTCCCGCAAGAGCATCTCGGCCACGCGCAGGTCCAGCGGAGTGGTCACCTTGAGGTTCTGATCGCTCGAGGCGACCACGATGACCCTGCCGCCGGCGCGCTCCACCAGCCACGCATCATCGGTGGCGCGGGCGAGCTCCCCGGGGTCGACCGCCAGCGCGCGCTCGAGCGCTGCACGGCGAAAGACCTGTGGTGTCTGGACTGCCCACAGGCGGCCACGATCGAGTGTCTCGCTGACCGAGCCGTCGCCGGCTACCCGCTTGACGGTGTCGGTCACCGGTACGGCCGCGATCGCCGCATCGGCTGCCTCGTCGCGCTCGAGCGCCGCGATCACCGCTGCGGCCAGCTCGGGGGTGAGCAGCGGCCGTGCGGCGTCGTGGACGAGCACCGGGTCACCGGCGCCGGCCGCGGCGAGCGCCCTGCGCACCGAGTCCGAGCGCACCGCTCCCCCGTCGACGGCGGTCACTCCCGCCGGCGCGGGCGTGCCCGCGGGCAGCGCGACCACGATCCGCTCGAGCCCCTCGAGCGCCTGCAACGCCTCGATGCTCCACTGCACGAGCGCGCGACCGCCGAGCTCGACGAGCGCCTTTGGACGCCCGGCGCCCAGGCGCTCGCCGCTGCCTGCGGCCACGATCAGCGCGACGGTCATCGTGCTTGGGGCTTTCGCGCACGCGGCAATTGAGCCGCGCCGGACGCTGCCGCGTGCGCGAGAGCCTCGCTACTTGGCGCCGGCCAGCGCCATCTGCGAGGTGGCCGAATCGGCGAGCAGCTCGTCGAGGTAGCTCTCGGCCTCCTCCTCGTCCTTGTCGAGCGCGTACATCAGCTCGGAGGCGAGGATCTTCTTGGTGCGGGTGAACATCTGCTTCTCGCCGGTGGACAGCCCCTTCTCGCTCTCGCGCAGAGAGAGGTTGCGCACGACCTCGGCCAGCTCGTAGATGTCGCCGGTCTTGATCTTGTCGCGGTTGTGCTTGAAGCGGCGGTTCCAGTTCTTGGGCATCTCCGAGACGGCGTCGCGCAGGACGTCGAGGACCTTCTTGACGGTTTCCTCGTCGATCACCCTGCGCAGCCCGGCCAAAGCAGCGTTCTCGGTGGGGACTCGGACGGTCATGTCGTTGTGGAGGATCTTGATGGTGAGGTACTCGCGCCGTTCGCCGAGGATCTCCATCTCCTCCTTCTTGAGCACCTTGCCCGCGCCGTGGTGCGGATACACGACGTGGTCACCGAGCTCGAACTCGATGTACTCCACCTCGCGTGTGACCTCCAGGTCCTCGGTCAGCGTGTCTTCTTCAGTTGCATGTACAGGAATGGGTGTTTCCTCCTTCGTTGCGAGCGACCCGTGTGGGCGGCCCTTGATTCAAGTCTGTAGGTAGCGGTCCACGAGGTTGAGCTCCTGCAGCCTGCGAAGCCCCTCGCGGATGTCCTTGGCGCGGATCTCGCCCACGCCCTCCACGCCCTCGAGCTCCGCATCGCTGGCCGCCAGCAGCTCGTCCAGGCCACCGAATTCGCCGACGATGTGCGAGACGACGAGCTTCGGCAGCCGCGGGATCCGGCCGAGCACGCGAAAGCCACGCGGTGAGACCGGGTAGTCGAGCGTGTTGAGCTTGCGGTCGTAGCCGAGCAGCTCGGCCAGGCGCCCGAAGTCGAGCAGGTCCTGGTGGGCGAGGCGCCCAATTTCCTCCAGCGCGCCGGCGAAGGCCTCGTCGGAGTAGCTCGCTAGATAGTCGCGTACGAGCGCTGCCTTCTCGGCCGCGGCGCCGACCATGGTCTCCTCGAGCTGCATCTCGATCAAGCGTCCCTCGCTGCCCAGCTCAACGATGTAGCGCTCGATCTCGACCGCCATGCGCGTCACCAGCTCGGAGCGCTGCAGCACGGTCAGCACGTCGTGCAGGGTGGTGGCGCCCTCGAACTCCAGCGCCGTGAGGCGGGTGGAGACCTGGTCCAGTCGCGTGCGGAACTTGTCCAAGGTGGCCAACGCCTGGTTGGCCTTGGCCAGGACGATCGGAATGTCCTCGAGGATGTACTTCACGCCATCGACGTACACCGAGACGACCTCCCGGCGCTGGGAGATCGCGATCACGAGCGCGTCGGTCTGCTTGGAGACGCGCTCGGCCGTCCTGTGCCTGGTGCCCGTCTCGTGCGAGAGGATCGTCGGATCGGGCATCAGCTGGACGTTTGCCATCGTGATCTTGGTGGCGTTCGCGTTGAGGATGATCGCGCCGTCCATCTTTGCGATCTGGTACAGGAACGCCGGGGTGTAGTCGATCTCGAGCTTGATGCCGCCCGAGTTCAGGAAGCTGAGGTCTTCGGGCTCGCCGATCACGATCAGCCCGCCGGTGCGAGCATGCAGGATGCTCTCGATTCCCTCGCGCAGCGCGGTACCGGGCGCGATCATCTCCAGCGCCCGCATGAGACCGGGATCCGGGCGTACTTCGTTGTCTACATCTTCGCCGGATCGTGGTGCCACAATCCCCAA
Organism: uncultured Solirubrobacteraceae bacterium; assembly: GCA_963763695.1. Classification (GTDB taxonomy): domain Bacteria; phylum Actinomycetota; class Thermoleophilia; order Solirubrobacterales; family Solirubrobacteraceae; genus Palsa-744. The sequence goes on from CAVXPM010000001.1 coordinate 167,739, forward strand.
TTCTAGGGCATTCAGCGATCCATTAGCAGCTCCTATGCGGCTCCAGACCTGCTATAGCGCGTCCGGATCCTCACTTTCGCCGCGCGCCGGCACGAGCTGCGTGTGCTCGCGCGAGACCCGCTCGGGAGCAGGGCGCAGAATGCGCGGCGCCTCGCCCGCCGGCGGCTCGCCGACCAGGGCCACCGGCGATCCTCCACGCTCGAGGTTGGGGCGCGTCCTCGCAGCGGACGGCCCACCCGGCAGCGCCGCTGCGAGCGCTTGACGCAGGGTTGGCATCTCACACGCCGGCGCGCCGCTGTCCAGCGGCGCGATCACGCCGTGCAGGCCATGCTTGGAGGCCTCCTGCAGGCGGCGCTCCGGATGCCCCACCCAGCGCAGCTCGCCCGTCAGCCCGAGCTCTCCGAAGCAGGCTCTCGGGCTCCCTCTGAGCGCCACCCCCCGGCTCGCGCTGGCCACCGCGAGCGCAACCGCCAGATCGCAGCCGGGCTCGTCGACGCGAACGCCGCCGACGACGTTGACGAACACGTCCGATCCGCCGGTGCGGACCTTGCCGTGACGAGCGAGGATCGCGAGCACCAGTGCCAACCTGTTGCGGTCCAGGCCCGAGACCACCCTGCGCGGCTGCTCTAGCTCGGACGGCGCGACCAGCGCCTGGACCTCGACGAGCAGCGGACGCGAGCCCTCCATCGCCGCCAGCACGACGCTGCCGGGAGCACGCGTCGCCTCGGCCACGAAACGGGCGGAGGCGTCGAGCACCTCGACCAGGCCGCCCTGGCGCATCTCGAAGAGGCCCGCCTCGTTGGTCGAGCCGAAGCGGTTCTTCAGCGCGCGCAGCTCGCGATAGGGGCGCTCGCGCTCGCCTTCGAACTGCAGCACGCAGTCGACCAGGTGCTCCAGCACCCGCGGGCCGGCCAGCGCTCCGTCCTTGGTGACGTGGCCCACGAGGATCACCGCGACACCCTGCTCCTTGGCCAGGCGCATGATCCGCGCCGCCACCTCCCTGACCTGTCCGACCGAACCGGGCGCGCCGGAGAGCTCGGCGGCGCCGAGGGTCTGCACCGAGTCGATCACGCACGCCGCGGGCGCCTCTGCGGCGATCGCCTCGAGCACGAGGTCGAGATCCGTCTCGGCGAGGATCGGGACGTGCAGCGCAGCAGGTGCGAGGCGCTCCGCGCGCAGCCTCACCTGCTCGGCGGACTCCTCCCCGCTCACGTACAGGGTGCGCCGACCGGCCTGCTGCAGGTGCCCGAGCACCATGTTCGTGAGCGTCGACTTGCCGATCCCCGGCGAGCCGCCCAGCAGCACGAGCGAGCCGGGCACCAGCCCGCCGCCCAGCACCCGGTCGAGCTCGCCGATGCCCGTCGACATTCGCTGCACCGCGCTCGCTCCGACCTCCCTCAGCGGCCGCGGCGCAACCCTGGCCTCGGCCGACGGCCCGCCACGGGACCTCCCGCGTACTGCAGCCGCGGCGCCGCGGCCCTTCGCGTCCGCCGCCTGCACACGCTCCTCGACGAGCGTGTTCCAGGCCTCACAGCCCGGGCACTGCCCGTGCCACTTGGCCGACTGAAAGCCGCACTCCGAGCAGACATGAACCGTCGTACGTGGCACCGGGCCAGACTACGACCCGCCGAGGACGGTTCAGCCCGCCGAGCCGCGGACGGTACAGCCTACGCCGACGCCCACAGGCGAGGCACGCCTCGCCCGCGCTATTGCTCGCCTGGCTCGCTGATCTCCGGGCCGTCGGACTGGGGCGGGCCGTCGCCCTCGGTGAGCTCCTCGCCGGCCCCGCCTTCGGCACCGACGCCGACCGGCGTCTTCTGCTTCTTGGGGTTGACGATCGACAGGCGCACCTCGCCGTCCTGCTCGCCCTCGGCCGGGTCGACCACCACGGTCGCGCCGGGCGTCAGCTGCTCGCGCAGGACGAAGTCCGCGAGCGGGTCCTCGATGTAGCGCTGGATAGCGCGGCGCAAAGGACGGGCGCCCATCGCGGGATCCCAGCCCTTTTCGACCAGCAGGTCCTTGGCGGACTCGGTCAGCTCGAGCTGCAGCTCGCGCTCGGCCATCGACTCGCGGATGCGCAGGAGCAGCAGCTCCACGATCTGCTTGATCTCCTCCTTCTGCAGCTTGTGGAAGACGATCACGTCGTCGATACGGTTGAGGAACTCGGGCCGGAACACTTTCTTCAGCTCGCCCATGATCCGGTTCTTCATGTCCTCGTAGGTGATGCCGGTCTCGTCGTCTGAGACCGCGAAGCCGAGCGGCGTGTTGCGCGCGATCTCCGCCGCCCCGATGTTCGAGGTCATGATCACGATCGCGTGCCTGAAGTCGACCGTGCGCCCCTGCGCGTCGGTCAAGCGGCCGTCCTCGAGGATCTGCAGGAGGATGTTGAAGACGTCGGGGTGGGCCTTCTCGATCTCGTCGAGCAGCAGCACCGAGTAGGGCTTGCGCCTGATCGCCTCGGTCAGCTGACCGCCCTCGTCGTAGCCGATGTAGCCGGGAGGCGAGCCGACGAGCCTGGAGACGGCGTGCTTCTCCATGTACTCCGACATGTCGATCCGGATCAGCGCGTCGTCGTCGCCGAAGAGGAACTCCGCGAGCGTGCGCGCAAGCTCGGTCTTGCCCACGCCCGAGGGGCCGAGGAAGATGAACGAGCCGGTCGGACGCTTGGGGTCCTTCAGACCTGCGCGCGAGCGCCGGATCGCCTTGGAGATGACCTCCACCGCTGGGTGCTGGCCGATCACGCGCTTGTGCAGTTCGTCCTCCATGCGCATCAGCTTCTGCGTCTCGGCCTCGGTCAGCTTGAAGACGGGGATGCCGGTCCACATCGAGACGATGTCGGCGATCTCCTCCTCACCGATCGAGGGACGCTCGCCGGACTCTCCCGATTCCCATGCCTGCTCGAGCTCGCGCTTCTTGTTGGTCAGCTTGCGCTCCTTGTCGCGCAGCGCAGCTGCCTTCTCGAACTCCTGGGCCTCGATCGCCGCCTCCTTCTCGCGGCGCGTGGTCTCGACTTCGCTCTCCAGCTCGCGGTTGGCCGGCGGCGAGGTCATCGACTTGATGCGCATCCGCGACGCCGCCTCGTCGATCAGGTCGATCGCCTTGTCCGGCAGGAAGCGGTCGGATATGTAGCGGCTGGCCAGTTCGCCGGCCGCGCGCAGCGCCTCGTCGGTGATCTGAACCTTGTGGTGCTGCTCGTAGCGGTCACGCAGGCCCCGCAGGATCTCGACGGTCTGGTCGATCGTGGGCTCATCCACGGTGATCTTCTGGAAGCGGCGCTCCAGCGCCGAGTCGCGCTCGAGGTACTTGCGGTACTCGTCGAGGGTGGTCGCACCGATCGTTTGCAGCTCGCCGCGGGCCAGCGCCGGCTTGAGGATCGAAGCAGCGTCGATCGCGCCCTCGGCGGCGCCCGCGCCGACGAGGTTGTGGAGCTCGTCGATGAACAGGATGATGTCGCCGCGCTGGGTGATCTCCTTCATCACCTTCTTCAGGCGCTCCTCGAACTCGCCGCGGTACTTGGAGCCGGCGACCAGGGCAGCCAGGTCGAGCGTGTAGATCTGCTTGTTCTTCAGCAGCTCGGGCACCTCGGAGCTGGTGATCCGCTGCGCCAGGCCCTCCACCACGGCGGTCTTGCCTACGCCGGGCTCGCCGACCAGGACGGGGTTGTTCTTCGTGCGCCGCGAGAGGATCTGCATGATCCGCTCGATCTCGGTCTCACGTCCGACGCAGGGGTCGAGCTTGCCCTCGGCTGCGAGCTTGGTCAGGTTGCGTCCGAACTGGTCGAGCAGCTTGGAGGACTTCTTGCCCTCCCCGGGGGCCGAGCCGGCGCCGGCGCCGGAACCGCCGGGCTGTCCCTGACGGCGACCGCCCGGACCGGAGAGCATGCGGATGACCTCGTTGCGGATCTTCTCGGAGTCGGCGTCGAAGTCGAGCAGGATGCGCGCGGCCACGCCCTCGTTCTCGCGCACCAGGCCGAGCAGGATGTGCTCGGTGCCGATGTAGTTGTGCCCGAGGCTCAGCGCCTCGCGCAAGGCGAGCTCGAGCACCTTCTTGGCGCGAGGGGTGAACGGGATCTGACCCGAGGTGACCTCCTCGCCGGAGCCGACGATCCGCACCACCTGCGCGCGCACACGCTCGACGGTGATGTCGAGGCTCTCGAGCACGCGAGCCGCAAGGCCCTCCTCCTCACGGAGCAGGCCGAGCAGGATGTGCTCCGTGCCGATGTAGTTGTGCTTGAGCGTTCGCGCCTCCTCCTGCGCGAGTACGACCACCTGTCGGGCCCGTTCGGTGAATCGCTCGAACATTGTGTGATTCCTTCCTACTAGGACGGTGCCTCAAGGAGCTTTGTGGTCCGGATAATGCCTTTGAAAGCAGTCTACCAACCGACCCCCCTGCTCTATCGAGGTCATCGGCATCGCCGAGCCGCAGCTTGATCGCCAGACCTGAATGGCGGCTGGACGCTCCTGCTTTGGGTCGATGCTTGCTCTACGCCCTGCGCGGGCGCGCGGATCAATCGCGCATCGCGGGGAACAGCACCACCTCGCGGATCGAGTCGGCCCCGGTCAGCAGCATCACGAGCCGATCGATCCCCAGCCCCACGCCGCCGGTCGGTGGCATCCCCTGCTCGAGCGCCTGCACGAACAGCTCGTCATAGGGCTGTGACTCCTGCTCGCCCTCGGCCGCGAGGCGCTGCTGAGCGGTGAACCGCTCGCGCTGGGCATCGGCGTCGATCAGCTCGCTGAAGGCGTTGGCGATCTCCATGCCCCCGGCGAACGCCTCCCAGCGCTCGACCAGGCCCGGCTCGGAGCGGTGCTCGCGCGCGAGCGGCGAGAGCTCGACCGGGTAGTCGAACACGAACGTGGGCTGGCGCAGCGTGGGCTCGACGTACTTGGAGAGCAGAGCGTCGGCCAGCTGGGGCCAGCTGAGATCCGCGGTCTGCATCTCCAGCCCGCGCGCGGCGATCGCCGCGCGCAGCGCCTCGGCGTCGCGGTGGGCCATCACGTCGATCCCGGTGGCCTGCTCGATCGAGGCGACGAAGCCGATCCTGCGCCACGGCGGCGAGAAGTCAAGCTCGCCTTCGTAGTCGACCGCCCGCGCGGCCGCCGCCACAGCCTGCTCCAGGCGGCCAGCCTCGATCTCGTAGTCGGCGTAGGCCTCATACCACTCGACCATCGTGAACTCGGGGTTGTGCTTGTGCGAGACGCCCTCGTTGCGGAAGTCCTTGCCCAGCTCGTAGACGCGCTCGAGGCCGCCGACGATCAGGCGCTTGAGATACAGCTCGGTGGCGATGCGCAGGTAGAGGTCGCGATCCAGCGCGTTGTGGTGGGTCGTGAAGGGTCGCGCCAGGGCTCCGCCGTAGAGCGGCTGAAGGATCGGGGTCTCGACCTCGATGAACCCCTCGCCGTCGAGGTAGGCGCGCACGGCGGCGATGATCCGCGCACGCGCCAGGAACAGCTGTCGCGTCTGCTCGTTTGCGATCAGGTCCAGCTCACGCCTGCGATAGCGCGTCTCCACGTCGCTGAGACCGTGGTGCTTGTCGGGCGGGGGGCGCAGCGCCTTGGCGAGGATCTGAAAGCTCTCGATCCGCAGCGTCAACTCGCCGTGGCGGGAGCGCAGCACGGCCCCGTCGAGGCCGAGCAGGTCGCCGAGGTCGAGCGACAGCAGGCGCTCGAAGGCCTCCTTGCCGAGCACGTCCAGGCGCGCGTGCAGCTGGATCTTGCCGGTGCGGTCGACGAGGTCGAGGAACGCCGCCTTTCCGGCGCCGCGGCGCGCCGCGAGGCGCCCGGCGACGCGGTGGCGCTCCTCGGTCTCCTGCCCGTCCTCAAGGTGCGAGTAGGCCTTGAGGATCGCCGCGATCGGCTCGGCGTCCGCGAACACGTACGGGAACGCGTCGGGGTCGCCTTGGCGCAGGCGCTCGGCCTTGGCGCGCCGCTCGGCGATCAGCTCCGCCAGGCCGTGTCGCGCCGACTCCTGCGAGGCAGAGGGCTCCTCGGCTCCGCTCATCGCGGCGAGCCTACTCGAGGCCGACGTCGATCTTGGTGATCTTGAGCTTGCGAGCGGGGCCGCGCGGCACTTTCACGGCCACCGTGTCGTTGCGTTTGTGGCCGAGCAGGGCGCGTCCCACCGGCGACTCGTTGGAGAGCTTGTGTTCGTCCGGCTTGGCCTCGGCCGACCCGACGATCGTGTACTTGACCGACTTGCCCGTCTTTTCGTCCTTGACATGCACCACCGAGCCGACCTGCACGACGTCGGTCGAGAGGTCCTTGGCCTCGATCACGGTCGCCATGCGCAGCTTCTCCTGCAGCTGGGCGATACGGCTCTCGACCATCGCCTGCTCGTTCTTGGCGTCGTCGTACTCGGAGTTCTCGGAGATGTCTCCGAATTCCCTGGCCTCCTTGATGCGCTCGGCTATCTCTCGGCGCTTCTCGGTGGAGAGAACCTCGAGCTCGTCGTTGAGCTTCTTCAGACCTTCGGGAGTGAGGATGACGTCCTTCGGCATGTGACCCTCGATTGGGGTTGGTGGTTCGGTCTCCAGGACACACAAAACCCCGCTGTCAGCGGGGACCTAGCGACCGAAGGGCTGCGGCGAGCGCAGCAGTATAGCGGGGCTCCGGACGCCCGTGCAGGATTCAGGCCGACCGCATCGCGAGCTCCCGCTCGAGGCCCAGCAGATCGCGTGCCTGGGTCAGGGTGGGGGCTCTCTGCAGGGACTCCTGCAGCGCCTTGGCGCAGCGCGGCTCGAGCGCCAGGCGCGCCACATACCACGGGTAGAACTTGCGCAGGTAGCGCCCCGCGCGCAGCTCGCCGAGGTGCTCGACGGCGCGCTCGATCGTCCAGTCGAGCTCGCCCAGGACCTCCGCTCGCGTCGGCTCTGCTTCGCGACCGTGCAGCAGCTGCGAGAACAGCCATGGGTTTCCGAGCGCCCCCCGCGCCAGCATCACCGCGGCGGCGCCGGTGCGCGCAAACGCCTCGCGCACCTGCTGGGCGTCGCTCAGGCCGCCGGTCAGGATCACCGGCGCGGGCAGCGTGGCGACGAGCCGGGCGGCCAGCTCGTAGTCGGGCGTACCCCTGTGCTGGACGGCCGCCGAGCGGGGGTGGAAGGCGATCGCCGCGACGCCCGCCTCGGCCACGAGACGATGAGCCAGCTCGAAGCCGCTGTGATCGCCGGCGCGCAGGCCCGAACGCAGCTTCACCGTCACCGGGATCGCTCGCCCCGGCGCGCCGGCGCGCGCTCCCCCGAGCGTGGCGCGAGCCACCGCGATCGCGCGCTCGGGGTCGGCGATCAGGGCTGCGCCCGCGCCGGTCTTGGCCACCTTGGGCACCGGGCAGCCCATGTTGATGTCGATCGCGTCCACGCCGAGAGCGGCCACGTGGGCGGCCGCCGAGCGCATCATCTGCGGGTCTTCGCCGAACAGCTGGATCGAGACCGGGCCGCCCGTACCCGCTTCGCGCTCGCGCGGGTCGATCCTCAGCATCTCGGTGCAGGTCTTCTCGTTGCCGTAGTGGATCGCGTGTGAGGAGACCATCTCCGACACGGCCATGCCCGCGCCGAAGCGCTTGGCCTGCAGGCGCACGAACCAGTTGCCGATGCCGGCGAGCGGCGCGAGCAGCACGCGGTTGGGCACGCGCAGCGTGCCCAACGTCCAGGGGTCGGTCAGGGAGCGCGAGCTGCTCATCTGTCCCATTGTTGCGAGCTTCAGGCGTTGCGCTCGTGCAGCAGGCGCAGGCCGGTGAGCGTGAGCAGGTCGTCGACCTCCTCGATCTCCTCGGTGTAGGGCACCACCAGCCGCGCCAGGCCGCCGGTGGCGATCACGTCGGTGCGCTCGCCCAGCTCTGCGTACAGGCGGCGCAGGATCGCGTCGATCGCGCCGGCGTAGCCATATACGACACCCGAGCGGATCGCGTCGATCGTGTTCTTGCCGATCACGCTGCGAGGCGGCGCCAAATCGACCTTGGGCAGCCGTGCGCCGCGCTCGGAGAGCGCTTCGAGTGAGATCTCGATGCCGGTCATCAACGAGCCGCCGACGTACTCGCCCTCGCGCGAGACGACGTCGAACGTGGTGGCCGTACCGAAGTCCACACACACGGCCAGGCCGCCGAAGCGCTCGCGGATCGCCACCGCGTTGACCAGCCTGTCGGCGCCGATCTCGCGCGGGTTGTCGTAGCGGATCGCCATCCCCGTCTTGGTCCCCGGTCCGACGGCCTGCATCTGGTGGCCGAGGTAGCGCTCGGCCATCGCCGTCCACTCGGGCTCCAGCTGCGGGACGGTCGAGGACACGATCGAGGCCGCGACGTCCTGGAAGCCGTAGCCGCGCAGCTCCAACAGGTTGTGCAGCGCGGCGCCCAGCTCATCTGCGGTGGACTGGCGCACCGTGGCGAAGCGCCAGTGCTCGAGCAGCTCCTCTCCGCGGTAGGCCCCGAAGTGAGTCTGGGTATTTCCGACGTCGACAGCCAGCAGCATCGGCGACCATTATGGTGGCGTGGCGATGGCTAGGAGCTCTCCCACCCTGTACGTGCTTCCGGGCTCGCATCCGTGCGCGGCCGTCGAAGCGGCGCTTGTGCTCAAGAAGATCGAGTTCAGACGGGTGGATCTGCTACCGATGACCCAGCTGCTCGCGGGCCCGTTGCGCTACGGCGCCACGACCGTGCCGGGGATACGCCTGGGTGGCGAGCGGCTGGCGGGCTCGCGCTCGATCATGCGCCGGCTCGACGCGCTCGTGCCCGATCCGCCGCTGCTGCCCGCACCCGGAGACCCCGCCTACGCGCGCGTCCTGGAGGCCGAGCGCTGGGGCGATGAGGTGCTGCAGAGCATGCCGCGCCGCGTGATCGACGCGGCATTCGTGCGCTGCCCGAGCGCGATGGAGAGCTATGCGGGCGACTCCACGCTGCCGCTGCCGCGGGCGCTCCTGCGTCCGGCGATGCCGCTCACGGCACGGGTGATGGCGCTCAAGAACAGGGCGCGCGACGAGAGTGCGCGGGCGGACCTGGCGGCGCTGGGGCGCCAGCTCGAGCGCATCGAGCAGTGGATCGCGGAGGGTCTGCTCGGCGGCGTGCGGGCCAACGCCGCGGACCTGCAGATCGGTAGCTCGATCCGCCTGCTGATGAGCATCGGCGACGTGCGCCCGCTGATCGAGGGGCGCCCAGCGGCCACGCTGACGAGGTGGTTCCCCGCGATGGTCGGAGAGGTTCCGCCAGGCGTGCTGCCGGCCGAGTGGCTCGCGCACGCCGCGGCCGGCTAGATGTCCCGACGGGCGGGCAGCGCCAGCGGCGCAGCGGCCCAGCGCACGCCTTCCGCGAGCGAAAGCGCCGCGAGCGCGTCGGCCAGGCGCCGTCCGTCCGGGACGGTCAGCTCGAAGTCCAGCTCTAGCGCGGGGACCAGCACGAAGCGGCGGCTGAGCAGCTGCTCGTGGGGCAGGCTCATGCGCTCGTCGCGCAGCTGCTGGGAGCCGAGCAGCAGGATGTCGATGTCGATCGCCCGCGGTCCGTGGCGCACCGCATCCTGCTTGCGGCCGAGCTCGCGCTCCAGGCGCTTGGCCAGGTCGAGCAGCTCGAGCGGGGCCAGCTCGGTGACGATGCGCACGCACGCGTTCAGGAAGCTCGGCTGGTCGGGAACCTCGCCGACGGGGTCGGTGTCGTAGAGCGAGGAGCACGCGAGCAGCTCGATCCCGCTCGCGGCCAGCGCGTCGAGCGCCGCCTGCAGGTGCGCGCGCCGGTCGCCGACGTTGGAGCCCAGCCCGAGCAGTCCCAGCTCGCCGACAGATCCGCTCATCGTGCGTTCGTCACTCGGCGCGTCAGGAGCGCGTCGTCTGAACGCCGGCCGCGATGGCCTTCTCGCCCATCGCCTGCGCGAACGGGATCAGGCCGGAGAGCGGGCGCAGCATCACCGTGAAGTCGACGATCAGGCCCTGCTCGTCGAGGCGCAGCAGGTCGATCCCCTCGAGCTCCTTGCCGGCGACGCTCGCGCGGAAGATCAGCGCGTGGGCACCGTCGGCGTCGAGCTCGTCTGTGTAGCGGAAGTCCTCGAAGGTCTCGGCCACCAGGCCGAGCAAGCGCATGACCGTCTCGCGCCCGACGAACGGGTGGAAGGTGACCGGGCTGTGAAAGACGATCTCTGGCGCCAGCAGCGCGGGGATCGCATCGAGCTGGCCACGCTCGACCGCCGCCCTGAATGCGGCCGGCGCGCTCACTCCGCTTCCCGCCAGACCTCGACCGAGACCTCCTCCACGCTCAACGCGATCGGCGGCTCGGGCTTGGCCGCCTTGACCCACACGCCCTCCAGCTCGTAGTCGGCGAGCAGCCGGTCGGCGATCGTGCTGCACAGGCGCTCGAGCGTCTTGTGCGAGCGCTGCTGGGCGATCAGCGCCACCAGCTGGCAGACCTCGGCGTAGTCGACTGTGTCCTCGATCGAGTCGGTGACCGTCGCGTCGGTCTCGCCGATGTCCAGCCTCAGGTCCAGCACCAGCCGCTGGCCGACCTCGCGCTCGGCCTCGCTGACGCCGTGGTGGGTGTAGAGCGAGAGCCCGCTGATCTCGACGGTCACCGACTCGGCCGCGCCCTCACGGTCGTCGTCGAGATCGCGCCCGTCATCGTCGTCGTCTAGCTCGTCTGCGTCGTCCCCGCGCTCCTCGCCGTCCATCGCTCGCCCAAGGTAGCAGCCGCCACCGCCAGCGCCTCGCGAACGGGCGCCACCTCATGGACGCGAAAGACGCTCGCGCCGCGCTCCAGCGCGAGCACGTTGGTGGCAATCGTCCCGGGCAGGCGCCACCCGGCCTCCAGCGGCTCCTGCGCCCCCCGCTCGGCTGCGGCGATGCGTCCCAGGAAGCTCTTGCGCGAGGTGCCCACCAGCAGCGGGCGCCCGAGCGTGCACAGCTCGTGCAGGCGGCGCAGCAGCGTGAGGTTGTGGGCGCTCGTCTTGCCGAAGCCGATGCCCGGATCGAGGATCACGCGCTCCTCGCGCACGCCGGCGTTCACCGCGAACTCCAGGCGCTCCTCCAGGAACGCGCGAACCTCATCCACGACGTCCTCATAGCGCGGTTCGCGCTGCATCGTGCGCGGCTCGCCGCGCATGTGCATCAGGCAGCATTCGACGCCGGTCTCGGCGAGCAGCTCGACCATCTCCGGATCGCCTCGCAGCGCGCTGACATCGTTGACGATCCCGGCCCCCGCCGCGATCGCCGCCTTCGCCACAACCGCCTTGGTGGTGTCGATCGAGACCTGCAGCGAAGCTCCAGCACCTGGCGCGTGCGCGAGCGCGGCGATGCCCTGCAGCACGGGCAGCACACGGCGCAGCTCCTCGCTCGCCGCCACCGGCTGCGCACCAGGACGCGTGGACTCGCCGCCGACGTCGAGGATGTCCGCACCCTCGGCGAGCAGCTCGCGCGCGTGGGCGACCGCGTCCGCCGGATCCATGAACGCACCCCCGTCGGAGAACGAGTCGGGCGTGACGTTGACGATCCCCATCAGGCGGTAGGGCTTCATCGCCGGCGAGAAAGAGGTGGCGAGGGCGCAGCCAGGGACGCCGGAGTGCCCTCAGGCGGGCTCGGGGCGCTCTTTGTCCGTCGCGCGGATCTCTGCGGCACCACCGGCCAGGCCGGGACGCGGAAGGGTGCGCGGCGTTTCGCGCTCGGCGCGGTCCACCGCGGCAGGAGGCGCGGGCAGCTCGGGCTTGGACTCCTCTTCGACGCCGAACACTTCCTCGTCGCTCTTGCCGGCGAGCAGTGCGAGGAACTCCTCCTTCTCGATCGTCTCGCGCTTGACGAGGATCTCGGAGATGTTGTTGAGGTCGTGCTGGTGTTCGGTGAGGATGCTCGTGGCGCGCTTGTGCGCGGCCTCGATGATGCGGCGCACCTCGTCGTCGATCTCGCGTGCGATCTCGTCCGAGTAGTCGGGCTCGGTGGAGAACTCGCGGCCCAGGAACGGCTGGCCGTGGTCGTGACCGAACACGCGCGGGCCGAGCTTCTGGCTCATGCCGAAGCGCATCACCATCTGCTTGGCCGTGGCGGTGACCTTCTCGATGTCGTTGGAGGCGCCGGTTGTGATCTCGCCGAAGATGATCTCCTCCGCGGCGCGGCCGCCGAGCGTCATCGCCATCGTGGCCTCGAGCTCCGCGCGCGTCGTCAGGAAGCGGTCCTCCTGGGGCATCGAGATCGTGTAGCCGAGCGCCTGGCCGCGCGAGATCACCGAGATCTTGTGCACCGGGTCTGAGTGCTCGAGGAAGTGGCCGACGAGGGCGTGGCCCATCTCGTGGTAGGCGGTGATCAGGCGCTCTTTCTCGCTCATCACACGGGTCTTCTTCTCGGGGCCGGCGATCACGCGCATAATCCCCTCCTCGAGCTCTTCCTGGCCGATCTCGCGCTTGCCCGTGCGCGCCGAGAGCAGCGCCGCCTCGTTGATCAGGTTGGAGAGGTCGGCGCCGGTGAAGCCGGGCGTCTGTCCGGCGAGCGCGTCGATGTCGATCACCTTGGCCAGCGGCTTGCCGCGCGTGTGTACCTCGAGGATCTTGGCCCGGCCCTTGCGGTCGGGCCGGTCAACGGCGATCTGGCGGTCGAAGCGTCCGGGACGCAGGAGTGCCGGGTCGAGGATGTCGGGCCGGTTGGTGGCCGCGATCATGATGATGTTGTCCTTGGCCTCGAAGCCGTCCATCTCCACCAGCAGCTGGTTGAGGGTCTGCTCGCGCTCGTCGTGACCTCCGCCGAGGCCCGCGCCGCGGTGGCGCCCGACGGCGTCGATCTCGTCCATGAAGATGATGCAGGGGCTGTTCTGCTTTGCCTGCTCGAACAGGTCTCGGACGCGCGATGCGCCGACGCCGACGAACATCTCGACGAAGTCGGAGCCGGAGATCGAGAAGAACGGCACCCCGGCCTCGCCGGCAACGGCGCGCGCGAGCAGCGTCTTACCCGTTCCAGGCGGTCCGTAGAGCAGGACGCCGGTCGGGATCCTCGCGCCGAGCGCCTGAAACTTCTTCGGGTTCTCGAGGAATTCCTTGATCTCGTGGAGCTCCTCCACGGCCTCGTCGACCCCGGCGACGTCGCGGAAGGTGATCTTGGGCGAGTCGGCCGACATCCGCTTGGCGCGCGACTTGCCGAACGACATGACTTTCGAGCCGCCGCCCTGGACCTGGTTCATCAAGAAGATCCAGAACCCGAAGAACAGCAGGATCGGGAGGATGTAGGTCAGTAGGCCCAGCAGCGCGCTGCTCTTTTCGGATTCGATGTTGAACGGCACCGCCGCCTTTTCGAGCTGCGCTATCAGCGCCGGCGTGGCCTGTTCTATGAACCCGACTTCATAGGTTTCTTTGTCCTTGAGCTTGACTTCGAGGGCCTTGCCCTTGTTCTTCAGCTCGACGGACTTGACTTCCCCGGACGGGATCTCCTTCGCGACCAGCGTCTGGTAGCTGTGCGAGCGGTGGTTGCTGTTCCCCGGGTTGACGAGTTTGACCGCGAGGAAGGCCAACACCACGACGATGAGGATCGGGAATGCGGCGCTCTTGAAGAAACGGCTCATGGCTAGATCCGGGGGGTACTGGCACCGTGTGAAATCGTGGTCACCGGTCAGCTAGCGTACCATGAAAGGTCAGTCTTTCCGCCGCTTGCGGGCGTCCGCAGGTCGGCGGTGCAGCGCCTCGGCCTAGCTCGCCACGGCCGCCACATAGGGCAGATTGCGGTGGCGCTCGGCGTAGTCCAGGCCGTAGCCGACGACGAAGCGGTTGGCGATCTCGAAGCCCACGTAACGCGTCGGCAGATCGACCTTGCGCCGCTCCGGCTTTGTCAAGAGCGCGCACACCTCGAGCGTGCGCGGGTTGCGCGAGCCGAGGTTGCGCATCAGATACTGAAGCGTCAGGCCGGAGTCGACGATGTCCTCGACGATCAGCACGTCGCGGCCTTCGATCGACGCGTCGAGGTCCTTGAGGATCCGCACGACGCCCGAGGAGTCGGTGGCCGAGCCGTAGGAGGCGACCGCCATGAAGTCGACCTCTACGGGTATGTCGATCACGCGCATCAGGTCGCTCAGGAAGAACACGGCGCCCTTCAGCACCCCGACCAGCAGCAGCGCCCGGCCGGCGTAGTCGCGGGAGATCTGCTCGCCCAGCTCGGCGACGCGCGCCTGCAGTTCCTCGGCGGTCACGAGCACCTCGCCCAGGCCAGGCTCGCTTGAGACGCGCGCTGGTGTGGCCACGCGATGGAGTCTAGCCCGCGTGCGGCGGCACGGGCGCGGCGCGCGGCGCCAGCCTCACCATCTCGAGCATCCCGTCGACGATCACCGCGCCGGCCTGCCCTCCCACGTGCAGCTCGGCGCGACCCCCACGGCGCCCGAGCGCGAGGATCTCCTCGACGCGCCCGCCGGCCTGTGGGACGTAGGTTCCGGCAGCGCCCTCGGCGAGCCGCACCACCACCAGGCGGGCCAGCGCAGCGGGCATCTCGCGCAGGCGTGCGATCGCGATCCGCCGCGAGGCCCCCAGCTCGCGCGCCACCAGCTCGTCGAGCAGCTCGGTCTCCTCGCGCAGCAGGAAGGCCGTTCGCAGCACGTTCTCCTGGGCCGCCGGGTGGACCGCGCACAGCGCCGGCACGAGTCCATGGCGTACTCGCGTGCGCGCATAGCGCTCGTCCTCGTTGCTCTCATCGACGCGCCAGGCCAGTCCCCTGGCCGTGCAGTAGGCGCCGGTCTGCTCGCGGCTGACGCCGAGCAGCGGGCGGATCAGGCGTCCCTCGACGGCGACCATGCCCAGCAGCGCCCGGCGCCCGGGCGAGGCGGCGAGGCGGTAGAGGATCGTCTCGACCTGGTCGCTGGCGGTGTGCCCGGTGGCCAGCAGCGCGTCGCGCTGCTCTGCGATGCGCGTCGCGGCCGTGTAGCGGAGCTCTCGCGCCCACGCCTGCACATTGCCCGCCAGCTCTCCGACGGGCGCCTCGGTTGACGGGCGCACGAGCTCGAGCTCGACCCCCAGCTCTGCGCACAGCGTCTGGCAGTGCAGCTCGTCGGCGCCGGCCTGGTCGCGAAGTCCGTAGTTGACGTGCAGCGCGCTGACCGCGCCGGCGCCGAGCAGTGCGACCGCCACGTCGAGCAGGCAGGTCGAGTCCTGTCCCCCCGAGAGCATCGCCACGACGGGGCGATCCTTGGCGAACAGGCCGCCGGCCCGGACCTGCGCGCGAAGCTCCTCGACGATCACGGGCTAGCGGGCGACCGCGGCCGCGGTGAACAGCTCGGTCGGCTCGGAGAAGCCCTTCAGCCGTACCTCGCCGATCCGGTTGAAGACGATCGCGTCGACGCCTGCGGCCATCTCCACGACCGGACGCGTGACGAGCACCTCGCCGCCTCCCGCGCGCGCCACGACCCTCGCCGCCTGGTTGACCTCGCGTCCGAAGTAGTCGCCGTCGCGGTAGAGCACCTCGCCGTAGTGCACGCCGATCCGCGGCGGCGGCTCACCGGCTGCGGTTCCGGCCTGCAGCGCGACGGCCCAGCCCGTGAGCGCAGCGGGGTCCGAGCCGATCACCATCACCTCGTCGCCGAGCGTCTTGATCACGCGGGCGTCCGCGGGCAACGTTCGCGCGACGGCCTCGGCGAAGCGCTCGACCGCGCCCACCGCGGCCTCGTCGCCGCGCTCGACGGTCAGGCGCGCGTAGCCCGCGAGGTCGGCGAACGCGATCGCCACGCGCACGCGCCCCTCCCGCGGAGCGTCGTTGCCGAGATCGGCCTCCATGTGCCCGATCAGGTCCTGCTCGACGAAGTGCGCGAGCAGGCGACCGTGCAGGTAGTTCATGAACGGCGCCGCGAATGGGAACACCTCGCGGGCCAGCCCCTCCATCTCCTCTGCGATCTCCACGCTGGGCACGCCCGCGCGCATCAGCGGCTCGTGTACGTACAGGTGGATCAGGCGCACCTCGGCGTCTGCAATCTGGGCGATCACCTGGCCGTAGACACGCATCAGCTGCATGTAGGCGGGCACCGGGAAGCCGGCGTCGAGCACCGTGGCGGCGTAGCCGAGCATCTCGATGTCTTCGTCGGAGAGCCTGTCGAGCGTCAGGCCCATGTTGGCGTAGATGCGTTTGATCAGCTCGGCTTTCAGGCCGGTGGCCTTGACTGCGTCCTTCAGCGTGTGCGTGGACTCGGCTCGGCTCAGCAGGTTCTCGATCGGCCCGATCGCGAGCTGGCCGCTGTCGCTTGCGCGCTTGATCGCCTCGATCGTGTGGCCGCGCGCGCGCAGCCGCGCCACGACGCGGACGTAGGCGAGCGCCGAGGGGGTCCAGCGGCCGTCGAAGCCGGGCACGAGGCCGCGCGCCAGCCAGCGTTTGACCGTCGCCGCAGAGACCCCCGCGCGCGCGGCGACCTGTGCGAGCGTCAGCTCGCCGGTCTCGGGCACGGGCTCATCCGCGGGCTCGGCCACTCAGGCGGTCGACGCGAGGGGCATTCCCATGGGAGGGAGTCTAAAGTCGGCGCCGATGGCGCACAGCGCTCCCCTGCACCTGCGCCCCACCGCCCCCCTGGCAGAGCGCGTTCTGCTGCCCGGAGATCCAGGTCGCGCGCTGGCGCTCGCGCAGGCGCTGCTGGAGGCGCCCCGCATGTTCAACCACCACCGCGGCCTGTGGGGCTACACCGGCGCCGCCCCCGACGGGGAGCCGCTGACGATCCAGGCCACCGGCATGGGCGGCCCGTCCGCCGCGATCGTGCTCGAGGAGCTGATCGGACTCGGAGTCCGGCGAGCGGTGCGCGTCGGCAGCTGCGGTGCGCTGGCGAGCGGCCTGGAGCTGGGCCAGATCGTGGTCGCGCGCGAGGCGATCTGCGCCGATGGCGCCTCCCGGGCGCTGGGCGGCGGGGAGCGGGCGCGCGCCGATCCGCTTTTGACCGACGCGCTGCTCGAGCGCGCCCAGGGCGCCCGTGCGGGCACGGTGGTGAGCGTCGACCTGTTCTACGAGAGCGGCCCGCCCGGGGCCGGTCACACAGACGCGCTGGCCGTCGAGATGGAGGCCGCGACCCTGTTCGCGCTGGGCGCCGCCAAAGGCGTCGCGGTGGCCTGCGGCCTGATCGTCTCTGACACCTTCGCTGCAGATGGCGCCCGCGCCCGGATCGAGGACGATGCGCTGCTGGCGGCCTCGCAGCGCCTTGGTGCGGCTGCGCTCGCGGCGCTCGGCGCCTGAACGCTCAGGCTTTGACGGCGCCCGCCGGCGCTTTGGCTCCCGGCGCTGTCGCTTTGGCATCCGCTGCTTTGGCTCTGGCGCCCGCTGCTTTCGCTTTGGCTCTCGGTTTCGCTTTGGCTTTCGATGGCGCTTTGCGAGCCGGCGTGGAGGCGGCTTTGGCCGGTGCGGGCACAGCGCCGGCGGCGGCGCGCTGGTCGAGCTTGACGATCAGCGCGCGCAGTTGCTCCTCGATCCTGGCCAGGCGCGCCTCGACGCCGCTGGGGATCAGCTCGCGATCGAGGCGGTCGACGCCGTCCTCGATGCCCTCCAGGCGGTGGGAGACGGAGCGCAGGCGCCGGGTCAGCCGTTCGATGTCGGCGGCGGAGGGGATGTTGAGCGCCCCCAGGGCGACCTCCTGGGCCTGGGAGGCCTTCTCGCGAGCGTCGAACGCCCGGCCGATGGCACCGGTCAGCAGGGGGTTTTCGAGCAGGTCGGAAAGCGCTCTGCCCAGGCGCTCCTCGGTGTTCACACCCAGACGCTCGCGCAGGCTCTTGGCGACATTGCTCGCGTCGGACATTCCTCAGCTCCTGGTCGTCGGTCGTGGACGAAATGCTCTAGCGAGGCGCTTGTCCCCTTCTCGCCTCGAGAACAAGGATACGGTGAAGCGATGCCTCAGCGGCTGTTCATCTTCATGCAGATGGAGTTTCCCTGGGCGCTCGGCCCGGCCGACGGCCGCTATCTGCTGCGGCTGAGCAGCGACGGACAGCCGGAGCGGGTGGTCGTGCTGGGGACGCTGGGAGCGGGTCGCGCGATCGACGGCGCGCGCGCTCGCGGCGGGGGTTCGAGGCTCGCCAGGCTGGGCGCGCGTGCGGCGGGCGTGGAGGCCACGCCCGAGCCGGTGGAGGTGACGACCACGCGTGTCACGGTGATCGACCCGATCTCGCTGTCGGCCGAGCATCAGGCGCGCGCTTGGCTGGAGGATCTCGACCGCGAGCGCGACGTGGCGGCGGCGGCGGCGGTGGTCAACCGTGTACTGCATGCGCACCGCATCGCATCGGCCGATCCCTACGTCCACGAGGTATCCCCGGCACAGGCGCTCGTGATCAGAGCCGGCTGGGGCGAGGGCGAGCAGGTGGCGGGCGGGCGCTGGTTGCACGCCCGCGAGCTGGCGTGGGGTGCGAGCGGGCGTTCGCTGCGGGGACGCAGGCGCTCCTCGGCGCTGCGTCCCCAGGAGCGCCTGGCGGCGCTCCTGAGCGCTCGCGACGCTGTCCTGCTGTGCGAGGAGCTCGCGCTGCGCGCACGGCTGGATCTGCAACAGGGGCGCCTGGCGCACGCCGCGCTGGAGCTCGACGACGCGCTCAGCGCGGCCGCCACAGAGCTGCGCGCGGAGGGGCGCCAGGACCTGGCGATCCGCGTGGCCGAGCTCGAGCAGCTGCACGCCGGCGTGGCCGAGCAGGCGCGCCTGGCGCTGGCCGTTCTCGAGCGCGACGCTCCCGCGGAGGGCCCGGCGGCGGATGAGGAGACGCTGTCGCATGCGCTCGGGCGCCTGGAGGCGGCGCTGCGCGCGCGCACGGCCGCGGGAGTTAGTCTGAAGTGACGATGGACCCCACCCCCACCGCAGTTGGCACTTGGAGCGGGGGCCGCTTCATGCACTTCGGCGAGCCGCTGGCGGACGCGCGCCTGATCGAGCTGCTGCGCCCCGGCCGGGGCATCGACACGGTGATCACCGCCGACGCCTACGGCGGCGGCGAGGCGGATCTGGCACTCGGCCGGGCGCTGGTTGGGGTGGCGCGCGAGAGCTACTGCCTGGTGGGCGCGATCGGCCACGATTTCTACGACGGCGAGCGCGACGGCGCGAAGGGCTTTCCCCGCTTCACCGACCCCCGCCTGCGCGGCGAGGCTGCCTATGGCGATTACATCCGCATGGCTACCGAGCGCAGCCTGGAGCGCCTTGGAGTCGAGCACTTCGACGTGCTGCTGCTGCACAACCCCGACCGCACGGGCTACTCCAGCGCGGCCGTGTGGGACGGCATGCAGGCCGTGCGCGAAGCCGGGCTGACTCGCCGCCTGGGCGTGGCGCCCGGCCCGGCCAACGGCTTCACGCTCGATCTGATCGGCTGCCTGGAGCGTTTCGCCGAGCAGATCGACTGGGCGATGATCATCCTCAACCCGCTCGAGCCGTGGCCGGGCGAGCTGGTGCTCGCGGCCGCGGCCACCCACCAGGTCGAGGTGATCGCGCGCGTGGTCGACTACGGCGGCCTGTTCCACGACGACGTCCTGCCGGGACACGAGTTCGCTGCCTATGACCATCGCAAGTTCCGTCCCGAGGGATGGGTCCAGGCCGGGCGCGAGCGGATGCAGCAGATGCGCCCCTACGCCGAGCGCCACGGCCTGAGCATGCTGCAGCTGGCATGCGCCTGGGATCTGGCCCAGCCCGCAGTTGCGTGCGTGGCGCCGACGCTGATCCAGGAGAGTGGGCCAGACGCGCGCCCGGTCGAGGACAAGCGCGCACAGCTCGCCGCGCTCGACCCCTCGATCCGCCTGAGCGCCGAGGAGCTCGAGGAGATCAGGGCGCTGGGGGACAACAGCGGCAGCATGAACCTGAAGGGCGCGAGCCTCGAACACGACGGTCCCGCTCGCGCCGATCGCTGGGGCCTGGACGAGGATCTCGCGTCGCTCGCCGAGCGCTGGGGGATCGACCCCGTGCGCGACCTGCTGGCGCGCACGCCTGCCTGAGCCGCAACGGCCGCCTGAGCCGCAACGGCCGCGTGGGCCGCACACGCCCCCGCGTGGGCCGCGCAGGCACGCTCGAAGGCTGAACTAGGACGTGGAGCTGGTGAGGCCCTGGACGAGCGCTTGGAGCTCCAAGACGACGTCGCCGCGCAGCCGGACGGTGGCGTAGTCGTCCAGCGGCGTGGGGCCCTGGGTCACGATCGCGATCGCTCCGCCGCTGCGACGCGTGAGCAGCGGCAGGCCGGCGACCGGGTGGACCTCCAGCGAGGAGCCGATGCAGATCAGCAGATCGGCGTTCTCGCACAGCTCCTGCGCGCGCTGCAGCGCGTGGGCGTCGAGCATCTCGCCGAACAGCACCACGTCGGGCTTCAGCGGGCCCGCGCAGTGCGTGCAGCGGGGCACGCCATCGGGCTCGCGCTGCAAGCGGGCGCGCACCTCGCCGACCGCAACCGAGACGCGGCAGCGGGGACAGGTGCAGGAGGCGATGCTGCCGTGGACCTCCACCAGCTCGCGCGTGCCTGCGCTGCGGTGGAGCATGTCGATGTTCTGCGTGATCACCCCGTCGAGTAGGCCGGCCGCTTCGAGCGCGACCAGCGCCAGATGGGCGCCGTTGGGAAGCTTCTCGCCGAGCGTCGCGAAGCGCTCGCCGTAGAAGCGCCAGAAGGCCACGGGGTCGCTGCGGAAGGCGTCGATGTGCGCAACCTTCATCGGGTCGACCTTCTCCCACAGTCCGCTGCGCGGGGTGCGGAAGTCGGGGATCCCCGACGGCACCGAGATGCCGGCGCCGGTCAGCGCCACGACCGAGCGGGCAGCAGCGATCAGCTCGAGCAGGCGGGCGCGCTCGCCCTGCACTCCCGCGAGCGTGGCCTCGACGGGCGCGGCGTCCGGGGTGGCGCTCACCGTCCCTGAAAGCGCGCGGCGCGTTTGCCGAGGAAGGCCGAGATGCCCTCCTTGGCGTCCTCGCTGGCGAACACCTCGGCAAAGGCGCGCTTCTCGGCCTCGATGCCCTCGTCGAGGTCGCCGGCGCCGGAGACGGACTTGATCTGGGCGACCGCGAGCGGCGCCTGGGCGGCGAGCTTGCGCGCCCACTGCATCGCTGTGTCGAGGAGTTCGTGGTCCTCCACGGTGCGGTTGGCCAGGCCCAGCTCGAATGCTTCGTCGGCGAGGATCGGGTCGCCCACGAGGTTCATCTCCAGGGCCTTGTTGGTGCCCACCAGGCGCGGCAGGCGCTGGGTGCCGCCGAAGCCGGGGATGATCCCGAGCTTGATCTCCGGCTGGCCGAAGATCGCAGAGCGCGCTGCGATGCGCACGTCGCAGGCCATCGCCAGCTCGCAGCCGCCGCCGAAGGCCAGTCCGTTGACTGCGGCGATCGTGACCACGCCCGCGGAGCCCAGTTCGCGGAACAGCGCATGAGCCTCGTGGATCAGGGCCGCGCCGGATGACTCGTCCATCGTGGTGAACGCCTTGATGTCGGCGCCGGCGCTGTACAGGAACGGGTTGGAGGAAGCGATCACGAGCGCGCGCACGCCAGAGTCCTTGACCTTGCTCCAGAGCTTGCCCAGGTCGCCGATGACCTGCGGGGAGATCGAGTTCATCTGGCCGTTGGCCAGCCATGCGATCGCCACGCCGTCGGCGCGCGTCTCGAGCTTCACGACCTCGGCGGGCTGCTCTGCGTCGGGCTGGGGGTAGGCGTAGAAGCCCTGTCCGCTCTTCTGCCCGAGCCGGCCCTGGGCGACCAGACGGCGCAGGATGATCGGCGGCGTGAAGCGCTCGCCATGGCGCTCCTGCGCTGCCTCCATCCGCTCGAGCACAGTGTCCAGGCCCTCGCTGTCGGCCTTCATGAACGGCGGCAGCAGCCCGCGCCGGGGGTCGAGGCCGGCGCCGGCCATCATCCCGAAGTCGATGTCGCGGTGGGTGGCCACGCCCTCCTCGAGCACCAGGCAGGCCTCGAGGAAGGTCTTCAACGAGAGCAGCTCCACGAGCTCCTCGATGTCGGGGTCGGCCTCACCTGAGATGTTGGGCTCGCCCTGCGGGTCATAGAAGCCGTTGCCGGCGGTCTTGGCGCCGAGCTTGCCATCGGCGACGAGCTTCTGCATCCCCTTGGGCACGTAGAAGCGTTCCTCGCCGTAGGACTCCACGAGGTGCTCGGCGACGTGCAGCACGGTGTCCAGGCCGAGCAGGTTGACCAGGTAGTAGGGCCCCACGGGCACCACGCCGGCGGCGCCGACGCCCTCGTCGATCTTCTTGATCGAGAGGCCCTTCTGCTCCTGCTCGCGCCAGACCTCCGAGATGCCCGAGTTGAGGATCCGGTTGACGACGAAGCCGGGCACCTCTGCGCAGGTGATCGGCTGCTTGCGAATCGCCTGGGCGAACGTGACGGCCGCGCTGACGGTCTCCGCGGAGGTCTCCTCGCCCTCGACGATCTCGATCAGGGGCATGATCGAAGCCGGGTAGAAGTAGTGGAAGCCGACGACCTTCTCCGGGCGCAGCGTCGCTTCGCCGATCTCGGTGATCGACAGCGAGGAGGTGTTGGACGCGAGGATCGCGTGGCCGGGAGTGGCGGCGTCGAGCTCGGCGAACACCGCCTGCTTGATCTGCATCCGCTCGGGGACCGCCTCGATCACGAAGTCGACGTCGCCGAAGCCCTCGTAGGAGGTCGTGCCGTGGATCCTTGCGAGCACCTCCGCGATCTGGCCCTCGGCCTGCTCGGCCGTGATCTTGCCGCGCTCGACCAGCTTGCCGATCTGTCCGCTGGTTACGTTGCGGGCCTCCTCCAGGCCCGCCTGCACGAGCGACTCGTCGATGTCCTTGAGCACCACCGGGATACCCGCTGCGGCGATCGTCTGGGCGATCTGCCCACCCATCGTCCCTGCGCCGACGACCGCGGCCTTGAACACGAACATGCTGGTGGTCTCCTCTGGTTCGGCGGTGACGATTTCAGCTCACGCCCGGGAGGGCGGACCCAACGGCGCATGCGCCGTTGGGCGGGGCGTGCATGCACGCCCCGGTGGAGGGGCCGCATGCGGCCCCTCCGGCCATCCCGCATGCGGGATGGCCCCTGCTTCACGACATCTGCTTTTTCGCACGGCTACGGACTCGGCCTGTTGAACAGCCTGACTCAGCTTCGCACTAGGCCGGTACGGCCGTCGGCTCCTCGACACGGCGCGGGAGCAGCGTTTCGCGCGCGATCACCAAGCGCTGGATCTGCGAGGTGCCCTCGTAGAGCTGCATGATCTTGGCGTCGCGGAACAGCTTCTCGACGGGGTAGTCCTTGATGAAGCCATAACCTCCGTAGACCTGCACCGCTTCGGTGGCCGTCTTCATCGCGGTGTCCGCGGCGAAGCGCTTGGCGTGCGAGGAGACCAGCGTGTTGCGTTCGCCGTTGTCGAGCATAACCGCCGACTTCCACGTCATCAGGCGCGCGGCCTCGATCTCGGTGGCCATGTCGGCGATGATGAACTGGATCGCCTGGTGCATCGCGATCGGCACGCCGAACTGAACGCGTTCGCGCGAGTAGTCGGTGGCGAACTCGAAAGCCGCACGGGCGATGCCGGTGGCCATCGCGGCGACCCCGGGGCGGGTGCGGTCGAGCGTCATCATCGCGAGCTTGAAGCCCTGGTTCTCCTCGCCGAGGAGGTTCTCGGCGGGCACCTCGACGTCGTTGAAGGAGATCGTGGCGGTGTTGGAGGCGCGCTGGCCGAGCTTGTCCTCCTTCTTGTCCACCACCACGCCCCAGTCGCGCTCGACCACGAAGGCCGAGATGCCACGGTGCCCGGCGTCCTTGTCGGTCTTGGCGTAGACCGTGTAGTAGTCGGCGTAGCCGCCGTTGGTGATGAAGCACTTGGAGCCGTTGATGACGTACGTGTCGCCCTTCTTGACCGCAGTGGTGCGCATGCCCGACACGTCTGAGCCGGCGTCCGGCTCGGTCAGGCAGAAGGACGCCAGCTTCGGCGATTCGGTCAGCATGCCGAGGTACTTCTTCTTGGTCTCCTCCGAGCCGCCGAGCATGATCGGGGCGGTCGCCAGGCCGTTACAGCCCAGCGAGGTCTGGATGCCCGAGCAGCCCCACGAGAGCTCCTCCTCGATCAGGCAGCCGTCGAGGTAGCCGGCTCCCGCGCCGCCGTACTCCTCGGGGATGTGCGAGTTCATCAGGCCCACGTCCCAGGCCTTCTCGATGATGTCCTGCGGCCACGTGCCGTCCTTGTCGTACTCCCAGGCAACGGGGCGGATCTCCTTGACGGCGAAGTCGTGCGCCATCTCGCGCAGGTTCTTCTGCTCGTCGGTGAGCGTGAAATCGACCATTCTCAGTCTCCTTAACGGGCTGGCGCGTAAATGTAGATTGACTGGTCAGTCAATCTCGACCAGCCAGGGTAGCGAAGAGTGGGCCGATGAGCAACAATCGTCACGGTGCAGGGCCCCCCCGCCACGCTCGCGTTCGACCTGGCCGACAACGGGCTGAGCTTCGTGGTGTTCGGCACGGTCGCGTTCTCGCTGCTGATCTCGCTGCTGCTGGTGATCACCCGCGGCAAGGACAACATGTACGACCAGATCGGCCAGGGCGCCATGACGCCCGAAAGCGACTACCACGGCGGCGCCCACGCACAGACTCCCGAGTCGCCGGGCACGCGCGGCGAGCAGGAGGAGGAGATCCGTCAGATGCTGCGCGCCCGCTCAGAGCGCCAGGTGCGCAGAGGCGAGCCGGCCCTCGACGTCGACGCCGAGCTGGCCCGCCTGCTCGCGCCCGAGGCCGGCGGCGGCGGGCACGACGCTGGGCTCCTCGATGAGGTCCGCCAGCTGGTCGTGGCGCGCAACGAGCGGCGCCTGCGCCAGGGCCTCGAGCCGCTCGAGGTCGAAGCGGAGGTGGCGCGCACGCTGCAGGAGCTCGACCCGTGAGTCCCAGCGTGGCGCGGTCGGGTATAAACGCGCCGTGACAAACGCGCGCCGCTTCACGCTCGATGAGCTCACGATCCGCCCTGGGACCTACTTCAATCCCCTGACCGAGATCATGATCGTGGTCGACGACTCGCCCGAGGTCGATCACGAGCTATTCGAGATGGACGAGTTCGACAACGACGAGTGGGTGCTCGTCTCAGACGACGTCCCCGTCGACGAGCACAAACGCGACGAGCTGGTCGAGCGCTTCCAGCAGACCTACAAATCCACCCCCGAGCTGCCCGCGGAGGACGACGTCGATGTCGAGGAGACGCTGCTCGGCGACGAGAACGACGACGAGGACGATCTGGGCGAGCCCGACGAGCTCGGCCTCGAGCGCGGCTGATCGACTCTCCGCGCCGGGCGCGGACGAACGCCTGATCGACTCTCCTCGCCGGGCCTGATCGACTCTCCTTGCGGGGCGCGAGGCGCAACTGGGGCGGGCGCGGATGTGTTCCGGGAGCGTGACCACACCGGCCCGCGAGCGAGATGCAACGCGTCCTGCAGACAGGCGCTGGAGCGCGCGTAGCATCGGCGCGGTGCGCGTCAAGCGTCCCACGGCGCTCGTCCTCGGCCTGATCATCGTGGGCGCGGCCACAGTCCAGCCCGCCCTCGCAGGCGCGTCGAGATCGGCCACCGCCCCGCGCGCGGGTAGCGCTCCGCGGCCGAGCACCGCTCTGCGGTCGGGCACCGCTCTGGCCCCCGTACATGGGCACTTGCGGGCTCACGCTGCGAGCGCGCACGGCGCGAGCGTGACGGCGGCGCTTCAGAGCATGCTCGCCGGCGGAGCTATCACGCAGGCGCTCTACAGCAAGGATTACGCCGCCTACGTGGCCGCCAAACGTTCGCTGGGCAAGCTCAGCGGCACCCGCCGCACAGAGCTGGGCGCGGTGATCGCCAACGTGCAGGCGATCGCGGCCGCAGGCGAGCTCGTCCCCACGCGACTGGCTGCGCTGTTCTTGACGCTCGAACGCAACCGCCAGTGGTGGACGACCGAACCGCTGCTCGCCGGCGGTGAGCGCGTCAGCTTCCCGGGGAGCAAGCTGATCTGGGAGTACTACGCCGGCCAGGGCATCGAGATCCAGTGGCTCGCGACCTTCGGCGAGGGCAACGGCTACTACCTCGCCGGGCACGAAAACACCAACCTGCGCCAGCTCGTGAGCGAAATCATCCCGTTGGCCACAGCGCGCGCGGGAGGCATCGCCTGGGAGTACATGTTCCGCTTCGACGGCGGCCTGCCGCCGTGGACCAGCGGGCTCTCCCAGGGAACCGCGCTCGAGGTTCTGGCCCGCGCCTGGTCGCGCTTCAAGGAACCGGCCGACCTCACCGCCGCCCAGCAGGCGCTCGGCATATTCGAGACCGCGCCGCCGCAGGGTGTGATGGTCAAGACCGCGGCCGGCACGTGGTACGCCGAGTACACCTACGCGCCCAGCGACCGGATCCTCAACGGCTTCATCCAGGCGCTGGTGGGCCTCTACGAATACAGCGCCATCACCAAGGACCCGCTCGGCCTGAAGCTGTTCGAAGCGGGCGACGCCGCAGCGCGCGTGGAAGTGCCGCGCTTCGACACGGGCGGCTGGTCGCTGTATGACCAGTTCGGCGAATCCAACCTCAACTACCACGAACTGCTCACGGAATTCCTCCAGCACCTGTGCGAACGCACCGGCAAAGGTGCGCCCTTCACATCCGCCGCGCCCCCGGCGAGCCCCGCCCCCGCTGCCCCGCCCACCGCGACGCCGCCGCCCGCGGGCTCGCCCGAAACGGGCGGCACGAGCGCAAAAGCGGCCTCCGCGGGCGCCCACGCGAGCCAGGCGATCGCGGCCGATCAGGTCTACTGCACGACCGCCCAGCGCTTCAGCGCCGACCTCAAGACGCCGCCCGCGATCGCGCTGCTGTCGAGGACGCTGCGCGGCGGCACGCGCGCCGGGGTGCAGGTCTCGCTGTCGAAGATCGCCACCGTCGAACTGAAGATCCAGCAGGGCTCGCGTGTGGTGTGGCGCAACCGCGCCACGGTCGAACACGGCAAGCCGAGGCTCCTGTGGGTAACGCCGGCGGGCGGCGGCAACTTCACGGTCACGCTCACCGCGACCGACCTCGCGGGCAACTTCTCCACCGCCACCGGCTCGATCACCGTCAGCCGCCACTAGGTCGAGGCAGCGCTACCTAGACTAGGCGCGTGAGCTCGCCGCGCCCGATCTTCGCCACCGAGCGCCAGCGATGAGCAGGGCGAGCTTCGACCGGCCTGTCCAAGCATGGCGTGCGCTCGAGCGCGAGCAGCGCCTCGCCGCGCTGGCGGCGGTCGGCCTGTTCGTGTCGATGTTCCTGCCCTGGTACAGCAAGGCGGACACGTTCATCGAACACGGCACCGCCAGAGCCACGCAGACGAGCCTGAGCGCCTTCCAGTCCTTCTCGTTCGTCGAGGCCGCCGTGCTGCTCGTCAGCGCGGGCGTGCTGGCGATGCTGTTCGCGCGCGGCGAGGAGCGCGACTTCCAGCTTCCGGGCGGCGACGGGCTGATCGTGATGGTGGCCGGCGCCTGGGTGGCGCTGCTGGTCTTCTATCGCCTGCTGGACAAGCCGGGGCTGCAGGCCAGCCAGCGGATCACAGCCACGGTCGGCGTCGAGTGGGGCATCTTCATCGCGCTGCTGCTGGCGCTCGGGCTGTTCTACGCCGGCCAGCGGATGCGCGCCGAGGAGCGCCCAGAACCGCCGCTCGTGCGCCGCCGTGCGCGCACCGAGGATCCTGGGCCTCGAGCCGGGCGCGGACCGGCCGAGGCCGAGACGCGGCCCGTGCGGCCAGTGCGGCCCGTTTCCGCGCGCGCCGCCGCGAGCGGCGATGCGGGCGCGGCGGCGCAGGACGCGGAGGATTCGCTCCCCACGCCGCCGGGCCCCGGCGAGCACAGATCGGCGAGCGGCCGTGGACGTTACCCGCCGGCGCCGTCGCAGCAGATGTCCTTCGAGGATTCGCCCCCCAAGCGCAGCGAATAGCCGCCGAGGCGCGATCGCGGGAGCGTTCGGCCGAGCCGGGGCGCCTATCATGCGCTTGAGCATGCCCGCCCCTCCATCCCCGGCGCCCGCCTCGGTCGCAGACCTCGCCGCGGGATTGCGCGCCGTCGGCTACCTCCCGGGCGAGTCCACGGCGCTCGTCTCATATCTCGCCACCAAGCTGGGAAAGCCGGTGCTCGTAGAGGGACCGGCGGGCGTCGGCAAGACCGAGCTCGCAAAGGCGCTCGCAAGCCATCTCGGGCGCCAGCTGGTGCGGCTGCAGTGCTACGAGGGCCTGGACGAGGCCAAGGCGCTGTACGAGTGGAACTACCGCAAGCAGCTGCTGCGCATCCAGGCCGAGGCGACGGGCACGGGCTGGGAGGCGGTGCAGGACGACATCTTCGGCGAGGAGTTCCTGCTGGCGCGCCCGCTGATGACCGCTATCGCATCCGAGCAGCCGGTCGTGCTGCTGATCGACGAGATCGACAAGACCGACCAGGAGTTCGAGGCGATGCTGCTCGAGGTGCTCTCGGACTTCCAGATCTCGATCCCCGAGCTGGGCCTCGTGGAGGCCCGCACGCACCCTGTGGTGCTGCTCACGTCGAACAACTCGCGCGAGCTGACCGAGGCGCTCAAGCGCCGCTGCCTTTATCTGTGGCTCGACTACCCGGCGCTCGAGCACGAGCTCGAGATCGTGCGCCTGCACGCGCCCGAGCTGCCCGAGACGGTCGCCCGCCGCCTCGTCGAGGTGATCGGCATGGTGCGCGCCCTGGACCTGAAGAAGCCGCCCTCGATCGCGGAGTCGATCGACTGGGCGCGGGCGCTTTTGCTGCTCGGCGTGCAGGAGATCGACTCGGCGGTCTTCATGGAGACGATGTCGGTGATCGTCAAGCACCGCACGGACATGGACGTGGTTGCCGACCGCGTCGGGCTGAAGCTGGCGTCGCCCGCCGATGTCGCCTGAGCCGGGGGCCACGCCCGAACGCGAGCACCGCGAGGGCCTGCCGGCGCGGATCCTCGAGCTGGGCGAGGAGCTCCGCCGCGAAGGCGTCGCGGTCGGGACCTCGGAGATGCTCGACGCCTTCGAGGTGCTGGGCGAGATCAGCTGGACCTCGCAGCAGGACTTCCGCGAGGCGCTGGCCGCGACGCTCGCCAAGAGCCAGGAGTCACGGCGCGTGTTCGAGCTGGTCTTCGACCGCTTCTTCTTCCGCTCGGTCGAGCTGGCGGCCGCGCGCGAGGGAATCCGCGAGGAGGATCTGGCCAGCCTGGCGGAGCTTTCCGAGCAGGAGCTCGACGCGCTGCGCGCGCAGATCGCAGCCGCTCTGCGCGACGGCTCGGAGGGAGCGATGCGCGACCTCGCGCGGATGGCGATCGCGGCGTTCTCGCGCCGCCAGGAGGGCTCGGGCGTGATCGGCGTCGACGTGCAGCGGATACGTCGCGCACTCGGCCTGCGCGCCGAGCCACAACCCGAGCTGCCGCCCGAGGACCCCCGCCACGATGGCCTGCCGCGCGACGCGCTGCGCCGCTTCGAGGCGCTGCTGCGGCGCGAGCTCGAGCGCTCCCAGATCGAGCGTACGGGCAACCTGCCGCCGGCGCGCCCGCTCGGCGAGCTCGACCGCGCGCTGCCCTCGGGACCGCTCGCCGACCTAGCGGCCGTGCACCGCGTGGTCGCGCAGCTGCGCCGCAGGCTCGCCACTCAGGGTCTGCAGGCCCGCGGCCACCGCCGTCACGCCCACGTGGACGTCAGGCGCACGATGCGCGCTTCGCTGCAGACCGGCGGCGTGCCCGTCGTGCTGAAGTACCGTCCGCGCCGGCCGAAACGCCCGGAGATCTACGTGCTGTGCGATGTGTCCACCAGCGTCACCTCGGCCTCGGTGTTCTTCCTGTCGGTGCTCCACGCGCTGCACGACACGTTCCGCAAGATGCGCTCGTTCGTGTTCATCGAGCGCATCTCGGAGGTGACTGACATCTTCGAGCACGAGCGCAACTTCAAGACCGTCAGCGAACGAATCTCCGGCGACGCCGGCGTGGCGGACATCTCCGGCTACACCGACTACGGGCGCGTGTGGTCTGAGTTCCTCGTCCAGGTCGAGGACGATCTGCACCCTCGCGCCACCGTGATCGTGCTCGGCGACGCGCGCACCAACGGGCGCGACCCGCGCGCGGACATCTTTGCCCAGATCGCAGCCCGCGCCGGACGCACCTTTTGGCTGAATCCCGAGCCGCGGCTGTACTGGAACTACGGCGACTCGGTGATCGCGGCCTATGAGCAGTACTGCACGGCGTTCGAGTGCTGGACCACGGCCCAGCTCGAGGACTTCGTGCGCGCGCTCACCCGCCCCGTGGTCGCCGCCGCACGCTAGCATCGGCGCTTGGAGCGCAAACACACCAGGGGGGCTGGCGGGAAGGCCGGCTGAGATGGCGCACGGGAAGCTGATTCCCCCGGCGCCGACCCTTAGAACCTGTGGGGTAATGCCCGCGAAGGGAGCGACGTGCCAGGCCAACTGCAGTACCGCGCACAGCCGCCGACCCGCGCGAGGCCGGCCGGCGGGGACGCGATCGCACTCGAGGGCGTCGGGCGCACCTATCGGACGCGCGGAGCAGCCGTGCAGGCGCTCGCGGGGGTGACGCTGCACGCCGGCGCGGGCGAGCTCGTGGCCGTGGTCGGGCCGAGCGGCTGCGGCAAGAGCACGCTGCTCGAGCTCCTCTGCCGCTTGCAGGTTCCCGACACGGGCTCGATCGCCTGCCCGCCGGCGGTGCTGATGCCGCAGCGCGATCTGCTGCTGCCGTGGCTGAGCGCTCTGGACAACGCAGCGCTCGCGCTGCGCATCGCCGGACGCGGGCGCTCCGAGGCGCGAGCGCGAGCGCAGGCGCTGTTCGCCGAGCTGGGCCTCGACGGATTCCAGGGCGCGCGGCCGAGTGAGCTCTCCGGGGGGATGCGCCAGCGCGTCGCCTTCCTGCGCACGCTGCTCGCGGGCAAGCCGGTGCTGTGCCTCGACGAGCCGTTCGGCGCACTGGATGCGATCACGCGCGGCGAGATGCAGGAGTGGCTCGCGGGGACGCTCGCAGCGGAGCCGCGCACGGTCGTCCTCGTCACGCACGACGTCGAGGAGGCGATCCTGCTCGCCGACCGCATCGTCGTGCTCTCGCCGCGTCCGGGGCGCGTGATCGCAGAGCTCGAGGTCGGGCTCGAGCGCCCGCGCGCGCGCAGCGACGGCGAGGTCGTGGCGCTGCGCGAGCGAGCGCTCGCGATCCTCGCGACGGGCTCGCCCGCGTGAAGGCGGGCGCGCTTCGTGCGCTTCCGGCGCTCGCGCTGGGCGCCGCCCTGCTCGGCGTCTGGGAGCTGTATGTGGATCTCAGCGGCGTGCAGGCCGATCTGCTGCCCGCGCCGCACGCTGTGGCGAGCGCCTGGTGGAACAACGCGGGGCTGTTGTCGAGGAACTTCGCCGTAACAGCCGAGGAGGTCGTGCTCGGCCTCGGCGTGGCGCTGGTCGCGGGGCTGGCGCTCGCGGTCGCGATCCACCTCTCACCGCTGCTTCGCCGTGCCGCCTATCCGCTCGCGGTCGGCTCGCAGGCGGTGCCGATCCCCGTGATCGGCGTGCTGCTGGTGTTCTGGTGGGGCTTTGGCCTGCTCCCGAAGCTCGTTGTGATCGCGCTGATCTGCTTCTTCCCGGTGGTGGTCTCCACCGTCGACGGGCTCGCCGCCGTGGATCCCGAGCAGCCCAAGCTGCTGCGCACGCTCGACGCATCGCGCTGGCAGGCGTTCCGCTTCGCGGAGCTGCCCGCGGCGCTGCCCGCGGCGCTGAGCGGCGCGCGGATCGCGCTCGCGGTGGGTGTGATCGGCGCGTTCATCGCGGAGACCACGACACCGACCAGCGGCGCCTACCCGGGCCTTGGACGCGAGATAATCAGCGACGTCAACTTCCAGGCCCCGCGCGCGTACGCCGGGACGGCAATGCTGATCGCCTTCGCGATCGCCTGCTTCTATGCCCTGGCCGTAGCCGAACGCAGCCTTGCCCCGTGGAGCATCCGAACCCGAGGAGAGACCCGTTGACCAAGCCCCCGCCAGACCGTCGCGCCCGTGCCCTGCTCCCGGGCGCGCTCGTCGCGCTCGCGCTCGCGCTCGCCGGCTGCGGCACCAAGCAGGACGCCGTCTCGGCGACGAAAGTCAAGCCCTTCACGGTGATGCTCGACTTCTTCCCCAACGCCGACCACGCACCGCTGTATGCGGGGATCGCCCACGGCGACTTCCGGACGGTCGGGCTGGACGTCAAGCCCGAGGCGCCCGCCGAACCGGCCGAACCGCTGAAGCTGCTCGCGGCCGGGAAGGTGGACATGGCGATCTCCTACGAGCCCGAGCTGCTGCTCGCGCGCGACCAGGGACTGAAGCTCGTCTCGATCGGAGCGCTCGTCCAGCGTCCGCTGACCTCGATCATCGCCCTCCCCGGCAAGCACGTCACGAGCGTGGCGAGCCTTGCGGGCAAGACCGTCGGCACCGCTGGCATCGCCTATCAGGCGGCCGAGCTGCACACCGCCCTGCAGCACGCCGGCGTGGCGCCGAGCAGCGTGCACGAAACCAACGTCGGCTTCAACCTAATCCCGGCGATGCTCTCGGGCAAGGTCGACGCGACGCTCGGCGGCTTCTGGAACTACGAGGCGGTCCAGCTGCGACTTGCGCACAAGCACCCGACGGTGATCCCCGTTGATCAGGCGGGCGTTCCCAGCTACGACGAGCTGGTGCTGGTGGTGCGCGAGGACGAGGCTCGCACCCGCGGGCAGGATCTGCGCGCGTTTCTGCAGGCGCTCACCCGCGGCGAGCGCGAGGTGCGCACCGATCCGGGCGCAGCGGCGACGCTGCTGGTCAAGGCCAACCCGTCGCTCGAACCGACGCTCCAGCTGGAATCGATCAAGCAGACGCTCCCAGCCGCCCAGCCGGCCAGCGCAGCCGACCCCTATGGGTGGCAGGAACCGAGCGCCTGGGCGGCCTTCTCGAGCTGGATGTTCACGCACAAGCTGCTCACCCACGACCCCGGCGCGGGCCTGCCGCCGTTCACCAACGAGTTCCTTCCCGGGCAGGGCATCTGACAGGCGGCCCGCGCCCGCGAGCGCGAGCGGGCGCGGCCCGCCTGCCAGGCGCGGCCCCGGGCGCGGGCGAGGCGCGCCCGGAGACGATAACTTCAGCCGATGGCACGGATCGGGCTGCTGACCGGAGGCGGGGACTGCCCGGGGCTGAACGCGGTCATCCGCGCGGTGGTGCGCAGCG
Organism: uncultured Solirubrobacteraceae bacterium; assembly: GCA_963763695.1. GTDB lineage: Bacteria > Actinomycetota > Thermoleophilia > Solirubrobacterales > Solirubrobacteraceae > Palsa-744. The sequence goes on from CAVXPM010000001.1 coordinate 200,754, forward strand.
GCCTGCCCGGCGGGCACACCTTCGTCGGCTTTCGCCACGGCTGGGCGGGCGTGCTCGAGAACCACGCTGAAGAGCTCACGCTGCAGAGCACCGCCGGCATCCTCCCGCGCGGCGGCACGATCCTCGGGACCTCGCGCACCAACCCCTACGCCGACGGGCGCGACGGCACCGCGGCTGTGCAGCGCACACTGCAGGAGCGCGGTGTGCAAGCGCTGATCCCGATCGGCGGCGAGGACACGCTCGGCGTGGCGCTGCGCCTGCACGGCGAGGGCGTGGCGATCGTGGGCGTGCCCAAGACGATCGACAACGACCTCGGCGGCACCGACGTGACGTTCGGCTTCCAGACGGCGGTGCAGATCGTGACCGACGCGATCGACCGCCTGCACACGACAGCCGAGTCGCACAACCGCGTGATGGTCGTCGAGGTGATGGGCAGGCACGCCGGCTGGATCGCCACCCACGCGGGGCTGGCCGGTGGTGCCGACGCGATCCTCGTCCCCGAGCGCCCGTTCGACATCGAGGAGGTCGTAGCGCACCTGCGCCGGCGCCACGAACGCGGCCGCAGCTTCTCGATCGTGGTCGTAGCCGAGGGCGCCACGCCCCGCGAGGGCACGCTGCACGTGCAGCCAGAGACAGCCACCGACGCCTTCGGCCATGCGCGCCTGGGTGGCATCGGCGTAACGCTCGAGGGCGAGATCGAGGGGCGCACCGGCTATGAGACGCGCGTCACGATCCTCGGCCACGTGCAGCGGGGCGGCACCCCGGTCGCCTACGACCGGGTCCTCGCCACCCGCTTCGGCGTCGCCGCGATGGACGCCGTCGCCGCTGGGCGCTTCGGGACGATGGTCGGACTGCGCGGCAGCGAGATCGTCGAGGTGGCGCTGCAGGACGCCCTGCGCGAGCCCAAGCTGCTCGACCCATCGCTGTATGCGACGGCCGAGCTGTTCTTCGGCTGAGCGCCCAGCGGCGCTGGACCTAGATCGGCCAATAGCGCGACAGCGCAGCCACCGCGCGTGCGCTCAGCGCATCCAGCGCGGCCTTCGGGGCGGCGGCCCCGCGCCCGTAGCGCTCGCCGGCCAGCGCCGGCAGCGTCGCGCACACGCACTCGGCGAGCACCCGCGGGTTGTAGCCCCCCTCGAGCACCACTCCGAGCGGCGCGCCGAGCGAGCGCGCCAGCTCGCGCACGCGCTCGGCCATCGCCACGAAGGACCCTGTCTGCAGGTTGCAGCCCGCCAGCGGGTCCTCGGCGTGGGCGTCGAAACCGGCCGAGATCAGGACCAGCTCGGGCTCGAAGGCGCGGGCGGCGGGCAGCACGACGTGATCCATCAGCGCCAGCCACTGCGGCTCGCGCGATCCCGCCGGCACCGGAAGGTTGAGCGTGTACCCCTCCCCCGCGCCCGATCCCGCGTCGCTCAGGGGCCCGCTGCCGGGGAACAACCCGGCCTGGTGAATGCTCGCGAACAGCACGTCTGAGCGTTCGCGAAAGATCTCCGCGGTGCCGTTGCCGTGGTGTACGTCCCAGTCCAGCACGAAGACCCGTTGCAGGCCGAGCTCGGCGATCGCGAGCGCGGCGGCCACGGCGATGTTGTCGAACAGGCAGAAGCCCATCGCGCGATCGCGCTCCGCGTGGTGGCCGGAGGGACGCACGCCGCAGAAGCCGACTGGGTGATCTCCCGCGATCAGGCCACGCGTCATCTCACAGGCGCCGCCCGCGGCGTGCAGCGCCGCACGGTAGGAGCACTCCCCGACGAACGTGTCGGGGTCGATCGCGCCGCCGCCGGCCGCGCACAGGTCCTTGATCGCGTGCACGTGGCGCCTGGAGTGCACCAGCTCGAGCTCGACCTCCGTCGCAGCCGGGGCCGCACGGCGCTCCCAGCCGAGCCAGTCGCGCTCCGCGAGAGCCGCCTCGAGCACGATCAGGCGCTCGGGAGTGTCTGGGTGAAAGGGCGAGAGCGCGCTCGGATCGTGCTCCAGAGACGCCTGGTGGCTGAAGTAGCTCCCGCCGCTCACCGCCCGTGCTCCGGTTCCTGGTTCACTGCCCAACTATGGCGCAACTGGCACAGAGCATGCGGGCGATGCGCTTCGAGGCGGTCGGGCAGCCACTGCGAGCCGTCGAGCGCACGTTGCGCTCGGTGGCTAACCTCACGCGCTCAGATGCGGTCGAGATGCTCGCGCTGGCGCCCGAAGTGCCGGTGCGCACAAAGGTCAGCCGCTACAGCCTCGAGGACGCGAACACCGCCCTTGACGATTTGCGCAACGGCCGTTTCACCGGCGCGGCCGTGAGCGTGCTCTGAGATGGCGCGAGGGGCCCGCTCGACGCTCGTGAAAGTCGCGTCGCGCGGGGACTGGATGTCGGAATCATTCGGCAAGCGGTAGGTGTGTGATGTATGGTCCCAGCAGTCATTTCTGTGAGACGAGGAGCAATGGCAACCGTAAGTCCGGAGAAGACCAGGTGGATGCGTGGTCCATCGACCCCGCTGAGGGGCGCCCTGCTCGGCCTCCTGCTGGAGCGTCCGGGTCACGGCGGCGACCTCGCGAACCGCCTTGCCGCGCGCCTCGGGGAGACGTGGAGGGTGGACACCAACGATGTCTACCGGCTGCTCGAGCAGCTCGAGAAGACCGGCCTTGCGCTCTCCCGCGACGAGCCCAAGCGCGGCAACCAGCGGCGCATGCACCTCGTGTATCACCCCACCGAGGAGACATCCGAGGCGTTGACGCTGTGGATGGAGACACTGCTGCCGAGAGAGCCGGTGCGGCTCGGCCTGCAGGCGAAGCTGTCGGTCGCACGCCAGCAGGACGCCCCCCGCCTGCTGATCGCGCTGCGCGCCTACGAGCGCGAGTGCCTCGTGCTCGCGCAGCTGGTGGCGCCGACCGAGGGCGAAGCGCGCTCGTGGGCGGCCCTCTGCATGGAGTGCACCCGGGACGCGGTCTACGCGCAACTGCAGATCGAGGTCGACTGGGCCACGCGCACACGGCGACGGATCAACGAACACCTGGAACTCAGCCACTAGCGTCAGCGCCGCGATGACGCCGCTGCTCTCCTTCCTGAATGTAAGCAAGCGCTATCCGGACGGCGATCGCGAGATCCTCGTACTCGATCGCGCGACCCTCGACATCGACGCCGGCTCGTCGGTCGGTGTCTACGGCGCGCGCCGCTCGGGCAAGTCCACGCTGCTGCGACTGGCGGCCGGGATCGCCCAGCCCGACTCGGGCACGGTTCGCTTCGATGGCGTGGACATGGCGCAGATGTCCGCCGGACAGCGCAGCCGCCTGCTGCGCGGCGCGATCGCCTACATGTCCGCTGAGGACTGGCGCGCGAGCCCCGGGGAGAGCGTCGTCGACCACGTCGCCACTGCGCTCGGCAGCGAGGGACTGACGATGCGCGAAGCCAGGCGCAGGGCGCTAGGGGTGCTCGAGCGCGTCGGCGTCGGCGCCTCCGGCGCACAGGAGGTGGCGGCAGCGCTGTCGCTGACGGAGCGCACGAGCGTGATGCTCGCGCGGGCGCTCGCGCGAGAGCCGCGACTGCTGGTGCTCGACGAAGCGGCGCAGATCCCCAACCTCGGCGAGCGCGACAGGTTCTACGCGCTGCTGCGCGCGGTCGCCAGCGAGCGCGGTATGGCCCTGCTGGTGGCATCCGAGGCGATGGCGGCGCTGCAGGGACTGGGCGTGCTGATGTCGATCTCCGACGGAGAGCTGTGCTCGACCGGGGGCCAGGGCACGGTCGTGCAGATGCCCGGACGGCGTCGCGCCGGCGCGGAGCGCCTCGGCCGGTGAGCACACTCGAGCTGCGCGACGTCATCAAGCACTACTCCAGCGGCGTGGAGACCGTCAGGGCAGTCGACGGAGTGTCGCTGACGATCTCGGGCGGCGAATTCGTGGCGCTGTACGGGCCGAGCGGCTCGGGCAAGACCACGCTGCTGCTGCTCGCAGCCGGACTGACCGCGCCGGACGACGGCTCGATCCTCTTCGACGGGAACGACATCGGTGCCTTCAGCGAGCGCGACAGCGCTCGCTACCGCCGCCGTGACGTGGGCTTCGTCTTCCAATCCTTCCACCTCATGCCCCATACCTCAGCGCTCGACAACGCCACGATCAAGCTCACCGGAGGCGGCTACAACCTGCGCGAGGCGCGCTCCAAGGCTCTGCCCTGGCTCGAGCGGGTCGGGCTCGCCGAGCGCGCCCAGCAGCCGCCCGAGCGGCTGTCGATGGGCGAGCGCCAGCGAGTGGCGATCGCGCGGGCGCTCGTCAACGATCCGCGGCTGCTGCTGGCCGACGAGCCGACCGGCAACCTCGACTCCAGGCGCAGTCGCGAGATACTCGAGCTGATGCGCGACATCTGTCACGAACGCTCGATCCCCGGTCTGCTCGTGACACACGATCCCGACGCGGCCCGGTTCGTCGATCGCGTGTACACGCTGCGCGACGGTCACCTGGCCGACGGGATCGACCCAGAGCTCGCTGCAAGCTCTCCGTGAGGGCGGTCCTGAACCCGCGTATCGCGGGAGTGCGGCTGAGCATGCTGGTCCACCTCTACCGCGTACGGCTGCGCTCGCACGCGGTGCAGGAGCTGCTGGCCGGCAGCGGGATCGCTGTGGGAGTGGCGCTCGTGCTGGGCGTGCTCGTGGCCAACACCAGCCTCACCGGCTCGGCCGGCGAACTGATCCATCAGGTGATCGGCTCTGCCCGGCTGGAGCTCGCGGCGCGCTCTCCCGAAGGCCTCCAGGAGAGCCTGCTGTCGAGGAGTCGCAAGCTGCCCGGAGTGCGGGTGGGAGCGGCGGTGCTGCGCGAGAACATCACGGTGCTCGGACCGCGCGGGCGCGTGGCGGTGCAGTTGCTCGGCGTGACCCCGGCGGTGGCGACGCTCGGCGGCCTCGGCACGCGCAACTTCGGCGCGGGCGGCTTCACCTTCGCGGGCGGCCTCGTGCTGCCGGCGAGCGTCGCCGAAGCCACAGGAGCCGAACCGGGTGCCCAGGTGCGGGTCCTCGCGCGGGGCGAGGCGCACACGATCAAGGTCGGCGCCGTGCTCAGCAGCGCGATGTTCGGAGCGCTGGCGTCGAGTCCGGTGGCGCTCTCCCAACTGCGCGTGGCGCAGCGACTGACGGGGCTCGCGGGCAAGGCGTCAGAGATCCTGATCGAGCCGCGCCGCGGGGCCGACCGTCTCGTCACGGGCGAGCTGCGCAGGCTCGCGGGCGGACGCCTGAACGTCGCGCCCGCAGACGACGAGTTGCGCCTGCTCAACCAGGCGGCCAAGCCGAACGACCAGTCGACCTCGCTGTTCGCGGCGATCAGCGTGATGGTGGGGTTCCTGCTCGCGCTGAACGCGATGCTGCTGACGGTCCCAGAGCGCCGCCGCTTCGTGGCCGATCTGCGCATGCAGGGCTATGACTGGCGTCAGATCCTGCTGCTGCTGGCCTTTCAGGCGCTTGTCCTCGGCGTGGTCGCCTCAGCCGTAGGGGTGGCTCTCGGCGTGCTCATCTCTCACGCATTCCTGCATCGAATACCCGCCTATCTGATCACCGCATTCCCGATCGGCACACAGGAGATCCTGCGCGTCGGAACGGTCCTGCTGGCGCTAGGCAGCGGCGTGCTCGCAACGATGCTCGCGTCGCTCTCGCCGGTGCTCGATCTGCGCCCGAACCGCGCAAGCGACGCGGTCTTTCGCGAGCGCGTGGACGGCAGCGACGCCCTCGCCCAGCGCACGGGCGCACGGCTGGCGCTCGCTGGGGCGGTCTCGCTGGTGGCGATCATGGCCCTCGTACTGCTCGAACCGGCGCTGACGATCGTCGGCGGCGTGGCGCTCGCGCTGACGACGCTGTGCTCGATTCCGGCTGCCTTCGCAGGGGTTGCCCGCGCTCTGCGCTGGCTGGGCGAGCGCGTGCGCAGCAGCGCCCTGATCATCGTCGTCTCCGAGCTGCGTGCGGTCACCACGCGAACGGTCGCGCTCGCTGGCGTGGCCGCCCTGGCGGTGTACGGGAGCGTCGCGATCGGCGGCGCACGCTCGGATCTGATCCGCGGGCTCGATCGGAACTTCGGCGAGTACCTGCACACGGCGGACATATGGGTCACGACCGGCGGCAATGACCTGACGACCAACGCGTTCGAGCCCGCCGGTGCCGGCGCCGCGATCGCCGCCGCGCCGCAGGTCCGCTCGGTGCGCGCCTACCAGGGGGGTTTCCTCGACGTCGGCCCTAGGCGCCTGTGGATCATCGCCCGCTCGCCGTTGGACAGCGATCCGATTCCAGCAAGCCAGCTGCTGCAAGGCCGGGTCGCCGGCGCAAGCAGGCTGGTGCGCGGCGGCGGCTGGGCGACGGTCTCACAGGGCTTCGCCCGCGAACGCCATCTGCGTTTGGGGGCGAGCTTCACGCTGCCCACCCCCAGCGGACGGGCGTACTTCCGCGTGGCCGGCATCACGACCAACCTCGGCTGGTCTCCGGGAGCGGTGATCATGAGCTCCGCCGACTACGCGAGCGACTGGCAGACGGCTGCGCCGAGCGCACTCGAGGTCGATCTCAGACCGGGCATATCGGCGGCGTCGGGGAGAGGCGCGGTGCTGGCGGCGCTTGGCGGCCGGGCGGGCCTGGGCGTGCAGAGCTATGCGGAACGCCGCCAGCAGTATGCAGCCGACTCGCGTCAGGGGCTGCGCGCGCTCAGCCAGATCGCCACGCTGCTGCTGATCGCGGCCGCGCTGGCGGTCGCCTCGGCGCTCAGTGCTGCGATCTGGCAGCGGCGCGCGCGGCTTGCATCGCTGAAGATCCAGGGCTATGACACCGGGCAGCTGTGGAGGGCGCTATTGCTCGAGAGCGCGATCGTGCTCGGAGTAGGATGTGCGATCGGTGCAGCGTTCGGCGTCTACGGGCATGCGCTTGCCAGCCGCTGGTTGCGGCTGACCACTGGGTTCCCTGCGCCATTCGCGGTGGGCGTCGGAGAAGTCCTCTTCACCCTTTCGCTACTCGCAATCATCGCGATAGTCGTGATCGCGATACCGGGCTTCGTGGCGGCGCGCGCACCGGCTCGTGTGAGCTTTCAGGAGTGACTATGTATTACCTCTCTACTAGACAAAACTGTTCGAGTGGTTGCTGCCAGCCGACGTCGACTCGCGCTGGCGCATGCCTTCACGGGCGCCGCCACCCGCTACTGGTCGGGAGTCTTTCCCCAGGTGGGACGTGAGTTGCACCACTGGCACGAGTGCGCGCTGCAGATCCCCGATCCGATGCTGCGCCGCCTCGCGCTCGTGACACAGCGCGCCGAGCGGGGCAACCTCGAAGGTGCGGCGGCCTTCGCCGTCCTGGCTCCGCGTTCTGAGCGCGCGCGCGTGGTTCGCGCAGCGGTGGCCTTTCAGGTCACCTACGACTACATCGACACCCTCGCCGAGCAGCCGAGCACCGATCCCGTGGCCAACGGGCACCAGCTTCATCTCGCGCTGCTGACCGCGCTCGAGCCCGGGACCGAGCACCACGACTACTACAGGCACAATCCTGGCTCCCAGGACAACGGCTACATCAGGAAGCTCGTAGACACCTGCCGCACCTCATTCGGCGCGCTGCCGTCGCACGCGTCGGTGGCCGACGGCGCGCTGCGCGCCGCGCGGCGGATGGTCGACTACCAGCGCCTCAACCACGGCGGCGATGGCAGGCAAGCAAGCGCCGAAGGGGCCATGGCGCTGTGGGCATGCAGCGAAACCCCACTCGGCAGCGGGCTGCGATGGTGGGAGACGGCCGCCGGCACGGCCTCCTCGCTGACCGTCTTTGCCCTCATCGCCGCCGCCGCCAGACCGATGCTCAGCGCAGCGGAGACGCTCGCGCTCGAGCGAGCCTACTTTCCTTGGATCGGAGCGCTGCACGTGCTGCTCGACAGCCTGATCGACCGTGCGGCGGACATCCAGACGGGTGACCACAGCCTCGTTGACCACTATCCCTCCGTCGAGGAGGCCGCGACTCGAATGGGCGCCATCGCCGCGCGGGCGATGTACGCCACGGAGATGCTCTCAGACGGCGTCCAGCACGCGATGATCCTCGCTGCGATGACGAGCTTCTATCTCTCCGCGCCAGGAGCCGCGGGAGCGCGCTGGCGTCCGGTGAGCGCAGCGGTGCTCGATGCGATGGGCGCGATGGCCGTGCCGACGATGATCGTGTGGCGCGCACGTCGCGCCGCCGGGACCCTGCTCGGAGACGGCAGCGAGCCGCTGCCCGAACGGGACTAGACGCGCGCGTGCGCTCGTACTGGAGACTCAAGTATTGGACTTTCCACTTGTCCGCCGGGGACTCCCGGGAGATGATCAGCGAGCGTGAATGGAACGTCGGGCCGTGCAAGCGTGCCCGCGTCAGCATTTCCGCTTTCGTCTCGCCAGTGAGCGGGCCGGGCGCCTCTGGCGCCCGGCCCGCGATTGCCTCTCGCGCCGATCACAATGACTGACAGCGGAATCTCGATAGAGCTGACGAGCGCCCAGATTGACCGTGTAGTGCGCCGCCGAGAGGACTCCGCGGGCATCTCCGGCCTGCTGCGCGGTCTGCCCGAGCAGCAGGCCGGCCTGTCGAAGCTCAAGACACTCTCGGAAAGTCCGCGACTGTCGCGCTCGCTGCTGCTCGGGCTGCTGGTGCTGACGTGCTTCCCGGACGACGGGAGCCCGCTGGCCGTGACCGAGGTCGCCACCAGCCTGGAGATGAGTGCGAGCACCACCCACCGCTATCTCACCACGCTGCTGGCCGTGGGGCTGCTCGAGCAGGATCCGCGTACCCGCCGCTACCGCGTCCCTACCTCCTAGGAGCTGGCCGCAGCGCTAGCGCGCCCGCGCCGGCTTGCTCGAGACGTGCGAGCGCTCGCGCTCGGCGCCGGGGGCAGCCTGCCCTGGGCGATCGCCAGATGCAGAGGCGGGCATGAAGCCCGGCAGCTCGAGCTCGATGCAGGTTCCCCCCTCGGGCGATTCGCCCGCGCTGACGACCCCGCCGTGGGCGTCGGCGATCGCGCGCACGATCGCCAGCCCGAGGCCGGCTCCCCCGGATGCCCGGTCACGCGCCAAATCGGTGCGATGAAAGCGGCGAAACACATGTTCGCGCTGATCCAGAGCTATCCCCGGCCCGTCGTCTTCGACCAGGAAGCGAATCCGCTCGCCCGGCCCCGCTTGCACGCGCATCCGCACGAGCCCGTGCTCGCCGTTGGTGTGCTCGATCGCGTTGCCGACCAGGTTGCGAAGCGCCTGCGCCAGGCGATCGGGGTCCGCGCGCAGGGTGCCCGGCGGGATCGCTCCGAGCTCGAAACGCCGCCTTGCGAGCAGGCTCACGCCATCCCACAGCTCACCGACATAGGGAGCCAGATCGATCCACTCGACTCGCAGGAACTGCGTCTGCTCGGTCTTGGCCAGCAGCAGCAGATCATCGACCAGGCGGCTGATCCTCGCGATCTCGGCCTGGACGAGGCGCTCGACCCGCCGCACCTCCTCACCAGATGGTTCGCGCTGGGAGGCCAGCACTTCGAGCTGTCCGCGAATCACGGTCAACGGCGTGCGCAACTCGTGCGAGGCGTCGGCCACGAACGCACGCTGTCCGGCGAAGGCGTCGGTGAGCCGGTCGAGCATGCGGTCGAAGGAGTCGGCCAGGATCTTCAGCTCATCGCCCTGGCCACCCTGCTGGTGGATACGCGGGTGCAGGTCCCCGGCGTCCACGCGGGCTGCCACCGCCGCCATCCTGCGCAGCGGGCGCGATAGGCGCGCGCCGAGCAGATATGACGCCAACAGGGCACACGCCAACGCCAGCGAGCCGGCGAGGATAAATGCTCGCGCGACCCCCCTCTGCGCGTGTCCGACCGTCGCGAGCGGCTCGCCCACACCGATCGTCACGCTCGCCGCTCCGGGAACGTGCACGACACGCTTGAGCAGACGCAGGTTGCCGACGTCGGGCAGCACCAGCGTCGAGTAGCCCGCGGGCGCCGCGAGCAGCCTGGTCGCGAGCTGGTTCTCGTGCAGTTGCTCCGCCGGGGTCTCGCCGTTGTCGGCAGATGACGGGGAGAACAGCTCAGGCCTGTTCGTCGCGGTCGGCTGACCTGGGACGAGCGCGAACAGCAGCGTGGAGCTCGCGCTGAAGGGCTGGTCGCGTATGTAGCGCGTCGCGGCGGTGAACAGCTGGCTGGGATTGCGGGCTCGTTCGAGCGAGAGGTTGTGGGCGAGCTCGCGCGCGTCGCCGGCAGTCTCTTTGTCGATCTGCTGGCGCAGCTGCGTTCCGGTCCCGCGGTAGACGGCCACGAACACGATCGCGGTGCACACGAGCGCGAGCAATGCGAACCATCCGGCAAGCCGCCAGCGCAGCCCGGCCGGACGCAGGCGCTCGAGACGGCCCGGCACGACTGCTCAGCTCTCGGTGCCGAGGCGGTAGCCCACGGCGCGCACCGTATAGATCGGCGCGGGCGCTCCCGGGCGGCCGAGCTTACGGCGCAGGTAGCCAACGTAGACGTCGACGACGTTCGTAGCCGGATCGTGCTCGTAGCCCCACACGGTGCTGAGGATCTGCTCGCGTGAGACCACCTGTCCGTGGTGGCGCAGGAGATAGACGAGCAGCTCGAACTCGGTGGTGGACAACGCCACGGGCACCTCCGCGCGGCTCACCTTGCGTGTCAGCAGGTCGACCTCGATGTCCTCTGCCTTCAACGCGCGCGAGGACGCGTGGGCGACCACCCGCAGCTGCGCCCGCACGCGAGCCACCAGCTCGGCCATCGAGAAGGGCTTGACGAGGTAGTCGACCGCGCCGGCTTCCAGACCCTCCACGCGATCCTCGATCTCGCTGCGGGCGGTGAGCACGATCACGGGCAGGCTGGGCAGCGCGCGCCGCACCGACGCGAGGATCTCCATGCCACTGCGACCGGGGAGCATCAGGTCGAGCACGATCGCGTCGAAGCCGCCACCGAGCGCGAGCCGCTGACCGCTGTCTCCGTCCAGCGCGGTTTCGACGGCGAAGCCCTGTGCCTCCAGGCCGCGGCGCACGAAGTCGACGATTCCCGGCTCGTCCTCGATCACCAGCACATTGCCGGCCCCACCCAGCTCGTGCGTCTCTCCCTGATCGGCATCCGTCGAGACGGCGTCCAGCCCTCCCGAAGCCTGAGCGCGATCCATGCTGCAAAGGATATGCCTCTACGCGCATCACCCCTTTCCTGCAGGGAGTTCCGATGAGCTTTCTCATCCAGGGGTTACGTAATTCTTAGTACAAGGTGGACAGACTTAGAAGATGGCTACCGAGCAACAGACCCCAATCTCGCAGGCTCCCCCCTCGTCTTCATCGCAGGCTCCCCCCTCGTCTGCGAGCTCCCGGGCGCCTCGTCTGACTGGCGGCGGGACGGACGGCAACGAGCGCCTGACCGCAGCGACGGGCGCGGTGCTGATTGTGCTGCTGGCGGTGATCGGCGTGACGATCCTGCGGCTGCGCCCGCTGCTCTCGGTGCACCTGTTCGTGGGGATGGCGCTAATCCCGCCGGTGCTGCTGAAGATGGGTAGCACCGGCTACCGCTTCGTGCGCTACTACACGGCCAATCCCCGCTATCGCCGCAAGGGCCCTCCGGCGGCGCCGCTGCGGATCATCGCGCCGATGGTGATCGCGACGACAGTCACAGTGTTGGGCACCGGCGTGGTGCTGCTGTTCGTCGGCCCTTCCTCGCGCGAAACATGGCTGCCGATCCACAAGATCAGCTTCTTCGTCTGGGTCGCCTTCACGGGCCTGCACGTGCTGGGCCACCTGACCGAGCTGCCGGGCGCGCTGCGCGCCGATTATGGCCCCGCGGCAAGGCTGACCGAGGATGTCACAGGTCGCTCCGGTCGGGCGCTCGCGCTGGGCGGGGCGCTGGTCGCGGGCATGGTGCTAGCGGTTCTGTTGATCCCCGAATTCGCAGCATGGACCACCAACGCGGACGTCTTTCACCACAACGGCTGATCGGATGCGCGTCCACACCCCCCACAGCCGCGATGCGTCACTGCGCCAGCTTCACCGCGTGAACCGCTGGATGATCGCCGGCAGCGTGGTGATCACGGGCGTCCTGTCCGACGTCGCAGCCCACGCCTTCCCCGGCAAGACCGTCAAGAGCCGCGCCGCCGCCGCCAACAGGCGTAGCGCACCCACCACCCACAAACACAGCTCCCCGGGAACCTCCACCGGCGTTCTGAGACCACCCGAACAAGCCCCCAACGCGTCCACCGAAACCACACCGTCGCCCGAAGCCAAAAGCTCACAAGCAAGCCCATCGCAGGAATCCGCGCCGGCACAAGAATCGCCGCCGGCCAAAGAATCAACGCCCGCACAAGAAGCCACACCCGCCCAAGAATCACCCCCAGCCCAAGAATCGCCGCCGGCCAAAGAATCAGCGCCCGCGCAAGAAGCCGCCCCCGAAACCTCGCCGCCGGTCGTCTCAGGAGGCTCATGAGATGCCCGCCTGCCTGGCAGCGGAGCCACTCGCGGGCTCAACCTGGGAGGCGTTCGGCACTAACGTGGTGCTGCGCGTGAGCGACGCGGTCGCACTGCAGCAAGCCCGCTCGGCGGTCGAGTCAGAGCTAGGCGCCGTCGATCGAGCCTGTAGCCGCTTTCGCGACGACTCCGAGCTCGCGCGCGTCAACGCGCGCGCGGGACGCACCACCATCGCCAGCCCGTTGCTGATCGAGGCGCTCGAGCTTGCACTGCGCGCAGCGGAGCTGACCGATGGCGACGTCGATCCCACGCTCGGACGCGCGCTCGAGCTGGCCGGCTATGACCGCGACTGGCGACTGCTCGCCCCTCCGCACGAGCTCGACGAGACACCGGTGCGTATCAGCGCGCGAGTGCGCAGCGGTTGGAGGGAGGTCGAGCTGGACAGGCAGCGCGCCACGATTCGCGTGCCGCGGGGGATGGCGCTCGACCTCGGTGCGACCGCCAAAGCGTGGGCCGCAGACCGAGCGGCGGCAGCGGCGCGGACCGCGGCCGGCTGTGGCGTGCTGGTGGCAATCGGCGGGGACGTTGCAACCGCTGGGCGCGCGCCCGAGGAGGGTTGGCAGATCAGGGTCACAGATGACCACCGCAGCGACCCGTCGGCCCCCGGGCAGAGCGTGACGATCGTCTCGGGCGGCCTTGCAACTTCCAGCACGGCGGTTCGCCGCTGGTCCCACGCCGGCCAGGACATGCACCACATCATCGACCCGAGCACGGGGGCGCCTGTGCGCGCGACGTGGCGCACGGTGAGCGTCGCCGCGGGTAGCTGCGCGGATGCCAACATCGCCACGACGGCGGCGCTCGTTCGCGCCCATGCGGCGCGCGCGTGGCTGGCCGAGCTCGAGCTTCCCGCACGGCTGGTCGCGTGGGACGGGCGCGTCACGACCGTCGCGCGCTGGCCCCAGGCGCAGGAGGGCTGAGCAGGTGAGCCTCCCGCTGGCCACGGCAGGTCCCAGCCTCTACTGGTATCTGACGCGCTCCACCGGCGCGATGGCACTGGTGCTGCTGAGCGTGGCGGTGGCGATGGGCGTACTCGACGTCAAACGCTGGAGCTCGCCGCGCTGGCCGCGGTTCGTACTGGACTCGCTGCATCGCAACGCCTCGCTGCTGGCGCTGGCGTTCCTCGCGGCCCACATCCTGACCTCGGTGCTCGACAGCTTCGCGCCGATCGGCATCGCCGACGCCTTCATCCCCTTCGTCGGCTCCTACCGCCCGTTCTGGCTCGGGCTCGGTGCTGTCGCCTTCGACCTGATGCTCGCGGTGATCGCCACGAGCCTGCTGCGGGCGCGCCTGGGTTATGCAAGCTGGCGCGCGGTCCACTGGCTCAGCTACGCGAGCTGGCCGATCGCGCTCGTGCATGGCTTTGGCACCGGCAGCGACGTCAAGACCAGCTGGCTCCTGGTCCTCAGCATCCTCTGCGTGGTGCTCGTCGCGGCGGCAGTCCTGGCACGCGTCCTCAACGGCTGGCCCGAGCACCTGCGTGTGCGCAGCGCCGCTCTTGGCGGCGCGGGGGCCTTCTCGCTGTTCCTCTTGTTGTGGCTTCCACAGGGCCCGCTCGGCTCCGAATGGGCGCGGCGCTCCGGCACCCCCAGCTCGCTGCTTCCGCGTGCGCACGCCTCGAGCTCAACAGGGAGCAAGCGATGAGCAGCCCCCACGGCAGTCCCCACAGCGCGATGACCGAGATCCGGAGCCCGGGCTCCCGCCTGCGGAGCACCCCGTCGTCGCCCGCTCTCCCCCGCCTGCTGACGGGCATCCAGCCAGACGGCGCGATGAGCCTCGATCGGCACCTCGCCGTGCACGGCCCGCTCCCGCTCGGGCCCAGTGGGCGCCGCCGGCGGACGCGCGAGCGCGCGGCGATGCTCGTCGATGAGATCGAGCGCTCGGGCCTGCTCGGCCGCGGCGGGGCCGCCTTCCCGACCGCAACCAAGATGCGCGCCGTGGCAGGCGCTCGTGGCCGCGCGATCGTGGTCGCAAATGGCGCCGAGGGAGAGCCGGCGAGCGAGAAGGACCGAACGCTGATCGAGAGCCTCCCTCATCTGGTCCTGGACGGGGCGCTGATCGCGGCGCAGGCGGTGGGCGCGGATGAGGTGATCGTCTGCGCCTGCGAGTCGGCGGGCACAGCTGTGGAGAGCGTGGAGCTGGCGATCGCCGAACGCTCCGGTCGGGGCTCCATCGGCGAGGGCCTGCCCGAGCTTCGCATCACGTGCGTGCCGAACCACTACGTCGCCGGCCAAGAGGCGGCGCTGGTGAGCTATCTCAACGGGGGTGCGGCCAAGCCGACATTCACACCGCCGATGGTCTTTGAGCAGGGCGTCAAGCGCCGCCCGACGCTGCTCGACAACGTCGAGACGCTTGCCCATGTAGCGCTGATCGCACGCCACGGCGCGCCGTGGTTTCGCGAGCTCGGAACCCCCACCCAGCCCGGCTCGGCGCTCGTCACGCTGAGCGGCCCGGTGGCACAGCCGGGGGTCTATGAGATCGAGCACGGCGCTTCGCTCAGCTCGCTGATCGAGGCCAGCGGCGGCACGAGGGCAACCGTGCGCGCGGCGCTGCTCGGCGGCTACTCCGGCGCGTGGATCGGTGGCGAGCGCCTGCACGGCGTGGCGCTGTCGAAGGAACACCTCGCACCGCATGGCGCGACGCTCGGCGCGGGCATCGTGCTGTTGCTCTCCGAGGCGGCCTGTCCGGTGGCCGAAACCGCGCGAGCCGCCAGGTGGATGTCGGATCAGAGCACGCGCCAGTGTGGCCCGTGCGTTCACGGACTGGACGCCCTGGCGAGCACGCTCGAGGAGATCGTCGACGCCAGCGCCCCTGCGAATGCGACCAAGCGCCTCGAGCGCATCGCTTCGCTGACCGCCAGACGGGGCGCGTGCGGCCATCCCGATGGAGCGGTCAACCTGATCCTGAGCGCCGTGGAGGAGTTCGGGACGGAGCTCGCCGACCACGCTCGCCACGGCCCCTGCGAGGGATGCCACCGACCGCCCGAGCTGCCGCTTCCGGCGCGGCCGGTGCAGGACCGCGCGATGCGCCGCAAGCTCAGCGCATGAGCCACACGGTGCAGGTGAATCCGATCGCCTGCGAGGCACACGGGATGTGCGCCGAGCTGCTACCCGAGCGGATAACCCTCGACGAGTGGGGCTACCCGCTGATCGACGAGACGCCGCTGCACGGCTCTGAGGTCGAGCACGCGATCCGCGCGGCACGCGCCTGTCCGACCTTCGCGCTGCTCGTGCGGCGCGATCAAGGCGCCCGCCGCGGGCGCGTGCGCTCACCGGCGCGTTGAGCCCTGCGCCGGCGGGCGCGGCCTACAGCGCGAGCATGTGTCCCGCGGCGAGTCCAGCCCACTCTCCATAGGGCGCGAAGAGCTCGCGCACCTGCCACTCCTCGGCGCGAGCATAGGGATCGCCGCCGCCGAGCATCCTGCCCACGAGCTTCAGCAGGCCGACGTCTCCCGCGGGCAGCTGGTCGTAGCGCCCCTGGCCGTGCAGCGCGAGCATCTCCACGGTCCAGGCGCCGATGCCGGGGATCGCGCGCAGGCGACGCCAGCCGCGCTCGTGATCGGGGCAGTGCAGGTCGACGCGGCCGCGCGCGACCTCGCGGGCGGCGCGCACGAGCGTGACCGCGCGGCAGCCGGCCAGGTCAAACGACTGCAGCCGCGCGGGCGCGGTGCGCGCGAGCACCGAGGCGTGCGGGAGATCGCGCAGCCCGCTGTCGCGGCCGTCCTCGGCGGTCCAGCGCCGTCCCAGGGCCGCAATCACGCGCCGCTCGATGGCAGCGGCGCGCTCGTACTCGATCAGCTGCTCGCAGATCGCCCAGGCGAGCGCCTCGAACGGCTCGGGCCGGCGTCCCACGCGTAGCCACGGACGCTGGCGCAGCGAGCGCCCGATCAATGGATCGTTTGCGAACAGGCGCAGGAACGGCCGAAGATCCTCCTCCACGCCGAGCGCGAAGCGCATCCGCTCGATCCCGTAGGCGCAGGCGGTTCGTGTGCGCGCGGTGGCGCCGAACAGCACCCGATCGCGCGCAGGCTGGGCGACCCTGACCCGCACCGGCTCCTCGTCGTGGTGCACGAGACGCTCGAGCACGGCGCCGCGGCGGCGCAGCATGCCGTCCATCCCGGTGCGGCGGGGCAGGCGAAACGGACCGGCCGGCGTCACCTCCTGGCGCACTTCGACCAGCTCGTTCAGTGGCGCCTCAGCGATCTCCGCCATTGCCGCCGAGCAGATGCACGTCGACGAGCAGCGAACGGCTGCCCACGATCTGCAGCAGCTCCCCTGCGCGCCCATCCTTGCGAGAGCCGGCAGCGCTACTCAGGCTGCGCCGGGCGCGTCCACCCTTCAGCAGGGTGGCGGCGCGCCGGCGACGACGGTGCACGAGTCCCACCACGGCGGCACCGGCGACAAATCCGCCGGCTGCGACCGCCGCTGCCTGAACGGCCGGGATGACGGTGACCGTCCTACGCTCGCCCGGGAGCCGATCTGCGGAGCTCTGCGCAGCCACGATCCGCGGAGGACCGGCGAGCACGGGCACCGCGTCGAAGACCTCTTCCTCCTCGGAGACCGCCTCTGGGGACTCTTGGTCCCCGTCCTGCTCGGAAGCGTCGGGCTCGCTCACCCAGCGAAGTGTAGAGGGAGCCCCAGACCGCTGCTACAGCTCGCGCTCGTAGACGCGATAGCGCTTGACCACCGTGCCACCCATGGCTTCCATGCCGCGATTCATGGCTGTGTTCGTCTCCAGGATCCAACCCATCTCGCCGCCCTTCTGCGGGCGCGCTTCGGCAGCGTCGAAGTGCAGCTGGTAGAGCTTCGCCGCCACGCCCGTGTGCTGGTACTCGGGCTTCACGCCGAGGAAGCCGACGCGCACACGATCGGTCAGGCGGCCCTTGTTCAAGAAGTACCACCAGCCGAAGGGGAGGACTTTGCCCTTCATTTTTTCGAGCACCTGGTTGATGTCGGGGAAAGTCATCGCCATACCCACCACCTCGCCCGTGTCTTCGCGCTCGGCGATCATGCACCAGTGCTTGTCGAACACCAGCTGTATCTCCTGGGCGTAGGCGTCCAGATCCTTCTTTGAGTAGGGCACGAAGTCCCAGTTCTTCGACCAGGCGGAGTTGTAGACTTCGGCGAAGGCGTCCATGTCTTTGCGCAGCTGATGGCGGCGCATCGGGCGTACGCGGATTCCGTGCTCCGACTGGACCTTCTCGGCCAGCTCCCAGATCACCGGCAGGACCTTGTCGCGTTCGGTGACCTCCAGTTTCCACATCAGGAGGTCCATCGCCTTGATCATGCCCGCCCGCTCCATGCGCTGCTGGTAGTAACGCGGGTGCCAGGGCTGCTTGATCATCGGGCGCAGGTCGAAGCCCTCGATCAGCACGCCGCTCTCTTCGTTCATCGAGAAGTCGGCCGGTCCGACCATCCGCTCGACACCGCGTTCGCGCAACCAGGACTCGGCGGCTGACAGCAGGGCCTCGAGCACGTCCTGGTCGTCCTCGAACTCGAGGAAGCCGAACCAACCCCAGTTCTTCTTCTGGTAGTCGTTGAAAGCGTGGTTGACCTGAGCGGTTATGCGCCCCACCACGCGCCCGTCGCGGCGGGCCAGGAAGTAGTCGGCCTCACCGTGGCTGAAGAAGGCGTTCAGACGCCTGTTCAGGAAGACCCAGCGCTCGAGCTTCGGCAGGGGTATCCACAGCGGGTGGTTAGCATGCAGTCGAAACGGGAGGCCGATAAACGCTCTTAGATCTCGCCAACCCGAGACCCTTCTGATTTCGACTGCCAAAGCGGGGGCCACTTTACATGCAGACTTCGACCGATGTCTTCGCCAAGGTCCGCGACCACGACCGCTCGGCGCTGCTGGCGGCTGCACGCGAGGCCGACGTGCTGCCCTACTTCCACGTGCTCAGCTCGCCGGCGCTGCCGGTGGTCGAGATGGAGGGAGCCGAGCGCATCATGCTCGGCTCGAACAACTACCTCGGCCTGACCGGCGACGAGCGCGTCATGCAGGGCGCCGAGGACGCCCTGCACCGCTTCGGCACCGGGCTCACCGGCTCGCGTCTGCTCAACGGGACGATTCCGCTGCACCTGGAGCTGGAGCGCGAGATCGCCGAGTGGATGGAGACCGAGGACGCGCTCGTGTTCAGCACCGGGCACCAGGCCAACCTGGGCACGCTGGGCACGCTGCTCGGGCCTGCGGACACCGTGATCGTGGACTCCGGCGATCACGCTTCGATCCTCGACGGCTGCCTGCTCTCCCGCGCCAAGCTGCGTCCCTTTCGCCACAACCGCCTGGAGAAGCTCGAGAAGATGCTCCAGCGCGCCCAGGACGACGGCGGCGGGGTTCTGGTCGTGGTCGACGGCGTGTTCTCGATGGAGGGCGACATCGCGCCGCTGGATCGGATCTGCGATCTGTGTGAGCGCTACGGAGCGCGCCTGATGGTCGACGAGGCCCACGGCGCCGGCGTGCTGGGAGCGCGCGGCGCGGGCACGGCCGAACTGCTCGGGGTGGCCGAGCGGGTCGATCTGCGGATGGGAACGTTCTCCAAGTCGCTGGCCTCCTGTGGCGGGTTCGTGGCCGGCTCGCGTGAGGTGATCGAGTACCTGCGGATCTCCTCGCGCGCCTTCCTGTTCACCGCCTCGGCCGTGCCGGCTGCCGTCGGAGCGGCGCTCGCGGCGCTGCGCGTGCTGCGCTCCCCGGACGGGCCGCCGCTGCTGGAGCGAGTGCTGGCGAACGCCCGGCACCTGCGCGACGGCCTGCACGAGCTCGGCTTCGCGGTCGTCGCGGCGCAGACGCTGCCCGGCGAGGCCGCCGTCCAGACCCACGCACCGGGTGTACGCGACGGCGCCGCGGGCGCCCACACGATCGTGACCCCGATCGTGCCCGTGCTCGTCGGCGATGACTGGAAGGCGGCGCTCTTGTGGCGCGCCCTGTATGACGCGGGCGTGTTCGTCAACACTGCGCTTCACCCGGCCGTGCCCCCCGGCGGGGCGATGCTGCGCACGAGCGTGATGGCCACCCACGACACTGCCACGCTGGAGCGCGCGCTCGAGACGTTCGAGCGCGTCAAGCGGGAGTTCGAGGCCGAGCACGGCCCGCTGCCACACCCTGAGCGCAGCTGACTCAGATCTGGCGTCTCACGGGGCAGCTAACGCCGGTCTCGAGCGCTTCAGGAGGCACCGCGAGAACAAAAAGATCGCTTCTAGCGGCCGAAGAGCCTCCGTGGTGTTGACCGGCGACCCCGTCCTGACATAGCTTCCTTGGGCGCTCTGCATGACCGTTCGGGGTCCGCCCCACCTAGCCGTTGCTGGAGAGATGTGTCGGGACCACCGTGACCCCTGCGGATGATCTTGCACGGCCATAGCGGGCGCGCCACCCGTAAAAAATCGAGCAAGCATGTCGTCCGTCGCGCGAGCCCCGCGACGGCGACGGGGAGAGTGCCCAAAATGAACGCGACAGCGACGGTCGCCCCTGCCGGTCCTCAGTACATGCGCGCCCTCGAGCGCGCCAACAAGGTTCGACTGGCCCGCGCGGAGCTCAAGCGACGCGTAGCCACCGCAGAGATCCATGTCGCGGCCGTGATCCTCGAGTGCCCTTGGGAGGCGGAGAGCATGGCCGTGGCAGATCTGCTGATGAGCCAGCGCCGCTGGGGCCAGACTCGCTGCCGCAAGTTCCTCGCACAGATACCGATGTCCGAGAAGAAGACGATCGGATCGATGACCGAGCGTCAGCGCCGGACGCTGGCTGCGATGCTCGGCCTGGCCGAGGATGATCGGGGTCGTGCCTGGGGCACGACCCCCTGGGTAACGGACAGCCTGACGAGAGCGTGAGCTCCCACCAGCCCGCGAGCATGCCGATCAAGCCGAGGCGCGGACGCACCTCCCACACGCCGCAACCGCCCTGGCCGAGATCGTTGACGGGCAGGCGCGTGAACCTGTAGCGACCAGGTTCGAGCTTCATACGCGCGAGCAGATCGCGCGCATGAGCCTCGTGCTGAGCACGTCGCTCAGCAGCTCCACGCAGCTCCTGGAGGCGGCCGGCGAGCGCGTCGCGCACCCGCTCGAGCTCACCTAGGTCGAGCAGGCGCGGAGCGTCCGCTCGCACGCCTGCGCGTGCGTGCAACGGCGCGGAGATGTAGGGGAAGCTGTCGGCGACGATGCTCGAGATCTCGCGCTCGAGCCTCGCGATCTGAGCCTTCAGCGACCTCCTGGCAGCTCGCTCGGGCGAGTCGGCGCCCTCTCGCTCGCCGACTCGCTGAGCTCGATCGAGCATCCTCGCCACATCCCAATCGCCTCGATCGACTAGCTGCTGGTGATCCTGATGCACATCCGCCTCCTCCTGGCAGACCGGATGGACAATTCTACCAGCGCAGCGAGCGCCGGGACAGGCCGAGCGCGGATTGGTCACGGCTGCTCCAGCGCGCTGCGACAGGACCACAGCGCCTCTTCGACATACAGCGTGGGCACACCCGCGACCTGGACCGCGAACAGCGTCAGGCGGCGCGTAGCCGGCCCGGGTGCGTGGGCGGCTGCGGTCTCGCCGAAGAGAACCGCGAGCGCACGGGCGCTGTCTGCGATGACCAGCCGCCCGGCGGGCAGCACGACGGCGTCGGCTGCGCGCCCGAGCGGCTCCTGCTCGTGACTGGCGCGGATGCCCAGCCCGCCATCCACGGTTTCGCCGTCCAGCGCCCAGACCGGCACAGCGGTATCCGCGAGGGCGATCAGGAGCACGTCCTCGAGCAGGCCGCCCGTGAGGAACCCACCACGCAGCATGCGCTCGAGCACGGCGGCCTCGATCGGGGTGCGCATCACGTCCGGATCCAGGCCGATGTGGCGGAAGAAGACGCGGTAGGCGGCGGGCACCGGCTCGCGCCGGATACTCACCGCGCGAGGCCCGCGAAAGCGGTTGGACAGCTCGCGCAGCCGCTCACGGACGTCGGGCGGGGCGGCGCCGGTGAGCGGCGTGCGCCGCGCGACGGTGACGTCGGTGAGCAGCAGCCGCAGCGCCGGGAGCTCTTCCTCGATCTCGGGAGCCAACCACCCCAGCTCGGGCGCCGTCGCGCCCGTCATCGCGCTCGCTCCGTCATGGCGCTCCCCGCCAGCCTCGCGCACGCGAGGCCGCGACCAGCTCGCTGACGCGAGCGCGCAGCGTCGCCGGTGGGACTCGGCGCAGAAGCGCCTTGCTCTGCACGCGCCCGCCCGGGTAGGCGAAGCTCACCTGCGGACAGCTGGCCACTTTGTAGAGAGCCGCGAGCGCGCCGTCGCTGTCGATGCCCACGGGCAGCGTGAGACGCTTGGTGCGCACGAGACGGCGCAGCGAGGCACGTTCGCCCTTGATCGCCACGGCCGCGAAGCGCACCCCAGGAAACTTACCCGCGAGCGTCTGCAGATCGCCGAGCACGTCCGCACAGGAGCCCGCGTTCACGAACAGGGCGAGCACCACCGGGCCCTGTTCGTAGAGCTGACACACGTTCAGGACCTGCGGGCCGCGCACCTGGCAGGCGGGCAGCTTGCCGGCTGAGCCCTGGTTGGCGGTGGTGGCGACGTTGGCGTCGCCGACCAGGCTGCCGCTCGCCAGCGGCACCGCAAACGGCGCGAGGCTCTGCCCCGGCGGTATTCCGGTCGCTCCATTGGGCTTGGTCAGCGCGGTGTTGAGCGTGATCAGCACCAGCGCGAGCAGCCCGAGCATCCCTACGTAGCGACCGTAGTGGGTTCGCGCCGGCGGCTCGGCGGCGCCACCCGTGCCGGCCGTGCCGGCGGCGCTCGTGCGCGCGTTTTCGCCTCGAGCACCGTGGCGCGAGCGCGGCGCTTCAGGCTGGCTCATGGCCCGACCCGGGCGCTCGCGAGCGCGTCCCGCGCCGGCGCACGCCGACGGCAGCCGAGCGAAGCTCGCCTTCACGAGTCGCGTGGGCGATCACTAGCGCGGCCGGCAATGCGACGAGCACGCCGATCAGCGAGACGCTCAGGTCGATCAGCGTCACGACGCCGAAGTCGCGCAACATCCGGATGTCCGACAGGGCCAGGACGCCGAACCCGGCGATCGCGGTGACGCCCGAGGCGGCGATCGCCGCGCCGGTGCGGCGGTAGCTGCGCCGCAGCGCCTCGATGACATCGTGCCCGGCGAGCATCTCCTGGCGGTGGCGCTCGGACAGCAGCACGCTGAACTCGGTCGAGATCGCGATCACGAGGGCGCCGAGCGTGACCGACATCGGGTTGAGCGGTACGCGCACGGCGAACAGGATCAGCGCGGACCAGCCTGTGGCGAGCGCAATCGGCACCAGCGGAACGAGCACGCGGCGCTTCTCGCCACCGAACGCCACCAGCAGCACGAGGGCCACGACGGCCAGGGCAACGAGCAGCGTCTCCAGGCGCCGCCACGGGTCGGCGACCTGCGAACCGGAGCGGGCGGCCAGCACCGGCAGTCCCACCAGGTGTGCGCTGACGCCCGCGGGGGGATGGAGCGTGGCGCTCATCTGTTCGAGCAGCTGCTGCTCCTGCGAGAGCGCCATCACGCGGATACCGAACGCGAGCGTTGCAACTCGCCGGTCGGGAGTGATCACGTCCTGGGAGAAGTACGCCGGGATCACGCTCAGCAACCCGCTCACCTGGCGCTGGCTGAGCTTCGCCGTCGAGCTGCCTTCCTGAAAGAGGTCGGGCAGCGAGAAGGCCGGGCAAAGACGCGCCCTGCCGCAACCGCGCGCGGCGCTGTAGCCGAAGCGCCGGAGGATCGCGCTCTGATAGGAGCTCATCCATTCGATCGTCCCCGGCTTCGCCAGATTCCGGCCCGAGACCATGAGGTCGATTTCGCCGCCGACTCCGGTGGTGCGCTCGAGCGTGTTGAGCGCCTGCAGCGAGCTCAGGCTCGAGGGCACGAGCTTGGTGATGTCGGTCTCGACCTTCGTCTGCGTGTCGAGTCCCCATCCCAGCGCCGCCAGTACCAGCCCCACCCCCAGCACGCGCCCGGGATGACGCACCGCGCCCACCAAAGCGGCCCGATTGACGAACCGCGTGAGCGGGTTCTCGCGCAGCAGCTCGCGCGCGCCTCGCCAGGCCGCGCCGAGCGCCCCCGGGACGTGCTCGTCGCCAGTCCCCGCGCGGCCCTGTTGGGGAGCAAGAGCGAGCGCCGCGGCGCCGACGCTGATGGCGCACAGCAGCGCGATCGCGACGCCCACGACGAGCAGCACGCCGAAGCCACGAACCATCGGCACCGGCGAGAGCAGGAGCACGAGCATCGCCCCCGCGCTGGCCGCGCCGGCGGTGGCGATCGTGGGCGCCCCCGCCACGGCCGCGCGCGCGATCAGCCGGCTGCGCTGAGCCGGCTCACTGCCGGCCTGCTCGTAGACCTCGCCGACCCGTGACTGGAACTGGATCGAGTAATCGACGGCGAGACCCACGAGCACCGGCAGCACCGCCACGGAGGCCATCGTCAAGGAGGCGCCCACGGCCGACAGCGCACCGAATGTGAGCGCGGTCGCCAGCAGCGCCAGCGCGAGCGGCAGCAGGCGGGGACGCCCCAGGAAGATCAGCCCGAGCGTGGCGGCCATGACGAGCAGCACAGCGATCGCCAGCAGCTCGATCGAGTGGGTGATCGAGCTCGTCAGTTCGGCGACGATCACAGGCTCCCCCGTCAGTAGGTAGGACCCGCCGTGCTGCAGTTGCCACTGGCTCATGCCCAGGGCACTGCGGATCAGCGTGATCGTCCTGGTCCTCTGCGCTTCGGAGAGGCCGGCCTTCATCCGTACCGAGATCAGCGCGGCATCGGGACTCGGGAACAGGTAGGCGAAGCGCTGCTTGGGGGTTCCCGCGGGCTTGCTCGTGTCGAACACCAGATCCGAGACGAATTTCGCGTTCTGGATACTGGGCCGTTCGGAGAGGCCGTACTTGAGCGCCAGCGTGACGAGGCCCTCCTGGAAGCGCGCGAGCGTGATCTTGCTCGCCTCCCGCCCGAGTGCCTTCGCCACGGGCCCAGTCCGCCCGCGCGCCAGCGCAGCCTGCGTGACCGCGCGTTCGGCCTGCCGAGCCTCGGTCTGGGCCTGTTGGGTCTGCACGGTGAGCTGTTCGTCGATCTGGTTCGCCGACTCGTTGATGAAGGTGCCGGGACCGAAGACGACCTTCACCGTCCCGGCGCGCGCCAGTTCGGCGCAGGGGCCGTGGGCGCCTCCCTCGGAAGCGAGCGCTGCAGCGGGAACCTGCCCCGAGAGGCAGCCCTCGAGGCCGACCAGCCGCTCCAGGTCCGAGCTCAACACGAGCTGCTGCAGGCTCCCGCGCACGAGCACCGCGATCGGCTCTTCGCCGAAGCTTCGATAGAAGCTCTGAGTCGCCCGATATTCCGGATTCGAGCTCGACACGAACGTGCTCGTCGCAGCGGTCGGGCGCAACCGCAGTGCCAGCCCCGCTGCGCCGAGGCCGAGCACGATCGCGACGGCGAGCACCAGTCGTGGCCGGCGGGCCGCGCCACCGGCCAGTCCGGCGAGAAGTCCAGACGCGTTCACAGGAAAAGGCTAACCGCGGCGTGCCCGGACAGGCGCACACCGACAGACCGAGCCGGCACTACTCCATGCCGAGGGGTCCGGCCGATTCGCCGGAGAGGAACTGGCGCACGAACGGATTCTCGGAAGCGAACAGCTCCTGAGCCGGTCCCGATTCCACGATCCGTCCCTTCCACAGGACGGAGATGTGCTCGGCCACACGCCTGGCGCTCATGATGTCGTGGGTGATCACCACGTAGCAGCCGCCGTTCTCGGCGTGGATTTCCTTGATCAGCTCGCACAGCAGCGCGGTGCGTACGGGATCGAGTCCCGAGTCGGGCTCGTCGAAGAGGACGATGTCCGGTTCGAGCACCAGTGCGCGCGCGAAGCCGGCCCGCTTGCGCATACCGCCCGAGAGCTCATTTGGCATCTTCTCGTTCGCGTTGCCCAGCCCCACCTCGGCCAGCCTGCCGTTGACGATCTCGGCGATCTCCTCCTCGCCCTTCTCGGTGTGCTGGCGCAGCGGAAAGGCAACGTTGTCGTAGAGGTTCATCGAGCCGAACAGAGCGCCATCCTGGAAGAGCACGCCGAACTTCTTGCGCATCTCGAACAGCTCTGCGTCGGGCAGGCTCGGCACCGAGCGACCGTGCACGATCACATCGCCCTCGTCCGGGTAGAGCAGCCCGACTATGTGCTTGATGCACACCGACTTGCCGGTCCCTGACGGGCCGAGGATCATCGAGATCTGGCCCTCGGGGATCGCCATGTTCAGGCCGCGCAGCACATGGTTGCGTCCGAAGGACTTGTGTACGTCGACGAACTCGATCGCATCGGGCGCAGCAGAGGGCCGGATCGTCCCGGTGTGGTAGCGGAACTCCTCCGCCTCGGCCTCCTGGGCGCGTACGCGGTCTCGTGCTCCTCCCAAACGCTCGAATGGGACTCCAGCCGGGTCCACCGCGTCGTCTGCTTCGCCTGGCTCGTCGGTCATCGCCTTACCCCCCGATCGGGGCTCGCGGATTAGCGCCCCAGAAGATCTGTGTCCCGAGCATTCCGATGATGTGCACGAGCACGAGATTCAGCACCATCGACTTGGCTGTGGCCGTGCCCACGCCGACCGGTCCACCCGAGGCGTTGTACCCGTAGTAGCACCCCACTAGCACGATCGCGGTCGCCATGAACATCGCCTTGATCAGGCTGTAGATGAAATCGGGCGGATTCTGGAACTGCCAGAAGATCAGGAAGTAGCCACCGGAGGAGACCGCTCCCACCTGCTGCACGACCGCGATGTAGGAAGCGAAGAAGCCGGCCCCGATCGCCGCGAGGTACATGAAGGGAAGCACCAGCCAGGCGGCCAGCAGGCGGGTGGCACACAGGAACGTGACGGAGTTGATCCCCATCACCTCGAGCGCGTCGATCTCATCCGAGATGCGCATCGCGCCGAGCTCGGCCACGATCCCGGTGCCCACCTTGGCGGCCATCATGTAGCCGAAGGCGTAGGGCACGAGCTCGCGCAGATCGCACCAGGCGGTGAACACCCCGGCGTAGGCGGGTGCTCCCTGCGCCTCGGTGAAGTAGGCGCCCTCGATGCCGCACTCCAGGCCGATGATGAACACCAGCGCCCAGATGATCAGCGTCGAGGAGAGGATCAGGATCCCCGACTGGCGCAGCGCCTCGCCGAAGAAGCGAAAGACGCGCAGGCCCCACACGTCGCCGACGATCCGGCCCGTGAACTTGCCGATTTCGCCCGTCGCCGAGAGCCATTCGCGGGGTGCGGCCAGGAGCTCGTTCATTACTTGATCACCAGGATCTGCGGATGCGTGGCGAGCAGGGTCTGGGTGAACACGTAGTCGAAGGAGAAGATCGCGAGGAAGGCGATCACGACCGCCTGGTTGACCGCCCGGCCCACGCCCTCGGCGCCGCCGGAGGCGGTCATGCCCTTGTAGCAGCAGACGATCGCGATGATCGCGCCGAAGATGGTCGTCTTCAGCACCGACCCCCACAGGTCGGTGGTCGAGGCGTTCGCAAACAGGGTCGCCCAGAACGGACCGAGCGGCTGGCCGTTGACCAGCTCGGCGATGATCCCGCCGAAGATCCCGAACAGCAGCGCATAGATGTCGAACAGGCCGGTCACCACCATCAGCGCGAGGAAGCGCGGCACGACGAGGTTCTTGACCGGATCGACCCCGAGCACCTGCAGGGCGTCGAGCTCCTCGCGGATCTTGCGTGCGCCGAGATCGGCGGTGATCGCCGTCCCGGCGACGCCCGCGAGCACGATCGCCGTCACGTTGGGGCCGATCTCGCGCACCGACGCGAGGATGAAGAAGCCGCCGAGCCGGTCGAGCGCGCCGAAGATGGTCAGGAAGTTGGCTGCCTGCAGGCCCGGGGCGCCGTAACAGATGGCGACGGTCGAGACGAGCAGCGGAAACCAGCACAGCCGCAGCGCGAATAGGAACTGGGAGACGAACTCGCCGCCGTAGGGGTAGGGCGGGCGCAGGGCCGAGGTGATCGTCCTGCCGGTGAGGATCATCATGTCCCCCACTTCCTCGAGCAGGTTCCTCGTCGGGAAGTACACCCGCTCGGCTGCGCCACGAACCATCTCTACCAACCCCTCCTCGGGTAAAGGTCTACCTTCCCTGAACTGTACGCCATGGGCCTAGTGCGAGCGCCCGCCACCGCGAGAGAGCCCCCGGACGCTGCCCACCCGGCGCCAGCGCCGCTGGTATCGTGGCGCGATCGTGAGGGGAGGGCCCAGAGTCTTCGATGTAGGTCGGCGCCCAGCGCACGACGCGCTTCACCGAGCGCCGATCGCGCTCGTGCTCGCGGCGCTGGTGGCGCTGCTGGCGGCCGGGTGCGGAGGTGGCAGCCGCCAGGACGTGGGCGAAGCGAGCGGGACGTTCGAAATGAAGCTGGTGCACGCCAGCTTCCCTGTGACGCAGGCCGTGGCACGGCCCGCGAGCATGGAACTGCAGGTGCGCAACACCGGCTCGCGCGCGGTGCCCAACGTGGCGGTCACGGTCGACTCCTTCAACTACACATCGAGCACGCCCGAACTGTCCGCCGGCAAGCGCCCCGTGTGGGCGATCGAACAGGGTCCCGGCGCAATCGCCAAGGCGCCTGTGGAAACCCAGGAAGTCAGTACCCCCGGAGGCGGTCAGACCGCCTACCTGAACACCTGGGCGCTGGGCGCGCTCGCGGCGGGGCACACCGCGACGTTCACGTGGAAGGTGGTGCCCGTCAAGCCGGGCACCCACACGGTGCGCTTCGCCGTCGCGGCGGGCCTCTCGGGCAAGGCCCAGGCACGGCTCGCCTCCGGCGGCGCGGTGCGTGGGCAGTTCACCGTCGACATCGCCGGCGCGCCGCCCAAGAAGCACGTGAATCCGAGCACGGGAAGCATCGAAGCCGGCGCCGTTCCCGCGATCCCCTGACTGCTGCTGCGCCCGATATCGGGCGTGAGCACACACTCGCCGGGAGCCACACGCATTTGGCCGGGTGTCGAAAGAACGAGCCGCCGATTTCGCCATTCGGTGATCCCGTACAGCCTGCGTGACAATACGATGGCGTTCGGCCCCATCCCTCGTCGAGGCCCACGCGCAGCCCACCCTTTCTCAGGAGGAATCGACTCAGCCCATGTCCAGGACCCGCCAACAGAACGTCACCGCCGCGCAGTGGAGTGCCAACGGAGGCGCGCTCGGGTCTCCCGACCTGACCCTCCAGAACAACCAGGTATTCGGCTCCAACGTCTTCTCTGCCGCCGTGCAGCGTCACCGCCTGCCCAAGCACGTCTACCGCGCGTTGCAGGCGACCTTCGCGCACGGTGAGGCGCTCGACGCCACGATCGCCGACCAGGTCGCCCAGGCGATGAGGGAGTGGGCGATGGAGAAGGGCGCGACGCACTACACGCACTGGTTCCAGCCGCTCACAGGTTCGACGGCCGAGAAGCACGACTCCTTCTACGGCCCAGACGGTGAGGGCAACGCGATCGCCGAATTCTCCGGCAAGGAGCTGATCCAGGGAGAGCCGGATGCCTCGTCGTTCCCGAGCGGCGGTACCCGTACGACGTTCGAGGCTCGCGGCTACACCGCCTGGGACCCGACATCCCCGGCGTTCGTGCTCGAAAACCCAAACGGCACGCTGCTGTGCATCCCGACCGCCTTCACCTCATGGACGGGCGAGGCGCTCGACAACAAGATTCCCCTGCTGCGCTCGATGGACGCCCTCTCCGGCGCGGCCGTCAGCGCGCTCGGTCTGCTCGGTGTCGAGGACGCCAAGCACGTGTTCACGACCACGGGCTGCGAGCAGGAGTACTTCCTGATCGACGAGCAGTACTACTTCGAACGCCCCGACCTGCTGACGACGGGACGCACCCTGTTCGGAGCCAAACCGCCGAAGGGTCACGAGCTCGACGACCACTACTTCGGCTCGATCCCCGAGCGCGTGCTCGCCTACATGCTCGATGTCGAGCTTGAGCTGGCCAAGCTCGGCGTGCCGATCAAGACGCGCCACAACGAGGTCGCTCCCAATCAGTTCGAGGTGGCGCCGATCTTCGAGAACTCCAACGTCGGCTCCGACCATCAGATGATCACGATGCAGATCCTGCAGAACACGGCGCGCCGCTACGGCCTTATCTGCCTGCTACACGAGAAGCCCTTCGCCGGGGTCAACGGGTCGGGCAAGCACAACAACTGGTCGATGGGCACCGACACGGGACTGAACCTGCTCGACCCGGGCGACACGCCGTCGGAAAACCTGTCGTTCCTGTTCTTCTGCGCGGCGGTGATCCAGGCGGTGAACCGCCACCAGCAGCTGCTGCGCGCCTCGATCGCCAGCGCCGGACAGGACCACCGTCTCGGCGCAAACGAGGCGCCCCCGGCGATCATCTCGATCTTCCTCGGCGCCGACCTCGAAAAGGTCTTCACGGCGATCGAGGCCGGCAAAGTCCAACCGTCGAAGCCCGGCTCGTTCCTCGGCCTGGGCACCCCCGTGCTGCCTCCGCTGCCGCTGCACGGCGCGGACCGCAACCGCACCAGCCCGTTCGCGTTCACCGGCAACAAGTTCGAGTTCCGGGCGCTGGGGTCGAACTCCTCACCCGCGTTCCCGAACACCGTCCTGAACACGATCGTCGCTGAAGCCGTCGACGATCTGGCCGACAAGCTGAAAGCGGCGCTGAAAGGGAACACGACCCTCGAGAAGGCCGTCACGAGCGTGGTCAAAGACGCTTGGGCAGCCAACAAGCAGGTCGTCTTCGACGGCGACGGCTACTCCGACGCGTGGCACAAAGAGGCGGAGAAGCGGGGCCTTGCGAATCTCAAGACGACGCCGGACGCGCTGCCGTGGATCGTCGAGAAATCCACGATCGCCGCCTTCAAGAAATACAAGGTCCTCACGAAACGCGAGCTCGAGGCCCGCTACGACGTGTACACCGAGCAGTACGTGATGAACCTCAACATCGAGGCCGAGACCGCAGCGCTGATGGGTCGCACGATGGTGCTGCCCGCCGCGGTGAGGTACCTCAACGAACTGCGCGCCAGCGGACTCGAGGACATGATCGGCGAGGTGGAGCCGCTGATCAAAGAGCTCCACTTCGCACAGCTCAAGCTCGAGGACGCGAACCTCGACGAGAACCATCCCGACAGCTCCGCCATGAAGGAGGCGCTGTACATGCGCGACACGGTCATCCCCGCGATCGACGACGTGCGCGATGTGGCCGACCGCCTCGAGAAGCTCGTCGCCGACGACCTCTGGCCGCTGCCGAAGTACTCGGAGATGCTGTTCATCAAGTGACGGGGGGGGTCGAGGGCACTTCGCTGTGCGGCGCGCTCGGTACGTCATATGTACTTATGTCGGAGGGGTGTAGAAGCGGGGCGGCTCGCGGACAGGCTAGGGTCGGCCGCGATCCGGCCGCGACGGTGCCGGCAATGCAGGCGTGGGGGTAGAGCATGAGCGCGACGAGCGGGTTTGGGCTGAGGGCGGCGATGGCATGTGTCGCGCTCGCGCTGACGGGCATCGCGCTTCCCGCAACGGCATCGGCGGCTCCACCGAAGTACGACCTGCAAGGGGTGTGGAAATCGGGCAACCTGGCCGGCGGCGCGCGCCAGCCGGCGAACGGCACCCAGACGGTCACCTCGATGAACATGACGACTGGAGAATTCAGCGGTCACTCCGAAGTCGATGGCGTCCAGTTCGTGCTCGCCGGCAAGGAGAGCGGCACGGCGCTGGAATTCACACAGACCGAGGGCGGCTACGAGGCGCACGACAAGGTTCCCATGCTGAGCATCGAGCCGAGCGGGAAGGTCGGCGGCAACGGCAGCTTCGAAGCGGGCGACTTCTGGATGGAAGTCACCGAACCAACATCTGGCCCGCCTCACGCCGAAACAGCCCCTGAACAGCAGGAGCCGTTCGTGACGGTGCTCTGCAACATCTTCCCGTCGGACCCGACGAGCTCGACCTGCACGGCTGACGTCGGCGACCTGACGGGGACGCCGAGCAACACGCCGACGGGCACGGTGACCTTCTCTACGAACACGGGCACCTTCATCGACGGCGACACCTGCACGCTCGCGCCGGTCGCGGGGCTGGGCTCGGTCGCCTCCTGCACGGTCGCCTTCCAAGCGGCCCCCGGCACACAGGCAGGCGCACCGCTTCCGGTGACGGCCACGTACTCGGGCAGCGGCTCGTTTGCGACGGCCAGCGGCGGCACCTCGCCGGTGGCGGCGGCACCGGCGAGCTCGACGACGGAAGTCAACAACGGCGGCTTCTTCAACGTGCCGATGGTCAACCCCAACTCCTCGGCCGTGACGGGCACGCTGACCGTGTCCTCGGCGGGCGCTGCCGCGGCCAGCACGGCGGCGCACG
Organism: uncultured Solirubrobacteraceae bacterium; assembly: GCA_963763695.1. Taxonomy (GTDB): domain Bacteria; phylum Actinomycetota; class Thermoleophilia; order Solirubrobacterales; family Solirubrobacteraceae; genus Palsa-744. The sequence goes on from CAVXPM010000001.1 coordinate 232,497, forward strand.
CAGCGGCCGCGAAACTGGCCTCGGGCGCATTCAGCTCGGGACGCCTCGCTCGGCGCTCGGTACGCCTGAAGCTGAGCGCAGCAGGACTCACGAGCCTGCGCCGCCATAGAACCCTGCGGGTGCTGCTGCGCGTGAGCACCAAGATCGCGGGCAAGCACGTGACACGCTCCTACCCGCTGAAGCTCGAGCTGCACGGCCACTGAAGCCGGCAGCGGAAATCGAGCACGCTGCGCTGCTCGGCGCTGCGCTGCTCGGCGAAGGCCCTGTGGGTTGGGCGGCTAGCTGTCCTGCCCACGGAGGTTGTGAACGCGGCTGATGGGTGGCCGGTTGCCGATCCCTGAGTGTGGCCTGCGCGTGTTGTAGTGCTCGAGCCAGTGTGGCAGGGCTTGGTTGCGGTGGTGGTGTGAGCGGTAGCTGAGGCCGTAGGCCCACTCTCTGGCCATGCTCTGGTGGAAGCGCTCAACCTTCCCATTCGTCTGGGGCCGGTAGGGCTTGGTGCGTAGGTGCTTGACCTCTCGAGCAGCGAGGAGTTCCCGCATCGAGCGGTTATGGATGTAGGTGAACGCGTTGTCGGTCATCAGCCGCTTGGGGTGGATGCCTTCTGCAACGAACCAGTCCAGGGCGCGCTCAACGAACCCGGTGACCGTTGCCGCCTTCTCGTCCTGGTGCAACTCGACGTAGGCCAAGCGCGAGTGGTCATCCACGATCGCGTGAGCGAAGTCATAGCCGACCCTTTTGCCCGGCTCCATCCACTGGCGGCTGCGTTGTGAGCGGTCTCCGGTGACGCGGTGTCCTGGACGCTCGAACCGCGCGTAGCGGGAAGTATCCATGTGCAAAAGGTCTCCAGGACATGGCCACTCGTAGCGTCGGGCGGCGTCACGAGGTGCTTTCGGCCGGCGCGATAGGCCGTGACGATGCAGCACCTTCCAGACCGTTGAGTGTGGGTAGCCCGTGGCGCCAGCAACGAGCCTGGGGCCCCATCCGGTGCGCTGTCGTGCCTCGCAGATCCGCTCCTGAACACTGGGGTCCAACAGCCTCGGCGAGTGAGCAGGCCGGCTGGAACGATCAGCCGTCCACACCAATGAGTGTCGCTCTGCCGGCAAAGCGTCTTGATATCGCCGCCACCAGCGATGCGCCGTCGCCGGCGAGACACCCGCGCCTCTCGCTGCCGCTCTGAACGTCAGGCCGCTCTCGATCGCCTCGCACAACGCGAGCCTTCCAGCCGGTCCGAGCTTCGCTCTACCGTGGATCTGCATCCGGGTCCTCCTAGGTCGTGAGCCTTCGCAGACCCACAGCCTCGGATGAGGCCCGGATGCCTCCTCAACCGTTCACAACCTATGTGGGCACGTCAGCTAGCTAGCATGGATCGATGGCCCGCGACTACCTGAAAGCGATATCGGAGCACGTCGTCGTCTACGACGGCGGGATGGGCGCGACGCTCGAGCAGTTCGAGCTCACCAGCGAGGACTACGGCGGGCTTGCCGGAAAGTGCCATGAGGCGCTGGTGCTCAACCGCCCCGACGTGATCGAGGGTGTGCACAGCTCGATGCTCGAGGCCGGCGCGGAAGTGCTCGAGACCGACACCTTCCAGGGCTCGCGCATCAAGCTCGAGGAGTGGGGTCTGGCGGACTACACGGTCGAGATCAACACAAAGGCAGCGGAGATCGCGCGCAAGGCCGCGGGCGAGAGCCGCTTCGTGGCGGGCTCGATCGGACCGACGGGCTATCTGCCCGCCTCGGAGGAGGCCTCGCTCGGCCAGATTCGCTTCGCCGAGCTGGTCGAGGTGTTCACCGAGCAGGCCGCCGCGTTGGTCGACGGCGGCGTGGACCTGCTGATCATCGAGACCGCCCAGGACATCCTCGAGGTCAAGGCTGCGATCTTCGGCGCTCGGGCGGCCTTCAACAGCTGCGGGCGGGTGCTGCCGATCCACACCTCAGTGTCGCTGCTGCCCAACGGCGGCAAGATGCTGCTCGGGACCGACATCTCGGCGGTGCTCACCACGCTCGAGGCGCTCGGGGTCGACGTGATCGGCCTCAACTGCTCGACCGGGCCGGAGGACATGCGCGACGCGATCCGCTTCCTCGGCGAGCACTGCCCCGTGCCGGTGGCCTGCATCCCCAACGCCGGCCTGCCACTGCAGGGACCCGATGGAGAGACGATCTTTCCCGAGCAGCCGGTGCCGCTTGCCGAAGCGTTGAAGGAGTTCGTCGAGCGCTACGGCGTGGGCATCGTCGGCGGCTGCTGCGGCACGACACCCGCGCACATCGCGGCGATCGTCGAGCGCGTCGGCGGACGCGGCGTGCAGCCACGTCCCGCTCCGCGCCCACCGCATCTCTCCTCGATGATCGCCGCCACGCCGCTGGTCCAGGAGCCGCGACCGACGATGGTCGGCGAGCGCGTCAACTCGCAGGGCTCGCGCAAGGCCAAGGAGCTGCTGTTGGCAGACGATTACGACGGACTGCTGCAGATCGCCGAGGATCAGGTCGCCGGCGGCGCGCACGTGCTCGACCTGTGCGTGGCTCTGACCGAGCGCGGCGACGAGGACGAACAGATGCGCCTGGTGGCTAAGAAGGTCTCGCTGACTCAGCCCGCGCCGATTCAGATCGACTCGACCGAGCCCGAGGTGATCGAACGCGCGCTCGAGCAGATCCCCGGCCGCGCGATCGTCAACTCGGTCAACCTCGAGGCCGGCCGCGAAAAGCTCGACCGCGTGGTGCCGGTCGCGCTGGCGCACGGCGCGGCACTGATCGCACTGACGATCGACGAGGTCGGCATGGCAAAGACGGCGGAGCGCAAGGTCGAGATCGCCAAGCGCATACGCGACCTGTGCTGCGAGGAGCACGGCCTCGACCCGGAGCTCCTGATCTTCGACTGCCTGACCTTCACTCTCACCACGGGCGATGAGGAGTGGCGTCCGTCGGCCGTGGAGACGATCGCGGGGATCCGCGCGATCAAGGCCGAGATCCCCGCGGTGAAGACCTCGCTCGGCGTCTCGAACGTCTCCTTCGGTGTCTCGCCCGGCGCTCGCGCGGTGCTCAACTCGGTCTTCCTGCACCACTGCGTGGACGCGGGCCTCGATCTGGCGATGGTCAACCCGAACCACATCACTCCCTACTCGGAGATCTCAGATCTCGAGCGCGAGCTGGCCGACGAGCTCGTGTTCAACCGTCGCGAGGACGCGCTCGAGCGCTTCATCGCCCACTTCGAGGCCAAAGGCGAGGAGGAGAGCCAGAGCGCGGCCGACCCGACCGAGGGAATGGAGCCCGAGGAGGCCCTGCACTTCCACATCCTGCGCCGCCGCAAGGAGGGCGTGGAGGACTGGATCGATCGCAGCGTCGAGAAGATCGGCGCGGTGCCGACGCTCAACGAGGTGCTGCTGCCGGCGATGAAAGAGGTCGGCGACAAGTTCGGCGCCGGCGAACTGATCCTTCCGTTCGTGCTGCAGTCGGCCGAGGTGATGAAGAAGGCCGTGGCCCAGCTGGAGAAATACCTCGACAAGATCGAGGGCTACACGAAGGGCACGGTCGTCCTGGCGACGGTGTTCGGCGACGTACACGACATCGGCAAGTCGCTGGTCAACACGATCCTCACCAACAACGGCTACACGGTCGTGGACCTCGGCAAGCAGGTCCCGATCCAGACGATCCTCGACGCGGCGGTGGAGCATCAGGCGACGGCGATCGGGCTGAGCGCGCTGCTGGTCTCGACCTCCAAGCAGATGCCGGCCTGCATCCAGGAGCTGCACTCCAAGAAGCTCGACTATCCCGTGCTGATCGGCGGCGCGGCGATCAACCGCGCGTTCTCCTACCGCGCGCTGTATCCGGGCGGCAAGGACTCCGAGGAGCTCTACGAGCCCGGGGTCTTCTATTGCAAGGACGCCTTCGAGGGACTCGCTGTGATGGACCAGCTGATCGACGAGGACGCCCATGGCGCGCTCGTCGAGAAGCTCCGCATCGGTGCGACCGCGTTTCGCGAGAAAGGCGAGGAGCCCGTCGAAGAGGTGAATCTCGCCGATGACTCCGTTCGTTCGCCGGCGCGCACCGACGTGCCCGTGCCCACGCCGCCCTTCTGGGGGGTGCGCGAGATCGAGGTGGATCTCGACGAGGCCTACCGGCACCTCGACACGCACGTGCTGTTCAAGCTGCACTGGGGCGGGCGCGGCGTCAAAGGCGAGGCGTGGCAGACGCTCCTGCGCGATGACTTCCGACCGCGTCTGCAGCGCATGTGGGCTGAGCAGACCTACCTGCACCCGCGCGCGCTGCTCGGCTTCTTCCCCTGCTACTCGCTCGGCAACGACATCATCGTGCTCGACCCCGAGGACCGCGTCAGCGAGCTCACTCGCTTCGTCTGTCCGCGCCAACCCAAGGGCGATCGCATCTGCCTGGCCGACTTCTACCGCCCGGCCGTCGACGGCGCGCCACCGGAGGAGCTCGACGTGATCGCGGTGCAGGCCGTGACGGTCGGCGCGGCGGTCACGGAGCTGATGGCCAAGCTGGAGGCCGACGGCGAGTTCGCCGAGCAGCTGTTCGTGCATGGCCTGGGTGTGCAGACGGCCGAGGGTCTGGCCGAGTGGCTGCACGCCCGCGCCAGGGAGATGCTCGGTATCGGCGCCACGCAGGGCCGGCGCTACTCCTGGGGCTACCCCGCGGTGCCCGAGCAGTCAGAGCACCTGAAGGTCGAGAAGCTGCTCGCGCTCGAGCAGATCGGCATGACGATCACAGACGGCTACGCGCCCGAGCCGGAGCAGTCCACACTCGCGCTGATCGCCCACCATCCGCAGGCGATCTACTTCGGTACGCGCCAGGGACGACTGCTGCCCAACGGCTCCCCCGATGACGTGATCCTCGGCTCCAGCCGCGACCCGTCGCTGTTCGCCGAGCTCGACGACGAGGACCCCCCCGCGGGCGCCGTAGAAGGCGAGGACGAGCCCGCGATGGCGGGCGAGGGCGCCTCCTAGCTGTCTTCGCGAGGCGGCGGGCGAAACAGGATCCGCTTGACCTCGATCGCCGTGCCTCCACCGAGGCGCAGCGCGGTCTGAAAGCCCTCGTTGCCGAGCTCGCCCGCGTCGAGTGCGCGGCGAAGCTCGTTCAGCGCGGCGAGATCCTCCTCAGCGACCTGCTCGCGCGCGATCTCCAGCAGGATCAGGTGGCGCGGTCGTTTCAATGCGGCTGCCATGCGCAGGAACGGCTCGCGCTCCTCCGGCTCCAGGCCAGCGGCCGCCAGCACCACGGTCTCGCGGTTCTCCAGGCGCTTGGAGACCGCTGCCAGCAGAAGCTCCCCGGCACGGGCGGGGATCTCCTCCTCGGGAACCCTGCCGGCGAGCAGCGCGCGGACCTTGTCGAGCGAGAGCAGCGCCGCGCGGTCCTCGATCAGGCGGTCGAGGAAGGCGTCGCGCTCCTGCGTGGAGGCGGAGGCGACGACCAACAGGCTCCCGGGCGAGTAACGCAGGCGGTCAGCCGGCGCCAGCACGCGGCAGTGGACGGTGAGGTCGGCCGGCCGTGGCGGTGCGCCGTCGCGGCGGGGACGGTCGGAGGACCAACCGGTCCGCTCGTCCTCGGAGATCTTGACGCTGCGCGCTGGGGGTCTGCTGGACACCCCCCCATCATGCCCGAACCGGCGCCGGCACCCGGTCACCCTCCTCGCGGAGCATCTCCGGCGAGCGGCTGTGCTGCTCGATCAGCGCGAGCTTGGCGGCTCGATCGAGGCGCTTGATCCGAATCTCCTCGCGCATGGCGCTGGCACGATCGGGCATGCGCAGCGCGAGCGCGAGCTGCACCGGGCGGCGGCTGGCGGTGTAGCGGCTAGCCTTTCCGGCGCTGTGGCGTAGCAGGCGCCGCTGCACGTCGCTGCTCCAGCCGGTGTAGAGCGAGCCGTCGGCGCAGCGCAGCATGTAGACCCAAGCCTCGCTCATGCTCGCTCGATACGTCGTGCGCGCGGCGATGCCTGCCTCTGCTTATAGCTTGGCGGTCGAAGACACCCTCGTGCCGCGGCCGATCGCCGCCGGCGGCAGCGGCCCGAGCTGCACGGGCGCTGCGTGCATGGTGCGCAGGCGCACGTCTCTCCAGGAGAGCCCCTCGTTGACCAGCGCCGGCAGGCCCATGATCAGCGCGGTGGCGAGCTCGATCAGCTGCAGCACGATCCCGTAGGCGATGGCGTCGGGCGTGGAGACGTGGTAGGCGCCGACGAGCACGGCCGCGCAGGCGGCCTGGAAGACGCCCACGTTGGCGGGCGTTGCGGGAAGCGCGGAGGTGGCGTTGACGGCGAACAGGACGGCCGCCGCACCCCCAAGGCCGACCCGGGCGTCGAGTCCGAACGCCATCAGCAACAGCCAGCAGCTGATCCACTGCAGCGCCCAGGCGCCCAGCTGCACCATCGTGGCGATCGCCGCTTGACGGGGGTGGCGAAAGAGTCGAAGCCCGTCTCTGACTCTTGCGAGGGCGCGCTGCAGGGCGAGCACCAGGGCCTGCAGCCGCAGCGAGCGCGTCTCGATCCCGGCGCGATCGACCGCGCGGGGTACGAGCACGGGCATGATCAGCACCAGCAACAGCGCTGCGAGCGGAGCGAGCGCTGCGACGAGCAGCAACCGATGCTGGCCGGAGAGCGGGTCGATGCTCGAGAACATCGCGAACCCGAGCAGCGTCAGGGCGAGCAGGTTCAGCAGCGTCTGGGAGACCATCGTGCCGAGCACCACCGGCAGCGTCTCGCGGGCGCGGCCCAGCCGCCGGGCGACGATCAGCGCTCGCGAGGGCTCTCCGAGCCGCGCTGGCAGCGTGGCCGACATCAGCACGCCGATGAAGGTGCCCTGCATGGCGTCCCTGCGTTTGGCTCGCCGCCAGGTCGGCGCCGCGGAGAGGATCGCGTGCCAGGCGATCGCACGAGCGAACATCGCAGCGCACATCAGCGCAAGCCCAGCGGCGAGGAGTCCGGGCTTGGAGGCGACCAGGCTGGCGAGGACGCGGCCCACGCCGATGCGATCGAGGGCCAGCAGCGCGAGCGCGAGGGCGCCGAGGCATGAGAGCGTCAGCGCGCCCCGCCGGAGCGCGCGCGGTACGCGTCCGTGACGTGGCGTCGCCTCCTTGCGCCCCCCTCCCGCCAGCCTGGGCAGGCGCTCGGCGGGAATCCGGGGGAGCAGATCTGCCGGCGCGAGGCCGTGGCGGACCGCCACTGCACCCATGCGGGTCACCGGCCTGCCAACGGCGAGCGCTCGCTCGTAGCTGTCCAGCACCTCGGCGGCGACGCGTGGCCAGGCAAAGCGCTCGGCGCGCTCACGCGCAGCGAGCGACATGCGTGTGCGCAGAGGCGCGTCGAGCGCGAGCCGGCGCAGCGCCTCTGCGAGGGCGAGTGCATCGCCCGGTGCCACGAGCAGACCCTCGACCCCGTCGCGGACCACGTCGCGGTAGCCGGGGATGTCAGAGGCGATCACCGGCGCCGAGGCGGCGAAGGCCTCGGTCAGGACCATGCCGAAGCTCTCACCGTGGAGCGAGGGCGCGCAGACGACATCGGCGGTTGCGAGCTCCGCGAGCTTGCGCTCCTCGGAGACCTTGCCGAGGGCCTCCACGCCGCGGTCGTCGAGCATCATGTAGGCCACCTCCTCGGGGCTCGCGCCGACGAGCGTGAGCGTGGCCGGGATCTGATCGCGCAGCGCCTCGAAGGCCCGCAGCAGGACCGGCAGGCCCTTGCGTTCGACAGCCTGCCCGACGAAGAGGATCCGTAGCGCAGCCGCCTGGCCCGCTGCGGCCGGCGCGGCCGGGCGCGGCGCTTGGAGCTGGACGCCGTTGGGGATTATGCGGTAGCGCCCGCCGTAGAAGCGCCGCGCCGTCCACGCGGCTGCGTCTGAGACGGCGATGCGGGCGTGCAGCCGGTTCATGCGCCGTCGGCCTCCGAGCGGGACCGCGGCGAAGCCGTTGGTGAGGACGTTCTCGGAGTAGGTATGGAAGGTGCCGACGAGCGGCAGATCGCCGGCCGAGCAGAGCGCGTCCCAACCGACCAGCGGGACGATCGGCTCGTGGATGTGCACGACGTCATAGCCGCCGCTGCGCAACTCCTCTCGCAGCGCAAAGACCGTACGCGGACTCAGCGCCATGTTGGACACCGCCCCATTGGCGGGAATGCCGACGGTGCGGCCCAACGGCACGAAGTCTGCCTCGAGGGCCCGCGGCTGCGGACGCGCGCCGCGATGCAGCCGGCGCGAGAGCTCGTCGTCGGGATCGAACGGAGCCAGGATGCGCGCCTCGTGGCCCGCGGCGGCGAGCTCTGACGCGAGCGCCTCGATATGGCGGGTGACACCACCCGGGTACGTCCACGAGTACGGCGACAGGAGCGCGATCCGCACGGTTCAACACTGTATCCGCCCAACGGCCGCGGGGCTTGGCCGGTCGCTACCGGCAAGCGCATTGCCCGCTGCGATAATCGCTCGTGTGAGCACGCGGCGCTTCGTCAAGTACACGTTCTTGAAGCTCGCGCCGGAGTGGCGCAGGCTCGAGCCGGAGAGCCGCGCGCAGGACAAGCGGGAGTTCGCGGCCGCCTGCGAGGACTTCGCGGACGGGCACCTGCTGCAGAGCTTCTCGCTCGTCGGCACGCGCGGAGACGCCGAGCTGCTGCTGATCGCAGAGGCGGAGAACCTCGATCGCATCCACGAGTTTCACGTGGTGCTGGCGCAGAGTGGGTTGATGAAGTGGGCCGAGATCCCCCACTCGTTCCTGGGGATGCGCAAGGCGTCCGAATACTCAGACGACGAGCGCAACGTCGTGCGCGGCTTCCGCGGACGCTACGTGTTCGTCTACCCGTTCGTGAAGTCGCGCGAGTGGTATGCGCTGCCGGCCGAGGAGCGCTGGCGGATCATGCAGGGACACATCCAGGTGGGGCGCGAATACCCGGGCGTGGACAACCACACGACCTACTCCTTTGGCCTGGACGATCAGGAGTTCGTGGTCGCATTCGACACCGACGATGTGGGAACGTTTCTAGACCTCGTGCAGCGGCTGCGCACGACCGAGGCCTCGCGATTCACCGTCCGCGACACCCCGAGCTTCACATGCCTGGCGATGTCGCTCGAGCGCGCGCTGAACGCGCTCGACGGCGAGCCCGTTGCGCTCGAGAGCGCGCTGCCGGCCAGCTAGAGCGAATGCCTGCCCGCGCCCCCAAGGCGGCTGCGAGCATCCCGCCGGAGAAGGCGGCGCCGAAAGGCCGCCGCCGGGCCTCCACTCGCAAGGCGCTTGCCCACCTGAGCGACGCGGACCCGGTGCTGGCGAGTCTGATCGAGCAGATCGGACCTTTGACAGACGCCCGCGAGGGACGCCCCGCGCCCGAGGATCACTACGGCGCACTGGTGCGCTCGATCACCGGCCAGCAGCTCTCCGTGCTTGCAGCCCGCGCGATCTACGGGCGTCTGCTGGCCCGCTTCGGCGAGCGTCCGCCGACCCCCCAGGAGATCCTCGCCGACGAGCCCGAAGAGCTACGCGCTGCAGCCGGCCTGTCGAGGGCAAAGGTCAGCTACCTGCGTTCCCTGGCTGAGCATGTGCTCTCGGGCGATCTCGAGCTGGAGCGCCTCGACGAGCTTGTCGATGAGGAGGTGATCGCCGAGCTGACCGCCGTCAAGGGCCTCGGCCTGTGGACGGCGCAGATGTTCTTGATGTTCCATCTCGAACGTCCCGACGTGCTGCCCGTGGGCGACCTCGGGATCAGGCGCGCGATCGAACGCGCCTACGTCCTGGACGCTCTGCCTCAACCCGCGGCGATGGAGGAGATCGCGCTTCCATGGCGCCCGTACCGGACGCTCGCCTGCAGGTATCTTTGGCGCTCGCTGCAGAACGAGCCCGGCTGATTTGGACCCGACTCGAGGGGATGGCAGGGCCGCCTCAGCGGCCATGCCATCCCACCACGCCCGCCGGCGCTGGCTAGAGCAGCCTGATCTCGATCGCTTCTTCGTTGCCGATCGACATCGATGCGCTCAGCGCCGTTTGCTCCGTGACTTTTTCCAACCCGGAGTTGGTGAAAGTGCTCGACAGGGTGTCTTTCGCCCCGCCTTCGAACGATTCGACGGCCTGCTTGCCCGGCGAGCCTTTGACTTCCTTGTAGAGAACTTTGAATTCTTCGGTCATCTTGTCCGTTGGCTTGATCGGCGCTATCACCGAGCCTTCGACGGTGTATAGAACTGGCGATTCCGGTAGCTGCCCACACTCGAAGGTGAACAGATCCGGAGTGCCCTTGAGATCCAGCCCTACCACTGGCGTGGCGCCGGCTTTGATGTAGCCGATTTCGCCTTCGAGCGGCGAGCTTTCGATCTTCCCTGCCGTTGCCGGAGTCGTCTGACATTTTTGCAATGTCGTGAGGTTTTCACATCCCGTCAACGAGAGCATGAGCGTGGCGGTTTTTGCGCCCGTGTATTCTCCGCTGCCAGCGCTGCTTTGACACGCAATTCGCGTTTTACCCGTAGTCTCGAGCGAAACCGGCCCCGAGGCGGTGATGAGTTTCTTGTGTTCTCCCGGACCGGGAACCCAGTCAAAGCGACCTTTGCCGGGTGCCGGCTGCAAACAGTGCCGGCCGTCTTTGTATTCCCCGGTCTTGGCCGGGACTTCAACGCACCTGCCGAATTCCGGCGGCGCGGCGGCGGCGCTGGCCGCTGCCGCTCCAGCCATCGACGCGGCGAGGACTACGCCGCACACGATCTTAGTGAGCCTGTTCATTCGCCTGCCCCTTTCCCCACTTCGCGTACCTCCGTGAGAGACCGTTCGTTGTTTGGGTCGGACTCGTTCCAATTTCGCTGGGCGTGGCCGCGACCTCGCGCGGCCCGCCCAGCGGTGCCTGCTCTTGGCTGATGTCTGCGCGCTAAGCGACCGCTTTGATCTCGAGCTTTTCTTCGTTGTTCTGCGTGGCCGTCAGCTTGAGACCCGCGGCTTCTTCGCCGTGGGCGCCCGCACCCGTGAGCGTGGGCGTGTCATTGACGCCTGTTTCGAACGCTTCGACGGCCTGTTTGCCGCCCGCCTCCGTTGCTTTGACTTTGAACGATGTGGCCATTTTGTCGAGCGCGGCGATAGGCGCGATCACCGAGCCGCCGGCCGAGACGGGCGTTCCTGCGCATTCGAAGGCCGCGAGCTGGGCGCCGGACGCCGGCTTCAGGTCGAGGCCGACAACAGGGAGCACCGGTTCTTCGTTCTCGCTGATGTAGTCGAGCGCACCGTTGAGCGCGGCCGTCTTGATTTCGCCTGCTGAGGCCGCACTGCTCTGGCAGACGACCCCCTGAGCGGTCTTGCAGCCGGTCAGCGCGAAGTGCACGCTCTCCGTCTTGGGGGTCGTGTATTCGCCTTCATCGGTACCGCCGGCGCATGTGACCTTCGATTTCGACGGCGTTTCCAGGGTCAGCGCTGTCGTCGTGCCAGAGAACTTCCGGTTCGGGCCCGTTCCGGCGACCCATTCGTACTTGCCGCTCTGTTCGAGCGTCTGCACGGTGCAGGACGAGTTCGAGTAGCTGCCGTTGTAGACGACTGTCCTACCTTCCCCCGGCACGCCTTCGACCTTGACGCAGCGGCCGACATCGGGGAGCTGCAGCACCGCCTTCACGACCTGCGCCGGGACCTCTTCGGTGGTCCCGCTCATGATCGCCGTGTTGGTCCCGGCGGCCGCCGGGAGCCCCTCCTTGGTGTTCACGGCGAGATCGCCGACGGGCGGTAGCAGTGTGCACCCAGTGGCACCAGGCGCGGCGAAAGAGTTGTCGACGAGCGTCCCGGCGATCACGAGGATCTCTTTGTCCTTGGTGGAGATCGTAGATTTGCCGCTGATCGGTTTGTTCGGCGGCGGCGGGTTGGTGGTGCCGTAGACGAGGTGGAGCGAGATCGGTTCCGCTTCGGAGCCGATGTAGCAGCCGCTGCCCAACGCCAGGTTGTCGAGTTTGACCTTCAGCGGCAGGATCACAGACGTGCTGACCTGTGCTTGGCCTGCGAGCTCGGCGGTGGCGGTGACTTCGGTGAAGTTGCCGGGAAGTTCGATCCCGACGAGGCCGCCCGGTACCGGCAGCGGCGTTTTGGAGAGCGTTTCGCCGTTTGTCGCTGGTGCGACCACGCCGAGCGCCTTCAGACCGCCCTGAATCGTGACTGCCCTGCTGATCGGCACAGCGCTTTTACCGATCACGAATTCGCCGCTGGTGGTGGACGAGTAGAGGCAGCTGATGACGCCGGGTGAGTTATACGGGCAGTTGGAGAACCGCTGTAGATCCTGCTTCAGCGATGCCATCGCCGGTGCGGACACGCCTATCGCTGCGATGACACCAAGCGACACGGTGCGCGCTAGACGGACCTTGGCGCGCGAGCTTGCGCGAACGATCGAATTGCTCTTTCGCATCTTTCCCATTCTCTCGTATCCCTCCCGATCGTATCTCCCCAGAACGCCCGTGGGACGGGGCATTGGCCGGCAGCCGTTCTGACAGTTCAAATGGCCGACACTCCAGACGTTGACTCCTCTCCGCAGCGTCACGGTTGATCTTTACACAAGTGACAGTCTGCATCAAGACAAGCTTGATAAAACCGACCTTACGTCAAAGTCCCCGTGACAAAGTCCAGTAAGTGTGTTTGGACATTCATGAAATGGGTAGCCTGCGCAGCGCCGGCAATAAACCGCCCCCAGCGTGCGGCGTGGTCCGCGCCACGCACACCGCTGGCGCTCACGCCCACTGTTGGCCCGGAACGAGTACTACGCCCCGAGCAGCCGAACCAGTCCTAGCGCTTCTTGGACTTGGACTTGACCTTCTTGGACTTCTTGGGTCCGTACTTCTTGTGAGCCTGGCGTTCGCACGCACGCCTCTTGGCCTTGCTCTTCTTCTTGTGACACAGCTTGAGGGCTTTCGCGAGCTGTTGGGCACGGCTGACCTTGTAGCTCGCAACGCCGTTGCAGCCCGTCGGAACGATGTTGGTGGTCTGCCTGATCACGGCACCGCTCTGGGCTGTGATTTCAGTGGGCATCACGAGCGGGGTTCCGCACAGGCTGTATTTTTTGCTCGCCGGCACGTACGCGGTGAGCGCCGAGTGTGGACCTGTGGGCAGTTCCGTGATGAAGCTCGTGAAGGGAGCATCCGGCGTGGCTTCGAAGCGAGAATAGGTGATCCCTTTTTTGATGTCCGTCTTCCCGTCGAGGACGAGCGTGATGCCTTCGCCTTGAAGCACGAACTCGACGTCGGGGAACGCTGCCCCTCCGTGGGAGACGAGGTAGGCGGGACCCATCAGCGGGCTCTTCAGCACGGGGGTGCTGATCGTCGCTTTTCCGATCACCGAGCCTTCGTCGCAGGCCGCCGGGTTGGCCTCGAAGATCACGAGAACGCAAGCTTTCTGAATCGTCGACAGACGCGACGGAAGCACCTGAGGCAACGTCAGGTCGACTTTGGCGATGTTGTCTTGGCCCAAGCCAGCCGAGGTCACCAGGACGTTGAGGCTCGCGCCGTCGGCTTTGCTCGCCTGCCCCCCCGCGGTGGCCGTCAGCTTCGGCGTGAAGGGTAGGCTCGCACAGTTGGCGACCTGGAAGGGAGAGGCGACATTGGCGGAGGCGCCCTTTGCCCCGGTCAGCGTGCCGGTGACGCTCATTGGGTTGCAGTTCGTCGGATTGAACTCGAAGCTAGGACGGTCGACCGTGACGTTGATCTGTTTGAGCTGGGTCGGGACCCCTTTGATGATGGTCGGGAAGGGATCGCTGGTGATCGTCACCGCGGCGGTTTCGGGATTGACGTTGATCGTCGAGCGCACGGTGACGTCGCCCAAGTTGAATGGACCGGCGACAGCCGGGGTCACTACCGAGAGGCCGAACGGTGCGCCCTTGTACGGGCCCGTCAGATAGACGCTGCCGGGCAGTGTGTACGGCTCGCCGCCCAGCCCCGAGCTCGCGGATGAGTGTCCGATCAGGCTTTCCGAGCCGCACGCGTTCTCGGACGCCGACGGTTCTGGGCATGGCGTCACCGAGGACAGGAGTGCAGCCGCTCCGGACGGCAGGTGCATCGTCAGCGTGCCCAGCGCCTGGTCCCCGTCGGGATTGCCGATCGTGAGCGTGAATGGCGAGAAGGCACCAGCCTGATTGCTAGTCACCCCCGCCTGGAAGGTCGGGGCGAAGGGCTCCGATGTGCAGCCGCCGCCGCCGGGACCTGAGCTGATCGAGAAGGCAGCGGAGGGAGTCGCGGCCGGATTGCCCGACCACGGCGTAAAGGAGCTCGTCGTCGTGTAGGTGCCACACCCAGGCGGCGTCGAGAGCGATGCGCGGCCGCCACCGAAGAAGTTCAGCTTGAGGCTCTTGAAGGGTACCTGCGGCGTGTTTGCAAACGTCGACACCAGCTGACCGGTGGAGCCGTTGGGGCTGACGCTCCCGGCGAGCTTCACGAGCACACCCGAGACTGGGTCCCTGGCGATCAGGTAGAGCACGAGCGGCGACTTGAAGGGGTTTGTGTCCTGAGTCGCGAGATAGGCGCCGCCCGTGAGGGGATTTGCGAGGTCCGGCGATTCGATCGACACGGTGCCGACCTTCGCCGCATCGGGGCAGCTGGCAAGTTCCGGGGAGAACTGGTCGTTTTCAGTTTGCGAGCTTTCGTTGCCGCCGATGAAGCCGACCTGAGATGCCGAGCAGGCCAGCAGCCCTCCGGCCGCGGCCGGGCTGAGCTCGATGCCTTCGGGCAGCGCAACGGTGGTGGACCTCACCGCCGACTCCGCTAGACCTTCGGGGGTTTCAGGCTGAGGGACCTCGACGTCTACCGCGAGACCGGTGGGACTGCTCCCTGACTGGGTTTCCGGCCTCACCGAGATCGACGGGTTGAATGGAAGCAGGTTGCAGCTTTCAAGGCTCTCGCTGAATTCCGACTGGAACGCCGGCGTGTACTGGGCGCCGGGAACCCAAGACTGGATCTGCGCGGGCGCCGCTAGCTGCATACCGCACGAGGTCGGCAACGCGAGGAAAGGCGCTGGTTCCTTGCCTTCGGCCTTTTCCGTTTGCTGAACTTCGGCTTCTTTCTTCTGCTGTGCTTCGCAGGCTGCTGGACCACCTACTAGTTCGCCGTTCGCGGCACAATTCCAACCGCGTTGCGAGTTGTGGCGCGAATCGCCTGGGACCCCCCAGAACGACACGGTGCTTGAGATCAGTCCAGCAACCTCACTGCTGCTGCTAGCGGTGACCACGATCCCGTAATCGCTGCCGGTACGAACGGCGGTGTCTAGAACTACGGGATCCTTCTCCACCACCAACCCAAACCGTGCGGGCTCCCCGGGGGCCGGTTCCAGATTGAAGATCGGCACCGTCCGAGCCTGTGGACCGGTTGAAAATCCGGTTGGTTCTTCGATCGTCACCTGGGCCTCACCCACCGCCGTTTCGGGACCACAGAGGTTGATCGGTCCGGGCAAGATCGTGTTGAAGTCGGTCTGGCTGCACTGCTTGGTGGCGTTGGGATTTCCGATCAACCCAGGCGGCAGGCTGAACTTGAGGTTCTTGGTGAGAGAAACCGGTTCCTCCTTGCCAGTCTCGGTGACGCCAAGGCTGGTGATGAGCTGGAACGGATGCGATCCCGCCCTCACGTCTGCTCCGCCCCCCTCTTCTTCAGGCTCGAGGGCGTATTTTTCGATCTCGAACGGCGCGGGTTCTGCGGAAATTTTCACTGGCTGTTCGGCCACGGTTTTCACCGTTCCGCTGGTGGCTTCGACGCGATTCGCGCCCGCTACCTGGGTCCCTACCTTCACCTGAATCACCATCTTCAGCCCAGTGAGCGGCGGCAGCAAGTAGTTCAGATCGGCGCATCGCACTTCCGTTGCGCTCACGATCGAGCATTCAAGATCTTCGCTCGGAGTTTCGGAGAACTGATTGGCGCGTGCAGCAACCACGGCGGTCACGGTCAATCCGGCTGGAAGCTTGTCGGCTATGACAGTCCCGGTACCAAGCGTCGCATCCCCCAGGTTGGTGACATTGACAACCACGGTACCTTTCCCGCCAGGAGGAAGATTCGTCGGAGCATCGCTGGTCGATATACGCAGGTAGGCTGATTGCGCGAGCGCGGGCTGCACTCCGATCACGCTCAGCAGTGCGAGCAGCGTGGAGGCGGCAGCCAGGAGCGCACACCACGCCGGCCGCCTCACTTCGAACGAGCTCATTTCTTCTTCCTTACCGCGTATCTCCGCTTGGCTTGCGATTCACAACGAGCGCGTCGGAGCTTCTGAGATCGTGTCTTGCGCGGCA
This sequence comes from uncultured Solirubrobacteraceae bacterium, assembly GCA_963763695.1. GTDB lineage: Bacteria > Actinomycetota > Thermoleophilia > Solirubrobacterales > Solirubrobacteraceae > Palsa-744. Next base: position 248,685 of record CAVXPM010000001.1, read on the forward strand.
AACGGTGGCACTGCTTGAGCGCTCGCGCGAGCTTTTGCTTTCGCGACGCCGCGGGCTTGCTCACTTTGGCAGGCAGCGTTCCACTCGATGGCAGGACATGCACGAGATTACCGGGCCCAACAAACGTCGAACTCGACGGGGTTTCGACGGCGGGCGTTCCTGTCGTCGAGCTCCCTCGGCACGCGGAGCTGTCACCGCATGGGGAGGCCGGGGCCTGCGGCGCACCCTCGCAAGGCGAGGATTCGCTGCAAACACGCGCGTCGTAGATGTCATAGCTCGTATCTTCGTCTTGAGGCACCAGCTTGGCCGCGGTCAGCAAGAAGGCATCGCTGCCGCTGACGCTCGCATCCAGGAAGGCCGATTCGTGATCCGACGAGCCGCTGGAGATCAGCGCTACGCAACCCGCTTCCGAGCGACAGCTGCCGGCTTCGTTGGGCTCATACTCATAGACATCCTCGACTCCGACAGACACGGGTTCTTTCCCGCTCACAACGGTCTCCTTGCGGCTCTGCCCAGCGGCTTCGTTCACGAGGGCATCGGCGCTCGTGAAGAACAACTGACCGTTGTCGTCCAGGTAACGCGGCTGGTGCAGAGCTTCCTCGAGGCTGACCGCCGTCCACCCCGGAATACTGCCGGCCAGCCAATGATCCTCGCCTTCCTGGCGAGCCCAGGTTTCCGGTCGATCGACTCGCAGCCCTTTGCCTTCGCCCGCCAGTTCGGTGTCCAGAACGCCTTTTGGCCTGGCCCCACTCGGGTTGCATGAGGCGCAAGACACCGTGCGACTGTCGGCCTTGTACAAGAAGACCTCCTCGTCTGCGTGACGACCGCTTTCTTCGTTGACGTCGATGTTGTTGTAACCCGTCAAGCTCCTGTTCGACATGAACGCCAGATAGCGCCCGTTGGGCGAGACCCTCGCAGTCTGGCGCAGGAGTTCTGGCACGAACGGCGCAGCCGCGTCAAACGTCTTCCAGTCCGGGGCGTCTTCGCTTGAGAGCGTGTCGATGAAGCTCGTTGCCCAGGCACCGCTTTCGTAGTGGGCGACGTAGAGGTTCTCAGAGCCAGCTTGTGCTCCGGTAGCGAGGACCCCGGTCGCAACGAAATAGACATATGAGCCGTTTTCGGCCGCGCCCAGGACGGCACCTTGCACCCCGGCGCTTTCCCCACCGCTTTTCAATGCCGTCAGATCGCTGAGGTTGCATTTCAGTTCTCCAGCAACTTCTTCCATTTCACACACATACAGATCCGGCTTTGTAACGGTCGCTTTGGAGGTCGAGGTAAGCGGCTGGGTGTCGGTGAAGAACACCCTGGACCCATCGCTGCTGGCGAGCTGAAACACCGCGTCCGCTCCGTTCCCGTTGACACCTGCCTGGGGGACATCGAGCTGGACGGTCTCGTGGGTTGCGGTGTCGCGCATGTAGAGATGGCCATAGCCCTTCGCGACCGCACCGACAGGTTCCTGGGTCCACACCACGCGCGTACCATCTTCTGAGATGGCATGCCGATAGTCTGTCGGTCGCTGCGAGCGGACACCAGAACCGAGTTCGACCCGACCGGTCGCAGGCCGATTTGAGCCGGGGAGCACGCTCACAAGCTGTAGTTTGCCGGCAGCCCACTCGTAGATACCGGGCGCCGAAGGCCCTTCGGTCGCAAGCGGAACGGTCGATTCGAGAACGATATGGCTCAGGTCCGGCGTACCATCGAGGACCAGCATCCGCGTACCGACCGAACCCCGTTTGAGCGGGCTTCCTCCGAAGTGCGTACCCGGTGGGGTGTTGGCTGCGGTGACGAGCGGAAGAAAGCCCGGCGCCGACGTCTCGCCGTGTTCCTGCGCGAGCCGTTCTCCCTCGCGAACCGCTTCTTCGTAAATTGCCGTCTGCGAGGGGGCAGGGGCGATCGGGACGTTTGCTCGCAGGTAGATCGTTTTTTCCTGACGCCCGCGTTCCGCTTCGGACGTTGGCGGCGCAAGCGGCGGTTCCGCCAGCGGCGTATAGGAGGAGGGCAGGGGCTGCACGAGAGCGAGTGCCAGATCGGAAGAGAACGCTCGATATTCTGAGCCGGCGTCACGAGCCTCGCGGGGTCGTTCGCTCGGCGTGACGATCTCCTGGGAGCTCCAGCTCGTCGACCCTCGCGTCGCAACTACCTGTTCCGCTTCAGGAGCGAAGGTTCCTTCGGGGCTTTCTACGACTGGCCCGATCACTACATAGGCGAGCGCGTTGCCATTTTCTGAAGCCTGGATCGGACCGCCGCTCAGGGTAAGTGGTTCGATGTACCCTCCGTGCTTGTCCGGTGGCGAGACGAGCTCGTAGCCACGACCATCAAGCAGTGCGGGCGACAAAGCACCGGTCGCCTCGGAAGTCGTGAACGTCAGGTCCGAGCCGGTCGACTTGAGTTTGCCTTCTTCGCTTTCTGCGACGACCCGGAAGTGATAGATGCTCCCGGGATGCAGGCCGACTAGTTCTGCGGAAACCGCCACAGGCTTTTCACCTGCGGGTATTTCTGCGGACGCCGTGCTCAGCCCATAGGTTTCACTTTCACCGTATTCGAAGTGATAGTGAACGGCTTTTCCTTGCGGGTTGATCGCGGCCTTGACGATCTCGCCTGAGGTCGTCGGCGGCGAGAGCGATTCGCTGGACTCGCTGACAACAGTAGGTGCACCGGAGCCGAGCGTGGTGAACGTCGAGTCCTGCCCGTACGTGGTTCCGAGTTCGTTGGTCGCGACCAGTCGGAAGTGATAAGTCGTTGTGGAGCCGAGGCCGCTCACCGTTGCAGTCACAGCTTCGCTCCCAGCGCTCGTTTCGGCTTCGGGCGTCGACTTCCCGTAGCCTTCGGTTTCTCCGTATTCGAAATGGTATTTGGTCGCGATCTTGCCCGTGCTCAGCGCTCCTTCCAGCAGCGCGCCGGCGGAGGTCACGCCACTGGCGCCACCGGTGCTGACCCCCGGAACCGCTGACAACGTGAACTTCTTGAACGCCACCTCGATCCCGTAGCTGACCCCGTTTGCGTTTTCGCCTACGAGCCGGAATTCATATGGAGTATCAGGCTTCAGTGCGACCACCGCCTGGACTTCCACGGGTGTATTCGAGCTGCCGCCTTCCTCGCTTGGCGTGCGTTCGTAAGCTGCTTCAAATTCGCCGCCGATCGCACGGTATTCGAAGTGGTATTTGGCGGTAACGCCTTCTGGATCGAGCGTTCCCGTCAGCGTCGCTGAAATTGCTTTTGAATGTTCTACCCGTTCAAACTTCGAAGGTGGGTTGCCCGTCATGACCGTTGGGACAACCACGTTTGCACCGAACACATCGACCGACTCCGTTCCAGCCTGGACCGCGGATGCGCCCCCGTCGGCGACGTACACCCGCGCGGCCGGGCTACCCGAGGAATTGCTCACCGCTATCCCGTCAGGCGCAACCAACGGTAGACCCGCCGCTGTGGTGATCTGTCCAATCCATTCCCCCGCTGCGTTGAATTGCTGGACGACGCGGTCGGCTTCGTCTACGGCGTACACGTCGCCGGTCGCTTCTTCGACGGCGAGCCCTGCGATCGAACCGAATGCGCCCTGCGGGGTCGCCGCGCCAGTGATCGAGCGTTCGAAAGCCCCCGCCGAGCTGAACTGCTCGATCGATGGTTTGCCGGAGTTGTTGGCGACGTATACCGAGCCGGTGGCCGAGTCCACGGCGATGCCATCGACACCTTCAAATCTAGGTTTGCCCTTGATGACCGAGACGAGCGTGCCTTCCTGGCCTTCGACCGGCTTGAACACGTCAAGGACCTCTTCGGCGGAGTTGAGTACGTACACGTCTCCGGCGGCTGGATCCGCCGTGCTGGTGGAGGTATCGATTGCGACTCCACCCAGTTCTTCCCCAAATGTCTTACCGGGAGTCTGCACCCCGCGCCATTCCGCTAGCAGGGCGTACCCGCCGGAACCATCCGGCCTGAACACGTGGATTGCCTTCGTCGCTGCATCGGCAACGTACACGCGGCCGCTGGCATCGATCGCCAGACCCGTGATGGCAGTCAGATCCTCGAAGTTGGCGAGCTTCCCCAGCCCCAAACTGGGTGACGTAGACGCCCGTGGCGGAAAAGACGTCCACCACCCCGGCGGTGTCGTCAGCCACGAACACTTCGCCGGCGCTGTTGACGGCCATGGCCGCAGGGTGGGGTTCCTCGAGCCCGGTCACTGGAAGGCGCGAGAGGTACGCATGTCCGGTCGCTGCGGATGCAGCCTGCGCACCGCATGCGAGAACGGCCAGCGAAACGCCAAGCGCGATCAAGGGCCGCACTAGGCGGACCGTCCGGGAGCTTAGAGTCCCACCGGGCAAAATCCTCGGTGAAACCCGCGTGTCGCTCCTTGACCTCTCTCGTCCCGACATCCCCTGCTCCCTGTCTCCCTTGAATCAAAGATGGTAGGCCACCAGCGCCGACATGTCAACGTGCCACCACGAGTGTTCCCTGTGCTCGTTGGCGCTCGGTACGCAAGCCACCACGAGTATGAAGCCACCGATCTTCAGAGTCCCTTTCTGCGTCTCTCCTACTGTCGATCCGAAACACGAGCGAGGCTAAGACCAAGTCGCCCCTCACCCCAAAGCGCTTGGTGGGCCGAGACCACAAGGGTCTCGGCCCACCAATGCCCTATCTACGTCGGTACCGAGCCTGCTCCGGCTCAGTCTCTCGAGATGCTGCTATGCGTTGATCTCGAGAGCTTCTTCGTTGGTGACGGTCGTGACGAGCGCCTGCGTGGCACGTTCGTACGCTCCACCGTTGGTGTTGCTTTCGAGGTTGCAGGTTTTAGTCGAACCTTCGAAGTGCTGCGGGTTCTGTTTGCCGCCCGAGCCGCTGTATTCCTGAGTCACGGTCGTTGAGCTCACGTTGGCCGGGCCCACCGGCGCGATGATGCAGTCGCCGCCTTTGCCGGCGCCTTCGCCGACGATGACTTTGACCGCACCGCCACCGCATTCAAACGAAGTGAACGAACCTTTTTTGACGAGCGGGTGCAGTTCCTGGCCTACGACCGGCGTTTTGCTTCCTTTGCCGGAGATGTAACCCAGCTTGCCGCCGAGTTTGTTGGTCGTGATTTCGCCCGCGGCGTCGCCAGCAGTGTTGCACGTCAGCCCAAGCGCCGGGATCCCGCAGCCATTGAATTTGGAGATCACGTTCGTGACTTCTTTGGTGGACGTGGTCGATTTGTATTCACCGGTCGCCGACTGCGTGGAGCAGATGACTTTGGTGCCGTTGGCGGTTTCAAGGGTGCCTTCGCCTCCTGAGGAGGTGAAGCCCTTTTTCACAGGGACTTTCGAGATTTCGAACGAACCTGGGCTTTTCGAAGTGCTTTTCGTCTTGCAGTTGCTTTCGGTGTATTTGCCGCCGGTTTTGGCGTAACAGCGAATGATTTCCGGCTTCGCGAAGGCGCTGGCCGCCGCGAGAGCACTGAAGGCGAAGGCCGCGACAAGCGCGAGCCCCATGATCCTCGTGCGTTTCATCTATCCACTACTCCTTTTCCCTCTAGGGTTAGATCGACCGACCCCGATGAATCCCCTCTTCAGGACAGAGACGTCCAGAAGCCAGTCGTAGCTATTGGCCTTCCCCGGCCAACGATGCTGTACGCCCGACCCTCGCAGAAAACACCTTCTGCGTCAAGGTCAAGCCCAAACGGTGTCCAAACACTCCAACGCTAACTCCGTGTGGAGAATACGCGCGTTCCTGGAGGCCAGGGCTATCCTCTCCCCTTGCGACGCTTGACATCATGTCTCGGCGACGGTACCACAGGGTTTGACGCCGCGTCAACCCCATGGTGTGCAGGTTTTCACGCTTTTCACCGGCTGGCCATCCAGCCAACTACTCGGCTGGCCGTCCAACTTAAACCGCGTGCGGCGATTGTGCGGGAGCGCGTCTGAGAACGACCGTGCGGTCGGCCTCTGCCTCGATCTCCCAGCCGCGCGTGCCCTCGCCTCGGAAGTGACGCCTCACGACCGCGGTGGGTCCGGGCAGCCCGCGTCCGCCGGGCTCCCCGGCGCGAGCGTCGTGGAAGACGACGCGTCCGCCCGGCGTCACGAAACGTGCCCAGGAGCTCCAGTCAAGCTCGCACCCGGCCTCGGAATGGTCGCCGTCGATGAACAGCAGATCGATCTCCTCGCCGGGCCACGCTGCGGCCACGTCGTGCGAGAGAGCCACGTGCCAGCGCACGCGCGGCGCGACGCGGCCTCGGTTGCGCAGCTCGCGCGCCACGGCGCGCCGGGTCGCCCACTCGCTCGCGCCCCACCCGCTCGGGAGCGCGTCGGGGTGGGCCCCGAAGGGATCGATCAGGTGCAGCTCCGCGTCGGGACCAAGGCTTCTGCACAAGTGCAGCGCCGAGGCTCCCTCGTAGACGCCGATCTCGACCACGCGGCGCGCTCGGGCGGCTGCGGCGAGCAGCATCCGGGCGTCCTCGGCGGAGTGCATCGTGCGCGGCGGGATCAGCCCGATCCCCACGCCGAGCGCCCGCAGGCGCACGTCGTCGCGCAGGCGCGCGGGCGAAAGGCTTCGCAGCCGCTGGGGAATCATGGCCACGGCGCCACCCTACGCGCCCGCGCCTTCCTGCGCGCACACCGATTTCGCGGGCGGAGGCAGGCCGGTGCCGCGCAGTCTGGACCAGGCCAGCCACAGCCCGTAGGTCGGGTACAGGTGCGACAGGTCGGCGCTGGTGAGGCCGACCGGGAAGTAGGGGTCCTCGCGGAAGGTGTACTGGAAGACGGCCTGCACCCGCGGGTCGCCGTACCAGCCGAGCAGCTGGCGCTGGAGCGCCTGGCAGCCCGCCTGTTCCTCAGCGGCGCCCCGACCGCGCTGCTGGCCCGGGTGCGGCGCACCGGCGCCCGCCTCGGTCACCCAGATGGCCGCGCCACGGGCGCACCCCCCGCGCGCGTCGAGCGCGGACTCCAGCGCGCCGACCGCGTTCTCCGGGCCGGCGGCTCCGTAGCGGGCGTAGGCGTGGATCGACCACACGCCGGCGAGGCACAGCACGTCGTTCGGCAGCTCCGCTACGAACTCCGCGACGCTCGTGCTGCGGGGTGAGTCCGCTTCGAGATCGTTGAGCTCGCCCAGGAGGAGGTGGTGCGTGCCGCCGTCTGCGCGCAGCTCGGCGGCCATCGCTTCGGCGAGCTGCCCGTAGATGGCCGGCGCGAGTGAGTGCGAGGCGCTCGCGCAGCTCGAGCGCTGCGGCGAGATGAAGCGCGGATCGTTGGGCTCGTTCCACGGGCTCCACCATTCGAGCGCCACTCCCTGCGCTTGGGCGAGCGCGAGTAGGGCGTGGATCAGAGCGCGATAGGCCGTCAGGGCCTCGGGGCGCAGGGGGCGAGCGAACGCGCTGGCGCCCGGCAGCTCGCAGCCCGACGGCGGTCTTGCCGCCCAGGACGGCGTACCGAAGAGGTCGAGTACGACGCGAAAGCCCTCTTCGCCTGCGCCCGCGGCCCGCTGCTGAGAGGCGATCGCGGCCAGCTCCGCGCGGATGCCAGCATAGGGGCCGCAGGGCGAGACCCCTCGCGCGCACCCGTCGATGCGCGCTTCCAGCTCGGGACGCCGGTCGGGGCGGGGCTGCAGGGCGGCCCAGTCGACAAGCAGTCGCAGGTAGCTCGGATGAAGCGCTGCGAGCGCGTGGCGGGCTTGGCCGAAGGCGCCGTCGCTCGGCGGCGCGCTGCCCGGCGCCCACAGCAGGTCGGCGTTGTCCTCGGTCAGTCCGAAGGCCGGCCCGCGCGAGCCCGGAGCACCCGGAGCACCCGGGGAACCCAGCGAGGCTCGCAGCGGTGGGCTGGATCGCTGCGAGCCGCAGCCGCACACGAACGCAGCTACAGCGATCAGGACCCCTGTGATGAGAGCGCTGCGCATCGGCAGCGCCGAGACCCTCGACCCGACGGTCAGACCGCGGAGACCTGCTCCTCCTCGGCTACCCGGAAGGAGGAGCCGCAGCCGCACGCGGCCACCACATTGGGGTTGTTCACCTTGAAGCCGGCGCCCTGCAGGCTTTCCTCGTAGTCGATCGTCGAGCCGTGCACGAACTGCAGGCTCTCGCCGTCGACCAGGAGCTTCAGCCCGTGGCTCTCGAACACGACATCGCTTTCGCGCTGCTCGTCGAAGGCCAGCTGGTACTGAAAGCCGGAGCAACCTCCTCCGCGAACGCCCACGCGCAGGCCGGCCACGCTCACGTCGGCCTGCTGAGAGGCGAGGAACTCGTGCACCTTCTCGGCGCCCTTGTCGGTGATTTCGATCATCGGTCTGCTCCTGTGTATGGCTCCAAGACTTTCCAAAGTATAGCGCCGCGAAACGCTCCCGTAAGCGGTGCCCGATCTTCTACGCTAGGAGGCAGGTGCCGTCCTCGCAGGACATAAAGCAGCGTATCGAGGCCGCGATTCCCGGAGCGCAGGCCGAGGTCGAGGACTACACCGGCGGCGGCGATCACTTCAGCGCGACCGTGACCGCGTCCGCCTTCGAAGGTCTCACGCGCATCCAGCAGCACAGACTCGTCTATGACGTCTTTGGGCGCGAAGTCGGCGCAGCCATCCATGCGCTTGCACTGAAGACACAGACGCCCGTGAAGATCCAGACCCCCTGAGCCAGGAGCCTGCCATGTCAAGCAGCCAATTCGAGCCGATACCGATGATGAGCAGCGAGCCTCCCGCCGCGGCAGCCGCGCCCAGCGAGGAGTCCAACCCGATCCGCGACGCGATCGCGGAGGCGATCGGCGAGCACAAGGTCATCCTCTTCATGAAGGGAACCCCCGAGGCTCCCGCCTGCGGCTTCTCCGCGCGTACCGTGGCGATGCTGCAATCGCTCGATGCGCCGTTTGCCGCTGTGGACATCCTGCCCGACCCAAGGATCCGCCAGGAGCTCTCGGCGATCTCCAACTGGCCCACCATCCCCCAGCTGTTCGTCGACGGCGAGCTGCTCGGGGGTTGCGACATCGTGACCGAGATGTACGAGTCGGGGGAGCTGGCGCAGGCGTTGCTGTAGCGTCCGGCGCCGCATGGCTCCCGTCGCGGTCGCAACCGACAGCACTCACTATCTCCCCCGAGCCCTAGCCGACGAGCTGGGCATAAACCAGGTCAGCCTGTACGTGGGCTGGCAGGGTAACCCTGAACGTGAGCTGGAGATGGATGGCTTCGACGCCTTCTATCGGCGTCTGGCCAGAGATCCCGAGCTGCCGATCACCTCACAGCCGTCGATCGGCGACTTCCTCGCGGTGTGGGAGCCACTGCTCGAAGAAGGCCAGGACGTCGTCTCGGTACACCTCGCGGGCGGAATATCGGGAACCTATGAGGCCGCGCGTCAGGCGCATGGTCTGCTGAGCGAGCGGGGAATGGGCGCGCACGTGGAGGTGATCGATGGCGAAACCGCCTGCGGGGGCATGGGACTGGTGCTGCTCGCCGCCGCCGCGGCGGCGCGTGCGGGCGCCGACAAGGACGCGGTGGCCGCACGGGTGCGCGCGGCGCGCAAGGCGCTGCGGATCTGGTTCTGCCTCGACACGCTGGAGTACCTCCGGCGAGGCGGCCGCGTCGGCAAGGCTCAGGCGTGGATCGGCGGCACCTTGAAGATCAAGCCGATCCTCTCGCTCGAGTACGAGATCGTGCCGGTCGAGCGGGTGCGCACGGCCGGTCGCGCCTTCGAGCGGATGGTCGCCTACGCCCAGGAGCTCCACGAAGCCGGCTCCGACGGTTGGGTCGTGCAGCACATCCAGGCCGAGGACCAGGCTCAGCGCCTGATCGACCGTTGCCGGGAGATCTTCGACTCCGAGCCCGTCTTCACCTCGGAGGTGGGCCCGGTGATCGGTACCTACACCGGCCCCGGCCTGATCGGCGTGGGCGCGATCCCGCGCGCGCTGTTGAGCTGAATCAGCCGCGGCGACGGCGGCGGCGCAGGATGCGCACGCCGAGCAGCAGCCCGACAGCTCCGACTCCCGCCGCGATCTCGCTCTGGTGGCGCTGGGCACCGACGATGAGCTCCTGCCTTGCGCGCTCGAGATGCGAGCGCCAGTCGGTGGCGCGGGCCACCTCGCCACGCAGGCGCTCGACCGAGAGCGCCAGCTCCTGGCGGTTGCTCTCGATCGAGCTACGAATCTCAGCGGGTGGACGCGCGGGCATCAGCTCTCGCCTCCGGGCACGCTCGCGGCGTAGGCGGCGGGTGGCGGAGCAGGATCACTGCTTGCGCTCGCACTGACCGTCTCGCGAATCTTGCGGGCCTCCTCGATCGCCATCGTGGGAACGGGCGGCGATCCGCGTTTGACGACTTTGGCGGCGATCACTCCGGCGAGAACTCCGAACAGGACGAGGATCACCGCCATCGCGAAGAAACCCCAGAAGTAGGCGAAATCATTGACGGGAAGGTAGTAGTAGAGCAGCCACGCGCAGCCGACGAGCGCGAAGATCAGCGCCATCAGGAAGAAGACCCCGGCGGCGATACCCACGATCGCGCCCTTGGCGAGCTTGGTCGCCTTTTCGGTGACCTCGAGCTTGGCGAGCTCGATCTCCTCGCGTACGAGCAGCGTTGCGCGCTCGGAGATGTCCGCGATCGTGGTGGCGATGTTCTGCGGCGGCCCGTCGCGAGTGGCCCCCGGCCGGCCGTCGATGGGGGGAGGAGCTGGCGCGCTCACTCCGGAGGCTCCTCGTCGAAGAGCTGTCTCCACAGCATCGCCGCGACGCGCGTAGCGGCGATGCTGGCGAGGGCGCTCGCGCCGGCGAGCAAGCCCGACCACACCAATCGCTTGACCATCTCGTTCTCCATCGTCCCGGCAGTCTATTCCCCGCGGGGGTCACGATCATGCGCGCAGGCGAGCAGCGCTTGGAATCCGCCGTCGAGAGCGCCGCGCTAGCGACGGGCCGCCTGCTCGTTCGAGCGGGTCTCCAGACCACCGCAGACCGTCTCCACCACGAGCCACTTGGCGCGCTCGAAGTGCTCCTCGCCTTGGGGCAGCAGCTCGAAGATCCAGCCGGTGAGCAGCTGCTCGATCGCGCCATAGAAGGCCATCGCCGCGAAGCGGGCTTCGATCTCGGCCTTGAACACACCTTCGGCCTGGGCCTTGGCGATCATGCCGCCGATCAGGTCATAGGCCTCGCGGATCGTGGCTATGTGGGTGTTGCCGAACGAGTTGGCCGCACGGGTCACCTCGACGATGATCACCTTCATCAGGTCGGGGTCGTGGCGGTAGCTGTCCACGATGAACGAGGCGATCGCTTCGAGCTTCTCGCGAACGGGGATCTCGTCGGCGTCGACCTGGCGGATCAGGTCGAGCATCACGTTCCAGCGCTCCAGGAACAGCGTGTCGAGGACCTCGTCCTTGGAGGCGAAGTAGTGGTAGACGAGGCCGTAGGCAACGCCGGCCTCATCTGCGATGTCAGACACCCTGCACGCGTGAAACCCCTGGCGCGCGAACACGCGCACGGCCGCGTCGAGGATCAACCGGCGCTTGTCCGAGGCGGACTTGGCGCGAGCGGTCGATGCGCGGCCCGCGCTCACGCTCCCACCTCGGCCGGCCAGCGGTATGCGGAAGGCCGCCGGTTGGCGAGCGAGGGCAGTTGCGCGCGGATCTCGCCCTGGGCGGCCAGGTCCAGCTCGGCGACGATGTGGCCCTCGCCGTCGGGTGCCTGCGCGAGCACCACCCCCCACGGGTCCACGATCATCGAGCGGCCGCCCGAGTGCTGGTGAGCGGGGTGCTCGCCCACCTGGTTGGCGGCGATCACGAACGCCTGGTTCTCGATCGCGCGCGCCCGCAGCAGCGTCTCCCAGTGGTCGCGGGTCGTTTGCAGCGTGAAGGCCGCGGGGACGACCACGATCTGCGCTCCCCGCACGGCGAGGATCCGGTACAGCTCGGGGAAGCGCAGGTCGTAGCAGACCGACATCCCCAGCGCCTGGCCGTCAGCGGTATGCGACAGCACGATCTCCTCGCCCGCTTGCTCCAGCTCGGACTCGCGGTAGCGACGTCCTGCGACCTCCACATCGAACATGTGGATCTTGCGATACACCGCCTTGACCTCGCCGGCGGGATCGACGTGCACCGAGGTGTTGGCGAGCTTCTGCTGGCCGGGCACCAGCTCCAGGAACGAGCCCGCAACGAGGTCGACGCCCAGCTCGCGCGCGAGTGCGCGCGCCCATTCGACCGAGGGACCGCCCTCGAGCGGCTCGGCGGCCGCGCGCATGTCATCCTCGCCGCCCATCGCGGTCCACTTCTCGGGGAGTACAATCAGGTCTGCCCCATCGGCCGCAGCGGCGCGCGTGAGGCGGTCGGCGACGGCCAGGTTCGAGGCCCGATCGGCAGTGGAGTTGAGCTGTACTGCAGCGGCCCTCAAAACGCATGTCCTCCGGTAGGCGCTCCGCCCGCGACTTCCCCAGGGTCGGGCACCGAAAATAGATTGACTGGTCAGTCAATAATGCCAAGCATAACGCCAGCAGGCGGCCCCGTGGCTCGCGAGGAGTCGGGCGCGATCGCCCACGCGAGGCTCTTCCACGGCACGCGTCCGCTGAAGCGCTGGCGCTACGTGGGGATTTTCTGCGAGCAGCTGTTGGCCTGCGCTGCGCTCGTGCAGATCGGACCGGCCAGGCAATCCTTCTGGGCGCTTCACATGCGCGACGGGACTGGGTTGCGCGAACGCACGCGGCTGCTGCCGCGCCGCCACGAGGTGGAGCTCGTGCATGGTTGTCCGGCCGACGGGCGCACGGCGGGCACGCCCGGGAGAATGCGAGTGCGCGACCGCGGCGTGCTGCTCGAGTTGACGCTGGCGGAGGAGGCGGGCATCGAGGCGCTCTGCGCCAATGGAAAGTCGCACGTGTGGACCCGGAAGCAGGCGGGGATCGTCGCGCGCGGACACATCACGCGCGACGGCAGCGGCCCGCAGGCGATCGAGGCGCTGGCGGTGATAGACGACACCGTCGGATACCACGCGCGTGTGACCGAGTGGCGTTGGAGCGCGGGTGTGGGCTCGAGCGTCGACGGCGCCGCCGTGGCGTGGAACCTCGTCAGCGGCGTGAACGACCCACCGACACAGAGCGAGCGCGCGGTGTGGGTGGATCGACTCCCGTCCGAGCCGGCCCCGGTGAGCTTCGCCGATGACCTGACCGCGATCGCCTGCGAGGACGGGTCGGTGCTGCGCTTCGATGCCGAGGCCGAGCGCAGCCGCCGGGAGAACCTGCTGGTGCTCTCCAGCGACTACCGGGCGCCGTTCGGGCGCTTCTCGGGAGCGCTGCCCGGCGGGATCGAGCTGGCCGGCGGGCTCGGGGTGATGGAGCACCACCGCGCGCGCTGGTAGGTGGTGCTATTCGGGTGTCTGAGCGCCTCTGGCCCGGCGCAGCGCGGAGAGCAGGAGCTTTGAGTGCATCGCGCCGATCAGCTCGCGCAGCGGCTCGGTGCCGGCGGCCACGATCTCGACCGCACGCTCGACCTCGACCTCGCCGGCGAGACGACCGAGCAGCGCTGAGACCTCCTCCTCGACGAGCGGCTCGAGGGCCTTGCGGTAGCGCAGGGTGTCGTAGACGGTGAAGCCGAGAGCCTCGTCGTAGCCGCCCGCGCGGAAGCTCGCGATCGCCTCGATTATCTTCAGATCGTCGCGGTCATAGCCGCGCTGGTTGGGGGTCAGGACGCCGATCTCAGCCAGCCGCTGAAGCACGTTGCGGGGCACCCCGTAGCGCTCCTGCGCGGCGCTGCGCGAGACCCGGCCGCGGTCCTCGGCGGCGGTGAGCGCACGCTCGAGGATGCGGTCCTCCAGCTCGATCAGCGCGCGCACGCGCTCGGGGTCGTCCTCGAGCGCGCCCTTGATCACGCGCAACGGCATGAAGCGCTCCTCCTGCAGGCGCTTGATCAGCACGATCCGCTCGACGTACTCGGGCGGGTAGTAGGCCATGTTGCGGCTGGTTCTGAGCACGTCCTCACCCCCACCCAGCAGACCCTCGCGCAGGTAGTAGCGGATCGTCCCCGGACTGACTCCCGAGCGCTCCGCCAGCTCGCTCATCTTCACCAGCGGGCGCGCCGGCTGCGCTTGCAGGCTCACGCTCGCAGGCTGGGCTCGTGGCCGGCCGCGGCCGGTCCGGCCGCGGCGCCGCTTGCGATCAGCTCGGCGACCTGCGCCTCGGAGTAGCCGGCGCCCAGCAGGACCGCCTCGGTGTGCTCGCCGAGCGCGGGGCCGGGCAGACGTGCGTGCTCGCCGGGCGTGCGCGCGAGCTTGACGGGCACGCCGAGCTGGCGAACCGCGCGCCCGACGCCCGGCTGCTCGATCTCGACCACCATCTCCCGCGCGCGCACCAGCTCGGAGTCGAGGGCCTCGTCGAGCTCGAGCACCGGCTCCAGGCAGCAGTCGTTCGCCGATGCAAACGCCTCCCACTCGGCGCGGGTGCGCGAGCGGAAGATCTCCTGCACCTGCGCGTGCGCGCCGGAGCCCGGACGCTCGAACTGCACCGCGATCAGATCCTCGCGCCCCACGCCACGACACCAGGCCTGCCAGAACTTCGGCTCCAGGGCGCCGAGGCTGATCCAGCCGTCGGAGCATTCGTAGGGCCGATAGCAGATCAGCGCACCCGCCAGTGCAAGCTCGCCGCGGCGGGGAACTGCGCCGTCGGCGAAGTAGGCGCCGGCGACCAGCGCCAGCCACGACAGCGCGCCGTCGGCCATCGCGACGTCGACCATCTGCCCTTCGCCGGAGCCGCCGGAGCCCGCGGAGCCGTCGCGCTCGCGCAGCGCAGCGAGAATCCCGAAGGCGGCCATCAGCGCGCCGCCGCCGACGTCTGCGATCTGGCCCGCCGCCTGCACGGGCTCGCCGCCCTGCTCTCCTGTCAGGCCGAGCAGGCCCACGAGACCCAGGTAGTTCATGTCGTGCCCGGACGCAGCGCGCTTCGGGCCGTCCTGTCCATAGCCGCTGATCGCGCAGTAGACGAGGCCCGGGTTCTGCTCTCGCATGCGCTCATAGCCGACGCCGAGCCGGTCGAGCACGCCCGGGCGGAAGGACTCGAGCACGACGTCGTATTCGCCAACCAGGCGCAGCAGCGCCTCGCGGCCGCCGTCGCTCTTCAGGTCGAGGCGGATCGAGCGCTTGTTGCGGTTCAGCGAGAGGAACAGCGCCGAGCGCGCGCTCTCGTGCGCACCGTCGTAGAACGGCGGCGACCAGCGCACGTAGTCGCCCATGCCGGTGTCCTCGACCTTGAGCACCTCGGCGCCGAAATCGGCCAGCAGCAGCGAGCAGAAGCCGCCGGGCAGCAGGCGCGAGAGGTCGAGCACACGGACGCCCTCCAGCGGCAGGCTCATGCGATCGTCCCAGCCGGCTGGGAGAGTCCAAGGATCGAGCGGGCCTCCTGCACGCTGGCGGGGCGCCGGCCGATGTCTTCGGTCATCGCCCTGGCCTTGGCGATCAGCTCGCCGTTCGACTTGGCCATCTGGCCGCCGGGCAGGTACAGGTTGTCCTCCAGGCCGACGCGAATCGAGCCGCCGAGCGTGAGCGCGGCAGCGACGAGCATCCACTGGTCGCGCGATATGCCGATCACCCCCCAGTGCGCTGAATGGGAGTCCCGCCCACCCGGGATGTTCTCGACCATCGCCGCGAGGTTGCGCGCCGTCGGTGGGATGCCGCCCACGACTCCCATCACGCAGTCCACATGCAGCGGCGTCTTCAACACGCCCATGTCGATCAGCGGCGCGAGGCTCCCCACGTGCCCGATGTCGAAGCACTCGTGCTCGGGTTTGATGCCCAGCTCGTTCATCGTCTCGAGCAGCTGGATGATCTCCTCGAAGGGGTTCTGGAAGACCATCGCAAAGACGAGCTCCTTACGCGAGCGCGAGTACTTGGCGTAGTTCATCGAGCCCATGTTGAGCGCGGCGACCTCCGGGCGGCACTCGCGCAGGTAGGCGATCCGCTTCTCGACGGGGACGCCGATCGTGCCCGTGGAGAAGTTGACGATCGCCCGATCGCCGACCTCGCCGCGGATCGCCTCGGTTATCGCCCGGAAGTCCTCGACCTCATAGCTCGGCGTGCCATCGGGCCTGCGCGCGTGTATGTGGATCATCACGCCGCCCTCGTCCACGATCCGCCGCGCCTCGGCCGCGTACTCGGCCGGCGTGTAGGGGATCGCCGGGCACTGCTCGCGGTTGGCGATCGCGCCCGAGATCGAGCAGGTGATCACCACGGGATCGTCAAGGCTCATACGGGGACCACTCCTTGCCGCTTCCACGGCCGCTCGACCTTCTTTCCCGCCGACATCTCCAGCGCCCGGCAGATCGTCTCACGCGTCTCGCGTGGGTCGATCACATCGTCGATCACGTCGTTGCCGGCGGCGACATACACGTCGAAGATCTTGCGGAAGCCCTCGATCAGCTCGGCCTTCTTGGCCTGCGGATCGTCTGCCGCGTCGACCTGTTTGCGAAACGCGATCTCGACCACGCCCTCGGCGCCCATCACGCTGATCTCGGCGCTCGGCCAGGCGACGATCAGGTCGGGCTCATAGGCGCGGCCGTTCATCACGTAGTAGCCCGCGCCGTAGGCCTTGCGCGTGATCACGGTGATCTTGGGAACGGTTGCGTTGGCGACCGCGTAGAGCATCTTGGCGCCGTGGCGGATGATGCCTTCGGCCTCGACCTTGGTGCCGACCATGAAGCCGGGCACGTCCTGGATGAACACGAGCGGAATCGCGAACGCGTTGCACAGGTTCACGAAGCGTGCGGCCTTGTCGGCGGAGTCGTTGTCGAGGATGCCGCCGAGGTGCTTGGGCTGATTGGCGACGATCCCTGCGGGCCTGCCGCCGAAGCGCGCGAAGCAGGTGATGATCGTCTTTGCCCACTGGCCCTTCATGTCGAAGTACTCGCCGTCGTCGACGATCCGGCGGATCACCTCGTACATGTCATAGGGCTTGCGGTTGGACTCGGGCAGGATGTCGAGCAGCTCCTCCTCACGGCGCCCGATCGGATCGCTCGCCGCACGGATCGGCGCCCTCTCTTCGCAGTTCTGGGGCATGAAGGAGAGGTACTGCTTGATCCGCTCGATGCACTCCTCGTCGTCTGCCACCTCCAGGTCGCCGACGCCCGACTTGCGGCAGTGCACGCGCGAGCCGCCGAGCTGCTCCTGGGTGACGTCCTCGCCGATCGCGGCGCGGACCAGGTGCGGGCCGGCGAGGGCCATCGAGCCACGCCCTTTGACCATCGGCACGAAGTCGGCCAGGCCGGGGATGTAGGCGGTGCCGGCTGCGCACGGGCCCATCAGGGCGGCGACCTGGGGGATCACGCCGCTCATCACGACCTCCTCGCGGAACAGGTGTCCCGAGCCGGCGAACATCGCGCCGGCGGCCTCCTGCACGCGCGCGCCGGCGGAGTCGAGCAGCCACACGAACGGGATGCGCTTGGTCAGCGCCAGCTCGCGCAGGCGCGTGACCTTGATCTCGCCGGTCATGCCCATCGAGCCGGCCATCACGGTGAAGTCGTATGCGCACACGGCGGTCAGGCGCCCGGCGACCTTGCCGTAGCCGGTGATCACACCGTCGGCGGGCGCGTCCACGCCGTCCATCGCGCGCTGGGAGAAGTGGGGCTTGCCGTGGATGCCCAGCTCGACGAAGGTGCTCTCGCCGCTGCCCTCCTCGACGTCGAGCAGCAGCGCGATCCGCTCACGCGCGGTCAGCTTCTCGCGGGCGTGCTGGGCGGCGATCTTGTCCTCTCCGCCGCCGAGCCTGATGCGGGCTCGCCGTTCCTGCAGCTCCTGCACCAGGGGGCGCAGCAGCGAGCTCGTCTCCTGGGTTCCCATCAGCGCCCCTTCCACTCCGGTTGGCGCTTCTCGAAGAACGCGCTCACGCCCTCGACCACGTCCTCGGTCGACAACGCGAGGCTGAGCTGGGCGCGCAGGTAGTCGAGCGCGTCGTCCAGAGGCATGTCCATCTGGCGCCGCATTGCCTGCTTGCCCAGGCGCATGATCACCGGAGACTTGCCCGCCAGCCGGCCAGCCCACTCGGCCACGGCACCATCGAGCTCGGCGTCTGCGACGACCTTGTTGACCATCCCCGCCGCCAGCGCCTGCTGTGCGCTCCAGCGCTCGCCGAGCAGCAGCAGCTCGTTGGCCTTCTTGCGCGGCACGTTGCGGTAGATCAGCGCCATGATCATGAAGGGGAAGGCGCCGACGTTGATCTCAGGCGTTCCGAAGCTCGCCTGCTCGGACGCCACGATCAGATCGCACGACAGCGCGATCCCGAGCGCGCCGGCGAGCACGTGGCCGCGCACGGCGCAGATGGTCGGCTTGCCCAGCTCGCCGATCAGCTTGAACAGCCCGACGAACAGCTCCGAGCCGAAGTGCTTGTGCACGAGCGCCTGATCGCCGGCGAAGCCGCCGAGGTTCGCGCCCGAGGAAAACGTCTTCTCGTGCGAGGAGACGAGCACTGCACAGCGCACCTCCTGCTCGTCGCGTGCGCGCTCGAACGCCTCGGTCAAATCCGCGAGCAGCTCTGGCGAGAGCGCGTTGCGGGTGTCGGGGTCGTTGAGCGTGATGCGCGCCACACCTGCACGATCTACGTCGTAGAGCACCTTGTCCGTGGCCACCGGCGCATCCTAACGGGATCCGGCCTCGCTGGAAGTGGTCAGCTCTACTATTTACTTTTCGGACGCTGTGCGATAGCGTCGCGACACCCGCCGAGACCAAGGAGACCGCCCGATGGCCGCCACCGCCGAGAGCGTGCGCAAGCCCGACTTCAAGGCAGCACGCAAGCACTTCATCTTCACCGACGAGCACGAACAGCTGCGCGAGTCGATCCGCGGCTTCGTGGTCAAGGAGCTGGCCCCCCACGCCGAGGAATGGGAGGAGACGACGTTCCCGGACTCGGTGTTTGCGCGGATGGGCGAGCTGGGCTTCCTCGGCCTGGACAAGCCCGAGACCTACGGCGGCCAGGGCGGCGACTACTACACGAGCCTGGTGCTGGCGGAGGAGATCACCAACGCCAACTCTGGCGGCCTGGCGATGGGGCTGGCGGTGCACACCGACATGGCGATGCCTCCGATCCTCGCCTTTGGCAGCGAGCAGCAGAAGCAGGAGTGGGTGGTGCCGGCGATCAAGGGCGAGAAGATCCTGTGCCTCGGCATCACCGAGCCCGACGCCGGCTCGGACGTCTCTGCGATCAAGACGCGGGCGGTTCGCGACGGCGATGACTACGTGATCAACGGCTCCAAGACCTACATCACCAACGGCCATCGCGCGGACGTGATCGTGCTCGTCACCAAGACCGACCCGGACGCAGGCTATGACGGCTTCACGCTGTTCCTGGTGCCGATGGACGCCCCGGGCGTGATCCGCGAGAAGAAGCTGGAGAAGCTCGGCATGCACGCCTCGGACACCGCGCTGCTGGCGTTCCAGGACGTGCGTGTGCCCGCAACGGCTGTGCTCGGGCAGATCGGCAAGGGCTTCTACCACATCATGTGGGAGCTCCAGGGCGAGCGCCTGATCGGCGCCGCGGGCTGCGTGGCGGGCGCGCAGAAGTGCTTCGAGAAGACGCTTCAGTACGCGCACGAGCGCAAGGCGTTCGGCCGCGAAATCGGGAAGTTCCAGGTGATCCGCCACAAGTTCGCCGAGATGGCCACGAAAATCGAGTCGGCGCGCCAGATGGTGTACGTGACGGCATGGCGCTTCAACAACGGCGAGTACCCCGTGCGCGAGATCTCGATGGCCAAGCTCCACGCCGCGCGGATCGCCTGCGAAGTGGCCGACGAATGCATCCAGATCCACGGCGGCGCCGGCTACATGCGCGAGTACGGCGTCGAGCGCGTGTGGCGCGACATGCGCCTGAACCGCATCGGCGCGGGCACCGACGAGATCATGCTCGACGTGATCGGGCGCTCCTACGGGCTGTAGGGCGATCGTCCGCCCATTTATGAGGCGAGGGGCCGCATGCGGCCCCTCCGAGGCAGGCGCATGCGCCTGCCTCCAGGGGCTTGCACATGTGCAAGCCCGCGGGCCATACATGTATGGCCCGAACGGCGCCAGCCATCTAAGCCTGCAGGTACTCCACCCTCGCGCCCATCGCCTCGTAGGTTGCGCTCGCGCGGCGGTCGGCACTCAGCAGGATCGCATCGTTCTCGACGGCGGTCGCCGCGATCAGAGCGTCGTACAGGGCACCGCCATACAGCCCCGCGTCGATTGCGCGCCGCAGGCACGCGCGCTGGTGTTCAGGATCGAGCACGATCCACGGCGTGGGGAAATCGTGCTCGAGCACGTCGAGCACGACCGTCGCGGCGACCCTCTGCCCCTCCGGCATGCGGCTCAAGACGGAGGAGGTCTCGAACGCCACGTGAGCGGTCAGGCGAGGCGCCTCGCCGAGCGCCTCCATCGCCCGCTCGTGGGCCTCGTGATAGATCCCCAGCGCGGGGATCAGGACGCTCGAATCGGGAGTCGTCACCGCCGAGAGCGTTCGATCGCGTCGCGGGTCATCTCCACCGTCAGCGTCGGAACGGGCTCGTCGGGGACGATCACCGCAAACCCGTCGCGTATCTCCATGTGGGCTTTGATGTACGGCACCGTCAACTCGAGCCTGCCGTCGACGGCCGTCAGCTCCAGCTCGGTCGGGCCGTTGATGCCCAGCTCGTCGCGCATCGGCTTTGGAATCACGATCCTCCCAACTCCATCGATGGCAACTCGCATACCATTAGATTACCAATCGATTGGTAGAGGGCAATGAGGGCCACGCCTCCCTTCTCCGACGAGCACGAGCAACTGAGACAGTCGGTGCGCAGCTTCATCGAGCGCGAGCTGACGCCGCACGCGCAGCAGTGGGAGCAGGAGCGCTGGTTCCCAGACGAGGTCTTCCCGAAGCTCGCTGCGCAGGGACTGCTCGGGCTGAAGTATCCGGAGGAGTACGGCGGGCAGGGAGGCGACTACCTGCACGAGTCGGTGCTGTGCGAGGAGCTCGCGCGCACCGGCTCGGGCGGCACCGCAGCCGGGATCGGCGCGCACATCAACATCGCCACGCCGCCGATCTGGAAGTTCGGCTCCGAGCACCAGAAGCAGCGCTATCTCTTGCCGTCGATCCGCGGCGAGCTGATCGGCGCGCTCGGGATCACCGAGCCCGGCGCCGGCTCGGACGTCGCCGCGATCACCACGAAAGCCGCGCGCGTCGACGGCGGCTGGGTGCTCAACGGCGAGAAGACCTACATCACCAACGGCGTGCGTGCGCACTTCATCGTGACCGCCGTCAAGACCACCGCCGAGGGCGGCCATCACGGCATCTCGTTCCTGATCGTGGAGCGCGGCGAGGGCGTCACCTCGGCGAAGCTCGACAAGCTCGGCTGGCACGCTTCCGACACCGCCACGATCGCGTTCGAGGATGTGTTCGTTCCCGAGGAGAACCTGCTGGGCGAGCTCAACGAGGGGTTCAAGCTGATCATGGCCAACTTCCAGTGGGAGCGCCTGGCGATGGCCCTGGGCGCGGTCGGCGCGATGACGCTCGCATGGGAGCGCACGGCCGAGCTCGCGCGCCAGCGCCACGCCTTCGGGCGCCCGCTGAGCGGCCATCAGGTACTGCGCCACAAGCTCGCCGACATGGCCACCTCGGTCTACACCTGCCGCTGCGTCACCTACGACGCCCTGCGCCGCTTCGTCGCCGGCGAGGACGCTCTGCGCGAGGTCACGATGGCCAAGCTGCTCACCCAACGGGCGTCCTTCGAGCTGATGGACGAGTGCCTGCAGATCCACGGCGGAGCGGGCTACACGCGCGGGGACGGTGGCCCGTCCGCCTGGGTCGAGCGCGCTGCGCGCGACGCCCGCCTGGGTCCGATCGGCGGCGGCTCCGATGAGATCATGCGCGAGATCCTCGGGCGCGTGCTCGGTCTGTGAGAGAGGGCCGCGCGTCCATGAGAGAGGGCCGCGGGTCTAGCCGTCTCACAGACCCCCGTCGAGCAGCGCAAACGTCTCGAGCGCTTCACCTGACGGGGTGAGCGTGAGCGCGGGGTAGTTCTGCATCGCCCATCCGCCGTCGTTGCGCGAGTACACGATCAGCGCTCGCAGCCAGCCGGCTTCGTGATATTGCCTTGCGTTCTGCAGAGCTTCCGTGAGCTGGCTCGCGGCTTCGGCGCCGGTGCTCACACTGAACCCATGGCAGTCCGCGCCACCCGGTGCGCGCGAGGGATTGTTCACATCTTCAGCGCAGTATCCGACCTCCGAGACGATGATGTTGTCCTGGCCGGAGGTCATCTGACCTCGCACCGTGGGCAGTGACTGTATGCCTTCGTTGTAATCGCCGGCGCTGCCCGACGGCGGCCCGTAGGGGTGGAAGTACCACCCCTGGATCTGTACCTGCAGTTGCGGTTGCGCGGCATACATTGCTTTCACCCACCCGTCCGCGCTGCACTGCACCTGTGCGCCTTCGCCGTAGGCGCACGCCTCTCCGGTAGCCGCCACGTACACGCTGCTGGCGGGCACGCCGGCGGCGAGCGCCGCGGGCAGCACCTGCGCGATCACGTTGGCGTAGGCGCCGGCGTTGTAGCGCGGTTCGGTGTAGCCCCAGGGCTCGTTCATCGGTTCGAACAGGACCTCCATCCCCGGATAGCGTTCATCGACCAGCCGCAGAACCGCAGCCGCGGAGCTTGCGAAGCCTTCGGCATAGGCCTTGACCGTGTTCCTGCCCGCTCGTTCTTCTTGCGCGCTGCGTTGCTGTGGGAATGCCGGATCGGATCTGAACTGAAAGCCCCTGCGGTCATACCCGCGGTACTCCACAACGACGACCGGCACCATCCCGTATGCGTGATCTTCTGCGAGACGCTTTTCGAGTTCCCGGGTTTCACCTCCCCCTTCGAGCTCGCGCGGCAACATCCCCGCGGTCAGCTCGAAGCTCCTGTCGTAGGAGAGCTGATAGCGGGCGAACGTATCCACGGCGCCGAGATATTTGGCCGTGTTGTCATTCAGGCCCAGCCAGCCAGCGGGCAGCCCGGGCGCGTAGGCAGCGACCGGCAGCGCACTCGACTGCGACGCGGTCCCTGCCGCAAGCGCGCAGCCGGTGACCCACAGCAGCAATACCCGACGAAGCACTCCGCACCGATCCTTGTGGGCTCCTCTCCGGGCGCCACCGTAGCAGGGGCGTCGAGGGCTCGCGGCGGTCGCTGACGGGCCGCGTGGCGGCGCCGAGGAGCCCTCGCGGGGCATCCGTTCAGCCTTCCCGACCAGCCCTCATGGTCATGCGCGCACGAGCCGATACGAGCACTGTGACCCCCCTTCGGCCAGCTTGTATGGTCGCCCTCCTCGCCCTCGCGCTGAGCGCCTGCGCCGGCGTCTGCTCGGCGTTCGGCGCCGAGAAGCACGCGCGCTACGGCCATCAGAGGTCCGGCCACCGCCTGCGCTGCACCCGCTCAAAGGCGCTGCGCGTCAAGGCCGGTAGCTACCACGCCGGCCACCTGCCCAGGCACCACCGCGGCGGCTGCCTGCGCGGGCACGCCCGGCACAACTCGAGCCACACGCACCGACCCACTCACCACCGTCGTCGCCGCGGGCCGGCCGCGCACGGACGCCCGGCCCTCCGCCACTCTCGTTCGAGCGCCGCCGACAGCGGCGCCTGCGCGGACACCGAGCTGAGGCCGACTGCGGAAGACCTCGAACGCATCCGCAACGCGACCATGTGCCTGGTCAACCGCGAACGCGTTGGGCGGGGCGAGGCAGCCCTGCAGGGAAACGACAAGCTGCAAGCTGCCGCGCAGGCGCACTCCGAGAGCATGGCCTGGGGGGGCTACTTCGAACACCTCGGACCCGGCGGGCAGACGCCGTTGGACCGGATGCGCTCCGCCGGCTACATCGGCAGCTCGGGTGTGGGCTTCGAAGTCGGCGAGAACATCGCCTGGGGAACGGGCGCGCTGTCGACTCCGCGGGCGATCGTTGCGGGCTGGATGAGCGATCCGGGCCATCGCGCGAACATCCTCAACGGGCGTTTCCACGACAGCGCCATCGGCATCTCGCCTCACCTCTCCGCGTCCTTCGGCCATGGCCGGGCGGGCGGGGTCTACACCCAGGACTTCGGCCTCATCACCGGCGCCTGAGCCTTCGAGCGGCGCATTGGGCCGAGCGCCCGGGCCCGCCTGCTGCCGCCGGACACCGACGGGGCGATCGACCTCGGCCCTATATAACTCCTGACTCCCCCGACCACAAGGAGAAGCTCAAAGCTATGGGAGTACTCGACGGCAAGTCGGCAATCGTCACCGGCTCAGCACGCGGGATCGGACGCGCCACCGCGGAGCTGCTCGTCGCGCAGGGCG
Source organism: uncultured Solirubrobacteraceae bacterium (assembly GCA_963763695.1). Classification (GTDB taxonomy): domain Bacteria; phylum Actinomycetota; class Thermoleophilia; order Solirubrobacterales; family Solirubrobacteraceae; genus Palsa-744. The sequence continues at coordinate 272,878 of CAVXPM010000001.1, forward strand.
CCCAGGTTCTGATCAACGACCTCGACGGCGACATCGCCGAGCAGGCAGCGGGCGAGATCGACGGTGAGACCGCGGTCTTCGCGGGCGATCTCACGAAGCCCGGCATGCCCGATCGGCTCGTGCAGACGGCCGTCGACTCGTTCGGCAAGATCGACATCATTGTCAACAACGCCGGCTACACGCTCGACGCGCCGATCCACAAGATGTCCGACGAGCACTTCCAGGCGATGATCGACATCCACACGGTGGTGCCCTTCCGCGTGATCCGCGCAGCCGCTCCGCACCTGCGCGAGCCGGCCAAGAAGGAGCGCGAGGAAGGCCAGGAGGTCTTCCGCAAGATCGTCAACGTCTCCTCCACCTCCGGCACCTTCGGCAACGCCGGCCAGGCCAACTACTCGGCCGGCAAGGCCGCCGTGGTCGGACTGACGAAAACCGTGGCCAAGGAGTGGGGCCAGTTCAAGGTCAACGTCAACGCTGTGGCCTTCGGCTTCATCGACACGCGCCTCACGCAGGCGAAGGTCGACGAGAACACGATGGAGAAGGACGGCGAGAAGATCCAGCTCGGCATCCCCGAGCAGATGCGCCAGATGGCCTCGATGCTGATCCCGCTGGGCCGTCCGGCGAGTCCCGAAGAGGCGGCCGGCGGCATCTTCTTCCTGTGCTCGCCCTGGTCGAACTACGTGCACGGCCAGACGCTGCACATCACCGGCGGGCTGTTCGGCGGCATGAGCGGCTGAGGTTCACCGCGCCCCGGACGCGCCGCCGCGATTCGGCGCGTCCGGTCCGCGGAGATCCAGCAGGCAGCCCGAGAAATATGCGCCTGCGGGGGAGGCGAGGTAGGCCACCACCTGCGCCAGCTCAGCGGCCGTGGTGCTAGCCGCGGGCGCGATCGTGACGGTGGTGATCGCGTAGCGCGCCCACTCGATCGAGAGCGTGCGGCCGAGGTTCTCGAGCGCGCTCAGCGCAGCGACCGCGTGGGTCTCCTGCTCTGCGCGCCCGGCGCCCGGCGGCGGGGCCACCAGCACGATCCGCCCGCCTCGCTCGGGGGCGATGAACGCGCGCGCAGCCACCGCTCGCGTGATTCCCCAGGTCGCATCGAGGCAGCCCGCGAGCGCCTCGCGAGCTGCCCCCGAGCCGCCGGCGCCGCCCGAGACGCCCGCAGCGGCGAACAACCCTGCCCCGTCGACCGCGAGCAGGTCGATCGCGTCGAGCTCCGCGAGCGCCCGCTCGACCGTGCGCTCGATCTCGGCTTCCTCGCGCGGCTTGCCATCCTGCTCCAGCAGCGGGCAGTCGGCTGTGCGCGCACCGAGCGAGGCGCACAGCTCACCGATCGTCGCTGCAATCGTTTCCCGCCCGTGTCCGCCCGAGGCGGGCGCGAGCGGTGTGCCGGCGATCGCGATGCCAACCCCCTGCAGGAGCTCCGCGCGCAGCAGCTCGGGTCGATCGATCTTTGTCATCGTGCCCGTACCTGTCCCCTCTGGCTCGGCCGTTCTCAGCCGGCGTTCATCGGGTCGGGGCCCGTCGCGCCACCGCCACCCAGCGGCGCCGGCTGGCCACCCTTGAACCTGCGCAGGTCGAAGTACAGGACCGCCGCCGCCAGCGCAGCGAGCGGCGCTGCGAGCACGCCGACGACAACGGTGACGACGATGCCGATACCGGTGCCGGCGGAGTCCGCCGCGCCGTCCACGAGCGCAGCGACCAGCACCACCAGGATGTCGAGCACGAACAGCACGCCGAACACCTGCCATCCGTTTCCGCGCACCAGCTCACGGCTGCGCCCCAGGGCCTTGAGCCCGGGTGGGCGCTCGAGGACCACCACGGGGGCGGCGACAGACCACAGCGTGAGCAGCATCAGGCCCGGGATCACGACCAGGATGAAGCCGACGAGGATCCCCAGGGCGGCGGCGAAGGCGACCACGATCAGCTGGCCGATGACCGGGGCGACCGCACGCAGCAGCTGTCCCGGGCTGGCGTCGCGCCGGCCATCCTGGACATCGGCCACCAGCTCCACGACCATTCCCGTGAACAGCGTGGTGGCGACGAGGCTGATCAGCTGGGCGAGGAACCCGAGGCCCGTGCCGGCGTTGGTCAGCAGCGTCGAGAACACGCCGGTGAAGACGAACACGACCGCTGCTGCGGGCATCAGCACCGGTGCCTGGTCGACGTAGATCGCGAACACGCGGCGGATCACGCCGCCGACGTCAAGTCGCTCCTGCATCGGCGCCCCTTTGCCAGCTGTGCTCATCAGTGCGCAACAGTAGGCGACCGCGCTCCAGCGAGACTTCTCGCTCAGGCCACCGCCGCGCCCTTCGGCGCGCTGCGCTCGGCGCGACGCTGCTCGCGCACGCGCCTGAGCACGCCCTTGCGCCCGTGCTGCTCGAGGCCTGCGTAGAGGCTGCGGATCTCGGTCAGGATCTGGTCCGCCACCGCCTGCTGCTGCTCGCGCGTGGGGTCCGCGATCGGCTCCCAGCGGATCGCCTCGCCGTACTGCACCGTCACCTTGGGGAACTGCAGTCGCTTCCAGTTACGCACCCGCGAGGACCCATGGATCGCGATCGGCACCACCGGCGCGCCCGTTTCGAGCGCCAGGCGCCCGATCCCGCGCTTGGCCTGCTCGGCCACTTTTCCCGTGCGCGAGCGCCCGCCCTCGCAGTACATCGTGATTGCCCCCTGCCTCGCCAGGACGGCACGCGCGGTGATGAACGTCTCCTCATCGCGCGCTCCGCGGCGCACCGGGAACACGCCGCCGTGGGTGTAGATGAACTGCATCGGCCCTTTGAACAGCTGCGACTTGGCCATGAAGCGGACCTTGCGCCTGATGTAGCAGCCCATCAGGAAGTGGTCCATGAACGAGAAGTGGTTTGGCGCGAGGATCACCGCGCCGCGGCCCGGGACCTTCTCCACGGAGATCGCCCGGGTGCGCAGAAGCGTGTAGGCGTAAAGCGATGTGATCACCCGCGTCAGCTCATACGCCCAGTCGGGTTCGCGCGTGCGTGCGCGCTCGTGGAAGCGGTCGAAGTGCTCCTTCGGCCGCGGATCCGCATACACCTGTTCGCGCATCGGCGCCAGCTCGCTCATCTAGAGCGCACTACCTTGGCGGCCGCCAAACGTTACGCACATCGTTCGCTCCCCTCTGCCAACGCTCACCCTGCTGCACAGCCTATCTGCGCGCGATGTAGACCCGCACGAAGTCAGCGAGCTGCCCAGCGCGGTGGCCGAAGCCGGCGAGCGTGCGTCCGCTCGCCCGATGGGACAGGTCCAGCTCCAGCTCGAGCAGCCGGTGCCCGGCGCGCAGCGCGTCGATCGTCATCCCGATCTCCATGCCATAGCCGTGGGCCAGCGGCAGCACGTCGCTGAGAGCCTGCTCGCTGAGCGCCCGCTGCCCGGAGATCGGTGCTCTCATGCGAAGTCCGCTACGGGCGCGGATAGCCCAGCGGGCGAACCCCAGCGCCACCCCCAGACCGCCCTCGCCGCGCCGGGCAAAGACCGCCACCGCGATGTCTGCGTCTCCCCGCGCGACCGCGTCGGCGAGCGGACCCAGACGCCGGGCGGAGTCCGCGAGATCACCGTCGCACAGCACGAACACCGCCGCCTCGCCGCTGCTCGCGGGCATGCTTCGGGCGTGCGCCAGCGCCTCGCGGGCGGCGAGCGTGACCGCCTCGCCCTTGCCGATCACGCGGGCGCTGCGTATCACCCGGGCGCCCGCGCGGCGAGCGATCTCGGCGGTCGCGTCGGCGGAGCCGTCGTCGGCCACCCACACCGGCGCAGCGGGAAAGGCCAGCGCCAGTCCGGCCAGCGTGGCCGCTATGCGCGCTGCCTCGTTGCACGCCGCAACCACCACCAGGGTGCGCGTGCGCGGCGGTCGGTCGGCGCAGCTATCTATTGTCCCGACCCAGTGCTCGCGATTGGCGGAAGGAGGATCAGATGACTGACGTAGAGGCTCATATCACCGGCACCGTATGGAAAATCGAGTGCGCCGTCGGCGACACCATCGCCGAGGGCGACACCGTGGCCATCCTCGAGTCGATGAAGATGGAGATGCCGGTCGAGGCCGAGGACGCCGGCACCGTGACCGAGATCCTCTGCGAGGAGGGCCAGGCGGTCAACGAGGGCGACACCCTCGTCGTGCTCGACTGACACCTTGGTCGTGCTCGACTAGATCGCGCTGCGCCGTTCGCGTCGGCGGGCGCTCGGTTAGCCTGTCGGCGCGATGGCATCGAGCGCTCCCCCCCGACAGCTGGCCGACGGCAAGCTGCTGATCGACGAGCCCGCAGCGGGGGTGGTGCGACTCACGATCTCAAACCCGGCCAAGCGCAACGCGCTCGACCATCCGATCCTCGATGCGATCAGCGACACGCTTGCCACGCTCGCCGAGGTCGCGTCGCAGGCGCGCTGCGTCGTGGTGACAGGGGCTCACGGGATGTTCTCGGCCGGCTATGACATCGGCGAGATACCCGCCGGGGAGTTCGAGGAGCGCGCCGAGAAGCTCGTCGCCCACCCGTTCACCGAAGCGATCGACGCGCTCGAGGCATTTCCCTATCCCACGGTCGCGATGCTGCCCGGCCACACGATCGGGGGTGGCCTCGAGCTTGCCCTGGCGTGTGACCTGCGTGTCTGCGTGGATGGGATCAAGCTGGGGATGCCGCCTGCGAAGCTTGGCCTGGTCTACTCGCACACCGGCCTGCGCCGCTTCATCGACGCGATCGGCGTGCCCCGTACGCGCGAGCTGTTCCTGCTGGGCAAATACATCGACGCGCCGACCGCGCTGAGCTGGGGCTTGGTCAACCGGCTGGCTGCGGCGGAGCAGCTCGAGGCGCTCACGCTCGAGGTCGCGGCCGAGCTCGCGGGAAACGCGCCGCTGGCCCAGAAAGGCAACAAGCGCGTGATCGCAGCGCTGCTGCGCGGCGAGAGCGCCCTCTCGCCGGAGGTTGAGGAGGAGCTGATCGAGCTGCGCCAGGCCTCGTTCGCCTCGCAGGACATGCGCGAGGGAATGCGTGCCTTTGCCGAGAAGCGCCCGCCGCGCTGGCAGGGACGCTAGGAGCCCTTGGCCGGCGTTAGCGTGGAGGTCTTGGCGGTGCGCTGTCCTGCGGCCGATCGGCCCCCGGAATAGCCGTCCGCCACACCTCCTACGGTGTGGCCGATGACTCCGTTGATCACGCGCCAGGAGGCTCTCCAGCTCGGCGAGATCGAGGATCGTGGGCAGATAGAGACACTGATCGAGCGCGCATGGAAGGCCCGCGTGGAGCGCTTCTCGGACTCGACCGACATGTGCTCGCTGGTCAACGCCAAGTCCGGCGGCTGTGCGGAGGACTGCGGCTTCTGCGCGCAATCGCGCTTCGCCGACGCGGAGACCCCGATGCACGCGATGATGGAGCCCGACCAGATCCTCGAGCACGCACGCGCCGCCGAGGCCGCGGGCGCGCATCGCTTCTGCATGGTCACGCAGGGACAGGGGCTCTCAAAGCGCGACTTCCAGAAGTACCTGGAGGGCGTGCGCCTGGTCTCCGAGCACACCAATCTCAAGCGCTGCGCGTCGGTCGGGCACATCTCCGCCGAGCGCGCCGTGGCGCTGCGCGAGGCGGGCATCCAACGCGTCCACCACAACGTGGAGACCGCCCACAGCTACTACGACGAAGTGACCAGCACGGTGCGCTACGAGGGTCGCCTGCGCACGATCGACGCGGTGCGCGAGGCCGGCCTGGAGACATGCGTGGGTGGCATCCTGAACCTCGGCGAGACCCGCGCCCAACGTGTGGAGATGGCATTCGAGCTGGCCGCCATCAACCCCACGAGCGTCCCGATCAACATGCTCAACCCGCGGCCAGGGACGAAGTTCGGGGACCGCGACTACATGGACCCATGGGAGGCGGTCAAGTGGATCGCGATCTTCCGCCTGATCCTTCCCGACGCCCTGTTCAGGCTGTGCGGAGGGCGCGTGGAGAACCTCGGCGAGCTGCAGCAGCTCGCGGTCAAGGCGGGGATCAACGGTGTGATGATGGGCAACTTCCTGACCACGCTCGGCAACGAGCCGGAGGTCGATCGGGAGATGTTCGAGGAGCTGGGACTGAACGTGGCACGCCAGCCCGACAACGCTGCCAACCCGCGGCCCGACAACCGCTCGGGCTGGCTCGATGGCGATACGCCCGACCTCGTGGAGGAGCTGCTGGAGATGGAAGCCCGCTCGCCGGTGGTCGATCTCGGCGTGCGCCTGTGGGATCCCTCGACCCAGCTTCGCTATCGCGCCAAGCGCTCGGTGCCGCCGCGTGCGGATGGCGCTTCCAACCGCGCTCCGGTCGGCTGACGAGCGCTGCGATGAGCGAGATACAGGCGCGTCTGGCAGAGCTCGAGCACCTCGGACTTGCCCGCCGGCTGCGCCTGATCAGCGGGCCGCAGGGGCCCACGGTGCTGCTCGACGGTCGGCCGGTCCTGCTGTTGTGCTCCAACAACTACCTCGGCCTCGCCGACCACCCGCGTGTGCGCGAGGCGGCCGCCGAGGCCGCGATGCGCTGGGGAGTCGGCGCCGGCGCCTCGCGGCTGGTATCGGGCACGATGACCATTCACGGCCGTCTGGAGGAGGCCCTGGCAGCCTTCAAGGGCAGCGAGGCGTGCGTGTTGTTCGGCTCGGGCTATCTCGCGAATCTCGGTGTGATCGGAGCGCTGGCCGGCAACGGAGACACGATCTTCTCCGACGAGCTCAACCACGCATCGATCGTCGACGGGTGCCGGCTGTCGCGCGCAGAGGTGCTGGTCTACCGTCACCGCGACATCGGCCATCTCGAGTGGAGCCTGCAGCGTCACCGTGCAGGACGCGACGGGGGGCGGCGGCTGATCGTCACCGACTCGGTGTTCTCGATGGACGGCGACGTGGCGCCGCTGAGCCAGCTGAGCGAGCTGGCTCGCGCCTACGACACGCGTCTGGTGGTGGACGAGGCGCACGCGCTCGGCAGCCTCGGTCCGGACGGACGCGGAGCGGTCGCCCAGGCGGGTCTGGAGGGCGAGGTGGACGTGGTGATCGGAACGCTGGGCAAGGCGCTCGGCTCCTACGGCGCATACGCGTGCGCGAGCGAGGAGATGGTCCGCTACCTGATCAACACTGCTCGCTCTTTGATCTTCTCGACCGCTCCCCCGCCGCCCGCGGTGGCCGGCGCTCTTGCTGCCCTCGAGCTGGTGCGCGAGCGCCCGCACCGCGTCCAGCGCCTGCGCTCGAACGCCGGCGTGCTGCGCCGGGCGCTCGCCGCCGAGGGATTCCCGGTGACCGACAGCGAGATGCAGATCGTGCCGCTGATCGTGGGCGAGGAGCGCGCCGCGATGCGCCTCTGCCAGAGCGCGATCGAGCGCGGCGTCTTCGCGCAGGCGATCCGACCTCCGACCGTGCCCGCAGGAACGTCGCGTCTGCGCTTGACCGCGATGGCCTCGCACACCGCCGCGGAGCTTCGCAGGGCGGCCGCGGTATTCGGCGAGCTGGCGCGCGCACAGGGATTCGACCTGGCACGGATGGCGCCCGAGCGCACGCTGGGAGGCTCGCCGCCCGAGCCGGCCCGCTTCGAGGAGTCCCCGCCGGAAGGCGAGCCGCTGCGCAGCGGGCGCGCGAACGCCCCGTTCGACGTCGAGCGCGAGCTCGCCTCCCCCGCCCGCGCCGCCTAGATCCGGCGCGGGCTCCAGATGCGCGGGCTGTTCGTCACCGGCACCGACACCGGCGTGGGCAAGAGCGTCCTCAGCGCCTGCCTGCTGAGCGCGATCAGAGCCGCCGGTGAGCCCGTGCGAGCCTACAAGCCGGTGCTCACCGGCCTGCAGGAGGCGCGCGCGGACGTCGATGTGGATGTGGACGCGTGGCCGGCGGACCACGAGCTGCTGGGGGCCGCCTCCGGCATGAGCCCCGAGCAGGTGGCCCCGCTGCGCTTCGGTCCAGCGGTCTCGCCGCACCTCGCGGCGGAGCTCGCGGGAGAGCCGATCGAGCCGGCCGAGCTGCTCGCCGCCGCCCGCGCACGCGCTCAAGGCGCGACGCTCGTGGTGGAGGGCGTCGGCGGCCTGCTCGTGCCGCTGGCGGGCGCCTACTCCGTGCTCGATCTCGCTGTCGACCTCGGCCTGCCCCTCCTGATCGCCGCGCGGCCGGGTCTCGGCACGATCAACCACACGCTGCTGACCCTCCGCGCCGCGCGGGCGCGCGGGCTGGACGTGCGCGCCGTGGTGCTGACACCGTGGCCGGCACGCCCCTCGCAGATCGAGCTGTCCAACCGCGAGACGCTCGTGCGACTGGGCGCGGTCGAGGTCGAGACGCTCGCCAGCGTCCCCGCCGCCACAGCGCCCGAGCTGAGACGCGCAGGCGCCACGCTGCCGTGGAGGCAATGGCTGGAGAGGCCGGCTGGAGGCTAAGCAGACTGGCTGACCGGCGCCGAGACGCAGGCGCGAGCCCCGTGCACCATCGCTGTGCAGAGCCGCGCCAGATCCACCTCGCCGATCACATACGGCGGCATCGCGTAGATCAGATCGCGAAATGGCCGCAGCCACACGCCTTGCTCGATCGCCGCCGCTGTGACGCCCGGCACGTCGACCTCGCAATCGAGCTGAATCACGCCGATCGCCCCCAGCACGCGCACGTCGGCCACGCCGGGCAGCTCGCGCGCGGACTCCAGCCCGGCGCGCAGGTCCGCTTCGATCCGCTGCACCCGCCCCCGCCAGCCGCCGTCGGCGAGCAGATCGAGCGAGGCCAGCGCGACTGCGCACGCGAGCGGGCTGGCCATGAAGGTCGGGCCGTGCATCAGACCGCCTCCCTCGCCCGAGGAGACCGCATCGGCCACCGCCGGCGTGCACAGCGTGGCAGCGAGCGTCATGTAGCCGCCGGTCAGCGCCTTCCCCACGCACATCACATCGGGCGTCACGCCGGCGTGCTCGCTCGCGAACAGCGCGCCCGTGCGCCCGAACCCCGTTGCGATCTCGTCGAGTACGAGCAGCAGCTCGTGCTCGTCGCACACAGCGCGCAGATGCGCGGTGCACTGCGGTGAGTGAAAGCGCATCCCGCCGGCGCCCTGGACGGTCGGCTCGACGATCACAGCGGCCAGCTCCCCCGCGTGGCGCTCTGCCAGCTCGCTGAGCTGCGCGGCCCAGGCATCGTCGAGTCCTGCATCGAAGCCGTCGGGCGGACGCTCGGCGAACACGTGCTGGGGGAGCACGCCCGCGAACAGGCTGTGCATCCCGTCGACCGGGTCGCACACCGCCATCGCCCCGGCGGTGTCGCCGTGGTAGCCGCCTCGGACCGTGAGCAGCTTCGTGCGCTCCATCCGTCCGCGGGCATGCTGGAACTGCAGGCAGAGCTTGATCGCAACCTCTACCGCAACCGATCCCGAGTCGGCGAAGAAGACCCGCTCGAGACCTGTTGGTGCGATCTCGATCAGCCGCTCAGCCAGGCGGATCGCCGGCTCGTGGGTCAGGCCGCCGAACATCACGTGCGCCATCCGCCCCAGCTGCTCGGTGACGGCGGCGTCCAGCTTGGGGTGGCGATAGCCGTGGATCGCGCACCACCAGGAGGCCATGCCGTCGATCAGCTCGCGCCCGTCGGCGAGGCGCAGGCGTACGCCCTGCGCCGAGACCACGGGCAGCGACGGCTGTGCCGCGGGCAGCGCGCCGTAGGGATGCCATACGCGCTCTGAGTCGAGCGCAAGCAGCTCGGGCCAGCCCGTTGCCATCGACGCCTCCATTACGCCGCCGGGCCGTTCCAGCGGACCGTCTAGTCCTCGTAGAGGACGAAGTCGCGCTTGCGCGCCCCGCACACCGGACAGAACCAGGTGTCGGGGATCTCCTCGAACGCGGTTCCCGCCGGGATGCCACCGTCCGGGTCGCCCTCCTCGGGGTCATAGATGTAGCCGCAGGACTCGCAGATCCAGCGCTGGAGCGTCTCGGGCGGGGCGCTCATACGGCGCCGCTGTGGGTCGTGATGATCATGCGAGGAAGACTACCGCCAGGTATGGTCGCCCGATGCGCGGGGGCGGGCAGAGCGAGCGGCCGGGGCCGGGCGAGGAGCTCAACCTCGGCGAGCCCGCGCGCCCACGTCAGGCGGCCACCGTGATCCTCCTGCGCGGGGGCGGCGAGGGTCTCGAGATCCTGCTCGTCAGGCGTACCCCCCAGGCGCGTTTCATGGGCGGCGTGTGGGTGTTCCCCGGAGGCGCCGTGGACGCCGCCGAGGGCGACGGCGACGGCGCGCATCGCGCGGCCGCGATTCGGGAGCTCAGCGAGGAGGCCGCGATCGCGCTGGAGGACTCGGGCGCGCTCGTGAAGTTCTCGCGCTGGATCACCCCGGCCGAGGTCCAGATTCGCTTCGACACCCATTTCTTCCTCGCCCCGCTGCCGGCGGGGCAGGTGGTGGAGGTCGACGGGCAGGAGTGCGTGGACTTCGGCTGGTTCACGCCCGCTGGCGCCCTGGAGGCCCATCGCGCGGGCGAGATCGCGCTGGTCTTTCCGACGATCAAGCACCTCGAACAGCTGCAGGAGTTCGCTTCCGCGCAGGCGCTGCTCGCGCATGCGCGCGGACGCGAGGTCACGCCGGTCCAGCCGCGTGTAGTGCTCGAGGGCGAGGTCGCCCGCATCCTGCTGCCGGGCGAGCCCGGCTACTGAGCAGCGTGCGCGCCGGCTGAGCCGCTCGCACGCGCCGGCTACTGGGCCTGCTGCGCCTGGATCACGTGGGTGACCGCGTTGATCAGCGCGAGGTGCGTGAAGGCCTGCGGGTAGTTGCCGAGATGGCGCCCCGAGGAAGCCTCGAGCTCCTCCGCATACAGCTCGAGCGGGGAGGAGTAGGACAGCAGCCGCTCGCACAGATGCTCGGCCTCGCGATGCTCGCCGATCTCCGACAGCGCAGAGACGAGCCAGAAGGAGCAGATCAGGAAGGTCCCCTCCTCCCCCTGCTGTCCGTCGTCGGTGGTGTCGGTGCGGTAGCGCAGAACCAGGCCACCCTCGGTCAGCTCCTCGCGGATGGCCATCACGGTGGCCCGCACGCGCTCGTCCTCGGGTCCGAGGAAGCGCACCAGCGGGACCAGCAGGCTCGAGGCGTCCAGCGCGTCTGTTTCGTAGTGCTGGCGGAACACGCCGCGCTTGTCAACGCCGTGCTCGAGGATGTCCGCGCTGATCTCATCGGCCAGCGCCTGCCACTCTTCGGCGTGGTCGCTGTGCCCGCGCCGTTCGGCAAGGCGCGCGCCGCGGTCCATCGCGACCCAGCACATCAGCTTGGAGGAGACGTAGTGGCGCGGCTCGCCGCGCGCCTCCCAGATTCCCTGGTCGGGTTCCCGCCACGCCTTGGCGGCGCAGAGGACCTGGTCGACGAGCACCGGCCACAGCCGCTCGGGTATGTGGTCGCGCATCTTGGAGTGCAGGTAGACCGAGTCCAGGACCGCGCCGAAGACGTCGTTCTGGCGCTGGTTGTAGGCGCCGTTGCCGGTCCGCACCGGGCGCGCGCCTTCGTAGCCCCTGAGATGGTCGAGCGTTGACTCCTCCAGGTCCTTCTGGCCCTTGATCCCGTACATGATCTGCAGCGAGCCGTCCTCGTTTCGCTGCATGTCGGCGACGTACTGGATGAAGTCGTCCGCCTCCCAGTTCAGGCCGAGCGCGTGCAGTGCCCACAGCGTGAAGGAGGCGTCGCGCATCCAGCAGAAGCGGTAGTCCCAGTTGCGTTCCCCTCCCGGCGTCTCCGGCAGGGAGGTCGTCGGCGCGGCGACGAGAGCCCCTGTCGGCATGAACGTGAGGCCCTTGAGCACGAGCGCCGAGCGCTGCAGGTGAAAGCGCCAGGGATGATCGGGATAGGTTCCTTCGGCGAGCCAGCTGCGCCAGAAGTGACCCGTGCGCTGCATGTGTCCTTCGGCCTGCTCGACGGTGTGCGGGCCGCCCAGCCCCTCCGTCCAGGAGAGCGCGCAGAAGCGCTTCTCGCCTTCTTTCATCGTGTGACGCCCATGCGCGCGGTTACCCTCGATGCCCATGCGGATGTCGCTGAACAGCCGGAAGGCGGTGACGTCGTCTGTGGCGTCCATCATGCACGTGCCGTCCTCCCCGCTCTGCGCCACGCTCCAGGTGGCCGCCTGGGCGCCGTAGTCGAGCATCGGCTCGCACACGATCTCGACCTGCACCTCACCCTGGATGCACTCGATCAAGCGCACCACCAGGTGGTCCGCGTCGTAGTCGGTCGGGGGGCGCGTGTGACTGGAGCCGTGCTTGTTGTCGTGCCAGGGTCCGATCGTCAACGCGTCGATCACCCGGATCCAGCCCTGCGGGGTCATCCAGGTCGTCTCGATCACGTTCGTCCCCGGGATGTAGCGCCGGCCCGCGGGCACGTAGACGCCATAGGGGCCCACGCGCCAGCTGCCCGCGCCGCGGTCGAGCAGCGCGCCGAACACCGAGGGCGAGTCGAAGTGCGGCAGGCACATCCACTCGATCGATCCGTCCGAGGCGACGAGCGCACTGGTGTGGCAGTCCGACAGGAAGCCGTAGTCGGCGATCGGCGGAAAGGGCGAGTCCATCGTGGTCGCTCGCCCACCGGCGGCGGCCGGCGCGGAACCATCGGCGCTGGCCTGCGAGCCGGGCGCTGGGCGCAGATCGCTCACCACTCGGTCCGTTCGAACTTGGGACGCTCCACGCCAGTGGGCAGGATCTGCTCTTCTTCGAGCTTGTCGAGGTGGGCGGCGAGCGTCGCGGTGGCGAGTGGGCGCAGCTGCTCGGGCACATCCGACCACACCTCGGCGAGCAGCTTTGAGACCGTGCGAGCACCTTCGCCCAGGGCTAGGATCAGGTGGTTTTCGCGATCGATGCGATGTCCCACATATTCTTCGAGCTTCGTGTGCGCGTCCCACACCGGCGGACCGTGCCCCGGACACAGGACGTTGAAGTCTTCGCGCAGGCGCAGCCGCGTCAGCGCCAGCAGATAGCCGGACATCGCACCCCTGTAGGGGCTGATGAAGACGCTGCCCTGACCCAGCACCGCATCGCCGGTGAAGCACGCGCCGTCGGCTATCAGCGCGAAGTGGTCGGCCGCGTGGCCCGGTGTGGCGACGGCCTCGAACGGTCCAAAGCGGACCTCTTCGCCGAGCAGCACGTCGACCGCCCCCCTGCCCCCCGCCACAGGCGCCGAATAGCGCTCGCGGACGGCATCGACGGCTTCGGAGTGGTCGTGGTGATCGTGCGTCAACACCGCTCCGCCGAGGCCCCCGCGGGCGTCGATCTGATCGAACAGGCGCGTGAGGTGCTCCTCGCTCAGCGGGCCCGGATCGACAACCCAAGCCGGCCGGCGCCCCACGACCCAGGTGTTGGTTCCCGAGAGGGTCACCGGCCCAGGGTTGGGGGCGCGCAGGCGCAGGATGTCGTAGTGGGTGAGCAGGTCCGCCTCGGACGCGGCCTCCGAGGTATCGCCGTTGGCCCCGTCCTCCTCGTCGGGATCGGAGGGATGCGACGTGCTCATGGGCGCGACGTTAGCTGACAATGCGGCGCAAACGATGGCCGATGTCTCTACCTCGAGCGGCCAGGGGCCCGGCCACGCCGCGCGCCACCGGCGCGCGAGGACGATCCGGAGCGCTCTGCTCCCGCGCGCGGGTTCCCTGAGCGCCCGTTGACCGAGCGCCCGTTGACAGAGCGGGAGCGCTTGGCTGCGCCGGTGCTCGGCCGCGGCCGCGGCCGCTGGCCACCGGAAGAGCGCTCGGCGCTCATGCCGGCGAGCTGCAGCTCGCGGTCCAGGCCCAGCTCCCCGACCATTCCAGCCAGTTCGCGAGCCTGGTCGTGTGCGACCAGTGTCACACCCGTTCCACTCGCGCCCGCGCGGGCCGTGCGCCCGATGCGGTGGACGTAGTCCTCGCGCGTGGCGGGGATGTCGTAGTTGATCACGTGTGTGATACCTGCCACGTCGATGCCGCGCGCGGCCACATCGGTCGCCACCAGCGTGTCCACCACGCCGGCCTCGAAGTTGGCGAGCGCACGCTCGCGCTGACCCTGGGACTTGTCGCCGTGCATGGCGACCGCCTGCACGCTGCTCGAGGCGAGCCGCTTGACGAGCCGGTCGGCCCCGCGCTTGGTGCGGACGAAAACCAGCGTCAAGCCGCGCTCGGGCTCATTCAACTCGGACACGAGCCGGGCGACCTTGCCCTCGTGGCTGACCATCACGAAGCGGTGGGCCACGTCGGCCTTCTGCGTCGTCGGGTGCGCGTGCTCGTGGCGGCGCGGCTCGGTGGTGTAGGCCTTGGCGATCCGCCCGACCTCTCCCTCGAGCGTCGCCGAGAACAGCAGCGTCTGGCGCTTGGCGGCGGTCATCTTGACGATCCTGTCGACGACCGGCTTGAAGCCCATGTCGAGCATCCTGTCGGCCTCGTCGAGGATCAGGATGCGCACGCGCGCCAGCGATACATCGCGACGCTCGATCAGGTCCAGCAGGCGGCCCGGCGTGGCCACGAGGATGTGCGCCCGGCCGGCGAGGCGCGCCTGCTTGACGATCCCCGCGCCTCCGTAAACCGCCGCGATCGAAAGCGCCCGAGCATGGGCGATCGGGCGCAGCTCGTCGACGATCTGGAGGGCAAGCTCGCGGGTTGGAGCGAGGATCAGCGCTGAGGGGCGCGGATCGGAGTCCTTCAGGCGCTCGACGAGAGGAACCCCGAAGGCGAGCGTCTTGCCGGAGCCCGTGGGCGACTGCGCGAGCACGTCGTGCCCGGCGAGCACGTCGGGGATGACCATGTTCTGAACTGCAAAGGGCTTGGCGATCCCGCACTTGGCAAGCTCGCTCACAACGACCTCGGACACGCCGAGGGCGGCGAAAGATTCATGCTGCATGTTGTTGGTGCTCCTTCTGGCGGCCTCGCGGCCGCCGCTGCGGATGGAGATTCGACTGACCCCATCCGCGCTGCGAGCGCCAACAAAGACAAAGAACCTCACGGACGACTTCGCCGCCCGTAGGGTGACCGTAGCAGCCTCCCTGGCGGCAGCGCGGCCGATCGCGTGCAGCCGAGCACGCCCTCCCCGGCTACTGGAGGTTGGCCATCACGTGCTTCACGACCGTGTAGTCCTCCACTCCGTACATGCTCAGATCCTTGCCATAACCGGACTCCTTGAAGCCGCCGTGGGGCATCTCGGAGACGAGCGGGATGTGGTCGTTGATCCACACACAGCCGAAGCGCAACGCCTTCGAGACCCGCAGTGCGCGTCCCACGTCGCGCGTCCAGACCGAGGAGGCGAGGCCGTAGCGGGTCGCGTTGGCCCACACGATCGCCTGCTCCTCGTCGCCGAAGCGCTGCACGGTGATGACCGGGCCGAAGATCTCCCGCTGGATCATCTCATCGTCCTGCTCGAGACCTGCCACGACCGTGGGCTCGATGTAGAAGCCGGGACGCTCGGCCTGCTTGCCGCCGGTCACGATCTCGGCGTGGCCGGGGCGCCGCTGCAGGAAGCCTTCTACGCGCTCGCGTTGGCGCGCCGAGTTGACCGGTCCCAGGGTCGTCTCGGCCGCGAGCGTGTCGCCGATGACGAGGCCCTTGGCCTGCTCCACGAGACCGGCGACGACGTCGTCGTAGACCTTGCCCGAGGCGAGTACGCGCGTAGCGGCGGTGCAGTCCTGTCCAGCGTTGTAGTAGCCGGTCCCGGCGATGGTTTCCATCGCGCTCTCCATGCTCACGTCGTCGAAGATCACCACCGGCGCCTTGCCGCCCAGCTCGAGGTGCACGCGCTTGAGCGTGTCGGCCGCGGTGCGGGCGAAGTGCTTGCCCGTGTCCACCGAGCCCGTGAGGGCGATCATGTCGACGTCGGGATGGCCGATCAGCGCCTGCCCGGTCGGCTGGCCAGGTCCGGTCACGACGTTCAGCACGCCCTTGGGCAGGACCTCCGCGGCCAGTTCGGCGAAGCGCACGGTCGTCGTCGGCGTGGTCTCGGCGGGCTTCAGCACCACCGTGTTGCCCGCGGCGATGGCAGGAGCGAATTTCCAGATGGCCATCATCAGCGGGTAGTTCCACGGCGTCACCTGGCCGATCACGCCGACCGCCTCGCGGCGGGTGAACGAGGTGTAGCCCGCCATGTACTCGCCCGCCGCCCTTCCCTCCAGGCAGCGCGCAGCGCCTGCGAAGAAGCGCAGGTTGTCGGCCATCACCGGGATCTCGTCGTTGGTGACCGCTTCGATCGGCTTGCCTGCGTTCAGCGCCTCCAGCCGGGCGATCTCGGAGCCGTGCTCCTCGATCAGGTCGGCGAGGCCGAGCAGGGCCTGGGCGCGCTGTGCCGGCGTCGATCCCGACCAGCCCTCGAAGGCCCCGCGGGCGGCGTGCACCGCACGCTCGACGTCCTCGGCGCCGGAGACGGGCGCGCGCGCCAGCTCCTCGCCTGTGGCCGGGTTGAGCACCGCTTCGGTCTCGCCCTCGAAGGACGCGCGCTCACCGTCGATGAAGTTGCTGAGAGTCTGCACAGTGCTCGCCATCTGGTCTCCGCTCCTCTGGTGTCTATTGAGCTCCTACGAATGCGTCCTGCAGCGGTCCCGCGGTCCTTTCTCGCAACGCCGTCACCTATGCCGGCACCGCCAGCCCGAGCGCTTCGGCGACCGCCGGATGCGTGATCTGTCCACCCTGCACGTTGAGCCCGGCGCGCAGCCCGGCGTTGGCCTCCAGCGCCGCCTCCACGCCGTGCTCGGCCAGCTCGAGCACATACGGAAGCGTTGCATTGGTGAGCGCGTAGGTGGAGGTGATCGGTACGGCGCCGGGCATGTTGGTGACGCAGTAGTGGGTGATGCCGTCGACCTCGAAGGTGGGATCGGTGTGGGTTGTCGGCCGCGATGTCTCAAAGCAGCCGCCCTGGTCGATCGAGACGTCGACGAGCACCGCGTGCGGCTTCATCAGCTTGAGCTGCTCGCGGGTGACCACGTGTGGCGCGCGCCCGCCCTGCACCAGCACGGCGCCGATCACGAGGTCTGCCTGCGCCAGCATCTCCTCGACCGCGAGCGTCGAGGAGTAGACGGTCGAAGCACGCCCCGCGAAAGCCACTTCGAGATCGCGCAGGCGATCGATCGAGCGGTCGAACACGAACACGTCGGCCTGCATCCCGATCGCGATGAACGCGGCGTTCATCCCGACGACGCCGCCGCCGATCACGAGCACGGTCGCCGCGGCCACGCCGGGGACGCCACCGAGCAGGATCCCGCGTCCGCCGAGCGGCTTCTCGAGCATGAACGCGCCGGCCTGCGTGGCGATCTTGCCCGCCACCTCGCTCATCGGCGCGAGCAGCGGCAGCCGTCCCTCGGAGTCCACGACGGTCTCGTAGGCGATACAACGCGCACCCGACTCCATCAGGCCGCGTGCGAGATCGGGCTCGGCCGCCAGGTGCAGATAGGTGAACAGCGTCTGGCCCGCGCGCAGCAGTCCAACCTCTGCGGCCTGGGGCTCCTTGACCTTCAAGACCAGCTCGGCTTGCGCGAACACCGCCTCGGCGTCGGCGAGGATGCGGGCGCCCTGAGCGCTGAACTGCTCGTCGCTCATCGCGCTGCCCTCGCCGGCGCCGGCCTGGAGCAGCACCTCGTGTCCGCGCGAGCTGAGCTCACGCACGCCGGCTGGGGTGATGGCGACGCGGTACTCGTCCGTCTTTATCTCGCTGGGGACCCCGATTCTCATGCGCTGCGCGCTCCTTCCGGTGAATCCTCACCAGGACGACGCTCCCGACGGGAGCTTTGACAAGACATAGCAATCAACGGGCCAGCTCCCGCCCGCGCAGCGCCAGCCAGAACTCGATGCGGTCGCGTGCGCTGGAGAAGTCGCGTCCGGTGAGCTGCTCGATCCGGCGGATCCGGTAACGCAGTGTGTGGCGATGGCAGAAGAGGGCGCCGGCGGCCCGCTCCCAGTGCCCGTTGTGCTCGATGAACACGTCGAGCGAGCGAACCAGCTCATCTCCGTAGTCGCCCTCGCCCTGTTCGATCGGGCCGAGCACGCTGCGGCAGTATGAGATCAGGGCCTCCTCGTCCTGGACGGAGAGCAGCAGCTGGAAGGCGCCGAGGTCCTCGTAGGTGGCCACCTCCGGTGCATCGCCGTTGCGCAGGCGCACTGCCTCCAGCGCGCAGCGGGCCTCGTGGAAGCTCATCCGCAGCGAGTGCGTCGGTGCGATCCGGCTCGCCGCGGCATGCACGTCGCCGTAGCGGCTGGCTAGCTCACCGCGGATCTCGAGCGCGAGCGCGACCGGCTCGACCCCGGCGGGATCCACCACCGCGCACAGAAGCCCCGTGCGCACGGCGACCAGGCCGCGTACGTGCTTGGCCTCGAGGACCCTCTCCACCACCGCCGCTGCCGCGGTCGGTTCGCGCGTCCTGAACGCCAGCACGGCTACCTGCTCGCCGACTCCGAACGGACGCAGGCGAGCCTGGAGATCCTCCGGATAGAGGTGACCGGCGAGTGCCTCGGCGAGCACGTCGCCGACCATGTTGCGCTGCAGCAGCTCGTAGCGTTCGTCCAGCAGCTGCGCGAAGGCGCGCTCGGTGATCGCGATGAACGGCAGCTCGTAGGGAACCTCGAACAGCGGAAAGCCGCGCTTGCGCGCGGCGCCGAGCAGCGCAGCGGGAATCCGCCGGTGGGCGAGCCCGGTACCGAAACCGAGGCCCGCGATCTCGTGGTCGGCGAGTCGGTTGATGAACTCCCGCTGAGCCTTCGGGCCTGCGAGCTGCAGGCCCGTGCTCAGCAGCAGCTCGCCGCCTTTCAGCCACGGCGTGGGGTCGGCGAGCTCGGTGCTGTGCACGAAGCGCACGTGGGTCTGGGCTGCCTCCTGCCCGGAGACGAGCTCCAAGCCGAGCTCGGCGATCAGGCTCGCGACAGTGAGCTCCATCTCTCCATCCGCTCCGACGCTTCGCTCAGCACCGGCCGCAGGATCGCCTCGATTTCCTGGAACTGCTCCTCGCCGGCGATCAGCGGCGGCGAGAGCTGGACGATCGGATCGCCGCGGTCGTCCGTTCGGCAGATCAGCCCGCGCCGGAACAGCTCTCCTGAGAGGAATCCCCGCAGGAGCTCCTCGGACTCATCGGAGTTGAACGTCTCCTTGGTGTCTTTGTCCTTGACCAGCTCGATCGCGTGGAAGTAACCCGCTCCGCGCACGTCCCCGACGATCGGCAGGTCGCGCAGGCTGTCGAGCACTTCGCGCAAGCGCGGCTCGTTCTCACGGACGTGCCCGCAGAGATCCTCGCGCTCCATCACATCGATGTTCGCCAGGCCCACCGCGCACGACACGGGGTGCCCGCCGAAGGTGAAGCCGTGGTTGAAGATCGCCTTGCCGTGCAGGAACGGCTCGGCGACGTGGTCGGCTGTGATCACAGCCCCGAGCGGCGCGTAGGCAGAGCTGATCCCCTTGGCCGTCGTGATCATGTCGGGCGCATAGCCGAAGCGCTCGCAGCCGAACCAGTGGCCCAGACGGCCCCACGAGCAGATCACCTCGTCTGAGATCAGCAGCACACCGTGGCGGTCGCAGATCTCGCGCACGCGCTGGAAGTAGCCGTCCTGGGGCACGAAGCACCCGCCCCCGTTCTGCACGGGCTCGAGGATCACCGCTGCCACGGTCTCGGCGCCCGCGAATTCGATCGCCTCCTCGATCTCATCGGCGGCCCACAGCGGGTCGCGATCCTCGGCCCAGCGGTATGAGTTCGTGTTGGCCACGTGGATGCCACCCGGCGTGAGCGGCTCGAAGGGCTGGCGCAGCGGCGTCAGCCCTGTCGCGGTCAGCGCGCCCATCGTGACCCCGTGGTAGGCGAGCTTGCGCGAGATGAGCTTGTGCCGGGTCGGTTCGCCCATCGCTGCGTGGTAGGCCTTCGCCAGCTTCCAGGCCGACTCGACCGCCTCCGAGCCGCCCGAGGTGAAGAAGACGCGGTTGAGGTTGCCCGGCGCCAGTCCGGCGATACGCGTTGCCAGCTCGATCGAGCGGGGGTGGGCATAGCTCCAGTTGGTGTAGAAGGCGAGCTCCCTGGTCTGCGCCGCCGCGGCCTCGCCCAGCTCGGCGCGGCCGTGGCCGATGTTCACGCAATAGAGGGCTGACAGCCCGTCCAGATAGCGTTTGCCGTGCTCGTCGTAGACGTAGCAGCCCTCGCCGCGCACGATCACCGGGACGTCTGCGTCCGCGTAGGAGCCCATCCGGGTGAAGTGCATCCACAGGTGCCGCTTGGCTTGGTCTTGGAGATCACCGGTCATGAAGCACACGCTTTCTCGGGTAGCCAACTGGACAGTGCGGACAACGCTATCGCCTGGCCAACGGCGGAGCAAGGCCCTGTCGGCTCAACTTCCAACAGAGCTCTTGTACCAAGTGTATAGCCGCGCAGCCGTGTTTTGGGACACTTGCACCTTGCACCAGCGGGGCGCTGCGCCATAGCTTTCCAGAGGACTAGGATGCTGTAACTTCTGTCACGACCGATGGGGAGGAGCCGAGAGAATGGCCATTGAGTCCGCCGCAGCGCCCACACACCAGGGGGGCCACTCGGGAGTGATGGACAAGGGCCTGAAAAAGGGCGCCATCGGCTACCTCTCCAACATCGTCATCGGGGTGGCCTCCACGGCGCCCGCCTACTCGCTGGCGGTGACGCTCGGCTTCATCGTCGCGGTCAAGGGCGTCGGTGTGCATGCGCCCGCGGTGCTGCTCGTTTCCTTCATACCGATGCTTCTGGTGGCGGGCGCCTACAAATATCTCAACCGTGCCGACCCGGACGCGGGTACGACCTTCGCGTGGACCACCCGAGCGCTCGGGCCGGGCATGGGCTGGCTCAACGGCTGGGCGATCTTCCTCGCGGACGTGATCGTGATGGCTTCGCTGTCGGACATCGCGGCCGTCTACACCTTCAAGCTCTTCGGCTTCACCGAACTCGGTAACTCCAAAGCCGCGATCATCGTCGCGGCGATCGTCTGGATCGTCCTGATGACGTGGATCTGCTACCGCGGCATCGAGCTCTCGGCGCGCATCCAGCAGTTCCTGCTGGGCGCCGAGGTGCTGATCCTCACCGTCTTCGCCGTTGTGGCCTTCATCAAGGTCTTCGGCGGCACCCCCCACGCCGTCGGCAGCATCGTCAACGAAGAAAGCGGGAAGAGCGAACTGGTCCACTACGGCTCGCTGAAACCGACGCTTGATTGGTTCAATCCGTTCGCGATGAAGTTCCACGATCTCGTCGTCGCGGTGCTGCTCGGGGTCTTCATCTACTGGGGCTGGGACTCGGGTGTGGCGGTCAACGAGGAGTCTGAGAACCCGGCTGAGGGACCCGGCAAGGCGGCGGTGATCTCCACCGTCCTGCTGGTGGTGATCTACTTGATCGTGTCCTCCGGTGCGCAGTCCTTCTACGGCACCACCTTCCTGGAAAACAACAGCGAAGACGTGCTGAGCGCTCTCGGCAAACCCGTGCTGGGGGGCATTCTCTACAAGCTGCTGATCATCGCCGTGCTGACCTCGGCCTCGGCCTCGACCCAGACGACGATCCTGCCGACGGCGCGCACCACGCTTTCGATGGCGCACTGGAAAGCGGTCACCGCGCTGCTGGCCCGAGTCCACCACCGGTATCTGACCCCGACTGTCTCCACGCTCGGGTTCGGCCTGCTCTCGATCGCGGTCACCGTCCCGCTGCTGCTGCTCTCGAGCAGCGTGCTCGAAGACGCCGTGGTCGCGATCGGCTTTCCGATCTGCTTCTACTACGGGTTCACCGGGCTGGCCTGCGCGATCTACTACCGGCGCGAGGTCTTCAAGAACGCTCGCAACTTCCTGCTGCTCGGGCTCGCACCGCTGTTGGGAGCGCTGATGCTCTTCGGAGTCGGCATCTATGCGGCCGTCTACTACGGCCACAAGGCCAACGTCAGCTCCGCGCCGATCGCGGGCATCACGCTGCCGTTGTGGCTGGGGCTCGGCGGGATGTTGCTCGGGATGATCCTGATGCTCGTCTCGCGCCCGTTCTTCCGCGAGTTCTTCATGCGCAAGCCCGAAACCGCTCCGCCGGGGATCCTCGACCGTCCGCCTGACGCGGTCGTCCCCGCACAGGTCGACTTCTGAGGCGCGCCGGTCGAGCGCTTCGGTGAACGGCGCCGCGCCGGACGCCGCGTCGGCCCGCACTACTCGGCTAGACGGAAAGCTCCTGCTGCCCGTGCGGCGAGCCGAGCTCCTCCAGGAGCTCGAGGAACGGGCCCGGAGGGAAGGCCTCCGGGCCAAGCACGCCGACACCCTTCCAGTCGCCGCGGTCGAGTAGCTCGAGCGCCACGACGGGGTTGATCGCCGTCTGCCACACGACCGCCTGGCTGGAGTACTCGCGCATCGTCATCTCGTTGTCGACCACGTGGTAGAGGTAGGTCGAGCGCGGCTGACCGTCGCGGCCGGTGCCCCTCACCCAGGTGCCCGCGCAGGTTCGTCCGCTCATGCGCTCGCCGAGCGTCGCAGGGTTGGGCAGGGCGGCGGCCACCACGTCGCGTGGAGATACCTCGACACCGCGCACGGTGACTGGCTCGGTCGAGTCCAGGCCGAGCTTGTGCAGGGTTGAGAGCACGTCGATGAACTCCTGCCCGAGCCCGTACTTGAAGGTGACCCGCTCGCACTGCACCCAGCGCGGGATCAGCACAACCTCCTCGTGCTCGACGTTGACGCATTCGACCGGGCCGATGCCCTCGGGGAACTCGAAGATCTCGGGCTCGGAGAACGGCGCCGTCGTGTAGAAGCCACGCTCGCGCTCCCAGATCAGAGGTGGGTTCAGGCACTCCTCGATCGTGGTCCAGATCGAGAAGGTGGGCGCGAAGTCATATCCCTCGACTACGAGGTCGGCGCCGTCGCGAACTCCGACCTCCTCGATGCTCGAGAACAGCTCGTCGGCGGCATAGCGGGCGAACACGTCGGAGAGGCCGGGCTCGACGCCGATTCCCACCAGGGCGAGCACACCGGCCCGCTCCCACTGCTCGTGCTGGGCCAGCTGCAGTTCGCCGAGCATCTCGCCCGCAAGCTCGTGGGGGCGCTGCGGATGCGGGTGCGACAGCGTCATCGCCATGTCGAGATATGTGACCTTGCCCTCGAGCGCGGCCGCAAAGATCGGCTCGTTGAAGCGCGGGTCGCAGGCGTTCAGCACCGCGTCGGGTCGCACACGCGCGATCAGCTCGACCAGATCCTGGCGGCTCGAGGCGTCGACGCGCTCGGCGCTGAAGCGGTCCGGCTCGCCGAGGCGCTCGGCAGCCGCCTGGGCGCGCTCGAGCGCCACGTCGGCCAGCACGACCTGCTCGAACACGGGTCGGCGTTGCGCGATCGCGGCAAATGCCGCGCCGACTCCCCCCGCTCCGACGACCAGAACCTTCATGGCGAGGAGTGTGACGTATCGCGAGACCTCGGAACGTCACAACGCCGGCGGGCCCGTGCGCCGCAATGTCGCAGGCGCCTCCCGTATGCTGCGCCGATCCCGCGCGGCGCCCGACATCCGCAGACCACGAGCACCGGTCTCCCGAATCCGCCACGCACCCGATCTGGCTCCTCCGAGCCCTCCGGAAGCGATCGCGTGGCGCACGTGGAGCCCTCCCTCAGGGAGGACGAAGCAGAGGCCGGGCGCGCCGGGCGCTGGGCGCCGTCCCCGTCGTTCGGCCGGAGCGAGATCGCGCTCGTCGCGCTCTGCGGCGTGCTGCTCGCGGTGCTCACCAGCTGGCCACTGGTGCTGCACCTGCCGAGCCGCATCGCGCCCGACCTCGGCGATCCGGTACGCACCGCCTGGGAGGTCGCCTGGGTGGGCCACGCGATGCTGCACCACCCGCTGCACCTGTTCGACGCCAACACCTTCTACCCGCACCCGCTGAGCCTCGCCTTCTCGGACTCGTTGCTCGGCTACGGTCCGGCCGCGTTCTTCGGCTCGGGAACCGTCGCGGCCCTGGTTCGCTACAACCTGCTCTTCCTGTTCGCCTGGTCGCTGTGCTTCGTGGGCGCATACCTGCTCGCGCGCGAGCTCGGCCTGCGTCGTGTCGGTGGCGCAGCGGCGGGAATCGCCTTCGCCTACGCGCCCTACCGCGTGACCGAGGCGGGCCATCTGCACGTGATCTCCTCCGGCGGGCTCCCGCTCGCGCTGTTCCTGCTGCTGCGGGGCTACCGGCGCTCCTCGCCCTGGCTGGTGCTCGCCGGATGGCTCGTGTCGGCCTGGCAGGTGAGCCTCGGCTTCACGCTCGGCTTGCAGTACTGCTACCTGCTGCTGGTGCTCGGGCTGCTCGTGCTCGTCTACTGGTGGCGCGGGCGCCTGACTGCGGGCGGGGCGTCGGCAGCGCAGGAGCCCCGCGCGCGCGGGGCTCTGATACCGAGGCGGTTGCTGGTCGTGAGCGTCGTCGGGGTCGCCGCGCTCGGCGCCGTGGCGATCTATCAGGCCAACCCCTACCTGCAGGTGGCCAACGACTATCCCACCGCCAAGCGCACGCTGAAGGAAGTCAAGAACTACTCCTCGGGTCCCGCCGCACTTCTGTCCGCTTCCACCGAGAACCGCGTGTGGAGCGGTGCGACCTCCTCGATGCGCGCCAAAGTCCATTCCAAGAACGAGGACGTGTTCTTCCCCGGCGGGCTGATCCTGGTGCTCGCGCTGATCGGGCTTGCTGGCGTGGGCGGCTCTCTCTACACGCGCAATCTGCGTCTCGGGCTGGCCGCGGGAGTGCTGACGTGCTCGGTCCTCGCGATGGGCGTGGGCCTGACCGGCGCCGGCTACCCCTACCGCCTGCTCTACAACTACGCGCCCGGCTGGGACGGCGTGCGGGTGCCCGGCAGGATCTTCACGCTGGGAACGCTCTTCTACGCGCTGCTGGCCGGCGCCGGCGCGCAGCTGCTGGTGAGCCGGATCGGTCCGTGGGGCGAGCGCCACTCGCTGCGCGCACTGCCGGCGCTGCTGGGCGCGGTGCTGCTCGTCGGACTGCTCGGCGAAGGCGCCGGACATCTGGGGCACCCCGTGGTGCCCCAGCCGGCCAAGGCCGAGGTGGGACTCCCAGGCCCGCTGCTCGACCTGCCCACCGATGGCGCCGCGGATCGCGTGTGGCAGTACTTCTCCACCAACGGCTTCTACAAGATCCCTGTCGGCAACAGCACATTCGACATCGCGTCCGTGGATGACCTGCGCGGCGGCATGAGCGGCTTCCCGGACCGAGCCAGCGTGGAGAAGCTGCGCTACTACGGCATCCGCACCGTCGTACTGCACCTGAAGCTGCCCAAGCTCCCGGGGATCCACGGCTACGCGCTGGCCGAGCCGCCCGACGTGTTCGCGGCCGCCGCCAAACCGGTTGCGGGATTGGGCGTGACCCGCAAGCGGGTGGGCACGCTCGTCATCTATGAGATCGGCCCCGGGCCGAAGGCGCTTCACGGAAGCGACTGATGAGCGCTCGCGCGGCCGGACAGCCGGGCCACACCCCCGATCTCGACGGATCGGGCACCGGCCGATCTCCCCGCTCGAGGCGTCCGGTCATCTCCCGGCGCAGGACGGTGATCGCGATCGTGCTGGTGGGGGTCGCCTACGCGACGCTGATCCAGAGCTTCTCCTGGAATCAGACCTCGCACTTCGACCTGATCCGTTCGCTGAACAACGACGGCACCACAATCGACGCAAACCAGCAGAACACGGGCGACAAGGTGTTCTACAGGCACCACTGGTACTCGGCTCGGGCGCCGGGGCTGGCGCTGTTCTCGCTGCCCTTCTACGACACGCTGAACGCCCTGGGCACCGACTCGCTAGCCAGGGAATCGCAGGCGCAGCGCAACGACGATGAGATGATCTACTTCGTCGGGCTGTGGGGCAACGTGCTGCCGGGGCTGGCGTTGCTGGCGCTTGTGTGGCGCGTCTCGGAGCGCTTCGAGCCCGGCTACGGGGTGGCGAGCGCCGTCGTGCTCGGGCTGGGCACGCTCGTGCTGCCGCTCTCGACGCTGCTCTTCTCGCATGTGTTCAGCGCCTTCCTGGCCTTCGCCGCGTTCGCCTTGATGCTGCGCGAGCGCGACGGACCCCCCAGCCCGATGCTGCTCGCCCTGGCCGGCCTGGCGGTCGGCTACGCGGTCGCCTCGGAGTACCCGGTGTTCTTCGCGGCGGTGGTGCTCGGACTGTTCCTGCTCTCGCGCCGCGACGCCCTGAACCCGACCGATTTGATCCGCCGCGCGGGCGCCTACATCGCCGGTGGCGTCGTGGGGATCGTGCCGCTGCTGCTCTACAACCACTACGCCTTTCGTTCGTGGACGCACCTCGCCTACTCAGACGTGCCCCGCCAGCAGAAAGGCTTCTTCGGAATCGGCGCGCCGAGCCTGAAGGTGCTGAGCACGCTGCTGTTCGACTCGCGCGGACTGCTGACGATCTCCCCCATGCTGATCATGGCGGCTGTCGGCGTCGTGCTGCTCTACCGGCGAGGCAGGCGCGCGGAGGCGCTGACGATCGCCGGGATCTGCCTGTGCTACCTGACCTACAACTCCGGCTACTACCTGCCCTTCGGCGGGGGCTTCATGGGTCCCCGCTTCCTGACCACGATGCTCCCCTTCCTGGCCTGCCCTCTGGGCCTGGCGCTCAAGCGCTACCCCGGTCCAACGATCGCGCTGGGCGCCGTCTCGATCGTAACCACGGTGCTCGCCACGATCACCCATCCGCTCGTCGGCTATGAGAACGAGGTGGTCGTCTGGACGCGCTACCTCGGCGAGGGCTTCTTCCAGCCGACGATCGCCTCCGCGTTCGGGCTCGGGCGCGGCTGGGGCGCGATCTGGCCCTTCCTGCTCGCGAGCGGCGGAGCCGTGGTGCTGGCCGCCTGGGCGACGCCCCGCCTGCGCCTGTCAGGCGTCCAGCTGGGCGCGGGAGCGCTCGCACTGGCGGCCTGGGCCCTGTTCGCAGCGCTCGCGCCAACGCTCCTCGGGATCGACCATCAGGGACTCTTGAGCATCGTCGGGGCAGGCGACCACACGGCGCTGAACCTCAAGCTCCACGACGGCAGCCGCTACCCGCTGACGACGCTGGTCGAGATCGCCGCGGCGGCGGGCCTGGTGGCTCTGTTCGCGATGGCCCTGCTGCGAAACCAGCGAGGCGCATCCCAACGCCCGCGCGAGGCCCGGGCCGCGTCGACCCGGCCGATCGCGACCGGCTAGCTTTAGTTCTTGGCCACGCGGGCGTTGCACTTGCCCGCGTGCAGCGCCCTGCAGACGGCCAGATAGCCCGCCCTGGGCTGTTCGCGAGCGTTGGTCAGCCCGGCGTCGAAGCGGGTACGGCTGTTGCCGCCGGTCCAGTCATAGATGTAGAGGCGCTTGATCTGCGATTGCGAGCCGGCGACGGCGAACATGTACTTCAGCACCTTGGCCGCCCGCGTCAGACCGGAGCCGTTGTGGTTTGGAAACGCCCCGCCGAACTGCACCAGGCCGCCCGTCTCGGTCAGCCACACCTGGCCGCCGAGCGCACGCGTCAGTTCGCGCGTACGCCAGCTTTCGAAGCGGTTCACGTCGGAGTAGTTGTGCAGGCCCCAGATCTTGGGCATGACCGTCCGCAGACGGCCGATCGCGGCCTTGAATTCAGAGATGTACTGCAGCGTCGGGGAGATGTTGGCGGCGTCGAGCACGTCGAGGCCGATCGCGGTGCAGCCTTTGCAGACTCGAATCAGCGCCTGGTAGTAGCGCGCGGCGGAGGCCGCAGACGGGCTCGCGAGCACGTGCGAGATGTTGCCGCGGTTGGCCTCATCCCACGATTGGTACTGGCGCACGTGCGGGAACAGCGCCACGAACTTCTGGATGTCGCGCTGGTAGAGCGACACGCTGGGCAGCTTCGTAGGGACGTACTCGGAGTGGTAGAAGGCCACCAGCACCTGCACGTGCTTGGTTTCGGCGGCCTGGATGAAGGCGATCGCTTTGTTGAGCGAGGCGACGTGGGAGACGGCGTCGTATGGGGCGATGTAGCGCACGACCCGCGTGTGCAGCTGCGCGTAGAGCGGACGGTGGAACATCTCCGGCGTCTCGTTGCCGAGGCCGGTCATGTAGGCGCTGGCGGTGCGAGCGGTGGCCTTCGCGTCGCGGCCGATCGCGCTCGGGACGGCCAGCGCGCACAGCGCCAGCGCGAGCGAGGCCGCGAGGGCGAGCCCGGGGAGTGATGAACGTGTTGGCTTCATGCTCGAGATTGGAACAGTCCTTGGAGGCAGAGGTTGCGGGATGGTAGTGAGATTGCGCGCCGATCACGCCACCTCGGGAGGTCCCGGGGAATCGAATCGGTCGCTGGCGCCTGTGCCTGCACCTTCGTCGCCTGCCCCGTCGAGTCCTCTTTCCTCCCGCGCGGGCGTTCTTCCCTCCAGCGCGGGCTTGCTGTTCTCCGGCGCGGGCGTGCTTCCCTCCAGCGCGGGCGTGCTTTCCTCCGGCGCGGGCGTGCTTCCCTCCAGCGCGGGCGTGCGCCGCAGCGTCGGGTCGGCGACGAGACGTACGTCCACCCCGGGCAGGCCACGCAGCAGGCGCATCAGCAACGAGCGCTCGGTGCTGCGGCCGAGGCGCGTGAGGCCACGCGGCTCCGATGGCGTACCCATCAGCACATAGGTGCTGCGCAGAGATCGAGCGAGTGCGATCACGACGCCGGCCACATCCTCGCCCTCCTCGACGCGCAGGCGAGCCCCGAGCATCGCGGCCAGGCGCCTGAGCTCCTCCAGGCGGCGACGGTCCTCGAGGCTGGGCGGGCGCCCCGGCGGGCGCACGAGCAGCACGTCGAGCTCCGCGTCGAGCCGCTGGGCCGAGCGCCACGCACGCCGCACGATGCGCTCGGACTCGGGCGCGAGCGTGACCAGCGCGAGCAGACGCTCCGCGATCGCCTGCGGCGCGGGATCGGCGAGCACCGTCCGCCCTTCCTCGTCGCGGCGAGTGGGGGCCTGCGCCAGCTCCCCGCCGGGGCGCACGAGCCGCTTGACCTCCACGCCCTCGGCCACCTGGCGCAGCGCGGTCTCGCGCAAGGCATCGAGGTTCTCGATCTTGAAGAAGTTGTTGAGGGCGGCCGGTACGCGATCGGGGCGGTAGACCTTCCCCTCGCGCAGGCGAGCGATCAGGGCCTGCGGGGTGATGTCGATCAGCACGACTTCGTCGGCCTCGGCGAGCACCTCGTCGGGGATCGTCTCGCGCACGCGCGCACCCGTCAGGCGGGTGATCTGGTCGTTGAGGCTCTCCAGGTGCTGGACGTTGACCGTCGAGAAGACGTCGATCCCGGCTTCGATCACGTCCCGAACGTCCTCGTAGCGCTTCTCGTGCTCGAGGCCCGGAGCGTTGGTGTGCGCGAGCTCGTCGATCAGGCACAGCTCGGGGCGCCTTTCGAGCACCCCCGGAAGGTCCATCTCCTGCAGCGGCGTGCCGCGGTAGTCGACGTTGCGCCGTGGCACCATCTCAAGGCCCTCGGCCTGGTCGACGGTCTCGCGCCGCCCGTGGGGCTCGAGATAGCCGATCGCCACGTCGCGACCGCTGTCAGCTTCGGCCCGGCCCTCCTGGAGCATGCGGTAGGTCTTCCCCACGCCCGGGGCCATTCCGATGAAGACCTTGAGGTGCCCTTTCTCGCCGGACATCGATACCGGTGTGGGACGCTACAGAAGTGACCTCCTTCCAGACCGCCGCGGTGGTGCTCGGTGGCCTGCTCATCGTTGGCGCCCTGCTGTCGGGTCTTGCCCGGCGCAGCGTGCTCTCGCTCCCGGCGATCTTCGTGCTTGCCGGGTTCGTGCTTGGCGACGGAGCCACCGGAGTACTCCATTTCAAGAGCGACTCCGGCCTGGTCAGCGATCTGGCGAGCGTGGCATTGATCGTGATCCTCTTCCGGGACGGCCTCGAGGTCGACGGCGAGATGCTGCAGCGACATTGGCACCTGCCGCTGCGAAAGCTCGTTGTCGCGATGCCGATGACAGCGGTGCTCGTGGCACTGCTTGCACGCTGGCTGGTGGGGCTCACGTGGACCGAGGCGTTCCTGCTGGGAGCACTGCTGTCGCCGACCGACCCCGTGCTCTCCTCGGGTGTGGTCACCGATCCGCGTGTCCCGCGCGCGATCCGCCATTCGCTGAACCTGGAGTCGGGCCTCAACGATGGCCTGGCGCTACCCGCCGTGCTCGCATTCGCAGCGGCGCTGGAACCACGCTCGACGCACTTCGTGTGGTGGCACTTCGTGCTGCAGGACATCGGCCTGGGCTTCGCCTTCGGCTTGGTCTGCGGAGCCGTCGGCTCGCTGCTCCTGCCGCGGGCGGCCAACAGCGCTCGCAAGCTCGCGATCCCGACGCACCAGCGCGCCCTCTACGGGCTGGGGCTCGCCTTCGCGACCTATGGGGTGACCGTGCTTCCTCCGCACGGAAACGGCTTCATCGCGGTTTTCGTTGCCGCAATCGTGATCGGCATCCGGCGCCCAGACCTGCGCGAGGACTTCGCGGGACGCTCACGGGAGCTGGTGGAGGTCGTCAAGCTCGCCATCTTCGCCGTGTTCGGCTCGCTGCTCACCCTCCACGGCCTCTTCACCGACGGCTGGGGGGCCGTCGCGGTCGTTGCGGGGACGATCCTGCTCGCTCGCCCGGTGGCGGTCGGGGTCGCACTCGCCGGCACCGGGGCGAGCAACCCGGCAAAGGCGTTCATGGCCTGGTTCGGCCCCAAGGGAGTAGCAACGATGGCGTTCTCGCTGCTCGTGCTCGCCCACCAGGTCGACTCCGCGGCAAGGATCTTCAATCTCGCTGCGCTCGCGGTGGTCACCTCGATCTTCATGCACGGGATCACCGATACGCCCGGCACCAACTGGATCGCGCGGCGCGGCGCCGAGTGACGCTCAGCGTCACGATCGCGTGAGCGGGCGCTCACAGATGGCCATCGAGCCCAGCCTCCCCGGAGATCTGGCGGGTGTCCTGCGGCGCGGGGCGGAGAACGAGGATCTCCGCCGGGACGCGCTCGAGCAGCCATCTCAGGTCATCGAAGCTGAGGCCCACCTGCGGGTCTTCGTCGGCGGAGGCGACGATCCGGTCGAAGTGCTCTCCGTCGAGGAGCCTGCGCAGCGCGTCGCGCGGTGAGCGTCCGCGGCCGACGCGCGACTCTACCGGCACGCCCAGCGAGGATGCGCGCTGCTCGATTGCCTCCAGCAGCGGCATCCCCCGAGCGCATTGCACCGGCAGCGCGCTCTCCAGCGGAAGGCTCATCGGCACGCTCGCGAGGAACGCGGGCATGATGATCGCGTTCTCGGCCTTGGCGAGGCGCACGGCTGCCTCGAAGGAGCGACGGGAGATGGCCTCCCCGGCAAAGGGCAGCAGGATGCGCCGCGTCGGCTGGGAGCCGCTGCCCGAGGCGCGGCGTCCGTGCGGCGGCAGCCAGTAGCCAGCCGCCAGACCCACCAACATGCCGACTGCGAGCGCGCCCGCGATCACAACGGCGATCACTGCGTCTCCCCGTTGGAGCGCTGCACACGGTCGGCGACGATGCGTACATCCACACCGGGAAGGCGCTGCATCAGGCGCTGCGGAAGTGGTATGCGCAGGCGCGCCAACCCACGCGCCGGGCGCGAGCGCCCGACCAGGATGTATGTGCTCCCCCGCCGGGTGGCAAAGTCGACGATCGTCGCCGCGACGTCGTCTGACTCCTCCTCGTGCATCCGCGCACCGAGCACCGAGGCGAGCTGGCGCAGCGCCGCCAGCGAGCGTTCCTCATCGTCGGAGAGGCGCTGGCCCGGTGTGCGCACCCACAGCAGGTCGAGCTCGGCCGCCAGCCTCTGCGCCGAGCGCCACGCCCGACGCACGAGTCGGTGGGCGCCCGGGTAGGGCTCCACCAGCGCCAGCAGCCGCTCGCCGACGGCCTGTGGTGCGTCACCCGCCAGGCTCGTCTCGCGCGCGCCGGTGAGCTCGCTCGTCAGTCGCTTGGCTCCGACTTCCTCTGCGACCTGGCGCAGCGAGACCTCGCGCAGGGCTGCGAGGTTCTCGATCCGGAAGAAGTTGTTGAGCGCTGCCTCGATGCGCTCGGACGGGTACACCTTCCCCGCGCGGAGCCGGTCGAGCAGGGCCTCCGGCGTGAGATCGATCAGCACCACCTCATCGGCGCGGGCGAGGATCGCGTCGGGGATCGTCTCGCGTACGCGCACGCCGCTCAGCTCCGTGATGTGGTCGTTGAGCGACTCCAGGTGCTGGACGTTGAGAGTGGAGTAGACGTCGATCCCGGCGTCCAGCACCTCTTCGATGTCCTCGTAGCGCTTGGCGTGCTCGGTCTCGGGCGCATTGGTGTGGGCGAGCTCGTCGATCAGACACAGCTCGGGCGCGCGGGTCAGGATCGCCGGCAGGTTCATCTCCTCGAGCATCGCCTCGCGGTATTTCACTCGCCGCAGCGCCACCGTCGGCAGACCCTCGGCGAGACGCGCGGTGTCCTTTCGACCGTGGGTCTCGAGCAGTCCGAGCACCACATCCCGACCCGCCTCCAGCTCGGCATGCCCCTCCTGCAGCATGCGAAAGGTCTTGCCCACCCCGGCGGCCATCCCGAGGAAGACCTTCAGGCGGCCCCGGGGATCACCGGCGGAGGCGTCCATCGCTTTGCCGGTGGCGATCGCAACCGCGACCCACCGCTGCTCATCCCCCGAGCAGGTTGTGGACGATCAGGTCGATCAGCTTGATGCCGATGAAGGGCGCGATGATTCCGCCGAGGCCGTAGATCAGCAGGTTTCGTCGAAGCAGCGCGCTGGCGCCGATCGGCCTGTAGCGCACGCCCCGCAGCGACAGCGGGATCAGCAGCGGAATCACCAGCGCGTTGAAGATGATCGCCGAGACGATCGCCGAGCGCGGCGTGCCCAGGCCCATGATGTTGAGCACGTGCAGCGGCCCCTTGCCTCCCGGGCTGGCGGCATAGGTGGATATGAAGACCGCCGGTAGGATCGCGAAGTACTTGGCCACGTCGTTGGCGATCGAGAAAGTCGTCAGTGCGCCGCGCGTGATCAGCAGCTGCTTGCCCACCTCGACGATCTCGATCAGCTTCGTCGGGTTGGAGTCGAGGTCGACCATGTTGCCCGCCTCGCGCGCCGCCTGGGTGCCGGTGTTCATGGCCACGCCCACGTCGGCCTGCGCCAGTGCGGGAGCGTCGTTGGTGCCATCGCCCGTCATCGCCACGAGCCGGCCGTCCTGCTGCTGCTCCTTGATCAGCGCCAGCTTGCGCTCTGGCGTTGCTTCGGCGAGGAAGTCGTCCACGCCCGACTCTTCGGCGATCTTGGCGGCCGTCAGGCGGTTGTCGCCCGTGACCATGACCGTTTTGATCCCCATCGCACGCAACTGGTCGAAACGCGCCTTCATGCCCTCCTTGACCGTGTCCTTGAGGTAGACCACGCCGAGCACCTGGCTGTCGCGCGAGACAGCCAGCGGCGTGCCGCCCTCGCGCCCGATGCGGTCGAGTTGCTCCTGGAAGCTCCGGCGGCGGCGAGCCACCTTCGCCGCGTACGAGCTCGACGATCGCGTCGCCCGCGCCCTTGCGCAGGCTGCGTCCGTCGATGTCCACGCCGCTCATCCTGGTCTGCGCCGTGAACGGCACGAACTCCGCGCTGGTTGAAGCCATGTCGTGCTCGCGGATGCCGTATTGCTTGGCCAGGACCACGATCGAGCGCCCCTCCGGCGTCTCGTCCGCGAGCGAGGAGAGCTGGGCCGCCTCGGCCAGCTCAGCCTCGGGCACACCGGGCATCGGGATGAACTCGGAGGCCAGCCGGTTGCCGATCGTGATCGTGCCCGTCTTGTCGAGCAGCAGCACGTCGATGTCGCCCGATGCCTCGACTGCGCGTCCGGACAGAGCGAGCACGTTGCGCCTGACGAGGCGGTCCATTCCGGCGATGCCGATCGCGGAGAGCAGCGCGCCGATCGTCGTCGGGATCAGAGCGACGAGCAGTGCGATCAGCGTCGTCTCGGAGATCGAGGTCCCGGCGAACAGGCCGAATGGGCGCAGCGTCGCAACGACGATCATGAAGATCAGCGTCAGCGCCGCGAGCAGGATGTTCAGCGCGATCTCGTTCGGCGTCTTGCGCCGCTCTGCGCCCTCGACGAGCGCGATCATGCGGTCCAGGAACGACTGGCCCGGCTCCTGCGTGATTTCCACGACGATCTCGTCGGAAGTCACCCGCGTGCCGCCCGTCACCGCGCTGCGATCGCCGCCGGACTCGCGGATCACCGGGGCGGACTCGCCCGTTATCGCCGACTCGTCGACGGTCGCGATGCCCTCGATCACGGTGCCATCGCCGGGGATCAGCTCCCCCGCGGGGATGACCACGACGTCGCCGCGGGTCAGCTCCGCGGCCGCCTTGGTGGAGCCGTCGCGCAGTTTCGCGACCGTCTCCTTGCGCATCGAGCGCAGCGTGTCGGCCTGGGCGCGTCCGCGGCCCTCCGCGAACGCCTCGGCCATGTTCGCGAAGACCACGGTCAACCACAGCCAGATCGCGATCAGGAACGTGTACCACGCGGGCTCGCTACCGCCTCCGAGCGGCTTACCCCCGAATGCCTGGATCAGCCAGGTGACGGTCGTGATGACCGAGCCGATCTCAACGACGAACATCACGGGGTTGCGCACCTGCACGCGCGGGTCGAGCTTCTTGAAGCTGTCGATCAGCGCGCGGGTGACGATCTCTCGCTGGAACAGCGAGATCGCCTGTCGCTCGTGGCTTGCAGGCATCTGCGCGGACATCAGCGGGTTCCTCCAGAGAGACGGTCGAGGGCGAGGTTGAGCTCCAGCACGTTCACGCCTTCCTCACCGGAGAAGCCGAGGCCGCGGCCCGCCGTGTAGGTGGAGATCAGCCCGTCGATCGCCCCCAGCGAGAGCTTGCGCACGGCGGCCACGCGGTGGGCCTGGATCGCTGCGTTCGCCTTGGAGATTTCCGGGTCGATGCCCGAAGCCGAGCTGTTGACAGCATCGACGGGGATCGTCGCGGCGCTCAGCCCGGGATAGTAAGGCTGCTTGTTGGGAGCGGTGTTCAGTTCCAGGTAGGCCTTGATGTTTTCCGCATCGGCTTCCTCGGTCTTGACGCTGTTGGGGCCTTTGTTGGAGAAGCTACTGGCGGCGGCGTTGTCGGGTCCGCCTTCGGTCGCGGATGGACGGCTCTGGAAGTAGCGCGGGTCAGCTTCGGTCACGACGGCGCCTTTCACTTCCTTGGGCTTGCCGTTCTTTTCCAGCACCGGCGTGCCGAAGCTCTGTCCGATCAGCTTCGAGCCCACGAGCTTGCCGTTCACATACAGCCTCTGGCCGTTGGCGTCGCCGGGAAATGCGACCTGGCTGACGCCGGTTATGAGAAGCGGGTAGGCGATCCCGAGCAGGATCGTGAAGACGATCAACCCGAGCAGCGATGTGACGATGTCGCGTTTCATCTTCAGTAGAGGTGTCCGGTCAGGCCCTGGACGATCGGTCCGAGCAGCAGGGCGGGGAAGAAGGTCAGCGCGCCGACGAGGACGATCACGCCGATCAGCAGCACGACGAACGTGCCGTTGTCGGTGCGCATCGTGCCGAGCCCCGCCGGGGTGACGCGCTTGCCGACGAGGGCGCCGGCGACCGCGAGCGCGAACAGGATCGGCGCGTAACGCGCGAACAGCATGTCGAAGCCGCCGAGCAGGTCGGCGAAGGTGATGCCGTGAGAACCCACGTTCCCCGCGTTTGGCTGGATGAAGCCGGTGTAGCCGGCGAACGCCGAGCCGTTGTTGTTGGCCTGCGAGAGATACGCGTAGAAGGTCTCCGAGAAGCCCTGCGGCGTGCTGCCGCCGGCCTTCGTGAGCGCAACTTCGGAGATCGACTTGCGCCCGGCGCTGCTGGAGATCGCAAGGGCTGTGGCGAACAGGGCGGCCAGAGGCGTGATCAGGATGCCGAGCCCGGCGAGCTTGATCTCCCGTGCCTCGAGCTTCTTGCCGAGCCACTCAGGCGTGCGACCGACCATCAGGCCGCCGATGAACACCGCCAGCAGCACATACAGCAGAATCGAGTACAGCCCCGTGCCGACGCCTCCGAAGATCACCTCGCTGGCGGACAGGTTGGCGAACGGGACGGCTCCGCCGATACCTGTGAAGGACTCGAGCGCGCTGTTGACAGAGCCGCACGAGGTCACGGTGGTGACGACATCGAACAGCGCCGAGCCGGCGATGCCGAAGCGCTGCTCCTTGCCTTCCATGTTCCCGCCCGTCGAGCCCGAGATCACGCCGGTGTGCAGTCCGGCGGCGTGCTGGGCGGGCGAGCCGTGGGCCTCGGCGATGTAGGCGACGACGACTGCGCCGAGGAACATCACCATCATCGTCGCGTAGATCGCGTAGCCCTGGCGGCGGTTGCCCGTCATGCGCCCGAACATGAATACGAGCGCAGCCGGGATGATCAGCACCGCGAGCATCTCGAAGAAGTTCGTGAATTGACTTGGATTTTCGAACGGATGCGCGGAGTTCGTGTTGAAGAAGCCGCCGCCGTTGGTTCCGAGCAGCATGATCGCGTGTTGAGAGGCGACCGGCCCCATCGCGATGTGTTGTTCGAGACCGGTGATCGTGTGCACCGTGAGGTAGTTGGCGAGATTGGCGATCACGCCCTGGGAGGCGAGCACGATCGCGATCAGAACGGACAGCGGCGCGAGCACGTAGAGAATCGTTCGCACCATGTCCTGCCAGAAGTTGCCGAGGCTCTTGCCGCTGCGCGAGACGATCCCGCGGACGAGGGCAACCGCCACGACGATGCCGACGCCGGCCGAGAGCCAGTTCTGCACCGTAAGACCGATCATCTCGGTGAGGTAGCTCAGCGTCGTCTCGCCGCTGTAGTACTGCCAGTTTGTGTTCGTCAGGAACGAGGAGGCGACGTTGAATGACACGTTCCACGGAACCGCGTGATAGCCGAGCGGGTTGACCGAACGGGGTACGAAGAACGCGTTCTGGGTGCGCAGGATGAGATACAGGAACAGCCAGCCGACGAGCGAGAAGACGATCAGGCTTTTTGCGTACTGCTTCCAGCTCTGCCCGCGCTCGGGATTGGCCCTCACCAGTTTGTAGAGGAAGCGTTCGGGGCCCCCGAAGATCGGTGTCAGAAATACCCGTTCGCCGGCATAGACCTTCGCCATGTAGGAGCCGAGCGCCAGAGCCAGCGCGGACAGGAGCACCACGAACAGAACGATCGTCAGCCAGCCCGCGAATGTCATCGCTTACAGCTTCTCTCCGCGGATCAGGGCGTAGAAGAGGTAGACGATCACGAGCACGGAGGCGACCAACCCGAAGAAGTCGGCGCCGCTCATGTGCGCGACGAAGTAGCCGAGGGGAAGCGCGAAGCTCATACCCGGTCGATCCCCTCGATCAGGGCCAGGAGAATCGCGAACATCACGATCCCGAGTGCGATTGCGAGAATGTCCATAGCAGCCACTATGGATGCCGTTGTGTCACGAAGGCATAACGATCACACCCGGGGGCGTGACGATTTCGTAACGCTCAGCCGGAGAAGCGGTAGCCGACGCCGGGGTCGGTCACTATGTAACGTGGCACAGCGGCGTCCGGCGGCTCGATCTTGGCACGCAGCCTCGCGATGTGGGTGCGCAGAGGCTGGATGTCCTCGACGTACTCGGGGCCCCACACCTCGCTCAGCAGCGCCCGATGTGTCATCAGCCTGCCGCGGTTGCGAACCAGCACGCGCAGCAGTTCGAACTCGATCGGCGTCAGGTGCACGGCCTCGCCGCCGCGCCGCACCGCGCGCGCCGCCAGATCGACCTCCAGTCCGTCGACCGTGACGCTGGGCTCCTCCTCGGCGCGTGCCGCGCGGCGCAGCGCCGCGTGGAGCCTCGCCACGAGCTCACGCGTTCCAAACGGCTTGGTGATGTAGTCATCGGCTCCCGCCTCGAGTGCTCTGACCTTCTGCTCCTCCTCGCCCACAGCCGAGAGCACCAGGATCGGCATCTCGCTCCACTCGCGCAGCCTGCGGGTCAGCTCGACGCCGTCGAGGTCGGGCAGAACCAGGTCGATGATCGCCGCGTCCGGTGGGCGTACTGCGCAGAGATCCAGCGCCTCCGAAGCGGTTTCGGCGGGGACCGCCTGAAAGCCCGCCTCGCGAAGCACGACTTTCAGCGCGCGCACGATCTGCGGCTCGTCATCGACGACCAGCACGCGCGGCCCGGGGAGCCCTACCGGCGTGCTCACCGCCGCGACTCTCGTTGGCCGCCCGCTGCGGCGTCCGCCAGCTCACTCGCGCCTGCGTCGGGCGAATCGGGTACGGCGGCCGAGCCCACCGCCGGCGGCAGGGGCAGCTCGAACACGAAGGTCGCTCCCTGACCGGGCAGGGACTCGACGTGCAGCGACCCTTCGTTCGCCTCGGCGAAGCCGCGTGCGATCGCCAGGCCGAGACCGGAGCCTCGGTGTTCTCCGCCGGCTGTGCCGGCGCGGTAGAACGGCTCGAACACCCGCTCGAGCTGGGCGGGAGGGATCCCCGGCCCACGATCGACGATCCGCACGATCACGCGAGAGCGCACAGCGCGCGCTCTCACCGATACCGGATGCCCGCCCGAGTGCCGGCGTGCGTTCTCGAGCACGTTCACGAACGCCCGCTCCATCTGCACCGCGTCGACGCTCACCAGCGCCAGCTCCGGGTCGAGCGAGAGCGTGAACTCCCGCGGTCCCCCGCCGAGCTCGCCGAGCGCAGCACCGATCAGCTCCTCGACCGAGGTCAGGCTCCGGCGAGGCTCGGCCGCGCCTGCTTCGAGGCGTGAGAGGTCGAGCAGATTGTCGACCAGCCGTGACAGGCGCTGCGTCTCCTCCTGGATCACGCTCGCCAGCTCCTGGCGCTCGGAGCTGGAGATCGAGGTTGACGCGACCGCCTCGCCGGCCGCCGAGATCGCCGTCAGCGGCGAGCGCAGATCATGCGACACGGCGCGCAGCAGCGCCGTCTTGATCGTGTCAGCACGCCGCAGCGCGGCCGTCTCGACCACTCCCCCGAGCAGCTCCTCGCGCTCCAGCGCAGCACTGAGCAGCGCCTCCAGGGCGGGCACCACGCGCTCCTGCAGGCGTCTCAGGTTGGCCTCTGAGGTGCCTGCGCCCACCAGCAGCGTTCCGAGCCTGGTGGTGCCCTCACGCAGCGGGAACGCCACGCTGCGCTCGTCGCCTTCGACCGCATCCATCTCGATCGCCGCCGAGCTCAGTTCGAGCATCTGCGCCAGCCGCGCCGCAGCGGTGGGCAGCGCCTCTGCAAGATTCTCTCCGCGCAGCAGCAGCCGCGCCATCTCGGCCGCGAGGTCCGCCTCGCGACGGCGCTCCTCCGCGTCGCCGGTCCGGGCACGGGCGACCTCGGCCAGGGAGCTGGCCAGGGCCGCGACGACGAGAAAGGCGATCAGGGCGACCCAGTTGCTGGATGCACGAATGCTCAGCTCGCCCACCGGGGGCAGGTGGAAGAAGTTGAATGCAAGGGCGCTGAGCAGCGCGGTGGCGTATCCGAGCCACATGCCCCAGCTGATCGAAACCAGCAGGACCGCCGGTAGGTACACGACGCTCAGCGATCCAACCGGAGCGATGCGCTTGAGCGGATAGACGATCAGCGTGGACAGGGCCACGGCAACGAGCGCGACGAGCGCGCC
Organism: uncultured Solirubrobacteraceae bacterium; assembly: GCA_963763695.1. Lineage (GTDB taxonomy): Bacteria > Actinomycetota > Thermoleophilia > Solirubrobacterales > Solirubrobacteraceae > Palsa-744. The sequence goes on from CAVXPM010000001.1 coordinate 312,311, forward strand.
CGTGCGCCGCGATGGCGGGTTCGGCGAGAGCAGCAGCCCGAACGGAGAGGACACTCACACCAGCCTAATGGCGGGCGGGACGGGATTGGCTCCCGCCCCGCTCGCTGCGCACTGCAAGGTCCGGTGCCCCTTTGCGGCGAAGCCCGGCACGAGCTCGCCCGGCCTGTTCACCGTCCCCTGGTCATGATCCGCGTTCCGGCGGTGGCGCGTGTGACCCTCCGGTGACGATCGCGGGAGCATCGACCATCGGTCCGGATCGCGCTCGGCGCTCAAGCTCACCTGCGCGGGAAGCCGATATGCCATGCGAGGATCTGCGTCGCAGCTCTCACGTCCATGAAGTCAACCCTGTGCAAGAAGCCAGCACTCCGTTTGGTCGCGCTCACCGCTGCGGCGACACTGCTGTGCCTTGCTCCGGGCGCGCTGGGCGCCTCGCCGCTGCCGCGCTCGGACTACACCGTGCGCGCTGCCTGCGCGGCGCCCGCGCCGGGGCGCGCGGCGTGCCTGGCCCTGCAGCTGGTGCCCGTCAGCAGCGAAGCCGAGGCGCACACCCAGCCGCTGGCCGTCGGCACTCCAGCCGCCGGAAGCTCTCCAGCCGCGGAAGGTCCCGCCTCGAAAGGGACCTTCGGCTTCACGCCGAGCGATCTGCACACCGCCTACCAGCTTCCCTCCACGGCTTCCGGGGAACCCCCCACGATCGCCCTGGTCGACGCCTACAACGACCTCAGCGCCGAATCCGACCTGAAAGTCTACGACGAAGAAATGGGCCTGCCGGCGTGCGTCAAAGGCGGCTGCTTCAAGCAGGTGAACCAGAACGGCGCCGAAGCGCCGCTGCCGTTTCCCAAAACTCAACAAGAACTCAACAACTTCAAAAACGGCACCGCCGCTCAACGTAGCGAAGCCGAAGAAGCGATCGGCTGGGACGCGGAGATCTCGCTCGACATCGAGACCGCGCACGCGATCTGTGAGAACTGCAAGATCCTGCTCGTCGAGGCGCGCTCGCCTGCCTCCGAAGACCTCCAGCGAGCCGAGGCGGCGGCCGAGACGCTGGGCGCAAAGGTGATCTCCAACTCCTGGGGCGGCCCGGAGCTGGACATGAGCGCGAGCGCGGAGGAAAGCAGCCCGTTCAACCACCCCGAAACGGTGATCACCGCCTCGGCGGGCGACGATGGCTACCTGGAATGGGGCGCGACACAGCCCTCGGGCCAGGCGAGCTTTCCCGCGTCCTCTGCACACGTGATCGCGGTTGGCGGCACGCGCCTGAGCCTCAACGAATCGAGCCACGCGTGGCAGAGCGAGTCGGTGTGGAACGACGACGGCGCGACCGCCGGCGTCAAGGAAGGCTTCGGCGCGGGTGGCGGCGGCTGCAGCCAGGTGTTCTCCGCGCAGCCCTGGCAGAGCAGCGTCTCGGACTGGGCGCAGGTCGGCTGCGGTGCGAATCGCGCAGTGGCCGACGTTTCGGCGGATGCCGATCCCTATACCGGCGTGGCCGTATATGACACCAGTGAAGAATGCGAATCCGAACACCTGGGCCAGATCGTTCACTGGTGCACCTATGGCGGCACCAGCCTGGCCTCGCCGATCATCGCCGCCACATACGCGCTGGCGGGGGGTGCCCAGGGTGTGAAATACCCCGCAAGGACCCTTTACGAAAAAGCCGTATCGCGTCCGGCCTCGCTGCACGACGTGTTCTCAGGGTCAAACGGCGAATGCCTGAAGCCATTCGTCCAACCCACCGGCACCTCCGGCTGCAGCATCAGGGAACAGGGCAAAAACTGCTCCTCGCGAGCGATCTGCCTGGCGCGTGCGGGCTTCGACGGGCCGAGTGGGCTCGGCACGCCCCACGGGATCGCCGCCTTCCAGCTCTCTCCAGCAACCGAAACCGCCAAAGAAAAAGCCGAATACAACGAAGCGCTCGAACATCAACAGGCGGCAGAACTCAAAGAAGCAGCCAAGAGCAACGAAGAAGCCGAAGCCGAAGCAGCGGCCAACCGCAAGGCGGAAGCAGAACGCGAAGAAGCGGCCAAACGCAGGCAAGAAGTCGAAACGGCCTCCGCGGCCGCCACCTCACCCGCCACCAGCAGCAGTCCGCCCTCCGCACCGGTCGCAAGCGTGCCTGCGAGTCCCGTTCAGAGCACTCCGGCCACGGCCGGGGCCCCCACGCCGGCGCTCTCGGCGCTGGCGCTCACCCTGAAGGCCGTCGTCGCCCTCAACGCGAGCCGCCCACGCGTCACCCAGGTGTCGTTTGCCTTCAACCTCAACGCCGCCGATCCAGTGCATGTCACGCTCGCGAGGCGCGTTCGGATCCACGGACACACACGCTGGCAGACCGTGCAGGGCTCGCTCACGATCGCCGCCACGAGGGGCCACAACAGCCGCCACCTCGCGGGCCACGCGCTGCTTCTCCCAGGGCTCTATCGCCTGACCGCCACGCCGATGCACGGGCTGGCGAGATCGATCCTGTTTCACATCGGATAGCCCGCCGCGCGAGCGCCCTGTTCAACCTGGCGGGACCCTGCTCGAGCGTATCGCCGCTCGTAGGCCAGCGGTCCGGGTGAGGCTCTCGCCTTCGCCGGTCAGCCGCCATGAGTTGGGCGCTCCCCGCGTGCGTGCGTCTCCCGCCTTCTCGATCAGTCCACGACCCTCCAGGCGGGCGAGCAGCTTGGAGATCTGGCCCTGGTCGACGATCCCGGCGCGCTCGGCGACCTCGCGGTTGCTGGCGCCCGGATAGTCCTCGATCGCAATCAGTACGCGTGCTGTTCGGTAGGTCAGCCTGCCGCCGGGCTGACCCAACCGATAGTCGGCGAGCGATTCCGCGAGCTCCTCGCCACGCGCGGGCAGCCGCGGCGGCGGGCGGCTGAGCTCGCGCCGCGCCGCCCCCGCCCCGAGGTAGGGCAGCACGATGATGCTGATCAGCGAGCCGAACAGATCCCCCGGGGCCCCCCGCTCCTCGGCCAGCAGCCGGTTCTGCACGACAGCCAGCACCGCCCCGACCACCCCCTCGGCCATCACAGCGGGCGGCTGTGGGCTCCCGGCCGGCGCCGCCCGACGCCCACGGTCCACGATCGAGGCCAGCCCCGCCAGCACCTCCATTCGCCGATGCTGAACGCGTGGGCCTGCGCCCGTCGAGTGGACCACCAGCAGGCGTGCCATCGCCGGCTCGGCTTCGATGAACCACAGAAACCGCGCCAGCGCGGCACGCACCGCGTCGAGCCAGCGCGTCTCGCTGCGGTACGCCGCACCGATCTCGGCGCCGGCGCGCTCGACTCCCAGCTCGAACGCGCCCAGCAGGCAGTCTTCGCGATCGCCGACCAGCTCCTCGAAGCTGGCCCTGCCGACACCTGCACGAGCGGCCACGTCGGCCTCCCTAACAGGCTCGGCGCCCGGCCCTCGCTCGGCCATGAGCTCGGCCATCGCCTCCAGGATCTTCGTCCGCTGCGCTTCCTCCATGCCACGTCCCCCACACGACGCCCGGCGCTTGATAATGGCCGCAGAGACTATCCCTTGCTGTCCAACTCTCGACAGCGCCCGAGCGTGCGCCGGCGCCGCTCTAGCCGCGCTGGCAACGCGGGGCGCTAGCCGCGGGGCGCCGCCGGGAAGCTCCGAGGGAGCTCCGTGAGCGTGCAGGCAGGCGGGCAGCTCGACGCTGCCGTCGGAGCGCTGGCCGTTCTCGAGCAGCGCCACGATCGTGCGCCCGACCGCCACGGCGGTGCCGTTCAGCGTGTGCAGGGTCTCGGTGCGCTTCTCGCGGCGCAGGCGGATGCCCAGTCGGCGCGCCTGGTAGTCGGTGGTGTTCGAGCAGGAGGTGAGCTCGCGATAGCGATCCTGGCTGGGCAACCACGCCTCGCAGTCGTACTTCTTCGCCGCCGAGTTGCCGAGCTCGCCCACGGCTATGTTCATCACCCGGTAGGGCAGGTGGAGGGCAGCGAGGATCTGCTCCTCGATACCCAGGATCCGCTCGTGCTCCACGCTCGACTCCTCGGGCGCGACGAAGCTGAACATCTCGATCTTGTCGAACTGGTGTACGCGGAAGATGCCGCGCGTGTCGCGGCCACCCGCGCCCGCCTCGCGGCGAAAGCACGGCGAGAAGCCCGCGTAGCGCACCGGCAGCCGCTCCGCCTCGAGGATCTCGCCGTCGTGCAGCGAGGCCAGCGCCACCTCCGAGGTGCCAACCAGGAACAGCTCATCGGCGGGCAGGCTGTAGATCTGCTGCTCGGTGTCAGGCAGGAAGCCGGTCCCGTAGAGCGCGCGCTCGCGAACCAGCACCGGTGGGATCACCGGCTCGAAGCCGTGGCCGCGGACCGTCTCGAGCGCCCAGCGCACGAGCGCCAGCTCGAGCATCACGAGGTCGCCCTTCAGGTAGGCAAAACGCGACCCCGACAGCTTGGCGGCGTGGTCCATGTCGATCAGGGCCCCGGCCAGATCGAGATGGTCGCGCGCCTGGAAGCTCAGCGCGGGCGGCTCTCCCACGATCCGCACCAGCTCGTCCTCGGGTCCGGCCGCGGCCGCGGCATCGGGCAGGTTCGGCAAGGGCGCGAGCGCCTCCTGGAGGGCGGCTTCGACCGCGCCGAGCTCCTTTTCCAGCTCCTTCGCGCGCGCGGCCACAGCGCGCATCGCGGCGATCTCGCCCTCGCGCTCCTGAGGAGCTTGGGCCTGCCCGATGCGCGCGTTGGCTTCGTTCTGCTCAGCGCGCAGGCCCTCGAGCCGGGGCAGCAGTGCGCGACGGCGCCGGTCGAGCTCGATGACGCGATCGAGGCCCGCCACGGCGTCCGCGCCGCGACGCGCCAGCGCAGCGCGCACGCCGTCCGGGTCCTCGCGGATGCGTTTCAGGTCGAGCATGCCTCCGCGCCGCCCCGCGGCCCAACTATTTGGTGGAGAGCACGAGGTTCGTGTGCGGGACCTGCTGCGCCTGCTTGCCCGAGTAGGACGCCAGGAACTTCGCTATGTCTTCGGCGTTCGGCCCGACGACGATGTTCTCGGGCATTATCGCCCCGGAGAAGCCGCCGTTGCGAATCGCGTAGAGAACCTGTTCGACGTTCTCCTTGCGGATGTTGAAGTTCGGTCCGTTGGTCTTCAGGCGGTTGGAGATGCTGGTGGCCGATCCCTCCGCGCCGACCGTCGCCAGCGTGTGGCAGCCGGAGCAGTGATCGCGGAACAGGACCGCGCCGCGGTAGTACGGGCTGGTCTTTGCGATCTGGATCCCCTGCGAGCCACATGCGCTCAGCAGAGCCGCGCAGGCGAGCAGGACGATCGTCATGCCGGCGATCTTCATGCGCCGAGAATATATAGGGCCTCAGAACCCATGGGCCGTGCCCGCCGCCCGCAGCGCCAGGAAGACCACCACCAGCGCCGAGACGGCCATGACCCCCATCTCGCGGCGCAGCACCGTCGCGACCAGCTCCCGCTGCTCGGCCTCGGGCAGCGTCCCCACCGCCTGCGCGTCCTCGAGACCGTGCTGATCGAGGATCGTCTGGGCCGAGGTGACGCGCAGCTGCTCGGCCACGAAGGCGACCGCCAGCGGGAGCAGCGCGTAGAGGTAGAAGAGCCCTTCGCGAGGGTGCTTGCCGGCGGCGGCCAGCGAGCCGACGGCGATCGCCAGCGTGAGCGCCGAGCCCTGGCCCGCGCGCAGCAGCACCCAGAAGCTTCGGGCGCCCGTCGCTGCCGTGCTGGGATCGGTGCGTGGATCGCCGCGGAACCAGACCCAGGCGCCCAGCAGGCCCGCGATCGTGTTGAGCGACGCCACCGCCAGCGCGCCCGCCACCACGGCCTGTGTCACTGAAGCGATATCGAGCCGATTGCCACTATGTAACACCTTGCCACAAGCAGTGATATAACAGCGCGAGGTGCTCCGCAGCTATCTCCCGGCGATCGTATTCCTCGTTCTCGGTGGCGCCGTTGGCGGGGCGTTCGCCGTACTCAACTCGGTCATCGGCCCGCGCCGGGCGACGCCCCACAAGCAGGACCCGTACGAGTGCGGCCTGCCCTCCGAGGTCAAGCGCGGGATGCGCTTCGGGATCAGCTTCTACCTGATCGCGATGCTCTTCATCCTGTTTGACATCGAGGTCGTCTTCCTCTACCCGATCGCCGTCGAGCTGCGCGCCTACGGGAGCTACGCGCTGGCCGAGACGATCGTGTTCATCGTGCTGCTGTTCGTGGCCTTCGCCTACGTCTGGCGCAGGGGGGCTCTCGAGTGGAGATGAAGCGCGAACCGCTCGCCCCTCCCGGCAACGGCGGCGCGATCCGGGTCGACCCCGAGACGCTGCGCGTGCGCGCGCTGAACGCTCGCCAGCTGCTGCGCGGCGGCGAAACCGAAGGCCCAAATCCATCCGCGCACACCGAGGGCTCGGACTTCGAGCGCCATGTCGAAGAAAGCGTGATGACCACGACCCTCGACAGGGCCGTCGCCTGGGCTCGCTCGAACTCGTTCTTCCCCGCCACCTTCGGGCTGGCCTGCTGCGCGATCGAGATGATGTCGATCGTGGCTGCGCGCGTCGATGTCGCCCGCTTCGGCTTCGAGGCCTTTCGCGCCTCACCCCGCCAGGCCGACCTGCTGATCCTCTCGGGACGTGTGTCGATCAAGATGGCCCCGATCGTGCGCCGAATATATGACCAGATGCTCGAGCCGAAGTGGGCGATCTCGATGGGCGCCTGCTGCAGCTCGATGGGCGTCTTCAACAACTATGCGCTGGTCCCGGCCGACAAGTTCATGCCGATCGACGTGCACGTCCCCGGCTGCCCGCCGCGTCCGGAGGCGCTCATGCACGGCGTGCTGAAGCTCCGCAAGATGGTGCAGGACGACCCCGACATGGGCTGGCGCGAGCGCTATGACGCGCGCGGGACCGAGGAGATCATGCCCGCGGGCGAGGGCGCCGGAGACCGAGCGGCCGCGGTGAACGGGGTGGGTGGGGATCAATCCCGGGACACCGCCGGTGCCTGACGCGACCGGCCTCGAGCTGATCGCCCAGGAGTTGCGCGACGCAAACGGCGCCGGGGATGGAGCTCCGATGCTCGACACGCTGTTCTTCCGCGGGCGCGGGACGCTGCTCGTCGCGCCGCAGAGCATTCGTGTCGTGCTGGCCGGGCTGCGCGAGCGCGGCTATGCGTTCATGTCGAGCCTGCACGGCGTCGACCACCATCCTCACGAGCCGCGCCTGGGCGTCGTCTATGAGCTGCTCGACATGAGCCGTGTGGACCGGATCACGGTCAAGCTGCGTCTGCCCTCCGATGCGCCCGAGGTCGACTCGGTCACACCGGCCGGGCCAGATGGGCCGGGATGGCCCACGGCGGAGTTCCAGGAGCGCGAGGTCTATGACATGTTCGGTGTGATCTTCCGCGGACATCCCGACCTGCGCCGGCTGCACATGCCCGAGGACTACGAGGGCCACCCGCAGCGACGCGACTTCCCGATCGGCGGAGAACCCGTGATCTTCACCTACAACGAGAGCGACTCGCTCGGGAGCCCCGAGTGAGCTCCGGCGACCCGGGGATCTCCGCCTACCGCCGCCGCGAGCAGAGCATCACGCTGGCGCCCGTGGAGGAGCAGCTCGACGAGCAGGCCCCGACCAGCGAAGAGCTGTTGACGCTCAACTTCGGGCCCCACCACCCCGCCACCCACGGGGTGCTGCGCCTGCTCGTCACGCTGCAGGGAGAGATCGTGCGCGACATCAAACCGATCATCGGCTACGTGCACACGGGGATCGAGAAGACGGCCGAGGACAAGGCCTACTGGAAGGTCATCCCCGTGATCGAGCGGATGGACTACCTCGCCTACTACTTCAACGCGATGGCCTTCTGCGGCGCCACCGAGACGCTGCTCGAGGTCGAGGTGCCAAAGCGCGCCCAGTACCTGCGCGTGATCCACCTCGAGCTGAACCGGATCATGTCCCACCTCGTCTGGCTCGGGACCAGCGCCCTCGATCTCGGGGCGATCTCGATGTTCTGGTACTGCTTCCGCGAGCGCGAGAAGATCCTCGACCTGTTCGAGATGTCCTCGGGGCAGCGGATGCACACGCGCTACTTCCAGGTGGGCGGCGTGATCGAGGACATCCCGCCCGGCTTCGCCGAGAAGCTCAGCGTCTTGCTCGCGGAAATGCCGTCGCGGATCGACCAGTACGGCGACCTGCTCAACAGCAACGAGATCGTGCTGCAGCGGCTGCGCGGCACCTGCCCGCTGGACGCCGAGACGCTGCTCGCGCTGGGCGTCACCGGCCCGCTGCTGCGAGCCGCCGGCCATCCCTGGGACCTGCGCAAGGCAGACCCCTATTGCTCCTACGAGGACTTCGCGTTCAAGATCCCGGTCGGCACCGTCGGCGACAACTACGACCGCTACGCCTGCCGCCTGGCCGAGATGTACGAGTCGGTCAAGATCGTCGAGCAGGCGCTCGAGGGTCTGCCCGAGGGTCCCCACATCACCGAGGACCGCAAGGTCGCGCTGCCGCCCCGCCACGAGCTGGCGACCTCGATGGAGGCTCTGATCCACCACTTCAAGCTCGTCACCGAGGGCTTCCGGGTGCCCCCCGGCGAGGTCTACTTCCCGATCGAGTCCCCGCGCGGGGAGCTCGGCTGCTTCGTGCGCTCGGACGGCTCATCCAAGCCGGCGCGGGTACACATGCGCGACCCCTCCTTCGTCAACCTGCAGTCCTTCTCGCACATGGCCAAGGGCGCCTACATCGCCGACCTGATCGCCACCCTGGCGATGCTCGATCCGATCCTCGGAGGGATCGACCGGTGAGCGCACCCGAGGACATGCCGGGCGCGCCCAGCGTGTTCGAGCTCGAGGCTGCGTTCGGCGCGCCGCCGCGGGTCCCACGCTTCGAGCACGGCTCGCGCGTGCCCGGCTGGGACCGCGCAGCGGACCTCGAGAAGGACCCTGCCGAGGTACCCGACCCCGACACGGTCGAGGTTCCCGCGCCTCTGCGCCGGGAGATCGAGGTGCACATGGCCAACTACCCCGACCGCCGCTCCGCGGCCCTGCCTGCGCTGGCGGCCGCGCAGAAGCTCCACGGCTGGTGCTCGCCGGAGGCGATCGAGCAGGTCGCCTGCGTGATGCGCGTCACCCCCGCCTATCTGGAGTCGGTGGCGAGCTTCTACGACATGCTCGAGACCACGCCGGTGGGGCGCCACAGCGTGTATGTGTGCACCAACATCTCCTGCTCGCTGTGCGGCGCCGACGAGCTGTATGAGGCGATCCACGCGGCCGCCGCCGAGGGGATCGACGGGGAACCCCTGAACGTGCGCTCGTTCGAGTGCCTGGGCGCCTGCGACATCGCACCGATGGCCTCCGTCGACGGCGTCTACGTCGGTCCGCTCACGCCGGGTGACGTGCCACAGCTGCTCGAGGACCTGCGTGCGGGACATCCGGTGCTGCCCGAGAAGCAACTCGTGCGCCGGCCTGTGGCGGATCCCCACGCCAACACGCGCGAGTTCCCGCTGCATCCCCCCGAGCACGCCACGGGTGCGGGCGGCGCCAACCCGGAGATCGATCCCGCTCGCGCGAGCGTCGGCCCGTCGATGGACGAGGACCGCTCCGGCCCGAGCCCCGCCCACGAACAGGGAGACGCATAGATGGCCGCTCCCGCTGCGTCGCCGATGCTGCTTTTCAGGGACATCGACGAGCCCGGACTGTGCACGCTCGATGTCTACGAGCGCCGCGGCGGCTATGAGTCGCTGCGCAGCGCCCTGGCGATGACACCCGAAGAGGTCCTCGAGCAGCTCAAATCCTCCGGCCTGCGCGGGCGCGGCGGGGCCGGCTTTGCGATGGGGACGAAGATCTCCTTCCTGCCGAAGGGCTCGATCGACACCTACCTCGTTTGCAACGCCGACGAGTCCGAGCCGGGTACGTTCAAGGACCGCGAACTGATGCAGAAGACCCCGCACACGCTGATCGAGGGCATCGTCATCGCCTCCTTCGCAGCGGGCGCCAACCGCTCCTTCATCTACATCCGCGGCGAGTACGCCGAGCAGGCCGACGCGCTCGACGCCGCGCTGCACGAAGCCCGCGCGGCCGGCTACGTCGGCGAGAACATCCTCGAATCCGGACACTCGCTCTCGCTGGTCGTGCACCGTGGCGCCGGCGCGTACATCTGCGGCGAGGAGACCGGGCTGCTCGACTCGCTCGAAGGCAAGCGCGGCAACCCGCGCCTGAAGCCGCCGTTTCCCGCCAACCAGGGCCTCTATCAGGGACCGACCCTGATCAACAACGTCGAGACGCTCTCAACCGTTCCCGCGATCATCCGCATGGGCGGCGCCGAGTACGCCAAGCTCGGCGTGGAGACCTCCACCGGGACCAAGCTCGTGTCGGTCTCGGGCCACGTGCAGCGCCCGGGCAACTACGAGATCGAGCTGGGCATCCCCTCGCGCGAGATCATCTACGGCCTCGCCGGCGGGCCGCCCGCGGGACACAGCGTGAAGTGCTGGTTCCCCGGCGGCTCCTCCTCGCCGGTGCTCACCGCCGAGGATCTCGACATCCCCTACGACTTCGACTCGCTGGCCAAAGCACGCTCGATGCTGGGCTCCGGCGCGATCATCGTCGTGGACGACTCCACGCCGATCCTCGACGTGGCGCTGAAGGTGGCCAAGTTCTACCGCCACGAGTCCTGCGGCAAGTGCACGCCCTGCCGCGAGGGCACCAACTGGACGGTCAAGATGCTCGAGCGGATCGCCTCAGGTGAGGCCACGCCGATGGACCTGGAGATCATGGCCTCGGTGCAGGAGCACATCATCGGCAACTGCCTGTGCGTGCTCGGTGACGCGATGGCGATGCCGATCGGCTCGATGATCGCCAAGTTCCGAGACGAGTTCGAAGAGCACATCGAAGCGGCGCGCGCCGCGCGGGGCCTCGACGGGCAGTCCGGCTCGGATGCGGCGCTCGCCGCCCAGGGGGCATTCGCGGAAGAGCCCGAGACCAAGCTCGAGCCCCAGGGCACAGGCGATCAGGCGCCCGGCGCGCATGAGGGCGCACCCGGCACCCAGCGGGGCGGCGCATAGATGCCACGTCCGGCGCCAAAGACGATCAACTTCACGATCGACGGCCGCGAAGTCAGCGCGCCTGAGGGCGCGATGCTCGTCGACGCAGCCAAGCACGGCGACGTCGAGATCCCGGTCTTCTGCTACGAGCCCAAGCTCGGCCAGCCCGTGGGCGCCTGCCGCATGTGCCTGGTCGAGATCGAGGGCATCCCCAAGCTGCAGACCGGTTGCTCGACCCCGGTCAGGGACGGGATGGTCGTCTACACCCAGACCGAGCGCGTGCAGGTCGCCCAGCAGTCGGTGGTCGAGTTCCTGCTGATCAACCACCCACTCGACTGCCCGGTGTGCGACAAGGGCGGGGAGTGTCCGCTGCAGGACATCACCTTCGGCTGGGGCGGCGGCATCTCGCGCTTCATCGAGCCCAAGCGCCATTTCGTAAAGCCTCTGGAGCTCTCGCCGCTGATCGCGATCGACCGCGAGCGCTGCATCCTCTGCTACCGCTGTGTGCGCTTCTCCCAGGAGGTCGCCGAGGACTACCAGCTGGTGCTGCTCGAGCGCGGCGCGCACTCGTACGTCTCGACCTTCGACGGGCACCCCTACGTGGCGCCTTTCAGCGGCAACATCGTCGAGCTGTGCCCCGTCGGAGCACTCACGTCACGCCCCTACCGCTTCCGCGCACGCCCCTGGGACATCGAGGGCGCGGGCTCGGTGTGCACGCTGTGCCCGGCCCAGTGCAATGTCACGATCACCGTCCGCGACGAGCGCGCGCTGCGCGTGCTCGCGCGCGAGAACACCGAGGTCGACGACGGCTGGCTGTGCGACAAGGGCCGCTTCGCCTACCAGTCCTTCCACTCCGACGAGCGCATCACCGAGCCGCTGATACGCGACGGCGGCCAGCTGCGTCCCGTCACCTGGGAGCGCGCGCTGCAGGAGGCGGCCGCCGGCCTGGCCCGCGCGGGCAGCCACGCCGCGGCGCTCGCCGGCGGGCAGAGCACGGGCGAGGAGGGCTACCTGCTCGCGCGCCTGATGCGCGAGGGCCTCGGCTCCCCGCACCTCGACTCGCGCCGCGCGGGCACGCTCTCACTGCAGGCTCACCGCGCCCTGGGAGCGCCCGCCCTGCAGGCGCGCACCTCAGACCTCGAGTTCGCCCACGCTGTGCTCGTGCTCGACACCGAGCCCGTCAACGACGCCCCGATCCTCGACCTGCGCCTGCGCAAGGGCGTTCGCCGCCGCGGGCTGAAGCTGGCCGTCGCCTCTCCCAACCCCAGCTCGCTCGACGCCAGCGCCGCCCTGTCGATCCGCTTCCGGGCGGGCGGGGGAGCCGCCTTCGCAGCCGCGCTCAGCTCGGCGCTCGGCGGCGGCGAGGAGCTCGAGCGCCTCGCCGCGGACGCCGGCGTGCAGGCGGCGGCCGTACGCGAGCTGGCCACCCTGCTGCGCGGGCGCGAGAGAGCCGATCCGGCGCAGCCCGACGCCCCGGCGCGGGAGGTCGTGATCCTGTGGGGCGAGCGCCTGACCGCCGCCCCCAACGCCGAGGCCGGCGCCGGCGCGTTGCTCTCGATCGCGGCCGCTCTGGAGATCGCCTCCAGCGACGGCGCCGGGCTGCTGGAAGTCCCCGCGGCCAGCAACGGACGCGGCCTGCGCGAGGCCGGCGTGCTTCCCAACGTCGGCCCCGGTCTCTCCCAGCTCGGCGATCTGGCCGGCGACACCGACCACGGCGAGGTCCCTGGCGGAATTGCCTCCCACGATCCTCGCGACGCACGCGCCATCGCCGAAGGTCTCGCCGACGGCGCCCTCAGTGCGCTCTACCTGATGCACTGCGACCCCCTGCGCGAGCTGCCCGACCGGGCGCTGTGGGAGCGGGCGCTGGCCGGCGCGAGCACCGTCGTGGCTCACACCTCGTTCCTCACCGACGCTGTGCGCGAGCACGCCGACGTGGTCTTTCCCGCCGAGGCATATCCCGAGAAGGAGGGCACGATCGTGCACCCCGACGGACGCCTGCAGCGCCTGCGTCCCGCGATCGCTCGCCCCGGATCGGTGCGGGCCGAGTGGCAGATCATCGCCGAGCTGGCCCTGCGCCTGGGGCTGGACATGGACGTGCTCAGCGCCCCGATGGCCTCCCAGCAGCTGTTCGCCGCCGTCCCCTTCTACGCCGGGCTGACGCTCGAGGAGATCGGCGGCCGCGGCGTTCGCTGGCAGGAGCGCGAGGCCGCCTCAGCCTTTCCCGCCGCCACAGACGCAGCGCCGAGCGATTCGAGCGAGCTGTCGCCTCCGCCCGTGGACGCCGCCGAGCTGGCCGGCTACCGCTCCGTCTGGGATGCCGCCGAGGTCGAGCAGTCACCCGCCTTCGCGTTCCTGTCCAAGGCCAAGGAGCTCGTCTAGGAATGCTCGCTGTCGTCGGCTACTTCGAGCCCTGGTGGATACAGATCATCAAGGGGATCGTCATCTTCGCCGGCGGCCTGCAGCTCGTGCCGGTCGTGCTGATCGCCGAGCGCAAGCTGCTCGGGCGCTTCCAGGGGCGCTACGGGCCCAACCGCGTGGGCCCCTACGGGGCCTTGCAGCCACTCGCCGACATCCTCAAGCTGCTCACCAAGGAGCAGTTCCGCCCCACCACCTCGGTCGGGCTGCTGTTCGCGGTCGCGCCGCTGATCTCGATCCTCACCGCCGTCGCAGCCTTCGCGATCATCCCCTTCGGCGACACCCAGGACATCTTCGGCACCAAAGTCGGGCTTTACGGCATCGACGTCTCGATCGGTCCTCTTTACCTCTTCGCCTTCGGCGCGATCGCCTTCTACGGGATCATGCTCGGCGGCTGGTCCTCGGGGTCGAAGTACTCGTTCCTCGGCGCGATGCGCGGCGCCGCCCAGCTGATCTCCTACGAGGTCTCGCAAGGCCTCGCGCTGGTCGGCGTGATCATCACCTCCCAGACGCTCTCGCTCACCGGGATCGTCCACGCCCAGGGGGGCATGTGGTACTTCATTCCCCAGTTCTTCGGCTTCCTCGTGTTCCTCGTCGCCGGCTTCGCCGAGACCAACAGGGCACCCTTCGACCTGACCGAGGCCGACGCCGAGCTGGTGGGCGGCTACAACACCGAGTTCGGCGGCGGGCGCTTCGCCTCCTATTACTTCGCCGAGTACCTCAACGTGCTCGTCGTCTCGGGCATCGTCACAACCGTGTTCCTCGGCGGCTGGCTGATGCCATTCGGCATCCACCCGCCCGGCTGGGTCGATCCGATCGTGGTCCTGTTCAAGATGTCGCTTATCACCTTCCTGTTCATCTGGATCCGCGCCACGCTCCCGCGCCTGCGCTACGACCAGCTGATGAGCTTCGGCTGGAAGGTGCTGCTGCCCCTCGCCACCCTCAACACCCTCGTCACGGCGATCGTCGTCGTGGCCACCCACTGAGGTGAACCGGATGCCCGACACTCCGCAAGACGACGACGCCACGATCGGAACCGCAGCCCTGAAACTGACCGGCTGGAACCCCGGCGAGGATGTGATCGAGGTCGTGCGCTCGCCCGCTCCAGGTGCCACCCGCAGCGCCTGGCGCACCTTCCGCGAGACCGCCCGCGGACTGAAGACGACGATGGCGCGCGTCGCCGAAGGAACTTCCACGATCCAGTATCCCGAGGAGAAGGTCCCCGTCTACCCCCGCTTCCGCGGGCGCCACAAGCTGCACCGCTTCGAGGACACCGGCCTGGAGAAGTGCGTCGGCTGCTCGCTGTGCGCGGCCGCCTGCCCCGCCGACTGCATCCGCGTGGTCGCCGCCGAGAACACCCCCGAGAATCGTGTCTCAGCCGGCGAGCGCTACGCGGCCGTGTATGAGATCAACCTCTCGCGCTGCATCTTCTGCGGCTACTGCGAGCTCGCCTGCCCATTCGACGCGATCACGATGGGCCACGACTACGAGCTCTCCGACTACAACCGCTCCGATCTGATCTTCACCAAGGAGATGCTGCTGGCCGAGCCGCTCGAGCGCACCCCGCTGCGGAACGAGGGCGAGTGAGCTCGGTCCTCTTCTTCCTCGCCGCGATCGGCGTGATCTCGGGCGCGGCCGGAGTCGTCGTGCTGCGCAATCCCTTCTACAGCGTGCTCGCGCTGGTCATCCACCTGGTCTCGCTGGCGGTCCTGTTCCTGCTGTTGCGAGCGGAGTTCGTGGCGGCCGTGCAGGTCGTCGTCTACGCCGGCGCGGTGATGGTGCTCTACGTGTTCGTCGTCGCCTACGTCGGCGGCGAGAGCGACTCCATCGGCGAGCGCCTGCGCGGACGCGGCGCCGCCGGCTCAGGGCTGCGCCTCGGCGGAGCGATCCTCGGCGGCGCGGTCGCCGTCGAGCTGCTGATCGCCCTGCTCGGCACTGGCCTGGAGGCGATCAACGGCTATGGCGCCGGGTACAGCCCGGGACCGCAAACCTATGGCACGCCGGCCTATATCGGCAAGCTGCTGCTCACACGCTTCCTGCTGGCCTTCGAGATCGCCTCGTTCCTGCTGCTGATCGCAGCTGTCGGCGGGGTCGTGCTCGCGCGTCGCCGGGGCGGTCTGGAGGAGGAGGAGGACGAGCGCGATCTGCTCACGCCGCTGGATCTGCTGCGCCCGCGCGGCACGGGCACGATGGCCGAGGGCGTGGGAAGGCCCCGCCCGTGAGCATCGCCTGGTATCTGGCGGTCTCCGCGATCGTCTTCTCGCTCGGCGCCGTCGGCGTGATGACGCGCCGCAACCCGCTCGTGGTGCTGTTGTGCCTCGAGCTGATGCTCAACGGCGCCAACCTCGCGCTGATCGCCTTCTCGCGCATGTGGGGCAACGGCGACGGGCAGATCCTCGCGATCGTGGTGATGACTGTGGCCGCCTGCGAGGTCTGTATCGGCCTCGGCATGATCGTCGCGATCTACCGCCGCCACCTGCCGATCGACGTGGACGAGCTGCGGGAGCTTCAGGGCTGATGAGCACCACCACCTACGGCTGGCTTGTGCTGGCCTTCCCGCTCGCGGGCATGCTCGTGACCGCGCTCGGCTTTCGCAGGTTGCCCGGCCGCTCGGCGGGCTGGATCGCCACCGCGGCCATCTTCCTCGCGTTCGTGGCCGCGCTCGGCGCGCTGATCTCCCTCCAGGGCCATTCGCCCGAGCACCGCCAGGTCGTCTCCTCGCTGTGGAGCTACGCCTCGACGGTCGGCATCGATGCCCAGATGTCGCTCCTGCTCGACCCCCTGTCGGTGTTCATGATCCTCGTGGTCACCGGCATCTCCACGTTGATCCACCTCTACTCGATCTCCTACATGGAGGGCGACCGTGGCTTCACGCGCTACTTCTCCTACCTGAACTTCTTCGTATTCTCGATGCTGCTGCTCGTCCTGGCCGGCAACTTCCTGCTGCTGATCGTCGGCTGGGCATTCGTCGGCGCCGCCTCCTACCTGCTGATCTCCTTCTGGTACCGGCGCACCACCGCCACCAGCGCCGGCATCAAGGCGTTCGTGATCAACGTGGTCGGCGACGTCGGCCTGGTGCTGGGCACCTACTTCATCTTCAAGCACACCGGCACGCTCGACTTCCTCAGGACGTTTCACGCGACCACGGGCGGCGCGTTCGGCCACGGCAAGGACCAGGGCGACCTCGTCGCCGCGTGCGTGCTGCTGCTCATCGGCGCCTTCGCCAAGTCGGCGCAGATCCCGCTGCACACCTGGCTGCCCGACGCGATGGAGGGACCCACACCGGTCAGCTCGCTGATCCACGCCGCCACGATGGTCACCGCGGGCGTCTACCTGATCGCGCGCATGCACCCGCTGTTCGAGCTGGCGCCCGCCGCGCAGGACGTAGGCGCGATCGTCGGCGCCGCCACGCTGTTGATCGCCGGGACGATCGGCCTCGCCCAGACGGACATCAAGCGCGTGATCGCCTACTCGACCATGTCGCAGATCGGCTACATGATCATGGGCGTCTCAGTCGGCGCATACGCAGCCGGGCTGTTTCACCTGATGACCCACGCCTTCTTCAAGGCGCTGCTGTTCATGGGCGCGGGTTCGATCATCGGAGCGATGGGCGGCGAGCAGTCACTGGAGAAGATGGGCGGCTTTCGCAAAGCGATGCCCTTCACCTACGGCTGCTTCATCATCGGCGGCCTGGCCCTCTCGGGCGTGCCGCCGTTCTCGGGCTTCTTCTCCAAGGACGAGATCCTGCTCGTGACCGCCGAGCGCGGCGGCTGGCACTGGGCGCTCTACCTGGCCGGCTACGTGGGCGCGTTCCTCACCGCCGTCTACACCTTCCGCATGATCTTCCGCGCCTTCCACGGCGAGGCGGTACCCGAGGCGCGCGAGCTCGAAGAAGGCCACCTGCACCACGCCGAGGTCCCGCGCAACCCCGCCAACGGCGAAGCCGAGGACACCGACGTCGGCTTCCCCGGGCCCACGCACGCGATCGCCGAGCGGGCGCTGCCGATGCGCGTCGCGATGGGCCTTTTGGCCGTCGGCGCCGTCGGCGCCGGACTGCTGCAGATCCCCCACGTCGACTACGTGATCGACAACTTCTTGAAACCGAGCTTCGGCGACTCCTCGCTGTATGCGACCCACACCCGCAACGGGCTGCTGGTCTTCGGGCTGGGCCTCGGCACGGTGATCGCGCTGGTGGGCATCGCGCTCGCACACCGTCTGTGGGTGGCCCGGCCCGGTAGCGCCGCCGCGATCCGCGAACGCTTGCACCCGCTGTATGAGTTGTTCGTCAACAAGTGGTACTTCGACGAGCTGATCGAGTTGCTCGTGGTGCGTCCCGCGGGCGCCGCCGGTCTCTTCGCCCGCAACACATTCGAGCGCCTGTTCGTCGAGGAGACGCTGATCGGCGGGACGACCGGCATCGTCCGCGCCGGCTCAGCCGCCGTGCGCGCCGCCCAGAGCGGGTTCGTTCGCTACTACGCCGCGCTGCTCGTCCTGGGCGTCGCCGGCACCGGCTTCTACTTCCTCCTGCAGAGCTGAGCACGATGCCCGCCCTCTCGATCCTGCTCTGGCTTCCAGCCGCCTGCGGCGTGCTCGGCGCGCTCGGCTCCGCCCTTGCGGCACGCGACTCGCGGGACTTCTCCGGAAGGCGTGCGTGGGGCATTCCCGGGCTGGTCGCGCTCGCCGGCTCCGTGGTCGCGCTGGCACTCGCGATCGCCTACATCGCCGATTACAAATCCGGCGGCCCGGCGCTCCAGCACGTGACCGACAAGGTCTGGATCTCCACCCTCGGCATCCACTACAAGCTCGCCGTCACCGGTCTGAACGTGTTCCTGATCGGCCTGACCACGCTGCTGTTCGCCGCGGCCACTCTGGCCGCCAACCTGCGCGACTGGGACCGCCCCAGGCTCTTCTACTTCCACTTCATGCTGGCCGAGTCCGCCGTGCTCGGCGCCTTCCTGGCCCAGGATCTGGCGCTGTTCGTCTCGTTCTTCGACCTGATGCTGATCCCCTTCTACTTCCTGATCGGCGGCTGGGGCCGCGAGCCCGGCCGCGTCAAGGCCACGATCAAGCTCGTGATCTACACGCTCGTGGGCTCCCTGCTGATGCTCGCCGCGGCGATCGCCACGGGCGTGCTCGCCGCCCAGCAGGGGGGCGAGCACATAACCTTCGTGCTCACAGCGCTTCACTCGCTGCCACTCAGCAGCGGCTCGCAGGAGTGGATCTTCCTGTTCTTCGCCGCCGCCTTCCTCGTCAAGATGCCCGCCTTCCCGCTGCACGGCTGGATGCCAGACGGCTACCGCGCGATGCCGATCGAGGTGCTGATGGTCTTCTCGGGCGTCCTCTCGAAGGTCGGCGCCTACGGCTTCCTGGCGATCGTGCTGCCGCTTTACCCCCAGGCCGCCGTGCACTTCCAGACTCTGATGCTGCTGATCGCGCTGGCCTCGATCCTGTACGGCTCGGCACAGGCCTTCAGCCAGACCGACGCACGCCTGATCGCGGGGTACTCCTCGGTGGCCCAGCTCGGCTTCATCACGCTCGGCATCTTCTCGCTGAACTCCCAGGGCGCGCAGGGAGCGCTGCTGCAGATGGTCAACCACGGCCTGGTGGTCGCGCCGCTGCTGTTCATCGTCGGGTTGCTTGCCAAGCGCGCTGGCGGCTCGGAGGATGTGCGCGAGATGGGCGGCCTGGCCTTCCGCGCGCCGGTGCTCGCCTCGCTGTTCCTGGTCGTGGCGCTGGCCACCCTGGCGATCCCCGGCTCCTCGAACTTCGTCGGCGAGTTCCTGATCCTGCTGGGCGTCTTCAAAGCCAAGCTCGCGATCGCGATCATCGCCTTCAGCGGCGTGGTGATGGCCAGCGTTTACGCGCTGCGCCTGTTCATCCGCGCGATGCACAACCGCGTCGGACCACACGCCGACTCGCGTGAGATCGGCCTGCTCGACGGCGCCGTGCTCGCTCCCCTGATCGCCGTGATCGTGTTCCTCGCGCTCTACCCGCAGTTCGCGCTGCACCGCAGCGAACGCTCGGTGAGGTCCTCCGTCGCGAGCGCCCAGCTCCTCAGCGTCTCCCCGGTGGGGGTCGCCGCGCTCGGCGGCTGCGTGCCCGATACGACGCTGCTCGAAGCCGGCAACCCCTGCACTCCAACCAGGGGGCAGCAGTGATCGCCACCGCGCTCGGCGCGCTCGCCACCGCCCACCTCAAAGGCCCGCACATCGACTTCGCGGGCCTCTCGCCGCTGATCGCGCTGCTCGGCGGCGCGGTGCTCGTGCTGCTCGTGGGGCTGCTCGGGTCGCGCTGGGTCCGCGCGCAGCTCGTGCCGACGCTGAGCCTCGGCGCCCTGGGTGCGGCCCTCGGCCTGACGATCTGGCAGTGGAACGCGCAGAAGTCGATCGTCTCGGGTGCGCTTCGAATCGACGATCTGTCGCTCGTGCTCAACCTCGTGCTGATCGCCGGCGGCGCCTGCACGGTGCTGCTCGCCTGGCGCTCGCTGGCTGCGCGCGAAGCCGCCCACGGCGAGTTCCACGCGCTGCTGCTCAGCTCGATCGCGGGGATGTCGCTGCTGGCCGCAGCGCAGAACACGGTCGCGCTGTTCGTGGGCCTGGAGCTGCTGTCGATCCCGCTGTACGTGCTGTGCGCCACCGAGCTCAAACGCGAGCACTCGCTCGAGTCGGGGCTGAAGTACCTGATCGTCGGCTCGGTCGGCTCGGCGACACTGCTCTACGGCCT
The DNA here is from genome assembly GCA_963763695.1 of uncultured Solirubrobacteraceae bacterium. Lineage (GTDB taxonomy): Bacteria > Actinomycetota > Thermoleophilia > Solirubrobacterales > Solirubrobacteraceae > Palsa-744. Next base: position 332,411 of record CAVXPM010000001.1, read on the forward strand.
CGCGATGATCTACGGCGCGACCGGCACGACCGACTTCAGCGGTATCGCCGCCGCGCTGTCCAACGGCAATCTCGCAACCGACCCGCTGACGCTGACCGGCGTCGCGCTGTGCGTGGCGGGCCTCTGCTTCAAGGCGTCGGTTGCACCCTTCCACCAGTGGACACCCGACGTCTACGAGGGCGCACCCACGCCTGTGACGGCGTTCATGGCGGTAACCACCAAGGTCGCCGCGTTCGGCGTGTTCCTGCGCTTCTTCGACGTCGCCCTGATCGGTACCCAGCCGAGCTGGGCGCCAGCTGTGGCGCTGCTGGCGGCGATCACGATCGTGGTCGGCAACGTGGGCGCGCTGGGGCAGTCCTCGCTGAAGCGGATGCTCGCCTATTCCTCGGTGGCCCAGGCCGGCTACATGCTCGCCGGCGTGGTCGTCTCGACCCAGCTCGGCGTCAAGGCCACCGCCTTCTACCTGGCGGCGTACCTGTTCATGAACATGTCCGCGTTCGCCGTGATCGTGGCGCGCGAGCGCGAAACCGGCCTCGGCGACTCCGTCCAGGCGCTCGCCGGGCTCGGACGCGAGCGCCCACTGCTGGCCTGGCCGATGACCATCTCGATGCTGGCGCTGGCCGGGATTCCCGCCACCGCGGGCTTCATGGGGAAGTTCTACCTGATCGACGCATCCGTCTCCGGCGGCTACACCTGGCTGGGCGTGGCGATCGTGATCGGCTCGATGATCTCCCTCGGCTATTACCTGCCGGTGATCGCCGCGATGTGGATGCGCGAGGCGCCGTCGGCTCACAGCCCGAGCGACGCCGGGACGCTGATCGCACCCGGTCCCGGCGGGCTGCCTGCGCTCGCGGGTGGCTCCTCCGAGCTGGACGGCGAGGCGACGGGCGGCGAGCTGAGCGGCCCGCAACCCGAGGTGCTCCTCGTAGCCGTGCTCGCCGGCGCGGCCACGATCTTCTTCGGCGTGATTCCCCAGCCGCTGTTCAACCTCGTGCACGGGGTCGGCAGCGGACTGGGCCTGTTCTAAGGGCCCTGCAGCCGCCCCGAGGCGTGCGCGGCCGCTTCGGCTTCCTCCAGCTGGCGCTCGACCAGGTCAAGCCCGGCCTCCCAGAAGCCGGGGTCGGCGAGGTCGATGCCGACGATCTTCGCGAGCTCCTCGGGGCTGCGCGAGCCGCCCGCCGCGAGCAGCTCCAGATAGCGCGGCACGAGCTCCGGGCCGGTCTGCTCGTAGCGCTGGTAGACCGACAGCGCCAGCAGCTGCCCGTAGGCGTAGGCGTAGACGTAGCCGGGGCTGCCGATGAAGTGCGGTATGTAGGACCACCAGCTGCGATAGCCGTCGGTCAGCTCGACCGAGTCGCCCAGCATCTCGCTCTGGCTCTCGGCCCACAGCTCGCCGAAGCGCTCGACCGACAGCTCTCCCTGCTCGCGCCGAGCGGTGTGTACGCGATCCTCGAAGCTGTTCATCGCCACCTGGCGAAAGACCGTGGCGATCGTGTCCTCGAGGTTCTCCGCCAGCAGCGCCAAGCGCGAGGCCGGCGAGCTGTCCTCCTCGAGCAGGCGCCCGAAGACGATCGTCTCGCCGAACACCGAGGCGGTCTCGGCCAGGGTCAGCGGCGTGTGCTGATGAAAGACGCCCTGACCGGCCGCGAGGGCGAAGTGCACGCCGTGGCCAAGCTCGTGGGCGAGCGTGAGCACGTCGCGCCTGCGCGAGGTGTAGTTGAGCAGCACGTAGGGAAACACCGAGGGCACAGCCGCGGCGCAGAACGCCCCGCCGCGCTTGGCCGGGCGCACCGGCGCGTCGATCCTGCGCTCGTCGAAGAAGCGCCTGGCCAGTGCGCCGAGCTCGGGTGAGAACGACGAGTAGCAGTCGAGCACCACCTCGCGGCCCTGCGCGAACGAGTAGCTGACCTCATCCTCGGTGACCGCGGCCATGCGGTCGTAGTCGGCGAGCCGCTCGACGCCGAGCAGGCCCGCCTTCAGCCGATACCAGCGGCGCGCGATCTCATAGCGTCCGCGGACGGCCGACACGAGCGCCTGGACGGACTCGTCGCTGGCCTCGTTGGCCAGGTTGCGCGCCGCCAGCCAGTTGGGGTAGCGGCGCAGGCGATCGTCGGTCGCCTTGTCGGCGAGCAGCGTGTTGAACAGGAACGCGCGCGTCCTCAGGCCCGGGGCGAGCGCGTCGGTGACGGCCGCGGCGGTGCTGCGGCGCACCTCGCGGTCGGCGTATGAGAGCCGGCTGAGCGCAACGTCGAGCCCGACGCGCTCGCCCTGCTCGCCACCGAGGTCGACCTCGATCGCCGAGGTCAGCTCCTCGAACAGCCGCGTCCACGCACCTGCGCCCGTGAGCGACTTCTCGGTGAGGATCTTCTCCTCGGGCTCGGACAGCAGGTGCTCGCGGTAGCGGCGCACGTTGCGCAGGTGGTGGCGGGCGAAGTCCAGACCGTCCCCGGCAAGCAGCTCCTCGGCGCGGGTCTCAGACAGCGCCGCCCACTCCAGCTCGAAGAACAGCAGCGTGGTCTGAATCGCCGTCTCCTGCTCCTGCACGCGCTGCAGCAGCGCGCCGGTGGCCGGGTCGGCGGTGTCGGTCGAGAAGCCCAGCGCGGCGTAGTACCCGGCCCGCCCGACGAGGTCATAGATCGCGCCGAGCTCGAGCATCGCCTCCCGCAGGCCCTCCCCGTCGAGCTCCTGCAGCTTGCCGGCGTAGCGCTCGGAGAAGACCTTGGCGCGCTCGAGCGCCTCCGCCAGCCGGCGCTCCACCCCCGCGCGACCCTCGCCTTCGACAAGCGGCTCCAGGTCCCATGCGCTCGCCTGCAGCTCGGGGTCGTTCGGCTCGGAGACCGCGGACTCTGCCATGGCCGCCAGCTTAGCTACCGACCCGCCTCGCGCGGAGCTACTCGGCCGCGAGTGCGCCGAGCACGTCCAGGCGGGCCGCGCGGCGCGCCGGCAGTTGCGCTGCGAGCAGGCCGGCGAGCGCGGCCACGAACAGCAGCACGATCAGCGTGCTCACGGGAATCGCCTGCACGTAGCCCGAGCCGGACAGCGCCAGAGTGGTGAACAGGACCGCACCGACCACGCCGATCAGCAGACCCAGGACGCCGCCGATCAGGGCGGTGATGAGCGACTCGTAGCGGATCATCTGGCGAATCTGGCGGCGCGAGGTGCCGATCGCGCGCAGCATGCCCAGCTCGCGCGTGCGCTCGTAGATCGAGAGGATCAGCGTGTTGACGATCCCGAACAGCGACACGATCACCGACAGCGCAAGCAGGACGTAGATCAGGGCGAGCAGCGTGTTGATCTGGTTCGCCTGGTCCTGCTTGAACTGGGTCGCGGTGCGCGAGCGGGTCTGGGGAAAGGAGGCCGCGAGCAGCCTGTTGACGATTGGCTGCACCTGGCCGTTGCCGGCGCCGGAGGCATAGGAGACGAAGTCGAGCGCGTCTTCGCGCTGGCCGAAGGCGCTTTGCGCGAGCGAGCGGCTGATTGTCAGGTTGCCGAGCAGGCGCGCATTGTCCTGCGCTATGCCCAGCACCTTTACCGAGACGTGCTGGTCGGTCGGCGTCAGCAGCGTGATGCTCTGTCCCAGCTGGAGGTGGTGCGCGCTGGCATAGCTCTTCGTAGCGATCGTGCCCGTGTTGGCGAGTCCGAGCAGGCTGGCATTCGAGCCGTGCTGCCATTCGACGCGATACACGTGCTCGAAGGAGGCGGGTTCGATCGCCGTGACGGTCACGTTGCTGGAGGCGCCCTTGGGGCGGGCGACGGTGAAGGCGACCGGTGTCACGCTTGCCACCCCAGGCAGCCGGCGCAGCGCCGGCGCGATCAGCGCGGGGATGCCCTGTTCGCTTGCGGCCTGTGAGTTCTCGACGATCAGATCGCCCGCGAAGGAGCGGCTTACCGCCTGGTCGATCGTGGCCTTGGTCCCTTCGGCCAGCACGGCCACGAATGCGACGAGCGCGATGCCGACCGTCAGCGCGGCGGCCGTGATCATCGTCCTGCCCGGCTGGCGGACCGAGTTCTCGCGCGCCAGGCGTCCGGTGATCCCGCGCCAGCTCACGAGCAACCCGATCGCCTGGGCCAGCGCCGGGACGACCCGGTAGCGGCGTGGCGGGCGCTCCCCGCCGCGCTTCAGCCGCGCCCGCAGCAGCGCGCCGCGAATGGCGATCACAACGAGGAACACAATCGCGGCGCCACCGCCGAGGATCAGGCGCAGGGCGATCACGAGCAGGAGATAGACGACGAAGCGGATGATCAGTGCACGGCGCGTCGGCAGCGCTCGCGGCGGGATGCCGATCCCCTCGCGCATCGCAGCCAGCGGCGGTACGCGTGTCGCGCGCATGGCCGGCGCGAGCCCCGCGGCCACCGTCACGAGCACGCCCACGGCCACGGAAACGACGATCGTGCGCGTCTCCAGGACGGTGCCGTTGTCGGGCAGGTCGGCGCCGAAGGACTTGAACAGCTGATCGAGAGCCGGCGCCAAGGCGATGCCGCCGAGCAGGCCGAGCGCCGCGCCGAGCACTCCGAGCATCAGGCTTTCGATGATCACCGCGCTCATGATCTGCGCGCGCGAGCTGCCGAGCGTGCGCAGCAGGCCGAACTCGCGGACGCGCTGGGCGACCGTGATCGAGAAGGTGTTGAAGATGATGAACGCGCCGACGACGAGTGAGACATAGGCGAAGACGAGCAGGAAGGTGCGCAGAAAGCTGAGGTTGCTTTCCAGGTCGGAGGTGTCCTTGGCGGCCTGCTGGGAGCCGGTGCGCACTTCGACGGTCCCCGGAAGGGCCGCGCGGATGCGCGCGCTCAGCTGCTTCGCTTGAACGCCGGGGTTCGCGGCGACGTCGATCTGGTCATAGCGGCCCTGCTCGCCGAGTACGCGCTGCGCCTCGGCAACGGTCAGGATCGCCGCGCCCGCACCGCCGAAGGACTGCCCGCCGCCGAACTTCAGGATGCCCACGATCTTGTACGCCTTGGCCTGGGCCGAGCCCGCGACGACCATCTCCTGACCGATCTTCAGCTGCGAGCGTTCGGAAGTGGCCTGATCGATCGCGACCTCGCCGGCATCCTGCGCAAAGCGTCCCTGGACCGCCTTGAAGGACTCGAAGCGCTGAGGGACCTCTGAACCCACGAACGCCGGAGCCCCGCCGGTGGTCAATCGTTTGCCGTGCACGTCGAGAAAGCTGGCCGGTGTGAAGATCGCGCCCGCTGCGTCGGCCACTCCCGGGGTCGAGCGCACCTTCGCCAGCAGCGCTTCGGTGATCGGCGAGGTCTGCGAGCGCGCTTTGTCGCCGAGGCTCTGCTTCGGCGTGACCACCACGTCGTTGCCGCTGTTGGCGACCTGGAAGATGCCCGCGAAGGACCGGTTGATCGTGTCCGTCAGGATGTAGGTCCCCGCCATTAGGGCCACGCCGAGCGCGATCGCGACTCCCGTCAGAAGGACACGCAGCTTGCGCTGCATGAAGCCTCTGAGGACCAGCTTCGCCACTTCAGCCCACGGACTTCATCAGGTCGAGCGCCTGCTCGGCGCTCACCGCGTCGCCGTCGTGGACGATCCGCCCGTCGGCGAGCACCAGCAGCCGGTCGGCGAAGGAGGCCGCGTGCGCGTCATGGGTGACCATCACGACCGTCTGGCCGAAGTCGTCGACCGCGTGGCGCAACAGCCCGAGCACATCGTTCGAGGCCTTCGAGTCGAGGTTGCCCGAGGGCTCGTCGGCGAACACCACCGAGGGGCGCGAGATCAGCGCCCGCGCGACCGCGACACGCTGCTGCTGGCCCCCGGAGAGCTCGGCCGGCCGGTGCGCCAGGCGATCGCGGATGCCGACCGTGTCGACGAGGCGATCGAACCACTCGCGGTCCGGCTTGCGCCCCGCGATCGACAGGGGCAGCATGATGTTCTCCTCGGCGTTGAGCACCGGGAGCAGGTTGAAGGTCTGGAATATGAAGCCGACGCGATCGCGTCGCAGCTGGGTGAGCTCGCGATCGTCGAGGCCGGTCAAGGCTACGCCCGCGATGCTCACGGTTCCGGAGGTCGGACGATCGAGGCCGGCCAGGATGTGCATCAGCGTCGACTTGCCCGAACCCGAAGGTCCCATGATCGCGGCATAGCGTCCGGCGGGGAAGTCGACCGTGACGCCCGCCAGCGCATCCACGGCCACCTCGCCCTCGCCAAAGCGGCGGCGCAGGTCGCTTGCCAGGACCATGCTCCCGGATGCGACGTCAGCTTCGCCCAGAGCCATCTCGAGGCAGTCTAGGAGAATGCCCGGAGGGGTATGTAGGATCCTCCGCCCGATGCACGAGACCAGCCCAAGCATCTTTCTGATCGCCCGTCCCGCGATCGACATCGAGGGCATGCGCGCCTACCTGCAGGACGTGGGGGGCGAGTCGTGGCTGGCCGGGCGTCTGCAGGAAACGCAGGACGACCCCAACGGTGGCGAGTTGATCGTCGAGTTCGGTGGTCGGGCCTGTTACCGCAGTTGGGAGCCGGGGCTGAACCCGAACGTCACGCGCGTGCGCAAGGACCAGCGCGAGTACTTCGCCAACATCCTGCGCTCGGCGCATGGGAGCGTGCTCGAGCACGCCAACTACTCTTTCATCTTTCGGAATGTTTCACGTGTCTTCACGCACGAGATCGTCAGGCATCGCGCCGGATCGGCCTTCAGCCAGGAGAGCCTGCGCTACGTGCGCCTGACCGACATCGGCTTCCGCGTCCCGCCGGCGCTCGAGCCCGTGCGCCGGCAGGTGCTCGCGATCGTCGAGCAGCTGGAGGAGTTTCAGGTGAGCGCCGCCAAGGAGCTGGGGATCGACGAGGACGGCGTGCCCTTCCACGTGAAGAAGGAGGTCACCTCGGCGCTGCGACGACTGGCGCCGATCGGGCTCAGCACAGACATCTTGTGGACGGCCAATGCGCGCACGCTGCGGCACGTGATCGAGATGCGCACAGCCGAGGGCGCCGAGGAGGAGCTGCGCCTGGTGTTCGACAAGGTCGTGCGCGTGATGCAGGCCGAGGCGCCCGGCCTCTTTCAGGACTTCGCCCGCCAGCACGACGGCGCCTGGGTGCCCGAGCACCACAAGGTCTGAAAGCCGCCCGCCGGCCGCAGCCGGGCGCGCCTCTCGCAGAGACGCACCCCGGGCGGAACGGCTCAGCGACCGGCGCGGGTGCGTGGTGGCCGGCTCTTGGTCCGGGGGCTCAGGCGTCCATCGTGCGCGTGCGCCAAGCACCGAGCCCGAGGAATATCCCCAGCCAGACCACGAGGACGATCAGCGCCAGGCCGGTGGACATCGTGACCATCGCCCCCCGCCCGCCTCGATCACCGAGGTTCACAGGGCTGAAATGCACTATCGCCTGACTGAAGATGAGCCGCCGGGCGCTGCCCAGCGAGCCGATGCTGGCGAGGATCGGGCTTGCCACGAGGTCCCAGCCGATCAGGACCGTGAGCGCGGCCGGCCGCGATCCGGTGAGCGCGGCAAAGCCCACCGCCAGCGCGCAGGTCACGCCGGTGGAGAGCAGCGTGAAGAGAAGCCCGTTGACGATCAAAGCCCCGTCGGGCGTCGGTGTGCCGGAAGCGAACGCAAAGGTGCCGATCATCGTCAGCGCATAGCCGAGCAAGATCACGAGCCAGCACAGCCCCAGCGCGGCCGGCACCCGCGTTGCGAACAGCGCCACGCGGGAGCGCCCGGTCACGACGAGATCGCGAAAGACCCCCGAGGCCAGATCGCCGGCGCCCGCGTCGGTGCCGATCATGATCGCGGCGAGCGGGCCGAAGATCGCGGCCAGCAGTCGCACCGCGTCGATGTAGCCGGCGGTCCCTCCGGCCACGGGATTCTGGCCGGGACTCGAGGAGTGCTGGACGGCACGGACGATGAAGAAGATGAGCAGCGGCGCGAGCGCGAGGATCGAGGCCCAGATCAGCGTGCCCCGCTTCTTGCGCAGCTTGAGGAAGTCCGCGCCGACCATCTGCACAGCGATCGTGGGGCTCATGCCTGCACCTGCTTTTGGTCGTCGTGCGAGTCGAGCCGGGCGGTGATCTCCAAGAAACGCTGCTCCAGGCTCTGGCGGACCGGCTGCAAGCGCATCACGCCCACGCCGGCGCCTACCAGCGTTGCGTTCAGTTGCGCGGCTGTGGTTGCGTCGCCGGCGAGGATGACGTGCAATCCCTCATCGCCCCGACGGGCCTCGAGCACCAGCTGGTTGCCGACGAGCGCGCCGAGTGCACGCTCGACGTCGTCCACGCCGATGATCAGCTCGTGTCGCGCACCGCTCGTGCCGCCACCGGCCAGCTCGGCGATGGTTCCCTGCGTTACGACCTTGCCGCGGTCCACGATCGCCGCCGCATCGCAGGTCCTTTCGACCTCGTCGAGCAGGTGCGAAGAGATGAACACGGTCCTGCCCTCCTGCTCGACCATCGCGCGGATCATCTCGCGGAACTCCTGGATGCCGCCCGGGTCGAGCCCGTTGGTGGGCTCGTCGAGCATCAGCAGCAGCGGGTCGGAAAGCAGGCAGCGCGCCACGCCCAGGCGCTGGCGCATTCCCATCGAGTAGCTCTTGACCTTCTCCTCAGCGCGCTCGGAGAGGCCGACGCGAGCGAGCGCCGGGTCGATCCGCTCGTGCGTCTCGGGGCCGCGCACGGCCGCGACGATGCGTAGGTTCTCGCGTCCGCTGAGGTGCATGTGAAAGCGAGGCTCCTCAACGATCGCGCCGACCCGTTGCAGAGCCTGCGCCCGCTCGGCGGGCACGGGGTGGCCGAGGATGCTCATGCTCCCGGCGGTTGCGCCGGTGAGGCCGAGCAGCGTGCGGATCATCGTCGTCTTGCCCGCACCGTTGGGGCCGAGGAAGCCGAACGCGCACCCCCGTGGCACCTTCAGGTCGACGCCGTCGATCGCGGCGCGCTCGCCGAAGCGCTTCGTCAGCCCGCGCGTCTCGATCGCCAGATCACTGGGTTGCTCGCGGCCGCCCACAACTGTTGATGACATCGAACCCCTGTCTTCTCGAACGAACGGACAAAGCTCGTGGGACTATGACGCGCGCACTCGAAGGACGCCATTGTGGATGACCCATGAGGCCTACGCGCGCTGACGACTGGATGGAACCTCTACTACGTACTACGATATATCATCCCACGATGCAATGAGCGGCCGAGCAATCGGGCATGGCTCACTCCTCCTGCGCGCGCGCCTGCTTGACCTGATCCTCGAGCTGCTGCATGACCGCGGGGTCGCGCAACGTGGTCACGTCTCCCAACGCTCGTCCCTCGGCGATGTCTCGCAAGAGCCGCCGCATGATCTTTCCCGAGCGCGTCTTGGGGAGATCCTCGGTCCAGATGATCCGCTTCGGCCTCGCGAACTTGCCGATCCGCGCAGAGACCGTCTCGCGAATCCCCTCGACCGTTTGCTCGTCTCCCTGAATCTCGCCCTGAAGCGTCACGAACGCGACGATCGCCTGCCCGCTGTCCTCGTCGTGCTGCCCGATCACCGCGGCCTCGGCCACGTCGGTGTAGGCCACGATCGCGGACTCGACCTCGGCGGTCGACAAGCGGTGCCCGGAGACGTTGACGACGTCGTCGATGCGCCCGATCACCCAGAGGTAGCCGTCGCTGTCACGGCGTGCGGCATCCCCCACCAGGTAGGTCTCGCGACCGAAGCGCTCGAAGTAGGTCTCGATGAAGCGCTCCTCCTCCTTGTAGAGCGTGCGCAGCATCGAGGGCCACGGACGGGTCAGCACCAACAGGCCCTGGCCCTCCTGCACCGGCTCGCCCGTGGACTCGTCCAGGACCTCGGCGAACACGCCGGGGATCGGCCGCGTGGCGGACCCCGGCTTGGTAGCGGTGATGCCGGGCAGCGGAGAGATCATGATCGCGCCGGTCTCGGTCTGCCACCAGGTGTCCACGATCGGACAGCGTTCACCGCCGATCACCTTGTGGTACCAGAGCCAGGCCTTCGGGTTGATCGGCTCACCGACCGAGCCGAGCAGGCGCAGGCTTTTCAGGTCGTGTTCGTTGGGCCACTGAGCACCCCACTTGATGCACGCGCGGATCGCGGTTGGGGCGCAGTACAGGATCGTCACCCCGTAGCGCTCGACGATCTCCCACCAGATGCCCTTGTGCGGATAGTCGGGGGCACCCTCCCACATGACCGAGGTGGCGCCGTTGCACAGCGGCCCGTAGACGATGTAGGAGTGCCCGGTCACCCAGCCGACATCGGCTGCGCACCAGTACACGTCGGACTCCGCCTTCAGGTCGAAGACGTAGCGATGCGTGGCCGACACCCCGGTCAGGTAGCCCCCGGTCGTGTGCAGGATCCCCTTGGGCTTGGCGGTGGAGCCGGAGGTGTAGAGGATGTAGAGGGGGTGCTCAGCATCGAGCGGCTCAGCCGGACACGATGGATCGGCGGCGGCGAGGATGTCCTCGTAGTAGACGTCGCGGCCCTCCTGCATCTCACACGGCGTGCCCTTGCTCTTGACGACGACGATCTTCTCGAGCGTCGCGAGGTCGCCCATCACCTCATCCACACGGTCCTTCACGGGCGCCGTCTTGCCCTTGCGCGCGGCGCCGTCGACCGTGATCAGGACCTTGGCCTCGGAGAACTCCATGCGCTCGCGCACCGCCTCCGCGGAGAAGCCTCCGAAGACGACGTTGTGGGGCGCACCGATGCGTGCGCAGGCGAGCATCGCAACGAGCACCTCGGGGATCATCGGCAGGTAGATCCCGATCACATCGCCCTGGCCCACCCCAAGCGCCTTCAGTGCGCTGGCGAAGCGTTCCACCTCGGCGAGCAGCTCGGCATATGTGATGTCGCGCTCCTCGCCCTCCTCCCCGCGCCAGTGGAAGGCAACCCGCTCGCCACGGCCCGCGATCACATGGCGGTCCAGGCAGTTGTAGGAGACGTTGAGCGTGCCTCCCGTGAACCACTTGTAAAACGGAGGATCGGTGTCGTCGAGCACCGTGTCCCACTTCTGGAACCAGTCCAGCTCCTGCGCCTGCGCGGCCCACCAGCCCTCCGGGTCGCTACCGGCCTGCTCGTAGATCGCGGGATCTTTCAGTAGCGCCCGCTCGCGAAACTCCTGCGGCGGCTCGAACTTCTCGACATCGAGCAGGTGGGCAAGCTCGCTGTCGAGCTCCTCGCCGCTTGCCGTATTGGCCTCACTCATCGTCCCTCACTCTCCTCGTGCTCGAAGGTCGCGGCGCGCGTGCGCCCACCCATTCTCCCGCACCGGCCACAGAGACGACCCGGCCAGCGGCGTCTCTGTGGCAAGCCGTCGGTGCAGTGCCCGCGATCAACGCCCGCCGAGCGGGAACACCGGTAGCACGGTGCGCCCGAATGTCGAGTTGGTGACCGCCGCAAAGGAGGCATACCAAGCCGCTGCGGCCGTCGCGAGACCCACGTAGCCGCCCCAGTGGGTCACCGTTTCGTGGCCACCCGAGGCGCCGATCGCGAGCAGGATGAAGGTGGCGCTCAGCAGCGCGAACACGAGCAGCACGGCGCCGCTGACGCGCAGCGCGGCCACCGTCATGTAGAGGGTGAAGATGCCCCAGGCCCAGAGATACAGGCCGACCGCGTGCCCGGCGTTTCCGCCGATCTGCTTGGCGTAGAAGACGTTGAGCGCCCAGAATGAGAGCCAGAACCCACCGAAGGAGCAGAACGCGACCGCGCCGAAGGTGTTGCCTGTCCGAAACTCCCACAGCCCGGCGACGAGTTGCACGATCCCTCCATATGCGAGCGCCAGCCCGAGCACCACCGGCGTCCCCTTGGCGTCGACCAGGTTGGCGTTGAACATCGAGAGCACGAACGTTGTCATCGCAAACGCGGCCAAGCCCAGGGGTCCCGGATCCGCCGGTTTCCACATGACGTTCGGCGTGGCGCCGTCGGCGCGTGCAGGGTCCTCGCTACGCGAGCGCTGTATTGCCGCTGCCTCCATAGCAACCTCCTCCGTTCGCCCCAGCGGGGCGAAGTCGCCCAATGATCCCTCCCCTACGACCCCAAACAGCGCGGGCTCGTGGGTTTCCTCTGAGATGTACTTGCCCGGAGCGGGCGCGGGCTAATCGTCGCTTGCGCGGGAGCCGGATGAGCTCAGCCGCGGGCGGAGCGCTTGCGCCGCTTGCGCGAGGCGCCCAGCGGCGGGGGAGCCGGCGCGGGCATCACATCGGCGCCTGCGCCGGCGGGCGCCGAGGCCCCGCGACGGCCGGCCCGCGGAGGCCACGGACGGGCCTCGCCGGCCGCCCAGGCGGGCGGCTCGGCGTTGGGCCAGCGCCCGATGTAGAGGATTCCCATCATCACCATCCACAGGGCCGGCACGACCTGCAGCTCAGCGCCGCCGATCGGGAAGATGATGAACAGCGCCGAGAAGATCCCGAGGATGCCCATCCAGCGCGGCAGCAGTCCGACCCGCAGTGCAGCGATCATCACCCCGATCATGCCGGCGGCGAACGCGACGACCGCGAGCAGGTCGACGTAGCCGATCACTTCGTTGGCGGTCCCCTTGGTCAGCGCCCGATCGACGGCGTGCCCGCTGAAGTCGTGCCCGACGGTGAAGTTGTGCGTCTCGATCGCGCTGACGGCCTGGTGGCCGATGCTGACCACTGCAAAGGCGATCCCGCCGTAGAGCACCAGCGGGTAGGCCGCCGACCACGTCTCGGGCCGCCGGAAGCGGGTGGCCTTGAGCAGCAGCAGCAGGATCAGCGTGAGCGCGACCACCGAGATCGCCGCCAGCACGCTGCCCGACAGCAGCGGGAAGGCGTGATGGCTGATGAATCTGACCTCCGTCGAACGCGGACTCAGGGCCGGTTCGGCTTCGCCCTTCAAGGCCGGCGCGAGCCCCTGCAGCAGACCCACCGTGGGGGCGCCGCTGAGCGTCCCGCTGATGATGATCGCGCTCAGCAGATACAGGAAACCGCCGGCGAAGGCCGGGACGGCGAGGCGAGCACGACGCTCGGACTCGTACTCGAGTTGCTGTGTGATCTCACCTGCGGAGGGCATGAGCAGGGCAGTCTATGATGCGAGCATGGAGAGCGGCGGACTCGGAGACCTGTTTGGAGATCCTGAGGAGCTGCAGCGCCGCCTGGCGGAGTTCGCCGAACAGATGCAGGGCAACCAGCGTCTGGCGTGGGCGGACAACGCGATCAAGCTCGCGGTGGACATGACGGTGGCTGCGGTGAACCGCGTCAACGTCCAGGGCAACGCCGAGGCGCAGGCCGAGCAGATCCGAACGGTCATCGCACGCGTGTTCCCCGAGGCGGTTGCCCTTGTGCGCGAGGCGCGCGAGGGCCTTCAGTAGCTCGCCTCGTGCGGTTCGTCGGGAACCAGTAGCACTCCCGCCCGCTCGGCCTCACGCTCCGCATCGCGCGATGCGCGTCCAGCGTGGAGCACCTCCTTGAAGGAGCGGAAGCGGAAGATGAACACGACCGCGCCCAGACCCGTGAGCGCGGTGAACGCCGCGATCGCGATCTGCTGGCCGACCGAGTAGGCGGCCACGACGGCCGCCGAGCCGCTGTGGGCGAACACCTTCACGAGCAGCGCCTGCTGGACCCCGGCTCCGCCCGGCGTGAAGGGCACCGCTCCCGCGACCTGGTTGACGGCGAACACCAGCAGCACGTTCTTGACCGAACCACCGACACGGAACGCGTCGAGCAGGAACCAGAAGGCGGTGAAGCGGCATCCCCAGGCGAGAACCTGCAGCGAGGCCACCTCGCGCAGGTAGCGGCGGCGGTCCCTGAGGATCGTCACACCCTGGCGAACGCGCGACCAGAACGCCTTGACCCGCACCGACAGAAGCGCGAAGGCCACGAGGCCGAGGACGGCGAGCACCGTGATCAAGAACAGCGCCAGACGGAAGTGGTCGGCGAGATAGGAGATGTCGAACGAGCTCAGTTTGGAGAAGTCGGGCGGCTTGGGAAAGACGCCCTGGGTGAAGGCGAAGATCAGGACCAACACGCCCACGCAGGCATCGAAGATCGACTCCACGAAGAAGGCCGCCGCCACGGTCGGATAGCGCGAGCCGGGGATCGAGGAGCGCGTCAGGAAGAGCTTGATCACATCGCCACCGCGAGCCGGGACGACGTTGTTGAAGCCCACCGCGGCGAAGTAGGCGCCCCACACGCGCCGCCACTGAAAGCTCACAGCGGGATAGGCTGCGCGCAGGCTGTGAAAGAAGGCGCGCGAGCGGATCGTGAGGTTCAGCCCGAAGAACAGCAGCCCGAGCAGCAGCGCCGGCCAGTGCACCGCGGCCAGGTCGGCGAAGAACTTTCCGGCGGCGTCGAAGAACGAGCTGATGCTCTGTCCGATCGAGGTTGACGCGGGGAGCGCGAGCACACCGTCAAGCGTACGGAGATGTCCTGCGCCAAGCTCGCGATCGGCGCGGCGCGCCTTCGGCTATGCGCTAGAACGGGTGCATGGAGGGACGCGCCAGCGCGGCTGAAGGACTCACCGTGGCCGTCACCGGGCCGACCGGAGAGATCGGCCAGGCGGTGGTGAGCGCGCTGGAGCGCTCGAAAGGCGTGGCCCGCATCATCGGCATGGCGCGCCGGCCGTTCGATCCCGCGAGCAGGGGTTGGAAGAAGGTCACCTACCGGCGCGGCGACGTGCTCAGCCGTCGGCGTGTCGCGACGCTGGTGGAAGAGGCCGATGTCGTGGTCCACCTGGCTTTCATGATCATGGGCGGCGCAAAGGAGAGCCGGCGGGTGAACCTGAGCGGTTCGCGCAACGTGTTCGAGGCGAGCGTCGCCGCAGGCGTGAAACGGCTCGTCTACGCCTCGTCGGTCGCCGCCTATGGCTTTCACCGCGATAACCCGCAGCCGCTCACCGAGGACGTGCCGGCGCGGGGGACGGCGGCCCACTACTACTCCGCGCAGAAGGCCGAGGTCGAGGAGTTGCTGGCGGACACGCTCCACGGCAGCCGCACCGCGGCCTATGTGTTCAGACCCTGCATCGTGGCCGGCCCCCAGGCGCCCCTGCTGATCGACAGCCTGCCCTACAGCCAGATCTCAGAGCGGCTGCCCGGCCCGGTCCTCAGCCTGCTCGAGGGCATGCCGATCCTACGGCCGGTGCTGCCCGACCCGGGCGTACCCTTCCAGCTGGTTCACCACGACGATGTGGCCAGCGCGATGCGCGCGGGCGTGCTCGGGCGCGGCAAGCCGGGGGTCTACAACCTCGCGGGGCCGGGCCAGCTGACCGTGAAGCTGCTCGCCGAGGAGCTGGGGTGGTACTCGATCCCGGTGCCCGAGCTGGCCGTCGGCGCGCTCGCCCAGACGATCGGGCGCCTGGGCTTCCTGCCGGCGCAGGCGCAGTGGATCGCGGCGTTTCGCGAGCCGGTGATCATGAGCACTAGCAAGGCCAGGCGCGAGCTTCGCTGGCGCCCGAGACACGATGCGCTGCACACGCTGCGCGAGACGATCACCGCAACGCGCCTCGATCGGCTGATCCGCTAGGGGCAACGACGCCGCGGAGGAATCGGTGCCCGTAAAGCGAGCCGGCGGCGCGCTCCATAGGCTTCCGGCGCGTGAGCACCGAGGAACCCGAGCCGATCCCCGCCACGACACGCCGTGTGGCGATCGTCACCGACAGCACGCCCTATCTTCCCCGTGCGCTGATCGAGCGCTGGGCGATCAGCCAGGTCAGCCTCTATGTCGGCTGGGAGGGCGACCTACGACCCGAGCACGAGTACGAGGATCTCGATGCCTTCTATGCCCGCCTGCACGACTCGCCACAGCTGCCGACGACCTCACAGCCCTCGGTCGGTGACTTCCTCGCCTGCTATCGGCCGCTGACCAGCGCGGGCCACGACGTCGCGTCCGTGCACATCGCCGGTGGGCTGTCGGGGACCTGCGAGAGCGCGCGTGAAGCCGCTCGGCTGCTGCTGCAGGAGGGGCAGCCGGGCAAGGTCGAGGTGATCGACAGCCAGACTGGCGCCGGCGGGCTCGGCTGCCTCGTGCTTCTGGCAGCCGGCGTGGCCGAGCAGGGCGGTTCCCTGGAGGCCGTGACGGAGGCCGTCACAGAGGGCCGCAAGACTCTGGACATCTGGTTCTGCCTGGACACCCTCGAGTACCTGCGTCGCGGCGGGCGCATCGGTGCGGCGCAGGCGATGCTCGGCACGGCTCTGAAGGTCAAGCCGATCCTCACGTTCGGCACGGAGATCGCGCCCGTCGGTCGCGTGCGAACCCACCGGCGCGGGCTGGAGCGCATGGTCGCCTACCTGCACGAGCTGTTCGAGCGGGGTGCGACCGACTGGGTCATCCAGCACGCCCAGTCCCCCGCCGATGCCGAGCAGCTGGTGGCGGCGGGCACCGCGCTGTTCGGTAGCGAGCCACTTTTCTGCACCGAGGTGGGGCCGGTGCTCGGCGCACACCTCGGGTCGGGCATGCTCGTCGGCGGGCTCACCCGGGGAGCCGGCGCGGTCGCGCGCTAGCGAGCCCAGGCGCCGGCTCCTACAGAGGGCTGGCCATGATGCCGGTCTCCGTGCGCACCATCGCCCAGCCCTCGGCTCGCAGGCCTTTCGCGAACTGGTCGATCTTGTGCCTTGATCCGGTGACGGTGAACGCGACCTGCGTCGCGAGCAGGTGTGGGTGCTCGACGACCGCGCATTGCAGGCCGAGCTTGGCGGCCCAGTCGCGCATCGTCTGCTCGAATTCCGCGCGGACCAGCCGCCCGGAGCTCGCGACCATCGTGCGCGTTTCCAGCGCATCTTCCTCGCGCTCGAGGACCTCCTCGCGTCCTTGCTCCTCAGCGCTCGGCGGAGGGTCGATCTGCTGCCAGCGATCGTGCTCGTCATCCCAGTGACCAACGCGGATGCTCGCGTCGATCCCATCCTCGCGGAGAACTGCTTCGATCGAGTTGCGTGCGCCGGCGAGCGCCTGCTGCGTGAAGGCGTAGGCGAACAGCAGGCTTCCGTCGTGGGTGATGACCACGTCGTGCGCCAACCCCGACTCGACCTCCTTGACGAGCTCGCGTCGAGCACGAAGACGCTCGAGCAGCCCGGGCAGCGAGCGGTGGGCATCGCCTCCCGCCAGCTCGGCCTGCAGCCGCCAATCCTGATCGGCAGATTCGCTGGGTAGCGGGCTCGCCATCCTGAACGCCACGGTTGCTCAGAGCACCGGCGGGCCGGCCTGCTCCAGTGCGCTGAGCACCTGCTCGTCGTGCTCGGCGGGCTTGACCTTGGCGAGCACCTGCGCGACGCGTCCTTCGGGGTCGATGACGAACGTGGTGCGCTCGTTGCCCATGTACTTTTTCCCGTACATCGACTTCTCGGCCCACACGCCGTAGGCGTCTGCGACGGCGTGGCCCTCGTCGGCGAGCAGCGAGAAGTTGAGCGCCTCTTTCTCGTGGAACTTCTTGACCTTGGCGACGCTGTCGGGGGAGATCCCCAACACGACCGCCCCCGCCTTGACGTAGTCGGCCCGGTGGTCACGCACGCCACAAGCCTGAACCGTGCAGCCTGGGGTGGCGGCCTTGGGGTAGAAGTAGACGACCACCGGCTGGCCGTGGAAGTCGGACAGCTTCACCGCCCGACCGTCCTGGTCTGGCAGCTCGAAGTCGGGCGCCTCTTGTCCCTGCTCGATCATCCGTTGATCCTAGCCACCCCGACAGAGCAGAGCATAGCTCGGTGCCCTATCTAACGGTGAGGGTGCCTTCCATACCGGCCATGCGGTGTCCCGGAACCGAGCAATAGAACTTGTAGACGCCGGGCTTCAAGCTCGCGGTCACGGTCTTCGAGCCACCCTGGAACGTTGGCGTGGCCGCGACCACCGCGCCCGATGCCGATGCGACGGTCAGGTTGTGTGCGACCGGCGAAGAGTTGCTGAAGTCGATCGACACCTTTCCCGCCTTGGCGGCCAGGGAGCTCGTGTCGTATTTCAGCTGCCCCGCGGGATTGGCTGTGACGCTCAGCGGTTCTGCGCCACCAGCTGGGCTGCTCGCCGCGGCGGCGCTGGTGCTCGCCGTGTTCGTTGCGGCGGTCGTGCTTGCGGGCGTGGAGGCTGAGCTGGAGGAGCCCGAGGATCCTCCGCATCCGGCCAGCGCGAGCAGGCCAATGGCCATGACTACGGCCGATGGCCCGGACAGGCGTGCGCGGCGTGGGTGGAACCTCATCACCATCACCTCAGTACCCGTAGCCAGGCGTTGCAGGGACGGTTGCGGTGGGGGTGCTCGGCGCTGTGGGCGGCGAGCTCGCGCCGCCGCCGAGCGACAGGACATGCCAGATGCCGCCGAAGCTGTGGATGTGCTGACCGTTCGCTTCACCTCTGCTGCGGTCGCCGGCGAAGTGGTAGAGCGGCAGGCCGTTGAGGGTGACCTGGAGCGCGCCGTTGCTGCGGCGCAGGATCGCGAGGTGACCGTGCACGGCGGCTGAAGCCTTCAGCGCGGCGCCCGAGCGCACCGTCAGCGGCGGCCAGACGCTGATGCATTCTGCGCTCTTGCACAACAGGTGGTGCGAGGTCTCCGGGCTGAGGACGTAGAGCGTGCGACCTTGCGCATCGACGGTGATCGTCTCGGCGAGCTTCGTGTTACCGGCGGAGGTGAGCGTGACACCGCTTCCGCTGGCGAATGCGATCGCGGCGAGCGAGGCGGCAAAGGCCACTGCCGCGAGCGCGACCAACAGACCTGACGAGCGTCGGCGCCAGCGGGATCGCGTGTTGTGGGGTGGTTGGGAGTCTGACATCTGGGTTCCCTTCGTAGTGGGCGTTGCCTACACAGACGCCATTGGGACGGGAACCTTTCCATGAGTCTCCAACGAGCTGCAGACGTGCGGCTCAGGCATCGCGCGGCGTGCCGGTGCTCCAGCGCGCCAGGCGCAGCAGCGTCGCCGGGGCGACACCGCGTGCCGCGATCACACACAGATGCCCAGAGCGCAGCCAGGCGATGACCGTGCGGCCGCGCGCGACTAGAACGCGGTAGTCGGTGGCGCCCCGAACGGCCAGCGATCCACCGGTGACGCCCGGCGCGGGGCGACCGGCGAGGATCGAGTAGCCGATCCTCTGTCCCCTGCTGTCGGTGTAGAAGACCGTTTGCACGGCGTGGCCGGCGATCCGATCCGTGCGCGAGCCGCTGGAGCGCAAGCCGAAGCGCGCGCCCCAGTAGGGAAATGCGACACCTTCCACCGACGCTGCGAGCTGTGTGTGACGACTCTGGCTCTCGCTCGGCGCGACCCTCGTCGCCGGCCGCAGAGCAGCAGCGGCGAGCGTGTCCAAGGTCGGCGTCGAGGGACTGGGGCCACCGAGGCTCACCAGCAGCACGATCACGACCGCGCACGCCACCGCCACGCCCCCTGTGAGCCACGAGCGACGCGCAACCAGGCCACGTGAGAGGCGCCCGCGCCTCGCTGCGGCACCCGAGCGCTCCTCGATCAGCGCCTGCACCTTCGCGTGCAGCGCCTCGGGCGCTCGCGCGTCGAGGGAGCGCAGGAACGCAACGAGCTCGTGCTCGTTTGGTGGACGCTCTTTGCTGATCGGTTCTTTGCTCATGGCTTTGCCCTACTCGTGATGACTCCGCTCGGTCCCGAGCCTTCCCGGGGAGCGCTTCGAGCACGCGCAGGCTCGACTTGCGGCGTCGCTGCGGCCGGCGCGTGCGCAGACACGCGCGCCGCGACCTGGCGGCGCGCGCGGAAGAGGCGCGTGGTGATCGTCGACTCCCGCGTGCGCAGAGCGCGCGCGGCATCTCGATAGGAGAGCCCCAGCACGTCCACCGCCACCAGCGCCAGGCGAAAGTCCTCGGGCAGCTGGGCGATCGTCTCATAGACCTCCTGGACCTCGAGCGCCTGCTCGGGGCGGCCCATCGGCTTTGGGTCGATGGTCACTACGTCATCGAGCGTGGCGACTGTGAGCGGTCGTCGCGACGCCGTGCGCCGGCCGGTCAGGAACGTGTTGCGCAGCACGCGCATCAGGTAGTACAGCTCGTCCTCGCCCTGGATCAACCGTGTTCTCGCGAGCACCCGCGCGAAGGTCTCCTGCACGAGATCCTCGGCGTCCTCGCGCGAGCCGCACAGCGCCCAGGCCGCGCGATAGAGACGGTCCACGTGCTTGCTCAGCGACTGTGGGTCGAGGGTGCGCATGATCTGATGCTCAACGCAGCAGTCGCGAGAGCCTGCGGTCCTTCAGGACGCGCCCCTCGGTCTGACAGACGGGGCAGTAGGCGATCACGTAGTCCTCGAAGTGAACGGCCTGCAGCTCACTGGCGCAGCGCGGACAGGGCTCGCCCTGATGGCGATGGATTCGAAGCGGCATCGGAAGCTTGTCGGGAATCGGCAGGCCGATCGTTTGCTCGTAGTGCGCGATCGCGGCGCCGAGCGTCTCGATCATGGCCGACCTCAGCTGCTCGGACTCGAGCTGATCGAGGTCGACGCCGCGCTTGTAGGGCGAGAGCTTGGCCAGCCACAGGATCTCATCGACCCACGAGCGCCCCACCCCGGCGATCGTGCGCTGGTCGCGTAGGAGGGTGTGCAGCGGCCGCGGAGCGCCCAGGAGCTCATCCAGGGGCGGCGGATCGGGCCACGCTTCGGGCCCGAGCGTGGAGAGCGACTCGTCCTGCTCGAGCTGATCGAGTGCCAGCAGCTTGACCCAGGCGGCCTGCTTGGAGCCGAACTCGCGCAGGCGCAGCTCGCGCCCGTCGGCGATCCTCGCGAGCAGTCGCGAGGTGCGATCGCGCGGGCCGGCCCGCTTCTCGAACAGCTGCAGCCTGCCGGCGGACATCAGGTGCATGAGCAGCACC
The DNA here is from genome assembly GCA_963763695.1 of uncultured Solirubrobacteraceae bacterium. Classification (GTDB taxonomy): domain Bacteria; phylum Actinomycetota; class Thermoleophilia; order Solirubrobacterales; family Solirubrobacteraceae; genus Palsa-744. The sequence continues at coordinate 353,084 of CAVXPM010000001.1, forward strand.
AGGCCGCCGTCGCTCTGGAGGATCAGCTGCTTTCCCCGCCGGCGCACGGATGCGATCCGCTGGCCGTTGAGTGCGGCAAGCGGGGGATCGAACGTCTTGAGGGCGTTTATTCCGGGGGCGATCGCCGACTCGATCTCGGCACCTGCGAGTGCCTGATCGAGCAGGCGCGCTGTGATCTCTACCTCGGGCAGCTCCGGCATCGCACCTTCATCGTAGGGCGATGCCGGAGGCCCGTTGCTGCGCTAGTGGGCTTCGATCGGCGGACCTTCGTACTTCACGCCGGTCGGGCTGACCCAGCGCACGCGCCAGTACTGGCCAGGGGTCGAGGAGCGCAGCGTCCAGTATCCGGTGGCGCCGGTAGCCACGGACTTCAGCGTCCGGTAGCTCTTGGAGCCTTTCAGGCGCACGAGAACCGTGACCTTGGTCGCGCCTGTGGCTGGGCGCACGAAGCCCCACAGCGAGTAGCTGTGCCCCTGCCTGGAGACGGTCAGCGGGATCGGCCAGCCGAAGTACAGGGGCTTGCGCGTGGCGTTGACGTACTCCAGGCCCGTTTGAAAGCCGACGCTACCCCCGTGCACGCTCGCGCCGGGCGCACCGCCGAGCGGGTCGTCTTTGAGCAGGTACTGCGAGAACGCGGCCACGCGCGGATTCGACCAGGCGATGTGCTCGGCCAGCGCGTCGTATTCAGCCTGCTTGGCGGGCGAGACGCCGAGCTGCTTGTTGGGCTTGCTCTGGACGCCGAACTCGGTCAGGTAGATCGGCACGCCGCCGGGGATCGCGTGGGCGCGGGCAGCGAGGTTCAGCGCGTTGGACAGGCGCGAGAGCGCGCCGATCATCACGTCGTCGCGTTCCGGTGGGACGTAGCTCGGCGCGACGGCGATCGTGTACGCGTGGTGGGCGTAGCCGCTCATCTGCAGCTCCCCGCAGGAACCTGCCTTCTTGTACTGCGGGCTCAGGCAGAGCGCGCTGCGCAGGAAGGCAAGCGGCGCCACGTCGTGCAGCAGCGCCTTGCCTTTCTGCGAGCGCAGGAGGCTCTTGACGCTGGTGTACCCGGTCGGGGCGGTCTCGCCGAAGAGCACGCGCGGGTGCGCGAGGCCTCCGGCCTGGAGCCCTTCGTAGCCGGCCTGGTAGAGCCCCCGGTAGATACGTGGGGAGGCAGGAGTGCCGTTGGAGTTCCACTGCGGCAGCAGGAACGCGGGGTGGTTCGGCTCGTTCCAGATCGAGAACAGCGAGACCTTGGAGCCGTAGTGGAGCGCGACCGCGGTCATGAACTGTTTGAAGTCGGCCTGGTCGGGACGCGTGATGTAGGGCGCTTTCTTGTTCGATGTCGCCCAGCGCGGCACGGGCGCTGTGACGGTCAGCAGGACCGGCCAGTGCAGGCGATTGGCTTCGGCGATCACGGCGTCGTATTCGCCCCAGGCGTACAGGCCCGGGTTGGTCGCGTCGAAGCTCGGCTTGGTGGCGCTGTTGGCGGCCGGTGCGACATCCGCCCAGCTCGAGCTCGATGCGCAGGGCTTTGACCCCGAGCGACTGGAGCTGTGAGATCACGTGGGGACGCGTCTTTGCTTCGAGCAGGTCCTGGGAGCCCTCGAAGAAGGTGGTTTGGCTGTGGGAGGCAAGAGCCTCGCCGGACCCTGCGGCGGCGATCAGCAGCGCGCTGCAGGACAGAGTGAGGAGGAATGTGCGGATTCTGAACATGGTCGCTTGAGACACCTCAGCGCAGAGAAGGTTGCGGTCTTTGTACGGTTCGGGGCCGTGAGCACTCCGATCGCACCGGACGACATTGTCCAGACCCCGGCGGACGGGGAGGCTAACAGCCGCCCTCCGCTGCTCGTGCTCGAACCCTTGCAGGCCTTTCTCGACGAGCACCGGATCGGCGAGGGCGAGATCCGCGTGACCCCAATCGGAGAGGGCCATTCCAACATCACCTACCTGATCGAGCGCGGGGGCGCAGAGGTCGTCCTGCGCCGCCCACCCCGCCCGCCGCTGCCCCCGAGTGCGCATGACGTGCTCCGCGAGGCGCAGCTGCTGAGCGCATTGGCGCCCACACCTGCGCAGGTGCCGCGGGTGCTGGCGGTGTGCGCGGATCCCGAGACGATCGGCGCTCCCTTCTACGTGATGGAGCGAATCCTCGGCGAGGCGATCGTCGCGAGCGTTCCGTCCGTCCTCGACAGCCCGCCCGAACGGCGCCGCATCGGCGAGCAGCTGATCGATGCGCTGGTGGAGATCCACGCCGTCGACTGGCGCGCGGCGGGCCTGGAGGGCTTTGGCAAGCCGACGGGCTACCTCGAGCGCCAGCTGCGCCGCTTCGGCGGCCTGTGGGAGCTCAACAAGACGCGCGAGATCCCGGCCGTGGAGGACGTGGGCCGCTGGCTCGGCGAGAATCTCCCCAACTCCGGCGAGGCGACGATCGTGCACGGCGACTTCCGCCTCGGCAACACGCTTTTCGCCACCGCCGCGCCCGCGCAACTGCAGGCGGTGCTCGATTGGGAGATGGCCACGATCGGCGATCCGCTTGCCGACATCGGCTACCTGTGCATGATGTGGAGCGAGGCCGGCGACCCGACGGGAGGCCTGCGCGAGCATCTGGGCAATGTCACGCGCGCGGAGGGCTTTCCGACGCGCGCCGAGCTGATCGAGCGCTACGAAGAGGGCTCGGGGCGCTCGATGAGGGATGTACGCTGGTACACCACCCTGGCGCTGTGGAAGAGCGTTGTGTTCATGGAGGGCAACTACAAGCGGGCAATCGCCGGGACCACCGATGACCCCTACCTCAGGCAGTTCGGCGAGGGCGTGCTCGAGCTCGCAAACCAGGCCGAGCTGCTCGCCCATGGCGTCTGAGCACAAGGACGGCGAGCAGGCCGAGCACCGCAGCGGCCTGCTGATCGACTGGGGCGGGGTGCTGACGAGCAACCTGTTCAGCTCCTTCCATGCCTACTGCCTGGAGTCCGGGATCGACCCCAAGGCGATCTCGGGCATCTTTCGTCGCGACCCGGCCGCGCGTGAGCTCCTGATCGCGCTCGAGACGGGTGAGCTCCAGGAGCTCGACTTCGAGCGCGAGCTCGCCGCGCTGCTGGAGATCGCGCCCGACGGGCTCGTCGACGGGCTGTTCGCCGGCGTGGTGCCCGACGAGGCGATGGTCGAGGCGGTGCGCAGGGCGCACGCGGCGGGCATACGAACCGCGCTGGTGTCGAACTCGTGGGGAGTGCACCGCTATCCCCACGACATCTTCTCCGAGCTGTTCGACGGCGTGGTCATCTCGGGCGAAGAGCGCATCCGCAAGCCGGCCCTGCGGATGTACGAGCTGGGTGCCGAGCGCGCCGGGATCGCACCCAGACTGTGCGTCTACGTGGACGACCTGCCCTTCAACCTGACCCCGGCCGAGGAGCTCGGGATGGCGACGATCCACCACACCGCCGCCGACAGCACGATCCCCGAGCTGGAACGCCTGCTCGGCGTCCCCTTGGGCGAGGGCGCCGCCTGAAACCCGGCCCTCAGGGGCGCTTGCCGCGGCCGTACATGAACTTGAACACGCCACCGAGCAGGCGCGAGGTGCGCGGCTTGTAGGGGTACATGAAGAGTTCCTTCTTCATCGCCAGCTTGGTCACGACGATGGCCTGCTGCGAGCAGTACTTGCGGATCCCGCCCGCGCCGTGGCGCGAGCCGAGGCCCGATGCCTTGGCGCCCCCCATCGGCAGCTCGAGCACCGTGTAGTTGATCATCGCGTCGTTGACGTTGGCGGCGCCCGCTTCCAGCCGGCGTGCCACGGCCTCGCCGCGGGCGCTGTCCTTGGAGAAGACCGAGGCGCCAAGTCCATAGGGTGAGTCGTTGGCCAGGCGCACGGCCTCATCGGCGTCGCGGACCTTCATGATCGGAAGCGTCGGCCCGAAGGTCTCCTCGGTCATGCACTTCATCGTGTGATCCACGTCGACGAGCACGGTCGGCTCGTAGAAGCGTCCGGCACCGGCGGTCTGCTGCCCGCCGGTGAGCACGCGTGCGCCCTTCTGCAGCGCGTCGGCGACGTGCTCCTTGATCACGTCGAGCTGCGGCGGGAAGGTGATCGCGCCGACCTCGACCGAGCCGAAGCCTTCCGGCTTGCCGACGCGCAGCGCGCTGACTTTCTCGTTGACTTTGGCCACGAACTCGTCATAGACGGGCTCCTCGACGTATACGCGCTCGATCGAGATGCAGGTCTGGCCCGCGTTCTGCATCGAGTAGTAGGTGGCGAAGTTGGCAGCTCGCTCGAGGTCTGCGTCGTCGAGCACGATCATCGGATCCTTGCCGCCTAGCTCCAGCGACGCGGGGATCAGCCGTTTTGCGGCGGTTTCGGCGACCTTGGTGCCGGTCTTGGTCGAGCCGGTGAACATGATCATGTCGACCTGCTCGATCAGCGCCGCGCCGGTCGCTCCGCGCCCGGTGGCGACCTGGAAGACGTTCTCCGGCAGCCCGCACTCGCGCAGCCCCTCGGCCAGCAGCATCGAGGTCAGCGGCGTGATCTCAGAAGGCTTGAGGATCACGCTGTTGCCCGCCATCAGCGCCGGGATGCAGTCCCCGAAGGAGTTGGTCAGCGGGTAGTTCCACGGTCCGATCACTCCGATCAGGCCCAGCGGGCGGTAGCGCAGGATCAGCTTCTTGCCCTTGACCAGCACCTGAGAGGACTTGACGGCCTCGTCGGCCAGGTACCGGGGGCCCTGCTTGGCCCAGAAGCCGAAGGCGTTGCCGGCGTAGAGGATCTCTGCCAGCTGGGCATCCTCGTAGGTCTTGCCGGTCTCCGAGACGATCGTCTCGATCACCCGTTCGGAGTTGTCCATCAACCACTTCTGCGCCCGGCGCAGCACGCGTGCGCGCCCGGCGAAGCCGTAGGCGTCCCACTCCGGCTGGGCCGCGCGGGCGCGCGCGGCCATCGCGGCGACGGCGTCGGCGCCGAGGTCGGGGACCGTGGCGACGATCTCGCCCGTGGCCGGGTTCTCGACCTGGATCTCCTCACCGGAGGAGGAGCTTGGGCCCTGGGGCTGGAGTATCTCCTGCTCGATGTGCTGCTCTACGCTCGCCATCTCGTTCCCCTTGGTCGCTCAAAGCTTGTAACGACCAAGGCTAGCTCATGGCGAGCCGGCTCAGTCCGAGAGCTCCAGCGTGGCGATCCCGATCGGCTCGGACGGCTGGTCCCTGCCGTCGGTGGGGATCGCCTCGAGCTTCTCGACGACGTCCAGGCCCTCGGTCACCTGGCCGAAGACCGTGTGCTTGCCGTCCAACCAGGGACAGGCCTCGGCGGTGACGATGAAGAACTGCGAGCCGTTGGTGTCGGGGCCGGCATTTGCCATCGCCAGCGCTCCGCGCACGATCTTGTGAGGGTTGATCTCGTCCTCGAAGGTGTAGCCGGGACCGCCCGTTCCGGTGCCCAGCGGACAGCCGCCCTGGATCATGAAGTCTTTGATCACGCGGTGGAAGGTGAGCCCGTCGTAGAAGCCGTCGGTTGCGAGCTTGCGGAAGTTCGCGACGGTCTTTGGGGCATCCTCGTCGAACAGCTCGAAGACGATCGGGCCCTCTGTGGTTTGCATCGTGACAGTTGACATGCCCCTACCCTACCCGCTGAAGGCTGAGCTCTCGACCACGGACCGCGTGTCCGTCGAGGGCCTCGATCACGCGCTCGGCCTCGCCGGCGGGAACCGACAGGAATGAGAAGCGGTCGAGCACGAGCACGTCGCGGACGGCCTCGCCGTCGAGCCCGGTCGAGGAGGTCACCGCGCTGACGATGTCGGCCACGCGCAGGCCGCCCGCGCGTCCGCCGCCGAGCACGAGCTTCACGTAGGGCTCCTGGTCGTCCTGGCGGGAGATGCGCGGCTTGGAGTGCCGGCGAGGACGCTCGCGGATCGGCGTGGGCTCGGCCACCGCGCCCTTCTCCCACTGTGCGATCGAGGTGCCGATGTGTCGTTCGATCGCCTCCAGCTCGCGCTTCTGGCGATCCTCCACGAAGGTGATCGCCCGGCCCGAGCGCCCGACCCGGCCGGTGCGCCCGATGCGATGGACGTAGGTGTCGGGCGACGTCGGCACGTCGTAGTTGATCACGTGGGTCACGGTCGATATGTCAAGACCCCGGGCGGCCACGTCGGTGGCGACGAGGATCGGCACGCGCCCACCCTTGAAGGCCAGCATCACGCCGTCGCGCGAGCCCTGCGACATGTCGCCATGGAGCGCCCTGGCGTTCATGCCGCGGTCGCGCAGCGTGTGAAAAAGCTGCTCGCAGCGGACCTTCGTGCGCACGAACACGATCGCCTGCTCGGGAGCCTCGGCGCTGAGGACCTCGACCAGCTTGTCGGCCTTGGCCTTGGTCTCGACCGGGAGCTGGAACTGCGCCACGGTGTCGATCGTGAGCGTCTCGGCCTCGACCTGGATGATCGTGGGGTCATACATGTAGCGATCGGCGAGCTGGCGGATCGGCGGCGGCATCGTGGCCGAGAAGAGCGCCGTCTGGCGGCTCGAGGGGGTCAGCGAAAGGATCTTCTCGACGTCCTCGAGAAAGCCCAGGTCGAGCATCTCGTCGGCCTCGTCGAGCACCAGGAAGCGGCAGTCGTGCAGCACCAGCGAATGGCGCGAGATCAGATCGAGCACGCGCCCGACGGTCCCCACCACGACGTGTCCGCCGGCGCGCAACTGGGCCTGCTGGGTGCGGATCGGCGCGCCCCCGAAGACGGCCACCACGTCGATCCCCGAGTGCGCGCCGTAGGTGCGCAACGCCTGGGTGACCTGGATGCAGAGCTCGCGCGTCGGCGTCAGCACCAGTGCCTGCACCGAGGACTCCGTCGGATCGATGTACTCCATGATCGGCAGTCCGAACGCCGCCGTCTTGCCGGTGCCGGTCTGCGCCTGGCCGATCACGTCGCGGCCCTCGAGCAGCGAGGGGATCGCCTGCTCCTGGATTGGGCTCGGCGACTCGTAGCCCACGTCGTGCAGCGCACGAAGAGTGGACTCGGAGAGACCGAGTTCAGCGAATGACTTTGCCATGACCGTGGAGATGAGAGCTTAGGCGGACGGGTCGAGCAGCAGCTTGCCGGTGGTCCGTCGCTCGCGCAGGTCGATCTGCGCCTGGGCGGCCTGCTCCAGTTTGTAGGTGTGTCCGACGACCGCTTTGAGCTCGCCGCGGGCCGCGCGCGCGAACAGGTCGGCGAGCGCGTCGGCGAACATGCCCGAGCGCCCGAGGCAGTGAAAGAGGTAGAAGCCGACCACGGCGCGCGAGTGGCGCAGCAGCGAGCCGGTGGGCACCTCGTTGGGTTCGTTGGTGGCGATCCCGTAGGCGACGATCCGCCCGAACGGCGCAAGCGCCTTGTAGGAAGCGTCGAACACCGCGCCGCCGGACATCTCAAAGACGACGTCCACGGGCTTGCCGTCGTTGGCCTCGATCAGTCGCTCGGTCAAACCCTCGGCGGCGGGATCGACCGCGACATCGGCGCCGAGCTCGAGCGCCAGCGCGCGCTTCTCCTCGCTGGAGGCCGTGGCGATCACCCGTCCCGCTCCGAGCCTATGCCCCAGTTGGACGGCGATCGATCCGACACCGCCGGCGGCGGCGTGGACGACCACGCTCTCGCCCTCGGCCACCCGGCCCGAGGTCCGGTACAGATGCCAGGCGGTGGTTCCCTGCACGATCATCGCCAGGGCGGTGCCATCGTCGAGCGAGTCTGGCAGCGGGAAGACGCGATCCTCTGGTGCGAGGGCATACTCGGCGTAGCCGCCCTGGCCGACCAGCGCCACCACGCGCTCGCCAGTGTCCTCGCGCACCCCCGCGACCTCGCCGCCGGGTACGAGCGGGAGCGTTGCCTTCTGCACGTAGGAGTTGGTGCGCGTGTGGGTGTCGGCGAAGTTGAGTCCCGCTCGGGTCACTTTGATCAGCACCTCGCCGGCCGCCGGCACGGGCGCGGGCAGCTCGGCGAGCTTCAACACCTCGGGTCCGCCGAACTCGGTCATCTGGATCGCGCGCATGGAGCGAGGCTATCGGAGTGCCGTGCGCGCCCACCGCGCGGCCATCGCTACTTGGCCGCGAAGCCCAGCGAACACGGTGCAGGTGGGTGCTCTAAGGTGCGCGCCGATGCCAATCACCGTCGTCGGATCGATCGCCTATGACACCGTCAAGACCCCCTTCGGTCAGCGCGAGCGCATGCTCGGCGGGGCCGCGGTCCATTTCGCGCTGGCGGCGTCGTTCTTCGAGGACGTGCGCGTGGTCGGCCCGGTCGGCGACGATTTCGGCGACGAGCAGCTGGCGGTTCTGCGCCGCCGCGGCGTGGACGTCTCAGACGTCGAGCGCATCGCCGGCGGCAAGACGTTCTTCTGGCAGGGCGAGTACGGCTGGGATCTGAACTCCCGCGAGACGCTCGACACGCAGCTGGGGGTCTTCGAGGGCTTTACCCCCAAGCTCTCAGAGCGCTCCCGCGAAAGCGACGTGCTGTTCCTGGCCAACATCCAACCCGACCTGCAGCGCGCGGTGCGCGCGCAACTCCCCGACGCCCGCTTCGTGGCACTCGACTCGATGAACCTGTGGATCGACATCTCGCGCGACTCGTTGGTGTCGGCGATCGAGAGCGTCGACTGCGTGATCCTCAACGACGCCGAGCTGCGCCAGCTGACGGGCAAGCCGAACCTCGTCGGCGCGGCCCGGGAGGTCCTCTCGTGGTCTGCGCCCGACGGCCGCGGCCCGCGCGTGATCGTGGCCAAGCAGGGTGAGTACGGCGCTGCGCTGGTCACCCGCCAGGGGTTCTTCGCGCTGCCTGCATATCCGCTCGAGACCGTCGTCGATCCGACCGGCGCGGGCGACACGTTCGCGGGCGGCCTGGTCGGCTACATCGCGGCGCACCCCGACGAGGAGCTATCCGACGAGCTGCTGCGGCGGGCGATGGCCCACGCGACGGTGCTCGCCTCGTTCAACGTCGAGGAGTTCGGCACCGAGCGCATCGAGCGCCTCACCGGGAACGAGATCGTTGCGCGCATCCAGGAACTTCACACGATGACCCAGTTCAGCGGCGCCGCCCTGCAGCTCAGGGGCTGACGCGCACATTGCTTTCGTCTCCGCCGGGTCTGCGGGCTTGTACGGAGGGCGAACCGGGTATACGATCGCCGAGAGTGACTACCTGGACCTTCATCTGGCTCATGGTCTTGCTGAAGATCCCGATCGTGGGGCTGTTCCTGATCGTGCGCTGGGCGGTGCGCCAGACGCCGGAGAGCGCTCCCGGAGATGACGGCGGCATCGGCCCCGCGCCCCGGCCGCTACCTCCCCACCACCCTCGCTCACGCCTGCCGCACTCGCCTCGGCGGGGACCCCACGGCGAGCCCTCGCCGGCCTCTCCCGTCCGCGTGCGCAGCGCCGTTTCGCGCCAGCGCCTGCCGCGCAACTGACGCAGGCGGCGCGCCGGCACGGGTAGAGCAGGCCGCATTGCGCATAATCGGTGCTAGCGCACCAGCCCCAGCGGATAGGAGATGCAGATGAGCGGCGACCGATCGACGATCGACCAGCAGCAGACACCGGAGGGACAGAGCCGGGCTTCTGGCGAGAACGGCGCATCGGCGTCGCAGACCCTGACCGTGACCGACAACCGCACGGGTGCGACCTACGAGCTGCCGATCGAGGACAGCACCGTCCGCGCCACCGACCTGCGCCAGATCAAGGTCGACCCCGACGAATTCGGCATGATGTCCTACGACCCGGCGTTCATGAACACGGCGTCGTGTCGCAGCGCGATCACCTACATCGACGGCGACGCCGGCATCCTCCAGCACCGCGGCTACTCGATCGAGCAGCTCTGCGAGCACTCGAGCTACCTGGAGGTCGCCTACCTGCTGATCAACGGCCGCCTGCCGACGCAGCAGGAGCTGACGGGCTGGGTCGACGAGATCACGATCCACACGTTCGTGCACGAGAACGTCAAGGACTTCATGCAGGGCTTCCGCTACGACGCCAACCCGATGGGGATGCTGGTCGCCTCGGTCGGCGCGCTGTCGACCTTCTACCCGGACGCGAACCGCATCCGTGAGGAGCGCGTACGCGCAATCCAGATCATCCGCCTGCTCGCCAAGATGCCGACGCTCGCCGCGTTCGCCTTCCGCCACAACATGGGGCAGCCCTATGTCTACCCCGACAACGATCTCAGCTACGCGGGCAACTTCCTGGGGATGATGTACAGGATGACCGAGCTCAAATACGAGCCCGATCCGCGCCTGGAGCGCGCGCTGGACGTCCTTTTCATCCTCCACGCAGACCATGAACAGAATGCCTCCACCAACGCGGTGCGCGCGGTCGGCTCGACGCAGGTCGACCCCTACTCGGCCGTCGCCGGCGGCGTGGCCGCGCTGTACGGACCGCTGCACGGAGGCGCCAACGAGGCGGCCCTGCGCATGCTCACGAGGATCGAGAAGGCCGAGAACATCCCCTCCTTCCTGGAAGGCGTAAAGCAGGGCAACGAGCGCCTGATGGGCTTCGGGCACCGCGTCTACAAGAACTACGATCCGCGTGCCCGGATCATCCGCAAATACCTCGACGACGTCTTCGAGGTGCGCGGCAAGAGCCCGCTGCTGGAGATCGCCACGGAGCTGGAGAAGCGCGCGCTCGACGACGACTACTTCACCTCGCGCAAGCTCTACCCCAACGTGGACTTCTACTCGGGCCTGATCTACGAGGCGCTGGGCCTGCCGGTTGCGATGTTCCCGGTGATGTTCGCGATCGGTCGCACCAGCGGCTGGATCGCCCAGTGGCTCGAGATGGTCGAGGACCCCGAGCAGAAGATCGCACGTCCGCGCCAGATCTACACCGGCGAGCGCGACCTCGACTACATGCCGATCGAGCAGCGCTAGGCGCTTTCGAACCCACCGGCTGCCGGCTGCGGCGGCGCCTACAGCACCAGGGTTGCGCCATGACGGCGCAACCACTCGCGGTCACGGCGGTAGTCCGGCCAGCGACGCTCGACCAGCGCCCAGAAGCGCGCCGAGTGGTCGAGCAGCTCGAGGTGGCAGACCTCGTGCCAGACCACATATTCGAGCACCCGTTCGGGTGCCAGCAGCAGCCGCCAGTTGAAGCTCATGCGCCCGGCGGCCGAGCACGACGCCCAGCGCGTGCGCTGCCCACGGATGTCCAGCCCCGTATATGTCGTGCCGGCGAGCGCGGTGGCACGGTCCAGGCGAGCCTCTATCTCGCTGCGCGCGGAGCGCCTGAAGAAGCGCTCGAGCGCGGGGAGGGGGTCTCCGGCCGGTACCAGCAGTCGCTGCCCGTCGCGGTGGACACGCGCTCGACCGGGCTCGGATACCAGCTCCAGCGAGCTGTCGAGATAGGGGACCGTGCCGGCCCTCGCGGCGACGCTGGCAAGCGCCTGGCGAGCCTCGTCCAGGCGGCGCTCGATCCAGGGACGCAACTCGCGTACGGCCATCGCAGCTGCGCGCTCGGGAGCGCGCGCCGGGAGCACCACCTCGACCCCGCTGTGCGCGTGCACGTTGACTCGCACACGCCGAGCACGCGCAGAGCGCCGCACGGTGTAGGGGATCTCGCCGATCGGCGCCGCGGATGCCATCGCTGTGCAGGCTACGCATCGGGCCGGGCGCATCCGGCTCCCGTGCGCGAGAACGACATAATGGCGCGAGATGCCCACGTCCAAGGTGAGGCTGCCGCGCGGGCTGCGCGAGCCATATGAGGTCTACCTCAACGGCGTGCCGCAGCGGCTCGGCAACGACTACAACGTGCGCGAAGGCTCGCTGGTCTTCGCGCGCGAGCTGCGCAAGGACAAGATCAGTGGGTGGCGCTGGCTGCTGGGGGCGTGGGGGGTCGGCACCTACCGCCAGAACGACTCGGTCGATGTCCGCTACGAGGCCGCCGACGGCTCGCCGCGAGTGGCCGAGGGGCTCGAGATCGAGCCGGGATAGACGGCCTTCTCCCACGGCTTGGCCAGCTTCAGGGCGCTCAGGATCGCGCGTGTGGCCGGTGAGCGGTTGAGCGTGTAGAAGTGGATCCCCGGCGCGCCCGCGGCGAGCAGTTCGGCGCACTGCAGGGTGGCGTATGCGACGCCGAAGTCGAGCACCGCCTCGGGGTCCTCGCCCCGCGCGTGCAGCTCGCGACGCAGCGCGTCGGGAATCAGGGCGCCGCTCATCTTCGCCATCCGCTCGATCTGGCCGACCTTCGTGATCGGCATGATTCCCGGGACGATCGGAACGGCGATCCCGGCGGCGCGGGCGCGTCCGAGGAAGTCGAAGTAGCCGGCGTTGTCGAAGAACAGGTTGGTGATCAGGAAGTCCACGCCCGCCTCGATCTTCTGCGCCAGAAATGCAAGATCGGCCTCGGCGCTCGTGGCATGGATGTGGGTCTCGGGGAAGCAGGCGGCGCCGATCGCGAACGGGTACTCGTTGGAGATCAGCTCGACCAGCTCGCGCGAGTACTCCAGGCCGCCCTCGGTCATCGTCCACTGCTCCTCGCCCGCAGGCGGATCGCCGCGCAGCGCGAGCACGTTGTCGATGCCCGCTCGTCGCATCTCATCGAGCGTGCTGCGCAGTTCCTGCACGGTCGCTCCCACACAGGTGAAGTGAGCCATGGCCTCCAGCCCGTACTCCTCGCGGATGCGTTTGACGATCTCGATCGTGCGGCCCCGCGTCGATCCCCCGGCGCCGTAGGTGACCGAGACGAAGGCCGGATCGAGGTTCTTCAGCTCGGATAGCGCCTGGTAGAGGTTGCGCTCGCCGATGTCGGTCTTCGGGGGAAAGAACTCGAACGAGAACGTTGGAGCGCCGGCGGCGAGGATCTGGTCGATGCGCATGCTCAGATTATGCAGTCCAGCGCTCGGGATCGCCGTCGATGCGCTCGATCTTGCCGATTGCGCTCAGGTGGGTGAGATAGCCGAGCGTCTGGGAGAGCAGCCAGTGCCCGTTCTGCTCAGAGATGGAACCCGGAAATAGGTCGGATACGACCTCGAAGGCGGTGAGCTGGCGTCCGCTGAGGGCCTTCAACACTCCCTCCAGCTGCTCCGCCACGAGCGTGCGGTTGCCGCCGATGTGAGCCTGCACGTCGGTGAAGGTACGCCCGTGGCCGGCCAGGCACAGGCGCGCCCCGAGCCGCTCGACCACATCGAGAGAGCCAAGGAATTCGCCGACCGGATCGGGCGAGTAGCCGAAGTCGAAGTACAGCGAGATGCGGCCGAGCAGGTGATCGCCCGAGATCAGCACGCGGCGCTCGGGCTGAAACAGACACACGTGCGAGGGGCTGTGGCCAGGTGTCTCGTAGGCGATCCACTCGCCCAGGTCGCTTGGGATCCTCACGCCGGAGACCAGCTCGCGGTCGGGCTCGATCGGCCCCGCGATCCCGCTCGCGCGTGAGCCACGCTCGGCCGCGTAGCGGCGCAGCGGCTCCTGCGGCACGCCGCTCTGGCGCGCAACCTCGATGCGCCGCGCGAACACCGCGTCGGGATCCTCGACCATGCGCGTCATCGACTCGTGGTTGGGATGCATCCACACCTCACAGCCGGCGATCTCGGCGATCGTGGGCGCCTCGCCACAGTGGTCGGAGTGCGCGTGGGTGCAGACCACGAGCCTCGTGTCCGCCAGTCGCAGGCCGCACATCGCGAGCGCGCGCTCGAGGTGCGCGAGCGAGCCGGCGCCGTGCATTCCGGTGTCGAACAGGACGAAGCCATCGCCCGCGGACACAGCCCAGGCGTTGCAGTGGGGAACGCCCGGCCACGGCAACGGCAGGCGTAGTCGAAAGACTCCAGGAAGGACCCGCTCGCCGCGTCCCAGCTCGCGCCTGCTGATCACATCGGCCACCCGGCGGAGACTAGACTAAGGGCGTTCAGCGGCATAAAGGAGACCGAGATGCCCGACGGTGAGAGTGCCAGCGAGACCAGCGCCAGGGTTCAGGAGGTTGCCGCGAACATGCAGCAGCTCGCCAGCCCGCGCAAGCGCATCTCGGGGAGCAAGGCGGAGGCGGTCGCGCGCCGCTACTTCGCGGCGATCGACGCTCGCGATCTGCAGAGCGCGCTTTCCCTGTGGGCGCCCGGCGGGCGCGAGAACGTGCGCGGCCGGGTGGACGTGCTGGCGCCTGAAGGTGTGCGGGAGCTCCTCGGCGAGCTGATCGGCGCGGTGCCGGACCTCGACATGCAGGTCATCTCGACCACCACCGAGCGGGATCGCTGCGGAGTGCACTGGCGCCTGACCGGGACGTTCGCCGGACCGGCGCATTTCGGTGGCGTGGCGCCCACGGGCAGCTCGATCGATCTCGAAGGCTTCGATCTGATCACAGTCCGCGACGGGCTGATCCAGAGCAACGACGCGTTCACCGACAGCATGACCTTCGCTCGCCAGGTGGGAATGTTGCCGGCGCAGGGCGGGGCGGGCGAACAACGGATGACGCGTGCCTTCAATCTCAGGACGCGTCTCACATCGGGTGTGGCTGGGAGAGCCGGCGAGCTGGTGGCCGAGGGTGTGTGGGTCGTTCAGGGCCAGCCGGGGCGCTGCAACGTCTACCTGATCGAGGACGAAGGTGGTGTGACGCTGTTCGATGCGGGCGCCCGTACGATGACGCGCGCGGTGGCCAGCGCGGGGGCGCGCCTCGGTGGGATCCGCCGGATCGTGCTCGGTCACGCTCACACCGACCATCGCGGTGTGGCGCCCGCGCTCGACGTTCCGGTTCTGTGCCACGCCGAGGAGCTGCCCGACGCTGAAGGCAGCGGCGGATTTCGCTACTGGCCGGAGGGCTTGAGGGGGCTTCCGATGCCGCTGCGCCAGGCCCACCTGCTGCTGCACCGCTATGCCTGGGACGGCGGGCCGGTGAAGATCTCGGGCACCGTCGCCGAGGGCGATGAGCTGGCCGGGTTCAGGGTCGTTCACCTACCCGGGCACTCGCCAGGGATGATCGCCCTGTGGCGCGAGTCCGACCGGCTGGCGCTCAGCAGCGACTGCTTCTACACGCTCGACATGTGGGGGCGCAACTGCAGCGCGCGCCTGCCCGAGCCGATCTACAACTTCGACACCGAGCAGGCCCGGGCGAGCATCCGCAAGCTCGCCGCGCTCGAGCCCGCCGCGGCGTGGCCCGGGCACGCGAAGCCTGTCACGGGGGACGTCCGCGCCCAGCTCGAACTGGCCGCCGCGGCAACCTGAGCGTGGCTCGCCGCGGGCGCCGCGTGGAGAGGCTGCGGGCACCCGACAGCGACTACACCGACGCACATGACAACGTCTTGAGCCTGCGCGGCTCGCTCACGCCAGGCGCACGGCGCGAGTACGCCGAGGCGCTGGCGGGCACGAGCGCACGCGCGTCGGGCACTCGCGATGACGCATGGCAGCGGGCTTTCGAGCTGCTGTTCGAGCGCCTGGCTGTGCGCTGGGTGATCGCGGGAGTGGCGATCGAGCGCCAGCGCGAGCTGCTCGGACGGCTGCGCGTGGCATCGAGCGAGGAGCGCTCGTGGGTGCGCAATGCCCTACGTGAGCACTGCGCCGAGCACTTCCCCGACGTCAACGCACCCTGAGCGGCCGCTCAGCTCATCGCGCCTCGCCGAGCAGTTCCAGGCGCGGGCCGTGGGCGCTGTCGGCGCAGACGAACCTGGCGGTGGCGGGACTGAGCACGAACTCGCGCGTTTCGCCGCTCTCGCAGCGCACCTCCAGGCGGCGTCCCTCGTCGCGGACCGCGAGCACGGTGCCGAGCTCGAAGCCACCTCCGAAATGCGCGATGCGCGCCTGTGTCCCCACCCGGGGCAGCGGTCGAGAGGGGCCGAGCACGCCTAGCGATGCTAGTCACCGGCCCGTCACGGCACAGCGGGCGCTCCGCCGCTACCGTCAGATCATGCGCCGCACCAAGATCGTCGCCACCATCGGTCCTGCCTCGCGCGAGCCGGAGACGCTCGTGCGCCTGGTCGAGGCCGGGATGGACGTGGCACGACTGAACTACTCCCACGGCACGCTCGACGAGCACGCCGAGACCGTCAGCCGTGTTCGCGACGCGGCCGGGCGCGCGGGGCGTCCGGTGGCGATCCTGCAGGACCTTCCCGGGCCCAAGCTGCGCATCGGTCCGCTGCTCGATGGCGTGGTCGAGCTGACGCCGGGCGAGCGCCTGCGCTTCACCTGCGGCGACGACGAGGCCGCCGGCGACGCACACCACATGAGCATTTCCTGGGCGGGACTGCCGGACGCGGTCGAGCTTGGATCGGTGCTCTATCTCGCCGACGGCTCGGTGCGACTGCGCGTCGTGGAGACGAGCGTGGCCCAGCTCGAAGTCGAGGTGGAGGTCGAGGTCGGTGGCGCTGTGGCCTCGCGCCAGGGCCTGAACATCCCCGGACCGGTCGCCTCCCTGCCGGCGGTGCCCGAGGAGGACCTGCACCTGCTGCGCCACGGCGAGTCGATCGGCGTGGACATGGTCGCGCTGTCGTTCGTGCAGAAGCCCGAGGACGTCGAATTCGTACGCGACCACACGCGCCTGCCGCTGATCGCCAAGATGGAGAAGCCGCAGGCCGTGGAACGCGCCGCGGAGATCGTCAGGGCGGCCGACTGCGTGATGGTCGCGCGCGGGGACCTCGGCATCGAGCTGCCGATCGAGCGGGTGCCGCTGGTGCAGAAGCAGCTGCTCGAGCTGGCCGGCTGGATGGCGCGGCCCTCGATCACCGCCACGCAGATGCTCGACTCGATGGTCAGCTCCTCGCGGCCCACGCGCGCGGAGGTGGCCGACGTAGCCAACGCGATCCTCGACGGCACCGACGCCGTGATGCTCTCGCAGGAGACCGCGGTCGGCGCCTACCCGGTGGCGGCGGTGGAGATGATGGCGGCGGTGGCCGTGCAGGCCGAGTCGATCGCACCCTATGAGCGCTGGAACCACTCGCGTGTGCGCCGTACGGAATCCGACCCGGCGCACACGATCGCGCACAACCTCTGTGACGCCGCGCGCGAGCTGCTGCTCGATGCCCTGATCATCCCCACGCTATCGGGCCGCTCGGCGCGCCTGGTCTCGGCGCACCGCCCGACGGTGCCGATCTATGCGCTCTCGCCGGGCAAAGAGACGGTCAGGCGCTGCAGCCTGATGTGGGGCGTGCAGGCCGACTCGATGCCCCGCCACGAGACGACCGAGGCGCTGATCGCCGACGCAGCCCGGCGCGTGGTGGAGCTGGGCTGGTGCAAGCACGGCGATCGCGTCGGCATAACCGCCGGCTTGCCCTCGGGGCGTCCAGGCACCACCAGCCTTTTTCAGATCCAGGTCGTCTAGGCGCTGCGCGCCGTGCGCGCTTTGGCGGCGCCTTTCGCTTTGGCCGCCGGGCGCCGGGCCGATTTCGCTTTGCTCGCCGTGGCGCGCGTGGTGGCTTTTGCTTTTACTTTCACCTTGCGCGCGGGCGACGGCGCTTTACGCGATTTGCGGCTGCTCGAAGAGGCTTTTTTCGAGGAGCTGGATCTACGCTGGGAGGCGGGGATCTCCGCTTTGACCACCGCTTTGGCCAGGCGCGGTATCTCTTTCTCCAGGAACGCCAGCATGCGCTCCTCCTCGCGGCGGATCGAGCGAGCCAGGCGCTGCGTGTCGCGGTCGCCGAGCGCGTCGGCGAGCGCCTCGATCCCGGTGTAGGTCGCGATCTCCTCGGCCTCGCTGGCGTACTCGGTCTTGGCGTTCTTGAGCTGCTTCTCTTCCTCGCTCGTGCCGCGCAGTGCGTGCAGCGGTCCCTGGGCCAGCGCGACCGCTTTTTGAGCGCCGCCGACGACGGCCTGGGCTGCCTCTGCGATCGGCTGAGGACCCGGCGCGGAGACGGTCTCGGCGACTCCACCAAGCTGTTTGATGCGCTGTTTGACATCGCGGGCGTGACGCTTGGTCTCGCTGAGGTGCTCTTTCAGGCGCTTCTTGTACGGCGGACGCGTGGTCATCGCGATATGTGCCTGCAGCGCGGTCTCCAAGCGCTTCTCGGTGCCGTAGGCCTCATTCAGATACTGGACCAGCTTTGCATCGCCGGCAGATAGCTCAGCCATGTTCGGTATTTACCTCCAAGGTGTCTCCTGCGTTGCACAGGATCGGTTGGGCAAGTGCTACCCGCAGGCATGGTTCGGCAATCCGAACCACGCGCCGGCAGCTTGGGCTGCGGGCAACGGTAGCGGTTAGGTGCTGTGAGCGGGCAGCGGCGGCGATCAGCCGGCTGCGCCGACGCCGCTGCGTCCGTAGAACTCAGCCTCTTGGCGACCCAGCTCGGTGACGGGCTCATCGCCGTACATCCACTCGCGCGCGATCCGGTGCCAGTTGGCGCGAGCGCGAAGCTGGGAGAGCACGGCGAGCGTCAGCATCTCCATGCGCCGTCCGAACAGATGCTCCGGACGCATGTCCTGGTGGCGCATCTCCCGGAAGTAGGCAGAGCGCGGGTCGGAGCTTTCGATCATCACCTGGGTGGCTATCTCAGGAGTGAGCGCGACCTCTTCGTCGGCGGTCGTGTACCACCAGATTGCATCGCGGATGAACGCCAGCAGATGCTCGGGGTCCACGCGGGCAGGGTCGGGCAGGAAGCCGGAGTCGGCGAGCAGTCGATGGAGCGCGGCTGCGTCGCCCTCCGCCACCGCCCGTTGGCAGGCGAGCTCCAGCTCGACGGCCCCGCTCTCCATGCGCTTGAACAGCCCGAAGTCCAGGAACGCGATGCGACCGTCCTCGAGCAGCATGAAGTTGCCCGGGTGGGGGTCGCCGGAGAACTGACGGTGGCGATACAGGCAGCCGAGGAAGAAGCGAAAGACGATCTCGCCGATACGGTCGCGCTCGGCTTGGGAACGGCCCTTCAGCTCCTCGAAGCCGACACCGGAGACGAACTCGCTCACCAGCACCCGCTCGCGCGAGAGCGAGCTGATGACCTCGGGCACGACGATGAACGGGTGCCCGGCAAAGATCCGCGCCAGCGAGCGCTGGTTCTGGGCCTCCAGCTCGTAGTCGAGCTCCTCGACGATCCGCTCCCTGATCTCTTCGGTGATGGCCTTCACATCCATCCCCGGTGTCATTCGCTTGAGCAGGCGCATGATCATGTCCAGGTTCTGCATGTCGGCGCGCACCGCGCCCGCGACACCCGGGTACTGGACCTTCACCGCGACCTCACGGCCCCCGTCCCGCAGCGTCGCCCGGTAGACCTGGCCGATCGACGCGGCCGCGATCGGCTCCTGCTCGAAGGAGGAGAACACCTCGGAGATCGGCTCTTCCAGATCCTCCTCGATGACCCGCTTCATCTGCTTGAAGGAGACCGTTGGTGCGGCGTCGCGGAGCTTTGAGAGCTCGCGCTGGAACTCCTCGCGGTGCTCCTCGGGCACCAGCCCGACGTCGAGGAAGGACATCACCTGGCCGAGCTTCATCGCGGCGCCCTTCATCGTTCCGAGCACCGCCACGATCTGCTTTGCGGTCTCGAGCTGCCGGCGAGCCAGAGCCTGCTCGGAGGCCTCCTCACCACGCGTGACGTTGGCGGCGCGGGTCCCGAACTGCTTGACGGCCTCGCTCGCAGCCAAGGTGGCGACGGTCGCCGTGCGACGCACGCGCGAGGTCGGGATCTTCTCGTTCTCACGCGCCATGGCATGCATGCTACGAACCACAGCCCCTCGGGGTCCGCCGCCTAGACGCAGGTTTGCGGCGCGGGAGCTCGACGGCTGGGCTGATGGAGCGGGCGCGAGCGCGCCAGCCACGGGCGATCAGCTCGCCCGCTCGACCCGGGAGCCGGGGACGATGTCATCCGATCCGTCCTGCCAGCGCACCCACGCCTTGGTACCGCCGTCGTAGTCGGCCCCCAGCAGCACCAGCGTGGCGGGCTGCCCGAGCGCCACGCACCGCTCCGAGCCCTCGGGATCGAGACCCCGCCAGACACGAATGAAGGCATTGGAGTCCCACTCGCGACCAACGGTGCTCTCCTCGGCATGGCCGGGATAGACAACAGTGTCGTGGGGCAACTCCATCAACGTGCCCATGATCGAGTCGCGAAGATCCGTGTAGGTGGTGTGTCCCGGCGCTTTGACGCCGCCGACCGAGTTCTTGAAGAGGGTGTCGCCGGTGAACACGGCGCCGCCGGCGCCCGAGAATCCGCCGGGCGCTGCGCTCGGCCTCGCTCGCCCGGTCCCCCCCGCGACCGCCCCGGCCGGCTCGCGGCGTTCACCGACCACGAACGAGAGCATCCCGCCGGTGTGCCCGGGGGTGTGCAGCGGGCGTACTTCCAGGCGGCCGAAGCGCAGCGGCTGGCCTGCCTCGACGGCGCCCATCTTCGCTGCGGCGGTGTCCCCCCCACCGTCCTCGGCGCCGCCTTGCAGCAGCTCGCGCTCGCGGGGACTGATCAGCACCTCGAGCTCGGGCC
This sequence comes from uncultured Solirubrobacteraceae bacterium, assembly GCA_963763695.1. GTDB lineage: Bacteria > Actinomycetota > Thermoleophilia > Solirubrobacterales > Solirubrobacteraceae > Palsa-744. The sequence continues at coordinate 373,360 of CAVXPM010000001.1, forward strand.
AGCGCTCGCGCAGCCTGCCGACCTCGCTGATGTGATCGAAGTGGTGGTGGGTTAGAAGGACATGCGTGGGTGTCAGCGCCAGGCGCTCGGCGGCCTCGATCAGCGGCTCCACCGGTCCACCCGCATCGATGAAGAACGCGGGGCCACCCTGGCCGTCGGCTACGAGGTAGGTGTTGGATACGAACTGAGGATGGGTGGCGTGCTCCACGAGCATGGCGCCATCCTTGCACGAAACACTCAGATCGGGTTGGGCAACAGACGCTCGGCGTTCGCCGCTCGCTTGGGCCAGACCAGCCCGCTGAGGCCGTTGAGATAGGACTCCTTGCCGACGTCTGTGCGCCACTCGAGCACGGGCACCGATGCGGCGCACTCGAGTACCTGCGCGCGCGCCTGCTCGAGCGTCGCCGCGGTGCACGCCAGCGCGACGGCGCGCGAGGTGCCGACGGTGCGATAGGCATCCTGCGCGGTCTGGACCGCCGAGGAGAAGAACACGTGAGCGCCCTGGCTCTCGATCTGCTCGCGATCGAGCGTGAAGTCGTAGGCGGGCCCGGCGCGCAGCGCGTAGTCGGGGGAGACGAGGTAGAGCACTAGCGACGCCTCCTCGCGCAGCGCAACGTCCTCGCGCGTGAGGCTGCCGGCGACGAGTCGCTGCATCACATCGGGCCAACTGCCCTTGAACAGGCTCATGATGTTCATGCACTCCGGATCGCCGAAGCGGGCATTGAACTCGATCACCTTGACGCCGTCGGCCGTGGCGAAGAAGCCGCTGTTCATCACTCCGGTGAAGTGGCGGCCCTGCTCGCCGAGGCGCGCGATCACGCGCTCGACGATCGAGCAAGCGCTCTCGTAGTGAGCGGCGCTCATGAACGGCAGCGTCGAGGTCGCCATCGAGAGCGAGCCCATGCCCCCGGTCCCGGGCCCCTCGTCGCCGTCGAAGCGAAATGGATAGTCGTAGGTGGCGGGCGGAAACACGACCGTCCTGCCGTCGCTGATCGCCTGGATCGTGAACTCCGCGCCGGTGATCCGCTCCTCGATGTGCACGCCCTCCCCTGCCTTGCCGCTCTCGAGCAACTCGATCGCGTAGTCCCGAGCGTGCTCGTGGCTCTGCAGGTGCGGACCCATCACCTTCACTCCCTTGCCTCCGGTCAGCCCGGGGGGCTTGACGGCGACCGGGATCGAGCCGAACGAGGCGATCGCGGCCCGCACCTCGTGGGGGTCACGCGCCACGCGCAGCAACGGCGAGGCCTCCGGCGCCACTTCGGCGAGCACGGATCTGGCGAAGGTCTTGTTCCACTCGATCTCGGCGCCGGCGGAGGTCGGGCCGACCGCCGGCGTGCCCTGTGCGAGCAACGCGTCGACGACCCCGGCGGCGAGCGGTTCGTCGGCGCTGACCATCGCTACGTCGATCTCGCGTTCGCGAGCGAAGGCAGCGACCGCCCTGGGGTCGCACACGTCTCCGAGCCCGTGGCCACCGCCCGAGTCCGCCGCATGGCGCACGATCGATGGATTCTCGTGACCGACGAAGGCGTGCAGCTCGCTGTGCTCGGCCATTCGCGCCGCCAGCGCGCTCTCACGCCCGCCGTGACCGACTATCAATGTGCGCACGCTGTCAGTCTAGACTCCGCCCATGGCCCTGATTCACACCTGCTATCGGATCACCGACATCGAGCGCTCGGTGGCCTTCTACGAGGCGCTCGGCTTCCGGGAGGTCGGCAGGCTGCCGATCGGGGACGAGGCGGTCAACGTGTTCATGAACCAGCCCGGCGACGGCGACATGCCACGCCTCGAGCTGACATGCAACTTCGGCGTCGACTCCTACGAGATCGGCAACGGCTACGGCCACATCGCGATCACCGCCGAGGATCTCGACGCCACGCTGGCCCGGCTCGCCGAGCAGGGCATCGAGCCCGAGAAGCCCCCCTACTCGGTGCGCGAGGGCGGCTCCCGACTTTGCTTCGTCAAAGACCCTGATCAATATCGCGTCGAGATCATCGAGCAGCCGCGCGTCGAGGCGACGCAGCGCTAGACCGCCTTGGGCGCCGCCCGGCGCGTGCTGGGGCGCCGGCCACGCTGCGCGAGCGGAAGGTGGCGTAGTGTCGTGCCAGCCAACCCGAGGTTCAGCGCCACCGCGCCGAACTTCGATCAACGTGTGAGGAGGTAGTGATGCCAGTGCTGATGACCGCCGACATGGACGGCGCAACGCAGGAGATGATCGAAGGCATGAACGCAGCGCTCGACGGCCCGATGAGGAGCGCTAAAGGGTTCGTTTCGCACGCGAACGGCCCGGTGCCCGGTGGCTGGCGCGTCACAGAGGTGTGGGACTCGGAGGACGACTTCAACGCGTGGTTCGAGGCGAATGTCAAGCCGACGCTCCCCGAGGGCGCCCCGATGCCGTCGGTCAAAATTGATCAGTTGCACGTAGCCTTCACAGCGTGACGGCAGCGCCCCCGCTCGCAACGCTCCGCCAAGCCTTCGGACGGCTCGTCGGCCAGCCCTTGGGCGTAGCAGGCGCGGGTGTAAACCGTCCAATAGCTCGATCAATATCGCGTCGAGCTAGTGGAGCAGCCGCGGGCCTAGGTCCTAAGGTGCAGGCACCGCCGGCGGTTATTGGCTGTGTCGGGCGTCCTCGCCCCCAAACTATCGGAGCCGCCCATGGCCAAAACCGGTGACAGATTCGAGATGCCCGACGGCAGCGTCTATGCAGTGACCGCCGCCGCCGCCGACAGCGGCGGCAAGCGCGTGGAGATGGAGTTCACTCTGCCCAGCGGGTCCGTGTCGCCGCCGCCACACGTGCATCCGCTGCCAGTCGAGGAATACGAGGTGATCGAAGGCAGCCTGGAGCTCATGGTGGGGGGCGACTGGCGCACCCTGACCGCCGGGCAAGCTGCGTCGGTCCCGGCAGGGGTGTTGCATACTTTTCGTAATCGATCAGGGCTTCCGGTTCGCGTTCGCAACGTGCATGCGCCGGCGGAACGGTTCGAGGATTACATCGAGCACATCTGCACCGTTACGCGAGCGCGGGGAATTCGAGGCGCAAGAGACCCCCGAACAGCCATCTACCTCTCGATGATCACGCTCGAATACCCCGAGACGCTAGCTCCCGAACGAATCCAGGAGCGCTTCGGCATGCGAACGCTCGCGGGCCTAGGTCGCCTGTTGCGCATGGATACGACCTAGCGCGCCGCGAACCTCTCGGAGGAACCCTGCTGCGGACATTGCCTATGCGCGTGGCGGCATGCTGTTCCAGCTCGACGGCTACCGAATTGAGCTGATGAGGCCCGGGACGGCGCCAAGGGCTAGGAGAGCACCCGGCTGCGGAACTTGCGCAGGCCAAACGTGAGGAAGGCAGCGCAGAAGCCGATCAGCACCGGATAGACGATGTAGAGGTGCATGTGCGAGGCATGGGTGAGCCCGGCGCGCATCCCCTCGGTGACATAGATCAACGGATTGGCGAGCACCAGGATCTGCAGCCAGTGCACGCCGGCGACCTTCACCGGCGCGAGCTTGGTCCACTGGTAGTAGGTGCCGCCGAGGAAGGTCAGCGGCAGCACCACGAAACCGAACATCAGCCCGAGGTTGCGCGCCTCGAACACCGTCCCGAGCAGCAGCCCGAGCGAGGTCATCGTGACGCAGGCCAGCGGGATCAGCGTGACGACCACGGCCCAGTGCACCGACAGGTGCGCTTCGACGCCCTTGGCGTGGACGATCGCGGCGATCGGGAAGACGATCAGCGCCGCGATCAGTCCCTGGGTTGCGCCCGAGAGGACCTTGGCGACCGCCACGAGCCAGATCGGGCACGGCGCCTGCACGCGATCCTCGATCTCGCGCGTGTAGCCGAACTCCTGCGCCATCACCATCGCCACCGCCTGGATCCCCTGGAACATGATCGAGATCCCCACCACGCCCGCGACGAGCACCGTCGCGAAGTGCGACTCGGCGGCCTTCGCCGCCGCTCCGCCGCCGGTCCCGCCGCCGCCGATCCCCTGCCCGATCGTGGGGAACACGTAGAGGAACACGAACACCAGCAGGAACGGCTGCACGAGCGTGCGGATCACGAACTCGCCGAAGTTCTTGCGCAGCACCACGAGGTCGCGCAGGACGAGTGCCATCAGCGCCGAGCGGCCGGCGGCGAACGTCGAGCGCGACGGCTCGATCGCGATCCGCGCAGCCGCCGGCGTCCTGGAGGAGACTGGGCTCGCGGTCGTGGCCATCAGTCGCGCAGCTCCTTACCGGTCAGGCTGATGAAGACGTTCTCGAGGCTCGGCTCTGCCACCGACAGGTCTGCCAGCTCGAAGCCGGCGTCCTCGGCCGCGTTGACGACACGCGGCACCAGGCGCTCAGCCTCTTTGACGTGCAGCTCGACGCCGCCGCCGATCGTGCGCGTGTGCGTCACCTCATCGATCGCTTCAGATAGTCGCTCGGCGAGCGTCTGCATCTCCCCCACGGCCCTGACCGTCACGATCGTGTCCGCTCCGACCGAGCGCTTGAGCTCCGCGGGCGTGTCGAGCGCGAGGATCTTGCCGTGGTCCATGATCGCCAGCCGGTCGCACAGCTCGTCGGCCTCCTCCATGTAGTGCGTCGTCAGCAGGATCGTCTGTCCCTCGCGGTTCAGCTCGCCGAGGATCTCCCACAGCGCCAGGCGGCTCTGTGGGTCCAGCCCTGCGGTCGGCTCATCGAGGAACAGCACCGCCGGACGGTGAAAGATCGCGCGCGCCATCATCAGCCGCTGGGCCATCCCGCCGGAGAGCGCGAACACAGACGCCTTGGCCCATTTGGAGAGGTGCAGCTTCTCCAGCAGCTCGTCGGCCGTGCGCCGCGACTCCGTCGCAGGGATGCCGAACAGGCGACCGTGGAAGTAGAGGTTCTCCCACACTGTCAGCTGGCGGTCGAGCGTGTTCTGCTGGGAGACGATGCCGATCAGCTGCTTGGCCAGCGCGGGCTGGGCGACCACGTCGATCGCCCCGACATGGGCCGAGCCCGAGGTCGGGATCACGCGCGTGGTCAACATTCCGGCCGTGGTCGTCTTGCCCGCTCCGTTGGGCCCGAGCAGCCCGAAGATCTCACCGGCGAACACGCTCAGATCGAGCCCGTCGACCGCCGCGAAGTCGGCGCCTGGGTAGACCTTCTTTAGCGCCACGGTGCGGATCACCACATCGCCGCGGCTCGCCTCCTCGCTCACGCCGGCCGCGATCGATTGCAACGCTGTGTCGCCTGCGGGTGCGCCGGGCATCGTCCCCAATCTACTGTGCGCTCGCTACTCTCCAGGTAGCGATGGCGGACACGGGCAAGATCGCCAAGAACCTCGAGCGCTTTGCCCAGGCGGTGGCAGCTCACGACCGCGAGAACCCCACACACACCGCGCACGGGATCGGCCTGGCCCACTTCGACATGGAGCGGCTCGGATTCGACGAGGGCGAGGAGATCCTGCCCGGCATCACGATCCAGGCCGACGGCGGCGTGACCGGAAACTTCCGGGTGCTGTGCGACGGCGAGCACGACGAGGAGCTCGCCGAGGCCGAGGAGCAGGCGGTCGAGGCGGTGGGCACGCAATCGGTGCCCGCGATCGCCCCAGGGCACTCTCCATTCGAAGCGCATTAGCGCGTTCCATCTTGGACGTCCGGCCAAGGCGGCCCGGCGTGCGGCGGCGCAGACTGCGCAGTAGTGCACACCGAGCTGACCGGCTCGCCCACGACATCGGAGGACTGCCGCGACTGGGTTGGCCATGTGATCGTCTGCGGGCTGAATCCCGTGGGTTTGCGCACGGTCGAGCAACTGCACCTGGCGGGCGCTCGTGTGGTGGTGCTGGACGATGAGCAGGACGAGCGCTTGGCGCGGGTCGTGCGCGGCTGGGGCATCCCGCATCTGCCGCGCAGCGCACATCTGAGCGATCCGCTGTTCGCCGCCGGCATTCTCGGCGCCCGCGCGGTGGTGTGCGCCGAGCTCACCGACCTGCGCACGCTCGAGACGGTGCTGCTGATCCGCGATCTGCGGCCCGACGTGCGGGTGGTCGCCGATCTCGACAACCCCGCTGTTGCGCACGCGGTCGAGGAGGTGCTCAGCTCGGTTGGCGTGCTCGACGTGGCAGCGCTGTTCGCACCGGCGGTGGTCGAAGCCTGCCTCGGTCGCCGAGCGCGGGAGATCCTGCTCGGCGACACGCTGTTCGTGGCCGCCGAGGTGATCGCGCCGCGCGACGCCACGCTGCGCGAGCTCTACGGCAACCTCGCTCCGATCGGCGTGGTCAGCGACGCGAGCGACGAGCTGATCGCCTGCCCCGGGCGCGACCAGGCGGTCGCCACGGGCGACCGTGTGACCGTGCTCGGCACCCGCGCAGAGCTCGACGCCGCCGGGCTGGCCGGACGCCGCGCACACGCCGGTGAGAGCAACCTGCCCACGCGGGCGCAGGCGTCGTTCATGCGCCTGTGGAGGAACGTCGTCGAGACCGCCGACAAGCCGCTGCGCGTGGCGCTGGCGCTCGGGCTCGTGCTGCTGATCGTCTCCTCGCTCGTGCTGCACTTCGCGTATCACCCCAACGGCGGGCGCTCCGGGCTGTCACTGCTCGACTCGATCTACTTCACGGTCGAGACGGTGGCAACGGTCGGTTACGGCGACTACTCCTTCTCACACCAGCCCACCGGGATGGAGGTCTTTGGCATCGCGCTGATCGTGGCTGGGACGACCCTCGTCACCACCCTCTTCGCGCTGCTCACCAACGCGCTCGTCAGCCGCCGCATAGCGCAGTCGCTGGGACGCGGGCGGATACCGGGCATGCGCGGCCACACGGTGATCGTGGGGCTGGGCGCGGTCGGCATGCAGGTGCTGCAGGGTCTGCTCGCCGAGGGACGCGATGTGGTCGTGATCGAGCGGACCGACAGCAACGAGTACCTGGCGCAGGCGCGCGCGATGGAGGTTCCGGTGGTGATCGGCGATGCGACGCTCGCCGGCACGCTCCAAGCGGTGAACCTGTCGCGAGCGGCCGCGGTGGCGATTCTCACCTCCGATGACCTCACCAACATCGAGACGGGCCTGGCCGTGCGCGACCGGCTGGGTGAGCGCTGGACACAGGTGCCGGTGGTGCTGAGGGTCTTTGACCGCCAGCTCGGCCATCGCCTGGAGTCGAGCTTTGGCTTCCGCCACGTCTGGTCGACCTCGGCGATCGCCGCGCCGTGGTTCGTGGGCGCTGCGCTCGGCCTGGAGGTGCTGTTCACTTTCTACGTCGGCAACAACCCGTTCCTGCTGGCCCGTCTGCGCGTCAGCGCGGGCGGCGGCCTGGACGGACTGGCGATGCTCGAGCTGCCTGGCCAGGTGCGCGTAGCAGCGATCAGGCGCGCCGCCGACTCCAGCGCGCTCGAGCATCCGCCGCGGCGCGACACCACGCTCGCACCAGATGACGACGCCTACCTCGTGGGCCCCTACGCGGAGCTGCTGGAGGTCCTGCGTCACGACCGAGAGGGCGCCCGCGGGCCTGGTGGGGAGCGCGAGGCGCACACGAGCTGAGCTCAGGCGTCAGGCGTCAAGCGAGGTCCGGGATCGGCGCCGGGATCCCGGCGCGCACGGCGATCGTCCTCACGAGCCGCTCGATCGTCGGACACTCGATGCCATGGCGCGCGGCCGCGCGCAGCACCGCACCGGGGATCGCATCAAGCTCGGGTTCGCGCCCGGCTGCGATGTCGCGCTGCATTGAGGTGCCGAACGTGTCGGGAATGCCTTCGACCTCGGCGATCGTTTTGGCGAGGTCGATCTCGGCTGCACCCTCGGCCAGCGCCACCGCGGCGGCCTCGGCGATCGCGCCCTGCAGGTCGGCGAGCGCCTGCGGCGTGGAGCGGATCTCACCGAGCTGCGCGTCATAGGCGCTGGTCGTGCAGGCCAGCGCGTTGAGCCGTACGAGCTTTGCCCACATCACGTCGGCCTCCGATCCATAGACACGCGCCGGCACGCCTGCCTGCGACAACGTCTCGGCGAGCGCGGCCATCGCGCCGGCGACTGCCGGCTCGGCGCTGGCCATCGCCACCAGCAGGAAGGGACTCGTGTGCACGATCACACCGGGCTCAGGCCGATCGGCCTCCACTCGGATCGCACCCGCCAGCACCGAGTGGGCGCCGAAGCGCTCCCTCAGCACGGCGATGTGATCGAGGCCGTTGAGCAACGGCAGCACCAGCTCGGGCTGCGTTGCGATCCGCTCGCAGCCCGCCTCGAGTCCGGCTGCCTTGGTGGCGATGATCAGCGCGTCGACCGGCTCCTCGAGTCGCGCGTCCGCGCGCGGGCACGCGCGGAACTCACCGAATTTGACGCTCTGAACGCGCAGGCCGCGCTCGCCGATGGCCCCTGCCGTTGGCTCTCGGGCGATCACGAGGACCTCGTTGCCCGCCTGCTCGAGCGCGCCCGCGAGCAGGCCGCCGACACCTCCAGGTCCAAGGACGGCGAGCTTCATGGCCGGGGATCGATCAACACGCCGGGGTTCATGATGCCAGCAGGATCGACCGCCGCCTTGGCGCCCTGCAGAGCGAGCGCGAAGGGCTGTGGACGTTGACGGTCATACCACGGGCGGTGATCGCGCCCCACAGCGTGGTGATGGGTGATCGTGCCGCCCAGCTCGATGATCGCGTCGGAGACCGCGCGCTTGATCGCGCCCCACTGCTCCAGCTCCCGTCCACGGCGGGCGCGCGCGAGCACGGTGAAGTAGGGCGCGGGGCCGTTGGGATAGATGTGGGTGAAGCGGCAGAACACGCGCCCGCCGACGCCGCACTGCTCGCGCACGGCCTGCTCGGCCGCCGCTTTCACGCCGGCGTGGAAGGCTGGAAAGCGCTCCCAGGTGATCGCCGTCTCGAACGTCTCCGCGAGCACGCCCGCGGCGACGAGCAGATCGCGCAGGTAGGGGGCACCGAGGAAGGCTCCGCGCCAGGAGCTGACCGCGTCGCCGCCGGAGTCCGCTGGGCCCTGCCTGCGCTCGCCGCCCGCGGCTGGGATGCCGCCGTGCTGCGCGCACAGCTCGAGCGCGCGCGCCATCGGCTCGGCGACCGGATGGTCGCTCGACTCGAAGCCGAGCACGAGCAGTGCGTGCGAGCCGTCACCGGCGAGCGTGAGCGCGGCCTCGCCGGCGTCGAGCAGGCGGCAGTTGCTGGGATGCAGGCCCGACTGGGATATCGCCCGCACGCACTCGACAGCTGTGTCGAAGCGCTCGAAGCGAACGCCGGTGGAGCTGCGCTGCGATGGGCGCGGCTGCACGCGCACCCACGCCTCGGTTATCACCCCGAGCGTGCCCTCCGACCCGGCCAGCATGCGGTCGGGGCTCACGCCGGCGCCCGACCCGGGTAGCCGGCGCGACTCCCATGCGCCGACAGGCGTGAGCGCGCGCACCGCCTCGAGCAGATCCTCGATGTGGGTCCACACGGTCGCGAAGTGCCCGGCGGCGCGGGTGGCGATCCAGCCGCCGAGCGTGGAGTACTCGAAGGATTGAGGGAAGTGGCGCAGGGTCATGCCGTGAACGCGCAGCTGTGACTCCAGCGACGGCCCAAGGGCGCCGGCCTGAATGCGCGCGGAGCGCGAGACCCGATCGACCTCGAGCACGCGATCGAACGCGCCGAGGTCGATCGATACCGCACCGTTGAAGGCGGGGTCGACATCCGCGGTGACGCCTCCCACCACCGAGGTGCCGCCGCCGAAGGGGATGGCCGCCACCCGCTCGCTCGAGCACCACTCGAGCACGACCTCCAGATCGCGCTCGCCGCGGGGGTGCACCACGAAGTCGGGGGGATGCTCGAAGCGCCCGCGCAAGCCGCTCAGCACGTCTGCGTAGGACTTGCCGAGGGCGTGCGATGCACGTGCGTGGGTGTCCTGGCTGCTGATCTGCGACAGCGACGGCGGCGACGCGACTCGCGGCGCGCGCAGTTCGAGCGCCTCGAGCGCCACGGGCTGCTCGATCTCCTGCAACTCGATACCCAGGTGCGTACCCAGCTCCGCGGCCGAGGCCCGCAGCTGAGCGGGAGTGGGCTGCTGCTCCTCCAGGCCCCAGCCCCAGTGCTTGCGACGCCCGTTGCTCACCGCGGCGAGTCTATGCGTAGGCACGCCGGTGCCGAGGCGTTCCACCGGCGCGCGCCATTCACTAGCCTTGCCTTGATGTCCGCCCGCGCAGAGTCCAACCTCCCGGCGCCTGAGATCCTGGCCCGCGGCCCGTGGGCGTTCGAGCAGATCCGCGCGCACTGGCGCGAGGATCACTTCGATCCCTCGCCCGAGCAGACCGAGGCGGCCGACGCGGCCATCAAGGGACTGCAGGAGCGCGGCTCGCCGAGCCACGACGGGGTCGCTGCGCGGATGGTTGACTTCAGCGTGGCCGACGGCGGCCTCGCGATCGAGCTGCAGCCGCTGCGCTGGGCGCTGCGGCTGGTCGCCGAGGACGCCTCGCACAGCGTGGCCGCGCTGTGCGTGACGCGCTCGGCCGACGGGCGCTGGCTGGCCGGGCGGCGGGCGTCGTGGGTGGCGTCGTGGGCGGGGCGCTGGGCGCTGGGCGCTGGAGGCGCGGTCGACCTCGGCGAGAGCCCGGCCGAGACGCTCGTGCGCGAGCTGAGGGAGGAGTGGTCGGTCTCACCCGAGCGCGTACGCGGCGAGGCGCTGCTGCGGCTGCCGCATCGGATGATCATGTTCGTGGGCCAGGCCTGGCTGGCAGAGGGCGCGGAGGAGACCGTGGTGCCCGACCACGAGCACGACGCGTTTGCGTGGTGGCCGCAAGACATCGCGGAGTGGCCCCCGGAGGCGGGCGAAGCGCTGCCGCGAATGGCCAGCTGGCTGTCGGGGTGAGCCCTCCCCCCCGTCCGATCGCCCCGGCGCGGGGCGGGGTCCGCGCGCTGCGTCCGGCGGCGGGGCCGCTCACGTTCACGCGCCTGAGGTGGACCTCCTTCACCCACTCCTGTGTCTATCTGGCGCTGCTGGTCTGCGCGTTCGCCGCAGGCAAGCCCGAGCCGCTGACATTCGTGCTGGGCCTCTCCCACGGACTGCTGTGGATCTTCATGTCGTTGGCCTGCATAACGGCCGCGCGCCTGCGCGTCGTCTCGCTGCGACTTGCGGTCGCGGTGGCCGTGCTCGGAGGAATCGGGCCGTTCTTCGGCAGCTATGAGTTCATACGCGAGCAGCGCCGGCGCGCGCCGCGCTAGAGTGAGGAATCGATGGCGGCGAGCACCACGGCTCAGCAGATAATCGATGTTGTGACCCCGGCTGCGGGCGAGTCGGTAACCGAGGGAACAATCCTCGAATGGCATGTCAAGGTCGGCGATCGGATCAAGGCCGACGCGACGATCGTGGAGATCTCCACGGACAAGGTCGACGTTGAGCTTCCGTCGCCGGCGAGCGGGATCGTCACCGAGCTGCTGGTCGAGGAGGGCGACACGGTCACGGTCGGGCAGGTGATTGCGCGCATCTCACTGGGCGCGAGCGACGGGGGCTCCACGCAGACCAACGGGGCGGGTAACGGCGCGCACGCCGAGGCGCTGCCGGCCGACTCGCAGAGCGCGCCGGCCCCGGCCGCCGCAGAGCCAGCGCAGACGATCGACGTTTTGACCCCCGCTGCGGGCGAGTCGGTAACCGAGGGAACGATCCTCGAATGGCATGTCAAGGTCGGCGATCAGATCAAGGCCGACGCGACGATCGTGGAGATCTCCACCGACAAGGTCGACCTCGAGCTGCCCTCGCCCGCGTCCGGAACGGTGGCGGAGCTGCTGGTCGAGGAGGGCGACACGGTCACGGTCGGGCAGGTGATCGCGCGCTTGACGGTTGGCGATCCCAGTGCGGCCGCTGCGCCCGCCGCCGGCGACGGCTCGAGCTCGGCCGGCCAGGCTCCCCGCTCGCCGGCTGACGGGGACGGGGCGACGCCCGGCGCGACGCCGGAGGGCACGAAGGTCTCTCCCGTTGCTGCACGCGCAGCGGCGGTCGAGGGAGTGAACCTCGCACAGGTCGCAGGCAGCGGACCGGCGGGACGGATAACCAAGTCCGACGTCCTCTCAGCGGCGAGCGCGCCGGCCACGTCTGAGACCAACGGCGCAGCCACGAACGGCGCCTCGACGGCCGCGGCCGAGGCGAGCGCGCAACCGATGCGCGGCGGCGCTGCGGCGCTCGCGCGCTACATGGAGCAGTCGCGCTCGATCCCCACGGCGACAAGCTTCAGGACACTCACCGTCACCATGCTCGACGCCAGGCGGCGCGAGCTGAAGGCGGGCGAGCGCAAGGTCTCCTTCACGCACCTGATCGCCTACGCGATTGCGCGCGCGGCCGAGGACATGCCGGTGATGGCCAACCACTACGCGGAGCGCGAGGGCAAGCCCCACCGCATGCTCGACGGCCAGGTCAACCTGGGACTGGCTGTGGACGTCGAGAAGAAGGACGGCTCGCGCACGCTGATGGTGCCGGTGATCCGCGACGCGGGACGGATGCCATTCGCCGGCTTCCTGGACGCCTACGACGCGCTGGTCGAGAAAGCCCGCACGAACACGCTCACTGCGGATGACCTGGTGGGCGCGAACATCTCGCTCACCAATCCAGGCGGCCTGGGCACGATCGCGTCGGTGCCGCGCCTGATGACGGGCCAGGGCACGATCGTGGCGACCGGCTCGATCGGCTATCCGGTGGGACTCGGGAACATCGGGGAAATGATCGGCGCGGAGAAGGTCATGAGCATGACCTCGACGTATGATCACCGGATCATCCAGGGCGCGGAGTCGGGGCGCTTCCTGGGCCGCATCGAGGAATACCTGCAGGGCGAGCATGGCTTCTACGAGGAGGTGTTCAGCTCGCTGGGCATGGAGCTCGGGCCACCGCCTGCGCTCCCGGCGCCGGCCGCAGCCGCACAGGCGGCCGCCGAGGCAGCCACGAGCGCGAGCTCCCCCACCGGCGCGCCCGTCGGAGAGGAAATGCTGCAGGCGGTGCAGGCTGCGAGCACGTTCGTCAGCCGCGTGCGCAGCCACGGGCATCTCGCTGCCCGCCTCGATCCACTCGGCTCAGAGCCCGAGGGCGACCCCGGCCTCGATCCGGAGGCGCTCGGACTGACGCCGGAGATCCAGGCCAAGCTGCCGGCGAAGATCTTTCAGATGTACGTGCCGGGGGCGACACTCGCGGATGCGCTTCCGCACCTGCGCGAGACCTACTGCGGCACGATCGCCTACGAGGTCGAGCACATCGCCTCCCACCGCCAGCGCGTGTGGCTGCGCGAGCACATCGAGTCGGGCGCATTTCGCCAGCCGCTCACCAGCGACGAGCGTCGACGATTCCTCAGGCGCCTGGTGAAGGTGGACGCACTGGAGCGCTTCATGCACAAGGCCTACCTCGGCCAGCACCAGTTCTCGATCGAGGGCCTGGACATGACCGTGCCGATGCTCGACGAGCTGATCCAGCTCTCGGCCGCGCACGGCGGGCAGGAGGTCGTGATCGGCATGGCCCACCGCGGGCGGCTGAACGTGCTCGCGCACAACCTCGGGCGTCCCTACGACACGATCTTCGCCGAGTTCGAGGGCGCCTCGACGCTCGAGGCGGTGACCACGATCCCCCAGGGCGGCACGGGCGATGTGAAGTACCACCACGGCAGCCAGGGCACCTACGGCCTGCCCGACGGCAGCTCGATCCGGGTCAACCTGGAGTCCAACCCGAGCCACCTCGAGTACGTCTCGCCCGTGGTCGAGGGCGCCACGCGCGCCGCACAGACCTCGCGCAAGGGCCCCCACGCCCACCAGGACACCAACGCCGCGGTCCCGATCGTGATCCACGGCGACGCCTCGTTCCCCGCTCAGGGCGTCGTCTCAGAGACGCTCAACCTGCAGGCGCTCGACGGCTACAAGGTCGGCGGCACGGTGCACCTGATCATGAACAACCAGGTCGGCTTCACGACCGACCCCGACGACGCGCGCTCTACGCGCTGGGCATCGGATCTGGCCAAGGGCTTTGACGTGCCGATCATCCACGTCAACGCCGACGACGTGCCCGCCTGCATCAGCGCGGTGCGACTCGCGTTCGCCTTCCGTCAGGAGTTCGGCCACGACGTGCTGATCGATCTGATCGGCTACCGGCGCTTCGGACACAACGAGTCCGACGAGCCCGCCTACACGCAGCCTGAGATGTACGCCAAGATCAAGGCCAAGAAGCGCGTCACCGAACTGTGGTCGGACCGCCTGGTGGCCGAGGGCGTGGTCTCCCCCGAGGAGGTCGAGCACCAGGCCCAGGAGGTGTGGGACAACCTCACGCTGCTGCACCAGCGCCTGAAGGCGAAGATCGTGGCCGCGGCCGAGCACGGCGCCGAGCACGCCACCGGCGAGTACCAGCTCGACCGCTCACCCAGCCCGGACGTGGAGACCGCTGTCCCGGCGGCGCGCCTGCGCGAGCTCGGCAACCAGCTGCTGCGCGTGCCGGACGGCTTCACGGTGCACCCGAAGATGGTCAAACAGCTCGACCGCCGCCGCGAGGCGCTGGCCGAGTCCGAGGCATCCAGCCAGACGATCGACTGGGCGCACGGCGAGGCGCTGGCGTTCGCATCGCTGTTGACCGAGGGAACGCCACTGCGCCTGACCGGCCAGGACACCGAGCGAGGAACCTTCAGCCAGCGCCACATGGTCCTGCACGACGCCAAGACCGGCCAGACCGTCTGCCCGATCCAGAGCCTGCCCGACGCGCTGGCGCCGCTCGAGCTGCACAACAGCCCGCTCTCGGAGCTTGCCTGCATGGGCTTCGAGTACGGCTACAGCCAGGAGGCGCCGGAGACGCTCGTGCTGTGGGAGGCGCAGTTCGGCGACTTCGTGAACTCCGCCCAGGTGATCGTCGACCAGTTCATCACCTCGGGCCTGGCCAAGTGGGGGCAGACCTCACGCCTGACGCTGCTGCTGCCCCACGGCTATGAGGGCTCCGGTCCCGAGCACTCATCGGCGCGCCTGGAGCGCTTCCTGCGCGCCGCCGCGGAGGGCAACATTCGGGTGGCGAGCCCGACGACCCCGGCGCAGTACTTCCACCTCCTGCGCCGCCAGGCGCGCATCGCCAAGCAGCGCCCGCTGGTGGTGATGACGCCCAAGTCGCTGCTGCGCCTGCCGCAGGCTGCGAGCGCGCTGTCCGACATGGCCGAGGGCACGCAGTTCGAGCCGGTCCTGGCCGAGCCGGGCGTGCAGGACGAGCAGGTCACGAGGCTCGTGCTGTGCACGGGCAAGATCTACTACGACCTCGTCGGGCACCCCGAGCGCCCTTCCCACACCGGCCTGGCGGTGGCGCGCGTGGAGCTCCTCTACCCCTTCCCCGAACGTCAGATCCTCGCGCTGATGGCGCGCTACCCGAACCTGCGCGAGGTGCTGTGGGTGCAGGAGGAGCCGCGCAACATGGGCGCCCGCGCGCACATGTTCCCGCGCCTGATGCAGATCATGCCCGAGGAGATGCACTTCGGCTACGTCGGGCGCCCCGAGCGCGCGAGCCCGGGCGAGGGCTACCCGGCGGCGCACATCGACGAACAGAACCGCATCGTGACGACCGCGATCGACCTGCGCCAACCGATCTCGCAGTACCCGCGCAAGACGCCGGGTGAGCGCTGATGGCGGCCCTGTGGCGGCGCTTTCGGCTGGTCATGGCGCAGCGCAGGCGCCGCCGCCGCGGTCTCTGACTAGCGGC
This sequence comes from uncultured Solirubrobacteraceae bacterium, assembly GCA_963763695.1. GTDB lineage: Bacteria > Actinomycetota > Thermoleophilia > Solirubrobacterales > Solirubrobacteraceae > Palsa-744. The sequence continues at coordinate 388,978 of CAVXPM010000001.1, forward strand.
CCTTCCAGACCGGCTCGCGCTTCTCCTTGAACGCCGAGGAGCCCTCCTTGGCGTCTTCGGAGGCGAACACCGGCCCGCTGATGGCTCCCTGCATCTCCCACATCTGCGCGTTTGACCAGTCGTACTGCTCCTGCAGGATCTGCTTGCTGGCGATCAGCGCCAGCGGCGCGTTCTTGGCTATCTGCCCCGCCAGCTCGAGGGCCAGCGCGACAGCGTCGCCGGGCTCGCTCAGGCGGTTGACGAGGCCGAAGTCGTGGAAGCGCTCGGCGGGCAGCGGATCGCCGGTGAGCGCCAGCTCCATGACCACGTGGTATGGCATTCGTCGCGGCATCCGCAGCAACGCGCCGCCGGCGGCTACGAGCGAGCGCTTGGCCTCGGGGATGCCCATCCTGGCGCCCTTGGCAGCGACGATCAGATCGCACGCGAGCGCGATCTCCATGCCGCCGGCCAGCGCGAAGCCCTCGATGGCGGCGATCAGCGGCTTGCGCGAGGCGCGCTGGGTGATGCCGGCGAAGCCGCGGTCACCGAACCAGGCCGACTCGCCCCGCACGAATGCGCCCAGGTCCATCCCCGCGGAGAAGAAGCCACCGGCGCCGGTGAGCACACCGACCGCGAGGCCCTCGTCGCGGTCGAGTCGATCGAGCGCGCCCGCGAGACCCTCGGCGAGGGCTGCGTTGACGGCGTTGCGCACCTCGGGGCGGTTGAGCGTGATCAGCAGGACGTTCTCGCGTCGCTCGGTGAGCACGGGCGCTACCGGGGTGGGCTGATCGGCACTCATGTGATGCTCCTTGCTCGCATAGACGGGTCAGGCGGAGAACAGTTGCAGGTCGGGCTCGCGTTCGCCGCGCAGAAGCTGGGGGTCGATCTCGACACACTCGATGCCGCGCGAGATCGCCAGCACCCGGGCTTGGGGCTTGATCGCCTGGGCGGCGAGCACTCCGCGGCAGGAGCCGAGCGCGGGGTCCAGGCGGATGCGCTCCAGGTAGCGGGTGAGCTGCTCGACGGCGTCGATCGTGGCGATCCGCTTGATCTCCACGGCGATCCACTCGTCCTCGCCGTCCTTGCACATCAGATCCACAGGCCCGATGTCGGTCGGCCACTCGCGCCGGATCAGGCGAAACCCCTCACCGCACCACTGCGGCGCATCGGCCAGCAGCTCTTGCAGCTCGCGCTCGACGCCCTCCTTCTCCAGCGCGAGCAGCGTGTCGAGCTCGTGCTCGACGTCGGAGAGGACCTCCGAGATCGCGATGTCCAGCGTCTCTTCCTGGCGCTGCTTGCGCACGACGAGACGTTCGAGGCGCCCGGCCTCGTCGGCGTGCTCCTCGACGACGGTCGGCGGGATCATCCAGTTCAGCGGCTTGACGTTTGGACCCCCGCCGTCCGCCCAGACCATGAAGGTGCCGTCGGCCTTCACCATCAGCAGCCTGACCGCCTCGGGCAGGACGGTGCTCAGGCGCCCGACGTAGGAGACCTCACAGCGGGCGACGATCAGGCGCATCGCCCGACGGTATCGGCTGCGCCGGATCCACCGTGGCGTGGGCGCCGTCGGGCTCCTCCTCGGCGGTGGAGTCGATCGTGAAGGGCGCGCGCTCGGACGATGGGGCGCTCGGCGTGTGCGCGATCGGGGTCTGGGAAACGGGTGTCTCGGCGAGCGGCGCCTGCGCGACGGGCGTCTGTGAGACGGCCGGCTGGGCGGCGGGCGCCTGTATTGACTCGCCCTGAGCGCCGATCGCCTCGCGAAACTCGCGGATGCCGTGGCCGAGCGCGCGAGCAAGCTCGGGCAGTCTTTTCGGGCCCAGCACCAGCAGCGCGATGACGCCGATGAAGACCAGGTGAACGGGGTTCTCGATGCCCATCGCCATCAGGCTAGCGCGCGGCCGCCACGCCGACCGCCTACCCTCTCGATCAGTGGCGCAGCCCTCGACAGCTACCGTCGGGCGACGGTATCCACCGCCGGGCGTGGTGGAGTCGGTCTGGCCGGCGCAGCTCGACGGTGCTGGCGGCGATCGGGCTGCAACTCACGCTTCCGGCCCGCCTGGCCGTCGGACCGACCTGGCTGCTGCCGGCGCTCGAGGGGGTGCTGGTGATCGGCCTGGCGATGGGAACGCCCCGCGCGCTCGAGCAGGAGCATCCGCTGCGCCGGCGCGTCGCCTTCGCGCTGGTCGCGCTCGTCAGCGCCGCCAACGTGTTCTCGCTGGGCGCGTTGACCCACTACCTGCTGCACCACAACGTCTCCAACGGGCGCAGCCTGATCGTCGCCGGTGTCCTGATCTGGCTGACGAACTTCCTGATCTTCGGGCTGTGGTACTGGGAGCTGGACCGCGGCGGCCCAGGGGTCCGGGCAGCCGGTAGGGACGGACCGCCGGACTTCCTGTTCCCGCAGATGTCAGACGATCACATCGAGCCGCTCGACTGGCGCCCGAAGTTCATCGATTACCTGTACGTGTCGCTGACAAACGCCGCTGCTTTCTCGCCGACCGACACGATGCCGCTGACGGCGATGGCCAAGTGCGTGATGGGTGTGCAGTCGATCGTCTCGCTGGTTACGATCGGGTTGATCGTCTCGCGCGCGATCAACATCCTCTGACGATGCCGGTGAGATGATGGGCCTCCTGTTCACTCGAGATGGGAGGACGTTTTGGCGGACGCGGGAAAAGACCCCCGAAGCAAGCTCGGCGAAGAAGTGGCGGCGCAGATGGACGCGATCGAACGCGACTTCGGCAACGACTACGAGATCGGAAACGTGGTGACGGTCGTCGAAGTGGTCAAACCCGACGGCGCCGGCATCCGCGTGCGCTGCAACCAGCAGCCGTGGATCGGGCTGGGGATGTTGAAGATCGCCGAGAAAGCCCTCGAAGGCCAGGGGGCAGAGTAGGGTCGCCTCAGCCGGCGACGCTCGGTTCGAGCGCGAGCGCTTGCGCGATCAGCTCGCGGACCTCCTCGCCGGCCCCGAGCTTCATCGCGCGACGCAACGCGTCGAGTGCGCCCTCGCGGTCCACCAGGCGCAGGCGCAAGCGCCCCAGGCGCTCCCACGCGCCGGCGTCGCCGGGACCGCGCAGAGCGGCCCGGTGGGCGGCCTCCTCCGCCAGGTCGACAGCGCCCATGTCTTCGTAGATGCGCGCCGCGAAGCGGTGGGCGGCGGGGCGGCTGCCGTCGACGCGGGCCCAGTCGCGGACGGCCCTGGCGGCCTCGTCGAGCTTGCCTGCCTGCCAGAAGGCGAGCGTCATCAGGCGCAGCACGGCCACGTCGCGCGGCTCGGCGTCGCGCGCGTAGATCAGCCGCTGAGCGGCCAGCAGGTACTCGCCTTCGGCCATCGCCCGCTGGGCTGCGAGCAGGAAGCGTTCGACGCGCTCCTCGGCCGGGTCGGGCTTTGAGAAGTCGACGAACTTCATGCTCCCGGCCGGCACGGTGCGAACGCCGTGGCTGAACTTCACGCGCGCCCACTGCTGCACCTCGGCGGAGTCATCGCCGGTGTCGGAGGAGAAGTAGATGCCGGTCACCGTTCCCACGCCCCACTCGGGATAGGAGATGCAGCGGGCGTAGCGGTGCACGACCGAGTGGTCGGGGACGCGGCTGCCGAAGGGGTCGTGCTTGGCGCGCTCCTGCGCGTGCTCGCGCGCTTTCTGCTCGGCTTCGTAGGCCCGCCTGCCGGCCTCTTCGCGTTCGCGGCGGGCCGCTGCGGCGCTCACGCGCACGGCGTTGCGCGAGACCTCGCCGCCGCGGAAGCCCTCGGCAAGGCGCTCGAGCTGGTCGGCCGCCTCGTTGATCGCCTTCAGATGGCGCTCGTGCTCGTACTGGCGCCCCTGCGGCGCCACGTCGGGATGCCAGCGCTTGGCCATCCTGCGGCGGGCCAGCTGCACGTCGCGCTTGTTGAACGGCGCCTCCAGCTCCAGCAGGAGCAGGTGCTGCTCGATGTCCAGGACGCTCGCGGGCATAGACCCGACAACGTTAGCGAGGGCGGGCGGCTTTGCATCGGTCGCCTATCCTGCGTGCGAATGTCATCTCAATACATCTTCACCATGCACCGCCTGTCCAAGGTCCACGCGCCGGACAAGACGGTGCTCGACAACCTCACGCTGGCCTTCTACCCCGGCGCCAAGATCGGCGTGCTGGGATACAACGGCGCGGGCAAGTCGACGCTCCTGCGGATCATGGCCGGGGTCGACGAGGAGTACCGCGGCGAGGCCGCGCTCGCTCCGGGCGCCACCGTGGGCATGCTCGAGCAGGAGCCCCATCTCGACGAGAGCAAGGACGTCAAGGGCAACGTCGAGGACGGCGTGGCCGAGGCCAAGGCGCTGCTGGACCGCTTCAACGAGCTGGCCGCCAACTACTCGGATGAGACGGCCGAGGAGTTCGGCCGGATCCAGGCCAAGATCGAAGCGGCCGACGCGTGGAACCTGGACACCCAGCTCGAATACGCGATGGACGCCCTGCGCCTACCTCCCGCCGACGCCGACGTGAGCACCCTCTCCGGCGGCGAGCGCCGCCGCGTGGCGCTCTGCCGCCTGCTGTTGCGCGCGCCGGATCTGCTGCTGCTGGATGAGCCCACCAACCACCTCGACGCGGAGTCGGTGGCGTGGCTCGAGCAGCACCTCTCCGAGTACAAGGGCGCGATCGTGGCGGTGACCCACGACCGCTACTTCCTCGACAACGTCGCCGGCTGGATCCTCGAGCTCGACCGCGGCAAGGGGATCCCCTACCAGGGCAACTACTCCAGCTGGCTGGAGCAGAAGCAGGCCCGCCTGGCTCAGGAAGAGCGCTCGGAGAAGGGCCGCGAGCGGACGATCGCCGCCGAGCTGGAATGGGTGCGCACGAATCCCAAGGGCAAACGCGCCAAGTCAAAGGCGAGGCTGGCCCGCTACGAGGAGCTGGTGGCCGAGGAGCGCAACGTCAAGCTCGAGGAGGTCCAGATCCACATCCCGCCGGGGCCGCGCCTCGGCGGCAAGGTCCTGACGGCGGGCGCACTTTCCAAGGGCTTCGGCGAGCGGCTGCTGATCGAGAACCTCTCCTTCGATCTGCCGCGGGCGGGCATCGTCGGCGTGATCGGCCCCAACGGCGCGGGCAAGACGACGCTCTTCCGGATGATCACCGGCGAGGAGTCCCCCGACAGCGGCACGCTCGAGCTGGGCGACACGGTCAAGCTCGCGTATGTCGATCAGTCGCGCGACTCGCTCGATCCGAAGAAGACGGTGTGGGAGGAGATCTCAGAAGGGCTCGACCAGCTCAAGGTAGGCGAGCGCGTCGTCAACTCGCGCCAGTACACAGCCGGCTTCAACTTCAAGGGCTCTGACCAACAGGCGCGCATCGGCAAGCTCTCCGGCGGCGAGCGCAACCGGGTGCACCTGGCCAAGCTCTTGCGCAGCGGCGGCAACCTGCTGCTGCTGGACGAGCCCACGAACGATCTCGACGTGGACACCTTGCGCGCGCTCGAGGACGCGCTCCTGGCGTTCCCCGGCTGCGCGGTGGTGATCTCCCACGACCGCTGGTTCCTGGACCGTGTGGCGACCCACGTGCTGGCCTTCGAGGGCGACTCGCAGGTGACCTGGTTCGAGGGCAACTTCGAGGCCTACGAGGAGCATCGGCGCACGCTGCTGGGAGCGGCCGCCGACCGCCCGCACCGGATCACCTACAAGCGGCTCGTGCGTGGCTGAGCCGGCGGGCGGCTGCTCGCCTGCGCAACTGCAGAGCAGACCTGCGGGCAAGTTCGATCGCGACACCGCGGTGCGCCTGCTGGAGGTCCTCGACCGCGGCGACGGCCGCGCGATCAGCATCTTCGGCGCCGAGGTCTCACCCGACTGGCGCGCCGGGCGCGGCCCCCACGGGGGCTACCTGGCGGCGATGCTGCTGCGCGCGCTCGGCGAGGCGCTTTCCGATCCAGCGCGCTCCCCGCGCTCGTTGACGATCCACTATTTGCGCGCGCCCGAGCCGGGGCCGGTGCGCATCGAGGTGGCGCTCGAGCGCGCGGGGCGCTCGCTGAGCACCACCTCAGCGCGGCTGGAGCAGGACGGGGACCTGATCGCGCTGGCGCTTGCGGCCTTCTCGGTTCCCTGGGGCGGCGCCGATGTCTCCGAGATCGAGATGCCGGCGGTGGCGACGCCCGATGCGGGGCGCGAGCCGGGCACGCTGATCAAGCACGGCGCACCCCCGTTCGCTCGCCACATCACGCTGCAGCCGCGGATCGGCGCGATGCCCTTCTCGGGTCCCGAGACGCCGATGGAGCTGGGCGGTTGGATCGGACTGGCGGAGCCGCGCCCGATCGACGCGCTGTCGCTTGCGTTCTTCGCCGATGCGCTGATCCCGGCGCCGTTCATGCGCCTGAGCGGACCCAACGCCGCGCCGACGATCGACCTCACGATCCACTTCCGCGTGGCGATGCCCCGCGCGGCCCGGCCCGACCCCGACGAGCTGTGCCTGATGCGCATTCGGGGTGGCGTGATCCACGACGGCTTCTTCGAGGAGGACGGGGTGATCTGGGCGCAGGACGGCACCGTGCTCGTGCAGTCGCGCCAGCTCGGGCTCCTGCTGGGGTCGCGGAGCGGTAGGTTGGGCGCATGAGCGACTACACGGCAAAGCACATAGGTGAGATGCAGGCCTCTTTCGGCGGCGGTTTCGTCAAGGCGCGCGCGGAGCTGGGGGTGAGCTCGTTCGGTGTCCAGGTGATCCGGCTTCCCGCAAACAGCGCGGACTACCCCGAGCACGACCACGTAGCCGACGGACAGGAGGAGCTGTTCCTCGCGCTCGCGGGCTCGGGCTGGCTAGAGATCGACGGCGAGCGCGTGGAGCTCGAGAAGGACCTGATGGTGCGCGTCGGACCGGCTGCCAGGCGCAAGGCCTACTCGGGCCCGGACGGTCTCTCGCTGCTCGCCCTCGGCGGCTGCCCCGGCGAGATCTACAAGATCAAGCAGTCGAGCGAACTGCTCGACGCGCAGCCCTAGCGGGCGAAGGACGCGTCGCGCGCCAGGCGCAGCGCGGCCGCCGCCACCAACCGCGCGGCGGCGTGGACGTCCTCGAGCTGGACGAGCTCGACCGGTGAGTGCATGTAGCGGATCGGGATCGAGACCAGGCCGGTCGGCACGCCGCCACGGCTGATGTGCACCGCGTCGGCGTCGGTGCCGGTGCCGCGGCCGGTGGCCTCGACCGTGAACGGGATCTTCTCCGCCTCTGCGGCCTCGTGCAGCAGCTCGAAGACACCGTTGTTGAGGGTCGAGCCGCGGCTGATCACCGGGCCCGTGCCGAGCTCGTGCTTGCCCGCTTCCTTGACGTCGATGCCGGGGGCGTCGGTCGCATGGGTGACGTCGATCACGATCGCGGCGTCGGGCTCCAGCGAGAAGGCGCTGGTCTTCGAGCCGCCGAAGGTCGTCTCCTCCTGGGCGGCCGCTACGGCCGCGAGCTCCCATTGCGCGCCGCCGGCGTCGGCCACCAGGCGCGCGGCCTCGAGCGCGACGAAAGAGCCCAGGCGATTGTCGAGCGCACGCGAGACGAGCCGTCCGTTGGGCAACTCGAGCGGCTCGCAGTCGATCACGGCGACATCCCCGACCCTTACCAGCTCGCGCGCCTGCGCTGCGTCGCGCGCGCCGATGTCGATATGCAGCTCGCGGATGCTCGGGACCTTCTTGCGCTCCTCCTCGCGCAGCAGGTGGATCGGCTTCTTGCCGACCACGCCGGCAACGGGGCCCGTCCTGGAGTCGAGCACCACGCGCTGGCCGACGAGGATCTGGGGGTCCCAGCCACCGACCTCCCGAAACCACAGATAGCCCTCGTCGTCGATGTGGGTGACGATCAGGCCGATCTCGTCGATGTGGCCCATCACGAGCAGCCGGCGGGGGTCGCGCTCATAGCCGTGGGCGGGCGCCACGAGCGCCAGCGGCGTGCCCACCAGGTCGGTGCTCACCTCGGCGAAGGCACTCGCAGCTGCGCGCCAGCGCTCCGCGGGCGCGGTCTCATAGCCCGAGGGACCGCGTGCGCGCAGCAGCTCGAGCAGGACCGCGGGAACGCCCTCTGTGGGCTTCGTGCGGGCGCGTTTGCTCACCGTTTTGCGCCTCGGCTGGGTCATGCGGCGAGCAGCGCGCGCAGGACGTATTGCAGGATGCCGCCGTGACGGTAGTACTCCGCCTCGCGCGGGGTGTCGATCCGCACGCGGGCATCGAACTCGATCTTCTCGCCGCCGTCGCGGGTCGCGCTCACGTGAACCTCCCGCGGTGGCGAGCCGCCGCCCGCCATCGCCTCGGCGAGGCCGCTGATCGAGAAGACCTCCACGCCGGTGAGACCGAGCGATTGAATGCTCTGCCCGTCGGCGAACTGCAGTGGCAGCACACCCATGCCCACCAGGTTGGATCGGTGGATCCGCTCGAAGCTCTGGGCGATCACGGCCCTGGCGCCGAGCAGCTTGGTGCCCTTGGCGGCCCAGTCGCGCGAGGAGCCCGAGCCGTACTCGCGCCCGGCGAGCACGACCAGCTCGGTGCTCTGCTCGATGTAGCGCATGGCGGCGTCATAGATCGACATCTGCTCGTTGGAGCCGTCGCCCAGATAGCGGGTGTAGCCGCCTTCGGGCAGGCGCTCGCCGCCGCCGATCAGGTTGCGCAGGCGGATATTGGCGAAGGTCCCGCGCATCATCACCTCGTGGTTTCCGCGCCGTGCGCCGTATGAGTTGAAATCTCTCGGCGCCACCCCCTTTTCCTGAAGGTAGGCGCCGGCGGGGCCGTCGCGCTTGATCGAGCCCGCGGGGGAGATGTGGTCGGTGGTGACGCTGTCGCCGAGCAGCGCGAGCACGCGCGCGTCCTTGACGTCGCGCACCTCCTCGGGCTCGGCGGGCATGCCCTGGAAGTAGGGCGGCAGGCGCACGTAGGTCGACTCGGGATCCCACGCGAAGCGCTGGCCCTGCGCAACCTCGAGGCTGTTCCAGCGCTCGTCGCCCTCGAACACCTCGCCGTAGCTGCGGCGGAACATGTCGGCCCGCACAGCCTCGCCGACCGTCTCTGCCACCTCCTGTGCCGAGGGCCAGATGTCCTTCAGGTAGACCTCGTTTCCATCCTCGTCGTGCCCCAGCGGATCTTGCACGATATCGACGTCCATCGAGCCCGCGAGCGCGTAGGCCACGCACAGGGGCGGCGAGGCGAGGTAGTTCATCTTCACGTCGGGATTGATGCGCCCCTCGAAGTTGCGGTTGCCGGAGAGCACCGAGACGACCGCCAGGTCCGCCTCGTTGACGGCCGCTGAGACCGGCTCGGGCAGCGGGCCGGAGTTACCGATGCAGGTGGTGCAGCCGTAGCCCACGAGGTTGAAGCCGAGCTTCTCCAGCGGCTCGGTGAGCCCGGCGCGGTCGAGGTACTCGGTGACCACCTTGGAGCCGGGCGCGAGCGACGTCTTGACCCACGGCTTGGAGCGAAGCCCGCGCGCGACCGCGTTGCGCGCGAGGATGCCCGCGCCGACCATCACGGAGGGGTTCGAGGTGTTGGTGCAGCTGGTTATCGCTGCGATCACCACATGACCGTGCTCGAGCTCGAAGCTCTCGCCGTCGAGCTCGACCGGGATTCCGGCGTGGGGCTCGGCGAGCGTCGCCTGAGCACCGGGCGCAGAGGATGAGGGAGCCGGCTCGCCCTGCGGCTGCTCGTGTCCGGGCGAGCCGTTGGCCGGCGGGTCCGACGCAGGGTAGGACTCGGCGACGGCCTCGTCCTGGGCGTCCTTCTGCTCGCCGTTGGTGGGCACGTAGTCGCGCAGCGCGTGGCGAAAGGAGCCCTGCGCGTCGCTCAGGGAGACCCTGTCCTGGGGTCGCTTGGGTCCGGCGAGGCTCGGCTCGACGCTCGCCAGGTCGAGCTGCAGCGTGTCGGAGAAGGTGGGCTCCTCGGCGCTCTCGTCGTGCCACAGGCCCTGCTCCTTGGCATACGCCTCGACCAGCGCTATCTGCTCGCTCGAGCGCCCCGAGAGCTCGAGGTAGGTGAGCGTCTGAGCGTCGATCGGGAAGATCGCGCAGGTCGAGCCGAACTCGGGCGACATGTTGCCGATCGTGGCCCTGTCGGCGATCGGCAGTGCGGAGACGCCGGCCCCGTAGAACTCCACGAACATCCCCACGACGCCGCGTTCGCGCAGCATCTGGGTGACCGTGAGCACGAGGTCGGTGGCGGTCGTGCCCTCCGGTAGGGCACCGTGCAGCTGCACGCCCAGGACCTGCGGTATCAGCATCGACATCGGCTGGCCGAGCATCGCCGCCTCGGCCTCGATCCCGCCGACGCCCCAGCCGAGCACGCCGAGCCCGTTGACCATCGTGGTGTGCGAGTCGGTGCCAACCAGCGTGTCGGGATAGGCCTGGCCGGTCTTCTCGTTGGGAAACACGACCCGCGCGAGGTACTCGAGGTTGACCTGATGGACGATGCCCGTGTCGGGCGGCACGACGGCGAAGTCGTCGAATGCGCCCTGGCCCCAGCGCAAAAAGGCGTAGCGCTCCTGGTTTCGCTCGAACTCGCGCTCGGCGTTGAAGCTGAAGGCGGCGCGCGTGCCGAAGGCGTCGACCTGGACGGAGTGGTCGATCACGAGCTCGGCCGGCGCGAGCGGGTTGATCTTGGCCGGCTCGCCTCCCATCGCGGCCATCGCGTCGCGCATCGCCGCCAGGTCCACCACGGCGGGAACGCCTGTGAAGTCCTGCATCAGCACACGCGCCGGGCTGAAGGCGATCTCCTTGCTGGGCTGCGCCTGGGCGTCCCAGCCGGCCAGCGCCTCGATGTCGGTGGCGCTGACCGAGCCGTTGCCCTCGGTGCGGAGCAGGTTCTCGAGCAGGATCTTCAGCGAGAACGGCAGTCGGGCGGTGTCGTAGCGCTGCTGAAGCGCGTCCAGGCGGAATATCTCGTGCTTGCGCCCGCCGACCTCGAGCGTGTGCTTGGCGCCAAAGCTGTTCTCCGACATATCCACCTCCCGGGCGATCCGCGGTCTACAGGGACTGGGCGCAGTCTCGCAGAGTCGCGGTCGCGAGCCTGCGCGGGATCGTCGTGTCCGCGAGCGCTAACGGACTGGCTCGGAGGCCTGTGTGACGCGTCCCTTGCCCTGGCGCTTCGAGCGCAAGAGCGCTTCGTCGCAGGCTTCGAGCAGCTCGTCGGTGCTCATCGGCTCCTGCCACTGGGCCACGCCGATCGAGGCGCAGACGCCGTTGGGGGCGCCCTCGAACGAGGACAGGCGGCGCAGCCGCTCGAGCGCGCGGACGGCGGCCGCCGCGGCGCTCTCCCGTTCGGCGTTGGGGAGGATCACCACGAACTCATCGCCCCCGTAACGAGCCACGCGGTCGAAGGCGCGGAACTCGCCCACGAGCCCCTGCACCACAGCGCGCAGCACCGCGTCGCCGGCCTGGTGTCCCTGCTGGTCGTTCACCAGCTTGAAGTCGTCGAGGTCGATCAGCATGCACGACAGCGGTCCGCCGGTGCGCTTGGCGCGCCCGATCTCCTCGTCCAACCGCCTGCGCATCGCGCGGTGGTTCAGCGAGCCCGTGACCGCGTCGGTTCCAGCCTCGGCCCGAGCGCGCACGAGCGCGAGCGCCGTGCCGGCCTGCTCCACGAGCGCGGTCGCCAGCTCGACCGCTGCGCCCGTGAACACCTCCGAGACTCGTCGCACGAGCATCACCACGGCCTCCACCTCGCCGCCCTCGGCAAGTGGCAGCAGTAGCGCGCAGCTGACCTCGCCGGTGGCCGTCAGGCGTGGCACGCTGACGGCGAATTCCTCGGCGTTGGCGGCCAGGAAGCTGCGCCTGGTGCTCGCGACCCAGCTGACCCCGGGCGGGCGCTCAGAGCGCGGCACGAGATAGCTCACGCGCCCTTCGCCCGCGAACATGTAGACCGCGACCAGCTCGTCCTCCGCGTCGGCGGCGAGATGGTGGATGTGCACCTCCTCCGCGCCGGGCACAGACAGCAGCTCGCGCGCCAGTGCGCGGTAGATCGCCTCGGGTTCGGTGGCCGCGTCCGCCAGTGCCGTCAGGCGCCGTATACCGCTCAGCAGGCGATCCATGCCCGTATAGGCAGTCGAGGTATCCGTACCTGACGCTACATCCATGCCTTCAATCTACGGCATCGGCAGGCCGGATACGAGCCGTGACCCTCCGAGCCGGCGCCCGCGCGATCGTTGGGGCGGGCCGAGCCCGCCCCAACGCGCCGGAGCAAGTGATCAGCGGAAGGTGACCGTTACGCTCGCCGCCGAGATGCCGCGACTGCGCTGGCTGGGCACGAAGCCCACCCGCACGCTCACACGGAACGGCCTGCGGCGACCTGCTGCGCGCCTCGTGAGCGGTACCTTCAGCGTGGTCGCCCTGGTCGAGTAGCGCAGGTGGCGATAGACGGTCGCCAGGCCGTTGCCGCTGCCGCTGATACGGCCCCCGGCGGGAGTCGCGACCGTCAGGTAGGCGGTGTTTCCGATCACCTTCTGACCCACTATCCGCACGCCGCAGCCGGCGGGCGTGATGGCCGTGTTCTGTTTGGCGATCAGGCCGTTCTGGCCGGTGATCGTCGTCGGCATGATCAGTGGCTGGGCACACACGTTGCCATAGGCCGCCAGCGCCGAGTGTTCACCGATCGGCAGGTTGACCGTGATGCTCGAGACGGGCACGTCGGGGGTGGACGCGAAGTTCGTCGTCGTGATCCCGTTGGTGATTTTCGTGTTCCCGACCAGGATCACCCGCACGCCGTTGCCTTCGAGCACCAGGTCGAGATCTGGGAAGGCCTGGCCACCGTGGGAGACCAGGATCGCCGGACCTTTCAGTTTGGCGGGCAGCACCGGTGTGTTAGCGCGCACGCCGCCGACGAACGAACCACCCGGGCAGCTGTAGGGGTTCGCCGCGAACGTGGCTTCGGGGCACGCTTTGTGCAGCGTCGCCAGGCGCGAGGGCAGCTGCTTGGGCAGTTGCACCAGCACCGACCTGATGTTCGCGCTGCCGGCCGGCTCGTTGATCGTCGTTTCGAGGCTGGCGCCGTACTTTTTGGAGGTCTTGGCGAGCGTGACCGCTTTGAACGCCGGTTTGAACGGGAGCAGCGAGCAGTTGCCAACCGCAAACGGCGTCGACAGGTTGGCGCTGGCGCCCAGGGACCCGGTCAGCGTCGATTCGGTGGCGAGCGCGCCGCAGTTGGTCGGGTTGGTCAAGAAGCCCTGGCGGTTGATGCTCACGCTGACCTGCCTGATGCGTGTGGGCACGCCGCCGCGAACGATCGACGGCACGTAGCCGGCGACGGTCACCCGCGCGGTGCTCTGGTTGACGTAGATCCCGAGCCGGGTGATCGCGTTGCCGAGGTTGAACGGCCCGGCGATGACAGGGACGGATATCTCGATTCCATACGGGGCGCCGTTGTAGGGCCCTGTCAGATAGGCGGTTCCCGACAGCGCGTACGGCGTCGCTCCGGAGCCCGACAGCACGTTGGAGGTGCCGATCGCGCTGGCCGCTTCGCAAGTCCCTGCGGCCGCGAGTGCTTCACTGCACAGCGGGACCTTGGGGATCGCGCCCACGAGTCCGGCAGGCAGCGTGGTGCTGACGTGCGAAAGGTACTGCTGGCCTTCGGGGCGCACGAAGTTCACCGTGAACGAGGTGGCCGCGCCTGCGTTGGCGATCTGGTTTGAGGTGCCCTGCGTGGGCGCGAACGGAATCGGGTTGGAGCAGCCGGTGACGTTGAAGGAACTGCCAACGCTCTTACTCGATGTCAGCGTGTAGGGAGAGAAGTCGCTTTCCGTCGTAGCAGTTCCGCACGAGAGCGGGTTTGCGATCGGCGCCAGCGCGCCCCCCTTGAACTGCAGCGTGATGTTCGTAAACGGCTGTTCGGGGTTTTCCTTGAACGTCGTTGTCGAGCTGGCCGGTGACTTCATTGGGCACAACTTCGCCCTGGAGGCGCACGGAGACGCCATAGCGTGCGGTCTCAGCGTCGACATAGAGGATGTAGGGCGGTCCTTTGATCGCTCCTTCGCTGGGACCGCCGAGATACATCTTCCCCGTCAACGACCCCGCGGGAAGCGTCGGGACTTCCAGCTTGACGGTGCCGAGCTCCGAGGAGGAGGGGCACGCCGTGCCGGCGGTGGAGCTGTGGATCCGCGCCTGAGATTCCGTGCAGGCAGTCAGTCCAGCAGCGGCGGAGGGGTCGAGCGTCATGCCTTCCGGCAGCTTGATCACGGCGGTTTTGAGCTGCGAGCCGTTGAGTTCGGTCGCGCCCGAGTGCTGGGCCACGCCGACCTGCGTCGAGAAGCCGTTGGGCGCGTCGGAGGCCGTCGTTTCGGGGCTGAGCGAGAAACTCGGTTCGAACGGAACAAGACCGCAGTTTTCGAGGCCGACCGGGGTCGTGTACGGCCGGCTCACCGTCGTTTTTTCAGCGTCGGTGAGACGCAATGTGGTCGTGTTGTTGCCGGGACAGCTGGTTGCATTCGTGAGGAAGTTGCCGCCGTTGCGGCCTTCAAATGTCAAGCGCGAGCTGATCAACGGCAAGGCGGGGGACACTTCGATTTCAAAGTAGTCGTGGTAGTCGCCAGCGTTCGTGCCCTTTTCTTCCTTGCCCCATTCGACGTCGCCTTCGATCAGGGTGTGGGCGTAGTACTGGCCTTTTTCCACCGCCGGGTTCGACCCTTTGAGTTTTTCAAACAGCACGGCTTCGGTGAAAGGTTTCGGCAGTTTGAGCGCGACGCCGAACTCAGATGCGCGCCCAGTCGGCTGAACGAGGTTGTACACCGTGCCGGTGAGCGCCAGGTCTCCAGCCGCCCCCGCATAGACGGTGACGTTGTTGATGCCGAGTTTGGTTTCTTCTTTACACGCGGATTCGATGAAGAAGCCGCTTTTGGGAAGTTCCCTTCCCGATCCCGGTTCGCCGAATTCTGTCATCGAGCACTGGGCCACGGCGGTCGGGTTTGTCGCGAGTCCTGGTGCCACATCGGTGCGGATGTGCGTCACGACCGACGTCGGCGCCTGCGCGGGGAGCGCGCCGACGGTCGCCACCTTGAAGTCGGTGATGCCGTAAGGGATGTGCCCGCCAGCCTGCGTGTAGCCTTCCGCTTTGGCTTCGCCTTCGGTCGGTTCCTTCGGTTCGGAGAAGGTCTGGGGGCCGAATGCCGTTTCCACGGTTTTCGTGACCTGCCCGCATTCTTTGTGCGTTTCGGAGCAGTTGACCGCGACCAGTTTTTCGATGCCGGGCGCTTCGGCTGCTTGCGCGGCGACCGGCGCGACGATGGCGATGAGCGACCCCGCGAGCAGCGTGAGCAGCGACTTCCGAACGTGAACCCTCATGCCAACCGACCTCCCTATAGAACCAATCGTCTAGGACCTACTCCTCTGGACTCCCTAAAGCCCCCAAAGTTGCGCACTTCGACATCCCTTATTACACGACTGAAACGAATGTCCTCCCCGGACCGAATCGGACTTGTACTCCGGTCTAGCACGTAGCGCCGCGTCAGCGAGCCGGTCCCGACGGATATACGCCTGCGCGGCCCCGCGCCCTCAGCGCTACTCGCCGCCGAGCACCGGCGTGCCGAAACCCACGCGCAGCAGCGCGCCCCCGCCGGGCGCGTTGTGGGCCTCGGCGAAGCCGCCACAGGACTCCGCCGCCTGGCGTACGATCGCCAGGCCGAGGCCCGAGCCCGACAGCTTGCGCGCGTCCTCGGCGCGGTAGAAGCGGTCGAACACGAACGGCAGATCGGCCTCCTTGAAGCCCGGGCCGTGGTCTCGCACCGACAGCACGCCGTCCCGCAGCGACACCTCCACGACGGCGCCCTCGGGGCTCCACTTGCGCGCGTTGTCGATCAGGTTCGAGACCGCCCTGCTGATCCTGTCGGCCGGCCCAGCGACCATCGTCGGCGTCACGCTCAGCTCGAAGCGCAGGTCGCTGCGCCGCCGGGCCCGCTCCACAGCAGCCGCGACGACCTCGTCCAGGCGCACGTCGTCAGCCTGATCCGGCGGTGCCGCCCCGCGCGCCAGCTCGACCACATCGCCCACCAGCGCCGTCAGCTCGTCGAGCTCCTCCACGATGTCCCTGCGCAGCCCCTCGAGCTCCAGCGCGGGCAGGCGCTCGGCGTCGCCGAGGATCTGGATGTTGGCGCGCAGCGAGGAGATCGGCGTGCGCAGCTCGTGGCTGGCATCCGCGATCAGGTGGCGCTGGGCCTGGACCGAGCGCTCGAGCGAATCGAGCGTGCTGTTGAAGCTCTCCGCCAGACGCGCCAGCTCGTCGCGGCCGCGCACGTCCAGGCGCTGGGACAGGTCGAGACTGCCCCTCAGCGTCTCGGTGCGCTGCGTGAAGCGCGCGATCGGCGCGAGCGCCGTGCGTGCCACCAGCGTGCCGAGTAGCGCCGCCAGCACGATGCCACCCACGCCGATCAACGCCAGGATCAAGAGCAGCCTGCTCAGCTCGTGTTCGACCTCGGTCAGCGGGCGCGCGACCAGCACCGCGCCTGCGGGAGCCGTTGCCAGCGTGAGCACGCGCAGGCTCGTCCCATGCACCCTCCTGTCGGTCAGGCTTGCGCCCCTGCCGCGCGCCGCGATCGCCTTGTCCTGAGCGGTGAGCGCGATCTTCGTCGGCGAGCTGCCCTGCCCGCCGGGCACGTACACCGTGCCCTGTGGCGAGATGAACTGGACGTAACCGGAGGCCGCTCCGAAGGGCGCCGGCTGCACGCGACCGGGGAAGCTGCCCGGGCCGCCGCCGGGAAGCTCCGTCGTGCGCTCGCACTCCCCCCGTTTCCCCGCCGGGCGCGCCCGCGTAGGGACCGCCACCCCCCCCGCCGGGACCGCCGCCGGCGCCCCCGCCATAGGCTCGCGGACCCTGACCGTCGTTGCCGGGGAAGGCGCGGGCGCGCGAGCGAAGCGCGCTGTCGATTTCGCCGCGCAGATCGGATCGCACCGCCACATACAGGCCGATCGCCGCCGCCAGCACCGCCAGCGCGACCGACACGCTCGCCACCGCGGCGATCCGCGAGCGCAGCTTCAAGGAGCCTGCCCAGAGATCATGGCTCGCGCAGCGAGTAGCCCACGCCACGGACCGTGTGGATCAGCTCGCGCGCTCCCGCCTCCTCGAGCTTGCGGCGCAGGTATCCCACATACACGCGCAGCGCGTTTGAGGTGGGGCCGAAGTCATAGCCCCACACACGGTCGTAGATCAGGCTGTGCGAGAGCACCTGGCGCGGGTTGAGCATCAGCAGCTCGAGCAACTGGTACTCGGTGCGCGTCAGCTCCACGAAGCTCTCGCCGACCTGGGCGCCGTGCCGCGAGGAATCCAGGAGCACCCCACCGAACGACAGCGCATCGGTGTCCGCCTCGGGGTTCGCGCGACGCAGAAGCGCCCGCAGGCGTGCCTTCAGCTCGCCCACGTCGAAGGGCTTGATCATGTAGTCATCCGCGCCCGCATCCAGGCCGTCGATGCGGTCGGCGACCTGATCGCGCGCGGTCAGGATCAGGATCGGAACGCGGCTGCCCATGCGCCGCACGCGCGTGCACACCTCCAGGCCGTCAAGCCCCGGCAGGCCGACGTCCAGGACGACCGCGTCGGGCACCGCCTGCACGATCCGCTCGAGCGCCTGCTCGCCGTCCTCGGCCAGCTGGATGTCATAGCCGGCCAGCGCCAGCCCGCGGCGCAGGGCTTCGCGCACGGCACGATCATCGTCGACGACCAGGATCCTCATAGGGAGATTCTGCCTGCTAGGAGCGCGCAAGCTCGGCCGAGCGGCCCTGGCAGTCATACAGGCTGCCCGCCGTGGAGGTGCTCGTGGCGCTCAACGTCACCTTCTTGCAGGCCGCCGCCACCGCGCCGATCGCGGTTTTCGAGCCCGTGCGGGTGTCGCCCGGGAGACGTCCGCCTACGCCCCCGCCTTGGCCGGTCGCTTCGCCCACGACCCAGCGGATCTTGCCCGCCGCGACCTCCCCGGCTAGCCACGAGACGCTCACATCGCTCTCACGGCCGGAGAAGCCACCGATTCCCGACACGCTCGCGTCGCTCGCGATGATCGCCGAGGCCGCCGTCGACTGGCTGGAGACCGCGATCGGGCCGCCTCCGTGCTTGCTCACATAGGAGATCACGCTCGTCAGCGATCCCTCGCCCCCACCGAATGCTCCCGCCCCGCCGAAGCCGAAGCCGAAGCCGGCGCCGCGCGCCCCGGCGCCACCCGGGCCGCCGCCGAGCGGGGGGAAGCCGCCGCCCGCTTGGCCCGGCGGGGAGGCAGCACTCTGGGGTTCGCCGGGGGTGCCGGCCGCGGCGCTGCCTGCAGGCCCGAAGAGCTGGGGTGTGGCGCCGGCGGCGCCCAGGCGTCGTGGGCCGCCGAAGCCACCGCCGGGAGCACCGAAGCCACCGCCGCCGATCGTCTCGGCCGATTCCGGGCCGCCCGCGGGGAACGTGCTGCTGGTGGCATAGCCGAGCGTGTCGAACGCCCACACGCCGGGGGCAATCAAGAGCGCCGCCAGCACCCCGCCGAGCGCCGCCAGTCGCACCACGCGCGAGCTGAACGCGATCAGCGCGACCACCGCCAGCAGGCCCACCACGATCAGCAGCGCCGGCAGCCAGTCGAGCTGTGCCGCGTATCTGCCGCGCACCACCAGCTCCACCACCACGCCCGCCACGACCGCCAGCGGCGCGAGGATCCGCGCCTGCAGGCCGCTGCCGGCCAGCTGGGCCGCGCCCGCGCCCACGAGCGCCGCCGCGAACGGCGCGAGCAGCGAGACGTAGTAGGGGTGAAAGATGCCGCTCGCGGCGCTGAACAGCACAGCGGTTGTAGCGAACGCGCCGCCGACCGCGATCAGCCATCCGCTGCGCGCATCCGCGCGGCGCAGCCTGCTCGAGAGCAGGATCGCGAGGCCGCCGACCACGGCGAAGCCGAGCAGCCAGCCCGCCTGGCCCCCGAGCGCCGAGTTCAGCAGCCGCAACGGGCCGGGGGAGCCGCCGAACATGTTGCCGCCGCCGCCACCCGGGCCGCCCGTCTGCCCGCTCACACGGCCGAGGCCGTTGTATTCGAAGATCAGCGAGAAGATGCTGTTGTTGCTCGTCCCCGACACCCACGGGCGGTCCGCCGCGGGCGTCAGCTGCACGAGCGCCGGCCACGCGCCGCCCACGATCACCATCGCCGCCCCAGCCTTCAGCAGATCGACGAGCGCACGCGCCCGGCCGCGGCCGGCCGGTGAGATCCACAGCCACGCCGCCGCGATGCCCGGCACCACCGTCAGCGCCACGCCCATCTTCGTCTCGAAGCCAAGCCCCACGAGCACGCCCGCCGCCACCAGCCAGCGGGTGCGGGGGTGGGCAGGATCTGCTTCCAGCGCCCGCACCGCGCACCACAGCGCAGCCACGCAGCACAACACCAGCAGGGCGTCCGGATTGTTGTGGCGCGAGATCGCCACCGTGATCGGCGTGAGCGCCAGCGTCAGGCCGGCGACGAAGCCGCCGAGGCAGCCGAAGCGCCTGCGCACCAGGTCATACACGAGCGCCACGCTCGCCACGCCCATCAGCGCCTGGGGCACCAGGATGCTCAGCGAGTCATAGCCGAACACGCGCACCGACAGCGCCTGCACCCACAGCGCCAGCGGCGGCTTGTCCACCGTCATCACGCCATTGGGGTCCAGCGAGGCGAACAGGAAGTTGTGCCAGCTCGAGCTCATCGAGCGAACCGCCGCGCTGTAGTAGTCGTTCGCCCAGCCGTTGCGGCTGAGCGCCCACAGGTTCAGCAGCGCCGTCAGGCCCAGCAGGCCGAACAGCTCCGGGCGGGGCGCGCGCGCGCCGATCGCGCGGGCCCGCCCGCGCCAGTCCCACGCCCGATCCAGCACTGTGGTGACCGGCGCTACAGACGCCGTAGGGGAAGGGACCGATCGGGTCTCCCACGAGAAGCTCATGGCCAGAGGATCAGCGCCGCACGTAGGACCAGCGTGTGAGAAACCTAAAGTTCTCTAAGCCTCAGTCGATCAGGCGCCTGCCCAGCTGGGAGATCGCAAGGCGCCACATCACCAGCGCGAAGCCGATCAGCACAGCGGCGTGAGCGAGATCTGCGCTCCCCAGGCCCCCGAGCGACGCGTCGCGGACGAGCTGCACGCAGTGATACAGGGGGTTGAACTGCGCGATCGTGCGCAGCCCCGCGGGCAGTGTCGTGATCGGAAAGAACGTGCCCGCCACCAGGAACATCGGCGTGAGCACAGCGCTGGTCACGTAGTTGAAGTTGTCGATCGTCTTGGCCACCGCCGCGATCGTCACGCCGAACGCCGCGAAGCCGAAGCCAGTGAGGAAGCCGATCAACGGAACCAGCAGCATTCCCCATTCCGGTTCCAGGCCGAACGCAATCCCGACCAGGAGCGGCGCCATGCCGTACACGCCCGCGCGCAGCGAGATCCACAGCACCTCCGCCGTGATCAGCTCCTCCACGTCGACCGGCGCCGCCAGCATCGCATCGTAGGTGCGCTGGAACTGCCAGCGGATGAACGTGTTGAACATGCCGGGGAAGGCAGATGAGAACAGCACCGCCGTGGCGACCACGCCGGTGGCCACGTACTCGACGTACTTGACGTGGCCCACGTTGTGGACCAGCGAGCCAAAGCCCAGCCCGAAGGCCAGCAGGTAGATCGTCGGCTGCACCACCGAGGAGAACGTCGTCGCCTTCCAGTAACGCCCGAACAGCATCACGTCGCGGCTCATCACCCCGGCCAGCGCAGCCGGTTCCAGCCGGCGCACGCTGCGCGCGCGCCCGCCCGCGAGTCCTGGCCGCGCGCTCACTCGATCTCCTGCCCCGTCAGCACCACAAACGCGTCCTCCAGGTTCGCCGGCCTGCGCACGCCCTCCGGCGCATCCCCGTCGAGGCTCTCCGCACGCATGATCGCCAGCGCCGGTCCGCTGCGCCTGCTCGTCCAGCCGCTGCTCGCCGCGAGCTCACCCACCTCCGCCAGGCGCTCGGGCGGACCGTAGACCTCGAGCACCTGCTCGCCCGCGTGCTCGGCCACGAGTTGCGCAGGCGTGCCCTGGGCGATGATGCGCCCCTTCGACATCACCGCCACCGTGTCCGCCAGGCGCTCGGCCTCCTCGATGTAGTGCGTGCTCATCAGCACCGTCACGCCGCTCGCTCGCAGGCCGTCGATCAGCGACCACAGCTCCTGGCGCACCTGCGGATCGAGACCGACCGTCGGCTCGTCCAACAGCACCAGACGCGGCTCGTGGATCAGTCCCCGCGCAACCAGCAGCCGTCTGCGCATGCCGCCCGAGAGCTCTCTCACGATCGTGTCCGCGCGGGGCACCAGGTTGGCAAGCTCGAGCGCCCGTTTCACCGCCGCCGGACGCTCCCCGCGCGGAACCCGGTACAGGCGCGCGAAGACGGTGAGGATCTGCCGGCAGGTCAGCTCCACATCGAGGTTGTCCAGCTGCGGCACCACCCCCATCTCCAGGCGCGACTGCTTGGACTCGCGCGGCAGCTCATAGCCGAGGACCGAGATCGTGCCCGCGTCGGCCAGCGCCTGGGCCGTCAGCATTCGCATCGTCGTCGACTTGCCCGCGCCATTCGGCCCGAGCAGCCCGAAGCACACCCCGGGGGAGACCTCGAGGTCCAAGCCATCGACCGCCGTGATCTCGCCGTAGCGCTTGACCGCACCGTGGATCGAGATCGCCGCTGCCGACACGAGCACCGACGAGCTCACGGGCACGCCCGCAGGGGTTGACTGGGCTCCTGCGCCATCCGTCGACACACTCTATGGCCAGATCGGAGGCGAAGCTGCGCACGAGCAAAACCGCAGCACGTTCCAACCATATGTGCGGGTGTCGATTGCCGGGACACCAATCTCGGACGACGGTCCATATCAGCGGCCGCCGCCCTGCGGCAGCCTTGGCAATCGTTGTCTGCTCCGCACAACTCGAGGGAAGTGAGCGATGCCATCCCGACCTCCCCAGATCGTTGCCCTCGGAGGCGGTGGCTTCTCGATGGAGAGGGACGGCACCCTGCTGGACGACTACGTGCTCTCGCTCGTGGACGCTGCCGCCCGGCCGAGGGTCTGCTTCCTGCCGACAGCCTCGGGGGACGCAGACCACTATGTGGTGCGCTTCTACCGCCGCTTCTCACCTGGCTGCGAGGCGAGCCACGTGTCTCTGTTCCGTCGCGATCAGGGAACCGGGGGAGTCGAGGATGACCTCGCCACCCACCTGCTCTCGCAGGATCTGATCTACGTCGGCGGCGGCAACGTCCTGAGCATGCTCGGCGCCTGGCGCGCGCATGGCCTCGACGCCATCCTGCGCAAGGCCTGGCGACGAGGCATCGTCCTGTGCGGCCCCTCGGCCGGATCGCTTTGCTGGTTCGACCAGGCGCTGAGCGCCTTTCACGGGGCGCCGCGACCGGTGCGCGGACTCGGGCTGCTGCCCTACTCCAACTGCGTCCACTACGACGCCGAGCCCGCCCGCCGCGCCGAGTACCACCGCGCGGTCGCCGACGGCATGTGCGGCGGCTACGCCGCCGACGACGGAGTGGCGCTGCACTTCCAGGGCACCCGGCTGGAGCGGGCGGTCAGCTCGCGTCCCGACGGCTGCGCCTACCGCGTACAGCTCGAGGGCAGGCGGGTGCGCGAGACCCGTCTCGAGGTCTCCTATCTGGGCGCGGCGGGCGGACGCTCCGCGGGCCCGCAGCAGGCGCCCCTCGACGCCGGCGCCGCTGCCGCGACTCCCGCCCGCGCCACCGCCGAGCCGGTGGCCGCATGAGCCCACGGGGCACCGTCGCGCTCGAGGAGCGCACGATCTTCGCGATGGGCGGCGGCGGCTTCACGATGGAGCCCAACAACCCGCTGCTCGACGACTACGTGCTCTCCCTGGCGCGCGCCAGCGAGCCGCGGATCCTCTTCCTGCCGACCGCCTCCGGCGACACGACCCATCAGATCAACTCCTTCAAAGCACGCTTCGCCCACCGCACCTGCGTACACGAGCACGTGTCGCTGTTTCGCATGCACGAGACCACGCGCCCCCTGCGCGAGATCGTGCTCGAGCAGGACATCGTCTACGTGGGCGGCGGCTCGATGCGCAACCTGCTCGCCATCTGGCAGGCGCACGGGCTCGACGACCTGCTGGTCGAGGCCTGGCAGACCGGCACCGTGCTCGCCGGCCTGAGCGCCGGTGCGATGTGCTGGTTCCAAGCGGGCGTCTCGCGCTCCAGCGGGCCCCCCGAAGCGCTCCCCGGCCTGGGGCTACTGGAGGGCTCGCTCACCGTCCATGCCGACGGCGAGCCCGAGCGCCTGCCGGTATGGCTGGCCGCGGTGCGCAGCGGCGAGCTGCCAGGCGGCTGGGCGCTCGACGACGGGGTCGGGCTGCTCTACCGGGGCAAGCGCATGGAGCGCGCGGTCAGCTCGCGGCCTGGTGCGGGCGCCCAGCGCGTCGATGCGATCGCCGGCGAGCTCGTGCGCCACCGCCTCGAACCCGAGCTGCTGCTCGGCGACGGTCCCTCCAAGGCGCTCGGAGGTCTCGACGAGGCCGTCGAGGAGCTGCGCCGGGTGCACCGCATGCGCCGCGGCATGGGCCGCGGACGTGGCTGAGATCCCGCTCTGAAGCTAAAGCTCGGGCGTCTCGATGCCGAGACAATTCGGTAGCGATGACGGTCGTAAACGCCTACGTTCCCAGCCGCGTGCACACGGACCCGGTGGACTGGAGCGCCAAGCTCGAGCAGGTGCTGCGCGACCCGCGCCTGATCCGCCCGGCCTTCCAGCCGATCTACGACCTGGGCCGTAGCCGCATCTGCGGCTACGAGGCGCTGGCACGCTTCGTGCCGGCGCCCCAGCACGCTCCGATCGCCTGGCTGCGCGCCGCCAGGAGGTTCAACCTAGAGGACGCCTTCGAGGCCGCCCTGCTGGAGGCCGGACTCTCCGCACGCCAGGCGCTTCCCGAGAACTGCTTCCTGACCGTCAACGTCAGCCCTGCCGCGCTGCTCTCCGATCGCGTGCAGAGCGTGCTCGAGCGCAGCGACCGCCTCGACGCTGTCGTGGTCGAGCTGACCGAGCGCGAGGCTGTCGAGGACTACGGCGCCCTGCAGGCCGCGCTCGCTGTGCTGCGCCGGCGCGGCGCGACGATCGCAGTCGACGACGCCGGCGCCGGCTATGCCTCCCTGCAGCACATCATGAGCCTGCGACCGGAGTTCATCAAGCTCGATCGCGCGCTCGTCGGGGGCCTCGACGCCGACCCCGCCAAGCTCGCGCTCGTCGAGGCGGTCGGATCCTTCGCCGCGCGGATCGATGCCTGGGTGGTAGCCGAGGGCATCGAGAACAGGCGTGAGCTGGATGCGGTGCGCAGCATCAGCGTGCCCCTCGGCCAGGGGTTCGGCCTGGCGATGCCGGGGCCCGAGATGCGGCCGGGTGAGCTCGAGCGCGCGCTGCGCCCGACAGCGACCGGCGCCGGCGCCGGAACCCCCGACCTCGCCACGATCCTCACCCATCCAACTGCACTCGAGGAAGCAGAGCTGGCGCTGGCCGATCAGCGCTTCGCGCGCGAGCCCGACACACAGTTCCTCGTCGTGGTCGACGATCGACAGCGTCCTGTCGGCTTGCTCCGCCGCGACACCCGGATCGAGGACCGCGAGCCGGTCCTGATCTCGCCGCTTCGGGTGATGCTCAGCGAAGCGCCTGACGCGGTCGCGCGGCGCGCCATGACACGCTCGCTCGGGCAACGCTTTGACCCTATAGTCGTCTGTGACGAACGCGGCCGCTACCTCGGCTTGCTCACCACCGACCAGCTCGTGCACCTGCTCTCCCGCATCATCAACGAAAGGCACCCTCGATGAAGGCTTTCTCATGTGGCTCTGTCGTGCCCGGTTGCACCGCCTCGTTCAGCACAGACACAGAACAGCAACTGCTCGCCCAGGTCGCCGAGCACGCCCGCACCGATCACGACATGGACACAGTCCCGCCCGAGGTCCTCACACAGGTGCGCGAGAACATCCAGGAGATCGCCGCCTGACATCCGTTTACCCGTTGGTTACCCGCGCTTGAGAGAGGCGCGTCACTGTCGATGAGTCTCTTTCCCCACCGGAGGCTCACATGCACCAAGACGAGCGGTTGATCATCAGGCAGACCCACACCGGCTACTGGATCGTCCAGCGCGGAGACGTACACCTGGCCGGTGCCATGACCCGCAAAGGCGCCGAAGCCGAGCGCGAGCTGTTGCGAAGCCTGGACGCTCGCAGGGTCAGACGAACTGCCAGGCCCCCGAGCACGCTCCGCGCCTGAGCCGAGGACCTCGGCCCGTTCGCGCGGATGTAACCGCGAGCCTGGCTCACTCAGGCGAGCCTAGCTCAGCGAGTACACCACCGAGACCTGCGTCGAGAGCGTGCAGCCTTCGCTGGCGGCCTTCTTTGCCGTGCGGCGTTTGCGCACCTTGCCGAGGGCCTTGTGCGGCGCGAGCGCCGACGGTGCCACCCTGACTGTGTTTCCCGTGGTGTAGCCGAAGTCGGGCTGTTCTCCCGTGTATTCGGCTTCGCCGGCACAGCCGATGCTGCCGCCGTTCTCGGCCATGCTCTGCACCGGACCGAGCGTGGCGCCGGCCTTGCCGGCCAGGAACTGGGCCTTGGCCAGAGCATCGCCCAACGCGTCGCCCATCCCCTGGCGATATACGGCTGTCGCAGACGCTGCACTCGCACTGGGAGTTATCGCCTCGATCGCGACGCCCTGCACGCTGACTGTGCGAAGCGGTGCCACCGGGGCAACGGCCGGAGCGGTGGTTGTCGAGGTGGTGGTCGTCGGCGTGGTTTCCGCTCCAGCCACCCCAAGCGCTCCCGAGGCGATCAGGCCGGCCGTCACGGCCACCGCTGCTGCAAACACGATCCTCATGGTGCTCATGGTGCCTCCCCTGGTTGCGTTCGTTCCTTGGAACGTTCCTTTGAAGCTAGCGGACCGCGCAGCTGGCCCCACAGCGGTTCGCGCCCGCGAGGACGCATGACCGAGAAGGCCACCGCACAGAGGGCCGCTACGAACAGGAACGCCAGCGAGTCACCGGTGACTCCGGCGAGTGCACCCGCGCCGGCGGGGCCGACCATCGCACCGGTCGCCCACGCTGCGTTCATCAGCCCGAATGCCATGCCCTGCGCCAGCCCGGCCTGCTCGGCGCCCTCGGACAGGAGCGAGAAGGAGGGCGTGAACAGCGCCCCATAGATCATGCCCGCCGCCACGACCAGGGGCGCATAGATCACCGGCCCGGCTCCGCTCGCCAGGGCAAGCGAAGCCGGCACGGCTCCCAGCAGCGCCAGACGCGCCGGGGTCATCGCTCCGCGCCGGTCGCTGAGCCGCCCGATGAATGGCGACTCGAGCGCCTCCGCGGCCGCGCCCACGAGCCACATCGCCCCGATCGCCGCCGCGCCCCATCCCGCGGCCGCCAGATGCAACGGCGCGAGCACCGCCATCACCCCGAACAGCACCGAGGCGACGGCCAGCAGCGCCAATCCGCTGACGAAGCGAGGAACGGCGAGCACGCTGCGCAAGCTCACCCCGATCGGCTCGGCCACCGAGTCCATCTCGATCCGCATCGTCAACACGGCGAGCAGCACCGCGAGGCTTGCGAGCCCGATGAAGACGCTCGTGCGGCCCAACGCGCTCGCGGCCACACCGAGCACCGGACCGAGGAGCTCGCCGAACACCGCCGCGCCCATCGCCCGTCCGATCAGCTCGCCGCGTTCGGCGCTCGGGGCGCTGTTCATCAGCCACGAGAACGCTCCAGCCCAGGTGAACGAGCTGCCGGCGCCCTGTATCGCCCGGGCCGTGAGAAGCGCGCCGAAGCTGCCAGCCAGCGCGAACCCGACACTCGCGCAGCCCATCAGCGTGAGACCCACGAGCACCGCGCGGCGCGGCCCGAGGCGTGCGGCCAGGCGCCCTCCGGGAAGGCCGCCCACCAGCGCCCCGGCGGCATAGGACGCCACCAGTACTCCGGCCCCGCCCTTGCCCAGGTGCAGTTCGCGGACGAAGTGCGCCAGCAGCGGAGTGAGCGCCGCGTAGAGCATCGTGTCCACCAGGACCAGCACTGACACGAGTCCCAGCAAGCGACGCATGGGGCCAAGCTAGCAACGGGGGTCCACCACGGTGTGGCTATTCGACTACGAGGTTCACCCCGGTCGGCGTGTAGTGCGGCTGGTAGTGCAGCGCGCCACCTTTGATCGCGTTGCCGGTGACGCTTGCGAATTCCCCAGTCCGCGAGGAGCCACTGACGATGGCGAAGGATTCAGCGGCTTTGCCGCTGAACTTGACCTGCTTGAGCGTCAGCTTGCCGGCGAGCGCCACGGCGCCCGAGGCGGCCAGCCTGCTGAAGTTCGCCGCCCCCGCGATCGTCATCTTCAGAGTTGCTTTCGCTCCCTGCGAATAGCTACCCGTGACTTTCAGCGCCTGCGTTGCTTCGTTGCCGATCGCGAGCGTCTTTTCGTTTGCGAGACCGCCTTCGATCGTGCGCGAGCCGCCGTGCGGAAACAGGACGTTCAGCGTCCCCTTGTTTTCGAGCGAGCCGCCGGCCAGGCCGAGTGTGACGTTGTTGGCACAGCTTTCGATGTTGGTGAAGTTGATCGTGCCGCTGTTGAGGAAGCTTCCGGCGGCGCTCACCACCGCGTGCTCACTGCAGTTGCTCTGCAGTGAGAGCGTTTGGCCTTTGTTGATCGTGCCGCTCAGACTGCTGGCGCCGCGCAGCGCGAGCTTGCTCGCGCCCTTGTCGGTGTAGTGCAGCGCGACCCGGTCGAGGATCACCGGTTCGCTCGTCTTCGTGGTGGTCGTCTTGCCGAGGCCCTGGTCGAAGGCGCCTTCGGTCTGGACCAGCGCGCCGGTCCCGGTCGCAGCGATGATGCCCGCGAGTTCGTTGGAGATCGAAGGAGCGCCGCTCGCCGCCAGCAGCACCCCGGAGGCGATGTCGATCGCGCCCTGGTTGACGAGCGTGGCTTTGGACTGGTCGTATTTCGTGGTGGCGTTGATCGCGAGCGTGCCGGTGTTGGTGATGTTGCCCTCGAGGTAGCGGGCACCTCCGACCCCGGGTTCCACCTTGATCGTGCCGCTGTTCGTAAGCGTCGCGGAGGAGATCACCAGCGCGGCCTGGTTGGCATTCGTTTCGCTGCTGGTGAGCGTGATCGAGCCGGCGTTGGTGAAGCTCGCCGAGGCGGTTGTGGTGGTGTTCTCGCCGTTGGTGCTCTCGAGGATCAGCGACTGACCCGCCGAGAGGCTCCCGCTGAGCGTGCTGCTCGTGCCGTGCTGGGCGATCACGCTCGCCCCGGAGCCGGTGTAGGCCAGCGAGCCGTCTCTGATGATCACCGGCTTGACGCCGCTCGTCGTACCTGCACCCTCGGTGAACGCGCTGCCCGGTTCGAGCGCCACGGCTGCGTTTTCGCCCGCGGCGATGCTGCCGCCGGTGCCGTTGACGAACGAACCGTTCGCCGAGATCAACAGCTCCTGTCCGGCTGCGACTTTGATCGCGCCTTCGTTCGTCAGCAGCGCGCTTGCGGCGTCGTATGCCGTGGTGGCGTTGATCGTGATGGTGCCCGTGTTGGTGACGTTGCCCTCCAGGTAGCGACCGCCACCGACGCCCGCTTCCTCGCTGATCGAGCCGGTGTTCGTCAAGGTTCCCGCGGAGATCACGAGCGCGGCTTTGTTGGCATTGGTTTCGGTGCTCGTGAGGAGGATCGTGCCCCCGTTCGAGAAGCTCGCCGCAGCCGTGAGATAGCTGTGCTCGGCATTGACGCTCTCGATCGTCAGCGACTGCCCGGCGGCGATGTTGCCGCTGAGCGTGCTGCTCTGCCCGTGGGTGGCGATCGCGCTCGCGCCCGTGCCCGTGTAGTGGAGCGCGGCATCGCGGAGGATCACCGGCTTCGTCCCCGTGGTCGTCCCGGCACCCTCCGTGAACGAGCTGCCTGGTTCGATCTGGACGTTCGCCGTCCCGGTAGCGCTGATGCTCCCGCCAAGGCCGTTCGTGACAGACCCTTCGCTGGTGACCAGGAGCTGGGTGGCGGTGGCGAGGTCGAGCGCCCCCTGGTTGTTCAACGACGCGCCTTTGCTGTCGTATTTGGTGGTGGCGTTGACAGCGATGGTTCCCGTGTTGGTGATGTTGCCCTCGAGGTAGCGCAAGCCGCCGACGCCGGGTTCGGATTTGATCGAGCCGTTGTTCGTGAGGGTTCCCGAGGAGATCGTCAGAGCCGCCTGGTTGGCGCTGCTTTCGGTGCTCGTGAGCGTGATCGTGCCCGCGCTCGTGAAGCTCGCCGCTGCGGTCAGATAGCTGTGCTCGGCGTTGACGCTCTCGATGTTCAGCGCCTGCCCAGCGGACAGGTTGCCGCTCAGGGTGCTGCTTTGGCCGTGCGTCGCGATCGTGCTCGCCCCGGCGCCCGTGTAGTGAAGCGCGCCGTCGCGGACGATCACCGGCTTGGTCCCGGTCGTCGTACCGGCGCCCTCGGTGAAGGCGCTTGCCGGTTCGACGAGCACGTCGCCTGTGCCCGTCGCAGCGATCTTCCCGCCGGCCCCGTTGGTGACCGTCGCTTCCGCTGAGGCCACGAGCTGGATGCCCGAGGCCAGGTTGATGGCGCCTTCGTTGACCAGCGCGGCTTTGGTCCCGTTGAAGGACGTGGATGCGTTGATCGCGAGGGTGCCCGTGTTGGTGAAGTTCCCCTGCAGCGAGCGCTGGCCGCCGTGCGCCTGTTCGACGGTGAGCGTCCCCGCGTTGCTGACAGGGCCGAGGACCGTCACGCTGTTGCCGTTGGTTTCGGCGTTCGTGAGGACGATTGCACCGTGCGCGGTGTTGGTGATCCCGGCGCTCGTCGTCAACACGGCATTGGCGCCGTTCGTGCTCGCAACGATCAGCGTTTGCGTGTTCGCTGCGCCGCCGAGCGTAAGTGCTTTGACGCTCACCGCGCCGGTCTGGTTCATTTCGACGGTGTAGGAGCTGCTCGATTCCGTGATACAGACTTCGTCGGTGGAGGATGGGACCGCTTTGGTGCTCCAGTTTGAGGCGACGAACCAGCTACCGCTGCCTTTCGCCACCCAGGAATCGGTGCAGCCGCTCGCGCTCGCCGCAGATGGCAGCCACGCAGATAGCGCTGCGATGACAGCCACGGCGACACCCGCAAGCGTGCGCTCGAGCCCAGACGAGCGCGGCGAGCCGATCAGCCCAGTCATGTGAATCCTCCATGTTCATGCGCGCCACGCTCTCCATCGGAGATCCGTGTTGCGCGGCCCCCTCCGCGACCACGCCGCCGAGCCTGCGCGATGTTACAGGTGCTGCACGAGGACGGCTTTGCCAACGGCCCTCCGTATACGCCATCCCGACGTATTCACTGTCGAAGCGACAGGTTCGCAGCGATCCTCGCGCATGCGCGAATCCCGGGACTGGTCCTCCGGTGTAAGTAAACAGTTTGTTACTGGAGTAGTGGTGCAGATGGTGGCGCCTCGGGCAACGGCCGCTTCGCCACATCGAATCAGCGCTGTCTGGCGCTGGACGATGGCTGCCACGGTCGCTTGACCGGCCGCTGTAGCCGAACGCAGATCGTCTAGCCTTAAGTTCGCGGTCCCCAGGAGGGGTGGCAGAGCGGTTGAATGCGGTGGTCTCGAAAACCCACCGGCCTGACGTCGCACCTCGAGGGGGATGGATTTTTTGCGGCTCTGGTAAGCCGCTTCCGCATGATTGAGCCAGATTCAGCGAGTCGTGCGTGGCCGCACGGGCGGCGCTTTTAAGCTGCTAGAAACCGCTGGAGCTGCACGATCCGCGCTTGGACCGGCGCGAGTTTGGCCAACCCGGGAAAACGCTGGGGCTTGCGGGGCGCCGTTCTCGCCTGTTCCTGGCTGTTCTCGACACGCGGGACCGCAGGAGAGGCGCTGCGGTCCGTTGTGCGGTCCTGAATGTCCCCCGAGGCGCAATGCGGGCGGGGGCGGGCTCGGGCTAGCCACCCCATTGGCGTCCCAGCCGCCACCCCGGGTGCCCGTGGGCGGTGGTGCCGATCCTCGGGGGCCCCGGGGAACGATGAAAGGCTCAGGTTCCGCGCGGGCTCGTCCTTACCCGGCGCGAGAGGCTCGCGGCGGGGTTTGGGCGAACGGGTGGACTTGCGCTTCTTCTTGGACATTTCTTTCCGCCGATGTTTGCCGAAGGGTTCTTCATGCAGGACTTTTCCTGTCATGGGCCTGGTTGGACTCGGACCAGGGGTCTTGATTATGGGCCGAGTGCTCGATAAGAGCTCTTATGCTCCGGTCGAGAGCGACGAGCTTCTCCGGCGGACGCGCTTACCTGATACGGCGCTTCCGCCGCCCCCCTATTGCACTGGCCTTTGCGGCGGTAAACTCGGCAGCCGTAAGTACGCCACGGTCATGAAGCTTGGCTAGCTGTCCGAGTGTGCTTGCCACGTCCGCTTCTCGACTGTGAGTGTCCAGGATCTCCGATTCCGCCGTTTCCTGCTCATCCTCCTCGATTGCCTGTTCTTCCTTTGTTAGATCCCTGCGCCGTTCGCCCGCTTTCCTCGTGAAAGCCGAGATCAGCCAAGCGGTAGCGACGACGGCCCAAGCGGTGAGAAAGGCGGCGAGCCCGAACCATCCAGCCTTGAGAGTTTCATGCGTGTGTGAGTCTACGTTCAGCGCTGCTCCGAAGCTCACGAGTGCGCCTGCCGCACTAACTCGGGCGACAAGCACAAACGGGAAGAAGAACGTTGAAACGCCAACTGATGCATAGGTCACGCGACCGAAGAAACCGTCCAGGAAGCCAGCAACCACAGCCGTCGCCGTGAGAACGACCGCAAGCAGAGCGACATCGGCGCTACCCATAAAGAAAAGCGCTGACGCCTCGTCCTTGAGGAAATGGTGAACTCTGATTGCGAAAAGCCCACCCACTAGCCCCGCCCCAACCCCGACGAACAGATAGGGCGTGATGATCGATCGGGCTCTTTTTGTTCCCCGAGGCTCTTTGTCCTCCTCGGGTAGTAGGTGTGGTTTGGTCATCGCCAACGGACCTATCCTCCAATGCTGTGGGACTCCGTGCAATGACGAAGCGCCAGCCCTCGTAGTTGTACTCTGGTCCGGCCGGGGTACATTCGTTTCTTGTGCCATTGCCTGACATGGCAGTCGATGCACGCATCCGCTCGAGGTCTCGCGATTTCGTCGTCCATGCGTCCGCCGAAGAAGTTCTTCGCGCCCTTGGTGCATTTCTGCCAGAACGTTGGAGCAGCCGGACGACCACAGCCGCTGTCAGTGCTCATCCCCACGCCCCCATGACTCGATCAACATACCCGAACTAGCCACAGATTGCGTTGGATCTCCCGCCTTTGCCGACGTCTAGCCACCCGTGTGCGGGAATCTCGAAACGCTCGGCGGCCGTCGTAGCAAGAGAGGCGAAAGCGAAGCCCGCGAGCGGACGGTCCGCTAGTAAACCGGCCGTGACGAACGCGAACAGCGACGAGCGGCTGAAAGCCGGGGGCTGGATCCGCTCGTGCTCGGCTACCTCGATAAGAACGCCGATAGCGGCCCGCACGGGCCGTCGCTGTCGCGAACGCGGTCGGGCGGCTCCTCTGGTGCTGTTGCGAACTGCCTTGCCCGATTGGCCGATGCCAAGAAGGTGTGGAAGATCAGCGAGAAGCCGCGTCGCTACAGCCTCACGGCCTGACCGGTGGGCCTGTAACGCGGCGTCGTCAGATGAGCTTCGTCAACACTGGTGCGTCTTACCGGGACGGCTGAGGGTGCTTTTCGGACCGCCAGTTTGGCGCTAGATCGCGGGCTGCCGACGCTGCTGCCTGCGGGCCGCTTCTTGGGGCGCCGGGACGTTCAGAAGGTACATAGCGCGCCTATGCGGCCAAGCCCGGCCGCAAGATCATCACTCAGTGCGGCAGATAGACAACATCTCGGAGACCGCAGGTGCCCCTGGCCGAGCACGCGTGGTAGTCGGACTCTTTTGTGAACGGTCCCTTCCAAGTGGTTCCGCCGCCGGTCCCTGAGACGTAGGCGGGGCGGTAGGGATAGCCGCAGAAGTAGAACCCCATACGACCGCCGCATACCCACCAGCGGCCGTCAATGAGTACCGGCCCGGCGTCGCCGGTGGCGGCCCCGTCCGCCGTCAGGTTGATTTGTTTGGCGTGTGGGTTGATGGCGCCGGCAAGAATTGTCCCTGCCTGCGCGCATGACATGTGCCACGGATAGATCGCGTCCTTGCCATAGAAGCCTTTGGCCGCGAAGCCGCAGCGCTCGACCGTGACCGTCGTCAGTGCGGACGCTGCGCCGACGGCGATCGTCAGCAACGCGAAAGCGATCAACATGCAGCGCCATCCCCTGTACATGCGCGCGAGCCTAACACGGAGCCGCTGTCGTTCGACAGCGTGCCAGCTAGCGCCCCGCCGCCGTACGGCCTGGATGGTCTAGCCTTAAGCTCGGTGATCCCCAGGAGGGGTGGCAGAGCGGTTGAATGCGGTGGTCTCGAAAACCATTGTGCGTCTTATTGGCGTACCGGGAGTTCGAATCTCCCCCCCTCCGCCAGTACTTCATAGATCGAAATATCGGTCCTAGAAAACGCCCCCGAGATGGCCACTTTGGCCCTCCGGGGGTGTTTTCCGTGTGTTTCTGGGGCTTGTTTGGCCTTTATGGCCGCGACCCATGCCAACGCTTCCTTAGTTGTCCGCTCGGCCAGAAGGACGGCGTAGGGTTCGGTCAGCTCGACGCCTGCGACCTCGACTACGGCCCGCTTGGCCTCGTCGTCCCAGCGGGCCGTGATCTTGATGCGCGTGAAGAAGGCTTGGTTGTAGCCGCGTCTCGTGCGTTCGTCGGCGAGTTCGTAGATGCCGCCGACGTCCTCGGCCAGCTCGAGGGCGTGGCAGAGGTCGATCTCGTTGATTTCGAGGCGCCCTTCGGTCTCGGCGAGCGATGTCTCGGCTGCGGCGATCTCTTGCTTCATTCGGGTGCGCTCGGCGCGGAACGCGTCGGGGGAGGTGTCCTCCCCCTCTTCGGCATAGAGGCGGATTAGGCGTTGCTGCTGGCGCTTGAGGCTGGCGATGAGCTGCTTCTTGGTTTCGCGGACGTAGCGCAGCGACTCTTGACTCGTCGCGACCATCGCCCGGATCGCGTCCTGGCGGCGTTTGGACTCGGCCGCGGTGATCTTGATGGGCCGTTTGTTGTACATCCGCTGGATCGCGGCCTCGATGAGGTCGGGGCGGATGTTGGCGCGCTCGGGGCAGGACGTGCGGTTGACGCGACTGGCGCAGAAGTAATAGGCATAGCCGCGGCCGTTTTCGCCGGTCGAGACGCCGTAGGTCAGTCGGCTGCCGCAGCCCGCGCAAAAGACGGATCCGCGGAGGTAGTGCTCCCGGCGGCGGGGTCGCTCCCCGGCGACGGCTTTTTCATCGAGTCGCCGTTGCACCGAGTCGAAGGTCTCTTGGTCGATCAGTGGGTCGTGTCGGCCGCGGAAGGTCTGCTCGTCTGACTTGCCGCGCTTGTAGACGATCCACCCGGCGAAGTAGGGGTCGCGGAGAATGCGGTGCAGTGCGGCTGTGCCGACCTTCTGAGACGGATGGTTCTTTCGTGGTCGACTGCGAAGTCCGAGGCGATACAGCTCGTCCACGAGCTGGGGGATTGAGTACTGGCCGCTGTCGTAGAGCTTGAAGGCGTGGGTGATGAAGCTGTTTCGGGCGGGGTCAAGGACGATGGTCGGGGCTTTGCGTCCGTCTGGCAGGAGCTCCACATCGTTGAGGTAGCCCAGGCGAGCCCACCCGTAAGTGCCGCCGAGGCTGGCCTTCTGGCGCAGGCTGCCCTTGACGTTGCGGCTGGTCTTGCGCGACTCGTACTCATTGTTGACCGCCATCATGCCCTCCATGTAGAAGGACTCCGGGGTGTCCTCGCCGATCATCGGCTCAACGATCGACACCAGCTGGGCGCCTGTCTGCCTGACCATCTGACGCGTGTGGAAGTGGTCCTCGACGTTGCGGGCCCACCGGGAGAGGTTCCAGATGATCACGTAGTGGATGAACGTGGCGTCGCTCTCGTTGCAGCGCTTGAGTTCGCGGAGCATCTCAAGGAAGTCAGTGCGCTTGTGCAGGTCGGTGAACGCGCTCTTGCCGGGGTCTACGAACTCGCGCTCGATGGCTGCGTCGAGCTGCCCTGACTTATCCTCAGCACCACCGCGCTGCACCTCGATCGACAGGCCGTCTTTGAGATAGTCGGTCTTGGCCTGACTCGGTGATGAAACCCGCAGGTAGCTAAACGCCCGCTTCGAGCGGGTAGGGGACTCCATCAGAGTCTCGGTACTCATTGATCGTCCCCCTCACGGGAAAGTTGCCCGTCTGCCGCTTCACGCTGGGCGCGGACGTATTGGAGCAGCGCCCACGCAAAGCGATCCCAATCCGGCTCGACCCGTAGCTCAGGCCGGGCATCGACACGCAGACAACGCCCACGCCGCGCTGGCTTTGGCTTCCTGGCTCTCACCCGCGGCCCACCGTCAGGCCGGTGGCTGAGTAGCGCAGGACGATGATTTGATTTTGAAGTCGGTTGTGGCATCGTCCTCCTTTCCTCATTAGTTTGGTGTTCATATTCTCCCGCTGATCCCGGGCGGGCTCAAGGTGTTTGGTGGGCGCGCAGGCCGGTCAAGGTGTGTAACCCCGACCGGCCCGCATCTCTCACTTCAGGGCCTCCAATCGCTCAGCAATCATCGCCTTGCGCTCGGCGGCGGAGGCTTTGAGGGCGTCGTGTTCGGCCTTGGCCTCTTTTGCTCGCTCGCCGGCCGTCTCGACCTCTCGGTCAATCGAATCGATCGAGCGTTCTAGAGCGGCGCGGGCGTCGGCGAGGGCATCCTCCGGCGTGGTCTCTCGGCGTCTTGGCCGGGAGCTTCCACCGCTAGCTCCGCGCGAATGCGAATAGAAGGAGCCTCGGATCGAGCCCACAGGCTGCCCGTATTCCGACGCCACCTGTTTGAAGGCGTCGGGACGGCTCAGGCCTCCCTCTATGAGCGTGTTGACCTTCTCGTAGACCTCTTGGGCCTTAGTCATTGTGACCTCCTTTGAAGTGGATGACTTGGGCGGCCGGCAGAAAGAAATGCGTCCCTTCCGCCGGCCGTTCGGCCATCCACCCGGTCACTGCTCCCGCTCCAACCGGTCGCGGGCGAGCCTGATGTACGCCGGGTTCAGCTCGACGCCGAGCCAGTCGCGGCCAAGGCGGCGCGCGACCAGCGCAACGGTTCCTGCTCCCATGAAGGGGTCGAGCACTACCCCCGGCCTGGTCGGTGCTCCGCAAGCACAGGGCACCAGTGCCCGAGGTCGGGGCTGCCCACCCTCGAAGCGCACGGGATGACGGTCACGCTGCCAGGGCTTCCCGCACTTCGTGCAGACCTTTTCCGGGCAGGTGGAGAGAATCGGGCGGCGGATCAACTCCGGAGGGAAGCTCGCGCTATGACCCCTGACGCGCGCACCCGAGATACGCCACACGTCACCCGGGTTCTTCCCCAATGGATGTCCGCGTAGGCCGTCACGGCTGAGGCGGGCGAGTCCGTTATGTCCGTGGTCGCGGGCCCCGTGACAGGCACGACGATCTAGCGTGCTGCGCTGCGGGAGGGGGCCTTTTTCTAGCGGCTCACGAATGGCATCCAGATCGAAGAAGTAGTGGCGCTCGCGCACGAGGAAGTAGAAGAACTCCCAGGTCGGAGTCAGCCGGTCAGCGGCAGGCGAGGGCAGGGGATTCGGCTTGACCCACGCGAGGCGATTGCGCACCACCCAGCCATCGGCGAGCAACGCTCGGGCAAGGCGCTCCGGCCCGAGTAGCAGCGACTTTGCGGGTGCGCCCTCTGCGGGCCGGGCGGCGTAGACATCGGCCACGTTCAGCCAGAACGCTCCCCAAGGGACAAGGACGCGTGCCACCTCGACTGCTACCTCCCTCAGATGCTCAACCCAGTTATCGACATAGGCTTCCTGGCCAAGCTCTTGCTCGCCCGCGTGGTAGTGGCGGACGTTGAAGTACGGCGGGCTCGTGATCACGCAATCGATCGACGCGGAGGGAAGCGTTCTCAGTACCTCAAGCGCGTCCCCTTGGATCACCCGGTTGCTCGGACTCATGATCGAGCCTCCGCCGCGAGAAACTCCACGACCTCATTCAGCAGGCAGATGGCAAACAGTTGTTCGGCAGGTGCGGGAAGATGATGCAGCACCTCCCTAATCTGCTCGGCGCGGCGGCTGTCGGGAACGGCCCAGAGGACGCGCGGATGTACGGGCTCGCTGCCCGAGCGGTAGTAGGCGAGATGCCGCTCGGCCTTGGACCGAATCGTTGCGCTCGCCTCCGTGGCAAGGTCGCACTCGATCAGCCATCTGTCCTCGTTGACGCTTCCGGCGCCCACGCGTACGGCCATGTCTGGCTTCAGTACCACGCGAGCGCCCCCCGCCCCGATGAAGGCGCGCCAGCAGGTGGGCTCGGACTGCACCAGGGTCAGCTCGAGGACACCGTCCCGGTCGGCTTCGTGGAGGGCCACGACGAGCTCCGTTGCCTCGAGTGTGTGGCGCACGTAGCGCTCCCCGGGAGTACCGAGCCGCCTTTGCACGAGGCCGCGGCGGGCGAGCAGTTTGGCGCCCGCAACTCCCACCCCGTAGATCAGGGTGTCGCTGCCGCCGTGCAGTCCGCCGACCGTCCGCTTAGGGAGCGGGTCAAGCACGCGCCATTCTCGCAACCGCTTGAGTGCCCGGCGGCCCGAGCGGGCGGCCGCACTGTCGCGGTCACGGGCAAGCCAGAACCGCCTGACGAGCTGCGTGCCACTGGCTAGGCGACACTCGCTCACAAAGTTCAGCACCTGCCAGTCCGCGCCGGTGAGCTGCGCCTCGATCGTTTCGAGGCGGCTGGCTGAGATGCGCAAGGGGCGGACGGGTAGGGAGTCTTTCGCCGCGCTTGCGGGCTGCAACTCCCCGCAGCCATTGGGTGTTTGGGCAGCGTCTCGCGACGCGGCGGGTCGGGCGGTGGGACGCATCAGGCGTCTCTCCCGGCCCGGCCGAGCGGCCGGTCCTCATCCCCGGGCGCGGAGTCCTTTGGTGTGTCTTGGGCTGGAAGCGGGCTGCCATAGGCTTCAGCTGAGTGCCTGCGGATCGCTGCGGCCTGATGCGTCTCGGGTGGCAGCGGCTCGGTACGGCCGGTGACGACTGTGGCAGCGCTACCGAGGCCCGTCCCGATCCTTGCGGCGACCTCGAAGCGGCCGAGTGCCATCACGTCGGCGTCGGTTATCCCCGGCAGTTGGCGCGCAACACGCCGGGCCTCTTCGGCTGCCGCCCGGAACGTCATGAAGGTCGCGACGTTCCCGATGAGCGCCGACCTCGTCGGCTCTGGGACGCGCCCCAGTGTTTGGATGGCGACGGTGAGGCCGGCGCCGAGGCCACGGGCCCGCTCGGCCAGCAGCTCGAAGGAGAACGGCAGGCCGTTGGCGAGGCTCGCCAGCTCATCGACGTAGAGGAAGATCGGGTGGCGCTTGACGGGCGGGAGGGTCACCCGTGCCTCGATGGCGCTCCAGATGACATACGCCAGGGCCGCGCCGACGATTGCCGCGCCGGACTCCCCCAGCACGCCGGGCGCGAGGGAGACGAGCAAGAACCGGCGTTCGGCAAACAGCCTCCCCATATCCAGCTTGGGGTCGCGGCTCGCCAGTACCGCCCGGACCTTCGGACGGCTGAGCAATGCCATGACGCGCGCCATCGGGGCCTGGAGGTGCTCGGCCTGTGCGCCGGTCGAGAGAGCGGCGTAGCTCTGCCAGGCAGAGACGAGGAACGGGTCGCGCAGCCGCGCGACGGCGTGCCTGCGAAACGACTCCTCGAAGAACAGCCGCCCAACATCCACGAGCGTTGCACCGGGGACCACCGCGAGGGTGCGGATGGCCAGGCGCAGGTAGTAGTCGGTGCGCACACCCCAGGCCTCAGCCGGGAAGGCGGAGCGGATAGCGCCGACCAGGGCTTCGGCGCGAAGGTCGGGGTCACCGCCAGCCAGGATCGCCACACCGGGAACCCTGGGTGCAGCGGGGTCAAGGACGACAACCCGGTCGGCGTGCGCGGGTGTGACGCGGGCAAGAACGGTCTCTACGAGGTCGCCCTTCGGGTCGATGAGCGCTCCGGCGAAGCCGCCGGCGATGTCGCTCAAGATGCCGCGGGCGAGCAGCACCGACTTGCCGACGCCCGAGGGGCCAACCACGACCATGTGATGACGTGCGGCCTCGGGCGACAAGGCGACCGGACGCTCACCTCGGCCGTCTCGCCCGATAAAGAGACGGCGACCCTCGCGGCTAATCCCACGGGGAACTGAGAGCTCACGGGACACACCAACGTCGACACCGGGGATCAGCTCGTCGCCGAGCGGCAACGTGAGCAGCGCCAGCAGCTCGGAGGTATTGAGCCACCCGCTCGAGCGGGTCGTCTTCGGTAGGGAAGCGAGGCTGCGGTTGCCGCGCTCATAGCTGATGCGCGGAGCACCAATCGGCCCACGACGGCTACGGATTGCACTCGCGACATGCTCGGCAAGTTCGCGGGCGCGGGCGATGCTCCCAGCGCGCACCAACACCAGCCCGCTCACCTGGAAGCCGCCGCCGACTTGCGTCTTCTGCCGCCACGCGCGATGGACCTCGCGGGTCCTGCGGTTAAGCGGCTCGTCCGCCCGCAGCTCAGGTGGTGTATCGGGGCGCAAGGCCCAGCGGATGACGACATGCTCGCCGGGAGCGAGCGCCGCGAGGCTGCTGAGGAGGGTCCGTGCGGTCGCCTCTGGATGCTCGCTCGCGAGCACCGCCGGCGTCGGGACGAAGATGCGCAGCGCGAGCGTCGCACGGCCGGATGGGACGGGAGCTTCCGCCACGCGCAGCCCTGGCATCGCGCCGGCCAAGACCGAGGTGACCGAGGCACGGGTCGCGGTAGGTACCCAAACGAGATGCTGGACGGCGTCCTCACTCGCTGCCACCTCGAACACCAGCTCGGTGCCGGCCGGCAGACCCGACAGATTGCTGAGTGCTGCCTTGGCGCTCACCGGGTCAAGCCTGGCGGGGAACCGCAGCGCGAGGCGCACCCGGCTCGCGCGCATCGTCTCCTCCCGGCGGCGCTCGTACGTCCAGATGCCCGCCATGAGTGCTGAACCTCCGGAAGCGGCAACGATGGCAGGAACAAGGTCACCGTTCATCCTGTGCCTCCCGCCGCTTGGCTTTTGCCTTCGCTTCGCGCTCCCTGCGCTCCCGCAAGATGCGTTTGGCTTGCAACCAATAAATAAGGGCGAGCTGCTCAGTATCGAGCTCGTCCCTCCTCACACCCTTCACTTTGATACGCCTACTTTGTGTCATGAATTAACACCTCCTTTCGGTTTAGTTGCTACATCGTTTTGAACCTCCTTAGTGGTTGTTTCCAGTATCTCCCACGCCTCCGTGTTCGGTCTTTGTTCGGTATCACAGTTCTCGCCATCGCAAAGCTCTTGCGGCCTGTGGGTATTGACAGGCCCAACCGAGAACCTCACCATCGGCGCGTCCACACAATCCGCAGCACCGCCGCGACCACGCCCACAACCAGCACCAGCGGCACGAGTGCCCCAACGAGCTGAACGAGCCTGGGACCAACAGCACCAAGCGCCACCAGCCCCACGACCAAAACGGCCACCGTAGAGACGAGCTTCGTCATTGAGGGCCGCCTGGAAGTGCGTCCATCGCCTCACCCAAAAGAATGTCGGTGGCGTCCCGCTCAACCCGCAGGTTGGCGTTGATC
The DNA here is from genome assembly GCA_963763695.1 of uncultured Solirubrobacteraceae bacterium. Lineage (GTDB taxonomy): Bacteria > Actinomycetota > Thermoleophilia > Solirubrobacterales > Solirubrobacteraceae > Palsa-744. The sequence goes on from CAVXPM010000001.1 coordinate 429,550, forward strand.
TCCAGCAGTTCGCGGTTACGAAGCTGCTGGGTGGCCACCGCAGCCGCCAGATAGGCGTTTTCAGCTCTGATTCTCCGCTGCTCTTGCTCTCTCATCGCCCGTGTTCCCGTGCTGCATCAACCATCGCCTGGGCGGTGGCAGCGGCGATCCGGTCTATCTCCTGACGCGCCCTGGCATGACGAAGGCGGTCGCGCCTCTCACGCTCCTCGGCGACGCGAAGTGCAAGTAGGCAGCGCCAAACTCCGAAGACCCCAAGACCGGCGACGAGGAAGGGCCAGAGCTTCGCGAACAAGACGATGAGCAGGCCGATGAGGAGTAGACCGCCCATCACGAACCCCTCCCGGCCTCGTAGACGGCTGCCACGATGCCGATTGCGCCGGCGGTAGCTACTGCGTGGACATAGCCCGCCGAGCTCGGCACATTCTGGGCGAGCGCGGCCTCGAGCGCGCCGATCTGCGCAGCCCGTACCATCCCTCGTTCTGTGGTGCCGGCCACCCGGTCGATACGGGTTTGGTCGCGGTGGCTTGCGACCAGTACGCCGGCGTCTATCCGGGCGAGAGCGCGGGAGACCTGCCGGTCGAGCTTCGAGGGAAAGAGCCCGCCAGATAGGGCGGGAAGGTTCTCAGACATGAGGTTGTCCTTTCTCGTTGACATTCGCGGCGCCCACGCTAAAGGGACCGGCGTGACAGGTTGTGGCGGCAAGGTAGAGGCGGGGCAACCGGTGGTGTCACTGCCTGTAACGCGCTGTGACACGCACGTCCTTATTCTTTGAGGCCGCATGGGACATCTACGAATTAGGATTCTCGGGCCGCTTGAAGCGTGGGACGTCGCCGATGACGGCGTGTGGCGTCCTCTACCTCTCTCGAACAGCGGCTGGAATGTGGCGGGCGTCCTCGCCGCTTTGATCTTCGACCCCCCGAAAAATCGGTCGTGGCAGGAGCTGGCCAACTGGCTCTATGACCGGATCGACGTAGAACACCACGAGAAGAAGGTGAACGGAAGTGTCCGCACCGCGTGGCACCGGGCGCGACAAGTACTAGACGTGCATCGCGAAGTCTTGCCAAAGGGGCGGGATTATTTTCTCGCTGGACGCGACGACGTCACCGGGCCACGACGCGTATACGTGGACTGGGACGACGCTCAGCGGTACACGAACGAAGGTAGGCACAAGGAGGCGCTGGCGCTGCTTTGTAGCGGGTTGCCGCTACCTGGGTATCCCGATTCCGAAGGCCACCTTCGTGAAATAGCAACGGAAGCGCGGGACGCAGCCCGTGAGGTGATCGCAGTGAATCTGCGCGGCGTCGGACAAGCTGTTCCGGATAAGCTTTCGTGGAGACAGCTGGAGGCGTTCGCGTCATTCCGCCCTAAGGACTGGGAACCGCGTCTCGCGGCTACCATGAGCGCGGCGCCCATCGAGACGCCTCAAGCATCTACTGCTCGCGATCAAGAGCTGTTGCAACCGCCGTCATCATTCGGGGCGTTTAATCCGGACGAGCTGTTTGAGTCGTGCGAGGAGGGCCACGCTCGCTTTGACCTAGAGTGCGAGGAGGCCCGGACCGAAGACCGAGGCGTCTGGTGGGGATCGCATCTATGGCTCGGGAGATACGTAGCGCTCTGGCATCGAACGCTTGATACGCCGAGCGAGCAGATTGCCTTCACGTATGTGGACGATGTCTACGACGCGGCCCGCTTCGGCCTGTCAGATGTCGACCGTCCCAAAGACAAGGCGACACTCATCGAAGCCCCTAAGCAACTCGGGGATAACGAGGACAAGCGCATCGTCTGTGGCAAGACCAACTGGGGGCTGGCCCACACCTGGGCTAAAGACCACGAGGCTGATCTCTTCGCAGATCCGTCGAACCTATCCGTGTTCGGCGTGCGAGGACGACCCGTCTATCCCAATATTCTCGGCGTGCATACGCTCACCCAGACCAGCGACGGCTATCTGCTGTTTGCACTGCGAAGTCATGATGTTGACTTTCACGAACTGACTTGGTCGGCCAGCTTTGAGGAGAGCGTATCGGTGGGTCCGCGCGAGTTCACCGGGCCGCCGAGCGGCGATCGAACGGTCTTCCACGCCATTCAGGGTGGCCTCTATGAGGAGTGGGGTATCGACCCAAAGGCGATTCGCGACACCTCATGCGTGGCTATCGGTCGAGAATGGGTCCGTGAACGCGACGCCGGAGGCTCACGGCTAAACCTCAGCCCGACCATTCTCGCCGCCTGTCGTCTCACACTCTCACTGCCCGACGTATGGGCGAGCCTCGACGAAGTGGCACGGATCAGAGATCGCGATGAGCACCTCGCATGGGCCGGCTGTCGGTTCGCCGATCGCGAGGCGCTACTCCGGTTCGTGGCCACCGCGAAGGGCCGCACGGCGAACATAGACCTATTGCGGGATCTCTGCTCGATGTCGCAAGACCAAGTAGAGATGAACCCGTACCCCGGAGGCGCCACTAGTCAAGTGCGCGATCAGGGGCTAATGCCCACTTCTGCGGCGCGTCTCGTCCTGGGTAGCGCATGGCTCGAGTACCGAAAAAGTATTGACAATATAGTGACATAATGTTACTATATTGGCATGGTCTCTGGACCACTGCTGCTGGGTGAAGCTGGCGGCGGCGGCCCGGAGACCGATAGGCGGTCTTCCTTGCATCAAAGGAGCAGAAGATGACCGCTATCACCCTCCGCGGGCCGTATCACTTCGCGGACGAGGGAATACTATTCCCGAACCTTCAATGGGCACTCAAAAACTCCCGTTTTGAAGAAGGGCGCCCGCTTTACGGACTTCAGCACTTCGACCCAACCTGGTTCGCCCAGGCCATGCTGGCCATCGCGGCACCCGAGTATCCGATATTGGACGTGGCCGTGATCCCTGGGGATCGGGCCGAGGGCGGCAGTCTCCCGCTCCAGATAGAGGTCGAAGAGTTCCACTGCGACTGGCGAAGCTCGACGCGTCTTCGCCGCGTCTCACTGACGGGGCGTCTTCGTAAGGACCATGCAGGCCGGACCTGGCTCGTCAACCGCCGACAGGTCCAGCAGTACGACGTCCACATACTCGTCGCCACGGAAAGAAAAGTCGGGCTCCTCCAGTTCGTCCCGCGAGGACGCACGAGACGGCCGTTTCCGCCGACGTGTGAGGGATTCCAGTTGGCGACCCAGCTTCCCCTCGATCTAAACTGAGCGCCCTTGAGGCGTCACGGCTCCAGCGACCAGTCGCTGGAGCCGTTTCTTTAGCCTCTATCGAGGCTCTTGTGCGAGTCGCGTACGAGGCCATAATTCACGCCACCTCCTCCCGGCACGCACGAAGAAGTGTCGCCGATCCATGGCTAGGGTTATGAACCCACCCGGGCGCGCACCTTGATTATTGGGACTGTTTCTGGTTCAGCCCAGAGCACAGGCGATGACGTACCGCCATGCTGGCTAATTGTCGCGGGGTACGTGACTTCTTTGGGGTGGGTTCCCGTGCTGTCCGTTTCAAGCCCCCCTGTATAGTTGAGAAACGTGACGGCCGCACTGCAAATGATGATCTTCGGATTGTGGACTTTGACCACAATTCTAATGTTCGAGCCTTCCTCCGTAGCGGCTACCCCGAAGTCTTTCTTGTCGCCCTCTTCTAGCCCCCCAACCAACTTGGTTTCCAGGGAGCAGCTGGTTTTGCTCGAGGCCTCCACGCGGTGGATGCACTTGAGACGTTCCTTGGAGTTGTGCGGGTACCGCTTTTTGCAGCCGGCGACCGTCTTCGGAGCCGGCAGGCTCGCTTGCGTCGTCGAACTCATCACAGCAACCATCATCGCGGCGCTGCAGAGGGCGAGCGCCAGAGTGCCGACGCGATTCTTCAGAGCGCTCATGGCGCTCACCTTCCTTTCTGTTTCCGGGGGCTGCCGGGTGTCGTCGGAGTGGGCAATTTCGGTACACGCATCGCGGGTTCTCCGTCAGTAACGTCGAATCGTGCCGGCAGACGGCGCCCGTGAAGAGGGCCACCGGCCCGTATAGTCCTCTCTACTGGAATGTCATGGCGCAGGACCCTACCGCAACGTCGAGGATAGGTCTACTGCAATGTCATTGCTGGATGCCGAGAGTGCCGGGAGGCTGGGCAGATGGCGCCCTCCCCGGCCTTCCAAGCCGCTCTCGGTGCTGCCGTCAAGGCCCGTCGCCAGGAGCTCGGGCTCACCCAAGAGGAGCTGGCAAACAGCACCGACCTCCATCAGCGTTGGATCTCAAACGTCGAGACCGGCAAGCGCAACCCCAGCTACTCGAGCCTAAGACGCCTGGCCGACGGACTCGACCTGACTACCTCCGAGCTGATCACCCGCGCCGAGCATGTGGAGACCGCCGGCCGGCAGGCCAACAAACCCGCGTCATCCCGGCGCTGAGCGTTGGGGCCGCGTAGCGCGGCGCCACACCTTGACCCATCAAGCCGCGCAGCCCTAGCCTCGCCGGCTCCATAAGCCAAGCGGCCCCGGCACGGAGGTTAGCGCCCATACCGAGGCCCGGACACGGAAGGGAGCTGGGTCTCTCCATGCCCAAGAGCAAGCCTATACCCGCCGGACCGCCCTCGGACGAACTGGTGCTCGCCGCGATCGAGCGGGCGGAGCACCACCATCCCCTCAAAGATGAACCGGGCGTGGCGCTCAGCGCGATCAAGGAACACCTCGGGATGCCACACAATGGCTGGACGACCCGCCAACTACGTCCACGACTCACGCAACTCGAAACCATTGGCCTCGTAGACACCCGGCGCCGCCACGGCCGAGACCTATGGCACCTCACCGGCAAAGGGAAGCGGCTCGTGGCGGCACTCCGAGCAGCGGGCGCACTCCCGGCGCTGCCAGAGTCCCCGCAGCATCAGCGCTGGCAGAAGGCGCGCACCGCCGCAAGCGAGCGGATCGACGGTTTCCGCGAGGACGCTCGCGCCGCACTGGCCGAGGCGATCGCCCTGCTCGAGGCAGAGGAACCCCCTCCCTCCGATGCATGGTTCGCCATGAGCCACCACCTCCGGCACACCTGTTGGCGTCTCGGATCGGCGACCTACTGCCTGACCGAGTGGGCCGAGCCCGACGACGCCCAGTTGGACATTGATCCTCCAACGCACGGAGGCGGTAGCCGGCGCAACATCTGGGGGTGGGACAGCCGGTGATGCGTTAGGTCATCCGGGCAGCCGAGGAGAGCCGCAAAACCGACCATCAGTCCCACCTACTTGAGCGCCGAGGGCTGATGGACTCCGACACATCATGATTTGTCCGTGCCGAGAAGCTCATCCCCGCCACCGGCGGCGCCGTGATTGTGCATGCGGGCTCAGGACGACAAGGCAGCCCCACGCGAGTCAGAAACAAGATGCCTCTCAACCTGGCCATGACCTCGGCCCCAAGACTTTGAGGGCAGCACCCGTGTCTTTGCGTCGATTTGCGAGCGTCCGCCGCCCACCGCCGCACCGACTTCCTCCCATCGCGGGTCCCGCTTACTCGAATGATTTGGCCCCATGTAGTAGATTCTGCTGGCTCGAACTACGGGCGACGAGCGTGATTGCTCAACAAACAGCGACGAGACTCCCCAACAAAGAAGGAGCTATGACGAGATGATCCAGGTGCGCACCCGCCTCTTGCGTTTGCGGTATGTCCTGACGATTGCCGTCGCAATCTGTTCCTCCGTTGCGGCATCAGCAACGGTGGTCACCGCGACCGCGTCGGCGACCAACGAAAACTACAGCTGTAACCCATGCAGTGTGGCGCGCGGCAATACCAATTGGGTTAAGAACAACGAAGGTATCGACTATACGCACAACGGGCCGTGCATATACGTCACCGAATCCGGGGGACATCGCATCACCGGTAACTGCGTTGGCGGCGGAACCTACAAGGGCACGGTCTGCGCCGGAAGCGAAGTCAAAGGTTACGGTGAAATCACGGCCGCTAATTCGGACCATCTAGCCGGCAACCAAAACAACTACTCGGGCTGCGTGGGCTAACGCCCTCCGATTGTAAAGGAGATAACATGTCGAAGAGAATCCGACTTATTGCCCTCGTAGCTGTTGCCGCCGCACTGACCGGCATCATCACCGTCGCATTTGCCTCCGCCGAAAACAACGACCACGGCTCCGTCACGGCGGCGTCATCGTTCAGCGTCCTGAGCAACACGACGGCCGCAAAAGTATCCGGAGCCGTACTCGCGCTGCAACAGCAGGGCGTAAAGGTGTATGCCGCGCAGGAAGCTAACGGCGACATCTGCGTTACCGAGGAAAACGCTCGCGGTGCCGGTGGACAGGCCTGCGGACACGCACCTGAAGCGGTGAGCAAGGGCCTCTCCGAGGTGGTGGCAGGACCATCGCTTGGGGAACCCACACGCATCACGGTCCTCGTGCCTAACGGCGTCAGGTCAGTGACGTTCAAGACGACCGACGGCTCGACCAACGCCGTCCCGGTCGTGAACAACGTCGCCACCGAGTCCGGGGCAACGCTACAATCGGCAACTTACACGCTCCCGAGCGGAGCAAGCGAAGTCGCCACCGTTTCGGCGGCCCTGCCGCAGGGCTAGGCAGCAACCCAGTGCGGCTAGCGGAAGCCGAAGCCTAGTTCCTCTTCAGGGATCGGGCTTCGGCTCTCCGGCTGCGGGCGACCTTCGTCCCGTGAAAGTTAATCGCGAGCCTCGGGGGACCAGATCCGCGCCGCAACGCCAACCCCATCGGATGGGGCCGACCCCGCGACACGCGCTTGTGGGCTAGGCAGGGCGTTTGGAGATCCGGGCAAGTCTTTCCCTGTGTCGCCTCCTCTGAGAACATGAGCACTTTGGGTAGGAACCCGTCCTGGCGCTCGCGAGCCCCTAAAGTCTTGTGGGGGTGGCGCCTCTCGGAAAGCAGCCTTGGACGGATCCCGCCATCTTAAAGACCGCACAACGGCACTTGTGCGACCCGCAGGCTATGCGCCATTTGACGAAGCGGCGCAACCGCGCGACACTAAATCTGCGCTGATACTTGCTGCACACGGCGGGCAGCGCGATGCCCAGCAGCCGCAACGAACAGAACCACATCATGCCGGCTTGTCCCGTTTAGCCGCTTTGGTCGCGCGGTGACCTCAACTCGATCGAATCCGGCCTCCCGAAGCGCTTCCATATAGGAATCGATCACTCGGTGAAAATAGGGAACCGGCGTATGATTGCCTTTACACTCACGATGACGCAGCGGTACACGAAGTCGTGTTTTGTCTGGGATGTCGGTCAAGTGCTGTTTCGCCAGGTATGACGCCGGATCAGCGATGGTGCCAATGAAGATGCCATCATTTAGCAAAACACTTCGGCACCCAGACAGGAACTCATCGAGATACGGGTAGTTGTGCATTACCATGTTTGCGAGAACCACACCGTAGTCCCGATCGCAGCCCGCGGCCGGCGATGCAATATCTCCGACGACAAACGTCGCAGACTCTCCGAAGGCTTGCTCCGCCTTGGCAATGGACAACGGCGAGAGATCAAGCCCCGTTACGTCAAATCCTATACTCGAAAGCTGAGCCGTCAAGAAGCCGAGTCCACACCCAACATCAAGCACGGTCCAGTTACGATCAGGCGAGGCTGCGGCAACAACCGCAGAGAGCAGATCTGCGAGCGACAGATAAGCACGATCACTCCGGGTAGCTAGCTCTACGAAGCGTACACGCACATCGTCGTCCCAACTCGCGGCAATGTCGGCTTGTTCTGTCATATGCGATTCGCGCATCACGCCCCGCGGTTATCCCAATTAGTTATAAAGCCTATGAGGGTGTGCGTCAAGGCCTCACCACCAAAACGTCTAAACCGAATCCGATCATCGCGGGCCGCCTCAGTCCGAATTATCATTTCGGGCATCCCGTCGTCTGTCACGATGCTGATCTTCACATGAGCACCAATCTGAGCAGGTATCGAGCGGATAATGACTCCACTTTCACGTAGCTCCTGCACGGCAGTTCCGACTGTCTCGGTGAGGTAGATCTTGGTGCGCTCCCCGTGAAGCTTGATCGCGTCCTTAATCGGGGCGCAATTCTCCTCATCGAGCCACCAAAGGTCCTCACAGCAGATGACGTGCCGACCAGAACGTTCATACCAGTTGGAAAAGAACTTCACATACTTGTCAGAATTGCGTTTAAAGTCATACCGGCCCGGCCGTAGTCGCAGTGCGGTCAATAGGGCATATAGCCCCACAATCGCAACGGCGCCGACGATCAGCTGCCATTCCGTTACTTCGTCGCGTAGTCCAATCGCGGTGCCAGCAAGCGTCACGAGGAATGCAAGAGTATTAGCGAGCTCCAGCGCGAGCCACGATGTCCTGCCGCCGCGGCTACTACGCATGATGTGGGTGCGGATATCTAGGCACGGATCTAGATCCTAATATGCGGACCGGCGCAAGTAAAGCGGGGACGTACGAGACAGCGGACTTGCCGTGGTACGCACCGTCCCGCGCCCCGCCCTCGGTCGCACGCAGCAATCAGGTAGCGGTGAGCCAGCGATGGTGTCGAGCTTGGAGGGCGATGATGCACAGACCGAGCCACGACTCTGCACGGTACAGCGAGAAAGGTCTCCGTTGAGATCGAGCACCGCTTCGAACGACCCTGCGCGGATGAGGCGCCAGAGGCTTGGTCAATAGGCCCTGCGTTCACGAGCGCTGTGGCTCGTCGGTAATGCAGGCTCCCGACCTGCGCGATAGCGCTCGGCGACCGTGCTGGTTGGTCAGGCTCCAAGGGTAAGGCATCGAGCGTCGCGACATGCTCAGGGATACTACGTCCCGGCTGGTGCCGTACGGTTTCGGTCACGTTAGGGGGACGCGCAGCGCCGATTGTACGAAAACGCCCGGTATACGTCGCTCGGTGTATCCTAAGAAACGTCATGTCTGTCCAGCCGCACGGAATAGGTGACCTCAACGAGCACTGGATCGCGTCATGCGAGCCGTACTGCACTCATGATCGCGCAGTGACGGTGCAAGACATGGGCGTACCCCCAGAGGAAGTCTGCTGCACGACCTGCGGCCTCAGCTGGGACAAAGGCGCGCCGGTTCCGGAACCGCGAGGGCACAGAGACTGAGCTGCAGCCGACACTGCCGCTTGGCTCTAGGCCGCCTCTGAGAGCTGTTGTGGTGGCTTCTTGTCACGGTCTTTGCCACGCAGTTGCTTGAGGCGTTTCAGGGCCACAACACCTTCGGCTCGCTCGTGGGCTTCTAGCTCGCGTGGAATGACCATGCGGAAGGAAAAAGTGTACTCGAAGGGGCGATCGAATATGAGCGTGTCGGCGGTGATCGCTCTCGCAATGCCGTTTACGTCGACTACGAACCACCAGATGTCGCCTGTGTACTCAGGTACGGTGATCGTGTCGTTGCGACGAAGTCCTAGTAGCTCCTGCTCGGCCCAGAGGTCCACGCTCGGGCCGCCCCAGGACTGAGATCGCCGGCGGGCACGCTCAGGTAGGCTCATCATCTCCGCAGCTCTGCTTCCCGCGATGTATCTGAGCGTCGCGTTTCGTGGCTTGGGCGAACTGCGGCCCACGCTGTGAGGTCTATGCCGCCTTCCGGGCATCCCCGCCAAGATAGGGATCGCAGAGGACGTTGCTCGGTCGTTCTTAGATAGAGCGCACGAAAAGCGCCCAGAACGGCGAAGTCCTGGCCGCTAGCCAGCCGCCAAAATCCCTCAGAGGCACAGGTCCACGAACGACGAAGGGACGCTTTCCAAGGCGTCCCTTCGGGCAAAGCGTTCTGTCTAGGACTGGCTTGTTTTTTCACGCAGCCCCAGCGGAACAAGGCTCATCGCTCGGTGTTGGGGGGCGATTCCTGCTCCTGCTTTGGTAGCGGATTTGCAGAGACTTTGAGACGGAACAGCCGTGCATCTAGATCGATCCGCAGATTCTGGCCAAAGCGTGACGCCAAATAGGCCAACACCGTCACGAACACCAGAGCCGCGATCATCAATCCCAAGACCACCACGACCCCACCAAGGGTCGAGATGGTCGGCATGGCTTACTCCGTTCGGCTTGGGGCCATCGCAGCCTCCTTATCTGCATCGCTAATAAGACACGCTGACAGTACCGAGCTGGTCGGTCAGTACCGAACGTACGTACGTGTTGCCAGCTACGCCCGGCCGAACTCGAGTACATGTTTCGCCGTCAAGAGGACGCGTGGCGCGATGGCAACGCGCTTCCCAGGAACTCCCGCGGCGCACCGAGCACACCGTTGGCGACGCTGAACGTTACGAGCGGCACCACCCACCGCCGAAGGACGCTTGGGTCGCCATTCCTCACCTCGCCCGTGTCGAGATCAACAGACGCTCCATTGTCGAAGTTGACGACTGTCACGAGCGCATCGTAGTGCGATCCATTGTGCTCTATGTCGATCCGGGCTATCGCGAGCAGCCGCGTCATCGCGGCTTCGGCCGTTGCCCCAGTGTCCGCGCCAAGCCGATTGACGGATAGCCTGCGGAAGGTCTATGTCGCCAGCCGATACCGCCCCCGCGCTAGGCGCACGAACCGCGGATGCTCGCCTTTGCAGAGCCTGGCGAGGGAGTTTTTGACGCTCGACCGTGGCACGGGCTGACCAATCAACGCTTCTGCCGCAGAATAGATCTCGTACATCCGCATAGGCGCCTCCGCCAAGACCTTCTCGGTCACTTCGGTGAGCACGCCGGGACGACGCTTGCCCGCAAGCGCCGAAGGTCGCGGGGTGGCTCTGCTAGCCACAATCTTGGCCAGCATCGACGCCAGCTTCTCTAGGCGCTCCTGTGCCGAAAAGTTCAATAGGGCCCCGACTAGCTCCATCTCGAAGAAGTTTGGCAGCGGTAATCGAACCCGAGCGCCAAGCCGCGCGCAGTTCGTGATGCGGACCACGCCGATTGTGCGACGCCAAGTGTCGTACTCTTTACCATACCCGCCAGGCTTGCAGGTAATTCCGCCGGAATGCGGCCGCTTCTGCCGATCGTCCGCCACTGACCACTGGTAAGCTGCCTCCGTGACTGACCTGCCAGAGATATTCGGCGGCTTCAGCGCTGCATGGTTCGGTCAGCAGCTTCTCGGCCCGACGGCTACGGCGATGGGCGAGCGTCTCCGCGACAACCTCAGCAACGTCCTGCGGCACGCGGAAGTCAGGCTTCGCGTCGAGGGCCAGATGGACGACCGCGACGTGCCGCTGAAGGTCATCAAGGCAGTGTACGAAGCTGGCACCGTCTGCGAGAACGAACTCGAAGCTGAATACATTGGTGGTGTTCTCGCATCGTCCCGGTCCGGACTAGCCAGTGACGACCGTGCGGCGATCCTCATCGCGTTGATCGGGCGGCTATCTCTTTACCAAATACGTACGCATTACATCTTTTATGCTGCGGCCCAGCAGGTGCTCGCTAACAGCGAAACATCTCTACGATACAAATTTGACCGCGTCTCAAATGCGCAGTTTTACCTGCCGGGACGTGTTTGGGGAGATGCTATGGCTCTGGCTAAGCCTGAGGCAGCACAATGGCCGGCGATTCGAACGCACGCGATGCACGGAATGCGCCGAGAGCACCTAATCGAGCAAGGCTATACGTACGGATCACCGAGCGTGCTCCGCCGCGTTACTGAAACTCTCCGCAGTTTCCCCGAGGCGGGCTTCTACTTTATTATCTCCCCGCTGGGGATAGAGCTATTCTGTTCTGCGCACGGCTTTTTCCTCGATCCCTTCGAGACTTATCTCAGCCCATCGTCGGAGTTTGCCCATCCAGAGATCGAGATCGAGCCAGGATGCGCGCTCATCAGTTCGCTCCGGCTAACGGAGGAAGAAGTCGACTCGACGCTGGGATAGCGGCCTACGTACTGCCACCACGACCGAAATCATGTCGTAGCGTGCCGCTTGTGCGACGTCGCCTTCGTAAGGGGCGGAGATGGCATCCCGGTCTACAACTAATGTCGATTCAGTTGGTTGCGCCGAACCTCGTCCACTGTTTTCCAGGATACGTTCGCTGGCGACTCGACGGTCGGCCATTGGAGGCCGGGCTGCCCAAACATTAGCTCGGTCCCGCGGTAGCGGGCATGCGCGCTGTAGCTGAGGTCGTACTCAAGGCCGTCGAATCGCCGATACAACTCGCGAATCTCTGGCGCCGCGTCATACGAAACAATCCACGGCTGAGATATGTCGTCAACAAGAGAGGCAATCTGCTTATGGTCTGCGTACGAATAGAAGTTCTGATACAGCCCCTCGCCCTTGACGAAGTACGGCGGATCTAGGTACACAAAACCCGTTGCGATACCGGGGAGCCGACTTTGCAGATAGTCAGCCGCATCTAGAGACGTGACGGTAATCCGGCGGCGGTGCCTCGCTATCTTGCGTATGCGCCGGATTAGATCATCTCTATTGAAGCGCGCATCAATCTTCCATTTTCCGGTTTGGTGGTACCCCCCGATTATCCCACCCCCGATGATTCCCGACCGCGATGTTCGATTCAAAAAGAGCGTCGAGAACGCCAAGTCTAGCTCGGACGGATCGGCCTCGTCTTGAACCGCGCGTTGTCGATGCCACTCGGGTACGGACACGGTCGCATCCGCGACGCGCGCGCAAAGCTCGTCGGACTGATTCAGCACACAGTGCCAGAAGGTGGCGACGCTCCGATTTAGGTCATTGATGTGGATGTGACTCGCGTAGTTCTCGTACAGCAGCGAGAGCGCGACGGCAGCACCGCCGGCATACGGCTCGACGTACTCGGCACCGACCAGGCCGTTTTCGAGCATGAGAAGCTTGATAAACCCAGTCAGCTTCCCCTTGCCGCCGGGGTAGCGGAGCGGAGACGGGTAGCGCTGCTCGATCGCTACGGCCATATCTGCTCCATCATTGGCTGAAGCTCGTCCCACGCAGCGAACAGTTCGGGGGCCTTCGGGTGAGTGTACTGATTATGCACCCACTGGTTGAAAGTCGAGACGCCGGGCGCAACCGGCGACGGCCCATCGGCAACTTGCTTGATCGCCTTTCGTAGCTGCTCGGATATCGCGTCTTCGGCACGGAGCTTGTCGGCGACAGCCTTCAGCCTCTTACCGAGAGGATCGCTGCTAACGACTGCGAGTTTTTGGGCGCTCGCGTAGTGGTCAATGCTGAGCTCGATAAAGACCCGAAGCAGCACTGCGCAAGCGTTCGGATACGACTGGACGGCAAGAGAGAGCAGCTCGTTGTAGATCGCGCCGATCCTGGGGATTGTCACATTCAGGTTCGCCGACTTCGGAATTGTGGTGGTTCGCGGCGGCGGCTTCGTTGCGGTGCTCTTCTTGGCCGGTTTAGTCGCCGCCGGCGTTACCCGGCCAGCCGTCAGGCCGGCGAGGCTCACGGGAGTCTCCAGACGAGATTTCCTCTTTGGCACGACGGAGCTCGGCAGATTGTCGGCGTAGCGCTTACGGTCGTCGGCTTTGTAGAGGTCGGGAACAGTAACTCTCCCCGTCTTTAGCTCCTCGACGACATAGGAGAGGCTTTTGGCCACAGCCTCGCGAGAATGCAACGCCACGACCTGACCTTGGACGATCTCGATACCAAGCTTGCGGCGCGCCTCCGGGGTGGTAAGGAGCCGCTCCAAATTGGTAAAGATCTTCTGTTTCGACGTCTTGGCTTCCGCAGTCAGCGACCCATGCCTATTTACGAAATCGATCACCTGTCCAGCGGGGTTTCGAGCACCGCTGTGTCTTGCTTTGAACCGATCCTTTTCGTCAGACTCCCAATCGATGAGACCACGCCCACTGTTTTGGCCCGTGTGTCGTAGCTCAACCCAGTGCAAAGCCTCGTCCTCGCTCTTGAAGAGGACGCACGGGATTTCATCGAGCGGATGCCGTGAGTAGTCGCTCGACAACTTGGCGAGCTTGGCAGCATCGCGCTGCGACAAGATTGGCGAGATGAGAGACGGCGTCTCCAGCGCCTTCAGGGCGAGAACACGGCGATTGCCCTCGACAACCTTGTAGCGTTTGCGAATATCGCCAAGAGCGACGACCCCAACCAATGTGGTTGGATCGGTGCCGTAACGGACGATGTCGTCGGCCAGCTTGACGATCCTCTCCCCTTGCTGGTCGGCCAGACTCAGGGCCGTCTCCTGCTCGCCTTCCAGCTCGTCTTCAAGCCGCGGATTGCGGCCGTCCAAGAGCAGATCGGTGATTGGGATGTCGACGATCTCAGCCATGTAGATGCCCCCAGCGAGACCTTGTCGAGCCCCTCGCGCGTCTCGGCTGGGCGCAGCCTACTATTCGACGGCTGACCAGGTCCTCCTTGAGACAGATCACCCGGCAAACATAAAGGCAGAATCGGACATATAGGATCTGTGTTGGCTCTCGGTTGGGCTGAGTAGCGCCCGCGTCCGGTGCTCCCGACTGGTGTCGTAGATCGGAGTTGCAGTCATGAGTCTTGCTGGGGAATTCTTCGACGACAACGACATCGGGCGCTCTATGCGCATCGACTCCGCAGCCACGCTTTGGGAGTGGATAGAGAAAGGCGCATCTGCTCCGGTGCACGGGTCGGCTAACCCTGTTCCGACGGGTTCAACCGTCGTCTACCGCGGCCAGGCGACCGCCAGCCACGGCTTGTCTTCGTCGCTCTATCGCCTTTGTCGCCAAGAGAAGGGAACGACTGTCGCCGAGGCCGACCTGAAAGCCGCCGAGATGGCGATCCTCCAGACCATGCGAGCCGAGGGTCTCGGCCGGCTCATGACTGACGGTGAGTTGCTCATGGTCCTCCAGCATCACGGGATACCCACCCGTCTCATCGACGTGTCGACGGCAGCGACGGAGGCGCTCTTCTTCGCTGTCGATCAAAACGACGCCGCTGATGGTCGGCTGCTTATCGTCGATGTTCACGAGCCCGTACCGTTGGCCCTCGACGACCCCGCGAATCCGCAGCTGCCATGGACGGACGCCGTTTGGGGCACTCGAACTACCGGGGATTGGTCTGGAACAGTGTCCATCGTGGATGCAGCAGCGCTCGATCCGCGAATGCGCGCTCAGCGGGGGAAGTTCCTCGTGGGTGGCCTGAACCGTCGGCTGTCTGGGCGGTTCATGCGGATCGGCAGCAGCCGCTACGTGGAGGCCGTTGATTACCCCGAGGTGACCTCGCTAGGGATCAACTTCGTCGAACAGCGGAAACCGAGAGAGGCGCGCAATCAAAACTGGCCGGCGACCGGCTGGACCATCAAGATCGACGCCGCTTGGAAGCCCGAGCTTCGTCATCAACTTCGGCAATGCGCCGACTCGATACGGCCCGACACTATGTATCCGCCCGTGACGGAGGTCAAGCGCCTCGCGCTATTCCTCGCCCGCCAGGCGCTGGTGCCCGTTTAGAGGCTCGCTCGCAGGTGGCGGGGTGTCTCATGACGCAGCGTAATCGGCCCCGTCATCAGATGCCGACCTCCTCGGCGCGGAGCGCCGCCCGAGTCGCCCAGGCGAATCCCTCCAGGCGATGTATCAGGCCAGCTCCGGCGCGCGCGCAATGAGCCGTAGCTCCGCCTGGGCCACTTTGAGGGGACGATTAGTATTGGTAGGCATCGTTACTAGCACCTGCTTAGGGCGTCGATTGTTTCGGCTACGCCGATAGGGAGATGGTAACTCGTGCGCATGCCGCTGGCGGCCTCGCCGTAGTGCTCTGCTTCGAGCCGAATTGGCTCAGGCGTGTCCGTCTCATCGCGCCATCTGCGCGCCGTTCGTCCCTGTGTCTGGGCGAAGCTGCGGACGCTCTCATAGTCGAGATTCAGGTGTTGCGCAATGTCCTCTAGCGTGTAGCCTGGCCCGCTGAAAGTCTCAATCGCCGCGGCCTGTCGGAAGAGTTTCCGAGTGTTGTCGCTCAGGTAGTCGCGCCAGTAGCGTTCGACGGCTTCTTCTTGAGTCATCACGGGGGATGCCGCAACGGCTCCCTCAAGGGCCGCAATGGTCACGGTTGTTCCTTCGGGCACGGTGATCTTGAACTCCAGCGTAGTCACGGGCGCTCCCTTCGGCTCCTATTGGTGGAGAGACCAGTATAGACTATCTACGCTCACCAATCTGCCATTGTGAGGAGCGCTTGGCGTACAGCTCAAGGTCTCATCTGGATAGCTCATAGATCAAGCATCCTCAGAGCTGCGGTTGCTTCGGGTCCACCGAGCGACGGATTTGGCGTACCGAGCTCATTCATTCGATCGGCGCCGCGTGCCTCTATGGAGTCAGCGGCGGCCCAAATCGCTCCTCGTGGAGCTGTCGGATCAGGGGCCACGGAGATTTCGAGAACCTTCCCGCCATCCCCGTAGCCTTCCGAGGCTCGAACCTCACAGCGGGCTCGAACCATCACGGCGGGGGGAGGCCACCATGCGGCATGGGCTTCGGCTTCGCCGTCCGACGTGGTGCTCGCCGGCCCGGGCTAGCGCCGCGAGGCGAAGAACGCGCTGATCAAAGCTCCACAGTCCTCCGCCAGCAGGCCGCCGGCGACGGCCGGGCGATGGTTCAGGCGCGGCTCACCGAGCACGTCCAGCACGCTCCCGCACGCGCCCGCCTTGGGGTCCACAGCGCCGTAGACCACGCGCGGAACGCGGGCGAGCACGATCGCACCGGCGCACATCGCACAGGGCTCGAGCGTTACGTAGAGAACGCTGTCGAGCACGCGCCACCCGCCGACGGCCCGTGCGGCTGCGCGCAGGGCGATCATCTCAGCGTGCGCCGTTGGGTCCTGGCGCAGCTCGCGTTCGTTGTGCCCGGCGCTGATCACCTCTCCATCGCCGACGACCACCGCGCCGATCGGGACATCGTCGTGTTCCAACGCACGCTCGGCCTCGCGCAGGGCCAGGCGCATGAAGTAGTCGTCGCGTGGAAAGAAGCGCTCGCTCATGTATCTCGCCCGCCGCGTCTGCGACAGTGCCACCGGACTAAGGCGCGCAACAACCATCATTACCCATAGCCCATGCTCATCCGCCCTCCTCGCCTCGATCCTTCGCAGGCCACGCGCAGGATCCGACTCGTGCTCGGGCTGGCCGTCGTGGCATGCATCCTCGCGTTGCCCGGCGTGGCCGGCGCCGTTCCCGCACCGGCCGGCTATGCCCCGAACGAGGTCCTGGTCAGATACGCGCCGGTCGCATATCCGGCACGCGCCCTCGCTGCACGCGTAGGAAACTCGACTGTACCGCGCGTCCAGGTGGCCTCGCACACGGTGCGCCTGCTGCTCGCGCGCGGAGAGAGCGTCTCCTCCGCGCTTCGGCGGCTACGAGCCGAGCGGGGCGTGCAGTGGGCAGTTCCCGACTACCTGGCCCACACCAGCGAACTCGTCACCCCTGCAGTACGCGGACTCATCCCCGACGACATCGGCAGCGGCAAACAGGCGGGAGACTGGCGTCAGCTGCAGTGGAACTTCAGCGGCCCGTTCAGCGTCAACGCTCCCGAAGCCTGGGCGAACGTGGCCGCCGACGGCGCTCCCGGCGGCAGGGGCGTGACCGTCGCCGTGCTCGACACCGGCGTCGCCTACGCGAACCGCGGGCCCTTCCGCCGCTCGCCGGACTTCAGCCGGCTCACGTTCGTGCAGGGCTATGACTTCGTCGCCCACGATCACTACCCCAATGACCGCAACGGCCACGGCACATTTGTCGCCGCCACGATCGCCGAGGCCACGGGCAATCGCTACGGGCTCACCGGCCTGGCCTTCGCCGCGCACATCATGCCCGTGCGCGTGCTCGACACGCAGGGCGAAGGCGAAGCCTCGACGATCGCCGAAGGCGTGCTGTTCGCGGTCAAGCACGGCGCCCAGGTGATTAACCTCAGCCTCGAGTTCTCTCCGGGCGTAACCGCTTCGGACATCCCCGAGCTGATCGAAGCCATCCGCTACGCGCGCCGGCACCGGGTGCTGGTGGTGGCCGCAGCAGGCAACGAGGGGCGTGCTGCGCTCGCCTATCCGGCGAGGGCGCCCGACGTGGTCGCGGTCGGCGCCACAACCGAACACGGCTGCCTCGCCGCCTATTCCAACGACGGCGCCGGCCTGACGCTCGTCGCCCCGGGGGGCGGCGCCGACGCCGACCTCACGGGGGACCCCAACTGCCGTCCCGAAATGCCCGCCGGACGCGACGTCTACCAGGTCACTTTCACGGGCAGCTCGGTGCGGCGCTTTGGACTGCCGACCGGCTATGAAGGAACCTCGATGGCCACTCCGCACGTGGCCGCGACCGCCGCGCTGATCATCGCCAGCGGCGTGCTCGGACGCCATCCCACTCCCGCCCAGCTCGTGGCGCGCCTGCGTGCGACCGCAACGAGGCTCGGGGGGGGCGGCGATGAACGCCTCTACGGAGCCGGCCTCGTCAACGCCGCCGCCGCCACGGCGCCCGGCGGCCCTGGAGCCGTCGCGCGCTAGTAGTAGATGGCGGGCCGCTGCCCGGAGATACTGGGCCGCTGCCCGGAGATACTGGGCCGCTGCCCGGAGATAATGGGCCGCTGCCCGGAGCGTGCCTACAGATGCGCAACCACGTCCGGGATACCCGCGCTCGCGGTCGCGAAACGAGGAGCCCAGCCCAGCTCTGCCTTGATCTTGCGATTCGAGGAGCGCGCCGAGCGAGTCACGGCGGCGACCGCATTGGAGCCCGCCACGAGCCGCGCCAGCCCGGCTGGGATCCGCCTGGGAGGCCCGACGCCGAGCGCACGTGCGCTGGTGGCCATGAACTCGTAGAAGCTGATCGGCTCGTCGTCGACCACGTGGTAGGTCGCCCCGGCGGGTGCGCTCTCGACGGCGAGCGCCAGGGCCGAGACCACGTCGTCGACGTGCACCACGTCCCACAGGTTCGCGCCGCGGCCGATCACCGCGAAGCGGCCCGGTTGGCGCAGACGTGGGATCAGCTCCCCTGCGTACCAGCCGCCCGGTCCGTAGACGTGCGAGGGCCGCACGATCACGGCCGCCAACCCCGAGGCGCGGATCAGTCGCTCGCCCTCCTGCTTTGAGCGGCCGTAGGGTGTGCTCACGGGCAGGGGTGTGTGCTCGTCGAGCAGCGCGCCTTTCGCTTCCCCGGTGACAACGGTCGAGCAGAACACGAGTCGCGGAGCTGCCTGCTGCTCGCCGCCGGCCAGCGCCAGGCAGGCCCCCACGAGGCGCTCTGTGCCTCCCACGTTGACCTCAACCACCTTGCGCTCGCTGCGTTGAGAGGCGATCTCGGCAGCAAGATGGACGACGCACTGCGGGCGCGCGCCGCGCAGGGCCTCGGCCAGCTGTGCGCCGTCGCCAAGCTCGCCCGCGACGGGTCGCGCGCCGCGCGGCTCCGAGCCCGGGCGGCGAATCAGGGCGCTGACCTCGTGCCCGCGGCTTGCCAGCTCGCCGCAGAGGATCCCGCCGATGAAGCCGCTGGCGCCGGTGACGAGTACGCGCATCCCCGGAGAGGCTATTCCCTGCCCGGCCGCGCGGGACATCCACGGCGGGGGATTGCCCCGGCGTAGCTCGGGCCACGCGCAGCGTTCAGGCCACCTCGCGCGCGTTGGCAGCGCGCTCGATCACGGACCCCAGCTCGGCGCGAAAGCGCTCCTCGCCGAAGCGCCGGGCGTTCTCGCGCACCTGGCGCTCATCGAGCTGGAGACCCTCGAAGCGCTCGATCGCCTGCGCCAGCGACGCGACGCTCTGCTCGGCGAAGAGCACACCGGTGCGCCCGTCCAGCACCGACTCGCTCGCGCCGCCCACGCCGTAGGCGACCACCGGCGCACCGGCCGCCTGGGTCTCCACGGGCACGATGCCGAAGTCCTCCTCGCCCGGGAACAGCAGCGCGCGGGCGCCCTCGAGCAGCTCGTCGCGCTCGGCATCGCTGACCTTGCCGAGCAGCTCGGTTTCCGGACCGGCTGCCGCGCGCACCGCGTCCAGGCCCCTGCCGGCGCCGGCGACCTTCAGCCGCCTGCCGAGATGCGCGCACGCGGCGACCGCGAGGTCGACACGCTTGTAGGGCACTACGCGCCCGAACACCAGGTAGAAGTCCTCGGGCGAGCGCTCCAGGGCGAGAAAGTGATCGACGTCGATCGGCGGGTGCACGACCTCGGCGCTGCGGCCGTAGTAGCGCGCGATCCGCTCTGCCACGTGGCGTGAGTTGGCCACGAACACATCGGGGCCCGCGGCGCCGGCGAGATCCTGGCGTCGAAGCCGGCCCAGGAGCACAGGTAGCGCCAGACGCAAAAGCCGTCCGACCTGCTCGCCCTCGAGAAAGCCCTCCTCCCAGGCGTAGCGCATCGGCGTGTGGCAGTAGCAGACATGCAGCGCGCCGGGCGGCTTGCGCACGTTCTTGGCGCAGGCATGGCTGCTCGAGAGCACCAGATCGAATCCGCTCAGGTCAAACGAGCGAAACGCTCCGTTCATCAGCGGCAGCAGCTTGGGGTAATGGCGCGCCGCGCCCGGCAGGCGGTTCAGGTAGGAGGCGTGCACGGGGCGCTCTTTGATCTGTGCGGGCCACGGAGCGGGGTCGTATATCGAGGTGAACAGCTCGGCCTGGGGGAACATCTCGAGCAGCTGCAGCACCACCTGCTCGGAGCCTCCCGGGATCGTGAGCCAGTCGTGCACCACGGCCACCCGCGGGAAGCGCTCGCGGAGCCTCGCGGGCAGAGCGTCGTCGATCGCTGCGACCGCGCTCACCGGCCGCCGCCTCGGCCTGACTCGGCCTTCTCGCCCTGCCCGCCGGCGAGCAGCGGCTCGCGGGCCCGTGCCACGGCGCCGATCAGCTCCTGCCACTCGGCGGCGTAGGGCCCGATGCGCTCCGCCAGGCGTTCGAGGTCGGCCCAGCCATCCTCGGCCTCCCAGCCCCAGTGCAACACGACCGGCGTCCACAGGCCACTGCCCTGCTCAATCATGCGCTCAACAGCTTCCAGCACCTCGCCGCAGCGTCCATAGAGGGGGCCGTAGGAGGGCAGGTAGACGCTTTCGCCGCGCCACTGGGGAGTCCTCTGAAACCCCATCAGGCCGATCGACTCGGGTCCTCCACAGACGATCTGAAAGCGACGCGCGAGTGCTGCGAACTGGCTTGCGTCGAAGCGATTGTAGGGGGGGACGAAAACCTGCGGACGCAGCTCGTGGCGGGCCAGCTCGGCGAGGCCCGCGTCGAGTAGCTGCTCTAGCTGCGCTGCCCTCAAGCCACACAACTCTGAATGGCGGCGGGGAGAGGCAAAGCGCGTGCGATGATCCAGCCCGTGCATGGCGAGCGTCACGCGCTCGCGGCAGAGACGGCTGAGCGTCTGCACCTCCTCCTCTGCGAGGCCGCGCGAGCCGGTGGCGGTGGGTGAGAGCGGTTCGTGGCTCACGCGTGGCAGCACGGCGATCAGGTAGGCGACGCCCGCGCCGTGCATGATCGCGTGGAAGCGCTCGAAGGCCTCGCTTCCGAAGCGCCCCGGCTCGTCATCGGCCTTGTAGTGCGGAAACTCGTCCACGCGCACGAGAAAGCGAGGCGGCGACTCGCTGCGCGCACCGAGGACCGCCCGGCGGGCTGCGATCAGGGGCCTCGCCACGCCCGACTCGTAGCGCAGTCCTCCGAGCTTGTAGCGCAGCTGCTGGGCCAGGCGAATCGGACGGGGGGGTACGCCGCGCACCGCGCTGGCCCTGCGCACCGCCCTGCTCGACAGCGCGGCAGGCGCCACCGCGCCCGCCTCGAGCTCGGCGTCGAAGAGCAGACGAGCCGTGCGCGATCGATCCAGGCGCGCGCCTGGGGTCGCTCCAGAAGGATTCACCACGTTCATAGTCACGGCGCGTGAGTATTCAGTTCGGCGCTGCGCGACCCATGCCTGCGCCCGACGGGCGCCCCGGCAGACGCATATCCGAGGGCGCTGGGCGCGCACGCAGCCACGCGCCTGAGATCATGGCCGCGATGAGCGATCATCCCAGCCTCGAAGGCCGTGACATCGTCTGCGTCGGGTTCGCCGACTGGAACACCGAATTGCAAACCAACCAGCACCATCTGATGAAGCGCCTCGCGCGCACCAACAGAGTGCTGTTCGTCGAGTCGCTCGGCCTGCGCCGTCCCCAGCTCGCCGGTCGCGACATCAAGCGGATCGTTGAACGCCTGAAAAACGGGCTGCGCGGGCCACGTCAGAGCGATCGGCTGCATGTCCTCTCCCCGCTGGTGCTGCCGCTGCACTCAAACGCGCTGGTGCGCGCGTTCAATCGTCGCCTGCTGCCCCTGCTCGTGCGACGCGCGACGCGCGGCCTCGGCATGCGCGATGTGATCCTGTGGGCCTATGTGCCACAGGCCGAGGCCCTGCTCGAGGCGCTCGATCCAGCCCTCGTTATCTACCATTGCGTCGATGACATCGCCGCTCAGCCCGGGATCGACGCGGTCACCTTCCGGGCGGCGGAGAACCGCTTTGCACGGCGGGCCGATCTCGTGCTGGCGAGCGCCTCGGGTCTCGCTGAGCGCCTGCGGGCTATGGGCGCAAACGTGCTCTACGCGCCCAACGTCGCCGATACGGAGCTGTTCTCCAGCGCCCTGCGCGAGGGGCCGCTCGACGCTGGGATCGCCGAGCTTGCTCACCCCCGCATCGTGTTCATCGGCGCGGTCGTGGCCAGCAAGCTCGACATGGCACTGCTGGTCGAGCTGGCGCGGTCGCGACGCGACTGGTCCTTCGCGCTAGTGGGGCCCGTCGGCCCAGGAGATCCCCGCACCGACGTCTCGGCTCTGGCGGCCGAGCCGAACGTGCATCTGCTTGGGGCGCGTGCCTATGAGCAGCTTCCGAGCGTGCTGCGCGGAGCGGACGCCGGGCTGATCCCCTATGCGCGCAACGAGCTCACCAACAGCATCTTTCCGATGAAGGTCTATGAGTACCTGGCGGCCGGGCTGCCCGTAGTCGCCACCGCGCTGCCATCGCTCTCGGAGATCGATCAGATCGCCACGGCTTCAGGGGCGCAGGGCATCGCGGAGCGTCTGGAGGAGTCGCTGGCGCACGACAGCCCGCAGCGCCGAGCCGAGCGCTCGCGGCTGGCCGCAACGCACTCATGGGAGCGTCGCATCGAGGAGATCGCAACCGCGATCGACGCACTGTGAAGGATCTGCTCGTCACGGTTCACACGCCCGTGCTGCGCTCCGGGCACGTGATGCGGACATACGGCATCGCCCGGGCGCTGGCCGCGCAGGGCGGGCTGAGGTTGTTGTATGTGAACTTCGACGCACCTGAACCGGATCGCGCCTTCCAGGAGATACCCGGGATCGAGTTGCAAGGCGTCACCCCCTCGCGCGGCGCCGGGCGCATGCTCGCCTACGCTCGGGCGCGGCTCACCGGCGTCCCCGACTCGCTCGCGCGGGGGATATCGAGCGAGCTCGCAAGCGCAGCCCTGCGTCTGGCCGAGAGGCCGGATTGCGGCCGTGTGATCGCCGACGGTCCGATCGCGGCGGCCACGCTTGCGCCTCTGGCGCAACGCCATCCGCTGATCTACAACGCCCACAACCTCGAGTCCGGCTTTCGCCACCAGATCGACTCCGGTCTTTTCAAACGCCCCGATACGCTGCGCAGCTTCGAGCGCAGGCTGCTCGCGAGCGCATCCGAGTCCTGGATGGTCAGCCAGGCGGACATCGCGGGAGCGCGCGAGCTCTGCCCGACGGCGCGGTTGCGCTACGTGCCCAACGTGATCGACCTCGCGCGCGTCACGCCGGTATCCCTGCCCCAGCCAGAGCCACGGGTGATCTTCGTGGCGAGCTTCTTCTACACCCCCAACCGCAACGGGCTGAGCTTCCTGCTCGAGGAGGTCTTCCCCAGGGTCTGGGCGGAGCTGCCCGACACCCGACTCACGCTGGTGGGCGCCGGTCTGCCGGAGCTTGCGGGCGCGGACCCCCGGGTCGAGCAGGTTGGCTTCGTCGATGATCTCGGAGCGGCCTACGCGAGCGCTTCCTGTGCGGTCGTCCCGCTGCTACAGGGCGGGGGTACGCCGCTGAAGTTCATCGAGGCGCTCGCCTATGGGCTGCCGGTCGTGGCTACGCCCCGCGCCGCCGCCGGCCTGGAGGTCAACGATGGCGATGACTGCCTGATCGCCGAGCATGGCGATCAGTTCGCCTCAGCCCTGATTCGCATCCTGCGCGACGGAGGCAGCGAGCTGGGCCGCCGGGGGCGCGAGCTGGTCGCCGAGCGCTACTCGATCGAGGCGCTCAGCAGGCTGCTGGCAAGCGGTGCCTGAAGCGATTCGGCGCTGACTCGGCACGCCGCGAGCATGCTGCCGCGGTTCTGCACCTGGACAGACGCGCAATTCCGCGTGCAAGGCTCACATCGCGTCCACTCGCCAGGCCCAAGCTAAAGAACAGCCCGCACTGCACCGAGACGTTTCTTGCAGAGCTTTAGAAGGCGAGGCGCAGCACCATCAGCAGGCGCCGTCGCGAATTCCCGACAAAGGCACACCCGTCGCGAGGCGGGCTCGCAAAGCCAGGGGTCTCCCGTAGACAGCCCGGTCACCGAAGGAGCTTGCTGCATGACGAACCATCCGTTCCGCCGGCTTACGACGTTGCGCTTGTCCGTCCTTGCCAGCCTGACGCTGCTGGTCCTGGTTGCCCTCGCCGCCCAGCCCCTCGCCGCCGACGCGCACCTCAACTCTCGCTTCATCGCCAGCGCAGCCCGAGTGATCCC
This sequence comes from uncultured Solirubrobacteraceae bacterium, assembly GCA_963763695.1. Lineage (GTDB taxonomy): Bacteria > Actinomycetota > Thermoleophilia > Solirubrobacterales > Solirubrobacteraceae > Palsa-744. The sequence goes on from CAVXPM010000001.1 coordinate 454,048, forward strand.
GCGCCCCCTGAGTCTGGCCGCCGCTCACAGCATCCGGGCAGACCGCGCGTTCGTCGCCGACGCCAGGGCCCTGAAGCTCTGCCTGAGCCGCCACCCCGCTCAATGCGCCGCCACGCGGCGCACGTTGCAGCAGGCAGGTGGCAGGTCAGCCAACGCCAAGCGCAAGCTGGCCCAGGCCGCTCGTGCGAGCGCCAGCTCGCTGGGCACAGCCAGGGCGAGCCGCGCATGGACACAGCGCGCTGCCCAGGTGAGCGTGACGGGGAGGAGCTTGCGCTGGACGCGCATCGCCCGCGTCAACAACTATGTGGTCGAAACCAAAGTGCCGGGACAGGCCCCGCAATACGCAGTGGTTCACGGTGCCTCGACGACACCCCCGCCCGTTCCCGGCGCCACGGTTCGCTATCGCGTGCGCACGGCCATCAGCCGCTCGAGCTGGTCGTTGCCGGCAGCGATCGCGTATCCGCTGCCGGACGGCGCAGGCTCGCCGACTCCCGCTCCCGGCGCCCCCGGCGCCGGCGAAACGGTCGACACGCAGGCCGCGCCGGCGCTCGCCGTCGCAGGCCAGACGCTGAGCTGGAACCAGGTGGGCAGCGTGAGCACATACGTGCTCGTGCAACGACTGGCCGGCCACGCCGACCAGTACTCGGTCGTCGGCGGCACCTCCTTCACGCCCACCCCGGTGCCGGGCGCCACCGTGCACTACAGCGTCCGCACCGCCGTCGAGGGCAGCGCCTGGGCACCTGAAGTGTCGATCGCCTTCCCGTCCGCCCCACCGGTCGGCGGCGAAAGCCCGAGCACTCCCCCCTCCGAAAGCCCGTCCGGCGGCTCGTTCGAAATGGGCATGGTGCCCGAGTCGCTCGACAGCAGCGAGCCGGGGATGATCCACGCGATCGGAGCCCGCTCGGTGCGCATGGAAAAGGAAATCGGCGCGCCCGCCTCCGATGGCTCCGGCCGCGTCGAAGAATACGCGCGGGCCGGGATTCGAATCATGCCGCTGGCGGGCTTCGAAGGAAAGCTGCCGACGAGCGAACAGGCCAAGAACCTCGGAACCTGGGCAGCGGCCTACGGCCCGGGCGGCACGTTTTGGCAGGGCAAGTCCGAGCCCGCGGGAACCGCCATGACGACGATCGAGTTCGGTAACGAGACGAGCTACGCCTACCAGTTCAGCGACACCTCCGACAGCGCCGTCGCGAGCCGCGCGCAGACCTATGCGATCCGCTTCAAGGAAGCCTACGAAGCGATCCACGCCGCCAACCCGAACGTCGGCCTGCTGGCTCAGGCAGACGACGGCGACTCGGGCAACTCGATCTGGGTGGAAAACATGTTCAAGGCGGTACCCAACCTCGGTCAGATGGTCGCGGGCTGGACCGTTCACCCGTATGGCCCCGAATGGAAGGGCAGGCTCGATGCTCTGGTCTCCCAGACGCAGGCCGCGGGCGCATCCAGCTCGATCCCGATCTACGTGACCGAGTGGGGCCTTGCGACCGACAACGGGCGCTGCCTCAGCGACAACTACGGGTGGAACAAGTGCATGAGCTATTCCGAAGCCGCCAGCGCACTGGGCTCGACCGTGACGGGAATGCGCGCACGTTACGGCGCCCGCCTGCGTGGCTTCTACCTCTACCAGGCTCAGGACCAGTCCGCCAGCGGCACCTCGTCCGACCGCGAGCAGTACTTCGGAGCGATGCAGTCCAACGGCGAACCGAAGGGCGCGTACACCAGCGAGGTCGACTCGCTGTTCTCGCAGTTCGGATAGAGATCGGCTCGCGGCGGCCGCGGCCGCGAAAGCCTCAGACCGCGCGAGCTCCCGGAGCGCGTGGCTCCTCGTCCACCGTGGCGCTTCGCGCGAGCAGTGCGAGCAACCCGACGACAGCTCCAAACAGGATCGTGAAGCGTGCGTCCACACCGGTGAAGCTTCCGGTCGTCTCCACCACGGCGAGGCCCGCGATCGAGCACACCGAGGCGAGCCCGAATGCGCGTATCAGCGGCTCGTGTCCGCGCCGCCACACCCGCCAGCTGAGCGCGACTGTGGCGAGCAGCATCCCGACATAGGCGATCAAGCCGAGGATCCCGAGCTTCAGCCAGTACCACAGCGCCGCGAAGTGCACATACAGGCGCCCGGCTTCGTGTTCGACCGGCAGCGGACGTGCCGACGCACTCCAGGGAACCAGCATGCCGATGCCTGTGAACGGATTGGCGCGTATCTCGGCCAGGACATTGGCCCGCTCGTCCAGCCGGTAGCGATCCTCGACGTTGGTGGTGAGCTTCGAGGGGACCAGCGATTCGACGCGGTGCAGGATCGGCGACTGCGACCCCGACTGCGATTGGAAGTGCACCGACCCGGCCAGCCAACCCGCGGCGATGACGAACACGAGGCTCGGGATCAGCAGCCGGCGAGTGGTCGGCGAGAGCCCGAGCGAGAGCACCAGCACGATACCGAGGACCGCCCCGATCCAGAACGAGCGCCGATAGGAGAGCGTGAGCGCTGCGATCAGTACGGGCAGGCTCAGGGTCATCGCCAGCGGCGGCCTGTAGCCCGAGGCCAGCGCCGCGATGATCGTGAGGATCGCGATCATCATCAGCCAGTTGGCGGTGGGTTCGTAGTAGGTGAGTGTGGATTGGCCTTCGATCGGGACGCCGAGATGCCCGGCCACCTCCACCAGTCCGAGCACGGCCTTCAGCACGGCCAGCCCGATCACCCCCTGCAGCAGGCGCAGCAGCTGCGTTCGGTCGAGGTCGAGATTGGCGATCGCGATCGGCAGGAACAGCAGGTACATCAGCAGGTTCTCGGAGTGGATCGCTTTGCTTGTGCTGATCCCGTACGCGTGAGCGACCACGACGCCCACCGCCATCGCCAGCAGGAGCGTCGCCAGCGGAAGCGCCAGCACCACGGGGACCTCCAGACGCCGGCGCTTTCGCACCAGATCGATTGCCACCGCGATCACAATCAGGGCAACCATCACGTTCAGGATCGTGGCGTGGCCGTAGATGACCGAGCCAAACGAGAACAGGCCGAAGTCGGGGCCCTCGAAGATCACGATCAGGCCGACCACGCCGATCGTCATCCACAGGGGGTTCACGATCAACAGCAGAAGCAGCGGTATCGCCAGGGGAACAAACAGCGCGCCGTCGGCACCGAGCTTGTTCGACGTGGCGAGGATCAGCAGCGCCGTCAGGACGCCTGCGAGCAGCGCGATCGCGGCTTCGCTTTGCATGCCGTGCAGGCGCAGCCGCCACGCCGCGAGCATCGTCTGACCCCTCAGAGCGGCAGTCGCCGCTTGGCCGAAGCCTCGCGCGAGCGCTGCGCCGGCCTGGCAGGCTCTTCGTCCTGTGGACGGCTGGCGTAGTCGCCGTATGCGCCATAGCCGTACATCCGCTGCTCGCCCACCCCGGTCACGACCAGTCCGACCGGCTCGATCATGTGACGGGCGAGGATGCCCCTGGCGCGCCGAGCCTCGTCGCGCTTGAGATGGTTCACACGTCCGACCACCAGCGTCGTGTGAATCGCGGGGTTGTTGAGCAGCACCTGGGTGTCGGCCACCGGGTTCAGCGGAGGCGCGTCGATGATCAGGATGTCCGAGCCCGCGGCCAGGTCAGAGATTATTTCCCCGACGCGCGGCGAGCTGAGCATCTCCGAAGGATTCTGCGGCAGGCGCCCGGCAGACAGCACTGCGAGGTTGGGCAGCTCGGGGATCGGCTCCTCGAGCAGGTCGTCGAGCGACGCCTGGTCGGTCAGCACAGCGGTCAGCCCCCCGCTCGGATCCAGGTCGAAGTGCGCCGCGAAACCCGGCCGGCGCAGGTCGAGCTCCATAAGGGTGACCTTGCGCCCCGCCATCGCCATCACACGCGCGAGCTCCACCGCAACGGTCGTCTTGCCCTCTTCGGAGATCGCGCTGGTGACCAGCAGCGTGTCGAGCTGGCGCGTGACCGCCGCGAAGTCGAGCTCGCTGCGCAGGATTCGATAGGACTCCAGCGCCTGCTCTCGCATCTCGGGCCGAGTCGCCCGGAAGGACGACTGCGGCACGCTGGTCAGAGCCGCGATCCCATACTCGTGCTCGCATTCCTCGAGCGTCCGGATGCGCCGGTCGAGCGACTCGACCAGCAATGCGATTGCGATGGCCAGCGCCAGGCCGGCGATGAACCCGAGCAGGACGGTCGTAGAGAGGGATCTGCCGGCGGGTGAGCCAGGCACGCTCGCGCGAGCGATGATGTTCGCTCCGCCTCCCGCCACGGCGCGCAGCGCGCTGAGGCGCTGCAGCGACTGTTCCAGGGTGGCCCGTTCCGGCGATGTGCTCGGCAGCGAGGAGAGCTCCTGCTGAAGCTTGGTGGCGGCCGAGTTGATGCCTTCGAGGCCGGTCTTGGTGCGGAAGGCGATGTACTGGGTCGCGAACGCGTTGGCCAGCAGTGCCGACTCCTGCGGATCGCGCGTGGAGGCGACGATGTTGAGGATGTTGGCGTTGGCCGCAGCTTCGACCTGGACGTCGTTGAGCAACTGCGCGGCGGTGAGCGGGGTCTGCAGTTGACGCCGCACGGCCTCTGCGACTTCGGCGGAGTGCGCGATCAGCACCTCGGTGTCCGCTTCGCGCTGAGGTTCGCTGCTTCCGCTCGTGGTCGCCTGTACCGCAGAATCCGACAGCGTGCCGCTCTGGAATGCCACGCTGGCGGTGGCTGTGTAGCTCTTGGTCGAGCTCTTCTGATGGATGACAGCGACGGCCACACATGCGATCAGGACGGTCGCGGCGACCAGCCAGCGGCGACGCAGGATGCCGAGCAGGGCGGAGCCCTTCTCGGCTTCGCGGATGCTGTCAAGCCGGTTGACCGTACTCATCGCAGTGTCTCCTGCGCCGGCGTAGGAGCGGGGGAGCAGATCATCGGGAGTGGGAGTTCGGCTGGGCTCACGACTGGCCTCTTATCGTCCGGTACGGGCGCCCGCTTGAGTAGCGGGCGCAGCGGTTGGTCTGGGACAGCCGGCGGGAGCACGCACGAGCACGATGGTACCCCCCCGAGAGCTCTTCGGGCGAGGCAGCTGGGTGAGCTCTTGCGAGGTTCACCGACCCTCCGCCAGCAGCTCGCCCACGAGACGATCCAGGCGCTGTGCGCTCGCGGCCCAGGTGAAGCGCTGCGCCTGGCGCAATCCCTGCTCGCGCATGCGAGCGGCGAGTGCTGCATCTCCGAGCACCATCTCGATCGCGCTGCTCAGCGCATCGGTGTCGTGCGGGTCGAGCTTGATCGCTGCGTCGCCCACGACCTCCGGCAGCGATGAGACGTCGCTGGTGATCACCGGTACCCCGCACGCCATCGCCTCCAGCGGCGGCATCCCGAAACCCTCGTAGAAGGAGGGGTACACGAACAGCTCGGCCGCGCTGTAGATGGCCGCCAGATCCGCGTCGGGCACATATCCGGTGGTCAGGATGCGCAGCCCGCCGAGCTTCCCTCAGGCGCGCTTCGATCGGGGCGGCGAGCCAGCCCTTGCCGCCCGCGAGGACGAGCTGGAAGCGCTCGCGCAGCGCGGCGGGAAGCGCTGCGTAGGCATCGAGCAGGCCGACGACGTTCTTGCGAGGCTCGAGCGTTCCCGTGAACAGGATGTAGGGCCGCTGCAACCCATACCTCTCCACGACCTCTCGCACCTCCTGCTCGGGGCGCGCACGAAAACGCGTCGTGTCGACCGCCGGAGAGACCACGGTGACGTCCTGCTCGGCCACGTCGAAGCGCTCGACGAGTTCTTCGCGGACGCTCGAGGAGACCGCGATCAGGCGGTCCGCGCGGCGGATCGAACGCGGGACGAGACGCCTGTAGTAGCCGCGGTCATCCTCGCGCAGGTACTCGCCGTGCAGGAGGAAGCCGAGGTCGTGGATGACCAGGACGTTGCGCACGCCCGGAAAGGTTGGCCAGCTGACGAAGTTCGGCCAGATGCAGACATCCGGGCGCACCCCGATCAGCAGCTCCGTGGGAGGCGCAAGCGATGCCATCAATAGACGGTCATGTACCCTGCGGGGCACCGGGCCAACCCGATAGGAGACCTTTGCGGAGCGCACCGGTGGATCTGCGATTCGCTCTTTGCGCCCGAGTGCGAAGACGACGAATCGCTCGCGTCGGTCGGTCTCGGTCAGAGCCTCGAGGATCCCTGTCATGTACTGACCCATGCCGACTCGATCGCCCAGCATGTGCCCGCCCTCGATGCCTATGATCGGTGTGTGATCCATGCGCGGGGTCTCGGATCTGAGTCGAGTGCAGGGGAGCAGTCCCCGAACACGGGTGACGCTACGGCGGGGTGACGCTACGGCGGCCGGGAGTCTACGCACGGGGCAGGCGTAGCAGAGCTCGGGTCTCGACCTAGATGCGTGAACATCTTGGTAGCGTGCGCCGAGATGGCGCAGGCATCACCGGTCACGCTGCAGATCAACGTGGCTCCCACCGATCTGCCCCACGCCGTGAGCATCCTCCCCCACCAGCTGCGCCAGTGGAGTGGGCAGGTGCAGGAGATCCTGTTCACGCTCGATCTGCACCGCACCGCGCACGGAGGCCGCTTCGGCGAGGCGTGGGAGGAGCGCAAGGATCCGATGGAGGAGCTGCTGCGAGAGCTCTGCCGGCAGTATCCAAACGCGCACCTGAGCACGGTCGACTACGCGCCGCAGGCGATGCGCGAGGTCGCCGAGAGCTTTCTCGCCGAGCCGCTGATGCCCGCCAAGGACACCAAGGGCGCTCCCATCTATCCGTACTTCCACGGGCTCCACAGCGCGCGCCACGACCTCGTGTTGCACCTCGACTCCGATCTGATGTTCGGCGGCGGCAGTCAGTCCTGGACAGCCGAAGCGGCCTCGCTGCTGGAGCAGCACAGCGACGTGCTGGGCTGCAACCCCCTGCCGGGGCCGCCGATGTCCGCGCAGACCCTGCGCACCCAGTCAGGCGCCCGCTTCGAGCACCACTCGCTGGCATTTCGCTTCCCGTCGTTGAGCACGCGCCTGTTCTTGATCGATCGGCGGCGTCTGCGTGAGCGACTGCTGCCGCTCACGCTGCAGGGACCGCTGCGCCTCCTCAGCAGGGCCAAGGCCAGGATGCACGGCAATCCTCCATATCGCGCCGCCGAGATCGTGATCAGCAACGCGATGCGCGACGCCGGGCTCACGCGAGTCGACTTCCTCGGTACCGAGCCGGGCATGTGGTCGCTGCACCCGCCGTTTCGCTCGCCGGACTTCTACCGCGAGCTACCGCGGCTGATCGAGCGCATCGAGACGGGCGAGGTGCCCGACGCCCAACGCGGCGATTACGACCTCAACGACAGCATGATCGACTGGTCCGGGGCGCGTAGACGGGCGCGCCTGCGGCGAATCTGGACCTGAGCGGCGCCGGCCGCGCGCTTCAGGTGACCGCGGCGCGTCTGAGCACGATCATGATGTCCTCGCGCTGAAGCGCGCCCAAGCCGAGCAGCAGTGGCGGATAGAGCACGCACGCAGCCACTATCAGCACCACCAGCGACCCACCGAGCAGGCTGAGTGCCTCCAGAGCGCCGAACAGCACCGCCGACGCCGCCACCGTGCGCAGGATGCGCCCCGGTCGTGGCCACGGGCGTTCGAGCTTCTTGAGGATCGCCGACATGCACATCGTGCAGACCAGCACCTCGGTGGCAAGGGTCATCCAGGCGGCGCCCATGAAGCCTGTGAGAGGAACCAGCACGACGTTGCCCACGAGGTTGAAGCCGAGCGCGATCAGGCTGATCGTCAAGAACCGTCGCTGCAGGCCGAGCACGATCAGCAGGTTGCCGTTCAGATAGCCGAAGCAGATGAACACGAATGCCCCTCCGAGGACGGGCAGCGCCGGCGCGGCGGCTGTGAACTGCGGCCCGAAGAACAGGCGCACGAGAGGTGTGGCGGCAACGGTGGCGAACGCCAGCGCTCCGAGCGAGGTGATCGCCATCAGCTCCGCGGCCAGCCGCGCAGCGCGCAGCATGCGAGCCGGCTCGGCAGGCCATGCGGCCGCCATGATCGGCGCCAGCGTCACGAGCACCGAGATCGGCACGAAATGCGAGCGATCGAGCACGGCATAGACCGCTCCGTACAATCCCGCGGCCCTGCTTCCGGCCGACTGCAGCACGATCACCTGGTCGATGCGCCCATATCCGATCACCAGCATCCCGGTTATGCCGAGCGGCAAAGCCGACCGGATCAGCTCCCCCAGGCGCGCCCGCGACGGGCGCGGCCACCGTTCGAGCACCTTCAGCGCGGCCATGGTCTGCACGATCGAGCCGGCCAGGTTGGTCGTGACGAGCGCGATCGCCAGCGGCACCAGGCCGCCCTTGTCCTCGTAGATGACGAACACGGCTATCCCCCACAGCACGCTCCTGATCGTCAGAACGAGCATCGGGATCCTGTTCTTGACGCGCAGCTGAAAGACGAGCTGGAGGACTCCGACGCCATCGAAGGGCATGCACACGACCAGGATCAGGGAGGCGATCAGCATCGCGTGGCTCTGCTGGACCGCAAGCAGGACCGCCAGCGAGAGCACCATCGTCGGCCCGAGCGCGAGCAGCCGCATGGCCAGCATCGCGCCGAGCCACTCGCGCTCGTGCTCTGGCTCGCGAGCCGCTTCGCGCACCACGATGCCTTCAGCGCCAAAGCTCATGAGAAAGCCCGTCAGGCCGATGACGGCGAAGATCGTCGACCATTCTCCAAAGCCCGCGCTGCCGAGCCCCCGCGCGAGCAGCGCGGTGACCACGACGCCCAGCGCCAGGTTCAAGACGCGCACCACGACCTGCATGAGGACGTCGCGGGCGGCGCGTTGCCGGGTGGCGGTGCTGGCTGAAGACGACATTGGCTGCGCCGTCATCGGGCGCTCCACAGTATCGCTCGATCGTCGCTCGGACCGGAAGATCGAACCGACTCGCTCGACATTAGACTGCTCCGGTGCCCGGCCTGCTGATCATCAACGCCGACGACTTCGGGGGCAATCGCCTCGCAACGGACAGGATCGTCGAGTGCCTCGCGGCGGGGAGCGTGACGAGCACGAGCGCGATGGTCTACATGAGCGATTCGGCGCGCGCCGGTGAGATCGGGCGCTCGCGCGAGCTGCCGATCGGTCTGCACCTGAACGTCACCCAGGAGTTCGAGGATCCCGCCGCGCCCGCGCCCGTGCGCGAACGCCAGGCGCAACTCGTGCGCTACTTCGCCGGACGCCGGTTGCGACGCTTCACCTTCAACCCGAAGATAAACCGCAGCGCCCGGCGCTGCGTCGAGGATCAGCTCGAGCAGTTCCGCGCTCTGTTCGGCCGGGAGCCCACTCATATCGACGGGCACAACCACGGGCACCTGAGCCCCACCGTGCTGCTGGCTCTGCCGAGGGGCGTACCCGCGCGGACAGGACAATCGGGTGGGCGCGGCGGACCCGGCGCGCTGGCGCACCTCGCACGCCAAGCGTGGATCGCCCGGCGGCAGGGCACGACCGATCACTTTCTTGCGATCGACCGGCTGGGTCTCTCCCCCACTGACGGCGCGATCGCGCAGATGCTCGAGCTGGCCGATCACGCGAGCTTGGAGATCATGGTGCACCCCGACCGCGACAAAGACTTCACCCTGCTGATGTCAGGCGCATGGATGCGGGCCCTGCAGGGGCGAAGATTGGGCAGCTTTGCGCAGCTTTGAACAGCACTGATGCGGTTACTCAAATATTTGGAATTTGCCTGGACGAAGGTATTAGTTGGCTGTATAGTCACGTGCTAGTACATCTTCGTCGGTCAAGGAGGCCCGGCTGATGTTCGACAAGGAACCTGCAGGGACGCAGCAGCACCGGAGGGCACGGGCGTGATCACGCTCCCGCGTTGCTACACGCGCAAGACAGGCCTGGCAGTGGCGTTCCTCAGCGTACTCGTCGCGGGACTGGGCGCGGGCCACACCGCGATCGCATCCGCCAGCCCCGGTGTGTTGTCGGCGTTGTCGCCTGGGAGTGTGGAAGCGGGTAGTGGAGTGGCGCGGATCGTGGTGAGCCCGGATGGTCGCAGCGCGTATGCGGCTAACCGGTTCACGACGACGGTCTCGCAGTACTCGCGTAACCCCGAAACGGGGGCGCTCACGGCGCTCACGCCCGCGAGCGTGGAAGCAGGCTACTCACCAGAGGGCATCGTGGTCAGCCCCGACGGCAAGAACGTATACGTAGCCGATAGATACTCCAACACCGTCTCTGAGTACTCGCGCAACACAACCACCGGAGCGCTCACCGCGCTCTCGCCCGCAAGCGTGACCGCAGGAGAAGGCCCGATCGGGCTGAGCATCAGCGCAGACGGCAAGAACGTGTACGCCGCGAACTCCTCCTCCGCGACCGTCTCGCAGTACTCGCGCAACACCACCACCGGAGTACTCAGCGCACTCTCACCAGCCACAATCGCAGCCGGCGCGAACGTCCACGGGATCGTCCTCAGCCCCGACGGCAAGAACGCCTACGCCACCAACTACAACGCAGGCACCATCTCCCAGTACTCCCGCAACAGCGAAACAGGCAAGCTGAGCGCCCTCAGCCCCGCGACGCTCCCAGCCGCAGTCAACCCCCACGACCTCGCGATCAGCCCCGACGGCAAAAGCATCTACGTCGCCGACAGCGCCTCACCCGGCCAGCTCATGCTCTTCACCCGCAACACCACCACCGGAAAGCTCACAACCACCTCCACCACCCCCACAGGCGGCGAATACACCGAATGCGTCGCCATCAGCCCCGACGGAGCAAACGTCTACGCCACCAACGAGACCAGCAACACCATCACCCAATACGCACGCAACAACGAAACCGGAACCCTCACCCCACTCACCCCCACCACCACCCCAACCCAAGCAGACCCAGAAGGCATCACCCTCAGCCCCGACGGCAACAACCTCTACACCACCAACAACGCCAGCAACACCATCACCCAATACACACGAGCTTCCAGCTCGCCGCCGCAGGCGCCGGCCGTCACCACAGGCAGCGCCACCTCGGTCAGCGAAACCTCCGCGACCATCGAAGGGACCGTCAACCCCAACGGGCAAGCCACCACCTACCACTTCGAATACGGCACCACCCCCACCTACGGCAAACAAACCCCCGGGCCACCCGACCCAAGCGCCGGCTCCACCAACACCCCCCAAACCGAGAACACCCCACTCACCAGCCTCACCCCCAACACCACCTACCACTACCGGCTCATCGCAACCAACGCCACCGGCACAACCAACGGCACCGACCACACCTTCACAACCAGCACGCCCCCACCACCACTCGCGCCGGCCGTCACCACAGGCAGCGCCACCTCGGTCAGCGAAACCTCCGCGACCATCGAAGGGACCGTCAACCCCAACGGGCAAGCCACCACCTACCACTTCGAATACGGCACCACCCCCACCTACGGCAAACAAACCCCCGGGCCACCCGACCCAAGCGCCGGCTCCACCAACACCCCCCAAACCGAGAACACCCCACTCACCAGCCTCACCCCCAACACCACCTACCACTACCGGCTCATCGCAACCAACGCCACCGGCACAACCAACGGCACCGACCACACCTTCACAACCAGCACGCCCCCACCACCACTCGCGCCGGCCGTCACCACAGGCAGCGCCACCTCGGTCAGCGAAACCTCCGCGACCATCGAAGGGACCGTCAACCCCAACGGGCAAGCCACCACCTACCACTTCGAATACGGCACCACCCCCACCTACGGCAAACAAACCCCCGGGCCACCCGACCCAAGCGCCGGCTCCACCAGCACCCCCCAAACCGAGAACACCCCACTCACCAGCCTCACCCCCAACACCACCTACCACTACCGGCTCATCGCAACCAACGCCACCGGCACAACAAACGGCACCGACCACACCTTCACCACGACCGGTGGCGCGAAAGGTGTGTTGTCGGCGTTGTCGCCTGGGAGTGTGGAAGCGGGTAGTGGAGTGGCGCGGATCGTGGTGAGCCCGGATGGTCGCAGCGCGTATGCGGCTAACCGGTTCACGACGACGGTCTCGCAGTACTCGCGTAACCCCGAAACGGGGGCGCTCACGGCGCTCACGCCCGCGAGCGTGGAAGCAGGCTACTCACCAGAGGGCATCGTGGTCAGCCCCGACGGCAAGAACGTATACGTAGCCGATAGATACTCCAACACCGTCTCTGAGTACTCGCGCAACACAACCACCGGAGCGCTCACCGCGCTCTCGCCCGCAAGCGTGACCGCAGGAGAAGGCCCGATCGGGCTGAGCATCAGCGCAGACGGCAAGAACGTGTACGCCGCGAACTCCTCCTCCGCGACCGTCTCGCAGTACTCGCGCAACACCACCACCGGAGTACTCAGCGCACTCTCACCAGCCACAATCGCAGCCGGCGCGAACGTCCACGGGATCGTCCTCAGCCCCGACGGCAAGAACGCCTACGCCACCAACTACAACGCAGGCACCATCTCCCAGTACTCCCGCAACAGCGAAACAGGCAAGCTGAGCGCCCTCAGCCCCGCGACGCTCCCAGCCGCAGTCAACCCCCACGACCTCGCGATCAGCCCCGACGGCAAAAGCATCTACGTCGCCGACAGCGCCTCACCCGGCCAGCTCATGCTCTTCACCCGCAACACCACCACCGGAAAGCTCACAACCACCTCCACCACCCCCACAGGCGGCGAATACACCGAATGCGTCGCCATCAGCCCCGACGGAGCAAACGTCTACGCCACCAACGAGACCAGCAACACCATCACCCAATACGCACGCAACAACGAAACCGGAACCCTCACCCCACTCACCCCCACCACCACCCCAACCCAAGCAGACCCAGAAGGCATCACCCTCAGCCCCGACGGCAACAACCTCTACACCACCAACAACGCCAGCAACACCATCACCCAATACACACGAGCGCACTAGCGAAGCATCAAGTGGCGCTCTCGGCGCCCCCCGAGCCAAGGGGGCCCCCCGAGTCAAGCGGAAAGACCCTGCGCCGCGTCCAGCGGCGGGCGACGCGGCTCATCAACCAGACCTCCTCGGCGCGCAGACGCACCGGTAGCTGCTCGGCCAGGCCGTTGGGTATGGGCGCCCCGTAGGCGACGGTGAGGTGCGGAATGATCTCCTCGAAGGCACCTTCGTAGGGCTGGTGATCGGGCCAGCGCTCGGCCAGTGCCTGGGTCATCTCGACGAACGGCGTGGCCGGCTCGGGAGACAGGTAGACCACGCCGGGGAAGCGCCCGATGTCGGAGAAGCTCGAAGTCGAAGCAGGGGACCGCTTCGAGCAGCGCCGCCAGCGCGGACTCGGTGTCCGAGTCGATCGTGCGCACGTTGAGAAACGGGTAGAAGACGGTGATGTGTGGCGGCAGGCCGGCCTCGCGGGCCGACTTCTGCAGCAGTCCGTCGGCGTCGGGGACGGGCACGATCAGCGTGGTCACGGAGCCGTCGCCGAGCTTGTGCAGCAACGCGAGATCGGCGCGATCGCGCCAGCGCTTGCGATAGCTGGAGTGCGTCTTCAGCTGCAGCGAGAGCGATATGCAGGGGACCGGGCGGCCCTCGATCTCCCCCGCGGCGAACTCGACCTGCGTGCCGGCGAGCTGGAGAGGATGCAGATCGACCGCGCGCCCCGCGCGCTCGTGGTTGTGCAGCACCACACGCGAGAACATCGGCACGTCGGAGTCGGCGCGGTACCACTCCCAGTAGCCGAGGCCCGCCAGCGCTTCGGTGGCGCGCTCGATGTCGCGGTCCTGGACGACCAGGTCGAGGTCGCCGTGCGAGCGCGTGCACTTGCCCGCCAGGGCATCCACGCCCCAGCCGCCGCTTATCCAGCAGCGCACGTCGGCGGCCTCGAGGGTCTCGACGATCGCCACCACGTCGCTACCCGGCATCGGTGGGCTGCGGTAGACGGTCACGCTCAGCCTGGCGAGCACCCGCCGGGGCAACGGAAGCCTCCACACGAGTACGTTCAACCATCCCGTCGCTCGGTAGAAGAGCGGCGGCTTGAACCTTGCCGGCGGTGCCGCTCGCTGTGTCAAAGGTGAGTCCATCGAGATCCCAGGATGTCCGTCACCCTCGGCGAACGGCAGTCATAGGGTACCGGTCGCGAGTGGCGACCGGTAGTCCGGCGTTGCGCGCGCTCAGCGGATGTGCACCGGGTGTGTGAAAAGGGAGCGCAGCCGTCCGCTGTGTGGATTGGCCGCGCCCGCCAGCGGCGGCAGGCCGAGCGCTTCCTCGATCGTGCCGAGCACTCCGTAGTGGTCGATGAACCCTCCGAAGCGTGCGCCTCGACGCACATCGGGGCCGGCGAGAACCGTGGCGACGTGGCCGCCCTGGGCGGCTCCACAACAGCCGTTGTTGGAGGCGCCCTCATCCCAGGTGAGCACGAGGAACCCGTGCGGGCCGAGCTCGCGTAGCAGCGTCGGAACGGCGTGGCTGAGAAACCGGTCGCCGCCGCTGACGCCGCAGTCGTGACCGTCATCGCAGAGGTTCGGCGAGATCCACGCATAGGTGGGCAGCGTGCCGTGACGCAGATCGCTGGACAGCTGTTCGAAGCCGACGATCTTGTTGCAGCGAGTGGGGGACTGGGCGACGTCGTCGTAGTAGATGAAGGGGTCGTGCTTCTTGGCGTACCCGCCCGCTTCGGCGCCCGTGAAACAAGGGCTCGGCGTGTTCTCCATGTAGGCCTTCCAGGAGATGTGCGCGGCTTCTAGCTGGTCGACGATGTTGACCGAGCCGGTATGGCATTCGGTGCAATCGCTGGTGATCCCCTGGGTCGAGCCGCTCGTCAGGGCGAGGTAGTTGGGCAGCGAGGGGTGCGAGATCGCAAAGCTCTGCGTGGCCAGCCCGTAGCGGTGAATCAGCGAGTTGGCATACGGTGCCGAGCTGTTGCCGACAATGCTCGATGCCTCCTCGTTCTCCATCGCGATCACGAGCACGTGCGAGGACTTCACCTGCGGCAGGCCGGAGCTCGCCTGGACGGCCAAGGGCTTACCCGGCTGGGCCTGTGCGCAGGCGGTCGCGAACAGCAGCACGAGTGTGAGTGTGAGCGCTTTCAGCGCGTATGGGCCAGGGTGACGCACAGGTCGATCATCGCACAGGGGACCCCGGCCTGGAACGGTCCCGGCTTTCAGGACCCCAGCCCAAAGGCCTGCTCGACGGCGCGAATCGTACGCTCCGGGGCGTGGCTCTCGAGCGTCGCCGCCCGCGCGGTGGCGCCCTCGCGCAGGCAGCGCTCACGGTCATCGCGATACGCCGCCAGCGTGCGCGCAAGCGCCTGCGGATCATGCGCGGGTGAGACGATCGTGCCCCCGCCGGGCGGGATCAGCCCCTGTGCGCCCTCGGCGTCGGTGGCGATCACGGGAACCCCTACGAGCTGGGACATCACGATCACCCGCGGCTCGCCCTCGGTCGGGCTCGGAGCGAACACGAGCAGATCGCAGGCCGACAGGAAAGCCTCCACGTGTCCGCGCACATTCGGCACGAAGCGGACGCGATCGCCATACGGCGCTGCGCGTTCGCGCAGGTTCGCCTCCTCCTCGCCTTCGCCCGCGATCACCAGCAGAACCTCGCCGTCGAGATGCGCCATCGCGTCGATCACGACGTCGTTGCGCTTGCGCCGCTGAAAGCGCGAGATCAAGCCCACGACCAGTGTCTGCTCGCCCGCGCCCCAGGTCTCGCGCAGCTCGACCCTGGCGCGCGGGTCGGGCTTGACGGCGTCGACGTCGACCAGGTTGGGAACCACGTCGACCTTCGCGGCCGGCACGCCCGCCTCGATGACCGTTCGCCTGGTGCCCTGCGAGATGGCCATTATCCGTCGCGCTCGCCGAGCTGCCAGGGCGTAGGCCAGCCGGGCCGGTCCGTGGCGCATCGGCAGCGGCACCGGTCCCCACTCGGCCCACACGATCTCGCCGGTGAGCCGGCGCGGCAGCAGCGAGCACAGCAGCTGCTCCTTCTTGAAGTGCAGCATCAGAGCCCCCACCGGTCGCTCGCGGCGCAGCGCCAGCGCCAGGCGCGCAAGCGTGAGGGGCGCCTCGAGTACGACCAGGACGGCGCTGCGGCGGGCGAGCTTGGGGCCGAGATCGATCGAACGCGCGGGCACGCCCGACCCGTCGGCGAGATCTGGGAAGTTCGTGAGCAGCACCACATCCTGCCCTCGCGAGCGCAGCGCAGCGAGCAGGTCGACGTTCGCGTACTCGGCACCGCCGCGCTCGTTCGTGGTCTGGATTGAAACGATCCTGCCGGGGCGCACGGGCTCGCCATACTACCCGGGTGCCCAGCGAGCGCATCTCAGCCTGCCTGATCGTGCAGAACGAGCAGGAGCGCATCGCGGCGGCGCTTGCGAGCGTGGCCTTCTGCGACGAGACGATCGTCATCGACGGGGGTTCCTCGGACCGCACCGTCGAGATCGCCCGCGCGGCGGGCGCGGGGGTGATCGAAAATCCGTGGCCGGGGTTCGCCAGGCAGCGCAACCTGGCCCTCGACCACGCCGGTGGCGACTGGATCCTCGAGATCGACGCCGACGAGCGCGTCTCCGAGGAGCTGCGCGCGAGCATCGAGGAGCTGCTCGCGGCCGAAGCGCTCGGTGTCGAGATGGCGGTGTGCGCGCTGCGCAACTACTTTCTGGGGCGCCCGCTCGGACCGTCGGCCAAGTATCCGGCCTACCGCGCGCGGATGTTCCGCCGGGGCGCCTACCGTCATGACGAGAGCCGCATGGTCCACGAGGGAATCGAAGCCCACCGGCGCCCGCTCGTCCTCGCGGGAGACCTCGAGCACGAGCTCGCCGCGACGCTTGGCGAGGCGCTGCTCGACGCGCGCCGCTACGCGCAGCTGGAGAGCGGGCACCTCGCCCGCCCGCGCGGGCGTGCATACCTGAGCGGGATGCTGCTGCGTCCGAGCGCGAAGCTCCTCTACCGGACCTTCCTCGAGGGGGGCTGGCGCGACGGCTGGCAGGGCATGCTGAAGATCACGCTGGACGTGGCCTCCGACGTGCTCGTGTGGACGCTCGTGCTGATCCGCGGGCAGAGCGCCCCCGCCGCCGATCCGAGCGCCGGCTCGGAGCATTTCGGCCCTCGGCGCGTGGGACCGGTGAAGCTCGTGGCGATCGCGGGCGGCGAGGCTGCCGCGATCGCGGCGACCCAGTGGCTTTCACAGTTGCAGGCGCTCGGACTCGATGTGGCGCTGGTCACGGCTGCACCCGAAGCGCGGCAGGCCGGGGCGCCGCCCGGCGTCGAGACGGTGCCTGTGCAGCCGGTCGGGCGCATGCGCCCGACCTCGCTGATGCGCGCGCTCGACGTTGAGAGGCAGCTGCGCACGACCGACGCGGTGATCGCCGTCGGGCGCCAGGCGCGGCTGCTGCTGCGCCTGCTGCCAAAGACGCTGCGCCCTCAGATCGCCGGCCTTCGCTTCGGCATCGATCCCGCACTGGCCGTCGAGCGCGCGCAGGAGGCTGTCGGCGGCCGCTGAGCAGGCGTCCTCAGGTCGTACGGATGATCAGGACCGAGCAGGGAGCGTGGTGAGAGACCTTGTTCGGCACGGACCCCAGCAGAAACCGCTTCGCGCCGGTCATGCCCTTGTTGCCGACCACGATCAGGTCCGCCTCGCGCTCCTCGGCTACGTCGAGGATCGCATCCGCAGGGTCCCCCAGACGCGGATAGACATTGACCGCTACCCCAGCCTCGCGCGCGATCGCGGCCGCCGCCTCGAGCGTCGCATCGACCTCCTCGCGAGGAGTGATCGCCCACTGCAGATCCTCGGGCGCGTCACGGCGCTCCTCACGCAGCCGCTGGGCCGGGACGGGCTCGTAGGCGCTCACCAGCTCGAGCGACGCCCCGACGGACTTCGCGAGATCGACCGCCTGGCGCACGGCCTGACCGGCCGTGTTCGAGCCGTCCGTTCCAACCACGATCGATTTGAACATGACCCTCCCTTGGCTCGGGTTCAACTGCCTGCAACCGCAGCGCGCCGATCATATCCGCCGGCCGACGGCGGAGCTCTTAGGCGCCTCGCATATCGTTCTATGCGCTTGTGATCGACCTCCACACTCACGTGCTCCCCGGCATCGACGACGGCCCGGCCACGATCGAGGAGTCGGTCGCGCTCATCCGCGCAGCGGCGGCGGGCGGCACGAGCGTGATCGTGGCTACGCCGCACGTCAGCGGTCACTACCCGAACCGGGCCGCTGCGATCGCGCAGCTCACGCGCGAGCTGAACGAGCGTCTGCGTGAGCAGGCAATCGCGGTCGAGATCCACGCGGGTGCTGAGATCGCGATGACCAAGGTCGCAGAGATCGAGCCGCAGGAGCTCGAGCGCCTGCATCTCGGCGGCGGCCCGTGGCTGTTGCTCGAGCCTCCCTTCACGCAGCTTGCCTCTGGCCTGGAGCGAGTCGTGAGCGAGCTCCAGCGCAGCGGTCATCGCGTGCTGCTCGCGCACCCCGAGCGGTGTCCGGCCCTGCACCGCGAACCGCAGCTGGTCCGGGCGCTGGTCGCGGGGGGGGTCCTCACGTCGCTCACAGCCGGCTCGCTCACGGGCCGCTTCGGAGGCCAGGTGCGCCGTTTTGCGCAGCTGCTCGTCTCGCAGGAGCTGGTGCACAACGTCGCCTCGGACACGCACGACTTGGTCAAACGTCCCCCTGACCTGGACGCTGAGCTCACCGGCGCGGGGCTCGCCGAGCTCGGCGATTGGCTCACGCACGCGGTGCCCGAGGCGATCCTCGCCGGCGAGCCGATCCCGGCGCGCCCGACCTCACGGTCGCAGACTCAGACGCGGGCCCGGTGGCGCCTCGGGCGCTCGCTCAAACGAGCTTCGTGACGGCCACGATCATGCCCGCCAGCACGAACACGACGATCGCGACTTGCATCCAGATCCAGGTGGGCGACATGACCCAGCCAGCGTAGCGTCCTCGCACGGCGGCTCACCGCCAACCGACCGGCGGAGCCTGCACTTCGATCGATTACAGTGCTCATATATGAGTCGACGAAGCGGGGTGCCGCTGCTCGCTTTGGCGACAGTGCTCGCGTACATGACAGCGGCTGCCGGAGCGAGCCCGATACCTGCGGCCCACAGCTCGGCGAGCGCGCCGCTGGGCGGCGTGAACATCGTGGCGGTGGGAGCGGCGCCGCTGGCGGGCGCCGATCAAGCGATAGCTCAGGCGCACGCGCTGCACGCCCAACTCGTGCGGACCGAGGTGCCCTGGTCGAGCATCGAGCCGCTGCGCTCGGGCCAGCGTGCGCCGGCGGCGCTCGCGTTCATGGACCGCCTCGTCGCCGATGCGGCGAGCGCGGGCATCAAGGTGCTCATGATGGTCGACCACACTCCCTGCTGGGCCTCCTCGGCACCGGCCTCGATCCTGCGCACCTGCCGCGGAGGCGAATCGCGCAAGGCGAGCGCGTGGCCGCCGCGCGAACCCTCCACGTACGCGTCGTTCGTGGCCTTCCTCGCTCAGCGCTACGGGAGCCGGCTGGGCGCGATCGAAGTCTGGAACGAGCCCGACCAAGCCAACCAGTTCTACTTCGCCGGACCGGAAAAGCCCAAGCGCTACGCGGCCATCCTGCGCGCTGCCTACCCCGCCATCAAGCAGGCGGACCCGAGCCTGCCCGTCCTCGGCGGCTCGCTCGTGGGGTCCAATGGCGTTTTCCTGCGCGCGCTCTATGCGGCTGGGATCAAGGGCTACTACGACGGCTTGTCGGTGCACTTCTACAGCCTCGTACTCGGCTCGCTGCGCTCGATCCACGAAGTCCAGCTCGCCAACGGCGACCAGAAGCCGGTGTGGCTCAACGAGTTCGGCTGGAGCAGTTGCCTGCCGCGCAAGATCGAGCAGGAACAGGGCTGCGTCACGCAGAAGACGCAGGCGGAGAACCTCGCGAACACCTTCAGGGAGCTCGCGCATACGCCGTGGGTCGCGGCCGAGGTCGTCTACAAGCTCCAGGGGTTCGCTGCAGAAGACTTCGGCGTGCTGAGCGCGAGCGGACGTCGCAAGCCATCGTTCGCTGCGCTCGCCGGCGTGCTCCAGTCACCGTTCGGCCCAGTCGCGCGCATCACCCTGCACCTCAGCCGTCGTGGCTCGAGTGTGGTGGCCAGCGGCACCGGCCCGGTCGGCGACTACATGGGTCTGCAGGTCTACCAGGGCCCGACCCTCCGCTTCAAGGCCCTGTTCACGCTGGACCGCTACAACCGCTTCTCGGTGACCCTTCCCGTGGTCCTGGGCCAGAGTGGGCTGCGCGTCGTGGTCTTTCAGTTCTGGGCCGGGCAGGGGCTGGGCGCGCAGCAGAGCATCTGAGCGCAGCAGAGCATCTGAGGCCACCTACCTGTCTCTGTGTAGCGCCGCCCTGTCTGCGGGGAAGCGACGTCCTGTTTCCGAGGAGCGCCTATTCGGCGCCGCGGAACAGCGCGAGCACGGTCAGGGCCAGGATCTTCAGGTCCAAGCCGAGCGACCAGTGCGCGATGTAGTAGTTGTCCCACTCGACGCGTTCGGCCAGGGAGGTCTGGCCGCGCAGCCCGTGCACCTGTGCCCAGCCGGTGATTCCCGAGCGGACCCTGTGACGGTCGCCGTAGCGCAGGATGTCCTGCCTGAACAGCTCCACGAACTCGGGGCGCTCCGGCCGTGGCCCCACCAGGCTCATGTCGCCGCGTAGCACGTTGAAAAGCTGCGGCAGCTCGTCGAGGGAGGTCCCACGCAGGAATCGTCCGACAGGTGTGCGCCGATCCTCGCCCTCGACGCCGCCTGGGGCGATGTCGCCGGCGAGCAGGAAGTCCAGTGCGCTGGTGTCCTCCTCGTCGTCCTCGAGCTCCTTGCCGGGGACCACTCGCATCGAGCGGAACTTGTAGAAGTCAAAGACCTTGCCATCGCGGCCCACGCGGCGCTGGCTGAAGAATGCGGGGCCGGGCGAGGTGAGACGCACCGCGAGCGCAGCGAGCAGGATCCCGGGCGAGAACAGGATCAGCAGCACGAGCGCCAGCACGCGGTCGAGCGCATGCTTGAGGGCGAACTGAAGCCCTCTCGGGTCGACCGTGTTGAAGGACAGCAGCGGCAACCCTCCGACGGTGTCGTAGCGAATGCGGTCGTTGATCGTGTCGAACATGCGCGGCACCACCGAGACCTCGACGCCAAGCTCCTGGCAGCGCTGGATCAGGCGACTCACACGCGCGTCGGCCACCGAGGAGAACGCGACGATCAGGTTCTTGACGTCCGTGCGGGCGACGGTCTCGTCGAGGTCGTCGATCGTGCCGAGCACGGGCACGTCGCGCCCGCCCACCTCGGCCACCGAGCGCGGGTCCTCGTCGAGGAAGCCGATCGGGGCAAGACCATACTCCGGGTGGCTCTCGAGCCTGCGCGCGACCTGCGCTCCGACCACGCCGGCGCCGAGGATCAGGACGGGCTTGCCGACGAGGCGCCGTGCGCGCGCCCAGCGCTGCAGCAGCGCCAGCGCGATCCGCCCAGTGCCGACGCAGACCAGCGCGATGAACCAGCCGCGCAGCCAGATCCTCTGACTGGGCCCGTGGTCGTTGAGGAACGTGCCCAGCACCACGACTGCCATCGCACCCACGGAGATAGCGCTCAGCACGGGTACCACGCCGTCGAGCACCAGTGCGCGCAGCCGTGTGCGGTAGAGACCGCGCAGGTAGAACAGCGCCATCACCAGCGGCGGCAGCGCCAGTAGCGGGGCCTGCACGGCGGACACGTGAAGCAGGTCGTTGACGCCGCCGAGGGCGATGACCACAGCGAGACACAGCAGCAGGAAGTCGGCCGTCGGGCGCACTACGCCCCAACCGCCCTCCTCTAGCGCCCACTGCAGCGGCCCCTGGAAGGTCCTGCGGCGCAGAGCGTGCGGGGTCGGCGCGTCGTGCGTCAGCTCTCCGCGACGCGGAAGGGCTGTCGATGTCTGCTGGGTGACTCGCGTGCTGTCCATGTGGTCAGGGGGCCTTGGCTACGCCTTAGTTCCTTACTCGGGTCCTGCGTCGCATCCCTTTAGCCGCACAACCCTTCCTACTCGGTAGGCCGCGCCAGGCGTCGTGTCAGGGTGCCAGTGAGCACGAGCAACCCCGCCGCAAGCAGTATGTACCAAAGATCCGAATTTGAGAGTCCGATCTGGGAGCTCTCGACAGCGGATTGGGTGCCGACAGAAGTTCCGGATGGGGATTTATACGTAGCGGAGGCCGAACTGGACGCATTCCCATGCGCGGCTCGCTTGACTTTGGCCGCGGTCTTGCCGGTGTGGCCGCGCGGGCGCGCGTGCGCTTTGGACGGGGTGCCCGAGCTCGTCGCCAGGCCCGCGCCGCCGCCGGATGAGCCCCCGGCGCTCGAGCCTCCGGCGCCACTCGAGCCGCCGGAGCCGGGCCCGTTGAGGAGGGTTGCGCCGAGGATCGCCTGGCTGCCCGTGCCGGGACCGCCGTAGCCGCTCAGGAGTGAGTTGGCGTCGGACGTCAGCGGAGCGGCCAAGAACCCGGCTACTGCCATGATCGTGGCTGCGGTGATGAGACGGTGCTTTTTCATGCGTCCCTGCCTTGGGTTCCCTTCTTTGGCCAGAGCCGACTGCGCCCGTTGTCCATGCCACCAACCCACCTTTGCTTGCTTCCCCCTGACACCAAGCTGCGCGAGCCGGTGATTCGAGATTGGCAAATCGCCGAGGCGTACACAAGGTACCGAAGCGAAGGGGCTGTGTCGAGGCCAACGGGCTCCTGATTGACAGAAAAACGCAACATTCATGAGAGTTGCTGCGCTTTGAGAAGAATCGATCGGTTCAGTTCATCGAGATTTATGCGGTCGCCGTGCCTGACCACTTCCAGCGCCGCGCGGGCGAGTTTGTCGCGAGGATCCAGGGCAATCGTGCGTTCGAGTAGTCGCCGCGCGGCCGCTCGTTCACCTCTAGCCGAGGCGATCGCGCCGCGCTCCAGCGTCGCGTAGGCGTCGCCGGGAGTGCGTGTGAGCGCCATCGCGAACTGGCGATCGGCATACGTCGTTTCGCCGTAGCGCAAGGCGATGCTGCCCGCCACCACGTAGGCCTCGTCGCTGAGCGGGTTCAGTTTTGCGGCCTGACGCAGACGTGCATATGCGGTTTGCGGAGCGTGCGTCCAGACGGTGGCTGCGCTCTCGACCTGAAGCTGACTCAGCCACGGGCCGAGCAGCGACGCCGCGGCCGCGAGCGCCACCAGCGAGCCGCCAGCGAGGAGCGCCCGGCCTCGCCAGAGGTGAGCTGGAGTTGCCTGCGCTCGCTCTGACGCCTTGCGAGCGGGCGCCAGCGCGCAGGCGATGCCGAGCATCGCAAACGCCGGCGCGCCCAGTCCGGCGAACTCCCAGAACCAGTCGAAGGATCCATGCACGACCCAGTAGCCGAATCCGATCAGCGCCGCGACCGCCGCCGAGCGCGCGAGCGGATCGGCGCCTTTGAGAGCGCTCACGCCCGCCCACAAGGCGGCGCCGAGGCCGACCAGCGCCAGCAGCGCGCCCACCGCTCCCGTCTGTGTCAGGGTGCGCAGCTCGACGCTGTGTGGATAGCGCGGCGTCTCGTCGCTGCGGCCGCGAAGCAGATACTGCTGCTGGAAGTTGTCCGCGCCGATACCCAGCACGGGGTGTGACTTGAATTCGTCCAGCGCGACGCGGTAGAAGTCGTAGCGGTTGCTACCCAGGCCGCTGGAGAGATGGCTGGTGGAGGTTGGGGTGCCTTCCCCGTAGCCGCCCTTGAAGCTGTTCCACGCGTGTTCAACACGGGTGACGGGGTTGCCGGCCACGACCAGGCCGCCTGCCACCGCCGCCAGCAGCGCGATCAGCGCCACGCCGAGCACCCCCCTGCGAATCCGGCTGCTCGCGGCCTCGGAGAACCTGCTTCGAGACTCGATCAAAGCTCCCACCGCCACGAGCACTCCCACCACCACAGCCGCGAGGAAGCTCGCTTCCACCGCGCTGTGGACCCGTGCAGCGCTCACCACTCCGTGAGAGAGATGGTTGCCCACCGCCAGCACGGCGGGAGCGCACGCAGCGACGCCCGCGCCGACCGGCACGAGCAGCGCAAAGCTGCGCGCGCGCGAGGGCATCAGCGCAAAGACGAGGATCAGCATCACCGGCGTGGCGTACAGCGAGCCGCGGCTCTGGCTGAGCAGGGCCATCTCGGCCAGCAGCACGCCGCCCCCGGCCAGCAGGCCGCGAACGGCCCACGGAACACGCTCGCTGCGGGCGAGCAGCACGGCCGGCCAGAAGGCGAGCAGCCACTGAGCAGCGTTGGCATTTGGATATCCACTGGGGTACTGCAGCCGTCCGCCCGGCAGCATCCGCTCGAGGCCGGCGCTCCCGGCGGAGCTCAGGTGCAGCGCATCGACCGCTGCGAGCACGACCACCGCGAGCGCCCACGTTCCGAGCAGCAGCGCCGCGCCGAAGCCTCGCAGGCGCCAGCTGGCGAACAGGGCGAAGACGATCAGGTAGAGCAGCGTCCGGTTCGCGCCTTCCCAGGCATCGCCGGGCACCGCGGCCCAGGCGATCGAGATGAAGCTCAGCGCCGCGTAGGCGGCGAGCGCGGCGAGCGCGATCCGCACCGCCACGGGGATCTCGGACAGGCGCTGCCTGACCAGTCCGATCGTCATCGCCAGCAGCACGAGCACGATCAGGCCACCGGGTGCCCAGTGGGTGAGCGGATAGCCCGCCTGACTGCTGACCCATACGACGAACAGCGCGATCGCGGCCAGGCACGGCACCGCTGCGGGGGACTCGCGCAGCGCCCCGGTGAGCTTGGCCGTCATCGCGCCCACAATAATCACCGGTGTGGAGGACTCCGCCGACCTGGTCCGCTTCTATGAGCGGGCCTACAGCAAGGGGCCTGCCGAGGCGGCGCTTTATGCGCGCTGGCGCGCGCTCGGCGCTGTCGGCAAGGCCGATCACGTGATCGCGCTCTGCTCACACGCCGGGCTGCGCCCCGCGAGCACGCTCGAGGTCGGTTGTGGCGACGGGGCGCTGCTCTCCGAGCTGCACCGCCGTGGCTTCGGCGGGCGACTCTGCGGGGTGGAGATCACGCAGGCAGCGGTACAGATCGCCGGCGCGCGCGCGGAGATCGAGAGCGTGAAGCTCTACGACGGCCTGCACCTGCCCGCCGGCGACGCCGGCTACGAGCTCGGGATCCTCTCGCACGTGCTCGAGCACGTGCCCGACCCATCGCTCCTGCTGGCGGAGGTTGCGCGGGCCTGCCGTGCGGTGGTGGTCGAGGTGCCGCTCGAGGCCAACCGTTCTGCACGCCGGACCGCCAAGCGCGTACACGCGGCCGAGGTCGGGCACCTGCAGCGCCTCGATCGCCAGGCGGCGCGCGAGCTCGTCGCGCGCGCGGGACTCAGGATCGTCGCCGAGCTGGATGACCCGCTGCCGTTGCAGGTACACCGCTTCTTCGCCTCCGGCCCGCGCTCACAAGCGCTGGCCGCCGCCAAGTGGGGCCTGCGCGCCGCACTGCACCGATTCGCCACGCCGCTCGCACGGCGGAACTTCACGCTTCACTACGCGTGCCTGTGCCTGCCGGGCGCGTGACCGCGACGAACAGCAGCGAGAGCACCGTGCCCATCAGCTCGTCCGGCACCGCCTCGGGGTCGGCCAGCTTCTGGCGGGCGATGCCGTCGGCGAGCGCGTCGATCGCCACCGCCAGCTGCTCGGCCGGGATCGCCAGCTCGAGGTCGAACTCGCGAACGCCGTCCGCGATCAGCCGCGTCAGGACTTCACGCATCTGCGCAAAGCGCGCAGCCACCTTCGGACGCACCGCCGGATCGCGCACGCCGTAGGCCCAGAACTCCATGAACAGGAGCAGCAGCTCGGGCTCGCGGTCGATCATCGTCATCCAGCGACGCGCGCCGCCCGTTGCGCGCTCGGTCATCGACGCCCTCGCGCGCACCGCGTCGGCGATCTCGCGTGCGTGCTCGTCGATCTCGCGCTCCATCAGCACGAGGAAGAGGTCCTCCTTGCTGTCGAAGTTCGAGTACAGCGCGCCCGTGGAGAAGCCGGCCTCCGAGGCGATCTCCTCGACCGACGCTCCATGAAAGCCGCTGCGGGCGAACGCGCTACGCGCCGCAGTGAGCAGCCGCTCGCGTGTGTTCGCCCGGCTCTGCTCGCGGGTCATGCGCGTGCTCGCAGCCTCCTCGCGCCCTGCGTCGCCCGCTCCGGCGTTCGCGTTCAGGGGAGTCGATCGCATCTGGACATCCTACTTGACAGAGCGATCGCTATTCCGATAGCGTTCATTATCCAGCCTTTGTCTGAGTCGCCCCAAGCCGCACGAACAAGGAGCATCACGATGGCGAGCGCGAGCACCACACCCGTCGAGGCCTCCGCAGGGAGCCTGCCGAGCGACGCAATCTCCTACGAGGATCTCTACTCGCGCTGGGAGCGCGGCAACTGGTGCGCGACCGAGCTCGACTTCACCGAGGACGCCCGTCAGTGGCGCGAGGAGTTCACGGAGTTCGAGCGCCAGGCTGCGATGTGGAACTACTGCCTGTTCTTCTGGGGCGAGGACGCGGTCGCCGACAATCTCTCGCCCTACATCGACGCCGCGCCGCTCGAGGAGCAGAAGTACTTCCTGACCACCCAGCAGGTCGACGAGGCGCGCCACGCGGTCTTCTTCAAGCGCTTCATGCAGGAGGTGTGCGAGATCGGCGACGGCTCGATGTCCAGCGGCCTGAACGCCATCAAGCCGCAGCTCACGTCCGGCTTTCGCAAGATCTTCGACCGCCTCGACACGATGGCCGACGAGCTGCGCGCCGACCGCTCCCCGGCCCAGCTGGCTGCTGCGGTCACGCTCTACCACATAGTCATCGAGGCCTCCCTCGCCCAGCCCGGCCAGCACTTCATCTGCAGCTATCTCGAGGAACGCAACCAGCTTCCCGCCTTCCGCAAGGGCATGGAGAACATCGCCGCCGACGAGCAGCGCCACATCGGCTTCGGCGTGAAGCTGCTCGCCGATCTCAGGCGCGAAGACCCCGTCGGGGTGCCCAAGGCGGTCGCGCGCACGCTGCGCGAGGTCACGCGCTACACCTCGCAGGTGCTGATGCCCCCCGGCTGGGACGAGCGCTACCTCACCGTCTTCAACTACGACTTCGACACGGTCGGCGTCGAGGGACTGACCTCGATGACAACCAAGTTGCGCTCGGCCGGGCTGGCACTGGAGACGCTGCCCGGACCGCCGTTGCTGCCCCCCGGCCTTTCGCCGCTGGAGATCGCTCAGCGCGGCAGGGCTCTGGCCAAGGCGGGTGTGATCGGCGTGCGCGAAGGGCCCTCCTCGCGCGACCCGGACACGGTCGCGCTGATGTTCGACACGATTCGCCGGCAGGTCAACCCCAACCACGGGCTGACGCGACCCACGACGTTCCAGTGGGAGTTCACCGATCCCGACATCTCCACCTGGCATCTGACGGTGAACAACGGATCAAGCACGGTCGCGCCGGGTGAGGCTGCTAGCCCCGACCTGCGCCTGCGCCTCTCCTACCAGGACTGGGTGGACATCATGGGCGAGCGGCTGGACCCGCTCCGCGCCGTGGCCACCGGGCGTCTGCGCCCGCGCGGCAGCCTGCGCGCGCTGGCACGGCTCGGCAAGGTCTTCCCCAAAGCCTGATCCGCAGAGGACGCGCTGCGGGCGACGGCAGCACGAGCCTCTCGGCTATCCCGGGCTGAACTCGCGCGCCGCCTGCGACGGGGCTGCCTGTGATGCGCCTACGCGCGAGGGTCGAGAGTTCGTGCCGGCGCTGGAGGCAGCGAGCGATGTGGCGCCGGCGCTGCGTGCGACCGCGGCGCTCGCACGCGTTCTCACAACCACGCTTGCTGGAGCGGTGCTCGCTGCGAGCGTCTGCTCGGGCCCGAACTCGCGGGACGCTTTGGCGGCAGGCGTGAATCGCGCCGTCACCGCCGATGAACGCGTGGCCACTCTCGCGGGGACGGCGGGCGGGGGCGCCTGGACGCCAGCCCGATAACGGGCGATCGGTGCGCCTCGAGCGCCTCGAGCGGGCTGTCTCCTGACGGAGGCCCGCGCCCGGTGAACGACATGCGGCCCGTGGGGTGCAGGCAAGCCGCCGTTGATCGCGATGCAGCCGGTGCCCACGCTGAGCGCAAGCACGCAGCCGAGCGCGAGCTTCCCGCCACCCGCCAGCACCCAACCGCCGCCG
This sequence comes from uncultured Solirubrobacteraceae bacterium, assembly GCA_963763695.1. Classification (GTDB taxonomy): domain Bacteria; phylum Actinomycetota; class Thermoleophilia; order Solirubrobacterales; family Solirubrobacteraceae; genus Palsa-744. Next base: position 482,106 of record CAVXPM010000001.1, read on the forward strand.
GCCGCACCGCCGGCGCCTCCCGAGGCACCGAGCGCACCACCGACGCCGCGGCCGAGTTGTGCTCCGGCTCCTGCCTGCGCGCCGCTCCCGGCCGCCGCTCCCGCGCCGGCGGCCGCACCCGCGCTTGCGCCGGCGCCCGTGAGCGCGGCCACGCCAAGTCCGCCGGGCAGCAGGATCGGCGGCAGCGCCGCTGCCAGGCCGCGTAGCGAGGCGACGTAGGCGCGGCAGGCTGGACACTGGCTGCAGTGCATGAGGGCGAGTCGGTGGCGCTCGCCGCCAGGCGCGAGAATGCCGAACGCCAGGCCGCGCATCAACGAGCCCTGCTGCTCGCACCAGTCACCGTCGCGGATCGCCTCGACGAGCGCGCCGATCTTGCCGGCGACACCGGGACGGCCCGCCCCCTGACCCTCCATCAGCTTGCGCATCCGCGCCTCGCTCACACCCAGGCGCTCAGCGGCCTGGGCGCGCGAGAGACCCTGCAGATAGCAGAGCACGGCGGCCTCGCGCTCGCGCGCGCTGAGCCGGCTGCGCAGACCCTCGAACAGCTGGCGCAGCCGCACCCGATCGTCGAGCTCGGCGGCGAGATCCCGGTCTCGAGCCGGGACCGGCTCGAGCCCCTGGGAACCCCACTCACCATCCCGGCCGGCTGCTGCTCGATCGCCGCCACGATGCGCCCGTACGCGGGCGCGGTGCTCCTCGATCGCACGCCGGAAGGTCACCAGCACGAGCCAACCTGGCGGGTTGGCGATCTCCTGACCGTCGAGCACGGCCGCATATAGACCCTGCCAGGCGATCGCGTAACAGGCCTCCAGATCGCCCTTGTCAAGCTCGACGCCGGCGCCCCGCAGCCGTTTGGCGACGGTGGCCAGGACACGGCCCTGGAGGTCTGCGAACTGGCTCTTCAGGAGCCGCTCTGCGCGGTAGCGACGGAGGGTCAGCGGGCTCATCCGCCGGGAGATTAGGGAATCTTGCGGATTTGTCGAATTCGCCGATCCGGGCTGCTCATGTGTCAGCTCGTAGGACGCACTCCCGGCGTCCCTACAGGGCGAGCAGCTCAGTGTGGCGCCGTATCTGCGCGAGGCTGACGCCGCGCATGTCCTCGCCGCACATCTGCGCCCTGTGCCAGTCGACGACCAGGCCGAGCGCGGCGCCGAGGTCCCACGGCGCCGACCATCCCAGCTCACGCTCGGCATCGCCGGAGTCGAGCTCCAGGTGCCCGGCCTCCGGCGGATCGATGGCCTCGTCGAGCTCCCAGCGAAGCGCCCCGCGCCACAGCTCGCCCAGCCGCTCGACGATCCAGCTGACAGGCCGCACGTCCTCGGCGCGGGGACCGAAGTTCCACGCACGAGCCGCCGCCGGGCGGCGCTCGAGCAGCTCGGCCAGGCGCAGATAGCCACCCAGGGGATTCAGGACGTGCTGCCACGGGCGCACCGCCTGCGGATTGCGCACCCGCAGCGCCGCACCGGTCTCGACCGCGCGCACGCTGTCTGCGATCAGCCGGTCCGCGCCCCTGTCGCCCCCGCCGATCACGTTTCCAGCACGCGCGGTGGCGATGCGAGGAGCGTCCGCAGCGGAGAAGAACGAGCGCCGGTAGGCGCCCGTCACGATCTCTGCACAGGCCTTGGAGCTCGAGTAGGGGTCGGCGCCACCCAGCTCGTCGCTCTCGACGAAGCGACGCGGGCGCCCGGCGGGGTTCTCGTAGCACTTGTCCGAGGTGACCACCACCACCGCGCTCACGTCCGCTCCCACCAAGCGCACGGCATCGAGCAGGTTGACCGTTCCCATCACGTTGACCGCATACGTCTCCGCCGGGCTCTGCAGCGAGCGGCGCACGAGCGGCTGGCCGGCGAGGTGCACGATTACCTGGGGGCGGCTCTCGCGCACCGCCGCCAGCACTCCTGGCCCGTCGCGCACGTCAACGGCGAGCTCGCGCATGTGCTCGCCGACAGCGGCCAGGCGGTACAGGCTGCCGGGCGGCGCCGGACCGGGCGCGATGCCGCTGACATCGGCGCCCATGGCCTGCAGCCACAACGACAGCCACGCGCCCTTGAAGCCGGTGTGGCCGCTGAGCAGCACGCGCCGGTGCCTCCAGTAGTCCGGATCGATCTCCACGAGGGCGGGTATCTTCACGCAATCTCCTCGCCTGGCGCCCGCACCCCCCCGGAACCACGCATCCCACCCGGGCCCCCTCGCGCCGAGGTCGTCGGGGTCGAGCTGGCGGTGTCCGACTACGAGGAGGTGATCGACTGGATGCAGGCGGTCATCGCGGCCGGAGCCCGCGCCTACGTCACCGCGGCCGCGGTCAACCTCGTCATGTCCGCCCGCGAGGATCCCGCCACACGAGCGGCGGTCCTCGCCGCGACGCTCGCCGTGCCCGACGGCCAGCCGCTGGTGTGGGCCCTGCGCGCGCTCGGCCACGGTCGCGCCACACGCGTGTACGGACCGGATCTGATGGCTCACTTCTGCGCGCGAGCGGCCCGCGACGGCACGCCTATGTATCTCTACGGCGGGCGCACCCCCGAGGCACTCGAGCAGTTGCAGGCACGCCTGCGCGAGCGCTTCCCCGGCCTGCGGATCGTCGGCGCATACTCGCCGCCGTTTCGGGAGCTGACGGAGGCGGAGGAGCACGCGGCGATCGCTGCGATCGACGCTTCGGGCGCGGCCGTCGTGTGGGTCGGCACCGGGCAGCCCAAGCAGGAGCGCTGGATGTTGCACATGCGCCCCCTGCTCGCCGCTCCGCTGCTGGTCGGAGTCGGCGCCGCATTCGACTTCCACGCGGGCCTCGTGCCGCAGGCGCCCCCGTGGATGCAGCGCAGCGGCCTGGAGTGGGTGTACCGGCTCGCACGCGAGCCGCGCCGGCTGTGGCGGCGCTACGCCCGCTACAACCCGCGCTTCGTCGCGTGCTTCGCCCGCCAGTACCTGGCTCACCTGCGCGCCGCGCGCCGCTGAGGGCCGCCGCCGGGCGCAGGCGGGCTCTCGGAGGTGCGCGCGGTCGGAGCGGGCGCCGCTAACCTCAATGCCTCGATGAGCCCCTCGCAGAGCACCGCCGATGTGGCCATAGTCGGCCTCGGCCGCGTCGGATTGCCGCTGGCACTCTCGTTCGCCGACCGCGGCCTGGATGTGATCGGCGTCGACAACGACCCGTTCCGGCTGCACGCGGTGCGCGAGGGCAAGATGCCGTTCGAGGAGCCGGGCGCCCAAGAGGTGCTCGACCGCGTCCACGCCGGCAGCCGGCTGACGCTCTCAGACCGCGTGGCCGACGCCGCCAACGCCGGCCAGATCGTGATCACGCTCGGGACTCCGTCCTTCTCGCACATCGAGATCGACATGCGCGACATACGCTCGGCGCTCGACGAGCTGCTCGGCGTTCTGCGAGCAGGCCAATCGTTGATCCTGCGCTCGACGGTCGCGCCGGGTACGACCGAGTTCGTGGCCGGTTACGTGTCCAAGCACCGCGACTTCACCGTGGGCGAGGATCTGTTCGTGGCCCACGCCCCCGAGCGCATCGCCGCCGGGCGCTTTCTCGAGGAGATCGACACGCTGCCATGCATCATCGGCGGCGTCGGCGAGCGCTCGGGCGAAGTCGTGGCCGAGCTGTTCGGTGCCTTTCACGCGCCGATCGTGCAGACGACGCCGGTGCAGGCCGAGCTGGCCAAGATCTGGACGAACATCCTTCGCTACACCAACTTCGCGCTGCCGAACCTGCTGATGATGGACTGCGAGCGCTATGCGGCCAACGTATTCGATGTCATCGACCTGATCAACCGCGACTACCCGCGCGGCGGGATCGCCCAGCCCGGCCTGACAGCCGGGACCTGCCTGCGCAAGGACTTCACCTTCTCCGAGGAGCGCTCGGCGGCGCCCGGCATGCTGCTGGCGGTCTCGCGCGTGAACGAGACGGTGCCCCTGTTCCTGCTCGAAGGAGCGAAGCGGCGCATGGGAACGCTCGCCAACCGCAAGGTCGCGGTGCTCGGCCTGGCGTTCAAGGCAGACACCGACGACGAGCGCGACTCGCTCGCCCACAAGCTGATCCGACTGCTCGAGCGTGAGCTGGCCGACGTGTTCGTCCACGACCCGCACGTGGCCACCCCCACGCTGTCGCTCGAGCAGGCGCTCGACGCAGCCGAGCTCGTGGTCGTGGCGAGCAACCACTCCGACTTTCGCGACTCGCGCACGCTCTCGGCGATCGCCGAGAGCGCAGCCGCGGACTGCCTGGTAGTCGATCCGTGGAACTGCTGGGGCGCGGCGCAGGTGTTCGCGTACGCCTCCGAGCTCGCAACCCTCGGGACGCTGGGATGAACAGGGTGCTCGTCACCGGCGGCGCGGGCACGATCGGCGCGGCGGTCGTCAGGCGCCTGCTGGCCGACCCCGGCTACGAGGTGCGCGTTTCAGACCAGCGCCTGGCGCCGCAGTGGATGCGCGAGGGCTGCGAGGTGCACACCGGCGACCTGCGCCAGCCCGAGGAGGCGCAGCGGGCGACCAAGGGCTGCACGCATGTCATCCACCTCGCGGCGATCGTTGGCGGCATCGCCAACTTCCACAAGCTCCCGCACACGCTCACCGAGGTCAACAACGCGCTCTACAACGCCGTCATCCGTGCCGCCCTGGAGCTCGAAGTCGAGCGCTTCGTGTACGTGTCCTCCTCGATGGTCTTCGAGCGGGCCGAGCTCTACCCCACGCCCGAGGACTACCTGCCCAGCTGCCCGGTGCCGATCTCGGCGTACGGCTTCTCCAAGCTCACGGGCGAGGTCTACTGCCGTGCGGCCCACGACGAGCACGGCTTCCCCTACACGATCTGCCGCCCGTTCAACGCCTACGGCCCCGGCGAGATGCCCGACGCCGAACCTGGGATCGCACACGCGGTCCCGGACCTGATCAAGAAGGTGCTCGCGGGACAGCGGCCCCTGGAGATCTTCGGCTCGGGCGAGCAGACGCGCACGCTCACCCACGTCGAGGACATCGCCGACGGGGTGGTAGCGGCGATGAGCTCGCCGGCGGGCCTGAACGAGGACTTCAACATCTCGGCCTCGCGCGAGCTGACGGTGGCGGAGATCGCACGGATCGTGTGGGAGGCGTGCGGGGAGGAGCCCGATACGTTCGAGCTCAAGCACCTGCCCACCTTCGCCGTCGACGTGCAGCGCCGCTGGCCGTCGGTCGAGAAGGCGAAGAAGCTGCTCGGGTGGGAGGCCCGGATCGAGCTCGAGGACGGGATCGCCGCAACCGTTGCCTGGCTGCGTGGCCTGCGCGCCACCGAGGATCCGCTTGCGGCGAGCGAGCCAGCCGCCGCCGGCCGGTGAGCAGCCGCTTCCCGCACGTCCAGCCCATCGCCGCGGGCCGATAGTCTCCCGCGTCGTGTCAGACCGCCCATCAGCGCTGATCACCGGCGTCACCGGCCAGGACGGCTCCTATCTCGCCGAGCTGCTGCTCGAGAAGGGATACGAAGTCCACGGCATGGTACGCCGCGCCTCGACCGAGAAGTTCGAGCGGATCGAGCACATTCGCGAGCGCATCACGCTCCACCAGGGCGACCTGCTCGACCAGCGCTCGCTGGTCGACACCCTGCGCGCTTCGCACCCTTCGGAGATCTACAACCTCGCTGCGATGTCCTTCGTCGCCGTGTCCTGGGTGCAGCCGACCCTCACCGCCGAGTTCACCGGCGTTGGCGTGACGCGGATGCTCGAGGCGATGCGCGAAGTCTGCCCCGACGCCCGCTTCTACCAGGCCTCCTCGAGCGAGATGTTCGGAAAGGTGCTCGAGGTCCCCCAGACCGAGAGCACCCCCTTCTACCCCCGTTCACCGTACGGCGTCGCGAAGGCCTATGGGCATTTCATCACCGTTAATTACCGCGAGTCATATGACCTGCACGCCACCTCCGGCATCTTGTTCAATCACGAGTGCGTCGCCGAGAACACTCCACTCATCGTCAGGCAGCTGGGCAACATCTCGGTCAAGACGCCGGGCGACCTGGTTCCGCTGCGCCGTAAGGGAAGGAGCGTTCAGAGCTTCACGCCCGACAACGTCGTGGAGGTATGGGACGGGGAAGACTGGACCTACGTGCGGGCGATAACAGCCACGCGACGGCGGCGCGCCGACCCTGACCATCGCCTGCTGAGCATTCAGGCGCGCGGGGGGGTCGTCGACGCCACCGCACATCACACGATGCTCAACGAGGAGCACGAGCCGGTAAGCGCGCGCGACGTCCGTGACGGAGACGATCTCGCAATTGCTCAGTGGATGCCCGACGCGCCGGGCTGGTCGTCCATCACCCCCGAGCTGGCGGAGCTGCTCGGGCTGCTCGCCGCCGACGGTTGTGTCTCCCGCGACGGAGGCCGCGTCCGCTACACGAACAACGATTTCCTAATTCGCTGCCGCGCGATGGAGCTCTGGTCCCGTGTGTTTCTCGGCCTCTCGCGCGAGGCCCAAGGGACCTCTGGTTTCAATGGTGACGCGTCCACCACACACGTGTGCTTTTCGGGCGCGGGCAGTATCGGGCCGTGGCTGCGAGAGCAGCTCTACACGTCCACCGCCTTCAAGCAGGTCCCTCTGGTGGTGCTGAACGCGGATGTCGTCCTACAGAAGGCGTTCCTGACGGGCTACTACGCCGGGGATGGCTTGAAGCGAGGCAACGGCGCTTCGATCAAGACCAACAGCGCCGTGCTTGCGCAGGGTCTATGCCTGCTCTACTTCAACCAGGGGCAGCCGGCGTCGGTCTACGTCGAGCAGCGAGACGGGCGCTGTTTCTACCAGCTGAACCTGCGCTCAGCCGCGAGGGTCGGGGCCAAGGGTCAGCATCTCCTGCGCAAGCCCACCGAAGTACGCCGTGTCTCCGATTCGACCGTACCGGATGACGAGTGGGTGTTCGACCTGGAGACCGAGAGCGGAGTCTTCTGCGCTGGAGTCGGACGGCTCGTGGTACACAACAGCCCACGTCGCGGCCTGGAGTTCGTGACCCGCAAGATCACCTGGCACGCAGCCGCCATCAAGCATGGCCTGATCAAGGAGCTGCGCCTCGGCAACCTCGACGCCGAACGCGACTGGGGCTTCGCCAAGGACTATGTGGAGGCGATGTGGCTGATGCTCCAGCGCGATCAGCCCGAGGACTACGTGATCTCCACCGGCGAGGCCCATTCCGTGCGCGAGTGCTGCCAGGTCGCCTTTGACGAGGCCGGTCTGGGCGACTTCGAGCGCTATGTGACGATCGACCCGGCGTTCGTGCGCCCGGCCGAGGTGGACCATCTGATCGGCAGCCCGGCCAAGGCCGAGCGTGACCTCGGCTGGAAGCCTCAGACATCCTTCGAGGATCTGATCCGTCTGATGACCCGTGCGGATCTGGCGCTGCTGGCGCCAGGCTGATCGCGGTGGGAGTTCCCCTGTTTGACAGCTCGACGCCGCTGGCGGCACTGCACGAGGAGCTGCGCAGCGCGATCGACGGCGTGCTCGAGTCAAAGCGCTACATCCTCGGGCCCGAGGTCAGCGCTTTCGAGCGGGAGTTCGCCGCCTACTGCGGCGCCGAGCACGCGGTCGGAGTCGCCAACGGCACCGACGCGATCACGATCGCGCTGCGCGCGATGGGCGTCGGCCCCGGCGATGAGGTGGTGGTGCCGTCGTTCACCTTCTACGCGTCGGCCGAGGCGATCCCGGCGACGGGCGCGCGACCCGTGTTCTGCGACATCGACCCCGAGACCTACTGCGTGACGGCCGAGACCGTGCGCGCGGCGCTCACGCCCCGCACCAAGGCCGTGATCGCGGTTCACCTGTTCGGTAACGTGGCACCGGTCGGGGAGATCGAGGCGCTGGGAGTTCCCGTGCTCGAGGACGCCGCCCAGGCCGCGGGCTCGAGTAGCGAAGCGGGACGAGCCGGCGCTCTGGGCAGCGCAGCCACGTTCTCGTTCTTCCCCTCGAAGAACCTCGGCTGCTTCGGCGACGGCGGCGCTGTGACGACCAGCGACGACGACATCGCCGAACGTGTCCGCACGCTGCGCTTCCACGGCTCGCGCGACAAGGTCACCTACGAGCAGATCGGCTACAACTCGCGCCTGGACGAGCTGCAGGCTGCGATCCTGCGCGTCCAGCTGCCGCACCTCGACCGCCTCGCCGACGGGCGCCGACGCGCGGGCCTGCTGTACGAGCGGGCAGGACTGGGCGAGCTGGCCGGATTGCCGCGCCCCGTGATCGGCTCCTCCCCCGCCTGGCACCTGTATGTCGTCAGCCACCCCCAGGTCGAGCGCCTGGAATCCGCGCTCGGCGCGGCCGGGATCGGCTACAAGGCCTACTACCGCACTCCGGTTCACCGTCAGGCCGCGATGCGCGCGTGGGGCACGGGCGTGGAGCTACCCGCCACCGAGCACGCGGCCCGCACGCACCTCGCGATCCCGATGAGCCCGGTGCTCAGCAGCGAGCAGGTCGAGCAGGTGGTGGCGGGCGCCCGCCACGCCGCCTGAGCTCAGCGCCAGCGCTCCAGCAGGTCCTCCTCGGCCACCTCGCCGACTACGCGGGCGGGAACGCCCATCACGACCGCCCGCGCAGGTACGTCACGCGTCACGACCGCGCCGGCGGCCACGAACGCCTCCTCGCCGATCTCGACGCCGGGCGTGAGCACGGCGCCGCCGCCGACGCGACAGGCCCGGCGCAGGACCGCGCCGCGCAGCGGCGCGCCGGCAGGATGGCGAGCCATCGTGTCGTCGTTCGTCGTGAGCGCTCCCGGACCCACGAACACGTCGTCCTCGACCACCGTGAAGGCCGTCAGGTAGACGTTGCTCTGCACGCGCACGCGCGCACCCACCTGGACGTCGTTGTCCACCACGCTGCCACGCCCGATCACGCTGCGCTCGCCGATCCATGAGCGCTCGCGGACGAACGACTGGTCGCCGAGCAGCGCGTCCGCGCCGATCGACGCTCCCGCGAACACCACCGCCCCCGAACCCACGCTCACCCGGGCGCCGAGCTCGAGCGCGCGCACCTCGCCGCGCGCGCCCGAGTGGCTCGCCAGCCGCGGACGCTTGCCGAGAACGACGTGATCGCCGATCGAGCATTCCTCCGCGAGGATCGTTCCGTCGTGCACGACCACGTAGGCGCCGAAGAGGACGCCCGCGCCGATCAGCACGCCGTCGCCCAGGAGCGCCTCCCCGGGGGCGCCCCCGATGTCGGGCGCGCTCACAGCTTTACGACATTGGCCGAGTTGCTCGCGTGCGTGACACCACGCAGGTCGAGCACGAGGCGCGCGCGGCGCGCGATCAGATCGTGGTCGACGCCTGGATGGGCGGTGACGATCAGCGCGAGGTCGGTGTCCGCGAGCGCCTGCTCGAGCGGCGTCGAGCTCAGCGCGAACTCGCTCAGGCTGGGCACGTGCGGGTCGTGGTAGATGACCTCGGCGCCAAGCTCGCGCAGCAGCGTGATGATCTTCAGCGCGGGCGACTCACGCACGTCGCCGACCCCCGGCTTGTAGCTGACGCCGATCACGCTCACGCGCGCCCCTTTGACCGACAGGCCGCGGTCGTTGAGCGCACGCTGGGCCTTGGCCACGCAGTGGTATGGCATCTGCTGGTTGACCTTGCCCGCCAGCTCGATGAACTCGGTCGCCATGTCGAACTCGCGCGCGCGCCAGCTCAGATAGAACGGGTCGACGGGCAGGCAGTGCCCGCCCATCCCGGGGCCCGGCTCGAAGCGCATGAAGCCGTAGGGCTTCGTGGCCGCCGCGTCGACGACCTCCCAGATGTCGATGCCCATGCGATCGGTAAGCATCGCCAGCTCGTTGACGAGCGCGATGTTGACCGAGCGAAAGATGTTCTCCAGCAGCTTCGTCAGCTCCGCCGCCTCGGGCGTGGAGACGCGCAGCACCTCGTCGCAGACCAGCCCGTAGAGCGCCTCGGCGCGTGCTGCGCACTCCTCGGTCAGCCCTCCCACGACCTTCGGCGTGTTTCGCAGCGTGAAGTCCGTACGCCCGGGATCCACCCGCTCGGGAGAGAAGGCCAGGTAGAAGTCGCGGCCGGCCGCAAGGCCCGACTCCTCAAGCAGCGGGGCCACGCGCTCGCGTGTGGTGCCGGGGTAGGTGGTCGACTCGAGCACCACCAGCTGCTCGGCCTGCAGCACCTCGGCCAGCGAACGGGTGGCGTCGATCAACGGCCCCAGGTCCGGCTCGCGGTTTCGCGTCAGCGGCGTAGGCACGCACACCAGCACAGCATCGGCCTTGGCCAGCTCCGCGTAGCGCGTGGTCGGATGGATACGCTCGCCCGCGTCGCGCAGGGTCTCGCTGGAGACGTCCTCGATATAGGACTCCCCGGCGCGCACGGCCTCGACCTTGCGTGTCTCGACATCCACCGCGATCACCTCGCAGCCCTCCTGCGCGAAGGCCACGGCGAGCGGCAAACCCACGTAGCCCAGCCCGATCACGCCCACGGTGGTCATTCAGGGCGCCAGTGTAGGGGCTGCCTTGGACATGCTGCACCCGCGATCGGCTGCACGCACGATCACGTGCGGGCCGCGGCCTCCTGCAGCGATTGGACATCGGCGTGCACCATGCGCTGTACGAGATTCTCGAAGCCGACCTTCGCGCGCCACCCCAGCTGCTCGCGTGCCCGCGTCGGATCGCCGACGTTTGGCGTGCTCTCCTTGACGCGCACCAGCGACTCGTCCACGCGTATGTAGCGCTCTGCGTCCAGGCCCACACACGCGAAAGCTGTGCTCGCCAGCTCAGCGACCGTGTGCGCGACGCCGCTGGCCAGGATGTAGTCCTCGGGACGATCCTGCTGGAGCATCAGCCACGCGCCCTCCATGATGTCGCCGGCGAAGGACCAGTCACGGACGGCGTCCAGCGACCCCAGTGTCAGCTCCTGCTGCATCCCCAGTGAGATCGCGGCGACCGCGCGGGTGATCCGGCGGGTGACGAACTGCTCCGGGCGCCGCTCGGACTCGTGGTTGAAGGCGATGCCCGAGCACGCGTAGAGGCCGTCGTGGGCACGCAGCGCGCCGAGCAGCTCGTGGGCGGCGAGCTTGGCGATCGCGTAGGGCGTGCGCGGGCGGCAGGGCGTGTCCTCGCGCTGGGGAGCCTCTTCCGCCTCGCCGAAGATCGAGCCGGACGCGGCCACGAAGACACGGATCGAGGGGTCGATCTCGCGCGTCGTCTCGAGGATCGCAGCGCATGAGCCGACGATCGCCCGCAGCGTCTCCCCGGGGCGCTGCCACGACGCCGGCACGAACGACGGGGCGGCGAGATGGTAGATCTCGCGTGGGCGCAGCTCGTCGATCGCGCTGCGCAGCGTGAGCGGCTCGAGCAGGTCGGCCTGGACCAGGTCGATGCGGTCGCGCAGATGCTCCGAGCAGCCGAGCGGGTCATCGAGCGCGCCGCGGCGCGCTCCGGTGACCGCGTAGCCCTTCTCCAGCAGCAGCTCGGCCAGGAAGGAGCCGTCCTGTCCGGTGATCCCCGTGATCAGGGCACTGGGCGCGGAGGGCATAGCGAGAGAGCTTACGTACTTGTCATCTGCGCGCCCGTTGCGGCGTAGACCCCGGCGAGCCCAGCGGCGATCAGACCGGGCGCACACAGCGCCTCGATGCGCCGCCGGTTCTCAGCGCCTGCGCTGCGACTTCCGGCGAGCCTCGAGATCGCCTCCGCGAGCGCCTCTGCGTCGCCCGCCCGCACGAGCGCCTCGGCGGGCAGCAGCTCCGCGAGCGCACCCACATCGCTCGCCGCCACCGGCAGTCCCGCGGCCATCGCCTCGGCGGCGGCAGCGCCGAACGTCTCCGCCGAGCGCGACGGAGCGAGGGCGATCGACGCGCCAGCGCGCAGCAGCGCGAGCTGGGCGTCCTCGACCCTTCCCAGGAAGCGGACATCCGCGCCACCCGCGCCCGCCGCAAGCACGCCGCGCTGCGCTCCTTCGCCCGCTACCAGCAGCGGTACCCGCGCGATGCGGCACGCCTCGATCGCCACCTCGACGCCCTTCTCCGGCGACAGGCGCGAGACGAGCAGCGCATAGGCACCCTCGCTCGGCTCAGAGACAGGCGCCGAGTCGAGCGTGCGCAGCGGCGGGCGCAGCACGTGCGTGCGCTCCCACGGCAGCGGCGCCCCGAGCTCTCGCAGCCGCCCGAGCGCGAACCCGCTCGGCACGATAACCGCGTCGGCCTGCTCGACCAGGCGCCGCTGCCACAGCGCCAGCGAGGCGCCGTAGGCGAGCGCCTCGGGCGCACTGCCACGACAGTTCAGCCGCACGCCCGGGCGCGTGTCGCGCCCGTGACAGCGTGTGCACTCTGCTCCACGCGTGAAGCAGACCCCCACGGCGCACACCAGCCGGTATTGGTGCAGATGCAGGATCACACGCGCGCCGGCCGCTCGCGCGGCCGCCAACGCGCGCCACCCGAGCGAGGGGTTGAGGTTGTGAGCGTGCACCACGCGCGCGCCCGTCAGGCGCACCGCGCCGGCCACCTCGTCGGGATCGAGGCCGCCGCGCAGAAGCCCGAGCGCGGCGCGTGCGCTGCCCAGCTCGGCCGAGTCCCGGCTCAACAGCTCAGCCGGCTCGCCGAGGTGCTCGCGCACGAGCCACACGAGGTCCTCTACCACTCGCTCCTCGCCGCCGGTGGTGCGATACCGGTTGTGCAGGAACAGGACCATCTCGGCCAAACCTAGACTGTCTGCGAGATGCAGCCCGCTTCGATCATCGTTCCCACGCGCGATCGCCTCCCCTATCTGGAGGTGGCGCTCGCTTCGATCGCGCCCGAAGCCCTGCGGCTGGGTAGCGAACTGGTGGTCGTCGACGACGCCGGCGCCTCGCCCGCGACGCGTGCGCTTGCGGCCCGCTTCGGCGCGCGCTATGAGGCGCATCCCCGGCCGCGCGGGCTGAACGTGGCGCGTAACACGGGCGTGCAGCGCTCGGGCGGAGAGCTGGTGGTGTTCGTCGACGACGACATCCGCGCGGAGCCCGGATGGCTGGGAGCGCTGCTCGACGCTGCTGTGCGCCGGCCCGAGGTCGACGTCTTCACGGGGCCGATCAGGGCCCGTATCGAAGGCCACGGCCCGCGCTCCTGCGGACGCGAGGCGCCACCGCTGACGACGCTTGAGCTGGGCGATCGCGACACCGAGGCGCGCTTTGCGTGGGGCGCCAACATGGCGATCCGCCGCAGCGCGCTGGAGCGTGTGGGGCCGTTCGACGCCACGCTCGAAGATGGCGGCGACGAGCAGGAGTGGCAGGAACGCCTGCGCGCCCAGACGCCCACCGCGACCGTGCTGTACGTGGCCGCCGCGGCGGTCGAGCATCGCCGGGTGGGCGTGGATGCGCGCCTGCGCTCACTCGCTCGCGGAGCACACGTCCGCGGCCGCGCGGCGCGGCGCTTCGATGCCCGCCGGCGTGCGGCTCCCTCACTCGCCCGTGAGCTGCTCACCCTCGCCGGCACGCTCGGGCACGTGCTTCGCCGCCGCTGTCCCGCCGGGCTGACGATGGCCGCCCACAGCGCCGGGCGCCTGCGCGAGGGGCTGCGCGAACGCGGAGCCCCGTGGCTGCGCGAACGCGGAGCCCTGTGGCTGCGCGAATGCCGGGCCGCCGGCGCGCCGAGCGGGTCGCCGCGCCCTGCGCCGGCCGGCGTCGATGACTTCCTCTCCGGGACCAGCGGCAGCGTCGGCGGTCTGGATGGGCTGCGCCGGGGAGCGGTCGATGAGGCTGTGAACGCGTGGGAGCTCGTGAGCGGCCGGCGCCTGCGGCTCGAGCGCGCCGCCCGCCGCACGCCCCAGCGCAGGCGCGTGCTCGCACTCGGCGTGCAGCGTCCCGAGCACCGTGCGCTGGCCGGCGCGATCGCCGCGGAGCTCTCGCGCTCGCGTCACCGGGTAGATCTGCAGACCTGCGAAGCGGGCCCGCGCGGCAAGTTCGAGAACCTCAACCTGCTGCTCTGCGCCCATCCGCCGGACAGCTATGACTGGCTGCTGGTGATCGACGACGACGTGGAGCTTCCACGTGGCTTCCTCGACAGCTTCGTGTTCCTGTGCGAGCGCTTCTCGCTCGCGCTGGCACAGCCCGCTCACCGCCTGCGCTCCCACGCCGCGTGGCCGGTCACGCGGCGCCGGGCGGGTGACGTGGTGCACGAGACGAGCTTTGTCGAGATCGGTCCGGTCACGGCGTTCGCCAAAGTGACCTTTCCCGTCCTGCTGCCCTTCCCCGAGCTGCGCATGGGCTGGGGCCTGGATGTCCACTGGGCGGCGATCGCACGCGAGCAGGGCTGGCGCTGCGGGGTCGTGGACGCGGTCTCGATCCGCCATCTGACGGCCCCCGCGGCCACCGCCTACCCGCGCGAGGCGGCTGTCGCCGAGGCCCGCTCGTTCCTCGCGCGCCGCCCTTACCTGAGCGCCCAGGAGGCCGGGCGCACCCTCGCCAGCCATCGGCGCTGGTGAGCGTGAGCGACCGGGACCGCCCGAAGGTCGCGGTGGTGGCCGAGTTCTACCCGAGCCGGCGCGATCCGGTGCTCGGCGTGTGGGCGCACCGTCAGGCGCTCGCCGCCCGCGACGCCGGCGCGGAGGTCCGGGTGCTGGTGCTCCATCGTCTGGTTCCGCCGCGGGCCGCGCTCGGCGCTGGCGCGGGCGGAGCGCTGAGCGCGCTGGCGGAGCGCGCGCGCGAGCCGCGCAACCAGACCCGCGACGGCCTGCAGGTCTCCTACGTCCCCTACGTCTCTCCGGCGCGCGGGCGCCACTACCCGGCGTGGGGAGCGTGGGCTGCGCCGCTGCTGGCGCTCGAGCTGCGCAGGCTTGCGCGCTCGTTCCCGTTCGAGCTGATCCACGCCCACAACGCGGTTCCCGCGGGCGAGGCCGTGCGCCGCACGCGCCTGCACACACCGCTGGTGGTCTCCGTGCACGGCGGCGATGTCCTCTACACGGCCCGGCGCGGAGAGGCCGGCGCGCAGGCCGTCGCGCGCGGGTTGGGGGCGGCGCGGCTGGTGCTGGCCAACAGCGCCGGGATCGCCGAGATGGCGCAGGAGTGCGGCGCGGGCGAGACCCGCGTGGTGCACCTCGGCGCCGATCTGGCGAGCCCCGGCAAACCGCTGCGGCGGGAGGGCCCGCCGACGCTCGTGACCGTCGCGCACCTGGTCGCTCGCAAGCGCCACGCCGATGTTCTGCGCGTCCTTGCGGTGCTGCGCCCGCGACACCCGACGCTGCGCTACGCGATCGTCGGCGAAGGCCCCGAGCGCGTTGCCCTGGAAGGACTCGCTGTGCGCCTCGGGGTTGCCGAGCGTGTGGACTTCCACGGTCAGCTCGACCCAAGCGCTGCGGTCGAGCAGGCCCGGCGCTGCACGCTGTTCGTGATGCCCTCGACCGAGGAGGCGTTCGGCGTCGCCTACATCGAGGCGATGGCAGCCGGCGTGCCCGCGATCGGCTGCCGCGGCGAGCCGGGTCCCGAGGAGATCGCTGCGGCCGGCGACGGCTTCCTGCTGGTGCCGCCGGGCGACATCGAGCGCCTGACCCAGCGCATCGACGAGCTGCTCTCCGATCCCCATCGCCTGCGCGAGGCCGGCCAGCGCGCCCGCGCGACGGTCGCGGCCCACTTCACCTGGGAGCGCTGTGGCGAGGAGACGCTCGCGGCCTATCGCCAAGTGCTGGCGTGAAGCCCGTCCTGTTCGTGACCGGGCACGCTCCCGCTTACCGCGTGGGCGCGCTGGCGCGCCTGCACGAGCTGGAGGGAATCGAGCTCGCGCTGTTCGGTGGCAGCGCCAAGCACGGCGGTCCCGGCCACGTCGGCGAGCTGCCGTTCCCCAACCGCCGGGTTCGCCCGCACGAACTGGCGGCGCTGGCTGCCAGCTCGCGCTACCGCGCGGTCATCTGTCCCACCGGGGGTCGGCTCGCGCCGCTGGCGACGTGGGCCGGCGCTCGCGTCAGGCAGACCCCGCTGATCCTGTGGGCGTCGTTGTGGGCGCATCCGCGCAGCGCCGCTCACGCGCTCACCTCTCTGCCGCTGCGCCGTCTGTATCGCTCGGCCGACGCGGTCGTCACCTACGGGCCCCACGTCAGCGCCTACGTGGCGATGCGCGGCGCGCGCAACGTCCACGTGGCGGCGCAATCGGTCGACAACGCCTTCTGGAGCGCGGGCGTGCCGGCTACGCCGGCGAGCCTGCCGGACTTCGCGACCGCGGCTGCAACGAGGTTCCTGTTCGTCGGGCGCCCGCTGCCCGAGAAGGGCCTCGCGGTGCTCCTGGCGGCATGGCGCTCAGCGTCCCTGCGGCCGGGAGCAGCAGCGCTGGTGCTGGCGGGAGCGGGCCCGCAGCCGGCGCTCGCGAGCGCTCGCGAGCACGCGCCGGGCGATGGCGGAGGGGGCGGCCGGGAGGGCGACGCGCCGGAGGACGGGGCGCCGGGGTCGACGATCGTGGCGCTCACGGCGAAGACGCCGCTCCAGCTGCGCGAGCTGTACGCGGCCTGCGACGTGCTGGTCGTGCCCTCGATCGCCACCCGCACCTTTCGCGAGCCATGGGGGTTGGTTGTCAACGAGGCTATGAACCAAGGGCTGGCAGTGATCGCTACAGACGCCGTGGGAGCCGCCGCCGGGGGCCTGGTGCGCGACGAGCGCAACGGGCTGATCGTCAGGGCCGGCGATCCGAGGGAGCTGGCGCGGGCGATCGAGCGCCTGGCGCAGAGCCCGTCCCTGCGTGCGCGGCTGGGGGCTGCCGGCGCCGGCGATGTCGGCGCTTACGGTCACGATGCGTGGGCGCGGGGCTTCGCTCGCGCGCTCGCCTCGCTCGGACTCTCCCGGGGGCGTTGGTAGTTTGCGCGGTCAGCCGATGCGAATCGCCCGTCTCCAGAGCCGACCAACGCTCGTTGCCGTGCTGGCGGCGGCGGCGACGTCGCTCGTGCTGGCGCCGGTCGCCACCGCGGACGTAGGTGAACAGATCATCCTGCGCTGCACCCATGGCGAATCGCTCAGCGGATTCAGCCAGAAGGACTACAGCCGCGCGCTGCAAGAGCTGAGCGCGGACGCGGAAGAGTACACAGCGTGCTCTTCGCAGATCCGCAAAGCCCAGGAAGCGGCGGCCTCCGGCCGCCGGGGCGGCGTGGAAACCGGCGCCGCGCAGAGCTCGGTCGCTACCGCGGCCTCGCCGACAGAGCAGAAAGCGGTCGCCAAGGCGATCGCCGCCGGGGCCACGCCGCTGCGACTCGGCGGTCAGGTGATCCATCCGGGTGTGGTGAACACCGGAATCGCGAGCGCGTTCAGCTCGCTGCCCACCCCTCTACTCGCGATGCTCGCGTTCCTGCTCGCCTGCCTGCTGGCGGTGGCGGCCGGCGCTGTGCGCAATCGGATCCGTGGCCGGCGCTCGGACTGAACCGATGCCCGTGCTCGGCTCCCCGCCGGCGCCGGAGAGGAGCCGTCTGGGCCGCTCGCGCACGCTCGTGCGTCACCTGCCCGGCGGCAGGGGACACGCGGGAGGGCTGTGGTGGCTGACGCTGCTCGTGGCCGGCCTCGTCTGCTTCATCACCTTCTACGCCAAAGGCGGTCTGAACCTCGAATCGATGACCAGCACGGAGATCGTGCTGACGCTGCTCGCGGCAGCGCTCGCGGCGGGCGCGATCGTGGCCGCACGCCGGCGCGAGCGAGTCTATGGCGCCTGGTCGCTTGGGCTGCTGCTCGCCTTCGCGTGCCTGACGACCGTGTCGGTGGTGTGGTCGGTGCAGCCCGACGACAGCTGGCATGACGCCGGGCGGATGCTCGCCTACAGCGCCGTGTTCGGCGCGGCGATCGCACTGGCGCGCCTGGCGCCCGAGCGCTGGCCGGCGCTGCTCGGAGGGATCGCGCTGGCGGCGGTCGTGGTCTGCACGTATGCGCTGCTGAGCAAGATCTTCCCCGGCGAGCTTTCCCCCGCCAATTCCCCCGCACGACTCGAGGAACCGTTCGGGTACTGGAATGCGCTCGGACTGGCCGCGGCGATGGGCGCCATCTGCTGCATGTGGCTGGGCTCGCGCAGGGCCGGGCACGCGCTGCTCAGCGCACTCGCCTATCCAGCGATGGGGTTGCTGCTGCTGACGCTCGTGCTCGCCTACTCGCGCGGGGCGCTTGCGGCCTTTGCGATCGCTCTGGCGCTGTGGTTCTGCATCGTGCCGCTGCGCCTGCGTGGCGCCGCAGTGTTGATCGTCGGCGGCCTCGGCGCGGGCGCGGTGGCGGTGTGGGACTTCTCTAAGCCGGCGCTCAGCTCCGAAAACGTGGCGCTCGCAGAACGCGCCACGGCGGGGCACCAGCTCGGCGCGTTGGTGATCGCGATGCTCGTGCTGTTGACGCTGGCCGGGATCGCGATCGGCTTCGTCACCGCACGCAGCGCGCCATCGCTCGTGCTGCGCCGCCGCGCCGGCGCGCTGCTGCTGGGCCTGATCGTGATCGTCGTGCTGGCCTTCGCGGGCGCGCTCGCGCACAGCCAGCGCGGCCTGACGGGCAGCATCTCGCACGCGTTCAACGCGCTCACCGATCCGAACGCGAAACCACCGCCCAACACGCCCGGGCGCCTGACGGCGGTCGCCAGCGTGCGCGCGCGCTACTGGAAGGAGGCGTTGCAGGTCTTCAGCGCCCATCCCGTGCTGGGAGCGGGCGGCGAAGGCTATGCGACGGCGCACCTGCGCTACCGCCACGAGACGCTCAACGTGCGACACGCGCACGGCTATGTCGTGCAGACGCTTGCCGATCTCGGCCTTCTCGGCCTGGCGATCACGGTCGCGCTGCTGCTCGTGTGGCTGGCCGCCGCAGGACGCGCCACGCATCCGTTCAACCGCCGCTGGTCGAGCTGGCCGACGTGGCTCGAGTTGCGTACGGGGGGGCGTCCGGGCTGGAGGCGCGTGGGCGAGGGCGATCTCGCGCTCTACACGCCCGAGCGCATCGGCCTGTTGAGCATGCTGTGCGTGGTGGTCGTCTTCGGCGTGCACTCGCTCGTCGACTGGACCTGGTACGTGCCGGGCGTCGCCTGCGTGGCGCTGATCTGCGCGGGCTGGCTCGCCGGCCGTGGCCCGCTGGCGGCGATACCGGGCCGGCGGACGCTCGCGCCCGGGGCCGAGCAGCGCCGGTGGGTGTGGATGCCCGGCGAACCCGGATTCGCGCGCACGCTGGTGCTCGCCGCGGTGATCGTCGCAGCGCTGCTCGCGGCCTGGTCGCAGTGGCAGCCTCAGCGCGCCGAAGATGCCCGCCAGGAAGCGCTCGGACTGCTCGCCGCTCGGCCTGCGGCGGCGCGCGCGGCGGCGGATCGGGCGGTAGCGCGCGACCCGCTCTCAGCCGAAGCGCTGTTCACGCTCGCGACCGTGCAGAAAGCCGGCGGTCAGAGCGGGCTCGCACGGGCAACGCTCCAGCGAGCGGTGAAGCTGCAGCCGTCCAACCCGAAGACGTGGCTTGAACTCGCGCGCTTCGATCTGGCGAGCGGCGCGCCGATGCCGGCCGTGTCCGAGCTGCAGGCGGCGATCTATCTCAACCCCGAGCTGATCGCACCCGAAGCGATCTCGCCGCCCACCCCCCAGCCCGAATCGGTCGAAGTCTACAACGACTACATCCAGGCCCTGCGGGCAAGCGCGGCCGCTAGAAGCGCGAGCGAATCGCGCGCACGAGCAGCACGCGCCGCGCGCCGGGCAGCCCGCCGGCGCAGCGCAGCTCGACATCCTCGAAGCCGAGCTCCTGGAGCAACCGGCTGAGCGTCGCGCGGCTGTAGAAGCGCAGGTGATCGCCGGTGGGATCGAAGCGCGCTGCGAAGGCAGCCGGCCACAGCGCGGCCGCGATCAGCGCGAGCGGGCCGTTGGCGGGTGTGCTGAGCAGGAGGGTTCCGCCCGAGCGAAGCACGCGCCGCGCCTCTGAGAGCCAGGCGGCGGTGTCGGCGACGTGCTCGATCACCTCGCCGGCCCACACCACGTCGAAGCTCGCGTCTTGCAGCGGCCACGCGTCGTCGCCCTCGAGGAGGCGCGTGTCGAGCGTCGGCTCGCGCGTCCGTGCTCGGCGCAGGGCCTCCGCGGCGACGTCGATCGCGGCCACGCGCGCGCCGGCGCGCACCAGCTCGGCCGCAAAGCTCCCCTCGCCGCAGCCGACGTCCAACACGCGCTCTCCAGGGCTCACCCGCTCGAGCAGGAAGCGCCTGCGCAGCGCGAAGTCCGCCGGCTCGAGTCCCTCGGGCAGCGACCGCCACAGTGCGTCGTAGTGCGCGCGCGAGGGCATGCTCGAGCAGGCTAGATGGTCGTGTCTGGGCGAGACCGGCGACGTGCACCGTCGCTGTCATCTCTAGTCAACCCTCTGCAAAGAGAATATGTTGCAGAGATGCACGTTTCGGGGATGGCGTGAAGGCGTCGCAGCAGCGGTGAGGGTTGCATTCGACACCCGCCCGGTCTCCGATCCGAGTGGTATCGGGCGCTACTCGCGCTACCTCTTGATGGCTCTCTACGAGACGTGCTCGCCCGGTGATGAGCTGCTCGAGACGCCGCGGCCTTCGGCCACCTTGCGCGCTCGCAACCCCGATGTGTTTCACTCGCCGTGGATGGACGGAGCGATGCTGCACACGCCCTGTCCGCTGGTGGTGACCATTCACGATCTCGCCGCTCTGAAGCGTCGCAGCGAGCATCTGCGCACAGGGTTGCGTCTGCGTCTGCGTCACCTGGCGGTGCAACGCGCGGTCGCCGTGATCGTGCCAACCCAGACGGTCGCCGAGGACGCTGAGACGCACCTGCGCGTCGAGCCCGAGCGCGTGAACGTGATCGCGGAGGCGGCCGACGCGGCGATGTATCCGCGCACGACGCAGCAGATCGCAATCGTCCGCGCCGAGCTCTCGCTGCCCGAGCGCTACCTGCTGTGGGTCGGTGACCTGCAGCATCCCGACCCGGGCAAGCACATCGCCCGCATGGCAGCCGCCGCGCGGGAGCTGCCGCTGGTGCTGGTCGGCCCCACGCGTCCGTGGGCGCACGAGCTGGCGCACGAGCTCTCCGAGGTGATCCTCACGGGGCAGGTCACAGACGAGCAACTGGCCGCTATCTACAGCGGCGCCCACGCGCTCGTGCTGCCCTCCGAGGACGGCGGCTTCGGCTTGACGGCCGTCGAGGCGCTGGCCTGCGGCACGCCGGTGGTTGCCTGCGAGGCGCCGGCCCTGCGCGAGGTTCTGGGGGAGCGCGCCACGTTCGTCGCGGCGGGTGCGATGTCGGCGCTGATCGAGGCGGCGCAGGCGAGCGCGCGCCCCGCGCCCGCGGGCCCCCGGTGGACGTGGCAGGATGCGGCCAGGGCCACGTGGGCGGTCTACGCCCAGGCGATGGCCGCGGTCGAGGTCGAGCGCACGCGCGGGCACGCCCTGCGCCGTCGCCCGGCCAAGGGCCTGGAGGCCTAGAGCCTCAGCTCAGTAGGCGCCGCGCCGTGAGAGCACGGCGGGGATCGTCTTCAGCAGGATCGTCAGGTCGAGCGCCAGCGACCAGCGCTCGAGGTAGATGAAGTCCAGGTGCACGAGGTCGTCGAAGTCGAGCTCGGAGCGGCCCGAGACCTGCCACAGGCCGGTGATGCCCGGCAGCACCAGGTAGCGCTTGCGGTGCCAGTCCTCGAGCATCTCGTAGTCGCGCTCGGGCAGCGGGCGCGGACCCACGAGCGACATCTCGCCGCGCAGCACGTTGATCAACTGCGGCAGCTCGTCGAGCGAGAAGCGTCGCAGGACGCGTCCGACCGGCGTCAGGCGCGGATCGTCACGGATCTTGAAGAGCGCTCCCGATGCCTCGTTGAGCTCTTCCAGGTCGGCCTGTCGCTCCTCGGCGTCGGTGTGCATGGTGCGGAACTTCAGGCAGTCGAACGGACGCTGCCCGATCCCGCGGCGGATCGAGCGGAACAGGATCGGGCCGCGTGAGCTCAAGCGCACGGCGAGCGTTATCGCCAGCAGCAGCGGGCTGAGCAGCGCCAGCATCAGCGTCGCGCCGATGATGTCGAAGGTGCGCTTCAACGCGAAGTCCACGCCCTCGAACACCGGCGGGCCGAGTTCGAACAGCGGCACCGACTGGCCCGGCACGAACTCCGCGCGGTGGATCAGGATCTCCATCGTGGACGGCGCGAGCCTGACCCGGATCCCGCGACGGTGGCACTGGTCGACCAGCTCGACGGCGTCGTCCTTGGGGAAGTCGGGGTCGGCGATGATCACCTCGTCGATCCGCTGCGTGGCGAGCACGCCCTCGAGGTCCTCGAGCGAGCCGAGCGGCGTCAGCCCGTTGGCGGGCAGCGCCGACGGCGAGAGGAAGCCCACCACCTCGATCGGCGAGTGCGGCGCGTCGCTGAGCGCGTGCCCGACATCGCCGATGTGCTTGCCCCGGCCGACCAGCACCGCGCGGCGCCTGTAGCCGGCCGCCCGCAGCAGAGCCGCTGTGAGCGTCTCATAGACGCCGCGCGTAGCGGCGATGTAGAAGATCGCGAACGCGAGCGTGCTCCAGAAGAGGTAGTAGCTGGAGAAGTGTTCGCCGCTGACGACGGCGAAGATCAGCGCGACGACGCTGACCTGGAACAGCGAGCCGACGATCCGCGAGAGGCCCGGGCGCAGTGCTCGCTCGGCGTAGAGGCCCGAGCGCGCGAACAGCAGCGCTGTCAACAGGTAGGCAAAGGGCAGGAAGTGTTCGGTGGTTTCCCGGGAGTGCACGGCCTGGACGCGCCCATGGATGACTTCCTTGAGCACGAGCGCGGTGAAGATCGCGAGCGCCACGCCGGCGAAGTCGAGCGCCAGCAGCGACAGCACGCGGCTGAGGCGGCGCACGGTGGACATGCGCAACAAAAAGGACAGCGCGGGCGGGCGCTTGCTGCGGATGTCGCGCTCCGGCAGGCCGAGGCCCTCGGCCTGCTGCGCGGCGGCGAGTGACATCAGCGGGGCAGGGGGTTGCGGCGGGGACGTGGGGGTGCGCACACGCGGGGCGGGCGGTGTGGAGGTTGCCGACCGACGTGATCCCATCTCTCTGCTCACAACACCTCAGGCTTCCATACAGAGCGGTCGCTCAGCCCGCGCACCAGGGTCGCTCAGCCTGCGCACAGGGCCGCGGGGCACTGTGGAGCTCAGCGCGTGCCGCCGCCGATCAGGTGCTCGACGCCGGAGTCCTCGATCGTGCGCTGCAGCCCTTCGCGAAGCGTGACCTCCGGACCCCAGCCAAGCAGCTCGCGCGCGAGCGTGATGTCCGGCTTGCGCTGCTTGGGGTCATCGACGGGCAGCGCCTCGAAGACGATCTCGGCGCGCGAGCCGGTCAGGTCTTTGACCGTCTCGGCCAGTTCCAGGAGGGTGAACTCGTCGGGATTGCCGATGTTCACCGGTTCGTGGTGGCCGGACTCCGCGAGCGCGATCAGCCCGCGGATGAGGTCGCTGACATAACAGAAGGAGCGCGTCTGGCTGCCGTCGCCGAAGACCGTTATCGGACGGTCGGCGAGCGCCTGGCGCAGGAACGTGGGGATCGCGCGCCCGTCGTGCGGGCGCATCCTCGAGCCGTAGGTGTTGAAGATCCGCACGATCGCCGTGTCGACGCCCTGCTGACGGTGGTAGGCCATCGTCAGCGCCTCGGCGTAGCGCTTGGCCTCGTCGTAGACGCCGCGCGGGCCGATCGGGTTGACGTGCCCCCAGTAGGACTCCGACTGCGGGTGCTCGAGCGGGTCGCCGTAGACCTCGCTGGTGGAGGCGATCAGGAAACGGGCGCGCTTGGCCTTGGCGAGCCCCAGCGTGTGGTGGGTGCCGTAGGAGCCGACCTTCAGCGTGTGCAGCGGCAGGCGCAGGTAGTCGATCGGCGAGGCCGGCGAGGCGAGGTGGTAGATGAAGTCGATCGGCTCATCGACGTAGTAGGGCTCGATGATGTCCAGTCCCACGTGCACGAAGCGCTCGGGGTCGCGGATGTGCTCGATGTTGGCCAGCGACCCCGTCTCGAAGTTGTCGACGCAGATCACCCGGTTGCCGCGCAGAAGCAACTCGTCGCAAAGGTGCGAACCGAGAAATCCCGCGCCTCCCGTGACCAGGCAGGTTGCCACGCTGCGCAGGATACCCGAGCGCCCCGTTCGGGAGCACCGCTGCAAGGGGGCGCCCTGGCGGCCCGGGCGGCCCATATCATCCGCCCCGTGGCATTTCCCGGCGCGCCAGAGGATGACGAGGACCTGACGGTCGCCCCGATCGTGGGGCCGGACGATCCACGCCGCTTCACCGACTCGGGCATCGAGATCGCCGAGCTGTACACCGAGAAGGACCTCCCTGAGGACCTCGACCTGGGCGAGCCGGGCCAGTTCCCTTACACGCGTGGCCCACACCGGGAGATGTACCGCAAGCAGACCTGGACGATGCGCCAGTACGCCGGCTATGCATCGGCGAAGGAGTCCAACGAGCGCTACCGCTACCTGCTCGCCAAGGGCTCCACCGGCCTGTCGATGGCGTTCGACCTGCCGACCCAGCTCGGCCTCGATTCCGATAACCCGCGCTGCCTAGGCGAGGTCGGGCGCACCGGTGTGGCGATCGACACGCTCGATGACATGCGCACCGCCTTCGACGGGATCCCGCTCGATCAGGTCTCGACCTCGATGACGATCAACGCACCGGCCGCGTGCCTGCTGCTGCTGTACGAGCTCGTCGGCGAGGAGCAGGGCGTGCCGAGCGAGAAGCTGCGCGGCACGACCCAGAACGACGTGCTCAAGGAGTACATCGCACGCGGGAACTACATCTACCCACCCGAGCCCACGATGCGCCTGACGACCGACCTGTTCGAGTACTGCCACGAGCACGTGCCGCGCTGGAACACGATCTCGATCTCCGGCTATCACTTCCGCGAGAAGGGCAGCTCGGCGGTGCAGGAGGTGGCCTTCACGCTGTCCTCGGGCATCGCCTACGTGCAGGCCGCGATCGAGAAGGGCCTGTCGGTCGACGACTTCGCTCCGCGCCTGGCGTTCTTCTTCAACGGGCACAACAACGTCTTCCAGGAGGTCGCCAAGTTCCGCGCCGCGCGGCGGATGTGGGCGCGCATCATGACCGAGCGCTTCGGCGCCACCAACCCGAAGGCCACGATGCTGCGCTTCCACACCCAGACGGGCGGGGTCACCCTGACGGCACAGCAGCCGGAGAACAACATCGTGCGCGTCGCATTGCAGGGATTCGCGGCGGTCTGCGGCGGCACCCAGTCGCTGCACACCAACGGCTTCGACGAGGCGCTCGCGCTGCCGACCGAGCGCGCGGCGAAAATCGCGCTGCGCACCCAGCAGATCCTCGCGCACGAGTCCGGCGCGGCCGACACCGTCGATCCCTTCGCCGGCTCCTACTTCGTGGAGTCGCTCACCGATGAGATCGAGGTCAAGGCCAACAAGCTGATCGAGCGGGTGGATGCGCTCGGGGGCTCGGTCAACGCGATCGAGTTCATCACCGGCGAGATCGACGAGTCGGCGTGGGGCTATCAGGAGCGCTACCGCATCGGGCAGGACATCGTGGTCGGCGTGAACAAGTACGTCGAAGATGCGGCCGAGGTGCCGGACCTGCTGCGCGTGGACCCCGAGTCAGAGCGCGAACAGCTCGAGCGCCTGGCCGCCTTCAAGGCCAACCGCGACCAGGAGCTGGTCGCCCGGCGCCTGGAGGATCTGCGCGAGGTGGCGCGCGGCAGCGAGAACCTGTTCCCGGCGATCCGCCAGGCGCTCAAGGACCGCTGCTCGATGGGCGAGGTCTGCGCGGCGATGCAGGACGTGTTCGGCAAGTACGCCCCGACTTTCTAGGTCGATCCACGCCGCGGTCACGCCCAGATGCATATGAATCGGATCGGAGGGACATCGCTTAGGCGGGTGTGCGCACCTCGAGCCCGGCTTCGCGCGCGGCGGTGGCCATCCGCTCGTCGTAGGTGAAGAGGCCACCGAGCCGCTCCCCCAGATCGAGGGCGGTGGCGATGTGAATCGCATCCAGCGACCTGACCGAGAGCGGGGTCAGCTCGTACGCCCGCGTTCGTATCTCTTCGCTCAGCGGCAGTAGCCGCACCCCGTCCAGCTGGGCGCGTGCGACAGCCACCTCGCCGCCGCCACGGCGCGTCGCGAGCATGACCTCGACCTCGAGGATCTCCGAGGCCACGAGCCGCTCGACATCCGCGAGCGCCGCCTCGACAGCGCGCGACTCCGGCTCAGCGAGCACCAGCCTGACGCAGGCTGAGGCGTCCAGGTAGATGAGACCCGCCATCTACGCGCCCCTCTGTTAGCGATCTTCTTCTTCGCGCATTTCGGCCAGCGCGTCGGAAAGCGGCCGAGGATTGCTTGGGTCGGGCTCGCCAAGCGCGGCGGCTGCGGCGCGCATCTCCTCGATCGAGCGGGTGGCCCGCGAAGCACCCTTCTCGTCGAGCCAGCGGTCCAGCTCGGAGCCAGAGTTGGCGAGCAGGTCCCTGGCGCCGCGCAAAATCAGCTCACGGGCCACCCGCGAGGCGGGCTGTGAGGGACCGAGGACGGATGCACCAAGCTTCAACGCTCGGTCCAGCTCGGGGTCACGCGTCAGCGCTAGGCGAGGATGGACCGTAGGCACCGGCAAAAGTGTAACACCACTGTTGCACCTATGTGGGAGCGAGCGAGCGGGTAGGCTGCGCAGCGCATGCCCCTCGCACCCGCGGTGACCTTCTACAACGTGATCCTCGGCGTGCACATCATGGCCGTGGTGGTCGCCTTCGGCGTGACCTTCGCCTACCCGATCCTGTTCACGCTCGCCGCCCGGCACGGCCCGAGCAGCCTCCCGCTGCTGCACCGCATCGAGTACACGATCGACCGTTACCTGATCAATCCGGGCCTGCTGGTGGTGATCCTCGCGGGCATCTACCTGGCCAGCAAGGGGCACTACTGGAGCCAGTTCTTCGTACAGTGGGGCCTCGGCGTGGCGATAGTGCTCGGCGCCCTGATCGGGGCGGTGATGGTTCCGACGGCCAAGCGCGCAGAGCAGCTGGCGACACGCGACGTGGCCGCTTCCACGGGTGCGCAGATCGAGATGAGCAGCGAGTACGGGGCGCTCGCGCGGCGCCTGGCGACAGTCGGCTCGCTGATGAGCGGGCTCGTGCTCGTCACGATCCTGCTGATGGCGATCAAGCCGTAGGGCAGACTACCGGCGGGCGCCCGTGCGGGGCGGCCGAGGATGTCTCGCAGCGCCTGGCGCGCGGTACCCTGACGCGATGAGCCAGGGTTATCGAGTAGCGGTCGTGGGCGCGACCGGGCAGGTGGGCACGCTGATGCTCGAGCTGCTGCGCGAGCGCTCCTTCCCGGCCAGCGAGATCGTGCCGTTCGCATCCGAGCGCTCGGTCGGGCGTGAGCTAGCGGGCGGCTTGGTCGTGCAGGGTCTCAGCGAGGAGTCGATTCAGGGCTTTGACCTGGCGCTGTTCTCTGCCGGTGGCTCGACCTCGGGCGAGTGGGCGCCGCGCTTCGCGCAGGCGGGCGCGGTGGTGGTGGACAACTCCTCGCGCTGGCGCATGAACGAGGACGTGCCGCTGGTCGTGAGCGAGGTCAACCCGGAGGCGCTGGAGGCCCACCGCGGGATCGTGGCCAACCCCAACTGCTCGACCATGCAGATGGTCGTGGCGCTCAAGCCGATCCAGGACGCGGCCGGGATCGAGCGCCTCGTGATCAGCACCTACCAAGCCGTCTCCGGGACGGGCAAGCGTGCGGTCGACGAGCTGCTGGAGCAGTCCCACGCGCTCCTGCACGAGCGCGAGATCGAGCCGCCCGGCGCCTACGCGCACCAGATCGCCTTCAACGCGCTCCCCCATGCGGGCTCCTTCGCGGCGGGCGACGATCACACCGACGAGGAGCGCAAGCTGATCAACGAGACCCGCAAGATCCTCGGCGACGAGACGATCGCGATCTCGGCCACGTGCGTGCGCGTGCCCGTCGTCAACGGCCACTCCGAGGCCGTCAACGTCCAGACGCGCGAGGAGCTCTCACCACAGCAGGCGCGTGAGCTGCTGGCGGCGGCTCCCGGCGTGAGCGTGCTCGACGATCCCGCCGCGGCGCTGTATCCGCTGGCGATCGACGCGACGGGCAAGGACGAGGTGTTCGTTGGTCGCATCCGGCGCGATCCCGGCCACGAGCGCGCGCTTGACCTGTGGATCGTCGCTGACAACCTGCGCAAGGGCGCAGCCACCAACGCCGTCCAGCTGGCCGAGCTCCTACACGAGCGCGGTCTCGTGCACGGTCGAGTCACGCCGTCGGCCACTTGAGCCTCGAGGCCGCCAGCTAGCCCTCAGATGCGACGGGGTCGCTCTACGCCCGCCGGAGCGTGTGGGCGGGGGCGCAAACGCCCCAGCCCACAACTCACTCCTCCCGGCGTTGGGCTTAACCGCAGCCTAACCCCCTGAGGACTAATCCTTTACTAGATCCCACGGCGTTTTCGCCGACAACGTTAGGTTCTCTTCGAGTTTGAGGGTCGCGTTTGAACTGAACATTTTAAGCGAGCTCCCCTTCTTCGAGGCAGTCCAGCACGTGCGTTTCGGCGTCTTCCGTGTTCGCTAACAATATGCATAACTGTTCGCCGCTGATTGGATTGATCCCTCTGATAGTCGCCGGGCAGCTCTGCCCCGGCTTGTTGCCGATCGAGATTTCGGCAAAGGCCGTGCCTGTTTCCGGTTTGAACTCTAGATGTTGCGGTTCGGTCGGTAACGGTTCTCCATCTATTTCTCTTGTTTCGATTTCTTTGTTCGTGACTTCGCATTTTTCGCCCAGTTTCGCCGTTCCTTCATTTAAGATTTCGCATTCTTTGAACTTGATCTTGGTTTTCATGAATAACGGCGCCTTGACTAACGGTTCGGGCTGTTCGATCGTTCCTTCGTCGTTTGCCACTTTGCACACGATATGGAATTCGACGGAGGCTACCTCTAGTAACGATTCCGAACCGCTGAGGATCGTCGACGTGAACGTTTCCGTACCTTTCGCCTCTTTTAAGGGGGTTAACAAGCACAGAACCGGGATTCCAGTCCCTGTCTGCGAACATTCCACCCCCTCTTCAAACGTCGCCATTGCCGTGGACGATCCAACCGCGCCCACCACCATCACAGCCATCGAGCTCATGAACAGCAGCCTAATACGAGACATAAAACCAACCTCCATCATCTCGACAAATGTCGAGACTCTATTTTGCGAGCCCGGAGCCGCCATCATCAACGATGAACCGACGACACCAGAACTCCTCACGCCCCGCACTACCCCACATCGACAACCACGGGCTTCGCAAGGCTCAGCCGCACCATGACCAACCATCGGTATCCCGTCAACACCCCAGCGTCGCCCTCCCTTCAATGCAGGAACGTATGCGAAGCAACGCGCTGCAAACAGCGAACCTTCGCCAGTGGAATAAAGTCACACTAAATAGAGACACACATGAGGCGATCCCACAGCACCCCGTGACCTAACCGGCCTCGACGACGATTCCACGGCCCGTAGGGGATGGCTGGAACGCAGACGCGCCCAGCCATCCCCCAGCCCTAAGCACCTCGCCCGCACCCGCCGCTAGTCTTTCACTAGGTCCCAAGGCGTTTTGGCTGACAACGTGAGGTTCTCTTCGAGTTTGAAGGTCATCGCGTTTGAACCGAATTTCAGCGAGCTCCCCTTCTTCGAGGCAATCTAGAACATGCGTTTCAGCATCTTCCGTGTTGGTTAACAATGTGCATAATTGTTCGCCTTTGACTGGAATGAGTCCCTTGATGAAGGCCGGGCAAGTCTGCCCCGTCTTGTTCCCGATAGAGATTTCAGTGAAGACTTCGCCCGTTTCCGGTTTGAACTCTAGGTGTTGTGGTTCGGTCGATAACGTTTCTCCATCTATTTCTTTGGTTTTGATTTCCTTGTTCTGTACTTCGCATTTTTCGCCCAGTTTCGCCGTGCCTTCATTTAAGATTTCGCATTCTTTGAACGTAAGGGTATTTTTCATAATTAAGGGTGCTTTGACTAACGGTTCGGGCTGTTCGATGGTCCCTGCGCCGTTTGCCACGGTACACACGATATGAAATTCGAGAGACGCCACCTGCAGTAACGCTTCCGAACCGCTAAGAATCGTCGACGTGAATGTTTCCGTACCCTTCGCCTCTTTTAAGGGCGATAACAAACAAAGGACCGGGATTCCCGTCCCCGCCTGCGGACATTCCACAGTCGTATCTTCAAACGCGGCCAGCGCCGTGGACGACCCCACCGCGGCCACCACCATCACAGCCATCGAGCTCAAGAACAGCAGCCTACTACGAGACATAACCAACCTCCATTACCTCGACGAACGTCGAGACATCGTGTTGCGGGCCCAGACCCCCTCGACGACCAAACCGGCGACGACACCCGGACTCCCGACCTCAGCAGGACCCGACATAGTGCACACCGGGCGAGGAGAAGGCTTCCCCAATATGAACTTATTGACCTGCGTCCGTCAAGGCCCAGGCTGCACGATTCTGCGGGCCGCATCTGGCGCTCGAAGGAACGCCGAGCAACCAGCGAATTTCCGCCACCGGGATAAAGTGAACCCGAAGAGAGACACTGCGCGATCGTGGCCGACCATCTGGGCCCGATTGCCCGCCTTGCCTGCGTGATCCCGGCTCCCGCGAGCTCGGTCGCGCACCGCGCCGCAGGTTTAGCCGGCGGCTCACCCTGCGGCCTCGGCGCCCGAGATCGGCGCCCCCGGATAAGATCCGGCGTCCGATGTCAAGCACACACGATCGCCAAAGCGACGCGGCCCTGCTGGCAGCCTCGCGCAGCGGGCACCGCAAGGAGCCGCGCCAGAAGGCCCCGGAGACCTACGAGGAGAAGCTCGCCCAGCTGCAGGAGCTGCGCGAGGCGGCCCTGCACTCGGCGCCGGAGGCCGAGGAGAAGCAGCACGCGCGCGGTAAGTACACCGCTCGCGAGCGCGTGGAGAAGCTGCTCGACCCCGGCTCCTTCCAGGAGCTCGACACGTTCGTGCGCCACCGCACGTATGACTTCGAAATGCAGAAGAACAGGCCGTGGGGCGACGCGGTGGTGACGGGGCACGGCACGATCGACGGGCGCACGGTGTGCGTGTTCAGCCAGGACTTCACCGTATTCGGCGGCTCGCTCGGAGAGGTGATGGGCGAGAAGATGTGCAAGATCATGGACCTGGCGGCCAAGATCGGCTGCCCGGTGATCGGCATCAACGACTCCGGCGGCGCGCGCATCCAGGAGGGCGTGGTCTCGCTCGGCTCCTACGGCGACGTGTTCCTGCGCAACGTGCGCTGCTCGGGCGTGATCCCGCAGATCAGCCTGGTGATGGGCCCGTGCGCCGGCGGCGCGGTCTACTCGCCGGCGATCACGGATTTCATCTTCATGGTCAAGGAGACCTCGCACATGTTCATCACGGGCCCCGACGTGATCAAGACCGTCACCGGCGAGGAGGTCGGCTTCGAGGAGCTCGGCGGGGCGATGTCGCACAACACCAAGTCCGGCGTGGCCCAGTTCGCATCCGACGACGAGGACGCATGCTTGGAGGACTGCCGCTACCTGCTCAGCTTCCTGCCGCAGAACAACCTGCAGAGCACCCCCCGCGTGGAGCCGACCGACGATCCGCTGCGGATGGACCCCGAGCTCGACGAGGTCGTGCCCGACAACCCGAACAAGCCCTACGACATGCGCGGCGTGGTGCGGCTGATCGTCGACGATGGCGAGTTCTTCGAGGTGCACGAGCACCATGCCAAGAACATCATCTGCGGCTTCGCGCGCCTGGACGGGTTCGCGGTGGGCATCGTCGGCAACCAGCCGGCTCAGCTGGCGGGAGTGCTCGACATCGACGCTTCGGCCAAGGCGGCGCGCTTCGTGCGCACCTGCGACGCGTTCAACATTCCGCTGCTGACCTTCTGCGACGTGCCGGGCTTCCTGCCGGGGACCGCGCAGGAGTGGGGCGGCATCATCCGCCACGGCGCAAAGCTCCTGTATGCGTTCGCCGAGGCGACGGTGCCGAAGGTCACGATCATCACGCGCAAGGCCTACGGCGGCGCCTACGACGTGATGTCCTCCAAGCACCTCGGCGCTGACTTCAACTTCGCCTGGCCGACCTCCGAGGTCGCGGTGATGGGCCCGGAGGGCGCGGTCAACATCATCTACCGGCGCGACATCGCCGCCAGCCCCACCCCCGACGAGCGGCGCAAGAAGCTGATGGAGGACTACAAGGCGCGCTTCGCCAACCCTTACACGGCGGCCGAGCGCGGCTACATCGACGATGTGATCGTGCCGCACGAGACGCGCCCGAAGCTGATCAGCGCGCTGCGCACGCTGCAGGGCAAGCGCGAGCCGGGCCCGAAACGCAAGCATGGGAACATCCCCCTCTGATGACCCAGAGCGACCGCCTGATCGAGGAGAAGGATCGTTGCCCCGTGTGCGCCGGTGCAGGCTGGACGTGGTGGTCGGGCGGCGAGGCGCCGGGCGAGGAGGGCAGGTGGGTGATCTGCCGCGAGTGCATCGGCACCGGACGCGCCGACCACAAGGGCCGCAAGCGCCAGAAGCCGGCTGAGTCCGGCGCTTCCTAGCCAACCGGCTAGACGAGCTTCCCCCGGCTTGTCCCATCCCGGAGCCTCCGGTCGGAGGAGGAGCAAGGTCCAACGACTAGAAAACACCTGCAAGCTCGGCCGCTTCCGGGCGGACTAGGATTCAACGATGGTCACCGTTACGACTCTGGATCGCCCGCTCTATTCGTACGCTGAAGCGGCGCGTCTGCTCGATCTGCCCCCCGCGACGCTTCGCTGGTGGCTCGAGGGCGCTCGTCGTGGGGATGTCACCTACCTCCCCGTGATTCGCGCCGAGCGGACGGGGGCGGATTCCGTGACCTGGGGAGAGTTCGTTGAGGCAGGGCTACTGCGTGGCTACAGACAAAAGCGCGTCCCATTGCAGCGCATGCGGCCGTTCATCGAGAAGATGCGCGAACGGACGGGAATGCCCTATCCGCTCGCGCACTATCGACCCCTGATTGACCGCACTTCACGCAAGCTGGTCTACGAGCTCCAGCACGAAGTCGATCTACCACCCGAGATGTATCTCGTGGAGTTCGAGGGTGGCCAGATGGAGCTCGCCTCCGCGGCTCTCCAGTTCTTGGATCACGTTGATTTCGAGGCGGGAGGCGGCCCTGCAAGTCGCTATTGGCCAGCCGGCAAGGAGTCGCCTGTGGCGATCGACCCGGACATCGCATTCGGCATGCCCCAGATACGCGGTATCCGAACCGAGTCCGTAGCCGAGTCGATCGACGCTGGGGAATCGCCCGATCAGGCAGCGCTGGCATGGGGTATCGCCCGAGCGGACGTCACGGCTGCATTGAAGTGGGAGCATCGTCACAAAGCGGCATGAGCGTCTTCTACATCGACGCAAGCGTGCCGAAGCCGGTCTCTGAAGCAATAGCAGCGGTACGTGGCGATGTCCTGTTCGCAGGCGGACCCAATGCTCCTCCGGTAAGCGAGGAGGATGACGTCTGGCTCCAGCGAGCTGGTGCGGAGCACTGGATTATCGTATTTCGCGACAAGCGGATCAGGAAACGTCCGCGCGAGCGACAGGCACTCCTGGGAAGCGGGGTCAGGGCCTTTTGCTTGACGGGTGCGGGGAACTATTCGAAGTGGGAGACGCTGCGGCTGCTGGTCTATCAGTGGCCGGGAATCGAGACACGCGCCTGCCAGCAGGCAGGCCCATACATCTACGGCGTCACCTGGCAGGCCTTCCGTCCACTCAACATTCCCGATCCCTCGCACTAGCCGGCGATCTACACCGACAGCTTGCGAACCAGCCTCCGGCTTCTCTAGTCCGTCAGAATGCCGCCGATGCCCAACCGCCGCCCCCAGCTGAGGTTGATCGCGGCCTCGCCGAGCGCGTCGCCGGAGGAGGCGGCGGCGATCGTGGCGGCCCTGGAGCGCTTCATGCGCGCGACTGCGCCGGCGCTCGCATCGGCCCCCGCTGAGGCGCTCGGGCAGTGGCGCCGGGCGGCACTGAGCGAAGGCGTGCAGCGCGATCCGGCCACCGATGTTCCCGACCCCTGGATAAATACCTAAAAGCCGCTAGGCTTTAGCGCAATAGCTCTTCCGCCGGCAGCAAACTGACGAAAGCAGCCCGGGCCAAGGTCCGGTTCAGGAGGTCTTTTCTTCAATGGAGCCAGGTTCCATCTCCGCCCAGCGCGGCACCCTCGAGGACCCAGAGGTCCTGCAGAACGTGCCCGGGCACGTGATCCCGATCCTCGAGCGCGAGTTCGACGACTTCAAGACCGAGGCCAACAAGTTCCTCGCGGGCGGAATGCCCGAGGACGAGTTCATCAAGTTCCGCCTCAAGCAGGGCGTTTATGGCCAACGCCAGCCGGACGTGCAGATGATCCGCGTGAAGCTGCCCTTCGGCGGGATCACGCCGGAGCAGATGGAGTCCTTCGCGGACGTGATCGAGAAGTACGTGCCGCTGAAGAAGGGCCATGTGACGACGCGCCAGAACGTGCAGATGCACCACATCCCGCTGCCGCAGGTGGAGCAGGCGATCCGCGAGCTGAGCGAGTCGGGCCTTTCCAGCCGGGAGGGCTGCGGCAACACCGTCAGAAACGTGACCGGCGATCCGTGGGCGGGCGTGGCGAAGGACGAGCTGTTCGACATGACCCCCTACGTGGGCGCTTATGTGCGCTACTTCGTGCGCCACCCGACCACGCAGGCGATGCCACGCAAGATCAAGACCGCCTTCGACGGCAGCCCGCGCGACCGCGCGATCAGCGGCATCCACGACATCGCGTTCAGGGCGCGCGTCCGAGAGATCGACGGCGAGCAGGTGCGCGGCGCGGAGATGCTGGTGGGCGGCGGCACCTCGATCATGCCGCGCGTGGCACCGGCGCTGTACGACTTCGTGGGGCTCGACGACGGCGAGTACCTGAAGATCTCCGAGGCCGTGTTCAGGATCTTCGACCGCCAGGACTGGCTGCGCGTGAACCGCGCCCGCGCCCGAATCAAGGTGTTCGTGGACAAGTACGGCATCGAGGAGCTACGTAGCCAGGTCGAGGAGGAGCTCAAGGGCGAGTGGGTCGCAGAACGTGACTTCGCGGTCGAGCACCGCCTGTTCGTGGACGACGAGCGCGAGTCTGCGCCGGCGCCGCCACAGAGCTACGGCAGCCCCAACGGCGACCACCGCGAGCTCGAGCGCTTTCGCGCGAGCAACGTGGCCGAGCAGAAGCAGGAGGGGTTCGTGACGGTCGAGGTCAAGATCACGCGCGGCGACCTCACGCCCGAGCAGTTCAGGGGCCTGGCGCAGATCGTGCGCTCCTACGCCGGCGGCTACGCGCGCACGACGGTGCAGCAGAACGTGCTGCTGCGCTGGGTGCGCGAGGAGAGCGTGTATGACGTGTGGAGCGCGCTCGCAGAGCTGGGCCTGGCGGACGCGGGCGTGCGCGAGATCGGCGATGTCGTCTCCTGCCCCGGCACGGACTCGTGCAAGCTCGGGATCACCAGCTCGATGGGCTTGAACCAGGCGGTGCAGGAGCGGATCGAGCAGATGCAGATCGGCGACGCGCTGACCCGCCAGATCCACATCAAGATGAGCGGCTGCCCGAACGGCTGCTCACAGCACCACGTGGCCGACATCGGCTTCTACGGCGCGTCGATCAAAGTCGGCGCGCACACGATCCCGGCCTACATCCCCCACGTGGGCGGCGTGTATGAAGGCGGCGAGGTCGCGTTCGGCAAGCGCCTGAAGCTGCGCCTGCCGGCCAAGCGCGTGCCCGAGGCGATCGAGCGCTGGATCCGCCACTACGAGTCCACCCGCCAGCCCGAGGAGGCGTGGGCGGCGTTCGCGGAGCGCGTCGGCACCACCGAGCTGGAGACCCTGGTGAAGGACCTGTCGATGCCGGTGGACTTCGGGCTGGAGACAATGAACACGTTCATCGACTGGAATCGCAACGTCCCGTTCGAAGTGATTCGCGGCGAGGGCGAGTGCGCGGTATAGATGTCGGCGTGCAGAACCGATGAGGAAATGAGACCGATGCCACCACTGAACAGCCAAGCAGCAGATGTCAGCTCGGCGCTTGACCCGGCGCTGAGCCTGACCCACACGCTCCGCGAGGCGGCGCGTCACGGCGAGCGCGCTGTTCTGCTGTGCTCGTTTCAGAAGGAGGAGTCGGTGCTGCTCGACGAGCTGCTGCGCCTCGACTACGTCGACACCCCGCCTCCCCCACCGGTGCGGATCGTGACGATCGACACCGGCGTGCTGTTCCCGGAGACGCTGGCGACCTGGCGCGCGTTCGAGCAGCGCTACGGCGTGAAGATCGAGGTCCAGGACGCGAGCAGCGCGGAGCTCCCGTGGAGCGGTCCGGAGCACTGCTGCTCGGTGGCCAAGGTGGCGGCGCTCGAAAGCTCGCTGGCGGGAGCCGAGGGCTGGATCACGGGCATCCGCCGCGAGCAGGGACCGACACGGGCGAACGCGGAGCTGATCGAACGCGACGAGACGCGCGGCCTGTGGAAGTACAACCCGCTGGCGCACTGGACCGACAAGGACCTGTGGCGGCGGATCCACGAGCGCGACCTCCCCTACAACCCACTGCACGACCAGGGCTATGAGTCGATCGGCTGCGCGCCGTGCACCAAGCCGGGCGCGGGGCGCGAGGGTCGCTGGGCCGGCACCGAGAAGACGGAGTGCGGCCTCCATGTGGGCGCGTAGCTGCGCTGCACCCCGATGGAGCCAGAGCCACGGATGAGCGTCACCGTCCGCCCTCAGCTGAGCCACCTGCGCGCGCTGGAGTCCGAGGCGATCCACGTGATGCGCGAGGTGGCGGCAGAATTCGAGCGTCCGGTGCTGCTGTTCAGCGGCGGCAAGGACTCGATCGTGCTGCTGCGCCTGGCCGAGAAGGCGTTTCGCCCGGCGCCGTTCCCGTTCCCGTTGATGCACGTGGACACTGGCCACAACTTCCCCGAGGTGATCGAGTACCGCGACCGCCGCGTGTCCGAGCTGGGCGAGCGGCTGATCGTGGCGAGCGTGCAGGACTCGATCGACAGCGGCAGGGTCGTCGAGGAGACGGGACCGCGGGCGTCGCGCAACCGGCTGCAGACGGTGACGCTGCTTGACGCGATCGCAGAGCACGGTTTCGACGCGGCCTTCGGCGGTGCGCGCCGCGACGAGGAGCGCGCGCGGGCGAAGGAGCGGATCATGTCCTTCCGCGACGACTTCGGCCAGTGGGACCCCAAGAACCAGCGCCCGGAGCTGTGGAACCTCTACAACGGGCGCATCCGCAAGGGCGAGCACGTGCGCGTGTTCCCGCTGTCCAACTGGACCGAGCTGGATGTGTGGGAGTACATCGACCAGGAGCGCCTGGAGGTGCCGCGGATCTACTTCGCGCACGAGCGCAAGGTGTTCGAGCGCGACGGGATGCTCTACGCGTGGCGCGAGGGCACCGAGCTGATCGAGGGCGAGCAGATCTACGACGAGACGGTGCGCTACCGCACGGTGGGCGACATGAGCTGCACCGGCGGCGTGCGCTCGCGCGCGGCGAGCCTCGAGGAGGTCGTGCTCGAGATCGCCGCCACGCGCATTACCGAGCGCGGCGAGACCCGCGCCGATGACCGTGTCTCAGAGGCCGCGATGGAGGACCGCAAGAAGGCCGGCTACTTCTAGTGCCCGCAGATGCCTTCTATGGGCGCGCGCTCCGCGCGCGGGGCGGCGTTCGTTGTGAGGAGCAGGAGCGGCGGTGACTCTCGATCTGCTGCGCTTCACCACGGCGGGATCGGTGGATGACGGCAAGAGCACGTTGATCGGCCGGCTGCTGTATGACTCCAAGCAGGTCTTCGAGGACCAGCTCGAGCACGTGGCGCAGGCGAGCGAGCGCCGCGGCGGGAAGGGAGCGCTCGACCTGGCGCTGCTGACCGACGGCCTGCGCGCGGAGCGCGAGCAGGGGATCACGATCGACGTGGCCTACCGCTACTTCGCCACGCTCAACCGCCGCTTCATCATCGCGGACTGCCCCGGGCACCGCCAGTACACGCGCAACATGGTCACGGGCGCCTCCACGGCGGACGTGGCGGTGGTGCTGATCGACGCTCGCCGCGGCGTGCTCGAGCAGTCGCGCCGCCACGCGTTCATCAGCGCGCTGCTGGGGATCCCGGAGATGGTGGTGGCGATCAACAAGATGGACCTGGTGGACTACTCGCGCGAGCGCTTCGAGGAGCTGGTGGAGGAGTTCGAAGGCTTCGCGGGCAAGCTCAGCGGCGTGGAGAACATCACCTACATCCCGATGTCGGCGCTGAACGGCGACAACGTGGTCGAGCGCTCGCAGCGGATGGACTGGTGGGAGGACGATCCCGCCCACCCGGTGCTGCTCGAGCACCTCGAGCAGGTGGAGGTGGCCTACGACCACCCCAACGAGAAGCCGGCGCGCTTCCCGGTGCAGTGGGTGATCCGTCCCTCGAGCGCAGCCGGCGGCGAGGACTACCGCGGCTATGCCGGCCAGCTGGCCAGCGGGGCGCTGCGTCGCGGCGAGGAGGTGACGGTGCTCCCGGGCGGCGGGCGCACGCGGATCGCTGCGATCGACAGCTACGACGGCGAGCTCGAGGAGGCGATCGCGCCGATGTCCTTCGCGCTGCGCTTGGAGGACGAGCTCGACGTGTCGCGCGGCGAGCTGATCTGCCACCCCGACGAGGCGCCGTCGGTGGGGCGCGAGCTGCAAGCGGATGTGTGCTGGATGACCGACGAGCCGCTGCGCGCCGGCGCGCGCTATGCGCTCAAGCAGACCTCGCGCAACGCGCTCGCGCTGATCGACGGGATCGACGACCTGGTCGACGTGCACACGCTCGAGCGCGCGCCCGCACCGGGTGAGCTGCAGCTGAACGACATCGGCCGCGTGCGCCTGCGCGCGAGCGTGCCGCTGGTGTTCGACCCCTACACCAGCAACCGCCGCACCGGCAGCTTCATCCTGATCGACGAGGCCAGCAATCGCACCGTCGGCGCCGGGATGATCGCAGCGGCCACCTGAGCCTCCCCACGCACCGGGCATCGCCAGCGGCCGCCTGAGCCACCACGGGACGCTGGGCCGCTCCCAGCGGGCCGCCTGAGCCTCCGCGGGGCGCCGGTTCTTCACTGCGCACACCGCGTGGCGGCCCCCGGGGCCGCCTCCTAATAAGCTTGCCGCCCGATGTTCGAGAAGGTATTGATCGCCAACCGCGGCGAGATCGCGGTCCGTATCGTGCGCGCGCTCGATGAGCTCGGCGTGGCGAGCGTGGCCGTCTACTCCGAGCTGGACCGCGACGCGCCGCATGTGCGCCGCGCGGGTGAGGCCTACAACCTCGGCGAGGGGCCGGCCGCGGAGAACTACCTGAGCGTGGAGAAGATCCTCGACGCGGCCCGCCGCGCGGGCGCCGAGGCGATCCACCCGGGCTATGGCTTCCTGGCCGAGAACGCGCCCTTCGCGCAGGCCTGCGAGGAGGCGGGGATCGTGTTCATCGGACCGCCCGCCAGCGCGATCGAGGCGATGGGCTCGAAGACCCGAGCGCGCGAGCTGATGCAGGCGGCGGGCGTGCCGATCGTGCCGGGCACCACCCGGCCGGTGGCCACGGTGGCCGACGCGCTGAAGATCGCCGGCGAGGAGATCGGCTTCCCCGTTGCCGTCAAGGCCGCTGGCGGCGGCGGCGGCAAGGGCTTTCGCGTGGCGATGAGCGAGGACGAGCTCGAGGGCGCCTTCGAGGGCTCCAGCCGCGAAGGCGAGAAGTTCTTCTCCGACGCCACCGTCTACCTGGAGCGCTACCTGCACGACCCCCGCCACGTCGAGGTCCAGGTGCTGGCCGACCGCCACGGCAACGTGATCCACCTGGGCGAGCGCGACTGCTCGATCCAGCGCCGCCACCAGAAGGTGATCGAGGAGTGCCCCGCGCCGGAGTGGGTCGTTGACCCGCAGATGCGCGAGCGGATCGGCAAGATCGGCGTGGACGCAGCGCGCGCTGTGGACTACGTGGGCGCGGGCACGATCGAGGGCCTCTTCTCCGCCCGCGAGGGCGCGGAGCCTGAGTACTTCTTCCTGGAGATGAACACGCGCGTTCAGGTCGAGCACTGCGTCACCGAGATGACCACCGGCGTGGACATCGTCAAGGAGGGCATCCGTGCAGCGGCCGGCGAGGAGCTCGCCTACGCGCAGGAGGACATCCAGCTGCGCGGCCATGCGATCGAGTGCCGCATCAACGCCGAGGACGCCTCCAAGAACTTCGCCCCCGCGCCCGGGAAGATCGGCGCCTACCGCGAGCCGAGCGGCCCCGGGGTGCGCGTCGACTCGGGCGTGCAGGCCGGCGGGGAAGTCTCGCCGATGTATGACCCGATGGTGGCCAAGCTGATCGTCTGGGACGCCGACCGCGAGCAGGCCACGAGCCGCATGCTGCGCGCGCTCGGCGAATTCGAGATCGAGGGCCTGAAGACGCTGATCCCCTTCCACCAAGCGCTGCTCGCAACCGAGCAGTGGGCCCGTGGCGAGACCTGCAGGGACCTGCTCGAGGACAAGCAGTGGCTGAAGACGCTGGCCTTCCCCGCGCCGACCCCGCCGTCTGAGTCAGACGAGCAGGAGAAGGTCGAGCAGACCTACGCGGTCGAGGTCTCAGGCAGGCGCTTCGATGTGCGCGTGGTCGGACCGCCGTTCGCCGGCGGCGGCGGCGCGGGCGCGGGCGCGTCGGGCGCGAGCGCAAACGGCGCCGGACGCGCAGCGCCCAGGCGCGGCGAGCGCAAGGCCTCCAGCGGTGCCGGCGGCCCCGACGTGCTGCCCTCGCCGCTACAGGGCAACATGTGGAAGGTGCTGGTCAAGCAGGGCGATGTGGTGCAGGAGGGCCAGCTGCTGTGCATCATCGAGGCGATGAAGATGGAGAACGAGATCACAGCGCACAAGGCGGGCACGATCGCCGAGCTGCCGATCAGCGAGGGCGCCCCGATCCAGGCGGGTGCCCCGATCGCAACGATCACAAGCGCCGAGCCGAGCTGAGCAGAGCCGAGCTGCTGATGGCGATCGACTACGAGGCTGTGGCCGCGGGCATGAACCAGGCGATCCCGTTCAACGGCCACCTCGCGCTCGAGACGCTCACGGTGGCGCCCGACCACGGCGTGGTCAGGCTGCCCGACGAGTCCTTCCTGCACAACCACGTCGGCTCCCAGCACGCGGGCGCCCTGTTCAGCGCCGGCGAGGCAGCCTCGGGCGCTGCGTTCGTGGGCGCTTTCGTGGAGGTGATGGGCGAAGTCACGCCGCTGGCCGAGTCCGCGGAGATCGCCTACCGCAAGCTTGCCAAGGGCGACATCACGGCCACCGCGCGCTTCGCCGAGGACCGCGACGCGCTGCTCGAGCGCCTCAACCAGGAGGGCCGCATCCGCTTCCCGATCGCGGTCGAGCTGACCGACGCCCACGGCACGCTGG
Source organism: uncultured Solirubrobacteraceae bacterium (assembly GCA_963763695.1). Classification (GTDB taxonomy): domain Bacteria; phylum Actinomycetota; class Thermoleophilia; order Solirubrobacterales; family Solirubrobacteraceae; genus Palsa-744. The sequence goes on from CAVXPM010000001.1 coordinate 523,350, forward strand.
TGGCCGAGATGACCGTCAACTGGTACGTGCGCAGGAACGACCCGGCCTAGCCGGCCCCGTCTACCCGCGCGGCCACGTTCCTGGCGAGCCGGGTCTATGTGAGCGCAGCGACGTTCCTGGCGTGCAGCGCGCGCTGCGCCTTGCTCTGGCGCCCCGCCGGCAGCACGGCCTCGCCCGCCTCGCCGAGGGCGCGCAGGTAGAGAACGTCCTCTTCGAGTACCGCGAGCGCCCGAACGCGGTCGAGCACGGGGCCATGGCCGGGCACCACATGATCCGCGCGCGCCACCAGCGGGCGCAGACGCTCGAGCGTGGCCAGGTAGGCCTCCCGGTCGCCACCGTCGTAGAGCGTCGGGATCTCGATGCTCGAGAGGTGATCCCCGGCGACGAGCACGCCTGCCCAGCCGACCATCACCGCCATCCCGTCGGAAGTGTGCCCGCCGGTCGGATGCAGCTCGAGCTCGCGCTCGCCGACCTCACAGCGCCCCGGGACCGGCAGCGCCTGCACCGCACCGAGCGACAGCGGCCGGGCACGCTCGATCATCAGCTCTTGATCGAACGCCCGCAGTTCCCGTTGGGCGCTCCCCGGGGAGGCGCTTAGACGCTCAGCGGTCGACTCGGCCACCCCGAGGGCAGCCGCCGGGAACGCGAGGCGCCCGAGCAGGTGATCCCAGTCGGCGTGCGTGGCCAGGAGGCCGCTGGGAGCGGGGTAGTGCGCCTGTTCGAGCAGCGCGGGCAGCGCGTCGAGCTCATCTGGGAGCAGCGGCGAGTCGATCACGAACGTCTCGCCGGCCTGCTCGCCACGCACGATCACGCAGTTGACCTGCAGCAGCGCGCTCGTGACGAGCAGTACGTCTTCGTGCAGGGCGAGCGCCCGCAACGCCGCTGGCCTCTAGGTGATGCCGAGCAGTTTGGCGGCCTCTTTGAGGTTGCTCACTTCGGCCGTCGGCTTCTTCTGCGAGGAGTCGAGTGTCTCCTTGTTGCGGTTTACCCAGATCACGGGAACCCGCTGTTTGATGCATGGGGCGACGTCGTGGTAGTGGCTGGCGGCCACGTGTACCCAGCCGCGCTTGCCGCCCATGCGCCGGGCGCACTCGGTGAAGTGCGGCAGTTCGGGCTTGTAGGAGCGGACCTGCTGGGCGGTGACGACGAGGTCGAAGTCGACGTTCATGTGGCGGCGGGTCTGCCCTAGTAGCTTGTCGTCGACGTTGGAAAGCAGCCCCAGCTTGTATTTCTTGCCGAGCTTCGCCAGCTGCACGCTGGTCTCCTTGAAGGGCATCCAGCGCTGCACCGAGTCGGGCAGGAAGCCCGAGCGCGAGGGCTCCAGCGGCCATTCGAGGCGTTTGGCTATCTCGATCGCGGTGCGCCGCAGCACCTCGGCGTAGAGCTCGTAGGAGCCGCCCTCGATTTCGCGCGAGATCTCCTGGAACATCGGCATCAGCACCGCGCGGTCGATCTCCACGCCGTCGCGGGCGGCCTCTTTGGAGAACGCGTCGTAGATCCCGGCTTCCCAGTCGATCAGGGTGCCGTAGACGTCGAAGGTGACGAAAGTGATGTTCTTTGGAATCGGCATCGCGGGGGGCATTATGCCGCGCCGGGCCGCCTCTGCGCGGTGCGCCACCCCAATCGGGCGCCGATGCGCGCGATCTTGCATCTTGCGTTAGAGTCCCGCGCCGCAATGGATCTGCTGGAGTACCAAGGCAAGCAGTTGTTTGCCCGCCACGGATTGAGGGTGTCCTCGGGCAAGCCCGTGAGCACCGTCGAGGAGGCCGTCGAGGCCGCAGCCGAGATCGGCTACCCGGTGGTGGTCAAGGCCCAGGTCCTGATCGGCGGGCGCGGAAAGGCCGGCGGCGTGAAGCTCGCGGCCGATGAGTCCGAGCTGCGCGAGCACGCCGGCAACATCATCGGCATGGACATCAAGGGACACACCGTTCGCACGGTCTGGATCGAGCACGCCTCGGACATCGCCTCTGAGTACTACGCCTCGGTGCTGCTCGACCGCTCGGCTAAGCAGCCGCTTGTGATGTTCAGCGTGGAGGGCGGCGTTGACATCGAAGAGGTCGCCGAGCGGACCCCGGAGAAGCTGATCCGCCACCACGTCGACCCGCTCAGCGGGCTCACCCGCGCGGAGGCGCTGCGCGTGGCCAGCGAAGGCGGCGCCGACGCCGACGTGGTCGAGGGCGTGGCTGACGCGCTGATCGCGCTGTACGAGGTGTGGCTGCAGGAGGACGCGACGCTGGCCGAGATCAACCCCCTGATCGTCACTCCCGAGCGCGAGGTCAAGGCGCTCGACTCGAAGGTCTCACTCGACGGCAACGCGCTCTACCGCCACCCCGAGAACCAGGGTCTCTCCGACAAGGAGAACGAAGACCCGCTCGACCGCCGCGCCAAGGAAGAGGGCCTGCAGTACGTCAAGCTCGACGGCGACATCGGCATCCTCGGCAACGGCGCCGGGCTGGTGATGTCAACCCTCGACGTGGTCTCCCAGGCGGGCGGCGCGCCCGCCAACTTCCTCGACGCGGGCGGCGGCTCGAACGCCGAGACGATCAAGCAGGCGGTCGACCTGATCCTCGCCAACGAGTCCGTCAAAGCCGTCCTGATCAACATCTTCGCCGGCATCACCCGCTGCGACCAGGTCGCGCTCGGTCTGATCGCGGCGTTCGAGCAGATCAAACCGACCGTGCCCTTCGTGGTGCGCCTGGACGGAACCAACGACGTCGAGGGCCGGCGCCTTCTGGCCGAGGCGGCGCTGCCCAACGTGCACACGGCCAGGACGATGAACGAGGCCGCCGAGAAGGTCGTGGCGCTGGCGGCCGGCGAGAGCCTCGAGGCGAGCGTCTGATGTCGGTCCTGATCGATCAGAGCACACGTCTGGCGGTCGCCGGGATCACGGGCCGCGAGGGAACCTTCCACACGCTCAACAACCGCAACTACGGCACGAATGTGGTCGGTGGGGTCACACCCGGCAAGGGCGGCCAGGACGTGGAGGGCATCCCGGTGTTCGACAGCTGGGAGCAGGCGGTGGCCGAGTCCCAGCCCAACACGGCGATGATCTTCGTGCCGCCGCGCTTCGCCGCCGACTCGATCCTCGAGGCGGCAGCCGCCGGGGTCGAGCTGGTGATCGCGATCACCGAGGGGATCCCCGCCCACGACGAGCTGCGCGTCTACAACACGATCAAGCGCGACCATCCCGGCACGCGGCTGATCGGCCCGAACTGCCCCGGCATCCTCTCGCCGGGCAAGGCCAACGTCGGGATCATCCCCGCATCGTTCTTCAAAGCGGGCAACGTCGGCGTGGTGTCGCGCTCGGGCACGCTGACCTACCAGATCGGAAACGAGATCGCCCAGGCGGGCTTCGGCTGCAGCACGATCGTCGGGATCGGCGGCGACCCGGTGCCCGGCTCCTCATTCGTGGACATCCTCGAGCTGTTCGAGGCCGACGAGGAGACCGAGCTGGTGGTGCTCTCGGGCGAGATCGGCGGCTCGGCCGAGGAGGAGGCGGCGGAGTACATCGCGGAGAACATGAGCAAGCCCGTGGTGGCCTACATCGCGGGCTTCACCGCCCCCGCGGGCAAGCAGATGGGGCACGCCGGAGCGATCGTCTCGGGCAGCGCGGGCACCGCTGCGGCCAAGGCTCAGGCGCTCGAAGCCAAGGGCGTGCGCGTTGGGCGCACCCCGACCGAGGCGGCGAAGATCGCCGTCGAGGTCCTCGGCGGCGCGTCCGTCGGCGCATCCTAAAGCCAGAGACACCGGCGGCGGCCGGTACGCTAGGCGCCATGGACCCAGAGGTCGCCAGAACCCTGGACGAGCTGGAACGCAAGGTCGCCGAGCTCGAGCGCACGCTGGGCTCGATGACCCAGCGCGAGCCCGCGCCCCACGCAGCGGCGCACGCACCTGCCGCGTCTCCCGCACCACCCGCGCCTGTCGTGTCCCCCGCGCAGCCCGCACCTGTCCCCCCGCCCCTGCCGGCCTACGCCGAGCCGCCACCACGGGCGGCGGGCTGGAGCCGTGTGGTGGACGAGCGCATCGAGTCGCCGAGTCCTGCGCCCGCGGCGACTTCGAGCCCGCCGCCAGGCGCCCCGCGCTCCCCCGAGCCGCCCACGCGCCAAGCGCGCCAGGCAGCTCCCCCGCCCGCGTCGGCGCCCGCCGTGCACGCCCCTGGACCTGCGCGCATTCCTCCGCGCGCACCCAAACCACCGCGCCCTGACGAGCTGCTTCGCTTCCGCGATCGCCTCGAGCGTGCGGCCCACGATCTCACCCATGACTACGACGAGCTGCTAGGACGCCTAAGCTACGCCGCTGTGAGCACCCCGCAAGGCCCCACGATCTCCTTCGCGCGCGGCGCGCCGTCGCTCGACATCGTCGACGTGGACGGCCTGCGCGACGCTGCCGTGCGGGCGTTCGAGAGCGACCCCGCGGGCACCACCGCCTACGGCACCTCGATCGGCTACCCGCGCCTGCGCAGCTGGATCGCCGACCGCCACGGCGTCGAGCCCGAGCGCGTGCTGGTGACCAACGGCTCGATGCAGGCCGACGCGTTCCTGTTCGAGCAGCTGGTGCGTCCGGGCGATGACGTGGTCGTCGAGCGGCCCTCGTATGACCGCACGCTGCTGTCGCTGCGCCAGCGCGGCGCGCGCCTGCACGCGGTCGAGCTGGAGCCCGACGGCATCGACACCGGGGCCCTGGAGCGGCTGCTCGAGGGCGGTGCGCCGGTGCAGCCGAAGCTCGCGCACATCATCCCCAACTTCCAGAACCCGGCCGGCTACACGCTCTCGCTCGCCAAGCGCCGGGCGCTGCTCGAGCTGGCGGCCCGCCACGAGTTCGTGGTGTTCGAGGACGACCCCTACGTGGCGCTGCGCTTCAGCGGCGAGACGCTGCCGACGATGCTCTCGATCGACCCCGAGCGAGTCGTGTATGCGTCGTCGTTCTCGAAGACCGTGTGCCCGGGTATCAGGGTCGGCTACCTGGTGGGGCCGCCCGAGCTGATCAAGGCGATCGCGCAGCTGGCCACCAACACCTACATCTCCCCGAACATGGTCTCGCAGTCGATCGTGTACGAGTTCTGCGCCTCGGGTGCGATCGAACGCTCGATCGAAACGGTCAAGGCGGCGCTCGCCGAGCGTGCCCACACGCTCTCCGAAGCGCTGCGTCGCGAGCTGGCCGAGGCCGAGTTCGTGGATCCCCAGGGCGGCTACTTCATGTGGGTGACGCTGCCCGAGGGCACCGACGTACACGCGCTGTTCCAGGCCGCCGCCGACCGCGGCGTATCGTTCGTGAAGGGCACCGACTTCCTGCTGGATGGCGGCGAGAACACCCTGCGCCTGGCCTACTCGGGTGTCACACCCGAGCAGATCGACGCGGGCGTGGCGCGCCTGGCCGAAGCGTACCGCTCGCTCTAACGGCCGTATCGCTGCCCGAGCACGAGCTGCTCCGGTAGCGCGGTCCGCGCTGGCGGCGAGGGGTCGGCGATCACCGAGACGGTCTCGGCGACGCTCGGGGTGAGGCTCAGCAGCTGGCCGTCGGCGCCGCGCACAGCGACGTGCTCCGCGTCGCGCTCGGCCAGGGTACCCTCGAGACCCGGCTCGAGACCCGAGGCCTTCAGGTAGCGCAGCAGATCCTCGGCCTCGTTCTCGAAGCGCAGGATGCGCACCGAAGCGCCCAGCTCGACGTCGGCGAGCGGCACGCCGGCGAGACGCGCGCCGGCGACGATCGGATGCCCGTGCGGGCACGTCTTGGCGTTGCCGATGGCTGCCAGCATGCGCTCCTCGAGCACCGGCGACATCGCGTGCTCGAGGCGCTCTGCCTCCTCGTGGACCTCGTCCCAGGGAACCCCGAGCACGTCTGTCAGGAAGCGCTCGATCAGCCGGTGGCGTCGGACGATGCCCTCAGCGTGATCGGCGCCGCTGTCGGTGAAGGCGATCGCGCGGTCGCTGCCGCGCGTGATGTAGCCGTCGCGCTCCAGGCGCCCGATCATCTCGTGCACGGTCGGGGCCGACAGCTGCATCGCGCGGGCGACGTTCGCGCCGGTCATCGGCAGGCCGGCCTCCTGCAGCCAGAACAGACTCTGCAGGTACTCCTCCTCGGCGACAGTGGCCGTGGTCGCGCCGTCGCTGCTCACCGCCTTGATGCTAGTGGACGCTCACGTGTAGAGCTGATCGTATGTGCACTCGCCGGGCGCCTTGTCCTCGCGCCAGCGCCTCAGCTTGGCGCCGTGGCGGATGCGCCCGGCGGAGACGTGGTCGAAGTCGATCTCGACCACCAGCTCGGGACGCAGCCCGATCCACTCGAGGTCCTTGCCGGAGCTCCAGCGGCTCGGATCGCCCGAGCCGTGCTCACCCGACTCGTACTCGCCGAGGAAGCCCACGAGGCGTTTCTTCTCGGGGGCGGTGAGGCCGGAGCAGTGCCCTACCACGCGCAGCTCGGGCCCGTCGTAGAGGCCGAGGATCAGCGCGCCGACGGTGCCCTCCTCCTTGCCGGGGCGCCAGCCGACGAGCACGGCGTCGATCGTGCGCACGCGCTTGACCTTGACCATGCCCTTGCGCTCACCGGGGAGATAGGCGGCAGTGCGCTCCTTGGCGATCGCGCCCTCGGCGCTCGCCAGCCAGCGCTCGGCCTCGCCGAGGGTCTCGACCGTCTCCATCAGCTCGACCGGTGCCTCGGCGAAGCTGGAGTCGGCGAGCAGGCGCTCGAGCTCCGCGCGGCGCTCGGCGAAGGGGCGCTCGAGCAGCGACTCGTCATCGCGCGCGAGCAGGTCGAAGGCGACGAACACGGCCGGCGTCTCGGCGGCCAGACGTTCGATCCGCGAGACCGCGGGGTGGATGCGCTGCCCGAGCGCGTCGAAGTCCTCGTGGCCGTCGCTGTCGCGCACGACGATCTCGCCGTCGAGCACGTAGCGCCCGTGGGGAAGTGTGAGCTCGGGAAAGTAGCGACCGAGCGGCTTGCCGTTGCGCGACTGCAGGAAGACATCCTCGCCATCCACGAACGCCACGCAGCGAAAGCCGTCGAGCTTGACCTCATACACGTATGCCTCGCCGCTGGGCAGCTCCTTGCGCGAGAGCGCCAGCTGGGGCTTGACCGGGGGCGTCAGGGGCAGCGTCACGACTCCTCCTTGCGCGCGCGGCTCGGCTGCACGCGCTTGGGCTCGTTCTTCTGCTTGCGGAAGTGAGGCGGCCAGGGAGCGTCGCCGAGTCCGTCGCGCTCGTCGCGCGCGGCCAGCTCGAGCAACCCGGCGAGGCTTCCGGCGCTCTCGTCGATGTCTGCCGAGGGGTCGCCTTTCTGGCGCAGGCGCTCGGGCACCGTGCGCAGGTTCAGCTCGGCGGGTTCGACGTCGGGCACCTCATCCCACTCCAGCGGGCAGGAGACGCGCGCGTCGGGCACTGCCCGGACCGAGTAGGCCGAGGCGACGGTGCGATCGCGGGCGTTCTGGTTGTAGTCGATGAAGACGCCCTCGCGTTCCTCCTTCCACCAGCGGCTGGTGGCGCGCCCGGGCATCCGCCGCTCGACATCGCGCGCGAGCGCGAGCGCGGCCCGGCGCACTTCTTCAAAGCCCTGCTCGGGCGCGATCCGCACATATATGTGGATTCCGCGCGAGCCGGAGGTCTTGGGAAAGCCGCGCAGCTCGTGCTCCTCGAGCACCTGGCGCACGCTGAGCGCCACCTCGCGCACCTCTGCGAAGGGAACGTCTGGACCGGGGTCGAGGTCGACGCGCAGCTCGTCCGGATGGTCGAGGTCATCGCGTCGCACCGGCCACGGGTTCCAATCGATCACGCCGAGGTTGACCCCCCAGATCAGATGGGCGGCGTCGTTGGGCACGAGCTCGCGTGCGTGGCGCCCGCTCGGGAAGGTCACCGTCGCGGTCTGCAGCCACTCCGGCGCGGTGTCGGGGACGCGCTTCTGGAAGAACGGCTCGCCGTCGACGCCGTCGACCCAGCGCTTCATCACCGTCGGCCGGTCGCGCAGCCCGCGCACGACCGCCTGCTCGCACTCCAGGTAGTAGTTGACGAGATCGATCTTGGTCAGGCCGGCGGCGGGAAAGAACAGCTTGCCGGGGTTGCTCACGCGCACCTCGTGCCCGCCTGTCTCGATCGTCACGGGCTCGGACTTCTTGGCGGCCATTGCTGGAAGGATGCCCGATCGTGAGCCCGCGCACCTGCCGCTCGATAAACGAACCGCTCCCACAGTACGCGGCCGGGCGATGTTGATTCCTCGGCGCGTGCTGGTGGCAAGCGAGGGCTTTCCACAGAAGCTCTCGGCGGCGAGCGTCGCGGCGGCGATCGCGCGCGGGCTGCAGGCCGGCGGCATGGGCGAGCCAGACCTGTGCCCGCTGGCCGACTCACAGCTGGCAGGCACCGATCTCAGGGCCCTCCTGGACTCACTCGGCTTCGACGGGCGCATGCGCGCCTGTCGCGCTGTGATCGTGGCCGCATCGCGCCTGCACGAGCGCACGCTATACGGAAGCGTCACGTTCGAGATCGCCACGCGGGCGCGCCAGGGAGGCGTTCCGGCCTATGCGGTGACTAGCGAGAACGGGCTCGACGCATTCGATACCCGCATCCTCGACCTGCAGAGCATTCTCGTGGCGAACAGCCCGCGAGCGCTCACGGCCGCGGGCAGGAAGCTCGCTGGGATCCTCTGAGCGGAGGTCCCTCGTGCGCGGCTAGAGCCTTCGCGCGGCTGAGAGCCTTCGCGCGACTAAGAGCCCTCGCGCGCGGCGGAGATCGATCGACTCTGGGCTTCAGCTCTGGCATCCGGGGCACCAGAACGTCAGGCGGTTGTTCTCCCACTGCCCGCGCTGGCGGATCAGCGTTCCGCAGCGAGGGCAGGGACGGCCTGCCTGCCTGTAGACCTGGCGCGGGCGCTGCTTGTAGCCGGAGCGGACCGACTCGGCCATCGCCTCCCGCGCAAAGCCCACGAGCGCGAGCGCCTCCTCGTCGCGAACCTCGGCGACGGGACGCCAGGGGTTCACGCCGACGGCGAAGCAGGTCTCGGCCTTCCACAGGTTGCCGATCCCTGCGACGGTCTGCTGGTTGAGCAGGGCGTCGCCGATCGGGCGTGTGGGATCCTCGGCGCGCAGCAGGCGCAGGAACAGATCGGGATCGAAGCTCTCGCCGAGCACGTCCTGCCCGAGGCCCGCGAGCTGCGGGTGCGAGCGGCTGCGCGTGTCGCTCATCAGCTCGAGCACGGGGCCGTCGAACTCGACCACCTCCCGTTCACCGGCGCGCAGCACGATCCAGGCCCGGCGGGGAGCCCTGCGCCAGCGCTCGCCCATGCGGTAGACCCCCCAGGAGCCGGTCATGCGCAGGTGCGAGTGCAGCGTCAGGCCGCCCTCGAAGCGCAGGAACAGGTGCTTTCCGTGGGCGTCGACCGAGCGGACGGCCTTGCCGGCTAGCGCCTGCGGCCAGCGGTCGCGTTCGTGACGGGCCTGCGGGGTGCGGATCTCATCGGGCACCCGCCCCTCGAGCACCGCGCGAATGCGGTTGGCGGCGTGGTGGATCGTGTCGCCCTCGGGCATCGGCGGTCAGGATCGCCCCGCGAGGCACCTCACGAGCTCGTGCACGAGTCGCGTTGCCTGCGCGACGGTGTGGTAGTCGAGGTTCGCGGGAATGTCGCTTGGAAGGTGGTAGTTGGCCGGGCTGCGCCAGTCGGTCATCGAGACGAGCGTCGCGGTGGGATAGCCGGCGCGACTGGGGATCACGCTGTCGGTCGACGCGCGTGCGCGAAAGCCCCGCTGGAGCTCGATCCCGAGCGCGCCGGCGCGCTCGGCGAGCAGGTCGCGCAGCCACGGGCCGGTGTAGCTCTCCATCCACACGGGCCCCTCGGCCTCGAGCATCACCAGGTGCGGCGAGCCGACCGTGTCGAGGTTCACGAACCATGTCCGCCCCGGCGCGAGCTCGTGGCGATGGCGAGCGAGGAAGGCGCGCACGCCGTCCTGCAGGGTCTCCTCGGCGCCGCAGGAGACGAGCAGCACGCGCATGCCGGGCACAGGGGTGTCGCGCAGCAGCTCGGCCAGCGCCACGAGCGCAGCGACGCCGGAGAGGTTGTCGTTGGCGCCCGGCACGGTGGCGTTGCGCCAGACGTCGGCGACGATCGCGGTGCCGAGCAGGCCGACGGCGATCGCGGCGCGCGCCGGGCCCGGCCGCCGCGAGGCGGCGGCGGCGAGCGTGAGCAGCGGCCCGGCCAGCCCGATCCACCATTGCGGTAGCGGCGTCTTGACGCGCTCGATCAGCTGCGGCGCGAGCTCATAGATCTTGCGCTGGAGCGTCTGATCGAACAGGAAGCCGGTCTGGGGGGCGTCGTGATGGGCGAGCACCACGACGGTTCCCGCGGGCGGCTGATCTCCCCCGATCCCTTCGCCGCTGCGGGCGATCAGGTTGACGGTGGCGCGCCGGCGGCGCAGCAGGCGCCGCGCCAGGCGTGGGCCATTCTGCGCCTCATCGACGATGCAGGCAAGGCCGGCGGCGGCGAGCAGCGCTCCGCTTCTGCGCCGACCCGCGAGCACGAGCCCCGCGGCGCAGATCCCGAGCAGACCGAGAGCGGTTGCGTTTGGCGGCCAGGTACCCCAGCAGGGCTCGTCCTCGAGCGCCACCTCGATCCCCCGCACGGCGCCGAAGCGGGCGGCCAGCCACGAGGCGGCCTCGCGCTCGCCGGGCGAGCAGGGCGTGCGGTCAAGCGGCGCGAGCCGCTCGACGACCTCTCGAAGGGTCTGCTCGAGCGAGTCGCGCCGGCTTGGGTTCTGGACGCCACTCACAGAAAGCATTGTCCCTCACCGCGATAGGTGGGCAGCTCATCGACGATCCGATCGCCTTCGAGCAGGTGCAGGCTGTTGAAGCGCTCGCACAGCTCACCTGCCTTGGCGTGGCGCATGTAGACGCGCCCGCCGATCGGGAGAGCGTCGGCGGCGTCTCCCAGTAGCGGCGTCTGCACCTCCCCGGCGCCCTCCTGGCCGTCCAGGCGCAGGCCGCCAGGCAGGTAGGGCCGGGGCAGACGCGCCCCGTCGGCTGGGCCGGAGGCGGGGTAGCCGCCTCCGAGCGCGGTCACCACGCCGCGCCCGGGACGGCGCACGACGGGCAGCGCGTAGAGCGCTGCGGGGCGCGGGGAGAAGATCCGGTAGGCATCGAACAACGTCGGTCCGTAGAGGCCCGAGCCGGCGCTCAGCTCGGTCACGGCCGGGTCGGATGAGGTCAGCTCGAGGCTCCCGGTGCCGCCGCCGTTCACCAGCTCGAGGGGAGCGCCGCCGTCACGGGCCACCTGTTCGACGGCCGCCACGATCGCGCCGCGGCGGCGGCGGATCTCGCGCGCGGAGCGGCTCTGCAGGGCGCGGATCGCGCGCGCTCGAAGGGGATGCCCGGCGGGCGCGTCGCCGAGCCCCGCGATCTGCGCCTCGTAGGCCATGATCCCGACCAGCCGGAAGCGCTCGCGGGCGAGGATCGCGCGCGCGAGCGCGACGGCCTGTTCGAGCGTGTGCACCGGAGAGCGCTTGACGCCCACGCGCACGCGAGCGCCGAGGATCCACCAGCCGGCGTCGAGGTCGATGCAGACGCGGATCTGCTGCGCCCCTGAGCCTTCGACCGCCCGCTCGATCAACTCGAGCTGCTCGACGCTGTCGACCATCAAGCTCACCGGCGCGCCCTCGGCGAGCTCGCGCAGGGCGCGTGCGTCGGCGCTCGGATAGGCAACGAGCAGGTTCTCGCTGCCGTGCGAGGCGAGCCACAGCGCCTCGGGGAGCGTGTAGGCGAGCGTTCCTTGGAAGCCCGGGCGTGCGAGGACCCGTTTCTGCAGGCCGCGGCAGCGCAGCGACTTGCTCGCGAGCCTGATCGGCTTGCAGGCGGCGCGGCGTTCCATGTCGGCCGCGTTCGCCCACATGGCGTCGAGGTCGACCAGCGCGAACGGCGCCTGCAGCTCGGCGGTGGCGCGCTCGAGGCGAGCGTATGCGCTGTCAGCCATGTACCGGCCCGAGAGCTCGCTCGGTCCACTCGTTGGCGAAGCGTCCCCGCGGATCCAGTTGCGCGCGGATCGCCTGGAAGCGATCCCACTCCGGGTAGCGCGAGCGCAGGGTGGCGGCGGTCTGGAAGTGGCGCTTGCCCCAGTGTGGGCGCCCGTCGAGCTCGTCCATGATCGACTCGACCGCACGAAAGTAGGGCTCCCAGGCCATTCCGCGGTACATGTGCACGGCGATGAAGCCGCTGTCGCGTCCGGCGGCGGTGGAGAGGAAGGCGTCGTCGCGAGCAACGGTCCGGACCTCGATCGGGAAGGGCACGTCGAAGCGCTCGCGCTCGATCATCCTCATCACCGCGCGAACCGCCTGGGGAGTGTGCTCGCGCGGCAGCGCGTACTCCATCTCGGTGAAGCGCACGAGCCGCGGGCTGGCGAAGATCGCGGCTGAGCTTTCGAGGCGCTCGGAGCGCGACGCAAGCGCGGTTACGAGCCGGTTGAGCCTGGGGATCATGCGAGGCATGCGCCGTCCGGCGCGGCAGAACAGCTCGAAGGCGTGGTTGGTGAGCAGCACGTCGTTGAGGTAGGCCGCCGCGCGTCCGCGCGGTCGGGGCGCATGCTCGCTGCGATTGTTGGTGCGTGTGAGGGCGGTGCGGGCGTGGGGAAAGACGAAGAACTCGAAGTGGTCGTTTGCCAGAGCGAGCTCCTCGAAGCGCTCGAGCGTGGCATCGAGGGGCGCCGGCGCATCGACGCCGCGCAGCGTGAAGGCGGGCACGCAGTGGAGGGTCACCTCGGCGATCACTCCGAGTGCGCCGAGCCCGACGCGCGCCGCGCGGAAGACCTCGGGCTTGCGCTCGCGTGAGCACTGAAGCGTCGAGCCGTCGGCGAGGACCAGGGTCAGCTCGACGACCTGGGAGGAGATGTTCGCCAGCCGCGCTCCCGTGCCGTGGGTGGCGGTGGAGATGGCGCCTGCGATCGTCTGGACGTCGATGTCCCCGAGGTTCTCCATCGCCAGCCCGTGGCGCGCGAGCTCTCGGCTGAGCTCGCGGATCGTGATCCCGCCCTGCACCCGAACGAGCCCCGAGTCGCGGTCGATGTCGAGTACACCTGCGAGGCGATCGAGCTTCACCATCAACCCGTCGGTGAGGACGTTCTCGCCAAAGGAGTGACCGGCCCCGGCGACGCGCACACCGCGACCTCGACGTCCAGCCAGCTCGATCGCGCCGGCGATCTCCCCGATCGAGCGAGGCATCTGCAGCGCTGCGGGCGTGCAACGCTGATCGCCTGCCCAGTTGCGCCATTCGGCGGCGCGCTCTTGCGGATCGCTAGGCTCGCTCATCACATGACCGAGCCCGAGCCTACTCCGAGCCCGGGCGTTCGCGCCGCACGCGCGCGCGCGCTGCCGACACCGGGCGCACGACGGGCGACGGTCATCGGAGCGGGCTCGTTCGGGACGGCGCTCGCGCTGCTGCTGGCGCGCGGGGGCCTGCGCACGACACTTCAGGCACGAACGCCGGAGCAGGCGACGCGGATCGATCAAGCCCGCGAGAACACGCGGTATCTGCCGGGCGTGGAGTTGCCGGGGGCGCTTCGGATCGAGCCGGCTTCGGCAGGGGTGGCGCGCGCGGACTACGTGTTCCTGGCGGTCCCCTCGCGCGGGCTCGGCGAGGTTATCGAGGCGCTCGGAGCGGCCGGTCTCGGCAGGCGTACAGCGGTGGTGTCTGTGGCCAAGGGGCTCGTGCCACCCGAGGGCCTGCCGCCGACGAGCGTGCTCAGCGCGAGCTTCGGCGCCGATCGCGTGGCCTGCGTCGGCGGCCCGGCCCACGCGCAGGAGATGGTCCACGCGGGCGCGGCGCTCGTGGCGGCCTCGACCGAGGAGCATCTCGCCCGCTCGCTGGCACAGGTGTTCACGCGGGCGGGGGTCGTGTGCGAGCTTTCGAACGACCCGGTCGGCGTGGAGCTCGCAGGGGCAGCCAAGAACGCGGCGGCGCTTGCGGCTGGGGCAACGGAGGCGCAGGGCTTGAACGCGGCGGGCGCCGCGGCGGGTCACATCTTCGCGGAGGTCTGGCGCTTCGCCGAGGGCCTGGGGGCGCGCCCGGAGTCGATGATCGGCCTGGCCGGAGCGGGCGACCTGGTCGCCACCGCGCTGGCGCGCGAGAGCCGCAACCGCCGCGCGGGCGAGCTGCTGGCGGCCGGGGTGCCGGCGGGCGAGATACCAGAGCGGATCGGCCAGGCCGTCGAGGCGCTCGAGTCGGTGCCGCTGCTTGCGCTTGCGTTGGAGCGGGCGGGCGTGGGCGCGCCCGTCACAGCCGCCCTCGCCCATCTGATCTCAGGCGAGCTGCCACTCGATGACTGGGTGGCGCTCGTGCGCGCCACGGTGCCGCCTCCGGCGCTGTGGCGCAGGCGCCCCACTCGTGGTTTCTGGCGACGTGCTTGGCGTCGGCTCAGCGGCTAGCGTCGACGTCCTTGACAGCCCAGAAAAAGGTGACTAGGATTCTGGTCATGTCTGAGACCTTGCCTCTCTCGTCTGTGAAGGCGCACCTCTCCGAACTGATAGATCGCGTAGAGGACCAACACGATCGGATCGTTCTAACGCGCAACGGGAAGCCGGCAGCGGTCTTGATCAGCCACGAGGATCTGGAGAGCCTCGAGGAGACCTTGGCGATCCTGTCCGACACAGCGGTCATGGCGCAGATACACGAGAGCGAGCGAGCGAGTGCTGCCGGGGAACCGGCGACGACGCTTGCCGAGCTGCAATCCGGGCTCCAGGATCGCCGCGATAACGCGGCGTGAGCGAGGCGCAGTGGCAGCTGCTGGTGATGTCGCCGGCACGACGCCAGATCGACCGGCTGCCGATCTCGGTCGCTGCGGCGGTGATCGAGACCTTGCACGCGATCGCGTGCAACCCACGGCGCCTCGGCAAGCCGTTGCGCTTTGAGCTAGAGGGTTGCTGGTCAGCCCGCCGCGGTCCCTACCGAATCGTCTACCGCATCGACGACGCAGCCCACTCGGTCTCAGTTCTCGCGGTTGCGCACCGAGCGGACGTCTACCGCTCACGCTGACCTGCGGGCCTCACCGCTCCATCAACGCCCCCAGCACCGCTTCATACACCCCCGCGCCATAACCGGCCTCGGTGATCCGCACGTTGTCGTAGGCGCCGATCGCCTCGCGCATCGTGTGATCGCGCTCGAGCGCGTTTGCGACGAGCCAGAAGTCGCCTACCTGGGCGGCGCAGGCGAGGTCCTCGCGCGAGTCGCCCGCGGCGAAGGTCTCCTCACGCGCATAGCCGCGCACGCGCCGGTGGAAGGCGACCCCGGTGGCCTTCGATGCGCCGGCAGGGACGAGGTGGTAGCCGCGCACATGCGCCAGCGCGGCGAGCGCCGGCGAGCGCCGGCTGACCACGCCGTTGTCCACCAGGCGCAGGTTGCCGTGGCCGTGTTCGCCCAGCAGGCGGTCGACCTCGACGGCGTCGACGAGGCCGCGAAACAGGTGTGAGACCTCGCGCTCGACGTGCCACGGCTCGTGGTACTCGAGGCGTCCGCTGTAGTGCTCGAGCAACAGTTCCGGCGCTCCCGAGCGCTCGATCTGCTCGGCGATGCTCAGCTCGCCGGGCATCAGATCCCCGGTCAGCCAGTGCTCCTCGCCCTCGATCACCACGCAGGCGCCGGCCTCGAAGATGAACGCGCTCTGGCCGAGCAGGCGCGCGTCCTCGAAGACCTGTGCGCGCCGGCGCCCCGACATCAGGACGACCTCGACGTCGGCGCGCAGGCAAGCCTGGATCGCGCGCACGCCCTTGATGCTCACGTTGCCCTCGCCGTCGTGGAGCATCGATGCGCGCTTGCCCAGCAGCGTGCCGTCGAGGTCCAGATACAGGCAGCGCATGCGCGCCGGCGCCTCCTCCGCGCTCACGCGACGCCCACGCTGGCCAGCGCCGGGCGCTCCAGCGGCGCCGCGCTGTGGAGATCGACCTCGTGCAGCCGTCCTTCGCCGGCCACGCGCCTGGCGATCGTGGCCAGCACCGTGGCGGCCATCGGCGAGAGCGCAGCGAGCGACTGGTGTCGGTTGCGGTGCTCGTCGAGATCCACCTGGGCGATCGCGTCCAGCCCGAAGCTCCTCCAGACGTCGATCAGCATCGCGATCTCGACGCCGTAGCCGGTGGCGAAGGGCACCGCTTCGAGCAGCTCGCGACGGGCGGCGACTTCGCCGGCCAGCGGCTGGCGCACCGCGGCCAGCTCGGGGTAGAAGAGCGCGAGCGCGGGCCTGGCCATCAGGTGGTTCACGCGCCCGCCACCGTCACCGTCGCCGACGCCGTCCTGCGCCAGAGGACGCCGGTAGAAGGCTTTGACGAAGGACACTCCGGGCTCGCACACGAGCGGGCCGATCAGGCCGCTGGCGAAATGCGCCGAAAAACCCTCCGTGTCGGCGTCGAGAAAGCAGACGATCCCGCCGGAGAGCTTCGGCAGAGCGCGCCACATCGCATCGCCCTTGCCGAGCACGCGCCCATGCTCGGGGCTCAGCTCCCGCTCCTGCCAGACGGTCGCGCCGGCGCTGCGCGCGAGCTCCGCGGTGCCGTCGGCCGAGGCCGCGTCGATGACCACCAGCTCGTCGATCGCGCCCGCCCCTCGCAACTCCAGCAGCGCGGTCACGATCGGTCCGATCGTCTCAGCGCACTCGCGCGCGGGCAGGCACACCGACACGCTCTGCTCGCGCTCCGCTGCGATCCGCGCGGCGGGGTAGAGCGAATGGTGGAAGGAGCGGGCTCGCGCCCAGCGCTCGGCTGCGGTGGCGGACATCGTCTCTACTATCTCAAGTCCTTGGCCCTCGACCGCAAGACCGAGCCGTGGAGCGCGCTGCTTGACGCAGGGCTCGAGGACGGGCGCCTAGTGCGCGAGGCCCGCGAAGGGCCGGGCCGGGCACGCCTCGTGCCCCCTCCCGCCGAGCTTCACCCCGATCTGCTGGCAGCGCTTGGCCGGCTCGGCGTGGAGCGCCTCTACTCACACCAGGCGCAGGCCGTCCACGCCGCTTGGGCGGGGCCGACGATCGTCACCACGGGGACGGCGTCCGGCAAGTCGATGTGCTTCAACCTGCCAACGCTCGACGTGCTCTGCCGCGAGGCACGCGCACGTGCGCTCTACCTGTATCCGACCAAGGCCCTCGCCCAGGACCAGGCGCGCGCGCTCACCGCCTTCGGGCTGACCAAGCGAGTTCGCCCGGCGATCTACGACGGCGACACCCCGCGCGAGGCGCGCGCGCAGATCCGCAAGAGCGCCAACGTGGTGCTCACCAACCCCGACATGCTGCATGTGGGCATCCTCCCCAACCACGGTGCGTGGGCCGATCTGTTCGCGAACCTGGCCGTGGTCGTGATCGACGAGGCCCACGTCTATCGCGGGGTGTTCGGCTCGCACGTAGCCAACGTGCTGCGCAGGCTGCGCCGCATCGCGGCCGCCTACGGGACCGAACCGCGTTTCCTGTTGACCTCGGCGACGATCGCCAACCCACTCGAGCTGGCCGAGCGGCTCACCGGCCTGGAGGGCGTGCGCCTGATCGACGAGGACGGCTCGCCCACTCCGCAGCGGCGGATGGCGGTGTGGAACCCGCCCCTGACCGATGAGAAGCTCGGCATCCGCCGCTCGGCTCTCGGCGAGGCGGCCGAGCTGCTCGCGCGCCTGGCGCGCGACGGTGCGCGCACGATCTGCTTCATGAAGTCGCGCAAGGGCGTGGAGGTGCTCGCGCGCCTGGTCAAGCAGGACCTCCAAGCCAGCCACCCCGAGCTAGCCGAGCGCGTGGTCCCCTACCGCGCCGGCTACACCCCGCAGCAGCGCCGCGAACTGGAGGGCCGTTTGATGCGCGGAGAGCTGTGCGCGGTGATCACGACCGACGCCTTGGAGCTCGGTATCGACATCGGCGAGCTCGACGCCGCGGTCGTCGTCACGTTCCCCGGCACGGTCGCCTCGCTACGCCAGATGTGGGGGCGTGCCGGGCGCCGCGGACGCGGGCTCGCGGTGTACGTGGCGGGCGAGGACGCACTCGATCAGTTCTTCTGCCGCCACCCCGAAGACTTCCTCGAACGCCCTGTCGAGGCGGCGATCCTCGACCACGAGAACACGCTGATCTACCGCGCGCACCTGCTCTGCGCAGCCCATGAGGGCCCGCTCGACGCTGCCGACGCGGAGTTCCTCGGGCCGCGCTGGGAGGCTCACGCCGAGCACCTGGTGAGCGCCGGGTCGCTGCGCCGGCGCGCCACGATGCCGGCGAGCGCCTATGTCCCGCGCGACGCGGGCAGATACCCGGCCGGCGAGGTCTCGCTGCGCTCGGCATCGGCTGAGAGCTTTGCGATCGTCGATGTGTCCTCGGGAGAGCTGCTCGGCTCGACCGAGGCGGCGCGAGCGCACTCCACGGTCCACGAGGGCGCCGTGTACATGCACATGGGGCGCTCCTACGAGGTTCGCGAACTGGATCTCGAGCGCCGACGCGCGCTGGTGGCGCCGTTTGACGGCGACTGGTACACCCAGCCCAAGTCGGTGACCGACACCGACGTCGTGCGCCTGCTCGACCGTCGCGAGACCCTCGGGGTGACGCTCTCCTTCGGCGAGGTCAGCGTCACCGACACCGTCCTTGCCTACCAGCGCCGGCGGCTCTCAGACCACGCCCCGGTCGACATCGTCGCACTCGATCTGCCCTCGACGAGCTTTGCAACGCAGGCGCTGTGGTTCGAGCTCGAAGCCCAGGAGCTGACCGAGACGGTGCCGCTGGAGGTCCTGCTGGGCGCGCTGCACGCGACCGAGCACGCCCAGATCGCGGTGCTTCCGCTGATCGCGATGTGCGACCGTTGGGACATCGGCGGCCTGTCCACCAACTACCACCCGCAGACCGGCAACGCGACGATCTTCATCTACGACGGGCACCCCGGCGGAATCGGGATCACGCGCACGGCCTTCGCCCGCTTCGAGGAGCTCTGCGGCGACGCGCACCGGCTGATCGCCGAGTGCCCGTGCGCGAGCGGCTGCCCCTCCTGCGTGCAGTCGCCGAAGTGCGGCAACCTCAACGAGCCCCTGTCGAAGGCCGGCGCGCAGGCTCTGCTCGCGCGTCTGCTCGAGGCCGCTCAGGAGCCGGCGCTACCCGCGCCGCTCTGATGGCGCGCCGGCGTTGTTGAAGCACAGAGCGGCTCCGCCCGAGACCACGACCGGCGGCTTCGCCTCGCCACGATGCTCAGAGCCCTGAACAAGCCCACCTTCACGATCGCGCTCCTCGTGGCGGCGCTCGCCGTCGCCGTGGCCGTGGCGGGCGCTTCGGCCGAATCCCCGCCCGGCTCATCGGCGCCCGCCGCTCAGCCCACGAGCGGACCGCAGCCCCTGATCTTCGAAGGGCCCGGCGGGCGCACGCCGCTGACGCGCTGGACGCTGCGCGGCGATCCCTCTGACCGCGGCAGCTCGCTGGGCTGGCAGCGCGGCGGCTTCTCCGGCTCCTCGGTAGCTGTTCCCAACGACGTCAACCCGAACGCCTACAGCGGCGCTTCGGGCACGCGCAACTACGAAGGCGCGGTGGCTTGGTATCGCACGAGCTTCGACGCCGCCCAGAGCGGCGAATACGCGTTTGACTTCCACTCGGCCAACTTCCAGGCGACGGTCTGGGTCGACGGGCACGCGCTCGGCTCCCACAAGGGCTCCTACCTGCCCTTCGAGCTGCGCAGCAGGCTCGCGGCGGGCGCCCACACGGTGGTCGTGCGAATCGACTGGCGCAACCCCTCGGCGCAGTCCAAGGAAGGCTTTCACCGCACCTGGTTCAACTGGGGCGGGCTGAACGGCGAGGTCGAAGCGCGCCGGATCGGATCGAGCGAGCTCTCGAGCCCGACCGTCCAGACCACCCTCGCAACCGGCGAAGCGGGCGCGACGCAGGCCACGGTGAGGGTCAGCGTGCAGCTCCACAACTACGGGCCGACCCGCACGATCACCCCCGCGGGCTCGCTCTCGCGCGCCGGGCAGACGATCGCGTTGACGTTTGCTCCCGTCGAACTGGAACACGGGCAGTCGAGCACGGTGAGCGCGAGCGCCACGCTCAGCACGCCGGCGCTGTGGTCACCCGCGAGCCCGAGTCTGTACGAACTGAAGCTGGCCATCGCTGGTGAGAGCAGCTACGCGGCGAAGATCGGGCTGCGCCAGCTGAGCTGGCACGGCGGACGCCTGTACCTGAACGGCACTCAGCTGCGCCTGCACGGCGCCACCCTGCAGGAGGATGCGCGCGGGCACGGCGACGCGCTCACGCCGAGCGATCAGGCCACGATCGTCAGCGAGCTGAAGGCGATCGGCGCCAACGCGGCGCGCGCCCAGCATCCGCTCGACCCGGCGCTGCTCGAACGCCTCGACGCGGCGGGAATCCTCGTGTGGCAGGGAGTCGGTCCGGTCGAAGGCGCGGGCAACTGGTATTCGACCTCGGCCGCGCAGCTGGCCGGCGCGGAGCGCCAGGCGCGCACAGCCGTGCTCGCCGCCGAGCTGCACCCCTCGATCTTCGCCTGGAACCTCGTCGACGAGGTCGCAGGCAACGGCCGCGACGGCGCCGAGGTCAACTACGTGCGCGACCTCTCACGCTGGATCCACACCCACGACCCGGCCAGGATGGTCGCAGTCGACGTGTGGGGCGATCATCCCCCCCAGCACGCGGGTGCGCTCTACGCGGGCGCGGATGCGGTCGCCGAGACGGACTACTCCGGCTGGTATGACTACCCGCACGACAGCTCCTCCCAGCTCGCGACTGCGATGCGCAAGCGTCTTGGCGCGATGCAGCGGACGTTCGCCGGCAAGGTGCTCGTGATCAGCGAGTTCGGCGCCGAATCGAACACTCTGAACCCTGGCGCCAGCCCCGGTAGCTACAGCTTCCAGGCGCGCCTTCTGGCAGAGCACATCGCCGTGTACGAGGCCGACCCCAAGCTCACGATGATGCTCGTGTGGGTGCTGCGCGACTACCCGCTGACCCCGAGCTTCGAGGGCGGCTCGATCCACAACGTGCTGCCGGGCGTGAAGCTGATCGAAGGCCTCAACCAGAAGGGCCTCTTCACCTACGGCGGGCAGCCGAAGCCGGCAGCGGCAACAGTCGGGCACATGTTCAAGGCGCTCCCCCAGGGCTAGCGGCCGCGAGCGCCGCCCGCGAGCACGGTGAGAGCCCAAGCCAGGACGTCAGGGTGAGACGAGTTGGTAGATGCGGAGCTGCCCGAGCGAGCTTTGGGCGTTGAACGAGAAGACCTCGTAGGTGCGGTGGCGGTATTTCACGGAGCCGCTGCCGGGCAGCGCGGCGGGCCCGCGTGGAGTGCTGCCGGCGAGCCTGTGCGAGCCGGAGCGGATGTAGAGCAGCCCGTGCGTGAGCGTTTCGACGAACCTGACGTAGGTGGTGAGGTTGGCGGCGGAGAGGGAGAAGCGCTGTGAGATCAGTTGCGCGGCGCGACCCAGCTCGGCGCTCTTGATCTCCGCGCAGGTCCTGGCCGACAGCGAGGTGGGGATCGGCGCGAGCAGCGAGATGCGCAGCGGCCCGCCGGGGAACGAGCGCGCGTCGAACGAGAAGGCCTGGTAGCGGGCGTGGCGGTAGCTGACCGGCCCGTTCCCGGGAAGGCTCGCGGGGGCGCCGGCGAGCAGCCCTTCGATCGGCAGCGCACGCGAGCCCACCCGCATCACGATCGGAACGCCGATAAAGCGCGAGACGAGCTTGACGTAGCCGAGATCGTCCTGGACGGAGAGGACGTAGTGCGCGAGCGTGCGCCCGTGCAGGCGCAGGGTGCCGCTGACCGGCGCGAGGATGTAGGGGCCGCCGATGTCGGCGATGACGCTCGAGCCCTTGGTGACGCGCAGGCGCACGATGTGGGTGTGGGAGTAGACGAGGCTGGTCACGGCCGCTTCGACGGAGGCGCTGTCGCCGCTATTCAGCGCTTCCAGCAGCGGCGTGTAGCTCTCGACCTGGTGCTGGTCGCTGCGTGTCTCCGAACCGGCCAGCTCACCGCCGTAGATGCGGGTGGCCACTTCCCCGACTGAGTTGGCGAGCACGTGGGGCCCGCTCGGGCCGCAGTCCGGACGGGCGAGCGGCGCGCCGCTGGGACGCGTGCTGGCGCTCGTGGCGGAGCTCGTGACCTGCGCGAAAGCGGCGCAGGCGATCAACGCCGTCAGTCCGGCGAGGGCCGGCGCTGTGACTCGGATGTGCGGGGTCGGCAAAGCGCTTGTTACCCCCTGTTGCCCTGGGCGATCTTGCGCAGGTTGATGGTCTCGTCATAAAGCTTTGCATCGACGCCCTCCTCGAGTGCCACGTCGCGCAGGGGGCGCCCGGAGGCGGTCGCCTTCTTGACGATCACCGTGGCCTTGTCGTAGCCGATCGCGCCGTTGAGCGCGGTGGCGACGGCGAGCGTGGCGCCGGCCGAGGCCTCCGTTCCGGCCTTGTTGACCTGGATTCCGTCGACGCACTTCTCGGCGAAGGCGCGTGAGGCGGCCGTCAGCAGTCCCAGCGACTGCAGCAGGTTGCGCGCTATCAGGGGGATGCGCACGTTCAGCTCGAACTGTCCCTGCAGGCCGCCGACGGTGATCGCGGTGTCGTTGCCGATCACCTGCGCCGATACCTGCAGGACGACCTCGGGGATCACCGGGTTGACCTTGCCGGGCATGATCGAGGAGCCCTTCTGCAGCTCGGGCAGGAACAGCTCGCCGATGCCCGCGCGCGGGCCGGAGCCCATCAGCGCGAGGTCGCCCGCGATCTTGGTCAGCGAGACGGCGAGGACCTTCAGGGCGCCTGAGAGCTCGACCAGCGCGTCGCGGTTGGCCTGCGCCTCGAACGGGTCGAGTGGAGCGGCGATCTGCTTGAGGCCCGATTCTCTGCGCAGTCGCGCGCGGACCTTCTCGGCGAAGCGGACGTGGGTGTTCAGGCCGGTGCCGGTGGCGGTGCCGCCGAGCGGGATCTGCCCGACGTGTACGAGCGCCGACTGCACGCGCTCCTGCGCGAGCGCCATCTGCGCTGCGTAGCCGGCGAACTCCTGCCCGAGCGTGACGGGCACCGCGTCCATCAGGTGGGTGCGGCCGGCCTTGACGACGTTGTGGAAGCTTTTTGACTTTTTCGCGAACGAGCGCTCGAGCTGTTTGAGCGCGGGCAGCAGCTCGTTCTGGGCAACGTCGAGCGCGGCCAAGTGGACGGCCGAGGGGAACACGTCGTTTGAGGACTGGCCCATGTTGACGTGGTCGTTGGGGTGCACGCCCTCACCGGCGAGCGCGCCGATGACCTCGTTGGCGTTCGTGTTGGTGGAGGTGCCGGAGCCGGTCTGGAAGACGTCGATCGGGAACTGCTCGTCGTGCCTGCCGGCGGCGACCTCCTTGGCGGCTTTCTCGATGCGCCCGGCGCTGCGTTTGGGCATCAGGCCCAGCTCGCCGTTGACGGCGGCGGCGGCGGCCTTCAGGCGCGCCAGCCAGTGGATCACGGAGACCGGCACGGTCTCACCTGAGATCGGGAAGTTCTGTACGGCCTTGGTCGTCTCTGCGCCCCACAACTGCTTCTCCGGCATCTGCTCTCCTTTGGTCACGATCACACCGCGTTCGCCCACGGGACCCTATCCACAGAACGGGGACCCTATCCACAGAACGCGGCCAGCTCCCGAGCGAGCCCGACGGGGTCGTCGTAGGCCATCAGGAAGCCGGCGCTTTCGAGCACGCGCAGCTGCCCGCGGGGCAGTCTGCGCAGGGCCTCTTCGGCGCCCGCGAGCGGGTGCAGTCGATCCTGGTCGGCCCACAGCAACAGCACCGGCATCTCCAGCTGGGGATATAGGTCGAGCAGATGGGTCTGGGCGCCCTGCGGCCAGCTGCGCGCGCATCTGGCCCACGAGCGCGCGAGGCTCGAGTTGCCGGCCACGTCGGCAAAGGCGTGACGCACGAGGTCTGCGGCGGCTGGGTTCGAGCGGGCGGAGAGACGCATGCCGCGTTCGGGCGTAAAGAGGGCGCGCGCGCCATAGGAGAGCAGCCCATCC
Organism: uncultured Solirubrobacteraceae bacterium; assembly: GCA_963763695.1. Classification (GTDB taxonomy): domain Bacteria; phylum Actinomycetota; class Thermoleophilia; order Solirubrobacterales; family Solirubrobacteraceae; genus Palsa-744. The sequence continues at coordinate 547,264 of CAVXPM010000001.1, forward strand.
AGGCCGGGGACCGCGGCTGCGCTGGTAGCCAGCCGCCATGCGCTGCGCAGGCGCGCGCCCGCGGGCGGCGCGTGCATGCGGTTGGGCATCAGCACGAGACGGGACGGCCTGACGTCGCCGCGCGCGACGGCGTGCATCAGGATCTCAGCGCCGGCGTCGTGGCCGGCGAGCATCGGCCGCGGCCCGAGCACCTCGGCAGAGAAGCCGCCGAGGACCTCGGCGAACCAGTCGAGCGTGTAGGGGTGGCGCGGGCGGTCCTCGGAGTCTCCGTGCAGGGGGAGATCGGGGAGCACCACGCGGAAGCGGTCTGCGAGCTGCTCGACCGCCGGCTCCCACTCCTTGTGCGAGAGCAGGCCGGAGTGCAGCAGTGCCAGCGGTGGCCCGGCGCCGAGCTCGCGGTAGGCGACGCGGGCGCCGTCGCGGTGGTGGTAGAGGCGCAGGCGCACAACACAATCGTAAGAGGCTCCGCTGCGATCCAGTTGCGCCCGTCGTCCAAGGTTCGCCCCCGCGCCCATGGACAGCACCGCACCTACAATGGGCCGCCTTGTGAGCCCGAGTCAGACAAACCCGTTGCTTCCCGGGCGCGAGGTCGATCCGCGCCAGGATCTGGCGAAGCTCGAGCTCGACGTGCTGGAGCGCTGGCGCGAGCGCGACGTGTTCGCGGAGTCGCTGCGCATGCGCGCGGGAGCCAAGCAGTGGGTGTTCTACGAGGGGCCGCCCACCGCGAACGGCCCGCCGGGCTCCCACCACGTGCTCTCGCGCGTGTTCAAGGACGTCTACCCGCGCTTTCAGACGATGCGCGGCCACCTCGTGGAGCGCAAGGGAGGCTGGGACTGCCACGGCCTGCCCGTGGAGATCGCGGTCGAACAGAAACTCGGCATCACGCACAAGTCCGAGATCGAGGAGACGGTCGGGATCGAGCGCTTCAACGCGGAGTGCCGCGCGTCGGTGTTCACGTTCCTCGAGGAGTGGGACCGGCTGACCGAAAGGATCGGCTTCTGGCTCGATCTCGAGCACCCCTACAGGACGCTCGACGAGACATACATCGAGTCGGTCTGGTGGGCGCTGTCGCAGATCGACGAGCGCGGCCTGTTGTATGAGGGCAACAAGGTCGTGCCCTACTGCCCGCGCTGTGAGACCACGCTGTCCTCGCACGAGGTCGCGCAGGGCTACAAAGACGTGGTCGACCCGAGCGTGTTTCTGCAGCTCCCCGTCGCCGGCGGCGAGGACAGGCTGCTCGTGTGGACGACGACGCCGTGGACGCTTCCCGGAAACGTGGCGGTGGCGGTCTCGCCAACGGCCACCTACGCGCGGGTGAGCATGGGAGATGGGGTCTACGTGCTCGCCGAGGCGCGCGTGGAGGCGGTGCTGGGCGAGCGTCATCGGCACGAGGACCCCGAGCGCCTGCTCGACATGTCACCGGCCTTCGTGCCGCGGTGGGAGATCGTGGAGCGCCTCACGGGGACGCAGGTGGTGGAGCGCTACGGCTCCTATGAAGGACCGATCTTCGCGGCCACGGACCGCGAGCCCGGTCCGCTGCCGGTCCTGGCGGACGAGTTCGTGACGACCGAGGACGGCACCGGCATCGTTCATCTCGCGCCGGCCTTCGGCGAGGACGACTACCGCGTGGCCGCTGCCTCCCCACGCGTGCCGTTCGACCCGACGCAGGCTGGCACGCTCTACAACCCGGTCAAGCCCGACGGCACCTACGACGCGCGCGTACGTAGCTACGAAAGCGACTCCCACGAGGGCGACTCCCACGAGGGCGGCTCCTACGAGGGACGCTTCGTCAAGGACCCGGGGCTGACGCGGGAGCTGATCGCGGATCTCCAAGCGCGCGGGCTGCTGTTGAAGGTGCAGGACTACGAGCACTCCTATCCGCACTGCTGGCGCTGCGGCACGCCGCTGCTCTACTACGCCAAACCGTCGTGGTACATCGCCACCTCGCGGCTGCGCGACGAGCTGCTGGCGAGCAACGAGACGGTCGAGTGGTATCCGCCGCACGTCAAGCACGGGCGCTTCGGGGACTGGTTGAAGAACAACGTCGACTGGGCGCTCTCACGCGAGCGCTACTGGGGCACGCCGCTACCGGTGTGGCGCTGCGCAGCGGGGCACGTACACGTGGTCGGCTCCTTCGCAGAGCTGAGCGAGCGCTCGGGCGTGGTGCTCGAGGACCACCACCGCCCGTTCGTGGACGACGTGGCGTTCCCGTGCCCGCACGGTGGCGAAGGCGAGGACGGCGGGGAAGGCGAGGATGGGGGGGAAGGCGGCTCCGGCTCCGCATGCGGGCGGCCGATGACACGCGTGCCGGAGGTGATCGACGTGTGGTTCGACTCGGGGGCGATGCCGTTCGCCCAGCACCATTTCCCGTTCGAGCACGAGGAGGTGTTCGCGCACGGCTATCCGGCGGACTTCATCTGCGAGGCACAGGACCAGACGCGCGGCTGGTTCTACTCGCTGCTGGCTGTGGCCACGTTGCTCGGCAAGCAGGCGCCCTACCGCAACGTGGTCTGCCTGGGCCTGATCCTGGACGAGGAAGGCCAGAAGATGTCGAAGTCCAAAGGCAACACGGTCGAGCCGTGGGAGGTCCTGGACACCGACGGCGCGGACGCGTTTCGCTGGTACTTCTTCACCTCCAAGCAGCCCTGGGACGGCTACCGCTTCTCGGCGGAGACGATCGGCGAGGGCGTGCGACTGTTTCTCAAGCAGCTGTGGTCGACGTACTACTTCTACGCCCTCTACGCCAAAGCCGCTGCGCACGAGCTGGACGTTTCCGGCGACGGCGATGCGGGCGGCTCGGAGGGCGGTCCGGACCGGGACCTCGACCGCTGGGCGCTGTCACGCACGGCGAGCACCGCGGAGCTCGTGACCGAGCGCCTGGAGGCATACGACGTGACCTCGGCGGGGCGGGCGATCGCGAGCCTCGTGGACGAGCTGTCGAACTGGTACGTGCGCCGCTCGCGCAGGCGCTTCTGGGACGGCGAGCCGGCGGCGTTCCAAACGCTGCGCACGTGCCTCTTGACCGTGTCCAAGCTGCTCGCGCCGCTGTGCCCGTTCATCGCGGATGAGATCTACGACAACCTCGACGGCGAGCTGGCGAGCGTGCACCTGTGCGACTTCCCGACGGCCGCGGAGGTGGGCGAGCGCGACGAGGAGCTCGAGCGGGCGATGGCGCTGGCACGCGAGACGGTGCGCCTGGGGTTGGGCGCGCGCGGCAAGGCCAAGATCAAGGTGCGCCAGCCCCTGGCCGAGGCGGTGGTGGTGGCCGACGGGCGCGAGCGCACGGCGATCGAACGGCTGGCCGATGTGGTGCGCGAGGAGCTGAACGTGCGCAGCATGCGCTTCGTTGCTGCGGCCGAGGAGCTGGGCAGCTATGAGCTGAAGGCCAACTACCGCTCGCTCGGCCCGCTGTTCGGCAAGGACATGCCACTGGCGGCGCAGGCGATCGCGGGCCTCGACCCCGCACACGTGGCGGCGGCGCTGCGCGATGGCGGCACGATCGGGATCTCGGTTGGAGAGCGCGAGCACACGCTGACCCCCCACGACGTGATCCTCACGATGAAGCCTCCCGAGGGCTACAGCGTCGAGCGCGAGGGCGCACACGCTGTGGCGCTCGATCTGGCGGTCGACGAGGACCTGCTCCGAGAGGGTCACGCGCGCGAGGTGGTCCACGCTGTGCAGAACGCGCGCAAGACGGCCGGACTGCAGATTGAGGACCGGATCGAGCTTGCGCTCGACGGGGCACCCGAGCTGATCGAGGCGGCGGCCACGCATCGCGACTACATCACCGGCGAGACGCTGGCCGTGGCCCTCGACCTCAGCGAGCGCGCGGCGCGTGAGAGCGCGCGGATGGACTACTCGGAGCAGACCGAGGTCGAAGGCCTCGCTCTGACGATCGCGCTGACGCGCGTCCGCTCCGCAGCGAACGACTGACGCGCGCGCGACTCGGCTAGGCCAGAACCGGCTCCAGCTCCTGCTCGAGCTTCTTCTTGGGGTAGGCGCCGACGACGGTCTTGACGGGCTGTCCGCCCTTGAACAGGATCATGGTCGGTATCGAGAGCACCTGGAAGCGCGCTGCGGTCTGCGGGTTCTCGTCGATGTCGAGCTTGACGATGCGTAGGTCGGGACGCTCGGATGCGATCTCCTCGAGCACGGGAGCCACGACGCGGCAGGGGCCGCACCAAGGGGCCCAGAAGTCCACGAGCACAGGACCCTCGGCCTCGATGACCTCGGCGTCGAAGTTGTTGTCGGTGATTTGGGTCAGGCTGCCAGCCATGGGGTCTCCTTGGATTGCTTACCCCTCACTATACAAAATGAAGGAGGGGTGGCCGGACCTCAGTGAACGGTGACCGTCCAGCCTTCGGCGTTGCGCACGATCGGCGGGTGGATGTGGGTCAGGGCTGTGAACAGGTGCGGGGAAACATAGACCTCGATCAGGGCGCTGGCCACCAGCACGGGCACCGCGATCGCCACCGTCACCAGGGTCGCGGCCAGGAGCTGCTCCCACTGTCCGCGACGGCTCGCAATGATCCACGCCGCCAGCGGCAGGAACAGCGCGATCAGCTCGGGGATCGCGTGCGGGAGCACACCCAGCAGCAGCAGCGCCGGGGAGACGCCCAGGAAGCGCGACACGCCGGCCAGCGTGTGGCCGATCACGTAGGCCTGGGCGCTCAGCGAGAACGTCGTCGCGGCGACCACGAAGCCGATCGCCAGGCGCCCGCCGTGTTCGTGCACCCAGCGCGACACGCCGTGGTGGTGCTCTGCCTGCAGCGGCAGCGAGCTGCCCGCGATGAAGCCCGCCACGCACGCCATCGCGTGCAGTGCAAGCACGAGCGCGTTGCTGCGCAGCACGTGCAGCACGTCACCCGTGTCGCCCACCGCAAACGGCGGCTGGAGCGTGATGATCTGCTCATAGCCTGGGTCGGCGTAGGCGACGCCGAGCACCGCCAGCAGCAGGCCGGTAGCAGCCAGAGCAGAGCCGGCGACCCAACGGCCCACGACCCTGCCGGGTGTGCGCTGCCAAGCGCGCAACGTCGAGCGCGTGTGGCGCACGCCATGTGCGAACGCATAGGCCGACGCATCCATCCCCATCCCATCGGCTTTCCGGGCCTCTACCTGAAGCGCAACAGCGGCACCAGCCACATCGCCTCCGCGGCGATGCGCCAGGACATCTTGCTCTGACCGCGCTCGCGGTCGCGGAACACGATCGGCACCTCCACAACGCGAAAGCCCGCCTGCACCGCGCGGTAGGTCAGCTCGACCTGAAATGCATAGCCCTGTGAGCGCACGCTGTCGAACTGGATCGCCTCGAGCACCTCGCGGCGAAAGCACTTGAAGCCGCCCGTCAGGTCCTTCACGTGCAGGCCCAGCACCAGGCGCGCATACGTCGAGCCGCCCTCGCTGACGAAGCGTCGCACGATCCCCCAGTCGCTGACCCCGCCGCCAGGGACGTAGCGCGAGCCGAGCGCCAGGTCCGCTCCGTTGTAGACAGCCTCGAGCAGCCGCGCCAGGTCGGCCGGGTCGTGTGAGAAGTCCGAGTCCATCTCCAGCACATATCCCGCCCCCTCGCGCAGCGCGTGGCGGAAGCCCGCCAGGTAGGCCGGGCCGATGCCGTTCTTCTCCGTGCGGTGCAGCACCCGCACCCACTCGTGGCGCTCCGCCAGCTCGTCCGCCAGGCGCCCGGTACCATCGGGCGAGCCGTCGTCGACCACGAGCACGCGAAAGCCCTCGGGAGCCGCCTCGGCGAGCACCTCGCTGGCCGCCACCACGATCGCCTTCACGTTCTCCGCCTCGTTGTACGTGGGCAGTATCAGCCAAGGCTCGCCGGACATCGGCCGCGTACCCTAGAGCAGTGGAGCTATCGAACGCCGCCATCGCCGACGCCTTCGACGAGCTGGGTGACCTGTATGAGCTGGACGGTGCGATCGTGCATCGCGTGCTCGCCTACCGCTCCGCCGCCAAGGCCGTGCGCGAGGCCTCCGTGTCCGTCGCCGCGCTCGCGCGCGAGGGCCGTGCACTCGAGCTCCCCGGCATCGGCAAGACGCTGCAGGAGAAGATCCTCGCGCTCGTCCAGAACGGTTCGATCCCCGCCGCCGAGCGGCTGCGTGCCAAGTTCCCGCCCGGCCTGATCGCGCTCACCCAGTTGCCCGGGGTCGGACCCAAGCGCGTACGGCTGATGCACTCAGAGCTGGGCATCGACTCCCCGGCTGCGCTACGCGAGGCAGCGCTCGCCGAACGCCTGCGCGAGGTCAAGGGCCTCGGCCCCAAGTTCGAGGCCAGCGTGCTCGCCGGCCTCGAGGCGATGGACGCGCAGACCGACGGACGCCGCAAAGCGCGACTGCTGCTCCCGCGCGCCCTCGAGATCGGCGAAGCGCTCGCCGCCGGGCTGCAGCACCTCGGCGGCCCCGGCACCCACGTGCAGCTCACCGGCTCCGCCCGCCGCCAGGCCGACAGCGTCAAGGACATCGACCTGATCGCCACCACCACCAAGCCCACCACACTCGCCAAGAGCCTCGCCAAGCTCGAGGAGATCGAGCAGGTCAGCTCGGCCGGCAAGTCCGGTGCGAGAGCGCGCACGCACTCGGGCTTCTCCGTCGACCTGCGCATCGCCCGCCCCGAGCAGCTCGGCAACCTGCTGCAGCACTTCACCGGCTCCGGCAAGCACAACGCCGCCCTGCGCGAAGCCGCCGTGCGCCGCGGCCTGCACGTCTCCGAGTACGGCATCCTCGACGACGCCACCGGAAAGACCGACACGTTCGCCACCGAGCAGGAGGTCTACGAGCGCCTCGGCCTGGCCTACATCGAGCCCGAGCTGCGCGAGAACCGCGGCGAGCTGGACGCCGCGCGTAGCGGCGAGCTGCCGCAGCTGATCGAGCTAACCGACATCCGCGGGGATCTGCACAGCCACACGATCGCCTCCGACGGGCACAACACGATCGAGGAGATGGGCCGGGCCGCGCTAGAGCGCGGCTATGAGTACCTCGCGATCACCGACCACTCCGCCAGCCACGGTTTCGGCAACGACGTCTCGCCAGAGCAGCTGCGCCGTCAGATCGAGCTGGTCCACGAGGCCAACCAGCGCGTCGACGGCATCGAGCTGCTCGCCGGCAGCGAGGTCAACGTCCTGCCCGACGGCTCACTCGACTACGACGACGAGCTGCTTGCAGACCTCGACTGGATCGTCGCCAGCGTGCACACCTCCTTCGGGATGGATGAGCAGGCGATGACCGAGCGCATGATCGCCGCCGTCGAGCACCCGCTCGTCGACCTCATCGGCCATCCCACAGGGCGCCTGATCGAGCGGCGCGCCCCCTACGCGATCGACCTCGACGCTGTCTTCGCAGCCGCAGCGCGCGCCGGCACGATGCTCGAGATCAACGCCAACCCCGACCGCCGCGACCTTTCCGACGTACACGCGCGGGCCGCAGCCAGAGCCGGCGTCCTGATCGCGATCGACTCCGACGCCCACCGCATCCGCACGCTTCAGAACATGCGCTGGGGGATCGCCACCGCACGTCGCGCCTGGCTCACCGCCGAGCAGGTCGCAAACACGCGCCACTGGGCCGAGCTGCGCAAGCTAGGCAAGCAGACGCGCAAGTAGCTGCTCGGCCACGAGCCGATCCAGCGCCCGCACGCCGAACGGCGCGATCGCCTCCCGGGCGCGCTCGGCGTAGCCCGGGAGCGGATCCTCGAGCGCGACTCGCAGCGCCGCCGTGAGGTCCTCGCTCACCAGCCGCCCGTCGAGCTGGCGCGCGAGCGGGAGCGCCGCATATGGTCCCGGCGCGGGAGTCGTCACGAGCCGGCAGCCGTCCGCCAGCGCCTCCAGCTGTGCGATGCCGTAGTCCTCGCGCCTGGGTGCGCAGACGAACACCCGCGAACGACGCAGCAGCGCCCGGTAGTCCTCCCGTGCGAGGACGCCTACAACCCGCACGCCCGCCCCGCCGGCCGCCAGGCCGGCCTTCTCGAGCTGATCCACCGACGCTCCCGCGACCAGCAGCTCTCCCGCCGTCTCGCCGCGATCGCGCAGCGCCCGCCACGCCGCGAGCACGCGGTCGAGGCCCTTCTTGTGGGGGTTGGCCGCATAGGTGATCGCCGCGATGTCGCGCTCGCCGTCGGTCCGACCGGACGGCTCGACTGCCACCGGCACTACCAGCGCGCGCGCCGAAGGGCCGCCCGCCTCGCGCAGGGCGCCCTCGCTCCACGGCAACAGCAGCGGAGCCTGCGCCACGCGGCGACGCTCGAGCGGCCGCTGCCAGAGGCCGTGGCGCCCCGGCCGGTTGGCGGCCGCCGGCGCATCGAAGCGGATCGCACCCGGGCGTGGCCAGAGCAGCGCCGCGGTCGTGCTCGAGTAGATCACCGCGCGCGGCGCAGAGCTCATCGCCGCCAGCGACTCCTGCGCCGCCACCCGTGCCGCACGCGCCCACGCCAGGTCGGTGAGCATCAGCGTACGCAGTTGCTTCGGCGCCTTCGCGCGCGCGATCGCCACGCTCGCGCCAGCGCGCTCCAGCGATCCAGCCAGCTGCTCGTCCGCTGCGCGCAGCCCCTCGGTGGAGCCGAGCGAGACGAGCAGCACGTCGATCGCCTCGCGATCGTCCCGCCCGCCGGCAGCCGCGCTCATGCTCAGGTGACTGCGCCGTTCACACGCTCGGGACGCGACGTCGAGAACCCCGGCGTGCGCACCAGCGTCATCGGGCGCACCGGCGAGGTGCGCTGGACATAGAAGCTCGCCCCGTCGCGCTCCTCGATCGCCGCCACCGCTCCGTCCTGGCGGCGCCATGCCAGCGACCAGATGATCGCAAAGCCGCACGCGATCGCCGGTATCTGCGGCGCCAGGAAGCCCAGGCCCGCCGCCAGCAGCGTGAACACCCCCAGCGGCCACAGGCGGTTCAGGAGGATCGCGCTCGGGTGATGTTCGGGCAGCGTGGTGCTCGCCCGTGCGCTCGCCAGCAGGCGCGCGATCGGCGGGTTCGTCTGCGCCCGCCTGCTCAGGAGCAGGCCACTCAGCGCCGCGATCACCCACCAGCCGAGCGCCACCGGAACCAGGTAGCGGTTCGATTCCCTCTCGGTGGCCGCCGCCAGCAGCGTCACCGCCGCCAGCGCCGTGGCCGTGCCCGCGCTCAACAGCACCGTCGTCCTGAGAAAGTCGACGAATCGCACGGCGCTACAGGAGCGCCTCGAGCAGCCCGCGCACTCCCGCCGGGCCATCCACCGTGATGTCCGCCTGACGTGCCAGCTCGGGGGGTGATTCATCGGAGCTGACCGCCACGCACACCGCCGTCTCGAGCTCGCCCGACTCCACCATGTTGCGCAACCCGCGGAACGCGTCGAGGTCGGTCGTGTCGTCCCCCACATACACCGCCGCCGCCGCCGGCCCACCATGCAGCAGCGCCGCGATCCCAAGGCCCTTGTCGAGCAGCACCGGCGGGCGCACCTCGAGCACCTTGCGCCCCCAGTGCACCGCCAGGCCCTGCTCCTCGGCGCGCCGCGCGATCTCCCTGACCGCCTGCGCCGCCAGCTCCTCGTCCGGGGCTCCGCGCCAGTGGAACGCCGCGATCGAGTCCTTGTCCTCGCTGCGCACCCGGATCCGCTGGTGCTCGGGGGTGTAGATGCGTGCCGCGAACTCGCGCACCCGTGCCGTCCACGCAGCCAGCTCGTCGTCGACCTCGGGCCGCGTCGAGCCGGGGCGCAGCAGTTCGCCGCCGTGGTTGCCCACGTACGCGATCGTCCCGATCGACACGATCTGGCGCGCCGTGCTCGCGCGCCGGCCGCTCACGCACGCCACCACGCGGTAGCGCTTTGCGATCTCGATCAGCAGCGTGCGCGTGGCCTCGGGCACGTGCGCGTCGGCCGCGTGGCGCACGATCGGCGCGAGCGTGCCGTCGATGTCGAGCAGGATGGCGCCGCGGGCGGGATTGGAGCGGATCGGCTCGAGCGCCTCCACGAGCGTGGCAGCGGGGGACACGAGGTCTAGTATGCCGCGCATGGTGGCCGGCCCGTCCGCTCGTGCACGTGGCCGCTGAGCGCAGCTCGCGCCGCGCGCCCAAGCTGGTTGCCATCGGCACGCTGGCAGGTCTCTTCAGCGGCCTTTTCGGGGTCGGTGGAGGCAGCGTGATCGTACCGCTGCTCGTGCTGTGGCTGGGCTACGAGGAGCGCGCAGCGACCGCCACCTCGCTCGCCGCGATCGTCTTCATCGCCGCCTTCGCAGCCGCCGTCCAGGGTCTCTACGGCAACGTCAACCTGCTCGACGCCGCGCTCGTCGGCGTGCCCGCCATCGCCGGCGTGCTGATCGGAACCTGGCTGCAGCAGCGCCTGCCCGTGCGCGCCATCTCGCTGATGTTCGCCGCCGTGCTCGTCGCAAGCGCCGTCGAGCTGGTGGCGCAGTGATCGGCGCGATCGCCATCGGCCTCGCCGCCGGGATCCTCGCCGGCCTGCTCGGCGTCGGCGGCGGCGTGCTGTTCGTCCCCGGCCTCGTGTTCTTCCTCGGCCTCGGCCAGCACCAGGCCGAGGCCAGCTCGCTGCTCGCAATCGTCCCCGTCGCGATCGTCGGCAGCTACCGCCAGGATCGCTACCGCAACGTCGATCGTCGCGACGCGCTGCTCGTCGGAGTGCTCTCGCTCGCCGGCGCCGCCGCCGGCGTCGCACTCGCCAACTCGCTCTCCGGCGCCTTCCTGCGAGACGCCTTCGCCGCCCTGATGCTGCTCGTCGCCGCGCAACTGGTACGCCGCGCGTCATAACCTCGATAAACCCGACAGGTAGCTAGACTGATGAGCAGCTATGGGACTCGACAACCCACTCCACATCGCTTTCCTGGTCGTGATCCTGCTGCTCGTCTTCGGCGCCCGGCGCCTGCCCGAGATCGGCCGCTCGCTCGGCGGCGGCATGCGCGAGTTCAAGGACTCCATCAGCGGCGAGACCAAACCGCAGCAGCCCGCGATCACCCAGACCGCCCCACAGCCCCAGGTCGTGCCGCAGCAGCAGGCCGTCGCCCACCCGCAGCCCGTGGCTCAGCCGCAGCCGGTCGCTCAGCCACAGGCGCAGCCCCAGCCGGTCGCGCAGCCCACGCCCGAGGCCACACAGCAGCAGGCAGCTGAAGCGTTCGGCGCCGTCGCGCCCGAGCAGCAGCCGGTTCCGGCTGCTCCCCCGCAGCAGGGGTAGCCCGCACCGGGTTCTTACCACAGCGCCGTCGCCGTGAGTGATCGGTATACCACGGTATACTTTCCTCATGGCGAAGGTGATGGTGTCGATGCCGGATGACCTCTTGAGCGAGGTCGATGCGGAGGCGGCCCGTCGCGGGACCACCCGCAGCGCAGTTCTGCGGCAATTCGCCGACGCGGCGCTGCGTCGACGTCGCGTCGATCGCGCGGCAGGGATGGACGAGCTGTTGCGGAGCCCCGGCCATCATGGCGGGACAGCCGCCGAGCAGGTAAAGGCAACCAGGCCGTAACGTGGGCACGCTCCTGCTGGATGCCAGCGTGATCCTCGCCGCGTTTGATGCTGACGACGCTCTGCACGAGCAGACACGGACGATCCTTGCCGACGCAACCGTGACTCTGTCGAGCCTGGACCTTGTCCGCTACGAGCTCGCCAACGTCGCGGTTCGCGCTTGGCGTGACCCGGCCCGGGTCGCGCCGCTGCTCGAAGTGGTCGATCGGATATCCGAGGATGGCGGCGTACTGACTTCGACAACCGGTCTGCTCACTCGCGCAGCACAGCTCGCCGAGGAGCACACGATTTCGGTCTATGACGCAGCGTATGTAGCAGCGGCGTCCCAGAGCGGCGGCAAGTTGGTCAGCTGCGATACCCGCGACCTCATCAGCAAGGGCCTCGCGAGCAGCCCCGCGGGACAGGCCCAGCGGTGACTTTGCTCACCCCATCTGATGAGGCCGTGCGCCGGCTTGCCGTCGAGCACCCAGCATGGATGCCTGTGCTCGAGGCAGCAGTGGCCGTAGCCGAGAGATCAGAGCCGCTTGGCGGCGAGTTTGCCGGTGCCTGGGTGCTTGACGAGGTACGCGCCCACGGGGGGCCTAGCTGGTTCCCGAACCTACGGATACTCGCCAGTCACGGGCTACTCGAGAAGTCCGGAGCCTCGACCAGAGGCGGTCGGCGCGCCTACTACCGGATGCCAGATCGCGAAGCTGTCGCGAGAGCCGTCGTGGCGTGGCGTGGAAATGTGACCACACAGACGCGAAGCAGGCTCAGCTTCATCGGCTCCGGCGCCTCGACGGAACCTCCGGCCGATACGGGACGACAGGCAGGTGAGGTTGCCTATGAGCCACGCTCGTGGCGTTGATATGCGACACCGGTCCGCTCTATGCGGCGATGGACCGGGCCGATGCCGCTCGGATTTGTCGATGCCGCCGTCGTCGCAATCGTGGAGCGGCTAAACGAGCACAAGCTTGCCACGCTCGACCACCGCCACTTCACCACCATCCGCCCCAAGCACACAGACGCCATCGAACTACTGCCTCACTGAGTCCCCGCGGTACCACTGGGAGGGACGTCAAAAGCGCCTCGCGCGCAGCCGCAGCGCCCGTCAGCCCGCGCGCCGGATCGGCCCGCTCTGCACCGCTTCGAAGGCCGCGCCGGGCACGCGCTTGATCTGTTCGAGGTCTTCGTCGTTCCAGCGCGGATCGGGCGCGCCGCTGATGAACCATGGCGAGCCGTTGTCGGCGACGATCAGCCCGTAGCGCTTGAGCGCCCGCAGGACGACCAGCGACGCGCCGTGGAAGCCGGCCAGCGAATAGCTGGCCTTCAGCCGCAGGCGCAGCCCCATCGGCGGCAGGCTCGGATCGGAGTTGCTCGACGCGAAGTGCGTGGCGGGGTGGATGTAGCCGCGCTGGGTGCGCGGCACGGTCACGCGCAGCGCGTGGTCGATCTGTCCGGAGCGGACCTCGGGGTAGCGCACGAGCAGCGGCAGGATCGGCAGCCCGGCCGCGTCGGCCGAGGTCCAGCCTTCGGGGCGAAGCGCGTTGCTGCGCAGGTTGAACACCGCGCCCGAGGCCGCTTCCCAACCGGCGCCCTTGCGCTTGGCCGAGTAGAGCTCGTACACCCGGCAGCTGCCCTTCTGCAGCACCAGCACGTGGCGGTCACCTGCTTCGCCCGCTCCCTCCACGGGTGCGCCCGGCGGGATCGGGTACGGACCCGGGTCGGATTCTGAGCCGTATTCGCTGAACGTGATCGGCACTTTCGGCTGGTGCGGGCCGACGACCGTATAGGGGATGCCGTAGCTGGGATTCGTGGCGAAGTCGGGGTGCAGGTGGGCGCTCAGGCCGATGCTCGCCACGTATGCCGCCGAGCTCGGATCCACGGGCGCGTTTGCGATTTCCTGGTTGAGCGGGTTGCTCGCAGGGAAGACCGGACAGCCGGCTTCGCGGGGTGCGCGGGCGGGGCTGCTCGCCAGCGCGGAGCCGCCGAGCAGCCCGGCGCTCAGCACGAGCCCCACACCCGCCGCCGCCATCCTCCTCGCCTTCACAGCCCGTGATTCAAGCAGGCTGCTCGGGCGCCAGCACCGACGGGCGCGCCTCCTCGATCAGGGGCGCGCCGCAGTGCCAGCAGAAGGCCGCACCGCGGCTGTGCACTGCGCCGCAGGAGCGGCACTGCCCGTGCACACCTGCCTCCGCGCTCGCCAGCAACCGCTGCACCTCGCCGAGCTGCGCGTCTGCCTCCTGCAGCTCGGCCGCGCGGCGGGCGAGCACGTCGAGGCGGTAGTGGTCGCGAACGGCCATCTCGTAGGTGAGTCCGCCGAGGTCCCACGTCAGCTCGGCCACGCGCTCGGCGAGCTCGTGGCGGCGGCCGCGCAGCTCGGCCATCGACCCGCTCGGAGCCGAGCGGGTCGGCAGGCCGCCGACGGGCAGCAGCACGCCCGTGCTCCCCTCCGCTCCCGGCGGCGGCGCGGGCGGTTGTGAGCTTCCGTTGGACGCCGCCATCAGCCCCGGCCCCTCAGCCCGTTTCGATCGGTTGCGCGCCGAGCGAGTTGATTTCTTCCTGGTGCTTTTTGCCGCTGGACTTGCTCAGTTTTTCCAGTTTTGACGGCGCCACTTTGACCGGAGCTTTGGGCGGCGCTTTTTCGACCTTTGTTTCCTTGGCCGCTTCTTTGACCGCTTCGGCTTCTTCCTTGGCGCTCGACTTGGTCGAGCTCGACGTCGTGCTCGTCGGGGCCGGCGTCGCGCTCGCTGCGCTCGTCGTGCTAGCCGGCGCCGCCGCGGCCAGGCCCGAGAGGCCTTCGACTTTCACGACCTGCGCGGCCGGCGCCTTGTTGCTCTGGGTGACCCAGTGGCCGACCAGCAACCCCGCGATCAGGCACATCAACAGCACCGACAGCAGCCCCATCAGCCCGGTGTTGCGCCGCAGCCAGCCATCGGCGCCCTGCTGTTGAAAGACGGGCGCGTAGCCGACCGGGGTCATGTCGATCGTGTCCTCGCGCAGCCACGGCTGAGCTGAGGAGGCGGCGCGCGGGCGGTCGGCCTGCAGGACGTCGAGGAACGCAAGGCGAACCGGTGAGGCGGGGTGTCCGCAGGACAGGCAGTAGCGCTGATCGGCCACGAGCGCCGCGCCGCAGTTGGCGCAGGTGGCGCCGTCCTGCTCGGCGGGGACTGGCACGAGACTCATGTTCGCCACCGCCCGCTCATCCGCCCGTCGGGATCGCGCTGACTTCGATCCGCGCGCCGCGCGTGTCGCCGATCAGGAAGATCTCGAAGGCAGCAGCGGCTCCCCTGTGCCCCGCCAGGGAGGCAACGACGACCCGCCCCGCCGCCACGACACGCGAACCCTTCAGCGCCACCGCGAACACCGGCACGGCGCTCTGCGCGCGGCTCGAGTGGTTGACGAGCGTGCCGTCGAGGACGCTCACGCCGCCCTGCACGTGGATGTGCGCCGAGGTCGTGGCCAGGTTCGCCGTCGCGCGGGCGGGCGCGCTCGTGCCCGTCCCGACGCGTAGCTTCACGCCGGTCGTGTGCTGGGAGCTCAGAACCTGGTCGTCGACCCACCAGGCGCTCCGGTGGGCGCGCAGCAGGGCCACGTGCTGCAGCGACGGTTCGAGGCCGCCGGCTTCGTTTGAGTAGAGGACCTTGCCCGCGCTCCCCGCGACGTTCACCGACACGGGCAGATTCGCCTGGGCGCGGCCCGAGCTCGATGTCAGCTTCGCCACGACCGCCATCCGCCCGCCGCTGCTGACGAGCGTCACATCTGAGACGCGCACGTTGTGGTTGACCGCGCCGAGCTTCAGCGCACCCGCTTCCCTTGCGAGCTGGCCTTCCCGGCTGATCTTGGCGCTTTCCTGCTCGGTGCTCTGGCAGGCGGACACCGTCACGGCGAGTGCTGCGCATCCGGCCACGACGAGCGCCTGCTTCAAAGCCCCGGGCCGCATGCGGGCGCCGGGCGGTCGTGGGGTCTCATCCGAATGCCCCTCGCACGTAGTCACGCGTGCGCGTCGCACGCGGCGAGTCGAACACGTCGGCGGTGCTGCCGTACTCGACGAGGTCGCCGAGGTACATGAAGGCGACCTTGTCGGCCACACGATGCGCCTGGGCGAGGTTGTGCGTCACGACGACCACCGCCAGCTCGCGGCGCAGCTCGCCGATCAGCTTCTCGATCGTGTTCGTCGAGATCGGGTCGAGGGCACTGCAGGGCTCGTCCATCAGCAGCACCTCGGGCCTCAGCGCGATCGCACGGGCGATGCACAGCCGCTGCTGCTGGCCGCCGGAGAGGCGCAGGGCGGGACGGTCGAGATCGTCGCGGACCTCCTCGTAGAGGCCGGCACGCTTCAGCGCGTCGATCACCTGCGGCTCGAGCTCGCGTCTGCGCGGGCGCTTGCGTGACTGTTCGCGCAACGCGAACGCCACGTTGTCGAAGATCGACATCGGAAATGGGTTGGGCTGCTGGAAGACCATCGCCACGCGCGCGCGCAGCGTGGTGTCGGCGAGCTCGTGGATGTCCTCGCCGTCGAGGCGGATGGAGCCGGCGCGCGATGCGCTGGGGGTCAGCTCGGTCAGGCGGTTGAGCGTCCTGAGCAGCGTCGTCTTGCCGCAGCCTGAGGGTCCGATCAGCGCCAGCACCTCGCCTTGGTGGATCGACAGCGAGACAGACTTGACGGCCTCCTTCTCGCCGTAGTTGATGCTCACGCCCTCGAGCCGCAGGCGCTCGGGGCCGGCTGCTCCGAACGCAGGCCGTACCGCCTCGCGCTCGTGCGGTGGGGAGACGGGCACCGGCGGACGGTCGACGACGATCGTGCGCACCGGCGGCACCAGCGGCGAGGAGGCCGAACGTGGCGCGATCGGCTGGCGCGGGCGGGGGTCGTCGAGCTCGTCCATGGTCAGGCTCAGGGGATCGAGCAGCATCTCTTCAGCGCTCATAGCCACATTCTCCATCGGAGTTGTCGGACACAAACTGCATCGAAGCGCTGAGGTTAGCGGTTGGCGCGCGGCTTGTAAAGCGGCTGTCCGCGATCGTCACACGGCGGCGCACCCGGCTCATACGACGGCGCCGGCGACAGTCAGGCCGAGTTGGTCCGATTGCGAGCGCCCGATGCGATCGACGATCAGGTTGAGCGCCAGCACGAACACGAGCAGCACGAACGCCGCCGCGTAGGCCTTCTGTGGCGCAGCGCCTTCGCCGGCAGGCGAGTTTTCATAGACGTAGCTGGTCAGCGAGGAGCCGGTGCCGCGCAGCAGGCCGAGCGCCGGGACCGAGCCCTGCGGTTCGATGCGAAGCGTTTCACCGAGCAGCAGCACCACGATCGCGGTGTCGCCGATGATGCGGCTGACGCCGAGCGTGACGCCGGTGGCGATGTTCGAGCGCACGCTCGGCAGAAGCACGCGGCGGATCGTCGCGATCCGTGTCTTGCCCAGGGCGTAGGCCGCCTCGCGCATGTGCGAGGGCACCGCGTGCAGCCCGTCACGGGTGGCGGTGAACATCGGCGGCAGCGCGATCAGCGACATCATCGCCCCGGCAGCGATGAACGAGCGCCCGAACACGCCGCCGCCGGAGGCGGTGAAGGACAGCGGCGCGAGCAGATGCAGCTGGAAGATCGCCAGACCGAACAGCGCGATCACGATGTCGGGCGTGCCCGCCACGACCTCGATGCTCGACTCGACGATCCGCGCGAGCCAGGTCGGCCGGCCGTACTCGGCGATCCACAGCGCGCTACCGACCGCGAGCGGCGTGGCGAACAGGACGCCGAGGAACGTCAGCAGCGCCGTCCCCAGCAGCGGGTCCAGGAATCCCCCGGATTCCTTCTGCAGCTTGCCGGGAGCCGGACGCGAGAAGAGCAGGTTCGGGCGCAGGTACTCCACGCCGCGGTAGCCCATGTAGATGACGATCGCGGCGGCGATCACGCACAGCCCGATCCCAGCGGTCCAGGCGAACGCGAGCGCGATCCGATCGCCCCAGCGCCAGCTCATCGGCGAGGAGCGCCGACCGGGCCCGCTCTGCATCGGGCGCGGCGGCTGCAGCGGAGGCGGGGCCACGGCGCTCACCCGCGCACCTGGTAGCGGCGCAGCGGCAGCTTGATCAGATAGCCGGCGACCGACAGCACGAACGCCGAGAACAGCAGCAGCAGCGCGAAGGCGTAGAGCGAGGAGCCCAGGGCGGGGGCGCTGATCCCGTCCTTGTAGTTGACGATCGTCGCCGCCAGCGTGCTCAGCGGCTCGAACAGGAACACCAGGCCGTCGACCGGCTTGGGCGTGAACAGGCTGCCGCCGGAGACCATCGAGATCATGATCGCCTCACCCAGCGCGCGCGCGGTGGCGAGCACCGCCGCGGCCACGATTGCCGGGCGCGCCGCGCGCACGGTCACCGCGAGCACTGCTCGCAGGGGGTTCACGCCGAGCGCGATCGCCCCCTCGCGCCAGGCGTTCGGCACCGACACCAGCGCCTCGCAGATCAGCGCGATCATGATCGGCGTGATCATGATCGTGAGGATCGCCACGGTCACGATCAGCCCGGCCCCGGTCAGCTGCACGATGTTCTGGACCGAGGCCTTCTCGCCGCTGGTGATGATGTCGTTGCCGACGAACGGCACGAGCACCAGCACGCCGATCAGCCCGTAGATGACCGACGGCACCGATGCGAGCAGGCGGATCACGGGGATCGCGATCCTGCGCACACGCGCCGGGGCCAGCTCGACGATGAAGATCGAGGAGAACACCGCCACGAGCAGCGCCAGCACTACCGCCACCCCCGTGACCAGCAGCGTGCCGTAGACGAGCGGCCACGCGTTCAGGTGATAGGCAGAGGACGGCGGATGCGCGTTGGTGGCGCCCATCGTGGAGATCTGGCTCGAGAGGTTCCCGCCCGAGCCGAGCCAGCCGAGGCCGTCGTGCTGGAAGGTCGGCCAGGCGTGGACCGCGACGAACACGATCATCACGATCACCACCACGCCGACCAGCAGCGATACCGCGCCGAGCACTCGCTCGGCGCGGCGGTCCGGCCATGGGTCGCGCAGCAGCTTCAGCATCCGCCGCGCGACCCTCCACCTCGTAGGTGCTTCAGCACTGCCGACTCAGCCTTAGATCGGCAGCCACTGCGTCGCGATGATCTGCTTGGCAGCGGCCGATTTCTCGATCCAGCCGATGAACTGCGAGGCCGCACCGGCGGCCTTGCCTTTGGTGACCTCGTAGAAGCGCGCGATCCCGGCGTACTGCCCGGAGATGGCCGTCGACTTGTTGCACGGCACCCCGTTCAGCCCGACAACGTTCACGCCGCCTTTGTCCGACTGGTAGTTGGACACGAACCCGATTGAGCTCGGGTCGTTTTCCACCTGCTGGCGCAGCAGCCCCTCGGAGGGCTCTTCGGAGGCGAGCGGCTCGGGCACTTTCTTGCCTTCGAGCAGCAGCGTCTGGAAGTTCGTGAGGACGCCCGCGACCGAGGTGCGGCTGATCAGGTCGATCGTGCCGCTGGCGGTGGCGCCCGAGACGCCGCTCCAGGCACGTGTCTTACCGGTGAAGATCGCGATCAGCTGCGAGGCGGTGAGGTTCGAGAGCGTGTTCGATTTGTTGGTGATCACGCAGATCGCGTACTTGGCGATCGGGTAGAACACGAGGCCGGCGGGGTCTTTCTTTTCCGGGTCACGCGAGACGTCGCCGATCGTCACACGTCCGGCGGCCACGTCGTTGACACCGACCTGCGCGCCGCCCTGCGCGATCTTGAACTTGACTTTGTTCGGGTGCGACTTGACGTACTTCTGGGCGAGCAGGGACACGAGCGGATAGGAGGCTGTGGCTCCGCTGATCGAGATCGTGCTCAGCGCAGATGCGCCCGCTGGCGCCGCGACCCCGAGCACACCGGCCACCGTGAAGGCGACGGAGAGACGGCGGATGCGAGTCATTTTCAAAGTGCTCCGTTTCTGATGTTTGACAGCGACGAGCGGCGAACATACCATAATCCCGATAGATCCGATCCGGATAGGCTAGTTTGTGGAAAACTACCGACTTCGACCCTTTTCAAACATGAGCGACGTTTCCAACACCGATCCCCCGCCGAGCGCCGAGACCCCCCGCCGGGCGGCCGTCTCACGCCTGCCTTCGATGCGTCTGGCGGCGGCGCTGGCCGCTGCGATGCTGGGCGTGGGCGTGGCCGTCGGCGCAGCGATCGGGCCGGCCCCGAGCGCGTCATACGCAGGCGCTGCAAGCGGCGTGGCCGAGCGCCTGCCGCTGCTTCTAGCCCGGCTGGTGGCGCGCGCTCACAGCGCGGCGAGCGCGCAGCCGCCCACGGCGAGCGCCCCAGCCATTGAAACCCCGGCGCCGCTCAAGAAGGAAACAGCGACCACCCCAACGCCCACCGCCGCGGCGAGCCCCGCCCCTGCGAGCACGACCCCGGCGGCGAGCACCCCCGCCGAAGCCGCTCCCTCCAAACCGACGAGCCCAGGGGACGAAATGCACAAGTCAAAGCTCCCCGCAGTCGGCGCGGTGTGGCTGATCGAGCTCGCAGGCACCTCTTTCGGCGAAGCCCTCGCCCAGCCCGCTGCGGCCCCCTACATCGCGGGGCAGCTGATCCCCGGCGGGACGCTCTTGAGCGGCTGGTCTGCGCTCAGCGCGAACGCCTTCGCCGGCGAGGCCGCCCTCGCCGAACCGCCGGGCGCCGGAGCGGTACCGCCGCTGCTTCACACGATCGTCCAGCCGCCCTGCCCCGAAGGCGCGGCGGGCAGCGCGTGCGCGACGGGGACGCCGGGCCAGCTGACGGCGGCCGATGAATTCCTGAAGGTCACGCTCGCGCAGATCACGAACACCCCGGCCTACCGCGAACACGGCCTGGTCGTGGTCACCTTCGCCACCGTCGCGATCGCGTCGCAGAGCGGCCTGCCGGCAGGCGCCGCGAGCACGACCCTGACCTATCAGCCGCCCGCGGGCGTGGTGCTGCTCTCGCCGTTCGTGCACGCAGGCACGCGCTCCACGGCCGCCTTCAACCCGACTTCACCCAGGCGGAGCCTCGAAAAGCTCCTGCACTGAGGAAGACCCGACAACAACCCGAAACGGAGACCCCCGTTGCACGCATCTCACTCTGCCCACCGTAAAGCCACTTTTTGGCTCACCGCGATAGTGGGCTCTGTCGCCCTGCTGCTCGCGACGCCGGCTCTGAGCCACGCCGAAGAATCCAACCCGAACAACTACAACTGCCTCGGCAGCGTCACCGCCGGCCACGCCGAAGAAGGCAGCACAGACCAGCAGGTCGCGTACAGCTTCTACTGCAACGGCCCGATCACCGGCTACCAGGTGCAGGCGCAGATCCCCGTGACGGGCATCCAGAGCCCGCCGCTCATCACCGCAATACCCGCCGGCACCGCGCTCAGCGACACGTTCTCCTGCTCGGGTGAAGTGCCGGGCTTCGCGTTGAACTGCGTCGGCTCGGCCAAGGCCGGTTACGAGACCGTCGTGGGGCAGTTCGCGATCGCCAGGAAGCTCTGCGCCGAGCCGCGCGTGGATCCGCTGCTGAGCGTCACCTATGCGTATCTGGAAAAGGGCGTCGTCACGCAGGCGATCTCCGGCCCCTACGACCTCGGGCGACCGAAAGGCTGCCCCGCCGACGGGTACTCGGGTGGCACCCGCCTGGCGCCGAAAGCGTCGAAGCCCGCCAAGAAGGCGAGCAAGCACAAGAACCACAAGCGCGGCTAGAGCATGGTGCTGGTCATGCGCTCGATCTCGGCGATCGAGGTGACGCCGTCACGCACCTTGTGCATGCCGTCGTCGCGCAGCCTGCGCATGCCTTCGCCCTCGGCAACGGCCACCATTTCATCGACTGAAGCGTGCGCGAGGATCATTGCGCGGATCGGCTCGCTGACGGACATGACCTCGTACAGGCCCACCCGTCCGCGATAGCCCGATCCGCCGCAGCGGGAGCAGCCGACGGGCTCGTAGGGTTCACTCCCTGCGAGCCCGTGCTCCGCGAGCACCGGCTCGGGGACCTTCTGCGGGCGCTTGCAGTGGGGACAGAGCATCCGCACGAGGCGCTGGGCGACGATGCAGTCGACGGCCGAGGAGACGAGGAAGGGCTCGATGCCCATGTCGATCAGGCGCCCGAGCGCGCTGGGGGCGTCGCGTGTGTGAAGCGTGGAGAGCACGAGGTGCCCGGTGAGGGCGGCCTCGATCGCGATGTGCGCCGTCTGGCGGTCGCGGATCTCCCCCACCATGATCACATCCGGGTCCGCGCGCAGCATCGAGCGCAGGCCCACCTCGAAGGTGACACCGGCCTTGGGGGCGATCTGCATCTGCTTGATGCCCGCGATCCGCTGCTCGACCGGATCCTCGATCGTGAGGATCGAGCGGTCGCCGTCGTTGAGCGCGTTCAGCGCGGTGTAGAGCGTCGTTGACTTGCCCGATCCGGTCGGGCCGGTCACGAGCACAGCGCCGTTGGGCCTGTGGATGGCGTTGGTGAAACGGTCCTGCTCTTCCTGCTGCATGCCCAGCGACTCGAGGTCGCTGACGACCACGCCTTTGTCGAGGATGCGCATCACCACGCCCTCGCCGTAGACGAGCGGCAGCGTCACCACGCGGATGTCCACGCGCCGTCCGTCGACCGTCAGCGCGAAACGCCCGTCCTGGGGCACGCGCTTCTCGGAGATGTCCAGGTCGCCCATGATCTTCAGGCGCGAGACGACCGCTGAGGCCATCTTGCGTTTGATCGTGGCCGCCGGTGCGAGCATGCCGTCGACGCGGAACATCACACGCGTGTCGCCCTCTTCGGGGTTGACGTGGATGTCGGAGGCGCCCTGCTGCACGGCTTGGGCGACGAGCGAGTGAACGAGCTTGATGATCGGAGCGCCGTCGTCGGTGTCGTCGAGCAGCAGGTTCTGCTCGGAGTCCTTTTCATCCTCGTCCTCGACGATGTCCTCGATCGACTCGTCCATGCGCACGAGCCGGGTGAGCAGCAGGTTGAGATCCTCGACGGAGGCCGCTGCCGGCCTGATCCGCCGGCCGGTCATCATCCCGATGTCGTCGATCGTGAGGACGTTGGTGGGGTTGGCCATCGCGACCAGCACCGCGCCGTCCTCGGTGAAGCCGACAGGGAGGGCCTGGTAGCGCTTGGCGGTCTCGGCGCCGATCAGGTTGGCGGCGCCCATGTCGAGGTCATATACGGCCAGATCGACGAAGTCCAAGCCGAAGCGCTCGGCGACCACGCGCGCGAGCTGGTCGTGGCGCAGGATGCCGCGCTCGACCAGCACGAGGCCGGTGGGGCGCCCCTGGGCACGGGCGGCCGCTACCGCCTCCTCGACGGTCTCGCGGTCCGACAGGCCAAGATCGACGACGACTTCGCCGATCATCCGCGTCGAGCGTCCGGGATTGCGGGGTGGATAGAGCCCGCCCCGGCCTTCGTCGGCCGGCCTTGGATTCTGCCTGCGATCGTCCTCCGCCAGCGTTGAGCCGCGGGGATCTACGGTTGGCGTGGCGCGCTCGCCCATCACCTTTCTCTATCGGCAGGGCCGTGCTGCGCCTTGACGAGTTGAGGAGCTTTTTAGGTAGCGAAGCTCGGCGAGCCGTGCTCGAGGGCGCCCTTGACTTGAGCGTCGAGCGCGTTCAGCCGATACAGAGCCAGCGCCTCCGGCGAGGAGAAGCGCTGCCCGGCGGCCGCGTCGGCCCCATGGTGGACGATCACGCAGTGCTCGAGCGCGAGCCGGCGCTCACCCTCGAGGGCTGCGGGAGCGTGCGCTGCGATCACGCGCAGGCCGAGCTCGACGTGACCCAGCATCCGGCCCTCGGGGCTGCGCTCGATGTCGGCGCCGTAGCTGAACTCGCGCGTCTTGCCGAGGTCGTGGACGATCGCCGCGCTGAGCAGCAGGTCGCGATCCAGGCGCGGGTGAAGCGTGCACAGCTCGCTGGCGAGCGTGGCGACGGCGACCGTGTGCTCGAGCAGGCCGCCCAGATAGGCGTGGTGGGCGACCGACGCGCGCCCGCCCCCGGAGCGCGCAGCGCCGCTCGGCGGCGGCGCCGAGCAAGGCGCCTTGCGGATCTCGCTGCGCAGAATCGAGTCGCCGAGCAGCGCAGCCAGGAGCGCCTTCAGCGCCGGGTCATAGACCTCGCGCGCGAGATGCTCGAGGAAGCCGTCGAGCTCGTCCAGGTCGCGGTACGCGCTCGGCAGAAAGCGGCTCGGATCGACCTCCTCGCCGGCGGCGCTGCGGATCCCGCGAACCTCGATCTGGAGCTCCTCGCGGAAGCGCGCAACGCGCCCCTGTACGCGCACCAGCTCGCCTCGCTCGAAGCGCCCGGCGAGCACGTCGGCGTCACGGAAGGCGCGCGCGAGGATCGTGCCGGTGCTGTCGCGCAGCTCGATCGTGAGATATGCAGTGCCCGCGCGGGAGATCTGGCGCTCCTTGCGCGTACACGCAAACAGCCCGTCGACCTCGTCCTCGGCGCGCAACGTGGCGATCGTCTGTATGTCCTCAGATCGAGATTGCGTGGCGGAAGCCATCGTCTCATCATGTACGGTGGTTCGGATGCAGCCCCTCATCTGGGACCGCCGTCCTGATGGCCTCAGGGCCCCGGCCATGGTGTGCGCATTCCAGGGCTGGAACGACGCAGGCGACGCGTCCTCGAGCGCCGTGTCGTTCCTTGCCTCCTCGCTGAACGCGCGCCGCTTCGCTCGGATCGACTCCGAGGAGTTCTACGACTTCCAGGCCAACCGCCCCTGCATACGCTTCGCCGAGAACGGCAAGCGCGAGATCTCCTGGCCGACCGTGGAGATCTTCGAAGCCTCTGCGCCGCGCGCGCCGCGCGACCTCGTGCTCGTCCAGGGCGTCGAGCCATCGATGCACTGGCGTGCCTTCGGAGCGCACATCGTCGATCTGGCAGAGGCTCTCGGCGTACAGGTCGTGGTCTCCCTCGGCGCGCTGCTCGGCGACGTGCCGCACACGCGCCCGGTGTCGATGAGCGGCCACGCCTCCGACGCGGCGCTGCTGGAGCGCCTCGGCATCCAGGCCTCGGCGTATGAGGGGCCGACCGGGATCGTGGGCGTGCTGCACACGGTCTGCGCCGATGCGGGCATCCCTTCGGCGAGCCTGTGGGCGGCGGTGCCGCACTACGTGGCCGCGGCCACCAACCCGAAGGCGGCGCTGGCGCTGCTACGCAAGGTGGAAGTGCTGGTTGGCGTCTCGGTCGACGTCTCCGAGCTCGAGTCAGCGGCTGCGGACTACGAACGCCAGGTGGGCCTTGCGGTGCAGAGCGACCCCGACATCCAGGCGTTCGTGGAACGCCTCGAGCAGGCCGCCGACAGCGAAGGGCCGGACCTGCCGGAGGAGGTGCCCTCGGGGGACATCCTCGCTAGGGAATTCCAGCGGTTCTTGCGCCAGCGGGGGCCCGAGGGGGGTCAGTAGTCAGAGAAAAAGGCTGGACGTTTCGCTTGGGGACGCTGATCCGCGACGGAGCTTACGCGGGCGCTGCTCAGCTTGAACCGACCCCGCTCGCCACTGGCGGCCATCCATCGAGCGCGTAGTCGTTCAGGAACTGGCGCTTCCAAAAGTAGCTGCGGCCGGTCTCTGAGAGCTCTGCCTGCTCGCAGACCTCTGCCCAGTTGCGTTTGATCACGTCGATCTGGTGGTCGACGATGGCCTTCGCCTCCCTCTTGCTCAGCTGGTAGAGGTGCGCTCGCTCGACGCAGCCGGCGACCTGGCTCTCCTTGAACGGTTCCGCGCCGTCTCCGATGATCATCGCCTGCGTTGCACGCCCGGTATTGCGCACTTGCGGACATACGTCATACGCGGGGGTGAGCGTAAGCATCTGCCCGTCCCAGAACGCTGCGTGGTTGCGAGCGTGGTCGTCTGTGTTGCCGACAAGGATGTTGAAGGTGATCCGGGAGAAGAGCTCGCGTAGAGTCGAACTGGGATCCATAAAGCTGGCTCTCACGATCTGGGCCAGGTGCGCGTAGCTGGCGTGCCTGGCGGCAAGCTCGTTGAGGCCGAGCATTGTGAGCGCTGAGACCAGGCTCCGCCGCTCGTCGGTTCCAGGGAGCCTGTCGAAGCGCTCCACTAGAAGGACCTTCTTGCTGAGCGCCTGGGTGAGCTCGACGCGGGCCATCTTCATGCCGGCACGGTGCGCGAGCTCCATCGCGACGTACTCACCCTGCTCAACCGGGAATGTGTCGGTAGTCGAGGAGAACTTCGCGATCAGTCTGCGCGGCCCGTCGTCGATCAGGGCCTTCGGACGAGCGCCGCCGATCGAGCTTCCTTGGAGTAGCGCCGCATCGAGATCTGGTGAGAGTGGAATCCCTTCTTCGACACGCTGAGCCGATGTGGCGAGCTCGTCGAGACTCGCGTTCTCTCGTCCTCGCGGGAGGTAGGCATAGGGGAAGCTCTGGAAGTCGAGGGCTCCCACACGGTCTGACCCGGACTCGAGCAGCAATGTGATCAGACCGAGGTCTGCCGGGTCGCTCTCGCCAGCCGCGGGTCCGATCAGCCGGTTCATGATCACGCGCTGACCCCACGCATCTGGACGGGCGTCGAGGATGCAGCCGGGGGCATCGAGACCCGGGAGCGGCCGGATGCGTTGGTCGATCAGTGGCAGCTCAGGGGAACAGAGCGATATGGCCTCAGGTCGCTGGAGGTAGCTGCGGCCGTAGACAAAGGTGGCTTCGCCGCCCGCCTCCTCGAGGCGTCCGGCCACGACGGGCTCCGACGCGCCCGGCAGCCAGATCCAGACGAATGCCTCGCCTGATGGTTCAGAACTCATTGTCTCGCTCCCGCCTGGGGCGGCGCACCGCGCGCGGCAGCAGCGTCGGACGCCGCAGGCGTGCGGCCTCGTCCGCCAAGCGTGAGCCGTCGGTGTAGAAGAGTGGCACCCCAACAAGCGTGGCCACGTCGAATGCCGTCCCCAACGAGACGCTGGGGTTGCCCTGTTCCACCTTTTGCAGGGTGGCGGGGCTGATGCCAGCGCGCTCGGCGAGTTCGCGCACAGTCCAGCGCCGCGCGAGGCGTGCGTGCCTGATCTCGGCGCCTAGTAGCTCAGCCGCCTCGTGGACCGTGGGTGGATAGGCGTGCTGACGCTTAGACATCTGTAGCAATAAAATAGCATCGAAAAGCTTTAAGCCTATTTTATTGGTACAGACAGATGACCTTGACGTCGACACGAGGCGGCACCCGACTCTCCGCGCAGTCGGGCCAGCCACGTACTGCCCGCGTTCTCAGAGCTTCGCGAACAACCCCTACCTCTAGTAGCTCTCGGCGGCGGGGCAGACGATCCGGTAGTCGCAGATCGAGCAGGCAGCGCGCGAGGGCGTCGGCTCGAACGCCTGGCCGAGGATTCCCTCGCCGACCTCGAGCACGATCTCGGTGACGGCCTCGGCGTCGCGCTGGCTCCTCGGCACGGGCACCTTGAGGTCGTCCAGCACGTAGTAGTACGCCTGGCGCGAGGACTCGAGCTGCCAGGCCTCGCGGGCGGCGAGGGCGTAGAGCGAGAGCTGCACGTCGTCGGCAAGCTGCTCGGCGGTCTTCGGCCTCGAGGTCTTGTAGTCGATCAGCTCGTACTCCACCTCGGAGCCGTCGGCGAGGCGATCGACGCGGTCGACACGTCCACGCAGGTGATGGGGTCCGAGGCGGAAGGCGAACGCGCGCTCGAACCACACCGGTTTTGAGTCCTGGTCGCTGAGACGCGCGTGGTAGCGGGTTAGCGCGGTGCGCGCCATCTCCATCAGCTCGAGCTCGGAGGGGCTTTCCCCGAGGGCGCTGCGACGCCAGACGGTCTCGAGCAGCTCGAGCATCTGTGCAAGCGTTGTGGCGCCGTCGGAGTGGTAGCGCTCGAGCACCTGGTGCACGACGATGCCGAAGCGCTGGTGCAGCGTCTGCTCGGTGGGGATGCGCAGCACGCGCGCGAACTTGTAGCGAAGCGGACAGCTGCGATAGGTCTGGATGTCCGATGCGGAGAGCGCAAGGCCGATCCCCTTGCGCGGCAGGAACGGCCCGAGCGAGTGCTCCTCGCGCGGCACTAGCGCCTGCGCGCGGGCGCGGTCATCGCAGTCGGCGTCGAGCAGCGTGTCGTCGAGCGTCGAGGTCTGGAAGATCTCCCGCTGGAGCGGCGTGGTGGCAGCGAGCAGGCGCGTGTTGATGTCCGACAGCGCCTCGCCGAGGGGCTCGCCCTCGGGTCGCTGCAGCAGCGCAGACAGCTTCAGCAGCTCCAGGTAGCGGACCACTCCGTGGGAGATGTCGAGGTCGGTGTCCAGCCGCAGCTCGCCGAGACGGCCGCCGATACGAGCGATGCTGTCGAGCACCTCCTCGCGCAGCAGGCGCAGCGTCTCCTCGAGGCGGCTCTCGCTCGATTCTGGCTCGCCGTCGAGGATCTCCTCGGTCTCGACATGGGCGTCGGGCACGACCGTTGCGAGGTGGCGGGCGAGATCGCGGGTGCTCGACTTCGGCCGCGTGCGCACGAACTCGACCGCGAGCGCGCGCAGGCGCTCGAGGCTCGCCCGCTGCTCGGCGGCGTCCTCCGGCGCGAGCAGCGGGCGACCGCGCATCCCCAGCCGGTCGATCAGGCGTCCCAGGAAGATGTCCGGCTCGACTGTGTCGAGCTCCACAGCGGCGCTGCGGTGGACCTGCAGGAAGCGCTGGATGCGTTCACGGGCCTCAGGCGGCACCTGCGGGGACTCGATGGCGGCGGTGAGGCCGAGCACGAGGTCGAGCTTGCGCCGCCGCGCCACCTGGATCACCCGCGCAAGGTCGACCTGGCGCAGCTCGATCGGCGGCCGGGCAAGCGCCCGTACGACCGCGGCGGCATCAGTGGGGTCGATCAGCAGGCGCATCCAGGCGAGAACGTCTCGGACCTCTGCTCGCTTCAGGAAGGCTCCCCCCTGCTCCTCGCGCGCGAGATCCTGTGACGGCGCGTGTGACGGCGCGAGCGCGATCTTGGAGGCAGGCACAGTCCAAGGATACGCCCGTACGGGGGGCCGGCAGCTGTGACCGGGCTACGCTCTTGGGGTGGACTTCGTCGATTGGCGCACTGCGCAGCGGATCGGAGAGCTGATCGCCGGCTCGCCGCCCTATGGGGGTGTGCGGGCCGCCAACATCGAGCCGCGTGCGCGCGAGTTCGCCCAGCGCGTGAGCGCCTACAGCGGGCTGCATCCGACGGCTGAGCTGCCGGCGCTCGAGGTCGTGGATCGCTCGGCTTGGATCGCGGCCAACCTGAAGACGATGCGCCCGATGCTCGCGCCGCTGACCGAGAAGCTGGCCGATCAGAAGGGACTGCTCGGCGTGCCGATGCGCGCGGCCTCGGGCCTGATGCTCGGCGCGCAGGTGGGAGCGCTCACCGGCCTGCTCTCTCAGCGCGTGCTCGGGCAATACGACCTGGCGCTGCTGGACGCGAGCGTGACACCGCGGCTGCTCCTGCTGGGGCCGAACCTCGCCCAGGCCGCGCGCAACCTGGGCGTGGACCGCGAGGAACTGGTGCTGTGGGTGACGATCCACGAGATCACCCACGCGGTTCAGTTCTCGGGTGCGCCGTGGCTGCGCGAGTACCTCGGCGGGATCCTGATGGAGCTGATCGAGGGACTGCAGGTGAGCGTCGTGGGCAAATCCTCGGCTGAGGGCAAGAGCGGCGGACTGGCTGGAAGACTGCCGAAGATGCCGGATCCGGGCGAGCTGCGCGAGATGGTCGAGCGCGCGCGCCGCGGGGAGCTTCTGCGTTTGACGCTGGGCGAGGATCGCTGGCAGCTGGTCGAGCGCATGCAGGCTGCGATGTCGCTGATCGAGGGCCACGCCGAGCACACGATGGACGTGGTCGGGGTCGAGATCCTGCCCACGCTCGAGCGGCTGCGCAAGGCGATGAACCGCCGCCGCAGCGAGCGGGGCCTACCCTGGCGGGTGCTCGAGCGCCTGATGGGCCTCGAGCTGAAGATGCGCCAGTACGAGATGGGCCGGCGCTTCTGCGACGAGGTTGTGAGGGACGGCGGACCCGAAACGCTTGCAATGGCGTGGAGCGGCCCGCAGGCGCTGCCGAGCTCGGCGGAGATCGAACAGCCGGCCCTGTGGCTGGCGCGTATGCGCCCTGCGGCGCTCGAACCTCCCGGCCGAACGCATGTTCCGCCTGTTACAAACTAGCTCATCCCGAGCACCCGTGGTTACAGGGTTTTCACGTCGTGGTAGGATCTGCCTGTAACGATCTTTCTCGAGCGGGTTACAAACAGGTGTTCGATAGCTGAGGTTCAGCATCGAGAACCGAACAGACCACCTACCCGTCCCTCGCGCCCGGCGAGGAATCAAGAGGAGCCCACTTCAAATGCCCACCGTGAACACCACTTCCCCCAAAGCCAGCAAAGCCCGAACGAAAGCCGCGCGTAAACCCGCTGCAGCCAAATCGACTTCGGCCAAATCGACCAAAACGACGGCGCGCCGTTCCAGCCTGAGCACCGACGCTCAGAACAAAGCAGCCCACGCTAAGGGCGCGCGTACCCGTGCAGCCCACCAGGCCGAGTCGGCCCTGCGCCAGACCGAGACCGCGACGCGCGAGACCGCTGGCGTCTTCGGCGACTACGCCGAGCGCGCCGTGCTGATCCCCGTCGGCGCCGCGCTGATCGCCCGCGACAAAGTCGTCTCGACGGTGAGCGAAACGATCTCCACCTACTCCACGACCTCCAAGGCGCAGGCACAGCTGAAAAGGTTCGAGCGCCGTGGCGTGACCGCCCGCAACCGGCTCGAGCGCGAGGTCCGCAAAGCACGGGTCCGCGTAGAGCGCGAACTGCGTCAGCGCCGTCGCACGCTCGAGAGCACGGTCAGCGAGCTGGACGACCGCGCGGAGTCGATCGCCAAGAACGGGACCGATCTCGCGAACCGCGTCCCCGAGCTGGCCAACAAGGTCCAGGAGCGGATTCTCAGCCTGGTCTAGATCGACCCAACTTCCCCCGCCCGGGCCGGAGAGGCCGGAAGCGGGAAAGTCTGCCGGCCTCATATCCCGCCGGCAGTAGTAGCACCCTCTCCTCCCTCGACCCGCGGGCGGCCCCCACCGCCCGCGGGTCACTTTAATGGGCAATTTGGCGGTCGGCTGTTCCGACTAGTCAATTCGGAAGAGTCAAAAACAGAACCCCAGCTTGAGTTGTAAAATCCCAATCAATCGAATTAGACTGTCCTTATGGCTACCCTGGGGGCTGGGCCAGACGTCGTAGGACCGGACACCGCGGGCGCTCTCCGCGCCCACCGCTCATGGACTCCTCTCGCCCGTGCGCTGACCGCCACGGGGGATCGTTGGACGCTGATGATCGTCCTGCAGCTCGCACCGGGCAGGATGCGCCTGTCGCACCTGCAGAGCCGGCTGCCCGGAGTCAGCACCGGCGTGCTCGAGCGCTACATCCAGCAGATGGTCGCCGGCGGTCTCGTTACTCGGACGCGCTTCAAGGAAATGCCTCCCCGCGTCGAACTCGAGCTCACCAGCGCTGGTCGCGACCTGCTGCCCGTGGCGGGAACACTCGCGAGGTGGGGCATGCGCTACATGTGGTCGCCGCCAAGCGCGCGGGAACGCATCGATGTGGACTGCCTGTTGCGGCTACTGCCCGTGCTTCTCGAAGAGCATGCGGCGGCACTCCCCGAGGGCTCGCTGGAGGCCGTGGCGACCCAGCCGGCGCCTCGCGTCCACTACACCTACCAGACCAAGGACGGCCGTATCCGTCTCACTGAGGTTCCAGGCGAGAAGGCCACCGCCCGTATCTCGGGCACCCACAATGCCTGGGTCGCCGCCTTCGGTAGCCACGGCGCCTGCGCGAAGCTCCAGGTCACAGGGGATGAGCGGCTCGCGCTGAGCATCCTGGACGCACTGCACGCTCTGCACTAGCTCCGGTCTCGAGCGTCAGCGCCTGCTCTCGCGCGCCTCCGCGTCTCGCTCGCCTCCGCGTCTCGCTCCGGCGATCCGGCGCTCGTCTGCCAAAATGGGCGATGTGCCCGACAGAGACCAGATCCTCAAGGCGCTCGAGGTCGTGATCGACCCCGAGCTGCATCGTTCGATCGTCGAGCTCGACATGGTGCGCTCGATCGACATCAGCCCCAACGGCGTCGTCGACGTGACCGTCTCGCTGACCACGCCGGGCTGCCCGATCAAGGGCCACTTCCAGAGCTCGGTCGCCGAGGCAGTCACCGCCCTGGAGGGCGTGACGCACGCGAACGTCTACTTCGACGTGCTCAGCGACACCCAGAAGGCCGCCCTGCAGCAGAAGCTCGGCCGCGGAAGCCTGCCCGCGGGAGCGCTCGCGCAGGTCTCCAACGTGCTCTGCATCGGCTCGGGCAAGGGCGGCGTCGGCAAGTCCACGCTGACCGCCAACCTCGCCGCAGCGCTCACCGCGGAAGGCAAGCGCGTCGGTGTGCTCGACGCCGACGTGTGGGGCTACTCGATCCCGCGCATGTACGGGCTCGGCGCAACACGGCCGCCCGTGTCGGCGGCGCGCAAGATCATCCCGCTGGAGTCCCACGGCGTGAAGGTGATGTCGATCGGCTTCTTCGTCGAGGAGGACGCCGCGGTCGTGTGGCGCGGACCGATGCTGCACAAGGCGCTCACCCAGTTCCTGCAGGACGTCGAATGGGGCGCCCTCGACTACCTGCTGGTGGACCTCCCACCAGGTACGGGCGACGTCTCTATGACGCTCGCGCAGCTGCTCCCGCAGGCCAAGTTCGTGATCGTGACCACACCGCAGCAGACCGCCCAGAAGGTCGCGCGGCGCTCCGCTCACATGGCCGACAAGGTAAACCTCGAGATCGGCGGGGTGATCGAGAACATGTCGAGCTTCACCACGCCCTCGGGCGAGCGCTTCACGATCTTCGGCGAGGGCGGCGGCAACGAGCTGGCCGAGGAGCTCGACGTGCCGCTGCTCGGCAAGGTGCCGCTGACGATGCCCTTGCGCGAGCAGGCCGACGGCGGCGTGCCGCTCGTGATCGAGGACCCCGACGACCCCGCCTCGCAGGCGATCCGCCATGTCGCACGTGGCCTGATCGCAATGTCTCCAGTGGCGCTGCCGGCTCTCCCCCTGGTCGAAGTGGGCGTATCCGCCCCTGAGCTGCAGGAGAGCCGCAAACCTATGGGCATGTCGCTCCCGATGGCCTGACGTCTCGGGGCCATCGCGCAGAGGACATGTCCGCTCGAGCCCGGCGGGTCGAAGACGACCCGCGCAGGCGCCTCCGCGTGGAGTGCGCCGATGACCGAGCGCTTGACAAGCGCGTGCCAACTGGGAGGATCGTCTTCTAAATGTCAGCACCGGGGAAGCAACAAGAACAGCAGGAGGAGGGGTCCCAGCTCGAGGTGGAGCAGCCCGATTCTGGGAACGGTGCGGTCGAATTCGACGAACGCCGAGCCAAGCTCGAGCGCCTGCGCGCGGAAGGTGTAGACCCCTACCCGCCGGTCAGCCTGTGGAGCACACGCACGCGCATCGCAGACGTGCTCGAAGCCCACGACCCCGCCGCTCTGGAGGCGGGGGAGCACCCGGCGTTGAGCTACCAGATCGCCGGTCGGTTGATCTCACGCCGCGGACACGGCAAGACCGCCTTCCTGGACATCCGCGACCTCTCAGGCACGATCCAGGCAGTCGTCCGAGTCGACGCGCTGGGACAGCAGACCTACGACCGCATTCTGAACCTGGACATTGGAGACATCGTAGGCATCCTCGGGTGCGTCTATGTGACCCAGCGCGGGCAGCTGGCGCTGGCGATCAAGGAGTGCACCCTCTTGACCAAGGCGCTGCGCCCACCCCCCGACAAGCACCACGGCCTCGGCGACACGGGCACTCGATACCGCTACCGGGAGCTTGACCTGCTGGCCAACGAGCGCACGCGCGAGCTGTTCGTCACGCGCAACAAGATCATCCTCGCGATTCGCGAATGGCTGGCGGAACGGAGCTTCATCGAGATCGAAACGCCGGCACTGCAGTCGCTCGCCGGGGGCGCCGGCTCGCGGCCGTTCACCACCCACCACAACGCGCTCGACCGCGACCTCTACCTGCGCATCTCGGTCGAGCTGTTCCTCAACCGCTGCATCGTCGGAGGAATGGAGAACGTCTACGACATGGGCAAGGTGTTCCGCAACGAGGGAATCTCCCCCAAGCACAGCCCCGAGTTCACGATCATCGAGTTCATGTGCGCCTACTCCGACTACAACGACGTGGCGACGGTCACCGAAGAAATGTTCCGTGACGTCGCCCAGAAGGCCCTCGGGCGAACGCTCATCAAACGAAACGGCGAAGAGATCGAGCTGGCAAAGCCGTGGCGGCGAGTGACGATGCGCGAGCTGATCCAGGAGCGCTTCGGCCTCGACTTCATGGAGTCCACACGCGAGCAGTTGGCCGAGGTGCTGGAGGCGCCGATGGATCCCGCTGCTACCTGGGCAGAGGTGGTTGCCGACATCTACTCGGAGAAAATCGAGAGCACGATCAACCAGCCGACGCACGTCTTCGACTTCCCGCTGGAGCCTTTCCCGATCACCAAGCGCCACGCTGTGCATCCCGAGCTGGGCGAGCACTTCGACGCAGTCATCGGAGGGATCGAGATGGTCAGCGGCGACACCGAGCTGAACGACCCCGTCGACCAGTGGCAGCGCTTCGTCGACCAGCGCAAGCGCCGGTTGATTGACGATGAGGACGTCCCCCACCCCAACGACGAGGAATACGCACGCGCGATCGAGTATGGCTACTCGCCCACCGCCGGCGGCGGGATGGGGGTGGACCGCATGGTGATGATCCTCACCGAACGCGACACCCTGCGCGAGGTCATCCCCTTCCCGATCGTAAGGGACCTGCAGTGAGCACGCACGAGCAGGGCGCGGATGACAGCCAGACCGGCAAGCTCGGGCTCGACCCCGGGGTCGTGGCGGCCTGCCGCCAAGCGGCCAAGCAGATCGCCGATCAGGTGGCGGAGCAGATATCGGGGCGCACCACGGTGTCTGTAGAGCGCAGCGTCACGCGCCTGTTGGGCGTGGATGGCGCCGATGAGCTCGAGGCGCCGCTCCCCAACGTCCTCGTCGAACACGTGCACGAGCGCGGCGGCCTCGGCCGCGGGATCGCGCACTGGCTCGGCAACGCGATGATCCAGACGGGCCGCTCGCCGCAACAGCTAGCCGAGGCGGTGAGCGCCGGGGAGCTCGACCTGCTCGGCCTCGACCAAGCGGAGGAGACCGCGATCCGCGAACGCATGAGCGAGGAGTGCTCGGCGCGCCTGCGCGAGATCTCGACCCGCTTCGAGCAGCGCCGGGCGATGCGCGAGCGTCTCGGCGAAGCTGCAACGCCGCTGCGCTACGTGCTCACGGCCACGGGCGACGTGTATGAGGACGTGGTGCACGCCAAGGCCGTGGCCGAAGCCGGCGGTGACATCGTGGCGGTGATCCGCTCGACCGCGCAGAGCCTGCTCGACTACGTGCCCTACGGCCCTACAACCGAGGGCTATGGCGGCACGTTCGCCACGCAGGCCAACTTCCGGATCATGCGCGAGGCGATGGACTCGTGGTCTGAGAGCCACGGGCGCTACGTGCGCCTGTCGAGCTTCTGCTCGGGCCTGTGCATGTCAGAGATCGCCGTCATGGGCGCATGGGAGGGCTTTGACAACATGGTCAACGACGCCCTCTACGGGATCCTCTATCGCGACATCAACATCGTGCGCGGGTTGATCGACCAGCGCATCTCGCGCATGATCAACGGTCATTTCGGTGTGACGATCAACACCGGCGAGGACAACTACCTGCGTACGGCCGACGCGGTCGAGGCGGCGCCGTCGGTGACGGCCTCGCAGTTCATCAACCACCAGCTCGCACGTGACTCGGGCGTCCCCGACGCCCAGATCGCCCTAGGCGATGCGTTTGAGATCGACGTGCCCGTGACCAACGGCCTGCTGCTCGAGTGGGCGCAGGCGCAGCTCACTCGCGAGCTGTTCCCCGACTGCCCTGTCAAGTACATGCCGCCGACCAGGCACATGGACGGCAACCTCTTCCGAACGCACGCCGCCGACACGCTGTTCAACCTCGTCACGATCGCCACCGGCCAGGGCATCCAGACGATCGGCGTGCCCACCGAGGGGATCTTCACGCCCCACATCCACGACCGCGTGCTCGGCCTGCAGAACGTGGACTACGTCTTCAACGCCGCGCGCGACCTCGGCGATGAGATCGAATTCAAGCGCGGCGGGATCATCCAGACACGCGCGCAGGAGGTGCTCGCGGGAGCGCACGCCCTGCTCGAGCGGATCGCCGAGACGGGCCTGTTCAAGGCAATCGACGAAGCGACGTTCGGCGACGTGTCGCGCAAGATCGACGAGGGCCGCGGGATCGAGGGGATCGTCGAGACCGAGCCCGGCTACTTCAACCCCGTCGTGGCGCTGATGCGGGAGCCGGCCAATGCCGGCGAGGCGAGCTATGCGTAGGGAGGTCGACCTCGCGGCCGTGCGGCCCTACGCCGATCACCTCGGCGACGGCCTGGTGCAGATGAGCTTCACGCTGCCCGTCCCCTACTCGCTGGCGGCGCGCAAGGCCGCGATGGAGCTCGCGGCGAAGATCGGCTTCGAGGCGCCCGAGGTGGTCCACTACGAGCAGTTGACCGAGGGCTACACCTACTTCGTGATGTACGGACGCTGCGTGGCGAGCGTCGACTTCGAGTCGCTGCAGGGCGAGGGCTTCGACATCGAGTACATGAGCGAGGACGAGATCGAGCGCTTCGCCGCCGAGCACCTCGGCCGTAAGGTCGTCGTCGTCGGCGCCTCCACGGGCTCAGACACCCACAGCGTTGGGATCGACGCGATGCTCAACCTCAAGGGCTACCACGGCCACCACGGCCTCGAGGGCTACCGCTCCTTCGAGACCCACAACCTCGGCAGCCAGGTACCCAACAGCGTGCTGCTGGCGAAGGCAATCGAGGTCGGCGCGGATGCGATCCTCGTCTCCCAGACGGTCACCCAGCAGAACCTGCACGTGCACAACCTGACCGAGCTCGTCGAGATGGTCGAGGCGGAGGGCCGGCGCGGCGAGATGATCCTCGCGTGCGGCGGCCCGCGCGTGTCCAACGAGCTGGCCAAGGAGCTGGGCTATGACGCGGGCTTCTCCAAGGGCACCGAACCGCAACACCTGGCCACGTTCATCGTGCGCGAGCTGGCAGCGCGCGTATCCACGCCCAGCTGAGCCAACCGCCCGCCGTGCTGCACGATCTGACCGCGCAGTTCAAGCGCCTGGCGCTGGTGGGACTGGCGAAGAACACGGGCAAGACGGTGACGCTCGCGACACTGCTGCGCGAGTCACAGGCAGCAGGCCGACGCGTGGGCGTCACCTCGGTGGGCCGTGACGGCGAGGAGCGCGACGTGATCGACTTCCGGATCGAGAAGCCCCGCATCGAGCTCCCCGGCGGGAGCCTCGTGGCAACGACCGATGCGCTCCTCAGAGCCAGCGGCATCCCCCACGAGCTGCTCGAGCAGACCGACGTTCGCACGCCGCTGGGACAGGTGCTCGTAGCGCGTCTGCGCGGAGGAGGACCGATCGAGGTCGCCGGACCGAGCGGTGCAGAGCAGGTGCGGGCCGTCAGCGACGCGATGCTCGCCCACGGCGCCGAGCAGGTCCTGATCGACGGCGCGATCGACCGGCGGGCGGCGTCCTCGCCGGATGTGGCCGACGCCCTGATCGTCTCGACCGGCGCGGTCCTTGGCGAGGACATCGCGGAGGTCATCCTGCAGAGCACCGAGGCCGTCGAGCTCGTGCGCCTGGCGAAGGCCGAGGACAGCACCGACGCGGTCATTCTCGAGCAGCAGTTCACGCTCACGGCCGAGGCCGAGCAGGTCGCGCAGCTGCTCGACGCCCACCCCGACGCCGCGCGTCTGATCGTGCCAGGCGCGCTGCCGGACCGGTTCCTGCGTGCGCTCGCCCACGCGGCGCACCGGCGCGATCGCGAGCTCGTGCTCGTCGTCGCCGACCCGACCAGGGTCTTCCTCTTCAAACGAGGGCTGTCGTGGTACGCCCACCAGGGCGTGCGGATCGAGGCCGATCGTCCGATCCAGCTGGCCGCGATCACGGTCAATCCCGTCGCGCCGCGCTCGCACCGCTTCGACTCACGCGAGCTGCGCGACCTGCTGCGCCAGCGAATCGCGGACGTGCCGATCTTCGATGTGCTGCATCCGGACTACGACAGCGCGCATCCCGCCCCGGAGCACGGAGACGGGCTCGGCTCGTCCGCCTAACCCGCGGCCGCGGCGCCGCCGCCGTTGGCGAAGTACTCGGCGTTGATCTGCGTGTACTTGCCCCACTCCTCCGGAAGCTGGTCCTCGGCGAAGCAGGCGTCCACGGGACAGGCCTCAACGCAGGCGTCGCAGTCGATGCACTCCTCGGGGTCGATGTAGAGCATC
The DNA here is from genome assembly GCA_963763695.1 of uncultured Solirubrobacteraceae bacterium. GTDB lineage: Bacteria > Actinomycetota > Thermoleophilia > Solirubrobacterales > Solirubrobacteraceae > Palsa-744. The sequence continues at coordinate 585,008 of CAVXPM010000001.1, forward strand.
TCGGCCGCGTCGTATCCGGGCTCGTCGGGCGTCGGGTGGATGCAGTCCACGGGGCACACCTCGACACACGAGTTGTCCTTGGTGCCAATGCACGGCTCGGCGATCACGTAGGCCATTCGCTTCTTTCTTTTGGGTCGATTTGACGGGGTCTCCCCTCGGGAGAGGCATATTGTACGAAGCATGCTCCTGCTTACGGGCGCGACCGGCCTGGTGGGCTCGACGCTGCTGCGCCGGCTGGTCGCCGAAGGTACCGAAGTCCGCTGCCTGGTGCGCGATCCGCGCCGATTGGGACCGCTGCGGGTGCGTGTGCAGATCGCCCTGGGCGATCTGACCGACCCTCCCTCCTTCCGCAACGCCCTGCGGGGCGTGCAGACCGTCGTGCACCTCGCGGCGGCGATCCGCGACCAGCCGCAGGGCTCGATCGAGGAGCTCGACGGCATCGCGACGTGGCGGATGGTCGAGGCGGCCGAGCGCCGGGGCGTCGAGCGCTTCGTGTTCTTCTCTGCGCTTGGAGCCTCGCCTCACCACCGCACGAGGCTTCTGCGCGCCAAGGCGCTGGCAGAGCAGGCGGTCCGCGAGGCCGATCTGCAATCGACTGTGTTCGCGCCCTCGATCATCTATGCCCCGGGAGATCCGTGGTTGACCCTGCTCGAACGGCTGGCGCTCCTTCCCATGATGCCTGTGTCCGGTCGCGGGCGTGCGGCCTTCCAGCCGATCTGGGCCGAGGACGTGGCTGACTGCATCGTGGCGAGCCTGCACACGAGCTCGCCGGAGCGTAACGAGCGCTACGAGCTTGCCGGCCCCGAGACGCTCAGCCACACCGACATTGTGCGCCTGGTCCTGCGCTCGCTGCGCCGCAAACGGCCGCTGTTGCACGTCCCGACTCCACTCGTCTCGCGCGGGTTGCGGCTGCTGGAGCGCCTCGCGGGGCCGAGCGCCTTCGCCACATGGGACGAGGCCGAGCTGATGGAGGTCGCGATGACCTCAGCGCGCGGGGCCGCCGACGCCGAAGCGCTCGGCGTCAGGCCACAGCGGATGGCCGCCGTCCTGGGCACACGCTGAGCCCCCTGGGTCGCCGCTCTCGCCACAAATGGCCCGTAGCTCGGTGCTATGCGTGCGCAGACGGAGGAGGAGGACGGCGCGCGGCCCAGGGCCGGGCCGCTTCGAGCTGACTCGCCAACGCCAGTAGCTGTGCCTCGCCAGCGGGCCGGCCCACCAGTTGCACGCCCAACGGCAAACTGTCATCGCCCTGAAACAGCGGTACCGAGATGCCGGGCTGGCCCGACGCGTTGAATATCGGCGTAAAGGGAGTAAAGACGCCCGAGCGCGTGAAGGTCGCCATCGGTTCGGACGCGGAGGTATCGAGGGTACCTAGGGGGAGCGGCCGCTCGGCAAGGGCCGGGGTGAGCAGCGCGTCGTAGGGGGCGAGAAAGGAGATCAGCCGACGGGCGAAGGCCTGGAGCTGCACAGCCGCCCCCATGCCCTCGATCGCGTTCATCTTCTGGATCATCGAGAAGATCGCCCAGCTCATCGGCTCCATGTCATCGGTGGTCGGAGGACGGCCCGCGACCATGCCGGAGTAGGCGATCGACAGCGCTATGTGATTGGAGAAGACCGCTCCGAACAGCGCCTGCAGCCCGTCGTCCTGCCACGGCGGCTGGACCTCCTCGACCTCGTGCCCCAACGCGCGCAATAGGTCGGCAGCGTTGCCTACGGCTCGTGCGCAGATCGGATCTACAGGCGCATCGGGCACCGGCGGTAGCGTCGTGAACGCGATCCGCAGCGACCCGGGTTCCCTCGCGGCGCTCTGCGCGAACGGCTCGGCAGGCTCAGGGGCCCAGGTAGCGTCGCCGAGCTCATAGCCGGCGAGCACGTCGAGGATCGCTGCCGTGTCGGCCACGGTGCGGGTGAGCATCCCGTCGATCCCGAGCGAGGAGTCCCCCAGTTCGGGCGCCGGGGAGATCCGTCCTCGGCTTGGCTTCAAACCGACCAATCCGCAGCAGGCGGCGGGGATGCGGATCGAGCCTCCGCCGTCGTTGCCATGCGCGATCGGCAGCATGCCGCTGGCGACCGCTGCTGCGGCACCGCCGGATGAGCCGCCGGGGGTGCGCTCCAGATCCCATGGGTTGCGTGTCGGGCCGAAGATCCGCGCCTCGGTCGTCGGCAGGATGCCGTACTCGGGCAGGGTCGTGGTGCCGACGACGATGAATCCGGCCTGCTTCAGCCTGCGGGTGACATTGTGGTCGTAGTCGCACATGTTCTGCTCCATCAGCGAGCAGCCGTAAGTCAGGCGCAGACCCTGTACGGGGCGGTTGTTCTTGATCGCCGTGGGAACGCCGGCAAACGGGCGCTCGTCCCCCGGACGGACGGCATCGGCAGCTGCCAGCGCCCGCTCGGCATCGACGTCGACGAAGGCGTTCAACGCCGGGTTGAGCCCCTCGATGCGCTCGAGCGAGGTCTCGACCAGCTCACGCGAGGAGATCTCTCCAGAGCGCACCATCGCGGCGAGCTCAATCGCAGGACGGAACATTAGGTCGTTGTCGGACATTGGCTCATCCCCTTCGATGCTCGGCGTGGGCGGAGCTGCGGTCGAAGCCTACTGGCACGATCGCGAGCGAGGCGGGCACTACTTCAGCGATGTGAAGGAGAGATCCCATGCGCCGGCGTTCCACAGCTCGCCGACACCTGCGACGTCCTTGGACTCGATTCCAGGTTCGCTGACCCACGCGTAAGGAATCGCCGCCGCGGCGCCGACCAGCCCGTTGTCGACCGCTCCCCAGCTCTGTTCGCGGCCTTCTCTGCCGATCACCTTCGCCTCCCGCTCGATCGCGGAGTTGAGGTCCGGCTCGTTCACCTGCCCCCAGTTCTGGTTGCCCTTCAACTTGATCTGGTGGCCGTTGAACGTCTGGTAGATCACGGCCTGCCCGTCCGCGAAGTCGGCCCGCCAACCAACATCGGGGCAGACGTCGATCTCTCGGGCCGGGACGCCACAGTACTTCGCGTACATCGCTGAGCGGCTCACTAGCTTGAAGCGAGTCTTGAATCCGAGCCTGTGCAGCGTGGCGTTGGCCACTTCGGCGACCTTTGCGGACGGTTCGCCCGTCGAGCCGACGACGCTGAGGGTCTCTGCACCGGTGTACATCCCAGAGGGATAGCCTGCCTGCTTCATGTAGCCCTCCGCAGCAACCATGCTCCCACGAGGTCGTTCGTCGTATGTGAGGGCCCGTCCCTTCAATAGGTCCGCCGCAATCATGAAGCCGGGAATTCCGGGATAGAGGAAGTGGCTCGCCACTTCCGCTGTGAGCGGCGCTCCCACCACCCTGCTCAAGGCGGTCCGGTCCAGCGCCGCCCAGAGCGCCTCCCGTACATAGATGCTCGAGAACGGTCCCCGCTTGTTGTTGACAGCGATGTAGCGACTCCCTGCGCCGGGCGAGATCTGCAGTTGGTTGCGGAAATGTTCCTCAGCCACCTGCGCGATCGCCGGCGACGGACCGTTCTGGACCAGGTGGAAGCCTTCTAGCACCTGATGCCCGATCGCGCTGGGATCGCCACCGATCTCGAGGTGGATCTCGTCGAGGTAGGCAGGCCTGAAGTCGGTGCTCGCGCGCCAGCTGGGATTGCGAACGAGTGTTGCCGCGCTTCCCGGCCTGTATCCGATCCCAAGAATACCGTGGCGCGCGTTCGACTTGAACATGTAGGGCCCGGTTGCCACCTGATAATCGCCGTACCGGCTGGGACTCTCTGCGTCGTAACGCTTGGCGAATTCCTCGGGCACGGGCGCACTCAGCGGCAAAGAGAGGGCGTACGCAAGCGTCTGCGCTTTCTGGTCGAGGACGTGGAACACGATCGTGTGGCTATCAGGCGTGGCGATGCCCGAGATACGCCCTCCTCTAGCTGTCTTTGCTCCCTTAATCGATGAGAAATACGCCTGGAAGTAAGGATTGGCGACGTTCGGATTGGCACCGCGCTCGATCGCGTAGGCCACATCCGCCGATGTAACTTCACGGTCGACGGGCGGGCTGAAGCGCACTCCGCTACGAATGTGGACCATGACCATCCCACCATCTGGCGAGACCACCGCAGGAGCGGAAGCGAGGTCGGGCACCGCTTCGACGGACCCAGGCTTGCACGAGAACAGCGGCCTTTGGGTCGCGTACGCCATCTCGTAGCCGAGCTCGGAATGCGCGGCTCCAGGATCTATGCTGCTGAGCCGTTCCGGACTCAGCACCGTGAGGGTCCCGCCCCGCCTGCCATCGCCCGATGACTCCGTCAGCGGACTTTTGATGAGACTGGACACGGCCCGAGCGCTAACCACGCGCGGCTTGTAGGTACCAGAGCCACATCCGAGGAGCACGAGCGGCGCTACCACCACAAGCGCGAACGACGACATGGCTCCCCGGAGGCTGAGTCCGACGTCTCTCACTCCCAGCCCCTGAGAGCGCCAGGCGCAGTCCAGGCTCACCGAACGTGCCCCTCCCGAGTCCATGGACAGGCCATTTCCCCGGTCTTTTGCGAACTCCTCCAGAACATCGCTCACCCAGGCTAAAGGACCTTGGCATGTGTGGCCGACGGGGGCCCCTCGCGGCCATTCCTGCGACGATATGCCTCTGCCCACAAGGCAGCCACCCGTCGAGCATCAAGCCCAGAAAGCGAGTGCCATGAGCGCGGTCCAGCCAGCAGCACCGGAGGTCCAGTCGGGCCTGGAAGGAGTTGTCGCCTTCGCAACCGAGATCGCGGAGCCCGACAAAGAGGGCGGCGCGCTGCGCTACCGCGGCGTCGACATCGAGAACCTCATTGGCGCCGTCCCCTACGAGCAGGTCTGGGGCCTCCTGGTAGACGGACGCTTCGAGCCTGGGCTACCTCCGGCGGAACCGCATGCGCTAACCGTGCGATCGGGCGACCATCGTGTTGACGTCCAGTCAGCCTTGGCCATGCTCGCGCCCGAGTGGGGCTTTGGACAGCTGATCGACATCACAGACGAGGAGGCACGCGACAACCTTGCTCGCGCCGCCGTCATGGCTCTCTCCTTCGTTGCTCAGTCGGCTCGGGAGATCGGCCAGCCACCGATTCCACAGACCGAGGTCGACCAGGGACATACGATCCCCGAGCGCTTTCTGATTCGTTGGCGCGGCGAGGCGAACCCCGACCATGTCAAGGCGATCGACGCCTACTGGATCTCGGCTGCTGAGCACGGCATGAACGCGTCCACGTTCACCGCCCGCGTGGTGGCCTCCACTGGCGCGGACGTCGCTGCGGCTCTCTCTGCAGCAGTGGGTGCGCTATCGGGCCCACTTCACGGGGGCGCACCCTCGCGTGTGCTGAAGATGCTCGAGGAGGTCGAACAGATGGGCGACGCGGAGCGATGGGTCTCGGCCGCGCTCGACCGTGGGGAGCGCCTGATGGGCTTCGGACACCGAATCTACCGCGCCGAAGACCCCCGTGCACGCGTGCTGCGGCGCACGTGCAGCGAACTCGGCTCACCGCGGTTCCAGGCTGCCGAGGCCCTGGAGAGGGCTGCACTCGCCGAGCTACATGCCCGCAGACCGGACCGCGTGCTGGCCACAAACGTCGAGTTCTGGTCCGCGGTGATCCTCGACCTGGCCGAAGTGCCCCCGGACCTGTTTACGCCGATGTTCACCTGTGCACGTGTGGCCGGCTGGTCGGCGCACATCCTCGAGCAGAAGCGCGAGGCAAAGCTGATACGGCCGACGGCCAAGTATGTGGGCCGTGGGCCACGGCCGATCTCGGAGGTCTGACACGAACAGGCACGCGCTGGCGCGGCGTGGGCGTCAGAAACAATTAGCCAATTCGCTTGCCCCTCCTACCATCCATCTGCAAGGGTCGGATCCTTCAGATCGCAAACGACGTCCGTGCTCGACCGGCGCGGGGTGAACGAGGGAGACGCCAAATGAATCGGAGGTCGGGACAGAAGACGCTTCTCTTCAGCGCACTCTTGTCAGCGCTTGCTCTTGGTGGCTGCGGAAGCTCCAGTTCCACCTCGTCCACCTCCCGGTCATCGTCGGCCACCCAGGCGAACGCGAGCCACAGCACACCGACCGCGGCCACAACCGCCTCACAATCGACGTCCACTACGTCCAAGCCGACACGAGAAAAACTGCCGACGATCAGCCTTCCTCTGAAGATCCCGATCAAAGGGGAACGGCTTCCCGCGCGCTACACGTGCGACGGCGCGAACATCTCTCTGCCCGTCAGCTGGAGCGAAATCCCAGCCAACACCACTGAAATTGACCTATTCATCTTCAACTCGGCGATGGTCAATGGCAAGCTCACAGCGGCCTGGGCAGTAGCCGGGCTAAAGCCGACCCTACGAGGCCTCTCTGCCGGGCGGGTGCCCCGAGGCGCAATCATAGGCCGCAACGGCTTCGGGCAAACTCGCTACTCGGTGTGTCCCCCCAGAGGCTCGACGGGCAACTACATAGCGCTCCTCGCTGCGCTTCCTCGGAGAATTTCAGTCATGCCAGGGTTCGATCCGAACACGCTCATCAACAAGGCAGTTACCATCGCCGAATTCGAGGGGCGCCTCGGGTTCTCTTACAAACGCGGCTGAGCACCTAGTGTCTTAATGCGTTGACTCGGGTTCTGTGGTGTGCGATTAACTCGAGGCTTTGGTCGGCCGCCTTGGTTCATAAGTAGGGGCACGGGGCTCTCGTTCCAGTCAGTTGATCCAGGCGCTCGTGGCTGAACGTCGTCGAGCGCTGGTTCTCAGAGCTCATGAGCAAGATGCTACGTCGCTCAGCATACCGGCTCGTCACGCGAGCTCCGACGAGCTGCTCTTGGGCGGTTCCTCTTGCTGACACTGTCGGCGCCGGTGGAAAACTGACCCCCCTCTGCCGGTTGAATATTGACCCCCTCGGGTGGTGGTGGAGGCGTCCGGGGTGTTGGTGAGCCTGGCTCGATCGTGCTGTCGAGACCGGGAGAAGGAGCGTGCTGGACGTGGAGCGGTGGGCCGAGCTGCGCAGGGAACACTTCGTCCGTGGCGTCTCGATCAAGGAGCTCGCGCGCAGGCCGGGCCTCTCGCGCAACACGGTCAGGGCGGCGTTGCGCTCGCAGGAGCCGCCGAGCTATGAGCGGGCTGCGCGGCCTTCGAAGCTCGACGCGTTCAAGGAGGAGATTCATGAGTTGCTGCGCCAGGATCCGAAGCTTCCGGGGGTGCGGGTCAGGGAGCTGATCGAGCCACTCGGGTTCGATGGCGGCAAGTCGATCGTGGATGACTATCTGCGCGAGGTGCGCCCGTTGTTTCTGCCGCGCCGCACGTTTCAGCGGACGGTCTATCGCCCCGGGGAGCTCTGCCAGTGGGATCTGTGGGAGACCTCAGCGCATGTCCCGGTCGGGCATGGCCAGCTCCGCCGAGCCTGGGTCGTGGTGGCGTGCATGGGCTATTCCCGCGCTGCCGCGGGCGCGCTCATCTTCAGCAAGGAAGCACCGGACGTGTTGTGGGGCATGAGCCGCTGTCTTTGGTCGCTGGGCGCGCTGCCCGAGGTGCTGGTCTGGGACCGCGAGGGATGCCTGCACGCCGGCGGCGGGCGCCCGACCGATGCCTATTCGGCGTTTTGCGGGCAGCTGACGGCCGACTGGCTTTTCTGTCAGCCCTCCGACCCGCAGGCCAAGGGCGGCGTGGAGCGCCTGCAGGGGTATCTGGAGAGCAACTTCGAGCCGGGCCGGCGGTTCGCGAACCATCTCGACTTCCGGCTGCAGCTCGACGACTGGTTCGTGAAGGCGAACAGCAGGGCGCACCGGATGCTCCGGGCCCGGCCGATCGACCGGCTCGACGAGGAGATCGAGGTCATGCGAGCGCTCCCCGACGCGGAGCCTGATGTCGACAGGCGCTGGGTGACGCGGGTGCCACCGGACCCATATCTGCGTTTTGACAGCAACGACTATTCCCTCGACCCCGGCCTGGTCGGCCGGCGCGTCGAGGTCAGGGCGGGCCAGCAGGAGATCACGGCCGTTACCCTGGACAATGGTGAGCTCGCCTGCCGCCACCAGCGCTCCTTTGTCAAGCACCGCACGATGACGATGCTCGAGCACGCCCGCACGTTGAAGGAGCGCAGAGGCGAGAGAAACAGTGAGGTTGTTGTTGAGCAGCGTCCGCTCGCGGTCTATGACGGGCTGATCGCATGAGCGCGACCTCCGAGCTCGCGCATCTGTTCCGGGCGATGAAGGCCCCCGCCGCGGCGAAGGCGCTGCCGAAGCTCGCCGAGCGCGCACGCGCTGAGGAATGGAGCTATGAGCGCTTCGCCGAGGCGCTTCTCTCAACCGAGACATCGGCCCGTGACGCTCACGGCGGGGACGCCCGGATCCGTGCGGCAAGGTTCCCTGCGCGCAAGACGCTCGAGGAGTTTGACTTCACCTTCCAGCGCTCGATCAAGAAGCAGGTCATCGAGCACCTCGGGCAGCTCGACTTCCTGCACGCCCGCGAGAATGTCGTGCTCCTCGGACCACCCGGCACCGGCAAGACCCATCTCGCGGTCGCCTTGGGGATCCGTGCGTGCGTGGCCGGCCAACGCGTCATCTTCAGGACTGCGACCGAGTGGGTCGCCTTGCTCGCCGAGGCCCAGCGCCAGGGACGGCTCGAGCACGAGCTCAAAACGCCTCGAACTCATCCCGCTACTGATCTGCGACGAGGTCGGATACATACCGTTCGACCCGCAAGCCGCGAACCTGATGTTCATGCTCGTCCCCCGCCGCTACGACCGCGCGAGCCTGATCATCACCAGCAACAAGCCATTCTCCGCATGGGGCGAGATCTTCGGCGGCGAGACGCCCAATCCGCGCGACGCCTAGCCCTCCCGGTACGCGCGCGAACTCTTCATACAGCGCGCCTCTGCTCCCTCTACTCGAGCCTCTTAGCCTACAGACACATCTGGGGCCCCCGTCAAAGGGCCCCAGATGATCTAGACGCTTCTATTCACTTCGCCCGGTATTCACTTCCGCCGACCTATTTTTCGCTTTTGATGACTCCGACCGTCGTACCCTCGTAGACGTTTGCTTCCTGAATAACGGTGTTGTATCCGTCTGGCGAGGGGAGCCCGATTTTGCTATCAATGATCGGGTCAATCAGGAACGAGAAGATCCCGCCACAGCCAGTCGCTTCAGGCGCCGAGAATTCATTGTTCACCAGCGTCGTTTTCGGGATTTCAATGAATTCGAATTCATCTTTCTGACTAATTTCGCCGATGTGGCCATGGATCGGTTTGTTCGGCGGGTTCGGGCTCGTTTCGCCAGTCGTGAGAGCGAGCACGACGGGGTTCGAACTCGAACCAATGTAGCATTCATTACCGAGGAACGTATTTTCCAGCCTGATCTTGACAGGCAGCGATAGCGCCACACCTTCTTCAGCGATCAGATTCCTCTTACTGATCCCTATTTCACTCGCCGGCTTGGCAAGTTCGGTAATCGCCTGTACGCCCGTAGTTTTGTTTTCGAATACGAGTTTGCAGGACGCCCGCTCGAGGACTTCGAGGAACCCGCTGCCTTTGATTTCCGTGCAGTTGACTAGATTCAAAAGACCGCCCGGAACGTTCTGTGGCGTCTTGGAGAGGGTTTCCCCGTTGAGCGCCCCTACAAACGTTTCATGAAATGGCGGTTCTTCTTCCTGCTTAATACCACCTTGGAGAATAATTTCGTGTTTTTTGTCTTCGTTGATCGGCACAGTCTGTTTGTTCAGAACTACCTTGCCGCCGTACACATTGGAGTAGAAGCACAGATTCACTCCCGTTGTAAACCGCGGACACTGCTTGAACCGCGCAAAGTCTCCTGTCGGTTCTTTTGCCGATGCCTGCGATGCCATCGCCAAACTTGTCAGCGGCACCATCAGCACGACAAACGCAAGCAGTGTGAACCGGCGCATGCCGGACACGCCGCGGGTTCGTGTATTCATAACATCTCCCACTTTCATCTCTTGGATCGTCAGGTTCGTGGCGACAGCGAGGGAGCGTGGGCTTGAGCTTTCAATTAGCGAGCTCAAGTCGCTAAACACCCAGACCGATCATCACTGGCGCGAGAATACCCGACCCGTTTCCGCCTCTGCAAGCGCTGTCTCTTACCGGTCCAATATCTGCGATGTCGTGAACTACCGGTAGTGTGACCGCCGAGACGCCCACGCGGGCGGTGCGCGACCCCTTGGAGCCCGATGCTTCTGGGCGGTCGTGCCGCGCCTCATGCATAGCCGATTCTCAGGTTACCAGCCCGGACAACCATCACCTGCGACCGCAAGGGATTCCGCCGGCAGCTCATCCCGCAACGGTCCCACGCCAAAGCGTCCTCATAGCGTCGCTTGCTCGGCCTCTGCCAATAGCGTCGGTCTGGCGGCACAGCGTTAGCTAAGACGAACAGCTCCGCCAGCGCGTCCAGATGACGCTTGCGATACGCGCGATCGCGCGGTAGTCCGGGTGCTGGTCAGCACACATAACCGCGCCAGATCAGAATGTGCGTTCCGCTAGGTTACGCGCGAGGCGGCGTCTCGTCGCCAATCCACAGACCAAGCCTTGACCGCCAGCCGCGGGCTATAGACTGATAACCATCATCTGCGGCCAGGGGACAGAAAACCACCACCACATCGTTTTGATCCGTCGGACAACAGCCCACCCCGGTTAGACATCCAAGTCCTAGCCTGATTTCTTCTTCCGGCTTGCTTTTTTGGCAGCAGCCCGACCATACCTTCTCCTTGCCGCACGCTCGCACGCAATCCGGCGCTTTTTGGAATTGGCATGGGCTTTCTTGCAGGACCGCAGTGCAGCGTTGAGCTTTTCCGCCCTAACTTCAGCTGCCGTCTTTGGTTTTCTGACTGACGGTCGTGGAACAAAGTTTCCGATTCCCGCCACGTCCACACTTGCGGGAACAGGGATAGAGGCCGGAAGCGGAGGAGCAGTCTGGCACGCGGACCCAGAGCAACCATCCGCCGCTTCCGAATATCCACCATTCATTCTCATATCAAAGAGATGCACTTTTAGGCCTGCGGGCCCAATCCCCTCTAGCTGACCCCTGTGAGTGAGGAAAACACTTTCACCATTTTCACTGACATCGACTAGAAATGAGAAGTCCGTACTTTCGCCCCCGGACAAGAGCAACACGCAGCCTTCGTACTTGCTCGTAGAAGTCGGGCACGACGGCGTTCCCTGCGCCGCCCACTCATATACGTCCTGTGTGCCGTTGCTATCGCCGGCGACGAGCGGTTGGCTCGAGTTGAAGAAGACCTCGGTACCAGCGTTATTGATCCATCTGTGCATGAAGGTGTTACTCGAGCTGATCGGCAGGTACGGAGGGTAGCTCGCCTTAGCTCCGGTCTGGATAGCGGAGTTGGGAGGTTCGCCAGTCGGGTTGCAGGAGGCACACGCTAGATGGCCGGACTTTGCACTGAACGTGAATATCTCAACGCCACCTTCCCCCAGCTGGGCCCCTCCGACGTCGCTGTTGTTGTATCCAGTCAGTTGCTGCGTCGACTCGAATACGAGATGAAGGCCGTCTGGCGTCAACTCGGCTGTTCGAGATCCGAGATCCGGCGTCCAGTCACCGGCCACCTCGCCGGGCCCACTCAAAGGATCGTTGAGTTTTTCCGCTGCCAGCCTGTCGTCTCTCTTTGCGAGGGCTCCAATAAAGACCGGCGGTTCCCAGATCGTTCCGTCGTTGTGGATCATGTAGAGGTTGCAGCCGATTCCCGCCGGCAAATGACCTTCGCTTTCGCTGCCGCCGGCCTGTTCGCATGTCCGAGTGGCCGCAGTTTCACCGTGTGCGTTGGGTTGGCTGGTTAGCGTGCCACCCGCGACGAAATACACGTAGGATCCGTCTTGACTCGCCCCAATTACGCCTTGCACGTCGGCGCCGAGCGTGCTGCTTCCGTTGGTGTCGACGGTCAGGTCAGTGAGGCGTGCCCCGAGGGGCTTCGCGAAGTCGTACTCATACAGGTCGTTGCCTGTTCGTACTTCGTCTTCACCAACCATGTGCTGGCAGCCTTCGCCGTCGTTAGCCGTAGAGTCGCTCGTCAACCTGCTGCAGTCGCTGAAGAAGACCTTGGAGCCATCACTGCTGGCCGCCCAGAACTCTCCACCCCGGCTTTCGCCACTGGCGCCAGCCTGCGCCTTATCCAGTTGCACGGTACTCGCGGAGGGAGACGTCGGGTTTTCACGCGCATATAGAGCACTGGGACGGGCGGCGGCAGCTCCTCCCCGGCTTTCGCCTCTTTCGACGGTACTCCAGATGACACGCGATCCGCTCGGGCTGATTATGTTGCTCAGGTCAGGCGCGTTGCGTGGTAGTCCCGAAGGCCCTCCATAAGTTGCGTTTGGCGCGATTTCTCCACCTGGAAGAACGTTGACTACGCTGAGAGCACCGCCGACGGAGTCGTAGAGGTTGCTGCCAAATCCACCCGATTCTTCCGCGGGCGCAACCAGCGCGGCCGGCGTCTGGAAGAGCTTCTGCGTGTGGTCGGAGGTTTCCCCCGCGTAGATGAGCTGCCCGTCTCGACCCTGCGCGACCGCATTCAGACCACAGTAGCCTCCGGTTGTGGTTTCTGAGAAGAGCGCCTGATACGAGGTCCCTCGGTGCGAGTAGAGGACGCTGCAGCCTTCGGGCCCTTGTGGGTTGGGTTGGGCTGCGATGAGGGGCTGTTCGGATGTAATGATGCCCACCGAGAGGTCGGGCGAGAATGCTTCGTATTCACGTTCGTAGGACGCGCTTTCGGCCACCGCTACGGACGGCGTGATGTTGGTGCTTTCCCAGCCGCTCGGCCCGGCGCCAGGTCCCCGAGCGGCGACGTACTCGTTTCCCTTGCCTTTCGCGGAACTCCCGTCACCCCCCACGAGGCTCGGATCTGCGAGATAGGCCACGCTTGCGCCGTCCTCGGAGGAGCGAAAGGGTCGAAGAGTGGTCGTGTCTTCTTCTCGTCCAGTCGATCCGCCGGGATCATAGGTTTCGCCGAGTTCGCTTGCCGGAGAAACAAGTTCGGCCGCGCGACAGTCAGGCAGCGCACTGCTAAAGCCTGTGTCCTTTGAGTTCGGGCAGTCGCTCGAGGCGACTGTTCCGGTGGAGAGCGCCGCCGTTTTGAACGTAAGGCTGGCTTCGACAGTGGCCTTTTCGTTGGTCGCCGTCAGCTCGACGTGATATTCCGTTTCCGGGGCGAGTCCGGACAGTCTCTGCGTGATCCTCACGGGGGTCTTTGACGCCGGGAGCGTCTGTTCGGTGTGCTTTCCAGATTCGTATTCCACCTTATACGTCGTGGATTCGGCGCCTGGATCGATGTCTGCCGCGATTGTCGCTTCGGTGGATCCCACGGCTGTGCTCGAAGTGTTCGCGATAGTCGGAGCGGCAGCCGGCGTTTCAAACGAGACCGGCCCACCGAGAGCCGATTCATAAGCGGCATTCTGTGCCTGTACGCAGTATGTGTAAATCGTATTCGGTAGCAGACCGGCGACTTGCAGCGAAACTACCTCGCTCTGCTGTCCATTGGCGGGAAGGTTCGCGGATGATGGCGCTTTTTGGCTTTCCGCCCCGTTGCATTCACTGCTGGAGCGCTGGAAATAGAATTTGTATTCCTCTCCCGCTTCGGCCGGTTTACCTGGATTTAGCACTCCATTCAGTGTGGCGGTGGAGCCAGTGACTGCTGTGGCGGCCCTTGTTTCAGGAGTTGCAGGCGCCACCGGCGTTTTGAACGTGGCAGGTGCGCTTACGGCACGTTCGGTCTTGCCGGTTTCTGTGGCTACTAGACAAACCACGTATTCGGTGCCCTGCGTGAGATTGATGAGTTCCTCGACCGGCGTTTCTTCGTGCAGCAGCCCCATGGACAAGGCCGGCGTGACGGGGGCCCTAGTTTCACCAGCACCTTTACATTCTTTTTGTGTCGACGCACGGTAGATGAACTGGTAGGTGCCGGGTTCCCGGCTTTCCGGTTCTACCGCGTTGGGATTCAAGACGCCTCGCACGAGGGCGTGCGTCGCCCTAACTTCGAAGGGTCCGCTCACTTCTGGTGCTTCCGGGGTAGATGCAAGAGCCGCCGATGCTGTCCACCCCAGTACGCAAACAGTGGCCACGAAGGAGAGGGAGAGCTTCCGTCGTCTGGCGTTCATCGGTGGCTCCCCTTCATCGCTTTCTTGACTTTCTTCTTGGTAATCCCGTATTTCTTGCGGACTGCGGTTTCGCAACTTGCGCGTTTCGCTTTGTTTTTGTCTTTCTTGCACGTTTTCAGCGCTGCTGCGAGTTTCTGTGCCTTGGTTAGCGTTTTGCCGCAGCCCGTGACGGTGATCGGGGTGTTCCGATGAATTTCGAGGCCATTTTGTGCGATAAATGCTGTTGCCATCGCGAGTTTCTGGCCGCAGAGGTTCCCTTTCGCGGAGACCGGGAGATACGAGGTGAGTGCTGCGTATTCGCCCTGCGGCAGCGTTAGTTCGAACGTGGAGAACGGGACATCCGGGACCGCGTTAAACGAGTCGCTCGTAATCCCGTTCTTGATGAACGTGTCCCCTACCAGGTCGATCGTGACACCATCACCCTGCAGCACGACTATCAACGACGGGAACTTTTCGCCCCCATGGGAGACGAAGTAGGCGGGACCCGTCAATGGCGCTGGCAGGACCGGTGTGTGAACCGTCGCGTGACCCACAATCGAATGCGGGGGGCAGCCCGCAGGATTAGCTTCGAACACCGCTGCCAGACAAGCCTTGTTCAGCGTCTTCAGCTGAGAGGGCAGTTGTTTAGGTAGGTCCACCTTGACCTTTGCGATCTCTGCCTGAGTCCCTTGTACAGCCGGAGGGTATGCGAGCTTCGTCACGAGCCCTGCCCCCAGAGCTTTTGTGGTCTTCCCTGGGGTCGAGACCGAGAATTTTGGAGCAAACCGCAGTGCCTGGCAGCCGCCGACGTGAAACGCGGTGGAGACCGGCGCGGTCTCGCCCGCATCGCTCTCCCCCGGAGCACCTGAGCCGGTAGCGGAACCAGCAAACCCCGACGCCGTGCAGTTCGTCGGATTGAACATAAACTTTTCCCTGGTGATCTCCGCATCAATCGAACGGATGTCCGTCGGGACGCCATCGATGATTTGGGGCAGCGGATCTGTCGTGACTGTGATCTGCGCCGTATGTGGATCTACTTCGATCCGCGCGCGGGTCTTGATGACCCCCAGATCGAACGGACCGGCAATTACGTGCGTGACAATCGACAACCCGAACGGCGCCCCCTCGTAGGGGCCCGTCAAGAAGATCTCCGGTTCCGGCTCGCCCGGCTGCGGGATTACAAGCGGATCAGGCCCCGGGCCCGACAAAACCGCCGCATAACCGATTAGCGATTCCTGCGAGCACGTCCCTTCCTCAGCCTGCGGTTCCTGACACAGAGGGACACTCGCAAGCATCCCCGACAGACCCTCCGGCGTCTTCAACGACAGCGCATTGATCCGCTGATGTCCGTCACCCTGCATAAGCACCGTCGAAAACGACGTAAACCCACCCGCCAACGGCGACACCGTCCCAGCGGTCAACGTCGGCGAAAACGGAAGCGAACCACCCGGACAAGCTCCACCACCAACACCAGAGCCCACCTCAAATGCGGTTGACGTATCAAAATTGGCACCGAACGGGGTACTCCACGGCGTGAAGTCCGCTGTGGCTCCAAACGTGCCGCAGCGCGTGGGTGTCACCACTGTGGCCCGCGCACCACCATTCAAAGCCAGTTTGAAATCGCTCACCGGAAGCTGCGGCGCATTTTCAACCTTTGTCGTGATCTGGCCTGTCCTTTCGTCAAGTTCCGCGTTCAACACGAGCTTTACATTCACCCCATCACCCGACAGAGCCGCCAACAACTTCACATGCGGCGGATTCGACTGCAAGACATACACACCGCCCACAAGTTCCTTTTCCGTCGCTCCTTCTAGCAACGGCGACTTCGCCGTGGCCGTCCCCACCTGCGACCCTGCCGGACACGACGCCGGGCCATCCGAACCCAACGCCTCCTGTCCGGACTGACAAGCAACCAAGCCACCCGCCTGTCCAGGATTCACGACCAATCCTTTCGGCAACACCACAGAAGCGCCCTTGATGTCGGCCGAGCCCAACCCTTCAACTTCCTGAAGGCCACCCAAGGCAGGTTTGACATCTACAGCCAACCCAGATGCCGAATCCGCACTGCCGGCTTCTGGCGAAACGCCGAATAGCGGTCCAAAGGACAAGTTCCCACAACCCGACACCCCAACGGAATTCTTATTGCTGTCGTGCGAATAGAAGGTTCGTTCAGATTGCTGGCCCGTCCACGACGTCGCGTGCAGCGTGAACGGCAGCGCTCCACCACATGACACCGGCAACGTTAGCACCGGGCGATGAACCGCCGTCAAGCCGGTTGTGCATGGCGTGCCGGATGTTTCGAGTTCGGCCTGCTGACATCCGCCGACAACGCCGCTGCGCCACCACTTGTGACTCGGATCGCCCGGGTCGCCCCACAAAGTCGTCACCGCCGTCGCGATTTCCTTGTGAGCAATCGCGCTAACGTGCTCGGTGATCCCGTAGTCGCTTCCGCCGCGCACAGCAGCATCGAGGTAGGTGTTCAGGCCCTGAAGATTGAATCCGAACTCAGCAGGGACCCCAGGGGGCGGCACCAAGTTGTACACCGGCAGCCCGAGCGCGGGGAGGTTCTCGGGATATACGGTGGTGGTGCCGATCATGGCATCCAGCGGGCACCGTTCTGCATCGAACTGCAGCCGCGAGCAAGGCGGCACCGCCGTCGGATCACCGATGAAGCCTGGGGGAAGCGCGACTTCGGCGGTCTTGATTTCTCCACCGTCCAGGACTCCCGCCGCACGTTCACCGGTGAGCTTGAATCCGGTGGACAGGTTGAAACTGAATACGGACTCATACGGATGTGATCCTGCCTGCACATCCGTCGTGCCATCGGCGTTCGTGAACCAGCCATCCCAGTTGGTGACTTCGAATCCCGGCGTACTCGAGCTCACGGTCACGGCGTCCGACGTGCTCGCTGAGGTTTGAGCTCCGCCACCCGCGATCGAGACGTGGTTTTCCTCGTGTTCTTCCGCGGCAGCCTGCACATCGACGGCGATGCCGAGCTCCGGCTGCGGGGTAGCAGCGCCTTCGAGCGTTTCGACGTCGGTGGGCGCACCGCCTCCACCAGCGAACGCACCAAGTGCCCGTTCGCCTTCCGACCCTTTTTTGGCTTTGTTCGTGCATGTGACGACACTCGCACCCGCCAGACGCGGCCGTTCTCCAGCACCGTTTCCCGCACACGACCAGAACGCGTGGCCAATCGTTGGTTCCACCCCACCAGTGCCGGCGCCGATTAGCTCGCCCGCATCTGTGGCCCTCAGACCAGCAGGAAGCCGATCCGTGATCGTGATCGTGCTTTCGCCCGACACCGAAATTTCTTCCGGACAGAGCAGTACGGATCTGTGTTCTTCGAAATGTTCACGGTTGTACTGACTTATCGTGCATCCGGCCGCGCTCGACCCGGTGTTGAAGACGTCCACCGCGATCGTCCCGCTCACACGCGGAGAAATCTGCGGTGTAGGCGAAAAGTTCGTCGGCTGCGAGCCGGCGGTCAGCTCCCAACCCGCGCCGGCAAACGCCGAGTCCACCCCCACTCCCAACACTGGAGTTCCCACAGCGGCGACCGAGACAAGCAAAATGAGCCACCGCGCACACGCGGTATATTCAACCCTCTTGAGCATTCCTCTCCCTCAAACTCGTTTGCGGCCCAGCAGACTGCGGCGATACTAATCCAGTTTGGAATACCGCGCGGGAATCAGTCTAAGACGCCGAACACTACGAAACCACCAATGTTTCTGACTGCAGGCGCGACCGGTCCGTGAAGCGTGCGCAGAACCTGTTGGGCGGGAGTCTGACTGTTCTGACGAACCGTGCCCACTTGACATAACTTCAATCGGAGCTGGCGAAGTCCGACTCGGTGTGGAAGGTGCGAGGAGCTGTGGGAGGCGGTCAAGCCGCTGCTGCCCCATCATGAGCGTGGTCAGCGGGGAGGTTGGCCGCACAGCGATGGCCGAACGTGCTTGGGTGCGGTCCTGTATGTGACCGGGATCGCGTGGTGCCCCGCGGAGCTCGGCGTCTCCCCGGCGGCCGCGCATGCAATGGACTGATTGGCGGCGTGGTCGACAACTGCCACATCCGCTCCCTCAGAACGCCAAGTTGGGCCTTCGCCGGTACCCAACTCGAAACTGCCGCCGATCACAAAGTGAGGAGACCCGCCAATTGGGCGAGCCACGCCCCGACGCACCACCGCAAAGGGACGAACGGATGCCCTCTTATTCCGCCGCCGGCGCCGCTGCCCAAAATCCTCCCGTCGCCCCAACGTCCCGCGACCGCTCTTTTCGCTCAGCAGCGATAATCGGCGACGAAGCGACTTTTGCGCGTCCCCGTTCCGTTCGGGAGAACGATCAGCCCAGCATTAAGCGAGTTGAGAACCGCTCCTATCTGCGCTCTTTGTCGGGTGCAGCGACGTGCCCTTCCCTTTTTCCGCGGCTGCCGAATTCCTTCGGCAGGACCCGAGATGTCGCGGCCTCTCCCAATCAAGCGGGTTCTCCAGCCTTCAATCCGGCGAACCGCTGGCCTACCTGCGATCGCCCCATATATCAGCGCATCTCGATGTGCTGCTAACCATAGAGAAACGGAACGGTAGGCGACCCTCTAGTCAGAAGGTCCCGTTCTCGGAAACTTGCATCGCGACGGCGGCATGGACAGCGGAGGAGGCGGGGACCATACGCCCCCGTCTCCTCTAATTGGGCGGGCTCGTCCAAAGGTCAGGCAAGTACGCTATCGGCGAATGTTTCTGCAGTCAGCTCGTAAGAAGCTTCACCTTCGAGCGTTGTTGTATTCGAGCCGACTTTCAGGCTAGATCCCGTTGCAGCACAGGCGACGTCGGTTACTTTAACGGCTTCGGTGTTTTTAGGAAGGGTGCACTTCTGGCGACCCTTAACCGGGTTGATTCCTTTGATTGTCGCTGGGCACGTTCCGGTTTTATTGCCGATTTCGATTTCGGTGAAGACTTCACCAGTTTCCGGCTTCGCGTCGAGTTCCTTTTCGCTCAGCAGCGTGGCAGCGAGACCTCTCGTTTTGATCGGTTCAACGACTTTGCATTCTGCGGCGTGTGTCCCTTCGACAGCACATTGACTGAATGTTAGTTTGAGGTCCGTCCACTCGTATGCTTTTACTAATGGTTCGGATTGATCGATAGTGCCGGTGCCATTCGCTTCCTTGCACACCACCTCGAGCCCTACTGCCGGCACCTTGACAAGCCAGCTTTGGATGGCCTTTGTATCGGTGATCGTTTCCAAGCCTTTTGCCTCGAATAAATCGGTACCCCTTTCGGTTGCCGAGAGGCACACCGTCGGGACGCCTGCTCCTTCACATTTTACGGGCATGAACGAAAGCTTAGCGCCGGACATATTCACCTCCTCTAGCCCAGGCAACGCCAGGGCGATTGGTAGCGTGCCATCGCAACACTATGCGTAGCACCGATTAGCATCGCCGCGAGATCGCTATGTTGGCGGTTCCGCGCGGTTACTCCAATGATATGAGCCGCCGGACAGCCGTCAACGCGACATTGCGAGCCGTCCGCGTTTAAGGCACCACAGATTGGCGCACGCCCACTGCCGAGGGCCTCCTTTGAGTTCGCGCGGCGTCTCCAGCTTCAGAAACATGCGAGGAACTTTAGCCTGTGGCGGGGGACAGGAGCCCCCCACCTAGACTGGGTTTCGGCGCCGATTCTCACGCGTGTAGTTGCTTTCAAGCTATTCCTGCGATCGACGAGAAGGAGGCGGGGCTTACGGCCCCGCCTCCTCTGAATCAAGTCAAGCTACCCTGGTTCTACGCGTCAGGCGAGAACACTGTCGCTGAACGTTCCTGCAGTCAGTTCGAACGACGCTTCACCTTCGAACGTCGCAGTGTTCGAGCCGAATTTCAGGCTTGACCCCGTCGCTGCGCAAGCGAGAACGGGAGCTTTGAGAGCTTCGCTGTTTTTGGGCAAGGTGCACTTCTGGCTACCCTTGACTGGGTTGATTCCTTTGATGGTCGCTGGGCACGTTCCGGTTTTGTTGCCGATTTCGATTTCGGTGAAGATTTCACCGGTTTCCGGCTTGGCTTCGATTTCTTTTTCGTTCAGCAGCGTGCCGGCGAGACCTTTTGTTTTGATTGGTTCTACGACTTTACATTCCGCAGCATGTGCGCCCTTTACGGCACATTCGGAGAACGTCAGGACGAATTTCGATAGACTGTAGGCTTTTACTAACGGTTCGGTCTGGTTAATCGTTCCTGTCGCTTCGTCCTTTTTACATTCAATTTCCAGGGAGAGGCTCGCCACCTTGAGAATCGATGGCGACTTGGCGGTTACGTTCTTTATCGTTTCGGTGCCAGTGGCCTCGAATAATTCCGTGCCTTTTTCAGCTCCCGAGAGACACACAGTCGGCACGCCGCTCCCTGTACATTTTTCACCTGTTTTTGTGAACGTAGCGAACGCTGAAGAAGCGCCGATAGCGCTCACCACGAGCACAGCCATAGAACTCAACAGCACCAACCTAATACGCGACATATAGTCACCCTCCACTGCCCCGGCAAACACCGGGACGTCGATAATCAGATTTCTCCATCTTCCCCGCGCCCGTCGAACGAGCGTGAGGTTTGAGGAGTCTTTGACAGCCACGTGAGTCGCCGATTTTTTGCGTCCAACGTGACTCGTCAACCATAAACCGCGCGTGCTTCATGTCAAATGTGTAGATAGTCACCCGTCGCGGCGCAACCTCCAAGCGCCTCCTAAAAATGCCTGCAAATGCTTGGGTTCCTGTAGCCGCGCGCGTTTCTCCGATTTTAGAAACATTGGCGGAGGACTGCCACGGGCCGGAGACTTCCCAACAAAAAGGACCCGGCTGGAAGCCGGGTCCTTTTTGATCGAATGAAGGCGCCCAAGACGCCGGCTGCGCTCTCCCTACATCATCCCCGACATGTCGGGCATGCCACCGCCGCCACCGCCGCCATTGGACTCCTCGGGCACCTCGGCGACGATCGCCTCGGTGGTGAGGATGTTCTTGGCGATCGAGGCTGCGTTCTGCAGTGCAGAGCGCGTGACCATCGCTGGGTCGATCACGCCAGCAGCGACGAGATCGACGATCTCGTTCGTGGAGGCGTTCAGGCCATGGCCTTTCTTCGCCTTGCGGACATCGTTGACGACCACAGAGCCCTCCAGGCCGGCGTTCTCGGCGAGCTGGCGAAGCGGCTCCTCGAGCGCGCGCAGCACGATCCGCGCACCCGTGCGCTCGTCGTCTGAGCCATCCGCAGAGGCACCGTTCTCGCCGATGCTGATCGAGGCAGAGGCCTGCAGCAACGCAACGCCACCACCGGGCACGATGCCCTCCTCGAGCGCCGCACGAGTTGCCTGCAGCGCGTCCTCGACACGGTGCTTCTTCTCCTTCATCTCCGTCTCGGTAGCCGCCCCGACCTTCACCACTGCGACGCCGCCGGAGAGCTTTGCAAGACGCTCCTGCAACTTCTCGCGGTCGAAGTCCGAGTCGGTGTTCTCGATTTCGGCTTTGATCTGGTTGATGCGGCCTTTGATCGCATCGGCGTCACCCGCGCCGTCCACGATCGTGGTCGTGTCCTTGGCCACCACCACACGACGAGCGCGACCGAGCTGGGAGAGCGTCGTGTTCTCCAGCTTCAGACCCATCTCCTCGGTGATCACCTCGGCGTTGGTCAGGATCGCAATGTCCTCCAGCATCCGCTTGCGACGGTCACCGAAGCCAGGAGCCTTGACGGCCACGCCGGTGAACGTCCCGCGGAGCTTGTTCACCACGAGCGTCGCGAGCGACTCGCCCTCGACGTCCTCGGCGATGATCAGGATCGGCTTGCCCGACTGGATCACTGCCTCGAGCACCGGCAGCACGTCGCGCACCGAGCCGATCTTCGAGTTGGCGATCAGGATGTAGGGGTCCTCCAGGGTCGCCTCCATGCGGTCCTGGTCGGTGACCATGTAGGGCGAGATGTAGCCCTTGTCGAACTGCATGCCCTCGGTGAACTCGAGGTCCATGCCGAACGTCTGGCCCTCCTCGACGTTCACGACGCCGTCCTTGCCGACCTTCTCGATCGCGTCGGCGATGACGTCGCCGATCTCCTCGTCACCGGCAGAGATCGTCGCCACGCGGGCGATCTGGTCCTTGCCGGAGACCTCCTTGGACTGGGTCGCGATGTTCTTGACGACCTCGTCGACCGCTTTCTCGATGCCGCGCTTGAGTGCAAGCGGGTTCGCACCGGCGGCGACGTTCTTCAGGCCCTGGCGAACGATCGCCTGGGCGAGCACGGTGGCGGTGGTGGTGCCGTCGCCGGCCACGTCGTTGGTGGCGGTGGCCACCTCACGCACGAGCTGGGCGCCCTGGTTCTCGAAGACGTCCTCGACCTCGATCTCGCGGGCGATCGTGACACCGTCGTTGGTGATTGTGGGCGCGCCGAACTTCTTGTCGAGCACCACGTAGCGGCCCTTGGGGCCGAGCGTGACCTTGACAGCGTTTGCAACCGCGTCAACGCCCGACTCGAGCGACTTGCGCGCCTCTGAGCCGTACTTCAGTTCCTTGTGAGCCATATCTGATCTCCTTAAGCGTCGACGCGGGCAAGGACATCGGACTCGCGCAAAACGAGCAGATCCTCCCCGTCGACCTTGATCTCGGTCCCGCCGTACTTGCTGTAGAGGACCTCGTCGTCCTTCTTCACGTCCAGCGGGATGCGCTTGCCATCGTCGTCGAGCTTGCCGTCGCCGACTGCGAGGACCTTCCCCTTCTGGGGCTTCTCCTTGGCGGTATCGGGGAGGACGATGCCACTGGCAGTCGTCTGCTCCTCCTCGATCGCCTGCACGATCAAACGATCGCCCAGGGGCTTGAGCTTCATATCGAAAACCTCCGTCTTTGAGAATGCGACCGGCGGCCCGCGGCCCTCTATTGACTGGGCGAACCGCCTCTTTTGGCACTCCCACACGGCGAGTGCCAACTACACCCTCAATATATAGAAGATCCGGCGAGGATCAAGGAAGAATTGGCAGTCAGCGGTCGAGACTGCCAAGGCTCGACGCGCCGATCAAGGCGGTCGAGGGTCGTTAGTTCTGCGCGCCGCCGAAGCCCTTCATCGCCTCGGTCATCCCGCTCGGGTTCTCGAGGATCTGGGAGAAGCGCACGACCGTGACCGTGTCCTCCGGCGTGACCGGGCGGTCATAGATCTGTTCGAGGAACTTGATCAGCTCCTCGCGGCGGCGGAACTCGGGGTTGTCGTGCTTGATGTCGCGCGGCGAGAGGTCGGCGAGCTTCATCACCTCGACGTTGTCGATCACCGCTTCGAAGATCCGTTCGCGCGGGGAGTACTGAAAGCCGATCGTGACGAGCACCGCCTGGTTCTTGCGGTACTTGCCCGACTTGTCGCCCAGGCGGATCGTGGCCGTCTTGCGGCCACGCTTGAGCTCGTCGGCGAAGATCGTGGAATAGAAGTTCAGAACCTGCATCGCGCCCGCAGGCTACCGGTCTTTGGCCAGGTAGGCCAGCGCCAGCGTGACCATCTCGCGCTCAGCTGTGTGGCTGAGCGCGGTCTCGGCCTCCTCGAGCGGGATCCAGCGGACCTCCTCGACCTCGTCGTCGTGATCATCGGTGTCGCCCTCGGCGTGATCGAACAGGAAGAAGGCCACGCGCTTTCCGATCGTGCGCCCCTCACGCCGGTACCAGTAGCGCGACTCGCCTAGCTCGGCTATCGGCTCGGCGAGCATCCCCGTCTCCTCGCGCACCTCGCGTCGGGCCGCCTCGATCGGGGTCTCGCCCGGGTCGACGTGCCCCTTGGGCAGCGCGAGCACGCGCGAGCCGTCGGCGGCGCGCCGCGTCGGCACGATCACGACCACCTGCCCGTCGCGTATGACCACGCCGCCGGCGGAGAACTCGCGTGCCTGCGAGCGTCGCGGACGCTTCGAGGAGCGCGAGGACCTAGAAGACATACTGCTTCAGCGCATCCGCGTCGTGGACCACGAGACGTCCCCTGCCCTGCGAGATCACGCCGGCGCGCTCGAGCACCGCCAGGAAGCGGCTGGCCGACTCGCGCGAGGAGCCGGCGAGCTGCGCCAGATCCGCCTGCGTGGTCGTCACGAGCACGTCTGAGCCCCCGTTGCCGTCCCCTGCCTGCTGCTCGACGAGCTGGCTCAGCACCACCGCGACGCGGCTCTGCACGGTCTGAAAGGACTGGCGCGAGAGGCGCTCGTTCATCTCCCGCAGCCTGCGACCGAGCGCGATCACGAGGCGCGCTGCGATCGCGGGGTGTTCGCCCATCAGCCTGCGCATGTCGGGCCCGAGCACGCCCACGACGCTGGTCGCCTCGCTCGCCTCGACCGTCGCCGAGCGCCGCTCGTCCTCGAACATCGCGAGCTCTCCGAAGATGTCGCCCGGCCCGAACGTGGCCAGCGTGATCGTGCGCCCGTCGCCGTGGGAGCGGACCGCGCGCAGGTGTCCCTCGCGCACCACGTAACAGGTGTCGCTGGCGTCGCCCTCACGGAAGACCATCTCACCTGCCTCGAAGCTTCGAGGCACCGCCACCTCCGCGATCCGCTCGAGATCGGCCTGCTCGAGGGTCGAGAAGGCGGGCACCCTCCCGAGCAGCTCCACTACCTCGGCTGAGCGTGTCGGCGCCATCTCCCACGGAATACCACAACCGCTCCGAGACACAGTTGACTGGCACTCGCTCGCGTGACGCGGCGGTATCGTCACGGCATGCCCTCACTCGAGCGTCGCATCCTTCTGGCCGGCCTGGCCGTCCTGTCAGTGCTCGGACTGACGTCCGCGGCCGTCCTCGCGAAGTCGCCCAAGAGCACCAGCCTCCTCCCGAACAGCCCCGCACTGCTCGCCTCGCGCGAACTGTGGGCCACGATCGACGTGTGCAACCCGCTCGACCAGCCTGACACGGTCGGCGTGCGCGGCTCGATGCCCGGGGATGGACACAAGAGCGACAAGATGTTTATGAGCTTTCGCTTGCAGTACCTGAACGCCGGCAACCAATGGGTCGACCTCGCCAGCGCGGTTCCCGCGTTCGGCGCGGTCGGGGGCGGGGCGGCCGTGCGCGAGGGCGGCTCGAGCTTCCAACTCGTCCCGGTCGTGGGCAAGCCCGCCACCAAGCTACGGGGCGTAGTCAGCTTCCAGTGGCGCCGCGGCGGCAAGGTGATGCTCTCCGCCGCGCGGCCGACGAACGGCGGCCATCAGAGCGTGACGGGCGCCGACCCGGCCGGGTTCAGCGCCCCGACGTGCCTGATCGGCTGAACAGCCGCGGGTCGTTGGTGATGATCCCGTCGACCCCCATCGCGCTCAGCTTGGCGATCATGCGCGCGTCGTCGACCGTCCACACGTAGATCTCCCCGCCGCCTTCGCGCACGGCGCGGATGAGCGCCGGGGTGACGACGCGCCAGTGGGCCATGATCGCGTCGAAGCGGCCTTCCCGCAGCGCCGTGCGCGCGCGGCGCGGAAGCGTGGCTCGATAACCGCTCAGCAGCGCGAGCGCGGGGATCGCGGTGAGCATGTCGGTGGTGTAGTCGCGACGCACCCGCGGCACCGACCAGCCGAGGCGCAGCGTGGGCTCGGCCGCGCGGATCTTGGCCAGTCCGGCGGGGAACATGCCGCTGATCAGCGTGCGCGCCACGAGCTCGTGGTCCCGTAGTGCATCCAGCACCCGCAGCTCATAGCCGGGGAGCTTCACGTCGACGTCGAGCTCGAGGCCGGCGAAGGCCGGCCCGCTGAGATGCGCCAGAGCCTGCTCGAAGGGCAGCGGCTCACGCGAGCGCAGGTCCTCGTGGTCGTGCGCCACCAGCAGTCGGCCGCTGCCGTCGGCGTGCTCGCTGAGGACATCGAGCTCGATCATGTCGACATCGTGCGCAAGCGCTGCGTCGAAGGAGGCGAGCGTGTTACCCGGCTCGATGTGATGGGCCCCCTTGTGCCCGACCCGGCGGGGGCGTCTGATCGGCGGCGCGTTCATCGCCGCCCACGATCGCAGAGTCGCCGTGCTAGTGGTGGGGCCTGCGCGCGGCCTGGATCGTCTCGACGGCGGCCTTCGGTCCGATGTATGGAGCGAGCACCGTGAAGGACAGCTGGTCGACCAGCGAGGGAAGCCGCGATAGGCGGTTGTTGGCGACGTAGCTGGCGATGATGCCCCACAGCGCACCGGTGATCGCTTCCACAGCCACGGCCGGCCCACGCTGCGGTGGGGGACCGGGGTCGGTGATCAGCTTGGTGAAGCCCTCGACCGAGCGTGTCATGCGCCCGATCATGCCGGGGCCGACTTCGAAGAGGTCGATGAACGCGATCCGCAGCAGCGCCTGGTGGGCGACCAGATACTCCACGAACGTGCGCATCGCGCCGTAGACCGCCTCCGGCCAGGACTCCCCCGCGTCGAAGCACGGCCTAACCGAGTCGAGTGCTTCGGCGACGAATTCGTCGAGCACAGCCAGGAAGCACTCTTCCTTGTTGGCGAACTGCTTGTGGAAGGCCTCGGTCGACATGCCTGCGAACTGGGCGATCTGCGGATCGGTCAGCGTCGCGTAGCCAGAGTCGAGCGTGAGGTGCACGACCGAGCCGAGCAGGCGCGCGCGACGGTCGTCGCGGGCGAGGAACGCCGCCGGCGTGGGCGGCACGTGCGGCGGCTTTGCCAGGCCGAGGATCCCCAGTCGCGCGGCGGCCGGTGTGCGGTAGGACTCGATCCAGTCGAGCACTTCGTCGGTCAGCGTGAGCAGCTCGCGCTCGCGGCTCTCGAGCAGGCGCATGAACACCACGTGGCGCACACCGCCGACGACCGCGCGCGAAGTCAGCTTGGGGAAGCCGACCTCGTTGGGGGCCGCGGCGAACGCCGAGGCGACCAGCCGCTCGAAGGTGAAGCCCGCGAGCTGCATGCGTTCGCGGGCCTTCGGCCCGATCCCGAGCGAGTCCACCAGCACCAGCCGCGGGCCCTTCGGGTTCTCGGCCACCCCGTCGAGCAGCGTCTTGCACCCGGCGTGGAGGCGGTTGGCCCAGCCCCGCTCGGCCGCCCACGCCTCGAGCATGTGCTTGCGCGCTCCGGCCACGACGATGTCGTAGCTCGAGAGGAAGCACTCCTCCTTGTTGGAGAACTGTTCGTAGAAGGCGCGGCGAGAGACGCCAGCGAGGCTGATCACGTGAGCCACGGTCGTGGCGTGATAGCCCCGCTGGGAGATCGACTCGATCATCGCACCGTAGAGGCGTGTCCGCTGATTGCGGGCCACTTCCTCCCTGTCCATACCGTTCGGTCCGTGTGGCAACCGGTGGTATAGCGGTGCTAGCTGGCCTCTTGTTCGGCTCATCCCCACGGTTCTAGAACATAGACTACTTGAATGTCGAGTGCAAGTCCTATGCATGTTTAATAACAAGCTGGCCCGGACGCTGCCACCCCTGTCTCCCACCCGCGCAACCGTCCGACAGACAAAGGGGTTCGTGCCTGCGGGTTCAGCGGCCCGTTCATGGCTCTGCGCCGGGGTTTCAGGCGCTGAGCGTGAGCCTGCGCGGGCCCGACTGGAAGCCGAGCTCGACCAGCAGGTTGCCGAGAGCCGAGCCGATCGCGGGCTGTCCGTCGATCCGCTCGAGCGCAAGCTTGGGGACGCGACCGGCGCGAACGGCGCCGGCGAGCGCCTCCAGCGCCTCCGTCAACTGCTCCGGCGCACGCCCGGCTGGAGCAGTCGAGGCCGTGGCGCCCGCGCGCTGCTCGGTCAGCGTGAGCAGGCCGCGGCCGCCGCGCTCTATGTAGAGAATCGGCTCGTCCTGAGCGGTAACGACGTAGGCGCCAGCGACGCGTGCGGGGCGGCCCTTGCCCTCCTCGCGTTTGGGCCACGGCAGTGCAGCGCCGTAGGGCTGGGCGGGGTCGGCCGCGCCGATCACCAGAGTTCGCGCGCGCTCGGAGGGCGCACGTAGCCGCTCGACGGCACCGGGAAGCGCGAACTGGGCGCCGCCCATGCCCTCGATGAAGTAGCCGCGGCGGCAGATCCCGAGTGTCTCGAGGTTGGAGAAGGTGTCGTAGAGCATCGCAAAGCCGCCTTTGATGCCCTCGGCCAGCACCTGCTCGCGGGTGACGATCCCGTAGCGCTCGAGCAGCAGCTCCGCCAGTGCGCGCCTGCGCTCGAGCGCACCCGCCGGCCCCTCGTCACCGCCGCGAAAGACGGCCTCGGTCAGCGACCAGCGTCCCTGGACCTGGGACTGGGCGCCCGTGCGCCGCCGGCCGCTGAAGCGCGAGCGCCCGCTGCTGGCATGCCCTCCGCGCCGTCCACTGAAGCCGCCGGGTGCTTCGGGGGCTCGTTCGGAGCGCGCCAGGGCAAGACGCGGGGCGCGCAGCGGTGCCCAGGCATCGTTGGTGACCTCGCCTGCCCAGACCAGGTCCCACAGCGCCTCGCGCAACGCCTCGGCCGGCGCCGCGAGCTCGGCCAGCAGATCGGTGAAGAAGGACGGCCCCGCGGCCAGCCGCAGGCGCAGAAGCTCGTGCTCGGGACTGCTCGGCGGCTCGGCTCCCGCCCGCGCGGAGGCGGGCGGCCCGATCGCGGGCGCGTCCTCGCGCAGGTAGAGCGCCACGCGGCCCGAGCGTCCGAGCGGGCCGGCGCCAACCCACACGAGCTCGCCGCTCGCGCACAGGCTGTCGATCCACGAGGGCGAGTAGGCGCCGGTGCGCCTCGGCAGCACGTCTCGCTCCCAGATCTCCACGGGCAGGGCGAGGCCCTGCAGGGGCACGAGCACTTCACGCAGGCGATCGACGCCAGCACCGGCGCTGGCGTGGCGATCAACGCCCTGCCAGGAGGGCAGGAAGGCGGCCAGGCGCCGCTGCTCGGCCGGCTCGATCTCCTTGCGCAGCGCCGCCAGCGACGCGCGCCTGAGACGGCGCAGGACCTCGACATCGCACCAGTCGCGCTCGCTGCCGCCGGGGCGCAGCTCGCCACGCACGAGATCGCCGGCGCGCTCGAGCTCGCGCAGGACGGCGCCGGCGTCGACGCCGTAGCGAGCGCGCAGCTCGTCTGTCGTGAAGGGACCGTGGGTACGGGCGTAGCGCGCGACGAGCTCGCTGAGCGCGTCGGGGACATCGGCGAGGAACGCCTCCGGCAGGCCGCCTGGCGGCACGGCGCCGAGCGCGTCGCGGTAGAGGCCG
Organism: uncultured Solirubrobacteraceae bacterium; assembly: GCA_963763695.1. Lineage (GTDB taxonomy): Bacteria > Actinomycetota > Thermoleophilia > Solirubrobacterales > Solirubrobacteraceae > Palsa-744. The sequence continues at coordinate 614,158 of CAVXPM010000001.1, forward strand.
GCCTCATCGGCTGCGACCCAGCGCTCCTCGCCGCCGACGCGCATGCGCACGGCGCGCCGTGCGCGCTCGAGCTCGTCGAGCATCCCCTGGGCATCGATGCCCTCGAATACCCGCTCGGCGACCTGGCCTGAGTTGAGGTCGCCGACGTGGCGCAGAACGTCGTGCAGGCCGTCGCGGCCGGTGGCGCGCGTCATCTCCGAGCGGTGCTGGAGGTCTTCTTCGACGCGCGCGAGCGCCCCCGGATCGATCAGCTCGCGCAGCTCCTCCTGGCCGAGCAGCTCACGCAGCAGGTCGCGGTCGAGCGAGAGCGCGGCGGCGCGGCGCTCGGCGCTCGGGGTGTCGCCCTCGTACATGTAGGTGGCGACGTAGTCGAACAGCAGCGAGGAGGCAAACGGCGAGGCCGTCTGGGTCTCGACCTCCACCAGCGAGATCTCGCGGGTGTGCAGTCCACGTAGCAGGGCTTCCAGGCCGGGAAGGTCGAGGACGTCCCGCAGGCACTCCCTGTAGGTCTCGAGCACGATCGGGAAGTCCGCGTAGCGGCGGGCGACCTCGAGCAGGTTCTGGGCCTTCAGGCGCTGCTGCCACAGCGGCGTGCGTTTGCCGGGGTAGGCGCGGGGGATCAGCAGGGCGCGCGAGGCGTTCTCGCGAAAGCGCGCGCCGAACAGAGCCGAGCCGCCGAGCTCGGCGGTGACCGCCGCCTCGACCTCGTCGGGCTCGAGCAGCAGCATCTCCACAGCGGAGGGGAGCGCCTCGGATTCGTCGGCGTCGAGGTCCGGGAGGTGCAACACGATCCCGTCGTCAGACCAGATCGCATCGGCGTCCAGGCCGAAGCGCTCGTGGATGCGCGCGGAGAGCGCCAGTCCCCAGGCGGCATGGACGCGCCCGCCGTAGGGGGACAGGACGCAGATACGCCAGTCGCCGATCTCGTCGCGAAAGCGCTCGACCACGAGCGTGCGCTCGCTGGGCAGCACACGCGTTGCGGCCTGCTGCTCGCGCAGGTAGGCGAGCAGGTTGCGCGCTGCGCGGCGGTCGAGGTCGTAGTCGCGCTCGAGGGTCTCCGCATCCTGGTCGACTGCCCAGCGCGAGAACGCGCCGATCGCTTCACCGAGCTCCCTCGGGCGCCCGATCGAGTCGCCCTTCCAGAACGGCACCGCACCGGGAGCGCCGGGGGCTGGGGTGACGATCACGCGGTCGCGGGTGATTTCCTCGATCCGCCAGCTGGAGGCGCCGAGCAGGAATGCCTGCCCCGGCCGGGCCTCGTAGACCATCTCCTCGTCGAGCTCGCCCACACGACGCCCGTCCGGCAGGGTTACGGCAAAGAGGCCGCGGTCGGGAATCGTGCCGGCGTTGGCCACCGCCAGCTGACGCGAGCCCTTGCGCGAGCGAATCACGCCCGCGACGCGATCCCACACGATGCGCGCGCGCAGCTCGCCGAACTCCTTCGACGGATAGCGGCCGTCGAGCATGTCGAGCACGTTCTCGAGCAGCTCGCGCGATAGCTCGGAGTAGGTGTATGTCCGCCTGACGAGCGCATGCAGCTCGTCGACGGGGACGCCGTCGGGCTCGGCGGATACCGCGATCGCGACTATCTGCTGGGCGAGCACGTCGAGCGGGTTGCGCGGCACGACGGTGGGCTCGATCAGCCCTTCTTGCATGCGCCGCACGACAACGGCGCACTCGAGCAGATCGCCCCGGAACTTGGGGAAGATGCGCCCGACGCTGACCTCGCCGACGCCGTGCCCTGCGCGGCCGATCCGCTGCAGGCCACGCGCGACGGACTTTGGCGACTCGATCTGCAGCACGAGGTCGACTGCGCCCATGTCGATGCCGAGCTCCAGCGAGCTGGTGGCCACCAGACACGGGAGCCCGCCGCCCTTCAGCAGCTCCTCGACCTTGGTGCGCTCCTCGCGCGCGAGCGAGCCGTGATGGGCGCGCGCGATTTCCCGAGGCGGCGCTTGCGAGTCCTCGTTGCCCTCCTCCTGACCGGCCAGCTCGTTGAGGCGCAGGGCCACTCGCTCGGCCGCGCGGCGGTTGTTGACGAACACGATCGTGGAGGTGTGCTCGCGCACGAGGCGCAGAAGCTCGGGGTAGATCGCGGGCCAGATCGAGTTGCGCGTTGCCTCGCCACCGGGCAGCGGCTCCAGCGGGTCGCGCTCGAGGGCCTCCTCGCCCCCTTGCGCGTTGCTGGCCGGCGCGCCGGGTTCTGCCATCGACTCGACCGGCACCTCGATGCGCAGGTCGAGCTGCTTGCCTGTGCCCTTCGGGGTGCGCGCTTCCGCGTCGATGATCTTCACCTGGCGCGTGGGGCCGACGAGGAAGCGTCCGATCTCCTCGAGCGGATTCTGCGTCGCGCTCAGACCGATCCTCTGGACGGGTTTCTGCGCCTGGGCCTCGAGGCGCTCGAGCGTGAGCGCCAGGTGAGCCCCGCGCTTTGAGTGCGCGACGGCGTGGATCTCATCGACGATCACCGCCTCGACGTCGCTGAGCGTCTCTCGCGCGAGCGAGGTCAGCATCAGATACAGCGACTCCGGTGTCGTGACCAGGATGTCGGGCGGCTTTCGCAGCATCGCGGCGCGCTCGCGCTGGGGTGTGTCGCCGGTGCGGATTCCCACACGCACGTTCTCCGCGCCCATCCCCCGCAGCGGAGCCCGCAGGTTTCGCTCGATGTCATATGCGAGCGCCTTCAGCGGGCTCACGTAGACGACGCGCGTTCCGGCCGGCTCGTCCTCGCGGCCGGCGCGCTCGACGCTCAGGCGGTCAAGCGCCCACAGGAAGGCGGCCAGCGTCTTTCCGGACCCGGTGGGCGCGGAGAGGAGCACGTCCTCCCCAGCGGCGATCGCCGGCCACGCCCGGGCTTGGGCCGGGGTGGGAGCTTGGAAGGCATGCTCGAACCACCGTCGCGCGGATGGGCTGAAGCTCGACAGGGGCACCTCACGAGCGTACCGCCAGCTTGAACCGGGGCCACTCGCAGCCGGCGTGGAGACTTCAGCCCTGCAGCGAGCGCCCGTACTGGCGCTCGTAGTAGGCCCGGTAGTCACCGGAGCGGACCGGCTCCCACCACCACGGGTTGTCGCGATACCAGGCCACCGTCTGCTCGAGGCCCTCCTCGAAGCGCACCCGCGGACCCCAGCCGAGCGCGCGGACCTTTGCGGAGGAGAGCGAGTAGCGCACGTCGTGCCCGGGGCGGTCGGCGACATGCTCGATCTGTGAATCGGAGGCGCCCGTGAGCTCGATGATGCGCCGCACGACCGTCATGTTGGCCTCCTCGTCGGGGCCGCCGGCGTTGTAGATCTCGCCGGCGACGCCGTGCTCGAGCACATGGCCGATCGCTGCGGCGAAGTCGCTGGAGTGGATCCAGTTGCGCACCTGCATCCCGTCGCCATACACAGGCAGGCGATCGCCGTGCAGGGCGTTGAGGATCATCAGCGGGATCAACTTCTCCGGGTACTGGTAGGGGCCGTAGTTGTTCGAGCCGCGGCAGATCAGCGCCTGCAGGCCGAACGTGTCGAAATAACTCTGTACGAGCAGGTCCGCTCCGGCCTTGGTGGCCGAGTAGGGCGACGATGGTGCCAGCGGGCTCTGCTCGGTGAACGTGCCCTCGGCGATCGAGCCGTATACCTCATCGGTTGAGACCTGGACGTAGCGCAGCTCGCGCTCGCGCGCCACATCGAGCAGCACGTAGGTGCCGAGCGCGTGGGTGCGCACGAACGCGTCGGGTTCGGCGATCGAGCGGTCGACGTGGGTCTCGGCGGCGAAGTTGACGATCGCCTCGGGGGCGGCCGCCGCGATCGCCGCGGAGACCGCCTCGCGATCCTCGATCGCGCCACGGATGAAGCGAAAGCCGGGATCCTCGGCGATGTCGTGGAAGTTCTCCTCGCGGCCGGCGTAGGTGAGCTTGTCGAGCACCGTGACCTCATCGCCGTGCTCGCGCAGACGCTGGCGCACGAATGTCGAGCCGATGAACCCCGCGCCACCACAGACGAGCAGTTTCATGCGCGCATCATCCCAGCACGAGCCGCCAGGTAGCCGGCCAGCCCGTCCTGCCAGGGAGGCAGCGGCAGCACGTCGTCGCGCTCTGTCTCAAGCGCCGACCACGCCGGACGCGGCGCCGGGCGCGCCATCTCGGCGCTGCTCGCGTCCTCCACGCGGCAGTGCACCTCGGCCTGGCGGAAGATCTCAGCGGCGAAGCCGTTCCAGGAGACATGCCCGCTCCCGGCGAGGTGGACGAGGCCGCTGACTTCGCGCTCGAGCAGCCCGAGCAGGGCGGGGGCCAGATGACCGCTCCAGGTGGGACAGCCGACCTGATCGGTGACCACCTGAACCTCCTCGCGTGTCTCGGCCAGTGCCAGCATCGTGGCCGGGAAGTTGCGCCCACCGATCCCGAACAGCCATGCGGTGCGCGCGATCGTGTGCCTGGGAGAGGCTGCGAGCACCTGCCGCTCGCCGGCGAGCTTGGTCTCGCCGTAGACGGAGCGCGGTCCGGTCGGATCGGACTCCAGATAAGAACGGGGATTGCCCGAAGAGTCACGCGGAGCCTCGCCGCTAAACACGTAGTCGGTGGAGACGTGCGCCAGTGCCACTCCAGCCTCGGCGGCGCCGCGCGCGAGGTTGCCGGCGCCGTCGGCGTTGACGGCCTGTGCCTGCTCGCGATTTGACTCCTGGCCGTCGACGTCGGTGTAGGCGGCGCAGTTGAGCACCGCGTCGGGTGCGGCCCGCCGAATCGCCTCCGCGACGGAGGCGGGGTCGGTGATGTCGATCTCGGGCAGGTCCATCCCGATCAGCTCGTGGCCGGCGCGCTCGCCGGCGCGCAGCACGTCGAGGCCGAGCATCCCGGCGGCGCCTGTGACGAGGATCCTCAAAGGATCGAGATGTCGGAGTTATCGCCGACCATGAAGCGGTAGGCGCGAGGCTGGCGCTGCCCGCGGCGCACGGTCACGTTGCGCCCGAGCAGCGAGGACTCCATCCGGCCCTGCAGGTCGCTCACGGTGCAGCCCGACAGCAGGATCGAGTGCTCGACCTCCGCGCCCGAGATCGTGCAGTTCTCGCCGATCGCGGTGTAGGGGCCGATGTAACAGTCGCTCAGGCGCGCGCCCGCACCGACGATCGCGGGGCCCCTCACGGTGGTGCGCTCCAGGCGTGCGCCGGCCTCGATCACCACGCGCCCGTCGAGCTGGGAGTCGATCAGCTCGCCCTCGACGCGCTCGAGCAGGTTGTCGAGGATCAGGCGATTCGCCTCGAGCATGTCCTCCAGGCGACCCGTGTCCTTCCACCAGCCGCGCACCACGTGCGGCTCCACGCGCATCCCGGAGTCCACCAGGTACTGGATCGCATCGGTGATCTCGAGCTCGCCGCGCTCGGAGGGTTCGATCGCGCGGGCCGCGTCGTGGATCCCGGCGGTGAACATGTAGACGCCGACGAGCGCCAGATCTGTGGCCGGCTCGGACGGCTTCTCCACGAGGCGCACCACGCGCCCGACCTCCTCCGCCTCAGCCGGTGCGAGCTCGGCCACGCCGTAGTTCTGCGGGTCGGGCACGGGAGTGAGCAGAATCAGCGCGTCGGGCTCGTGCTCGGCGAAGGCGGCGACGAGGTCGGCGATCCCGCCCTGCAGCAGGTTGTCGCCGAGATACATCACGAACGGGCTGTCCCCCAGGAACGGCTCGGCGGTGAGCACAGCGTGCGCCAGGCCGGCCGGCTCGTCCTGGACGATGTAGGAGATGCGCAGCCCAAAGCGCGAGCCGTCGCCTGCGGCGGTTTCGATCTCGCGGCCGGTCTCTGGCGCGATGATGATCCCGACCTCCTCGATCCCCGCCTCGGCCATCGCCTCGATCCCGTAGAACAGAACGGGCTTGTTGGCCACGGGAACGAGCTGCTTGGCGCTCGTGTGCGTGATCGGGCGCAGGCGCGTGCCCTTGCCCCCGGAGAGGATCAGTCCCTTGAGCGGCTGCATCGAGCCACCACCCTACCGGCCGTCATCCAGGCAGCGGGACGTGTAGCCCTAGCTTCGCGGCGGAGGCTGGTTCAGATCGAGGGCGGCCTGCAGACGACGAGGATCCGAGAAGCTTAAGGAGGCCCCAGAGCGCCGTAAGGATAGTTCGCTATCCTTACAAAACTCCTGCGACTCTGAAAGGAACGCATGCCGACTGTGAGGGCAGATACGACCGCCCAACCGGACGCACCGAGGCGGGTCCTACGGGGTGTTCCTACCTGATCCGATCGCCGAGCGGGGGTTTCCGCTCGACGGCGAGGCGATCAGCACTGTCGTGGAGGCGACCAAGGCACTCGGGCACCTCCAATACACACGCCCGCAGGTGACGTCGTTGGCAGCGCTGGCGCGCAACCTGTTGCGCTCTGAGAGCGCCGCCTCCTCGCGCATAGAGGGCGTGAGGATTTCGCACAAGCGCCTGGCGCGCGCAGCCTACGCGCGCGCCAGCCATCGGCGAGGCGACGGCCGAGCGGCCGAGGTGCTGGGCAACGTCGAAGCTATGGAGCGCGCCATCGACCTCGGGGGTGAAGCTGATGCGCTCACAGTCGATGACATCCGCGACATCCATCGAACGCTCTTGCGCTTCACCGAGGATCGTGACATCGCCGGCGTCCTGCGCACGAAGCAGAGTTGGATCGGGGGCAACGACTACCACCCGCGCGGAGCGGTCTACGTAGGACCCCCCCACGAGTTGGTACCAGAGCTCCTGACAGATCTCTGCCGCTTCATCGCCCGAACCGATCTCGCGGCGATCGCACAGGCCGCGATCGCGCACGCGCAATTCGAGAACATCCACCCATTCGCCGACGGCAATGGACGCACGGGGAGAGCGCTCATCTACACGATCTTGCGCCGGCGCGGAGAGATCTCGAGCTACATCCCGCCGATCAGCCTGGTGCTCGCAAGCCAACCCAGGAACTACGTCGGCGGACTCGGGGCTTACAGCCAGGGGAACGTCGGCCTTTGGTGTGCGCGCTTTGCCGATGCGACATCCCGTGCCGCGGGCGAGGCGGAGCGAATGGCGCAGCGCATCGAGGAGCTCCAGGCCTCGTGGCTCGAACGGCTGGGCCAGCCGCGGCGGGACTCCGCAGCGCGCGAACTGATCAGCGGCCTCCCCGCCCAGCCCGTGATCGACGTCGCCGCCGCTCAGCAGCTGACGGGCAAGTCACATGTCGCCGTAGGCAACGCGCTGGCGCAGCTGCAGGCCGCCGGGGTTCTGAAGGCGCTGAACGAGCGCAAATGGGGGCGCGTGTGGGAATGCGGCGAGCTCCTGGCACTCGTCGAGGACTTCGAGCGGAGCGTTTCGACACCCTAGAACCTCACGTCTTTCAGTAGGTACCGCCGAGCTTGCGGTGATCCCAGGTCGCCCTGCGCGACTCGACGAACTCGAGCGCGACGCGCTTGGCGGCCTGCTTGTCGACCATCTCGCCGACCTCGGGCGGCAGGTCGGTCGCCGGCGGCTGGCCGCGGGGGGAAGCGTAGCGCGCGAAGATCTCCTGTCCGAGCGCTTTGACGACGTCGAGGTCGCGGTGGACGGCGACCTCGCACTCGAGCATCACGCCGCGCAGCTCCTGATAGAGATCGCCGGCCTCGACCTGCAGCGTCGCGCGGGGGTCGCGCTCGAGGTTTCGCACCTTCTGCGAGACCCCGTAGGTCCATGCCCAGATGCGCGGCCCCGGCTCGCCACCGGGGACATCGCGCAGCACGTACCACAGCGGCATCAGGTGCGGCAATCCGCGTGGGCCGTTCGTGGCGCAGGTCACGGTACGCTCGCCACCGAGGAACGCCGACGCCTCGGCCTCGCTCATCTTGATCTGCTCGCGGCGGCTCACGCCGCTAAGACTATGCGGCTGTTGGCGGCCCTGCGCTCAGCTCGCTGCTCTTGGTGGCCTCGATGAAGACCTCGTACTGGGTGTTGCGCGGGCGCCCCGGCTTGCCGTTGCCCTTGAAGGTGTTGGTCAACGCCATTGCGACCGAGTTGTAGATCTCGGTGAGCTCCTCGACGGAGTAGAGGCGTTTGCGAAACGGGATCGGCTCGTAGCCCGCGAAGACCTCGCCGACGGCGATCGTGGCGGTGGTGCCTTCGGTGCAGCGGGTCATGTTGTTCCAGTGGTGATCGATGAGTTCGAGCGCGCCCGGTCCCTCGATCCAGCCCTTGATCGGCATGTGCCGCTCGGCGTGCAGGACGTTTGCAATCTGGAGCAGATGGCGCCCGGAAGCTCTTCAGGGCGTTGGCGATCACGGCGAAGGTCCGCATGTTCTCGGCTTCGCTCTCGAAGTAGCCGATCGCGCCGTCGTTGAGGCTGAGCACGAGGTCGAACTCGTCGTGGAAGTCGAGGTCGCGCAGGTCGGCTTGGATGAACGCCACCTCGAGCGACTGCTCGCTGGCTGTTGCGCGCGCCACCTCCACGTTTGCCTCGAGCAGCTCCACGCCCACGACGGAGAAGCCCCTGCGGGTCAGCTCGAGGCTGTGCCTGCCGGTACCGCAGGCGAGATCCAGGATCCGCTCGTCCCCCTGCGGTTCGAGCATCGTGATGAGCCTGTCGACTTCCGCGCCGGTCTTCTGCGCCCACGGCAGCTTGGCCATCTCGGGCGGATAGGCGAAGCGGTACCAGTCGCTGGGAACCTCGGGCGCCGTGCTTGACACGCCACGACGATCGCAAATGGGCAGGTTCACTTCAAGCGATCGGCAAGACGCGCACCCAGAGCGCAGTTCTACAGGGTCCTCAAAGCGGTCGATGTCTCTATTCGAGGATGCATGGGGCGGGAACTGGTAGAAAGCTCCGATGCGACAGGGCGATAGGAGCCTCCCCGCGCCGCCGCCTACGCGGGTCAACGGACTACCTTACCCACACCCCACGAGCGCCGCTGTAACCGCTCGCATGCGCCGCAACAAGCGTCGCGACACTCGCGCCGAGGCGCTTGTGCGGTCTGAGCTTCACCGGCTCGGACTGCGATTTCGCAAGGACTTCCCGCTGCGCGTGGAGGGTCGCTTGGTCCGTCCCGACGTGGTCTTCACGCGATCCAAGCTCGCAGTGTTCGTCGACGGGTGCTTCTGGCACTCGTGCCCCGTTCACGGCACCCAGCCGCGCGCGAACAGTGACTACTGGGGTCCGAAGCTGGCGCTGAACGTCCGTCGGGACGGCGAGGTGGACGCCGCGCTGATTGCGGCCGAGTGGCGGATCCTTCGCTTTTGGGAGCACGAGTGCCCAGCAGCTAGCGCGGAACGCATCGCTGAGGTGCTTGGGGGCAACGCCGGACAGCCGACGCCCTTGACAAGCCAAAGCGGTACGCGGCCCTAGACGGACGGCGCGGGAATGGTCATCTGCTGGATGCATCTCAGGCTCTCGAGCAAAGCTGCTCTCTTTCGCGGAGTCTTGAGATGCTGATCGATGAGCTGCTCAAAGCGGATCGTGTCCGCCTTTACACTGAGATGCACGTTCGGGTCGGTGTCCATCCGGCGGACGAACACATATGGACTCCTCTCGTGGCGCTTATAGAAGATCTCTTGGCACTTGAGCGCAGAGATGGCGTAGAAGGGTAGCTGCGAAAGGTCCCGGTAGCCAACTGCTCGCCGAAGGCTCCCAAAGCGCTCCTCGACCGTCGCGCTAATGAAGTCGTCCTCCAGATTCTTCGTCATTCCGGAGAACGTTGTGAACAGCTGAAACACCTGTCGCTCGTCGGGGGATATCCGATCCCAGTACGCCTCGCGCAGCCGTTCCAGGAGGTTCCAATCTACGAGGTACACATAGAGGAGCGTCGACTCGCCGCCAGCGACGGCGCCAAACGCCTTGTACGTCGCCATCGGTATGGTGTCCTCAGGTGTCAGTCCGAAGAACTGCTGCGCTTTACGCATCTGGCGCCCGGCGTTCTTGACATTGATGCTCAGCGTGAAGCTCGCCTTTCGATCATTTGCGCTCAACCGATAGTCGATAAAGCTCCGCGCCTGCGTCGCGTCTTCGAGCGTGATCCCGACCTGCGCAAGCGCTCCTCGAAAGCTCGCATCAAACGCAAGCTCGGTGAAGCGCCCCGAGACGAGATTGGCAAAGTTATTGTTCCAGCCACGCTTCGCGATCCGCTCCTTGAGCAACCGATCAAAGGAGGCAGGCCGGAGCTTGCGACCGAGGAGGTCCTTGAGCTCGTCATACGGACTCGAGAAGAGACGCTCTGTCGTGGAGGCCTCGACCCCGAGCCGGGGCTGCCCTTCGACGAGCGCCTGTGCGAGCGCGGCTTGTAGCGTTGTCGATCGCGCTGCACGTGCCAAGAGGCCCTGAGTAAACGAGAGTGGCAACGAGGGCGCGGTAAGGATCTCCCAGGTCTTTGCGAGTGAGGGAGCGGGGCCCTGCCAGGACGTCAGCTCCTTCCAGTGCGTCTCATCAAACATCGGCCGGTCGTTGTAGCAGACCAGGCGGCCGGCGTGAATGAACAGTTCGAGCTATGTGACTGCAGGCTCTCAAGCAAGTGCGAGCTGGGCAGGCGTCGCTGGTTGGCTCCTGCTCGCCCACGAGTCACGGATCGCTTGTGCAACGACCTCAGCGAGCATCGGGGGCACCGAGTTGCCGATCTGCACCTGAACCTGCTTGCGGTTACCAAGGATGACGTACTCGTCTTGGAAGCCCTGCAGCCGCTGGAAGCTCCGATCTCCTGAGTCGCCTGTTGCGCCAATGGAACGGTCCTACATAGGGCCCAGGCTGGGCCTGGATCGTCGGGGCCGGTCGCTTAGGATCGAGCTTGAGCAGGAACGTCCAATATCGTGAGCGCCAGCCAAAGAGAGGATCGGGATGCCCAGCATGGGCGGTGTAGTGGAGGTAATTACCTCCGGGGGGGATCTCTGCCAGTAGATGCCCGTATTTTCCGTTGACAGCCTCCTCGGGCTCAGGCCTGCTCCTAAGCCCTGAGAGGGCCTCTTTCGCGCTTACGTGGGGCCGTAGCGCGTCGACATTCTTGGGTGGGCGACGGCGCTCGTGCTCCCCCCAGTGCGTGGAGGTCGGCAGCTCGAGGCGAGCGCCGTCACGAGCGCCGATTATGAAAAGGCGCTGGCGATTTTGGGGCACCCCGAAATCGGCAGCGTTCAAGATGCCATAGCTCGCCGAGTAGCCAAGCTCGGCGATCCCCGCCAAGAGAGCGCGGAAGAAGCCCGTCGACTGGTTGCGGTAAGCGAGGCCGTAGACGTTCTCCATGAGATACGTCTTTGGGCGAAGAGCCTCCAAGAAGCGAAGGTAGTCCCCAAGGAGCCCTGCCCGCGAGTCGCGACCTTCGCGCTTGTACTCGAGGTGGAATCCCGACTTGGAGAACGCGACACACGGGGGACCGCCCACGAGAAGGTCGATGTCGCCGCGACCGATGCCCAGCTCGCGCATCACCGTCTCCGGGTGGAGCTTGGTGATGTCCTGTGGGTGGGCTTCGGCCAGTGCCGGATACCACCGCTCGCGGTTGCGATTGAGCGTGCTCACGGCCACCGGGTCACTCTCGACGGCGTAGATCACTTTGAAGCCAGCAGCCTCAACGCCCAAGTCTAGTCCTCCGGCCCCCGCGAACAAGCTAAATGCTGTCAGCTCGCTTTGAGTGCTCCTGGCGCCAAGCATGTCCCTACTCACATCAATGCTCCATGTTTGCTCATCGCTCCTGCCTCCCTCGCTCAGCCGGCGCCGTGGGGAACATATGTGCCTCGGCGGCGGAAGCCACCCCTCTTTACGAACGTATGTTCGCAGACGGCGGAGAGGTTCTCTTCGCTCAGGACACGCTGGCGGACATCGCGGCCGAGGAGGCGGCCCGCAGCCGCGCCACCGCGTCACGCACGGCCTCGCGTGCGTCCTCGGGCTCGAGCACGGCCGCGTCGCCTGCTTCCTTGAGGATCTCGCGCACGAGCCAGTCGACCCCGGCGAAGCTCAGCTCGACGATCACCGACCCGTCGCTCCACTCCTCCACCACGCGACGCGCCTCGCGCGCCCAGCGCGCGCGCTCGGGGGAGACCCACACGCGCGCGGCGCGCGAGGCGGGCACCTCGCCCGTGCGCAGCCAACCGTCGACCTCGCCCGCGGGGTCGACCTCGGGGCGCGGCTCGAAGCGCTCGTCGGTGACGGTCACCTTCTTGATGCGGTCCAGGCGGAAGTGGCGCACACCGTCGCGCTCGGGGTCGAAGGAGGCCACATACCAGCCCTCGCGACCGTTGGTCAGCGCGTAGGGCTCGACCTTGCGCGGGGTGAGCTCGTCCTCGTTCTCCTTGTAGTACTCCAGCTCGATCAGGTTGCGAGCGACGATCGCCTTCGAGACCAGGCGCGCCACGTCTGAGTCATCGCCTGCGGTCGGCGCCACCTGCAGCCCCTGCTCCATCGGGTCCTCTCCAAGCGCTGCCACGATCTTGGTGCGCGCCGAGGTGAGCGAGCCCTCGGGAATGTGCTCGCCGATCAGGTCGATCGCCGCAACGAGCGCCTTGGCCTCGACCGGCAGCAGGCGGGCGGGGCGGTCGAAGTTGTCGCTGTAGGGCTCGGGGTCGACCTCGATCTCGGCGGTCTCCTCCTTGATCTCGGCGTAGAGCACGTAGGAGCCGCCGCCGAAGTTCACGACGTTCAGCACGTTGACGTCCTCGCGGAGCTCCTCGTCGCTCAGCTGCAGACGCTCGCAGACCTCCTTCATCGAGACGCGTTCATCCTCGCGCCCGGCCTTGATCAGGATGCTCGCGAGCGTCACCAGGCGCGCGAAGCGCTCCGGGCGAATCGCCGTGTCCGAGCGGCCCGAGCCGTTCTCGCCCTCGCCGGCAGAGTCGCCCCTGCGTCCCGAGCGCGAGCGGGTCGAGCCGCTGACCCGACCCCCGGCGGCGGTGTCGCTTGCGGCCGTGCGCGAGCGTCGCGCAGGCGGGGAAGCTCGGAGGCACGTCGCCGTGGTGTTCGCTCAGGAGCTCGAGTCGGCGCTCGAACTCGTCCGTGAGGTCCCTCGGGCCGAGCAGGCGCGCGTTGTTGCCGAGGCCCATCACCCACGAGACGATCCCGCGCGGGTTCGAGTAGCCGGTGAGGAAGATCGTCTCGCCGGCGTCGTCGCGGATCTCGCCGTAACGACCGAAGTGGCGTTCCACCTGCCAGGCGATCCGCTCGCCGATCTGAACCTCGGCCACACCGCGCTCCTCGCCGAGCTGCCAGTCGGCGCGGTTGGCGTAAGCGCGAGGGTCGAAGTCGGCGGGGCGACGGAAGTCGTGCTCGGCCTTGGTCGCGTAGGAGACCTTGCCGCGGATGCGAGTCAGGCGAAAGACGCGCACCGCCTTGCGCTCGTGCGAGTAGCCGAGCAGGTAGAACTGGCCGCCCTGGAAGAGCAGGTGGTAGGGGTCGACCTTGCGCGCACCGACCTCGTCGCGCTCCATCGTGTAGTAGTCGAACAGAATCGTCTTGTTGCGGAAGATCGCAGTCTCGATCTTGGCCAGGCGCCCTGAGAGCTCGTGTCCGCCGGCCGAGGCGGTGATGCCCAGGGCCACCGAGCGCTGCTCGGGCGCCCGCAGCGGACTCGGCCGGCCCCAGGTGATCTGCTGCAAGGCTAGGCGCAGCGGCTCGGCGTAGGCGAATTCGCCGTCGAGCAGGCTGAGCGCGGTCTGCAGCGCCGCGAGCTCCTTGTCGGTGAAGGCGATCGCGGGAAGGTGGAAGTTCTCGGGGCGCAGCGAGTAGTTCTCCTGCTCTGCCGCCCCGTCGGCCGGGCGCTCGACCGTCGAGCTGGATGCGCAGCGATTCCAGCTCGGAGCGGTCGGCGTAGAAGCGCCGCGCGAACGCGTCTTCGTTCATGCCGCTGTAGCCCTCCACATCGCGCCGTATCTCCAGAGCCGTCACCGGCCGTCGCTCAGCCATCAGGTAGGAGATCAGCGAGAGCTGGCGGATCAGCTTCTCGGTGTCCTTTGCCATCGACTCCCAAAGATAGAAGCCAGCGGCGATGCGGATGCCGCCCGCTGGAACGGGCGTCTCGCTATTTGCGAGAGATCAGGCCGCCTCGCGGGCGGGGAGGAGCGGCTGCTCGATCTGCTCGGCGTCCCGCGGTAGCTGCTCTGGGCGTTCGCCGAAGAAGGCACCCCCGCCGATCGCACGGTCGAAGCCCGACCAGCGCCGGCCGGGCGCGAGCTCCTTCTCGAGGCGGTCGAAGCTCCCCAGACGTCCGCCGAGGTTGTCGATCATGTGCACCAGCGTGGCCTCGCGCGTGCAAGGCACCACGGGGCTGCCGTGCTCGAGCGTTCCGTGGTGGGAGAGGATGATGTGACCCACCGCCTGCGCCAGGGCGGTGGGAAAGCCCTCGATCTCCTCGATCGCGCGGCGAATGCGGTAATAGCCCAGCGCGATCTCACCGTGCAGGCGCCCAGCATCGGTCAGATCGATGCTGCAGGGATCATCGGTGTAGGCCTCGAGCTTGCCGATGTCGTGCAGCAGCGCGCCCGTGACCGCCACGTCGCGGTCGATACCTGGGAACGTCGCGCTGATCGCGCTGACCGCCTGCGCGACCCCGAGGCAGTGCTCGAGCAGCCCGTGCCGGTAGGCCTGGTGGTAGTACTTGGCAGCCGGCGCCACGCGGTAGCCGGCCCAGGTCTCCGAGCTCTCGCCGAACACGCGCTCGAGCAGCACGCGCAGATGCGGCTCCTGGACCGTCGCGAGCAGCTCGCGCACTTCGCCTTCCATCAGCTCGATCTCGCGGGCGGGCCCATCGAGTAGGTCCTTCGTGTCAAAGCTCCCAGGCGTAGGCGCCTCGAGCCCGCGCAGGTTGATCTGCGCTCCGAAGCGGGGGTGCACTGTGTAGCGGCCGCGCACCCGCACCGGCTCGCCGGCCCGGGCCAGCTCGCCGATCTCGACGAGCTCCTCCCAGACCATGCACGCGACAGCGCCCGTGCGGTCGGCGAGCTGCAGGCGCAGGTACTCCCCGCCATCGCGTCGACTGCGGCGCTCGGCCTCGCGCACGAGGAGCACCTGGTCGATCTCCATGCCGTCGATGAGCTCGTTCAAGAGCATGGCCTGAAGGTAGAGAGGGTTGCGGACGGGACTGCGCCGGAGCAGGCCTTCACGGACGCCGCAGCCGATCGGGCCACGACGCCCGCGGAGACCTGGCATCGGGGGACGCCTCGATCTCTTCCCGAGCAATCGCCGGAGAGGGTTGACGACGCTCAAGCTCTTGTCTTCGCGACTGTAGTTCCAGCTATGCGGTCATTGCCAGAGCTGTCTCCTACTCCGCCGAGGCAGGTCCATAGACTGATATGCACATGCGAAAGCGAGTATCGGCGTGACCGGCGCGTCCACATCCAGTCCGCCTCAGACCACGTCCGACGGAGCTGACGCGCCGATGCTCGGGGTGCTGCCCGCCCAGCGTCTGCGCGATGCGATCGCACGCGAGTGGATGAGCGCAGGCGAGTGGCGGATCCCGGCCGCCTCCGTTCAGCCCGCGAGCGTCGATCTGCGCCTCGGCGAGCACGCGTGGGCGCTGCGCTGCAGCTTCCTTCCGGACAGCGACTCCACCGTCGAGCAGAAGATCGAGGACATAGCCTTCGAACGCATCGATCTGCGCGACGGCGCCACGCTCGAGCGCGACCGGCCATATCTCGTGCCGCTGATCGAGGAGCTGCGGCTGCCGCAAGGGATCCGCGCAAAGGCGAATCCGAAGAGCTCGACCGGACGCCTGGATGTGTTCACGCGCGTGCTCACCGATCGCAACCATCGCTTCGACGAGATCGGGGACGGCTACCACGGCAAGCTCTACCTAGAGGTGGTGCCGCGCACGTTCGCCATCCGCGTGAAGACGGGCCTGGCGCTCAACCAGGTGCGTCTGATGGCCGGCAACGCACGACTGAGCGACGAGCAGCTGCGCTCGCTTCACGATGCCTCGCCGCTGCTCTACCGCGAAGCGATGCCCGTGGAGGTGTCGGAGATCTCGATCGCAGACGGTCTCTTTCTGAGCCTCGACGTGTCCGGCTCGGCCGAGAGCATCGTGGGCTACCGCGCCAAGAAGAACAGCCTGCCGATCGACCTGACCAAGGTCGGCGCGCTGAAATGGCGCGACTACTGGGAGCCGGTACACCCCGAGCAGGGTGGTCGCATCGTGCTCGAGCCGGAGGTCTTCTACCTGTTGCTCTCAGCCGAGGGCGTGAGCATCCCGCCGGGATACGCGGCCGAGATGCTCGCCTACGACCCCACCGCGGGAGAGCTTCGCACCCACTACGCCGGCTTCTTCGACCCCGGTTTTGGCTTTCATCGCGACCACAGCGCCCCCGGCAGTCGCGCCGCCCTCGAGGTGCGCGCGCGCGATGTCTCGTTCATGGTCGAGCACCGCCAGCCCGTTTGCAAGCTTGCCTTCGAGCGCATGGCCGAGGAGCCGGACGTGCTCTACGGCAAGGACATCGGCTCCAATTATCAAGGGCAGTTGACGATGCTCAGCAAGCACTTCGCCGAGCAGCGCGAGCCCGCTCGCACCGCCGGCTGAAGCGCCCGGCGACGCGCTCCAACCCCCGCGGCGAGACCTATGCGCCGCGAAAGCAGGCTGCTCACCGGTATCGGGGTACGGCGCCGCGCCTGCGACCGCCAGATATGGTCTCAGTCACATGACCACTAGAAACTCTAGTGTTTAAGATCGACTGATCGATATATCGAACTATGATCCATATATCAGTCAACTGAACTTCCCGTACAGGGGAGTCTACCGAGGACAAGATAGGGATCAAGGTGCCAATGCCCAGAACTAGTTCAGCAGCTGCCAAAGCCGGCAAGGACGGGCAGGAGCCGGCCTGGTCGATACCGAGCCTGCGTGAGCCCCGCTACTCCCAATCGCTGGAGCGCGGACTGGCGATTCTAGGGTGCTTCACGCCCAGGCGCCCGGTGCTCGGGATCGCCGACATCGCGGACGAGCTGGGCATGAGCCGCTCGACCACACACCGCTACGTGATCACGCTCGTCGCGCTCGGATACCTCGAGCAGGGAGCCTCGCGCAAGTACCGTCTCGGCCTGCGCGTGACCGACCTGGGCATGTCGGCGCTGAACTCGACGGGGCTGCGCGAGCACGCACACCCCTACCTCGAGGAACTGCGCCAGCGCACCTCTTACACGACCAGCCTCGGCGTGCTCGAGGGCACCGACGTCCTCTACGTGGACCGCGTGCGCAGCTTCCGCCGCGGCCAGGGCAACGTCGATCAGAGCCTGCACACCGGCTCGCGCCTGCCTGCCTACTCCACCGCGATGGGCAAGCTGCTGCTGGCAAACATCCCCGACGCTCAGCAGCGCGAGCTGATCGCCGCGATGAAGCTGACCAAACGTGCGCCTAACACGATCACGAGCAAGAAAGCTCTACGTGAGGAGCTCGAGGAGATCCAGGGCGCAGGTTTCGCGGTCAACGACCAGGAGCTCGCGGCCGACCTCTATGCGATCGCTGCACCGGTGCGCAACGAGGCGCGCGACGTGGTCGCCGCGGTCAACCTCGCAGCCCCCAGCACGATGATCACGCTGGAGGAGCTCGTCGACGCCCTCGTTCCGCACCTCGTCTCCACCGCCGACCGGATCTCAGCCCGGCTCGGCTACCGGCGCGACGACGAGCAGAACTAGCGCCTGTCGCATAACCTCTGGCGTCGGTATGTCGACCCGTTCCGCCGCCAGGCCACTGCTCACGCTGCTCTGCCTGCCGCTCTGTGCGGTGGCGGTGGCGGCATGTGGCAGCACGGTCGCCACGACATCGTTCAAAGGCGAGCAGCACGAAGTCGCGCAGGCGATCTCAAATCTCCAGACAGACGCGACGGGCGCTGAACAGAAGAAGGTCTGCGCCAGAGACGTGGCGGCCGCGGTGGTCGCCCGGCTCGGGGGCACCAAGGGCTGCGAAGCGGCGATCAAAAGCCAGCTCGCCGAGGTCGACAGCCTCGAAGTGAGCGTCCAATCCGTGCAGTTCGCCGCGGGCGGCGCCTCGGCCACGGCCCACGTCTTGAGTACCTACGCGGGTAAGAAACGCCTCGGCACGATCACGCTGGTCAAAGAAGGCAGTACGTGGAAGGTCTCAGCGGTCGGCTGAGGCCTACTCCGAGTCCGCGCCGGGTGCCGGCTCCTCTGCCAGCTCGACATCCACGCCGAACTCCTCGGCGACGACTGGCTCCAGCATCTCGATCGATCCGGCCAGACGCAGGTCGCCAGAGCCGAGCTCGAGCGCCTCCAGGCGCTCGGCGCTGTCGCGCACGATCACCCTGGCCACCGGCGCGCGCATCGGACGACGCGCCTGGGACTTGGCCTTGCGCACCTCCCTGAGCACGTCCGCGGTCGCCTCCAGCGCGATCGCCTCGCTGCGGGCCTGAGCATCCTCGCCGCCACCGTCCAGCGCGCCCGCTGCGCTGCTGAGCGCCAGCAGCGGGCCCTGCTCGGGCCACTCGGCTCGATGCACCGAGCCCTGCTGCCACCACGACCAAACCTCCTCGCACACGAACGGCAGGAACGGGGCGAACAGGCGCTGGAAGACCGACAGCGAAACGCGTAGCGCGAGACTGACCGAGGCGCTCACCTGCAGGTCGGCGTCATAGCGGCGGCCCTTGACCAGCTCGAGGTAGAAGTCGCAGTACCACCAGAAGAAGCTCTCCGCGCGCTCGAGAGCGCGGGCGTAGTCGTAGGCCTCGAAGCTCTCGGTCGCCTCGCCGACAACCGCGGCCAGTCGCGCGATCAGCGCGCGGTCGAGCGGATGCGTCAGCTCAGATCCTGCCGGCGGCAGGTCGGCGAGCGCGAACTTGGACGCGTTCAGGAGCTTGACCGCCAGGCGGCGGCCGACTTTCATCTGCTGCGGGTCGAAGGCGGTGTCGGTCCCCGGGCGCCCGTTGACGGCCCAGTAGCGCACGGCGTCGGCGCCGTGCTGCTCGAGCAGGTGCATCGGCGTGACCACGTTGCCCTTGGACTTCGACATCTTCTTGCGGTCCGGGTCGAGCACCCAGCCGGAGATGGCGGCGTTGCGCCACGGCAGCTCTCCGTAGTCCAGGTGCGAGCGCAGGATCGTGGAGAACAGCCATGTGCGGATGATGTCGTGCGCCTGCGGGCGCACATCCATCGGGAACACCTTCGCGAACAGCTCCTCCTCCTCGCCCGCCTGCCCGGCGATCTGCGGTGTGAGCGAGGAGGTGGCCCACGTGTCCATCACGTCTGGGTCGCCCGCGAAGCCGCCCGGCTGTCCGCGTTGATCGGCCTCGTAGCCGTCGGGCACGTCCGTCGAGGGGTCGACCGGCAACTGCTCGGGGCTCGCTGCGATCGGCTGGTCATGGAGGATCGCCCCGGCGTCGTCGATCGGATACCACACGGGGAAGGGCACGCCGAAGAAGCGCTGGCGGCTCACGCACCAGTCGCCCGTGAGCCCGTTGACCCAGTCCTCGAAGCGCGCGCGCATGTAGGGCGGATGCCACTCGAGCTCACGCCCGCGCGCGATCAGCTCGTCGCGATGCTCGATCGTGCGGATGAACCACTGCCTGCTCGTCACGATCTCCACCGGCCGCTCGCCCTTCTCGAAGAACTTGACCGCCCGCTTGACCGGCTCGGGCTCGCCGATCAGATCGCCCGACTCCTCGAGCAACTCGACGATGCGCCTGCGCGCCTGGTTGATCGTGCGCCCGCTCAGCTCCGCATAGCTCTCGCGTGCGCGCGGGAGATCGCTCGACTCCCACCCCGGCTCGCCCCAGGGGACCTCGGTCAGGCGCCCGTCGGTACCGAGCACCGAGCGCACTCCCAGCCCCAGCTCACGCCACCACGTCACGTCGGTGAGGTCACCGAAGGTGCACACCATCACCAGGCCCGTGCCCTTGTCCTGCTCGACCAGCGGATGCGTGAGCACCGGCACGCGCGTGCCGAACAGCGGCGTCAGCACCTCGCTGTCAACGAGCGCGCGGTGGCGCTCGTCCTCGGGGTGCGCGAGCAGCGCAACGCACGCCGGGATCAGCTCCGGGCGGGTCGTCTCGATCAGCGCCTCCGAGCCGACGCCGGCGACTGTGAAGCGCACGCGGTGCATCGCCCCTGGGCGCTCTCGATCCTCTAGCTCGGCCTGGGCGACGGCTGTCTGGAAGTCGACGTCCCACAGCGTGGGCGCCTCGAGCTGGTAGGCGGCGCCGCGCTCGAGCAGGCCGAGGAACGAACGCTGCGAGATCCGCTGGGCCAGGCGCCCGATCGTCGTATAGGTCATCGACCAATCCACCGACAGCCCCAGTGTGCGCCACAGAGACTCGAACGCGCGCTCGTCGCTCTCGGTCAGGCGCAGGCACAGCTCGACGAAGTTCGGGCGCGATATCGAGACGGGCTCGCGCTCGGAGGGCGCGGCCGGTGGCTCGAAGGCGGGGTCGTAGGGCACCGACGGGTCACAGCGGACGCCGAAGTGGTTCTGCACACGACGCTCGGTGGGCAGGCCGTTGTCGTCCCAGCCCATCGGGTAGAAGACCTCCATGCCGCGCATCCGCCGGTAGCGGGCGATCGCATCGGTGTGGGTGTAGGAGAAGACATGCCCAACGTGCAGCGAGCCGCTCACGGTCGGCGGCGGGGTGTCGATCGCGAACACCTGCTCGCGCGCCACCGAACGGTCGAAGCGATAGAGGCCATCCGACTCCCAGGCGGCGCTCCACTTGACCTCGAGGCCCTCGAGCGTGGGACGCTCGGGGACGCGCGGCGCGGTATCCGGCTCAGATGGCTGCGTGGGGACCAAGTCCCCGATCGTATCCGCCCTCCGCCGAGCGGTGGGCGAGGCCGTCGAGGCCTCCGACACTCATCCGCTTGTGGGAGCGAGAGGATCAGGCTGCTTGCAAGACGGCCGCGAATGCGCGCTCGTCGCGCTGGGCGCTGTGCGATGGGCAGTAGACGCCGCGGACGCAGCCGTTGCCCAGACCGTATGCGAGCCACACCTCGCCCCTCCATGCAAAGCGGAAGAAGCGATCCGCACGCTCGCGGCTGCGCTCGAGCTCACGCCGCCAGGCGCCGCCGGCCACATCGGAGGGAACGCTCAGCGTGCACGAGCGGCCATGGTCCAGGTAGCCGCTGGAGACGCAGCGCAGCGGGCGGGAGCTCCCGGGCTCGGCGGAGTCCCCCTCGGCCAGCAGGCCGGCGAGACCATGGTCCCAAGCCGCCCGATCGTGCTCGACGCCTCTCGTCTCGGTGTGCTGCAGCTCATCCATGTCGGATCTCCTCGGTGTGCGCGGCGAGAGCGCCGCCCGTGTGCCCCCCTCGGGCAACTCATGTCGTCCTTTTCGGGCAGCATGGTTGACAGCTGTACACGTGGGCGTAGGTTCGGACACTTGTTCGAATATTGGCAAGTACCGTTGGTTGGAATCGAGGACGGGCGCAACTGACGCCTTGGCGAGCTTTGCTTCGCTTTGATCGGCCGCCTTCCCAGGGATCTATAAGAGTATTCTCATCTGTATGAGCATTCACAGCATCCCCGTCGAAGCGTAGACTCGCGGCCGTCTGGGGAGCAACGGGAGTGGGGAAGCAAATGAGCACGTTGGCCAAGAAGGTCGTTGGAGTCGGGGGCGCGGTGGTGCTGCTCGGCGTGCTCATCGGCCTGTACATCGCAACCTGGGCCACGAGCCAGCCGAATCCCGTCTCGGCGACGCCGGCCTCGGCGTCGACCGGCGGTACGAACCTCACGCTCGAGACCGTCGCAGCCGTCGGACCCGCCTACAGCCCTTCGCATCCCGATTGGGTCTCCTACCTGGTGCAGTCCAAAGGCAAATGGGTGCGCAGCACGATTTACACCGTCCCCGCCAACTCGATCGTGCATGTGACGATCTACCAGTACGACTCACCCACGGGGCTGCGCAATCCCTTCCTCTCGCAGGTCCAGGGCACGGTCGGCACAGCGACGCTCGACGGTAAGCCGATGACCGCGATTCCGCCCGAAGAAGCCTCCCATACCTTCGCGATCCCGGCCCTGGGCGTGTTCGTGCCGCTCGCCGGCGTCTCCGAAGAAGCCAAGAACCCGTGCGAAGAAGCGCCGTGCGAAGCTTCCAAGAGCGATCACCGCACGATCAGCTTCAGCTTCAAAACGGGCAAGAAGGGGCGCTTCCGCTGGCAGTGCTTCGTGCCCTGCGGTGCTGGCTACATAGACGGCAACGGAGGACCGATGCAAACCCTGGGCTACATGGACGGCTTCATCAATGTCGTCTAGCTCGGCAGTGCAGCCCGGCGGTCCCGCCGAGGAACCCAACCACGCACGGCGCTTCATGACGATCTGGATCGTCGCCTCGCTGATCGCGCTGCCGCTGGTGATCTTCCTGCTCGGCCCGATCCTGCCGCCGGGCAATGGCAGCGCGCAGGCGACCGGGCACGTCACCGACAACACCGTTCTGCTGGCGATGGCCACGCCCGTGCTGCTGCTCGTGGTCATCTACCTGATCTACTCGACCATCTCCTTCCGCCAGCCCCCCGGCGGGGTGCTCGAAGGCCCGGCGGTGCGCGGCGACGCAAAACTGCAGACGGCCTGGCTGATCATCACCTCGGTCCTCGTGCTCTCGCTCGCCGCCTACGGCACGGTGCGCCTCGAGGGGGACAACGGCGCCGGCTCGGGCTCCGGACCGAGCCCGCTCACCCGGCCCAAGGGAAATGTGCTGCCGGTGCAGGTGATCGCGCAGCAGTGGGCCTTCACCTACCGCTACCCGACCTACGGCGGCGTCGAGACCACCCACCTGTACCTGCCGGTCAACCAGATGATCGAACTGAACGTCACCTCGATCGACGTGATCCACTCCTTCTGGGCCTACCAGCTCGGCGTCAAGGCCGACGCCAACCCACAGGTCAACAACATCGCGTTCGTCAAGCCCACGCTCGAAGAGACCTTCGACGTGCGCTGTGCGGAGCTGTGCGGCATCTGGCACGGCTACATGTTCGACAAGGGTCACGTCGTCTCACAGGCCGCATTCGAAACCTGGATCCACGAACAGCAGGCGAACTTCGCACCGGCGACCAAGGCTCTACCCCCGTACAGCAAGACCTACCTACCCGAACCAACGAGGCGCGGCGGATGACAACCACCACTGAATCTGCTCCTACCCCCCAGCCCACAGAGCGGCCGATATGGCGGCGGCTGATCGGCTTCAACCTCCTCACGGCGGTGATCCTCGGCGTCGGGGGCTACTACCTCGGTGTCCTGATCGGCCACCACATGGGCGGCGGCAAAAGCTACAAGTCGGTCGGGCAGGCGGACGAAAACGACGTCTCGCTGCTGCTGGGCTATGCCGGCGGCGTCGTCGGCTTCCTCGTGGGGCTGGGCTTTGCCAACTACCCCGTATCGCGGATGCTGGGGCGCCCGGCTTCGTTGCGCGAGAAGGAGAGCCACGGCATCGCGCGCTACTTCGGCCTGTGCACCGACCACAAGGTCGTCGGCATCCAGTATCTGATCGGGATCGGGGTCTTCTTCTTCGTGGGCGGACTGAACGCGATGCTGATCCGCGCCGAGCTCCTGCACCCCACGCCGACGTTCGTCGGACCCAACCAGTACCTCTCGCTGGTCGGCATGCACGGCACGATGATGATGGGAATGATGACCTCGGGGATCCTGGGGCCGTTCGCCAACTACTTCGTGCCGATCATGATCGGCGCCCGCCGAATGGCCTTCCCGCGGATCGAGGCACTGACCTTCTGGCTGCTGATGGCCGCCGGCTTCATCCTCGTCTCGACGATCTTCTTCGGCGGCTTCCCGACCGGCTGGACAGGCTATGAGCCGCTCAACGACCAGGCCGTGATGGGCATGGACTCCTACATCTGCTTCTTCGCCCTGGTCGGCCTGTCGATGTGCCTGCTCGGGATCAACATGATGGCCACGATCATCACGATGCGCGCGCCCGGGCTGACCTGGTCGCGCCTGCCGATCTTCGTGTGGTCGGTGTTCGCCACCTCGGTCCTGATGGTGCTCGCCGCGCCGATGCTGATCGCCACGCTGCTGATGGCGGCGCTCGACCGCTCGATCAACACCTCGTTCTTCGTCCCGGGCGGCGGCGGCAGCTCCTACCTGTTCCAGAACCTGTTCTGGTTCTTCGGACACCCGGAGGTCTACATCCTCGCGCTTCCGGGCTTCGGCATCGTGCTCGAGCTGCTGCCCGTGTTCACGCGCAAGCCCCTCTGGGGCTACCGGCTAGCCGTCTCGGGGATGCTCGGCGTGAGCCTGCTGAGCTTCTTCGTGTGGCAGCACCACCTGTTCGTCAGCGGCATCAACGCCGACCTGCGGCCCTTCTACATGCTCTCAACCGAGATCATCTCGATCCCGACCGGCTTCATCTTCCTGGTCGTGATGGGCACGCTGTGGAAGGCGCGAACATCCTTCACCGTGCCGATGCTGTTCATCCTCGCATGGACGTTCAACTTCCTGATCGGAGGGCTCTCGGGCGTGTTCCTGTCAGACACGCCGAGCGACACGGACACGCACGGCAGCTTCTTCGTGATGGCACACTTCCATTACACGATCATGGGCGGGCTGATCTTCGCGTTCTTCGCCGCGATCTACTACTGGGTGCCCAAGATGACCGGGCTGCGCTTCAACGAGCGCCTCGCGAAATGGCACTTCTGGCTGATGTTCGTCGCGTTCAACTCGACCTTCATGCCGCTGTTCGCGCTTGGCATGGAGGGCATGCCCCGGCGCGTGAGCACCTACGCGCCGAACCTGCAGACGCTCAACGTGTGGGTTTCGATCTCGGCCTTCGTGCTGGGCGTCTCGATGCTGATCTTCATATGCAACACGGTCTACTCGATGATCTTCGCGCGGGTGCCCGCCGAGTCCAACCCGTGGCGCTCGAAGTCGCTCGAGTGGCAGGTGCCGACGCCGGTGCCGGTCAACAACTTCGAGCAGATCCCCGTGTTCGACTCAGACCCCTACGACTACGGCACGCCGATCGGCCTGAGCGGGAGCACTGCACCCGCGACGGCGGGGGCCTAGAGCGATGGCCGCCGAAAGCGAAAAGCTGCCGCTGGGACTGATGGTCCCGCCCGTTCCGGCCGGCACGGAGATCCCGCCTGAGCCACCGGACGTCGCGGGGCGGACACTGGCGGTCGCCTCGCGCCTGCTGTGCGGCGCCACGACGTTCTTCTTCCTCGCCTTTTTGTTTGCCTACTTCTACCTGCGCTCGATCAACCAGGACCACCTGTGGCACCCCGCGCACGTCAACCCAGCCAAAGGCCTGGGCGCGGCGTTCGTTGCGTGCATCGTGATCAGCGGCGCGCTCACGTTCGTCTCCGGCCGGCAGATGAAGGTCAAATCGCCGGGCTGGCTGGTGCCGGCGATCGGCGGCATCGTCTTCGGCCTGGCGGCGGTCGCGCTGCAGTGCATCGAGTTCACCGTGCAGGACTTCGGACCGACCAATGGCGCCTACGCGAGCGTCTTCTGCGCCTGGGCTGGCTTCTACCTGGTCGCTGTGATCGCCACGATGTACTGGCTCGAGACGCAGGTCGCGACCGAGCTGCGCGCGCGGCGCACACCGGCGAGCAGCGAGGGCGACATCAAGGAGCCCGACCGGCTGATCGCGCCAGGTCTCGATGCCGCCGTGTTCTATTGGGGATTTCTGGCCGCCATCGGGGTCATTACCTACGTGACGCTGTATCTCCTGTAGTGCTCGCCACGGCGGCAGCGACGCCGGGCTTCTGGGATTGGTCGTTCGATCCGCCGCTTGTACTCGTGATCGACCTGGCGATCCTCTACTGGCTGGGGAACCGCCGGACTCTCACGCCGGACCGAAAGCGCGCCGAGCAGCGCTGGCGCAGCGCCTGCTTCTACGTCGCCCTACTCGTGCTCGCGATCGCGCTGGCCTCGCCGATCGAGGTGCTCAGCGAGCAGCTCTTCTGGGTACACATGATCCAGCACGTGCTGCTGATCGTGGTCGCTGCGCCGCTGCTCGTGGTGGCGCGCCCGTGGGTGCGCCTGTGGCGCAGCCTGCCGCTGCAGTGGCGACGCTGGCTCGCGCACAATCTCAGCCATGGGCGGCGCACAGCGCCGCTGCGGGCCGTCAGCCACGCGCTCGGCAGTCCGCTTGCGGGCTTCCTGTGCTTCTCGGTCGTGCTGCTCGCCTGGCACGTCCCCGCGCTGTTCGACGCGACGCTTCGCAACAGCGCGCTGCACGCGCTCGAGCACACGCTGTTCTTCACCACCGCGGTCATGTTCTTCAAGCAGGCGGTGCCGTCGCCGCCGCTTCGGATCGCGCTGGAACCCGCCCAGCGCGTGGTGTTCGCGATCGGCGGGATGATCGTCAGCTGGGTGCTCGCCGTGATCCTGGCGCTCGCGCCGCATCCGCTGTACAGCTTCTACGCCCACCAGACTAGCCGGCCCGGAGGCATCAGCGCGATGGCCGACCAGCAGCTCGCGGCTGGCATCATGTGGGTGCCTGGGTCGATCACCTTTCTGATCGTCGTCTTCGTATACGTCCACCGCTGGCTGATGCCACCGTCCCCGGCGCCCGCTCGGACCGGCCGGCTGGCAAGCGAGCACTAGGAGGCTCAATGCCAAACGTTCCGCTAGCAGCGCACTTCCTCACCGGGTCCATCCTCACGCTGGCATTGCCCCTCGGCGTGCTGATCCTGGTGGCGATCTGGTACGTGGTGCTGTGGCGTAACGGCTCAGGCGAACGTTAGATCGCCTGAGCCGTCGCCTTTCCTACCTCAGTCGCGCACGGGCGAGCAGCGGGGGGAGCGCTCGCGCTCTGCTGTCAGGAGGGGCCGCGCTGCCCACGCGGGCCGCGCGGGTTGCGAGCCCGACGGAAGCGCGCGATCCGGCGCCAGCTCGGCCTGTGGGGCCGCAAGTTGTTGGCGCGCGACATCACGAACGCGAGCCCCGAGACCAGGGCGACGACGAGTACTACGAGGATGATGATGGCGGTTGTTAGCGACACATCTCGATAATGCCCCGTTTGACCCTCCTCGAAACCTCACGTGGCGCCTTTCAGCGGGCCAGCAGCTTGGGGACGTCGTGGGCGATCTCGCTCGGTTCGAACGTTGCCGGATAGACGGTGGTCAGCTTGCCGGCGGCGCTGATCCCGTAGACGAGCGCGGAGTGCGCCACGAGCTGGGGCTGGCCGACCTCGCGCTTCGAGCCGACGCTCCATGCGCCCCACGTCCGCGCCAGTTCGCCGGCGGAGCCGATCAGGTACTGCATTCGCCCGGTCATCTCGTGCGCGTGCAGGAACCGTGCCACCGCCGCAGGCGTGTCTCCGCGCGGGTCGACCGACACGGCTATGACCTGCGCGCTGGAGGCCCGTGAGCCGAGCATGTTCAGCGCGACCCGCAGGTTGGAGGCGATCAGCGGGCAGACGTCGGGGCAGTTGGCGTAGAGGAACGTCACGAGCACAGCCTTGCCGCGGTACTCCGCCAGCGTGACGGGCTTGCCCTGGTAGTTGCTCAGGGCGATCGCGGGCGCCTGACGCGAGGGCAGCGTGAGCGTGCCGAAGAAGCCGCTGCCAGGCGCGGTCTGTTGCGCGCCGCCGGGCAGCACGGTTTTGCTCGAGCCTTTTGAGAGCGCGAACGACAGCGCGGCGACGATCACGAGCAGCAGGATCATCGGTGCCAATAGTTTCGGCCACAGTCGGGGTGGACTTGGGCTCGGGGGGGTGGCGCTTGGCTCGTTCATATCCCTCCCCCCTGCGTGTGAGTCTAACGGCGCTTGCAGACCCGTGCGGGCGCCGTGGAGGCGGTGCTCACAGCTGCGCGGCGACGAGCTCGCGGAAGCGCTCGCCGCGCTGCACGAAGTCGCGGAAGTGGTCATAGCTCGGCGCAGCCGGCGAGAGCAGGATCACGTGGCCCGGACGCGCAAGCGCGCCCGCCTGGGCGACCGCGTCGCTCAGGTCATCCGCCGCGAGGGCCCGCTCCCGGTGGACGCCTGCTGCGCGGGCGGCCGCCAGCAGGCGCGCTCCCGTGGAGGGGACGCCGATGAGCGTGGCTCCCCGCTCGAGCAGCGTGCTCCCCAGCTCGGCGTAGTCCTGGCCGCGGTCCTGGCCGCCGCCGATCAGGACGATCTCGCGGCCGGGGAAGCTGGCCAGGGCCGCGATCGTCGACTCGGGCGTGGTTGAGATGCTGTCGTTCACCCACATGACGCCGGCACGCTCGGCGACCGTCTCCAGGCGATGCTCGAGCGCCTCGAAGCCCGCCAGTGCGGCGGGCAGCGAGTCGAGCGAGATATCGAGCGCTTCGAGCCCTGTCAAAGCGCCGCACAGGTTCAGCGCGTTGTGCAGGCCGGGCAGCGGGAGCTGCTCGCGCGCGAGCAGCTCGACTCCGCGGCGGGCGATCCCGCGATCGCTGACATCCCAGCCCCCAGGCGTGCCGAAAAGGTGTGTGTCCACGTCCGGGTCCAGCGCGTGCAGCGTCTCGTCGCGTCCGTTCAGCACGGCGCTTCGAACGCCTGGAAGCTCCAGCAGGCGCAGCTTGTCTGCGCGATAGGCCTGCTCGGAGCCGTGCCAGTCTGTGTGCTCGCGATAGAGGTTCGTGAACAGGGCCACCTGGGGCCCTGTTTGCAGGTCGGCAATCTGGTAGCTGGAGAGCTCGAGCACGACCAGCTCGGCTGGGTCTCGATCGAGCAGCTCGAGCGCCGGCACGCCGATGTTGCCCGCCAGCTGCACGGCTCGCCCGTCGGCGCGGGCGAGGTGGTGAGCCAGAGCGGCGGTGGTGCTCTTGCCCTTGGTGCCCGTCACCCCGAGCACGCGCTCGCTGCCGTGCTCGGCCAGCCACAGTGCCGTCGGAGTGGTCACGGGCACGCCTGCCGCGCGCAGCTGCTGTAGCTCGGCTCGGTGCGTGGAGACGCCCGGCGAGCGCACGATCACATCACAGGCCCCCAGGCTCATCACGGCCTCGCTCGCGTCTCCTACGCGCACGCCCGGGGACTTCAGCGCCTGCAGGGCATCATCAGGCGGCGGTGCATCGAAGACCGCTGCCTCGATCCGGGCGGCGGGCAGACGGCGAGCGAGCTGGGAGGCGAAGGAGGCAACCTCGCGACCGGCCCCCCAAACTCCGATCGAGGCGCCTTCAAGCTCCGAGAAGCGCACGAATCTCGTCCATCAGCGCGGCCGGCACGTGGTGCTCGTCGCTGAGCGCCAGCACCTCCCGCGCTCGCCCCGCGGTGGGCGCGTGCGCGGGCAGCACCTCGCCGGCCAGCCGCCGCACGACGCTGTGCGAGCTCCAGCGCGGATCCTCGGCCAGCAGGCGCATCGCTGCAAGGCTCTCCTGCTCCTCGCCCACGCACTCGAACGGCTTGTGCCCGCCGCTGGCAGCGAGCAGGGCGAATCCCTCGGACTGCCGATCCTCGTCGAGCAGGTCGCGCCCGAAGATCTCGCGCAGATGCTCGGGCGAGCTGAACGGCGCCAACGCGAGGAACACGAAGCGACACTTAGGACACTCACAGCACCACGAAGAGGCGCGCAGGGCGGGATCGAGGCGAAAGATCGCGTTGCAGCTGGTGAATGCGCCGTGGTAGCGCTCCATGCGCGCGAAGGCTCGCGCGATCGCAAGCTCGGACGCGGGCCGAAGCACCGAGAAGATCCGCACGCCTCCCCCGAGCTCGCTCACGGCTGCATCGAGCAGCCGCTCGGCGCGCAGACCCTTGCTGAACTGGTGGTTGACCTCGATGCCATCCCAGCGGACGTTGCCGGCGGAGGCGGAGCGCTCGTTGGCCATGGCCACGGTGTCGAAGCCGCGCAGGGCTGCCGTGAGCAGCGCCACGCAGGAGACGATCGCGGTGATCGGGACGTGGCCGTTCAGGGCGCCCGCTCGGTTCAGCGTGGGGAGCTCCGGGTCGAGGCGACGCGTGGCGATCAGGTGCGAAAGCCCGGCCACGGCGACGGTGCGCGCGATCGGCGGCGCGTTTCCGATCGAGAACAGTGCCAGCTCGTAGCCGCCGCGGCGCACCAGCTCGAGCGCGACCGCCGAGTCCTTGCCGCCGCCGACCGGCACGAGCACACGCCGCGGCTCAGGCGGTGCCGCAGCAACGGCCGGCGCGAGCGCTTGGGCCGAGGCGGGGGCACGGGGAAAGCGCGGCCGTGGCAGCGCGGGCAGCGCGTTTGCGTAGGCGAGCTCGCCGAGGCCCTCGGAGTAGAGCGCCTCGAGCAGCGCGGCCACGGCCGGCGTAGGCGCGCCGGTCTCGCAGCGCACCTCGGCCGGCGCGGCGGTCTTGAAGTAGCTGACCCCTGCGACCCAGTGAAGCAGCGACAGCAGGCCCTCGACGGATGCGCGCTGGGAGTCGAGCAGTTCTTCCTCGATCGGCAGCTCGATCTCCTCGACGAAGGAGATCTGCTCGTCGAGCGCGTAGCGCAGCGTGACGCGGCCGCGAGCGTCGAGGTCTCTCGATACGAAGCGAAAGCTCTGAAATGCCGTGGGATCGAACACGGCGCAGGGCTGCTGGGCGTTGGTCGCCACCCGTTCAGCCTAGAAGGCGGCCTGGTCGGCGTGCGCTCAGATGCGCTGGAGCTCGGGGTCGGGCTCGCCCGTGAACAGCCACGGGACCTTCTGGCCGATGACCTCGCCGCGGAAGCGCTTGCGCGTGCCGTAGACGACCCAGGTGGTGTCGACCGCGCCGTAGAGCTCCTCGACGCGCAGCACGTCGGGGTGTTCGGCGGCGTAGTGCAGGTGGGTGAGGCCGGCGTCGTAGCGTCCCTCCAGCAGGTGGCGGGCTACTACCGGCTTTGACGGCTCGTCGACGATCTCCGCGAAGCGCTCCAGGGCGGTGTAGCCGCGGGTCGCCGAGACGATCCCGAGGCTGCGGTGCTCGCTGCGGTCGCTGCGGAACAGCAGCGCAAGCTCCTTGGTCGGATACAGGAAGGTGTCGAGCACGAACACCTCGCCGTAGTGGCGCTCGGTGACGAGGTGGACGTGCAGATGCGCGCTGCACTGCACCAGGAACGTGTTCGGCTCGTCGCGAACGCGATCGATGGCGCCGAGCAGGTCTTCGACTAGCTCGATCCTGGCCGAGTCGATGCCCTGGAACTCGAGGTAGTGAAGCAGCGCGTTCTCGTGGCAGGTGCCGGTCGGTCCGAGCGTGATGAACGTGGGGTCGGTCATCCCGTGGCCTCGCCTCGGGCGGGCCCAGGCGCGTCGATCAGCTCGTCCTCCATCTTGCAGGTCGCGCCGATCACCAGCTCGACCAGCTCGGCGGTGAAGTCAGCGGGCACGTCGCGCTCGGCGCCACGCGATAGGTAGCGCTGTGTGACCTCCTGCACGCGCCCGGGCTGCATCATCTCGATGCCGTGCTCGCGCTTGTGCTCGGCGACTTCGCGGCAGATGTCGAAGCGCTCTGCGAGCAGGCGCATGATCTGCTCGTCGAGCTCGTCCAGGCGCCGGCGAAACGGCTCGAGCCCGCTCACGCTGCCTCGTCCCCGAGCAGGCCGCTGGCGAAC
Source organism: uncultured Solirubrobacteraceae bacterium (assembly GCA_963763695.1). GTDB lineage: Bacteria > Actinomycetota > Thermoleophilia > Solirubrobacterales > Solirubrobacteraceae > Palsa-744. Next base: position 645,435 of record CAVXPM010000001.1, read on the forward strand.
GCATAGCTGCACTCGGCCAGCGAGTCGAGCGCGTAGCCACCCTCCTGGATCACGCACACCGGCAGCTGTGCGTCTGCGAGCAGAGCCCCGAGGCGGGCGAAGATCTGCGGCGAGAAGCTCCAGCAGCCGTGGGGGTCGCCGGCGACGATGTCATAGCCTAGCGAGACGACCAGCACGCTCGCCGCGCCTGCGAGCTCCTCGATCGAGGTGGCCGCCGCATCGAGATAGGCGCGCTCGCTGGGCGCCTCGTCGAACTCGACCACCCGCTCGCGCTCACAGCACGGGCTGGCCGACTGGGAGGGGACGTTGACCGCTGGCCACGCGTGCAGCGAGTGCAGGCTCGTGTCGGCCATGCGCGCGGCGATCGCGGCGGTGCCGTTGGGATAGTGGATGTCGAGGTCGAGGATCCCCACGGGGGTCAGCTGGCCGTCGCGCAGCGTCTGCACGGCGGCGGCGGCGTTGTTCAAGTAGCAGCAGCCGCCGACCCAGTCCGGGCCCGCGTGATGACCGGGCGGTCCGCACAGCGCATACGCGAAGCGGGCGCCGGCGAGGATCTCCCGTGCCGCGCCGATCGCCGTACGCACGCCCTCGAGCGCGGCGGCGGCCACATCGGCGCAGACGGGCGTGTCGGGCGCCATCCCCGGCGCGGCATACTCGGCGAGCAGCACCGGCGCCGAGGAGTCGAGCTCGGCGAGCGCGCGCAGGAAGCCCGGCTCGTGCAGCCGGCTGAGGACCTGCTCGACCTCGGCGCTGTCGGGCGTGGCGGTGCTCGCGTGGACACCGGGGTGGCGCACGAGCCCGGAGCGCAGCTCGGAGAGCCTGCGGTCGTGGTCGTGGGCCTGCATCCGGTGCCCGCCTCGGTCGAGGATCCACGGCTGCACCGCCGGGGCTCCGGGGCGCTGCTCGATCAGGTGCATGGCGCTCACGAGAGCGCCATGCGCATCCGCGGGCCGAGGTGCTCGAAGCCGTTTCCGAGGTAGAAGGCCTCGGTCGAGGCAAAGCCGGGGAAGCGCTCGCGGGGCAGGCCGACCTCGATGCGCGCCATGTCCTTTGCGCGAGCCAGCTCAGCGAGCGCCGCAATCAGCTCGCGTCCGATCATGCGGCTGCGCCAGGCGGGATGGACCCACAGGTCCTGGATCAGCGCGTAGCTGCCCGGCACGTGAAGCGCGAGCTGCCAGCTCGCGGCGAGCACGCCGACGAGCGCACCGCCGGCCTCTGCAACCACCACCGCTCCGGCCGCGGGGGTCTCGAGCAGCGTCCGCGCGGCGCCCACGAGTGCGCCCTCCTGCGGCGCCGTGGCGCCAAGCTCGACGAGCAGCTCGCGAACGGCTGCGGCGACCGCCTCAGCGTCCTTGCGTTCGGCGATCCTGATCTGCGCGCCGGGCAGGCTCGGTTCGCCCGCAGCGGCGGCGCGAGGCTCCGGGGTCCTCTGGATCGTCTCGCTCATCGTCCCGCCGCAACCGCCAGGGCGGGCTCGAGCTCGATGCTCCATGCCTCGGGCGAGTCGCTGCCGGTCACCGCCTGGGCGATCGCGGACATCGGCGCGCGCGCCTTCAGCAGACGCTCCTCGAACTCTGCCTCGGGATCGGATTGCATCACGATCGCTCCACCTGCACCGATCGTAGTGGCCCCGGGACGCATGACGATCGTGCGGATGACGATCGACAGATCGACGCTCCCGTCGAGGCCGAAGTAGCCGAGCGCTCCGGAGTAGACCCCACGCGCCTCGCGCTCGATGTCGTCGATGATCTCCATCGTGCGCAGCTTCGGCGCGCCGGTCATCGAGCCGCCGGGGAAACAGGCGCGCACACAGTCCACGGGGGTGCGGCCGGGCTCGAGCACCCCGGTCACGTTCGAGATCAGCTGGTGCACGGTGGAGTAGCTCTCGACGACCATGAAGTCGGGCACGCGCACGCTGTCGACCTCGCACACCCGACCGAGGTCGTTGCGCAGCAGATCGACGATCATCAGGTGCTCGGCGAACGTCTTCTCGTCTTGGAGGAGCTCCATGCGCAGCTCGAGGTCTTGCACGGGGTCACTCGAGCGTGGAGCCGTTCCCTTGATCGGGCGGGCTTGCACGCGGCGGTCGCGGTCGACCGACAGGAACCGCTCGGGCGATGAGCTGATGATCGCGACGTCGCCCAGCTTCAGGTAGGCGGCGAACGGCGCGGGGTTGCTGCGTCGCAGGATCCGATAGAGGTGAAAGGGGTCGGGGCTCTCGTCGGTGGAGATCTGGTCTGTGAGGCAGACCTCGTAGGACTCGCCGGCGGCCAGCGCGGCCTGACAGCGGGCGATGTCGGCCAGGTACTTGCGCCGGCCCCGTCCGCACTCGAACCTCACCTGCGCACTCGGCTCAACGTCTGCAGCCGCATCCGCGGCGTCCCGCGAGGAGTCGGGTGGGGGCTCGAGCAGCAGCTCGCGCACGACCGCCTCGGCTGCGTCGAGCCACTCCTGGGCCTGCGCCTCGTCCCCTGAGCAGATCGCGAACAGCCGCGTGCGCTTGGTGACGTGATCGACCGCGACGACGCGGTTGGCGAACATCAGCACCGCATCGGGGAGATCGGAGCGGTGCACGTTCGAGGAGCCGCAATCGGCCTTGCACTCGTAGCCGATGTAGCCGACGAAGCCACCGAGCAGGCCCTTGGCGACATCTGCGGGCGCCTCGACAGCGCGCTCCTGCAGCTCGCGATCGAGTACGTCGAAGATCGAGGCGCTCTCGCTGGCGGTTGCGGTCTCGCCACTGGAGCTGACGATTCCCGTCTCGACGTCGTAGCTCAGCACGGCGCGGTTCGGCCCCACGGTCGAGCCGAGGTAGGAGCACTGTCCGAGCGCGCTCGGCGCGTCGGCGCTGTCGAGCCAGAAGGCGTGCTCGGCCGAGGCGAAGAGGCGTTCGAACAGGCGCTCGGTCGAGGGCTCGCCCTCGAGCACGCGTGTCTGCAGGCTCACGCTGGAGCCGTCTGCGGTACGCCTGCGGCAGCGTCGCGGCGGAACGAGCGGCTTGTTCAACTTGCGCCGTTGGGGCACCCTGCGCTCGCGCGCCAGCTCATAGAAGTTTTCGACGAGCCGGTGCCCGTGCTGCGTGGAGATCGACTCGGGGTGGAACTGCACACCCCACATCGGGCGGCTGCGGTGTTCGATGCCCATCACGATCCCGTCGTCGGTCCACGCGGTCACACGCCCGTCGGGTCCGATCGGCCCGGTGACGGCCAGCGAGTGGTAGCGCACGACCGAGAAATCCTGCGGGATGCCCTCGAACAGGCCGCTGCCGAGATGCTTGACGTCGCTCAGACGACCGTGCATCGCCACTGGCGCCGAGGTGACCCAGCCTTTGAGCGCGTGTCCGAGACCCTGGTGGCCGAGGCAGATTCCAAGCACCGGAATCTCGCTCGAGCGCAGGATGTCCGAGCAGACGCCGAAGTCGTGCCAACGATCGGGGCGTCCGGGGCCGGGCGAGAGCACGATCGCATCGAAGTCCCAGCGCGACAGCGCCCGCCAGGAGACGGTGTCGTTGTGGACCACGATCGGCTCCTCGCCGGTGACTGCTGCGAGCAGGTGAAAGACGTTGTAGGTGTAGGAGTCGTAGTTGTCGACGAGCAGCGTGCTCATCGCCCCGCCTCCAGTCCCAGGCCGCGCGCGCTGCGGTCGAGCAGCGTGTGCACCACATGCTCGACGTGGCTGCTGCGATCGCGCTCCAGATGCCAGCGCGCGAGATGGCGCAGGTAGAGCGCCAGCGGCGTGAGGTCGAAGCGCTCGACGGCGAGGCGCAGGTGGCGGCGGTAGAGCTCCGATTGAACGACCGCGAAGCGGTAGTCCGGGTCCTCGGCGGGTCGAGTGCCGTTGGCGACGCCGGCGCCGCCGTGGGTAGAGCGCGCCCGCACGAGGTCCCAGCCGAGGCTCTCGCCCTCGCGCAGCAACCGCTCGGGGTCGAAGTCGACGGCCGGAATCGCCGGGTAGGGTAGGAAGTAGCCCAGCGCCACCTGGGCTGGCACCCGTTCGGGGGATGGGTGCGCGCGGCGCATCTCAGCGGCCTGGGGGTCGGCGTCGATCTGCTGGTCGATCGATTCGATCAGGTCGTCGATCAAGAGCGCGCCCTCGGCGCTCGAGGCGACGGCACGCTTCTGGCGCGAGACCATCCCGTGGAAGATGTCGTGCGTGGGGTGCACGCCCCCGTTGCCGGGCGCTTTGAGCTCGGTCATCAGTTTGTTGATGCAGGTGGCGTGCGATACCCACTCGGTGCCGCAGATCTGAAGCGTGGTGACGTTCTCCAGTCCGGGCGCGGCCATCCAGTAGGCCACCGCGCGCATGTGCTGGGTGGTGAGGCCATCGGGGCGTACGAGTGGCATCTCTTCGAGGTCCTCGACCGCTGTGGCGTAGATGACGACGCCGTCCTCGCGCCGCTGGAGCCTGCCCTCGCTGAGGCCCTTGGCGGTCAGATCGGCGGCGTTTGAGAGGAAGTCGGACTCGAAGAAGACGCGGTCGAAGGCGATGCCCAGGCGGGCAAGCGTCTTGCGCTGCCCGGAAATAACCCAGGCGCGGGTCTTGAACCACAGTTCGAGCGCGTCGCTGTCGCCCTGCATGACGCTGTTGAGCAGCTCGTCGGCGACGTCGTTCTGCACGCGGACCTCGCGCGTCAGCGAGTCGCCGGGCTCCTCTACCTCGCGATCGGCGCGCATCCCGCCGGCGGCGACGTAGTCGGCATAGCAGACACCGACGAAGTGGTCGCTCTTCTGGTCGCCGTCGGGCCAGGATTGAGCGTGGCGCCCGCTGCGCATCACCCCGGCCATCGCCTCGCCCATGCTGCGACCGGCGTCCGAGATCAGGCTGCGGCGCTCGATCTCACCGCCGGCCTGGGCGAGGGCAGCAGCGAGCGCATTGCCGAGCGAGAGATTGCGCAGGTGCCCGACGTGCAGCGCCTTGGTGGCGTTCGCGTCCCAGAACTGAACCGCAAAGCGCTGCGCCCGCGCCAGGTCGGCGAGGGCGGCTTCGGCGCCACCGCCCGCCTCCAGCGCAGCTCCGGTCGACTCGATCCAGCGATCGGCGAGGCGCACGTTCACGCGGTCTCCCTGGCGCATGACGGAGTTGACCCACGGCTCGCGCTCGAGCTGCTCGAGCACCTCGAGCGCATCGGCGTCCTGCTGCCAAGCGCGCGAACGCGGTACGAGCATCACGTCGAAGTGCGGACTCGGGCGGCGCGGCGCGCGAGCTGCCCAGGGGGCGTGGCCTGCGCCGCCGTCCTGCGTCTGCTCGAAGTAGTCGAAGAGATTGATCGTCGTGGGCATAGCTTGGGAATCACGTTTCCCGATGCACCAGCCGGGGCTCGAACCCGGATCTCCGGCGTTTAAGGCCGGCCCTTTAAACCGATTAAGGCACTGGTGCTCAAGCGGCGCTCCCGCACCAAGCCCGACGCAGCAGCCCCATTTTTTCGGCTTGTTTGCTTAGTCGAACTCGAATCATCATCATACCTGCGGCCATGAGCACCGCATACTTTTCAGCGGAGAATCAACCCAGCGCCGCCAGCGCCGCGATCGGCTGGGACAACGGCGAGCTGCCGCCGGGCCCGCGCATGCCGAGCCGCCTGCAGGCGGTCGGTTGGGCGATGCGACCGCTGCCGTTCATGGAACGCTGCGGCGAGCGCTACGGAGACATATTCACCCTCCGTGTCCGCAAAGGGAATCCTTGGGTGTTCGTGAGCAGTCCAGCAGATGTGGGGAAGGTGCTCACGATCAGCCCAGAGCTTGTTCGTGCCGGAGCCGGCGAGGCCAACCCGCTGCTCGGACCGCTGCTCGGTCCGCGCTCGGTGATGCTGCTCGACGAGCCCGAGCACATGACCCACCGCAAGTTCATGCTGCCCTCCTTCCACGGCAAGCGGATGCAGGGCTACGGCGAGATGATGGTCGACGTGGCGCGCGAGGACATCGCGCGCTGGCCCGTCGGCGAGCCGCTTGCGCTGTGGCCGCGGATGCAGTCGATCAGCAACGAGGTGGTCATGCGCGCGGTCTTCGGCACGACCGAGGGCCAGCACATGGAGCGCCTGCGGATGCTGCTCAGACGCTTGACCGACTGGCTCAACAAGCCTTCGCGGCTGACGTTGGTGAGCGTGTTCGGATCGAGCTGGCTGGCCCGCAACGCCCAGTTCCGCAGGGTGATGGCGCCCGTGGAGGCGGCCCTGCTCGAGGAGGTTCGGCGGCGGCGTGCGGCGCCGGCGCGCCCGGAGGAGGAGGGCATCCTCTCGCTGCTCGAGCAGGCCTACGACGAGAACGGCGCGCCGATGACCGACCAGGAGCTGCGCGACGAACTGATCACGCTGCTCTCCGACGGCCCCACCGCTACCTCTCTGGCGTGGGCGTTCGAGCGCCTGCTGCGCCATCCCGAGAAGCTGGCCCGCGTGCGCGAGGAGGTGCTCGCCGGCGACCAGGACGCCTACACCGAGGCGATCGTCAGGGAGATACTGCGCCTGTGCCCGGCGGTGCCGCTGGTCATGCGCAAGCTCGTCCAGCCGATGGAGCTCGGGGGCTACACGATCCCTGCGCAAACCATCGTCGCACCCTGCATCTACCTGGTGCACCACCGCGAGGACATCTATCCCCATCCGTTCAGGTTCATGCCCGAGCGCTTCCTCGACGGTCCACCCGACACCTACTCCTGGCTTCCGTTCGGCAGCGGCGTGCGGCGCTGCGTGGCTGCCAGCTTCGCGCAGCTCGAGATGAAGCTGGTGATGCGCACGGTGCTGCGCGAGGTGGACCTGCGCGCGGCCACGTCGGGCTCGGCGCGACCGGCACGCAGCTCGGTGGCATTCGCCCCGGGAGACCAGGCCCGCGTGATCGTGACTCGCCGCTCGGAGCGCCCCCGCGCGCGAGCTGCGGCAGCCGCCTGATAGCAGCCGCCCGATTCGTCTGCTTCCGCGCTCAGTGCGCGAGCGGAACCGAGCATCCACAGGTGGGGCACACGACGGAGGCCGTGGGCTCGGACTCGCCCTTCGGCTCTGCAGCGGCCCCGGCGGCGTGGCTCTCGGCGACGGCTTTGAGCGCCCGGCGCGTGCCACGCAGCTCGACGCGCAGGTCTGCGACGGACATGTGCTCCGCTGCCGCGCGGTCGAGCCAGTGCTCCTGGCTTTCGCGCTCGAGCGCGGCGAGGGTGGCGTGGTGACTCCACGAGAGGTTCTCCCGACGTCGGGAGATCTCAAAGCGAGACGCTACGTAGACCATGTTCATCAGCGACTGCGCGTCGTAGCCGGTTAGCTTGGCTGCGCGGGAGTAGCGTTCGCCGAAGCGCAGGTTGCCGTAGTGGATCCAGTCGCCGAGCCACCACTGGCTGCAGCGCCCGATCTCGCCGAAGCGCCGCCCGACGGCAGACCACTCGGCGATTCCCAGCTCGCCCTTCGGTGTCCAGCCCACCTGCGAGAGCGACGCCGCAGGCTCGGGGCTGCGCGACGCCCAGCTCTCGCGCCGGGAAGCGAGCTCGTCCTGTGGAGAGCGCGCAGCGGCCGAGCGCATCAAGAGGGCCGCCGGCGTTTGTCGTTTGACGTGCTTCTTGCTCTGGCCAGGATGACCCACCTCGCTCGATTTCCGATTGACGACATAACGACGCCGAATTCGAACTTGGCAGGGCCTTCGCGAAAGATCAAGCGGCCATCGCTCGGGAGTCGCCCGCACGAGCGACGAGGAAGATGTTCTCCCTGCAAATCATGATCTTCCGTCTTTGGAGAAGCGCAGCGCGGTCGGAGACATCGACCCTTAACATCGGTCCGGGCTTGGTCTCGCGGCCGCCGCGGCCCCGCGGCACCTCCGCCCCTGCGCGCCTGCGCGGCTCCGCGCCTACGCGATGCTCCGCGCCTACGCGATGCTCCGCGCTGCGCGATCAGTCGTTGGCGGTGACCGCGTCGAGCAGGTGTGCGAAGCGCTCACGCGCCTGCTCGCGGCGTGTGGGCAGGTGCTCGCTCGGGACTTCGTCGGCGGGCGGCGCGTAGCCGGCGAGGATGTGACGCGCGACCGTCTGGCGGTGGACCTCGTCGGGACCGTCGTAGATGCGCGCGGCGCGAGCGAAGCGATACATCTGCTCGAGCGGCAGGTCGGTGGAGTAGCCGAGCGAGCCGTGCGTCTGCAGCGCCCGGTCGACCACGTCGTGCAGGACCTTGGCGCCGTAGAACTTGATCAGCGCCACGTCGGTGCGCGCGGCGCGGGCGCCTTCGGTGTCCATCACCCAGGCGGCGTGCAGCGTCATCAGGCGCGCGGCCTGCATCTCGGCGGCGCTGTCGGCGATCCAGTTCTGAACGGTCTGCTTCTGCGCCAGCACCGACCCGTGCGCTTGACGGTAGGTGGCGCGCTCGCACATCATGTCGAAGGCGCGGCGGGCCACCCCCAGCCAGCGCATGCAGTGGTGGATGCGTCCCGGGCCGAGGCGCTGCTGGGCGAGCACGAAGCCCTCGCCCTCGGCGCCCAGGAGCGCCTCCCCGGGGACGCGAACTGCGCGGTAGCGGATTTCGGAGTGGCCGCCGTAGCCGCCGAACTGCTCCCAGGGATGCTCCATCGTGGGCACGTCGCGCAGGATCTCCACGCCCGGGGTGTCGACCGGGACGATGAACATGGACGCGCGCTGCGAGGGCCGCGCATCGGGGTTGGTGACGGCCATGACGATCAGGAAGTCGGCGATCGAGCCGTTGGATGAGAACCACTTGAGCCCGTCGATCACCCAGTCCTCACCGTCACGGACGGCGCGGGTGGACAGTTGGGTGGGATCGGATCCAGGGGTGTTCGGCTCGGTCATGCTGAAGGCGCTGCGCAGGTCGCCGGCCAGCAGCGGGTGCAGCCAGCGGTCCTTCTGCTCGGCGGTGCCCGCCATGGCGAGGATCTCGGAGTTGCCGGAGTCGGGCGCGGCGTTGCCGAAGGCGAGCGGCGCGATCGGAGAGGTGCCGAGGATCTCGTGCATCAGGCCCAACTTGACCTGACCCATGCCCTGGCCGCCGAGCTCCGGAGGCAGGTGGGTGGCCCACAGGCCACGAGCCTTGACCTGCTCCTGCAGCGGCGCGATCGCAGCGCTCAGGCCATCGAGGCCGAGCTCGTGCCAGACCGCCTCCAGCGGCCAGATCTCGCGGCGAACGAAGTCGGCCATCCAGTCGAGCTGCTCCTGGTAGTCGGGGTCGGTTGAGAAGTCCCAGCTCATGGTGCTTCCTTTCGTCGAGGCTTTACGCGGGCCCCAGAGCAGCCGGAGACGGCGATCTTGATCGTCTGTTTGACCACCGCGCCGTTCTGGCCGGTGATCTCGGTGGGCGTTGGAAGCTTTCGCTTGCAGAGATTGGCGTTGGCGGCAAAGGCGGAGTTGGGACCGGCGGGGAACATCAGGTCGAGCGTCGAGATCGGCGCATCGGGCAGCGAGCGAAACGCCTCTGAGCTGATCCCGTGGGTGAACCCGCTGGTTCCGACGAGCACCAGCGTGACACCTTCGCCCTGCAGGACGGCGTCGAGATCCGGAAATCCCCGAGCGCCGTGGGAGACCATGTAGACCGGGCCGGTGAGGAGCGCTCGCAGGAAGGGCGTGGTGACGGCTCCGGTGCCGAGCACCGAGCTCGCTGGACACCTTGCTGGATCGGCTTTGAACGTGGCCTCCCGGCAGGCACCCTGAAGCGTGGTCAACCTCGAAGGAAGCGCCTTGGGCAGGTCGAGCTTGAGCTTTTCGACGTTCGCCTGCCCTGGGGCAGAGGTCAGCTTGACGTGCAGATAGGCGCCGCCGAGCCGCGTTGTCCTAGCGTTGGAGAGCGCGGTGAGCGTGGGCTTGAACGTCAGCTTCGCGCAGCCGGCCGCCTGGAAGTGCTCAAACGCCCCAGCCGATGCCTCCTGGGCGCTTGCGAGGGTCGCGTCGATCGCCTTCGGGCGACAGCTGGTGGGATTGACGATGAAGCCGGCCCGGCTGATTTCGAGATTCAGTGCCCTGATCTGAAGCGGCACCCCGGCGAGCGACTGTGGCAGCGGGTCGCTGGCGATCGTGAGCGCGGCGGTGGCGGGATCGATCTGAATCCCCGCCTGGATGTCTATCGACCCCAGGTCGATCGGACCGGCCTGCGCCGGAACGACGATCGACAGGCCAAAGGGCGCCCCGTCATGTGGGCCTGTGAGGAAGACGGAGCCCTTGAGGTTGAGTGGTTCGCTGCCCGGACCGGCAGCGATGCTGACCGATCCGAGCTCGCTCTGCGCCCCACAGGCGGCCAGCTGCGCTGCAGCTTGCGGACAGGCAGGCACCTTCGACAGCAGGCCGAGCAGACCGGGCGGCATGTTGACGGTGAAGCGTCCGAGGGTTTGGTCCTGGTCGGCGCGCGAGATCGAGATGATCGCGGTGCTCGTGCTGCCACCCTGGTTGGTGACGGTGCCGGCGCTGAACGTGGGCGCGAAGCGGGGTGGCCCACATCCCGTGAGCTGCGTTGAGGCCGCGGTCACTTCGGTGGGGGTTTCGGTGTTGTAGGGCGTGAGCTGCCCGCTGCCTTGCAGCGGGCCCGCGCATTCGGCGGGGTTCGCGAGCAGCGCGTGGGGTCCTCCGTTCAGCGTCAGCTCGAGTTCTTCCACCGGGAGCTGCGGGCTGTTGTCGATGATCGCCGTCAAACGGCCGGTCGCTTCGTTCACCGATATCGATCCCTGGAGCTTGATGAGCACGCCCGAGCCGGCCGCTTGGAGCAGTAGACGGACCATCCTGCCCGCCTGCGCGTCCTGGGTCGTGCACGGAGCGCATTCAGGTGTGCCGAGGAACAGCTGACCGTGAAGCGCTTCGGAGAGGAGGGGGGTTTTGATCGAGGCCGTGCCGATCTGAGAGGCGAGCGGGCAGCGGGCAGCCTGCGGCCCGGACACCGGCAGCCTTGAAGCTGTCGGTTCTGAAGTCCTCGGTTCGAGTTCGAACTCCCCCGCAGAGCAGGCCTGCAAGTCCTCGCCGGCGGATGGTGAGATGACAATGCCCGTCGGAAGCTCCAGCTTGGCTTCGCGCAAATCGGCGTCGCTATGGCCGGCGGCGCTCTGAGCGACCGGCATCCGTACAGCGATCGCATAACCGGCTGGTGCCCGCGCCTGCGCGAGTCCGGGAACGATCGAGATCGAGGGCTCGAACGCCGGGCCTTCGCAGTTCGTGATCGCGCCAGCGCTGGCCGTTGCTTGCCGGCCAATACCCGGTTCCTGCCATGCGTCGACCGTCAGGACGCTCCTCGGAAGGAGCCCGCAAGCCACAGGATTGCTCAAAAACGGCAAGCTCACACCACTTCCCGCCCCACCGTACGTGACACATTCTTCCACTTCGAGCACTTCGTTGATATGGCACTGACTGGTTTCGAAGCTACCGGGACCATTGTGTTCCTGCGGTACACCCCACAACGTCACGGTCGCAGCGACCAATGGCTGCGCATCAGAGAGGTCGGTGGCGTTCAGCGTTAGACCGTAATTTCCTTCAGCTGAGAGCGTGGCGTCGAATCGTGCCGTCAGGCTTCCGCTGTTGAACGCGTAAGCCGCAGGCTCGTTCGGATATGGCGCGACGTTGTAAACGAGCACCGTGGCTCTGGCGAGCGATTCGAATTTGGGCGGCCTGGCCGTCTTGACTTCCACCACTCCGACAGCGGTGTTCTCCGGGCATAGGCTTTTCTCGACGTCGCCCATGTCACACCGTGGCGTCGCCTGAGGGTTGCCGACCAGGCCAGGAGGGAGGCTCAGGTGGATGTCCTTCAGATATCCCGCCGGGCTGTTGGCAGGTTCCTGGTTTAGCGTAAACGCGGTGACGAGGTCTGCATGGGCTCCCGCCCTCGCGTCCGACAGAGTGGTGGTGAAGGCACCTGGTTCGACCCCGAACCCCGATGCGTAGGCGGCAGCCCGAGCGAACGAGAACACGAGCACAAATGCAACGACGAGCATCATGGACCTGATCATCCAGAGGCGAGCGCCCGCTGTCATGTCAGCATCATCAGGCTGGCGGCTTCCGCGGATGCTTGCGGTACCGCTGTCGCGCTCGTGCTTCGCAGGCGTGTCGTCGTTTCCCGCGGTCTCGCTTGCAGGCTCTGAGCGCTCGTCCCAACTTCTGAGCACTCGAAGTAGGCGCCGGTCCACCGGCTGCTTCGCGAGGATGGGGTACCTGTTCTGGTACCTGTTCTCCGACTCCCCGGAAGCTCGCACTTGCCAGCGGCGCCGAGGTCGAGGGCGCGGTTTCTGCGAGGCAGGCGGACGCACAGCTCGACGGCGACTGGGTCGCCGGGAACCCCCCGCCGACCCGAGCGTCGTAGACGTCGAAGCTCCCGTCGGAGTCGGATCCACTCAGATCGGCCCTGGTCGTGAAGAACACATCATTGCCCGACGCGCTGTTGTCGAGGAACAGCGATCCGCTCGAGCCCGTCCCCGAGGAGATGAGCGACAGACTTTCATCGTGCCACTCGTATACGTCCCTGGCTTCGTTCTGATCCTGCGGCACGAGCCGGTCGGGCGTGTCGAAGAAGATCTCGCTGCCGTCTCCCGAGACACTACGGCTGTCGGCAATCAGTTGGGAGGGATGAAAGAGGGCGTCATTCGAGAGATTCGCAGTACCGGCGGGACTCTGACCCTGCGGAGGGCACGAAATGCAGCTCAACCCTTCCGAGGCAACGTCGTACCGGTAGACCTCCCCAAAGCCGCCAGCGTCGTTGAAGCCAGGAAACGCAGCATTTGTCTGAAAGACGATCGAGCCACCGGAGGTGAAGCGAACCGGCGCCACGTAGAGGCCCGAGGATTCGGGCAGCGGCGCGATGTCCACTGTGCGGCCATTCTCCCAAATGGCGAGTTGGGGTTCGTGTTCGTGTGGTGGGCGCTTGTCATCGAAGACCAGTGCGCTGCCGTCCTCCGAGGACGCTATGACTGGCGGCGTGACGCTGGGGAGATAGGTAAGAACGTCGCCTGTCAAATTGAGCTCATACTCCTTGAGCGAGCTGTCCGCGGGTGCGTCAACGGTCAATCGATCTTCGCTGGTGAAATACACGCGTGAACCATCAGGCGACGCATAGGCGAAAGGCACGAGGTGAGACTGGCTGAGGTCCCTGATCCCATCTACTCCCGTGGGGGATGGCAGTCCGGTCAAGTTCGATCGCGAGACAAGCACCGTGGTGCGGCCGTCGATACGCGCGTAGAGCTGCGGCGGCCTACCGCTTTCGGCTGCGGGAGCTGGGCTCACGAAGAAGACCGTGTTCCCATCGCGCGAGACCTCGTTGCTGTAGTCGGCGGATGTGGCCTGCCCCCCCCGGTTACCGATCCCGGCCGCCACGGCTCCGAACGGGTCCTCTTCTTCCGTTGGCGGCGACCCCGTCGCCGGCAACAGTCCCGCTGCTTTGAGCTGGCCACCCCGCCATTCGTAGAGGCCCCAGGCGTTGATGTTGTTGCTGGCCACCGCGGGGAGACGTGGGGCGTCTTCGGAGACGAGCGTGCCGTAGTACTCGAAGTAGACGGTGCCCAGGTCTGCAGACGCGCCGACTAGAGCTAGATTCGACGGACTTTGAACTTCTTCCAAGGCTGGCACGGGACGTTCGACGGTGGCCGCCCCGATCCACGTGGCCGCTCCTCCCACTTCCGTCAGGTAGGTGCTACTGAACGAGAACGCCGGATTCGCGAAGTTGAGATGACTGGGCGCAAATGGATCGCGAGCAGTGAAGGCCACCTTCGTGAGATCCGATGAGCTCAGCAGTGAGGTTGGATCGATGGACGCGACTGGGTCCTGCAGCTGTAGGGGTGCCACGGGCGGCGGAAGCGCCGCCCGTGTAAGCCAACCCGAGGCTGAACGTTCCGAGACCGAGAAGTTGTCGACGCCACTCCGTGCTTCGCCGATCGGACCAGTGCCCGCATATAGGACGCGTGTTCCATCGGCGTCGGCCGCACCATAGGCGTCTTCGCTTTCGGGTATGACCCCGGCTTCATTACCGTTCTTCTGGGCCGGAGAAACCAGCTCGTACATCCGTCCATCGGGTAGCCCCGGCGCAGCCGGAACCGGCCCCGGTTCGATCGTCGTGGCATAGGAAGCCGAAGGCGTCACCACGGCGCCGACGGCCGCCGCCGCAAACAGGGCAGCCCAAACGGCCGCACAGCGGAGCGCCGCGGGGCATCCGAGGCGCCGCGTCAGCGCTCGAGCCGCGCTGTCCCCTCCCGGACCAGCGATCGAATCCAGAGCCACCACCTGAGTCTAAGCGTCAAATCGGATTCGTGCGCAGGCAAGGCCGACCGCAGGCGGAGCGCAGATCCGTTGCGCGCGGCCACGTCGGTGGCTTCGGTCGGGCGTGAGCACGCGAACCGTTGACCTCGTGGCTGCCGCTGGCGTTGCTCCGCGGCAGCCCGATCGCGTCTGGAGCGGCTATTTGACGATGAGGCCGGTCTCCCCTGCGTTGCCTTCGTACTTGCCGTTGGTCCCTGTTTCCCCGACTTTACCGTTGCATTGGTTGTTGCTTTTGTATTCGATTCCTTCGATTTTGGCCTGTACTTCGCCGCCGTTTTCACCAATGTTGATGAAATGCGTCGTTTCTCCCGTGAGTTTCTGCACGGGAAAGGTGACTTCGCATTTTTCACTGCCGAACGTTGCAGTGACCTTGAGCTTGGCGCCGGTTTCTCCGATGATCGCCGAGGTCATCTTGAATTCACCTTTTTTCACTTCCGTAGGGGTCCCGAATTCGAACTGCGCTTTTTCATCGGTGACGAGGGCTGTACCACTGCCGGTCACTTTGCATTCTTTATACGCAGGTGTGATGTCTAGGACCGTATGCACGCCTTCGGTTCCAGTCCATTTGAATTCGGCTTTTTTGCACGTGATAATCGCTGTGCCGGCGGTGAACGTATGATTTTCGCCGGTAGCGGTGATGGACGTCGCTTTTGTGATGTATTCGTGCGCCAGCGAGCTAACTGGTGCGAGCGAGCCCAGGATCAGTGCCCCGATAGTCGTAAGCATGAGGGTAGGTATACGTGTCATGGTACTCGACCTCTCCGTGTCAGTAATGACAGCCACGAGTCGCCGCCCAGTAATCACCTGTCCCGATTACTGATTATCTCCATCGTCGATCTCGTCGGCGATGTCTTAGACCCTTGCGACTATCGCAGTGCGTCTTGGTATTGTCAAGATAGTTCAAGTCGTTGTCTCCCACTTGTGGACCTGTCTCTTCGGGTGACATACACGAGGTGCGCGCCCTCGTAGGTTGCCCTCGTCGGCTAGCCCGGCGGAGACGTGACACCCTCGCCGCCAGGATCCGCCATCCGTATATTGGAGTCGATGACCTCTGCAGACGCCCTGGCCCTGACCCTCCTGCCGGGCGCGCGCCGCCTGCTGAAGCTGCACGCCCGCGAGCTGCCCCAACGCGACGACCTGTGCGGTGCGTTCTGCGGCGCCCTGGCGCTCGGAGCCGCAGACATCGCCGGGCGAGACGGCGAGCCGCTGGATCAGGACGCCGTGGCGCTGGCCGCCGGCAGCCTCGTTTCGGGCACGCCCGACCCCGGCATCCTGCCCTACGGCGAACCCGGCCGCCGCGACTACCGGCTGGCGATCCCGACGATCGAGGACTCTGACGTGTCCGGCACCACGGCGGCTGGGGTCAAGCGTGCAATCGAGGCTCTCTCCGAGAGCGCGCTGGCAGCGATCCCCGTGGCCGGCCCGTGGACGGCGCAGACCCTGGGCGGCCTCTACGATCTCGTCGAGTCGAGCGAGCGACCGGTCACGCTGATCGCCAACTTCGCCACCCACCACCTGTGGGGTTCGCGGGCGAGCGCGAGCCAGCTGCTGGACTACCTTCTCGACGGCGAGCAGTCTGGGCCCGAGCCCGACTGGCACGTGGGCCACTTCGCGTGCGTGGTCGGTCGTATCCAGGGTCCGCGCGGAACGCTCTACGCCGTGGCCGACACCTACGCCGCGCTTGGCAACCACGGTGTGCACCTGCAGCCGCAGGAGCATCTGGCCGCGGCGCTCGAGCGTCGGGACATGCCGGCCGGGGGAATGCTCGTGGTCGTTCCCACCGAAGACGCGGCGCAGTTGCGCACCGCGGCGCGCGCGCTCGGCCTCCGCGAGGAGATCTGGGACAACGGTACGGTCACCCAAGAGGCGGGCGAATGAACGGTGGCGAGCTCGTGGCGCTCGTCTGCTGCGACCTCGGCTCGATCGTGCGGGGACGCTCGGTTTTCTCATCCGAGCTGGAGGCGGCGCTCGAGAGCGGCGTGGGCTGGGTGCCGGCCAACCAGGCGCTCACCCCGCTCGGTCCTGTGGCCGAGCCCAATCCCTTCGGCTCGACCGGCGATCTGCGCCTGCTCCCCGATCCCTCGACCCGCGTGCGTGTCGAGGGCCGCTCCGAGGAGAGCGCGCTCGAGCTGCTGCTCTGCGACATCGTGGAAACGGACGGAGGACCGTGGGAGTGCTGCCCCCGTAGCTTCCTGCGGGACGTACTGACAGAGATCGAGAGCGAGCTGGGCGGTCGCGTGATGGCGAGCTTCGAGCACGAGTTCCAGCTCCTGCGCGACTCGCCTGCCGCACTGCCCTTCTCATTGGAGGCACAGCGCGTCGCCGAGCCCTTCGCCACACGTGTGATGAACGCGTTGGTCGAGGCCGGCGCTCAGCCCGAGCGGTTCTTCGCCGAGTACGCGCCGCACCAGTTCGAGATCCCCGTGGCGCCTGCGGAGGGTTTGGCGAGCGCGGACCGCAGCATCGTCGTGCGCGAGGTCGTACGGGAGGTCGCAAGGACGCTCGGGCTGCGTGCGAGCTTCACGCCGCTGCTCGACCCGGCCGAGGCGGGGAACGGCGTGCACATCCACTTCAACCTGCTCGACACGGGCGGGCAGTCGCTCTTCTACGACACCAACCGCCCGGGCTGCCTGAGCGAGGTCGGCGCCAGCTTCGCGGCGGGCATCCTGCGCCACGCGGCCGCGCTCAGCGCCCTCACCGCTCCCAGCCCGATCTCGAGCGCGCGCCTGCAGCCACACCGCTGGAGCGCAGGCGCTGCTTGCCTGGCACAACGCAACCGCGAAGCGCTGCTCCGCCTCCCCCCACTCGTGGCCCTGGGCGGCGGCGACCCCGCACTCCAGTTGCACCTCGAGTACCGCGGCGCGGACGCAGCCGCCAATCCCCACCTCGCCCTCGCCGCGATCCTGCTGGCCGGTCTGGCCGGAGTGCGCGAGCAGCTGCCCGCACCGCCGATCCTCGAACGCGACCCCGCGCAGCTCGACCAGAACGAGGCAGAGCGCTACGGCGTCGGTGCTCTACCCGACTCGCTCGAGCATGCACTCCAGGCGCTCGCTCGCGACGACACGGCGCGCGCATGGATGAGTCCGCTGCTCTACGACGCCTATGTGAGCGTCAAGCGCGCCGAGCTCGAGGGCACGCGCGATCTCGACCTCGAGGAGAGCTGCCGGCGCTATGCCGCCATTTACTGAGCGGCTGCTCGAGCGCCTGAACGCCGGCATCGAGGCTGAGCTGCCGCGGGCACAGGCCCTGCGCCGGCGGCTGCACTCCCA
Organism: uncultured Solirubrobacteraceae bacterium; assembly: GCA_963763695.1. Lineage (GTDB taxonomy): Bacteria > Actinomycetota > Thermoleophilia > Solirubrobacterales > Solirubrobacteraceae > Palsa-744. The sequence continues at coordinate 662,891 of CAVXPM010000001.1, forward strand.
ACCGGAGCTCGCCCACGCCGAGGAGCAGACAGCGGCAAGCGTGGCAGCCGAGCTGCCTGTGGCGTGCACGACAGCTGCCGGCACCGGCAGGCTCGCGTTGATCGGCAACAGCCGCGAGGGCGCAATCGCGGTGCGCGCAGAGCTCGACGGGCTACCGATGCGCGAGCGCACGGGCGCCTCCTTCAGCGCGACCGGAGCGGCGATGCACGCCTGCGGACACGACGTGCACATGGCCGCGCTGGTGGCCTTGGCGCGCGCGGCACACGAGCTGGGAGACGAGCTGCCGGCACCACTGCTCGCGGTCTTTCAGCCGAGCGAGGAGGCCTACCCCTCGGGAGCGCTGCAGCTGGTCGAGGGCGAGCTGGCGAGCTTCTCGCCGCGCGCGCTCCTCGCCGCGCACATTCACCCCGACGTTTCGTGGGGAACGGTGGCGCTGGATCCAGGCGTGGTCAATGCTTCCTGCGACGCAATCGAGATCGTCATCGAGGGAGAGCCCTCCCACGGCGCCTACCCGCACCTCGGACGCGATCCGATCCTGGCTCTCGCCGAGGTGGTGGTGGCGCTTCACGCGCAGGTGGGACGCAGGATCGATCCGCTTCGAGCGGCCGGCCTCACCGTGGGCGTGCTCGAGGCGGGCAGCGCCGAGAACGTCATCCCGGCGGAGGCTCGCGCGCGCTTGGCCCTGCGCGCCTACCGTCCGGAGGACCGCGAGACGTTGCATGCTCTCGTTGGCGAAGTCGCTTCCGGTGTCGCTGCAGCCAACGGCTGCGTGGCGCACCTCACGACGATCGCGGGTGAGCCCGCGCTGGAGAACGATGCGGAGATCGTGGGCGTGGCCCGGACCCTGCTCTCTCGTGCAGGCATCGACCTGGCTCCCGAATGGCGCTCGGCGGGCTCTGATGACTTCGCGTTCTTCGGCCGGCTGGCTCCCGTGGCGATGGCCTTCGTCGGCCTCGCCGGAGCGGAGGGCTTCGTCGCGCAACCGCTGCACCACCCCGAGCTGCTTCCACCCGACGCGGCGATCAGGGCGGTGGCACGGACGCAGGCGCTCCTCTACCTCGCAGCCGCCGAGGTCTACGCAGACGGGCAGAGTCAGTCAAGATGACGGGAGAAGTCGACTGAGCAGACAGGTATCGATCTCGATGACACACGACCGAAAGCTGCGCTACGTGGATCCGTACAGGCGCCGGGGGCGCCTGTACCTCGCGACGGCGCGACTCTCCGCCACCAGGGCCGGCGCTTGGATCGCCGTGAACGTCTCCTGGAAGCTCGACCCCTATCTGCTGAAGCTCACGAGAGGACGGCTCAGCACCGCGGGCCCGCTCGCCGTGGCCCTGCTCGAGTCGCGCGGCGCCCGCACTGGTCAGCCACGTCGGAATGCCACGCTCTACTTCCACGACGGCGAGCGGGTGACGATCATCGCGTCGAAGCGGGGGTGGCCGAAGCACCCCGCCTGGTACTACAACCTGCGCGAGCATCCCGAGATCGTCTTCGGCGGCCTGCCGTTCCGCGCGGAGGTCGTGGAGGACGAGACGGAGCGCCGGCGCCTGTGGGATCTCGCAGACCGCGTCTTTCCCGAGTACGCCGACTATCGCGAGCAGGCAGGGAGGGCTGGACGGGTCATCCCGATCTTCCAGCTGGTTCCTCGCTAGATAGCATTCACCGGGTTGCCCGAGAAGCTCTACTTCACCGACTCCGACGAGGCCAACGCGCTGATCGCCTCCGATCCGATGGCCTTGCTGATCGGCTTCTCGCTGGACCAACAGGTGACCGTGCAGAAGGCCTTTGTCGGCCCGCTCGTGCTGCGTGAGCGTCTCGGCTCGCTCGACGCGGAGGCGCTCGCCGTCGCCGACCTCGAAACCATTTTCCGAGAGAAGCCAGCGATCCACCGCTTCCCCGCGGCGATGGCCAGGCGCGTGCAGGACCTGGCCGCTCACGTGCGCGACGAGTACGGCGGCGACGCCGGCCGCGTCTGGGGAGACGCCAAGGACGCGGGCGCACTGCGCGCCAACCTGAACGCGCTGCCTGGCTTCGGCGAGATGAAGGTCAACTCGCTGAGCGCTGTGCTCGCCAAGCGCTTCAAGGTGAAGGCCGCGAAGGAGCTGGTGCCGGCGCATCCGACCCTCGGGGACGTCGACTCGCCCCAGGCCCTGGTCGACTACCAGGCTGCCAAGCGGGCGCACAAGGCAGCGCGGAGGAGCGAACGCGCGGCGATCGACACCGAGCCGGCCACACGATGACCACCCTCCGCTGGACAATCACGGACCCTTGTCGCCGGTCGAACCGGCGCTAAATTGAAGCTATGGCCAAGACATGGGTGCTTGACACCGAGACCAAGGGCACCGGCGCGCACATCGCGCCCCTCGACGCGGGAGCGAAGCCGAAGCCCGAGCCGGAGCTCGAGCTGGTCACGCTCGAGCGCGCCCCCCGGACGCCGGAAGCAGCAGCAGCTCCTGCTCCGCTCAGCTTCAAGGTCATAGACGTACTCGGCGCGCGTGTGCTCGGCGAGGACATCGACGCCCGCGCGGCCGTGGATCTGCTGGCGGGCATGCGCAGCGTGCTCGATGCGCGCATCTATGTGTGGAGCGAGAGCAGAGCGCGCTGGCGGCTGCTGACGCTGGCCGAGCACAGGTCGCTGTGGCGGTTCCGCGAGCGGGCACGCGCCGCTTAGCTCCCGCGGCTACGGTCTCGATCGATGTGGGCGCAGGCTGAGATCAGGCTCGCGCCGCGCCTGCGCGGGTTCCATCTGATCACGCGCGAGGTGATCGAGGCGGTGCCGCAGATCGGCGAGGTCTCGGTCGGGATCCTGCATCTGTTCCTACGTCACACCTCGGCCGCGCTGACCCTGAACGAGAACGCCAGTCCCGACGTACGCAGCGACTTCGCGTCCTACTTCGACGCGGCGGTGCCCGAGGACGCTCCCTACTGGACGCACACGTTCGAGGGTCCCGACGACATGCCCGCGCACATCAAGTCCTCGCTGCTCGGCCCATCGCTCTCGATCCCCGTCGCCGGCGGGCGCCTGCGCGAGGTCACTCTGCAGACGGCTGCTGTGACCGGATGACCGCCTGGGCGGCTGCGACGCGCGCGATCGGCACCCTGTAGGGCGAGCAGGAGACGTAGTCGATGCCGGAGTGGTGCAGGAAGTCGATCGAGTCGGGGTCCCCGCCGTGCTCGCCGCAGACGCCGAGCTTGAGGTCGGGCTTGGTGGAGCGTCCGAGCCAGGCGCCCATGCGCACCATCTGCCCGACGCCGGGCGTGTCGAGCGTCTCGAAGGGCGAGCGGTCGAGGACCTTGACATCGATGTAGCGCGCGAGCACGCGGCCCTCGATGTCATCGCGGCTGAAGCCGAGCGCGGTCTGCGTCAGGTCGTTGGTGCCGAAGGAGAAGAAGTCGGCGTCGCGCGCGATCTGGTCGGCCTGGAAGCAGGCGCGGGGCAGCTCGATCATGGTTCCGATCAGGTGCCCCGTGTGGCCCTCCTGCTCGGCAACGCGTTCGATCAGCTCGCGGATCAGCTCCAGCTCGCGCTCGTAGGCGACCAGCGGCACCATCACCTCGATGCGCGAGCCCGCGACGCGCGCGGCGGCGGCGAACAGGGCGCGGGCCTGCATTTCATAGAGCGCCGGGAAGAGGATGCCGAGGCGCACTCCGCGCGTGCCCAGCATCGGGTTGGACTCCTGCAGCTGCTCGACGCGGCGACGTTCGGCGGAGCCCTCGGGCAGGTCGCTGGGGTGCGGCAGGAACTCGTGTAGCGGCGGGTCGAGCAGTCGCACGGTGACCGGCCTGCCGTCGACTGCGCGCAGGATCTGCTCGAAGTCCGACTCCTGCAGCGGGCGCAGCTGCTCGATCGCATCGCGGCGCGAGGAGTCATCGGCGGCCATGATCACGGCAGCCATCAGCGGCTGGCGCTCGCCGAGGAACATGTGCTCGGTGCGGCACAGGCCGATCCCCTCGGCGCCCAGCTCGATCGCCTTGATCGCGTCGGTGGGCGTGTCGGCGTTCGCGCGCACACCCAGCGAGCGCAGCTCGTCACACCAGGCGAGCACGGTCTGGAACTGCTCTGAGACCTGCGGCTCGATCAGGGGGACGTCCTCGAGCGTGATCCGCCCGAGGCTCCCGTCGATCGCGATGCGATCGCCGGCGTGAAGCGTGCGCTCGCCGATGCGCACCTCGCCGGCCACGAGGTCGACCTCGATCTCGCTCGCGCCGGTGACCGCCGGGCGACCCATGCCGCGCGCGACGAGCGCCGCGTGGCTGGCCTTGCCGCCCTCGCTGGTGAGGATGCCCCGGGCGGCGTGAAAGCCGGCGACGTCGTCGGCCTCGGTGAAGGAGCGCACGAGGATCACATCGCGCCCTTCGGCTGCGGCCTGCACGGCATCGGCGGCGCTCAGCACGATCTCGCCCTTGGCGGCGCCCGGAGAGGCGGCGACGCCGCGGGCGATCACCTCGTAGTCGACGCTCGGATCGAACGTGGGGTGCAGCAGCGCGTGGAGCGAGGCGGGATCGATCGTGGCGATCGCCTGGCGCCTGTCGAGCAGGCCCTCGCCGACGGCGTCGACGGCGAAGCGCACCGCGGCCTGCGCGGGGCGCTTGGCGTTGCGCGTCTGCAGCATGTAGAGGCGGCCCTCCTGGACGGTGAACTCGGTGTCCTGCATGTCGCCGTAGTGACGCTCGAGCGTGGTCAGGATCTCCATCAGCTGCTCGTGCACGTCGGGCAGCCAGCTGCGCAGCTCGCGGATGTCGCGCGGGGTGCGCACGCCCGAGACCACGTCCTCGCCCTGGGCGTTGGCGAGGAAGTCGCCCGAGGGCTCGGGCTCGCCGGTCAGCTCATCGCGCGAGAATGCCACGCCGCTGCCGCTGCTCTCGCCGAGGTTGCCGAAGACCATCTGCTGGACGTTGACCGCGGTTCCCCAGTGGTCGGGGATGCGGTTGATGCGCCTGTAGGCGACGGCGCGCTCGCCCTGCCAGGAGTCGAACACGGCGCGGATCGCGCCGGCCAGCTGCTCGCGCGGATCCTGGGGAAAGGAGTAGAAGCCCTGGAACTCGGCCGTCAGCTCGCGCAGGGCATCGGCGTCGAGCTCGGTGTCGAGCTTCACGCCACGGGCGGCCTTGGCGGCGGCGATCGCCTGCTCGAAGCGCTCGCCTGCGATGCCGAGCACGACGTTGCCATACATCTGGGCGAAGCGGCGGTAGGAGTCCCAGGCGAAGCGCTCGCTGCCCGAGCGGGCGGCCAGGCCGACGACGGTGTGATCGTTCAGCCCCAGGTTGAGAACGGTGTCGAGCATGCCGGGCATCGACTCGCGCGCACCGGAGCGCACGGAGACGAGCAGCGGATCGCGGGCGTCGCCGAGGCGCTTACGGGCCAGCTCCTCCAGACGCCCGAGCGCGCTTGCGACTTGCTGCTCGAGGCCGTCCGGGAAACCGCCGTCGCCCCGCATGTAAGCGACGCATGCTGCGGTCGTGATCGTGAAGCCGGCGGGCACCCGCTCGGCGCCGAGCACGCGCGTCATCTCGGCGACGTTTGCCCCCTTGCCCCCAAGGAGATCGCGCTGCTCGCGCGAGCCGTCTGCGAAGTCCATCACCCAGGGGCCCGGCGCACTGTGGCTGATCTCGATCACTCCAGGTCTCGCGCCGAGCCCGCCGCTCAGACGCTGTAGGCGGGAACGATAGGCCGATCGGCCGATGCGAGTCCGGACCACAGTCGTTGCACACGCAACTACTTTGGGGTATGCTGCATGGATGGAACTGGGACTTGCGACCTTCGCCGACCTCTCGGGAGCAACGACCCCGCTCCAGCGGATGCGCGATCTGATGGAGGAAGTGCAACTGGCAGATCAGCTCGGCCTCGACGTGTTCGCGGTCGGCGAGCACCACCGCGCCGACTTCCTCATCTCCTCACCGGCCGTGGTGCTCGGCGCGGCGGCGGTGAAGACCGAGCGCATCCGCCTCTCGAGCGCGGTGACGGTGCTCAGCTCCGATGACCCGGCACGGGTCTTCCAGGACTTCGCCGAGGTCGACCTGCTCTCAGACGGGCGCGCGGAGATCATGGCGGGACGCGGCTCGTTCATCGAGTCCTTCCCGCTGTTCGGCTACGACCTCGACGACTACGACGACCTTTATATGGAGAAGCTCGAGCTGCTGCTTGCGATCCGCGAGCAGGCGCAGGTGACATGGGCGGGACGCCACCGCCCGGCGCTCGCAGACGCGGGCGTGTGGCCACGACCGCTGCAGCAGCCGCTGCCGGTGTGGGTGGCTGTCGGAGGCTCGCCGGAGTCGGTGATCCGCGCGGGCAAGCTGGGACTGCCGCTGACGATCGCGATCATCGGCGGCCAGCCGGCGCGCTTTGCGCCGCTGGTGGAGCTATACCGCGAGGCGGGCCGTCAGGCCGGCCACGACCGCTCGGCGCTGCGCCTGGCAATCAACACGCACGCGTTCGTGGGCGCGAGCTCCGAGCAGGCCGACGCTGCTTTCGCGGCTCCCTACCTGGCGATGATGAACCGGATCGGGCGCGAGCGCGGCTGGCCGCCGGCGGGCGCTGCGCAGTACAAGGCGCTGCGCGCTCCCGACGGCGCGGTGGCGGCGGGTTCGCCGGAGCAGGTGGCGGAGAAGATCCTCTACGAGCACGAGCTGTTCGGCCACGACCGCTACATCGCGCAGATGAGCGTGGGCGCGGTTGCGCACGCGGACGTGCTGCGCTCGATGGAGTTGTTCGCCACGAAGGTCGCGCCGATCGTGCGCGAGGAGATCGCGCGCCGGACTCTCAGCTCGGCCGCCGCTGTGAGCGGATGAGCCGCCCGGCGGCGCAGTCCTCGATCAGCGTGGCCAGACGCCGCTCACGGGTCTCGGGCCGCTTGGCTGAGATCACCCACCAGGCGGCGATCCGTTTGTAGCCGGCCGGGCGAGCCTGCCAGTAGCTCCACGCGACCGCGTTCTGCTGCAGCCGTGCGAGCGCGTCGGCAGGAAGCTGGACGTTCTTCTGCTCGAAAGCGTAGATCCGCGAGTTCTCCTCGGTGCGCGCTTGGAAGGCTCTGAGGCCGGCTGGTTGCATGCGGCCTTCGGCGATCAGCTTCTGCGCCTTCTCGATGTTGACCGCACTCCACGTGCTGCGCGCCTTGCGCGGCGTGAAGCGAATCGAGTGTGTCTGATCGTCGACGCGCCGCCTGACCCCGTCGATCCAGCCGAAGCAGAGCGCCTCGTCGACGGCCTGTGACCAGCTCATCCCCGCGCGGCCGCTGGCCTTCTTGAACAGGCCCACGAGCAGCTCGGTTCTGGAGCGGTGGTGCTCGCTCAGCCAGGCCCGCCAGTCGGCGGGTGAAGAAAAGTAAATCGGCTCGTTCACGTGCTGTACGCTCGGCGCAATCCGGTGAGGGACCGGTTTACCACGGGAGGCAACATGAGGGATGTTTGGGGGAGTCCTGCCGCTCACGGCAGGGCGCGCGGAGCGCTGTTCACGGCCGCATTGACAGTGCTCGTGCTTGCGGTGATGAGCGCAGCGGCGAGCGCGGCGACATACACGGCGCTGGGGGATTCGTACTCCTCGGGAGTGGGCACGCGGGTGTTCTACAAAGAAGAAGGCGGCTGTCAGCGCAGCCCGGACGCGTATCCGGCGAAGATCGCGGCGAGCAAGAAACTGACCCTGACCTTCGCGGCCTGCTCGGGCGCGAAGACGAGCGACGTGCTGGCCAAACAGCTGGGTAGCCTCAACAGCTCGACCTCGTATGTGACGATCTCGATCGGCGGCAACGACGCGGGCTTCTCGGAAGTGATCGAGGAATGCGCCCTCCCATGGCCCTTCACGTGCTGGGGCGGGATCGAAAGAGCGGAGAGCTTCATGCGCAACACGCTCCCCGGCCTGCTCGACAATCTCTACAACCAGATCCACTCGCGTGCGCCGAGCGCGAGCGTCACCGTGGTGGGCTATCCACGCCTGTTCAACGGCCAGGAATGCAACTTCCTGGCACGCATCAGCACGGGTGAGCAGAACAGCCTCAACGAAGCGGCCAACATCATGGCCGAAGCAATCAAAGGCCGCGCAAGCGCGCACGGATTCCACTTCGTCGACCCACGCAGCGCCTTCTCGACCCACGAGATCTGCTCCAGCTCGGAATGGCTGAACGGCCTGTCGAACCCGGTGAGCGAAAGCTACCACCCGAACGTGGCCGGCCAGCAGGGGTACACGACGCTGGTGGAACCGCTGTTGTAGGAGCAGTCGGTATCGCTGGGTGCGGGGTCGAGGTGAGACTCCGCACCCAGGCGCAACTCAATTAGCGCCATACGTCATGTAGCGCCATACGTCATGTGTGGTACGTTCGGGTCCGTGGTCAAGACGACTATCTACCTGCCGGACGAGCTTCATCAGGGGATCAAGCAAGCGGCGAAGGAGCGCGGCACCAGCGAGGCTGAGCTGATCCGCACGGCGGTCCATCACGAGCTGCTCGGCGCACCGGCAGGTCAGCAAGAGCGGGCCCAACGACGCGCTCGTCTACTCGCTGCTATGGGCAAGCTCGACAGCTCCACCTACCCTTCGGGCTACCTCGGCGAGCTCCGCGCCCAGTGGCGCGGCTGATCGTTCTCGACGCGAGCGTCGCAATCGCCGCGCTCGCGGCCGACGATGCACACCACAGTGCAGCGGTGGCCGCGCTCGCCCGCGCAAGCGACGACGAGCTCGTGCTCGCCGCCACCACGAGGGCGGAGATCCTCGTCGGGCCCAGTCGCGCGGGCGGCGAGATACTGGCGGCCGCGCGAGACTTCGCAGACGGCTGCGAAACCGTCCCTGTCAGCGCCGCCATCGCCGACGACGCCGCAGCGCTGAAGGCCCACCACCGGGGTCTCAGCCTCCCTGACGCGACCGCGCTCGTAGTCGGCGAGCTGATCGAAGCCGACGCAGTGTGGACGTTCGATCGGCGCTGGCGGGACGTTCATCAGCGCGTCACCATCCCGTAGTGCGTAGGTAGGGTCCGACCGTGTCGCCCGTCAAAGCTCTTCGCGAGGTCTCAGCCACCCGCTACGCGATGCCACTGCGCGAGGGCGGCTCGCTGCCTGGGCTCGTCGAGGCCGATGACAGTGGCCTGTACGTGGTCAAGTTCCGCGGCGCCGGCCAGGGGCCCCGCGCGCTGGTCGCGGAGGTGATCGCCGGGGAGCTCGCCCGAGCCGTGGGGCTCGCGGTCCCCGAGCAGGTGCTCGTCGAGATCGATCCCGCGCTCGGCGTGGCCGAGCCCGACCCCGAGATCCAGGAGCTGATCCTGGCGAGCGCCGGCACGAACCTCGGGCTGGACTTCCTCCCCGCGGCGGCCACCTACTCGCCCGCCTCGGGCTTCACGCCGGAGCCCTCGATCGCGGCCGAGATCGTGTGGCTCGACGCGCTCACCACCAACATGGACCGCACCGCGCAGAATCCAAACCTGCTGCTGTGGCACGAGCGGCTGTGGCTGATCGACCATGGCGCCGCGCTCTACCTGCAGCACGGCGGCCTGCGCCCCGACGCGCAGGCGGACCAGCCCTTCCCGCAGATCGCCAAGCACGTGCTGCTGCCCTGCGCCGGCTCGATCCTCGCCGCCGATGAGCGCCTCGCGCCGGTGGTCGACCGGGCGCTGATCGAGTCCATACTGGGTCTCGTGCCCGCCGAATGGTTCGCCGGCGCGAGCGCCGCGACCTACGCTGACTACCTGCTGCAGCGGTTGCGCTCGCCGCGCCGATTCGTCCAGGAGGCCGAGGATGCCCGACTCGCGGCCTAGCGCTTTCTCCTATGCGATCGTCCGCGTCGTTCCGCGCGTGGAGCGCGGCGAGGGCATCAACGCCGGCGTGATCCTCTTCTGCCGCCAGCTCGACTTCCTCGCCGCCCGCATCGCGCTGGACGAGACGCGCCTGGCAGCGCTCGCTCCCGAGCTCGACCCCGCGCGCGTGCTGCCGCACCTCGACGCGATCGTGCGCGTCGCCTCCGGCGACCCCGCGGCCGGCCCGATCGCAGCGCTCGAGCCCTCCGAGCGCTTCGGTTGGCTGGTCGCACCCGCGAGCACGATCATCCAGCTCTCCCCCGTGCACACCGGACTGTCCGAGGACCCCGCCGCCACGCTCGATGAGCTCTTCAACGAGCTCGTGGCGTAGTGCCCTCCGGCGCACTCTCGGCGCTCGCGTCCGCCCTCTCCGCTCTCCCGCCGCACTCTCGGCGCTCAGCCCGCACTCTCGGCGCTCAGCCCGCACTCTCGGCGCTCCACCGTCGCTCTCAGCTCTCACCGGCCGGTGCGCCGAAGCCGGCCGGGACGCGGGTCAGCTCGTGCGAGGAGATCACCCGGTCGATCAGCCCGTACTCCTGAGCCTGGACAGCGGTGAAGTAGCGGTCGCGCTCCATGTCCTCGTGTACGCGTTCGAGCGGCTGGCCGGTGTGCTGCGCGTAGATCTCATCGATGTGGCCGCGCAGGTCGAGGATCTCGCGGGCGTGGATCTCGATGTCCGCCGACTGGCCCTCGAAGCCGCCCGAAGGCTGGTGGATCAGGATGCGGCTGTTCGGCAGCGCCATGCGCTTGCCCTGCGTGCCGCCCGCCAGCAGCAGCGAGCCCATGCTCATCGCCACGCCGAAGCAGATCGTCTGCACATCGGGCTTGATGAACTGCATCGTGTCGTAGATCGCGAGGCCCGCGTACACGGCCCCGCCCGGTGAGTTGATGTACAGCGAGACGTCCTTGTCGGGATCCTCGCTCTCCAGGTGCAGCAGCTGCGCCACCACCAGGTTTGCGATCTGATCGTCGACCGGGGTGCCGATGAACACTATGCGCTCGTTCAGCAGGCGGGAGTAGATGTCAAAGGAGCGCTCGCCTCGCGCGCTCTGCTCGACGACCATCGGAACCAGTGGCATGTTGGCTATCCTTTCGACAACTTTGCGGTTGTCAAGCACAATAGCAACCATCTGGTTGTCAAGGAGGTAGTCCATGGCTGTGCACAGCGAGGTCGAGGTCGAGGCCACACCGCAGGAGGTGTGGGACGCGCTGGTCACCGAGGAGGGGCGCGAGCGTTGGCTGGAGGAGGACCGCCAGATCGAGGTCGTCCACGCCGAGGAGCCCAAGCGGCTCGTGTGGACGTGGTCGCAGGAGGGCGAGCCCCCCACTCGCGTCGAGTTCCTGATCGTCGCCGCACCCGCCGGAACGCGCGTGGTCGTCAGCGAGACCGTCCCCTCCTTCCCGATCGCGATGCTTGTCGAGTGCTTCACCGCGGTGGCCGCTTGAGCGATGACGTGCGGGCGGCCGAAGTGGGGCCGGGGGAGGTGCGACCGGAGTACGCGCGACCGGATGACGTAGAGCGCGAGGACGTAGGGCCGGTCTTCGCGGCGCTCTCCGATCCGACCAGGCGCTGGATACTCGAGGCGCTGCTGCGCGACGGCAGCACGAGTGTCCCCGCCCTCACAGCGGGGCTCTCGATCAGCCGCCAGGCCGTTGCCAAGCACATGACCGCGCTCGACGACGCGGGCCTGGTCGAACGGGCGCGGGGCGCCGGACGCGAGGTCCACTACCGCCTGCGCGACGGGGCGCTTTTGCCGGCGAGCGCCTGGTTGCGCGACGCGCAGGCCGCGTGGGACGAGCGACTGGGGCGCCTGAAGCACTCGCTCGAGCGACCGGATTGAGGAGCTAGGCTGTCTCACCCTTTCACCACGCAGAGGAGGATCGCGATGGCACACCTCGGAGGCAGCGCCAGCTGTGAGATCGACGCGCCGCTGCAGCAGGTCTGGGCGGTGGTCGAGGATGTGCTGACCGCGCCGCAGTGGCAGGGAGGGCTCGACGCGATGAGCGCGATCGAGCACGACCCGCAGGGACGCGCCACGCTCGTCGAGACCGAGAGCGACATCAAGGTCCGCCGGGTCAAGGCGCGTGTGCGCTTCGACTACGCGGGCGCGCCCGAGCTGCTCACCTGGAACCAGGAGCAGGGCGACATGAAGTCCGTGCAAGGCGCCTGGGAGCTGGAGGAACTGGGCGATGGGCGCACGCGCGCCACCTTCCGCCTCGACGCCGATCCCGGACGGATGCTCGGGCTGCTGATCCGCGGACCGGTCGAGGCAGCGACCCGCGCGATCTTCGTCAACGGGCGCCCCGATGAGCTGAGGCGCCGCCTCGAGGAGACGGCCAGCGCCTGAAGCGTCGGGGCGAGCAGGGTCGTGGCGCCTGACAACGCGGGCCCAGGCAGCCCGTGGCGCCTGACGAGGCGGGTCGAGCAGGCTCGTGCGCCTGGAGCGCTCCGCGCGTCAGCGGCGGGTGAGGATCACGACCGGGATCTCCCGGTCGGTCTTGGTCTTGTATTCGTCATACGCAGGCCAGACCTCGGTCATCGCCGCCCACAGCCGCTCGCGCTCCTCGCCCGCGGCCGTGCTCGCCAGCACCGGGATCTCCTCGCCCAGCACCTGGATACCGGCCTCGGGGTTGGCCAGCAGGTTCTCATACCAGCCCGGATGCTCAGGCGCACCGCCCTTGGAGGCCACGATCACCCAGCGCTCGCCGTCGCTGCGGTGGATCAGCGGCGTGGTGCGCTCCTCGCCCGACTTGCGACCCTGCGTGCTCAGCAGCAGGATCGTGGTGCCGCGCCAGTGGTAGCCGCGCTCGCCGTCGGTCTCCCGGTACACACGCACATGCTCTGCGCCGAACAGGTCGTCGTCTGAGTCGCTCATCGATTGCGAGTCTAGCGCCGCGTCGAACTCCTCTAAGGCGTGGCGGGTCGTGCACGCGCAGGCGAGGCGCAGGCCGGTGAGTCGGCGAGGATCACCGCGAGCAGGACCAGCGGCGCGAACCACAGGATGTAGCTGAAGGAGTAGTAGCTCAGGCAGACCTCGAGCGCGATCAACACGGCCGCCGCGGCAGCCGCGAGCCCGACCGCGTCACGCCGGCGGGGCGCGCGCAGCAGCGCTACGGCGCAGGCGCCGGTGAGCGCGACGAGCAGGCCGTGGAGGACGCGCGAGGCAGTGCCGAGCCACGGGGCTCCGACGGCGTACTGACCCTGAAGCGCCGCCCAGATCGAACCCGACGGCAGCCGCTGTGACTGGAAACCGAAGGTCCGCGAGACAAATGTGCTGACGCTGCTGTGGGCCAGCACCGGCACGAAGATCAGCGCCGTCGCGAGCAGGAACGCGCCGCCGAACTCCACCAGCGCGCGGCGCGCGCCAGGGCGCTCGCCGACATGGCCGGCGAGCAGCGGGATCAGCGCGAGCGGGCTGAGCTTGGTCCAGGCGGCGAGCGCCGCCATCGCGCCCCGCCGCGCCGGCGAGCGCGCCACGAGCACGGTTGCGACGAGCGTGGCAGCCACGATCGAGTCGTTGAAGCCGAGCGCGTCCTCATACAGGGTGAAGGGAAATGCAAGCCAGCAGTAGGCGAGCAGGAATCCAAACGTCGGCCCCCTGATCTGGCGAGCGAGCACGAACAGCAGCAGCGCCGTCAGCAGCTCGAAAGCGAGCGTCGTCAGCCGTGCCGCCCGCTGCCCTGCTGCCAGCGCGGTGAACGGCAGGTATGCCTCGTAGTTGAGAGGACCGTAGGTGTCGGTGTGAGGATCGGCGGCGGTCGACTGCGCCGGGCGTCCGTAGAGCGCACGGCCGTGGGCGATGTTCAGCGCCCCCTGCACTCCGCCCGCCGCGACGTCGGTGCTCGCATTGCCCCCGAGCGCCCAGCTGATGTGCACGACCGCCAGCACCACAATCCCCGCCACCAGCCACGAGCGCGACAGGAGCACTGGCATCGCGGCTGGGGCTCGGGTCGCCGGCTCGCGCTGTCCGATCCGCGCCACCACGACCATGCGCGCGGCGAGATAGACCAGCGGCGGGTAGATCAGCAGGGTCGGCCACAGGCGCCCGTTCTGCCAGCAGCCGAGCGCGACCAGCAGCGAGCAGAGCACGAGCAGGTCGAGGTGCAGCAGGCGCCGGGGCGCGTGCAGATCGACCAGCGGCAACGCCAGCAGCCCGCAGAAGGGCAGCAGCGAGTAGAAGTTCGACACGCCCGGGAACTCGAACCCGTCGCTGTCCACATGCGCCACCAGGACCGCCGCCCCGAGCAGCGCCACGAGCAGCGCACGCCTCGACCACGCAGCGAAGGCGTGCGGGACCGCCACCGGAGTGCTCGACGCAAGACTGCTCATGCGAAAGCATCGGCATCCGCCCTTGTGGCCTGAACGCCGCAGCCGGTGATTGGGCGCGGGACGGTGATGGGGTGCGGGGATCTATCGCCGAAGCGCGCCCCAGGCTCAGCCGACGTACACCCGTGAGAGCGTCTCGGCGACGCACACGGGCTTCTCGCCGCCATCGCGTTCGAATGTCAGCTCGGTGGCGATCTGTGCGCCCCCGGGGATCTCCTCGACCGAGATCAGCTTCGCGCGCATCCGCACCTGGCCGCCGACGGGCATCGGCGCGGGGAAGCGAACGCGGTTCAGCCCGTAGTTGACGCCGAAGGCGAAGCCCTCGAACTTGAACATGTCGTAGGAGAAGCGAGGCGCCAGCGAGAGCGTGTAGTAGCCGTGGGCGATCGTCCCGCCGAACGGGCTCTGCTTGGCCCGCTCCGGGTCGATGTGGATCCACTGATCGTCGCCCGTCACCTCGGCGAACCGGTCGATCCTCTCCTGTGTGACCGCCTGCCAGTCGCTGACCCCCAGCTCCTTGCCCACATAGGCCTTGACCTCGTCGAGTCCGGTGAGCGTCAGCATGGTTCGCGGTCCTTCCGTTCGGTGGGTGCCCGCCTCGGGTGCGGCGGCGGTTGATAATTGGGCGCCGCGGATGCTATCCGCCTCACCGTCGAAACCGCCTGATCTGGATCAAGGACATCGCCGCAGGGCTAGCGCCAGCTCTGCGGCGAGGTCGCCGTTGGCGAGCACCTGAACTTCCTCCAGGCCGAGCCAGGCCGCCGCGCTGCGAAGCTCAGCCGCCAGCTCGCCCGCCACGTGCGCACGCTCCACGCCCGCCTCCGCGAACGCGCCCTGCACGCGCAGCACCCCCGCCTGCCGGTCGGACTTCAGATCGACCCTCGCCACAAGCGATTCGTCGAGTAGGAAGGGCAGCACGTAGTAGCCGTGGACGCGCTTGGCCGCCGGCGTGTAGATCTCGATCCGGTAGCGAAACCCGAACAGCCGCTCGACGCGCTCGCGGAACCAGATCAGCGAGTCGAACGGCGACAGCAGCGCCCGCGCCTTGATCCGCCGCGGACGCCGCGCAGCCGGCCACAGGTATCCCGGCACGCGCCACCCCTCGACCGCGACCTGCTCGAGCTCCCCCTCCGCCACAAGCTCGGCGACGCGCGCCTTCGACGCTGCCCGCGGCAGGCGGAAGTAGTCACCGAGGTCCGGCTCGCTCGCCACACCCAGGCAGCGCGCCGAGATCCGCACCAGCTCCCGCTGGGCATCGGCTTCGCTGGGCGTGGGCGCGTCGAGCACGCGCGCCGGCAGCACCCGCTCGGGCAGGTCGTAGAGGCGCTGGAAGTTCACCCGCCCGGCTGCAGCCAGGCGGCCCGCGAAGAACAGGTACTCGAGCGCGATCTTGCCGTCGTGCCAGCCCCACATCTGCGCGGGCTCGCGGCGCAACGGCAGCACCCCCGTCTGCGCCGCGCGAATCGCTCCCTGCTCGCCGGCCAGGCGCAGCACCTCCTCGATCAGGCCGGGATTCTCGCGCGCGAGGCGCACCATCGAACCCCACGCGTCGGTGTCGGCTCGATCCATGCGCCAGCGCAACAGAGGGTGCGTCGCGACTGGAAGCAGCGATGCTTCGTGCGCCCAGTACTCGAACAGCTCGCGCCTCCCGGGATCGGCCGGCGGCGAGGGGGCGCTCGCGGCACTGCTGTGAAGCGCGAGGCGATCCAGCAGCTCGCGCGGATAGGGGCCCAGGCGTGAGAACACGGGCATGTAGTGCGAGCGGCAGAAGACGTTGACCGAGTCGAGCTGCAGCATCCCGACGCGGTCGATCACGCGCCGCAGGTGGCGCGCGTCGATACGCCCACTCGGCCGGGGCTCGGCGAACCCCTGGGCGCCGAGCGCGATCCGGCGCGCGGCCGGTGCGCTGAGACGTGCCGGCGCTACAGGCGAGGAGCTCACGTGCGGAGCTGACTTCAGGCCTGGGTGGCGAGGCGCTCGTGAACGGAGCGCACCGCGCTCGAGCCCTCCCCCACCGCCGCCGCCACCCGCTTCATCGAGCCATAGCGAACGTCACCCGCGGCGAACACGCCGGGGGTGGATGTCTCGAACGGAAGCGGCGTCAGCGCGCCCGCCTGCAGCGAATCCGAAAGGTGTCGATCGGTGAGGACGAAACCGTCGGAGTCGAGCAGCACGTTGCTCTCCGACAGCCACTCGGTCGCTGGACGCGCGCCGATGAAGCAGAACAGTCCCGAGCAGGCGATCGTCCGCTGCTCGCCGCCGCCGGTGGGAGTCAGACCCACCTGCTCGAGGTGCTCCTCGCCGGCAAGAGCGCTGACTTCGACGCCCGTGAGGAGGTCGATCTTCGGGTCGGCCTCGATTCGCTCGACCAGGTACTGGGACATCGTCTGCGTGAGATCCCCGCGCCTGATCGCGATCGCGACCCTGCAGTTGTTCTGGGCGAGGTAGATCGCGGCCTGCCCGGCGGAGTTGCCGCCGCCGATCACGAGCACGGGCGCTCCGGCGCAGACACGCGCCTCCAGGTCCGTGGCTGCGTAGTAGACGCCTGCGCCCTCGAAGCGCTCGAGGTCCTCGACCGGCAGACGTTGGTAGCGCGCGCCGGAGGCGACGATCACAGCGCGCGTCGGGATCTCGCTGCCGTCCCTGAGCGCGACCACGTGGAAGCTGCCCTCGTTGCGCAGTGCGACCACCTCACACGGGGAGTTCAGTCGCGCGCCCAGGCGCAGCGCCTGAACGGCGGCTCTGGAGGTCAGATCTCCGCCGGAGATGCCGTTCGGGAATCCGGCGTAGTTCTCGATCCTCGAGCTCGAGCCGGCCTGCCCGCCGACCGTGACGCCGTCCAGGCAGACCGTGCTGAGGCCCTCCGAGGCGCCGTAGACGGCGGCGGCCAGCCCGGCCGGGCCGCTTCCCACGACGATCAGATCGAAGATGTAGCCCGGCACCGGCTGGAAGGTCAGACCGAGCTGCTCGGCGAACATCGCCGGGGTCGCGCGGCGGAGCATGCCGTTGGGAGTTATGACGACTGGGGTGTCCTGCGAGCGCAGGCCCATGCTCGAGAGCATCGCCCCGACATCCTCGGCCTCCTCGAGGTCGATCCAGGCGTGAGCCAGGCGCGAGTGCTCGGCGAAGGAGCGCAAGCGCATCGCCTCGGGGGAGTAGCGCGAACCGATGATCCTGATCGCCTGCGAGCCCCGACCCCCGCGCAGCGACTCGCGGCGCGCGACGAGCGTCGTGAAGATCACTTCGGCGAGCGCCGGGCGCAGGCTCATGAGCCGGCGGAACTCCTCCTGGGGAATCACGATCACCCTGCCGGCGCTCAGCACGCGGCAGGTCAGGAAGCGGCGCTGGCCGGTCAGCAGCGAGAGCTCGCCGATGAACGTGCCGGGCCTGAAGCTGGCCACGACCGTCTCGGTCGACCCCTCCGATTGCAGCACCTCGACCTCGCCCTCGAGCACAACGAACAGGTCGTAGGAGGCTTCTCCGGCCTCGAACAGCAGATCCCCGGCGGCCGTCGTTCGCTCGCTGCCGAACGGGACCATTTCCGCGAGCTGGGATGGACTGAGCTGCTGCGCCGCGATGATCTCGGGGGCGTCGGGCGCGCTCATCGTGCGCGACTCGTCAGCTTCCCGGTGGGGCCATCTGATCTACCCCCGCCGCTCACTCGATCAGCATAACCGGCGCCACTCGGCGCTTCAGGCGCGGTGAACGTTAGGCTCAGACGGTGCGCCTGATCACCTACGACGACGGCAGCGGAGCGCAGGCCGGGATCCTCCTGGGCGATGAGCTGGTCGCGGTGGCGAGCCTGCGCGACGGGGCGCCGGCGCCGTCGGTTCGGGGCCTGCTCACGGCGCTGGACACAGGCGCGCTCGGCGACCTGGGTGCGCGTGCGGCCGCGGAGGGTGAGCGCCTCGCACTGGCGGACGTGCGGCTCTGTGCGCCGGTGCCCGACCCGCAGAAGATCATCTGCCTGGGGCTGAACTATCGCGACCATGCCGAGGAGAGCGGCCAGGAGATCCCTACCTCTCCGATCTGGTTCGCGAAGTTCGCCAACTCGCTGATCGGCAGCGGCGAGGCGATCGTACTGCCGGCGGCGAACGCGGCCTCGGTCGACTACGAGGCCGAGCTGGCGGTGGTGATCGGCCGCCCGACGCACAGGGTCGACGCTGAGCACGCGCTCGAGCATGTGGCCGGAGCGATGCCGTTCAACGACGTCAGCGCGCGCGACCTGCAGTTCCTCACCTCGCAGTGGACGGCGGGCAAGGCGATCGACACGTTTGCCCCCTGTGGCCCGGCGCTGGTGACGCTCGATGAGATCGACGACCTCCAGGCGCTGGGACTGCGCACCCGGATCGACGGCGAGCTCGTCCAGGAGGGAACGACCGCCGAGCAGATCTTTCCGGTGGCCGAGGCCGTCGCGTGGCTCTCGCGCACGATGACGCTCTTGCCGGGTGACATCATCGCCACCGGTACCCCCGCCGGCGTGGGCGCATCGAAGGGCCTGTTCCTGCACGCCGGCGACACCGTGGAGGTCGAGATCGACGGCCTCGGCTCGGCCAGCAATCCCGTACGCGCCGAATAAGCGGGGCTTGCGGGAGTGACCGAGGACTCAAACGCGACCATCTCGATCGTCGCAGCCGACCCCGATCTCGGGGACCTGCTCGGAGCGCAACAGCGCGCACGCGCCGAACACGAGGCGCGCGCTCGGCTGTTGCGGCTGTGGCCCGGCGAATGGGACGCAGCGGCCTCGATCGAACCCGAACGCCACCATCGCGGCTTTCTGATCATCGACGGGTTGCTCAGCCGCGACGTCGAGGTGATCGGGCGCCAGTGCGTCGAGCTGCTCGGCCACGGCGACGTGATGCGGCCGTGGTCGTGGGACGGCGAGGGATCGCATGTCCACGCAGAGATCGGCTGGACGGTGCTCGAGCCGACGCGCATGGCGGTGCTCGACCAGCAGCTCGTGACCCGGATCGCGCCGTGGCCGGCGCTCGGCGTCGAGCTGTTCAACCGCGGCACACGTCGCGCGCACGCGCTCGCGGTATCGCTTGCGATCTCCTACCACCAGCGTGTGGATGACCGACTGATGCTCACGCTGTGGCACCTCGCCGAGCGCTGGGGGCGCGTGCACTCCGACGGCATCGTGGTGCCGCTTCCGCTCTCTCACCAGCGCCTGGCCGACCTCGTCGGAGCACACCGCCCGTCGGTCACCACTGCGCTGGGCGAGCTGGTGCGGGTCGGCTCGCTGAGCCGCCGCGAGAATGGCGACTGGGTCCTGCACGGCACTCCCCCGCGCGAGCTTCGCCACCACCGCCTCGCCGGTGTGGGCGTGGGCGAGCAGGAGGCGGGTTGAGCTAGGGCGCGAGCCTCGCCTTGACGGCCTCGGCCGTCGGCGAGAGCTCCTTGGGAAGCCGGCCGAGCAGCACGAGCCATGCGGGGTTCTGCGCGGCCGCCTTGGCCACCAGCGCGGAGCCCGCCTCGAGGTCCTGCTCGGCCACGCCGAGTCCGGCCCAGAAGGTGAGCTCGTCAGCCTCGGGCACGAGCTCCGCGGCAGCGAGGTAGAGCCGCGTCGCCTCCGCGTGGGCGCCCTCGGCAAGATGCTCGTCGGCCATGTCGGCCATCTCATAGGCCCGTGCCAGTCGCACGAGGCGCCGCAGCTCCTCGAGCGGCTGCGTGTGATCTTCCACGCGCACATCGAAGCGAGCTCGCCACGGCTCGCCGCTCGCGGGAACGATCAGCAGCGCCGCCGACTGGCGTCCGCGCACGTCACCGCCCGCCGCCTCGCCGGCGTCGAGCGCGGCGAGCAGGCGCTCGGCGAGGTCGCCGCTGTGGCTGCGGTAGGCGCCGGCCATCGCAGCGGGAACCTCGGAAGTGGCCATCATGTTCGCCTGGCAGCTGAAGCCCTCTCCGAGCTCGTGGCCGGCGTGTGCGATGCAGTCCGCGCCGGTGTGGCTGGCAGCCTCCCCGTGCGCGTCGACGACGCCCAGCTGCCTAAAGGGAGCGAGCTCGTCCTCGCGCAGAGCGGCTGCGATCGCCGCTGTCGCGTCGAGGCCGCCGGCCAGCTGCTCGAGGATGTTCGGACCGTGGGCGACCTCCGCCACCGACTGGGTCGCAACGGCGCCCACTCCCGGTCTCGCCCAGGAGACGAGGCTCCCGACCGAGAACCAGTGCGACTGGACCGCAACGCCCAGCTCCCCCGAGACGGGATCGCGAGCGACTATCGAGTAGGTGCCGCGGCGCATGAGGCTGGACATCTTCGCAGCCGGTTGCCTCTCGGCGGGCGCCGGCCGAACGCCAGAGCCCGCCGAGTAGCACGCTGTGAGAGTCAGCCGCCCTTGTAGGAGATGAATTCTCCGAGGGGGCTCGGGAGCTTCGGGGTGAACGGGGTGAATGTGTACGGCTTGGCCGCGTCGAAGCCGGCCGCTTCGGCCGCGCTCGCGCTCACGAACGGTGTGAGCGCTTCGAGTGCCTGTTTGATTTCGGTCCAGCCGAGCGTGCGCTCGTAGGCGTTGTTGTTGGCCGGTTCGACATCTTCGGCCACTTTTTGGATACCGGTGATCTTTTCGATCGGACCGCCGTTCTGCGGGCTGACGTCACCGCCGATGACACGCGCGAGCGTGCGGTGATCGGACTCCACGCCCATGATGCGAGCGGCTGTCACCCGTAGGTTCGTGCTGTTGAAGCGACGGACGCCGATCAGGTAGGCGGCGATGAACGCATCCTCGAGCGTGACCAGGATGTTCAGCGTGGTCTGCGCGTCGGAGAACATGTTGGCGGGGTAGTAGAACGTCGTGTACGGGCTCGGTTTGCCTGTCAGGCTTTCCTCGAGCAGGTAGTGGGACATCTCCTCCTGCAACGCGGCCGTGAGATATGCCTGATCGGCCTTCGGCAGCGTGGTGAAGAACGGCGCCGTGTTGATGATGTTGGTGTAGGTCGTGACCGCCAGCGCCTCTGCGATCTGGGCGGCCTTGAGGATCCCCACGTCCTGTGAGGAAAGGCCAGCTGCGTGCAGCGGCTTTGCGAGCGCCGCGGCCGGAGACAGGGCGCCCAGACCGCCCACTCCTGCGCCGGCGATGGCCGCTCCCTTGATGAAGCCCTTGCGCGTGGTCGGAGTCGTCCACCTGTCGGCGTCTGCGTCCGGCGCGCGGTTGCCCGCCGTGGAGTTGTGCTCGTCGTGCATCGTCTATCTCCCTTTGGTTTGCGGCTGCGCTCCCCTGCCCGCGTGGGCGGAGAAGGGGATGCTGCGCGGCCAATGTCCTCAGTGAGCCCTACGCACGACCCCCGGGCCGGGATCACTCGGGCGGTGTAAGAGGCGATGAAGGATCCGGCGCTGCTTAACGCCCGAAGCCCGGCCTTGGCGCGCCGGGCTTCCTAGTGGCCTCTTGAAGGTCGGCCTACCCTGGCCGGTCGGGCGACAGCGTGATAGGGGGAAGAGGGCCCTCCGCCGTGCAGAGAACGTATCGCCGGCGTTGCGGGCAGTTGTTATCTGCTTGCGACGCTGCCCGCAACGCCCTGCGACCGACCTTGGCAACGTAGAATGGAGCCGTACACCGACGCGGGAGCGAGCTGATGAGCAACGCAACGACGACAACGGACACGGCCATCCGCACGCTTGCCAACTTCATCGGTGGCGAGTGGACGCCCGCGCAGGCCGGCGAGACCCTGACCGATCGCGATCCCGCCAGTGGCGAGATCCTCGCGGAGGTCCCGCTCTCGGGCGCGGCGGAGCTCGACGCCGCGGTCAGATCCGCGCGGGCGGCGCAGTTCGGCTGGCGGCGGACCTCGCCGATCCAGCGGGCGCGAGCGATCTTCCGCGTGCGCGAGACGCTGCTCGAGCATCAGCACGAGCTGGCCGAGCTGGTCACGCGCGACATGGGTAAGACACTCGATGACGCCTTCGCGGAGGTGGGTCGCGGAATCGAGTCCTGCGAGGCGGCCTGCGGCGCGGTTGAGCTGATGAAGGGCGAGACGCTCGAGGGCGTCGGACGCGGCGTCGACGTCGAATCGGTGCACCAGCCGGTCGGCGTGGTCGCGGCGATCACGCCGTTCAACTTCCCGGCGATGATCCCGCTGTGGTTCCTCCCATATGCGCTCGTGTGCGGCAATAGCTTCATCCTGAAGCCCTCCGAGCGCGACCCGCTCGCGTCCGAGCGCATCGTCGCGCTGCTCGCCGAGATTCCTGAGCTCCCGGGCGGTCTCGTGAACCTCGTGCACGGCGGGCGCGAGGTGGTCGACGCGATCCTCGAGCATCCAGGGATCGACGCGATCTCCTTCGTCGGACAGGCATCGACCGCTCGCTACGTGATGAGCCGCGGCGTCGCCGCCGGCAAGCGCGTGCAGGCGCTGGGCGGGGCGAAGAACGCGATGGTCGTGATGCCCGACGCCGATCCTGCGCTCACTGCGAGCGGTGTCTGCAGCTCGGCGTTCGGGGCCGCCGGGCAGCGCTGCCTGGCGGGCTCGGTGGCCGTCCTGGTCGGCACTCCCGAGGAGCAACAGCGCAGCCGCGAGCTGATCCTCGCGGCCGCTCGCGCGCTGAAGAGTGGCAGCGGCGCCGATCCCGACACCGACGTCTGCCCGGTGGTCTCCAGTGAGGCGCGCGAGCGCCTCGTCGAGGAGATCGAGCAGGCCGAGCTGCGCGGCGCGCGGATCGCGCTCGACGGGCGCGGAGACGCCGGCCCGGGTGGCGCGAACCTCGGCCCGACGATCATCGAGAACCTCGGCGACGAGGACCGCGTTCTCAGCGAGGAGCTGTTCGGGCCGGTGCTGGCACTGCGCGGCGCCGGCGACCTCGACGAGGCGCTCACGATCGTCAACGCCAGCCGCTACGGCAACGCTGCGGTGATCTTCACGCAGGCCGGCGGGTCCGCGCGCGAGTTCCGCTACGGCGTCGAGGCGGGCATGATCGGCGTGAACGTGGGCGTGGCCGCGCCGGTGGCGTGGTTTCCCTTCTCGGGCTGGAAGGACTCGATCGACGGCGACCTGCACGCCAATGGAAAAGACGCGATCTCCTTCTACACGCGCACGAAGGTCGTGACGTCGCGATGGGCCTGATCCACGAGCAGCTGCGGCGCGGCCGCGGCCCAGCTCACGAAGCTCTCGTTCGACACCAACTGGGGGACCGCCCATCCCGCGAGGATCGAACTGGCCGAGCGCATCGCCGAGCTGATGCCCGGGAGCCTCGAGCGTGCCCTCGCGCCCATTCCAGTTCAGCGGTCGATGCGCGCCATCACGTGCTTTATGACCGTGTAGTCCTCGATCGAGTAGGGCGAGAGATCCTTGCCGTAGCCGGACTGCTTGTAGCCGCCGTGGGGCATCTCGTCGGGAACGACCAGGTGCTCGTTCAGCCACACGCAACCGAACTGAAGCCGTCGCGCCATGCGCAGGCAACGGCCGATGTCACGACTCCAGACCGACGCTGAGAGCCCGTACTCGACGTCGTTCGCCCAGCGCAGCGCCTGCTCCTCCTCGGCGAAGCGCTGGATCGTCACCACCGGACCGAACACCTCCCGCCGCACGATCTCAGCGTCCTGCTCCACGCCTCCGATCACGGTCGGCTCGACGAACCAGCCCGTCTCGTGCGGGATCGAGCCGCCGCTCAACACCTCAGCGCCACCATCGCAGGCGCCTTCGATGAAGCCCATCACGCGCTCGCGCTGGCGGGCGGAGATGACCGGTCCCATCTCCGCCGCCTGGCCGCCGTCCTGCTCGAACGGCCCGCCGACGCGGATCGCACCGACCCGCGGCAACAGCTCAGAGAGAAGATCGTCGTAGCGTCGCTCGCTGACCAGCACCCGGCACGCCGCCGTGCAGTCCTGCCCGGCGTTCCAGTAGCCGGCCGAGGCAAGCGTCTCGGCCAAGAGCTCCATGTCGGCGTCGTCGAAGACGATCACCGGCGCCTTGCCGCCCAGCTCGAGATGCACCCGCTTGAGGTTGCCGGCGGCGCCGATCGCCACCTGCTGCCCGGTTGACACATCGCCGGTGAGGCAGACCATCCGCACGCGCGGATGCGCGACCATCGCCGCCCCCGTGATCGCGCCGTCGCCGCTGAGCACGTTCAGGACGCCGGCAGGCAGGATCTCGCGCGCCAGCTCGCCGAGGCGCAATGTCGTCAGCGGAGTCAGCTCGCTGGGCTTCAGCACGACCGTGTTGCCGGCCGCGAGCGCCGGTCCGATCTTCCAGATCGCCATCTGCAGCGGGAAGTTCCACGGCGTGATCTGGGCGATCACGCCGATCGGGTCGCGCCGGATGAAGGAGGTGCGCCCGCGCATGTACTCGCAAGCCGCCTTGCCCTCGATCGTGCGGGCCGCGCCGCCGAAGTAGCGCAGCTGCGCGGCGCAGGCGGCGAGCTCTTCACGCGCCATCGCCAGCGGCTTGCCGGTGTTCCTGGACTCCAACGCGGCGAGCTCATCGGCGTGCTCGACCAGAGCGTCCGCGAGCTGTCCGAGCAGCTCGTCGCGCTCGCCCGGCGTCGTGTCCGCCCAGCCCCAGAACGCCGACTCGGCCGCTGCAACCGCGCGCTCGACCCCCTGGGCGCTACACACCGGCACGCTCGCGAGGAGCTCCTCGGTCGAGGGGTCGACCACCTCGAGGCGCTGCGCGCCCGGCTCTGAGAGCTCCTCGCCGGCGACTGTCGAGCCGGCTATGTGCGCGATCGTGCTCACCGCTCGCCCGGGCTCGCGATCGCGTCGCTCGCGGGTACGGGCAGCGGGCCGTGGCCGGCCCCCGAGGCCTCGATCGCCGCGGCGATCCGGTCCTCGGCGGCCGCATCGAGCACGAGCGCAGACGCACCGCGCCAGCCGTCGACCTGCTCGGGCCTGCGCGCTCCGACGATCGCCGCGCTCACACCCTCGCGCGCCAGCACCCAGGCGATCGCCAGCTCCGAGACCGAGGCGCCGAGAGCTTCGGCGATCGGCTCGAGGCGTTCGACCAGGTCCAGGTTGCGGCTCAGCCTGGGCTGGCGGAACTCGCGGTCGCCGCGACGCCAGTCGTCCTCGGCGAGCGAAGCCACGCGTTCGTGGAATGCGCCGGTGAGGATCCCCGACTGCATCGGCGAGTAGGCGAGCACGCCGCTGCCATGCGCGGCGGCCCACGGGATCACGCCTTCGAGCGCCGCGCGGTTGATCATCGAAAGCGGTGGCTGGACGACGTCGACGGGTGCCACCGCGGCGATCGTGTCGAGCTGCTCGGCGGTGCAGTTGCAGGCCCCGAGGTGGGCGACCTTTCCCTCCTGCTCGAGCTCGGCCATCGTCTCCCAGGTGCGCTCGATCGGGGTGCCGTCCTCGGGCGGCCAGTGCAGCTGGAGCAGATCCAGGCGCTCGACTCCCAGCCGCTGCAGCGATTCCTCACAGCCGCGGCGGATCAGCTCCGGCGAGCCCACCTTGCCCGAGCCGGCGCTGTCTTCGAAGCGACCGCACTTGGTGAAGACCAGCGGCCGGCGCTCGCGCGGAAGCTGCTCGAGCGCCTCGGCGATCACCTCCTCGGCGTGGCCGAGGCCGTAGACCGCGGCGGTGTCGATCCAGTTGATGCCCAACTCGATCGCACGCAGAATCGTGGCCAGCGAGTCGCTGTCGTCCTGCTCGCCCCAGCCCTTCTGCCAGGGGCCGCCGATCGCCCAGGCGCCGAGCCCCACGCGGGTGACCTCGTAACCGGTACTCCCCAGCGCGACCGTTTCCGGCGCGCTCACGCCGCAACCGCCTGGCCGGGGCCTCGAGGTGCACTGGCGCCCCCGGAGCCGGCGCGAGCGCCGGCCACTTCAATCAGGAACCCCTCGGCGACCTCGCGCGAGAGCACGTCGCCGCTGTGCAGCACGATCGTCGTGGTCGGCGCCGCGACGATCGCCGGCCCGCGCAACGTGGTTCCGATCCCGAGGTCGGCGACGTCGTATATCGGCGTGTCGATCATCTCCCCCGAGCCGGTGGAGTAGGCCTCCGCGCTCTTCATCGGCTTTGCCTCGCGGGTTCCTTCGTCGGTTCCTTCGTCGGCGGGGCGCGCCGCGGCGCTCGCGGATCGCGCTTCGCTCGAGCCGATCGCCGCGACGCGCCAGTGCAGGCACTCGATCGGCATCTCCTCACGGTTGTATGCGAACTGCGCGCGGTGCTGCTCGTGAAAGGCAGCGACCAGGGTCTCGATGTCGCCGTCGGCGAGCACCGGCGTGCCCGGGACGGCGACCGTGATCTCGTGTACCTGGCCCGGGTAGCGTGCGTCGACGGAGCGCTCGAGCGCGATCTCACGCTCGCCGAAGCCCTCCTCGAGCAGCCCGCGACGGGCGTCGCGCTCCAGCTCGGCGATCGCGCCGTTGAGCGCATCCAGATCGACGCGGTCAGAGACCGCATGCAGGGCGGCGACGTGATCGTGGCGGACATCGGTGACGGTCATCCCGAAGGCGCAGAAGACTCCCGCCTCGAGCGGCACGAAGACACGGCGCATGCCCAGCTCCCGCGCCAGCTCGGCGGCGTGCAGGCCGCCGGCGCCACCGGCGCAGACGAGCGTGAAACCGCGTGGGTCGACGCCACGATCGACCGACACGGAGCGGATCGCACCGACCATGTTGGCGTTGACGACGCGGATGATCCCCGCGGCGGCCTCGACGGTGGAGAGCCCGAGCGCAGCGCCCACGTGCTCGTCCACCGCCTTGTGCGAAAGCTCCGCGCGCAACGTGCGCCGGCCGCCGAGGAACGCGTCGGGGTTCAGGTAGCCGAGCACGACGTTCGCGTCGGTGACCGTCGGCTCTGAGCCGCCGAAGTCATAACAGGCCGGCCCCGGCCGCGCCCCGGCGCTGCGGGGGCCGACTCGCAGAGCGTGGCCGGCGTCGATCCAGGCGATCGAGCCACCGCCCGCGCCGATCGAGTGAACGTCTACCGCCGGCACGCCGATCGGCTGGCCCTCGACCTGGATCTCGCGGCTCATCGCCGCGCGCCCGGACTCGATCAGGCAGACATCGAGGCTCGTGCCGCCCATGTCGAGCGAGATCAGGTCATCGCCGATCGCAGCGGCGAAGTGCAACGCTGCAGCGGGCGCTGCAGCGGGCCCGGAGGCGAGGATGTTGACGGGCGCCTCGAGGATCGCCGGGACCCTGGCGCAGCCGCCGTTGATCTGCATGATCAGCAGCGGCCGGTCGAGTCCCCTGGATTCCAGCTCTCCCTCGAGCGCTGTCAGGTACTCCCTGATCTTGGGCATCACGTAGGCGCTGATCGCGGTCGCTGAGGTGCGCTCCCACTCGCGGATCTCCGGCAGCACCGCGTGCGAGCAGATCACATCGCAGCCGGGCAGCTCGCGACGCAGGATCTCCGCCGCGCGCAGCTCGTGGCGGGGGTAGAGCATCGACCACAGAAAGGCAACAGCGACGGCCTTGGTGTCGGCCTCGCGAAAGCGCGCCGCGGCCTCGCGCACCGCGTCCTCGTCGAGTGCTACCAGCTCGCGCCCGGAGGGGTCGAAGCGCCCTGGCACGCCGATCCGCAGCCAGCGCTCGACGAGCTCGCGTGGATGGGGCAGGTGCATGTTGAAGCGCTCGGGCTTGTAGCCGTCGCGGAAGTAGAGAACGTCGCGGAAGCCCTCGTTGCAGAGCAGGCCGATCCGCGGACCGTTGCGCTGGATCAGCATGTTCGTTGCCACCGTCGTGCCGTGTACGAACAGCTCGGTCTCGCCGAGCAGGCCGGCGGTGTCGCTGCCGAGCTGCTCGGCCAGCGCCGCAAGGCCGGTGAGCACGGCCTGACCCGGATCCGCCGGGGTCGAGTCCTCCTTCCACAGCAGCAGCTCGCCGCTGTCGCGTACGAGTGTGAAATCGGTGAACGTGCCGCCGATGTCGACGCCGATCCGATAGCTCATTGCCTGCCCCTCCCTTTCTTGGCGCTCACAGCAGCGGGTCGAGTTGGTAGACGTCGCCCTCGCGCATCTGCTCGCTCAGCCAGGGCGAGGCGTTGGGCTCGGTCGGGGTGATCGGCGCTCGCTCCAGCGC
Source organism: uncultured Solirubrobacteraceae bacterium (assembly GCA_963763695.1). GTDB lineage: Bacteria > Actinomycetota > Thermoleophilia > Solirubrobacterales > Solirubrobacteraceae > Palsa-744. Next base: position 690,942 of record CAVXPM010000001.1, read on the forward strand.
GGCCAGCTCGGCCCGGCGCTGCGTGGTGGCGCCCGCGTCGAGCACCGGGTCGTGGTCGCCGGAGAGCACGACGCCGAAGCTCTCCGCTGCCGCCTCGCGGCTGACGATGCCGTCGCGCACGTCGCGTCGTACCTGCTCGGCCTCCCGCTCGTGCGGGTTGCCCCAGCCGCCGCCGCCGGTGGACACGCCGACGTAGAGCTCGCGTGTGTGGTCGACGAAGAAGGCGCCGCTGGAGGAGACGAAGCGCCGTTTGCCACTCTGCTCGTCCTCGACGTACTGCCCGCCGCCGCTACCCTGGCAGCCGCCCATCGCGCCGTGCGGTGGGTTGGAGGCGCCGTCGCCGAAGGTGATCGTGACCATCCGATCTTGCAGCGGGCGAACGGCGCAGAGGTTGCCGGGGCCGCCGAGCCACTGGCCGAAGCCGACCGAGTCGGGGTCGATCTCACAGCGCTCGATGCGCACCGGGTAGAGCAGCTCGAGCTGCTCTACCGGCTGGATCTTCATGCCTCCGAGCGCGGCCTGGTTGTACCACAGCGGCCAGCCGTCGTTGCCCTTGGCGGCACCGCCGGCGCCGGCGTTGTTGAACAGCATGAATCCCCAGGGGGACTCGCCGTCGGCGCCGTTGCCTGCGAACTGGGGGATGTTGGCGCAGCGCGCGCCCCCGGCGGGAACGCGCTCGGGCATCGCCTCGACCATCGCCCGGTTGATCACGTCCTGCATCAGATCCGACGGCACGATCGTCGCAACGCTCGTCGAGGCTGGGAACTTCGCGAAGCAGATCGTGCCCTCTTCGGCAGAGACCTCAACGTGCTCGATCACGCCGTGGTTGTGGGGGATGTCCGAGGCGATGTAGTAGAGGAAGGGCACCGCGCCGGCCGCCTGCGAGGTGGCATAGCTGCCGTTGGCGCCGCCGCGCGCCTGCGGGCCGCTGCCGGCATAGTCGACCTTGACGTGCTCGCCCGCGATCGTGACCGTGACCTTGACGGGGATGTGCTCGGTTCCGAAGCCGTCGCTGTCGATCCAGCCTTCGGCGCTGAACGAGCCGTCTGGCATCGAGGCGATTTCCTGCCCGGTGCGCCGGCTGGAGTAGGCGATGATCTGATCGACATATCCGAGGACCACGTCGGTTCCGTACTCGGCACAGAGCTCTTCCAGGCGCTGGCGCGCCTTCTCGATCGAGCCGACCTGGGCGCGCAGGTCGCCCTCGACCAGGTCGGCGTAGCGAAGGTTGGCCAGCAGCAGGCGCAGGAAGTCCTCGCGCATCTCGCCGGCTTCGACCATCCGCATCGGCGGGATCGTGATGCCCTCCTGGTAGACGTCGGCGGCGGAGGAGACGACCGAGCTGGGGATGTAGGCGCCGGTGTCCATCTGGTGGCCCTTGGTCACAGACCAGAAGACCAGGCGCCCGTCGCTGAAGACGGGCGCGGCGGTGACGTAGTCGCCGATGTGGGTGTTGCCGGAGTAGGGATCGTTGAACAGAAAGACGTCGCCCGGGTTGATGTCGTCCGCAAATGCCTGAGCGATCTCCTGGACTGCGATGTGCAGCGAGGTGGTGTGAATCGGCAGCGCGTCGAACATCGAGACCTGGCGTGGCTGGGCGTCGTAGATCCCGCAGGAGTAGTCGTGGGCAAGCGCGAGGATCGAGGTCCAGGCGGACTTCTCGAGGACGCGCGTCATCTCCTCGACGATCGCGTCGAAGCGGCTGAGGATCACGCTGAAGGTGATCGGGTCGTATCTCTGCTCGCTCATCGCTTGCTCACGCGCTCGGGTTCTCGACATAGACGTCGCCGGGGCGCAGGTTCTGCGCGACCCAGGTCGAGGCTTCGGGTCCCAGCGGCGCCACCAGCGCCAGCTCGCGGCCGCCGAGCTCGGCGCGCCTGCGCGCGGTGGCCTCGCGGTCGAGCGACGGGTCCTCGCCCTCGCCGAGCACGACGCCGAAGGTCTCGAGCGCGGTCGCGCGGCTGATCACCCCGTCGCGGGCCTCCTGGCGCACGCGCTCGGGGTCGCGCTGCAGCGGATCGCCGTAACCCCCGCCGCCGGTGGCCACTCCGGTCCAGGTGTCGCCCTTGGCGATGCGCACGTGGCCCGAGGCGGAGACGTAGGTGCGCTTGCCCGAGGCGACCTCCTCGACATACTGCCCGCCGCCGATCGCCGGCGTTCCGCCGAGGATGCCGTGGGGCGGGTTGGCGGCGCCGTCGCCGAAGGTGATGCACTCCATCGAGCCCTTCAGCGGGCTGATCGTGAAGCGGACTCCGAAGCCGCCGATCTTGGCGCCCAGGCCCATCGAGTCCTGCTCGATCTCCATCTCCTGCACCCGCACCGGGTAGAGCAGCTCCATCTGCTCGATCGGCAGCGCCTTCTGGCCGCCCATCGCGCCGACGCTCTCGAGCAGCGGCCAGCCGTCGGCCTCCTTGCAGGCACCGCTGCCGCCGCAGTTGTTGAAGATCATCATCGCCCACTCCTCGCCGCTCTCCTCGTCACGGCCGAAGAACTGCGGAACGTTGCTGCAGCGGGCGGTGCCGGCGTGTACGAGATCGGGCGCGGCCGCGGCGAGCGCCTTGTTGATCGCGTCGTGGAGCATCCCCGAGGGCACGACCGTCGCGCACGAGGTCGAGCCGGGATATTCGGGGTTGGCGATCGAGCCCTTGGGCGCCTTGACCTCGATGTGGTCGAAGCAGCCCTGGTTGTGGGGGATGTCGCTGTCGGCGTAGAAGAGGAAGGGCAGCCGGCCCGAGGTCAACGTCGTGGCGACCGAGCCGTTGAAGCCGCCCTCGGCCTGGGCGCCGGTGCCCTCGTAGTCGACGATCACCCGGTCGCCCTTGATCTCGACCGCCACCTCGATCGCCACGTTGCGCGCGTCGTAGCCGTCGGAGTCGACCCAGCCCGAGCCGCGGTAGACGCCGTCGGGGATCCGTTCGATCACCGCGCCCATGCGCCGGTCGGCGTAGGCGATCACCTCGTCGGCGTAGGCTTCGACGGTGTCCAGGCCGAACTCCTCGCAGAACTCCACGATCAGCCGGTGGCCGCGCTCGGCCGAGCCGATCTGGGCGAGCAGGTCGCCTTCGACGAGGTGTCGCAGGCGCACGTTGGAGAGCACGAGCTCGAGCACGTCGAAGCGTGGGGTGCCACCCGCTAGGAGGCGGATCGGCGGGATCCGCAGTCCCTCCTGGTAGACGTCGCGCGCGGCGGCCGTGCAGGAGGCGGCCTCGAAGGCGCCGATGTCGATGTGGTGGGCCTTGATCATCAGCCAGAACAGCAGCCGCCCCTCGATGAACACGGGGCGCGAGATCACGAGGTCGCCGACGTGGGTGTTGCCGCGGTAGGGGTCGTTGCAGAGGAACACGTCGCCGTCGTGGATGTCGGCGCCGAAGGACTCCTCGATCGCGTCGATCACCAGCTCGAGCGAGGTGACCAGGGCGGGGATCGGATCGTGCACGGAGAGCTGGCGACCCTTGGCGTCGTAGATCACGCAGGAGAAGTCGTGGCAGAGCGCGATGATCGAGCTCCATGCGCTTCGCTCGAGCGCCTGCGTCATCTCCAGCGAGATGCTCTGCAGCCGACGCAGCATCACGCTGAAGGTGACCTGGTCGATCTCGGGGGTGGGAACGATCTGGCTGTCGATGGCGCTCATCGGGCGATCTCCTCGGGGTCGTTGACGGCGGTGCTTGCGGGTGCGCTGCGCGCACGCCGGGGCGGCAGGGCGATCTCGATCAGAAAGCTGTCGGGCTCATCGCAGCTGAGGACATCGCCGCTGTCGAGCAGGATCGTGGTCGTGTCGCCGGCCACGACGGCCGGCCCGACGACGCGGGCGCCGAGGCCGAGGCTCTCGACCTTGTGCAGGGGCACCTCCACGAGCGCCCCCTCGGAGGCGACGTAGACGCTGCGCGTGCCGATCGGCGCGGGTGCGGTGATCGTCTGCGCAGCGGGCGCGGGCGCGGCCGACTCGAAGGCCATTCGCCCGATCGCCGCGGCACGCCAATGCAGGAACTCGACGGGGAGGCCATCGCGGCGATAGCCGAACTGACGCTCGTGCTCGTCATGGAAGGCCTGCTCGATCGCGATCAGCTCCTCGGGGCGGTAGTGCTCGGGCCCGGGGACCTCGACGGTCAGCTCATAGACCTGGCCCGGATAGCGTGCGTCGACGGTGCGCTCGATCAGGATCTCCTCGGGGGCGAATCCGTCTTCGCCCAGGCGCGTGCGGCCTTTCTCCTCGAGTGCGGCGTAGAGCTGGTCGAGCTGCGCGCCGGCGACGCTGTCAGAGGTGCAGTGCAGCGCCCGCAGGTAGTCGTGGCGCACATCGGTGACGGTCATCCCGAAGGCGCATAGGGTCCCGGCCTCCCTGGGGATGACGACCCGCTCGATGCCGAGGTCGCGCGCCAGCGCCGAGGAGTGAAGACCGCCGGCGCCACCGCCGACGACGAGCGTGAAGTTGCGCGGGTCCAGTCCGCGCTCGACCGAGACGGCGCGGATCGCAGCCGACATGCTGGCGTTGACGACACGGATCACGCCGGCGGCCGCGTCGATCGCCTCCAGGCCGAGCGGGGCTGCGACCTTCTCGAGGATCGCAGCCATTGCCAGGTCCGCGCGCAGCGCGCGCCGGCCGCCGAGGAACGCCGCCGGGTCCAGGTAGCCGAGCACGATGTTGGCGTCGGTCACCGTCGGCTCGCTGCCGCCGGCGCCGTAGGCGGCCGGTCCGGGGACCGAGCCGGCGCTGCGCGGGCCGACGTTCAGGGCGCCGCCTTCATCGACATAGGCAATGCTGCCGCCACCGGCGCCGACGGAGTGCACGGCGACACCCTCGACGCCGACCGGCTGGCTGCTCACGCGGATGTTGCGCGAGCGCGCCGGCGAGCCGTCGCGCACCAGGCACACATCGAAGCTGGTGCCGCCCATGTCGATCGTGATCACATCGGCGATACCGCGGCGCCCGGCGTGGTAGGCCGCGGCGGCCGGTGCTGCGGCCGGCCCGGAGTGCAGCGCGTAGACCGGGCGCTTGAGGACCTCCTCGATCGGCGCACAGCCGCCGTTGAGCTGCATGATCAGCGGTTCGTCGCGCAGGCCCGAGTGGGCGAGGCCGCCCTTCAGACGGCGAAAGTAGCCGTCGATCCCGGGCAGGATGTAGGCGCTCAGCACAGCGGCCGAGGTGCGCTCCCACTCGCGGATCTCGGGCACGACGTCGGCCGAGCAGATCACGTGCGCGCCGGGGAGCTCCTCTTTGACGATCTGAGCGGCGCGGTGCTCGTGCTCGGGGTTGAGGATCGACCACAGGAAGGCGACCGCCACCGCCTCGACGCCGTGCTCGCCGAGATGTATGGCGGCGCGGCGCACCTCGTCCTCATCGAGCGGGGTGATGAGCGCCCCTCGAGAGTCGATGCGCCCGCTGATCCCCATGCGCAGGAAGCGATCCACGAACGGCTCAGGCGGCGCGAAGCGCATGTTGAAGCGCTCGGGCTTCCATGCGTCGCGGAAGTAGAGGATGTCGCGAAAGCCCTTGGTCGCCAGCAGCCCGATCCGCGGGCCGTTGCGCTGGATCACCGTGTTGGTGGCAATCGTGGTGCCGTGCACGAGCAGGCGCGCCTCGCCGAGCAGCGAGTCGACCGAGCGTCCGAGGCTTCCCGCCAGGCCCTCCAGGCCCGTGACGATCGCCGACATCGGGTCATCGGGGGTCGTCGGCTCCTTCCACAGATGGGCGTGTCCCGACTCCTCCAAGACTGTCAGGTCGGTGAACGTCCCGCCTATGTCGATTCCTATGCGTAGCACGTGAAATTGCCTTTCCGATCGCTTTCATGCGTGGGCCATTTGTGTGTCGCGCCGATCGCCTACTCCCTCGCGAGATCGGCGGCGCCGAACTTCGACCAGACCGCGATCGCCACCAGCGAGAAGACCAGCACGACGGTCCCGATCGCGTTGATTTCAGGGGTCAGAGTTCGCCGCAGGCCGGAGAGCACGACGATCGGCAGGGTGTTGCTCTGACCGGCCACGAACGTCGTGCGCGCGGTCTCGTCGAGCGAGACGGCGACACCGAGCAGCGCGGCGCCGAGGATCGCGGCCCTGATGTTGGGCCAGGTGACATAGATGAAGGTGCGGATCTCGTTGGCGCCAAGATCCTGGGCAGCATGCTCCAGCGAGCGGTCCCAGCGGGCGAGGACCACGGCCATCTGGATCACGACCACAGCGATCAGCATCGTCGCGTGGGCGACGATCACCGTCTGCAGCGAGAGTTCCAGCTGGAAGTCGAGGATCACGGTGAGCAGCGTCAGGCCGCTGATGACGCCCGGCATCAGGAAGGGCAGCATCAGCAGTCGCTGAAAGGCGGTCTTGCCCCAGAAGTCGAAGCGGTCGATCCCGAGCCCCGCCGGCAGTCCCAGGCCGACTGCGATCGTGACGCTGACGACGGCGACGATCACCGAGTTCTTCAGCCCTTCCATCAGTGCTTCGTTGGCGAACGCCTTGCTGTACCAGCTCAGGGTTCCGGGTTCCGGCGGCCAGCTCATGACGCCGCTCTTGTTGAACGAGTAGAGCGCGACCACGACCGCCGGCAGGAACAGGAAGGCCATCAGCGCGCCCACCCCCACGCCGACCCCGGTGCTCGCGAGGGCTCGTCTCATCTGGCGGCGACCTGCTCTGGACGGGTGGCCCGGATCGCCACCGTCTCCTCGCCGCTGCGCCCGGTGCGGATGCGCGACAGGCGCCGGTAGAGGGCGATCAGCAGCGGCGGCAGCATCAGCGCCACCAGCACGACAACGGTCATCACCACGCCGATCGCGGCACCGAGCGGCCAGTCGATCCCGTGTTCGAACTCGCTCGCGGCGAGATTCGCGATCCCGATCGAACCGGGATTGCCGACGAGCGTCGGGGCGAGGTAGTCGCCGAAGGACAGGACGAAGGCGAACGTGGCTCCGATAGCGATGCCGGGCGCGATCAGCGGCAGCTCGACCTCGAGCATCTGGCGCCAGCGCGCGGCGCCGAGGTCGGCGGCGGCCTGCATCAGGCGATGGGGAACGCGCTGCATGACCACGAAGATCGGGATGAAGCTGAAGGACATCGCCAGATGGGTCTGCACGAGGATCACCGCGAAGGGATCGAAGACGAGCACCGATGTCGGGTGCCCCAGAATCCCGACGCCGGTGAGCAGGCCGTTGAGAACGCCCTCCCGGCCGAGCAGAATCCGCCAACCGACGATCCGCAGCAGGTAGCCGAGCCACAACGCGACGACGACGGCGGCGAACCATACGAACTGGTGGCGTTTGACTCGAAACGAGATGAAGTGCGCCAGCGGCAGGCTTAGGGCGACGCTCAGTAGGGCCACCATCAGCCCTCTCGTAACCGAGCGCACCACCGCTTCGCCGTACAGCGAGTTGGAGAAGAAGGTGTGAAAGCTTTCCAGGGTCCAGTTGTGGACCAGGTGGTAGTAGCGGATTTCCGAGAGGCTCATCTTCACCGCCTCGAACATCGGGAAGATGATGAAGAACGCCGCCCAGATGGCCGCAGGCCCGAGGAGGATCAGGGCCTGCAGCCATCTGTGTCGCCGGATCAGTGTCACGAGCGTTGCGTCTCGCCGGCCCTAGTGGAGGCCGGCGATGATTTCCTGCATGGTCTGGTTGTAGGCGTTGGGGTTTGCCGGGGCGCGCTTGAATATCGCGCTGCCGAGGAACGCCTTGGGATCGTTGAGGCCTGTCTTTACGACAAGTTCCTTCGGCATGTACTTGGCCGCTTCTGGATTGACCGGGGTGTAGCCGCTCGATTCGGCGAGCTCCGCTTGGCCCTTTGGCGTGATCATCTCCTTCAGGAACGCGTAGGCGGCGGCTTCGCAGTCGGGGGTGATGGCGGAGGACAGCGAGGCGCCTTCTCCCCATGCCTGCGCGCCCATGTCTTTGAGCTTTGCTTCGGCGACCGGCTGGTGCTTGGCCTTCAATTCGTTGTAGATGAAGCTCCAGCCCATCGAAGCGCCGACCTCGTGGTTGGCATAGAGCTGGATCAAGTCGCCGCCGCTGCTCCACATCGTGCGGACCTGGCCCTTGAGTTGCAGCATCTTGTCGCGGATCGCGTTCAGCTGTGTTTGACTCAGGTTGAAGAGCTGTGCGGGGTTCTTGTCATAACCCAGCACCGAGGCGCCGACCCAGATAAGCGAGACGTCTTCCCACAGCGAGACCTGGCCTTTGAGCTTCTTGTCAAACAGCGCGGCCCAGCTGGTGGGCGGCGTCTTCAGGACTGCGGTCGAGTAGATGAACGGGTTGACGCCCCAATCGACGGCCAGCCCATAGGGCTGTTTGTTAACCATGAACGGTTCGGCGACGAACTTGAACAGCTTGCTGTATTCGGAGAACTGCGAGATGTCGATCGGCTTGATCACGCCCGCTTCCTTCATCGGCGCGGTGAGTTCGGAGCCGTCGAAGATGAGGTCGTACTGTTTGGTGCCTCCCGCCGCGAGCTTGGCGAGCGACTCGGCGGCGGAGGTGATGTAGCCGACCTTCACCGGCACCCCGTACTGCTTTTCAAAAGGCTTCAGCAGTGACGCGGGGGCCTCGCCTTCCCAGGTGTAGATGTTCAGCGACTTGCACGCTTTGGCGTTGCCGACGGGTGCGGAGGCCTTCTGCGTAGTGGCGCTGCTCGACGATCCGCAGGCGGCTAGGGCGAGCACGAGCGCTGTGCTCGAAACGGCCAGGAGCGAAGGTCGAAAGGGCTTAGCCGACCTCACCCTTGCGATCTGTCTCTTCTCAATTCTCATCTGGGGACGTGCCTCCTGTGTCGGGCTCTGGGTGTTGGCTATCCGCCTCCGCTTGGACGAGGACGGTTCTGTCGGCCGGGAAGCAGGCGAGGACCTGCTCCCCGGGAGCAAACGTCTGGGCTGAGGCAGGCATGCGCGAGATCAGGCGATCCCCGCCGGCAGTGGTGAGGAAGTAGTGGATGTCGCTGCCGCCGTACTCGAGCTCGGCGACGTGTGCGGTCACGCGATTGGAGCTAGCCGAGCCGGGCGTGTGCTCGTCGCTGCACTGGAGCACGACGTGCTCGGGGCGGACCATCGCCATCGCCACGGCGCCGGGCGCTGCGCCCCTAACCGCGAGGATCTGCTCACCGGAGCTCAGGCGGAACGGGACGAGCTGCCCGTCGCCGGCCGATGGCGAGCCGGCGAGGAAGCTCGACTCGCCGATGAAGTCGGCCACGAAGCGGTTTGCGGGGTGGTTGTAGATCTCGGTCGGCGAGCCGACCTGCAGCGCCCTGCCGGCGCTCATCACGGCGATCCGGTCGGCCATCGCGAGCGCCTCCTCCTGATCGTGGGTGACGTAGACGAAGCTGATCCCGACGTCGCGCTGGATCGCCTTCAGCTCGAGCTGCATCGTCTTTCGCAGCTTCAAATCCAGGGCGCCGAGCGGCTCGTCGAGCAGCAGCACCTTGGGGTGGTTGATCAGCGCCCGTGCCAGCGCGACCCGCTGCTGCTGGCCGCCGGAGACCTCTTTGATGCGCCGCTCGCCGAGCCCTGGCAGCGCCACCCGCTCGAGCATCTCCTCGGCACGGCGGCGGCGCTCGGCGCGCCGGACGCCCTTGATCTTCAGCCCGAAGGCGACGTTGTCGCGCAGGTTCAGGTGCGGGAAGAGGGCGTAGTCCTGGAACACCAGGTTGACGTCGCGCCGGAACGGAGGGTCGTCTGTGACCTCCTTGCCGCCCAGGCTGATCCTGCCGGCGTCGGGGCTCTCGAAGCCGGCCATCATCTTCAGCGTCGAGGTCTTGCCGCATCCGGAGGGCCCGAGCAGCGCGAAGAACTCACCCGGCGCGATCGTGACGTCGAGATCGTCGACGGCCAGAACCTCGCCGTAGCGCTTGGTGACGCCCGCCAGCTCCAGCGCGGCGGCCTTGTCGGCCAGGCGCACGCCGGCGGCGCTCACAGATGGGGGGAAATGACCTTGCTCGGTCGTCACGGCGGGCGACATGGCGCGAGAGACTACAGGATTCTTGAAGATCAAGCCATGTGGTCACCAGGTGACATGCTCTCTACGTGATCTCTACTTCGAGCGGCAGATAAACCATGACCGGATTGCTTGCGCTGGCACTCGCGATCGCTGTCTCGGCGGGCGCCGGGGTGCTCGCCCACCGTCGGCGGCCGCTGGCGGCGGAGCTGCTGTCGAACCAGCTGATCCGATTCGTGCTGTGGGTCGTACTGCCGCCCTGCGTGTTCGTCAACGTGGCCCACTTCCAGATCGCCTCCGCCGCCGGCCTCGGCCTGCTCGTGGGCCTCGGCGCGCTGTGTGCGGGTGGCGCGCTGGCCTGGCTGGTAGCCGATCGTCTGCTGAGGCTGCCCCCCCGCACCGCGGGGGCGGTGATCTGCTCCTCGATCGTTGCCAACACGGGCTACTTCGGCCTGCCGGCGACGCTGCTGGTCTTCGGTTCCGCGGCCGTGCCGCGCGCCGCCGCCTGGGATGCGCTCGTGACCGGGCCGGTCACGTTCCTGGCGGGCTTTGCGATCGGCGCCTACTACGGCGAGGGCTCGGGCGCGGGCGTCGGCTCGATGCTGAGACCCTTCCTGCGGCGCAACCCGGTCCTCTGGGTCCTCCCGGCGGCGCTCGCGACCCCCAGCTCGGCGATCCCGTCGTGGGCGCTTGACTGCTCGCACATCGCCTTCCTCGCACTGCTGCCGGTCGGCTTCTACGTGCTCGGCGTGAACCTCGCGATCCCGGTCGACGACCGTGGCGGGGGGTCGCTCGCGCTGCCGATCACAGCCGCGGTCTCGATCCGGCTGCTCGTGATTCCGTGCCTCTTCCTGTTGACCGGCTCGCTCGTCAGCGGGATCCCGAGCTCCTACTACATCCAGGCCTCGGCGCCGGCCGGGATCAACGCGCTGATCGTCGCAACCATGTTCGACCTCGACCGTCGCCTGACGGCAAACGTGATCGCGGTGACGACCGTGATCGCGATATGCGGCGTGGCCGTGATGGGCGCGCTCGGCTGAGCGCTCGGCGTCCTGCAGGCGCTCAGGCGGATGCCGCGCGGTCGCCGTTGGATCGGATCGCATGACTGAGAATGCCGATCACGCGTTGTGCGGCCGCCTCGGTGGCCTCCCTGAGCCTGCTCTCGAAGCGCTCGTATTGACGCTGCTCGAGCAGGCCGATCAGCTCGGCGTGCTCGCACACGATCTCCTCGAGGCTGACCTGGAACTGGGTGGAGACGCACAGACACAGGCGGATCTCGCCCTCGAGCTGCTTGTACATGGCGTTCAGGCGCGGGCTCTTGGCCTGCGCCACGAGCGCGGTGTGAAAGGCCAGGTCGGCGTCGACGACCTCCCACCATTCGACCCCGGGCGAGAGCTTGGCGAGCCACTCGACCGCCTCTCTCATCTCGGCGATGTCGAACTCGGAGTCGTCTTGCCCGATCGCCTCGGCGGCGGCGAACTCGATCATGCTGCGGGCCCTGAAGATGTCCGGCACGTCCTCGGCGGAGATCTCAACGACGGTGTAGACGTTGCGGTGGCTTGGGGCCACGAGCGCCTCGCGGGCGAGCATCCGCAACGCTTCGCGAATGGTGTTGCGCGAGACACCAACAGCGGGAGCCAGCTCGGTCTCGCGCAGAGGCTGCCCGGGGACGATCTCCCCACGGACGATCAGGCTGCGCAGGACCCCCGCGGCGCGCTCGGCGGTGTTCTCCTTGCGCACGCGCAGGTCGGATGCGGCCAGCCCCGGAATGCCATCGCTCTCACCTGCCACTTTGCTTGCCTCCGTACGCGCCGACCCATGTCACTCGCGCACAGCCTACCGTCCGGCTTGGCGAATCCATTCGTCTCGAGGCCCGCAAGGGCCCGAGGACCGCCCAAGTTCGAGCACTCTGTCTGCCGGCGCTGGCCCCTCCCTGCCTGCCGGGCAGCGGCGAAAGCTCGCGCCTGGGCGGACTCTGAGCGAAGAGGCGTTCAAGCGCAGCGGAAGCACCGGACGGCGGGGCATGGGGCGGCCACGGAGGCAGCCACCCCATGTTCCCTGGTGTTTCAGCGCATGCGGGGGTCCACGTAGAGGCCGTAGAGCTGGGTGTCTACGGCGTGCTTGTTGGCGATGAAGACGAAGCGGACTTCACGGTTGCCTTCTTCGCTGCCCGTCGTTTCTGGGCGGACTTCGAAGGGCTGTGAGAGCGTCCATGCTGTGCTTGTGCCTGCGAGGTGCCCGACGGTCTTGGGCTTGATCGCGCTCTTGCTTTCGGCATAAGCAACCTCGACTGTGACCGCGGCGCCTTCTGTGCTGCGTTCCCAGATACGGGCCGTGGGGTAGAGCAGGTTCACGCACACCGGTGGGCTGACCGCAAACGAGCCTGCGGGCAGATCCAGGGCGCCGCCGCGACTCCCATCCGGGCGCGTCGTCTGAATTACGCTCGCGCCGTTCTCGAGTTCCCAGCCTTCTGAGGAGCTGGCGAATTCGCTGCCTGGCACCAGCGTGTAGTTGTTGCTGTCGCCCAGCGCCGTGAACGGCCGGCTGAACGCCTGGGTGGAGCATGAGGGGGCCGGGCTCTGCTGAGCGGCCTGCAGCTGAACCGTCCTGGCGAGAGCCGATGTGGCCGAGAGACCGACCAGTACGAGGCACGCTCCTGCCACGTAGCTGAGCTTCTTGGTGATTCCGTTTGCCGTGGGGCGAGACAGAGACATTGCTTCCTCCGTGACGTTCCACTGGCGACCGAGCTATCTCGTCCTTGAGACCTCTGGCTTTGCGTCCCCGCCTCGCGACGGGTTTGCCTTTGTCAGTGATGGGTTTATTGCTTCCAAGGGCACTATCGGGCAACGGCGTGTCGTCCTAAAGGGGCAAGGACGGATGTTCGAGCTACGCCCGCTGCCTGAACCACTCGATTTGTGGGTGCTTTCAGACGGATTCTCGGCACAGACCCTCAGCTCGAGCATCGCCTCATCCTTGGCGAGCTTGGCGGAGAGGCGCTCGCCTCCTTCGCGCGCCGCTCTCGAAAGTGCTCCCTGGCCGCTCTCGACATCACCGAGCAGGCGCCGATCGAATCTGTTCTGCGCGGCGAGATCGGACAGGAACGCTCGGTAGCGAGATGGCCGGCCAGGCGTCGATGCGACCGCGCGCAGCCCTGACAGCTCGCTGTCCCGTAGGGCCTGCAGTCGCACGAGGAACGAGCGCAGCTGCGCTGCACCGCGGGGCGGGGGTAGCGATTCGACGCGCGAATTGAAGTCGGCGCAGACGCTGTTTGCACGCCTGGCAAACGCTGCCGAGGAGGAATTGGCCGGACTCGTTGCGCAGCCGGCGCCGAAGCACACCAGCGCGGCCGTGATACAGAGGGGCGCCCTTCGCATGGCACTCAGATCGGGGCATCCGCGCCAAGACTTGAGCTCGGCTGTTCACCCACCAACGTGTGATGTCTTGGCTCCGGGATGCCCCGCGATGTGATCCGGAAGGAGCTTTGAGCTCGGTTAATACCCGGCGACGTCCGCGATCGTGATGATCGAGTGCATCATCGGGATCTGCCTGCTCACGGGCCGGTGGTGCGACTCGGGGTCTGGCTGCTCGCGATCGAGTTCGCAGGGATCCTTTCGCCGATCGTCTTGCTGCCCGGGCGCCTATTCGCGGGTCCGCACAACGCGCCGAGGCTCGAGGGGCAGTATGTGCTCAAGGACATCATCCTCGTTCCTCGGGTCAATCCTGATGTTCGCGGCGCTGTTCGGTCTCTCGAGGACTACGAGGTCTCCTCGAGAGCCGGATACACGACGAGTGGATGAAGCGCGGTGAGAACAGCGAGGCAGTGAGCCGCGGTCTGGCGATAACGGGACGCACGATCGGGCCCGCGGAGAAGAACAGGCCCGTCGAGCCTCACCGCGTCCCAGTGGCGGCCAGCTGAGCGCGAGGTGCTAATGCAGCAGATTCACCGCGTTGCGGAGCATGTTCAGGCCTAGGCTAACGAGACATCAGACAGTAGTTTCGATGTAAGTTCGCCTTCCGTCTTGCATTCGAAGGTGGCTTTGTTAGTCCCGAATTCGAGTTTGCTGCCTTCCGCTTTACATTCTCCGGTATGCACTGCCTTGTCTGCTTCCGCTTCTATCCCGATGCATAAGTCGCTCCCCTTTACTGGATTTACTCCCTTTATCGTTGCAGGACATAGTTGTCCCGTTTGATTGCCGATTTCGAGTTCGGTGATAATCGTCCCGGTTTCGGGTTCCACCGTCCCCGCGCTGATCGGCATTTCGTCGATCACGGCTCCCTTCAGCGCTTTGGTTTTAATCGGTTCGACCACTTTGCATTCTTTTTCATGCGCGCCCCTAACCGCACATTCGGAGAATGTTAAGAAGCCTTTCTTAGCTATTACGGCATGTATTAACGGTTCGGACTGTTCAATTTCTCCTGTGCTGGCATCCTTATTACACGCTATAACGAGGCCCAAGCTTGCCACGGCCAATAAGGCTTCCGTCCCGACGACGAGTTTCCCTGTGTAGGTTTCCGACCCTTTGGCCTCAAATAATGCTCCTCCTTCAGTAGCCGCGAGGCAAAGCGTGGGAATCCCGGCTTCACATTTGACACCTGTTTTTTCGAACGAGGCAAGTGCGGTGGACGACGCCGACGCGCTAACCGCGAGTACTGTCAGCGTGACGGGCAGAAGAAATCTAGAACGCAGCATGACTGGTCATCTCCCTCTCGACTCGGTGCGAGCCACCTTGGCGTTGACCGATCCACTATGGTCGAGCGGACTGAGAGTGTCAAGCACATGTGGAAGCCTGACGTCGCGGGCGGCATTTGTGCCCCCGGCCACGGAGAAAGCCGCTGCACTTAGCAATCATCCTGATACGGAGAGGCACGTCCGGGTAAGAGACACCGCCCGGGAAACGCCGACCCCAGTTCTAACGAGGCTCTGTGCTTGCGTCACGACGCGTCTGGTGGGACGAAAGCGGGGTCTTACTAAACTGCCAGATCCGCGACGCGATGACATCGAAGCCCGCGCCGGGTCGATGCTCGAGCCGCCGCCGCATGGTTGCTCAGGCGAGAGCAGGCATGACCTCGGCGGCGAATAGCTGCGCGTTGCGAGCCGGGCGCTTAGAGCGGAGCTCCTGGAAAGACCCGATGGCAACATTCGAAACCAGAATGCCCAGGAACAGCGCGTCACGCCAAGACGCGAAGGCGATCGCCAGCACACCGAAGAACAGTTCGGAGGCTTCCGCCTCAGTTAGTCCACTTGGAAGCTCCCAAGTACTGACGCCCAACGACTCAGGCTCACTCACCGTGGAACACCCAGGCAGACCGCCTGGCGCTCGGGCTCGTAGCCGGCCTGGCTACTACTTCTTGTGTTTGTTGCGGCTGGCCTTTTTGCTGTGTTTGGTGGTTTTGTGGGGTTTGGGGCATCCGCTGATTGAGATCGGTGTGCTGGCGTGGATTTCGAGTCCGTTAGACGCTTTCAGCAGTGTTGGGACTTTGAGTTTGCTGCCGCAGAAGCTGTAAGGGTGCTTGGCGCTGGCGTAGGCACCGAACTCGCCGTATTCTCCCGCGGGCAGCGAGACTGCGACTGTTTCGAAGGGTAGGTCGGGGATGTTGCGGAATGTTGCGCTTGTCACGCCGTTCTTGATCAACGTTTCGCCCGTGAGCGTGATGTTGACGTTGTCTCCCGACAGCAGCATCACGACGTCGGGGAATTTCGCGCCGCCATGCGAAACGAAATACACGGGTCCTTCGAGCGGGACCGGCAGCACCTGGGTATGCACGACCGCAGAGCCGATCTTCGAATGCTTCGGACACGCAGCCCTGTTCGCTTCGAATGTCGCAGCAGGGCAGGCCTGCTGGATCGTTGAGAGCCGAGCGGGAAGCTGCTTCGGGATGACCAGCTTGACCTCGTTGAACCATGCCTGCGAGCCGAGCGCGCCATGCGGGTAGGAGAACTTGACGGTGAGGCTCTGCCCGTTCTTTTTCGACGCATGCGCGCCCGCCGCCAGCGACAGCTTCGGCGTGAAGAGCAGGGCACGGCAGCCACCCACCTGGAACCGGGAGGACAACGCCACCGTCACACCCGGTTCGGGCTGCCCGGGGGCGCCCTCCCCGGTGGCTGTGCCCGTGACGGACGATTCGCCACAGCTCGTCGGGTTGAACAGGAACCCAGGCCGGTCGATCACCGCTTCGATCGAACGCAGATCGGTCGGCACTCCCTTGAGGATCGGCGGTAGCGGATCGGTCGTGACCGTGACCAGCGCCGTATGCGGATCCACCTCGATCTTGGCACGGTCCACGATCGTACCCAGGTTGAACGGGCCAGCGATGATCGGGGTCACGATACTCAACCCGAACGGGGCACCCTCATAGGGACCGGTCAAGTAGATCCCGGATTCCGGCTCCCCCGGCTGCGGAACCACCAACGGATCGGGGCCCGCACCCGACGTCACAACCGAATGCCCAACATGCGAGGCCGCCGGACACGTACCAAGCGACGCCTGCGGTTCCGGACACAACGGCACACTCGAGATCAACGCCGCGACACCCTCCGGCGTCGTCACCGACAGTTTTTCGATGCGTTTCTGCCCATCCCCACGCTGCAAAAACGTCGTGAAGCCCGTAAAACCACCAGCCAACGGAGCATCCACACCAGCCGTCAACGCCGGCGCAAACGGCAGCGGCGAAGAAGGACACGGGCCGCCACTAGGCCCAGCAGTAAGCGCAAACGCCGCACTCGTCTTGAAGTCGGCCCCAAACGGAGAGCTCCACGGCGTGAAGTCGACGTTTTCGGTCGTGTAGGTACCACAGTGAGGCGAGGTGTCAACGGCGGCTTTCGCGCCACCGTCGAAGGTTATCTTGAAGTCGCTCGCCGGCAGCTGCGGCAACATCATGCGGCCGCGCAGGAACGGGTCTTCGGCTTCGACAGCCGGTTCTTCACCGAAGATCGCTTCCAGCTTCCCCGTCGCCGTGTCCAGGCGTGCGGTGCCAGGGAGCTTGACGTACTGCCCGTCGCCACTAGCCGCGACCAGCACATGAACCGTCGGCGGGTTGGACTGCAGCAGGAATACTTCTCCTTCGAGTTCCTTTTCCGGCGCGGCTTCCAGCAGCGGCGATTTGATCCTGACCGTGCCGATCTTCGAGGCCGCGGGACAATGCGCCGGACCTTCCGTGCCGATCCCCGTCGCAGCTTCGGTCTCAGGGCAAGCCTGGAGACCCGCAGCCTGACCAGGGTTAACAACGAGACCCGGAGCGCTACCGCTCGCATGCCTCAGCGCAGCGCTGCTCGTGCCGGCGACATCTCCGAAACCGGCGAGTGGCTGCTTGACATCGAGAGCCAAGCCGCTGGCGGTGTCGGCATTAGCCGATTCGGGTGAGACGGAGAGTTCGGGGCCGAACACGGGTTTCTCACAGCCGGTGTAACCCTCAGGTTCACCGCTGCTGTCGTGACTTTTGAATTCAGCCTCAGAGGTGGCTGTCAGCGGCCAGTTGGTCGCGCGGATCGTGAACGGCTGGGCCGTACCGCAGGACGTCGGGAGGGTGAAGAATGGCGTTCGCGTAACGAATTCAGTGCCGAAACACCTATTTCCAGGTTCTTCAAGATATTTTTGCTGGCATCCGCCGTCGGCGCCAAAGCGCCATATGTTGTGCGTTGGATCGCTCGGGTCCCCCCAAAGGGTAGTTACGACGTGCACAGCTTCTTTCTGCACAATATTGTTTGTGTGGGTCGTGATGCCGTAGTCGCTGCCACTACGAACGGCAGCATTGATGAACGTGTGCACGCCCGAGGCGATGAATCCCAGTTGCGCCGGGACTCCGGGTGGGGGCGTCAGATTGAAAATTGGAAATCCAACGACCGACAAAACGGTGAAATACGCAGATCCGACTCCGACCTGCGTATCGGGAGGACAGACTTCGTAGTCGAACTGCTGACGCGTGCATTGCGGGACGGCTGCGGGGTTGCCGACAAGTCCGGGCGGCAGTCCGATTTCGACGTTACGGAGTTCCCCGCCGGACGCGCGGATCCCCGCTCCGCCGGCTTCCTCGGCCACATCGAAGCTGAATGTCCCGAGATAAGGGTGCGAGCCGGCCTGGGTGTCGATCGTTCCGTCGGCGTTCGAGAACCAACCGTCCCATCCCACGACCCCGAATGGTGGGCTGGCCGCGCTTACGGTTACTGGGCTTTCGGCGCTCGCGGCGTCGACGGCCCCGCCACCCGCGATGGTCACGTGGTTGGTCTCGTGTTCGCCTGCGCCAGGCTGGACTTGGACGGTGATCCCGACCTCCGGATCCAAAAAGATGCCCTGAGCGACGCTCCGAGTTGGATTACCTCCGCCTCCTGCGATGATCGGGAGACTTTCGCCCCGTTCGCCGACCACGGCTTTGTTTTTGCACGTCACTACCGATGCACCTTTAACCAAGCCACCGGGAGCGTTACCGGTGCAAGCCCATTGTTCGTGATTGATTTCCGGTTCCACGGCTTGTCCGTGAAAGCTTCCCGCATCAACTGCTCTAATGCCGGGCGGCAGCGTGTCCGTGACGACGATCGCGTTGGATTCCGGCTCTTCCGAAAAACAGAGTGCTGCAGGCAGTTTTCTTTCTCTTACAGCTTCTTCTTCGCGTAGACCCTGCGCTAAAGTGCATCCTGCAGCGCTCGCTCCGACGTTCAGTACATCCACGGCGATCAGGCCGCTGGGGGTCCCTTCGGGTGGCGGGGTTGGCGAGTAGTACGTCGGGTATGACCGCGCGGTGAGCTCCCATCCCGGAGTGCAGTTGCTGTAGACCGAAGGTTGCGGACCGCCGATTCGTGAGTGTGGGTCCGGGCATCCGGCCGCAAGTGCGGTGGAACTCGTAGCGAGCCCGGCGACGGCGGCGCTAACGACGGCGGTCACGAGCCAGGTGTGTGTAGGGATGCGGTGGGTCATGCTTGGCCTTTCCGTACACGCTTGCGCGGCTGGAGGTGCGTTGAGCCGTAAAATTTGCGGGCGCGGCGTTCACACTGGGCGCGGCTGCGCTTGTTGTGGATCGCGTGGCAGCGCTTTAGCGCACCGGCAAGCTTTTCCGCACGAAGCTGGGCCCCTGTCTTGGGCTTCGGTTTGGGAGTCTGGTTCGGTGCTCCTTCAGGCGTCGCGAGCGTGACGCTGGGGGGACTCTGGAACTGCGAACTGGTCGACTGCGGTTCAGGGCAACCAGCGGCGCAGCCGACTGCGCTACTTGGAAGGCCCCCGTCGACGCGGACGTCGTAGAGGTGGGCTTTGTCGTCGCGTGGTCCCGCTCGGCCCAAGGGTCCGCGGTGGACGAGGAAGACGTTTTCCCCGCTTTCGTCGGCGTCCACGAAGGACGAGCGGTCGGTGCTATCGCCGCCGGAGAGCAGGAATAGGCAGCCGCCGTAGCGGCTGGTAGCGGTTGGGCAGCCGGGGGTGTCTTCTTGCTCCCACTCGTACACGTCCTGCGTACCGTTGCCATCCGAAGACGCGAGTGGCTGGCTCGTGTCGAAGAACACTCGAGTGCCGGACTGGTTCATCCATCTCCGCATGAACGTGTTGCTGGAGCTCACAGGAAGATATGTGAAGCCGGCTGCCAAGCCCGCAGCATCCACGGGCGCTCCCGTGGGGCTGCACGACGCGCACGAAATTCGACCGGACGTCGCGTTGTACACGAACACCTCAAACGGCCCACCCTTATTTAGTCGGCCAGCCGCGCCGACCACGTAACCCGTCAGCGGCTGCGAGGACGCGAACACAAGATGCGTACCGTCTCCGGTGACCGCCGCCGTGCGAGCTCCTAGCTCGGGGGCCCAATCGCCGTTTACTTGACCCTGAGCTTCTGCACGGAGGTCCAGGACACGGTTGTCGTCTTTTGCGGATAGCACACCAACGTACACAACGGGCTTACCAGTACGCCATAGATAGAGGTTGCAGCCTCTTCCAACGGGAAGTCTGCGGCCTTCTTCTTCTTCTTGGAATTCGGGTGATCCTTCACTCGCTTCTTCGCATTTCCGGGCTTCGGGAGCGCCATTGGACCCCGCCTGGCTCCCGATAGCAGCTTCGGCAACGAAGTAGACCGACGCTCCGTCGGCGCTCGCGCCGATCACCCCCTTGACTCCGGCAGCTTCGCCGGGTTTGACCCCAGCGGTCGCAACCGGCTCGCGAGTACTGGTGTTGGTATCAAACCGCCAAAGCTGTTCGCCTTCGGTGTAGAAGACGTAGCGACCGTCGGGCGTGGCTGTCCAAAATTTGGCGGGGCCGACGGAGATCGCGACCGTGCAGCCGTCTTCGGCGAGCAGGCATTCGCCTTTCGCGCCGAGCGGGCTCTCCGGTCGACCGGGATTCTCGCGAAGATAGACGCGACCGCCGCTAGCCAGGTCGGTCCAGAAGACCTTGGTTCCTTCCGCCGATATCGCGCCGCTGAAGTCGGGAGAGTTGTGGGTGAGCATAGATGGGCCTCCGAAGGTCGCGTGGAACGCGACGCTCCCGTCGGGAAGCAGACTCACTAGACGTGGCGTACCACCGATGGAGTCGTATAGGTTGTTACCTTCGCTTCCGGATTCCGTAGTTCCCGGCGTGAGGGCACCTTGAGTTTGGAAGAACAGTTGTGCGTGGTCGCGAGATTCCCCCGCAAACAGGAACGTTTCCGTAGATCCCTTCGCGCTACCGCAGTTTCCTGGCGTTTGCGTGTTCGCAAACAGCGCATGATTGCGTTCATCGCCTGCAGTGTGCTCGTACATAACCCAGCAATTGGGCGGACCCTGTGGTTCGGCGGCCGAAGCGAGAGGCTCTTCCGCCGTGTCAAAAATTCCGATACTTAGGTCAGGCGAGAACGCTGTGTATTTCTCCTCGGACGTGAAGCTAGCCGCTTCACCTTCGGCCAGGGGCGGGGTGATGTCATTGTTTTCCCATCCCCCTACGCCGAACTGTGCCCCGCGTCGAGCCAAGTACTCGTTGCCCAGTTCAATGCCAGCGCTACCGTTACCGCCGTGAAGGCCTGGGTCTGCGGCATACGCCACCGCGTTGCCGTCGGCGGCGGCGCGGAACGGCAGTTCCGTAGCTAGTTCGCCTGTCGGTTTCGGGCCACTAGGCACATAGGTTTCTCCTTCTTCGACCGCACTGGAGACGAGCTCATAACCTCGACAGTCCGGTAGGGCGGCGCTAAAGCCGACAAGGCCCACGTTGGAGCAGTTGGCACTTCCGCTCGTGCCTAGGCCGAGCGTAGTGAAGGTTGTGTCTTCGCCCAAACTGTCCTTGGCATTGCTAGCCCGGAAGCGGAAATGATAGAGCGTGCCAGGCTGCAATCCGGTAAGCGTCTCGCGGACGCTTACCGGTTCGCTTGCGGCCGGTAGCTGGGCGTCAACGAGCGGTACGCGTGTGGCTTCGGCCCATTCGCGGTCCTGGAACCGCGAGTCGGTGACGTATTCGACGTGGTAGTCCGTCGGTTCGCCTTGGGGGTTGATGAGCGCGGAGACCGACGCCGTGGTCGGACTGACGCTCGACAACGATTGCGCACCGACGGGGAGCGTCGTGAAATGAACCTGCGGGCCCAGAGTAGTTTCTTCGGCCGGTTCGCTGATGGTCTGCATACAGGCTGTGTAGGTCGTACCGGGCGCCAATTTCTTAATAACTGTGGCCGTTTCTTCGCGGTTTCCGGTGCTGTGCTGGCGCGGGGAGGACGCCTCGGACCCAATGCCTTGACATTCGCTTTCTGATGGGCCATAAAACCACACGTAGCCACCAGGAGCGCCTGGTTGGTGTGGATTTACTATTCCCCGAAGGGAGACGCTTGTTGCGGTGATTTCTTTGGGTTCGAGGTCTTCCGGCGCTTCTGGCGGAACCGGTGTAGTGAAGGTTCTAGGCGGGCCGACGCTCGTTTGGCCACTAAGGCTGCCGGTCGCACTGAGGCAGACCGTATACTGAGTGTTCTGTGTCAGCCCCGAGACTTCTTTAGACACATGTTCCCGCCCGGCACCACTGGATAGCACGGCGGCGGTCTTGATTTCGCCGGCACCCTGGCACGCCGTGGCCGACGGACGGTAGACGAATTCGTAGTCGAGTGTTTCGAAGGTGCCTTCGGGACCTTCTTTTGCCGGGTCGAGGACGCCATGCAACACGGCGAACGTCGCAAACGGTTCCGGCGTGAGCGTTTCAGGCGCTTCAGGGCTCGCCGCCAAAGCCGACGGCGCGAAGAACAGACTCGTCGCAACGAGCGCAGCGACCACCGCCAGCACTACCCCAGCCGAGGGAGACGCCCCACGAAGCGCACCCAACGGCACGAGATCACGCATCAATCGCTTGAGCACCAACCCTCCTCCTCCTCCGCATTCTCTCCCGGACAAGTAAGTATCTAAGCATAACCGGCGACGATCCGCAAAGTGGAATCGTCCCCATATGGCGACTGTTTGAATACTACGCGTCATGTAAACGTTGCTCCCGCTTACGCACGCTACCCTGCGGTTCCATTTTTGGGCGATATGGCGGTGTAGCGTTTCCACGATATGACCTTCGTGGCTTCCGAGACTTCGCATGAGGCGAACCTCCGCATGTTGCGCATCACAGCGGAGGGCTGGGACGCAGAACACGCCCCAGCCCACACTCACCGCTACATGCGGAGGGCTGAATCCGGCAGCCCTATCCTGTGCACTAGTCCTTTACTTGGTCCCACGGCGTTTTCGCGGACAAAGTAACATTCTCTTCGAGTTTGAAGGTCGCGGTGTTCGACCCGAATTTAAGCGAGCTCCCCTTCTTCGAGACAGTCCAGCACGTGAGTTTCAGCGTCTTCCGTATTTGTTAACAGCGTGCATAACTGTTCGCCCTTGACTGGGTTGACCCCTTTCACCGTGGCGGGGCAGGTCTGCCCGGTCTTATTGAGGATTGTGATTTCGGTGAAAATTTCGCCTGTTTCTGGTTTGAACTCAATGTGTTCTGGTTCGGTCGGTAACGGTTCCCCATCAATTTCTTTGGTTTTGATTTCCTTGTTCTGTACTTCGCATTTTTCGCCCAGTTTTGCCGTTCCTTCATTTAAGATTTCGCATTCTTTGAACGTAATTATCGTTTTCATGAGTAACGGCGCTTTGACTAAGGGTTCGGGCTGTTCGATCGTCCCTGCGTCGTTCGCCACTGTGCAAACGATATGCAGTTCGAGAGATGCTACTGCCAGTAACGATTCCGATCCGCTAAGGATCACTGACGTGAAAGTTTCCGTGCCCTTGGCCTCTTTTAAGGGCGTTAACAAGCATAGAACCGGAATTCCGGTCCCCGCCTGCGGACATTCCACAGTCGTATCTTCAAACGTGGCCAGCGCCGTGGACGACCCGACCGCGGCCACCACCATCACAGCCATCGAACTCAAGAAGAACAGTTTAATACGAGACATAAAAACAACCTCCACTTTCTCGACGAACGTCGAGACTAATATTGAGAGCTAGGGGAGCCGTCGCCATTAACGATGAGCCGACAACTCCCGGACTCCTTACAGCCCATACTCGGCCCCACTTGACAACCATGGGCCTCGCACAAGGCTCAGCCGCACCATGACCAACCGTTGGTATCCCGTCAACGCCCCGTCTCACGATTCCTCGAGTCACCACACAGGCGGAACCGGAACGCGCTGCAAACGAAGAACCTCCGGTTGCGGAATAAAGTAAAGTCAGACAGAGACAATGGGGGCAAGCTGCGCCGGACCCGCATAGCAGCGCGCTCGGGGGCCCTGCGCGCTTCGATGAGGTCGCAGTAAAAATTTGTATCGGCCCAAGGCGAACCTGTGAGCCTGGCGTCTCGCCCTCGACCGTTTCGGCCGCTTTACAGAGCGCGTCGACCTCGTCGATGGTGAGGGCTTCAGCAGCTCACGGCGACCGGGGAAGTTTACGACGATAGAGGGTAGCCATGCCAACTCCCGCGGGGCGCGAGACCTCGGCCATCGACACCACGGCCCCAGGATCGGCGAATGCGGAGCGGGCGGCCACGAGGATCTTCTCGCAATGTGGGCACATGAGTCTCGCGGGCGTGGAATTGCGCGAATCAGCACAAACTGCATAGCCATCACCGGAAGCGCCTGTGGTTGCAGATCTATCGGGAATGGGGGGACCTCGGGCACACCCTTCGGGATCAAGTGGCGCGATAACCAGGCAGGCTCAATCTGGCGGCGCATCGCCCACGAGTGGCGGGCATCAGCAGGTGCCACCGCGCCTTGAGCTTTAGCCGACCACGCAGGAAGCCTTATTAGCCGCGATGGCACTGGCCTTCTGGACGACACCGCTCGGCTCGGGTTACGAAGGTGGGAGCGACTGGATGCAGTCGTCGTCCACACGTGAAATGGCAGCGTGAGGCGAGGCAAACGGGAGACGGAGCGCTTGCCCTCCGTCTCCCACGATTCAACCCCACCGTTAGCTAGTTAGGCAAGAACGCTGTCGCTGATCGTTCCTGCGCCGAGTTCAAACGAGAATTCGAGTTCAAGTGTCACTAGGTTCGCTCCGAAACTTAGTTTCGTTCCAGCCGGACAGACGAGCTTGCGCACTTTGAGGTCCACCGAGTTTTCCGACACCGTGCAGAGCTCCGCCCCCTTTATTGGATTAATGCCCTTGATCGTAGCAGGGCATGTCTGTCCACTCTGGTTACCGTATTCGAGTTCTGTCCAGACTTCACCGCTTTCCGGCTTTAGTTCGACTTCTTTTTCGCTCAGTAGCGTGCCGCTGAGATATTTCGTGGCGATTGGTTCCACTACTTTGCATTCTTTTTCGTGTGCACCAGTCACTTTGCATGATGCCCATTTCAAATCATATTTCGACAAACTGTACGCTCTGACTAACGGTTCGGTCTGGTCGATTTGTCCGGTAGCCGAGTCGGCGGTACACTGCACTTCGAGATCGAGGCTTGAAACCTTGAAGATCGTGGCTTTGATCTCTTTTACATTGGTGATCGTTTCCGTGCCTTTGGCCTCAAATAATTGGGTGCCTTTTCCAACTGCGGACAGGCACACAGTCGGCACACCAGATCCTTCACATTTCACGACCGTTTTTTCGAACGTAGCGAACGCTGAAGAAGCCCCGACCACGCTCACGGCGAACACAGCCGTAGAACTCGACAGCACCAATCTAATACGCGACATAGTCCACCTCCACTGCCCGGCGCAACAAGGGCGATCGGAATGCGCGCTTTCGTCGCCTCGAAGCTCAGTTACCGACGCCGAGTACAACAAAAGCACCTATTCACTGCCTCACCCGAACCGACATTTCGCAGTTCGCCATGAGACGGCAACCATAGCTGCGCCTCATCCCGCGGTCAATACGACACAGCAGGCGCGATGTTCAAAACTTCAACAAACGAGTGGGAATGGCTCCTACAGTCCTATTCGGGCTCGTTACTAATCAAGTACCGTCAGAAACAATTCGCCAGGGGTCATCAAACGGTAGGTTCCGGCGAGTTTCGCGTCCCCGGGCCAAACCACTGAGGCTGCCGACCGGGCGCCGCAGGCCGCGTTCCATCTCAGCTAGGCCAGCTTTGACGGGCTCTATGTCGTCCGCGGGAAAGAAGACCGTCCGGCATGCCAAATGGTAACGAGATTCTTTAGGAGAGTTGATCGAGTGCATCGCGAGGCTGGCACCGGAGAACGAGCGTCAGGTCGCGCACGTTTGCGGATGCTTGGGCATCACGCGTGAGAAGTGTGCGGTCAGGCAGGCCGATGCCGACGGCCGCACAGAAACGTATGGAGTTGGTCGAGGACTACACCCACTTCCAGGCCCTGTCAAGCTCGGGATCGAGGTTATATTTGGTACCAGCCGCGCAGCGCCGACCCCAGCGATTCCCCTCGTGTTCTTCTGAGCCTGTAAGCGTGAGCTTCCGGCGAGTACTTACGTCGTCTTGCTGTCCGTGAAATCAAGAACGGGCTACGCGAGAGGGCTTTGAAGGACTACTCACCAGAAGCCTTTCTGCGTCCACGAGTCGGACGGCTGCCTCCGCGTCGCCGACGCCGACTACGAAAGAGACAGAGCCCGCTTCCAGAGAGCAAGTCAAAAACCGGGGACCACTGGACGAACTGCCGTGTAGATCTGCTCGATCGTGCCGTCCTCGCGCGCGTCTACGTTCGCGCCGATTTGGATCAGCGGGATCAGAACGTCTGGACGATTGCGTTGCCGACGAGCCGTGCGGTGGCGGTATTGCTCGCGAGCAAGAGATGATCGCAATCCACCAGAGCGCCGGGGGCGAACTGGCGGTAGCGGCGTGGGCGCCGGGCGGGAACTCCGCGGGGCCCAGCAAGGGGGTCTCGCGGACCGTCAGGATCGGGCCGCGGTGTTTGCTTGAGCGCTCGCCGGCGAGCAGGATCGCGCCGTACTCGTCGTGGTCGCCGAGGAACAGGTGCGCGTGAGGCCGGAGTGTCGCCGGCGGCGATGCGCAGCTCGCTCAGTGGCTCTGAAGCCATGCCTGTGCCTGTAGGGCCGCGCCGAGGGCGGGGTCGAGGGCCGGGCTCCACGCGCGATAGCAAAGGGAGACCTGGTCGCTGCGTGCCCGACCCACTCCCCGGGCTGCTGCAGCCCGTCGATCAGCCCGCTGGCCGGGTCGCGCCGATCACGTAGAAGGGGTAGATCGCGGCGTCGGGGTAGTGGTAGGGAATCAGCGAGGAGAGCGAGCCGCTGCGTGGCTGCCAGCGCTCGCTGAGCGCAACACTTGTGATGGTCACGATCGGCCCCACCTGTGGCTTCCTCGGTGACGGCGAGGCGCGACCCAAAGGCCTGCTCAAGCTCCTCGACGGCGCGGGCGACATACCGCTCATCAGGGGGCTGGCCAACCGACACCTGGCATAGTTCAACCGGGGCGTGTCCCGCACTTTGGACTGCCTCCGTCGCCTGCTGCTGGCGAGCCTCAGCGCAACGACGGCGGCGCGCAGATCGTCTCGTCCCGTCGAATCCTCTCGGAGCCGAGTCCGCCGATGGGCGAGCTGACTGGCACACGTTCTAGATCCAAGCGGTTGACCGCCACATTGAACCCTCAACTATCCGCAAGTTTAGGACACCAAAAGGACGTGGCGCGAAAGCGAGTGTCATTTTCGATCGATTTGCCCGGCCGTGGCGCCCACCGAAACATCCCGATTTGCAGGGCTAAAACGAGATGGCGAGACCCGGACTCGAACCGGGGACACCACGATTTTCAGTCGTGTGCTCTACCAACTGAGCTATCTCGCCTCGATGCCCGCTGATCAGCTCCGACATCGAGCACAACCTTAGCCTCTCGCGCCCACGACCGTGGGCGAGGCGGTGCGGGTCAGGTTTTCGTCGAACCCGTGCGCAACCCCGTGCCATCACACGACACGGTGCCGCAACCACGCTCGTCCCACGCTCCGCTCAACTCGCGAGCAGCGCCTCGAGCTTGGCGAGCTGGCTGCTCCAACCTGCTTGAGCCATGTCGAGGAGCTCATCGGCACAGATCATGCGAGAGGTCACCACGACCTTGGTTCTGCTGTCGCCGAGAGCGATGAACTCGACCGTGGTCTCGCCGGACTCGATCAGCGGGTGGTCGGTCGTCTGCTCGCCAAACGACAGCCGCGCGAGGGGCTCCACGATCCCGAAGTGCCCGTCGTTCGGATACTCCTCGCCGTCGGGTCCGATCATCGTCATCCGGCACACGCCGCCGGGGCGCAGATCGAGCTCGATCCGATCCCGGGGCGTCGTGAAGTGCTCGGGCCCCCACCACTTGGTCACCTCGTCGGGGTCGGTCCAAACCTTCCACACCAGCTCGCGTGGCGCGTCGAGCTCTCTTTCGATCACGATCGTGTGCTCCGACATCGAGGACTGCTCAGTCATCTTCATCTGCCTTTCCTTGTATGTCCCGGAGGCGAACCGCAAGGCGGTCCAGCCTGCCCTCCCAGATTCCGCGGTACTGCTCCAGCCAGTCGGCCAGCTCGTGCAGGGGCGCACCCTGCAGCCGCGAGGGACGCAACTGCGCTGTCTGGGAGCGCGTGATCAGCCCCGCCCGCTCGAGCACCTTCAGGTGCTTGGAAACGGCCTGCACGCTGACCGGAAAGCGGTCGGCGAGCTCGTTCACGGTGACCTCGCCCTCCTGTGCCAACCGTGCGACGATCGCGCGGCGCGTGGGGTCGGCGAGGGCTGCGAACGTGAGGCTGAGCTGGTCCGTTGGCATCTAGTTCATCCGAGTGGTTTAGCAACCCTTCGGTTGAATACTACTGGCGATGACGCCTCGCCGCAAGCGCCAGCCAAGAAACCGTGTGGGCGACTTCGTTGAGACGCTAAGCGCGCACAGCTTCCACGCCGTCGAGCAACAGCCAGTTGCCGCGCAGCGCAGCGTTCGCGCGCTGCAACATCCGCGCTTCTTGGCGCTCGACCCCGGCCACGCTCGCCATCAGCTCGTCGATCAGCTCTCCCGCCTGGCGGGCGTGCTCCACATCCAGGTGCCGGTGCACGCGGAAGTACTCCGTCGCCGGGCCTTCGGGGCTGTAGCCGTAGTGCTCGACCAGGCCGGTGAGCTTCGTGGTCGAGATCGCCGGCTGGCCGGCCTCGAGCGCGTACAGCACGGCCAGGTGCTCGAGCAGATCCTCGCCCGCGACCCAGTCGGCCGCGCACTGCTCGGTCTCGGGACGCGTTGAGACGCCGCCCACGGGATCCGCCTCAGAGACGGTGGCCCGAGCGAACTGGTCCCACAGCTCGACGTGAGCCAACTCCTCCTGGGCGTGGGAAAGCAAGCCCGACCGGTGCGCAGCTCCCGCGCGCTCGGCAGCCAGCCCAGACGCCTGCGCGAGCGCGACGACCGCATGGCGGTACTCACCGGCGTAGCGGCCAAGCTCGCCACCGCTCAGCTCGCCGGCGCTCCAGCGTTCGTAGAACGGGTGCTCGAGCACGTTCACCGCGGCGCGTGCCTCGTCGAGCCGTCTGAGGATCTCCATTGAGCGCTCCATTTCGTCGAGGGCGGGAATCGCGACATCGCTGCCGATGCCTGCGGAGGCTATGCAGGCGAGCGGACACCTGCGGACACCTGGGGTGACGGGCCTCGGCGTCTCAGCCGCCGGAGCCCACGTGTTCCCACGCTTCCAGATAGGGCAGCGGATCGATCGGGCGGCCGCTCGCGGCCTGCCAGCCTCCCACCCACATCTCGAAGTGAAGATGAGGGGCTGTGGCGTCGCCGCTCTGGCCGGCGTTGCACAGCGTCTGACCTGCAGCCACGCTCTGCCCGGCGCTGACGGCCAACGTCCCGGCCTGGCAGTGGGCGAACATGAAGTCGAAGCCCACCGAGGTGTGCTCCACCGCGTAGTAGCCGGCGCCGGCCGCCTGGTAGCTGGTCGATTCGATCGTTCCCGCGATCGGCGCCAGCACAGGTGTGCCTTCGGCGCTGAGCACGTCTTGGCCCTGGTGGATGTGTCCAGAGCGCGCTGCGCCGAAGCGGTTTTCGGGGCCGCCGAAGTTGTGGGCGCCGGCCACCGGGAAGACCGCGCCGTCGGCCACGGTCTGAGCGGGCGTGGGCACCCCGGCTTCGCTGGGAGGGGCCGCGGCAGGGACGGGGGCAACCGGCGCGGGGGGCGTGGGCGCGGCCTGCACCGTGAGGGTGGCCTGGGCGGAGCTGTGCGCGCTTCGCAGCAGCGTGGCGCCGTGGTGGTCGCGGGCGCTGACCCGCACTTCATAGCTTCCCTGCGCCAGCTGCGCGCCGGCCGGCCAGGAGACGCTCAGGGTCCGTCCCGTGTGCGACCAGCCGATCGTTGCCACGAGCGCCGAATGGTGGGTGGCGAGGCTGATCACTTTCACCTGTACGTAGACCGTGCCCACGCCTCTCTCGTCGAGCCGCAGCGTGATCGCCGGCGGGCTCCCGGCGATCGCCGAGCTGGGCACGTGCAGGACACTCAGTAGCGGACGCGTGCTCGTGCTCGAGCGCACCACCACGCCGAACTGACTTCCGCCCGCGAGCTGTGTCGAGGGCGCCCGGGCGCCACCCGGTGCACCGGAGATCGCAAACGCCGGTGCCGTGACGTAGCCAAGCGCCAGCGTCGCAAGGACGCCTGAAGCGATGACCCGAAGGGTGCCCATGTGGGTGTCTCGACCACACGTGCGGCCGTCACGAGGCGTGAGGCGCTACGTGCAACGCTTGTTCGGCCGAGCTAGCTGCTCTGAAATTCGGCTACAAGCGCCTCGTAGGTAAGGCGCAGGCCATCGGAGATTCCGATCTCCGGCTGCCAACCCAGCTCTCGCTTGGCCAGGCTCACGTCGAGGCAGCTGTGCTGCAGCTCGCCCGGGCGCAGGTCGGCCAGCTCGGGTTCGATCTGCTTGGCCGCCGCCTCGCTCAGCTCGCTCCAGACGCTCGCCACATCCGTTTCGACCTGCGTGGCGATGTTGTACGTGCCCGAGCGGCCCGAGGCCGACAGCAGCGCGCTGACCACATCGCCCACATACACGTAGTCGCGTGTGGGGCGACCGTGGCCGTAGAGCTTTGGAGCCTGGTCGGTGTAGAGGTGGTGGGTGAAGATCGACACCACCCCAGCCTCGCCGTGGGGGCTCTGGCGTGGGCCATAGACGTTTCCCAGGCGGCAGACCGCGTGCGGGATGCCCGAGGACAGCGACCATGTCTTCACGTACGCCTCGGCCGCCCACTTGGAGGCGCCGTAGGGTGAAAGAGGCGCCGGAATCCGGTCCTCGGGGGTGGGTCTCGGCGCGTCGTCGCCATACAGCGCCCCGCCTGTCGAGGTGAACACGACCGAGGCGCCACATCCGCCGGCGGCCTCGACCACGTTCAGCGTACCGCGCACGTTGACCTCGCAGTCACGCCCGGGGTCCTCCACAGAGGCCACGACGCTCGCCTGCGCCGCCAGGTGGAAGATCGCGCGCGGTTCGACATCTGCGACGACCGCCTTCAGGCCCGGAAGGTCGACTATGTCGAGCTCGTGCAGCGTCGCCCCTTTGGCCACGCGCGAGCGCTGGCCTGAGGAGAGATCGTCGATCACCGTCACCTCGTAGCCATCGGAGAGCAGTGCATCGACGACGTGTGAGCCGATGAAGCCGGCTCCGCCGGTCACGATCGCGCTAGGAGCCATACGCGAAATCTATACCGATGCAGCGGACGCGGCGGGCGCAAGCAGATCCTCGACCGCCTCCACCGACTGATCGATGCGCTCGAGCACGCGCGTACCGGCGCGCTGACGTGGCAGGCTCCCTCCCACCGCCGGACCGCTGAGCACGATCGGGATCTCCGAATGGGCCGTCCGCAGCTCCCTGAGGACGGTCTCCACGGGCTCACCCTCGCGTGGCACCGTTGCGCCGATCACGATCAGCTCCGGGGCCTGACTCTCGATCATCGCGAGCAGACGCTCCGCCGAGAGGTCGGTGTCAAAGACGGTCTGGAAGCCGGCCGCGGCCAACTGGTCGTGGACCATCTGCAGGCCGAGCGTGTGCTTGTCGCCCTCGACACCCGCGAGCAGCACGCGCTGGCGGCTGGGCTCGGTGTCGCTGGTCATGTAGCGGTAGAGCGTCGCCAGCACGCGCCGCGTGATCGTGTTGGCGCGGCGCTCGCGGTCGCCGTCGATCTGGCCGGCCTCGGAGAGCACGTCGATGCGGCGAAGCGTCGGCCCGATCACCTCGGCGTGCAGCGTGGTGGGCGAGATGCCGTCTTCGATAGCGGTCGCGATCGCGCCCTCGGCGATCTCCGCGTCGCCGCGTTCGAGCGCGTTGGCAAACGTCTCGAGGGTGCTCTCCACGAGCGCCGCCGGATCGGAGCGCAGTTGCTCGCGCGCGTCTGGACCGGAGCGGCCGAGCACTTCCATGAACGCGTCCAGGAGCACCGGGTCGAAGTGACGCGCGCGCTGTTCGCGCATCATCTGCACCGCCTCGTCGACCGAGAAGGCCTTGCGGTAGACACGATCGCTCGTGAGCGCGTCGAACACGTCTGCCACCGCCACGATCCTGCCCTCGATCGGGATCGTCTCGCCCTTCAGGCCGCGCGGGTAGCCGCTGCCGTCCCACTTCTCCTGGTGGCTCAACGCGATCGTCGCGGCCATGTCCAGGATCGAGGAGGACGAGCCGCGCACGAGCCGGTGTCCCTCCTCGGCGTGGGTCTCAACGACCGCCCGCTCCTCGGGCGTCAGCGGTCCAGGCTTCAGCAGGATCGCATCGGGGATCGCGACCTTGCCGACATCGTGCAGCGGCGCCGCGTGCTTCAGGCGCTCGCAGAACTCCGAATCCATACCGATGTGCTCGGCGAGCAGCACCGAGAAGCGCCCGATGCGCTCGATGTGCGCACCCGTGTCCTCGTCGCGAAACTCGACCGCCATCGACAGCCTCTGCACCGTCTCCGCCTGAGCGATCTCGAGCTTCCGAGAGGGCGCGTTTCAGCTCCGAGGTTCGGCTCTCGATCTCCTCCTCGAGCGCCACACGCCCGTTCTCGCCAGCTCGCCAACCGAGCGCGGAAGCCGCACCGCCTAGAACGGCGATGCAGAGCACCACGAGCAACGAGGCACCGGCAACGATCGCGCCGGCCAGCGCGAGCGCACACAGCAAGCCCCACTGCAGCAGGCTTCGCCCTCGACGCTCGCTGCCGCCGCGCGGGGGACGCCCGCCCGACGGCGGCCGTCTACGGTGCCCGGTGCCCACGCTGTCCAGTCTACGCACGTAGCCGCCGAGTCCAGTTGGTGGCTCGTTCCCGTTCCTGGCATCTGTCCCGGGGCGGCGCGTGCTCGCGTGCTCGGCAGGGCTTTGCAGGAGGCTGGCTTGGATTGCACCGTTCACTAAGAGCTCTCGCGTCCTTGTCCGGTCCCAGATACGAGTCGCGATTCACCCTCCGGTTCGACGGTCGCTGACAGGCTCTTGACGCGCTCTCGGCGGACATGGACAAATGACCGAGTGCCCGGATCGGCTTCAGCGACCGCTCTGCAGTTGATTGATGTTGACCGCGTCGCTCGGCGCGCTCAGCGTCACCGCCTTGTTCCAACGGTCAAAGACGATCTTTCCGCCACCGCTGCCGCGTTTGACGATCTCGAGTGGATAGGGGGCGCCGGTGGCGGCCACATACAGCGTTCCACCCCTGGAGCTGTCTGTCACACCCACTGCCTCTTGCCCGTTCACCGTCGCTGCGACCGCGCGAGCGAGCACGCCGTGCGCTGTCAGCGTCGAGCCGATCAACTTGCTCAAATCGGTGAGCGCCGCGAGCGACGAGAAGTTGCCGGAGCTCGCGGGCGCCTTCAGCCATTTCCCTCGCAGCAGCTGCGCCGCGGCCGCTCCCGCAACGTGGCGATAGAAGGCGTCACCGCCGTTCACGAAGACCGTTCCATTGAGCTCGATCAAGCGCAGGCTGAGCCCTTCCAGTGCGATCGTGCCCTTGCCGCCCTTGCCGGACTCCAATTCCATGTCGAGCGACACGGGCTTGCCTTCGTCTGACATCGAACCCGCGACATGGACGCTCGCCGCCCTCGCCGCGGCTGCTTTCGCCGCGGCCAATATCTGCGCCGGCGTCTTTGCCGCGACGCCGTTACCCGAGGAGGAGGAGCCGCAGCCGGCGAGCGCGAGAGCGAGCAGAGCGAGGCCAACTCGAGCAGCCCGGCTGAAGGGGAGGGGCCGCGACATCGTCGTTGACTGTAGCCAGGGAGGCGGTCGCCGCTGCAAGATCGCTCACAGCAGATGCGGGCTCAAAACCGGAGCCTCAGCGCGGCGGTGCCACACCTCTTTCACCACCTCCGCAAGGAAGCCCTTGCCGAGCACGCTCAGCGTCAGGAGCGATCCGAACAGTGCCACCACGTCGATGCTCTCTCGTCCCTGCGTGGTCCAGTAGTCGTCCTCGAGGTTGAGCCACAGCGCGAACTCATCCAAGGTGAGCGCCGCGCTGGTTCCATAGGCGGCCGAGGTGATTCGCGAGGAGCGTCGCTGCTCGTCGATTCCCACCTCCAGCAGCCACAGGTAGCCAACGCCGAGCAGACCGGTGATCCCGAAGGTCATGTGATGGAGGTGCCGCCCGCCGGCAGTGATGTTCTTGAACGGCCCACGTTCGGCGCGGATCGCATGGGTGATCGCGCGCACCGTTGCGAAGCTCACGAAGAAAGCCGCGGTCGAGAAGAGCTGACGCTCCTTGCGGCGGTCCCCGAAGTGCTTGTAGTAGAGCGCGCGCAGGTCGCGCTCTGGCGTCGCCCACGACAGCGCCTCCTCGCGTGCCCGTGGCGCGGCCGAAGGCTCCGGCGTGTTGCCGCCGTTCTGCTCTGCTCCGGGCACGGCCTGAAGGCTACCCGCAGCGATCGCCCGGCGGATTGCGGAGAAACCCCTACCGATCAAGCGGCTGGGCGCGGATAGCACGCAGACTGGGAGCGTGTTGGCTGTAGGAGTCCGGTCAATACAGGCGGGACAGCAGGCGAAGGCGGGTGATGAGATGCATGTTCAGGTACCGGACAAGGAGACAGAGGTCCACGATCAGGCCGAGTTCGACCACTCGGTCGAGAAGACCGGCAAGACCGTTGTCGAGGTGCTCGCCGGTGTGGGCATCTTCGCGGCGCTGCTGATGTCGATCGTCGCCCTCAACCAGAGCAGCGAACACAACACGGTCACGGTCACCAGCGGAACCCCGATCGCGGCGACGGGAGCGGCCAGCGGCGCAGCTGCAGTGCCGGCCAAGACGATCAGCTTGCAGGTCATACCTGCCTCCAAGCTCGGTCCCGACGGCAAGAAGCACGACACCTTCACCAAGACCGAATTCGCGGTCAAGGTCGGCCAGACGCTGGAGCTCAAGATCGACAACACCGACGAAGGCGAACACAGCATCACCTCGCCCGTGATCGGCGTCAACATCGTGGTCAAGCCCGGCATCCACACCTACCAGCTGACCGTCAAGGAAAAGGGACGCTTCTCCTGGTTCTGCGTGATTCCATGCGACTCCGAAGCAAACGGTTGGGCGATGCAGCACGCCGGCTACATGAGCGGCTTCATCACCGCCACCTGAGGCGAGGGCGCGCGCCACACGAACTGCCCGCCACTGTGCTGCCCCTCCAGGCCAAGGTCTGAGACGGCCTGCGCAACACCGGGGTAGGCAGGATGCCCGTAGTCGTGGAACACAACCACGGCTGCGGGAGCGAGGGCTGCCCGCCAGGCAGCGAACGCCGCTCTCGCCGCCTCGCGCTCGTGCAGCGAGTCGATGAACAGCAGCTCCACCGGCGCGTCCCCCGGATCGGGGCCGGCGGTGTCCGGCTCGGCGCGCAGCTCGATCCGCCAGCGCACCCCGGGGCCGGCGAGGGCGAGGTATGCCTCGCGCTCGCCGCGCACGCTCGGGTCGTAGGAGATGATCTTGCGCGCAGGGTCATCGAGCGCAAGCGCAATCGCGCTCCACGCGGTGCCCGTTCCCAGCTCCACGACCGCCCTGCGCCCGCGGGCGAGCGCGAGCAGCTCAGCCAGCTCGTGGGGCCGCGCGGCCGAGTCGAGACTGAAGCGGTCGCCGCTACGGCGCGCCTCACCACGTGCGCGCAGGTAGAAGATCGCCACCCGAGCCGGGAGCAGGCGCAGCGACAGCAGCAACTCGAGCCGGGCAAGGAGCGCCATGGCGCGCAGTATGGACTAGGGATGGCCTCTCTTCTCCCAGCGACCCAGCCGGACACCCCTAATCGATCCAGTAGCGGCGAACGGCGCACCTGTGTCCCCTCCACGACAGACTCGAGCACGGCACCGCACGGCTCGATCGAGGTCAATCGCCAGTCACGTTTCGGTTACACGAATGGTGTCCCACCACGTACACTCGCGTCTATTGGAGGGCCGGAGATGCGGCTCGACGGAACGAGCGGAGAGGATCGATCGATGAAGGCACGAATCTGGGCGCCGGCCCTCGGCGTCGTAGCAGCTGCGGGACTCTCGTTCGCCCCGGCGGCGCTGGCGGCGAAGACAGTCTCGCTCTACTCGCCGCGCGGCTACATCCAGCCCGGATCGGCGATGTACGACTACGGCGAAGTGCGGCTCGAAGGCAAGCGGCTGACCGGCGGCTATGCCGCTTGCGAGCAGTACCTGACAGGTGCAGTGCTGGACAACGGTCATCCGACGGACACCGTTGCCCTCGATAACTCCTACACGGACGAATACTGCGAAGGGCAGATGCAGGTTCTCGACCTGCCGCGGATTGAATACGCCGCATCGGGAGCCGCCCGGCTCGTCGGCAAGTTCGTAGTCGACCTCAGCGATCTCGGCTGTACCTACCAGCTGACGAAGCTCTCGACCCCTTACTACAGCCGCAACCTGCAGTTCTCGATGACGAAGGGAGTGGCTCGCCTCTCACACGAGCAGTCGGTGCACGGCAGCTGCCCCGCTACCGTGTCTGCGACTTTCGACCTGTTCGGCGCCTATGACAGCCCGTCTATGTACCCCTCCGAGAGGGACTTCCGCACTGTGCTCTAGGAGTCCGAGGCACCTTTGTTAGCTGGGCCCTTACCGCCCATCCCCCTCAAACCCCCATGGGAGAGGAGATAGAGGGGTCTTGAACCGGATTAGCCGTGACATGGGTGGCGAGGGTACGCAGCCCGCTCCGCTAGATGATTGATTCCACGGTTTTAGGCGCAGTAGTTGACGAGTGCGCGGCTGGGGCGGTGGAGCTGGTGGTTGAGGGTGATGGCGGCGGCGAGGCAGAGGAAGCGTTGAAGGACGCGCTCTCTGAGGCCTCGGAGGGTTCGTGCGCCGTGGCGCTCGAGAGTGAGGATGTCCTTGCAGGTCCAGAAGATGCTCTCGATCCGTTGGCGGATCGGCGCGAGGTGTGGTCCTTGGCCGGGCTCGTCTTTGCGGCGGGGCCGGATGATCGTGGCGTCCATCTCGCTGACGGCCTGGGCGAATGCTTTGCCGGCGTAGCCCTTGTCGCCGATCAGCGTCACGGTGCCCTGGCGGCGGGTGCGCGCCAACAGCTCCAGCGCGACGTCGCGCTCGTCGCGTTTGGGGGAGGCGAGCGTGATCGCCCGGGGTGTGCCGTCGGGCGCGAAGATCGCGTGCAGACGGAAACCCCAGAAGAACCGGCTGTGGCTCGCGCAATACCCGTAGTCGGCGGCGTCCGCGAGCTCCGAGCGCTTGACGGTCTCACGGCTTCTCGCGCACTCGACAGGGGTGCTGTCGACGAGCAGCAGGTCGTCGTAGAAACCTGGGCTCTGGGAAGCGAAGCACTGCATCAGCCACTCCAGGGTGTCTGTCAGCCGGCGGCGGCGCTTGAAGTAGCCGGCCTGCCCGGGGATCCTTGGGAACAAGTGGCGCAGGCGCTTATCCGCGACCGCGAGGAACCTGCGGTCAGACGGGATGCCCATGATCGCCTGGGCAACACAGAGCGTGACGACCTCCGCGTCTGTGACGCTCCTTTTGGCGTTCCCCGGCCTCTCAGGCAGGAGATCGTCAGCCGTGCAATAAACAGCGGTCAGCAGCAGGTCGAGGTCGGCGTCCATCGTGGCCCCCTTGGTCGACGGTGTGTACAGAGCACCGCCGACTTCGACCCTGCTGCTTACAAATCCTCGATATCCACGCGCAACGCCGTGGAATCAACCATCTAGAGGCGGCCTGACGATCGGAACATCGATGGCGTCAGACTGACTTCGTGCTTACCGCCTTCGGTGCAACCGCGGTGACGTTCATGATGGTCATGTACACCTGTGCGACGGCACTCCGGATTCATCCTCGCTTTCGCCTGTGGCTGCCTGCTTTCGAGCATCTATGGGTTCCTGGCCGGTACGTGGCCGTTTGGGGTCGTCGAGGCGATCTGGGCGGGTGTCGCAGTCCAGCGTTACCGCAGCGTCCGGCAGTGACCGCCGTCGAGGGCCTCAAGGTGGCCGCCCTGGTGATCCCGCTCGGCCTGGATACCTTCGGCGTCGCCTTGGCTCTCGGCATCGCGGGGCTGCCAGTAGAGCACCGCCTGCGCGTCTCCCTGTTGTTCGCCGGGTTCGAGGCCGCGATGCCTCTCGTGGGCGTCGCGCTGGGCGCGCCGCTCGGACACGCGATCGGGAGTTCGGCTGACTACATCGCCGCCGGGCTCATCACGCTACTCGGCGTGTACATGCTCCTAGTCGAGAAGGATGACGATCAGCAACTGCTCTCGTTGACGCGCCGCGGCCTGTTCGGTGCAGTGGTGCTCGGCGTGAGCATAAGCCTTGACGAGCTGGCGATCGGATTCAGCGCCGGGCTCTTGCGTCTACCGGTCCCCGTGCTGGTGATCGCGGTCGCAGGACAGGCGTTCCTCGTCGCACAGATTGGGCTTCGCCTTGGCAACCGTGTCGGCGAGGGGATGCGTGAGGCGTCCGAGAAGCTCGCAGGCATAGCGCTCATCGCCCTCGGCGTGATCCTGCTGATCACGTTTGCGGCCTGAGCCAACGCCAGCCCCTGATTCCCGTGAACGGCTCTCGGCAGGCTCGATCGCCTGCGCGGCCATAGGCTTCGAGGCGTGGATCCCGAAGACGCTTCGCACGCCGTGTTGCTCAGGCGCGGCCTGCGGCTGGAGTACATCACGCTGAGCTGGAACGTCGTCGGATGCGTTTGTGTTGATCGCTGCTGCTCTCACCGCCGGGTCGCTGGCCCTCGCAAGCTTTGGGGGCTGACTCAGTCATAGAGATCGTGGCCTCACTCGTCGTCGTCTGGCAGTTGAAGGGCACTCGTGGTGATGGACGTGAGCGCGCGGCGCTCCGGCTCATCGCCGTCGCTTTCGCACTTCTCTCGGGGTACATCGCAATCCAGGCCGCGATCATCCTCATAAGCGGCTCACGCCCAGGTCACTCGACGAGCGGAATCGTGTGGCTGGGACTAACCGTGGGAGCGATGCTCGCGCTCGCGGCCGGTAAGCGCTCCACCGGCATCCAGCTCAGGAGCAGGGTCCTTCAGACTGAGGCGCGGGTAACGATGATCGACGGCCTGCTCGCGGCAGCGATTCTCACAGGTACGGCGCTCAACGCTGTGCTTGGATGGTGGTGGGCAGATCCAGTCTCCGCGCTGGTCATCGTCTACTACGGCGCGCGCGAGTCACGTCACGCCTGGCGTGAGGCGGCTTAGCGCGCCCTCGCTGCTGCTTTCTTGGCTGCCCGTTGCGCAGCCTTGCGGCACGCATCGCTGTGGTACCGCGCGTCGGATCGCGCGCTGGACGGAAGGGGCTTCCCGCAGTACTCGCAAGTGCGCGCCTCCGCGCGCCGTGACGGCTCGCGCAGAAATGCCGTCAGTTGCGCGAGCGGCCCGGCGGGTACGTCGCGGTCCCAGCGTTTGAGGTTGGCCGCGGCGTGACTGGAGGCGATCGCGAGGTAGGTGGCTTCCTGCTCACGGGTCCGGGGGCGCGCTCCGTGGAGCGTGTCGTGAGCGGTGCTGCGTGGGATGCCTTCGGCAGCGA
The DNA here is from genome assembly GCA_963763695.1 of uncultured Solirubrobacteraceae bacterium. Taxonomy (GTDB): domain Bacteria; phylum Actinomycetota; class Thermoleophilia; order Solirubrobacterales; family Solirubrobacteraceae; genus Palsa-744. Next base: position 730,105 of record CAVXPM010000001.1, read on the forward strand.
TGCCGGTGGGACCGATGTCCTTGAGTACCTGGAGGATCACGTCCCATCGGTCGGCGCGGGTCCCGTAGTCGTTCCGGTAGTCGCCGATATCTGAGGTCTGGCCGGTGAGGCGCTCTGTGATCTTGTTGCCCTCCTTGCCGGTGAGCAGCGTGTGGACCAGCCTCGATGCGACCGGTAGTCGCCGTAGGAGGCCGTGTGTGCGTCCTGTTGTGGGCTGCCCGTCGGGTGCGAGGCTCTTGTGCTCGGGGCGCCGCGTGTAGCGGCTGAGGACTGCGCCGAGTGTGTCGATGACGATGGCGCCGTTTGTGAGGGCGTCTGCGAATCGTTCGGGGTCCTCTCGTGCCTGCGCGGTGACGACCGGGAGGGGTTTGCCGGTTGACCTGTCATACCAAGCGAGGCTGTCCCAGCGCTCGGGGTCTGACTCGTATGGCGCTGCGGGGAGAGCTGTTGGAGCCCCGTCGGTGTAGAAGGCGGGGTCGGGGTGCGCGATTAGGCCGAAGCTTCCGGGCCGGATGTGTTCCTCGCGGGGGCGTGATCTGTTGTAGCCGGTGAACCATGCGGCGAGTGTTGGGCTTGAGAGCGTGAAGCGGGTGAGCGCAGGGCGGCCGCACCATGCGGGCTGCTCGCAGGGTGTCCCGTGTGCGTTTGTGAGTATCCACTCCCAGGCTTGGCGGGTCCAGACGCGCCGCCCTTGCTTGTCGCGGTGAGGACTGTCCGGGGTCGCGCTGAGGGGGTCGAGGTAGAGGCCCAGTCCGTGCTCTGACCAGTCAGTGAGGGAGTCCGATGGACCGTCGGCGTCGTCGGTCGGCGTGTCATCGCTGTCCTCTGTAGCGATCAGGTCGGGGGTTCCGTCGGCGCGTAGCCGGTACAGGGCGTAGCGCTTGGCGCTGATCGCGTAGCAGTAGAGCTGCCGGTCGAGGCTGTCGTGCTCGACCTTCCAGGGCTGGAGAAGCCCTGGGTCGTATGGGTTCAGCGCGTCGAAGCGGGCGAGGATCTCGCGCACTGCGCTCCAGGGAAGGGCACGGATTGTCTCGCGCTCCGCGTCTTGGCAGCTCACCGGTCCGCCCGTCGGTGTGGAGACGATCGCCATGCTGTCGGTGTCACAGAACGTGTAGCTTCCGTCCGCCTCGCTGACAAGGCGCTCCAGGAGCGCGAGCATGAGTCTTGCTCCCGCGGTGATCGAGCACGCGACTGGCGGAAAGCAGTACGGCCCTGGGTCCTCGGGTGTGCGAGTGCTCCCGGCTCTCGGGACGGCGTCGGGTCCGTGGATGGTGACCGGCGTGTCCTCGGCGAGGTCGCGACGGTCAAAGCGTGCGAGTGAGCCGTAGGCGGTGGCGTTTGCGGTGATCTTGAGGAAGAGTTGGAGGCGCTCGCGTTCCTCCTCCGTGAGGCTCTGGTTGGCCTTGACTCGCGCGCGCTCCTCGATCATCACGAGGAACGGGTCCTGCGCACCGGCCGGGTCGAGCGTTTCCCTGCCCCGCAGCGCCACGGCCCTAAGCCCATCTTGGATGCCCTCGCCGATGACGCGTATGGCTCGTGTGACGGCGGGCGGCGTGTCGCCGAGAACAGTCGCGGCGATGACATCCGGTAGCGCGTACCAGAGCGTTCCGTCGTAGCTCAGAGGGTTGAGCGCGATCCCGAGATCCGACTTGCCGGGCTGGTAGGCGGCGCGGATCGGGAGAAGGTCGCGGCCGGGCTCGACCTCGACAAGGGTCACGCCGACCTGCGCCCACAGCTCACGAGTGAGGCAGCGGGCGAGAAGGTCCGGCTCGGCGAGCAGCTCGCGGACCTCTCCCGTGGCGTCGATCGTCCGGGCGCGCGCGGCACGGAGAATGTCCCACGTGCCGAGTAGTGCGTTGACGGCGGGGTACATCGAGGTGAAGTCCACGTGCACGATCGGGACCGGCGTGCGCACGATCCTCGCCTCAGCTCGCCCTCCATAGAACGCGCTCATCGCGAATCCCAACACCGCCTCGCTGATACCGGTGCCTTCGTCAACCGTTGCGGTCTGCGGCTCATCGCGTCGTCGGCTGTCCCACCCGAGTTGCTCGTCGGTTAGGTGTGTGAACTTCTCAAGCGGGCGCTCCAAACCCATCGCCTCCAGGTAGCAGGCGCCGACGGTTGCTGGCGAATAGAGCCGGTGTGGCTGGAGGGCTACGCCCTCATGCTGCGCCAGCTCGGCGAGCGTGTGCCGGTAGAGCGTCGAGGTGTGCCGCACGTCATCGAGGGCGTAGTCGATCAGCTCGGGGGTCACCTTGTCGTACTCGACCTCGGCCTTCTCAAAAGGGTCTCCAAACGCGGCGCACGCGCCCTCCAGGGTGTAGGAGCGGTCTGTGATCGCGAACGTCAGCGTGCGCAGGTCGATGAACTTCGCGGCGGCGCCCTTCTCGTCTTGATCTCCTGGCTTGAGGCTGCCCCAGCCGAAGAGGGTGCGGCGCGGGTCGATCGCCTTGAGCAGGAGCCGTGGGGTATAGCGTGCGTCCTGCCACCTCTCGCGCTCGTCAAATCGGCCCCAGAGTCCGAGCGAGAAGCCACCGCGGTAGTAGCGGCGAGCGGGAGACCAGTGGGACGCCAAACGGCCAAGGTCAAACGGCAGGTTGAAGCCGACGACGGCGCAGCGGTTGCGGTGCTTGAAACCGTGAAGCAGGAACCGCTCGTGTAGCCACCACGACATAGGCTGTACAAGTAGCCCGTTGCCGTCGCTGCCACCGTATCCGGGGGCGACATCGGCGGCTCGTGTCGATGCGTGCCGGGTGAGCAGCTCGAAGGCTTCGGGGTCTCGCTCGGGGAGATCGTCGGGGTAGGCGATGCCCTCCTCGACGCAGAAGTACCCGGGCGCGCTGCCGTGTGGATCGGAGTACAGGCGCCAGACGAGGAACCGCAGGCGCTGCGCCGGATCGGTCTCTGTCTCAGTGTCGAAGATCAGCGCCTCCGCCGGGTAGCGCCGTTTGACTGCCCGCGTCGGTGCGCGCACGATGTTGCGGCCTGGACCGTCTGCGGAGTTCGCGGCAGCAGCGAGGTCTGCGGTGGGCACGGTGCGCGTGGTCCACACGCGCACCCCCACCGTCAGGTCTTCAGCGCCTGTGTTCGGCAGATCCTCGCTGTGCTGAGCGCGCTCGCCGTCGAGGTTGCCACTCAACCGGCTGCGGGGTAGAACGCGGCACACGCCCGCCATTCAGGGTCGTGCTGATCCCTGGCGCAGATGTCGAGCGCAAGCTCATCTGCCCATTGCTTGGCGCTTCGCGCGAGCGCGGCGACCCATACCCATCCGGGAAATGCCGCCGCGAGACGCCCGGTCATGGTCGCGAGGCGACGCAGACGCAGCGCTACACGCTCAACGAACGTGAGAGGCGCTGCACCCCGACAACCCTCAGCGGGGTCGGCGATGCGCAGCATCCGCCAGTCATCGTGCGACAGCTCGTGGTGGTCTCGACAGAGCGGCAGCACAAGCGCCGGGTCCAGGTACAGGCCCTGGGGGTCGCGCCCCGTCGGGTGGTGCGCCTCGATGACATCGACGCCGCAGATCAGACATCGGAGGTGGTCGCTCATCCGATCACCTCCCGGTATGCGTCGGCGATGTCCGCTCCGCCAACTTCAGCGATGGCTTCCAGCCGTCCGGGATCGGACTCGATCGTCTGACCGGCGACCTTCTGACCGGCGATCCTGGCCAGCTCAGTCTCGCTGGCGTCGCCTTGAATGAATCGGTACTGCACGTCGAAGATCCGCTGCGCCCTCTTGGCCGCATTGGACCCTCGTGTTTCGACGAACTCGACTCCGCCGCCGTCCTTGAGAAACACTGGCCGCAGGCGCAACATCCGGTCGCCCCGTTGCGGTGTCGTCTTGCCCGCCCGCGTGGGCTTTAGGGCATCGCCTGCCCACCATCGCACCACGTCGATCGGCACATGGGCCTCTCTTGCGGCCTGCTCGATCGGGATGCGCTGTTCTCTCGCGAGCCCGAGCACGTGCAGAGCGTCCGTGCGCGCCGAGCGGGCGTTCTCCGGCAGTCGCGCGAGGTCGCGTGGGCTCCTGATCTTGGGTGAGAAACGGCGCTGCTGGGCGTAGCTGCCGAACCCTCGCTCCCGGGCGCGCTGCTGGCGGCGGGCGTACTCGGCCTTGTAGTCACGCTGGCTCATCGCTCCACCCCCTCATCGAGGGCGTAAGCGGCATCCGTCAGCCATTGGATGAACTGCCCGGCACGCTCTGAGGCGTGCTCGCCATAGAGCTCAACGAGTACGCTGGCGAGACGCTCGCCGCGGCGATCGGTGCCACGCACCCAATCGACGAACCCGCCGGGCGACGCTTGATCGAGCTTCTCGAATGAGGCGAGCAGACGCCGGGCTGTCTGCTCGTGTGTCGCCTGCGGCCTGACCCGCTCCGTCTCGCGGGGGACCTCGCCCCGGGCACGCAGGCGTCCTACCGTGCTGTGCGCGACCCCGACCCGACGGCCGATGTCCCTGTCAGACGCCCCCGGGTACGCCTGCATGAGGCGGAGCACGGCGTCCTGCTTCTCCGCGCGGCTCATCGGCTTGGAGGAGATCGCCGAGCAGGCGATCGCGTGCTCGTAAGCTGCCTGCACCGGGTCCTGACCCGGCTCCAGCGGCACGATGATCGCCGGTACGAGCGCGACCTTGAGCGCCTTCAGGGCGCTTGCTCTGTGCCAACCATCGGCTAGGTACCAGCCTCCCGCGGGATTCGGCACGACCTCAAGCGGCGGAAGCGCATCGGGACCGTCCGCCTCGTACAGGGCATAGAACTCGCCCACACGATCAAGGTCGATTCCTCTGCGCGGCCAAGCCGCCCTGTCCGCGATGATCTCTGCGAGAGCGATCTGGTGAGTAGAGGTGCTCATCGGCGCACCTCGCCTCTCTCGGATGACGCTAGCGAAACGTCTAGGAACGCGTCGATGTCCTCCTCGCGGAAGCGCACGAGGCGTCCGACCTTCACGCCGCCAAGGCGCCCTTGCTCGAACCATCGATACAGCGTGTGCGGTGCCACGCCGAGCCGCTCGGCAACCTCGTTGACCGTCAACAGTCTGTTCATGGGGTGGACCTTTCCGCCCTACGGCCTCCGGCGTGATGGCCCGCAACTCGGCGGGCACACTGTCATCACCAAAGGTGGGCAGGTGCGAAAGGCTTTAGCGGCGATCCCTCTCGCGGCGCCGTCCCCAAGCTCGCTCAGCGAGGAGGGATATTCAAGTGAAGTGACACTGTGACACACTATCGGTCCGGACGCAAGTCACGCCCAGTTCAAGGCGAGGAGAGAACAATCAGTCACACAGCCACACTACGCGGCAATAGGCGAAGGACATACAAGATCAAGAGCTATCATCTAACTGTCACACAATCGGCGCTGCAGGAAAACTGGTCGATCTACCGCACGCGCCGTCACTCCAAGGATGCGCTAGCACCGTTTCCTGAAGGCCGCATGGTTGAGTGGACAGCCCAGGTGACAGTCCTCTGTAACCGGTGCGGACACAGGCTAGGTGCAATAGTCGCCTTCCATACCGATGATCTCTGTGGCGTGGTAGATGACACGCCACGATGGGCCAACCTGAGTAAGCACGACATGCGGGAGATCACAACCGGGCTCGCTAACGGTAAGCCACTATGGATGCACGTAACAGAGACGGGGCGCAAGGCCCAGGTGCACTTCCGGTGCAGACAGTGTCACCGCGACCGCCAACCACGCAATGCACACGACCTCGGACGGAGAATAGTCGCCGATGAACTAGCCCAGATCAGCATTGACTAGAAGGGGTAATGGGTCTAGTCAATACGCAGCCCCTGAGGTATCATTCACCCACCAATAAATCGCCCCCGCAACCGCTCGAACGGTCCGGGGGCATGGCACACGAAAAGAGGCTTTCGTATGCAAGCTCAGGCTACCGCCACAAGCGGCCCGCTCTGCGTAGCGCACGGCTACGGCGTCAAGATCCTCGTCCACCGCGGGCATCTGGTGATCGAGGACGGAATCGGTCGCAAGCGCCGAAGCCGCCGCTTCCACGGCGTAACCTCGAAGCTGCGCCGCCTCGTGCTGATCGGGCACGCCGGCTACGTCACGCTCGACGCGCTGCGATGGCTCGCAGACGCAAAGGCCGCGCTCCTGCACATCGACGCCGACGGGCGGCTCCTGACGATCTCGGCAAGCGACGGCCTAGACCTCGCAGCGCTGCGGCGCGCCCAGGCGCTCTCTGACTCCAGCCAGACGGGCGTGGAGATCGCACGGGGGGTGCTTGGCGCGAAGGTCTCAGGACAGCGCGCCGTGCTCGCCGAGCTTCCCGGCGGCTTGGCTATCGGCGCTCAGCTCGATCGCGCGCTCGTCGAGATCGAGCACGCACCAGACCTCGACGGCCTCCTTGGAGCTGAGGCTCAAGCGGCGGGCGCATATTGGGGTGCGTGGGCGGAGCTGCCGCTCCCCTTCTCTGATCGTGAAGCTCGGAGTGTCCCGGATCATTGGCGCACGTTCGGGCAGCGTCATTCGCTGATCTCGGGCAGCCCACGGCAGGCGACGAATCCTGCTGGCGCGATCCTCAACTACCTCTACACGCTGCTTGAGGCCGAGACGATCCTTGCCTGCCGCACCGTCGGGCTCGACCCCGGCCTCGGCATCTTCCACGTCGATCGACCCAACCGCAGCTCGTTGGCGCTTGACCTCATGGAGGCGACGCGCCCCGTCGTAGACGCCTACGTGCTGGCACTACTCACGCAAAGGAAGCTCTCAGCCAAAGAGTTCGGGGAGACGAGAAGCGGTGCATGTCGGCTCGCCGCGCCGCTCGCCGCCCGACTTGCGGAGACCGCATCGTCGTGGGGGCACCACACCGGCCCCGTCGTGGAGGCGGTCGCCCAGCAGCTCGGGCGGTCCGCCGCTCGGCCGCTTGAGCTTTCCACGCCGCTCACCCGAGCGAACCACCGGGCGGCATGGGGTCGCCGGAACGCTGCTCGCCGCACCCGCCAGCCGCGATCGAGAATCCCCGCCCTCCCCGCGACCTGCCGAACCTGTGGAGCCGGACTGCCCGATCGTCGCTTCCGCTACTGCGAGCAGTGCAAGCGCGAGGAGTGGGCAGCACGCGGCGCCACGGGACGCGAGGCGGCAGCGACTGTACTCGCCCGGCTACGCGAGGAAGGACGCGACCCCGGCCACGGCGGGCGAGCGGCAGAGGCGCGGGGCGCGAAGAACGCCGCGCACCAGACGGCCGTCCGTGCGTGGGACGGCGAGCAGCCGGACGCCGCCGTGTTCGACGCCGAGATTCTCGGCGGCCTACGCCACGTCCCGATCGCGGACCTCGTATCCGCGACCGGCCTGTCTGAGCACTACTGCTCCCTGATCCGGCTCGGAAAGAGGACTCCGCATCCGCGGCACTGGGATGCGCTCAGGACCGCGATGGCGCCAACGGCCGAGCCGTGATCTCGCGGTCACGTGGACTCGGCCACCGGCGCGGGTGGGCGGGAAGCGTCATAGAGCTGGGCGATCTCGGAGAACTCGACCTGGAGGCCGCGCGCGAGCTGGAGCATCACCCGGAACGAGAGGTTGATCTCGCCCCGCTCGCACGCGCCGACATAGTTGCGATGCAGACCAGCCCGGAACGCAAGCTCCTCCTGCGAGAGTTCCCGATCGACGCGCAGCTCGCGAAGCACGTGCCCGAGCGCGACATGCTCGGGCGATTGAGGGGAAGCCATCGCCCGACGCTGTCAGCCAACCCGTCCAGTCGTCTACCACATATATATGGTGGCTCGATACCATCGAGACAACGATGCGACCTCTCGGAATCGGACTCATATGCCTCGCCGTGGGGGCCGGAGCGGGCGCAGGCACCGCGCTCGCGCTGCAACCAGCCGAACACAAGAACCCACCGTCCAGCACGCTCGCCGTCGAAAGAGGCGCGGACTGCATGACCGGAACACAGGGCGTGGAGTTCCTCGCGACCGGGCCGAACGCGGCTCGGTCATGTGGCGACCTGCGACTCCGTATCGAGCGCGTCATCGGACCAGCCGATCCCTCGCTGATATCGGGATCGACGATCAACCAGACCACGTTCGCCCGCGACAGCGCAGGAGATCACGTCACGGTGATGGAGGTCGGCGCCGACAACGGCGACATCAACACGCTCGCCGCAGGCACTCTCGCGGCGGACGGCTACTCCATCCGATACGGGGACACGACCTCATTCCAGTCGCCGTAGCCTCACGCGACACATACGATCAGTAGCCGGGCATGGGAAGGGTTACACGCTTGAGTTGGCGAACATCTGTGCGATGGCCGCTCAGGACGATGCGCGCGAGCGTCAGATGCTGAGTCTCTTCAATCTGGAGCGCCCGCCCGACCACCAACGCGGCGGGATCGACGCGGTTCTTGAGCTGGAAGGGCGAGGTGTCCCTTCGGCCTTGCAGGGACAAGTGGTGCCCTTCGAGCTGAAGTCTTCGACCAAAGGCAACGCGGACTTCTCGACGGGCCGCGACATTGGCCTGCACACGATCAACCGCTGGAGAGGGCTGCACTGGCTGTTTGCCGTCTATGACTCGGCGGGCGATGAGCACCCTTCGCGGTGCTACTACGGCTCCCCAGCCCGGATGGCTCCGATGTTCGACACGATGGCCGCCTACATCGAGCACGACGTGAAGCTCGGAGAACTCGTGCCTGAGCTGATCACCGTGTCTACAGCGCAGGAGGTCCTCGGCGACGAGGAGCGATATGAGCCAGCCGCCGCCCGGCGACTCATGAAGAACCAATACAGCGCCGAGCAGTACCGGGCGGCTCTCGACATGTCGGACCCCGACGGTTACTCGCTGGAGGCGATGCACGTGATGCTGAAGGACCGATGCCGCTACTTGATCGCGCGTGGCGGCACGCGCAACAACCCGCACTTTCCCGCGAGCTACTTCGCCGACTGGACGCCGATCACGCGAAACCACGCCGCTGTCCTCCGAGAGATGGCGCTTGACGCTCTCGAAGGCGAGGCGGGCGGCCCGACAGAAGCGTCGGGTGCCTGAGGTAGCGTGGCCGGTCCGATGCCTGAGGAGACCATCCCCATCTTCGATCACCAAGGCGGCACCGCTGCGCCCTGGTATGAGGCGCGCGATCTGGCGGACGATAAGCGCGAGTTCTTTCGCAACTCGTCCCTGCGATCCCGCGCGGCGAAGCTCGTGGCGCTCAAGCGCACGCTGCCTGAAGGGTTTATCCCGCATAGGCCGGTTCTCGACCCGACGTCCCTCATGCCTCGGGTCGCTCCGCACCTGCTCCCGGCGCTGTCGTTGTTCTCAGGCGGAGGCGGACTGGATCTCGGCTTCGAGCGTGCCGGATTCGCGCATGTGGCGTCCTACGACACGCTCGCTGCGGCAGGCGAGACCCTGCGCGCAAACCGACCAGCCTGGGATGTCCATTCGGACGAGGACGGCGACGTGCGCAGTGTCGACTGGCGTCAATATCGCGGCGAGTTGGCCGTGCTTCATGGAGGCCCGCCATGCCAGCCGTTCTCGATCGCCGGGCGCCAGCGGGGGCACGAGGACGCCCGCAACATGCTGCCTGAGTTCCTTCGAGCCGTCCGCGACACGCGGCCTCTCGCGTTCGTGTGCGAGAACGTGCCCGCGCTGGCGAGCCCTAAGTTTGCTCCTTACCTTCAGGAGAACTTTCTCGGCCCGCTTGCTCGGGATTACCACATCACGAGCTTTCGGTTGAGTGCTCACGATTTCGGGGTGCCTCAGCTCCGCCACCGCGTGTTCTTTGTCGGTTTCCGATGGGCGCGCGCACTGCGACGCTTCCAGCCTCCGACTCCAACCCACAATGCGAGCCACTTGATCGCCTCGTCTGAGGAAGCCGTCACGACGTGTGAGCGGACGCTAGGCGTTCGCGCTGCGCTGGGCCTTGAGGACATCGGACATGACGGGCTCGCTCCAACGGTGCGAAGCACCCTCACAGGCCCGCGTCACACCACATCGATCCTGTCGAGCGTCTCGGCACAGCGCGCTTGGGGCGCGATGGGAATATGGCCAAACGGGGTCGCAAAGACCCGGTCGGCCGCCGCACGCTTCCCGGTCGAGAACGGGCACTTCAGACTCGCCGTAGCCGACGTCGCTCTACTCCAAGGCTTTCCGTCCTGGTGGCACTTCCACGGGGCCGTATACATGTCGCTCGGCCAGATCGGCAACTCCGTTGCCCCCCCGGTCGGCTACCGGGTGGGCATTTCTGTTGCCCGTGCACTCGACGTGGCCTGACGCGCGTAGGCTGCGTCCGTGACGACGGCTTCGCCCACTGCTAGCAGCCACACTGCCCGCCGTACGATGCAAGCCAATCGGCGGACCGACACCGGCCCTGAGAAAATGCTGCGCTCGGCATTGCACGCGCGCGGGCTCCGGTATCGAAAGGATAGGCGCCTCCGCGTGACGGCAAGATGGGTGCGACCGGACATCGTTTTCGGTAGGGCGCGTGTTGCAGTCTTCGTAGACGGGTGTTTCTGGCATCGCTGCCCAATCCACTCGACCCACCCACGGGCAAATGCCGAGTATTGGCAGGCGAAGTTCGATCGCAACGTCGCTCGCGATCGGGAAGACGATGATGCCCTTGTGGAGGCAGGGTGGTCTGTCGTCCGTATCTGGGAGCACGAGGACGTTCCTGCCGCAGCGACGCGAATCGATGTGCTGGTGCACGCCGAGAGGGATCGTCGAGAGCAGCCGGATTGACAAGGGGTCAAGGCACAACGGTCACGGCTAGTCCAGCTAGCTATGGGATGCTCGGTAGATGGATCGTGAGACACCCGACCCGAGCCAGTTCGATGTAGGTCCGCTTCGCCGCAATGCTCAAGAGGACTGGGCATTTTCGGCCGCGCGCGACCTTCGAGACGAGGTGCGCCGCATCCTCGATGAGATCGAGGCGGGTGACGAGTGGACGATGACGCCGGGTGCCATCGAGAACCTTGCGCAGGGAACCTTTGCGCGCGGCACCAAGACGTTCGGGGCCGCGCTGTTGCTGTGCGACCGTGGCTACGGCGAGCAGGCCGCGATGCTGAATCGTTCGCTGTTCGGGCACGCTGTGGTCGCGTGGTGGATGCACAAGCACGACGACCCGGATGCGTTGATGGAGCAAGTGCGCCGCCACCACGACCATGCGGCGGTTCTGTATTCCCGACGGTCGCAACTCCATCCCGAACTGGAGCTTGATCCGTCGATAGACGCGGAGCGTTTCACGCCAGCCTACGTCGCTGAACTCGATAAGCAGTTTGGGGAACATGGTGGCACGTGGTATCGGAAGAGCATGGATCAGCTCGTGCGGGAGGTGGAACAGCGTCGGGAACAGCCATACCCGGACTTGCTGTGGAAGCTGTTTCGTTTTGTCAACAACTGGAACAACGAAATGCTCCACCACAGCGCCGTCGGCCTCAACGACGCGATCATCTGGAAGGACCCCGCCGAGGCACCGATCCTGCGCCTCGGCCCCGACCGTCGCTGGACCCAGGCCGCGCTTTGGGCCGCGCATTGGTCCTATGGCCTTCTCGTGCTGTGCGCTTTGGGGCAGCTCTCGCCGGATCGTGCTCAGGGCTTCAACGCGGTCCTCAACGACCTCGGCTTTCGATACCGGACGATCACAGAGGAGCAGGCCCACGGCATCGGCCGGAACGATCCTTGCCCGTGCGGAAGTGAACGGAAGTTCAAGCACTGCCACGCCGACCGGCTCGCCCATGGTGACCTTGATTAGTCGTGCACGGAGCTGTGCGACCGGTGGATGTTGCTCTCCACCGCTGCCCCGCCCGGGAAGTGCCTCTTGCTCAGAGCAGGTCCCGGAGCACCGGAACAAGCTCATCGAGTGTGGCGATGACCGTCGTGCCGAGGCGATCGGGCAGCCGTGCGGCATTCGCGAGCCTGCAGGCGTGCCTATCGGTCACTACCACGTCGCAGTATGGGATCGCGACACTCAGCGCATCGAAGTCAAAGATGTCGTTTGGCTCCCATCGGCTCTGCGGGTTGCGGTGGGCTGCCGTGAGCAGCGAGATCCACGCGTCGCCGCTGGGCATCGAATCGACGAACCGGCGTGCGGTGTCGATGTCGTCGATGAGTTCGGCAAGAGGCAGCCGATGGCCGGCGACGGCTTCCTCAAGCCCGTCGACCAGCTCGAAGGCCAAATAACGCGCTGAGACGACGTCGCGTACGCGATCCCGGCGATAGCTCGGCTCGGCATTCAGTCGCGCCACTAGCTCCCGCTCGCTACCGGCGCGATCCTCAGCGATCCGGCGAGCGACGGTGGGGTCCCACCCGCGCGCCCGCATATCCTCCACGCCCTCATCCGTCGGGCCGCTCAACACAGCCCGGGTGAGCTGAAGGTCTGCTTCGCGTGACCATGCGTCGAAGGCGGCGGGACCACCGGGCCAGCTCTGCCGCGTCCTGGCGGTGACGTTGCCCTCCTCAGCCGAGTGCACCGAGAGACCGCCGCGCCTACCAAAGGACTGGAGCACCCCCCAGCCAAGGAGTTGCCCGTTCTCGAACCGGTGGGGCGTGCCGATGAGCTGGGCGATGGCCGCGTCTAGCTCGACCCTCAGGATGCTCGACCTCGGCATCAGGCACACGAAATCGCTCAACTCCTCCATGATGCTCGCGACGTCCAACCGTCGCGCGGCGTTGCGGTTGCCCTCCATCTCCATGTAGTGCACCGAAGCAAGCGGAATCACTACCCGCCCGGCAGCCTGCCGCAGTGCGTCAAGCGCCTGTTGATAGCGCTGCCCATTGGCGTGCCCCGTCGCGGCTTGTGCAAGGTAGATCCAATGGTTCATGTCTAGGTACACCCGCGGCTCGCGCCCAGACTCCTGCAGCGAAGGCGGCCACGCGTACGGCGTCTCAGGTCGGTCAAGACCTGGCCGCGTGGCTCGGCGGGAGGCAAGTGCAGGCATAGACACGAGAGTAGAGGTGCGGTAGGTCACGCGGTGGGCGTGCGACCACGCTCGGGCGAGATAGTCTCCTGACGCATGAACGCAATCCTTCGCGACGGTCCAGTAGGCGGCGCGGCTGTACAGGTGCCGCATCCGCTCCCGCCCACGCTCGGCGTCGAAGTGCGGCCCGAGATTCCCGAAGGTCCGGTACAGCCCGGCGACGAGTTCCCGACCGTCAGCGGCCCGACCTACAGGTATCGGCTCGCGCCGGTGCCAATGGTCGGCACCTACCTGAATAGCGATCCGAAGACAGCGATGTGGACCGCGTTCTATGTCTACGACGAAGACGCCAACGCTGAACTTGCCGTCCATGCCTTGAGCGTCCATGAAGATGAGCTGGACACCGACCGCGATTGGGACATCATCGACGGCCCGACGCCGCTCGATCCTGAAGGGCACGATTCCTCATTGTTCGCCTACCGCTATCGGCGAGGCGACGAAGAGAAGAACGTCACGGTGACCCTGTCTGGCACCGCAATGGCTTCGCCGGAGGGTCTTGAGACCATCATCGCCGAGATGGTGTGGAGTCGCGGAGCGTCGGCGCTGATTGCGTCGTTGCGAAAAGGCAGGGTGCCTCAGTCGATCACGGTCTTCTCGGACGGTCGGATCATCGAAGCTCCCTAGTCCGCTCGTGGCGTGAGGGGGTCGGGTGGGTTGGCCGCAGTTCGTCGCGTCTATCACGGGGGCGCGGAAGACTGGCTGTACCGCATGTCACGGCTAATCCGGTTCAAGACCCCTCTATCTCCTCTCCCCCTCAAACCCCCATCGCCACGTACTTGGTCTCGAGGTACTCGTTGATTCCCTCGAAGCCGCCCTCGCGACCGAAGCCCGACTGCTTGACGCCGCCGAAGGGGGCCGCGGGGTTGGAGACCACGCCCTGGTTGAGGCCGACCATGCCGGTCTCGATGCCCTCGCACACATGGAACGCGCGGTCGAGGTCGCGCGTGTACACGTAGGCCACGAGGCCGAACTCGGTGCGGTTGGCCACCTCGATCGCCTGCTCATCCGAGGAGAAGGTCGCGATCGGCGCCACCGGACCGAAGATCTCCTCGCGCAGCAGCCGTGCCTCGTCGGGCACCTCGCTGAGAACCGTCGGCTCGTAGAAGTAGCCGACCCCGTCCACTCTGCGCGCGCCGGTCAGGACCTTGGCGCCGTGCTCGACCGCGTCGTCCACCAGTTCCGCCACCTTCTCGAGCTGGTCGCCGTCGATCAGCGGCCCGACGTCCACGTCGGGATCGGTGCCGCGGCCGACCTTCATCGCGCCCATCCGCTCGGCCATGCGGCGTGCGAACTCCTCCGCGACCGACTCGTGCACGTGGAAGCGATTGGCCGCCGTGCAGGCCTCACCCACATTTCGCATCTTGGCCAGCAGTGCGCCCTCGACCGCGGCGTCGAGATCGGCGTCCTCGAACACCACGAACGGCGCGTTGCCGCCGAGCTCCATCGAGACGCGCAGGATCTGCTCGGCGGACTGTTCGATCAGCTTGCGGCCCACCTCGGTCGAGCCGGTGAAGGAGAGCTTGCGCGTGCGCGGGTCCTTCAGCAGCGGTTCGATCACCGAGCCCGAGTGCTTGGACGTGATCACGTTGAGCACACCGCCGGGCAGGCCCGCATCCTCGAGGATCTTGGCCAGCGCGAGCATCGACAGCGGCGTCTGCTGCGCAGGCTTTACGACCATCGTGCAGCCCGCCGCGATCGCCGGCGCGATCTTGCGCGTGCCCATCGCCGTGGGGAAGTTCCACGGGGTTACGAACACGCACGGCCCGACAGGCTGGCGCATCGTGAGGATGCGTCCTTTGCCGGTCGTGTTGACCATGTAGCGACCGTGGATGCGCACCGCCTCCTCTGAGAACCAGCGGAAGAACTCGGCCGCATAGGCGATCTCCGCGCGCGACTCCTCGAGCGACTTGCCCATCTCGAGCGTCATCAACAGTGACAGTTCGTCTGTTTTGGCCACGATCGCCTCGTAAGCCCGGCGCAGGATCTCACCGCGCTCGCGCGGCGCGCAGATCGCCCACTCGCCCTGTTTGTCGGCCGCAGCGCTCAGCGCCGCCAGCGCGTCCTGCGCCTGGCCGTCGGCCACCTCCAACAGCGTCTCGGTCGTAGAGGGATCCTCGACCGCGAGCGTCGCACCCCCGCTCGCCGCGCGCCACTCGCCCGCGATGTAGAGATCGCTCGGCACCTGCGCGAGCACCTCGCGCTCCTGCTGTGCGCCAGTCATCGTGCAGCCCTCACGCCACGTACTCGGGCGCCCGACCGAGAACCTATGGGAACTCCGCGGCCAGCCATGGGACCTTCCCGCCGCGAGCGCGACGGCCACGTTTCGAGCGTGTTCGTAGAGGTCATGGCCTCAACCTATCACCGCCCTCGCGCCCGGCCCCGCGCTTGTGCTCGCGCGCTTGCGGGGCTCGCCTGCGTGCTCGCGGCGACGCTCCTGGGCGCCGCTTCGGCGCGCGCCACGACGCTCGTGATCGAAGGCGCCGGCAACGGCCACGGCGTGGGCATGAGCCAGGACGGCGCACTCGGCTACGCCCAGCACGGAGCGAGCTATGAGGCGATCCTCGCCCATTACTACACCGCCACCACGCTCGGCCAGGTACCGGCCAGGTCGGTGGTGCGCGTGCTCGAGGGCTCGAGAGTGGTCAGGGTGCCGATCGAGCGCTACGTCCGCGGCGTCGTAGCTGCCGAGATGCCCGCCAGCTGGCCGCTGGCGGCGCTCGAGGCCCAGGCCGTCGCCAGCCGCACCTACGCCCTCACGGCCCATGCCGGCGGCTCCAGGTTCGACGTCTACTCCGACACCCGCTCGCAGGTCTACATGGGCGTGGCCGCCGAAACGGCCTCCACCAATGCCGCCGTCAGGGCCACCGCCGGGCAGATCGTCCTGTTCGACGGCAAGCCGGCCACGACCTACTTCTTCGCGAGCTCCGGCGGCATGACGGAGAACGTCGAGAACTCGTTCCTCGGCTCCCAGCCCGAGCCGTGGCTGCGCGGCGTGCCCGACGCCCACGAAGGCAAATCGGCCGCCTGGAGGCTCAGCCTCAGCTTCGCCGCCGCAGCCGCTCGCCTGCAGGGCCTGTTGAAGGGCTCCTTGCGTGGCATCGAAGTGCTCACGCGCGGCGTCTCGCCGCGGATCGTCTCCGCGCGGATCCTTGGCTCGGGCGGCGCCACGCCCGTAACCGGCCCGCAGCTGGCCGGCGCGTTCGGGCTGAGCAGCACCTGGGCCTACTTCAGCGTCAAGAACGGGGCCACGCTCAGGCGCGAGCCGGACCGCAGCGGGCACGCGCCCGCGAGCACCGCTCCCGCAGCCCCGGCTCCGCCCGCGACGGTCGCGCCGACCTCTCCCACCGCGCCACCCGGCCCGCAGGGAGGAACGCCCGCGCCACCCGCGGGCGTGAGCGCCTCGGCGGGCGGCGTGAGTGGCGCGGCGGGTGGCGTGCTCGCCGAATAGCCGCGCGGACACATACGCTGGGCGGGTGAGCTCGCCGCTGCTGATCGCCGATGTGCCCTGGCTGCTCTACCGCTCGTTCTTCGCGCTGCCAAGATCGATCGTCGACGGCGAGGGGCGCCCGGTCAACGCACTGCTCGGGACGGTCAACACGCTTCTCTCACTGGTCGAAGCGCCCCCCACCGGCGTCGCTCCGCGGGCGCTCGTCGCGTGCATGGGCGCCGAGCAGGCGGAGTACCGCGTTCGCCTGTATCCCCCCTACCACGCCCACCGTCCTCCAATGCCTCCCGAGCTCGCAGCGCAGTGGGAGAAGGCGCCGCGGCTGCTGGAGGGCCTCGGCTGGCAGGTCCCGACGACGGCGGATCTGGAGGCCGACGACGTGATGTTCTCCTTCGCTCGCGCCGAGCGCGAGCGCGGCGGCCGCGGGCTGCTGCTGACCGCCGATCGCGACCTCTACGGCGCGGTCGACGACGGCGTGGCGGTGCTCGAAATGCGCAAGGGCGAGCAGCACGTCGAGATCGGACCCGAGCAGGTGCGCGAACGCTACGGCGTCGAGCCGGCGATCGTGCCCGACTTCATCGCCCTGCGCGGCGACCCCTCCGACGGGCTGCCCGGAGCGCCCGGGATCGGCGCCAAGACGGCCGCCGAGCTGCTGCGCGCGCACGGGTCGCTCGAGGCGCTGCTCGAGGCCGCCACGTCCGTGCGCGCCCGTCTGCGTCCGCGGATCGTCGCTGCACTGCTCGAGAACGAGCAGCAGCTGCTCGCCTTCAAGGCGATCGCCACGCTCCAACTGATCCCAGCCGAGCCGCCGCCCGACGGTGCAAGCGACTTCGCCGGCGGGGCGCGGGTCGCGCAGGAGCTCGGCATGGCGCGCTTGGCCAAGCGCCTGCAGGACCTCGCTAAGGCGTGAACTTGACGGTGATCACGTCGCCGTCGGCGATCGCGTAGTCGCGACCCTCCAGGCGCAGCGTGCCGCGCTCGCGCGCGCCCGCATAGCCGCCCGCGTCCACCAGCTCGCGCCAGCCGATCACCTCGGCGCGCACGAAGCCCTTCTGGATGTCGCTGTGGATCGCGCCGGCCGCGTGCCATGCGCTCGAGCCGCGACGCAGGTGCCAGGACTGCGCCGGCTTCGCCTCTCCGGCTGTGAAGAACGCGATCAGCTCGAGCAGCTCGAAGGCCTCGCGCACGACCCGCGCGAGGCCGGACTCGCTGACACCCAGCTCGGCGCGCATCGCAAGCGCGTCCTCGTCGTCCAGCTCGGCCAGCTCCGACTCGATCCGCGAGGACACAGCGACCGCCCGCGCGCCCTGGGCGGCGGCGTGAGCGGCGATCTCCGCGGGGACCTCCTCGGAGCCCTCGTCGACGTTGGCCACGAACAGCACCGGCTTGCTCGTCAGCGAGCCCAGGTCGCGGGCCGCGTTGGGCGCCTCCTCGGGCACCGCAACGGTGCGCGCCGGCCGTCCCGCCTGCAGCGCGTCGATCACGCTGCGCAGCCAGGCCTCCTCGGCCACGGCCACGCGATCGCCGCCGCGGGCCTGACGGGCTACCCGCTCGACGCGCCGTTCGGCCTGCTCGAGGTCGGCCAGCACCAGCTCGGTCTCGATCGTCTCGATGTCCGCCAGCGGGTCCACCCGCCCCTCCGGGTGAATCACGTTCTGATCGCCATGGGCTCGGACCACGTGCACGATCGCGTCGGTCTCGCGGATGTTGGCCAGGAAGCGGTTGCCGAGGCCCTCGCCCTGATGCGCGCCGGCCACCAGCCCGGCGATGTCGTGGAAGTCGATCGTGTCCCACACGATCTCCGAGGCGCCGAGCAGCTCTGCGACCTGCTCGAGGCGCTCGTCGCGGACGGGCACCACCGCGACGTTCGGCTCGATCGTCGTAAACGGATAGTTCGCCGCCTCCGCGCCCGCTTTGGTCAGCGCGTTGAACAGCGAGGACTTGCCCGCGTTGGGCATGCCCACGATCCCGATGCGGGTGCTCACGAGCGCTCCCGCGGGCTCGGCTGCGCCCGTGCCACCCAGCCGGCGGCCAGCGCACTGCCGAGCAGCGCCCCGGCGAGCACGTCGGAGGGGTAGTGCACGCCGAGATACAGCCGCGACAGCGACAGCCCCACCGCCAGCGCATACAGCGGCGCGGCCGGCAGACCGAGGCGCGAGTAGGCCAGCGCGCCCGCAAACGACGTCGCTGCGTGCGCGCTAGGAAAGCTCAGACCGCTCGGCGTCCCCGTCAGCGGCGGCAGGTCGGGCAACTGCGGGCGCCGCCGGCCGACCAGTGGCTTGATCGCCGTGTTGAGCACATACGTGCCCGTGACCGCCTTCATCGCTCCACGCCACGCTCCCCGCCGCGCCGGCTCGAGCAGCTGGCCGGCAGCCCCGATCGCGAGCCACACGCCGCCGTGCTCGCCCAGACGGGAGAAGCGCGCCACCTCACGCTCAGCGCGCGGAGCGTGGCCGACCGTGCGCGCCACGCGCAGCAGCCGCTCGTCGAGGTTCATCGGGCTTCTAACCGAAGCCGACGCGCGACTCGTCCTTCTCCGCGCTCACATAGACGACCTGGCCGAGGTCGATCCGGACCGGGCCGTCTTCGGTCTCGATCTCGTGCCAGCCGCCGTTGCCGAGGGCCTTAGTGAGCGCCTTCAGCTGCTCGTCGGTGAGTCGCAGCGCGAGCACCTGCCCGCCCTGAAAGCCGGTGGTCACGCGTCGCGTCGAGGTGGCGGGCATCAGTGCGCGCCCTCTCCGTGGGCGGGCTCCACGATCTCGGTGAGCACGCCCACGGTCGCGCGGGGGTGCATGAACGCGACCCGCGAGCCGCGGATGCCGATGCGCGGCTGCTGGTCGATCAGCGCCAGGCCCGCGTCCTTGAGCGCCTGCAGAGTCGCGTCGATGTCGCTCACCTGGTAGGCCACGTGGTGCACGCCGGGGCCCTGCTTGGCGAGAAACCTGCCGACGGGGGTCTCGGGAGACAGCGGCGCGAGCAGCTCGACGTGGTTCTCGCCGACGTCCAGCAGCACCGCCTCCACGCCCTGCTCCTCGACCACCTCGCGGTGCGCGACGGTCAGCTGGAAGCTGTCGCGGTAGAGATCGAGCGCCGGCTCGATCTCCTCGACGGCCACTCCGATGTGATCGATTCGACTGAACACCAGCCGAAGTCTATAGCCGTCGCGGCCCCTCGGCGGGACCCTCGGGCAGGCCGATCGGCGCAGGGCCCGCAAGCGGCGCCTGCGGAGTGGCGGCAACCACCCGCAGCCCGATGCCGGGCGCGCGCTCCATGCGCGGCACGCCCGCCATGATCCGGTCGATCGCGTCGCGGTCGAGCACCTCGTTCTCGAGCAGCTCCTGCGCCAGGGACTCGAGCTGGCGGCGGTGCGCCACGATCAGCTTCTGCGCGGCGCGGCGGGACTCTTCGATCAGGTCGTGGCGCTCCTCGTCGCGGATCCGCAGTGTCGTCTCTGAGAGCCTCACATCGCCGTCGGGCGAGCGCCCGACGCCAGAGGTGACCATCGCGAAGTCGTGCACCATCGAGTGGGAGATGTCGGCGACTCGCTTCAGGTCATCCGAGGCGCCCGTCGTGATCGCCCCAAAGACGATCTGCTCGGCCACGCGTCCTCCGAGCAGCACGGTCATGTAGTCGAGCAACTCCTCGCGGGTCTTCAGATAGCGATCCTCGGCGGGGAGGTTCAGGGTGTAGCCGAGCGCGCGCCCGCGCGGCACGATCGAGATCCTGTGCACGCGGTCGACCGACGGCAGCAGCTCGCCGCACAGCGCGTGCCCGGCCTCGTGGTAGGCGACCACGCGCTTCTCGTGGCTGTTGAGCACGCGCTTGGACTGCACGCCCGCGATCACACGCTCGAGCGCAGAGTCGAAGTCCACGGTCGCGATCGCCGTAGCGCCGCGCCTGGTGGCGAAGATCGCGGCCTCGTTGCAGATGTTCGCCAGATCGGCGCCCGTCAGGCCGCTCGTCTGCTGAGCGACGAGGCCCAGGTCGACGTCCTCCAGTGGCTTGTCGCGCGTGTGTACCTGCAGCACGCCGAGGCGCCCCTTGACGTCCGGCGGAACGACGAACACCTGACGGTCAAAGCGCCCGGGACGCAGCAGCGCCGGGTCGAGCTTGTCGAGCAGGTTCGACGCCGCGATCACCACCACCCGGCCGCTGGAGGCAAAGCCGTCCATCTCCACGAGCAGCTGGTTGAGTGTCTGGTCCTTCTCCCCCGAGATGTCCGAGCCGCGCCGGCCGCCCACCGCGTCGAGCTCGTCGATGAAGATGATCGCCGGTTCGTGCTTGCGCGCGACCGCGAACAGGCGCCGGATTCGCGCCGCACCGAGGCCCGCGAACATCTCCACGAAGGACGCCGCCGACTGGGCGAAGAACTGCGCGCCCGACTCGTTGGCCACCGCCTTGGCGAGCAGCGTCTTGCCGGTTCCCGGCGGCCCGTGCAGCAGGATCCCCTTCGGCACCTTCGCGCCGAGCTTCTGAAAGGACTTCGGTTCGCGCAGGAACTCCACGATCTCCTGCAGCTCGGCCTTGGCCTCGTCGACGCCGGCGATGTCGGCGAAGGTGACCGCCTGATCGGACGCGGGCTTGATCCGCTGCGGCTTGACGCGCGGCATCACCTTCAACGTCCGCCACAGCACGAACAGCAGCGCTGAGAAGAACACGATCATCAGCACCGGCTGCCAGTTGTAGGCCCAGTTCTGGACTTCCTGGGCGAAGGAGATCTGCGGAGCCGAGACCGCCGGAACGGTTGAGTGCACGGCCGCGTGGGCGATCACCGCGTGCTTGGCGGCGCTGCTCGCCGCTGCGTTTGCAGTGGCCGCGTGCGTAGCGGCCGCATGTGTGCTCGCCGCGCGGGCCGCGGCCGCGTGCGTGCTGGGCGCGTGTGCGGCGGTGGACGTCGCCGGGCCGGTCGAGGTCGGCCCAACCGTGGCCTGCGCGCTCAACTGTTGACCCCCCACAATTGCACCATCCTTGGCATTCTCAACACAGTATCGGGAATTTTCGCGTCCGAGTCGAGGGCTGGGAGATTCAGCCCAGGATGCGCATCGCGAGATCGCGAAAGAGGTCTGTCGCGAACGCCAGGTCGCGCACGTCGATGCGCTCGTCGGCGCCGTGGATCAGCGGCGCTGTCTCGAACAGCGTCTGGTGGCGGTGGGGAAAGAACCCGTAGGCGACGCACTCGGGGAACGCCATCCGGAAGTGGCGCGAGTCGGTGAAGCCGGGGAGCACCACCGGCACGACCTGCGCGCCGGGGTCCCGCTCGGCGACCCACGAGGAGATCGTCTGCATCAGCTGCGAGTGCACCGGCGAGCGGTTGCCCATAACGCGCTCGGTGAACTCGATCCGCCAGCTGCCGTTCTCCTCGCCCAACACCTCCGCGATCCCGCGCCGGACCTCCTCCTCGCCCAGCCCAGGCGGCACGCGACAGTCGACTTTCAGCTCCGCCCGCGCCGGGATCACGTTGATCTTCTCCGAGGCCCTGATGCGGGTCGGCGTGAACGTCACGCCGAACATCGGCTCGAACATCGTCGCCAGGCGCCGATCGGCAGCGCGCAGGTGCGACAACGCCCCCTGCAGATCGGACGGGTCCTCGCCGAGCCCAGCCAGGAACGCGAGCGGCTCGTCGGTCGGCAGGTAGGAGGGCTGGCGCGCAGCGAGACGCTCGAGCACCGGGCCCATCTTCAGCAGCGCGTTCTCGCCCATGCCCGGCATCGATGCGTGCCCGGCCACGCCGTCGGTGCTCACGGTGAAGCGAAAGACGCCCTTCTCCGCGCAGCACACGCCGTAGCAGCGCCGGCCCTCGTACTCGAACACTGCGCCGCCGCCCTCGTTCACGAGCAGGTCGCAGCGGACCTTCTCGGGGTGGTTCTCGGTGATCCACTGCGCGCCCAGCGAACCGCCCGTCTCCTCGTCGACCACCGCCACGATCAGGAGCTCGCCGCGAGCCGGGCGCCACCCGGAGCGCGCCAGCGACGCCGCCGCCGCGATCTCGGCGGCGACCTGGGACTTCATGTCGAGCGAGCCCCTGCCCCACAGAAAGCCCTCGGCCAGCTCGCCCGACCACGGGTCATGCGTCCAGTCAGCCGGGTCGGCCAGCACCGTGTCGACGTGGCCGAGGTAGCAGAGCGTCGGACCGTCGGAGTCCTCGCCGCGCAGGCGCGCGATCAGGTTCGGGCGTCCCTCCTCGGCTCCGAGCAGCTCGCACTCGAAGCCCGCCTCCTGCAGGTGGGCGGCCAGGTACTCCTGCGCCGCGCGCTCGTTGCCGGGAGGGTTGACCGTGTTGAAGCGGACCAGCCCGGCCAGGAGGCGCTCGGCCTCGGCTGCGGGTGAGGCGTTCATCACCCGGAGCGTACGCCGATCTGCCCGACCTCCTCGCGGGTAAGGGGGAAGTGGCAGGCCGCAAGCGTCCCCGAGCCCTTGTCCTCGAGCAGCGGCTCCTCGGTCGAGCATAGCTCCTGCGCCTTCGGGCAGCGCGTGTGGAAGCGGCACGCGCTCGGCGGGTTCGCCGGGCTCGGGACATCGCCTGTGAGCAGACGGCGCTCCTCGCCGTGGCGAGAGGGATCGGCCACCGGCACGGCCGCGAGCAGCGCGCGCGTGTAGGGGTGGCGCGGGAACGCATAGAGCGCATCGCCGCTACCGATCTCCACGACCTTGCCGAGATACATGACCGCGACGCGGTCGCACATGTGCCGAACCACCGACAGGTCGTGCGCGATGAACACGACCGTCAGGCCGAGCCTGCGCTGCAGGTCGCGCAACAGGTTCAGCACCTGCGCCTGGATCGAGACGTCGAGCGCCGACACCGGCTCGTCGGCGATCAGCAGCTTCGGTTCGAGCGCCAGCGCGCGCGCCACCCCGATGCGCTGGCGCTGGCCACCGGAGAACTCATGCGGATAGCGGTTGTAGTGCTCCGGGTTCAGCCCGACTGTCTCCATCAGCCGCTGCACCTCGCGCTTTCGCTCGCCCTTCTCGCCCAGCAGACCGTGGATCGCGAACGGCTCGGCGATGATCGAGCCGATCGTCTTGCGCGGGTTCAGCGAGGAGTAGGGGTCCTGGAAGATCATCTGCACCTCGCGGCGTATCGCCTTCAACCGCGATCCCTTCAGGCGCGTGATGTCGTTGCCCTCGAAATCGATCTCGCCCGAGGTCGCCTGCAACAGGCGCATGATCAGCCGCGCGGTGGTGCTCTTGCCACAACCGGTCTCGCCGACGAGTCCGAGCGTCTCGCCGCGCTGGATGTCGAAGCTCACCCCGTCGACCGCCCGCACCGCTCCGACTTTGCGCTGGAAGATGATCCCGCGGGTGATCGGGAAGTGCTTGACCAGATCGCGCACCCGCACGAGCGGGCCGGAGGAAGCGCTGGTGGGGACCTGCTCGGAGGAGGCACTCGCCGCCGGCTGCGCGGCACTCGCCGCCGGCTGCGCGGGACTCGCCGCCGGCGCAGCCGTGGGCACCGGCTCACCGAACGCCGAGCGCGCCTCTTTGTCGTGCGGCGCGCTCATCCCGGTGCCCCCGGCGCTGCGAGCTCCGCCAGCGCCTCGGCGGGTGTGTGACCGGACTGAAGCTCCACCCACAGGCGCCGGCGTGTCTCGGCCTCCAGCAGACAGGCCACCTGGTGGTTGGACTCGCCCGCGACCGGCTCGAGGCCCGGGTCGATCCGTTCGTGCTCGGGCTGGGAGTAGGGGCAGCGCGGATGGAAGTGACAGCCCGAGGGCGGCCTGATCAGGCTCGGAGGGGTTCCGGGGATCGGCACCAGGTCATCCTCGCGCGAGCTGTCGAGGCGCGGGATCGACTTCAACAGACCCCACGTGTATGGGTGTTCCGGGGCGCCGAACACACTCACCGCGGATGCCGTCTCGACGATCCGTCCGGCGTACATCACGGCGATGTCATCCGCCATCTCGGCCACCACGCCGAGATCGTGGGTGATGATCACGATCGCCATCCCCAGCTCGCGCTGCAGGCGTTCCATCAACGCCAGGATCTGCGCTTGCACGGTGACGTCGAGGGCCGTCGTCGGCTCGTCTGCGATCAGCAGCTTGGGCTCGTTGGCCAGCGCCATCGCGATCATCACGCGCTGGCGCATCCCGCCGGAGAACTCGTGCGGATACTGGTTCACGCGGCCGGGGGGGTCGGGTATCCCGACGAGGCCGAGCAGCTCGATCGCGCGATCGCGGGCCGCCTGCTTGGAGACGTCGCGGTGGGCGCGCACCGCCTCGGTCAGCTGGCGGCCGACCTTGTAGAGCGGATGCAGCGAGGAGAGCGGGTCCTGGAAGACCATCGCGATCTCGTTGCCCCTGATCGCCCGCAGCTCGTCTTCGGGCAGCGTGACGAGATCTTTGCCATCGAACAGGATGCGCCCGGAGATCTTGGCGCCCTGACGACGCGTCAGGCCGAGGGTGGTCAGCGAGGAGACCGTCTTGCCCGATCCCGACTCCCCCACGATGCCGAGCGTGCGACCGCTGTCCACCTGGTAGCTGATCCCGTCGACCGCATGCACGATCCCGTCCTCGCTGGGGAACTCCACGCGCAGATCCTCGACGCGCAGCAGCGGCTCGGAGGCGCTCATGAGTAACGCACGCGCGGGTCGAGATACGCATAGGCGATGTCAACCGCGATGTTCGCCAGGATGATGAACATCGAGGCCAGCAGCACCGTGCCCTGCGTCACGGGGAAGTCCGAGGAGATAATCGCCTGGTAGTTCTCGCGCCCGATGCCGGGGATGTTGAAGACCGTCTCGACCAGCACCGCCCCGCCGAGCAGCATCCCGACTTCCAGTCCGAACAGCGTGAAGATCGGGTTGACGGCCGCGCGCACCCCTTGGCGCACGACCTTTTTCTCAGGCAGGCCCTTCGCCCGCGCAGTCCTGATGTAGTCCTCTTTCATCGTCTCGCTCAGCGTGCTGCGCATCAGTCGCGCATAGATCGCCGCGGCGCCTGAGGCGAGCACGATCCACGGCATCAGCAGCGACGTGAACCATTTCCACGGATCGCTCGTTATGCCGACGTAGCTGCCCGCGCCGGGGAGGATCTTGAACTGGCCGATGTCCGAGGCGAACAGGTACAGGAAGACGAGGCCGAGCCAGAATTCAGGCGCCGAGATCAACACAAGCGCGGTCCCCATCGCCGAGCGGTCCAGGAACGAGTGCCTGCGCAGCGCCGAGATTATGCCGACGCTCAGGCCGGCCACGATCCACAGGGCCGCTGCGCCGATCGCAAGCGATGCGGTCGCTGGCAGCCGTTCGGCGATCAGGCTGCGCACGGACTCCTGGCTGTAGTAGCTGTAGCCGAGGTTGAAGTGCAGGAAGACTTCCTTCAGGTAATCCCAGAACTGCGTGGTGATCGGTTTGTTCAACCCGAGCACACGTTCGATTTCCTTGATCAGGTGCGGCTGGGGATCGCGCCCGGCGCGCAGGATCGCGGGGTTGCCCGTCGGCAGGATCCGGAACAGCACGAACGTCAGCGCGCTGACGATCACGAGCAGCGCGATCCCCCACAACAGGCGGCGGATGATGTAGCGCATCATCGGCGCTGGCTGCTCCCGTCGGTGTGGTCAACGATCGTGGTCATTCGGGATGTCGCAGTCCTCGGAGTCGCGTCGGTTGGGCCTTGCGGCCCAGTGGCTTGGGCGTGTGGAACAGCGGGTGGGGCCCCGCCGCAGCGGAGCCCCACCTTCGGCATACGGCGAACGGCTACTTCAGCGAGGTGTAGCTGTAGTCCCACTCGCCGACGTCCCAGATGTCGCCGACGCCGTTGACCTGGTTACCCTCGATGCTCGCCTGCTTGTCCCAGTCGAACGGGACATCCGCTGCGTTTTCGACGATTTCGTTGTCGATCTTCGCCCACGCTTCTCCGCGTGCTTTGGTACCCGTGACGAGTTCCGCAGCGGCCATCGCCGCATTGAGTTTCGGCACGTTCGTCTGGCCCCAGTTGACGTTGCCTGTGGCGTTGATGAATTTGCCGTTGAACGTGATGTTCAGCACCGTCTGAGGATCGGGGAAGTCGGCGATCCAGCCGACGCTCGGGCAGACGTTGATCTCTTCTTTCGGCACGTTGCAGTACTTCGCGTACATCGTCGCCGTTTCGACGAGCGTGAACTTGGTCTTGAAGCCCAGGTTCTTGAGCGTCTGGTTGACGATTTCCGCGTCCTGTTCGGCGGGGTTGCCCTTGGCGCCGACGATCTGGACCGTCGCGCCGCCGGTGTATTTGCCGCTCGGGTAACCGGCGGCCTTGATGTACTTTTCAGCCACCGACGCGCTGCCTTCGGGGTGTTCGTTGTAGTCGACCTTCGGCCCCGGCAGACCCCCGGCTTCTTCAAAGCCGTTGATCGTCGGGTAGATGAAGTGCGTCGCCACGTCTGTCACCACCGCGCCGCCTCGCGCCTTGTCCATCGCGGTACGGTTCAGCGCCGCCCAGAAGGCCTTGCGCAGGTTGATGTTCGAGAACGGCGGGACCTTGTTGTTCACGCCGATGTAGTGGCTGCCGGCGCCCGGGGAGATCTCCATCTGGCTCTTGTATTTTTCGAACGCGAGCTTGACCGAGGACTGCGCCGGCGGTTCGTTCTCGACCACGTTGCTGCCTTCCAGCACCTGGCGGCCGATGACGGCCTGCGTGCCACCGATCTTGATGTCGATTTCGTTCAGGTACGCCGGACGGAAGTCGGTGCTGGCGCTCCAGTTCGGGTTGCGCACCAGCGTCGCCGACTTGCCCGGGATGTAGCCGATGCCGATGACCGTGCCGCTCGCGCTGTTCTTGAGCATGTAGGGGCCGGTCGCGACCTGGTAGTTGGAGTAGTCCGACGGTTTGTGCTTGTCGTACTTTTCCGCGTATTCCTTCGGCACCGGCGCAGATAGCGGCAACACCAGCGCGTCCGCGACGATCTGGCCCTTCGGTTCGGTCAGTTTGAAGACGATCGTGTGCTTGTCCGGAGTCGTGATGCCCTTGATCGGACCGCCACTGGCCTTGGGAACGCCTTCGACCGCTTCGAAGTAGGAGTGCAGGTAGGGGTTCGCCACGTTCGGGTTCGCGCCGCGCTCGATCGCGTAGGCCACGTCTTCAGAGGTGACTTCGCGGTTGACCGGCGGGCTGAAGCGGACACCCGACTTGAGGTGGACGGTGACCGTCTTTGCGTCGCTCGAGATTTCCGGCGCCGCCGAGGCCAGGTCGGGAGAGGCTTCGGTCGAGTTCGGCTTCTGCGAGTAGAGCGGCCGCTGGGTGGCGAAGACCACCTCGTAGTCGAGCGAGTAGTAGGCGATGCCCGGATCGAGGTGTTCGAAGTCCGTTTCGTCGAGCACCTGCAGCGTGCCCCCGCGTTTGCCGCCCGTCAGCGTCTCCGTCAGGGGGCTCATGAAGCCCCCCGTGCTGATCGAGCCGGTTTTGCCGGCGGTGGTGCTCGAGCTGCCGGAGCTGCTCGAGCTGCTCGAGCCACACGCGGCCAACAGCAGCGCGAGCCCGGCCACGAGCGCGGCGGCCGCGACCGTTCTAATGGACCTCATCAAGACGCCTCCTATGTTGTGTGTCGAGTGCCCTCATCGGGCGTTCCTGGGGTTCAGGGCATCCTGCAGCCCGTCTCCCAAAAGGTTGAAGGCCAGCACCGTGAACAGCAGCGCGAGCCCCGGGAAGACCATGTACCACCAAGCTGTGTTGAAGATCGGCGTGGCGCTCGCGATCATCTGCCCCCAGCTGGCGGTCGGGGGACGGATGCCCACCCCCAGGAACGAGAGCGCGGCCTCGAACAGGATGTTCGTGGGGATCAGCAAGCTCGCGTAGACGATGATCGGCGCGGTCAGGTTGGGCAGGATCTCACGGAACATGATGCGGGCGTCCGAGGCGCCGAGCGCGCGGGCGGCCTCGACGAACTCGCGCTCGCGCATCGAGAGCACCAGGCCGCGCACGATCCGCGCCACATAGGGCCAGGTCACGAGCGCGATCAGGAAGATGACCACGCCGAGCCCGGGTTGGATCGTGTTCGCCAGGCAGCCCTTGACCGAGCAGGCCGCCCCGATCCCGAGCCCCAGCAGCAGCACGGGAATTGAGAGGAACACGTCGATCGTGCGCGACAGCAGCATGTCCACCCAGCCGCGGTAGAAGCCGGCGAGCATTCCGACGGTGACTCCGATCACAGTCGAGATCCCGGTGCCGACGATGCCCACCTCGAGCGAGACGCGGGTGCCGTAGATGACCCGCGACATCACGTCCTGTCCGAGCTGGTCGACCCCGAAAGGGTGCGCCGCGCTTGGGCCCAGCGGCGAGCCGAAGGAGTCGGTGAGGCTCAGGTTCTGAGTGTTTGGACCGGGCAGCCCGAGCACGCTGATGACCAGGGGCGCGGCCACGGCCAAGAGGATCAGCAGGGCGATGAACCCGAGCGAGACGAGCGCCACGCGGTCCTGGCGCAGACGCCGCCAGAACAGCTGCAGCGGCGAGCGTGCTGCGATCCCGCCCTCGAGGTCGAGAAGCTCGAGGTGCCCGCCGCCCGCGGGCATGACCTCAGCTCCGACGCTCATCTCGGAGATCCATGGAAAGGATGATGTTTGCGCTTGTCAACGTATGTCACAGAATCATAGGTTCGACGACGCCTATGCGGCAACCTGCCCGTGAGAGTCGAGGGACGCGCCTCCTCAGACGCGATACTGAGCTATATGGATACCCTCTTTGGCCAGGATCCAGGCACGCCAAACGCCCAAGGCGAGCAGGGTGGGGTTTGGACAGGTGCGGAGAACGCACCGCTGGCGGTGCGGGTTCGCCCGCACAGCATCGAGCAGTTCGTTGGGCAGACGCACCTGCTCGCGCCGGGATCGGCGCTGCGCACCGCGATCGAGCAGGGCCATCCACACTCGATGGTCCTCTACGGACCGCCCGGCTCGGGCAAGACGACGCTCGCGCGGATCGTGGCGGCGCGCTCCAACGCGGCCTTCGAGGAGCTGAGCGCCGTGCAGGCCGGTCGCGCCGAGGTGCGCGGCGTGATCGAGCGGGCGGCTCACCGGCGCGAGACCAGCGGCGCGCAGACGGTGCTGTTCCTCGATGAGATCCACCGCTTCAACAAGGCCCAGCAGGACGCCCTGCTGCCGGCGGTCGAGGACGGGCTGCTGACGCTGATCGGCGCCACCACCGAGAACCCCGCCTTCGAGGTCAACGGCGCGCTGCTCTCGCGCCTGCGCGTGTATGCGCTGCAGGCGCTCAGCTCCCAAGAGATCGCCGAGGTGCTGCGAGCGGCGGCCGGCTCCGAGATCGCGGTCGAGCCCGAGGCGATCGACTTCCTCGCGCTGCGCAGCGAAGGCGACGCGCGCACCGCGCTGAACGCGCTCGAGCTGGCCGGCTCCACGGCGAGCGAGCTGGGCGAGGAGCGTGTCAGCCTGCAGCGCGTGGAGGACGCCCTGCAGCGCCGCGCTGTGCTCTACGACAAAGGCGGCGATCGCCACTACGACTACATCTCCGCCTGGATCAAGGCCACGCGCGGCTCCGATCCGGACGCCTCGCTGTACTACCTGGCGGTGATGCTCGAGGGCGGCGAGGACCCCCGCTTCATCGTTCGCAGGATGGTGATCCTCGCCTCCGAGGACATCGGCAACGCCGACCCCGGGGCGCTGACGCTGGCCACCGCCGCCGCGCAGGCGGTCGAGCTGGTTGGACTGCCGGAGGCGCGCTACGCGCTCGCCCAGGCCGCCATCTACCTGGCGCTCGCGCCCAAGTCAAACGCCGCCGGACGCGCGCTCGGCGCGGCCGCGGGGCACGTTCGCGAGCACGGCGCCGCCGCGGTGCCGGGCACGCTTCGCTCCGGTCCGAGGCCCGGCCAGGAGCGCGGAGGCTATGACAACCCCCACAACCACCCCGGACACCTCGCCGCACAGGAGCTGGCGCCGGAGGAGGTGGCGGGCGTGCGCTTCTACGAGCCCGACGAGGCCGAGGCGAAGCTCGCCGAGCGCCTGCGGGCGATCCGCCGGGCGCGCGGGCGCGACCGGCGATGATCATCGCGCGCAACCCCGCGACCGGCGAGCATCTCGGTAGCGTTGCGCTCACGCCCGCGGCGCAGATCGCGGAGGTCGTGCAGGACGTCGCCAAGGTGCAGCCGCTGTGGGCGCTCCTGCGCCTGCAGGATCGGGCGCGCTACATGCGCCGGATGGCGCAGTCGGTGATCGACGACTTCGACGAGCTGCAGAGCACGCTCGTCGCCGAGCAGGGCCGTCCGGCGGCCGAGGTGGCTGCGCTCGAGCTGCTCGCAGCGATCGACGCGTCGATCTGGATCGCCGAGGACGGCGCCGAGATCCTCGGCGCGCGAAAGGTCGCCGTCCACCGCTCGATGTCGATCGTCAAGCGCGGGCGGATCGCCTACGAGCCCTACGGGGTCGTAGGCGTTATCGGCGCCGGCAGCGCCCCCTTCGCGCAGCCGCTCGGCCAGATCGCCGGCGCCCTGCTGGCGGGAAACGGCGTCGTCTTCAAGCCCGCCGCGCGCGCCTGCCTGGCGGGGGAGCGGATCGCACGCGTGCTGGCGCGCGCCGGGCTGCCCGAGGGCCTCGTGCGAGTCGTCCACGGAACGGGAGAGATCGGCGTCGCGCTCGCCGAGGCGCCCGTCGACAAGGTCCTGTTCACCGGCTCGCCCGCCGTCGGTCGCGCGGTCGCGCGGTCGTGCGTATCGCGCGAGACCGAGGTCACGGTCGAGATCGGCGGCAAGGACGCGATGCTCGTGCTCGCCGACGCGCACCTGCAGCGCGCGGTGGAAGGGGCGCTGTGGGCCGGGTGCGCCGGAGCCGGGCAGGCGCGCGGCTCGGTCGAGCGAGTGTATGTGGCACGCGAGGTCCACGACCGCTTCCTCGCCGGGCTCGTGGCCGGCGCGCAGGCGCTGCGCGTGGGCGATCCACGCGACCCGCGGGTACAGGTCGGCCCGCTCGCCTCGCGCCGCCGCGCGGAGCTCGTCGGGGAGCTGATCGACGAAGCGCTCGCGCTCGGCGCAACGCTTCACTGCGGCGGACCGATCGAGCCGACAGGTTGCGCCGGCGGCTCGTTCTATGCGCCGAGCGTCCTCACCGGTGTCACCCCCGAGATGCGCCTGGCACGCGAGCCGGTCGACGGGCCGGTACTCGCCGTGACGTGGGTCGAGAGCGTCGAGGAAGCGATCGCGCTGGCCAACGACAGCGACTACTGCCTCGGCGCGTCTGTCTGGAGCGCCGACCGCTACCAGGCCTCGCGTATCGCGCGAGAGCTGCACGCCGGCATGGTCTGGCTCAACGATCACCTGCCCGGCCCGACTGTCTCGCGCGGGCCGTGGGGCGCAGCCACCGGAGGCGGGCTCGGGCGCACGCTCGGCCAGGCCGGGCTGCGCGCCTGCGCGCAGGAGAAGCTCATCACCTGGGACCCACCGGCGATGCGCGGGCAGTGGTGGGGTCCCTACGACGTGACCGGCGCGAAGGCCGCACGCGCCGTGTCCAAGCTGCGCTCTGCGCGCGAGGCTGACCGCGAGCGCGCTTGGCGGGAGGGAGCGCTGGCGATGGCGCGGATGGGCGCGCGGGCGTTCGGGCGCGGATTGCCGCGTTAGGTCCTCTCAACTCTCGCCCGCGCCTGCGGCTCGCGCAGGGTCCCCGACGCACGTGGCGAGCCCAAGGGCCGCAACGCGCGCGCGGGCGCCGCAGCGGTCGGACACGCGCCCTGCACTACTCTTTGACCATGCCCGCCCAGGCCTATGCAGGCAAGGAGTGCGTCTGTCAGCTGCGCAGAGGGATCTGCGATCAGAGCTGCGTGCAGGGGATGCTCGACACCCCCTTCTACATCGCCTGCCTGAAGCTCACCGGTCGGCGCTGCGTGGTAATCGGCGGCGGCGAGATCGGCCTCGAGAAGGTCGAGGGCCTGCTCGCCTGCGACGGCGCCGTGACCCTGATCGCACCCGAGGCCGAGCCGGCGCTGGCCGAGTATGCCGCCGAGGGCTCGATCGCGTGGGAGCAACGCGCATACGGCGGCGCCGCGGATCTGGAGGGCGCGTTCATGGCGATCGCCGCCACCAACGACACCGACGTCAACATCGCCGTGTTCGACGACGCCGAGCGCCGGGCGATGCTCGTCAACGTGGTCGACGTGCCGCCGCTGTGCAACTTCATCCTGCCCGCGATCGTGCGCATGAGCCCGCTCGCGATCGCGATCTCCACCGCCGGTGCCTCGCCGGCTCTGGCCAAGCGCATGAAGCGCGAGATCGAAGCCCAGTTCGGCGAGCCCTATGCGCGCCTGGCGGTGCTGCTCAACGAGGTGCGCGGCTGGGCCAAGGGCACGCTTGCCACCTATCAGGAGCGCAAGCAGTTCTTCGAGGGGATCGTCAACGGAGAGCCCGACCCAATCGCGCTGCTGCGGGCTGGCGAAGAGGCGGCCGTGCGCGAGCTGATCGCCCAGGCGCAGAGCGCGCACGCGTTGCACGTCTAGCGAGCCCTTGGGGTGGCCGCACTGGAGGTCGACGGGCTGGCTCGCCACTACGGCGAGCGCGAGGCCCTGAGCGACGTGTCGCTGACCCTCGGCGAGGGCCGGACGCTGGTCGTCTTCGGACCCAACGGCGCCGGCAAGACCACGCTGCTGCGGGTACTCGCCACGCTGCTGCGTCCCCACGCCGGCTCGGTCAGCGTGCTCGGCTCGCGCCTGCCCGAGGAGGCGTGGGCGATCCGCGGGCGCGTCGGGCTGCTCGCGCACGAGCCGATGCTCTACCGCGAGCTGAGCGCACGCGAGAACCTGCGCTTCCACGCCCGCCTGCACGGCGTCGCCGACGAGCGCGTCGATGAGGTGCTTCACAGCGTCGCCATGTCCGCGCGCGCCGGCGAGCCGTTGCGCACGCTCTCGCGGGGCATGGTCCAGCGCGTGGCGGTGGCGCGGGCGGTGCTCCACGGACCCGAGCTGCTGCTGCTCGACGAGCCCTACGCCAACCTCGACCCGGCCGCGGTCGAGCTGGTGGCGCCGCTGATCGGCGCCGCCTCGGCGCGCACGCGCGTGATCTGCAGCCACGATCCAGGCGGCGGGCTGGCCGAGGCCGACCTCGTGCTCGGCCTGCGCAACGGGCGTCCCGTGCTGCTGCGCGACGCCGGCGCGGTGGCACCCGGCGAGATCGCCGAGCTGTACCGGTGAGACGCACCGTCGCCGCGCTGCTGCGCAAGGAGCTGCTGGTGGAGCTGCGCACGCTGGAGTCGGTGCCGGGGATGTCGCTGTTCGCGGTGACCACGTTCGTGGTCTTTCACTTCGCCCTGAACCGCAACAGCGTCGAAGGCGACCTCGCCGCGGGGATCCTGTGGGTGACGCTGCTGTTCGCCGCGATCCTCGGGATCAACCGCCTGTTCGTCGCCGACGCCGACCAGGGCGGCTTCGACGGCTTCCTGCTCGCGCCCGTCGACCGCAGCGCGATGTTCCTCGCCAAGGTTCTGACGCTGCTCGCCTTCCTGGTCGCGCTCGAGATCGTCGCCGTGCCCGCCTTCAGCCTGCTGCTGCTCGGGCCCTCGCTCGGCGGCGCGATGCCGGGCCTGCTCGTGACGCTCGCGCTCGGCGACATCGGCGTCGCGGTGATCGGCACGCTGGTGGGCGCGCTGGTCGTGCGCACCCGCGCGCGCGACCTGCTGGGGCCGCTCCTGGCACTGCCGCTGCTCGTCCCGATCGTGATCGGCGGGGCTCGCGCGACCGCGCCGATGCTCAGCTTCGCGCACCCCACGGGCGCCCCCGCGCGCTGGCTGGCGACGCTGGGTCTCTATGATCTTGTGTTCGGGCTGATCGCCTACGCCCTCTTCGATTTCCTCCTGGAGGACTAGACAAACCGATGTACGGGAAGGGCCTGCGCGCTCTGAGCATCACCACCGTGGCCGCCATGGCGGTCGCGCTCGGCCTCGTCTTCTTCTACGCGCCGCTGGAAGCCGAACAGGGCTTCCTGCAGAAGATCTTCTATCTGCACGTGCCGCTGGCGATCGTGGCCCTGTCCGGCTTCGTGCTAGGCGGCCTGTTCGCGATCCAGCACCTGCGCACGCGCGACCCGCGCTGGGACATGCGCTCCTACGTGGTCATCCACATGAGCCTGATCTTCGCCGTCGGCACGCTGATCACCGGCTCGATCTGGGCCAAGGGCTCGTGGGGTCACTGGTGGGTGTGGAGCGAGCCCACGCTCGTGTCCTTCCTGATCGTGTTCCTGCTGTATGCCACCTACCAGCCGCTTCGCTTCGCGATCGAGGACCCCGAGCGCCAGTCACGCTACGCATCGGTGTTCGCCGTCACTGCCGGGGCGTTCGTGCCGCTGAACTTCATCGCCGTGCGCCTGTCAACCGCCTACCTGCACCCCCGCGTGCTGGGCAGCACCTCCAACCTTCCCGGGCCGATGGCCCTGACGTTCGTGGTCTCGCTGGTGGCGATCGCGCTGATGTTCGCCACGCTCTGCAAGTACGAGCTGACCGCCAAGCACACGCGCGCCCAGGTGCGTGCGCTGCGCCGCCGGCTGACGGGCGAGACGGGAATCGCGGCGCGTTCGCGCAGCGCTGCTCCGAGCCTCGGGCCCAGCGCGGCGGCCCGCGCCCGCACGGCGGCCGGGTCGGAGGTGTGATGGGCGCCTCGCTGGCGATCGCGCCCGCACTGCCGCTGCACACGGCGGGCAAGTACGTGGCCGGCGCCTACGTGGTGCTGTTCGCGATCGTGCTGGTCTATGTCGCGATCATGGCGATCCGCCTGAGTCGCATCGAGCGCGAGCTGGGAGAGCTGCTCGAGCTCTCCGAGAGCTCCACCGACACCCCGCCCGAGCGAGCGCGAGAGTCGACGCTGGCATGAGCGAGCTGCTCGCACTCGGGATCTCGCACAAGACCGCGCCCGTGGCGCTGCGCGAGCGCCTGGCCTTCACCGAGGGCGAGGCCGTCGAGTTCGCCTGCGAGGCGAGCGCCACCGCCGAGGTGCGCGAGGCGGTCGTGATCTCCACCTGCAACCGCACCGAGGTCTACCTCGTGGTCGGCGACCCCGTCCGTGCGGAGTCCGACGTGCTCGGCCTGCTCGCCCGGCGGGCGGACATCCGCCCCACCGAGCTGGCCGAGGCGATCTACTCGCCGCGCAACTGCGACGTCGCCCGCCACCTCTACCGGGTGACGGCCGGCCTGGACTCGATGATCGTCGGCGAGGCCGAGATCCAGGGCCAGGTCAGGCGCGCCCACGAAGCCGCGATGCGTGCCGGCGCCACCGGTCCGCTCTCCAACCGCCTGTTCGCCGCTGCGCTGACCACGGGCAAGCGCGTGCGCTCGGAGACCGCGATCGGCGCCAGCCGCGTGAGCGTCCCGTCGGTGGCGGTGGACCTGGCGCTGAGCGTGCTCGGCGGCCTCGAGCAGCGCCATGTGGTGATCCTCGGGGCGGGCGAGACGAGCGAGCTGACCGCGCGCGCGCTCGCCGAGCAGGGCGCCGGCACGATCTTCGTGGCCAACCGTCACGCCGACCGGGCGCTCAGCCTCGCACAGCGCTTCGGCGGCTCGGTCGTGGGCCTCGACAAACTCCCCGATCAGCTGCTGCACGCCGACATCGTGCTGTCATCGACGTCCTCGCCGCATCCGATCGTCGGACGCGAGGAGCTGGAGCTGGTGATGAGCGAGCGCCGGGGGCGCCCGCTGCTGTTCATCGACATCGCAGTGCCGCGTGACATCGACCCCGCGTGCGCCGAAGTTGAGGGCGTGAGCCTGTATGACATCGACGACCTGCAGGCGGTCGTGGCGCGCAATCTCAGCACGCGCGAGGAGGAGGCGCCGCGGGCGCTCGAGATCGTCGACGAGGAGATCCACCGCTTCGCGCGCTGGCTCGGACAGCTCGACACGCTGCCGACCGTCAGCGCCCTGCGCGAGCACGGCAACGCGATCGTGGAACGCGTGCTAACCGAGAACTCGACGCGCTGGGAGTCCGCCTCGGCGCGCGACATCGCGCGCGTGGAGGCGATCGCACGAGCGGTGATGACACGCCTGCTGCACGAGCCGACGATTCGCCTGCGCAGCCTCAGCGCCGAGCGTGGCCATGCGAGCCTCGAGATCGTGCGCGAGCTGTTCGGGATCCAGGAGGACGTTGCGAGCGAGGCGATCGAGGAGACCACGCTGGCGGAGGTGCACGACCTGCATGTGCCCTCGAGGGTGCGCCGCCGCCGCGAGCGCTGATGCGGATCGGGACCCGGCGCAGCGCGCTGGCGCTGGCGCAGGCCCAGCTGGTAGCCGACAGCCTCGAGGACGCCCAGGTCGGCCGCTGCGAGATAGTCCCGTTCGTGACGCGCGGCGATCGTGGCGCGGCGCTGCAGGACAAGTCGCGCTGGGTGGCAGAGCTGGAGCAGGCGCTGCTCACCGGCGAGATCGACCTGGCGGTGCACTCGGCCAAGGACCTGCCCGGCGAGCTCGGCGAGGGCCTCGCGTTGCACGGCGCGCCCGCGCGCGCTGCGCCGCAGGACGTCCTCTGCGGTGCTGCAAGCCTCGAGCAGCTCCCCGCCGGTGCTCGCGTCGGCACGAGCTCCATCCGCCGAATGGCCCAGCTGCGCGCGGGCCGTGAGGACCTCGACGTGGTCTCGGTGCGCGGTAACGTCGACACGCGCCTGGGCAAGCTGAGCGCGGCCGGCGGCGAGCAGCTGCAGGCGATCGTGCTCGCCCGCGCGGGACTGCAGCGGCTGGGACGCGAGGAGGAGATCGGCGCCGTGCTCGATCCGCTCGTATTCGTGCCCGCGCCGGGCCAGGGCACGCTCGCGCTGCAGGGACGCGCGCAGGACCTCGATACGCGGGCGGCGGTGGAGGCGATCACCGATGCCGAGACATTCGCCTGCCTGCTCGCCGAGCGGGCCGTCGCGCGCGAGCTGCAGGCCAGCTGCCACACGCCGTTCGGCGCCTGGGCGAGCCCGGCCGACGCGCAGCGGCTGCGCCTGCGCACGTGGGTGGGGCTGCCCGACGGCTCGGCCTGGGCCAGCGATGAGCTGCTCGGCGAGCGCGGCGCACCTGAGCAGCTCGGG
Organism: uncultured Solirubrobacteraceae bacterium; assembly: GCA_963763695.1. GTDB lineage: Bacteria > Actinomycetota > Thermoleophilia > Solirubrobacterales > Solirubrobacteraceae > Palsa-744. The sequence continues at coordinate 767,403 of CAVXPM010000001.1, forward strand.
TGCCAGGGCGCCGCGCGCCTGCGTGCGGCGGGCGCCGCCGAGCTGCTGCGCGAAGCCGAGGAGATGGCCGGCGTTGGCAGCGCCTGAGACCCCACCCGGCCGGGTGTACCTGGTGGGTGCCGGCCCGGGCGATCCCGGCCTGCTGACCGCGCGCGCGCTGGAGCTGATCGCGCTTGCGGACGTGATCCTCTACGACCGGCTGATCCCCACCGGCGCCCTCGACGGCGCCCGCGCCGACGCGCAGTTGCTCTACGTCGGCAAGGAGGGCGGCGGACCGTCGGTCCCGCAGGAGCGCACCGAGGCCGAGCTGCTCGCCCACGCGCGCGCCGGGCGCACGGTCGTGCGGCTGAAGGGAGGCGATCCTTTCGTGTTCGGTCGAGGCGGCGAGGAGGCGCTCGCGCTGCGCGCGCAGGGGATCCCGTTCGAGGTCGTGCCCGGCGTCACCGCGGGCGTCGGCGCGAGCGCCTACGCGGGCATCCCCGTGACCCACCGCGGCCTGGCGAGCGCCGTGGCGCTGGTCACAGGCCATGAAGACCCCACCAAGCCGGAGACCGCGATCGACTGGCCGGCGCTCGCCGCGTTCCCCGGCACGCTCGTGCTGTACATGGGCGTTCGCCGCCTGCCTGAGATCGCCGCCGCCCTGATCGCCGGCGGCCGCGCCGGGTCCGAGCCCGTGGCGCTGGTCGAATCCGGCACGCTGCCCGCCCAGCGCACCGTCACGGGCACGCTTGCGACGATCGCCGAGATCGCCCGCGCCAGTGACGTGCGCGCTCCGTCGATCACCGTCGTGGGGCCCGTGGTGGAGCTGGCCGAGCGTCTCGCCTGGCTCGGGCCGCGCCCGCTGGCGCGACGCACGGTCGCGGTCACGCGGGCCCGTGCGCAGGCGAGCGGGCTGGCGCGCCGGCTGCAGGACCTCGGCGCGGAGGTCGTGCAGGTTCCCGTGATCCGCATCCAAGCGCTGCCCGGCCCGCCGCTTGACCCCGCGCCGTATGACCTGATCTGTCTGACCAGCCCCAACGGCGTCGAGGCGCTGTTCGCCCGCCTCGATGAATCCGATCTCGACGCGCGCGCGCTCGCCGGTGCGCGGATCGCCGCGATCGGACCGGGGACCGCGCGCGCGCTGGGCGCCCACGGGATCCGCGCCGACGTGGTCCCCGAGCGCTTCGTCGCCGAGTCGCTCGTGCAGGCGCTGGCCGATCTCCCGGTCGAGCGGGCGCTCGTGGCGCGAGCGCGCGAGGCGCGCGACGTGCTGCCCGACGCGCTGCGGGCGCGCGGTGCGCAGGTGGACGTGCTGGCCCTGTATGAGACGCTCGCCGAGCCGCTCACGCCGGAGGCGCTGCAGGCAGCACGCCGGGCGGACTACATCACCTTCACCTCCTCCTCGACCGTGCGCTTCTTCGTGCAGGGCGCCGGCGGTCGGGCCGAGCTCTCGCCGGACACGCGGATCGTCTCAATCGGCCCCGTCACGAGCGAGACGCTGCTCGAGTACGGCCTCGCGCCCGACGTGCAGGCCGAGCGCCACGACGTCGACGGGGTGCTCGACGCGCTGCTCGCGGACGTTCTCGCCGGCGGAAGCTGAGCGCGCGTTGAGCCTCGCGCAAGACCCCTCGCCGGCGCCGGCGCTGATCACGTTTCTCTCCGACTACGGCCTGCGCGATGAGTTCGTCGGCGTCTGTCACGGGGTGATCGCCGGGCTCTGCCCGCGCGCGCGTGTGATCGACCTCACGCACGCGATCGAGCCCCACGACGTGCGCGCCGGAGCGTTCGCGCTGGCAAACGCACTGCCCTACCTCCCCGCCGGGGTCCACCTGGCCGTGATCGACCCCGGCGTGGGCGGCGAGCGCCGCGCGCTGGCGCTGCGCACAGCCGAGCAGGAGCGCCTGCTGGTGGGGCCCGACAACGGGCTGCTGATGCTCGCCGCCGAGCGGTTCGGAGGGGTGATCGAGGCGGTCGAGGTGGGCCACTCGCCGGTGCGTTTGGAGCCGGTCTCAGAGACCTTCCATGGACGCGACATCTTCGCCCCGGTCGCCGCTGCGCTGGCGTCGGGCGCGCCGCTACGGGCCCTCGGCGATCCGCTCGCGGTCGAGGAGCTGCACGCCCTCGAGCTGCCCAGCGCGCAGCTGCGCGAGCGCGGCCTGAGCGCACACGCGATCCACAGCGACAGCTTCGGCAACGTCACGCTCGACGCAACGCCCGCGCAGGTCGCCGGCGCTCTCGGCTCGGCCGGCGAGCCGGTCAGGCTGCGCCATCGCGGAAGCACGCACGAGGTCCGCCTTGCACGCCGGTTCGCCGACGTCGAGCCCGGCGCATTGGCGCTCCTCACCGACGCCCAGGGCATGACCGCGCTGGCCGTCAACCTCGGCTCGGCCGCGCGGCGGCTCGGCGTGGAGCGCGACGACGAGCTGCTGCTGGAGGGCACTTGAGCCCCTCCGCCGCCGGCACCGACGGTATCCCGCTCGGGCACCCGCGGGTACACCTGCGTGTCACCGACTCGACCAACCAGCGCGCCCGTGAGCTGGCGCTCGCCGGCGCCCCGCACGGCACGCTCGTGACGGCCCGCGAGCAGAGCGCCGGACGCGGCCGGCAGGGCCGGCGCTGGTCGGCGCCCGCTGGAAGCTCGCTGTTGATGTCGCTGCTGTTGCGCTCACCGCCGCGGCTGCTACCGCTGATGGCCGCTGTGGCCGTGTGCGAGGTCGCGGGCGAGAACGCGGCGATCAAGTGGCCCAACGACGTGGTCGTGCCCCTGCCGGCAAGCGCGGGGGCGGCCCTGGGCAAGCTCGCCGGGATCCTGATCGAGGGACGCCCGCAGGAGGACTGGGCGGTGCTGGGTATCGGGCTCAACGTGGCGGTGCGCTTGGAGGAGCTGCCCGCGGAGCTGCGTCCCCGTGCGGATGGCACCGCGAGCCTCACGGGGCTGGCTGCGGCGAGCATGGGCGGGCGGGCGGGCGACCTCGAGCCGACGCTGGGCCGCCTGCTGTGCGCACTCGAGCGGAGCCTCGCGCTCGGACCCGAGGAGACGCTCGATGCGTGGCGGGCGCGCGACGCGCTGAAGGGTCGCAAGGTCAGCTGGCGTGGCGGCAGCGGACAGGCCGAGGGCATCGACGGCGACGGGCGCCTGGTCGTGGCGCTGGCCGCGGGAGGCCACACCGCGATCGGGTCGGGAGAGGTGCACCTCGAACGGATCGAGTGACGCACCGGGCGCGTGATCGCGAGCACGCGCGGCCGCCCAGCGCCGGGGCGCCGGCGCGGCTAGGACTTCTCGCCGGCGTGGTCGAGCGTTGCGTCGCGCGCAAGCCCGTCGCGGACGTCCTGGCGCAGCTCGTCCTGGGTGTGCCCGCCCTGGATGTCGGGCTGGGATGAGAGCCGTGCGCCAACGGGTGCGCCGCCGTTGGCGCCCGCTTTGGCGCCGCCCTTGCGCCGGCGGCGCGCGTTGCGCGCGCGGCGTTTGGGGAAGTTGCGCAGCAGCTCGCGCGCGAGCGCGGGAGGCTTGCGCGCCATGCGCGTGCGCGCTCCCCGCAGCGCCTCCTCGGCCTCGGGGGTGTGCGCGAGCGCGGCCGCGAGCAATGCCGCCGCCAGGCGCCGATCCTGCTTGCGCGCCGCGTGGATCAGGCGGCGGGCGTTGCGCGCGTGGGCGCCTCCGGCGGAGTTGACGAGCAGCCCGAGCAGGCGCTTGGTCTCGGGCCAGCGCTGCACGGCGTACTCCTCGTGGACGTCGCGCGTGTACTCCGCCAGGCGCCAGATCCAGGCGTTGGCCTGGTCGCGGCGGCCGATCCGCCGCTCGACCAGCGCGCGCAGCATGATCTTGGTGGCCTCCTTGCGCTCTTCGCGCGGCCAGCCGCCGATGATGTCGATCGCCTCGTCGAAGGAGTCGGGGTCGCGCAGCGCGGCGATGTCGGTCAGCGCGCGCAGGCGCAGCTGCGCGTTCTTGTTGCGCTTGACGGCCGTGATCAGGAAGCGGCCCTTGAGCTCGCCCGTGCGGTCGAAGTGCAGCATCGCGCGCGCCCTGCGCCAGCCGTTGGGTGCCACACGCGCTCCCGCCAGGGCTGCCCACAGGTGCTGCTCGCCGTAGTCGAGGTGCTCGACCGCGATCCGCCACAGCTCGCGCTCGAAGACCGCGAAGCGGCGCTCCTCCTCGGCGCACACCGGCAGCACACGGCGCTCCACGCGCATCCGCCGGCCGCGTCCGCGGCGCACGGGGCCGACCACGATCGCACCGCCACGGTAGACGTCGCGGTCGAGCAGCGAGTGCAGCGTCACGACCGGATCGTCGTGCTTGGTGGCGGGGTGTACGAAGTCGACGACCAGGCCCGCCTCCTTGCCTGGGTGCCGGCGCGTGACGCGCCCGACGCGCTGCTGGTAGATGCGCTTGGAGGCCGTCGGCGCGAGGTGCACGCAGACGGTGGCGCGAGGGCTGTTCCAGCCCTCGGCGAGCAGCTGCGCGTTGATCAGCACGTCGATGTCGCCGCGCTCGTAGCGGGCCAGGATCTCGGCGAGCTCGCGCTTGGGAGTCTCCCCGGAGACCGCCTGCGCCTTGATGTTCTCGGCGCGGAACGCTTCGGCGAGGTTGTAGGCGTGGCGCACGCCGGCCGCGTAGACGACGCCGGGAACGCCGTTGAAGCGCGTCTTGTAGAGGTTGGCGACGGCCAGGTTGAACGGCTGCTGGTCGAGCAGTTTGGCGAGCTCGTCCTGGTCGAACTCGGTGTCGACCTCACCGCGTCGCAGCGGGACCTTGGCGATCGTGCGCACGCCCACACCGGGCGAGATGCGCACGCAGCGAAGCGGCGCGATCACGCCGCGGCGGGCGGCCTGGGCGAGATCGAAGCGCGAGGTCTGGGTCGGGAAGAGGTCGGTGACGTGACGTGCGATCAGGGCGCCGGTGGCGGTCATGCCGATGAAGATCGGCCCCGTCCAGTTGCGAATCGCGCCGCTGGTCTTCTCGCCGAGCGCGGTGTGCGCCTCGTCGCAGATCACGATCGTGTAGGCGCTCGAGATCTTGCCCGCGTTGCGCACGAACCACTGGTAGGTCTCGACCGTGACCGGCCCGTTGACGGAGTCCTCGCCCTTCAGCAGCGGACGGCTGATCCGCTTGGAGTAGCCGCGGTCGCGCAGCTCGCCGTGGAACTGGTCGACGAGGTTGCGCCGGTGGGTGAGGATCAGCACCCCGCCGGTCTGGGAGGCCTCGACGAAGCCGAGCGCGGCGACGGTCTTGCCGGCGCCGGTCGCGTGCTCGAACCAGAAGCGCTTGGCGGCGTTGGGGTCCTCGGGCTGCTCGCCGAGGTCTTCCTCGTCCTCCTCCTCCTCGTCCACCCAGTCGCGTGGCTCCTCCTCGGACTCCGTTTCCTGCTCGGGCTCCTCCTCCTCGCCATCCTCGTCCTCCTCCGGCTCATCCTCGAGGTCGTCCTCGTCCTCATCCTCGTCGGGCGCCGCCCGCTGGACCGGTCCGAGATCGTCGTCCTCGTCCTCCTCCTCGTCGTCGTCCTCGTCCTCGATCTCCTCGTCCTCGTCCGCGCCGTCCGGCTCGCGCAAGCCGGCGTCGCGGCCGTTGCGTGGGTCGCTCGGCTCGAGGTCCTCGGGGCCGAGGATGTCGGCCGAGGCGAGCAGCTCTGGCGACGCCGAGGAGCTGAGCCCGTTGCCGTTGCCCGTGCGCTGAGCCTCTGCGAGCAGCGCGGTCAGCGTGCCCGAGAGGGCGTCGACCTGATGGGCGGAGAGAACGGTGCCGTCGACGAGCTTGGGCTCATCGTCTGAGAGCAGGCGCTCCAGCCCGAGCAGCAGCGAGAACTCGCGGCGCCAGGTCGTGGAGGGATGCTTGGCCCGCGGGTCGGCCTCCAGCTCGACCAGCGCCTGGTCGAGTGCGCGCCGGCGCGGGGTTCCGGGTGCGAGCGCCACGGTCGGCTCCTCGCCGTCGTGGATGAAGCGCTCGCGCACGAACTTCTCCGCGCGAGAGATGTCGGCGGAGCTTGGAATGGACGCGGCCGCGAGGGCCACTGAGGTGGACTCGGCCATTGGAGGCTCTGGACTTCGAGACAGAGCCGGCGTCGAAAGTGGCTTCGGCGCGGCTCGAAGGGACTGGTGTCCGAATGACACCGGTTGCCGGATGCTTGGGGAGCCCCGGCTCTGACGTGCCTCCAGGATATAGCACGCGGAGGCACGATTGAAGTGGGCTTTCATCTGCAACCCTTATCGGCGATGACGCTCAAGCGCCTCACGCTCGCAATCGGCGCACTGGCGCTGGCGACGCTGCTGCTCGTGGGCCTGCTCCAGCTCCCCAGCTCGTCGAACCCGAGCGCCCCCGCGCGGTTGACGGCGGTCCAGATGCGGGTCGCGCTGCTCGGCTCTCCAGCGCCGCTGGCTGGACTTCACGCCCAGGGCAGCGAGGTCCTCTCCGGCGGGCTGCCCGCGCTGCGGGCGCGCCTGGCGCAGCTGCGCGGACGACCGGTCGTGGTCAACAAGTGGGCCTCGTGGTGTGAACCGTGCAGAGCCGAGTTCGGCGTCTTCCAGCATGTCTCCGTCTCCGAGGGCCGTCGGGTGGCGTTCGTCGGGATCGACTCGGGCGACACGAGCCGCGCGGACGCGGCGGCCTTCCTGCGCTCGTTCCCGGTGAGCTATCCCAGCTACTACGACCACAGCGGCCAGGCGGGCCTGGCGATCACCGACTCGACGTTCACGCCGGTGACCGTCTTCTACAACCGCGCCGGCAGCCAGTTCATCCACCAGGGCCCCTACCCGAGCATCGCCAAGCTCGAAGCGGACGTCCGGCGCTACGCGCTCGGGGCCTAGCGAGTTGCGCGAGCTGAGGACCGACCCGCTGAGCGGGCAGCGGACGATCGTCGCCGGCGAGCGCTCGCGCCGCCCGGGCGGCGCGCCGACGTGCCTCCCGCCCGAGGCGATCGACCCCGACAAGGACCCCTTCGCGGAGGGCCACGAGGACCGCACGCCCCCGGAGCTCTACGCGCTGCGCGCGCCCGGATCGGCGCCGAACACGCCAGGCTGGAAGGTACGCGTGGTGCCGAACCTGTATCCGGCGCTGGGCGCTCCCGGCGAGGGCGAGCGGGAGCTCGAGGACGAGGCGCGCCCCGAGCTGTTCCATGCGGTGGCGGCGACCGGCGCACACGAGGTGATCGTCAACGGGCCGCAGTCGGTGCTCTCGCTGGCCGAGCTGCCGGTGGAGCAGGTGGTGAGCGCGGTCGAGGTCTGGCGCGAGCGGATGCGGGCGCACCCCGAGAGCTCCTACCTGCAGCTGATCGTCAACGAGCGCCGCGAGGCGGGCGCATCGCTACCGCACACCCATGCGCAGCTGTACGCGCTCGACTTCGTCCCCGCGGCGGTGGCACGCGAGCGCGAGCGCGCCAGCGCATACACCAACCGCACGATGGGACAGAGCCTGCTCGGCGATCTGGTGGCGGAGGAGGTGCGCAGGCGCGAGCGGATCGTGGCGATCGACGAGGAGGCGGTGCTGATCGCCCCCTACGCCTCGCGCCTGCCCTTCCAGTTGATGCTCGCGCCGCGAAAGCCGCGTGCGCGCTTCGAGCACGACGGCCCCACAGGCGCGGCGCTGCTGCACGACGGCCTGTGCCGGCTGGCGCGCCATCTCGGCTCGAGTCCGCCGCTGAACCTGTGGGTGCGCACGGCGCCGCTGGGCGCTGAGCACTTCTGCTGGCGCATCGACGTGCTGCCGCGCCTGACGCACCTCGCTGGCCTCGAGCTCTCGACAGAGCTCAATCTGAACATCGTGGCGCCCGAGCACGCCGCCGAGCTGCTGCGCGAAGCCTGATCGCGCAGCGCGCGCCAGATGGCTAGGCTGGCCGGGAATGCCTCCGGAGGAACGCTTCGTACCACGCTTTGCTGCCGAGCCGCCCCAGGAGGAGCTGCCCTATGGCCGCTGGGAGCAGCGCCTGCGCGAGGAGCTCTTGGCGGCGGCGTCGCGGCTCGACGCGGAGGAGCTCGAGCTGGGCGACGCACCGGCGATCGCGTGGTATCCGGACCGCAGCTGGCACGGGCACACCTACGTGCCGGGGACGGCGCGCACCGCCAGCGGGCACGAGCCTTCGGCTACGTCCGCTACGTGCCGGCGCTCGGGGAGGACGAGGAGCCCAGGGATCTGACGGCGTGGGTGGACTTCACCGAGGAGACCGCGGAGCGCAACCCCGACTGGCGCCTGGACCTGTGCGAGGAGGTGATCGGCTCCTGGCGCGGGCAGTTCGGCGCGGTGGCCACGATCACGCTCGTGTGGGGCCATCCACTGGTCTCGGGCGGACGGATCGTGACAGCCGAGCTGGCCGAGCTGGCGGTCGACCAGTGCGAGCTGATCGACGAGCGCTTCACGCTGATCGCGCCAGACGACTACCGCCACGACCTGCTCGAGATCAAGCTGTTCGACCTGAAGGGCCGCGAGCTGGCACGCGAGTCGCTCTACGCGGGCGAGGACGACGAGGACGGGGACGACGCGGAGCAGTCCTCGCCCTAGCGCCGAGCGGGGCGCGGCGGGCGGGGCGGAGCCGGGCGGCTACTTGCCCTGGCTTGCCTGCTTCTTGTAGGACCTGGCTTCGGCCGCTTCTTCCTTGGCGAACTGCTTGCGTGCAGCTTCTTCGGCGGGGGTCGGGGTCTTGCCCTTGGTTCCCTTGGATTTCGCGGGTTTCTTGGTGGTCGTGCCTTTGCCGGCTTTGCCGGCGCTCTTCTTGGATTTGCTCGTCTTCTTGGTCTTGGCCTGGGCGGCCAGTTCAGCGGCTTCGGCTTCGGCCGCCTTCACGGCGGCCGCCTCGTGCTTCTTGGCGGCGGCTTCTTCGTCGGCTTCGAGCTTCTTGGTCTGGGCTCGGCGCTTCTTGGCGAGCGCTTCTTCGGATTCTTCGCTGGGGACGGTTTCGCTTCCGGGGGTGGACTGCGCGTTGGCTTCCGAGCCGCCGCTCGAGGAGCTGCCGCAGCCGGCGAGCGCCCCCGCGAGCAGGAGTCCGAGCAGGCACAGGACGATCGCGCGCAGCGCCCGTGTGCTCAGTGGCAGCGACGTGCGCGTCATCCCTGGGGCTGCGGCGTCGTGGCTGAGATCGTCGGCGTCGGCGTGACGCTCGGGCTTGTCTTTTTCACTTGTCCCCGTCCTTTGGGAGTCTGCGTCTTCTTGGTGTTCGCCTTGGCGGTTTCTTCGGCCTTCTTGATCCGGGCGGCCGCTTCGGCTTCCTTTTTCTTGACCGCCTTTTCGGCTGCCTGTTCGCGCTTCTTGGCCTTGGCGGCCGCCACAGCTTCTTTGTGCTTGGCGTTGGCTTCGGCCGTTTCTTCGCGCTTTTTGCCTTCGACGGTTGAGAGCAGTTCTCGGTCCTTGACTATTTCAGCGGCTTCAGCTTTCTTCTGTTCGGCTTCTTCGCTTCGTTCGACGCCTTCCGCGCTCGGTTCGACGTGGCCGCCGGCGCCCGACTGATTGCTAGAGCCGCAGCCCACGATTGTGCCACCGATGCACGCAGCGATGAGGCAGGAGCGCATCGCCCTGCTGATGCGACGGCCCAGCATCGGATCACCTATGAAAGATCCGCTTGGCCACCGCGATCAAGCTACCAGCCCGGTTCGCCGCGCTCAAGCGGCGGTCAGATAGCCCTCAGCGCTCTATTTGGCCCGGCTGCAGGCAGCGAGCGCGTGTTCCTTGGCAACGCCGGCCGGGATCGAGGATGACCGGATGATTTCTTCACAGACTTCGCGCGCCGCCTGCTTGATAGCTCCCTTGTCGCCGTTGGCCGCCTTGACGCAGTCGGCCTCGAGTTTCGATTTGATCCGCTGCGGGAGGGCTGTCTGCGCGGTCAGGGTCTGCTTGCAGGCCGCGACCTGAGCTTGGACGGAGGAGCTGCCCTGGGCCGAGGTGGAGCTGGTCGCGGGAGCAGACGTGGAACTGCTCGAGCTGCTCGCCGGTGCGGCGGCGGCGCCAGAGCTGCTCGTGCTGGTGCTCGAGCTGCTGCCACAGCCGGCGACGAGCACACCGCAGGCGAGCACGCTCGCCAGCCACGCGGGTCGGCTTCGGATCATCTGTCCCCCTCTGGATTGACTGACGCCATCGAGCCCGTTGTCTAACCGCAGCGCGAGCGCGTGTCAAGTAAGGACAGTAGTTGTCAAGCGTGAACGGGCTCGACCTCGGGGATCATGCCGGAGGGCGCCAGGTCGAGCTCATCGGCGACGCGCTGGGCACTGGCGTTCGCCCGGCGCGTCGTGCTGGCGAGCCCGAGCGCCACGGTGGCAAGCCCGCAGGCGGCGATCAGCCAGAAGCCGGTGTGGCTGCCCCGCACGAAGCCGGGGCCCACCGACGCGGCGCCGGCTGCGGCCAGAGCGCCGGCAACGGCGACGCCCAGAGTCTGGCCCACCTGCCTCGAGGTCGAGGCCACGGCCGCCGCTACGCCGGCCTGTGCGGGAGGCATGCCGAGCACGGCGGTGTTGGTGATCGGGGGGTTGACCATCCCGAAGCCGATGCCGAAGATGAAGTAGGCGGGCAGCAGCGTGGCGAGCACGGTGCTCGTTCCGACTCCGCTCATCAGCGCGCCGCCGAGCATGATTCCCAGGCCGCCGACGATCAGCCCGATGCGTGGACCGCGGCGTCCCACCAGGCGCCCGGAGAGGGGAGCGAAGATCAGCGTCATGGCGGCGATCGGCAGCGTGTAGAGGCCGGCGGTGAGCGCGGACAGGCCGCGTACCTCCTGCAAGTAGAGCGTGTTCAAGAACAGGAAGCCGCCGAGCGCGGCGAACGCCAGGACGGCGATCGCGCTGGCGCTCGAGAAGGGCACGCTGCGAAAGAAGCGCAGCTCGAGCAGCGGCTCGATGCGCCGGCGCTCATACGCGAGCAGCGCCGTCACGGCGAGGGTGGCGAGAGCGAAGAGTCCGAGCGTCTGCGCCGAGAGCCAGCCGGCCGCGGGCGCCTCGATGATCGCGTAGGTCACCGAAGCGAGCAGCACGACGACCAGCACCTGGCCGAGGGGGTCCAGCCGCCGCGGCCGTGGCGCGCGCGACTCGGGCACGAAGCGCATGGTCAGCGCGAGCGCGAGCAGGCCGATTGGCACGTTGATCCAGAAGATCGAGCGCCACCCGACTGACTGCACGAGCGCGCCGCCCACCACCGGCCCCAGCGCGAGGCTGATGCCGACCGTGGCGCCCCACATGCCGATCGCCTGGGCGCGCTCGCGCGCGTCGGTGAAGACGTTGCGGATGATCGACATGGCGACCGGGTTGAGCATCGATCCGCCCACCGCCTGGAGCATCCGGAAGGCGATCAGCCAGCCGAGGCTGGGCGCGATGCTGCACAGCAGCGAGGCCAGCGTGAACAGCGCGAGGCCCGTCTCGAACACCCGCCGGCGCCCGAGCCGGTCGGCCATCGAGCCCGACAGCATCAGCAGGCTGGCGAGCACCAGAGTGTAGGCGTCGACCGTCCACTGCAGGCCCGAGACCGTGGTGTGCAGCTCACGCCCGATCGAGGGCAGCGCAACGTTGACGATCGTGTTGTCGAGGCCGACGATCAGCAGGCTCATGCAGCAGATCGCGAGCACCAGGCGCCGGCGCGAGCGGGGCAGCTCGGCGTCGGCCGTCGGACTGGATCGTTGCGCGCTCACCTACCCAGTGTGCCCGCTGGTCGGATCCGGTGGCGAAGCGAGGCTGTCGGTCGCCCTAGGATGTCGCGGGTGCCGGAGAGTCCATCTGCGCCTTCCGGTGGGCCCACGCTCCGGGTCACCGCCGCCGGCAGGAAGCCGCCGCTCGGGCTGGTCGTGTTCGTGGTCGGGTCGGCCAGCCTCGGGGCGGAGATCGCGGCGGCGCGCCTGCTCGCGCCCTACTTCGGCGCATCGACCTTCGTCTGGGCCAACACGATCGCGACGGTGCTGGTGGCCCTGTCGGCCGGCTATGCGATCGGCGGGCGCATGGCCGACCGTTCGCCGCACATATCGCGCCTGTGCGAGATCGTGCTCGCCGCCGGCATCCTGCTGGGCGCGGTACCGTTCGTGAGCCCGCCGCTGCTTCGCTTCGCGGTCGGGTCGCTGAGCTCGATCTCGGTCGGCGGCTTCGTCGGCTCGCTGCTGGCGGTGCTCGTGCTGGTCGCGTTGCCGGTGCTGCTGCTGGGGATGGTGGCTCCGTTCGCGATCCGCCTGTCGATCCGGGGAACCGAGGATGCGGGGCGCGTATCGGGTCGGCTGTATGCGATCTCGACGGCCGGCTCGCTGCTGGGCACCTTCCTCTCGGCGCTCGTTCTGATCCCCTTTGCGGGCACGCACCGCACCTTCCTCGCGTTCGCGCTGTCGCTTGCGGGCATCGGCGCGGCTGGGCTGGGCCGGCGCTACTGGCTCGTGCCGCTCGTCCTGGTGGCGTTGATCGTGATCCGACCGGGTGCGATCAACTCGGATGTGGCGCGGGGACGCGTCATCTATGAAGCCGAAACCCAATATCAGTACGCGCGTGTGGTGCAGCAGCCGGATGGCGAACGCTGGCTGCAACTCAATGAAGGCGTGGCGATTCACTCCGACTACGTTCCCGGCAGCTACCTGACTCACAACTACTGGGATGGGTTCCTGGTCCTTCCCTTCGCGACCCGATCGCGAGCGCCCGCGCGAGTGGCGATCCTCGGCGATGCGGCGGGCACGACGGCGCGGGCGATCGGTCACTTCTTTCCCGCCAGCGAGATCGACGCGGTCGAGATCGACGGGCAGCTGACGAGCATCGGACGGCGTTACTTCCACCTGCCGGCGCGCCCGCAGCTGCACACGATCAGCGCCGACGCAAGGCCCTGGCTGGCGAGCACGAAGCGCTCCTACGACGCGATCTTCATCGACGCCTACCGCCAGCCCTACATCCCCTTCTATCTGACCACCCGGGAGTTCTTCACGCTCGTTCGCGCGCACCTGCGCCCAGGCGGCGTGGCGGTGGTCAACGTGGGGCACCCCGTCGGCTCGAACACGCTCGAGCGGGTTATCTCATCGACGCTGCGCGCAGCGTTCCCCTACGTGGTGCGCGACCCGAGCGAGCCGACCAACACGCTCGTGACGGCAAGCGCAACACCGCTCTCGGCAGGCGCGATCCTGGCGGCGCTGCCCACGCTCGATCCCGCGTTGCGGGCAACGGCGCGAGCGGCGGCGGCACGCCTCGCGCCGGGGCTGGGCGGCGGCGCCGTCTATACCGATGACCGCGCTCCCGTCGAATGGCTGGTCGACAAATCGCTGCTCGGCTATGCGACCGGGACGCGCTAGGCGCCCGCGACCGGGCCACGCTCCCGGATCGTCTGTCTACCTTTGCCGACAGATCCAGATCGAGCGCTGCAGTAGGCGCCCGGCCGCTAGCCTCCTGGGGCATCGACCCGACGCTCCCCACCGAGATCGTGCCCGGCCTGTTGCGCTGGAGCGCACCGCATCCGGACTGGGATCCCGACGCACCCCCTGGGAAGCTCCGGCGATTGGGGTGAGGAGGTCGGGTGCGTGCTCTACGAGCTCCCCGAGGTGCTGGTCCTGATCGATCCTCTGCTGCCTTCCGTCGGGCGTCCGGAGTTCCTGAGCTGGCTCGACCAACGCGTCGCAGGGCGTCCGGTCAGCATCCTGACGACCATTCACTGGCACCGCCGGGACCGTGACGAGCTGGCCGAGCGCTACCGCGCGAACAGCTCACGAGCCTGGAACGCGCTGCCTGCGGGTGTCGAGCAGCGACCCCTGCGCGGAGCCGGCGAGACTCTGTTCTGGCTGCCCGCGGCGGCGACGCTGGTAGCCGGCGATCGACTGATCGGGGTACCAGACGAGGGACTGCGCGTGTGCCCGGAAAGCTGGCTCTCGAAGGTGCAGGTCGACCGTCCCGGCGTGGCGAGGCTCCTGCGGCCGTTGATCGAGCTGCCGATCGAGCGGGTGCTGGTCTCCCACGGTCAGCCGGTGCTGCACGACGGACGCGCGGCGCTCGCACGCGCCATCGCCGACGGCGAAGCCCCGTAGCGCACGTCACCGGGCGGCTCTCGAGCGTCCTGCAATTTCGCGCGGCAGCATCGTATATTCGCCGGTAGACGCCTGTATTCGCCGGGAGGCGCCGTATAGTCCCGCCTGCATGCGAAGGACGCGAACAACTGCACGCATCGGGCTTGCGCTCGCGACAGTGACACCGCTGCTGGCGACGTTGTGCATGACCGGTTCGGCCAGCGCAGCTACGTCCTGCTCTGAGGTGCCGACCGTCTACGGGATTCCTCCGTGGGGCTTTCACACGGGCTCCTACACAGGGGGGAGCAGCTTCGCCAAGGGTCACGGGAACATCAACCTCGAAGCCAACACGGTCTCGGGAGTCATCTGCCAGCAGGATCGGGCCGGCGTGGTCATCATGTCGGTCGAGCACCCGCTCGAATACCACTCTCACTACGCGACGATGTGGGGCTACCCGGGGAACATCATGAAGATCAAAATCCGGGTAACGAGCAGTACCGACCAGAACTGCGCGGTCGGCACCGTCGGTCGCGCGACGCTCTACGCCAGCTACAACGGCGTGCGTAGCGACAGCGTCCAGTTCTTCTTCCCGGCTGCTTGCAAGGACCAGGACCACCTGTACCACGGCACCCAGGTCAACAACCAGGTACCCCCACTCTAGCCGCGAGCATCGAGACGGCCATACCGATTCGCTAGCCGGTGCGCATGGCTGTGAGCCTAGCCGCACCGCAAGGCTCGCCACTCCCTCGTCGTGCCCATATCGCTAGGGTTGCACTACGTCAACGACGAAACGGGGGCCGGAAACATGGCGCACGAATTCAGCTCCTCGGCGGTGATCGATCGCCCGATAGAGCACGTGTTTGCATTCTTGGCGGACGGCACGAACGACCCGAAGTTCAGCCCACGCGTCCTCGAGATACGCAAGAGTGATGGCCCGCCCGCGGCCGGCACCGTCTTTGACAGCAAGGTCAAGGACGCCGGCATGACGACCAGTCGCAGCTTCGAGCTGACCGAGCTCCAACCGTCCACCAGGATCCGCTGGACCGAGCGTTCAAAGAACCTCATAACGGTTCCGACGGGGGGCTATGACCTCGAGAAGCTCAGCGACTCCCAGACAAAGGTCACGATCCACAACACCCTCGAAGGCCACGGGTTCGGCAAGCTGATCGTTGGCTTCGCGCTGAAAGCTGCGAAGAAGGACGCACCGGCCTTCGCACAACGCATCAAGGCGGCCGTCGAAGCGTCCTGACGCAGCAACGGCGCGCCCAGACCGAGGGTCTCCCGCCGTCAGCCGCGGTCGGTCTCGCGCCGCGCCTGGAGCATTTGGCGCACGCCGCAATTGGGGCTTCCTCCACAGTGCCCCCGCCAGGAGTCGAACCTGGATCTACCGCTTAGGAGGCGGTCGTCTTATCCATTGGACTACGAGGGCCAGACCGGGCTCTGGCTAGGAGGGGTTGGCGCGAAGGCTACCGGCCTGCCCCTCGGCGGCCAGGCTCTGCAGCGGCTCGCCGATCAGGCGGTGGGTGATCCACTCGTTCATCTGTTGCGCGCCCAGTCGCCTGTAGAACCCGAGCGCCAGCTCGTTCCAGTCGAGCGCCGACCATTCCAGGCGCTCTGCGCCGCGCTCGCGCGCCGCCGCTGCGACCGCCGCGAGCAGCGCCCTGCCGACGCCGCCACCGCGGTGGACGGGACGAACGAACAGGTCCTCGAGCCAGATTCCCTGGATCGCGAGGAAGGTCGAGAAGGTCGGGTAGAAGAGCGCGTAGCCGACGGTCTCCGCGCCCGCCTCGCCGATCAACGCCTCGGCGGCCGGGCGCTCCCCGAACAGCGCCTCGTGCAGGCGATCCTCGGTCGCGTGTAGCTGGTCCTCTAGCTTCTCGTACTCGGCAAGCTCCCTGAACAGCCCGAGCAGCAAGGGCACGTCCTCGGGGCGGGCCGGGCGGATGCGCAACTGCTCGCGCGCCTCGCCGGGCATCCCGTCAGGCTCCACTGCGGTCGCGACGCTCGGGATACACGTCGTCGATCGTGCTCAGCGCCACGTAGGGCGCGCCGGTCGCACGCTCGATCGCGGCTGCGCCGCCGGCCAGGCGGTCGAGCACGCTCACCACGCCGCAGATCTGCCGGCCGGCATCGTGCAGTGCCTCGATCGCGGCAAGCGTCGAGCCGCCCGTCGTGACCACGTCCTCCACGACCACGCAACGATCCTCGGGGTCGAGCAGCGGACCCTCGATGCGGCGCTGCAGACCGTGCGCCTTGGCGTCCTTGCGCACGAAGAAGACCTTTGCCTGGGCGCCCCCCGCAAGCGCTGCGCAGGCCACCGGGTCGGCCCCCATCGTCATGCCCCCGACAGCCGTCCCCTGCCACTCGGCCACCTGCGCGGCGAGCAGCGCGGCGAGCGCCGCAAATCCGGGCGGGCGCAGGATCGCGCGCTTGGCATCCACGTAATACTCGGCCTGGGCGCCGCTGGTGAGGGTAACCGTGCCGAGCACCAGCGCGTGCTCGCGCAGCTCCTCGATTAGGCGCGCGCGGGCGCCCTGCAGGCCAGCCGTATGTCCGTCCAGGTCGTCCACCGAGCAACCTAATCTAGCGTTGTGACCTATTCGATCGCGCGATTGCTCAAGGTCGCCTCGATCGGCATCTGCACGATCGTGATCGCCTCGTTCGTCGTGTTCGCGGTCCAGCAGACGAAAACCGCCTCGGGCCAGCAGCAGGAACAGCTGAACACCGAAGTTCCCGGCGCCCACGCGCCCAAGACCGGCAACTCAAATCACCGCTACGGCGCGGTACACAAAGTCATCGACGAAGCCTCCAACGAACTCACCTCGCCGTTCGCTGCAATCGTGTCGGGCTCGAGCAGCGAATGGACGATCCGCGGTGTGAAGCTGCTGCTGGCGCTGCTGGTCTACGGCTTCGGCCTGGGCTTCTTGGCGCGACTGATGCGCGTGCGCGCCTAGCACTTAAGGAGGACTCAAGCGCAACGGCTAGCCGGCTCGCGACCTGGCGGGGTGCCGCTGCAAGCTCTGTGGGCACATTGCCCTACGTCGTCCGGCGTGTCTTAGATGAGCGGCGCTCGCGACCACTCGTCCTTTATCAGTCGGTCGTCGCGTCCCCATTTCGAGTTGGCCCCGTCCCACTGCCAGGCACCGGCCTTTAGCGCCTCGATCCACGAGCAGACCATCTCGCCCATCGAAAACGCTCTCGGCTTCGGCGAGCCCTCGATGTCCGCGAGATCGATAACTCGCACTGGGGTCGGGTCTCCCTCGGCAACTGAACAATCGATAACGACCGGGTGCTGGGGTCCGTGAATCGGAAGCCATGAAGGAGCCCAGCGCACGTCAGGATCCTCAAGGCCCGGAACCCCCGGCTCGACGCTGTTAATCACAATCTGCCGAAATTCCCGGTAGGTCTCTACAGCCTCCGCCAGCGATAGGAACCTATCTCCAAAAGGTCCAAGCATCTTTGCCGCTCCTTCCCCTCGGCCCCCGTCATGCCATCCCCACCAGAGGCGCCCCTCCACAGGCAGCCTCAGTCCAAGCGGCGACAGCTCAGCTTCCATCTGGGCATCGCTCACTCCGGGCCTACCCCAGTCCGCGACAGGCGCCCCCTGGTCAGCGAGATGATCCTCATAGCTCCTCAGGATCTCAACGGTGAGCAACCCGAACCTCGCTGCCATCACGGATTGCAAAGCCTGGCTGTCGGTATGCCAAGAGCCGGAGCGAGGGGTACCACGAGAAAGGGGTCGCCCGTAGACAATTTGCATGCCACGATGAAGTTGCCGTACCTCGCACCCTGTTCCGAGTTGTCTTTTGCCGCGATGTATTCGAGGCTCGGGTATATCGAAGCATAGGGTCCACTTTGCATCGATGCGTAGTACGGGTAGGTTCGCCACACCCCTTTGAGCCTCCCGGCGGCCCGACCCTGAACGGTGGCTGACGATGAGGCTTCGGCAGGGCAGGGCTGTTGAGGACTTCACAGTCCGGCCTTTAGCCCCTGACGGCTCCTTACGGCCCGGCGTTGGAGCGCACGTTGTTGCTGCCGCCGCCGCCCTCGTAGTAGACGTCCACGGGTGTGCCCTGGCGCACCCACGCGTAGATCGCCGCGGCGTCGGGCACAGGCACGCGCAGACAGCCGTGGCTGGCCGCGTAGGTGGGCACTTCCGCGTAGCCGTGGATCGCATAGCCGCGGATGAAGTAGTTGGAGTCGACCATGCCCTCGCTGTTCACGCCGGGCGTCTTCAGGTACACGTTGAAGCGGCCGATGACCGTCGGCGTCGATGGCTTGCCCGAGCTGGTCGTGTAGATCGTGCGCACACGCCCGCCCGGTTCGATCTCGGCGAGCACCTGCTTGCTCAGGTCGGCCTCCACGTGGCGCCCGTCGCCTGGGTAGCGCACGTGAAAGCCCCCGGCGTGGTGCTCGAGCCGTTCGAACACGCTCCTGCCGGAGTAGGGGATCCGTTCCAGGCCGTTCATCTTGCGGTAGGCCACGAGCGCCCGGCCGGTGCCTTCGTCGAGCACCCCGGTCAGCGGCACCGCGTAGTGCAGCACGTCGAGCTCGGACTGCAGCAACCGCACAGACGGTCCCGAGGCGCCCAGCCCGAGGTTCGTGCTCACGAACCTGAGCTCCTGCGAGCGCGCGCTGAACGCGCCCTGCTGCGGTGTCAGGTAGTGCGCTGCGCGTGCTTGCACCAGCCCGGTGGCGGAGCTCGAGAAGTTGAGGTGAAACTGTCCTGCGCCATTTCCGAGCGCGAGCACGCTCACGGTCTTCTCGCCGATCTTGCGTCCTTCGCGATAGAAGCTCACCTTGACCGTCTGTCCGCCCACATATGGGGTGACGATGCCGCGCAGGACGACGCTCGCGCCCGCGATCGCGAACGTGGGAGCGCCGCCGACCTTCTGCAGCACGAGCTTCATGCTGCCTGCCACCGGCGCCGCAGAAGCGGGGGCCGGTGCGGCGCTCGCAGGCGCCGGGGGAGAGGTTTCGGCGGAGGCAGACGCCGGTGCGCCGGCGATGCAGAGCAGTGAAGCGCAGGCGGCGCCGAGGCGAAGGATTCTGTTCATGTCCACAATCCTATGCCTCAATCGGGTTCGAGCGAGGCGCGGGGGCGATCGCGCCCACGCGCTTGAACAGCGCGATCAGCGCGGCCAGCGCCGCGAGCGAGGCGAGCACCAGCACGACGGGGCGCCAGCTGAAGAGGTTCCAGCCCTCGAGGCTCGTGAACGCGACGGTGTTGTTGAGCAGGTGCGCGACGATGCACGGATACAGCGAGCCGGTGTAGCGGTAGAGCAGGCACAGGCCGAACCCGAGCCCCGCCAGCGGCACCAGGTCGAGCGCGGGCGCAGAGCCCACGTGAACGCCGCCGAAGAGGATCCCCGTGATCGCAGCCGCCGTCAGCGTGCCCCGCCAGTTGCGTAGCGCGGTGAAGAGGTAGCCGCGAAACAGGAGCTCCTCGCAGATCGGCGCCACCACGCACGTCAGTCCGGCGCTCAACACGAGCAGCAGCGTCCCTTCGTTCGTGCCGAGCGTTTCGAGCAGTTTCTCCGTTTCCGGGTGAAACAGCTGCGCCCAGATCACGCTGAGCACGACGAACACCACCAGCAGCAGCGCCACGAAGCCGGCGGCCGGCGCCCAGCCCACGCCTGGCCGGCGCAGTCCGAGCTGCCACGAGCGCACGACGTTGCCGCCGATCTGCGCGCAGTAGACGGCCGCGAGCACGAAGCCGAGATCCTGGACGACCGTGCCGGCGATGATCAGCCCGGGCGGCGTGCGCGAGCCCGTGAGCGACACGCCGAACAGCAGCGAAGCCACGAGGTCGACGACGAGTCCGCCGACGGTCGCCAGCACGAGTCCGCCGAACAGCGCCAGCAGCGCCGTCCAGGGGCGCCAGCGCGTCGTCGGCGAGCGTGTCGGGTCGCTCTCGGGCAACTCCTGCATGGGCGCGCGCGACGCATCCTCCGCCGGCGCCAGCGGAAGCGGTGGCGCCGGCTTCGCGTACACGGCCGGGGACGCCTCCAACATCGCGCTCTCGATCGGTGTCTGCTCGTCCATCGCTATGCGACCCAGTGCCATGTGGCGAACTGGGCGGCGAAGAACATCATCAACATCGCCGACACAACGAGCGCCGGACGCTGGGCGCGGCGATGCTCGGCGAGCCAGGCCGCGAACCAGATCGACAGCGGGAACAGAACCACGAGAAAGCGCGGCAGCGACATCAACGGTTGCGCGCGCACCGGGTAGGAGAGCGGCAGCGCGAGCGCGGCGAGCACGTAGACGCCGTAGGCGAGCGGCAGCCGCCGCCAGGTGCCGATCAGCGCCGGCACGGCGGCGAGCAGGAACGCGAACAGCATCAGGTTGTGCCCGGCGCTCACGAACGGGCTGTGCCCTTCGAAGGGGAAGTAGATGTGGCGGCGCTGGAAGGAGAGCAGCTGGCGGGCGCCCTCGAACGCCGCCTTCGCTCCGTCCCAGACGCCGAGATACGGGCCGGCGAAATGCCTGCCCCACGTGCCCTGCGCGTGCAGCGGTGTCAGCGGGTCGCCACCCGCGAGGCCCAGGTAGGCGCAGTAGGCAGCGATCCCTCCCGGTACCAGCAACAGCCACAGCGCGTCGCGGCGCAGGCGGTAGCGCGGCAGCAGGCGAGCCCGCCCGCGGCGCAGGAAGTCGACCGCGCGCTCCTCGCGCGGACCGTAGGCGTAGATCGCCAGCGCCGGCGCCAGCAGCACCACGCCCGCGCTGCGCGTCGCCGCGGCCAGCCCGCCGAGCACGCCGACCCATGCCCAGCGCCCGGTGCGCGCGCACCAGAACACCCCGATCGAGAGCGCCAGGTAAAGCGCCTCGGAGTACACCGCCGAGAGGAAGAAGGCCATCGGCGCAAATGCGCTCAGCATCACCGCCAGGCGCGCCGCATCGGGCAGCCGCCGCGGATCGAGCTGCGCTTTCCCGGCCCGCGCCAGCTCGAGCATCGTCAGGCGGTGAATGCCATACAGCGAGAGCGCGAGCGCCACCATCGAGAGCAGCACGCCGGCGAGGATCGGGGGCGCGCCAAGCCACGAGATCGCGCGCAGGCCCAGCGGGTAGAGCGGGAAGAAGGCGGTCCGCGAGGCGGTCAGCGCGCCAAGGTCCGGCCGGTAGCCGAGGTGCGCGATCACCAGATACCAGGCGCCGTCCCAGCGCGCCGCGGGAGCCGCCAGCACGTTGCCGAGCCAGCCGAAGCCCCGTGTCACGCCGGGCGGGTTGAAGGCGGTGCGGGCCGGTCCGAAGCCGAAGGCGGCGATCGTCGCCGCGGCGATGCCCCACACGAGCAGTCGCGAGCCCACCAGCGCGCGGGCGCTCACGCGCACCGCGGTCATCCGCTCCGGATCGGCGCGCAGCCGCGCCAGCGATCCGCGCGCGCCGGCGCGCGCGCGCCTGACGGCGTTCTGGCGTGGGAGCGGGGCGGCCAGCTCGCCGGTGCTCTCAACGATGGTCGGGCGCGCAGCCCGCAGGGCCGGTTCGGCGGTCTCGGAGTTCATGGCAGCTCACACGCAGCGTAGAGATCGCCGCAAGGCAACCAGCAGGAATTCACACCCCGGCACGGTAATCTCGAAGCTCCGGAGATGTCGCGTCAAGCCCGCAAGCGCCGCCGCAGCGGCGGCGCCACGAAGTTCCTGTTGCTCGGCGTCGGGATGCTGCTCAGCGCCGCGCTCGTGGGAGCGATCGCGGCGGTCGGTTACGTCGTTCACGTCGTTCACACCACACCCGATCTCAAATCGCTGCACGCGAACGTCGGCGGCGGCACCTCACAGGTCTTCGCGTCCGACGGGACGCGGCTTGGATTCATCCAGTCCGACGAACTGCGCACTCCCGTCGGCTGGAGCGAACTCCCCGAAAACCTCAAGAACGCGACCGTGGCGATCGAGGACCAACGCTTCTACAAAGACGACGGCATCGATGTCACCGGCATCTTCCGCGCAGCCGTCAAGGACGTGGTGCACGGGCAGGCGCTGCAGGGCGCTTCGACGATCACGATGCAGCTCGTGCGCAACCTCTACCTCGGCGGTGACGAGCACACGCTCAAGCAGAAGATCACCGAGGCCAAGCTGGCGATCGAATACAACAAACACCACAGCAAGCGCTCGATTCTCAGCAGCTATCTCAACGATGTCGCCTACGGCACCGTCGGCGGGCAGACGATGATCGGCGTACAGGCCGCGGCGCGCACCTTCTTCGACAAGCCGGTCACGCAGCTGAACCTCGCGCAATCCGCGCTGCTGGCCGGGCTGCCACAGGCGCCCTCGCAGTACAACCCGTTCCTCAACCCCTCCGAAGCGCGCCAGCGGCGCAACGAGGTCCTCGCCAAGATGGCCGAGCTGCACTACATCTCCGCCGCTGCCGCGTCGGCCGCGGAGGCGGCGCCGCTGCAGACGCACCACGGCCACTACTACTCAGAAAAAAAAGAGGACTTCTTCTTCGAATACGTCCACGATCTGCTGATTCACCGCTACGGCAAGAAGACCGTCGAACAGGGTGGCCTGAAGGTGTACACGACGATCGACCTGCGTATGCAGTACCTGGCGCGCAAGGCGATCGGTGAAGTCCTCAACCAGCCCGAAGACCCGGCCTCGGCGATCGTCACGATCAACCCGCACAACGGCGACATCGAGGCGATGGCCGAGTCCCAGAGCTATGAGAAGTCGCAGTACAACCTCGCCGCCGACGGCCACCGCCAGCCCGGCTCCACGTTCAAGGCGATCGACCTGGCCGACGCGCTCTCACGCGGCGTGGACCCGAACTCGACGTTCTACTTCTCGCACACGCTCTCCCCCGGCTGGCTGGCCGCGGAACCGAAGTACGAAGTCAAGACGTTCGAGGGGACCTCGTTGAACAAGTCGATCAACCTGGTGCAGGCCACGCTCGCGTCCGACAACACCGTCTACGCCCAGCTGGCCGCGGATCTGGGTCAGGAAACGGTCACGCAGATGGCCTACAAGCTGGGGGTCAAAACGCACCTCTCCAGCTACCCGGCCGAGGCGCTCGGCGGTCTGACGCTCGGTGTCACGCCGCTGGAAATGGCCGACGTCTACGCGACGCTGGCCGATGGCGGCTGGCGCAACGCGCCGATCGCGATCACGAAGGTGGCCTTCCCCGACGGCCACGTCGACGCGACCTGGGGCGAACCCCACCGCACAAAGGTCCTGAGCGAAGGTGTGACCTCGGAGGAGACGAGCATCCTGCACCAGAACGTGCTCAGCGGCACCGCAGGACGTTCGGCGATCAACTGTCCCACGGCCGCCAAGACAGGAACGACCAGCGAACTCGTCGACGCCTGGCTCGACGGCTACACGCCCGACTACTCGACGGTCGTGTGGATGGGCTACCCGACCAAACGCGTCTCGATGACCGACGTCCACGGCGAGCCCCAGCAGGGCGGCTACCTGCCGGCGGAAATCTGGCACGCGTACATGGCCAGGGTGACCGAAGGCAAGCCGTGCGTGGAATTCCCGCAGCCCAAAGAAGCGATCTCCTATCAGCCCTTCTACGGGAAATACGCCGCCACCGGCCAGGCTCAGAGCAACCAGGAAAACGAAGCGAGCAATGAAGCCGGCGCCAAGAAATCGAAACGCAAGCACTCCGCCGGTCCCACGGGCGCCCCGAAAGGGCCCGCGAGCGAACGCGAAGCGGCTACGCCCGAAAAGCACGAACAAGCGGCAGCGCCGCCGACCCCCACGCAACAGCCGAAAGTCAACAAGACCGGCGGAGCAGGGACGGGCTGAGCGCCCGCGTGCAGGCGCCCGAGTCCCGCAACGGGCTCCGCGCTGGTAGTTTGACTTTCAAGGAAACTAGCGGCCGCCCACGTGAGCGGCCAGATTGGATGCAGCGTGGCAAAGGAGGACAAGGTTGAATTCGAGGGCGAGGTAATCGAGGCTCTGCCGAACGCGATGTTCCGCGTGAAGCTGGACAACGACCACGTGGTGCTCGGGCACGTAGCCGGCAAGATGCGGCGCTTCAGGATCCGCATACTCCCCGGCGATCGAGTTCGTTGCGAGCTCTCCCCCTACGACCTGGACCGCGCCCGCATCGTCTACCGCCACCGCTGAACACCGCATCGCCGAGCGCTCACTGATCCAGTCGATAGCCGCCGAGCTGAGCGGCGCGCAGGCAGCCCGGCGAGCAGGATCCGACGGCGCCTCGCGGCTGCTGCGGGGGATCGGCGACGACGCCGCGGTGGTTCGCGCCGGGCCGATCTGCGTGACCTCGGTGGACGCGATGGTCGAGGGAGTGCACTTTCGCCTCGAGCAGGGCTGGGCCACGCCGGGCGAGGTCGGCCACCGAGCGATGGCCGGTGCGCTGTCAGACCTGGCCGCGATGGGGGCCGAGGCCGGTGAGGCATACCTCGTGCTCGGCCTGCCGCCGGATTTCGGCGAGCAGCATGCGCTCGAGCTGGTGCGGGCGGCGTGCGAGTCGGCGGGCGAGGCCGGCGCGATCATCGCCGGCGGCGACGTGGTGGCGGCTCCCGCGCTCACCGTGGCCGTGACAGCGGTCGGTTGGGCACAGGACGCGCACGAGCTGGTCGGGCGCGACGGCGCGCGCAGCGGCGATCTCGTCGGCGTGACCGGGCGCCTCGGCCAGGCCGGCGCGGCTCTGGCTGTGATGTCGGGCCGGGCTCGGCGCACTCCCGCGAGCGAGCGCGCGCTGCTGGCTGCGCGACACCCGACGCCGCGCCTGCGCGAGGGCCGCGCGCTGGCGGCGGCGGGCGTACACGCGATGATCGACCTGTCCGACGGCCTCGCAAGCGACGCAGCCCGCATCGCGGAGTGCAGCGCTGTGCATCTGCGCCTGGAGCTGGAGCGGCTGCCGCTGGGCGAGGGCGTGACGGAGGTCGCGGCCGAGCTGGGAGTGGCGCGATGGCAGCTGGCGGCGAGCGGTGGCGAAGACTACGAGCTGTGCTTCTGCGCCGCCGCGCAGGACCGTGAGCGAGTACAGCAGGCGGTGCTCGAGCTGGGCGATGTGTCCGTCACGTGGATCGGCGAGGTCCAGGCCGGCGCCGGAGTGTCGCTGCTAGACGAGCGCGGACAGCCGCTTCGGATCGAGGGATTCGAGCACCGGTGGTAGGACCGGTGCGGGCGCGGCCACACGGGTGCGCGAAGCGGCTTCGATCGGGCGCGCCTCGGCGCCGCCCGGGAGCACGCGCGCGGCTCCGACGGGCACCGTGCGCGTCAGGCGCGCATACACGAGCAGCCGTTTGGCGGCGCTGAACAGCGGCGTGCAGGCGGAGAGCACCACGCGGCTGTAGCCGACCTCGCCGAGCACCGCGCCGACGTCGGTGGGCGCGACGACCGTTTTGGCATAGACGGTGTAGGTGAAGTGCGCGTAGGGCATGTCGAGCACGATGTGGTTGCCGGGAGCAAGCGCGTCGATGTGGCGAAACGGCGCCAGGTAGGTGGTTCTGTGCCCGGCGATCGCGGTCGACTTCGAAAGCCCGGGAAGGCTCGTCCCCGAGTAGATGCCGGGCCCGCTCTGCAGGTCGGCGGTGTCGGTGCCCTTGACCACCACGAAGCTCGCGCCGATCCGCGGGATCACGATCCGACCCACGGCTGCGCCGTCGCTCGAGTGGCGCTGGAGCTCGGCCGCGAGGAAGGCGATGCGCCGGCGCTCGTCGCCGAGGCTCGCCAGCGTGCGCTGCTCGGCGGGCGTCGGAGCGGCGCGTTCGACCTTGCGCAGAGCGCCGCTCAAATGGTCCTGGCGCAGCGTCGCGATCAGCGCCGAGATCGGCTCCTGCCAGACCAGCGTGATCCCGGCGTCGAGCAGCGCCAGGGCGCCGGTGAGGATCAGCAATATCGCCAGCGCTCGCACAGCCAGCGAGGAGCGCCTCGGGCGCGGGCGTTTGCGCGGACTGAGTGCGCCGAGCGAGCGGCGCGAGGTGAACAGGAGATCGGACACCGTGACCTATCGTCGCAGAGCGGACTCCGTGCCACCAAGCGACCCCGGCCCTGCATATGAGAGCGGGCCGCGAATCGTGACCTCGACACGCTCGGCGGGGCCGCCCGCGGGAGCCCGCGTCGCGGGCCGCGCGGCGAGCATCAGCGCGGCTGCAGCACAGCCGAGCGCAACGCTCCAGAGGATCGCTCCGCCGAAGCCGACATGCCCGCCGGCCACGAGCAGCAGGGCGCTCCACGCCACCCCGCCCGCTCCCAGGCCGAGCTGGTGCGCGTAGAAGGAGATCAACAGCCCGAGCGGCACCAGCGCCACGAGCACCAGCGCGAGCGCGGCCGGGCGCGGCGGGCGCAGCTCGGGCGAGGCCAGCAGCAGCCACAGGTGCACCGCGGGCACCAGCAGCAGGGCTGTGAAGGGATCCGCCGCCCAAACGAGCACGACGGTCGGGAGCAGCACGAGCAGCAGCGAGAGCCCGGCCACCTCCGGGTCCGGTCGCGCCCCCCAGCCGAGACGGCGCACGAGCACGCTCCACGCCAGCCACGTCAGCGCGAACGTGAGCACGACCGCCACGACCGCCGTGGCAGCCGTCGCGTCGAACGGCAGCGCGCTCCCGATCACCGGCACGGAGGGCACCGGCCCGAGGATGCCGAGGCGGCCCAGCAGGTAGGCGAAAACGGCGCAGCAGAGGAAGGGCAGCGAGCACCCGAGCGTCCACAGGGTCCAGCGCCCGACGGGCCTGCGGCGGCGGCGAGCGCGTGCCGCGCCGTCGACGGCGCAGAGCAGCACGGGTAGCAGCAGGGTGATCACGAGCAGCTGCACGGCCCACTCGGGCACCGTCTGGCGCTGCACCACCACGCTCGTCTGCATCGCGGGTGAGATGTCCGGCGCGGTGTCGAGCGCATCGACCGAGGCGAGCACAGCGCGCCCGAGCCCCTGCAGGCGTTCGGCGCTGACACGCTCGCGGGGGGAGGGCCCACGTTCTCCGGAGACCTGCACGAGCACCGCGGGAAGGCCGTCCGCGTTCAACGGGCCCTGCTCGCCGGTTGCGATCGGGAAGACGAGATGGGCGAGCTGGCCGAGCGTGCTCGGCGCCCCTGGATTGAACCCGGCCTCGTGGGTTATCGCGTCGGCGAGCGTGCGCTGCAGTGCAAGCGGCGCCGATCCGACTCCGTCGGAGAAGGGCAGCACGGCCGGCGTACGCGTCACCACGCCGGCCAGGTCACCGAGCACGATCGCGGCGTCGAAGGGGCCGTGCAGCGCCGCCGGCAGCGCCGCCGCCCCCGCGTCGCCGCCGCTGCCGCCGCTGCTGGACACGAGCACGATCGTGCGCTTGGTCTCGCGCGCTGCGAACACGCGCGCCAGTTCGAGCAGCGCCGCGGTGCCCGACAGTTCGGCCGGCGCCGAGCGCGCGGCCGCGTCGCGGTGCGCCACGATCAGGATCGGAGCGGCGCTCGTCGAACCGGGCCGTTCGGCGATCACGGTGCTGAGCGTGCTCGCGCCGGCGATGCTCTGGCCTTCGGCGGTGAGCGTACGCACCGAGAAGCCCCCGCCGGCGGTGCCGCCGAGGCCTTTGAGCACTTCGACAACGTAGGCGGCAAGGGCGCGGTCGCCGGCGCTACCGGGCCGGCGGCTGGGGTAGTGCGCGGACAGCCTCTGCAGTTCGGCGAACGCCTTCTGGCCTTCGAAAGCGTCGGGGGCGAGCGTCGAGGCGAGGGGCAGCGGCCGCGGCCCGAGGGAGAATGCGGCCAGCGCCAGCGCGAGCAGGAACGGCACGAAGGCCACCCGGTAGAGACGCCCGTTGAGCATCCGCTAGACCTTAGTTCGCAGCTCGGCTTCTCGCATCGGCAGCGCGGCGCGGCCGCGAATCGAGGTCCGTCGTGGGCGCGCGGGCGAATCGCGGGCGAATCCAAGGGCCTGGTTAGGTATCGTGCCGCCGCGTGCTCCAGCCCGTTGCAGTAGGAACCAAGACCCTCACCGACTACACGCACATCTGCGGCCGCGAGCTGATCGCCGAGATCCGCGAGCTGGCCGAGCCGCTGCAGGGCCAGCGCGTGGTGCACATCTCCGCCACGGCCTTCGGCGGCGGGGTCTCGGAGATCCTCTACACGCTCGTGCCGCTGATGCGCGACGTGGGCCTGGACTGCGAGTGGCAGGTGATCTACGGGCGCGAAGAGTTCTTCAACGCGACCAAGCTGATGCACAACGCGCTCCAGGGCGCTCCGCAGGACCTCGACGAGGAGCAGTGGGCCACCTGGCGGCGCTACAACGAGATGAACGCAGCCGAGCTCTCAGACGGCTGGGATGTGTGCCTGGTCCACGACCCCCAGCCGGCGGCGCTGTGCCAGCTGGTGCCCGAGAAGGCCAAGGGCTGGGTGTGGCGCTGCCACATCGACGTCTCGACGCCGAACCCGGACACGATCGCCCAGCTGCTCCCCTACATCCAGGACTATCCCCAGTCGCTGTTTCACATGCGCGACTACGTCCCCGAGGGAATGCGGGGGAAAGTGAACGTGGTGCCGCCCGCGATCGACCCGCTGACGCCGAAGAACATGGCGCTCTCCCCCGAGGACGGCGCCTTCGTGTGTGGGCAGTTCGGGATCGACGTCGACCGCCCGCTGATCTGCCAGGTGTCGCGCTTTGACCCCTGGAAGGACCCGCTCGGCGTGATCGACGCCTACCGCCAGGTCAAGGAGGCGATGCCCAACGTCCAGCTCGCACTGGTCGGCTCGATGGCCAGCGACGACCCGGAGGGCTGGGACTACTTCAACGCCACCGTCGCCCACGCCGACGGCGATCCCGACGTACACATCCTGAACAACTTCAACAACGTCGGAGCGATCGAGGTCAACGCGTTCCAGTCGCATGCCGATGTGCTGATCCAGAAGTCCACCCGCGAGGGCTTCGGGCTGACGGTCTCCGAGGCGATCTGGAAGGCGCGCCCGTTCGTCGGTGGCAACGTCGGCGGGATCCCATTGCAGATCGAGGACGGGGTGACCGGCTTTCTCGTCTCGAGCTCCGAGCAGTGCGCCGAGCGAACGCTCGAGATCCTCGAGGACCCGGGTCTGGGCAAGTCGCTCGGCAGGCGCGGCAAGGAGCATGTCCGCGAGCATTTCCTCACACCGCGCTACCTGCGCGACTACCTGCGCATCTTCAACGAGCTGCGAGAAGCATGACCGAGCAGCCGGCACAGCGGACTCCGCTCGTGCTGGTAAGCAACCGCGGGCCGGTCACCTTCCACGAGGGAGGGGAGATCCATCGCGGCTCGGGCGGCCTGGTCACGGCCCTCACCGGCCTCGCATCGCACCGCGATGCGATCTGGATCGCATCGGCGATGTCCGAGTACGACGCCGAGGTCTCACGCGAGCACGGTGGCGGCTCCTTCCCCGTGCGCTCCCCCGGCGGCGGGGAATACCAGGTGCGCCTGGTGGTCAGCGACCCAGACGCGTATGACCGCTTCTACAACATCTTCGCCAACCCGATGCTGTGGTTCATCCAGCACTACCTGTGGGATCTCTCCAACGCCCCGGACATCCGGCGCGAGGAGATCGAGGCCTTCGAGTTCGGTTACAACGTCGTCAACGAAGACCTCGCACGAGCGGTGGTGGAGCAGCTCGAGGGCGTTGAGGAACCGGTCGTCATGGTCCACGACTACCACCTGTACACGCTTCCCGACCTCGTGCGCAGGGCGCGTCCGGACGTGTTCCTGCACCACTTCATCCATATCCCCTGGACGCAGCCGGACGCCTGGCGGGTGCTGCCGACGCGAATCCGCGAGGAGATCTACGCGGGGCTGCTGGCCAACGACATAATCGGCTTTCACACCCGCTCCTACCGCCACAACTTCCTGCAGTGCTGCCGTGACCTGATGGACCTCGAGGTCGACTTCGACGCCGGTGTGGTGCGCTTCGGCGAGCGTGAGGTGTGGGTCAGGGCCTATCCACTGCCGATCGACCACGAGGCCACACGCCAGATCGCCCAGGGCGAGCGCGTCGAGGAGCTCGAGCGCGAGCTGCTGCGCCGCCGCCGCGATTTCCTGATCCTGCGCGTGGACCGCGCCGATCTGAGCAAGAACGTGCTGCGCGGGTTCTCCGCCTTCGACCTCTTCCTGGAGGAGCACCCGGAGTTCTCCGAGCGGGTGACCTTCATCGCGCAGATGATGCCCTCGCGTACCGATGTGCCCCAGTACGCGGAGTACCTCGAGCGGATCGAGGCGCTGGTGGCGGTCGTCAACCACCGCCACGGCACGCCGGACTGGATGCCGATCCAGCTGAAGCTGCGCGACGACCTGGAGGAGGCGATGGCCTCCTACAAGCACTACGACGTGCTGCTCGTCAACGCGATGTTCGACGGCATGAACCTCGTGGCCAAGGAGGGGCCGATCGTAAACGAGCGCGAGGGCGTCTCGATCCTGTCCGAGAACACCGGTGCGCACGAGGAGCTCGGCGAGTTCGCGCTGTCGGTTAACCCGTTCGACATCCAGGAGCTGGCCAACTCGATCTACGCAGCGCTGACGATGGACGGCGCAGAGCGCCACCGCCGCGCCCAGGGGCTGATCGAGATCGTGACCTCGCGCGACCCGGGGGACTGGATCGACGAGCAGCTGGCCGACATCAAGGCCAAGGCGCGCGGGGCCTAGGGAAAGAGCAGCGGGGCCTGGATCGGGAGCGCGCGGGGGCCGCTGCGAGCAAGCTCCGATCGATCTGTTGGAACGGCCGCATGCGGCCGTTCCCGGGGCCGCACATGTGCGGCCCCGCCTGGCAGTGCATGCACTGCCAGGAAAGCATTCGGGGACGGTGGACCCCGCCGACCCGCTACTCTTTGCAGCCGATGACGCTTCCCGCGCCTACATACGACCTCGTGCTGCTGCTGGACATGCGGAGCGAGGACAGCACCCGCGCGAAGATCGTCAGCGACACCCGCGCGGCGATCGAGGCCGACGGCGAGCTGCTGCGCCACGACGAGTGGGGCGAGCGCCCGTTGACCTACCCGATCGAGAAAAAGACGAGCGCCGAGTACCACCTGCTGCAGTTCCACATCGCCAACGCGGAGCTGCTCGCGCGCCTCGATCGCACGCTTCGCATCACCGACGGCGTGATGCGCTTTCGGATGATCAAGCTGAAGCCGGGCGTCACGGATGCGCCGGACATGCGCTCCCCCGCGGCCGCAGCCAGGCGCGCCGAGCCCGAGGCCGCGGCGCAGAGCGCGCCCGACGAGCCGGCCGCGCTGCAGGCGCCAGTCGCCGAGCTCGCCTAGCCTGCCGCACGGCGGGAGCCCCGGTGCCCGGCAGCGCAACCAGGGTGCTTGCCACCCCTTATGGACCCAGCTCGAGGGTAATAAGATCGGCTCATGGGCTGGGCTGAGGACATGAACGACGGGTCGGTTCGGCGCACGGATGTGCTGCGCGCGTCGCCTCCGATGTTCGAGTCGCGGACCCTCGACGCGCTCTCGCGCGTGCATCCGGCGGTGCCGGTCGTGATCTTCCTGCCGGCGATCGCGGGCATGCTCGCCTGGGGCCTCGAGGACCTCGGCGTGGCGGCGGTGCTGGGGGCGGCGGTGGGCGGCTACGCGCTGTGGACGCTGTTCGAGTACTGGCTGCACCGGATCGTGTTCCACTTCGAGCCCGCGGAGGGCCTTGGCGCGAGGATGCACTGGATCATCCACGGCGTCCACCACGACCATCCCAACGACCCGATGCGCCTGGTGATGCCACCGGCCGTGAGCGTGCCGCTGGCAGCGGCGGTGTTCGGATTGCTGTACCTGATCTTCGGCTCGGGCTGGGCGCCCGCGATCGGCGCGGGCTTCTTCACGGGCTATCTGTTCTACGACATGATGCACTACTACCTGCACCACTTCCGCCCCCGCAGCCGCCTCGGGCGGATGCTGCGCGAGCGCCACATGCGCCATCACTTCCAGGACCACACGCGCGGGTTCGGAATCAGCGCGCCGTACTGGGACGAGGTGTTCCGCACCTCCTCGCGGGCGAAGCGATCTTCGCAATGAGCGGCATCGCGGCGGCAGCGGCGCGCAACTGCGCCCGCGGCTCGCTCTAGACTCGAAGCTCGCGCTCGTCGAGCGAGGTCGCTCGCGGTCCGAGCACCGTCAGAGGAACAAGCCGAAAGGAACAAGCCCATGGCTGGCACCAACATCAACCGGGTCGTGCTGACCGGAAACCTGACCAAGGATCCGGAGCTGCGCTCGCTGCCGAGCGGCACGTCGGTGTGCGAGCTGCGCGTGGCCTGCAACTCGCGGCGCAAGGACCAGGCGAGCGGAGAATGGGTCGACAAGCCCAACTACTTCAACGTCAAGATCTGGGGCGCACAGGGCGAGAACGCCGCCCGCTACCTGTCCAAGGGACGCCCGGTGGCGATCGACGGGCGCCTCGACTGGCGCGAGTGGGAGACCCAGGAGGGCGCGAAGCGCCAGGAGATCGATATCATTGCCGACTCGGTGCAGTTCCTGGGCTCGCGTGAAGACCCCTCCGGCGGAGGCGGCTTTGCCGGAAACGGGGCCTCCAAGGGCAGCGACACCCCTGTAGACGAAGGGGATTTCCAGCCCGCACCGGTCGCCAGCGGAGCCGGCGACGACGATATTCCGTTCTAAGCCAGACAGCGAGGTCCTTGTGTTTTCCACCGTAGCCATGCCCGAGCGCGACCGCATCAGCGGCGCAGAACACTGATGGCCAAAGCACGCGGTCGCGGCAAGCCGGTTCGCCGCAGGGACAAGAAGGGCGGACCCGGAAGTGGACGGCGCAAGCCGTGTCAGCACTGTCGCGACAAGATCGACCAGGTCGACTACAAGGACGTGGCCTCGCTGCGGAAGTTCATCTCCGAGAAGGGCAAGATCCGCTCGCGGCGGATCAC
Source organism: uncultured Solirubrobacteraceae bacterium (assembly GCA_963763695.1). Classification (GTDB taxonomy): domain Bacteria; phylum Actinomycetota; class Thermoleophilia; order Solirubrobacterales; family Solirubrobacteraceae; genus Palsa-744. Next base: position 800,068 of record CAVXPM010000001.1, read on the forward strand.
CGGTTCGTGCAGGCGCCACCAGGTGCAGATCGCTCGCGCCGTCAAGCGTGCGCGCGAGCTCGCGCTGCTGCCCTACGTCAACGAGGGTGGCCGCGACGACAGCCCCCGCCGCGACCGCGGCGACCGCGGCGACCGCTAGGCGAGGATCGATCGAGATGCCGGAAGCAATCCTCCTCCAGGATGTCGAGACGCTCGGCGAGCAGGGCAACGTGGTCGACGTCTCCAAGGGCTACCTGCGCAACTACCTGATGCCGCGCAAGCTCGCGCAGCCCGCCACGAAGGGCGCGATCGAAACGATCCGCCAGCGTCAGGCCGCGGCGGAGAAAGCCGCGCGCGAGGCGGTGGAGAAAGCACAGGAGAACGTCAACCTGCTCAACCGCACCGTGCTCACGATCCCCCAGCAGGCGGGCGCCGACGGGCGGCTGTTCGGCTCGGTCACCGCGCAGGACATCGCCGGCGCGATCCGCGAAGCGCGCGGCCTGCGCATCGACAAACGCAACGTGCACCTGCCTGAGCCGATCAAGAACGTCGGCACCTACATGGTCGTGGTCGATGTGGTCGACAACGTGTCAGCGACGATCAAGACGATGATCGTCGCCAAGAAATAGCCGCGCGCACCTTTCTCCGCGCAACCGCGCCGTCCCGGCCATCTGCGAACATGTGTTCGTGGGAAGCGATTTCTTCCGATATAGCGGGGAGCTCGCCGGGGGCTCGCGAAGCGGCGATCTAGACTCGGCGCAGCGATGGCGATGAGTGGCGTACCCACAGCCAACGGCGCCAACGGCGCCTCCGCGGGGGTGATCACCCCGCCGCACAATCTCGACGCCGAGCAGTCTGTCCTGGGCGCGATCCTGCTCTCGGATCGGTCCCTGTATGCGCTGGTGATCGAAGAGGGCCTGCGGCCCGAGGACTTCTACCGCGAGCGCCACTCGCTGATCTACGAGGCGATGCTCGCCCTGTACAACGAAAGCGAGCCCGTGGACGTGCTCACGGTCACCGACCGGCTGCGCCAGACGGGCAAGCTCGAGAACGTCGGCGGTCCGGCCACGGTGGACGAGCTGACCGGGGTGGTGCCGGCGGCCGGGCACGCGCGCCGCTACGCGCAGATCGTGCGCGAGAACGCGCTGCTGCGGCGGCTGCTGAAGAGCACCTATGAGATCCAGGAGAGCGTTCTCGGCCACGACGCAGCTCCCCGCGAGCTGGTCGAGCAGGCCGAGAAGGCGATGCTCGAGGTTGCGCGCGACGATCGCCAACAGGACTTCCGCGCGATCGAGGAGGTGCTGCACGAGGAGCTCGACAAGCTTCACCGTCTCTCGCTCGAGGGCACCTCGCTGACGGGCACGCCGTCCGGCTTCAAGGATCTCGACGAGATCACCGGCGGCTTTCAGCCGGGCAACCTGATCATCATCGCGGCGCGCCCGGCAATGGGCAAGAGCGCGCTCGTGTGCAACATCGCCGAGAACGCTTCGGTCGAGCACGGCAAGGCCGTGGCGCTGTTCTCGCTGGAGATGGCGGAGGCCGAGCTGGCGCAGCGCTTCGTGGCCTCGCAGGCGCGTATCAAGGGCGAGGAGCTGCGCAAGGGACGCGTCTCCGAGCAGCGCTGGCCCAAGATCCTCGCCGCCAGCCAGCGCCTGGCCAGCTCGCCGCTGTGGGTCGATGACTCGAGCGACGTGGGCATGCTCGAGATCCGCGCCAAGGCGCGGCGCCTGCACAGCCAGTGCGAGGGCGGCCTCGGCCTGATCATCATCGACTACCTGCAGCTGATGCGCACCGACAGCCGCTACGACAGCCGCGTGACCGCCGTCGGCGAGCTCTCTCGCGGCCTGAAGATCCTGGCGCGCGAGCTGGGCGTGCCCGTGATCGCGCTCTCGCAGCTGAGTCGCGCGGTGGAGTCGCGCCCGGACAAGAAGCCCCAGCTGTCCGACCTGCGCGAGAGTGGAAACCTCGAGCAGGACTCCGACCTGGTGATGTTCATCTACCGCGACGAGTACTACAACGAGGACTCCGAGCGCCCCGGCGAGGCCGACCTGCTGATCGCCAAGCATCGAAACGGCGCGGTCGGGAAAGTCACGCTGACCTTCCAGAAGGAGTACCCCAAGTTCATGAACTACGCCGGGGAGCGCTACGCGGAATGAACCACGACGAGCTCACCTCGGCGCAGCAGGCAGAGCTCTCCGAGCTGACGCTGCGCCGCATCACCGGCCCGGACCGAAGCGACGCCTGCCCACTTGGAATCTGCGACGGAGACGGCTTCGTGATCGACGAGGCCACCAACACAGCCACCGACTGCGGCTGCCGTGCAGCGCGGATCGCCAGAGCGCGGACAGCAAGCCTCGAGGGCCGCCTCCCGCGGAAGTATCAAGGCGTCTCTTTCGATCGCCCCCCTGTGAGCGATATCGCCAGGGCCGCACCCGATCAGATCCACGCGATTCGCCTGTACGTGCAGAAACTCGAGCAGAATCTGGACGCAGGGCGTGGCCTGTGGATCCAAGGGAATGTGGGCACGGGGAAGACGACGCTCGCCATGCTCGTCTCCAAGGCCGCTATTGACGCCGGACGATCGGTCGCCATCTACTCGCTACCTCGCCTGCTCAATCTATTGCGCGCGTCAATGGACACCGACAGAGGTCTGGTGGACTTCATGGACCGGCTCACGGCGGTCGACCTGCTGCACATCGATGACCTCGGGACCGAGAACCAGACCGACTGGGTGCTCGAGCAGCTGTACCTGATCGTCAACTCGCGTTATGAGGCGAAGCGGGCGATCATCTCCACGACCAACCTCCAGCCAGATGAGTTGGCTGAGAGTCTTGGGGAGCGGCTCGGCGCGCGCACCGTGTCGCGTCTGGTGGAGATCTGCGGCGACCTGATCCCGCTCTACGGCGATGACAAGCGACGCGAGTTTCGAGCCGAGCGCAGCGCGCTCGCCGAGCAGCCCGGCTGAGAGCGACAGTCGAGCCTCCGTAAACTCCTCAGGATGCCAGGGATAGCGATAGTGGGCGCCCAATGGGGCGATGAGGGCAAGGGCAAGATCACCGATCTGCTGGCCGAGCACTCAGACGCGGTGGTGCGCTTCCAGGGAGGCAACAACGCGGGGCACACGATCGTGCGCGGCGATCAGGAGTGGAAGCTGCATCTGATCCCCTCGGGGATCCTGTATCCCGGCAAGCGCTGCGTGATCGGCAACGGCGTGGTGATCGACCCGAAGGTGCTGATCGAGGAGCTCGACTCGCTGCGCGCCCGCGGCGTGGACGTCGGCGGCCTGCGCATCTCGGCCAACGCGCACCTGATCATGCCCTACCACATGCTGCTGGACTCGGCCGGCGAGGTGAAACTCGGCAGCCTGCAGATCGGCACCACCCGCCGCGGCATCGGGCCCTGCTACGCCGACAAGGCGGCCCGGCTGGGAATCCGCGTGCAGGACCTGCTCGACGAGAAAATCCTGAAGAAGAAGATCGTGGCCGCGATGGAGCCCAAGCGCCTGTCACTGCGTCCGTTCGAGAAGGACCCTGCGCTCGACCTGCACACGATGACTGAGGAATACCTGACCTTCGGGCACCGCCTCGAGCAGCACATCGCGGACACCTCGAAGCTGATGTGGCAGATGCTCGACGACGGGCAGATCGTGATTCTCGAGGGGGCCCAGGGGGCGATGCTCGATATCGACCACGGCACCTATCCATTCGTGACCTCCTCCAACCCGCTCGCCGGCGCTGCATGCGTGGGGACGGGGATCGGGCCGAAGGCGATCGATGAGATCTGGGGCATCTCCAAGGCCTACACCACGCGCGTCGGCGCAGGCCCGTTCCCGAGCGAGCTGCACGACGAGATGGGCGACCGGCTGCGCGAGCGCGGTGGCGAGTTCGGCACGACCACCGGGCGCGCCCGCAGGACCGGCTGGCTCGACCTCGTCGCTCTGCGCTACGCAGCCCGGCTGAACACGATGACCTCGCTGGTCGTGACCAAGCTCGACGTGCTCTCGGGACTGGATCGCATCCAGGTCTGCCTCAGCTACCGCGGCGCCGACGGCGCCGAGTTCGACGACTTCCCCTACCACCAGACGGTGCTGCACCACACCACCGCCGAGCTGACCGAGCTGGCCGGCTGGAAGGAGGATCTCGGCGAGTGCCGCACGATGTCCGACCTGCCAAGCGGCGCGCGCGAATACCTCGACTTCATCGCCGAGCACATCGGCGTGCCGGTGGCGATGATCGGCGTCGGCCCCGGCCGCGAGCAGACCGTGTGGACCGACGCCGGGCGCAACACGCTGATCGCGCCGCCCACGCCTAGTATTCCCAGCTAGCTCTTACGCTGTGGTTATCGCCGCATGAGGATGCGTGTCGATGCTTGAAGCGTGTCCTCTTCGGTGTCCTCTTCGGTGTCCTCTTCGGTGTCCGCTTCGGTGTCCGCTTCGGTGTCCGCTTCGCGTATGAGGCCAACCGTCGTGAGACTCTCGCTTGCGGGCATCCTGGCGCTCACGTTCGCGTTCGCTTCGGCTTCGGCTTCGGCTTCGGCTTCGGCTTCGGCTTCGGCTTCGGGAGCGCAGGTGAGCAGCAACTGGGCCGGCTATGTGGCCACGGCCTCCGCCGGGACGAGGTCTCACTTCAGCAGCGTGTCTGGCTCCTGGACGGAGCCGACCGCGACGTGCAGCGCGAGCCATGAGAGCTACTCGGCGGTATGGGTGGGACTCGGCGGCGCGCGCGAAAACGCCCGTGGGCTCGAGCAGGTTGGCACCGACGCCGACTGCACCCACTCGGGGCGCGCCGTCTATCAGAGCTGGTTCGAGCTGCTCCCCGCGGAAGCCATCGCGGTTCCTCTAGCGGTGCATCCCGGCGACCGGATGACGGCATCGGTCACGGTCAACAGCCGTGACGCCACGCTGCGCCTGCGCAACCTCAGCACCGCCAAGCGCTTCACGCTCACGCAGCGGGTGGCCAGCGTCGACGTGTCCTCGGCTGAGTGGATCGTCGAGGCGCCCTCCCTGTGCGCGGGGACGCGCTCGTGCACGACCGAGGCGCTGACCAACTTCAACCAGGTGGCGTTCAGCGCTGCGAGCGCCACGGCGCACGGGCACACCGGCGCGATCGCCGACCCGGCCTGGGCCACGACCGCGCTTGAACTACGCCAGAGCCTCGCGCCCGCAGGCCGCCAGAGCGCCACTGCGGTGGGCGTTCACTCCCTCGGCCTGATCCTCGCCACCCCGACGGCGGCGAGCAGCAGCGAAGGTGCCTTTGCGGTGAGCTGGCAGGAGCAGGCGGTCCAGGTAGAACGCGCCACGCCGCCGACGTTGCCGGGAGCGAGCGGGACCGGCGGCTAACGAGCACACGCCGGGCGGGACCGGCGGCTAGCGAGCACACGCCGGGCGCTGCGCGGCTCCTCCGGCGGCTCCTGCGTACGCGGGGAGTCAGGATCGTGTGGAGACGAGGTCTGCGACCTCGGCCCCGACGAAGTCACGCAGATCCTTTGACGCCAACTCCACGCCTGAGCACAGATCGCCCGAGCTGATGTCGACGAGCTCCTCCTCGAGCACCGTTGGATCCATGAAGATCCGTGCCCTCCCCAACAGCTGCACGGGCGAGATCGCACCGACGGTGAGCTCGTGTGTGGTCCTCAACTGCTCGGGGTCGACGAGCGCAAGTGGACTGCCGTCCACCAGCTTGCGCACCTTGCGGAGCTTGAGCGTCTTATCGCCGGGTATCAACAGCACCACCAGTTGACCGCGCTCCGATTGCGCGACCATGCACTTGACGATCTGTGAGATGCGTATGCCCCGCTGCTCGGCCGCGTGTGCCGAGGTGAACGCCTCTTCGGCATGGGGCTTGATCACGAACGGGACCCCGGCTTCGCGCAGCGGACCGACGACCGGCCCATCCAGTCCGTGAGCGGTTTCCGTCGAAGCCATCCCGGTCGTTTCGGCAATTCCGCTCGGCAGCATTAGCTGCCGAGCCCGGCGTAGGCGTGGCGCTCCCGTCGGCGACCGGGAGCAGCGGGGTCGAGCTGCGTGTACTGCGATAGTTGGCCATCAACAGAGGAGAGGGGTCGATGTCCACAGCAACGTCGTTGCAGGATCGGCGGTTGGCGCTCGTGCGCGAGCACATGCAGTCAGAGAACGAGTTTCGCTTCGAGGACACCTTCGAGACCTTCGCTCATCCGCGCTACGAGCTGATCGCCACCGGCGAGACCTACGACGGCGCCGAGGCGGTCGGCGAGTACTACCGCTCCTCGCGCGCGACGTTTCCCGACCAGCGCAACGAGAACGTGACCCTGCACGCCGCCGAGGACACGATCATCGCGGAGTTCGACCTACTGGGGACGATGAAGGGCGAGCTGAAAGGAATCGCGCCGACCGGCAGGAGCTTCCGCTGCCGCATGTGCGCGCTGTTCATCTTCGAGCCCGGCGGCGAGAAGATCGTCGGCGAGCGCGTCTACTTCGACCAGGCGACCATCGCACAGCAGATCCTGGGCGACAGCTAGACCAGCACTCGGGCGAGCCTCTCGAGGGCTCGTACGCTGTTGTTAGAGATTCGTAACCACGGAATAGTTTGACTTGTCGGGCGAGCCGGCAAGTGCTAGCCTCGGCCTCGCCAGCCATGTCCCCGGGGTCAGCCGCGGTGAGAAGCTGGGCAGGAAGCGTGTTCTGCTCCCTCATTGCTCGGCATCGGTAGGTCGCTCCGGATCGCCAATCCCAACAAAGGAGCCACCGATGGCAGCAAACGCGCAGACCGATCCAGATTTCGCGTTCGAGGGCGCGCAAACCGCTCAGGCCCCTGCTCAGCCTTCTGACCCACTCGGCCCGCTGGCGCAATTGCTCGGCGGCGAGGAGCACGCAGAGTGGGTCGGCAAAGGCTTCAACACCATTTGGCGCCCGCACCCGCTCGCCGAAGGCGGTCAGGACCGCTTCCTGGAGCTGAATCTGACCACCGACAAGATCGTCTTCAGCAAGATCCACGGCGAAATCCCGAACCGAGGCCTGTTGATGCCCGACATCAACATGTTCGGTCTGACCTACATGCAGCAGATCCATGAAGGAGACGACCGCAAGAAGGGGCTTCACATCGAGCCCGGGATCTGGGTCAACGTGCCGCCCACGACCGATCCGGCGCTGCCTTCCACGGTCGTCCGGATGGCCTCGATCCCGCATGGCACCGCGATCCTCGCGCAGGGTGTCGGCAATACGTTCCCCGGGGGCCCGCACATCGGCGAAAACAACATCATCCCGTTCCCGATCGGCTCGCCTCCACCACCCAACAGCGACTTCCCGTCAGCCGAGGCGATCTTCACGGAGCTCAACCTGTCGACTGAAACCGCGTTCCGCGAAGCTTCGCCCGGGGTTACACAGGCGATGGTTGAAAATCCGAACAGCGTCCTCCAGAACGACATCCAGGGTCAGAACATCACGAGCACGACCGTTCTGGCGATCTCGACCGCGAACACGCCGATCAAGGGCGGAGGAACCGCCAACACCGCGTTCCTCGAAGCCGCGTCCTCACCTCCGGGCGGCAACGCCAAAGCCAGCGAAGTCACCGCCATCTTCTGGATCGAGACCGTCGCCGGAGGCCAGGACGAGCCCGACACGATTCAGCTGCAGTACACGCAACTGGTACAGCTCGACTTCAACGGCCTGCGCTGGCCGCACATCACGGTCGCAACGCTGCACAAGCACTGAGACATCCGTCAGGAGCTTGCAAACCACGTATTCGGGGGTGATGGCGCGATGCAACGTTCAACTGTCGCTGCGCTCGGGGTGGCCGCCGGTCTAGCGCTGGCCGGTCCGCTGGCGACTGCCGAGGCCGAAACTCCCTGCCAAGCTCCGATGCGGGTAGGGCTAGCTCGGACATCCAGTCCGGCGGCCGGCTCACCAACAGAAGTCAAGCCGACGGTCGCGCTGAGTTCCTCTGGACCGGCCGAAGCGATGAACATGGGGGGCTTGCGCGGAACGGGCACCACCGACATTGCGATCGCTGCATCCCCTGCGCTCCCAGCTAGCGTGAGCAGCGAAGAGATTACGGTCGACATTCCCAAACGCTTCGCCCGGACCGGGCCGGGGCTGACTACTCAGTATCTGCCCGAACCCGAATTCTCGAAGCCGCGGATACTGCAGCACGGAACGCTCATCGCCTTCACACTGTGCGTCGATGCGAGGCACATCGATGCCGGCAGCTATGTAGGCCAGGTCATCGTCGGCGGCCCGGTAGGGGTTCAGCCCGCGACGGTCGCCGTCACGCTGAATGCCAAGGACGAAGGCAAATTCATCCTCGGCATGGTGCTAGCGGGGATAGTTGCCGTACTCCTGCTGCTCTTCCGCGGGATCAAAATCCACATGGAAAAACTGCCGGAGGGCACGACCAAAAATCTCCGCAACGCGCTCCTACCGACCGTTACGGACTTCGTCGGATTCGTGGCGCCGACCGTCGTCGCCGTTGCAGCAGCGCTCGTGGCGTTGCTGCAGGTATACGACTCGAATGTCTCGTGGGGCGCGGATTCCATCTCCAGTCTCATAGCGCTGGGTGGGACCGCCATCAGCGCCGCCGGACTGGGGACCTTCCTGTCGTCGCTGAAGGGTGCCTAGCCGGCGGACGCACTCACCTGATCGGGGTCACGATCATCAACGCGCAGCGCATCATCGAGAATGATGGGCACCTCACGATCACTCTCCCCCATGCCGTGCGTGTCGAGGCGGGAGAGCTCGCCGCCGCGCTTGGTTAGTGCGAGCTGACGGTCTGGGATCACCGCACCGGCCGAGCTCGACTTCGAGACAGCTGTGCCAACGCCGTGGGTAGAGGTGAGTCAAGTTGTCCCTAAGTTGCAGGCGGCCTCTGTGTGCTCTGGCACGCTACTGCGGCGCCGTTTGGTACCCACGGGGGTACCCATGAGGCTGGCGAGCCTCATGTCCCTTCGCCTTAGCTCGCAAAACCCTTGATTTGCAGGCTATTCCAGAAGTGGAGAGGACCGTACGTTGCGCAAACCCCGTGTGCGTGCGCGCGCCGGGGCTGACCCTGACGTAACGCGGAGACAGGTGGCCCACGATGAGAGGCTGCGGGAAACCTACGAATACCGCGCGTCGTGCGCAGCACGCATCTCGTGCAGCATTGCGTCGCGTCGCCCCCGTCTGCGCGCGGCCTTCTTCGCCGACGACAGCTTGTGGGGCTTGCACAGGAGGCAGCCGGCGCGACGCTGCTTGGGTCGCCCTCGCTTGTGATTGCCCATTACGCCCATCATGGTAGACGTTCGTCTGCAGGTGCTTCTGGAGAACTGATCCCACGAGCCATCCCAAGCGCCGGTCATCATCATGGCAGGTGCTAGAGCGTGGGCTACTTCGGATGCAGGCAAACTCTGCCTATAATGTAGGCATGTCAAGCATCCAGTACACGATACGCCGCGTGTCGCCTGCCCTCGATGCGGAGCTTCGCCGCGAGGCGAGCGAGACCGGAAAGACCCTCAACGCCGTAGTCGTGCAGACGCTCGAGAACGCGAAGCTGGCCTCTGCAGCCAGCGAGCACGACGACCTCGACTGGTTCATCGGGCGCATGCGGATTGGTAACGGCGACGAAGCCGACGCACAAGCATGGCTCGACTCACTTCCGGTCGAGCCCGCCGCGTGAAGCTCGCCCTAGACACGAACGCCTACAAGGCTCTCGGCGAAGGCAACCAGCAACTAGCCGAGGAAGCACGCACAGCCGACGCCGTTGGTCTACCGATGATTGTGCTCGGAGAGCTTTGGTTCGGCTTCATAAACGGAACCAAGCTACGGCAGAACGCCGCCACGCTCGAACGCTTCCTCGCCACACCCCGCGTTCGAGTGCTCGACCCCGACCGCCAGACAACTCGCGTCTTCGGCGAGATCGCAACCCTGCTCCGACAAGCAGGCATTGCGATACAGCAAAACGACATCTGGATCGCGGCGCTGTGCAAACAGCACGGGTTCGCTCTCGCGACCAGAGACCGTGGCTTCCAAGACGTCCTCGGACTCGAGGTCATCGAGTTCACCGTGCACGTGCCAGAGACTCGGGGTAGTCGATGACTTCAGGAACCTTCGTGAACCCCAAGGTAGGCGCGAGTTGCGACCCTGTGGACCTGTGGTACCGCTACTACGCTGGCTACTCTGCCGGCTTCGTCGAACAGGCACTGAAGGAGTCGGCCGCAACGGCGAAGCTAGTGCTAGATCCCTGGAACGGGACAGGAACGACCACAGTCGTCGCCGCTAGCAAGAACGTCCCGGCGATCGGGTGGGCGTCCGCTGTACCAGCCGCCTTCGCGGGCGCGGCGCTCGACTCCCGCGGTCCGGACGGCGGTCTCGAGCTTCTCGCGGGAGACGCGTTCGCCTTGGCAGGCTTTGGGGCCGTACTTTTTGCGGGCGGTGCAGGCGTAGTAGTGGTAGAGGCCGCCTTTGCCGCGCGCTGACATGCCGATGTAGGCGCGGCCGCAGTGTCCGCAGCGGATCACGCCGGAGAGCAGGAAGTCTGAGCGGTTGGCGCGTCGGCGGGAGGCATCCGCGCTGCGCTCGGTGAGGATCGCTTGCGCCTGATCGAAGGTGCTCTGGTCGATCGGCGGCTCATGTGTGGAGATGAAGTCTTGGTCGCGCCAGCGGATACGCCCGAGATACGTCGGGTTGGTCAGGACGCGATGGACGGCCGGATGCCCCCATCCGGCAGACGGCGCCGGTGCGTGCTCGGCGCGGAGCTGGTGGGCGATGGCGATCGTGCCGAGCCGGCCCTCGATGTACAGCTGGTAGATCCGCCGCACACCAACTCACCGGCATCTACCGCGACGGACCGCTCATCCAAGACGCCCTCGTCAACGCCCAACAACAAGCAGAACGCGAGCGCCCCGCGCTCGAGGAACGCCGCAACGCAATCGCCACGCCAGGGGTTGCGCAACGTCCGAAAAAGTGGGCCGTCCGGGAATCGAACCCGGAACCTTGGGCTTAAGAGGCCCCTGCTCTGCCGGTTGAGCTAACGGCCCGCGCGCTGGCAAGAGTCGGCCGGCACAGGACCCGATTCTATCCGAGCGACCCTTTGAACGCAGCCCAAGCACCCGCCGAGCGCGCTCGCTCAGAAGACCACCGTGCGCCGGCCGTCGACGATCACGCGGTCGTCGAGGTGCATCGCCACGGCCCGCGCGAGGACCATGCGCTCGACGTCGCGTCCGACACGCTCGAGATCTGCGGCGCTCTGGCGGTGATCGACGCGGACCACGTCCTGGTCGATGATCGGGCCGTCGTCGAGCTCCTCGGTGACGTAGTGGGCGGTCGCCCCGATCAGCTTCACGCCGCGCTCGCGCGCGCGCCGGTAGGGGTCGGCGCCGGCGAAGGCCGGCAGGAACGAGTGGTGGATGTTGATCACCGGCATGCCCAGCCGGTCGAGGAAGCCGGCACTGAGCACCTGCATGTAGCGTGCCAGCACGAGCAGCTCCGCGCGGCCCTCGAGCAGCTCCAGCATCCGCGCCTCCGCCTCCTGCTTGCGCTCGCGCTCGACCGCCACGTGGTGGAACGCCACCCCGGCGCCAAGCGTCTCGCGCTCGAGATCTGGATGGTTTGAGATCACCGCCACCACATCCGCGTCCAGCTCTCCGCGGCGCGCGCGCCACAGCAGGTCGAGCAGGCAGTGATCGTGGCGTGAGACCAAGATCGCCAGGCGCCTGCGCTCGGCCCACCAGCGGATCTCCCAGTCCATCTCAAAGCGTGCCGCCACCTCGGCCTGGAAGCTCGCGCGCAGCTCCTCGCGGTCGAAGGGCTGCTCGAGAAAGAACTCGGTGCGCAGGAAGAACGCTCCGCCGCTGGGGTCGGAGGAATACTGGTGGGAGTCGACGATGTTGGCCGAGCGCCCGAACAGGAAGCCGGAGACCGCCGCCACGATCCCCGGGCGGTCGGGGCAGCCGATCAGCAGGCGGGCCGTGTAGCGGGGCGCTTCTGCGTCCACGGCCAACCTGCCGTCGCTATTTTTTCGTGGTGCTCGTGCTGGTGGTGCTCGGCACGGTGACGGTTTTCACCTGTTCGGTGCCGACCAGTTCTTTTTTGGCGTTGAGCTTGCCCACGTAGGTTTTGCCGTTGGTCGTCGTCGTGTAGGTCTTTTCGCCGCTCGGGTTCGCCTTGACTTCGGCGAGCTCCGTCTTCAGGCGTGCACGCTGCGCGGCCGGCGCCAGGCTGATCGCCTTTTCGGAGGCCAGGTCGCCGACGCGGGCGTTCTTGGCCTTGTAGGCGTACTCGGCGAGCGAGGAGTACAGCGAGGCGCTGGTCGGATGTGCAGCGACGACGATCTGCAGCACTTCGACCGCCTTGGCGGGCTGGTTGAGGCCTTCTTCGCCGTAGACCGAGAGCATCAGCTGCGCCAGTTTGGTGCTCGGCTTGGGCGGGTTCAGCGCGATGTAGCTCGTCCAAGCCTGCGAGGCCTGGGAGAACAGTTCCTTGCCCTTGCTCGTCACGCCGGTGCTCGTCACGTAGGCTTCGCCGCCGGCTTCGTGGAGGGTCGCTTCGGCCAGTTTTTCCCAGGCGCTCGCATTGCTCGGCTGGCGCTGGGTGATCTTCTTGTACTTCTTGATCTGGCTGGAGAAGCTCGCGCTGCTGGAGCCTTCGCTGCCGTTCAGGTTGCTGAGCACGCCGCCGCCGCCGAAGCTGCCGACGCCGAACAGGACCAGCCCCGAGCCCATCAGCACCGCCAGGCCGACGTAGATGACGCGGACCGTGCGGCGACGGCCGCGACCTCTCAGGTCGAAGAGCATCAGTCGGAGAGTTTGTGGTCGACGTGGTCGATTATCTGCTGCACGCTGGGGTCCGCTGGGTCGCTGGGTGAGGCCGCCGGATTCCCCACCGGGGTCTCGGTGCCTCGAGCTGCGCCGCTCTCCTCCTCGCCCACCGCACCGCCTACCGGCTTGATGAACGTCGCCACTAGGATACTCGCCTCATACAGCACATACAGCGGTACGGTCTCGAGCACCAGCGTGATCGCATCGCCGGGCAGGAATGCAGCCACCGCAGCGCAGGCGAGGATTGCGTAGCGACGGTGCTTTCGCAGCTGGCGCGGGGTCACCAGGCCGAGACGCGTGGCCCCGAGGATCAGCACGGGGATCTGGAACACCACGCCCATCGCCAGCAGCACAGTGGCGGCGAAGCTGTAGAACTGGCTGGCCTGCACCAGCACGTTGAACTGCCCGGCGTTGAAGTTCACGAAGAAGCGCACCGCGGCCGGGAGCACCACGAAGTAGCCGAACAGCACGCCGGCCACGAACAGGAACGGCACCGCCGTCAACAGCGGTGCTGCTGCGCGTCTCTCATTAGGCGACAGCGCCGGCATTATGAACCCGTAGAGCTCGTACAGGATCACCGGCAGCGAGATGATCAGGGCGAAGTACAGCGTGACCGTGATCGTGGTCGTGAAGGGCTCGCCGACCCCCAGCGTGACCGGATTGTCGCCCGGCGCGCCGCGCGGGAGCTTGCCGATGTCGGCCTTCAAGGCAGCGAGCAGCGGCGTGAGCTGGGCACGCGCCTGCGGGGAGATGCCGCTGCCTGGCGCCGCCAGCAGGCCGAGCGCGCCCTGGGTGTCGCCCGCGATCTTCAGCAGCCCTTTCTGTGCGACGACCGCCTGCCCGACGGTCCCCTCGCCTTTTTCGACCTGCTTCTTGGTCTGGCTCTTGAGCGGGTGGTTGATCACTTCCAGCAGCGTGTGGTTCTGCCACAGGCAGATGCCGAACACGACCGCGAGCACCGCCCCGCTGATGATCAGCCGGGAGCGCAGCTCATCGAGGTGATCCACCAGGCTGAGTCGCTCCTCGTGGGCGACCGTGCGGACCGCGCGGACCATCGGACTCATGAACCTAGCACTGCGCTAAAGGCCCCGGCTCCGAGCGTCGATGACGACTGGGAGCGACATGGACACCGAGAAAGACCCCAAGACACCGCACCAGCCGCTTCCCGGGGCCGAACAGATCGACGTCGTATACAGCGACTCAGCTCGTGCTTCGGAGGGGGGCACGCCCGATCATCTGCACGTCTGCTTTCACTGCGCCGGCGAGCTCGTCTACCCGCTCGACTGGTCTGAGGAGGGTCCGCGTCACTGGCGCGTGGTCCTGCGCTGCCCGGAGTGCGAGTCGAGGCGCGAGGGTGTCTTCGAGCAGGCAGCCGTGGAACGCCTCGACGACGAGCTCGACCGCGGCTCCAGTGCGCTGCTGGGAGATCTGCGCCGCATGACGCACGCCAACATGTCCGAGGAGATCGACTTCTTCATACGTGCGCTCGACGCCGACCTGATCACACCCGGCGACTTCTAGCCGCCAAGGCGACTTCCAGGCCGCTAGCGATAGCGCTCCACGACCGCGTCGGCGACCAGTTCGAGCAGCACCGAGCGGCCGTCCGGGAGCACCGCGGGAAGCGCCGCCTTCGCCTGGGCCACCACGCCGAGCGCCTGCTCGCGGGCCTCGTCCAGCGCGCCCGTGGCGGCTATCCGCTCGCACAACTCCTCCGCCTGGCGCGGACCGCCGAGTGAGGCCAGATCGAACCGCGCGAGCTCCGGCTCGCGTTCGCGCGCGAGGATGAACGGCAGCGTGACGGTGCCGTCGAGCAGATCCGTGCCGCGTGACTTGCCCGTGCGCTCGACCGGCCCGGAGACATCGAGGACGTCGTCGAGCATCTGAAACGCCAGGCCGATGCGTCGCGCGAACGCGCCGAGCGCGTCGGCCAGCTCACTCGAGCCCTCGGCGGCGGTGAGCGCGCCGAGGCGACAGGCGGCCTCGAACAGGGCAGCTGTCTTCAGCTCGCAGCGCCTGAGATAGCGCTCGACCGCCACGTGTGACGCGTAGGCGTCCTCGCGCTGGAGCAGCTCGCCTTCGGCGAGCGCCGAGCTCGCTTCCGAGAGCGCGCGCAGTTGCGCGGGGTCCTCGTTGCGCGCCAGCTCGGCGAACGCGCGCGAGAACAGCAGATCCCCGGTCGCCACCGCCACCCGCCGGCCGGCCACTGCCGCCACCGTCGGGCGGCCGCGGCGCAGCTGAGCGCCGTCGATCAGATCGTCGTGGACGAGCGTGGCCGAGTGCACCAGCTCCACCGCCACGGCCGCGCGCACGAGGCGCTCCTCGCCGTCGCTGCTGGGCGGCGGCCCGCCCGCCGACTCCGCCGCGAGCACCACCAGCAGCGGGCGCAGGCGCTTACCGGCGGGGATCACCGTGGCGTTGGCGTGCAACGCGAGCGGCGCGCCGGCCTCGGCGGTGACCCGCTCGAGATGGCGCTCGGTGCGCACCATCCGTCTGCGCAGGCCCTCCCCGCCGCGGCGCATGATCGCGTCGAGTCCGTCCACCTCGCCGGCGGGACCGGCTGCGGCTGGGCTGCCCACCGCACTCATGATGGCCCCTGCGCCAGGACCCTGCCGGCGTGGATCGCCACGATTCCGCCGGCCGTGAGCATGTAGCGGATCTCACCGAGCCCCGCGCGGGCCATCTCGGCGGCGAGCGCGTCCGGGGTAGGGAAGCGCTTGACGGAGCTCGGCAGGTAGGTGTAGGCGTCGGCGATCGAGGACTCCCCTTCCGCGCCGCCGCGTACGCGCGCCAGCAGGCTGCCGGCGCTTCCCGCCAGGCGACCCAGGGCCGGCACGACGCGGTCGAACCAGACGCGGTAGAAGAGCGACAGCGGCAGGCGGGTGGGGTTGGTCATCTCGAGCACCACCACGCGGCCTCCCGGGCGCACGACACGCGCCATCTCGGCGAGGCCGCGCTGCAGGTCCTCGAAGTTGCGCGCGCCGAAGCCGACGGTGGCCGCGTCGAAGGAGTCGTCGTCGTAGGGCAGTCGCATCGCGTCGGCCCATTCGAAGCGCGGCCGCACAGCGCCCTGCTGCGCGGATGGAGCCTTCGCTCGGGCGCGGTCGAGCATGCCCTCGGAGAAGTCGCTGCCGACGACCTCCCCGGCGGGGGCCACACGCCGGGCGAGCTCGAGCGCCAGGTCGCCCGTGCCGGTGGCCACGTCGAGCACGCGCGCGCCCGGCCCGACCGCGGCCAGGTCGGCCGCGCGCGCGCGCCAGCGATGGTGCAGGCCGGCGCTCATCGCGGTGTTCAGCGGGTCATACACCCCGGCGATGCGGTCGAACATCGCACGCACCTGGCCTGCCTGCAGCTGTCCGGCGCCGGCTCCCTGGCGGGCGGGCACGGGCCGGCTATTTGAGCTGCGAGAGGAAGTTGACGATCGCTGTGAACTTCTTCGGCGGCAGGTTCTTGAACGACGGCATCGGCGCCGTCGGGTTCACGAGGGTGCGTGCGATCCCCTGCCGGGGCAGGCGCGAGGCGATGTTCGACAGGTTCGGCCCGGGACCGGCGTTGCCGTTGTCGCCGATCTTGTGGCAGGCCAGGCACCCCGACTGGGCGACCACCTTCTTGCCCGCTTCGTATTCGGCCAGGGCTGTGCCGCCGCCGCGCACCACCGCGGCCGGCGTGGCCATTTCGATCGCCGTGGGAGAGCCGGCGTTGGCGCCCTCGTAGGTGAGGTAGCCCATCGCCAAGATCACCACGATGCCGGTGATCGTCGCGATCGGGCGGCGCTCCGGGCGGCGCTCGGGCCCACGGTCGTAGAACGGCAGCAGGAACAGCAGGATCATGCAGATCGTGGGCACGCCGATCGTGGCCAGCCCCACGAATCCCGGCGGCTTGATCACGCGCAGGACCTCGAACAGGAAGAAGAAGTACCACTCTGGGCGCGGCACGTAGGTGGTCGTGGTGGGGTTGGCCTTGGAGCCCAGCTCGGCTCCGAGCACCAGCGACATCGCGATGATGACCACCATCACCACGCACGCCATCGCGCCATCCTTGGCCACGGCGTAGGGGAAGAACGGCTTGCCTTTGGCCTTCAGGACGGAGTACTCGCGCAGGTACTCCTCCTTCTCGCGCTGGTCCACCTAGACCTCCGACTCGCGCATCTCTGGGCGCGCTTCGGACTTCTGCCACGGAGGCGCTGTGGTGCCGAGCTTGGCGACGAGGTAGAGGTGCGCACCGATCAGCGCGGCGAGCAGGCCGGGTACGAGCAACATGTGGATCGCGTAGAAGCGCGACAGCGTCGTCGCCCCGAATTCCGAGCCGCCGCGCAGGAAGTCGCTCAGGTAGGGGCCGATCAGCGGCCCGGTGCCGTTGATGTTCACGCCCACGATCGTCGCCCAGTAGGCACGCTGGTCGAATGGCAGCAGGTAGCCGGTGAAGGACATCGTCATGGTCAGGATCAAGAGCACCACGCCGATCACCCAGTTGAGCTCGCGCGGGTACTTGTAGGCGCCGAAGAAGAACGTCCTGCCCATGTGCAGGAAGATCAGGATCACCATCACGCTCGAGCCCCACTTGTGCATCCCGCGCACGAACTGGCCGAGGAACACGTCGTTGGTGACGTAGCGGATCGATTCATAGGCGCCGCCGGCGGGGTCGGGTCGGTAGTACATCGCCAGGAACACACCGGTCACGGCCTGCGAGAGGAAGGCGAACATCGTCGCCGAGCCGAGCGTGTAGAACCAGTTGGTGCCCTTGGGCACCTTGCGGAACATCAGCCAGCGGGCAGCTCCGCTCAGCGAGGTGCGCTCATCGACCCAGTCGACGACCGTGATGCCGGCCTGCTTGGCGTCCTCGATCGGTCCGCCGTTGCCGTTGCTCTGGCCCGGGCGTGGCGGCGGTTCGCGCAGCGGCGGCGGTAGCGGGGGGGCGGGTAGCTTGGGAAGCTTGGGCACGTGGATCGCTTGCTCGGACGCTTACAGTTTCTGGGCGCCTGGACGGGACGGGTAGAGATACTGGCCGATGCCGTCCAGGGGCTCACCGGGGTCGCGTGGGGAGAAGCGGCGCAGCTCGCTGTTGACGCTGAAGCGGGGGCCGACTTCGACGTTTTCGCCCGAGAGGCGGGTGTAGAAGCGATCCAGCGGCCGCACTGGAGGGCCGCCGACGCGTCGGCCGAGCAGGTCATATACGCCACCGTGGCAGGGGCAGATGAAGCGCTCGGCCGCATCCACCCAGCGCACCGGGCAACCGAGGTGCGCGCAGCGGCTGGAGATCGCGATGTAGGGCGTGCCCTGGTCGTAGGCGTCGGTGTCGATCGCCGAGTTGTAGCGACGCACATACACGGTCGTCTTACCGGCCTCGCCGATGCTCGGCGCGACCGTCAGCACGACGGGCACGTAGTTGGTTTCGCTGAACATGCCGGTGTTGCCGACCACTTCCCAGTGCTGTGGCGTGCTTTTGAAGATCGGCCCGATCGCGAAGCCGAGCGCGGGCAGTGCGAACGCACTGGCGGCGATCGCGCCGGCGGTGTGGGCCGTGCCCGTCATGAAACGCCGACGCGTGACCGTCTCACCCTCGAATGCGCCAGGGATGTTTCGGTCGAGGGTGTACTTGGACTTCTGTTGTGAGCGCTTGTCTGACACCGGGGGGCTAACAATATCGAGGCTCGAATCAGGGCGACGCCGGGACCCCCGAAGCGCTTGTGCGCATCGCCTCGATCGCCTCGGGGGCGTCTTCGCGCACGAGCTCCTTGGCGCGAGCGTGCTGGGGGCTCGACCCCCACCCCACAGCGCGCGCCCCGGCCGCCCAGACGGCGTCCGCGAGATCCTCGCGCCCGGCGCCTTGGGCGAGTGCGCTGAGCGTGATCGTGTCGGCGAGCTCGGCCACCGCGAGCGTGTCGCCGAGCTCCACCAGGCGGGCGAGCCCGATCGCGTAGAGCTGATCGCCGGCCAGCAGCCTGAGGTCGGCCTCCGGCACACGTACCACCCGCGGCGCCCCGTAGTGCAACAGGTAGCCCTCATAGATCGCCTCCACCAAGAGCTCGTAGCTCTCGCGCCTGCCTGCGGCGCGCGGGCCGGCGGCGGCGAGTATCGCCGGCGAGAACGGCTGCTCGCTGCAGTCCGCGCTCTCGCCGGGAGTGACCAGCGTGGCCATCAACCCGCCCTCTCCGCACAGCAGCGCCCGCAGGCGCGCCACGCTGTCCTGGGCGCCGGTCCGGGCAGCGGCGCTCATCGGCCCGCTGTCCGCTCTGGCAGCGCGGCGAAGGCCGCTGCGGCAGCGGCCAGCGTGCGCTCGATCTGCTCGCCGGTGTGCGCCAGCGAGGGGAACCACGCCTCGAACTGCGACGGTGGCGGGTAGACCCCCCGGCTGAGCAGCTCGCGGCACCAGGCTGCGTGGGTCCCGAGGTCGCATTGCATGGCCTGGGCGAAGGATGCTACGGGTCGCTCGCTGAAGAACACCGTCAGCAGCCCGGGGGCGCTCACGACTTCGACGGGGTGCTCGCCTGCGGCCTCGCGCAGACCCTGGGCGAGGCGCTCGGTGACCGAAGCCAGGCGCAGGTATGCCTCCTCGTCGAGCAGCTCGAGCGTGGCCAGCCCCGCTGCGACCGCCAGCGGATTGCCCGACAGCGTGCCCGCCTGGTAGACCTCGCCGGCGGGCGCGAGCATCTCCATCAGCGCCGCGGGACCGCCGAGCGCCGCCGCGGGCAGCCCCCCGCCGATGATCTTGCCGAGGATCGTCAGATCCCCGCGGACTCCGGCCAGCTCCTGCGCGCCGCCGCGCGCAACGCGAAAGCCGCTGATCACCTCGTCGAGTATCAGCAGCGCGCCGTTCTCCTCAGCACGCTCGCGCAGGAGCTCCAAGAAACCCGCGCTCGGCGGCACGAGCCCCATGTTGGCCGGCAGCGGCTCGGCGATGATCGCCGCCAGCTCGGTTGACTCGGTGGCTGCACGGAGCGCCTCGGGGTCGTTCCACGGAATCACGATCGTGCCCGCCGCAGCGCTCGCCGGCACGCCCGGGCTTGCCGGCAGCGCCTGCGTGGCAAGGCCCGAGCCGGCCTGTGCGAGCAGCCCATCGATGTGTCCGTGGTAGGCGCCCGCGAACTTGACGATCGGCTCGCGGCCGGTGGCGGCGCGCGCGAGGCGGATCGCGGTCATGCTCGCCTCGGTGCCCGAGGAGGTCATGCGCAGCATCTCCACGCTCTCCATCCGATCGGCTACCTCCCCTGCCAGCTCGACCTCCCCGGCTGTGGGGGCGCCGAAGCTCGTTCCCCTGGCGGCCGCCTCGGCGATCGCCGCGAGCACGTGGGGGTGGGCATGACCATGGATCAGCGGGCCCCACGAGCAGACGTAGTCGATGTAGCGGTTGCCGTCGACATCGACCAGCTCAGCTCCCGCTCCACGTTCGATGAAGATCGGCTCGCGACCGATCGAGCGCATCGCGCGCACGGGTGAGTTGACCCCGCCGGGAAGCCTTCGCAGCGCGCGACGGTAGAGCTCTGCCGAGCGCGTGTCCGTGAGCGAAGCCGTCACGAGCTCAGACGCGCTTCGACTCCCAGTTCTTGAAGTCCTCGGTGAAGTAGGTCAGGCGGATCTTCTTGAACTCCGTCGAGGAGTAGAGCGTGGCGCGCCCGTGGATGCCGGTCTGCTCTGCGATCGCATCGAGCACCGCGTCGCACTCCTCCTTCGAACGGCCGTGGGCCATCGTGAAGACGGAGTAGGGCCAGTCCGCGTAGGTGGGGCGCTGGTAGCAGTGTGAGACGCCGCGCACCGCGGCCATGCGACAGCCGATCTCGAAGATCCGATCGTCGGGAACCTCCCACACGCCCATGCCGTTCGCCGAGAAGCCGGCGCGGCGGTGGTAGAGGATCGCGGCCACCCGGCGCAACAGGCCCCGCTCCTGCATCGCGGAGAGATGATCGAGGAAGCCCTCCTGGGTCATGCCGAGCGCGGCCGCAGCCGGCGCGTAGGGTTCCTCGACCACGGGCATGTCGCCCTGCAGCGCGCGGATCACCGCGATGTCTGTCTCGTCGTAGGGCTGGGGCTCGAGCTCGATCGGCTCTTTCACCTCTGCGGCGCTCGACAGCGCCTTGGTGTCGCCCTCCATCTCCAGGTCCATGCGGATCTTGAACAGCCGCAGCGTCGGCAGCTGGCGCACCGACTCCGCGCCGGACTCGCGCGCGAGCACCTCGAGCGTGCCCTCCAGGCCCAGCTTGGAGTCGGGCTCGGTGGCGATCGTGAACCACAGGTTGAACTCGTGGTTGCGCAGGTAGTTGTGCGAGACGCCGGGATGCTCGTTGATGATCTGCGCCGCCCGGTGGGGATGCTCGGGGTCGACCTTGGCTGCCACCAGCATCGAGGAATAGCCCAGCGCGCGCGTGTCGAAGATCGGCGTGACCTGACGAATGATGCGCTTCTCGAGCAGCCGCGTGACGCGGCCCATGACCTCGCTCTCGCTCACGCCACCGAGCCCTGCAACGTGCAGGTAGGGACGCGGGGCGATCGGGAAGCTGCCCTGCATCAGGTTCAGCAGCTTGCGGTCGAGGTCGTCGAGCGCAACCGCTGCGCCGTCTTTGCGACTGCGCAGCTTGGGGATCGCCGCGCTTGCGCGCTGGGCGTCGGCGCTGTCTGTGATCAGGTCGGTTCTGCTAGCCATCTGGCTGCGTCCTTTGCGTGGTAGGAGATGATCGTGTCGGCGCCGGCGCGGCGCAGGGAGGTCAGGATCTCCAGCACCGCTGCGCGCTCGTCGATGTAACCCGCGGCTGCGGCGGCCTTGACCATCGCATACTCGCCGCTCACGTTGTAGGCCGCAACCGGCAGGCGCGTCGCGCGCTTGACCGCGCTGATCAGGTCGCCGTAGGCGAGCGCCGGCTTGACCATCACCATGTCGGCGCCCTCCTGCACGTCGAGCAGGGCCTCGCGTACCGCTTCGCGCCCGTTGGCCGGGTCCATCTGGTAGCCGCGCCGGTCGCCGAAGGCTGGGGTGGAGTCGGCCGCGTCGCGGAAAGGGCCGTAGAAGGCCGAGGCGAACTTGGCGGAGTAGGCGAGGATCGGCGTCTGCGAGAAGCCCTCCGCGTCGAGCTCCTGCCTGATCGCGCCCACGCGTCCGTCCATCATGTCCGACGGCGCCACCAGGTCCGCACCGGCGCGTGCGTGGCTGACCGCGGTGCGCGCCAGCAGCTCGAGCGAGGCGTCGTTGTCGACGACTCCGTCCTCGCGCAGCACGCCGCAGTGTCCGTGTGCTGTGTACTCGCACAGGCACACGTCGCTGGCCACCAGCAGATCCGGCTCGGCTGCCTTGATCGCGCGCGTGGCGAGCTGCACGATGCCCTCCTCGTCCCATGCGCCCGAGCCCTCCTCGTCCTTGCCGGCGGGGATCCCGAACAGCATCACCGCAGCCACGCCGAGCGCCGCCGCCTGTTGCGCCTCGGCCACGGCCGCGGCGATCGAGAGCCGCTCCACGCCGGGCATCGTGGCGATCGGCTCGCGCTCGCTCGCGGGGTTCTCGGCGACGAACATCGGCAGAACCAGCTGGCCGGCGCGAAGGTCGGTCTCACGCACGAGCCCGCGCAGCGAGGCGCTCGCCCGCAGCCTGCGCATGCGCGTCTGTGGAAAGGCCATGGTCCTCCCAGGTTAGAGCCTCGCGCGTGGCGCGAGGCTCATTCGGCGCGGCTCAGCCCGGCGCGGGCGAGCAGGCCGAAGAGGATCGTGAGCCCGGCCAGGTGCACGAGCGATCCACCGATCGAGGGAGCGGCCCCGTTGACCGCCGCGTCGAGCGCCTGCAGGGTGGCCTTGAACGGAAACACGAACGAGACCGCGTCGATGACCCCGTAGAAGCCGGCAGAGACCGAGCCGCTCGGGACGAGCGCGAGGAACGCGAGCGGCAGCGAGAGCAGGAACGCCAGCAGCGAAGCCGCGCGCACCTCGCGCGCCAGCACGCCGATCGCGACCCCGAGCGCGCCGAAGGCCAGCGCGCCGAAGGCCAGTGCCGCCACCCACAGTCCCGCGCGGCCCCAGTCGAGCGCCACGAACGCGCCGATTCCCGCGAGCATCGCGAGGGCGAGCACGAATGAGCAGCCCGCTGCCAGGAGGCTCTTCTCGGCAAGCAAGAGCTCGCGCGAGACGAGCGCGGGGGAAGCTCTGATCAGGCGCCCGAGCGTGCGCTCCTCGCGCTCGAGCGCCACTGCACCGGCGGCCAAGAGGACGCACACGAACATCAGCGAGACGCTCACCGCGACGACCACCGCAAACGTGTTCAGCGGCGTTCTGCGGCCGTGCAGCAATGTGCTCTTGACCGCGATCGGCTGTCCGATCGTGGAGAGCACCTGCTTGCTCAGCGAGAGGTTCTGAGCGGCGAAGCCGGCGAACGCCTCGATCCTTTCAAGTTCGCTGCGTGTGTGCCCCGGGGGCTCGCGCGCGAGGATCGCGCGCAGGCTGGCCGGAATCTGGCTCAGCCCGATCAGGTTTTCGGGCGCCCCGAGGATGCCGGAGCGCCCGCCCTGCAGCAGCGCCTCGATCGCCCTGGCAGCAGCCTGCTGGATCTGCTGGGAGAAAGCGCGGTTCGCTTCGGCCAGGGCCGAGCTGAGTGCGGAGTGCACGAGCGACTGCTCGAGCGCATCGCCGTTGTAGAGCACTTCCAGCTGCGCAGCCTCGATCGAGGAGGACAGGCGCGCGGCGATGTTCGCCGGGATGATCACCGCGGCGATCACCTGGCCCGATTTGATCTCGGCGATCGCCTGCGCACGCGAGGCGGCGCGGCTCGACTGCACCTGGCTGAACAGCTGCTGGGCGTAGCGGCTCACTTCGACGCTTTGGCTGCCCACCTTGACGGTCTCACCGGGCGCGCTTTCATCGACGATCGCGACGTGCGGGCGCGACGGGCTGCGCGAGATCGCAAAGCCGATCAGCAACGCGATCGCCACCGGGTAGACGATCAGCAGCGCCACCAGCAGGCGCGAGCGGCGCAGGATCAACAGATCCTTGCGAAGCAGCCACCTCATGCCCGGTCCTGCTCGGAGGGCAGCCCTGAGCGCGCGAGGAAGCGAACGAGCGCGCACTCGAGGTCCCCGCCGGGCGCCTCGCCGCCCTCGGCGAGCAACTCCCCGGGCGTGCCGTCGAGCAGCAGGCGACCCTGCGCGAGCACGAGCACGCGGTCGCTGTGACGCTGGGCCTCGCTGACGTTGTGCGAGGAGAAGAGCACCGCCGTACCGGCCCGCGCGAGCGCGGAGACGAACTCCCACAGGCGCTCCCGCTGACCGGGGTCGAGCGACGCCGAGGGCTCATCCAGTGCGAGCACCTGCGGGTTGGCGATCAGGCCCAGCGCTACGTTGACGCGCTGGCGGTTGCCGCCCGAGAGGCGCCCGACGGGTTCCTGCGCGCGCTGGCCCAGCCCGGTCTGTTCGAGCATCCGCGCAACCGCGCCAGCCGGATCCTCGAGGCCCTCCAGGTGGGCGAACAGCTCGAGGTTCTCGGCGACCGAGAGCTTCGAGTAGAGCGCCGGCTGCTGCGGTGCCCACCCGATCGAGCGGGCATCGCCGCTGACGCTGCCGGAGCTGGGAGGCTGCACGCCGGCGAGGATCGAGAGCAGCGTGGTCTTGCCGGCGCCGTTGGGGCCGAGCACGGCCACGATCTCCTGGGCCTGCAGCTCGAAGCTGACGTCCGCGAGCGCCTCCAGCTCGCCGTAGCGCTTGGACAGGGCACTGACGCTGAGAACCGCGCTCACAGGAGCCGGCGGGAGGGGGGATCCCACGACTCGAACGTAATGTGGCGGCTCAGGTAGACGGCGGTCTCGCGCAGCACCGAGAGGATCGGCAGCGCGATCAGCGCCCCGACCACGCCGTGCAGCTGCAGCCCGAGCAGCAGCGCGAAGATGACGAGCAGCGGGTTGATGCGCAGCGTGTGTCCGAAGATCTGCGGGGCGACGATGTGTCCCTCCAGCTGCTGCAGCGCGACGAACATCAGCGCCACCCACAGGGCAGAGATCGGTTCGCTGAACAGCGCGACCAGGACGGCCGGGAGCGCGCCCACGATCGGGCCGATGTACGGGACCAGCTCCATCAGCCCGTAGAAGACGCCGAATGCGATCGCGTATTTGCGCCCGTCGGGAAAGATCCCGACCAGGCCGAAGATGTACAGCGAGATCCCGGCGGTCGCGCCCATGATCACGCTGAACAGCAGCTGCCCGCCCACATAGCGGGCGACGGCGCTCTGCACGAGCGTGGGGTAGTCATCGGCGGGCGTGCCATCGCCGTCGGGCATGTAGCGGCGTATCAGCCTGCCGATGCTCTGCCCGTAGATCAGCATGTAGACCGACAGCACGAACACGAGCAGCACGTCGAAGCTCGCGCTCGCCACTTCGGTGAGCAGGCCGCCGGCCGAGGAGACGATCGAGCTGGAGCCCTTCACGAGTTTGTCCTGCAGGGTCTGCAGCGCCGTCTTGCCCTGCTTGATGAACTGCACGTGGATACCGCTGTCGTTGAGCGTCTTCTGTGTTTTGGCGAGCGAGCGGTTGGCTTTTTTGACGAGATCGGGCAGGTTGTGGCTGAACGAGGCGACCTGGTTGGAGATAGGGTTGGCAAGAAGTACGCCAATTCCACTGAGCGTGAGGAAGAATGCGAGATACACGGCCAGCACGGCCAGACCCCGAGGCAGCTTCCGGCGCTGCAGGAATGCGACAGCCGGGTTGAGGATGAGCGCGATCAGCGCCGCAACGATGAAGATCACCAGCACTTTCCCGGCGCCTTTCGCCAACGCCCACAGCGCGAGCAGCGTCAGGGGCAGGAGCACGAGCTGCACCCAGCGGGGAACGACCGCCCGTGGCGGTTCGCTCGGCGCCGGCGGCTCGCGCCGCTTTGTGCCCGTCAGCTCGCGCTCCTCGGCGCTCGGCGGAGCCGCCTCGGGGGCTTTCTCGGAGACGCCGCTCACTGCCCTGCTCCCATCGGCAGAGTATGGCTGAGTCCTCGGCGAGCGCCGGGGGGGCGGCGCAGGACGGCGTCAGCATCCTGTTCGTCGGCGACGTCGTCGGCGGGCTCGGCCGGCGAACGCTGCTCGACTGCCTGCCCGTCCTGCGCGAGCGCAGCGCACCGACATTCGTGGTGGTCAACGGCGAGAACGCCGCCGGGGGCCTGGGCATCACGCCCAAGATCGCCGAGCAGATGTTCGCCGCGGGCGTCGATGCGATCACGCTCGGCAACCACACCTACCACCGGCGTGAGATCTACCCCTACCTGGAAGGGGAGCGGCCGATCCTGCGCCCGGCGAACTTCCTTCGCAGCCAGCCCGGGCGCGGCGTGTGCGTGGTCGAGCGCGACGGCGTGCGCCTCGGCGTGATCAACCTGAGCGGCAACCTCTACCTGCGCGCCGGGCGCTCGGCCTTCACCGAGATCGAGGTCGCGCTGGGCGAGCTCGGCGCGGTCGACCAGATACTCGTCGACGTGCACGCCGAGGCGACCTCAGAGAAGGTCGCGATGGGCTGGCATCTCGACGGGCGCGTGACCGCGGTGCTCGGGACCCACACCCACGTGCCCACGGCCGACGCGCGCGTGCTGCCCGGGGGGACCGCCTACATCACCGACGTCGGCATGACCGGCCCGCGTGGAGGGGTCATCGGCGTCAAGCGCGAGCAGGCGATCGAGGCGCTGCTCACACAGATGCCGGTGCGCTTTGAGACCTCCGAAGAGGACCCGTGGCTGATGGGCGCGTTGATCAGGTGCTCAGGGCCGCTTCGGGCTGAGTCGATCGAGCAGGTGCTGATGCCACGGCCGCCGTCGGGACCCGCGGATCGCTGAAGCGGCCGAGCAGCGCGAGCATCACCGGCGCGAAGAACCACGGGATGTACAGGTAGAACCAGTGTTCGATGCCGAGCTGGACGGCGATCAGCGCAGCGCCGCAAGCGGCGGCCAGTCCGACTAGATCGGAGCGCCGGGGAAGCACCGCGAGCACCAGCACCCCCGCAACGGCCAGCAGCTCGACGATCTCCTCGCCGGTGTGCAGTCCGTAGAGGCCCCACACCGAGAAGGGCGAGCCGCGATTCGCCTGGTAGGCAAACGTGCGCTCGTAGATCTCGTGCAGCGAGTCGTGGCGCAGCGCGGGCACGGCCGCCAGCGCCCCGACGAGCACGAACGCGAGCAGATACAGCGCCAGGGCGCGCGCGCGCCGCGCCGGTGGCAGCTCGCGCAACCCATGCGTAGCCAGGATCGGTGCCAGGGCAAGCGGCGCGAACTTGGTCAGCCCGGCGAGCGCCGCGAGTGCGCCGCGCGCGGCCGGCGCGAAGCGGTTGCGATAGCTGGCCGCCAGCAGCGCAGCGAGCACCAGCACGCCCACGAGCGTGTCGTTGGAGTTGCTCTCCAGGGAGAACAGCGTGAACGGATAGGAGACCCAGGCGTAGGCGAGTGCCACGCCGAGCGTCGGTCCGCGCATGCGCCGGCCGATCAAGAACAGCAGGGCGACGGCCAGCAGGTCGAAGAAGATCGCCGCGGCGTGCGCAGCGGGAAGATCGTCCCAGCTGCCACTCCAGCCGAAGGCCTGCTCGAACGGGACATAGACCTCGTAGTTGAAGGGACCGTATGTGTCGCCGTGTTCGTTGTTGGTGGGAAAGGAGCCGTACAGCGGCCTGTCGGAGACGATCCGCTGCGCGCCGATCACGCCCGCATAGCCCACGTCCACCACGTTTGAGTCGGTCACGTTCAGCCCGATGCGAAAGCCGAGCAGGAACACGATCCCGATCGCCAGCCAGGGCGTGGGCACGAGCATGCGCAGGGGAGGCGGCCTGTGCGCGCCGTCGCGGCGCACGCGTCGCAGCAGCGCGAGCATGCGCGCCAGCAGGTACAGCAGCGGCGGATAGGCGAGCGGCACCGAAGCGTAGATGTGAGCGTGGTTGAAGAAGGCGAGTGAGACTGAGAAGGAGAGCAGCACGAGCAGGTCGAGGTGAAGCAGCGAGAAGGGGCGGCGAAAGTCCAGGAACGGCAGGATGAACAGCACACACATCGGCAGCCAGACGTACAGCGAGTTGACATGCCTGCCGAACGCGCCGCTGTAGCCGCGGGCCATCGTCCAGGCGACCTGAAAGCCGGTCCACTGTTCCAGCACGCGCCCGGAGAGGTCGTTGATGATGACCTGGCCGATCTCCTTCTTGCCGCCGCGCGAGAAGTAGCTGACCTGCCAGCGAAACGGCTGCTTGAGGTATGCGCCGCTGTAGGAGCCGCGGTATTCGCGCTGCAGCGCACGCATCTTGGGCAGCTTGGTCGCGATCGCGAGGACCTCGTTGGGGGATAGCCGCCGTCCCGCCGGCGCCACGTTGGAGGCCGCGACCGGGATCGGTTCTTCGGGGTTGCTCGCTTTGGCCGAGGCCCCAGCCGATACCGCTGCGGTGTCAGTCGTGGCGGCTGGCGCTGCGTGCGTAAGGCCAGACGAGGAACGGCCGGGAGCGGCCGTGGCCAGCGCGGGCGCCAGGCAGGCCAGGACACAGGCGATGAGCACCGGCAGGCTGCGCATCACGCGATGCTAACGCCGCTCCCGAGCGGGCGATGCAAACGCGAGCGGGAGATGCAGACCTCAGCGGGCGATGCAGGCCGGCTCAGCCGCCGGCGGTGGCGCCGGTGAGCCCGAAGTGGCCGCGAACGATCGACGCCACGTCGCGGATCGCCCACTGCGCGGGCTCCGGGTCGGGTAGCTCGACGCCGTGCAACACCAGCGCGCCGAGCGAGTCGGAGGCGTGCAGCGAGCCGTGGCTTCCGCCGCCGATGTGGGCCTGGCGGCCCCAGTCCATGAACTCGTGGCCGGGGGCCGCCGAGAGCAGCACCTCGCCGGAGCTGGGGCAGGTGAGCGCCGACCACACACGCGCAAGCGCATCGGGGTAGGCGCTGCTCAGCAGCCGCGCGTCCTCGATTCTCCCTTCGAGCGCAGCCAGCTCGCCTTCCACGCTCCACGCACGCCCGCGCGAGTCCAGCACCGAGCCGCCCGGGGCGAAGCGCAGCTCGCCCCGCAGCGGGCTCGCGATCACGCCCTCGCGGGGGACGTCGTGGGCGTCGCGCTCGAGCCACATGACCAGGTCGACGCCCTCGACGGCCAGCGCCAGGGCCACCACCGACGCGCGCATCGCGTCGCGCTCGGACGCGTGCAGCGCATAGACCATCGCGGCGCGCTGGGAGGGGCAGACCGCGATCCGCGGCTCCTGGTCGCGCTCGCTCTCAGCCGAGCGCGAGGGGCCCAGCACGCCGAGCTCGGCGAGCTCGTCCTGGAGGGCGATGGCAGCGGTGACAGGTGCCTGAGAATGATCGGCCATCGCGATCACGGCGTGCTCGGAGAGGAACTCCTCGATGCCGCCGGCCGCGTTCATCACACGTGCGAGCTGCAGGTCCGCCTGTGCGATCGACTGGACCTGCGCATCGGGTCCGCGCTTGTGCGAGTACCAGTCGTTGTCGGGCAGCGAGAGCAGCAGGAAGTCGAACAGGTCGTGCTCGACCAGATAGGAGGAGACGCAGCCGGAGTGGCGGTCGCGCACACCGGGCATGCCCAGCCCCGAGCGGCAGCCGGTGCGCCTGGAGGCGAAGATGTCGGCATAGAAGAGCTCGCGCGGACCCATCACCGGGTGGCGCATCAGCGTGGTCGCGACGCGCGTGAGCGCGGTGTCTCGCTGGGGCTCGTGACGGTGGCGGCCACGGTACATCAGATAGGTCGTCCCGGCTGTGCGCACGTCGGCGTCGTCGAGGCTCTCGAACACCGTCGGGGTGTTGGCCGAGAGGTGCACGCGGTTCATGTTGTAGACCGTGTCGGTCAGCTGGCGCGCGATGCCGAAGCGCTGCGCGGAGCGGAAGCTCGAGCCGTATTCGATGTAGCGATCCTCCTCGCGGTGAAACCAGTTCATCGCGGGGATGTGGTGCTCGTCCTGGGCGAGACCGGTGATGATCGAGGCGGCGCAGACGGGCGTCACAGACGGAAACGCGGCCACGCAGTCCGGGACGTAGCGACCGCGGCGCATCAGCGTCTCCAGCACCGGCGCGGCGCCCGCCGCCACGGCCCGCTCGAGCATCGCGGGAGCCATCGCGTCGATCACGCAGAGGACGAGCTTGGCCGGGGTGGCGCTGGGCGGCACGGCGCCCATCAGCGGCGCAGGATGCGCAGGCCGGCGTACTTCTCATCGCCGCGGTCACGCCCCCGCCAGGCAAACCACGCCAGTGCCGCCACGAGGACGTAGCCCAGCGGGTGCAGCAGCGCCACGAGCGCGGCGGCGAGCAGTGCGACGGCGTCGAGATAGACGCTCATCGCTTCGCGCGCGCCGCGGTCGGGCAGCCTGCTCCTCGCGCGAAGCACCACCGGGCCCGTGGCCCGCTGGGCGAGGAGGGCCACCAGGATGCCGCCGATCAACCCTGGCCACCAGGCATCTTCATGCGCGCAGAGAGTGCCCGCGAACAGGATCGCGCCGGCACCGACCGAGAGCCCGGCGATCGCAGCGGCGAGCGGCGAGGCTCCCTGCCCACTGCGCGCGCGCGCGTCCATGAACGGCGCGAGACCGAGGAGCAGCTGTGCGGCGTAGGCCACCACCAGCACGACCGCCACGACCGCCAGCCACCAGCTCGCCTGCAGGAAGTGGTAGGGGTCGTGCGGGAAGCCGAGCCCCAGCACCTTGGCCGAGGCGAGCGCCCCCGCGAGCAGGACGGGCAGGAACGGCCGCAGGCCGCAAGCGGCGGCGAGGCCGGCGCCGAGACCGATGTAGAAGAAGAGACCGTGCATGCAGAGTGCTTTCGGAGGTGCGATACCGTGCGGGTGCTGGACGAGCCCGATCGGCGAGCACGATAGTGGACCGGTGCGCAAGCCACGCGGGTCGTGGGCGAGGTTCGACGAGCACGACAGCGAATAGAGACGGGAAGCGATGGAGCGATCGAACAGCGCAGGAGGCGACGGGCGCGGCGGGCGGGCGACGGCACACGAGCTGGCGCGCTACGAGGCGCTGTTCGCGGCGCGCACGCGGGGCATGAAAAGCTCGGCGATGCGGGAGATGATGGCGCTCACCGAGCGCCCCGACGTGATCTCGCTCGCCGGCGGGCTGCCCGACACATCGACGTTCGCGCCCGAGCTCTACGCGCGCCTGATGTCCGAGGTGGCCGCCGCGTCGACAGCGCGCGCGCTGCAGTACGGCCCGACCGAAGGCATGGCCGCGACGGTCGAGTGCATCGTCGAGGTGATGGCCGCCGAGGGAACGCTCGTCGACCCCGGCGAGGTGATCGTCACGACCGGTGGTCAGCAGGTGATCGACCTGGTCTGCAAGACGCTGATCGACCCCGGAGACGTGATCGTGGCCGAGGCTCCGACCTACCCCGGGGCGGTGCCCACCTTCAGCGCCTATCAGGCCGACGTGGAGCAGATCGAGATCGACTCCGACGGGATGCCGATCGACGTGCTCGAGAGCACCCTCGACCGCCTCCAGGCCGAGGGCAGACGGCCCAAGTTCATCTACACGATCCCCAACTTTCAGAATCCCGGCGGGGTCACGATGTCGCTCGCGCGCAGGCGGCGCCTCGTGGAGATCGCGCGCGAGCGCGAGCTGCTCGTGCTCGAGGACAACCCCTACGGCCTGCTGCGCTACGAGGGCGAGGCGCTGCCGACGCTCTACTCGCTCGACGCGGCCTCGGTCGGACGCGGTGGGGCCTCTGACCTGGTGATCTACCTGGGGACCTTCTCGAAGATCCTCTCGCCCGGGCTGCGGCTGGGCTGGGCCGTCGCACCGCGACCGGTGCTCGAGAAGCTGAACCTCGGCAAACAGGGAGCGGACCTGTGCTCCTCGCCGGTGACACAGATGTTCGTGGCAGCCTATTTCCAGGAGCGCGAGAGCGACGGCGCTCCCAGCTGGCTCGCATACGTGGAGTCGCTCAGGGACCTCTACCGGCGCCGCCGCGACGTGATGCTGGAGTCGCTCGCGGAGCACTTCGGCGAGAGCGCGCGCTGGACGCGCCCGCAGGGCGGCCTGTTCATCTGGGCGACGCTCGACGAGCGGATCGACACCACCGACCTGCTGGCACTGGCGCGAAAGCGCGAGGGCGTGGCCTTCGTGCCCGGGCGCGCCGCCTTCATCGACGGGCGCAGCGGCTCCTCGGCGATGCGCCTGAACTTCGCCGGGGTGCCCGATCAGGACATCCGCGAGGGGATCCGGCGCATCGGCAGGGCCGTGCGCGAGCAGCTCGGCCTGCTGGGTTCGCTCAGCGGCTCGGCTGGCGGCGCGCCCGCACAGGCGACGCACGACGAGCAGGGCTCGGCGCCGGCCGCCGGTCAGCTCCCTGCGCCCGATGCGGAGCGCGACGCGCGCCTGGCGGACGTCGTGGCGCTGCCGCGGCGCGACGGTGCGGCGCCGGCTCGCCGCCGCCGCGATCGATGAGCGAGGCCAAGCGGGTCGCTGTGCTGAAGGGAGGGCGCTCGCTGGAGCGCGCTGTCTCGCTGCGCTCCGGTGCGCAGGTGCAGGACGCCCTGGTGCGCCTGGGCCATCAGGTGATCGCGCTCGACGTCGGCGGGGGCCTGGTCGAGGAGCTGCTGTCCGCCGAGCCGGACGTCGCCTTCATCGCCCTGCACGGCCGCGAGGGAGAGGACGGGACGATTCAGAGCCTGCTCGAGGCGATCGCGCTCCCCTACACCGGCTCGGGGCCCGCGGGCTGCGTGCGCGCCACCGACAAGGTGCTCGCCAAGCAGCTCATGCGTGAGGCCGGGATCCCCACGCCGCGCTTTCACGCACTGCGCGAGACCGCAATCAAGGAGCTGGGCGCAGGCGCCGCGTTGGCGCGGATCGAGGACGACCTGGAGCTCCCGCTCGTGGTCAAGCCTGCGATCGGCGGCTCGGCGATCGGCGTCAAGTTCGCGCGCGACAGCGGCGAGCTGCCAGGCGCGCTCGTGGGCGCGTTCTCCTACGACGCCACTGTCCTGATCGAGCGCTACGTCAAGGGGCGCGACCTCGCCGTGTCGATTCTCGAGGAGCCCGACGGATCGGCGGTGGCGCTGCCGATCGTCGAGGCGGTTCCGCGGGAGGAGGGCTTCTATGACTACGAGTCCCGCTACGAGATCGGCATGACCACGTTCGTGTGCCCGGCCGAGCTGGCGCCCGAGACCGCCGCACGCGCGCAGCAGCTGGCGCTGAGCGTCTACCAGCTGCTCGGCTGCCACGGCGTCGCCAGGGTCGACCTGATGCTCGAGCACGACAGCGACGAGCTGTGGGTGCTCGAGGCCAACGTCGTCCCCGGCCTGACCGCCACCAGCCTGCTGCCACAGGCCGCCGACGCGGCCGACATCCGCTTCGACGAGCTGGTCGAGCGGATCCTGGCCAGCGCCCACACACGCTGACCCACCCAACCGAGCCCGACCGGCTGTGGTGACCGGCGCCGACAAGGCCGATCGAAGCTCCAAGCCGGCGGGTCTCCCGAAATCACACCGCTCGGGCATTCTCGCCCAGCGGGACTATCCGAAATCAATAGGCCGCTAGGAGTCGCCGGCGGCGAAGTCCTCCGGCGAGACCTGATCGAGGAACTCCTTGAACTTCTCGACCACGTCCTCGGACTCCTCGACGTCGTGCTCGAACTCGATCGCAGACTCCGAGATCACGTCCTCGGCGGCGTAGATCGGAGCGCCGGAGCGGACAGCCAGCGCGATCGCGTCGCTCGGGCGCGAGTCGATTTCGAGCTCGCGTCCGCCGACGCTGAGCGTGATCGAGGCGAAGAAGGTGTTCTCGCGTAGCTCGGTGACCGACACCTGCGTGCACTTGACGTCCAGCTCGCCGAGGATGTCGCACAGCAGATCGTGCGTCATCGGCCGGGGCGTGCCCGCGCCCTGGAGCTTCATCAGGATCGACGCCGCCTCGGGATGGCCGATCCAGATCGGCAGGAACTTGTTGCCGTCGACCGTCTTCAGGAGCACGATCGGCTGCTTGCCAACCATGTCGAAGCTGACACCGTAGATCACCATCTCCTGCACAAGGATCCTCCGAGCGGGGGGATTTCAGAGTATAGGTACCGAACTGACGCCCGAGAGACCGCTGCGGGCATCGACGGCGGGCTCAGCGGGCCGCGGAGCTCAGCTCGGCCCGGAAGCTCCAGAGCTTGTTGCCGAGGAAGTTGAGCGGCGTCGAGGCCGCGACGGCAAGCGCCTGCGCCGGCAGCTTGGCCATATGGGCGTTCTCGACGAGCAGCGTCAGCAGCAGCAGGCTGAGGCCGAAGGCGACCGAGCTCACCACGAGAAAGCGCAGCGCCTGGAAATGGGCGCGCCCGCCTTGGGCTTCGAAGGTCCAGCGGCGGTTGAGCACGAAGTTGTTGAGCACCGCGGCGAGCCATGCAACGACCGCAGCCACGTGGTACTCCACGCCGGCCGAATGCACGAACACGTAGTACACGGCGAGGTTGACCACGAAGCCGACCGCCCCGACGAGCCCGAAGCGAACCAGCTGCAGCCAGTTGCCGGGCCGTCGCATCCCGTGCAGCAAGCGGACGTGCGGACGCAGCTCTACCACGGTTGCTTCCTCGCGCATCGCACCAGGGTAGCGACACTTCCAGGCAGACCCTGGCGCTAGCCTAGGCGCATGGGGTCGATCCGCAAGGTGTTCGCTGCGGGCTGCTGCGTGCTCGCCGCGACCGCGCTCAGCGCATGCGCGGGCGCGACCGTGAGTCCGGATGCGGGCTCCTCCAAGCCGAGCGTCAAGCCCGCCGGGCAGAAGCTCGCCGCCACCTCTGTGCCGCCAGCGCAGAGCGCGCCCACAACGCCGAGCTCGAGCAAGCCCGGCCCGGCCGGCGTCAAGGAGGTGGCCGACCCCCAGGAAGCCGCGAGCTTCCCGGTCAGCCCTTCGACCAAGCACGCATCCGCCGCTGCCCCGAAGAAGGCAGCCGAAGCCTACGTCGCCGCCGGCGCGCAGTCCGATGCCGAAGTGCGACGCGAGCTATCCCAGATGCAGGCCGTCGAACGCAGTGCCGCCCAGGCACAGAAGCACCGCCTCACGCCCGTCGCGGGGGGCCAGTCGATCGGTGGCGGCGGCACGCTGCCGGTCCCTGCCGGCGTGCCCGAAGTCGTCCAGAAGGTGATCGCGGGCGCCAACGAGATCGCTGACTTCCCGTATGTGTTCGGCGGCGGGCACGCGTCGTTTGTGGACAACGCATACGACTGCTCGGGATCGGTCAGCTACGCGCTGGCCGCCGGAGGCCTGCTCGGCTCGCCGGAGACCTCGGGCGAACTGGAGAGCTGGGGCGCAGCGGGTCCCGGGCGCTACATCACGGTGTACGCAAACGCAGGGCACACCTACATGTATGTGGACGGCGTTCTCTACGACACCGCAGGACGCAGCGGCGTCTACGCCTCACGCTGGCTGGTGGGCGCAACCGACAACTCGGGCTACGTCGTGCGCCACTGGCCCGGCCTCTAGGTCGGCGGCGAGCGCACGTGCATATCGTCGCAGCGATCCTCTCGCTCCCGCTGGCGCTCGACGGCGAATCGATGACATCGAGCAACACCGGGATTGCGATCATCTCGGTCGTCTCGATGGCGTTCTGCTATTTGGCGCTGGCGGCACTGTGGTACTTCGTATTCCGCGACAAGGCGCGTTCGAGGAGAAACAAAGACTCCTCGGAGTGAGTCTGACCGAGTGAGCTAGCCGGCGAGAGTCGCTGTGACGAGGACCGTTGTCGCGGCCGGCGCGTGCGATGCCGCGTTGCGGACGCTCAGCCGGAGCATCAGCGATACCTTGTGCAGCTTGCGCAGGCGCGCTGCTGTGGTCTTGGAGAACACGATGTGGACTGTCGAGCCGCCACCCTTGGTGGTTACCAGAATCGCTTTTGCGATCACCACCTGGGGGGGAGTGCCAGGCGCCAACCCGGTCGCCGCCGGACCGCCGATCTTGAGCTTGCGGGCGATCGAGCTCGCGAGCATGACTTCGATGTGTCCCGCAACCTGCTCGTTGACCGTGTAGCGCACCACCAGTCCGCCGCTACCGAGCACGCTCTTCAGCGAGCGCGACGCGATCGCCGCGGTGGCGAGCGGGGGCGGCACGGAGACGCCCGTGGAAGTCGTGGAGGTGGTCGGTGTGGCGGTCTGGGTCGCCGGCGTCGACGCGCTGGTGCTGCTGGACGTGCTGGAGCCCGTGGAGCTTCCCGCGCCCGAGCCGCCCGAAGTCGGCGCGGGCGGCGCGGGCTTGGCCGGCCCGTTCACTGTGAGCGGGTGACTGGTGCTGGTGGACCGACCGGCAGCATCGGTAACGGTCAGCGTCACTTCATAGCTTCCGCCATATTGATAGGAGTGATAGACACTCGCGTAGAGCGGTGCGCTCGGGTTGGTTTCGCTGTAGCCGGGCCCCGAGACGCTCGTCCCGTCGCCGAAGTTCCACGCGAACGTCGCCCTGTGGTACGGCTGGGAGCTGGGTGTCGGGTCGGCTGACTGCTCGAGCGTGATGTCGGACTCGTTGCCATCGAATGCAACCACGTCGCCCGAGTTCACCGGGGTTGGCGACGTGAACGATGGGGCGAGGTTCGTGTGCAGCTCGCAGGGCAGGCCCGGGTAGGCGTAGTACAGCGCCGCCTGGTTGTACTCGGTGTTCAGGTAATAGAGACCGCCATTTATGTTCTGGTTGGAAAGGGTGCCGGCTTCGGTTTCTTTGTTGGGCGTGGGCGATCCCAACACAACCGGGGGTTCCTCGAACCAGTTGCGGCACTGGTCGGGAACCTCGTAGCCATGAAGCGGTTCGATCCATCCAGTCAGCATGGGGTCGGTCACCGTTGCGATCTGCTCGGCCGCGATCTCGTTGATGAGCACGTCCGGAAGGGCGTGATCGTAGGTACCGTTGGGCGAGAGGCCGTTCTGCTCGGGCTCCTGGAGTACGTCGGTCCCGTTCTGGCAATCGCTACCGATCCCCCCCGACCGAGGCAGAGTTCCACCTGCTCCGCGGGTGCCTGCTGTCCAGGGAATCGCCGCATAAGAGGCCGCTTCGCCGCCGATCGTGGTCGTCGAGTGATAGCTGCAGAAGCTCTGTTCATAGCTGGTTTCTTCGGTGGAGTTCCCGCCTGGTTCCCTCTCCAAGCTGTCGGAGCAGTGATTGGCTTCGATGCAGACGGTGACCCCGGGCGGCGTGAGGATGTAGAAGATCGTTTCTTTGCCGGCCGGCCATTTGTTCGCGCTGACAAAGCTCGCCAGCTGTTCCCTCAGCTGGGCATCGGTGAGACAGGCGAAGTTTTGGTTGAGCGTTTGATTGGGGTCGGTACAGCCGTCGGTGGGATAGCTGGCGTGATCGACATAGCCACCGCGAAAGGTGGTCTGGTAGGTGGCGCGCGCGCCACCCGCTTCCGTGTACTGGCCGGTGAGGGCGAAGACGTTGCCGAGCGTGCCGCTTTCGGATGCGACACCCTGCAGGAAGCCGTTGATCAGTTTCTGCCAATCGCCCTGATACTTGCCGGGCCGACCTGGGTCACCGGTGCGGAGCACCGACGGATCCCAGTAGATTGCATAGACGGAGCTCGCATGCAGCACTGGGCCGCCGAGATATTCGAGGCCGGTGAGGTCTGGGATGAAGGCCTTTTCCTTGGTCGCATGCGGGAACAGGCCATACTTCTGTCCACCCAGTGTTTTCACCATGGCTCCGCTCGGGGAGGCCACCGACAGCAGCACAGCCGAGACAGCGACAGTCGCAGCGAGCAGCGCAATCAGACGGGCGACAGCTTCACGGCGCGCGGCGGAAGTTAGGAGCGAGCGGGCAAGTGTGGTCACGAGCCCCTCATCGGCAGGCCGGGCGTCTTGCCTTAGAGCGATGGACGATTTTTGCCAGGCGGAACCGGCGTGGCGGCCCGGCTAGGACTTACGCGTCGACTTGCGCAGCGTAGAGCGCTTGGCCTTGGCTGCGGCCGCGCGTTGCGCGCGGTAGGCGCTGAGCGCGGCCTTGTAGGCGGAGCTCAGGTTGGAGAGGGTTTCATGCGCTGTCTCACCGACGCCCGGCATTTCCAGCGGGTCGCTCGCACCCGTCGGGAGCATCCCGATCTCCAGATGCGGAGCCGAGGAGATACCGACATCGCCGCAGCCGACATCGGCGATCGGCTGCCCTGCGCTCACGTGGGCGCCGAGTCCCACGAGCGCCGGCGCGGCATGTCCGTAGTAGATGTAGCGTCCGCGGTCGGGGCCGCTGTCCACGAGCAACACCGGGGCGAAGGGGCCGAAGCCTTCAAGTCCCTCCTGGACGATCGTGCCGCTGGCGACCGCCAGCTCGCGCAGATGCGTGCCGCACTGGTTCGCGTCGCCGCCGAGGTCCACACCCTCATCGAGCGACCACGAGCCGGTGGCGGCGACATGCGCGAGCGGGTAGAGCGGGAAGACCCAGCCGCTCGGGCTGAGCGGATAGGGGCTCCCCGCGAACACTGGCGCGGAAGCGGTGCTCGTCCCTCCGGTGCCCCCGGGGGTGGTAGCGGGCGCGACCGCGGGAGCGCTGAGCGGCGGGCTGGTCGTTGTCGCCGGGACGACGGGCGGAGCTACAGCGGTGCCTCCGGTGCTGGCCGCGGTCGCGCTTTGAGCGCCGGCCAGCAGGGCCAGGACCAGTACGAGCATGGGTACGGCCGAGCACATCCGGGGACTCCGTCGCAAGGGCTGCCTCTCATCGTCGGCCGGCGGGGTTAGCTGACGGGCTAGCGACTTGCGCCTCCCGTGGATTACCACGGAACTCGCCCCAACAACTCGGTTCCCCCGCTCGCGCACACCCGCACGCGATTAGGCGAGCGGGAGACTAGCGCACCGCAAACGCGGAGTGCGCCGTCGCGGCGTGGGCGCTAGATGGAGCCGCTGTACAGCTGGCGCATCAGGCTGTCGACCACGGGCGAAGTCTCGCCGAACGCCGGGCAGCAGGTTCCGCCGCCAGGTGGTGTTAGGCCGATCTCCAAATGCGGACCCGAGGAGAGCCCCACCTCACCACAGCCCACCTCCGCCACGGGCTGGCCCACCGCCACATGCGCGCCAACGGCGACCAGCGCCGGCGCTGCGTGTCCGTAGTAGACGAACCAGCCGGCATAGGGACCGCTGTCGATCCGCTCGACGGGCGCATCCGCGCCGAACCCGGGGATTCCCTCGCGGACGATCGTCCCCGCCGTGATCGCGACCTCCACGGCCGCGGCGCCGCAGGCGCCTGCGGCAGTGGAGATGTCCACACCCTGATCTTCGCTCCAGCTCTGCGGTGCGAGCGCCAGCGCGCGCGGCTGGATCGGGAACACCCAGCTCGCCCCACCGCCGCCCCCGACATAGGTGGCTCCCTGTTCGAAGGACGTCGCAGTATTCCCCCGCGGGAGGATAATCCCCGCCTTGCGTGCCGCGGCCACTTCGGCGCGGATCTGTGCATCGGAGGCAGCACCCGGCGCCACATAGCTTCCGGTGCCCGTAGCCGCAGGGAGACGGTCGGCCTTGCCCACCTTGCCCGCGACCTCGCGTCTGTCGAGTGCGCTCGCGGGCGCACTCGGGGGTAGCGGGAGCGCCTTGTGCGCCGCGTGCCGGGAGCTCCCACGCGGCGGCATCGGCGCGGCGGAGCGGGTTGGCGGCGCCGCGCGTGCGGGCGCGGAGGCGCTCGGCCGCGGGGCTGAGGCGCTGGCGCCCGGGCCCACCGCTCGCGGTGTCCCCGCGGCGCCACAGCCCGCAAGCGCGAGCACTCCGAGCCAGATGAGCCCCCTCCTCGAAGGCCATCTCCTGGAGAGCATCGCGCGATCTTACGCCGGGCCGGCGTACGCGATCGCTTAGCGGCTGAGATCGCTTTGCGGCAGGCCATCAGCGCGGGCCGGCTGATCCACGCATCGTATATCTGTCCAGCACCGCTTGAGATTCGCCAAGCGCCGCCCCAGCGAGCCGATCTTCGCGCTGCGTAACGCCGTAACGCAACCGAATACGAGATCGTGTGTCTGCAACAGCAACCAGCGGCCCGAACAGAGGCGCCTCAATCGACTCGGTCTCGCCGGCGCCGGTCCGGCGCAACCGGTTGCGGCGCCTCGGATCACCGGCGGGGGGTGACCACAGGGGCGTGTGGGCCGCGGCCACCGCGCTGCTGGTGATCGTCGGGGTCGTCGCCTCCGTGCTCGGCGCCAAGGCGGTCGCTCGTTCGGACGCCGACAAAGCTCGTCTCTCCTTTCATCTCTCCTCGGCCGAGATCGCCGCGACGCTGAAGCTCGCGATCGAGCACGAGGAAGACCTCGTCGTGAGCGCCAGCGCGTTCGTGTCGGAAAACCCCAATGCGTCGGCCGCCGAATTCGACGTGTGGGCCGAATCGGTCCACGCCATGCAGCGCTACAAGGAGCTGCAGGACATCGGACTGGTGGCGATGGTCCCCGCGAGCCGCCTGGCGGCGTTCCAGGCGAGAATGACCGCCCACCCGCTGCGTCCGCTCGGTCCGCACTCGCTCGCCCCGCTCGAAAGTCCGGAGGTGCTCCCCGCGGGGAGCCGTCCGTTCTACTGCCTCGCCGTGGCGGGACTCTCGCGCAACGCCAAGACCTACCTGCCCGGGGGCCTCGACTACTGCGCGCTCGCCCCGACCCTGGTCGCCACCCGCAACACAGGCCTTTCGAGCTACGCGCCGTTCACAGCCGGCGGCAACTCCGCGCTCGCAGTCGAGACCCCTGTCTACCGCGGCGGGACGACACCCACGACAGTCGCAGGGCGCCAGCGCGCATTCCTGGGCTGGCTCGGCGAGCTGCTGGTGCCGAAGGTCGTGCTGGCCACGGCTCTCGAAGGCCACCCCAACCTGGTGGTGGGCTTTCACTTCGACTCACCCGAGTCGCATGTCGCGTTCACCAGCGGCACCGTCCGCAGCGGCGACCAGAGCGTAAAGATCAACATCCGCAACGGTTGGAGCGTGCAGAGCTACGCAGCAAAGGTCCCCGGCGGGGTAACGAGCAACTGGCACGCGCTCACGCTGCTGATCGGAGGCACGCTCGTGAGCCTGATGTTCGGCCTGCTCGGGCTGGTCCTCGGCACCGGGCGCAGGCGGGCGCTCGTGCTGGTGCGCGAGAAGACCCGCGAGCTCTCCCACCAGGCGCTCCACGACACGCTCACCGGCCTGCCCAACCGTGCGCTCGTGCTCGATCGCGCCGAGCAGCTGCTCGCGCGCTCAGCGCGCCGGCCCGGCGGGCTCGCTGGCGCGCTGTTCATCGACATCGACGGCTTCAAGCACGTCAACGACAACCTCGGCCACGCAGCGGGCGATCAACTGCTCAAGGCGGTAGGCGAGCGCCTTCAGGGCGCGGTACGCGACCACGACACGGTCGGGC
The DNA here is from genome assembly GCA_963763695.1 of uncultured Solirubrobacteraceae bacterium. Lineage (GTDB taxonomy): Bacteria > Actinomycetota > Thermoleophilia > Solirubrobacterales > Solirubrobacteraceae > Palsa-744. The sequence continues at coordinate 841,022 of CAVXPM010000001.1, forward strand.
GGCTCGGCGGCGACGAGTTCGTGGTGCTGGTCGACTCCACAGCCGACGAGGACGCGCTCGACCTACTGGCCGACCGGCTGACAGAGGTGCTGCGCGAGCCCGTCTCGCTCGAGGACGGGCGCAAGATCTTCTCGGTCACGGCGAGCATCGGGGTCGCGATGGGCCACTACACCACCCCCGACGGGCTGCTGCGCGACGCCGATCTGGCTCTGTACGCGGCCAAGGCGGCCGGCAAGGACCGCTACGCGCTGTTCGATGCGTCCATGTACGCCGGTGCGGAGGGCCGCCTCGAGCTCGAGGGCGACCTCGGCACCGCCCTCCAGGAGAAGCAGTTCTTCCTGCACTACCAGCCGATCTTCGAGCTGCCGAGCGGGCGCGTCGTGGGCGTTGAGGCGCTGATCCGCTGGCGCCACCCGCAGCGGGGAATCGTGGCGCCCGACAACTTCATCCCGCTGGCGGAGGACAACGGGATGATCGTGCAGATCGGGCGCTGGGTGCTCGAGGAGGCCTGCCGGCAGGCCGCCGTGTGGGCGGCCGACGGCGTCGAGCTGGCCGTCGCCGTCAACGTGTCCGCGCATCAGCTCGGGCGCAAAGGCTTCGGCTACGAAGTCGCGCTGGCGCTGCAACGCTCCAGGATCGAGCCGTCGTCGCTGATCCTCGAGCTGACCGAGACCACGCTCATGCGTGACGTGTCCGCCGCCGCGCAGGCGCTGGAGGCGATCAAGGCGCTGGGCGTGCGCGTCGCGATCGACGACTTCGGGACGGGCTACGCCTCTCTCTCCCAGCTGCAGCGTATGCCGGTGGACATCCTGAAGATCGACAGGAGCTTTGTCGCGGCGCTCAACGACGGTGGCCAGAGCCGCGAGCTGCTGCGGGCGATCCTGGGCGTCGGCGAGGCGCTCTCGCTCGCGGTGGTGGCCGAGGGGATCGAGGAGCGCGCCCAGATGCGCGCCCTCGAAGAGATGGGCTGCGAGATGGCTCAGGGATTCCTGATGGGCAAGCCCGGGCCGGCCGAGGACATCGAGGCGCTCGTGAGCTCCCACGCCGACGCGGCCGCCGGCTCGCCCGTGAGCTGACACACCTCAGCTGACAGTCACACCCGCAGGACGTGAATAGCGCACGCGTCCTTATACTGCGCTGCTCGGTCAGGGCTGCGTCAACTGTCAACAGGAGGTTCCCCGATGAGCAAGCTGGTCGCCCGAATTGGCGTTCCCGCGCTGGCCGTGCTGGCACTCGCCGGCTGCGGTAGCAGTAGCAGCAGCACGAGCTCTTCCACAACGGCAGCTACCTCCACTGCCGCCAACGCCTCCGCGGCCGCGCTGGTGCCGGCGGCGATCAAGTCCAAGGGCACGCTCACAGTGGCCGCCGACGCCACCTATGCGCCGAACGAGTTCATCGCCTCCGACGGGCACACCGTGATCGGGATGGACGCAGACCTGATGAAGGCGCTGGGCGCGCAGATGGGGCTGAAGGTGAACCTCGTCAACGCCACCTTCGACACGATCATCCCGGGCCTGGCCGCCGGCAAGTACGACATCGGCGCCTCCTCGTTCACCGACACGAAAGAACGCGAGAAGACGGTTGACTTCGTCGACTACTTCTCCGCCGGGGTCTCCTTCTACGCCAAGGCCTCCGCCAACCCCTCCGTCAAAGGCGTCGAAGACCTGTGCGGCAAGACCGTTTCGGTCGAGAAGGGCACGACCGAGCAGGAAGAAGCCACCGCGCAGAACGGCAAGTGCACCAAAGCCGGCAAGAAAGGCGTCACGGTGCTCACCTATCCCGACCAGAACGGCGCCAACCTGGCGATCTCCAGTGGACGCGCGGAACTGGGCATGTCCGACTCTCCGGTCGCGGCCTACCAGGTCAAGCAGTCAGGCGGCGCCTTCAAGCTCGTCGGTGAAACCTACGGTACGGCCCCCTACGGCCTGGCGATCCCCAAGAGCAGCGGAATGACGACGCCGGTGCTCGCTGCTTTGAAGGCAGTGATCGCCAACGGCACCTACATGCAAATCCTGACCAAATGGGGAGTACAGGCGGGAGCGCTCACGACTCCTGCGATCAATGGCGCGAAGAGCTGAGTAAGGCGAAAGGTGTCCTCCAGCGAGGTCACCACCGATCCGGCCGGGCGGCCTGACGACATCAGGGCCGTCCCGGTCCGGCGACCGGGGCGCTGGGTCGCCGGTGCAGTCGTGCTCATCGTCGCAGTCGCCGTCGTGCGCTCCGTGGTGAGCGCCCCGGGATTCCAGTGGGGAGTGGTGGGCGACTATCTCTTCGACGGAAGGATCCTCCACGGGCTGCGGGTCACGATCGAGCTGACGGTGATCGCGATGGCGATCGGCATCACTCTCGGTGTGCTGCTCGCGGTCATGCGCCTGTCACCCAATCCACTGGTCTCGGGCGCCAGCCGCTTCTACATCTGGTTCTTCCGCGGTACTCCGGTGCTCGTTCAGCTGCTCTTCTGGTACAACATCGCCGCCCTGTACCCAAAGATCTCCCTGGGCATCCCGTTCGGCCCGAGCTTCGTGCACCCGGACGCAAACTCGCTGATCACGCCGTTCACCGCTGCGATCCTCGGGCTCGGCCTCAACGAGGGCGCCTACATGGCGGAGATCGTGCGCGCCGGAATGATCTCGGTCGACGAGGGCCAGACCGACGCGGCCCACTCGCTGGGCATGACCCGCCTGCAGACGCTGCGCCGGATCGTGCTGCCGCAGGCGATGCGCGTGATCATTCCGCCGACCGGGAACGAGACGATCTCGATGCTGAAGACCTCATCGCTTGCGAGCGTGATCGTCGTGACCGAGTTGCTCTACGCCTCCCAGCTGATCTACTCGGTCAACTTCAAGACGATTCCACTGCTGATCACGGTGAGCGTCTGGTACATCGTCTGCACCACGGTCCTGTATGTCGGACAGTACTACCTCGAGCGCCACTACGGTCGCGGAGGCTCGCGCGAGATCGCCCTGACACCGCTGCAGAGAGTGAAGGCCGGGCTCCTCTCGACCCGACACGACGGGACCGCGATGTGAGCGAGTCGATGGTCAACGCCCAACAGGTGCGCAAGCGCTTCGGTCGCCACGAGGTGCTCAAGGGAATCACCCTCGAAGTCCGCGCCGGAGAGGTGATGTGCCTGCTCGGGCCGTCAGGTTCGGGCAAGTCGACGTTCCTGCGCTGTATCAACCACCTCGAGCGGATCCACGCCGGGCGCCTGTCGGTCGACGGTGAGCTGGTCGGATACAGGCAGGTGGGCGAGAAGCTGCACGAGCTGCGCGAGGCGGAGGTCGCGCGCAAGCGCGCCGAGATCGGCATGGTCTTCCAGCACTTCAACCTGTTCCCGCACATGACCGCCATCGAGAACGTCACCTGTGCGCCGATCCGCGTCAAGCGCGTGGGCCGCGAGCAGGCGCGGCGGCGCGCGCGCGAGCTACTCGATCGCGTGGGCCTCGCGGACAAGCTGGACTCCTATCCCGCCCAGCTCTCCGGGGGCCAGCAGCAGCGGGTCGCGATCGCCAGGGCGCTTGCGATGGAGCCAAAGCTGATGCTCTTCGACGAGCCAACCTCGGCGCTCGACCCCGAGCTGGTGGGCGAGGTCCTGGGAGCGATGCAGCAGCTCGCGCGTGACGGCATGACGATGATCGTCGTCACCCACGAGATCGGATTTGCGCGCGAGGTCGCAGACACCGTCGTGTTCATGGACGGAGGCGTGGTCGTCGAGTCCGGGCCGCCCGCAGAGGTCCTGAGCAATCCGCGCCACGAGCGCACCCGGGCGTTTCTGTCGAAGGTCCTGTGACCCTCTTGCCGCCCGGCGTAGTCGTTCAGCTGAGGTAGCCGTCGAGGCGCTCGAGCGCCTGCGGCAGGCTCGCGCGACCGAAGCCGATGCGCACGTGGCGCGGCTCGTCATAGACAGCGCCGGGGAGCAGCAGCACGCCGGCGTGCTCGGCGATCTGCTCGCACCAGCCGTGCACGTCGAGCTCGCCCAGCACGCGCGGGAAGCCGATCGGCCCGGCCGTCGGGCGGACCCACTCGAACAGCTCGCCGTGGCGTGCGAGGAAGGCCTCCACCAACGGCAGGTTCTCGAGCACGAGCGCGCGGCAGCGCTCGATCAGGTGGTCGCCGTGACGCAGCGCGAGGGCCAGGAGCAGTTCGCTGGGAGCGCTCGAGCAGATCGTCGTGTAGAGCTTGAAGTCCCTGATCTTTGCGATCAGGTCCCGGTCACGGCAGCCGAGCCAGCCGACCCTCAGACCGGGAAGGCCATACGCCTTGGAGGCCGTGTTCAGCGAGATCGCGCCGCTGTAACGGTCGCACGCCGCCGGCAGGCGCTCGTGCGCGTCGTGCTCGAGCCCACGGTAGACCTCGTCGCTGAAGAGCACCAGAGAGCGCTCGCGCGCCAGCTCGAGGATCCGCTCGAAGGTCGCCGAGCTCATCGCCGTGCCGGTTGGGTTGTGCGGGCTGTTGATGTAGACGAGCTTGGTCTCCGCGCGCAGCAGGCGTTCGAGCGCCGCGAGGTCGTGGGCCCAGCCGTCCTGCGCACGACGCTGCCACAGGCTGACCTCGGCGCCCGTGCTGCGCGCCACCTCGATCGCCGCTCCGTAACAGGGAGCTTCGACCACCACGTGGTCTCCCGGTCCCAGCAGCGCGTGATAGGCGATGAAGATGCCCTCCTCGGCCGCCGCCACGGTGAGCACGTCCTCGGGCGCGAGCCGCTCGTGGCGCCCGGCCACCGCGCTACGCAGCTCGGCCGAGCCGGCTACTTCGGTGTAGCCGAGGCGCAGTGCGTTCAGGCGCTCGGCCGCGTCGGGCTCGAGCGCGAGCAGCTCGGCGACCGTGAGCGACTCGCAGTCGCTACTGGAGAGCATCAGCTCCGCCTGGAACTCCCATCGCTCGTAGTAGCGCTCCAGCGCAAACGGCCTGATCTGCACAGGGCGATGCTATGGGCAAAGCGCGGCGGACGGCGGACGCGGCGCGCTCGGGTCCATCTGCTCACCGCTGCCATGATGAGCCTCAGACGCAACCGCGCGCCGCAGGGACCAAGCGAGTGGGGGCAAGCGCTTCACCGCACCCTGGTCCCGGACATCCGCAGCGGCTCGTACTCCCACAGGGCGAGCGCGCTCAGCAGCGCCGCCACGGCGCCGGCGAGCGCGAGCGCCGAGAACCCACCGCCGAGCGCGCCGAGCGCGCAAAGCGCAAGCACGCTCGCCAGCCGCTTCGGGTTCACCGAGCCGATCATGCGCACGCGAAATAGCGTCTCGCCGAGCAGATAGAGCGCCGGGCCGCCGGCCATCATCGCCACGCCCGCGCTGCTCAAGGCCAGGTCCGGATGGGCGATCAGCAGCTCGTCGCCGACTGCGACCATGATGATCCCGGCCACGATCGGCAGGTGCAGGTAGCTATATGCGTCGCGCGCCAACGCGCCCGGGTCGGCAGCGCCGGCCATCGCCTCACGCGAGTGCTCAGCAACCTCTCCGAAGTAGAGCCACCACAGTGCGCCGGTACCGAGGAAGGCGACCGCCAGCGCCGCCACCACCGTCGCGCTGAGGCCACGGGCGCTGGCGCTCGCGCCCGTCACCACGATCGACTCGCCCAGCGCGATGATGATGAAGCCCTGGAAGCGCTCGGCGAAGTGGCCGCCCTCGATCCCGTACTCCTCGGTGCTCGAACGGCCTCGGCCCGGCGTCCAGTAACCCGCGATCGGCGCGATCAGGTCGACCGCCAGCGCGGGGCCCCACAGCGCGAGGCGCAGGCCGTGCGGCACGAGCGCACCCGCGATCCACAGGATCCCCGAGGCTACGCTCCACGCCACGATCCGCTCGAAGGTTCGCCGCAGCGCGTGATCACGGCTGAGCAGGGTGGCGCCGGCCACGTTGCGCCCGACCTGGAGAGCGACGTACGCGCACGCGAACAGGAGCGCATCGCTCGAGAAGGCGCGCGGGATCGAGGCGGACATCAACAGGCTCGCAAGCGTCGCGCCCACGAGCACCAGGCGCACCCTGCCCGAGGCGGGGTCGAACCAGTTGACCATCCAGGTGGTGTAGATCCAGGCCCACCACACCACGAGCAGCAGGAAGACGGCGCGGCCCGCGCCGGCGAGCGTCAGGTGGTCGATCAGCAGGTGCGAGATCTGCGTCACGGCGAAGACGTAGACGAGATCGAAGAACAGCTCCACCGCCGTCGTCGGCTGGATCGTTCCGTCGCGCGGTCGCAGGTGGGTGGATCTGGCGGGCATCTGACTCGCCCGCGAACGATACGGTTCGCCCGCTGGCGCCGGCGGTGCGTGGACGCGGAATCAACCATCTAGGCTCAAGCGATGCCGAGCAGCGCCGAGCCGCAGGTCGCCGTGATCGGAGGCGGCGTGGTGGGCTGCGCGGTCGCACACGCGCTCGCGCGCCGGGGGGTCGGCTCGCTGCTGCTCGAGGCAGAGCCGGGGCTCGCGCTCGGCGCAAGCGGCGCCAACTCGGGCATCCTGCACAGCGGCTTCGACTCCAAGCCCGGAGAGCTGGAGACGCGCCTGATTCTGCGCGCCGCAGAGCTGCGCGATCAGCTGCTCGGGGAGCTCGGCGTGGACGTGTGGCGCTGCGGCGCGCGCCTGTCCCCGCACGGCGAGCAGGAGCTCGAGGCGGTGCGCGCACTCGCGCAGAACGCGCGCGTCAACGGGGTCGAGGCACGGCTCGGAGCCGATGGCACGCTGCGCGTGCCCGGCGAGACGGTCACAGATCCCGTCGCCTACGTACACGCACTCGCCGGCGCCGCCCAACGCGGGGGAGCGCAGATCCGGCTCGCCGCGCGCGTGGTCGGGCTCGCCGATGACTCAGGGTCGATCGGCGTGGCGTTGCAGGACGGCGAGCGCCTGCGGGTGCGAGCGGCGGTCAACTGCGCGGGGCTGTTCGCCGATGAGATCGCGCGCCTGGCCGGCGAGAGCCCTGTCAGCGTGTATCCGCGCAAGGGTGAGTTCCTCGTCTTTCGCCCGCGCGCAGGAGAGCCGCTCGAGGAGATACTGCTGCCCGTCCCTTCGGCGCTCGGCAAGGGCGTGCTGGTCTTTCCCACGATCGATCGCCTGATCGTGGCCGGCCCGAGCGCCCGCGAGCGTGAGGACAAGCGCGACTGGTCGGTCGAGGCGGACGCGCAGGAGCTGATCGTGGCGCGGGCGCAGCGTGTGTACCCGCCGCTCGCTCGGGCCGAGCAGATCGGCGCCTATGCGGGCCTGCGCCCGGCCGGGCGCGACGCCAACTACGTGATCCAGCCCTCCGCTACGCTCGCCGGCCTGATCCACGTGGCCGCGATCCGCTCGACCGGCCTGAGCGCGTCGCTCGCGATCGGTGAGCACGTGGTCGCGCTGATCGCCGAGCAGGCAGGCATCGAGCTGGGCGCTCCCCGCGAGCTGCGCGCGCCTCGGCCGGAAGGCATCGAGGGCTCCTGGTGGCGCCGCGGCGCGCTTCACCACGCGTTGCGCAGCAGCACGACGGAGGCGGGATGAGCTCAGAGCTGCTGCTCGGCATCGACGAGGGAACCACCGCGGTGAAGGCGACGCTGTTCGACTGCGACCTGCGCCCGGTGGCGCATGCGCGGCGGGCGGTGGCGGTCTCGCACCCGCGGGCTGGGTGGGTGGAGCAGGATCCCGAGCAGATCCTCGAGGCCGTGGTGGACGCGGTGGCAGAGGTGCTCGCGCACAGCGACGGTCGGCGCGTGCGGGCCGCGGGGCTCGACCACCAGGGCGAGTCGGTGCTGGCCTGGGATGCGCGCAGCGGGCGCGCGCTGACGCCGGTGATCGTTTGGCAGGATAAGCGCCAGGCCGACCTGCTCGCGCAGATCGAGCCTGCGGCGGTGACGCGCTCGGGGCTTCCGCTCGACCCCTACTTCTCGGCCGGGAAGCTGGCATGGCTGCTGGCGAACGACGCAGCGGTCAAGCGCGCCCGCGACGCCAGCAGGCTGCGCCTGGGGACGGTCGACGCCTTTCTGAGCGACAGGCTGGGCGCCCGCTTCGCCACCGATCTCTCGACCGCCTCGCGTACGCAGCTGCTCGCGCTCGGCGGGCGCGACTGGGACGAGGAACTGCTGTCGGTGTTCGGCCTGCGACGCGAGTGGCTGCCGGCGATCGGCCCCACATATGGCTTCCTCGGCGAGCTGCGCCACGAGCGCTGGCCGGTGGCGGTCGTGCTCGGCGCCCAGCTGGTCGATCAGCAGGCCGCACTGGCCGGCTCGGGTGCGGTGGCGCCCGGGGAGCTGAAGGCGACCTACGGCACGGGCGTGTTCGTGCTCGGGTTGAGCGCCCGCGCGGAGCCCCCGCCGGGCCTGCTCCCGACCGTCGCCTGGGCCGAGCCTGGGCCGACGGGTCTCCCGGGGACGGTCGCATACGCGCTCGACGGTGGGGTCTTCGCGGCGGGCTCGCTGCTCGACTGGCTCGCCGGCGGCCTGGGCCTCGCGCGCGACGCGCCTGCGCTGGCACGCGCCGCCGGCAGCGTGGCGGACAGCGCTGGCGTACTGGTGCTCCCGGCGCTCGCCGGGTTGGGCGCGCCCTGGTGGCGGGCGGATGCGCGCGGCGTGATCGCCGGCCTGCATGCGGGCGTGGGGGCAGCCCACATCGCTCGCGCGGCGCTCGAGGCGATCGCCTGGCGGGTCGCTGACATCGTCGAGGTCGCCGGCGCGGCGGTGCCCGTGGAGTGCCTGCGCGTGGACGGTGGGCTGACGCGCGAGCAGACGCTGCTTCAGATCCAGGCCGATGCCGTGGGAGTGCCGCTCACGCTCGGAGCGACCGACTCGACCGTGCTCGGCGCGGCGATGCTCGCCGGCGTCGGCACCGGGGTCTTCGCGAACGTCGCCGAGGCAAGCGCGCTGCTGCCCGCGAGCCGGCTCGTTGCGCCCCTCGTGGACGCCGGCGAGCGCGAGCGCCGCCACGAGCGGTGGCGGACGTTCGTGCAGCGTGCCGCGATCCTCTAGGTGGTTGATTCCGCGGCCAGGTGGCGTGCGCAGGCGGGCTACTCCACCGCCACCTGGTAGCCGCTGCCGCGCAGGGTCAGCACCAGCTCCTCGGTGTGCCGCGGTCCACGTGTCTCGAGTGTCAGCTCGACTCCCGTCTCGCGCACCCCCAGCGCAACCGCCTCGCGCACGTGCTCGAGGCTGACCAGGTTGGCCCGCGCCTCGGCGACGAGCGCCAGCAGCTCGGCCAGGGCTCCCGGGCGATCGGCCACGCGCGTGAAGATCCGCACGCGGCGACCCTCCTCGGTTTCGCGGCGACGCAACAGCCCCGCGAGCAGGCCGCTGTCGACGTTCCCCCCAGAGACGATTGCGACGGTGCTCCCGTTCGCGGCCGGTGCGACGCACCCGCTCAGCAGCGCCGCCACCGCCACCGCGCCGGCGCCCTCGGCCACGAGCTTGGCGCGCTCCGCGAGGAAGACCATCGCGCCGGCGATCTCGTCCTCGCTCACCGTCTGGATGTCCGTCAGCAGCTCGCGCAACAGCGGCAGCGTGAGCGTCCCGGGACGCTTCAGCGCGATTCCGTCGGCAATCGTCACGCCGGGGCTGCCCTCGGGCAGGGTGGGCTGCCCCGGGGGGGCGAGCGCGCGAGCGAAGGGAGCAAACGCGCGGGCCTGCACGCCCACGATCTCGACCTCGGGGCGCGCGCGGCGCAGGGCGACGCCAACGCCGGCGGCGAGACCGCCGCCGCCGACCGGCAGGATCACGCGAGCGAGGTCGGGGATCTCTTCGAGCAACTCGACTCCGAGCGTGCCCTGTCCGGCGATCACGTCGACGTCGTCGAAGGGATGCACGAACGCCGCGCCCGCCTGCGCACGCTCGAGCGCGAGCTCCACCGCCTCCTCGACCGATCCGCCCGCCAGGTGCACGCGCGCGCCCAGGCGCTCCACGGCCGCGACCTTGGAGACGGCGGCGTCCCGCGGCATGAACACCTCGCACGCGATCCCCCGCACGCGCGCCGCCTGGGCGACCGCACGCGCGTGGTTGCCGGCGCTCGCCGTGACGAGTCCCCCCGCAGCGTCCTCGCCGAGCGCCGCCACCTTGTTGAGCGCGCCACGCAGCTTGAACGAGCCCGTCCGCTGCAGGCACTCGGCCTTCAGCGCAACCGTCGCGCCGGCCGCCTCGCTCAGCTCCTCGCTGAGGAACGTGGGAGTGCGCACGGCCACGCCGGCGATCGCCGCGCGAGCGTGCTCGGGATCGATCAGGTCGATCAGCTCGCTCGTCGAGGTTGCCTGCACGGGCTCATCATGGCGGCGAGCGCGCCCGGTGCAGTCCCCGCGGGTCATCTCCTGAAGGTATAGGCTGCGTGCCTTATCGCGCAACGGTTGTGAGAGCGTGGCCGAGCTGAACGACATCCTGCAGGATCTCGAGTCCTCGCTGGGGCCCCTCAGCGGCGTGCCGATCGCCCTCGACGGTGGCATCACCAACCGCAACTACCGGGTCTCGCTCGGCGGCAGCGACTACGTGGTGCGCCGTCCCGGCCACAACACCGAGCTGCTCGGCATCGACCGGCACGCCGAGCGGCTGGCGAGCGACGCAGCCGCCGGCCTCGGAATCGCGCCGGCGGTGATCGCAGAGGTCCATGGCTGCCTGGTGACCGATTACGTCAGCTGCCGTCCGCTCGCGCCCGACGAGGTCGCAGGCGCGATCGCCGAGGTCGCGGCGCTCCTGCGTGCGTTTCACGAATCGGGGATCCAGCTACCGAGCAGCTTCTGGGTGGCGCAACTGCTGGGCGACTACCAAGCGATCGTGGCCAGCCACGGAGGCAGTCTGCCGAGCGCCTACCGGGCGGCCGTGCAGAGCGTCGTGCGGATCGATGCGGCGCTGTCGCGACCGCTGCCACGACCGTCGCACAACGACCTGCTGCCGGGCAACATCCTGCGCGGGCGCACAGACGGGCGGATCATGCTCGTCGACTGGGAGTACGCGGGCATGGGCGATCCGCGCTTCGACCTCGGCAACCTGTCGGTCAACAACGGCTTTGGCGATGAGGAGGACGAGCGCCTGCTGGGCGCCTACTACGGGACGGTTCCCGACGATCGCCAGCGTGCCGCGCTGAAACTGATGCGGATCGTCTCCGACGCGCGCGAGGCGGCGTGGGGCGTGGTGCAGACGGCGCTCTCCGAGCTGGAGTTCGATTTCGACGGCTACGCGCGCGAGCATTTCGAGCGCCTCGGCGCAGCCGTTGCGCTGCCCGACTTCGAGGAGTGGCTCGCAGCCGCCGCCGGCGCGTGAGCGAGTAGCGATGGTCAGAGCGCGTGAGCTACCAGACCGTGCCCGCGTGGTCATCATCGGCGGCGGGGTCGGCGGCGCCTCGATCGCCCACCACCTGGCCACGCTGGGCGAGCGCGACGTGGTGCTGCTCGAGCGAGACGAGCTGACGAGCGGATCGACCTTCCACTCGGCCGGCCTGGTCGGGCAGTTGCGCTCGAGCGTGGCGCTGACGCGGATGATGATGGACTCGGTCGAGCTCTATCGCACACTCGACTGCGGCTGGGTGCAGTGCGGCGGCATTCGCGTGGCCTGCACGCCGGAGCGCGAGCAGGAGGTGCTGCGCCAGGTGGCGTGGGCGAAGACCTTCGGCCTCCCGCTCGAGCTGCTCTCAGCCGGGCAGGCGCAGGAGCTGTTTCCGCTGATGAGCACAGAGGGCGTGCGCTGCGCCTCCTACCTGCCGAGCGACGGATACCTCGACCCGTCGCTTCTGACCACCGCGCTGCTGGAGGGCGCGCGCTCGGGCGGCTGTCGCGTGTTCACGCACACGCGCGTGAGCGCCGTCGATGTCGAGGGCCGAGCCTCGGGACGCCCGCGCGTGCGCGGCGTACAGACCGAGTGGGGCGCGATCGAGGCCGAGGTCGTGATCAACGCGGGCGGGATGTTCGCAGCGGAGATCGGACGCCTGGCGGGCGTGCGCGTCCCGGTCGTGCCGTTCGCCCACGAGTACCTCGTGACGCAGCCCTTTCGCGAGCGCACGCCGGGGCAGCCCAGAGAGCATCTACCGACACTGCGCGACCCCGATCTACTCATATATTTTCGAGAGGAGGGTGACGGCCTGGTGATGGGCGGCTACGAGCGCAGCTCCGCACCCTGGGCGCTGGACGAGCATCTGCTCGACGCGATCCCGGCGGACTTCAACGGGCGGTTGCTCGAGGAGGACTGGCCGCGCTTCGAGGAGATCGCGAAGAACTCGTCCAGGCGCGTACCGGTGATGGAGGAGATAACGGTCACACGTCTGATCAACGGCCCGGAGGCGTTCACACCTGACAACGAGTTCTGCCTCGGCGAGAGCGAGGTGGCCGGCTTCTTCGTGGCGGCCGGCTTCTGCGCGCACGGTCTCGCGGGCGCCGGCGGGGTCGGGCGCGTGATCGCCGAGTGGATCCTGACGGGCGAGCCCACGAGCGACGTGTGGGAGATGGACATCCGTCGCTTCGGCGCGCACTTCCGCTCGCCCAGCTACACGCTCAAGCGCACCAAGGAGGTCTATGAGACCTACTACGACATCCGCTATCCGGGCCACGAGCGCCAGGCCGGGCGTCCTCTGCGGACCTCGAGCGCCTATCCCTGGCACGCCGCCCACGCGGCCGCGTTCGGCGAGAAGTCGGGCTGGGAGCGGGTCAACTGGTATGAGTCCAACGCCGCCACCGGTGAGGAGTCGCTGCGACCCCGCGGCTGGGCCGGGATGCACTGGTCGCCTGCGATTGGCGCCGAGCACCGCGGCACGCGCGAGCGCGCGGGACTGTTCGACGAGTCCTCCTTCGCCAAGCTCGAGGTCGCCGGGCCGGGCGCCGCGGCGTTCCTGGAAGGGCTCTGCGACAACCGGGTCGCGGGCGCGGTCGGTGCGATCACCTACACACAGATGCTCAACAGCCGCGGCGGGATCGAGTGCGACTTCACGGTAACCCGGGTGGAGGAGGAGCTGTTCTCGATCGTCACCGGCACAGCCTTCGGCAACCACGATCTCAGCTGGATCCGCCGCCACGCGCCCACCGACGGCAGCGTGCGCACCACCGACGTCACCGCTCGCTGGGCGTGCTTTGCGCTGTGGGGCCCGCGTGCGCGCGACATCCTCGCGCCGTTGACCGACGACCGGCTCGACTTCGACTACATGCACATGCGTGAGCTGGCAGTCGGCGACGTGCCCGTGCGCGCGCTGCGTGTGACGTTCGTGGGCGAGCTGGGATGGGAGCTCTACTGCCCGACCGAGTACGGCGCGGGACTGTGGCGTGCGCTGTGGCAGGCGGGGCGCGAGCACGGCCTGATCGCCGGCGGCTACCGCGCGATCGACTCGCTTCGGCTGGAGAAGGGCTATCGCGTGTGGGCGGCCGACATCACCTCCGATGAGACCCCGTATGAGGCCGGCCTCGGCTTCTGCGTCAAGCAGGAGGGAGCCTTCGTGGGCTCGGCGGCGCTGGCGAGAGGGGAGCGCGAGGCTCCGGCCGCGCCTGTGAAGCGCCTGCGCTGCCTGGTACTCGACGATCCGCTGTCGGTGGCGTTGGGCAACGAGCCGGTGCGCGTCGAGGGCGATGTGCTCGGGCGCGTGACGAGCGGTGGCTACGGCTACACGGTGGCGCGCTCGATCGCCTACGCCTATCTTCCGGGCGACGTCGCGATCGGCGCCAGCGTGGAGGTCGACATCTTCGGCACCTGGGTGCGCGGCGAGGTCACGCGCGGGCCGCTGTTCGACCCGAAGGGCGAGCGCGTTCGCGCCTAGCTGGTCGCGCCGCGGCGCGCTGCCGGGCTTCAGCGCTTGCGGCGCAAACCCCAGTCGCGCATCGAGCAGACGATCTGCTCGTCGTCGAGCGGAGGGACTGGCAGCGGCGAGGGACGGCGGCGATCGGGGCGCATACCGTCGAGTGCGATCGTGAGCGTGCGGCGCCAGACCTCGGGCGCAGTCTCGCGCGTGTAGTCGGCCACTTCGCCGATCCCGTGCTGGAGCAGGATCAGATCGGAGACCGCCAGGTCACCGCGCACGACGTTCGCCTGCTGCGCACGCTGCAGCACGGCCTCCACGATCGGCTGGATCTGGTTGCGGGCGCGCTCGATGCGGGCGTGTGCGGCGGAGGTGCTCAGCAGTAGCTCCTTCAACGCGCGGTCTTCGGCCTGCATCTCCAGCGCGCGCTCGAGGAAGCCGACGAACCCCAGCCAGGGATCGGATATCTCGAGGCTCTCGCTGGCGGCTCGCAGCATCTCGCCGATGCGCTCCTCGAACAGCGCATCGATCAGCTGCTCCTTGTCGGGAAAGCGCCGGTAGACGGTGCCGACCCCGACGCCCGCGTGGCGGGCGATGTCGTCGAGCGAGACACCCAGACCGCGCTCGGCGAACAGCTCGCGGGCCGCCTGCAGCACGCGCTGGCGGTTGCGCTCAGCGTCCTTGCGCAGTGGTCGCTCCGAGACTGTGGCCATGCGCTCATTGTAACAAAGTGGAGACATGAACTCCAAGTGGAGCAGGACGCTCCATTTGTGTGTTATCGTTCCTCGCGGAAGTTGAGACGTCATCTCCACATCTTCGACGCGAGGAATCCTTCAATGTCACCCAATACCTCTCCCACCCAACACGAGCGGCGCTGGTTGATCCTGGCGATGCTCGGCGTGGCGCAGCTGATGGTCGTGCTGGATGCCACCATCGTCAACATCGCCCTGCCCTCCGCCCAGCACGCGCTCGGCTTCTCCAACGACAATCGCCAGTGGATCGTGACCGCATACGCGCTGGCGTTCGGAAGCCTGCTGCTGCTCGGCGGGCGGGTCGGCGACCTGTTCGGGCGCAAGCGCGCTCTGATCGCCGGACTCGGGGGCTTTGCGGTCATGTCGGCCGTGGCCGGCTTCGCGCAGAGCTTCGACGTACTGGTGGGGGCGCGCGCCCTGCAGGGGGCCTTCGGAGCGCTGCTTGCGCCCTCGGCGCTGTCGATCCTCACGACCACCTTCTCCAACCCGGAGGAGCGTGGCAAGGCGTTCGGCATCTACGGCGCGATCGCAGGGGGCGGCGGCGCGGTCGGGCTGCTGCTCGGCGGCATCCTCACCCAGTACATCGGCTGGCGCGCGACGATGTTCGTGAACCTCGCCTTTGCCGTCCCGGCCGCGCTGGCCGCAGCGGTGCTGCTGATCAACGAGCGCTCGAACGCCGGCGGCAGGCTCGACCTGCCCGGGACGTTCGCTGGCAGCACCGGTCTGTTCGCCCTGGTCTACGGCTTCGCAAACGCTCAGACGCACAGCTGGAGCTCGCCGCTGACGATCGGCATGCTCGCCGCCAGCGTGGTGCTGCTGAGCGCCTTCATGGTCCTACAGGCACGCGGCAAGAATCCGCTGCTGCCGCTGCGCGTGATCCTCGACCGCGACCGCGGCGGCTCCTATCTGGCGATGGGCGTGACCGGTGCGGGGATGTTCGGCGTGTTCCTGTTCCTCACCTACTACCTGCAGAGAACGCTCGGCTTCAGCCCGATCGAAACGGGTCTCGCGTTCCTGCCGATGATGGCCGCGATCGTCGCCACGGCGACGCTGGTGAGCACGCTGGTGCTGCCGCGCACGGGGCCGCGGCCGCTGATTCCCACGGGCATGACCCTGGCCGCGGTGGCGATGGTGCTGCTGACGCACGTCGGCGTCAGCACCGCCTACGCGACACACGTGCTGCCCGCGCTGCTGGTGATGGGGGTTGGCATGGGCCTGGTGTTCGCGCCGGCGATGGCTACGGCCACCGGCCAGGTCGCCCCGCACGACGCTGGCGTGGCCTCGGCGCTGGTGAACACGATGCAGCAGATCGGCGGTTCTGTCGGCACGGCCCTCCTGAGCACGTTCGCCGCAACGGCCGCCTCGAGCTACGTCACCACCCACGGCGGTCCCTCCCGCCAGGTGCTGGCGAGCGCGGCCGTGCACGGCTACACGACAGCGTTCTGGTGGGCCGCCGGGGTATTCGCGATCGGCGCCGTGGCCACCAGCCTGTTGCTGCGCTCCGGCGTGCAGGAGACCGAGCCCAGCGGCGCACCGGTGCTCGCGCACTAGCTGACGGGCACCTGCTGGGTGATGCAGTGGATGTTCCCGCCCCCGAGGAGGATCTCGCGGGCGGGAACTCCCACGAGCTCGCGGCCGGGGAAGCAGGCGCGCAGAACCTCCGCGGCCGCGTCGTCGCGGCGCTCGTCGAGCAGCGGAAAGACGATCCTGGCAGCCGCGGGATAGAAGTTGACGTAGGAGCCGGCCATGCGCTCGCCCGCGCGACGCGGCTTGCTCGTCGGCGTCGAAGTGACGCCACCGGCCTCGTGCTGCGTGACCGTCAGCGGCCCAGGGGCGGGGATGCGCAGCACCTCGAGCGCTCGCCCGCGGGCGTCGGTGGTGGCTTCCAGGCGGCGGGCGGCATCGAGCGAGATGGCGTGCTGGGGGTCGCTCTCGTCCTCGGGCCAGGTCAGCAGGACGGTGCCGGGTCGCACGAAGCAGGCAAGGTTGTCGATGTGCCCATCGGTCTCATCGCCGTGCACGCCACGTCCGAGCCAGATCACCTTCTCGGCGCCGAGATAGTCGAGCAGGCCCTGCTCGAGCTGCTCGCGCGTGAAGTCGGGGTTGCGGTTCGGATGCAGCAGGCACTCTTCGGTCGTGATCACGGTGCCCTCGCCGTCTACGTGGATCGAGCCGCCCTCGAGCACGAACGGCGCGCGGTAGCGTCCGGCCCGCTCGATCTCGAGGACCTTGCGCGCCACGCGCTCGTCGCGATCCCACGGAGAGTAGAGGCCGCCGTCGAGTCCGCCCCAGGCGTTGAAGCGCCAGTCGACGCCTCTGCGCGTGCCCTCCTCGTCCAGCACGAAGGTGGGGCCGATGTCGCGCATCCAGGCATCGTCGGCGGACAGCTCGACCACGCGGATCGATGGCGAGAGGAGTGCCCGGCAGCGCTCGAAATGCTCGTCGGAGACGGCCATGCTCAGCGGCTCCGAGACGGCGATCGCCTCCGCCACCGCCGCATAGGCCACCTGCGCGGGCTCGGCTCGCAGGCGCCAGTTGTCAGGACGCTGCGGCCACGCCATCCAGCAGCCACTGTGGGGTCCGAACTCGGCCGGCATGCGAAAGCCGTCGGCACGCGGAGTCGATGCGATCGTGGCGCTCACCGCTGGAAGTATGGGCCCACCTGCGCGAGCGCGATCCCCGCGGCGAGATCGAGGGCCAGCGCCTACAGTCATCTGCGATGGATGAGATCCGGCTGATCACCGCCCTCGGCCCGCTCGCCTCGCCCGCCCGCGTGCGCCCGAGCGGGCGTCCTGCCTTCAGGATCGCGGCGCTGCAGGAGCGCTGGCACCCCGACCCCGACGAGCACCTGGCGGCGCTCGTCGCCGGCGTGAGGCTCGCCGCCAGCGAGGGGGCGAAGCTGATCTGCTTGCCAGAGCTGACGCTCAGCCGCTACTTCGCGGTCGATCCCGCGGGCCCGCAACCGGGCGTGGCCGAGCCCGAGGAGCTGCCGGGTGGCCCGACCTACCGCTTCGCCGCACGCGCCGCGCACGAGTCCGGCATCCATGTGCACGCGTCGCTGTACGAGCGGACCGAGGAGGGCAACGGGCTCGGCTATAACACCGCTATCGTGGTCGCCCCCAGTGGCGCGCTGCTGGCGCGCACACGCAAGCTGCACATTCCGGTGACGGCGGGCTACCACGAGGACCGCTACTTCCAGCCCGGCCCTGCGGGAGCGGATGCATTCGCGCCGGCGCAGCTCGCCGGCGCGCAGCTCGGCCTACCGACCTGCTGGGATCAGTGGTTCCCCGAGCTTGCGCGCATCTACAGCCTCGGCGGCGCCGACGTGCTCGTGTATCCCACAGCGATCGGATCCGAGCCCGACCACCCGGACTTCGACACGCAGCCGCTGTGGGAGAAGGTGATGGTCGGCAGCGCGATCGCCAATGGCGTGTTCATGGTCGCTGTCAATCGCTTCGGCGAGGAGGGCACGCTGCGCTTCTACGGCTCGTCGTTCATCTGCGACCCCTACGGCCGCAAGCTCGTACAGGCGCCGCGCGAGGAGCCTGCTCTGCTGGTCGCAGACCTGGACCTCGACCAGCGCCGTGACTGGCTCGAGCTGTTCCCGCTCCTGGACACCCGCCGTCCGGATGCCTACGCGCGACTGGTCGCGGACCGCGCAGACCCCGAGGGCTAGCTGCTAGCCGAGTCGCCGACGCTCTGGGCTCATACGGCCAGTTCCTCATCGCTGGTCTCGCGGATTCGCTCTTCGACGTCGGCCGGGCTGAGGCGGACCGACAGCGCAAAGTAGTAGATCGCCAAGCTGAACACGGCCGTGACCGCCATGTCGACCCCGAAGTGCAGGTCGTTGCGGCCGCCTTCGAAGCTCGCGAGGTAGCTGAGTACGAGCAGGCCGAGCAGCCACGGCCACATCCACACCGATGAGCGCCAGTCCATCGGCATGCGCTCGTCGGCGCTGCGGCTCAGCTGGGAGACGGCGAGCAGGACCAGGCCGATGCCGATCGCAGCGAACAGCTTCCAGTCGGTGGTCCAGCCGGCGAACAGAACGATCAGGTTCGCCACCACGAAGCCGACCGGGGCGAGCACGCCGGCGCCGCGCAGCCGGAAGGGACGCTCGTGGTCGGGTAGCTGGCGGCGCATCGCGGCCAGCGACAGGCACTGCGCCGCGTAGATGATCACCGATGCCGAGGTGATGAACGCGACGAGCTTCTGCCATCCGGGGAACGGCAGGAACACGATCATCCCGACGATGAAGCTGAACAGGATGCTCACCCAGGGAACGCCGCGGCCGGAGAGCCGCCCGAAGGCCTCGGGGATGTAGCGGTTGCGCCCGAGCGCGTAGGAGACACGGGCGCTCGAGCCGCTGTACACGAGGCCGGTTCCCGCGGGGGAAAGGAAGGCGTCGATATAGAGGATCACCGCCAGCCAGCCGAGCCCGAGCCCGCTGGCGAGCGCAGCGTACGGGCCGTAGCTGTTGGTGAAGGACAGATGCGCCCAACCGTGCGCGGCAGAGGCGGGATTGAGCGCGCCGACGAACGCCAGCTCGAGCAGGATGTAGACGATCGTGCCAATCACCATCGAGCCGATCACCGCGAAGGGGATGTTGCGCTGCGGATCGGCAGTCTCACCGCCGAACTGGATCGCCTGCTCGAAGCCGAGGTAGGCGAAGATCACCCCGCCGGAGGCGATCGCGCTGAGGATGCCTTTGGGGCCCGCCGGGTCAAAGCCGTTGCCGGCGCTGAAGTTGGAGCCGCTGAAGCTCACGACGATCAGGGTGACGATCGTCAGCAGCGGGATCGCGATCTTCCACCACACGACCGTCGTGTTGGCGTTGCTCAGCTTACGTGCGCCGTAGAGGTTGATGACCGTGAAGATCAGCATCAGCACGGCCGCCACGGCATAGCCCGCCGCGGTCAGCACGGTCTGCCCGGAGACTTCGTGCACGAGGTGAAAGCCGACTCCTTCGTTGACGTATTTGTCTGCATACTGGAGCGCTGCCTCTGTCTCGACAGGGGCGAGGGTCACCGAGCCGAGCCAGTAGACCCATCCCATGCCGAAGCCGACGAGGCTTCCGAAGGCGTAGTGGGGGAAGCGCACGATGCCGCCGTTGACGGCGTGCATACCTCCGAGCTCCGCGTGGATGAAGGCGAGCAGCATGACCGCCGCGGCGCCAACGACCCACGAGACGATCGCCGCGGGGCCGGCGATCTTGGTCGCGTTCAGCGCTCCGAGCAGCCAGCCCGAGCCGATCACCGATCCCACCGACGTGAACATCAGCCCGACGCGGCCGAAGTCCCGCCGCAGCGTTCGTCCGGATGCGGATGGCACTGAAGAACCCTGTGCTTGCCCGGTGACTGCAGCCATGAGGCCTCCCTTGTGGACTTGGCTCGCCCGCCTGTACGGGCCGCCGAGGGGGACATACCCGCTTTACGTGCATTTCACAGGGGCGCGGAGAACTTTGGACCGCTGGCCAAGCGGCAGCCCCGCTGGCTGGGGGTTTGCCCATGCGCGGCGACGTGCACCGTCACGGTGGTCGCCGTTGCGAAGAAGAAGTGACGCGATGGATGGGCGATCCAGGATTCGAACCTGGGACCTCTTCCTTATCAGAGAAGCGCTCTAACCAACTGAGCTAATCGCCCTTTTTGGCCTTGCAGTGCGGTCTACGCCAGCGGCGGCCCAAACTCGCCTGCCGCCCCAGGGCACACCGTGCCTCGGGCCGCGCTGCATTGCTGGTCACATCGTACCGTCCTATGCGTCGCCGTTGCGCTCGGCAGCACGTCGCGCGTGCCACGTGTCGAGCATGAACTCAGCGACCGCTGATGGGCAGTCGTGGCATGCCTTCATTCTGGCTGGCGGAGGCCGCGGGACCGGCGTGTATCCCGTGACGGCATGCGCAAAGAGCTCAGAGGGAGAGTGCCCGTGCGGCGAGGCCGACCACGCGGTAGAGGGCGCGGAGCCGCTCGTCTGCAGACCCAAACACGCTTTTGGGATCCGCGTTGGTAAAGCGGTTGGCTGCGCGGATGATCTCGTCGGTGACACGGGCGGCCGGATCGTCCTGCGGGATCGGAAGGTTGGCGACGTTGGGTGCGAAGTCTTGGATCAGGCTTCCAAGTCTGTCTGTGGTCGGATTGACGTAGCCCGGTGGGGACTCGGCTTCGCCCACTGCGTGGATCGCGCGGAGCGCCGCGACGCCAAGGTCGAAGACACCCTCGCGCACCGCGCTGAGATCCCGCGGCTTGGCGTCGAGAGCGTCGCGCAAGGACTGGGCGACGCCGCGCACGAGGGCTGGGGCACCAACTACGGTGACTGCTTGTAGCGCTGCAGCGTCGCTGAGCTCGGCGAGGCGTTCTCGGTAGCGAGTCGTTTGCATTGCACGTGCCTTGGCCGCTGTGGGGAGGATGGCGAGACACCGTTGTGCGCGGTCTGCGATCAAGTCGACGAGCGTATTGGGCAGCGGCCGATCAAGCGCGACGACGTGCTCGTCTTTTGCGGCATCAGCGAATGCATCGGGTGCAGCTGTCGCGAGAGCGACGACGCGCTCTAGGACCATGTCGGCGTTGAGGCCGAGGTCGGCTGCAGCTTTGTCCCACGTGTTGCGATGTGGGTACACGCGGTAATCGCCTGCGATCTTCATGGCGAAGCTCAGCTTGCGCTCATGTGCTCCGTACGGCAGCGCCGACGCAATGTCGTACAGAGGAGCAAGCCGCGCATCCCCGCCGCTCAGTAGTAGCGAGTAGTTCTTTGCATGTGCGTCAGTGCCGGCGATGAGCCAATTCCAGATCAGCGCATCAAGGAAGCGGACGACAGCGCCCTCGGCGGCGCGCGGTGGCATGACGGCGCGGAAGAGATCGGCGAGATCTTTGGCGGAGGGCCCGCCTTCGTTTTGGTACTTCTTCTCGGGTGACTTGCCGAGTGCTTGGCATGTGTCCTCCTGGTGGATGCGGACAAGCTCGCCATCGACAGAGCGCCGGTCGTAGCGGTCGACGACGATCGCACTCTCGGCGCCGAATGTCGCCACGTGTGTGCGTGCGACGGTGAGCCCGGCGCGGTGGGCGGCGTCGAGGCAGAGGTGCTCGTTGAGGTCGTGGTCATCGAGGCCTTGGACGGCGGGCTTGAGGATGTGGCTGGTTGCGGCGGAGCCGGCGGGCACGCCCCAGCGGCCATCCTTTAAAAGGAGTGCCGTCTTGGCCTGGGCGCCTGCCAGGCTGAACTGTCCGGTGAAGTCGCGCCCGAGCCAGGCTGTCGTGTCCTGGCGCAACTCACTGAGGCGCTGAGCAACCTCATCTTCGGTGAGCCAGGTGACTGTGCCGGGCTGTGCCAAGACTTGGAGGGCTTTGCCGACGGGTGCAAAGCGCACCGCTCCGGCGCAGTCGTGGCCGATCGGCGTCGAGAGAAGCGAGAACGGTTTGGCGGGAACTTGGAAGTCGCGTGCCCAGCGCGCGAGGACGAGATCATTGTCTGGCAGGAGGCCCCAGAGCCACGGGCTGATGACACTGTCGGGATGAGTGCGGACGCTCGTGGGCATCGAAACCGATAGCGGTGTGGCGGCAGGCGTCTGCCTGTAATCGTCGTCGTAGTCGAAGCGAAGCCGGCCCTGGTTTAGTCGGGTGATGGATCCCGCAACTGCATCGTCCAGGAGGACGGCCAGAGTGTCGGTCATCGCCCGCGATGCTCTTCGATGAGGGCGTCGAGGTCGCCAGTGGGCTGGTCGGTGGCGCTCCGCTCGTCGTAGGTCACGTTGAGGACCAGGCCGAGGGCATCGAAGACGCGGAGAATCAGGCGCAGCTCAGCGGTGGGTTTGCCCGCCTCAAACTGGTAGATCCACTTGCGGGACACCCCGGCGCGCTCGGCTAGTTCGGCCTGGCTCAGGCCAAGGTCTTTGCGGCGACCGCGGACGACTGCGGCCAGGTCTCTGATAGAGCGAGCTTTCATCATGTTCCTTGCTACCGTTCGGTCGCAAGCATACCATGATCCCGTACGGGGTCAATCGTAGACTGCATCCGTTCGGTCGCAGCCTGCCGGCGCTGCCGCAACCCTTGATACCGCTCGCGGTCCGCTACCTCAGATATGCGGAGATGAGACGGCTGGCGTGACGCTCGCGGTGAGCGCCAGTCCGATGATCCCGGCTGCGACGAGCGTGATTCCGGTCCGGCGCGGCTAGGCCCGCCGGCGTCCTTGGTGCGTATGAGCATCAGTGCGAGGACCCCGGCGATGATCGCCGTGAGGGCCGCGATCAGGAGTAGCTCGTTCATTGTCGTCGCGTATCGGAACGGGAGTGTGCTCGGGGTTACGTGGCTGAGGTGGCTGGCGAAGATCGTTCCGAGCGCGGCGATGGCGGTGGCGATGCCGATTTGCCGGAATGTCGAGTTGATGCCTGACGCCATCCCGGCGTCCTGGGGTGCCACGACACCAACGGCGGTCGAGGCGAGGGGTGGGTTGACGAGGCCGCTGCCGGCGCCCGCGACGGCGAAGCCGAGGATCATATGGGTCCAGGAGGAGTCTGCGTGAAGGCCACGCATCAACAGGAAGCCGGCCCCTACGAGCAGTAGTCCGGGGCCGATGAGCCAGCGAACCGGCACTCGGTTCGAGAGGCGGCCGGCGGCTATCGATGTCAGCAGTGAGCCGCCGGTGATGATGGCGAGCCGCTCGCCCGCGCCGAGCGGCGAGATGTGTAGCGCGTTCTCGAAGTACAGGATGAGGTAGAGGAACATCGCGTAGAGCGATCCGTTGATCCCGAACGCAGCGAGCGAGCCGCCGCCGGGAATCGTCGCGACCGGCGCCTTTCTGGATGTCGTTGAGAAGTCGCCCATAGAGTTTGTTGACCTCATCGACGATGACCCGGGCGGCTTGAAGATCGTCCTGGAGTTCTCCCCAAAAGTCATCTTCTCGCTCCCCGCGGCGCCGAACGATCGGCTCGGCCACCTCGGCGATACGCCCGAGTTCGGTGTGGACGGAGATCGAGAGCGGGGCCAACACCACGGCTCCAAGAGGCTACTCGCTCGATTGCGCCGTCGACACTCGACAGCGTCAGCGCGCTGGGCGCTCGCGCGCTTGTCTCGATCGCGGAGGGGGCGCTTTGTACGGCATGTTCCGGCGCATGAACTCACCGAAACGTGGGACCGTGAAGTCGAGGTAACCGTAGTCCTCGGTCGCGTAGATGAGGCCACGGTCGAGGAGCTTCTGCCGGACCGTCGAGAGAGTGGTGGTTGTAGTACTCATCGCTTTAGCGACGGCTCCGGCCTTGTACGGTCCGGCGCCTAGCTCGGCCATCGCGCGTAGATAGCGCCGCTCCTTGAGCGTTGCGCGTTGTATTCGCACCTCATACAAGCCACGGTCCAGAGCCTCCTCAGCACGAGGCGCTGCTCTGTCTACATCGGCGCGGGTGATCGGTGACGCGGCTGCGAGATTCCATATGTGCTTGCCAAACTCCTGCAGGTAGAAGGGATAGGCCCGAGTCAGTTCCAGGGTGCGCGCAACGGCATCGGGCTCGAACCTAGCGCCTTCACGCTCGGCGGGAAGGACCAGTGCGGCGCGAGCGGCCGTGTCGTCGAGCGCCCCGATGTACGGAAAGCGGAACAAGCGCTCGGCGTAGGAGCGGGCCTCTCCCGCCAGACCGGGGATCTGCGGCAGGCCGGCGGCGGCCAGCGTGAGCGGTAGCTGCTTCTGCATTGTCCGATGCAAAGCGCTGATGAGTGCGCGGAACTCGGCCTCCTTCACGAACTGCAGCTCGTCGAGGAAGAAGACGATGCCGACCTTCTTTTCCTTGGCGGCCCGACCCAACTGCAGAAAGAGCTCGGTGAAGTCGTCTGTGAGGTTTTGCTCCTGAAGCTTGCGGAGATCGATCGAGAGCTCGAAGCCGCTGGGTTCGGTGAGCTTGAACGCGCTCAGACCGCTGAGTCCGGCACGGACGGTGTCCGCGATTTTCTTGCTGAGCTTGAGGTCGCGGAGAAGGCGCTGTACGTCCTTGGCGAGCAGCTCGGACAGGCTGCTCTCTTGAGTCAACTCCCGGAAGGCGGTGAGGTAGCCGGCGCTCTCGGCGTGATCCTCAAACGTGTTGAGCAGCACGGTCTTGCCGACACCGCGAAGCCCGATGATGATCTGGCTCTGGTCGGACCGTCCGCCGCGAAGGCGAGCGAGCAGGATCTTGAAGCTCTCGATCTCCTGGTCGCGCCCAGCAAGCTCGCTGGGGCGTGTACCCGCCCCCGGCGTGTAGGGATTCTTGATCGGATCCACGGCGCTAGGTTAGCGCGAGTTATCGCGAGTTATCGCAGGGTTATGGATAAGTGTCGATAACTAGGGAGAACCCCGGCCCGCGAGATCCGTCGCCAGCCGAGCTATTCGGCTCGGCTACGGTCATTGCCGGGGTATCCGTGATGGCTCTGCGCTCTAACCAACTGAGCCAATCGCCCCTCGGTCCCGGAGTCTAGCGGCCAGCTCGAGCGCCTCCTCGGGTCCGGAGAGCGACAGCTGCGCCCGGTAGCCGCCCGTTCTATCGGGCTTGACTTGGACCTCGGCGCCAAGCGCACCGGCGAGAATCTCGGCGATCTCGCGCGCGGCCTGCTCCTGGTCGGGGTGGACGGCTCCAGGGGCGCCTCGCGCACGTCTGCGCGCTGCCGGCGACGCTGCTCTTGCGTTGCTCTCGCGCGCCCGCCCCTCGAGCGTGCGAACCGACCATCCCTGTTGCGAAGCCGTCTGCGCGAGGCTCCGGCGCGCCTCGTGATCCTCGGCGAGCAGCAGCGCGCGACCATGGCCCTCGCTGAGAGCGCCCTGCTCGAGCATCTCGATCACCGCATCGGGCAGGTCGAGGAGCCGCACGAGGTTGCTCACGGCCACGCGACTGCGTCCCACCCGCAGGCCGACCTCCTCGCGGGTCAGTCCCAGCTCCTCCACCAGCGCTGCGCATGCGCGCGCCTCCTCGACCGGGTTGAGGTCCTCGCGCGCCATGTTCTCGATCAGAGCCACCTCCAGCGCGGCCGCGTCGCCACGATCGCGCACCAACGCCGGGATCGTCTCCAGGCCCGCCATCTGCGCCGCGCGCCAGCGGCGCTCGCCGGCCACGAGCTCATAACGGCCGCCCGGCCGCGGGCGCACGAGCACGGGCTGCAGCACGCCGCGCGCTCCCAGCGATCCCGCCAGGGCCTCCAGCGCCTGCTCGTCGAACGTGCGCCGTGGCTGGCTCGGGCTGGGTGAGATCAGCTCGACCGGCAGCTCGCGCAGCTCCTGCTCGGGAGCGTCCACACCGGGGCGGGCGGTCACCGACAGGATCGCGTCCAGGCCGCGACCCATGCCCGGTCTCGGCTTAGCCACGCGCCGCCACCTCCTTGGCCAGCTCGAAGTAGGCCTCCGCGCCCGCGCTGTGCGGGTCGTGGTGGGTCACCGGCAGCCCGTAGCTCGGAGCCTCGCCCACGCGCACGTTACGAGGAATGACCGTGTCGAAGACCAGGTCGGGGAAGTGCGCGCGGACCTCACGCTCCACGTCCTGGCCCAGGCGCGTACGGCTGTCGTGCATCGTCAAGAGCATGCCGGCGACCGTCAGGCGGGGGTTCAGCTCACGCTGGACCAGCGCGAGCGTCTCGAGCAGGCCGGCGAGACCCTCGAGTGCGAAGTACTCCGTCTGCACCGGCACGATCACGCGGTCCGCCGCTACCAGCGCGCACACAGTCAGTGGACCGAGCGATGGCGGGCAGTCCAGGAGGATGTACTGGAAGCTGTCCTTCACCGGCGCCAGGCAGTCGCGCAGCCGAAACTCGAAGTCCTCGATTCGCGGCAGCTCGATGTTCGCCCCCGCCAGCCCCGCGCCTGCGGGCATTGCGCGCAGGCCCGGCACCGAGGAGTCGGTGATCGCCTCCTCTGCCGCGACCTCTCCCGTCAATACCTCGTACAACCCGGGAGCCTGCGTGCGGGCTATACCAAGTCCAACGGTGGCGTTAGCCTGCGGATCCACGTCGACCAGCAGCGTCGAGTAGCCGGCCTCGGCGATGCACGCCGCCACGTTCACGGCCGTCGTCGTCTTGCCAACGCCGCCCTTTTGATTGGCGACCGCATAGATGGTGCCCACGTGCTGCAAGCTAGCGCCGATCGCGGCGTGACGGCGCCACCGTCACGATCGCCGTCACTCCTCCGGCGCGGTCAGCCCGCGAGCGGCCGCTTGCGGGCCATGCCCGCGCGGCGCGGGAACCTTTGCGGTGTTGTGTCGAGCTTCACGAACACGTGGAGGTGGTGCTCGGTTGCGCCCTCCTGGGGTGCGATCCGGCGGATCTCCTCGCGACGCATGCCGAGCATCTGCGCTGCGCGATCGCCCGCGCCCTCGTCCGCCGGCGAGCGCCTTCCGCGCCAGTCGACCAAGCTGCCGCCCACCCGCAGCAGGGGAGCGGCGTACTCCAGCACCACGGGCTGCGCTGCGAGCGCTCGTGCGATGACCACATCGTTGCGCTCGATTCCCGCCTTCCACTCCTCCGCACGGGCGAAGACGATGGTCGCGTTTGCGACCCCCACCGCGGCGCAGATGCGCTCCAGGAAGGCGCACTTGCGCCGCTGGCTCTCCACCAGGCTGACCTCGCTCGCGGGCAGCGCGATCGCCAGGGGCAGGCCCGGGAACCCCGCGCCGCTGCCGAGGTCCGCGATCCGCTCGGCGGCGCGCACCTGATCGAGCTCGAGCGCCGCCAGCGAATCC
This sequence comes from uncultured Solirubrobacteraceae bacterium, assembly GCA_963763695.1. Lineage (GTDB taxonomy): Bacteria > Actinomycetota > Thermoleophilia > Solirubrobacterales > Solirubrobacteraceae > Palsa-744. The sequence continues at coordinate 868,101 of CAVXPM010000001.1, forward strand.
GCCAGATGCAGGCGCCGGGCCAGCTCTGGATTGCGGATCGCAGTAGGTGAGCGCCGATCGACATCCAGCACCTCGAGCACGCGCGCGAGCTGGCGCCGCTGGTTGGCGTCGAGGCCGCCTTCGAAGTCCTCAGCGCTGTCTCCTGCAACGCGCCGAGGATCACTCATAGCGGGCGAAGAAGGCCGCGTACTTCGTGCGCATGTCGCGGATGCGCCCGAGCACATAGGGATCGAGATCCTCGCTCAGCACCGACTCGACCACCGGCAGCACGTCCTCCGCGAGCGCTGCGCCGCGCGCCATCCACTGGTAGTAGCTGCGCCCGCCGTGGTTGTAGGGCCCGTACAGCCGCGAGCGGGGAAACCGGCTGTGCAGCCAATGAAACAGGGCCTCGTGACGGATGTGCATGCGCAGCGTAACGTGCGGTTGCTTGCCATCCCCGCCGAAGCTGCCCTCGCCGATCAGCACCCCCACGGCGATGCCGCGCTCGACGTCGCTGAGGGGAGCCTGGGATATCTCGGGCACGCGGCCAATTGTTTCACCGTCATGAAAAACGTGAAACGCCGTCTGATCCGGATCGCGCCTCAGCGCACTGTTTCACCGTCATGAAAAACGTGAAACGGTGCGAGCTAGGCAGGATCGAGCGGGGAGACCACGAGGTAGCGCTCGGGCTCGTTGCCCTCGCTGTGGGTCTCCACATCTCCACGTTCGCGCAGGTGCTCATGCACGATCCGGCGCTCGAAGGGCGGCAGCGGGTCGAGCGCAACGGGCTTGCCGGAGCCTATGGCCTCCTCGGCGGCATCTTCGGCTTCGCCTCGCAGCGCCTCGGCGCGCCGCTCGCGATAGCCGTTGGCGTCGATCACAACGCGCACCGATGAGGGGCCCTCGGGGAACACGATCCGCTGGGCGAGGTGCTGCACGGCGTCGATCGTCTGCCCGTGGCGGCCGATGAACAGGCCCACATCATCCCCCTCCACGCGGCCCGTCAGAATCCCGTCCGCGTCGTCTATCGCCACCTCGGCGTCGATCCCGAGGCTCTCGACGACCTCTTCGAGCAACTCCTCGAGCGCCTCGGGGGGATCGAGCTCGTCGGAGTCCGCGTCCAGCTCCGTCTCCTGCTCGGGGCTCATCGCCGCCTGCCCGAACGCTTCTTCTTCTTGCGCGGGGAAGCAGGCGGCGGCGCGGCCGGGATGCTGGGACTCGTCGCCGGCACCTCAGCCGGCTTGACGCCGCCTGCACCTCCGCCGCCCGACGTCACGCTCGCAAACGCTTCTTTGAACGAGCGGGTCGTTTTGCCGTTGGACTCTCCGGGTGGCGTGACTACACGCGGCGGGGGTGGCATGCGGCGGCGGATCACGTACTGCTGCACGATCGTCCACAGGTTCGTCGTTATCCAGTACACGAGCAGACCGGCCGGATAGCGATAGAGGATCACAACGAAGACCACCGGCAGGAGCAGCATCAGGCGGCGCTGGTTCGGATCGGCGGTGGCGGTGGCGATCAGGGTGGAGGCCACCTGCGAGCCCACGTACAGCACGATCAGCACCACCAGCGCCACCCCGGTGGCCTTGTCGGTGATGTCGGGGAGGAACAGGAACTTGGCCGAGTGGGGCGCCACGTGGTTGCAGGTGACTTTTTCGATCTGCTTGGAGGTGATGTAGCCGTGGGCGTGGAGCGCCGGTCCGCAGATCCGCTTCTTGAGATCGGTCCGCAGCATGTAGAAAAGCGAGATGAACACCGGCAGTTGCATCACCAACGGCAGGCACGAGGCCAGCGGATTGATCTTGTTCTCCTGGTAGAACTTCATCAGCTCCTGCTGCTGGCGCTGTTTGTCCTCCTTGTACTTTTCTTTGAGCTTGTTGATCTCGGGAGCGAGCCGTTGCATCTCCTGCATCGATTTGAGCTGGCGGAAGGTCAGCGGCACAAGGACAGCTCGTATGAGCACCGTCAGCCCGACGATCGCAAGGCCCCAGCTGCCGCCCACGAGATGCGCGTGGATGAACACCATGATCGACTCGAACAGGCTGATCAGCGGCGAGAACGCATCCTGGATCACGTTGGCGAAGATGGGCATGCTCTAAAGGATTCTCAGTGGGCTTTGTCGTTCGACTGTGGACTTTGAGGCTGATACCGCTGCGGCGCCGGACACGGTTGGGCGCGCGGGCCTCTCGATGCCCCGCTCAGTCGCGGACATCGCGCTCCGGTGGCCGGCCACCGAACACACGCTGGCTCTCCACCGGATCGTATCCGCCATGGCTCCAGGGATTGCACCTGAGCAGCCGCCACCCCGCGAGCACCAGGCCCCTAAGTATGCCGTACTGCCGGATCGCGTCGATCGCATAGCGCGAGCACGTGGGCTCGTACTTGCAACGCCTGGGAATCGCCGGCGAGACGAAGCGCTGGTAGATCACGATCGGCGCCGTCACCAGCAGCCTGAGAAAGCCTTGGAGGCGACGCTCCTCGCCGGCCTCTTGGGGTTCAGATCGGGAGGCGCTCACCGGGCTCCTCGGCGGGCGTGGGAGCAGCAGAGCCCGCTGTGAGCAGACCGGCCTTGGCGAGCAGCTCGAGCAGGGCCTGCTCCACTCCCGCGAGCGCCTCGCGCTCAGCCAGCTCGCGGGCCGGCGGGCGGGCCACGACGACGATGTCGTGTCCGGGCGCGAGGCCCTCCTCGGCGTGCGCGAAGGCCTCCCGCAGCAGCCGCTTGACACGGTTGCGCTCGACCGCTCCTCCGACCTTGCGCGAGACCGAAAGGCCGAGCCGCGGGCGCTGCGCTGGATCGGTGGGAAAGGCGTAGAGGATCAGGTGACGGCCGGCCGTCGAGCGGCCGTGGCGATACACGCGCTCGAACTCGGCGCTACGTGAGAGGCGTCCGCCACGCCCGGCCGTTCGCGGTGTCATCGCGCCCGTGTCCAAGGCTCGAGCACGGCCGGCCTCAAGCCGAGAGGCGCTTGCGGCCCTTGTCGCGGCGGCGCTTGAGCGTGAGCCGTCCCGCGCGTGAGCTCATGCGAGCGCGGAACCCATGCGCGCGTGCGCGCTTGCGCTTCTTTGGCTGGTATGTGCGCTTCATCGTCTAGTTCTCCCTGATACCGCCGGATTCCTGCTCGCGGCAGCGTGAATTTTCCTCGCCGCTAAAGCTCGGCGGGCAGGCCAGAAGTATAGGACGCGCGAGCTGATCCGAGTTTTTCCCGCCAAATGCGGCCACCGTGCCAGCCTGCTGTTAGCCGTTGGCTATAGTCGCCCGACCGGGCCCTCCGCGGGTCCTCCTTCGAATAGTTTCTGTCATCTGCTGCCTCGGAGAGGAGCCTGATCCACGCTGCCGTGAGCGACGAGCTCGAGCACATATGGTCGCGAGTGCAGGCGCAACTCGCGACCACCGTCGATGAGCCCACCTATCGGATCTGGCTCAACCCGCTGCGGGCCGTCGAGCTGGACGGTGAGCGCCTGCTGATCGAGGCTCCGCCGCACGCCTGCCGCTGGATCCAGGAGCGCTTCGGCAAGATCATCCAGACAGGCGTCGAGGAGATCCTCGGCGAGCACGCGCGCGTCGAGATCTCCGCTCCGCCGGGCGCGCAGCCGGCGAGCTCCGCGAGCACCGGCGGCGGGCGTCAGAGACGAAGCCTCACACGCCCCACGCCCGTACCGGTCGTGCCCGAGGCCACACCACGCGCCGACCCGCTGGCAAACCCGAAGCTGACCTTCGACCAGTTCGTGATCGGCGACTCCAACCGCCTCGCCCACGCCGCCGCCCTGACCGTCGCCGAGATGCCTGCCCAGGCTTACAACCCGCTTTTCATCTGCGGGCCGCCAGGAGTCGGAAAGACCCACCTGCTCAGCTCGATCGCCAACCTGCTGCTCCTGCACAATCCCGGGTTGAGCGTCCGCGCCAGCACCGGTGAGGCCTTCACCAACGAGTTCCTCGGGCTTCTCGGTGACGGCAACACAGAGAGCTTCAAGGCACGCTTCCGCCACGTCGACGTGCTGCTGCTGGACGACGTCCAGTTCCTCGAGCGCAAGACCAAGACCGAGGAGGAGTTCTTCCACACGTTCAACGCCTTGCAGGACGGGGGGCGTCAGATCGTGCTCAGCTCCGACCGCCCACCACACGATCTCCAAGCGCTCGAAGACCGGCTGCGCGAGCGCTTCCAGGCGGGCCTGGTTGCCGACATCAAGCCCCCCGATCTCTGCACACGCATGGCAATCCTGCGCAAGCGTGCCAGCCACGACCACATCGAGCTGAGCGACGACTCCGCGCTCACGGTCATCGCCGAGCGCATCCACACCAACGTGCGCGTGCTCGAGGGCGCTCTGATCCGCGTCGTCGCATTCAGCTCGCTGACCGGAAGAGCGCTCACCGCCGAGCTGGCCGAAGAGGTGCTCACGAGCCTCTACCCGCGCGACTCCCAACCCGGGCAACGCGCGCGTAGCGTCGATGAGATCCAGCGTGCCACCTGCGAGCTGTTCGGCCTGTCCCTCGAAGAGCTGCTCTCCAGCTCCCGCACCCCACGCATCGCCTGGCCACGCCAGCTCGCCATGTATCTGACGCGCGAGCTGACCGGCGAGTCGCTGCCCTCGATCGGGCGCCACTTCGGCGGACGCGACCACACCACCGTCATGCACGCATGCCGGCGTACATCGGCCCGGATCGTCTCCGACAGCGACTCGCGAGAGCTTGTGGAGAAGCTGTGCAGGGCACTCGACTGCCCGCAACCCTGAGCCTGCCATCAGCGCGCGACCGCCCTGCCTGAGACACTACCCCTGAGCTATCCACAGAGCCACACACGGGCGTCCTTGCTCGCGTGCCTCTATCCAAGCCGAATGCACATCTTCAGATCCCCTACTAACTCCTATCTCTTTGTCATGGCACCGTCATGAAGCTCTCGCTCTCCTCAAACCAACTACTCACCCAACTGCAGACCGCGGCCCGTGTCGCCTCGACCCGCAGTGCGGTCCAGGCGTTGTCGGGGATCATGATCTCCGCCCAGCCCGGCTCCAAGCCGGAGCTACTCGCCACCGACATGGAGATCGGCCTGCGAGTGCCGCTCGAGGCCGAGGTCGCTCGGCCCGGCTCCGCGGTCCTGCCCGCGCGCCTGTTGCTCGATGTCGCCCGCTCGCTCTCCACCGAGCAGCTCACGATGGAGCTGCGCAGTGCCGAGCAGGACGTCGAGCTGATCTGCGGGCCCACCACCTTCCACCTGCGCACTCTCCGCGCCGAGGACTTCCCAACGCTGCCGCACCCCTCCCCGGAGACGCGGGTCTCACTGCCGACCGAGGCCTTCGTGCAGACGGTCTCGCGTGTCGCCAGGTCGGCCTCTCGCGATGAGACGCGCCCCGTCCTCACCGGGATCCTGATGTCCGCCGCCGGCCAGGAGCTGCGCATGGTCGCAACCGACTCCTATCGCCTGAGCGTCAAGGAGACGACGCTCGAGTCATCTCTGCAGGGGAGCCTCGAGGCCAACGTCCCGGCCAGGGCGCTGCAGGAGCTCGTGCGGATCGCCCAGCAGGCCCCCGGCGAGTCGCTGGCGGTGAGCGTGGGTCAGAACCAGGTGATCTTCGAGCTGGGTGACATCGTGCTGTCCTCGCGCCTGATCGACGGACAGTTCCCCAACTACCGCCAGCTGTTGCCCGAGTCCGTCGAGCACGAATTGCGCTTGGCGAGCGCCGAGCTGACAGATGTCGTGCGGCGCATCAGCCTACTCGCGCAGAAGAACGCCCCGCTTCGGCTGAGCTTCTCCGAGGGAACGTTGAACGTATCCGCTCAGACCCCGGACGTCGGCGAGGCGAGCGAGGCGATCCCCGTCCCCTTCCACGGTGAGCCGTTCGAGATCGGCTTCAACCCCGAGTTCCTCAGAGACGGGCTCGAGAGCATCGAGTCCGCTGAGCTGGTCCTCAAGCTGATCAGCCCTCTACGCCCTGGGCTGATCGAATCCCCCGACACCGGGGACTTCGTCTACCTGATCATGCCGATCAGGCTGAACGTGTAGCGCGCTCATGCGCGTGGTCAGCGTGGAGCTGCGCGACTTTCGCACCTACGCCCGCGCCGAGGCCCGGATCGGGGACGGCCTGACGGTCGTGCATGGACCCAACGGCGCCGGAAAGTCGAATCTTCTGGAGGGGCTCTACTTCGGCTGCACGGGGCGCTCTCCGCGCACCCGCAACGACCGCGAGCTGATCCGCTTCGGAGCGCAGGCGGCCCGGGTCGTGGTGCGCCTCCTCGACGGTGAAGACCCACACGCGCTGAGCGTCGGCTTCGGCACGCTCGCGGGCGCCACCCAGCCCGTCAAGCGAATGAGCGCCGACGGCGCCGAGGTCGAGCGCCTGCTGGAGGTCCCCGTCAGGCCGCTGATCAGCGTGTTCATGCCGGATCGCCTGGAGCTGCTCAAAGGTCCACCGGCGCTGCGTCGAGCGCACCTCGATCAGCTCGTGGCCGCGATCTGGCCCACGCGCGCCGAGGCGCGCCGCGAGTACTCGCGCGTGCTCGCCCAGCGCAACGCGCTGCTGGCTCGCATCCGCAGCGGCCGCGCCTCGCGTGCGAGCCTGCCGGCCTGGGATCGCGAGCTGGCGATCAACGCCCTTGCGCTGCGCGAGCACCGCGAGCAGGCCGTCGCGGCACTGTCTGAGCCGTTCGCGCGCAAAGCCGAGCAGCTGGGCTGCAACGGAGAGGTCTCGATCGAGTACCGCCCGCGCTCACGGGCGCTCGACCAGGAGCAGTTCATGGCCGAGCTGCAGGAGCGCCTGGAGGGCGATCTCGAACGCGGCTACTCCGGTCATGGACCGCACCGCGACGAGCTCGTGATCGCGCGCGACGGGCGCGAGCTTCGCGTGTATGGATCGCAGGGGGAACAGCGCCTGGCTCTGCTTGCGCTGCTGCTCGGCGAGCGCACCCTGCTGGCTCGCGAGCGAGGTCAGACGCCGCTGATGCTGATGGACGACGTGATGAGCGAGCTCGACCGCGAGCGCCGCGAGCTGCTCGTAGCCGAGCTCTCGACCGGCGGGCAGAGCGTGATCGCGACCACCGATCTGGCTCATGTGCCGCGCGCGAGCGAGCCGGGCGTTACGCGGCTGCACATCTCGCCTGGCGCGATCCTCCAGGAGGCGATCGCAGCATGAGCCGCCCCGCTCCGCGCATGCTCGCCAACGCGCTCGAGGGCCTGACCGCCACGCTCGCGCCGGCGACGATGCTCGCTCGGATCCAGGGAATCTGGGAGCAGGCCGTGGGGCCCGCCATCTCCTCCTCGGCGCGACCCACCGCCGAGCGCGGCGGGGTCCTCACGGTGACCTGCGCGGCCGCCGTGTGGGCGCAGGAGCTCGATCTGATGGCCGGTCAGCTGATCCCCCGGCTGAACGCAGCGCTTGGCGAGCAGGCGGTGCGCGAGCTGAGCTGCCGCACGGGCTGAGCCGCTGCCCGCGCGGCGCGCCGTCGGATACCAGCGTCGAAACGTCGATTTCCCCGGTTTTTGCAGGGATTTAGCCCGCTTGAAGGCGGCTGGGAGACACCTCCGCGTGCTATCATTTGGGACATACCGAACCCGCCCCGCCCGTGGACCTCGCGCCCCGGAATCCGGGGCGTTCTCACGTCATCGGAGGGCCATTGGCTACAGGTAAGGACAGCTCTGAGGAGAGCGCCGCGAGCAACGGCGTCAACAACCCGTCGATGACGGGAGGCTCCTCCAGCTACGACGCCCAGGACATCACCGTCCTCGAGGGCCTGCAGGCCGTCCGCAAGCGCCCAGGGATGTACATCGGCTCGACCGGCATCATGGGCCTGCACCACCTCGTCTATGAGGTCGTCGACAACTCGGTCGACGAGGCGCTCGCTGGCTTCGCGACCGAGGTCCACGTGACGATCCATCCGGACAACTCCGTCACCGTCTTCGACAACGGCCGCGGCATCCCGGTCGCCAAGATGGAGAAGGAGGGGCTGCCAGCCGTCCAGGTCGTCCTCACGGTCCTGCACTCCGGCGGCAAGTTCGGGGAAGGTGGCGGCTACAAGGTCTCCGGTGGACTCCACGGCGTCGGCGTCTCGGTCGTCAACGCGCTGTCGGAGCAACTGCGGGTCGAGATCCGCCGCGACGGGCACGTCTTCTCACAGGAGTACTCGCGCGGTGCGCCGCTGGCGGAGTTGCACCAGGGTGAGAAGCTCGCGAAGGGCGAAGGAACCAGCAACAGCGTCACATTCCTGCCCGACGCCGACATCTTCGAGTCACTCGACTTCGACTTCCTGACGCTCGAAGAGCGCCTCCGTGAGACGGCCTTCCTCACTCGCGGGCTGAAAATCTCGATCGTCGACGAGCGTGGCGAGGGCAACTCGGCCGAGTTCCAGTACGAGGGCGGCATCGAGGACTTCGTCGCCTACCTCAACGAGAACAAGGAGACCGTGCACCGCAAGGTCGTCTTCTTCGCCGGCGAGTCCGACGAGGGGGCCGCCGAGGTGGCGATGCAGTGGAACGCCTCCTACCAGGAGTCGATCCACTCGTTCGCAAACAACATCAACACCCCCGAGGGCGGCTCCCACCTGAGCGGCTTCCGCTCGGCCCTGACGCGCACGGTCAACAAGTATGCGCGCGACCACGGGCTGCTCAAAGACAAAGAGGACAATCTCTCCGGCGAGGACGTGCGCGAGGGGCTCACGGCCGTCGTGTCGGTCAAGCTGCGCGACCCCCAGTTCGAGGGCCAGACCAAGACCAAGCTCGGCAACCCCGGGATGGCGGGCTTCGTCGAGTCGATCGTCAACACCGGCCTCGGAGAGTTCCTCGAGGAGAACCCGAGCGAGGCTCGCGCCGTCATCTCCAAGGCGGTCCAGGCGCAGCGCGCCCGTGAGGCCGCCCGCAAGGCGCGCGATCTCACCCGCCGCAAGTCGGCGCTGGAGAACTCGACGCTTCCTGGCAAGCTCGCCGACTGCTCGGTCAAGGACCCCTCGCTGGCCGAGCTGTTCATCGTCGAGGGCGACTCCGCGGGGGGCTCGGCCAAGCAGGGCCGCGACCGCTCCACGCAGGCCGTCCTGCCGCTGCGCGGCAAGATCCTCAACGTCGAGAAGTCGCGCATCGACAAGGTGCTTCAGAACACCGAGGTGCAGGCGCTGATCACCGCGATCGGTACCGGGGTTCGCGACGAGTTCAACATCGAGAACGCGCGCTATCACAAGGTCGTCCTGATGACCGACGCGGACGTCGACGGGGCCCACATCCGCACGCTCGTGCTCACCCTCCTGTTTCGCGAGATGGAAGAGCTGATCAAGGCCGGCTACGTCTACATAGCCAAGCCGCCGCTGTACAAGCTCAAGCAGGGCTCGCGCGAGCGCTACATCGAGAAGGACTCAGAACTCGAGGAAATCCTGCTGTCGGACAAGTGGGAGAAGATCAACGTCCTCGACCGCCACGGCAAGCAGTTCAAGCTCACCGAGGCGCGCTGGCAGCGCTTCACGCGCCTGCTCAAGCAGTACGAGGGGTGGTCCTCCTCGCTGCGCGCCGCGCACGGCCACGACGTCGTCCAGTTCCTCGAGGAGTCCTCGCTGCTGGGCGAGCAGACGCTGAGCGCCGAGGCCGCGATCGAGCTGCTCGAGCGCAGCGGCCTCGACGGCGACACCCACGCTACCGAGCTGCTCGAGACCGATCCGCTCGAGCTGCGCGTCCGGGCCGTGGAAGAGAAGAGCGGCTTCGCACGCATCCACCGCATCCAGCGCAGCCTGTTCGACTCGCAGGAGTACCGCTCGCTTGCGCGCGTGCACGCGCAGCTGGTCGAGCTCGCCGGCACGCCCGCGTTCGAAGTGCGCCTCGGCGACGCACGCGAGCAGGCCCCCTCCTTCGAGGACCTGCACCCCGCCGTGATGGCAGTGGCCCAGCGCGGGATCAAACTCCAGCGCTTCAAGGGGCTCGGCGAGATGAACGCCGAGCAGCTCGGGGAAACCACGATGGCGCCGGCCACGCGAACGCTCGCGCAGGTCACGCTCGACGACGCCTTCGCAGCCGACCGTATCTTCTCGATGCTGATGGGCGACCAGGTCGAGCCGCGCCGCGCGTTCATCGAGGACAACGCCAGGGCGGTGGCGAATCTCGATGTGTAGGGAGCTGACGCAGCATGGCTAGCGCCGATGTCATAGGCGGAGGCAACGTGGAACCGCGCGCGCTCGAGGAGGAGATGCGCACGGCCTACCTCGACTACGCGATGTCCGTGATCGTCGGGCGGGCGCTGCCGGACGTCCGCGACGGACTGAAGCCGGTACACCGGCGCGTGCTCTACGCGATGAACGAGCTGGGGCTCGGCCCGACCCGCTCCTACGCCAAGTGCGCCAAGATCGTGGGCGAGGTGATGGGCAACTATCACCCCCACGGCGACTCCGCGATCTACGACACGCTTGTGCGCATGGCGCAGGAGTTCTCGATGCGCTACCAGCTCGTCGACGGGCAGGGCAACTTCGGCTCGATCGACGACGACCCCGCGGCTGCGATGCGCTACACCGAGGCGCGCCTCGCGCGCATCGCCACGGAGATGCTGCGCGACCTCGACATGGACACGGTCGACTTCGTGGCCAACTACGACGGTTCGCGCCGTGAACCGCTGGTGCTGCCCGCGCGCTTCCCCAACCTGCTGGTCAACGGCTCCTCCGGCATCGCGGTGGGCATGGCCACCAACATCCCTCCGCACAACCTGCGTGAGGTGATCGACGCGACGGTCGCCTACATCGACGATCCCGACACCGACATCGACGGCTTGATGCGCCACATCAAGGGCCCCGACTTCCCGACCGGCGGGATCATCCTCGGCCACGGCGGCATCCGCGACGCCTACGAGACCGGTCGCGGCCGCGTGCGCGTCCAGGCCCGCGCTCACATCGAGCCGCTCAGCCACGGCAAGGAGGCGATCGTCGTGACCGAGCTGCCGTTCATGGTCAAGAAGGGAGGCCCCGGCGGCCTGATCGAAAAGATCGCCGAGCTCGTCCGCGACAAGAAGATCTCCGAGATCGCCGACCTCAACGACTACTCCGACAAGCGCGGCATGCGCCTGATGATCGAGCTCAAGCGCGACGCGATCCCAAAGGTCGTGCTCAACAAGCTCTACAAGCACACCCCGATGCAGACCACGTTCGGGGTCAACATGGTCGCGCTCGTGGACAACGTTCCGCGCACGCTCAACCTGCGCTCGGTGATCCACAACTACGTCGCCCACCAGCGCGAGGTGATCGTGCGCCGCACCAAGCACGAGCTCTCCGAGAAGGAGGCCCGCGCGCACATCCTCGAGGGGCTGCTGACAGCGCTCGAGCACCTCGACGAGATCATCGAGCTGATCCGCGCCTCACGCGATCGCGACAACGCCCGCGAGCAGCTGGTTGCGCGCTTCGAGCTGAGCCCGATCCAGGCCACCGCGATCCTCGACCTGCGCCTGTCGCAGCTGACCGCGCTCGAAGCCGACGGCATCAAACAGGAGCACGCCGACGTCACCGAGCGGATCGCCGAGCTGCGCGCGATCCTCGGCGACGAGACCCGCGTGCTGGCGGTGATCAAGGAGGAGCTCGCCGAGATCAGGGAGCGCTTCGGCGATGAGCGGCGGACTGAGATCAGCCACTCCGAGGACGAGATCGACATCGAGGACCTGATCGCCGACCAGCAGATGGTGATCACGATCACCCAGACCGGCTACATCAAGTCGCTGCCCCTGGCCACCTACCGCCAGCAGCAGCGCGGCGGGCGCGGCGTGACCGGGATGGACATGAAGGACGGCGACTTCATCGAGCACCTGTTCGTCTGCTCCTCCCACGACTACCTGCTGTTCTTCTCCAACCGCGGCAAGGTCTATCGCTCGAAGGTCTATGAGCTTCCCGAGGCGCAGCGCACCGCCAAGGGACGCGCGCTCGTGAACATCCTGCCGCTGGCCGAAGGCGAGCGCATCCAGGCCGTGGTCTCCACGCGCGACTTCTCCGAGACCCAGTTCGTGGTGTTCGCCACCCGCAACGGCACGGTCAAGAAGACCGAGCTCGCCAGCTACAACACGCCGATCAAAGCCGACGGGATCATCGCGATCAACATCCGCGACGACGACGAGCTGCTGGCCGTGCGTGCGGTCGACCCTGGCGATGAGGTGATCATGGTGTCCCGCGCCGGGCTGACGGTTCGTTTCGCCGAGTCCGATGCCCGCGCGATGGGCCGCGACACGACGGGGGTGCGCGGCATGGACGTCGGCAAGAACGGCCGCGTGATCGCGATGGACGTCGCCCGCGACGACATGGATCTGCTCGTGGTCACCGAGAACGGCTACGGCAAGCGCACCCAGATCAGCCAGTACCGCAAGACCAACCGCGGCGCCAAAGGCGTCAAGACGATCGGCCTGACCGAGAAAAAGGGAGGGCTCGCGGGCGCGCTCGTCGTGCGCGACCATCAGGAACTGGTCTTCATCAGCGTCGGCGGCATGGTTCAGCGGACCTCCGCCGCGGGCATCTCCCAGCAGGGCCGCTCGGCCACCGGCGTGCGCGTGATGAACCTCAAGGACGACGACGCCGTCAGTGCCGTCGCGCTGGTCGTCGACGCAGGCGACGAAGTCGTCCTCGACGAGGCCGCCGTCGACCCGGCGGCTGTCGAGCCCGACACAGCTGCCGAGCCGTCTCCAGCCGAGCCCGACGCAACAGAGGAGTAGGCGCGAGGCCGCACACAGGTCGTTGCACCCGTCCAGATTCGAGGCGTCGGTCTCAGACAGTGAGCCGCGGCGTCCGAAACACAGAGGGTGCAACGCCCGGCCAAGCTCCTCGCTCCAGCGCTGCTGCTCGTCTGCGTCGCCGTCTCCCTCGCCGGACCCTCCTTCGTGGCCTCCGCACAGCCGGCTGCCACGCAGGCGTCCCACGCTCGTGTCCGCCAGCGCGACCAGCGAGGCTGCGCGGCCCATTCGCGCCGCAACAGCGCAGCTGCGTGCCGCGCGCTCGCAAGACGCAGGCACGCCCACAGCACGCTCAAAGCGCGCCAGCTCGCCCGGACCCCCAGCCGGGCCGCTGCGCAGTCGCGCTCGACCGGCCATGCGGCCGTCGCCGAGCAGCGCGCCGCCGCGCTCGCAGCTGCGCTCAGCGCGCCCTGCGCCAACACCGAACTGATCCCCGAAGAAGGAAACATCACGCTGGTGCGTGCAGCCGTCCTCTGCCTGATCAACCGCGAGCGCGCCGAGAACGACGTCGCGCCGCTCGCTCTCAGCCAGCAGCTCGAAGCGGCCGCCGCCCAGCACGCCCGCGAGCTCATCGCCGATGACTACTTCGCCCACATCTCCCCCAGCGGCGAGACCCCCGTGGACCGTATCCGCGCAACCGGCTACATCCCCGGGCCCTCGGTCGGCTATGTGATCGGCGAGAACCTCGCATGGGGCACCTACAGCCTCTCGAGCGCGCAGTCGATCGTCGCCGCGTGGATCGCCTCGCCCGGGCACCTGGCCAACATCCTCGAAGCCAAGTACACCGAAACGGGTGTCGGCATCGCGTCGGCGGTGCCCGCCTCGCTTGCCAACGGAGCGCCGGGCGCGACCTACGCGCAGGAGTTCGGCGTGATCGTCCCCTGATCGTCCTCGCAACGTCCGCCGGCGCCCTCGTCACCTCCGTTCGCTAATCTGGCGATACCAGAGAAAGGAGGTGGTCCAAACGTTGAGTGACAGTTTTCGCGGGACCCTGGAGGTGACCGGCCGTTAGGTCGGGAGGCTGGTCCGCCTAGCGGAATCCAACCCGGGACACCCCGAGACGACCGCCGGTCCTGGTCCCTCCGGCTGTTGGTTTGGTCGCTCTCGGTCTTTCCAGTCAGAGCCGTATCGCGAAGGGCGCTCCATGTGGGCGCCCTTCGTGCATTCTCAAGGATTCCTCGATAGGAGACCATGCCGCATGCGGCATGGTCCGGGGGCGCACATGTGCGCCCCCGCTGGCTGGCACATGTGCCAGCCAGAACCGCAAGCGAACCAAGGTTCTCAGGCGGCCTGCGGCAGGTACTGCAGCCACGCTGCCGGAATCGTCGGGCTGGCTACGTGGATGAAGATCTCCGCGCGCGGTGTGCGCGGTGCGTGGCGCGGGTGCATCCCCGCCTGACGCGGCAGGCGATCGCCCTTGCGCCGGTTGCAGGGCGCGCACGAGGCCACGATGTTCTCCCAGTTCGAGGAGCCGCCCTTGGAGCGGGGGATGACGTGGTCGACCGTCAGGTTGGAGCGCGCGCCGCAGTACTGGCACGTCCAGCTGTCGCGTGCGAAGACCGCCCTGCGGGTGATCTTGCGCCGGTGAGCGTCGCGCGGCACGTTCACATAGCTGACCAGGCGGATCACCACCGGGCGCGCCAGCGTCGAGCTCTCGGAGTGGAGCTCCCAGCGGCTGCGCTCCAGCAACTCGGCCTTTTGCTTGAGCAGCAGGACCACAGCGCGGCGCACCGTGCACACGTTGATCGGCTCGAACGTGGCGTTCAATACGAGCACCCGGCCACCCATCGCCGTGGTGGGCGATGACTCAGGTCCGTGCCGCTGGTGCTCTGAAGGCGACACGGACCCCACCGGCTCTGGCGGGACTGCGCTCTCCATGTTCAGCGCCGAGTGTAGCGGGGGCGCTGTCGGCGCGTGTCGCCCGAAACGCTGATGCACGCCACATCTAGTCGCGCTGCGCCGCCGGATAGGAGCCGAGGACGAGCACTTCCTCGCACAGCGAGTCGAGTCCCGCGATCGCCTCGGCCACGCCGCTGTCGGTTGAGCGCCCGGCCAGGTCGGCGAAGAACATGTAGCTGCCCAGCCGCTCGCGCCGCGGGCGCGACTCGATCTTCGTGAGGTTGATCTCGCGTCGCGCGAACTCCTCCAGGCAGCGCAGCAGCCAACCCGGACGCTCCGCGCCGAGCCCCCAGAACACCAGCGACGTCTTCCACTGGCTCGCGCCGCGCGCGCGCAGCGGCGGCCGCGCAGCTTCGCCGCCGCGCGCGAGCCAGACGAAGCGCGTTTCGTTGTCGTCTCGATCCTCCACACCTTCGCGAATCACCGTCGCGCCATAGATCTCGCTCGCCAGCACCGTGCCCAGCGCCGCGCGTCCGGGGGCGCCCTCGCCGGTCACGCTGCGAACCGCCTCGGCGGTGGAGGTCGCCGCCAGCACCCGCGCATGGGCGAGCTCGCCGCGCAACAGGCGCGTGCATTGACCGGGCACCTGCGGATGGGTGATCACACTCTCGATCTGCTCCAGCGGGATCTTCTTCGCGGCGATCAGGGAGTGGCTTACACGCAGCAGCGCCTCGCCCACGATCTCCACGTCGCCGGCCTCTCCCGCGAGCAGGTCCAGCGTGACGCTGATCGATCCCTCTAGTGAGTTCTCGATCGGGACGATCGCAAAGGCGACCTCACCGCGCCGCAGCGCAGCCACGGTCTCATAGATGCTCGCCAGCGCCACCGGCTCCACCGCGCCGCTGCGCGCGCTGCTCAGCAGGGCCTCCTCGCTGAAGGTTCCCTGCGGGCCGAGGTAGCCGACCGGCGCGCGCGCGCCCGGTGGCTCGGGCGCGCTACTCATCCCGCGCCGCTGCGCCCTGCTCTCCGGCGAGCGCAAGGCGTACCGCCTCGGCCTCCTCGGGGGACAGCTCGAGCTCTCCGCGACCGCCGTGCACCTGCTTGCCGTACACGCGCGCCTGGTCGCGGTGGTGGATGCACGACAGCACGATCCCCGACTGCTTCTCGTCGAGTAGCGCGATCGACATCGACTGCTGCCCCGACAGCTCGTTGTAGGCGTCATAGCGCACGAGCGCACGGTGGGCGATCGTGCCCCGCAGCGCCGTCTCGACTCCCAGCAGACGTCCGTCCAGGCGCGCCGCTGCCTCGTCGAGGTACTCGCGCAGCGCCTCAAAGCCCTCGTGCAGCGCCGCCGCATGGGCCACCAGGTCCTCCTGGCCGTGCTCGCCGAGCACGAGCCGCTGTGCGCTGCGCAGGCGTCGCACGCTGATGCTCAGCGCCACGATGCCCAGCAGTGCGGCCACCGCCACCGCAGCAGCCGCGATCGCGACGATTCCCTGGGTGTTGGTGATCGTGGCGCCCACCGCCACAAGTTAGCCGCTGGCGGCGGCGATGCCACGCACCGGTCCTCCCCGCCGAGCAACCGGCCCCGTGCGAGCCGGTGATCTACTGGCCGAAGATCGCCAGATAGGTGTTCTTGTTGTTTTCCAGGTCGTTCTCGCCGGGAACGCCTTCGACTTTCACTTCGATCTTCGATGCCACGCCGAGCGGTAGGCCCGTGAGGGGGATTTCGGCGTTGACCGTCTTACCTGGTTCGGTCTTTTCGATCGCCTTGGTGGCCTTGTACTGCTTCCCCGCAGCCGTCACCGTGAGATTGACCTTGACGTTCGTCTCGGTGAATTCGCCGGAGTTTTCGACCTGCACGGTGAACGTCGGGTTCGCGCCCCCGGCGATGTGGTTGAGGGTCGATTCCGACGCCAGCGTGTTGGTGCCGACGCTCACCACCTTCAGCGCACTGCCGTGGTTGCCGCTCACCGCCTGGGCGCTCTGCGAGGGGCTCGACCCCTGGCCGGTGATCCGCGCCGTCGCCGTGCTCGGTTCCAGCCAGCCGACATTGGGCAGGAACCTCGACGGGGCCGTGCTCAGGCCCTGCACGCCGTTGGCCGCGAGCGTCTGCTCGATCAACGGCACCACCCGCTGGGAGTAGATGACGTCGGAGGCCAGGAAGATCTCCATGTCGCCCGCGATCGCGCTGATCGCCTGAGTGCTCTTGCCCCCGAGCGCCTGCGGCACGAGTGCCGCGAGCTTGTCCATTGCTTCCACGCGCAGGTCGAGCGTCAGCAGCAGCCCGCGCTGGGCTTCGGCCATTTCACCTGGCACGCCCAGACCCTTGGCCTTGTTGGCGACCGTCTGCGCCGCGATCCGCAGTTGGTCGATCTGCTCCTGCACGTTGAGCGCCGACTTGCCCGAGGCCCCAGCCAGCTGCGCGAACAGCGGTTGCGCAACCTGCGTGCCCGATTCTTCCGCCAGACGGCTGACTTCGCGGTTGTATTCCTTCAGCGACTGCTGCGCCTGACCTTTGACGCAGCTGTTGATCACGAGCGCGATCACGATCACGAGCACCACCGCGACCGCCGCCGCAATCACACGGCGAACCATCAGCGTGTGCTGGTCCGGCGGGGGCGCGCCGCCCGCGTGCTGGGGACGCCGCGGATGCGGGCGCTGGGCCGTGCGTGACGGCCGCGTAGCCGTCTCCTCCTCGCCATCGTCAAAGAACGACAAAAGCCAACCGCTCCTTTGCAGGTACTTCGGGAAGGGCCCCAGTATGACTGCACCCCCACCCGCTGACGAGCCTGCAAGTTCTCGGTCAGAGCGGTTTTTCCTGCGCTCCGCGGCAGGGACAGCGCCTGAAGGCGGCGAACGCGGGACTCGGTGGAGTCCGAGCGAACCCTCGTCCAAGAGTCCCAGCCGCGCCGCGAGCCCGCCGTCGGGCAGGGTCCGCCACACCGTCTCACACGCCCCGACCCTGCCGCCGAGCCGACCGCTCCCGCCGCCGCCCGCCGCGCCGCGAAGACCGAGCTCGTGCTCGGCCGCTACGAGTTGCGCGAGCGCCTCGGCTCGGGCGGCTTCGGGGTGGTCTGGCGAGCCCATGACGAGCTGCTCGGCCGCGAGGTCGCCGTCAAGCGGATCTGGCTCGGGCCCGACGGCGATCGCGAGCGCGCCACCCGTGAGGCACAGGCGAGCGCCCGTCTCTCGCACCCCGCAATCGTCGCCCTGTATGAGGCCTGCGTCCTCGACGACGCCTTCTACCTGATCTCGGAGCTGGTCGAGGGCCACACGCTGGCTCGGCTGATCGCCGACGAGCGCCTCGAGGACGAAGAGGTGCTCGAGATCGGCCTCGCGCTCGCCGGCGGTCTTGCCCACGCCCACGCCCGCGGCGTCATCCACCGTGACATCAAGCCCCACAACGTGCTCGTCCCCGATGCCCCCCAGGAGGGCGACGAGGTCGCCAAGCTGGCCGACTTCGGAGGCGCGAGCATCGTCGGCGAGGACGCCCTGACGCGCACCGGCGACGTGCTCGGCACGCTCGCCTACATGGCGCCCGAGCAGTCCGAGGGCGACGTCGTCGGCGCCGAGGCCGACCTCTACGCGCTCGCGCTCGTGCTCTACGAGGCCCTGTCGGGGGTCAATCCCGTCCGCGGCCCCACGCCGGCCGCAACCGCGCGACGGATCGGCCGCCAGCTGCAGCCGCTCGCGCGCGCCCGGCGAGGTCTGCCGCGTGCGCTCACCGACGCCCTCGATGGCGCGCTCGCGCCCGCGCCCGAGGACCGTGGCTCGCTCGAGCACCTCAGCTCGGTACTGGAGGAGACCCTGCAGGACGGTCTCGCCCGCCCGCGCCGCCGCTCCTCGCCGCCCGCGAGCCGCGAGCCCCGCTCCTCGCCGCTGACGCCGCACACGGCCCGCACCCGCGAGGCTCCCCTGGCGCCCCGCCGCGCTTTCGCGCGCTCCAGGCTCCCGGCGCCCGCTGCGCTCCCCGCCGAAGCGCCCTTGGCGCAACAGCAGGCGCAGGGTGTGCCCGTGGCGCCCGAAAGCCCGCCCGAGCGCGCACAGCGCCTCGGCCTGCCGCGCGCCGTCTGGATCCTCTGCGCGCTGGCGCTGTTCGCCTGGCAGGCAGCCGCCGGGCGGCCGGGCTTGGGACTACTCGCCCTCGCCGCGCTCGCGCCGCTGGCCGTGCTGCCGGCCGAGCCGCGCTCCTCGCGCGTCGGGGCGGCGTGGCTGGTGTGCGTGCTCGCCCCCGCCCTCGGTCTCGCCGGTCTCGGCGCGGCCTTCCCCGCGATCGCCGGGCAGGGCTCGCGCTGGCGCGAGCGCCTGGTGCACGGTGCGCTCGGCTACTGGTGGCTGGTGCTGGCCGGCCCGCTGCTCGCTCGCCGGCTGTGGCTGGGCGCCCCCGCTTCCTCGCCGGCGTCCTGGGAGGGCTCGCTCAGCGCTGCGGCCAGCCAAGCGATCGCTCCGCAGCTCAGCCTCGGCGTCCTGCTCGGCGCGCTTTTGTGGGGATGCGGCGCGACCCTGCTGCCGTGGATCGTGCGCGGACGCAGTGCCGTGCTGGACGTGATCGGCGCAATCCTCTGGACGGGCGCCCTTGCCGCCGCCACGCCCGTCCTCGTCGCGGGCCTCGCCGCTCACGCCGGGCACCCGCAGCCGCGGGGCCTCGTGCTCGGCGCGGTCCTCGCGGCGATGATCGCCGTCGCCGCCCGCGCTCTGCGGGGGCCGGTCTGACGTAGGCTGCGTAGCATGGGCTCCCGGTTGCCGGCCGTTCCCCGATCGAGCGGCCCAGCCGTCCGCCGATGAACCTGCTCAAGAGCGTCGAGACCACGATCGCCAACCTCGTCGAAGGCACCTTCGGACGAGTGTTTCGCTCCGAGGTGCGCCCGATCGAGCTGGCCCGCAAGCTCGCCCGCGAGATGGACGCGCACCGCACCGTGTCGGTCTCGCGCGTGTACGTGCCAAACGAGTACTCGGTGTGGCTCTCCCCCGAGGACCGCGAGCGCTACGAGGGAGTCGAGCACGAGGTGATCGAGGAGCTGTCCGCCTATCTGCTCGAGCACGCTCGCCGCGAGGACCTGATCCTCGCCTCCCAGCCGCACATCGAGTTCCACACCGACGAGCGCCTGACGCTCGGCGAGTTCGGGATCCAGGCGCGATTGGTCCGGGCCGAGGATCACAGTGAGGAGCACCCCGAGCCCCCCCTCAGTCAGGAAGAGCACGGCCAGACGATGATCTACAGCACCTCCGCGCGCGTCCGCGGCCCGGTCGAGCAGGTCCATGCCCGCCAGCGCGCGCCGCGCGCGCTGCTGCTGCTCGGCGCCCGCCGGCTGCTGGTACCCCCCGGCGGGGGCGTGATCGGTCGCAGCCGCGACTGCGAGATCGTGCTCGACGACGCCGGCATCTCGCGCCGTCACGCCGAGCTGCGACCCGCCGGCGAGGGCTGGACGATCGAGGACCTGGGCTCGACCAACGGTGTGCTCGTCAACGGGCGCGCGGTCCGCGGGGCGCAGGCGTTGCAGTCCGGCGACCGGGTCGAGCTGGGCTCCACGGAGATCGTCTTCGAGCTCGGATGAACACGCTCGAACCCATCTCCGTCGCGCTCAAGTTCGGCTTTCTGGCCGTGCTGTACCTGTTCCTGCTGTGGGTCGCCCGCAGCGCTCGCCGCGACCTCGGTGGCCGCGTCCCCGCCGGATCCCCGCAGGGAGCACAGCAGCCGGGCGCGATCAGCCCCGACGCAACGGGTCTGTACTCGGCATCGACGCTCAGCAGCGCCGGCGCCGCCCACCAGGCCCCGCGGCTGGTCGTCGAGCGCGCTCCCGGCCACGACCCGGGGATGATCTACGACCTCGACGGGGAGCTCGTCCTCGGCCGCGGCGAGCACGCCGAGATCCGGCTCGAGGATCCCTTCGCGTCCTCGCGCCACGCGCTGATCTACGAGCAGGGCAACATCGTCGTCATCGAAGACCTCGCCTCGACCAACGGCACCTATCTCAACGAGGAGCTGCTGCAGACCCCGCGCCCACTTCACGCGGGCGACCGTGTGCGTATAGGCGACAGCGAATTCGCGTTCGAGGTCGACTGACGGTGTTGCGCGTCGCCGAGCAGTACGCCGGGACCGACACCGGCCGCCAGCGCCGCGCCAACGAGGACTCGCTGCTCGCGCGCGCGCCGCTGTTCGTGGTCGCCGACGGCATGGGCGGCGCCCAGGCCGGCGAGGTGGCATCGCGCATCGCCGTCGAGTCCTTCCAGCCGGGGCTGCAGGACGACGGCGAGCCTGAGCTGGCGCTGGCCGAGCTGGCGCACGCGGCCAACGCCCGCATCCACGAGCTCTCCCACTCCAACGCCGAGCAGGCCGGGATGGGCACCACGCTCACAGCCGTCTACGTCGGCGAGCAGGAGATCGCGATCGCCCACGTCGGCGACAGCCGCGCCTACTGCCTGCGCGACGGCGAGCTGCTGCGCCTGACCGACGACCACTCGCTCGTCGACGAGCTGATGCGCCAGGGCCGCCTGACGCCCGAGGAAGCGGTCGAGCACCCGCAGCGCTCGGTGATCACGCGCGCGCTCGGCCCCGAGGGCTCGGTCGAGGTCGACACGCGCTCGTTTCAGGCGCGCGCGGGCGACGTCTACCTGCTCTGTAGCGACGGGCTGACCACGATGATCTCCGAGCAGCAGATCGCCGAGCTGCTGCGCGCCCATCCGCTGCTGCGAGATGCCGGCGAGGCGCTGATCGCGGCTGCCAACGAGGCGGGCGGGCGCGACAACATCACTGTCCTCTTGATGCGCCTGGAGGAGGTGCTTCCGGGACGTCCCCCCGCCGCGCAGGAGCACGCGACGATGACCGGCATGGAGGCCGTCGCGGGTCCGCGCACGCGCACGCGAGCTCCTCGTCGCCCCCGCCCTGCAGAGGATGCGGCGGGTGGACTGCTCGCCCAGCGCCGCCGCCGCAAGCGCGTGCGCCGCGCCGGCGCACTGGTGGTCGTGCTCACGCTGCTGGGGCTGCTCGGCGCGGGCGCCTACCTGGCGCTGCAGTCGGTCTACTTCATCGCCACCAACAGCCGCGGCCTGGTCACGCTCTACCAGGGCGTGCCCTACAGGCTGCCGGGCAACCTGGCCCTCTACAGCAGCAATTACGTCTCCGGGGTCAGCGCCTCGACGCTCTCACCCGAACGCCGCCGCACGCTGCTCGACCACTCGCTGCGCTCCGAAGCCGACGCCGGCGCGCTGATTCGCAGCCTCGAACTGGGCCAGCTCGAATGAGGCGCCGCTCGTGAACCGCCCGATCATCCGCCTGTACGGCCTCGTCGCGCTGCTGTTCGCGCTGCTCGTCGCGTTCACCTCGCGCTGGACGGTCTTCGAAGCCTCCTCGCTGCGCAACAACCACCTCAACGCCCGTCTGCTGCTCGAGCAGGAGCGCGTCAACCGCGGCTCGATCGTGGCGCGCGACGGGACCGTGCTGGCGCGCAGCGTGCCGCGCGGAGAAGGCACCTTCGAACGCACCTACCCCGTCGGCGGCGAGTTCGCCCAGGCGGTCGGCTACTACTACACGACGCTCGGCAGCGCCGGCCTGGAGCTGTACCGCAGCCCCGAACTGAGCGGCTCGAGCACGAGCAACCTGCAGACCGTGCTCAATCAGCTGCAGGGCAAGAAGCCCGCGGGCGAGAAGGTCCTCACCACCCTCGATCCCCGCGCCCAGCGGGTCGCCAACGCGGCGCTCGCAGGCCGCAAAGGCGCCGTCGTCGCGCTCGAACCGCGCAGCGGCGCGGTCACCGTGATGGCCTCCTCGCCGAGCTATGACCCCAGCTCGCTGCGCTCGAGCGCCAGCGCCGAAGCGATCAAACGCGATCCCAGCGGCCGGCTCATCAACCGCGCCACCCAGTTCGGCTACGCGCCCGGCTCGACGTTCAAGGTGCTCACCGCCACCGCCGCGATCGACACCGGCGCCTACACGCGTGAATCGACCGTCAGCGGGCGCGACAACGTGCCGATCTCGGGGGTGGCGCTGCAGAACGACAACAACGAGAGCTTCGGAGCGATCACGCTCACCCAGGCGCTCGCCAAATCGGTCAACACGGTCTGGGCGCAGGTGGCCGAACACCTCGGCAAGCGCACGCTCGCGCGCTACATGGAACGCTTCGGCTTCGACAAGAAGCCCCAGCTCGACTACCCGCCCGCAGAGATGTCCAGCAGCGGCGAGTATCTCCGCGAACGCCTGATCGCGCCCACCAGCTCGCGTGTGGACGTCGGGCGGATGGGCATCGGGCAGGACAAGCTCGAGGTCACCGCGCTGCAGATGGCCGAGGTCGCATCGGCCGTGGCCGATGGCGGCAGGCTGATGGTCCCGCACATGACGCAGCGGATCGTCGACTCCGAAGGACGCACCGTCAAGCAGATCGCCCCGCGCACGCAGTCGGTCGTGATGAAGCCCTCGACCGCCACAGCGCTCACCGCGATGATGGAAGCGGTCGTCAAGGAAGGCACCGGCACCTCCGCCCAGATCCCCGGCGTGCAGGTCGCGGGCAAGACGGGAACCGCCGAGACCCAGATCGGCAACACCATCAACAACGTCTGGTTCATCGCCTTCGCGCCCGCCGCCAACCCACGGGTGGCGATCGCGGTGACGCTCCAGGGCGTACCGGGCCAGGGCGCCGCGTTCGCCGCGCCGGTCGCCCGCGAAGTCATGGAAAGGCTGTTGCATGATTGAACCGGAGACGATCATCGACGGCCGCTATCGCGTGATCTCGCGCCTGGGCTCCGGCGGCATGGCCGACGTGTACCTCGCCCAGGATCAGCTCCTGGGCAGGGAGGTGGCGGTCAAGGTCCTGCACCACCACTTCGCCGAAGACCACGAGTTCGTCGAGCGCTTCCGCCGCGAGGCCTCGAGCGCCGCCGCGCTGTCGCATCCGAACATCGTCGGGATCTTCGATCGCGGCGAGTGGAACGGCACCTACTACATCGCGATGGAGTACGTGGCGGGGCGCTCACTGAAGAGCATCGTGCGCGAGCAGGGCGCGCTCGACCCGGCGAGCGCAATCGACATCGTCATCCAGATCCTGCGCGCCGCCCGCTTCGCCCACCGCCGCGGCGTGATCCACCGCGACCTCAAGCCGCACAACGTGATCATCGACGAGGAGGGTCGCGCGCGCGTCACGGACTTCGGGATCGCCCGCGCGGGCGCGTCGGACATGACGCTCACCGGCTCGATCATGGGTACCGCGCAGTACCTCTCACCCGAGCAGGCCCAGGGCTACACCGTCAGCGGCGCCTCCGATCTGTACTCCGTCGGAGTGATCCTCTACGAGCTGCTCACGGGCGTGGTTCCGTTCGAGGGCGAGACAGCGGTCGCGATCGCCTTCAAGCAGGTCTCCGCAACGCCGCGGGCGCCCAGCGAGCTGAACCCCGCGCTGCCCCCCACGCTCGACGCGGTCGTCCTGCGCGCGCTCGCCAAGGAGCCGGGCGAACGCTACGCCGACGACGACGAACTGATCGCCGCGCTGCAGCGCGAGCGCGACGCGCTCCCCGCCTACTCCGCTGCGCCCGCCTTCGCCTACGAGGCCCACCACGACACCGCAAGCCACGCCGTCGGCGACGGCGCCCCCGGAGCCCTGCTGCTCGCGCCGGGAGGGCAGTTGGGCGAGGAGTACGCGCCGCTCCAGGAGGACCCAGCACGGCGCTGGCGCGGGCTGTGGTGGGCGCTTGCGGCGCTGGTCCTGATCGGCCTGGCGGTGCTCGTCTTCGCCCTCTCCCAGCATTCCAGCCACACGGTCACCGTGCCCTCCGTGGTCGGCCAGAGCGAACAGTCCGCCGGTGGCACGCTCAAGCGCGCCGGCCTCGATCCCGTGCCGTCGCTCGCGCCCAGCACCACCGTTCCCACTGGACTCGTCATCAGCCAGTCGCCGGGCGCCTCCAGTGCGGTCAAGAAGGGGACACAGGTGAGGATCGTCGTCTCGGGCGGCCCGGGCAGCGCACCGCTACAGGACGTCGCCGGGTTGAGCGCGGCCGAGGCCAGCGCGCGCCTGAAGAAAGACGGCTTCAAGCCGGCGATAAAGACCGAGCCGAGCGCCACCGTGCCGGCCCGACGGGTGATCGGCACCGAACCCTCCGCGCACACCGACGTGCAGGAAGGAAGCCCGGTGACGGTGCTCGTCTCCAGCGGACCCGCGCCCGTGCGCGTACCCGATGTGACGGGCCAGTCGCTCTCGGCTGCAGAAGCGACGTTGACCAACGCCGAACTGGGCGTGGGCAACGTGACCCAGCAGGTCTCCAGCAGCACGGCCGTAGGCACCGTGCTCGCGCAGTCCCCCTCGACGGGCTCCTCGCTGCACGCCGGCGAAAAGGTGAACCTGACGGTCGCGCAGGCGCCGAAGGAAAACGCCGTCCCCAACGTCGTCGGGCAGCCCGCGACGAAGGCCGCCGCCGCGCTCGCGCAAGCCGGCTTCAAGCCGAAGTCCGAATCTCGCTCCACGACCGAATCCTCAGAGTCGGGGATGGTCCTCGAACAGAACCCCGCCGGTGGCGCCAAGGCCCGCAAAGGCGCCACCGTGACGATCACCGTGGGCGTGCTCGCCACGCCCACGACCACGCCGAGCACCCCCACCCCGACCACGCCGCCGACGACCACCACGACCGCACCGCCCGCGCCGGCTCCCACCGGCTGAAGTCGTGCACGCCGAGTCGACCACGCCGCCGCTCGAGGTCGCGGTGCTCGCCGGGGGACGCTCCTCCGAGCACGAGGTCTCGCTCTCATCCGGCGCCGCCGTGCGCGCCGGCCTGCACGCGGCCGGGCATCGCGTGGTGGCAGTCGAGATCGGTCGCGACGGGGTCTGGCGAGCGGACGGAGAGACGCTGAGCTTCACCCCGGGGACGGGTCTGCTCGGCGTGGACGTGGTGTTTCCCGTGCTGCACGGGCCGTATGGAGAGGACGGCACGGTGCAGGGGCTGCTGGAGACGCTCGACGTCGCCTACGTGGGAGCCGGCGTGGCCGCCTCGGCGCTGTGCCTCGACAAGGTGCTCTTCAAGCAGCTGATGTCGGGCATCGGGATCTCACAGGTGGACTACCTGGGCGTGCGCGTCGAGCGCTTCGCCCGCTCCCGCGGGTCGGTGATCGAGCAGCTCGCCGCGCTCGGCCTGCCCGTGTTCGTCAAGCCCGCCCATCTCGGCTCCTCGGTCGGGATCGTCAAGGTCAACGACGCCGATGAGCTGGACGCGGCGCTCGAGCAGGCGTTCGTTCACGACAGCCTGGCGATCGTCGAGGCGATGGCGCGGGGCGTCGAGGTCGAGTGCGGCGTTCTCGGTTGCCCGCTCGCCGAGCGTACGGTGGACGCCCCCGCTGCGATCGCCTCCGAGCCCGGCGAGATCGACTACGCCGGCGAGTGGTACGACTACGACGCCAAGTACACGCCCGGGGGCATGCAGCTGAAGCTGCCCGCCGCGATCTCCGCCAGCGCCCGCGAGCGCGTGCGGACGTGCGCCGTGGACACCTTCCTGGCGAGCGGCTGCGAGGGCCTGGCGCGGGTGGACTTCTTCGTCGACGGCGAGACCGTCCTCGTGAACGAGCTCAACACGATGCCCGGCTTCACCCCCACGAGCGTCTACGCGAAGCTGATGGAGGCCTCGGGCATCCCCTATCCGGCGCTGCTCGAGCGCCTCTGCCTGCTTGGCATCGAGCGCCACCGCGAGCGTGCCGCCCAGCGCGGTTGAGCGGGCCCAGGGCGCCGGGCCCCAACGCGGTTGAGCGGGCCCACGGTGCGGCTCACCTGAACAGGGCGAGCTCCGCGATCGTGGCCAGGTTCTTGCCCGCCGGCAGCGCCGTGATCCACACGAGGTAGTAGCGGTAGGCGCCCCCGCCGAGGTCGAGCTGGATGCGTTCACCGCTGTGCACGTAGGCGCTCGAGCCGACCGGTCCCTGCCAGCCGCGAGCGCTCAGCGCCAGCGAGGACCCGTAGGGGTGGGAGAGGTCCACGCGGTCGGCCACATACACCTGTGCGGCGAAGCCGGGGGTGGGTGTCTGGATCTCCAGGGCACGGGCTGAGACCCTCGGCGCGGCGTCGAGGTACAGGCCGAGACCCTCCCCGCCGGACTTCTTCAGCGTGTGGTCGTAGTACTGCTCGGTGCTCCATGTCGTATTGGGGTCGTTGTCGACCACGTTGTCGATCAGGTCGCGATTTTCGGGCCCGGTGCCGAACGGGTTGTAGTCGTGGGCCGCGGTCTGGCTGAGAGGCACCTGCTGGAGTCCTGCTGGGCGGTGCGCTTCGGAGGCCACGCCCGTGCCGCGGTGGGCTCCGCCGGCAACGACGATCAGGATCAGTGCGACCGCCACCGCCACCACAGCGAGCGAGCCGGCCCAGCGCGCCGGGTGGCGCATCCGCCACGGCAGCCGCCTGCGCGTGCCTCCGGGAAGCGATCGCAGCACCGTTGTGACCTCGCCCGTGGCCTGGCCGGCGCGTGCGGCCTCGAGCGCCAGCACCTCCTCCAGGTCGCTGCCCATGCTCGCGGCGTCCGGGTAGCGCCGCGAGAGGTCCTTGGCCACCGCGCGATCGACCACCGCCGCGGTCGCCGCCGAGACACCGGGCCGGCGCAACTGCACGTCGGGGATCTCCTCGCGCACGTGCTTCATCGCGACCGCCACCGGCGAGTCGCCGCGGAACGGGACCTCGCCGGTGAGCATCTCGTAGAGGACCACGCCGAGCGAGTAGAGATCGGATTGGCCGGTGACGGGGTGCCCGAGCGCCTGCTCGGGAGAGACGTAGTCGGTCGTGCCGAGCACGCGCCCGGCGACCGTGAGACCTTCCTCGGTGAGCGTGCGGGCGATCCCGAAGTCGGTGATCTTGGCGCCGCCTTCCTCGCTGATCAAGACGTTGTGCGGCTTCACGTCGCGGTGGACGATCTGACGTTCGTGGGCGGCGCCGAGCGCGCGCGCGATCTCGATCGCGTAGGCGAGCGCCTGCGGGATCTCGAGCGGGCCTTCGCGGCGGATCACGTCCTTGAGGGTCTCCCCGTCGACGTACTCGAGCACGATGTAGGGCGTCCCCGCTGCGCCGGCGAGATCCTCTCCGATGGTGTCGGCAGAGGGCTCCTCGCCGGCGTCGATGACCGTGACCACGTGCGGATGGTTGAGCTGCGCCACCGAGCGCGCCTCCCTGCGAAAGCGCTCGAGCTGGTCTGAGTCGGCGGCGATCTCGCGGTGCATCAGCTTGATCGCAACGGGGCGTTCGAGCACCGTGTCAAAGGCCCGGTAGACGGTGGACATGCCGCCCCGTCCGATCTGCGCGTCGAGCCGGTAGCGCCCGCCTATCGACGTCCCGAGGATCACCTTAGCTCGAGTGCCTCGAGCGGAACAGGACCACAGCCGCCAGCAGGCAGCGATAGAGGGCATAGGGCCCAAGCGGCGCGCCGGCATGTACCCGCCGGCGCAGGATCCGCGCGCTCACGAACGTCGAGACGAACGCGCTGAGCGCACCTGCGGCCAGTGGCGCGCGCGCCGCGGGGGCCACTCCCTGACGCGCCAGACGTGAGCCCTTCAAAGCGCTCGCGGCCACGATCACCGGGAGCGCCAGCTCCCACGAGAGCGCCTGAGCGCCCGCGCGCGAGAAGCCGCGCGCACGAGCGGCGGTCAGCGTGGCGCCGTTACGCGAGACCCCGGGGACGAGCGCCGCGGCCTGCGCCAAGCCGAGCAGCAGGCCATCGCTCGCGCGAGCCTCTGCGCCCGAGCGTCCGCCCTCCTGCGCGCGCGTGTCGGCGAGCGCCATCGCAATGCCCCCCAGCGCCAGCGCCGCCGCGATCGAGCGCGGACCTCCCAGGCGCTGCTCGATCGCTCGCCGCGCCAGCAGGCCGGTGAGCGCTGCCGGCGCAAGCGACAGCGCGAGCATCCCAGCCCGCGCGCGATCGATGCCACCGAGCTGCTCGAGCAGCTCGGCGCGCATGTCCAGCGCGAGCGCGGCCCCCGCCCCGGCGTGCATCGCGACCTCCAGCGCCTTGCGCAGCTCCCCATCGAGCTGCGTGTGCGACCAGCCCGCGAGCCACGGCAGCAGCGCGGTGTGCCCTGAAGATGAGACCGGTAGTAGCTCGGCGGGGCCCTGCAGCAGACCCAGCGCCACCGCGTGGCGAATCGCGGGAGCGCTCTCAGCCGAGCGCATCGGTCGCCGGCTCGCGGCGTGATCGCCGCCGGCGCACGACGGCATACACGACGGCTATCACGACGAGTGCCACGACCGCGTAGTCGACGTAATCGAAGCCCTTGCGAACTTTCGTCCAGTTGTGCCCGACGGCTTCCCCGGCCAGGGCCAGGCCGAGCACCCAGGGAATGCAGCCCAGCACGGTGAGCACGGTGAAGCGGCCGAACGGCATCCGCGCGACGCCGGCGGGAAGCGAGATGAACGTGCGGATGATCGGCAGCACGCGGCTGACGAGGATCGCCGGCGCGCCGTATCGCTCGAACCAGCGATCGGCCCAGGCGACGTGGCTCGGCTTCAGGTGCAGCCAGTGCCCATGGCGTTCGATCAGCTCAACACGTCCGCCACGTCCGACGCCATAGGCGATCCAGGACCCCACGAGGTTGCCGAGGACGCCCACCACGACGATCCCCAGCAGCGTCAGATGATGGTGCGCGCTACTGCTGCCCGGGTCCGCCACGGCGAAGCCCGCGAACAGCATCGTGGCCTCCGAGGGGATCGGGATGCAGGCGCTCTCGGCGACCATCAGCACGAACACCGCCGGCAGGCCCGCGTCGCGGACGAAGTGCCAGGCGATGTTGACCAGGGATTCTGAGACCGACGCCAGGATCAGCATGGGCGGCAACGATACCGGTACCAAGTACCGTCCAACGCCGATGCGTGTCTGGATCGACCTGACGAACAGCCCGCACGTGCTGGTGATGCGGCCGGTCATCGAGCAGTTGCGCGGCGAAGGTCACGAGGTCCGTGTCACCGCCCGCGACTTCGCCCAGACGCTCGAGCTGTGCGAGCGCCTCGGCATCGCCCACACCGCGATCGGGCGCCACCGCGGCGGGCGCCTGAGCGCCAAGGCGACGGGTCTGGCTTCACGGACCGCTGCGCTCGTGCGCTGGGCGCGCACGCAGCGTGGCAGCGGCGAGCAGCGCCGCCCTTTTGACATCGCGCTCGGGCACGGTTCCAACGACGTGACGCTCGCCGCCGCTCTGCTGCGCATTCCCAGCACCACGATGTTCGACTACGAGTGGGCCACCGTCCAGCACAACATCAACTGCCGCCTGGCCGTGACCGTGGTCGTGCCCGCGGCGATACCGCCGCCGCGCCTGGATCGCTACGGCGCTCGCGGTAAGCTGCGCGCCTACGAGGGGCTCAAGGAGGAGTACTACCTGGCCGACTTCGAGCCCGATCGGGCGGTCATCGCGGAGCTCGGGCTCGACCCGAGCCGCCCGATCGCCGTTGTACGCACCCCACCGGAGGTCTCGCTGTATCACCGCTTCGAGAACGACCTGTTCGGCCGCGTGCTCGAACGCCTGCGCGACGGCGCTTCGGCGAGCGGGATGCAGACGGTCGTGCTCCCGCGCGTGGCCTCACAGCGCGAGGAGCTGCGCAGAGCAGGGGGCTTCGTGGTGCCCGAGCAGGCGATCGACGCCCAGTCGCTGATCGCGCTGGCCGACGTCGTGGTCTCGGCCGGGGGCACCATGAACCGGGAGGCCGTGGCTCTCGCGACGCCCGTCTACACGACCTTCCAGGGCCGCCTCGGCGCGGTCGACGAGCGCCTGATCGCGGAAGGCCGCATGCGCATGCTCACGGCGCCCGAGCAGCTTCCGTTGCAGCGCCGTGAGCGTTCGGGCTCGCCGCCACGCATCCGCCGCGACCCCGGGACGCTGGTGGAGCTGCTGCTCACCCCGCTGCATGCCACCCGTGACGGGGGGCGCCCAAGCACGCCTGGGTCTGGATAGACGCTTACAATCTGCACAATGCGCCGACGGATCCGCTCGGCGGCCCTTCCCCTCCACCGCCACTCGCTGCCGCAGCTCGCAGTGGACGGGGCGCTGGTCGCGATCGCGTACTACCTCGCCTTCCAGCTGCGCTTCGACAGCGGTCCTCCGGCCGACTACGCGCGCCTGCGCGACGAGACGGTGTGGTGGGTGCTCGTCGGCTGCATGCCCGTGCTGGTCTTCTCGCGCGTCTATCAGCGGCGCTGGCGCTACTCCGGCCAGCGCGACTACGAGGCCGTCCTGCGCGCGGTCCTGCTGGTGGTGCTGCTGAGCGCGCTCGCGATCGAGGTGCTGCGTCCCGTCCACCGCTATCCGCACGGGATCACCGTTGCCGTGGTGCTGCCGATCGGCGTGATCATCCTGTTCGCGCTGCTCTCGCTGGTGTTCCTCGTGGGGGTGCGCGCGCTCGCGCGCAGCGTCCACGAGCGCCGCCCGCTGGCGGCCTTCCGGGGTGGGCGCAAGGGCACCCGCAGCGTCCTGATCGTCGGCGCGGGCGACGGCGGGCGCCTGGTCCTGCGTGAGATCCTGCGCAACCGCGAGCTGGGGCTCGTGCCGGTGGGCTTCCTCGACGACGACCCCGGCAAGCGACGCCTGCGCATCGACGGGGTGCGCGTGCGCGGCGACACCGAAGGCGATCTGCCCCGCGTCCTGGACGACTCCAACCCGGACGAAGTGATCATCGCGATCCCCTCCGCCCCGGGTTCCACGCGCGGGCGGATCGTGCGTGAGTGCCGCGCTCGCGCGATCCCCGTGCGCACGCTGCCGACGGTCTTCGAGCTGCTGCAGACGCGCGGCGCGCTCGCGCGCCAGATGCGGGAGGTGCGCGTGGAGGACGTGCTCGGACGCGAGCCGGTGCACATGGAGCTGGAGCGGGTGGGCGCCTACCTGAACGGTGCCACCGTTCTCGTCACCGGCGCCGGGGGCTCGATCGGCGCCGAGCTGTGCCGCCAGATCGCCCGTGTGGAGCCGCACCGGATCGTGCTGCTCGATCACGCCGAGGACAACCTCTTCTCGATCCAGCGCGAGCTCGAGGACGAGCGCCACGTGCCGACCTCGATGCTCGCTGCGGTGCTGGCCGACTGCAAGGAGGAGGAGCGCATGCGCGAAATCTTCGCCGAGCATCGCCCCACGGTCGTGTTCCACGCCGCCGCCTACAAGCACGTCGGCCTGATGGAGGCCAACCCGGTCGAGGCGGTGCGCAACAACGCGATCGCCACGCGCGTGGTCGCACATGTCGCCGGCGAGCTGGGCGTGGCGCGCTTCGTGCTCGTATCCACCGACAAGGCCGTGTCCCCGGCGACCGTCATGGGCGCCTCCAAGGCGCTCGCCGAGTTCGCCCTCGAGGCCGCCACGGCCCGCTTCCCCAGCACCCGCTACGCGGCCGTGCGCTTCGGCAACGTGCTCGGCTCCTCGGGCAGCGTCGTGCCGATCTTCCGCCGCCAGATCGAGCGCGGAGGACCGGTGACGGTCACCCACGAGCGCATGACCCGCTACTTCATGACGATCCCCGAGGCCGTGCAGCTGATCATCCGCTCCGGTGCGCTGGCCGCCGGCGCCGAGGAGGGCGCCACCGGGGCGGATCCGGCCAGGCGCCGCGGGGCCGACGTGTTCGTGCTCGACATGGGCGAGCCGGTGCGCATCCTCGACCTCGCCCGCGCGATGATCGATCTCTCGGGTCTCGATCCCGATCGCGACATCGACATCGAGATCACCAGCCCACGTCCCGGCGAGAAGCTCCACGAGGAGCTGTTCAACAGCTACGAGCGCGCGCGGCCGACCGAGGCCGAGAAGATCCTGCTCGCCGACCGCGAGCCGCTGGCCGTCGAGGCGGTCGAGTCGATGTTCGCCGAGATCGGCCTGCTGGTGCTCGAGGGCGACGCCGCCGGACTGGCCGCCAAGGTCTCCGAGCTGTCCGCCGAGCGCCGTGAGGGGGCCGCGCGCTCCGGCGATCGCCCCACGCCCGGCGCCGAGCAGAGCGCCGAGCCCGCGCCTGGCGCGGGGGCGTCCCTCGAGAGTCAGTGCGATGCGCCTGTTCCCCTCGTACACTCCCCCAATTCATGAACTTCTCCCCGCTCGCGCTGTCGCTCTCGAGCTCTTTCACCCAGATTGGCGCGATCGCTGCGTTCGCCGCGTTCGTAGGCATCGCGGTGCTCTCGTTGCTGGTCTTCTCCCAGGGCCGTGAGCTGAAACGCCTGCGCGAGTGGGCCGGCAGAGCGCCCGAGCGCGATGCCGAAGTTGAGCAGCGGGTGGCGGCTGCAGCGGCCGCGCGCATGCAGCAGCAGGCCCCCGCCCAGGCCGCCCGCCCCGCCCCGCGCGCCGCCCCGATCCACAGTCGCGCCGCGGTGGCAAGCGGTGTGGCGCCCGCCACCCGCGTCGTCCCCGCCGGGTCGCCGGCCGCAGCAGGCCAAGCGCTGAGCGCCGCCGGCACGCCCGCCGCACCGCCTGCCCAGCCCGTCGGCGCGCCGGTCCCGGCCGCCGGCACGCCGCCCCAGCCCACGCAGGCGCCTCTCACTTCGCCGCCTGCCACGCCCCCGCCGGGCTCCTCTCCCGGTCGGTTGGGGGTGCCCGCGCAGACGCCCGTGCCGGCCAACGGGCCCGCCGCGCCGGCCCAGGGACGGCCCGCTACGCAGCCCTCTCCGCCGATCCCCGTGCCCGTCGGCGCTCCGCCGATCCCCGTCGTGCCCGTCGGCGCGCCCGCGTCGGCGGCTGCCCAGAGCTCACGCTCCGCGGCCCCGCCCGCGAGCGCTGCTGCGCCGGTAGCGGCCGCGGGAGCGGCGGGCTCCTCCTCGACGCCGGGCTCCTCTCCGGCGGCCGGCTCTTCCCTGGCCCCGGCTGGCTCTTCCCCGGCCCCGGCTGGCTCTTCCTCGGCCCCGGCTGGCTCTTCCCCGGCCCCGGCTGGCTCCCCAAGCGCCGGTGCGCCGGTGCCCGCCATCGCCACTGCTGCTAGTGCTGCTGCTGCGGGCGCGGTGCCACGAGCGCCCAGCCCGCCGATTCCCTCGAGCCCGCCCCGGCGCCCCCCCGCTCCTCCTGCGTCGGAGGCGGCCCGCCGGGCCGATCCGCGCGCGCCCGCCACGCCCGCCGGCGCCCGGCCCGCCGCCGCCGAGCGCCGCCCGGCATCCTCCTCGGCCTCTCCCGGGGCCCGTCGCGCGGCCCCGCCGCAGCGGCGCTCGCCAGCAAGGACGACCCTGCTGGTCCTCGGCGCGGTCATCGTCGTGGCGGCGATCGCGGTGGTCCTGCTCACGCGTGGGGGCTCCGCCGGCAAAGGCTCCGCATCCACGACCGGCGCAGCTTCGGCCGAAGTCGCCAAGACCGGCTCCACGGCCAAGCACAAGAAATCCTCCAAATCGGCCGGCCACGCCGCCAACCCCGCCGAAACACTCGTCACGGTCCTCAACGGCACCGAAAAGGCGGGACTGGCCCACCGCGTCTCCGGTCAGCTGCAGCAGCGCGGCTACTCGCAGGCCGCGGCGGTCAGCGGCAGCCCGCCCGGGGCCAACCAGGTGACGGTCGTCCAGTACGCCACCGGACACCAGGCCGACGCCGAAGGCGTGGCGCACACGCTCGGCGTGAGCCAGGTGAAGCCGCTCGAAGCCGGCGTCGGCGCACTCGCGGGCTCGGCCAAGGTGGTCGTGGTCGTCGGCGCCGACGAGGCCGCGAAGCTCCCATAGCCGACTTCCTGGACATCCCGGCGCGCTCCTCCAAGCCGCGCGAGCGGGGCATCACCCACGTGATCGACCGTGGCCTGTCGGTTGCGGAGGTCGAAGGCCTGCTCGAGGTGGCCGGGGACGCCGTGGACATCGTCAAGCTCGGCTGGGGCACAGCGCTCGTCAGCGCCAACCTGCACGCCAAGCTCGCCTGCTACGCGGCCAACGGCATCCCCGTCGTGCTCGGCGGCACGTTGACCGAGCTGGCGATCCGCCAGGGCCGGGTCGAGGGACTGGTGGCGTGGATGCGCGAGCTTGGCCTGCGTCACGTGGAGATATCCGACGGCACGATCGCGCTCGACCCGAGCGTCAAGCGCGAGTTGATCGAACGGCTCTCGGGCGAGTTCACCGTGCTGGCCGAGGTCGGCAGCAAGGACGCCGACTTCATCATGGCGCCCTACGTGTGGGTCGAGCAGATCGAAAGCGATCTAGAGGCAGGCGCCTGGAAGGTGATCGCCGAGGCGCGCGAGTCCGGGACCGCGGGCATCTACCGCGCCACCGGCGAGGTCCGCACCGGGCTGATCGACGAGATCGTGCATGCGGTCGAGCCCGAGCGCTTGATCTTCGAGGCGCCCATCCGCGAGCAGCAGGTGTGGCTGCTCAAGCAGTTCGGCACGGAGTGCAACCTCGGCAACATCGCGCCCGGCGACGTGCTCTCGCTGGAGACGCTGCGCCTCGGGTTGCGCTCGGACACGGTCGAGCGCTTCGCTCTCGGCGGCGAGGCTTGAACGGGGCGCGCGCCGCGCCCGGGGGAATGGCGGTCAGCGATCGAACATCCGGCGAGGAGCCACTCGTACGGGTCGTCTTCGCGCTGCTCGTGCTCGCCTGCTTCGCGGCGTTCTTCATCACGCAGCGCCTGAAGCACACGCCGACCGCCATCCAGGACTTCAAACGCACGCCGCGCTTCTCGCCCTATCCCGCCGGACACCTCAAACAGGAGGAGCTGTCGTTCAAGCTCGCGCAGGCGGACGCGGTGACGGTGACGATCATCGACTCCCACGAACATCTCGTCGCCACGCTCGTGCGCTCCTATCCGGTGGCTCGCTACAAACTGTTCTCGCTTCGCTGGAACGGTCGCCGCGGCCTTCCCGGCCGGCTCACCATCGGTCACACACCGAGCGGTCGCGCGCTCGTCGTTCCCGAGAACCGCGGCGCGCTCGCGCCGCCGGGCGAATACAGGATTCGCGTTGCACTGCGCCGCCAGCGCCGCGAGCTCGTGCTGCCCGAGAGCTTCACGCTGGTGCGCGCGTGAGCGCCGTCCCGACGCTCGCTGCAACGCTCCCGAGCGCAGGGACGCTGATACTCGCTGCCGTAGGCGCGCTCGTGGCGATCGCCCTGCTGGCGCTGATCATGCGCCGCGACGAGCGCGCGCTGGCGCTGCTCGCGATCCTGGCGCTGCCCTTCCGCCTGCCGATCGCGGCCGACGGACGGACCGTCAACCTGCTGATACCGCTGTACCTCGTGGTCGGAGCCGGGACGCTCGTGCACCTGCTCCCCCGCCTGCTCGCCCGGCGCGGGGAGCGAGCAGCCGATGGCGCGCATTCGGCACCCGTGAGTGCCTTGGCCCGCGCCCGGCAGCTGTCCTTCTGGAGGAGTCCGGCCGGGCTCCAGTGGCTGCTGTTCGCCGCCGTGGCCCTCTACGCGGTGCAGGCGCTCTACTCAGCCGACCTCGCGCGCGCGGCGGAGAACATCGCGTTCTTCTATCTCCCCTTCGGGCTGCTGTTCGCACTGCTTGCCGACGTGCGCTGGACGCGGGAGCTGCTTCTGCTGTGCCTGGGCATCGTGGTCGTGGAGGCGCTGCTGTTCGCCGGCGTCGGCTTCGTCGAGTACTCGCGCAAGTCGTTGTTCTTGAACCCCAAGGTGGTCGAGGCAAACCAATTCGGCAACTACTTCCGTGTCAACTCGGTGTTCTTCGACCCCAGTGTCTACGGCCGTTTCCTGGCGCTGGTGATGATCGCCCTGAGCGCGCTCGTGCTGTGGAGCCGCGACCGGCGCCAGATCCTGCTGGGAGCACTCGCGCTGAGCTGGCTGCTCGCCGGACTCGTGACGAGCTTCTCGCAGTCGAGCATCGTCGCGCTGCTGCTCGGGCTGGCGGTGCTAGCGGCGTGGCGCTGGAGCGTGCGCGGCACCGCGTATGTGACCGTCGCGCTGCTGGCCCTGGGCGGCGCGGTGCTGCTCGCTGCGCCCTCGAGCCTGCACTTCGGGCTGAAGGGCTCCGGCGGGTCCACGAGCAACGCCACCAGCGGCCGCGCGAGGCTCGTCTCGGGCGGACTGGAACTGTTCGCCGAGCGCCCGTTCGAGGGCTACGGGTCGGGGTCCTTCGAAACCGAGTACAGGCGCCACGGCAAGACGACCAGCGAAAATGCGACCTCTGCGTCGCACACGATCCCCGTGACGGTCGCCGCCGAGCAGGGCGTCCTCGGCCTGGCGGTCTACCTCGCGCTGCTGCTCAGCGCGCTGTTCGTGCTGTTCGCCGGCGCGGGGCGCTCGCCCGTGCGGATCGCGATCGCGGCCTGCTTCGCGGCACTCGTGCTGCACACCTGGACCTACGCCGACTTCCTCGAGGACCCTTTCACCTGGGCGCTGCTGGCGATCGGCGTCGCGCTGGCGAGGGCCGCGCCGGCGACGCCGGCCAGTAGCGTCTGAGCGGTGCTCGGCTACCTCAAGCGCCTGGTCACCACGGGTGCGGCCTACCAGTTCGGCGACATCCTCGCCAAGGCGCTCGCGCTGCTCACGCTGCCCCTCTACACGCACCACCTGAACCCGGAAGCCTACGGCGCTGCAGAATCGCTGCTGACCGCGGTGATCCTCTCGAGCATCCTGCTGCGCGTCGGGATCGGCGAGGCGTTTATCCGCTTCTACTTCGACGACGAGGACCCCGCGCGCCGCGTGCGGATCGCGCGCACCGCGACCGCCGCGGTGGCGTGGACTACGACACTTGCGAGCGTGCTCGCGCTGATCTTCGCCGGCGATCTCTCGAAGCTCCTGCTCAACTTCCGCGACCCGCTGCTGTTCGACTGCGCCGTGCTCGGGCTGTGGGCCTTCACCAACCTGGAGATGGCC
Organism: uncultured Solirubrobacteraceae bacterium; assembly: GCA_963763695.1. Classification (GTDB taxonomy): domain Bacteria; phylum Actinomycetota; class Thermoleophilia; order Solirubrobacterales; family Solirubrobacteraceae; genus Palsa-744. The sequence goes on from CAVXPM010000001.1 coordinate 905,277, forward strand.
TACGCGCAGTTGCGCGTCGACGAGCGCGCACGCACCTACGTCTACGCATCGGCGGCGAACGTGGTGATGACCGTCGCCTTCACGGTGGCGCTCGTGGTCTTCGCCAACCAGGGCGCGCGCGGCCTGCTGCTCGGCAACTTCGGCGCCTCGGCGCTCGTGGTGCTGGGGCTCTGGTGGGTGCTTCGCGAGCGCTTCTCGCTACATGTGCGGATCGCCGACCTCGGCGCGATGCTGCGCTTCGGGCTGCCAACGGTGCCGGCCGACGCGAGCGTCTACGCGCTGCAGGTCGCCGATCGCTTCTATCTGTTCAGGGTCTACTCGCACACCTCGGCGGGCCTCTACGCAGTCGCGATCAAGCTCGCCACGGTGGTGTTCGTGGCTGTTCGTGGCTTTCAATATGCGTGGCCACCGCTGGCCTACTCGATCGAGAGCGACGAGCAGGCGGGCCGGCTGTACTCGCTCGTCACGACCTACTACGCGCTCGCGACCGGCGTGGTCGTCTGTGGCGTGGCGCTGCTGGGGCGCTGGATGGTCAGGCTGCTGGCCGCGCACAAGTACTTCCACGCCTACCGTGCACTGCCGTGGCTGGCGCTGGGATGGGCGCTCTACGGCCTGTATCTCGTGTTCCTCGCGATCGCCGGCCGTGCGCGCGTGACCTCGCGGAACTTCCCCGCGGCGGCGGCGGGGCTGGCGGTGAACATCGTGCTGCTGCTGGCGCTCGTGCCGGCGACCGGCGCCGGACTGGGGATCGCCGGCGCCGGGATCGCCCTGTGCGGCGCCTACGTGGCGATGCTCGTGGTCATGTACGTGCTCACGCGTAACCTGTTCAAGGTGGGATTCGAATGGCTGCGCCTGGCGCAGCTGATCGCGATCCTCGGCGGCGTTGCGGTCTCGGGCGAGCTGCTGCTCGCGCACAGCGGCCTCGGAGGCTTCCTCTCGCGCGCCGCCTGGCTGATGCTGGTGCCGGCGCTGCTGGCGCTCACGCGCTTCTTCCATGCCCACGAGCTGAGCGGAGCGCGCGCGCTGCTCGCCGAAGGGCGCCGCCGCGCCGCTGCCTTTCACTCCGGCCGCGGCGACGTCGAGGCTTACGTGGAGGATCCGCTGCGCGACGTGTGAGCCTAGCCGCCCCGGCGAATACTCGCGCCTTGCGAATAGCGGCAAATCGTCGAAAGTCCCTGGCAGCTCTCAAGCCGGCGCGCCGGGGGGCCGATAGCCGCACTCATGCGCGAGCTCTCCGCTGCCACGAGCGAGCCCTCCGGCGCCCAGCACCAGCCTGTGGGCGCACTCGAGCGCCTGCGCCGGGTCGAGGCCCTGCGCCGCCATCACGAGGACAAGCGCTCGCGCAGCATGGCGTCGGCCGGTGAGCTCGGCTACCTGCGCGCGCAGCTGAGGCTCGCGACTCGTTTGAATGCGCGCCTGGCGGCGACCAACGACGTGCACGAGATGGTCGAGCTCGTCGTCGAGGAGCTCCACGGCACCTTCGCCTTCTACCTGGCAGCCGTGCAGCGGCTGGACCCCGACGGCGTGCTGCGCCTGATCGCCGGCACCGGAGCGCTGGCCGAGGTGATGACCGAGTTCCTGCTCCTCGAGCAGTCCGTCAAGGAAGGGATCAACGGGCGCGTGGCGCGCTCGGGCACGAGTGCGCTCGTGATCGACACCCGCGAGGACAGCGACTACATCGTGCGCGACCCAGACACGGACCCTCGCTCGGAGCTGAGCGTTCCGATCATCGTCGACGGCGGCGTGTGGGGCGTGCTCAACCTCGAGGCGCCGGAGCCCGAAGCGTTCAGCCAGGCCGACGCCGTCCTCGTCGAGGCCGTCGCCGCCAGCCTCGGCTCCTCGCTGCACCGAGCGCAGCTGGTGGGCGATCTGGAGCAGACCTTCACCACGACCCTGACCGCGTTGATGAGCACGGTCGAGGCCAAGGACGAGTACACCGCTTCGCACGAGCAGCAGGTGGCCGAACTGGCCGAACGCGTGGCGTTGCGACTCGGCGAGCCGGACTGCAGGGCAAGCGACGTGCGCTACGCAGCGCTGCTGCACGACGTCGGCAAGGTCGCCGTGCCGAGCGAGATCCTGCTCAAGCCCGGCCCGCTGGACGACAGCGAGTGGGTGACGATGCAGAGCCACGCAGCCGTCGGCGGCCATCTGGTCGCACGGATTCCCGCCTTCGCCCATCTCGCCCCGGCGGTCCGTGCGAGCCACGAGCGCTGGGATGGGCGCGGCTATCCCGACGGGCTCGCCGGCGATGAGATCCCGCTGGCCGCGCGCATCATCGCGGCTTGCGACACCTACGAGGCGATGGTCACCGACCGTCCCTACCGCGCGGCGCGTACTCTCACGCAGGCTCAGGCCGAGCTGCGCCGCGTTGCCGGCTCACAGCTCGACGCAGGAGTCGTGAGCGTGCTGCTGGAGGAGCTCGGCGTCAGTCGCCGGCGTTGTATCGAGCGGCCGCCTCGCGCAGGCCGTCGCCCGGTCCGCGACGCAGCGTCGCAGTGACGTGGCGCCAGTAGCGCCGCGCTGAGTGCCCCGGCAGGACGAGCGCCGCGAGCGCGCGCAGCGCGTACGGCCACGCCGTCAGCCAGCGCACGGCGAGCGCGCCCGCTGGCGAGTGGTGCTTTTGCATGTACAGCTCGCGTCCCCGCGCCATCTCCACGATCCGCCGCTCGGGCACCCTTGCGCTCGACAGCTGCTCGTGATGGACCGCCAGCGCCCGCGGCACGTACAGGCTGCGCCAGCCTGCGTCGCGCAGCCGCCGCGCGAAGTCGACCTCGTCCGAGTACACGAAGAAGTCGGGGTCGAGATAGCCGACCTGCGCGGCCGCCTCACGGCGCACGAGCAGCGCCGCCGACTGGCACCAGTCGACCTCGCGCGTACGCTCGCCCTTGCTCTGGACGGTGTAGAGGCGGTGCGCCAGCAGTGCGCCGGCGAGCGCGGTGAGCGGCGTGGGAAAGCGCCAGGCGCACGCCTGGGCGCTGCCATCGGGGCGCAGCAGCTGCGCACCCGCGCACGCCGCCCCCGGATGCTCCTGCAGGGCACGCCACAGTGCGAGGGTCGCGCCCGGTGAAAGCTCGGAGTCCTCGTTGAGCAGCAGCGCATAGCGCCCGCGCGCGCGGCGCAGGAGCTCGGAGTCGTTGAGCGCCTTGCCGCGGCGCTCGCCGCTGGCGATCGTCCGGTCGACCGCGGGGTGGGCGCGGGCGGCCTCCAGCGATCCGTCGCGCGAGCCGTTGTCGAGCACTAGCACCTCGGTTGCGAAGTCGAGCGCTTGGCGCTCGCGCGCGATCGCGTCCAGGCCACGCACCAGCAGCTCGCGCTGGGAGGTGTTCACGACGCAGTAGCTCAGCTCGACCGCAGGCGCCTGCGCAGCGCCCCGCTCGGTTGGCGTGGATTGGCTCATAGCGGCATTCTCGCCCCATCCGCGCCTATTGTCCGTCGCGGTGCGCGTCCACATCGTCGACCCCTCGGCCTACACGCCCCCCTACGACCACGCCCTGAGCGCCGCGCTGGCGGAGCAGGGAGCCGAGGTCGAGCTGTACACGAGCCGCTTCGCCTACGGATCGGTGGCCGCGCCGGATGGCTACCGGCGCGAGCAGGCCTTCTACCGCCTCGCCGCCCGCGTGCGCTCACCCCGCGCACGGCGCCTGGTCAAGCTGGCCGAGCACGTGCCCGACATGCTGCGCTACCGTCGCCGCGCGCTCGCTGCGGACGTCGTTCACTTCCAGTGGCTCGCCGTCCAGCAGCTCGATGTCCACCTGCTTCCCACGAGGCGACCGCTGGTGCTGAGCGCCCACGACATCCTTCCGCGCGAGCCAAGGCCCGGTCAGCGCGCGGCGCAGCGGCGCCTGTATGATCGCTTCGACGCGGTGGTGGTCCACTCCCGCCACGGCGCCGAGCGGCTCACGGGGGAGCTGGGGCTCGATCCGGAGCGCGTTCACGTGATTCCCCACGGGGCCTTTCGGCATCTCGCCGCGCCCGCAGCCGCCACCCCGGCGCCGTTGCAGACAGACAAGCCGGTGGTCCTATGCTTCGGGCTGATGCGCCCCTACAAGGGCATCGATCTGCTGCTCGACGCCTGGCGGGAGATCGAGCACGCCGAGCTGTGGATCGCGGGTATGCCGCGCATGGACATCTCCGCGCTGCGTGCAGGGGCGCCTGCCGGCGTGCGCTTCGAGCCGCGCTTTATCGGCGAAGACGAGCTACCGGCGTACTTCCGCCGCGCCGATCTGGTCGTGCTGCCCTACCGCGAGATCGACCAGTCCGGGGTGCTGTTCACCGCGCTAGCGTTCGGCAAGCCGCTGCTCCTCAGCGACGTCGGCGGCTTCCCCGAGCTCGCCGCCACGGGCGCCGCCCGCACGTTCCCGAGCGGCGACGCCGCGGCGCTTCACCGAGCGCTGATCGAGCTGCTCGACGATCGCCCGGCGCTCGCCGGAATGGCCGAGCGCGCCCGCACGCTGGCCGCCGGTGAGTACTCCTGGACGGCGGTGGCGCAGCGCACGCTCGAGCTCTACGAGTCGCTGCTCGCGATCGTCGAGGCGCGATGAGGCTCGCTGTGGAGATCCTCTTCTGGGTGTGCTGCGCGCTGATCGTGTGGACGCAGCTCGGCTATGCGCTGGCGCTCGCGCTGCTCGCGCGCCTGCGCCCCGTCGCACACGTCGGCGAGTCGGCGCGCACGATCTCGCCCGGGGACGCCGAGGAAGAGTTGCCATCCGAGGAAGAGCTGCCGTCGCTGTCGCTGATCATCGCCGCGCACGACGAGCAGGAGGTGATCGCCGCGAAGGTGCAAAACGCGCTCGCGCTCCACTACCCGCGCGATCGCTTCGAGCTGATCGTGGCCTGCGACGGGTGCTCGGATGCCACCGCCCAGCGTGCACGAGCGGGTGGCGCGGACATCGTGCTCGAGCTGGACAGAGGCGGCAAGATCCGCGCGCAGGACGCCGCGGTGGAGCGCTCCGGAGGTGAGATCGTGGCCTTCTCCGACGCCAACTCGTTCTGGGAGCCCGACGCGGCGCGCTCGCTCGTGGCCGCTTTCGCCGACCCGCGGGTGGGCTATGCATGCGGTCAGGTCCGCTTCGTGCAGCGTCCCGGCGAGGCGAACCAGGAGGGCGTCTACTGGCGCTACGAGTTGGGGGTGCGCGCGCTGGAGTCCCGGCTCAGCTCGATCACGGCCGGCAACGGCGCGATCTATGCCACCCGCCGCGAGAGCTATCTCGTCGTGGACCCGGTGATGGGCCACGATCTATCGCTGCCCTTCAACATCGTCAAGCGCGGTCGGCGCGCGGTGTATGTGCCGGGCGCTCACGCCAGCGAGAAGATGGTGCCCTCGCTCGGCGGCGAGTTCGCGCGCAAGCGGCGGATGATGAGCCACACCTGGCCGATCGTGCTGCGGGGTGGGATGCTCTCGCCGCGCGGCTATCCCCCGGGATACGCGGCGATGATCGTCTCCCATCGCCTGCTGCGCTATGCCACGGCGATCCTGCACCTGCTCGCGCTCGCCGCGAACCTGGCACTCGTGGCAGCGGGGGCGCCGACGCTCTACACCGTGACGCTCGCGCTGCAGCTCCTGCTGCTCGCCGCCGCTGCGCTCGCGGGAGCCGCGCCGCTGCGCCCACTGCTGATCGCGCGCTACTACGTGCTGAGCACAGCGTCGCTCGCCGCGGGGCTGTGGGACTGGTTGCGCCACGGCACCTCGGCCACGTGGGAGGCAGCGGACGGCACGCGCTGACTATTGTCCGGGCGGTGGTTCGTCGTGCCCTGGACATCGTGGTCTCCGCGTCGGTGCTCTTGCTGAGCTCGCCGCTGCTCGCGCTCGCGGCGCTGGCGATCCGCCTGGAGAGCCGCGGAGGAGTGATCTACCGACAGCGGCGCACGGGCCTGCACGGTCATCCCTTCGACGTGCTCAAGCTGCGCACGATGGTCGACGGCGCCGAGCACCAGGGTGCGGGGCTCGCGATCAACGAGAACGACCCCCGCATCACCCGCGTGGGCGCCCTGCTGCGCAGGACCTCACTCGACGAGCTGCCAAACCTCGTCAACGTCCTGCGCGGTGAGATGTCGCTGATCGGTCCGCGCCCGACGCTGCCGGTCCAGGTCGAGCAGTACACCGAGCGCCAGCGGGGAAGGCTCGAGCTGAGGCCCGGGATCACCGGCTGGGCGCAGGTGAACGGCCGCGCGTCGCTGCCCTGGTCGCAGCGAATCGAGCTGGACCTCTACTACGTCGAGCACCGCTCGCTGGCGCTCGACCTGCGCATCCTGTGGCGCACCGTGGCGATGGTCCTCGGCGGCTCCGGCGTGTACAAGGGCGCCGCGGGTGGCTGGGAGGGAGAGCTTTGAGCGCACCGGCCGTACTGCTGACCGGCGTGGGCAAGCGCTACGACATCGTCTCCTGCTTCGCGCGCCTGACCACGACCGTGGCCGCCGACCCCTCGCCGCTCGCGCCCGCCCAGTACGCGGCCCAGGTGCGCGTGGCGGTGCCTCGGATCGAGGACCCCGACTACGTGCCGGCGCTTCGACGGCTGTGCGAGCAGTACGGCGTGGGCGCCGTGCTGCCGCTGACCGATCTGGACATCGAGGTGCTCGCCCGGGCGAGAGAGCGGGGACTGCTCCCGGCGCTCGTCCCCTCGAGCGATGTCGCCCGCGCGACCTACGACAAGTTCGAGACCCACCTGTTGCTCGCACGCCATGCTCTGCCGTCGCCGCCGACGGTGCTCCCCGACGACGATCTCGAGGCGTTGGAGTACCCGGTGATGGTCAAGCCGCGCCGCGGCTCGGGGGCACGCTCGATCCACCTCGCCCGCGACCCCGGCCAGGCGCGCTTCTTCGTCGACTACGTGCTCGAGCCGACGATGGTCCAGCGCGCGATGAACGGCCCCGAGCTGTCGATCGACTGCCTGGGCGGCCTCGACGGACGCTGCCTGAACGCGATCCCGCGCACGATGCTCGAGTCTCGCGGAGGCGAGTCGATAAAGGGCGAAGTGATCTACGACGAGGAGCTGATCGAGCTGGGCCGGCGCACGATGGAGACCCTGGCGGTGACCGGTCCGGCGACGATCCAGATCTTTCGCGACCCCGACATCGGCATCGGCATAACCGACGTGAACACCCGCTTCGGCGGCGCCTTCCCCGCCCCCGCATATGCAGCGCTGGAGGGCCGTAGCTACCCGGAGCTGCTGGTGCGCATGGCCGGCGGAGAGCTGATCGAGCCTCACCTCGGGGAGTTCCGTGCAGGGATGACGTTCAGCCGCTACTACTGGCAGCTCGAGCTGGACGAGAGCCTAAGCCCAACCGGCCGCGAGATCGTTCCCGGGGGAGCGCCCCCGCCCCGCTGAGCGGGCGCCCGGCGCCGTTGCGGCGCGAAGTCGCCCTGCGTAAAGCTAGAATCCGGGCCAGTGGCCACATCTGTGCTCGCCGATTCACCACCAGCGCCGGCCAGCGATCCGGGGCAGCCGGACGCGATCGCCGGCACACCCTCAGAGCCACCCGCGGGTTCCGCGGGCACGCCCGAGGCGAGCGCCCGGAGCTGTGCCAACTGCGGCGCCGCGATGGCGCCTGGACAGGATTGGTGCCTGCAGTGCGGCGCCGGCGCGCCCGGAAGCGGGGGGTCCTCGGGCTGGCGCTCGGCTGCGACGCTGCTGGCCCTCACAGCGGTGCTCGCGCTGGGAGCGGCCGCAGCCGCGTTCGCCGCTCTCAGCAAGGAACCGCACAAGCCCGGGACCGTGACGATGACGGTGGCCCAGGCCGTCGCGCCCGTGGCGCCCGCGACGACGACAACGACCACGCCCCTGCCGAGCACGCCGAGCACGCCGAGCGTCACGACGAGCGTCCCCACGACCGCTGTCAAACCGCCGAAAATCCCGCTCGCGGTCACGCCGACCCCGATCCCGTCGAAAAGTGGCACGAGCACGGCCGCGACCCCCACGCAGGGCAGCGCAACGGGCACCGCCCCCAAAACGACGCCGTCGAGCACGCCCACCACGGGCACGGCAAGCGAAGAATCACAGCCCGCCGCGCTGTTGCTCGACACGAATGCCGCCTCGACCTACAACCCCTACACCTATCCCGAAAGCGACTTCGGCGATCCGAGCCTGACGATCGACGGCGATGTCACCACGGGCTGGACCGCGGTCGTCGAGCCGACGACCGCACCGAAGATGGCCGAGGGGGTGCTGATCGACCTGAAGACGCCGCACAAGCTCTCCTCGCTGGTGCTCATAACCACCACGCCGGGCATCACCGTCCAGGTCTATGGCGCCAACGGCGCCACGGCTCCCACCTCGATCACCGATCCGGCCTGGATCCCGCTGAGCCACTCCCGCACGATCGTCAAGAAGCACGTGCGCATCAAGCTGCGCAATCAGAAGGAGGCGTTCACCTTCGTGACGCTGTGGATCAGCAAGGCGCCCGCCTCCGCTGTCGGCACGCCGGCCGCGCCGGGCCGTGTGAGCATCAACGAAATCGAACTGTTCCCGGCGCACTAGCTGACCTGCAACCAGCGCCGGGGGAAACGGCGCCGGTCTTCTCCTAGGCCGTGGCGGGGATCCGCTTGGCTGCGGCGCGTTTGGCGGCGGCGCGTTTCGGCGCAGGTTTCGCCGCGCGTCCGGCTTTTGCAGTGCGCTGAGTTTTCGCATTGCGTTGAGTTTTCGCAGCGCGTCGGGCTTTTGCCCCGCGGGCGCGCGAGCCGCTCCAGATCTCATCGAGGAATGCGCCGATCTCCGCGGTCAGGCGCTCGGGTTGCGTGCGCAGCTCGACCAGCGAGTTGGCTTCCAGCAGGCGCGCGTTGGGCATCTCCTTGGCGAGCATGCCTGCGTCTGAGAACGGGTGGACAGGGTCGCGTTGGTGACCGAGCACGAGCGTGGGCGTCTGGAAGGTGGCGCGCTCGCTGCGAGGCGGGGCGATGCGCCCGAAGAACAGACCCTGAAGCAGCGCGCCACCGGGCCCGGGGTCCTGGCGCACTAGGTCGAGCATCACGTTGGCGTAGTGGGGCAGCAGCGCTCGCGGCACAGCCCGCGTGAGACGGGCCAGCACCCGCATCAGGGGCTCGCCGAAGGTCAACGAGACGAGCAGCGGGGTGAACGCGAGCGCGCTGCCGAGCAGGCCGTTGTCGAGCACGGGCATCTCGATCACCATGCCGCGCAGGCGCTCGGGTCTGCTCGCGGCCACCTCGAGCGCGGCGTTGGCCCCGAGTGAGGTGCCCATCAGGGCCGCCTGATCGAGCTGCAGGTGGTCCATCAGCGCGATCACCTGCTCGCCAAAGGCGGGCATCGAGTAGCGCCACATGTCGCGCGGACGGTCGGAGCGGCCATGGCCGAGCAGGTCGACCGTGATCACGCGGTTTCCGCGCGCGGCGAGATCTTCGGCCAGCGGCCGGTGCATCTCCTGGGAGAGCAGCAGGCCGTGCAGCAGGATCAGCGGGCGCGAGCTGGCCGCGCTCGCTCCTCCGTCCAGCTCGGTGTATGCGAGGCGCTGCCCCTCGTACTTGAAGAACGGCATCGACTCACCCTACTACCGCCCGTGGCGCGCCGGCCGTGGTTGAGCGCTAGCTTTGCGAGCAGGACTTCATACCCGGCGCAGCAGGAGGGAACATGGCCAAGCAGCCCCGCATCCTCGCAGGAGAGACCGTTGCCGTCACCGGTGCCGCGCGCGGAATCGGCAGGGCCAGCGCCGAAGCGTTCCTGCGCCAGGGCATGAAGGTCGCGATCGGCGACGTCGACTTCGACGCGGCGCGCCAGACCGCCTCGGAGCTGGGCGCGAGCACGGTGGCGCTACCGCTCGACGTGACCGATCGCGACTCCTTCGCTGCGTTTCTCGACGGAGCCGAGCAGCAACTCGGTCCACTCGACGTGCTGGTCAACAACGCGGGGATCATGCAGGTCGGGCGCTTCATCGACGAGGACGACCTGACCGCCAGGCGGATGGTCGACATCAACCTCCATGGTGTGATCCTCGGCATGAAGCTCGCGCTCGCGCGGATGATCCCGCGCAACCGCGGTCACATCGTCAACATCTCCTCGCAGGCCGGCAAGTTCGGCGCACCGGGAGGCGCGACCTACTCGGCGACCAAGCACGCGGTGGTCGGCCTGACCGAGGCGATTCGCGGCGAGCTGCGCCTGATGGGCGCGAACATCGACGTCAGCTACGTGATGCCGTTCGTGGTCAACACCGAACTGGGCGCCGGCCTCGGCGAGGCGCGCGGAATGCAGAACCTCGAGCCCGCCGATGTGGCCGAAGCGATCGTCGAGGCGCTGCAACTGGGGATCGTGGACGTGTGGGTGCCCAAGTCGGCCAAGCGGACGAACGTACTCGGGGCCGTGCTCCCGCGCACGCTCTCTGAGGGCATCGCACGGGCGATGAAGGCCGACCGTGTGCTCGCCGGCGCCGATCTCGATCGCAGGCGTGCCTACGAGCTGCGCGCCTCGCGCTCGGAGCCCGGGCTGGAGCCCGCACCCGGGCAGGCGCAGATCCCGCAGGCCGCGGAGGAGCCCGACATCGGCTGATCAGCCCGCGCTCAGCCAGTCCGCGATCAGGCTGCCGATCAGCGGACCCTGGTCCTCCTGCAGGAAGTGGCTCGCATCGGGGATCACGCGCGGCGCCGGGCGCCCGATCGCCTCGGCGAAGCGCTCACCGGTGGCGAGCGGGAGGACCGGGTCGGAGTCGGCCCACAGCATCAGCGTCGGGCGTCGATCGCCGTGCAGGGCAGTGAGCACGCGCTGGCCGGCCTGCGCTCCGGGCGCGTCGGGCGTCTGCGGTATGAGCAGCGGGAACGCGCGCGCGCCGGCCTTCGAGGCGGTGTCGGGATAGGGCGCGTCGTAGGCCGCGATCACCTCGTCGCCGGGGTCGCTCTTGCAGGCGCCACGCACGAGCATGCCGACGGGCAGATCCTCGGTCCGCTCAACGAAGTCACGGAACGCGATCCAGGCGTCGGACATCCGTTGCGCTCCGGTGAACAGCCCGGTGTCGAGGATCACGAGGCGCCCGATCCGCTGTGAATGCTCGACGGCGAGGCGCAGCCCGATCGGACCGCCCCAGTCGTGCACCACGATCGTCGCCTGGCGCAGGTCGAGATCCTCCAGCAGGCTCGCCGTCAGATCGACGTGGCGGTCGTATGAGTAGAAGTCGATGTCCGTCGGCTTGTCGGAGCGCCCGAAGCCGGCGAGATCGGGAGCGATGCAGCGGTGGCCCGCGTCGCGCACGCTCGGGATGACCTTGCGCCACAGAAACGACCAGGTGGGCTCACCGTGGATGAAGATCACCGGCGCACCGTCGCCCTCGTCGAGATGCGCCAAGCGCAACCCGTCGAGCTCGCGGTAATGGGACTCGAAGGGAAAGTCGGGGAGCCCCTGCAGCGCCTGCTCGGGCGTGCGCACCGCGTCTGTCATCTCCTCGCGGAGCATAGCCTCTGCCTCATCGGCTAGGCTCGCGCCCGATGCACAACGTGGCCCTTCAGCTTGCGCCCGTCATCGCGGCGGAGAAGAGCAAAGCGCCGTTCTACATCGTCGGGGGAGTGCTCGTGCTGTGGGCGCTCGTGCTCGGCGTCGGGGTCGGGATGCGCGCCACCAACTTCCCCGCCAACCTGGGCCAGCAGCGTGCGGTGATCGCCGTGACGGCGGTGCTCGTGATCGCGACCGTGGCCACGGCGGTGCTCACCTCGGGCTCACCGGCGAAGACCGGCGAAAAACGCTCGGTGGCGGCTGTCAGCCCGGCCGCCGGCGAAACCAGATCGAGCACGAGCGCTACTGGCTCGCAGCCGACGGCGAGCACCGGCACTCCCGCTCCCGCCTCCTCACCCGCGTCCGGCGCTGCCAGCTCGCTCGCGCTGGCGGCCAACCCCGCGGGTCAGCTGAGCTATGACACCAAGCAGCTGAGCGCCAAAGCCGGCACGGTGAGCATCACGATGGCGAACATGTCGCCGCTCGAACACAATGTCACGGTCGCCGAAGGCACCAAGGTGCTCGGCGCGACGCCGACGTTCGCGGGCGGCTCCAAGACCCTCGTGTTGAAGCTCAAGCCGGGCAGGTACACGTTCTTCTGCTCGGTCCCCGGCCATCGCCAGGGGGGCATGGAAGGAACGCTGACAGTCTCGTGAAGCTCTATGTCTGCTGGGGCACCTTTCCCACCCCACGCCCCGGGGGCCATCCGTGCGCAAACGCCTTTCACGCGCTCGAGGATGCAGGCCACGCGCCGGAGCTCGTGCGCTCCTACGGCTTTGCGCCTCTGCCGGGCCTGTTCAACCAGACGCGCGGCCGGCGCGAGGTGCAGGAGCTGACGGGAAACCGCTGGGTTCCCACCCTCGTGCTCGACGACGGCACCGTGATCGACGATTCGCACGCGATCGTGGAATGGGCACGGGCGAACCCCGCGTAGCTGCCTGAGGGAACGTAGCTGTCTGAAGGAAGTCTTTGGGTGGGAGACGCCGTCCTGTGCAGCTCGGCCGTCTGCATCTCCATGTCAAGGTCCGCGCGCGCTGCGGCGCGGCCGAGGCCGAGGGCGAGCACTGCGCTGAACCCCAACGCGGCAAGCCCCAAAGCGAAGATGACAACCACCGAGATCACCCCATGCCTAACTGCCCCCATCAAGCTCCCGAAAGGACATTCGCACAACCCACGGACACCAGAGCCGCCGGTGCGGAGCGCCTCCCTATGGCTGTGGTTTTCTGCGCCGCCCCGCGACCTTCCTGCTGCGGGCGCTCATAAAGGCGAGCAGCTCGAGCCAGGTAGGCCTCGACCATCTAGCTGCACAGGCGCCAGGCGAACAACACCGCTGCGACGGAGGTGGCCAGGTTGAGGCTCGAGACGCCGGCGCGCATCGGTATCGAGATACGAGCATGGGCGCGCTCGCTGACCTCGGCGCTGAGCCCGTGCCGCTCGGTGCCGAACGCGAGCACCGCGCCCGGGTCGAGCGTGGAGGGGTCGAACGGCTCGCCGTCGGGGTCGAAAGCGAGCAGCGTACGCTCCAGCTGCTCGAGCTGATCGAGCCGCTGCAGGCGCGCCACGGGCAGCGCGAAGTGCAGCCCGGCCGCCCCGCGCAAGGCGTCTGGATGCCAGGGGTCGTGGCTCCCGGTGCTGAGAACGCCGGCCGCGTCGGCGGCGGCCGCCACGCGTATGCAGGCGCCCATGTTGCCGAGGTCGCGGGGATCCTCGAGCAGGACCAGCGGCGCGTCGCGGCGCTCGCGAAACGCGCCCGGAAGCGTGACCACGGGACGCTCCGCCAGCGCGATCACGCCGGTGCTCGGCGTCAGCGGCGCGAGCTGCTCGAACACCGCCGGCTCGACCTCGCGCACGAGCGTGCCTATGCGCTCGGCCAGCTCCGGCGCGAGCTGGCCGGCGAGGCGCCCGAGCTGGCCGGCATCGCAGCTGATCACCTCCAGCACGTTGGCATCGAAGCGTAGGGCGTGCTTGAGCGGATGAAACCCCTCGAGCACGGCGAGCGACGGATCGCGTCGTGCTCGCCCAAAGCGCGGGATCAGCGAACCGTCGTGCACCGGGCGATCATGCCACGCGGCTAGAGTTCGCCGCGATGAAGCTCGAGGGCATCCATCACATCAGCGCGATCACCGGCGACGCCATCGGCAACGTCGAGTTCTACTCCGGCGTGCTGGGGATGCGGCTGGTCAAGAAGACCGTCAACCAGGACGAACCGAACGTCTACCACCTGTTCTACGGCGACGAGCACGGCTCGCCGGGGATGGACCTGACGTTCTTCGAGTACCCGGGCGCGAGCAGGGGCCTGGCCGGAGCGGGCATGGTGCACCGCATCCTCTGGCGGGTCGCCTCGCGGGCTGCGCTGGAGTTCTGGTCTGAGCGCCTGCGGGACTTGGGGGTGAGCGCGCAGACGACCAGCGACAGCCTCCTGTTCTTAGATCCCGAGGGCCTGGAACACGAGCTGGTGCTCAGCCAGGAGACGGATGCGCCGCTGCGCGCGCGCTCGCCCGAGATCCCCGAGGAGCACGCCCTGCAGGGATTCCACGGCGTACGCGCCTACAGCAGCGCCCCCGCCCGCAGCGAGCAGCTGCTCGCGGGTGGGTTGGGCTTCGAGCGCAGGCAGGGCGAGCAATGGGAGGCCCGCGGGCGCGAGCGCGGCAGCGTCTACGCCTATGACCCCGCACCGCCGGAGATCAACCGCAGGCAGGGCGCGGGCAGCGTTCACCACGTTGCGTTCGCTGCGCGGATGGACGAGCTCGAGGCTTGGCGCGAGCGCGTCGCGGCGGCCGGTGCCCGCCCGACGCCGGTGATCGACCGCTACTACTTCAGGTCGGTGTACTTCCTGGAGCCGAGCGGCGTGCTGTTCGAGATCGCAACGATCGGTCCGGGCTTCGCGGTCGACGAGGACGAGCAGCACCTCGGGGAGCGGCTGTCGCTGCCGCCCCAGTTCGAGCCGCTTCGCGCGCAGCTCGAGGCGAAGCTCACGCCGTTGCCCTATCCGCCGGCCTGGCGGCTGCAGCAGCCGTAGGACTCAGGCGGCGTCGCCGATCCGTCGCGTGCGCGGCGAGCGCTGGGCGAGAACCGCGCCCCAGTCGCGATCCTCGATCCGAGCGGGTCGGGTCTCGCGCAGAAACGCCATCAGCAGCTCTGCGAGCGCCTGGGGCTCTTCGAGGTGGGGGAAGTGCGCAGCGCCGGGTATCGTCGCGAAGGCGCTGTGGGGGATCGCGTCGTGTGCCCGGCGCCCGTGCTCGATCGGAATCGTCCTGTCGCGCTCACCCCACACGATCAGCGTCGGAATCGACTCCAGCAGCCCGAGCCTGTCGGTGGCGCTGACGCGCTGTCCGTGCATGTCGATGACCGAGCGCAGCGTGTGCAGAAAGGCCTGGCGCGCGCCGGCGTTCTCGAGCGGGCGCAGCGCGCGGGCGATCGCCTGCAGGTAGATGCCGGCGCCGATGTCTCGCTCGCGCAGGCTCGTGCCGGTGGCGCGCAGCGCGCCGAGCAGGCGCGGGTTGATCGTCAAGGAGAGCAGTGCCGACATGCCCGGCAACGCGGCCGTGCGCAGCATCGGGCTGACCTCGCGCCCGAGGCCGCCGCTGGAGATCAGCGCGAGGCGCTCCACGCGCTGGGGGAACTGGTAGAAGAACTGCATCGCCACCCCGCCGCCGAGCGAGTGCCCGACGATGCTCGCGCGCTCGATGCCGATCGCGGCGAGCAGGTCGCGGATGCTCGCAGCGTGCGCTCCGAGCGAGTAGTCGCCACGAGGCGCCGCCGAGTCGCCGTGGCCGATCAGATCGGGCGCGACCACCGTGTACTCGCCGGCAAGCGTCTGGGCGACGGCCTGCCAGTGGCTTGATGAGTTGAGCATGCCGTGAATCAGCACCACTGGCGGCCCGCTGCCGGCGACCCGATAGATCACGCGGCGTCCGTGCAGCGTGATCTCCCACTCCTCGAACTGCGGTGCGAGCGTGGGCAGCGGCGTCGGCCCCGACCCGCGCTCCGGCCGACCCCCGTGCCCTGCCTCGAAGTGGCTGGAAGTCAGCTCGGCACCTCGTCGTTGACCCTAGCAAGGGCGATCCTGGATCCGCCCGTCCGCAAGCGCTACTCAGCCTCCCGCCAGAGGCGTACGTTGCGCCGGCCGCTGCGCCTCGCACGGCGCCTGTGGCGCTCCTCGGGCGCGAGCCGCTCGTCCCCCGGATCGATGCGGGTGTCGAGATCGGCGGTCTCCTCGCTGGGCTCGGCCCACTCGTGGAGACAGTGGTTGGCCGAACCAAGCCGCCGGCAGGACCGCTGGAGCGCCGCGGCCAGCTCGAACCAGGCGTCGGAAGCGACCGGGTTGCCCGCCTCGAGCAGCAGGGCGGCGTCTTGCAGGCGCACGCGCAGGGCAGCGGCGAAGCGATCGAGCTCGTGCGCGGCGGTCGTTCTGGCGTTGCGCCACTCGCGGTGCTGGGGGGACTCGGGTAGCGGCGGGACCGAGCCGGCGCGCACGGCGCGCCGCAGCCGGCGCCAGCCCGCCGGCGTGAGCTCCCAAGCCGCCACGCCGTGAGGGTGGGAGCGCTCGATCAGAGCGCCACGGTGCAGACGGGCAAGCGCTGCTTTGACGCGTCGCGCATCGCCCGAGCGGCGCGGCACGGCGAGGTGGTCGAGGATCGACCAGGTGGCCGCCGCGCGAGCGTCTCCGATGCGGTGGCGAACGGCTCGCTCGAGCGCAGCCAGGATCAGCTCCTCGCCGGGCTCCCGCGAGGAGTCTGCACGCGCGCCTGGCTTTGACTGTGACATGACGCCTCCTCTCGATCGGGCGCCGAGTGCCAGCCAGCTCGAACCGGTCGCGCGCTCGCGACGCCATCAGATGGCGCGTGAGCGACAATCGACTTGCATCGAGGACGAGCGACTCGGTGCCGGGCCCGGGGTGTTGACGCACCGCCGGGCCACTTTTTTCAGGGGTCGCTGCGAGCGTATGTCGAGATCTCGCTGAGGGAAAGCGAAAATGCGAGAAAGTTCTCCTATTGGCATGGCCGAGGCGCACGCGTGTGAGCAATGTGTACGCCCGGAGAGCACTCGCCGGAGATGTGCTCATCCTGATGCAGGCGCGTGGCGTCCGCACGGAGCAGGGCGCACGTTGGCGCGGGAGGTGGACGCGTAAGCTGAGGTCGTGGACGAGCGCCAACGACAGACGCCCTACCTGGATGCTCTGAGCGCCTATGCGGCGCGCAATCCCGCGCGCCTGCACGTGCCCGGGCACAAGGGCGGGCAGGGAGCCGATCCGGGACTGCTCGAGGCGATCGGCGAAGGGGCGCTGAGCATGGACGTTCCCGCGTTGACATACGGCATCGACGTCGGTCCGCTGCCGACTCCGTTCGAACAGGCCCAGCGCCTGGCGGCAGAAGCGTGGGGTGCCAAACGCGCCTGGTTCTTGATCAACGGCGCCTCCCAGGGCAACCTCTCGGCCGGTCTCGCTCTGGCCCACAGAGGCGGTGAGGTCGTCGTGCAGCGAAACGCCCACTCGAGCACGATCGACGCGCTGGTGCTGTCGGGCATGCGTCCTACGTTTGCGGCTCCAGAGGTGGACGCGGAGCTCGGCATCGCCCACTGCCTGGCGCCGGAGACGCTCGCGGCTGCGCTCGACGCGACCCCCGGCGCGGTTGGGGCGTGGGTGATCTCTCCGACCTACTTCGGCGCGGTCGCCGACATCCGCTCGCTCGCGGAGGTCGCCCACGCGCGTGGCGTTCCGCTGGTGGTCGACGAGGCGTGGGGGGCGCACATGGCCTTCCACGAGGCGCTGCCCGAGCACGCGCTCGCAGCGGGCGCTGACCTCGTGATCTCGAGCACGCACAAGATCGTGGGTAGCCTCACCCAGTCGGCGATGCTCCACCTCGGCCACGGCTCGGCGGGGATGATCGGCGAGGACACGGTCGATCGGGCGGTCACGCTGACCGAGTCCACGAGCCCCAACTCGCTGCTGTTCGCGTCGCTGGACGCGCAGCGTCGCCAGGCAGCGGTCCACGGCCGCGAACTGCTCGAGCACACGATGACCGCGCTGGCGCGCGCGCGCGAGGAAATCGCCTCGATCGATGGGCTGGAGGTGCTCGACGAGCGCATGGCGGGGCGTCCGGGCGTGCATGCATATGACCCCCTGCGCCTGGCCGTGGACGTGCGCGGCGTGGCGGCCAGCGGCTATGAGATTGCGCCGATGCTGCGCGAGATCGACGACATCAACCTGGAGCTCTATGGCCAGAATGTGCTCGTGGCGGTGTTCGGCATGGGCGAGCGTGGACTGGGGGAGGCGCAGCGGCTGGTCCAGGCCCTGCGCGAGGCGGTCGCGCGGGTCGGCCTGGAACCGGAGGGCGCCAGCGCCAGCTTTGCCGCGCCGCCGCCGTGGGGGGAGCTGGCGATGACTCCGCGGGAGGCATATCTGGGCGCTCAGGATGTGGTCCCGGCGGCCGAGGCCGTGGGACGCATCGCGGCCGAGTCGCTGGCGACCTATCCGCCGGGCATCCCCAACGTCCTCCCCGGCGAGCGCCTTTCGGCGGAGACGCTGGGCTACATCCAGCGCACGCTCGAGCTGGGCGGCAGCGTGCGCGGCGCGAGCGATCGCCTGCTGCGCACCGTGCGCGTGGTCACCGAGACCTAGCACGCGAGCCGCGGCGGATCTGTCACAGCTAGAGTGCTCGTGGAATGCTCGCCTTCGCCTGTCCGGTATGCGAGCTGCTTGTCACCTTCGAGAGCAAGATCTGCCTGAACTGCGCCGCCGAGCTTGGATTCGACTCGTCACGGCGCACGCTGATCTCGATGTCGGACGGCGGCCCGCACGGCCCCGCACTCCGCTGCGCGAACGCGCAGTTGGCGTCCTGCAACTGGGTCGTCGGCTCGGAGGGCGAGCTGTGCGCCAGCTGCGTACTCACGCGCACGCGTCCGCACGACGCGGACATACGCGGTCTCGGCGGGTTCGCGGCGGCCGAGGCGGCAAAGCGGCGCCTGCTGTTCGAGCTGGTCGATCTGGGCCTGCCGGTCGAAGGCTGGCACGAACGCGACGGCGGTCTTGCCTTCGATCTGCTCTCGAGCGAGCAGGCGGCGGTCACCACGGGCCACGCCGACGGCGTGATAACGCTCGATCTCGACGAGACCGACCCGGCGCACCGGGAGCGCATGCGCGTGCGCCTGGGCGAGCCGTACCGCACGGTGCTGGGTCACCTGCGCCACGAGATCGCGCACTACTACGAGCCGATCCTCGTGCCGCCGGAATCGGAGGCGCAGGCTCGCTGCAGAGAGGTCTTCGGCGACGAGCGCGAGGACTACCAGGAGGCGATGGACGGATACTACGAGGCGGGCGCGCCTGCCGGCTGGGAGCAGCACTTCGTGAGCGCCTACGCCACGATGCACCCATGGGAGGACTGGGCTGAGACGTTTGCCCACTACCTGCACGTGCGCGACACGCTGCAGACCGCTGCGGCCTACGGCGTGCGTGTGGAGGGCCCGTCGATCAAGACGGCCGACAGCGCTCCGCTGCACTCGAGCCCGGAGCACACCGAGGTGGACATCGGCCGGCTGCTCGAAGCCTGGATCCCGATGACCTACGCGTTGAACGCGATCAGCCGCAGCATGGGCGCGCCGGACCTCTACCCGTTTGTGCTGACCACGCAGATCGAGGCGAAGCTGGCCTTCATCGATGGGCTCGTACGTGCGCCGATCGTCCAGTAGGGCTTTGAGGGAGCAGCGAGTGCGCAATCCTCCCGGGATGCGTCGTTCCGTTCACCGGCTGCTGCGCCCTGGAACGCGAATCTGGGGGTGCCTGGCGCTCGTCGCGTGCTGTGCGGCTGGGCTGCTGTATTCGACGGCGGGCGCGGCTGGGACCGAACCGGCCTGGACCACCTACCACCGCGACGCGGAACGCTCGGGGGCCGATCCCGACGCGCTCAATCCGCTGACGCCGAGCCTCTCCTGGCACTCGGCCGATCTCGGCGCGCCGATCTGGGGTCAACCGCTGCTACTCGGTACGCGAGCCTACGTGGCGACGGTTGGCGACGGCGTCTACGCCCTGGACGTCTCCTCTGGCCAGGTCGTCTGGCACGCCAGCGCCGGCACCCCGGTCCCTTCGAACGCGCTTCCCTGCGGGGACATAACGCCGACGGTCGGCATCGTGGGAACGCCGGTGATCGATCGCTCCAACGGCGTGCTGTATGTGGTGGCAGACACGTGGAACGGGAGCCAGGCGCAGCATCTGCTCGAGGGCTTTCGCATCGGCAACGGCGAAAAGGTGCTGAGCACGGTGGTGGATCCGCCCGGCGCTGACCCGAAAGCGATCCTCCAGCGCACCGCGCTGAACCTCGACGGCGCAAACGTGGTCTTCGGCTTCGGCGGCAACGACGGCGACTGCTCGGACTACAAAGGCGCGGTCGTCTCGGCCCCGGAGAGCGGAGGCGCGCCCGCGTTCTGGCAGGTGCCGATCGCCGCGCCGGCGAGCTACGGCGGCGCGGTGTGGGCGACGGGCGGCCCGGCGGTGGGCAGCGAAGGCAACATCTTCGCCAGCACCGGCAACCCCAATCCGCCGTCGGGGCATGAAGCCAGCACGTATGACTACTCCGACAGCGTGGTCGAGCTGAACCCTTCACTCGGCCTCACCGGCCACTTCGAGCCTCCCAGCTGGAAGCAGGACAGCAACACCGACCGTGACCTCGGCTCGGCGGCGCCCGAGCTGCTGCCCGGCGGCCTGATCTTCCAGGCGGGCAAGAACGGCACCGGTTACCTGATCGCCCAGGCGGGCATGGCTGCCGGCGCGCCGGCCGTGTACAGCCATCAGGTGTGTGGCGGCGCGGGGAGCTTCGGCGGCGATGCGTATGCGGGCGGTGTGATCTACCTGCCGTGTACCAACGGCGTGCAGGCGCTCGTCTACAACCAGGCGGCGCGCACGTTCATGCCGCTGTGGCAGGGCCCATCCGACGCGGTCGGCCCGCCGATCGTCTCGGGCGGTCTGGTCTGGAGCGTCGCCACAGCGGGCGGCAGCGGGACCAAGCTCTACGGCCTGGAACCGAGCACGGGCAAGGCGCGCTACACCGAGACGCTCCCGAGTCCCGTCGCCGACCACTTCGCCTCGCCGAGCGCCGCCGGCGGACGCCTGCTGCTGGCCACGGGCTCGACGCTCACCGCCTACCAGATCGCCGTGTTGAGCACCGGCGAAGCAAGCGTCACCGCACCGACCCCAGCGCCCGTCGTGCCGCCCGCGCTCAGGCCGTCCTCGCCGCCCGCGCCGCGGTTTCTGGCGCTGGCGAGCGATCGCCTGTACGCGGGCAGGCGCGGCACCGTGCACGTGCGCCTACGCTGCTTGGCGCAGTTCGCCTGCGCCGGCACCGTTGCGATGAAAGCGATGCTGATCGTGGTCAGCGGCCGCGGGCGAGAGCGCCACCTGCACGTGGTCAATGTGCCAATGGCACGCGCCTCTTTCGGCGCGCACCACGGTCGCTTCGCGGTGACGCTGCGACTCGGCAAGGGAGCGAGAGCGCTGCTGCGCCGCCACCACGAGCGCCTGCACGTGACGCTCACGATCGCGTTGTCCAAGCTCTCGGTGAGCAGCGTGGGTGCGCTGCTGATCGGTCCTCGTTGACGCGCCGACTCGTTCGTGAGTGAGGCCGGTGCAGAAGCCGGTATCTTGGTTTGGCGATGTCATCACCAACCGACGAGGCCGATGATGCGATCTCCACTCCTCCAGAGCCGGCCCCCGTCTCCGGGCGCGCCGCCCAATCGCACGTGAGCCCGGACCGCACGATGCTGCCCGAACGGCGCGATCGACCACCGCTCGAGTCTGCGTTCGTGCGTGTGGTGGCCACCTTCGGCGTGGTCGCGATCGGTGTGGCGCTGGGTGCGATCCTGACCTCCCAGCACGTGGCGGGTTGGATCATCGGCCTGGTCGTCGCGCTGGTCTCGGTGGTGGTCAGCGCGGTGCTCTGGTCCTCGAGCCGGATGTGAACACCCGGCGCTCCACGAGCGGCCTCGCCCGCAGCGAGACCGCGGTGGTCATGCGTTCAGCGTGAACGACTTCTTGACGCTGACCGGCTTGGCTGCGGCCGGCGTGAAGGTGCCCTTCGCGACCAGCTTCAGGCTCTTGGTCCTCTGGAGGAGTCGTTGACCGGCGCTGGTGAGCCTGATCTCGAGCGTCGCCAGTCGGGGCGATCCAAACACGGATCGCCCCGAGGCCACGAGCGTCGGCGTGGCCTTGGCGAGGTGCGCTCCGGGCGGAACCCTGTACCACTGCACCACCGCGCTGCCTGGCTGCGGCGCGCGAAAGCGAAGGCCGACGCCGTGGTGGCGTAGCAACTGGCCGATCTTGGCTGCCCTTCCGGAAGGCGTGATCTCCCGCGCGAGCAGCACGATCAGCTGTGGGACGCCGAGGGAAGGGGGAGGGCTGCCGGGGGGAGTGGGAGTGCTGGCGGGGGGAGCCGCAACGCTGGCGGGGGCGAGCGCCACCGGGGCGAGTTCACCCGTGCTAGAGGAAGGGGCGCTGGGTGGCGCAAAGACGTCGGCGCCGAACGCGTTTGCGCCCTGGGCGTAGCCGATCCGAGCGAGCCCGAAGATGTCCTCGACGCTCCCCAGCAGCGAGTAGTGGTTGTAGTTGGTGCTCGATGTGGTGCCGGGTGTGATGAACGGCGAGAGCAGCACCGCGCCGACGACCCCCCCGCCGGGCCCGCTGCCGCCAGACATGATTTTGTTCGCAGCGTCGAACGGGCCGGGCATCTCGTTACAGCAGGCACTCGAGTCGCCGACCGCCTCGTCGAAGACGACGATCAGCAGCCCGTTCTGCTGAAAGGCTGGTGAAGAGGTGATTCTGGGCACCCATGTCTGCAGGAAGCTGTCGGCCTGTGTCAGTCCACCGGGGCCGCCGTTTGCACATGTGGCGTCGTGGCCGTCGTTGCAGAGGTTGGGAGTGATGAAGGCGAAGCTCGGCGTGGTGGCTGCGCTCTGCAGATCGCTTGGAAGCTGGCTGAGGTTGACGACCTTGGCGTTGCACTCGGCCTGGTTGTCGATCACCGAGTGAAAGTAGACAAAGGGATCGTGGCGGGTGGCGTATTGGTCTTTTGCGCTCGCCGTCTCTGTGTTGTCGTGAGCGCCGACTTCGGGGTGGCCGCAGGTCGCAGACTCGCGCGCGGGATCGGCTCCCATGCCGTCCTCGTAGGCACGCCAGCTCAGCCCTGCGCCTTCGAGCTGACTCATCAGCGTTGGTACAGCGGTCGGGTAGACACAACCCTGCGAGCTCATCTGGCCGCTGGCGCTCATCGAGGTGTCGGAGAAGTTGACAAAGCTTTGACAGTCTCCGGAGGTCAGCGGGTTGGGGGCTTGGCCGCTGACCATCGCGATGTAATTGTCGAGGCTGCTGTGACCGATTCCGTAGTAGTTGGGTAGATACGCGCCCTGGGCGACCAGGACCTTCGAGAGATACGGAGCGGGCGAGCCCGAGCCGAACGTCGTGGAGGCGCTCTCGTTCTCGTCGACGAGCACGAAAACGTGCTTGATCGGAGGAGCGGCGTAGGCGCTTGGCGATCCTGCGAACGACAGCGCACACAAGATCCCGGCGAGGAGCAGGCGACGCATTGGCCCGATCCTATCGTCCGGCCCGACGATCGCGTGACGCAAACCTGCGGCGATGCTCGCTTCGCGACAGGCATGATCGGGTATCAATTTGAGACGATGCAAGCGATCAGATCTCGACTTGACCGAGCGGCGTGCAGCCTGCGCTCATTGAAGCCTTTGTGCGGAGGAGGGAGCGATGGCGGGCGATTCTGAGGGAGACCAGCTCCCCCTCCTGAATCTCAGTCGGCGTGAGCGCTCCTACGCCTACCGCGTGGCTCGCAACGACTGGCTCCCCGACCTGGTCCGCCAAGCGCGGTTCGACCTTCCCGGCAGCGTGCATGCCGGGTTCGAAGCGCGCAGGGCGATCGCGGAGCAATTCGACGAGCTTCTGAGCCGCCAGGAGCAGGAGATCCTCGGCCTGCTCGCTTCAGAGCTGATCAACAACTCCGTACTGCACGGCGGCGCAGATACCGAGCACCACGTGATCCTTCATATCGCGATTGCGTCGGAGTGCATTCGCGCCGAGGTCTGCGACGGCGGCCCCGGTCTCGATCCCGCCGAGTTGCGAGAACGAGGCCACAACCCCGGCGGGATGGGCTTCGTCATCCTCGACGGGCTTGCGAACCGCTGGGGCGTCGCCACCGACGACGGCACCTGTGTGTGGTTCGAGCTGGACCGCCCGCTCGCCGCGGCTGCGGGGTAGCGTTCGTAGTCCCGGTGCCGGGACCACGAACCGTTCGACGCTGAGGTGGAGCTAGGGGGACTCGAACCCCCGACCTCCTGGGTGCGATCCAGGCGCTCTCCCATCTGAGCTATAGCCCCATGAGCAGGCCGACGGCTAGACGGCCCAGCGAACCGAAGTGTAGTGGCAGAACCCTTCCGGACGAGCGCAGTAAGGTTAGAAGGCGTTATGGGATTGCTCGACGAGGCCATACGCGAACACCTGGAGCTCAAGCGCCGCCGCGGCGCCGATCCAGGCGACATCGCGCGCGCAGAGCACGAGGCGCTCGAGCCGATCTTCCCGGACGAACCGGCTGAGCCCGGCGACGGGTCGCAGTTGGCCAGAGTCGGCCAGGAGACCGCCGAGCTGGACATGCAGGCGGTGCTCGATGCAGACGACGAGCATTCGGTAGGCGGGACCGCTTCGGCCGATGAAGCCAAAGCCGCTCCGGGAGAGCTTCCCGAGCAGGATCCGCTCGCGTGGGAGCTCCCCGAGCGACGCGACGGCGAGTCGGTGCCCGAGAACATTCCCGGGCAGGAGCGTTTGGAGTTCGAGTAGAGCCCATGAAATTGCCGCCGAGGCGCGGCGAGGCGGCTCACCGGGGGCGCACCCGGGCCGGTCGTGTCCGGGCCGCGGGAGCGGTGCTGGCGCCGCTTGGGTCGACCTGCCAGGCGAAGGCCAGCATCGAGGAGGCTGTGAGATCGATCGCAGGCTCGGTTGTGGTGAAGGACTGCACGTTGTCGGCATAGACAGCCTTGTTGTCAAAGCGCGCAAAGCTATCGCCACGCTGCGTCGGGCAGGGACGCATGCCACTGAGCGAGCCTTTGCTCGCTTCCTGGCTCGGGCCCTCGACGACGGCGCCCGCGAGCACCGGCGGTGAGCCGTCTCGCGATCCGATCAGGTTGACGACCTGGTGCTGGGGGCAGTCGGGGAACGTCTGACCTGAACCGATGATGAACGAGGAGCCCCAAGCATTGGCGCCGAGGACATTCGCCAGCCAACGACTCGCGTAGGCACTGTAAGCGGCTTCTCCGGTCAGGGCGTCGTACTCGGAGGCCATCACCGACAGGCCGTCGCCGTGCGAGGCGGTGTCGGAGCTGTCCCACGGAAAGCCGAACCCAAACGAGTCGCGCCGGGACTGCGCGACAGCCGCTTCGAGCGCGCCGCCGAGGCCCGCGATCAGCTGCGCGTCTGAGACGGCCAGGCCGGGGGGGTTGCCCGCGCGACGTAGCGCTCGCGCAAGCTCGAAGTGCGCCACTGCGCTGACGTCGTAGAGGTTCAGGCCTTCGCCGCCGCCGCCATTGTGCGAGATGTAGGCTCTCGCCCAATGGGCTGCTTGTCCCAGGTAGAAGCGGGCGTCGCTGTGCGGGAGTCCCGCAGGGAGCCGCGCTGTGGAGGACAGCGCTGTGGCGATCTCCGTTGCACCTAGCTCGAGGTCATCACGCCATTCGCTCTCGGGATAGAAGCCGTAGGGAAGTGTTGTGAGCAGGTGCCCATGCGGGTCGGTGTTCGCCAGTTCGAAGATGTGCTCGGCGGCCAGCAGACAGTGGCCGGCGAGGTCGGGCCGGCTGCGTTCGAACACCTGGAAGCAGAGCGCGAATGCTGCTGCGTCGCGTCCTGCGAGGTTGGGACTCACCGGCGAGCCGGGGGGTCCCGCCCGGAACACGGGCCTGTGTCGTATGAACCGGAAGCGCGGGTCACTGCCGCCGTAGGCGTCGTCTTGCTGGGGCAGGCGCCAGATGTCGTGGTCGCTCACGGTGTTGGCGTTGCCCGCGCCGATTCCCACTTGGTAGTAGAGCGTGCGTGTGCTGTCGTTCCACATGCGCATCAGCCATTCCACACCGAAGCGGGCCTCTTCGGTGAAGTTCGAGTGGACTGCGGCGTCTCCCATCTGGGTCGGAAAATCGCGCACTCCGAGCAGCTGCAGGTCGACCGCATAGCTCGTCGTCTGGACGAACTTGAGGTAGTCGCCGGCGTCCCACCAGCCGCCCGAGGCGTTGATCGTTTCGCCGAGACTTGCAAGCTCGCCCTTGAATTCGCCTTCGACGTTGGTCTTCGGTGTCAGATATGTCATCGCCGTCTCGTCGTTGAGATGGGCCGGTGCGGAGCGAAGTGCCGAGGGGACATATTCGGGGCCGTCGCGCTCGTTTTGGTAGAAGGACAGTGAGTTGGCGAGGGGCGTTTCATAGAGCGCGGAGGCCGGTCTGATCTGGAAGGGTGGCGAGGAGGCCGGCGCCCGACCGCCAACTGAGACGGTGTAGGTGCCCGGGCGCTGCACGCGATCGAAGTCGATTGCATAGACATGGCCAAAGCGCGGATTCCAAGAGCCGAGTGGGGCACCGAGGATGCCGCTGAGCACGTTCGTTCCCCCGGTCGAGCTCACCGAGAACGGCGCGCCCGAGATTTCACCGGACGACATCACGTATGCGCGCTTTGCTGTCGCGGTCGGGTAGCCGACCTGGTTGATCCGGATGAACGTCGAACCAGCGGCCGCGTCTGCGGTCGCGGGCGCGCTCCACCAGCAGATCGCAAATGCGATCGAGACGGCGGCCACGACCAGCCTGCTGGTGAGCGGACGGTGCTTCATCGTGAGCGGGGCCGTTCGAGCGCGAGCGACAGTGGCAGTGCCCTGGCAGCGCGGCGGGCCGGCGAAGGGCCCGCCACTAGCCAAGCGCCTTCTTGACCGCCTCTATCGCCGTCCGCTCGGCCTCGCTCATCGCGTTGGCCTCGCCTCTGTGCTCGGAGTGGGCGCGCGCCACCCTTTCCGCGAGCCCCACGACGAAATTCCTGTAATCCTCGACCTCCTGCGGCTGCGCCTTGCCGTCGAGCAAAACGACCGCATCCCGGATAAGGCCCAGTGCGTGATCTTTGAGCTCGTCGGGGGAGTGGTAGCGCGTGTGATCGGTCTTCGGCTTCGCTGCAACGATCTCGTCGAGCAACTCACTCTGCCCGTGGTGCTGGCGCGCATCCGCGTACGCCTTCGCCATCGAGAACGTCTCGCGGAACGTGCCCCCTCGCTCTGCGGTGATCACGATCATTCCGGCGCTCATCGGGGCCTCCCGCACGAGCTCCCAATCCTGCTGTGTAAAGTCGGCCTCGGTGGTCATAGCATCCTCTCCAGGTGTGAATCCTGCTTTGTGAGTATATAGCCGACTTCACTATTCTCGGCGCAGTGCGGTTACCGCGAACAGCGAGCTGCGCGGCAGCCGATCGCTCAGGGCGGCAACCTCTCCTCCCCGCCTTCGAGAACCCGGACGCCCTCACCTGCCAGCGCCGCCCAGCCCTGCGGAATCGCACCAAGGCCGGCGCCTGTCTCGGGATTCCAGCGCTCTGCGTGTCCGGACCCGATGCAGCCCGACACCAGCTTCTCTGCCAGCCGGGCAGCCTCCTCGCTGCGACCTCGGCGCTGCGCCGCGACCATGAGGAGATATAGCTCCTGAGGCCACGCATCGCCCCGCCAGTAGCTACCAGGGTCATAAGAGGGCTCATCTGCCGCAGTACTCGACGGCCCGTGGGGTCGCCAGAAGGAACGCGGATCAAAGATCTCCGCGAAGGCGGCGTCGAGATGAGCGCCGTTCTCGCTGACCAGCACCCCGAACAGCCCATCGAGGGTGCGGACCGCCGAGCTGCTGCGGGGGCCAGCGAGGCAGACGTCACTCCACGTGCGTTGCGAGTCCACCCAGTGGTCGTCGATCGCCACCGCCAACGCCGCTGCTTTCGACAGGAGATCCTGGTTCGCAGTGGCTTCGCCCAGCTCGCGCGCGTTGAAGGCGACCAGTGAGCTGAACCCCGCCGAGCCGACATCGAAACCCGGGTTGGCCCACGCAGCCCCGTCTCGAAGGCGAATCGATCGAACCAGCTGGCTCTTCTTGGTATTCCAGTGGCGCTCCTTGAAAGGCGCATTGCGCCACCCATCCCAGCGGGGGCTGTCGTCCCAGCCCGCCTCCCAGGGATGAACGACGCGGATAAGGCCCGAGCCGAGATCCCGGCGATCTTCAAGGAGGTAGTTGAGCCCTGCAGTCGCTGCGCCATACATGTGCTCCACTGCGAACCCACGTGCAGCCAGGACGCGCAACGCGTGGCCGTACATCGGCGGCTGCGTGATGTCTGAGCGACCGGGTACATGCCACAAAGCCAGTGACGCCTTGGGGTTGGACATGTAGCCCATATGCGGAACAAAACCATTCGGCAGCTGCAGGGAAAGGACGTTCTCCAGCTCACGAACGCCACGTGGATCGCCGAGACAGCTCCATGCGATTGCGTGAAAGCAGGAATCCCACAGCCACATCCACGGGTACTTCCTTCGGTTGGGCACCGTGAATCCCGGCGACGGGACCCAGTTCCGCTCGAGGATGTGTCGACTAGCGGCGTCGACCGCGCCGCGCCGCTGCTCGCGGGGCAGCTCCTGGTAGCGGAGAAGGCTCTTGGTGTGAATGCGGCTGAGGTGAAACCTCACCTCCGCGACGCTACCAGCCGCAGGCGGGCGCCCTTGGACCTCATTGCACCTCGGTCAAAGCGGGCACGATCTGTGTCCGGTGTGGGTCTTCGAGAGCCGCCCTCACCTCGGCTGGCCAGTCGGTGATGACGCCTGTGAGTAGGCGTGCAGTTCGCTGATCGGGCTCGACCGCGTCACACATCGAATAGATCGAGAGGCTACGCCTCCGGGCCTCGGCGACGAAGTCACTGTCGAGCGCGCCCCAGCCGACGGACAGTCCTCGAGCTTCCCACGGCGGCGGCGTCATCTAGGAACTTGCGGTGTTGCTTGGTGGTCCTGGTGTCGCGCAGCAGCGAGACCTCGATCTCGGGCGCGTGCCGCACGAGCCACTTCACGGCCCGCTCGGAGTAACACCAGAGCAGTGTACGGTCGGCCATTCCCGCGTCGCGAATGTCGGCCAAGACGCGTGACACGATTCGCCGGTCCTTGACCTCGATGGCGACACCCATGCGGGTCCCCACCGCCGCCAATCCCTCCCGCAGCAGAGGTGGTGGCCCCGATTCCTCCTGCTGCTCTGCGGACTTCAGGCGGAGAGCGCGAATGCGCGACAGAGAGGTGCGGCTGACGATCCAGAGGCCGCCGGCGGTGCGTCTGGTGGAGCGATCGTGCATCAGGACAGGCTCCCGATCGCGCGTCCCGCGCGTGTCAACCTCCACCATGTCGGCACCGAGCTCGTCCGCCAAACGGATGCCGGCGATGCTGTTCTCGGCCCTGTGCTTCGGGCAGGTGCGGTGCGCGATCAGCAGTGGCCGCAGAGAGTCTCGTTGACGCATGGGCGAACGGCTATGTATACCGCGGCGAAGTCAAAGCGGGCCGGGAGGAGCCTTGAGGCGGAGCCCGGGCGCTCGGTATCGGCTGCTCTCGCCCGATCGGGCACGGCGCAAGCAGGTTCGAGAGACTCGCGCTCAGTCGCGTAGAATCCGCCCCGCGGGGCCATAGCTCAGCTGGGAGAGCGCCTGCTTTGCAAGCAGGAGGTCGACGGTTCGATCCCGTCTGGCTCCACTTTCGTCGCTGTTCGCAAGCTAGATGCCGAAGATGAGCGTGAGGGCTTCATCGACGGACTGCAACTCGCTTGCGTTGAGGCGCCCTGCTGAGCGTCCTAGGCGCTCAGGATCAACGACGGTCGTCTGCTCGACAAGAATGCACGTACGAGTACCGTCGAGTGTGATTGCTGGACGAAAGCTCGCTGATCGTGCGCTGGCTGAGGTCGGCGAAACAAGCACAGTGCTCAGCGCCAGAAACTCGTCAGCTTGAACCACTACCGCGTAGCGGGCGCCTCGCTGCTCTCTGCCGCGTGTCGCCCGCGGAGCCGGCAAACGAAATATCTCGCCGCGGACCATCTCAGTCGATGGGCTCTGGTGCCAGTTCCGCCATCTGTTCGCGGACGATCCGCATCTCCTCACGATCGCCCTCGTCGTCTACGAGCCTTCGCACCTCCGCGGCGATCGAGGAGCGAGCCCGGCGCCTGGCGGCAGCCTCGCGCAGCGCGGTCCGTACCGCCTCGGAGTCACTCAGCCCGTCGTTGCGGATGACGCTCAGCGCCGCGACAGAACTGTCGTCCAAACGGACGTGGAGAGAGCGGCTCATACCAGCCAACGTAGCACAAAGCATGCTACGTGTTTCTGCCGCCCCGCTTCAGGTCACCACGGCAGGCGCCGCCAGCAATACGTGGTTTGCGCACAGCCAAGTTTCGCCCACTCGCTCATGGTCGTTTCATCGGCTGGTCTCATCTCCCGACCGAGGCTCTTGCTCAGCTCGTGTGACGAGTGTGCCCGGCCCGACACCGAGCCCGTCTGCGAGCGCCAACAGCAGGTCATACTCGGGGTCGAGCCGACCAGTCTCCACCGCTTCGATCGTGGCAGCTCCGACCATGCTCGCTTGCGCGAGCTGCTGGACACTCATGCTCCGTTCGGTGCGGATTTGACGAATAGTGCGACCCAGCGCGCTGAGCTTTTGATGTCTTGGCTGCTCGTCTGTCAAGGAAATTCCCGTAAAGTGCGGTACAGACAATCGTCTGAGGGCATGATAGCCAATATATTGCCTAACGCTGGAGTGGCCGGATGCGTAAAGCTCCCGGCGATGCCACCCGAACGCAAGACCAAACCCCTCAGCGCCGATCATGCCGCGCTGGCGCAGGCGACGACCTTGTTCATGCGCGAGGCCAAAGCGCCACTCAAACAAGACGAAGTCGCCACAAATGGTGGCCTGTCCGTCAAACAGGTCGGAGAAGTCTGTCGCGGTCAGGCAAATCCGACCTACCTCAACTTGCTCAAGCTCGCGAAGGGTCTGGGCATCTCGCTCGGGCAGCTGATGACGCGTGCCGACGAGATGCGAAAGTGGTGCTAGCGGGCGAGGCCGAGAGAACGGGGCTGCAGTGAGTTAGCGCGGTCGCCGGGAACTCGCCGTATTGCTAGCAGTCGACATGCAGCGCGGGAAGTCTGGCCGGGCTGATGCCCTCCTCCAGACATGCCAGGTACGCAATGCCGCGATGTATTCCGTCAACGATCATCGGTGTCCCGTTGAACACCCCGAGTCGCATGACCACATTCGTCTGCCATCTGTCGCTTGCCATGTCCTGCATGAAATGCTCGATCCGCAGGTCGTCCGCCTGATCCTCGCCCGTGGCCAGCACCTGGCTGCGTTCGCGATAGATCGCTCGCAGCTGGCCGACCGTCTTGTAGCTCGTGTCCACGCAGCCCATGAAGCTGGCAAACAGCGTCGGCGTGTCAGCCAGCTCTTCCGCCGATAGAGGCTCCAGCGCCATGCCCCATATGGTCCGCCTGCGCTGGGCTCGGCTATATGGGCCGCAGGCCAACGATGCCCGTGTCGCGTTGGAACGTTTGTCCATGACGTGTCGATCGGCACAAAGACATGCAGCGATCCGCGCGGGTGTCGGCAACCCGAAGCGGGCGCTGCCGCCCACCTCGCCACCGACCTCTACTCGAGGCCGCTTGTAGGGGGACCTCTCATCCCTACGGATGAGAAAAGGTCCTGAGTTCATTCGCACGAGATGGCGCTGCTCTATCGCACGGCCGTTGTGGGAGCAGAGGGCCACGTCTAGCTTCGACTCATGGCCTGTAACCCGCACCGAACCCTCCCCAAAGGACGCCCCTCATGATCGACGCACGCGGTCTCACCAAGCGATACGGCGAGAAGCTCGCCGTGGACGAGCTCACCTTCAAGGTCAATCCCGGGATCGTCACCGGCTTCCTCGGCCCCAACGGCTCGGGTAAGTCGACGACGATGCGGCTGATCCTCGGCCTGGACGCGCCGACGGAGGGCTCGGTCACCGTCAATGGAAAGGCCTACCGCGAGCACCCTGCGCCGCTGCACGAGGTGGGGGTGCTGCTCGAGGCGCGGGCCGTGCATACAGGACGCTCGGCCTACAACCACCTGCTCGCCTTGGCCCAGACCCAGGGCATCCCGCGCTCGCGTGTGGATGAGCTGATCGAGCTCGTCGGCTTGGGCGATGTCGCCAAGAAGCGGGTCGGTCAGTTCTCCCTCGGCATGGGGCAGCGACTGGGAATCGCGCAGGCGCTGCTCGGCGATCCCGAGGTGGTGATCCTCGACGAGCCCATCAACGGACTCGACCCCGAGGGCATCCACTGGATCCGCGATCTGCTGAAGTCGCTCGCCGGTGAGGGCAGGACGGTGTTCCTCTCTTCGCATCTGATGAGTGAGATGGCGCTCACCGCCGAGCATCTGATCATCGTTGGGCGCGGGCGGCTGATCCGCGATGTGAGCGTTGCGGACTTCGTGCGCGAAGCCTCCAAGAACATCGTGCTCGTGCGCTCGCCACAGGCGCCCGCGCTACGGGAGCTCGTGCTCGGGCCGGACGTACGCGTTTCAAGCGCGGAGCCAGGCACGCTCGAGGTCGAGGGCCTGGCAGCCGAGCAGATCGGCGTTGCCGCCGCCGAGAACGGAATCGTCCTCTACGAGCTGACCCCGCAGCAGCCGTCGCTCGAGGAGGCCTTCATGGCACTCACGCAGGACGAGGTCGAGTACCGAGCCATCAGCGCCGCCCCCGAGCCAACCGACATCGAGTACGAGAGGATCCCCGCATGAGCTCCCCAGCTGCCGCGATCACCCTTCCCCACACGGCCTCCTATGGTCGCGTCACACAGGCGCGCGTAGCGCTGTCCGAGTGGACAAAGCTGCGCTCCCTGCGCTCCACCCGCTACGCGCTGCTCGCCACCGGTTTGCTCACGATCGGCTTCGGCATCCTCGCCAGTGCGATCACAGCCTCGCGCTGGAGCACGATGACGGTGGCGGACAAGGCCGACTTCAATCCGCTCTCCACGAGCCTGCTCGGCGTCAGGTTCGGTGTCCTTGCGATCGGAGTCCTGGGCGTGCTGCTGATCACCGGCGAGTACGCCACCGGGATGGTCCGTTCGACCTTCGCCGCGGTGCCCAAGCGGCTGCCGGTGCTGTGGGCGAAGGTAGGTGTCTATTCGATCGTCGGGCTTGCCCTGGCAGTGCCCGCCACGCTGATCGCGTTCTTTGCCGGCCAGGCGTTCCTATCCTCCGAACACCTCCAGATCTCCTTCTCGCACGCAGGCGTTCCCGGAGCCGTGCTCGGGACAGCTCTGTATCTGACCCTGGTGGGGCTGTTCGGGCTCGGAATCGGCGCAATCCTGCGCAACACCGCGGCCGGTATCGCCACGCTCGTGGGGATCCTCTACGTGCTTCCGCCGCTGGTGTCGATCCTGCCGAGCAGCACCGCCAACGCGATCGACCCCTACCTCCCCAGCAACGCCGGCTCGGCGATCATGAAGCTCGGCCACCAGGCCCACATGCTCTCGCCGTGGGCCGGGCTGGCGCTGTTCGCGGGTTACGCAGCCGCCACGATCGGCGTCGCGGCCGTGCTGCTCGTCAGACGCGACGTCTGATCAGATCGACCGGAGGGGCGGATCGTGCGGCCGCAGGGCGCGGGTAGGCTGAATTAATGCCCGTCGCCCTGCCCGCACCGTCCGCCGTTCCCGCCACGCGCCGCGGCGAAACCGTCGCCGCCAGCTTGATCACGCTGGCCCTGCTCGGGTCTCTGATCGGGCAGGCGACCACACACAAAGGGCCGCTTGCCCTGGCGCTGATGATCCCGGCGCTGGCGGCGGTTCTCCTGCGCGAGCGCCGTCCGCTGGAGGCGCTGGCGCTGGCGGTGGCCGTCAACGCGCTGATTCCCAACGACAGGGCGAGCGTGTGGCCCGTTCTGCTCGTCCTCTACACGGCCGCCGCGCAGCGCTCCTGGCCGACGAGGACCCTCGCCATACTCGCTGTGGGCGCGGTGCTGGCCGCGATCGGCGCCTGGATCGCCTGGGGCAACACGACTGTCGCAGGAGACAACGGCCTGCTCGGCTTTGCCATCGGCAGCGCCGCCGAGGTCGCTGCTTCGGTTGCGCTCGGACTGTATGTGGGCGCTCGCCGACGGGTCGTCGATGCACTGCACGAACGGGCCGAACGCCTGGATCGCGAACGCGAACTGCTCGCCGGCCGAGCGGTTGCCGAGGAGCGCGTGCGTATAGCTCAAGAGCTGCACGACGTCGTCGCGCACAACGTCAGCCTGATGGTCGTGCGTGCGCAGGCCCTGGGCGCCACCGTCGATCACGATCCCGTCAAGAGCACCACCGATGCGATCGCCGATCTGGGCCGCGAGGCGATGACCGAGATGCACCGCACCCTGCGCCTGCTGCGCTCGGGCGACGCCGCCGAGCTCGCCCCGCAGCCGGGACTCGCGATGCTCGAGCGCCTGCTCGAGCAGACACGCGCTGCCGGGCTGGACATCGAGCTGACCGTGGAGGGCCAGCCGCGGCCTGTCTCCCAGGGTGTCGACCTGTCCGCCTTTCGCATCATCCAGGAGGCCGTCACCAACGTGCTCAAGCACGCTGGACGCGCACGCACACAGATCACGCTCTGCTACCGCCCTCACGATCTGCAGCTGACTGTTACCGATAGCGGCGGCGAGGAGGGGGATCCCCATCCGATCCAAGCGGGCTGGGCGGAGGGACACGGGCTGATCGGGATGCGCGAGCGCGCCGCCCTGTTCGGCGGGACGCTCAAGGCCGAGGCGGGGCTGCAGCGCGGCTTCGCGGTGACCGCCACGCTGCCCTACGAGGAGCCCGGCGTATGACGCTGCGAGTGGTCATCGCCGATGACCAGCCCATGATGCGAGCCGGGTTCAAGGCGGTGCTCGAGGCATCCGGCGAGATCGAGGTCGTGGCGGAAGCCGCTACCGGCGAGGAGGCGGTGAAGGCCGCCACCGAGCACGCACCCGATGTCGTGCTGATGGACATCCGCATGCCCGACATGGACGGCATCGAGGCGACCCGCCGCCTGCCGCGCCAGCGCGTGTTGATCCTGACCACCTTCGGGCTCGACGAATACATCATCAGCGCACTGCGCGCCGGCGCCAGCGGCTTCCTGCTCAAGGACGCGCCCACACACGAGGTGCTCGCCGCTGTGCGCGCCGTCGCAGCCGGCGACGCCGTGCTCTCCGCTCCCGTCACCCGGCAGCTGCTCGACCAGGTCGCGCGGCGGCTGCCCGCCGCCGTCTCACAGTCACCCGCCGGACTCGAAACGCTCACCGAGCGCGAGCTGCAGGTGCTGAAGATGCTGGCCTCTGGACTGTCCAACTCGGAGATCGCGCATGCGCTCGTGATCTCCGACGCCACCGTCAAGTCACACGTCTCACGGCTGCTCGGAAAGCTCGAGCTGCGCGACCGCGTGCAGGCGGTCATCTACGCCTATGAGACCGGACTGATCGCTCCGACCGAGCGGTAGCGTGGCCGCCCTGTGGGCTCGCCCCGCGGGCTCACCTACGCAGGAGCCATGGCGCGCAGAGGCCCTACTTCTTGCCCGCGCGTTTGGTTCTCAGCTGCCGCCAGCCGCGTACCTCGATGTCTACATCGAACTTCCGGGCCGCTGCGCGGATACGCCTCCACGCCGCGTCTCGTTCGCTATCTGAGACGCCCTCGACCTGGTTGAAACGCGCTACGGCGTTGCGCACGTGCTGGGCGTCGCCGATCGGCTCCTTTTCCTTGGACGGAAATGCGAATGCGTCTCTTGCCTGTGCCTTCGTGTTTGCCATTGAACGTCCTTTCTGCCGGCCTCGCGACCGCACTCTCTTGGTGTGCGGCTC
This sequence comes from uncultured Solirubrobacteraceae bacterium, assembly GCA_963763695.1. Classification (GTDB taxonomy): domain Bacteria; phylum Actinomycetota; class Thermoleophilia; order Solirubrobacterales; family Solirubrobacteraceae; genus Palsa-744. The sequence continues at coordinate 940,595 of CAVXPM010000001.1, forward strand.
CCGAGAGCTACTTACCCGGGCACGCACGTCCTTACCAGGGCCACTTAAGCGCCTCGTGATTGGCCGGTCCTTCGCCGAACCAGACCGCGTGGTAGGCGCGCTCAGCGCTGCAAGCGCGAGCCCCGCAGGAAGTGCGCGACCGCGTCGGAGACCAGCCCATCGAGGCGCGCGCTCTCGAGCATTCCTCCGACCTCCAGCGCCGCGATGCCCTGGACCGTCGCGAACAGGACGAGTCCAACGCGCTCCGGGTCGCCGCGTTCCAGCACGCCGTTCGCCTGCCCCTGTCCGATCAGCTCGAGGATCACCGCGAAGGCGCTGTTGGCAGCATCGTGCAGCGGTCCGGACGGTTCCCGCTGCTTGCCCGCGAACATCAGCTCCAGCAGCGCCGCGTCGCGCGTCGCGAATTGGATGTAGGCGGTGGCGGTTGCCAGCAGCCGGGCCTCGAAATCCGGCCCTGCGTTCTCGAGCGCCCCCCTCAGCTCCCCGCCCAGGCGTGCGAAGCCCGCTTCGGCGAGCGCGTCCAGCAGTGCCTGGCGGTCGGGGAAGTGTCGGCGTGGCGCGCCGTGGCTGACGCCGACCTGGCGGCACAGCTCACGCAGCGAGAGCTGCTCGACGCCACGCTCGCGCACGGTGCGTTCGGCCTGCGCGAGTAGCGCCCTGCGTAGATCGCCGTGGTGGTAGGGACGCTGGTTCACCGCGTCTGCAAGCGTATCGAGCGATGTTTTCGTTGACACCATTGTTGTCATCGTATACATTGTTGCTCATGACTACTTTTGGACTCGCAGACATCCCTGACATGACAGGCCGCCGCGTGATCGTCACCGGCGCAAACAGCGGCATCGGCCGCCGCGCTGCCCGAGCGCTTGCCGGCGCCGGGGCGCAGGTGGTGCTTGCGGTGCGCGACACCGCCAAGGGCCACGCGGCCGCGGCGAGCATGGCGGGCGAGCCCGAGGTTCGACAGCTGGACCTCGCGAGCCTTGCATCCGTGCGCGATTTCGCCGCGGCTTGGGACGGCGAGATCGACATCCTGATCAACAACGCCGGCGTCATGGTCCCACCGCTGACCCGCACCTCTGAGGGCTTCGAGTTGCAATTCGGGACCAACCACCTCGGACATTTTGCGTTGAGCAACCTGCTGCTCGAGCACGTCACCGGCCGCGTGGTGACCGTGTCCTCCGCCGCCCATCGCGCCGGCAGCATCGACTTCGAGGATCTCAACTGGGAGCGCAAGCCATACAAGGCCTGGCGCGCCTACGGGCAGTCCAAGCTTGCAAACCTGCTCTTCACCGGCGAGCTGCAGCGGCGGCTGAGCGCCGCGGGGTCCCCGATTCTGGCCACCTCCGCGCATCCGGGATACGCCGCCACAAACCTGCAGTTTCACACCGGCCGCCGCTCGATCGACCTGATCAGCAGGCTCGGCAATCGCCTACTGGCACAGGACGAGGACGGCGGCGCTCTCCCCACCCTCTACGCCGCCGTAGCCGACGTCCACGGCAACAGCTTTGCGGGGCCCGGCGGCTTCATGGAGCAGCGCGGCGCGCCCAAGCTCGTCGGACGCTCGAAGGCCGCGGAAGACAACGAAGTCGCGCGTCGCCTGTGGGATGTCTCGGAGGAGCTGACCGGGGTGCGCTTCCCGCTCCTCGCCCCAGCCAACGCATAGTCGAACCTCGGCGCCGGACCGCCCTCTAGCGCAACGGCCCGAAAGCGCTCGCGAACGTTCGCGCGATGACCGCGTAGCCGGCCTGGTTTGCGTGGATGTTCGGCCCGAGCGGAGCCGGTGCGCACATCCATGTGAGCCTGCACACTTCGGCCACCGCCACGGGCACCTGCCCGGGCCTTCCGGGGAGTGTGGTGGTCGCCGACGTGGCGTAGGTCTTGAACGCCGTGTCCACCTGCGCCACGCGAAAGCCGGCCGCGCGATACAGGCGCGTGAGCGCGCGATCGATGTTCTGGGCATAGCCGACGGTGGCCAACGCTTCAGACTGCTCGCCCGGGGTGAGGTAGAGCGCCAGGAACGGGTCGTACAGGGTCATCGACGCCATCGGCGTGCCCGGCGCTGCCGTCCGCCGCAGCCGGCGCAGGATCACGGGCAGGTTGCCGGCCACGTGTTCCACGCCCCGCATCACGCAGCTGACATCGAGGGAACCCGCCGGCGCGCAGCCGTCGACATCGTTCGCACCGATGTCGAGAGTGACGAACGCGACTTCTCCTCGGCGGTGGTGAGCGTGAAGGAAACGTTCCGCCGCCACCATCTGCGAGCCTCCGGCGGGATTGCACCCGAGCAGCACCGAGTCAGCGGAGTTACCGTGTCCAGTCAGGAAGCTCGTCGTGGTCTCGCCACCACAGCCCAGCTTGACGAGCTTCAGGCCCGCGATCTTCGACTTCTCGCTCGCATACAGCTGGTCGGCATAGCCCTGATCGGTGTTGACCGTGATCCCGGCTGCATCTGGCTGCATGCCCTGTGCGAGCGAGTCGCCGAGCGAGAGGTAGTAGCGGGCGGCACCGGCTGCTGGCGCCAGAGCGAGCGCGCCGAGCACTGCGAGGAACGCGATCGGCGTGAAGCGCGCGAGCATGCCATGAATCTAGCGTCTCCCCTCGCGCACCGAGCCGGCCGCCGTAGTCTGACGCGGGGCGACTCGAGCGGGCGCCGGGCGACGCACCACGCCAGGCCCGCCCCCTGAGTCCGATGGTGTGAGAATCGGTGCAGACGTGGACGAATACAAGACACTGAACCGCGCGAGCTGGGACGAGCGCGCGCCGGCACACGCCAACTCACCGGACTACGCGCTGGCAAGCTTCATCGAGGATCCCGAGTTCATCAGTGGCGTCGTGCGCTTCGATCGGCCCCTGCTCGGGTCGGTGCGCGGACAGCGTGGGGTCCATCTGCAGTGTCACATCGGCACCGACACGATCTCCCTGGCGCGTCTAGGCGCAAAGATGAGTGGGCTTGACTTCTCGCCGGCCGCTCTAGAGCAGGCGCGCAGGCTGGCAGCGCAGACCGGCGCCGACGTCGAGTTCGTGCAGGCCGATCTCTACGACGCGGTGCAGGCGCTCGGCCCGGGCCGCTTCGATCTGGTCTACACCGGCATCGGAGCGCTCTGCTGGCTGCCCGACATCGAGCGATGGGCTGACGTGGTCGCGCAACTGCTCGCGCCCGGGGGACGCCTGTTCATACGCGAGGGGCATCCGATGCTGTGGGCGCTCGCCGACGCCCGCCCAGACGGCCTGATCGTCGTCGAGCACGCTTACTTCGAGCGCGACGAGCCGCTCGTGTACACCGACGGCGGCACCTACGTGAGCACCGACGCAACGTTCGAGCACAACACCACGCACGAGTGGAACCACGGGCTCGGGGAGCTTGTCACAGCGCTGCTGACCCGCGGCTTTCGACTTACGGGTCTGGCCGAGCACGACAGCATCCCGTGGGAAGCGTTCCCCGGCCAGATGCAGCCGCTTGGCAATGGCGAGTTCCGTCTCGCCGAGCGTCCCTGGCGGCTGGCTCACAGCTACACCTTGCAGGCGGTCAAGGAGAGGGCGCAGTGATCTCGTAGAGGAGCAGCCGTTCACCGTAGGCGTCGCGCTCACCCGCCTGCACCAGGCCCGCCTTCTGCAACACCCGCCGCGAAGCCGTATGGCGCGCTTTCACCACTGCCACGATGCGCTCGATCGCGAGCGCTCCGAGGCCCACCTCGACAGTCGCCCGTGCGGCCTCCGTGGCCAGCCCCTGTCCCCACATATCGGGATGAAGGTCATAGCCGAGCTCCACCTCCGGTCCGCGCATCTCCAGTGGCCGCAGTCCGCAGTCGCCCAGGAAGCGCCCGCTGGAGCGTTCCTCGAGGGCCCATAGAGACCAGCCGTGGCTGGCCTGGTGGTCGATGTCGAAGTGCAGCTCCTGCTCCACCTCCGCGCGCGTGTGCGCCCCGATGAAGGCCGCCACCCGCGGATCGCTGTAGAGGCTGTGGAGCTGGTCGAGATCGTCCTCGCGCAACGCTCGCAGCCGTAGCCGGGGGGTGAGCAGCGGGAGCACGCGAGAAGTCTATGAGCGCCTTCAGCCCCCGCTTGCGCCTGAGCCCACGAGCGGCACCCCGACCGCAACGGCCGAGGTGCCGCGATCTGGCAGCGCAGCGCTACGGCTTGCCGAGGGCCGCCAGCAGACCGTTTCCGGGAGTGCCGATCCCGGTCATCGAGTCAAAGCCGGGGGCGGTGTCGAGGGCGACTTTCTGCCTCGTGCAGTTGCCCGTGCCGCTGCAGAAGACCTCGCGTCCCTCGTAGTCGAGCACCCGCACCGAGGTCAGCGTGCCTTCCCGGCCGTTCACGCCGTTGACGTAGTCCACCCTGACGACAGCCTGCTTGCCTTCCGGCACGATGTCGTTGAAGGCGCTGAGCGCGCTCGGAGAGGCATCCAGCTTGTACAGCAGCGGGTTCACGAACCCGAGCGCGCCACCGGCCGCCTGGTTGGCGTCCGCCATCACGCCGGCGAACAGCGGGGAGGAGAGGCTGGTTCCGCCGATCCGGTACTGGTCGTAATAGGTCCCGTTCGGGAACGTCTGGGTCTCGCCCACGAGCATGCCGGTCGAGGGGTCGCCGTCCATCGAGATGTCTGGCTCGACCCGGTTCGTGGTTCCGGTGATCGACGTGTTGCGTTCGGCCAGCGGCGCGGGCACCACACCTTCCTGATACCAGGGCTCCGGGTACTGATAGCTGGTGCCGCCACCACCGCCGTAGTCGTATTCGCCCGGCGCCGGCGGCACCCAGGTGTTCAGCAGAGCGGAGCTGCAGCCCGGGTACTTTTCGGCTTCGAGGGCGGCCGTGCAGAGAACGCTCTTCGCGGTCGACCAGCCGAGCTCGCCGATGCGGTTGTTGGCGCTGCCGACCTGCAGGCTGGTTCCGCCCACGGCCGTCGTGTAGGGGCTCGACGGCGGATAGTCGGCGACGGTCGCGCCGAGCGTGGTGAACTCGTCACCATTGTCGCCCGCCGAGAACTGAACGCCGATTCCCGTTCCGCCCGCCATCAGCAGGACGTTGTCGAACGCGCGGCGGGTGCCAGACGAGTCGAGCAGGTCGCCGCCGTTGTCGCCCCAGGAGTCGGTGACGATTTCGGCCAGGTGCCCGTCGACGACCTGCTGTACGGAGTTGAACAGCGCCGCTTCGCAGTTCTTGGCTCCGACGTAGAGGATGTTCGCGCCGGGCGCAGTGGCGTGGACCGCCTCGACATCGAGCGTCTGCTCGCCGTACCAGCCCGGTGCTTCACACAGCGTGGTCTGGTTGAAGGACTTGCTCAGTAGCTCGCTGAACTGGCCGTTGGCGAGCGGTTCGGAGGGCTGGTTCTTCGCGGTGTACTGCTGAGCGTCGCTGAGCAGCGTCGGCGAGGCGTACGCGTCGACGATCGCCACCGTCACGCCCTTGCCGTTGATGCCGTTCTGGATCTGGGGGGTGAGCCCGTAGGCGCCTTGATACTGAGCGGGGATGTAGCCGCACACCGCATATGGCAGCGGCGAGGGGAAGCCGTCGCCATAGGCGGGATCGGTCGTGTCGCTCTTCTTGCCGTAGTAGCTGGAGCACGGAGGTGCGTTGCGAAAGCCCGGCGGCTGAGGGATCGGCGTGCCGCTGGCAGGCGCAGCCGAGCGCACGTTGGCACCGGTCAGGCCGCTCGGCGTCTCGAGGCTCTGATCGATGCCGCTCACCCCTGTGATCAGCGAGCTCAGGGCACTCGGCACCTGCAATGGGGTCGAGGACAGGCGCACGATCTTTTCGAGGTGACGGTACTCGCCGAGGGTCGTGTGAAATGCGCGTTCGACCGTTGCCGCCGGAGCGGTTGCCTGCACCGTCATCCGGTCGGGAGCCACCGCTTCGATCGTGACGCCTTCCGCTTCGAGCCACGAAGTGACCGCCTGCACGGACGAGCGCGCGGGCGAGAAGCGGCGCTCCCACTGGGCCGGCGTCAGGAAGTGCCTGTAGGTCGGGCTGGTGGGGTCCGACACCGCGCGCTCGAACGCCACCGCTCCCGCCGGGTCGCTCAACTGCAGCCCCACGTTGAATTCGATCGTCGTGCTCGCCGGCGTGGTTCCCACCTGGGTGGCGGGCGTGGCCGCGGGCGAGCTGCGCTGCAGCACGGCTGGGCTGGGCGACGCGGCGGCCCCGGCAACCGCCGGAGCGCCGAGCACCACTGCCGCACCGATGGACAGCGACGCGAGCTTGGCGATCAGTCCTTGATGGCGCATGGGGGCCTCCTGTAGCCGCACGAAACGGCGATTGCTTACTCGGATGCCCCCGGGTATTGCGGCGAATCCTACATGAGAGAATGGGTCGGTGAGCGACCACGGCAAGCCACTGCGCGAGCAGGACGTCGACCCCGATCCGCTGCGTCAATTCGCGAGCTGGTTCGCCGAGGCCGGCCCGGCCGGTGTGCGGGAACCGCAGGCTGCAGCGCTCGCCACGGCTTCGCCGGAAGGCGCTCCGTCGTTGCGGATGGTGCTCGTCAAGAGCTTCGACGAGCGCGGCTTCGTGTTCTACTCCAACTACCAAAGCCGCAAGGGCCGCCAGCTCGCAGCCAATCCCGCCGGCGCGCTGCTGTTTCACTGGGATCCTCTGGGACGCCAGGTGAGGATCGAGGGCACGGTCGAGCGTGTCAGCGCTGAGGAGACGGCTGCGTACGTGCGCAGCCGCCCGCCAGGGAGTCAGCTCAGCGCTCTCGCCTCACCGCAGAGCCAGACGATCGACAGCCGCGAGACACTCGAGCGACGCGTCGTCGAGCTGGCCGAGAGCTATGGCGATGACGAGTTGCCCGTGCCTGGGAACTGGGGCGGCTATCGCCTCGCGGCCGATAGCCTCGAGCTGTGGCAGCAGCGCCACGACCGCCTCCACGATCGGCTGTGCTACCTCCGCGTCGATGGGGGCGGCTGGGTCATCGAGCGCCTCGCCCCGTAGCGCAGCCCACGTCGAGGTCGCGCATCGGCTCGCGCTCCCGTCCCTAGCGTCCTAACGTCCGGCGAGGGCGTGCGCGAAGGAGAACGCATCCACTGTTCCGAGTCCGCTCGCCATGTCATAACCCGGTTTTGCTTCATAGCCGTTGATCGAGAGCACCGGGGTACCGTGTTCATTCAGTTCGACGAACGAGTTGTTGCCCGAGGTGACGTCGACGATCCCGTTGTTTGCGCCTTCCTTCTCCAGCTGATACATGCGCGGGTTGATCAACCCGAGAGGATGGCCGGCGATCTGGTCCGCGATCGCGACCACACCCGAGAACAGCGGGGTGGCCTCGCTGGTGCCGCCCGCGACGCTGAACGTACCCGGTTCAGGTTCACCCGGGACGGTCGTCGGATAGGAGCTGTAGGTCAGCACGCCTCCATTGACCGCTGCGCTCATGCTGATGTCGGGCGTCGCGCGTTTGTCGCCTGAATCCGTGTGCACCAGGTACTGGTATTCCGGGCGCGGGAAGATCACCGATCTGCCGCCGCCCCCGGCCACGATGTAGTTGCCGAGGAATTCGTTCCACACGTTGTCGGGGGCGGTGTGCTGACCTTCTTCGTCGAGGTGCAGCTGGGTCCCCCCCATCGACGTGACGAGCGGGTCCGAGGAGGGCCACGTGACAGTCCGGTGGGGGTAGAATTCGCCCGCCAGATTGGTGTTCGCAACGCCTTCATCGCCAGAGGCGTCGAGTACCGTCACGCCGGCGGCCTGGGCGTTGACGAAGGCCGAGCGCAGGGACATCAGGGATTCGACGGACGGGAAGGACTGCTCGGTCGCGCTGAAGCTCTGCGAGATCACCTGCCCGAGCTTGTGTTCGATCACGTAGTTCTCGGCCTGCACGATCTGTGGAAATCCCTGAACGCCCTCCGTCTCTTCTTCGGGTGTCTCCACGAGCAGGATCTTCGCCTGCGGAGCGATCGTGTGCGCGTACTCGACGTCCAGCGTCGTCTCGCCCGCCCACCCTGACATTTCGACGCTGCCCGGTTCGAACGGCTTGACCGCGCCGGCCGGCTGAATCACTTCGAGCGCCGGTGGAGCGGGCAGGTGAAAGGCGCTGTCGAAGCGCTTGAGGTCGCGCTGGATGGTCGGCGATCCGAAGCAGTCCACGATCACGATCGTCTCGCCCTGACCTTCGTCTCCCTGTGCGTAGAGAGCCTTCATGTTGTAAGCCGCTTGGATCTGGCTGGGGCGATAGCAGGCCATCTTGACTTCCGCTTCGCATTCGGCCGTCGTGGGGGGAGAGGAGCGGTGCAGCTTCACCCGCGGTACCCGGTGCAGGACCGGATAGGCGCTCGAGCCGGCTGCGCCCAGCGCCAACGCGACGATCGTTGCTGCAAGCGTGGGGGCAAGGGCACGTGTCCTCATCAAGCTCCTCGGGGCTCGGGACCCGCGGAGCGCCCGGCTCGCGGCGGATCGATTGGTGCGGGGCCGCAACGATACACCAGCCTGTGCTGTTGTCAGGATGCTCGAGCAGGCGCTGGCGAGCCGGCCGGGACAGCTACAGGACGCGCCCTGAAGGGGCAGTCGGCCCGCGCCGATCAGAGGCCGTCCAGGAACTCGAGCAGCGCGGCGTTGACAGCCTCGGGCGCCTGCTGTTGGACCCAGTGTCCGGCCGCCGGCACAACGATCTCAGCGCGAAGGTCATCGACCCAGCCGTGCATCGCCTCGGCCGGCATGAAGCTGCGCACCGGATCGAGCTCGCCGGTGAGGAACAGCGCCGGCTGGCGCACCTGGCGCTCGGCCACTGCGGCCGTCAGCTCCCAGTTGCGATCGATGTTTCGATACCAGTTCAGCCCCCCCGTGAAGCCGCTTCTCTCAAACGCCTGCACGTAGACCTCGAGCTCCTCCTCGGACAGCCAGTCAGGGCGCCGCGAGGGGCGATCCTCCTCCTGCGCCCACTGCGCTGTCCACTGGCGCGAGGTGGTGAGCGTCCGGCGCACGTCGCGGGCGAGCGCCTCGTCGGCCACGCCGGGTTCCTGGAACCACACTATGTAGAAGTCCTCTCCCAGGTGCTCGCGCATGATCGGAATCGGCGCAGCCGGCGCGCGCGGCACGAATGGGACGCTCAGGCCGGCCACCGCCGTGACCCGCTCGGGGTGCAGAACCGAGAGCTGCCACACCACGTTCGCGCCCCAATCGTGGCCGATGAACACCGCCGACTCTTCTCCGAGCACGTCGAGCAGACCGCAGAGGTCGCCGCACAGCGTGACCACGTCGTAGGACTCGATCTGCGCCGGCGCGGAGCTCTGCCCGTAGCCGCGCATGTCAGGCGCCACCACGCGAAAGCCCGCTGCGCTGAGAGCTGACAACTGGTGGCGCCAAGAGAACGCCAGCTCAGGAAAGCCGTGGCAGAGGACCACCAGCGGTCCCTCGCCCTGCTCGAGCACGTGCAACTCGATCCCGTTGATGTCCAGCCGCCGCTCGCTCACCAGCGTGCAGGATACGCGCAGGCGTCGCAGGTAGGCACGCCTCAGCGCGTGTTCTTCTTCACCGCGCTGCGCGCTTTGCCGACCGCGTTCTTGGCCTTGCCCTGGAGCTCCTCGCCGGCGCCCTGCGCCTCTGTGCCCGGCCGCTCGCCGGCTGCGCCCGCCTTGCGCTTGACCGCGCCTTTCAGCTCTTTCGCCTTGCCCTCTATACGCTGTGCTCGATCGCCCACCATGTCTCCCTTCGATTGGGTTTGCAGCCTGCGCGGGTAGTACCCGTCACAGTCATGTGCGAACCGGGCGAACCACACAGCACACGCTGATGCCCTACGACCCCGGCCGCGCCGAGCCCCCGTATCTCCCCGAGCGCCAGCGCTACGAGCGGATCCCCTACCGCCGCGTCGGCGCCAGCGGCATCCAGCTGCCCGCGATCTCACTCGGGCTGTGGCAGAACTTCGGCGACGACCGGCCGCTTGCGCCCAACCGGGCGATCCTGCGCCGTGCGTTCGACCTCGGCATCACGCACTTCGATCTCGCCAACAACTACGGCCCGCCCTACGGCGCGGCCGAGAGGAACTTCGGCCGGATCCTCGCCGAGGACCTGCGTCCCTACCGCGACGAGCTGATCATCTCCTCGAAGGCCGGCTATGACCAGTGGCCGGGCCCCTACGGAGACCTCGGCTCGCGCAAGTACCTGCTGGCGAGCCTCGACCAGAGCCTGCAGCGGATGGGGCTGGAGTACGTCGACATCTTCTATTCACACCGCCTGGACCCCGACACGCCGCTCGAGGAGACGATGGGCGCGCTCGACAGCGCCGTACGCCAGGGCAAGGCCCTGTACGTCGGGATCAGCTCCTACTCCGGGCGACGCACCGAGGAGGCGATCGAGATCCTCGAGCGTCTGGGTACGCCGCTGCTGATCCACCAGCCCTCCTACTCGCTGCTCAACCGCTGGATCGAGCAGGATCTGCTCGACGTGCTCGAGCGCCGCGGCGTTGGCGCGATCGTCTTCTCGCCGCTCGGGCAGGGACTGCTGAGCGACCGCTACCTCGCTGGCGTTCCCGACGACTCGCGTGTGCGTCGTGGCGAGGCCTTCGACGAAGGGCTGCTCGGCGAGCAGGCGCTCGCGCGGGTGCGCGCGCTGAACGAGATCGCAAAACAGCGTGGCCAGTCGCTCGCGCAGATGGCGATCGCATGGGTCCTTCGCGATCCGCGCGTGAGCTCCGCGCTGATCGGCGCGAGCAGCGTGGAGCAACTCGAACAGAACGTGGCTGCGCTCGAGAACCTTCACTTCAGCGCCACGGAGCTGGAGGAGATCGACCGCTACGCCCAGGACAGCGACATCAACATCTGGGCCCCTTCCAGCGACGCCTGAGGCGGTCCGCCATGAGCAAAAGGCATCGCCGTGGTCCAAGCTCACACCGAGCCTTTTTGGACGCGCGTCTAACGCCTTCACGGGCGGCGGGATGCAGAATCGAAAGGTGACAGCCTCAGACCCAAGCGCCTCCCCGGTGGCGGCGGAGCCGTTCGAAGAGGGCACGGGCGCGGGCGCCGACGGCGGCGAGCAGGATCGCCGCCTGCGCGAGCGCATCGAGCACCTCGACCTCGACCGGCTGGCGGCCGCGGTCGCCGAGGACACCGCTCGCAGGGGCGTTCGCTTCGGCTCGGGCGAGGACGAGGACGCGTTTCGGATCGACCCCGTCCCACGCCTGATCGACGCCGTCGAGTGGCAGCGCCTGCAGGACGGTGTTGTCCAACGCGTCCGCGCGCTCGAGCTGTTCGTCAAAGACGTATATGGCGAGCAACGCATCGTGGACGCAGGCGCCGTGCCTGCTGAGGCGATCGAGAGCGCGAACCACTACGAGCCGCTGCTGATGGGAATGGGCGAGCAGATCCGCTCCTGGATAACCGTCGTCGGCCTCGACGTCGTGCGCGACAGCGACGGCTCGTTCAAGGTTCTCGAGGACAATCTGCGGACTCCCTCGGGCATCGCCTATGCGCTCGCAACGCGCGAGATCCTGACCGCACAGCTACCTCCTCCGCGGAGCTTGGGCGTGCGTTCGCTGGACGGCGCCTTCGAGATGCTCGCCCGCGGCCTGCGGGCCGCCGCGCCGCTGGCCGCGGGTGAGGATCCATACGTGATCCTGCTCACCGACGGCGAGCAGAACTCCGCCTTCTACGAGCACGTCGTGATCGCTGAGCGCATCGGTCTACCGCTGGTCGTGCCCGACCAGCTATCGGTCCGAGCGGGACGGCTGTTCGCCTGGGTGGACGGGCGCGAGTGCGCTGTCGACGTCGTTTACCGGCGCACCGACGAAGACCAGCTCACCGACGCGGACGGAAGCCCGACCGCGGTCGCCAAGCTGCTGCTCGAGCCGATCCGGCGCGGCACGCTCGCCTGCGTCAACTCGTTCGGGACCGGCGTGGCGGACGACAAGCTCATACACGCCTACGTCGAGGAGATGGTGCGCTTCTATCTCGGCGAGGAGCCGCTGCTGCGCTCGGTGCCAACCTATGACCCGGGGCAGTCCGAGACGCTCGAGATGATCCTCGATCGCATCGACGAGCTGGTGATCAAGCCGCGCAGCGGCCACGGCGGATACGGCGTGGTGATCGGCCCCCACGCCCGCGCCGAGGACATCGCGCGCGCCGCCGCCGCAGTGAGCGCCGCGCCGCATGATTTCGTGGCCCAGGAGATGGTCATGCTCTCGTGCCATCCGACCGTCATCGACGGCGATCTGGAGCCCCGTCATATCGACCTGCGATCGTTTGCTGTCTCGAGCGAGGAGATGGTGGAGGTGCTGCCCGGTGGGCTCACGCGCGTGGCATTCGAGCGCGGTGCGCTCGTCGTCAACTCCTCGCAGAACGGTGGGAGCAAGGACACGTGGGTACTGGCATGAGCAAGCCGCTGATCGGAGTGACGGTCTCGGAGATACGCAGCAAGCAACGCGCTCAGAGCGTTGCCCACGGCGAGCCCACGCAGACCGAGATGACGCTCGGGCTCGCCTACATGCGCGCCGTCGAACGCGCCGGCGGATTGCCGGTCGCGCTCGCACCGCTGGCCGAGGGCAGCGTCGAGGGCCTGCTCGAGCACCTCAGCGGCCTGCTGCTGACGGGCGGACCCGACGTCGACCCGGCCAACTACGGAGCCGACGCGCACGCCGAGATCGGTCCGACCGACCGCAGCGTCGACGCCTTCGAGCTGGCGCTCTGCAGGCAGGCCGACACGCAGGGGATGCCGATCCTCGGCATCTGCAGGGGAGCGCAGGTCTTGAACGTGGCGCGCCGCGGCACGCTGCACCAGCACATCGCCGACCTCAATGCGGGCAAGCTCGAGCACCGCCAGACCGAGCCCGGTGACCGGACCACGCACGAGGTGCGGGTCCTGCCCGACAGCAGCGTCGCCCAGACGATCGGCGCGGGCGCGCGTGAGGTCAACTCCTTCCACCACCAGGCGATCGACCGCATCGGCGTCGGGCTGCGCGCGACGGCGTGGTCGCGCGACGGGCTGATCGAGGCGGTCGAGGATGTGGACGGCCGCTACGTCCTCGGCGTGCAGTGGCACGCCGAGACGCTGATCGAGCAGCCGCAGCACCTCGCCCTGTTCGAGGGCCTGGTCGAGGCCGCCGCGGTCGCGACGCCGTACTGAGTACGAGCGGACGGCGCGCCAGGCTCAGGCGCCGAGGTAGCGCTCGAGACCCGCCAGCAGCGCGCGCGCGACGCCCTCGCGAAACCCCGCGCGCTCCATCGGCGCCTCGTCGGCCGGGTTCTGCATGTTCGCCACCTCCACGAACACCTTGGGAACGCGCGACAGGTTCAGGCCGCCGAGGTCCGTGCGTGGCGCCAGTCCATCGACCCCGTCGTAGTTCGAGGGGTGCAGCCCGAAGCGCTCGAGCGAGGAGCGCAGGGCAACCCCGAGTCGGCGCGAGGGCGCGAGGATCGGCTGATCGCCTCCGCCGGAGATCGCAGCCGGGATCAGGATCGCGAAGCCCGAGCCCTGCGGCGGGCCGCCATCGCCGTGAATCGAGATCGCCGCATCGCTGTGCGCCCGGTTGCCGATCGCGGCGCGTTCGGTGATGCACGGCCCGACGCCGGTGTTGCTCTGGCGTGTCAGCACGACACGCGCGCCCGCTGCGCGCAACAGCGCGCGCAGGCGGACCGCCACGCTCCAGTTGAAGTCCGTCTCGCGGTAGCCGTCCGGCGCGGCCGTGCCGGTCGTGTCACATTCCTTCTCGCCGTTGCCGTCGTCGACCAGCCTCCCGATCTGCTGTGGATGCGTGAAGTTCCCGCCGTTGTGTCCGGGGTCGATCGTGATCACGCGCTCGGAAAGCGGTCCCGCCGCCGGGGCCTGCACCGATCCGGCGGTGGCCGGGCGTGCGTCGCTGACGAGCGCTGCGGCGGCCGTTTGCGTGTGAGTGGCGCTCGCCGTGCGCGGGCGCGCAGCGGTCCCGCAGCCGGTCACGCACGCGAGCGAGCAGATCGGGACGGCGAGGATGGTCGCGCGCAGCCGCCGGGCCATGGAGCACGAGCCTAGAGCACGCGCGCAGCGCTCTAGGATCGGTCTATGGCCAGCTCGCCAACGACGATCCCCGAGGCGGGGGGTTACTTCGAGGACAGCTCGATGATGCGCCGGATCCACCGCGAGCGGGCGGTCGCGCTTTCGGGGCCGCGCGCCCTGCTGATGCAGGCAGCGCACCCGCTCGCGGTGTTCGGCCTGCTGGCGCACACGAGCGCGATGGATGAGCCCTATGAGCGCCTGGCGCGCACCGCGCAGACGATGAACACGATCGCTTTCGGCTCCCGCGTGGACGCCGACCGGGTGACACGGCGCGTGCGCGCGATGCACCGCCGCGTCAGCGGTCGCCTGGGCGAGGCGATCGGGCCCTATCCAGCGGGTACGCCGTACCGCGCCGACGATCCAGAGCTCCTCCTGTGGATCCTGTTCACGCTCGTCGACTCCGCGCTGGTGGTCTACCGCAAGTACGTGGGCCCGCTCTCGCGCGCCGAGGAGGCCGCCTACTGGGAGGACTACAAGGTGGTCGGGCGGCTGTTCGGTCTGCGCAAGGCAGACATGCCTGCAACGCTCGAGGAGCTCGACGCCTACCGTCGCAGGATGCTCGACGGCGAGGAGCTGGTGGTCACCGAGTGGGCCCGGCGGCGCGCGCGCCAGATCGTGCTCTCACCGCCGGTTCCCCTGTTCGCGCGCCCGCTGCTGGAGACCGCGAACTTCGTGACGGTGGCGCTGCTGCCGGACTCGATCCGCGAGCAGTACGGCTTCTCGCCCCTGCCCACGCCGCTGATGCGCAAGGCGCTGGTGGGCGGTGGGGCGGAATACCTGCGCCGCGCGGTGATCCCGCTGCTGCCCGATCGCCTGCGGCTGGTTCCCGGCGCCCGCGCTGCGTGAAGGCGTAGTGTCCTTCGGTGGCGAGGCCGGACGGTCGCCGCCACCGCCGAGGTCTGGAGGGGAGAGCCATGGAGTGGATGAGCCCGATCGACTCGTCGTTCCTGCACGTGGAGAACGACGCGACGCCGATGCACATCGGCGGTGTCAGCATCTTCGCTGGACCCGCGCCCGCGTTTGCGGAGCTCGAAGCAATGGTCGCGGGCAAGCTTTCACTGGTGCCCCGCTACCGCCAGAAGGTGCGCTTCGTGCCGCTCGCGGCAGGGCCGCCCGCGTGGGTCGAGGATCCGCACTTCAGCCTCTCCTATCACCTGCGCCACAGCGCGCTGCCGACGCCGGGCAGCGACGCGCAGCTGCGCCAGATGGCCGCTCGTGTCTTCTCCCAGCACCTCGACCGCAACAAGCCGCTGTGGGAGCTGTGGTTCCTCGAGGGGCTCGAGGAGGGCCGCTGGGCGCTGCTGTCCAAGGTCCACCACTGCATGGTCGACGGGGTCGCTGCCACCGACCTGATGTCGGTCATGTTCTCCGACAGCTCCGTGGCGGACGCGCCCGCGCCGTGGGCGCCCGCGCCGGAGCCCTCGGGCGTGGAGGTGCTGGCGGCCTCGCTGCGCCAGCGCTTCAGTCCCTCCGGGCAGCTGCAGGCCCTGCGCCGGGCGCTGCTCGCACCGGCGCAGAGCGTGCGCTCGGTCGTCGAGGTCGCGCGCGCGGGCGTGGCGGCCGGCGGCGCTCTGCGGCCGGTCGGATCGTCTTCGCTCACCGGCGCGATCGGCCCGCACCGGCGCTGGAGCTGGGCGCAGGCGCGCCTGAGCGACGTCAAGGCAGTCCGCGAAGGGCTGGGCGGCACCGTCAACGACGTCGTGCTGACGGTCATCACCAACGGCTTTCGCGAGCTGCTCGAGTCTCGCGGCGAGCGCATCGCAGAGGGACAGCTCGTGCGCACGATGGTCCCCGTCTCGGTTCGCCACCGCGGCGAGAAGGGCGTCTACAACAACCGCGTCTCGGCCGTGTTCGCCGGGCTACCCGTCGGTCTGCAGGATCCGGCTGCGCGCCTGGCGAGCATCCGCGCGGAGATGGATGGGATCAAGCAGTCAAAGCAGGCCGTAGCCGGCGACGTGCTCAGCTCCCTGTCGGGTTTCGCGCCGCCACTGTTGCTAGCGCTCGGCTCGCGCCTGGTGACGCTCTCGCCGCGGCTGAACATGCACACTGCCACCACCAACGTTCCCGGCCCTCAGCAACCGGTGCAGACGCTCGGGCGGCGCATGCTCGAGTCCTATCCGTTCGTCCCTGTGGTCGGCTCGATCCGCATCGTGGTCGCGATCTTCTCCTATGACGGCGGCCTGTACTTCGGCGTCACCGGCGACTACGAGGGCGCACCCGACATCGACGTGCTCACGGCGGGAATCGAACGCGGGATGCAGGACCTGCTCGCGCTCGTGCGTCCCCAGCCGCTCAAGCGCCGCCGGCGGACAGCCCCACGCCCCAGCGCGAGGTGAACGACTCCCCGGGCTCGAGACGAACGAGCCCCTCGCCGCTGCGAAAGGCGTTGGGCGCACACGTCATCGGCTCGGCTGCGAGGCCGCCGCGCCGCCGCGCAGGGCTGAGGCTGTCGCCGCTGAAGAGCTCGAGGAAATCGTGGCGCTCGTCCACCCACAGCTCCACGCAGCAGCCGTCGGGGCCGGTCAGTCGCACCGTCGCGTTGCCGGCGCGGTCGCGCTGCAGGTCGGTGAACGCTACGTCGAGCTGCGCGGCTTCGATCCGGCGCGGGCGGCTGAAGTCGAGCGGCGTGCCCGCCACCGGCTGCCGTTCAACCGGGATCATGCGCTCGTCGCTCACCAGGTATGTGGCCGCCGCCAGCTGCAGGATGCACTCGTCGATCCTGCCCCTGCCGGGCGAGAGATAGGGGTGCTGGCCTGTCCCGAAGGGGCAGGCATGCGCGCCGATGTTGGTGGCGCTCGTCGTCACCTCGAGGCCCGCGTCGGTGAGCTCGTAGAGGATCGCCAGATCGAGCGCGAACGGATAGCCGTTCGTCGGCAGCAGCGTGGCCCTCATCAGCACGTGAACCGGGCCGTGCTCGGCCGCCCGCCATGGGCGCCAGCGCATCAGGCCGTGGATCGCGTTGCGGCGCGCCGGTTCGCTCAGCGCAAGCTGGTGCTCGTCGCCGTCGAAGCTGTAGCGCCCGTCGGCGAGGCGGTTGGGCCACGGGATCAGGGGCGCCCCGTGGGCGCCGTCGCAGATCGCCCGCAGCGGGTATGGCTCGAGCACCTCGCGAGCGCCGACCGAGTACTCGCGGATTCCGCCGCCCAGCTCGACGATCGTGGCGCGCTGCTCGCCCCTTGCGATCTCGAACTGGCGCCCTGATGGAGGGACGCTCACGTCCCGCTCCTCACCGACGTCGTGCGCCCGGCTCCACCGCCGGGTCCTGCCAGCCACCGTCGGTCGGGTTGACGTTGCTCGCCGGCGGAACGATCTGATCGATGCGGTCGAGCACGTCGTCTGACAGCGTGAGCTGATCGGCGCCGAGCTGGGAGCTGAGCTGCTCCATCGTGCGCGGACCGATGATCGCCGCTGTCACAGCCGGGTGGCGGATGACGAAGGCGATCGCCAGCTGGATCAGCGGGATGCCGGCCTCCTCGGCGAGCTGTGCGAGTGCCTCCACGGCGTCGAGCTTGCGCTGGTTGGCCGGTATCGAGAGGTCGTAGCGGCCCGGTAGTCGCTGCGCCCGGGTCGAGGCGGGCGCCTCGCGCCCCTTGCGCCAGGCGCCTGAGAGCCAGCCGCCCGCCAGCGGGCTCCAGGGGATCACGCCCATGCCGTGGCGCAACGTGGTCGGCAGCAGATCGCGCTCGACTTCGCGCACGAGCAGCGAGTACGGCGGCTGCTCGCAGACGAAGCGCTCGAGGCCGCGATCGCGCGCCACCCACTGCGCCTCCACGACCTGCGACGCCGGGAAGGTGGAGGAGCCGATGTAGCGGACCTTGCCCTGGTGGACCAGGTCTGACAGCGCGCCGAGGGTCTCGGAGATGTCGGTCTCCGGTTCGGGGCGGTGCACCTGGTAGAGGTCGATCCAGTCGGTTTTCAGACGCGTCAGCGAGCGCTCGACCTCCTGGAAGATCCAGCGCCGGGAGTTGCCACGCTGGTTTGGATCCTCGCCCATCGTGCCGTGGAGCTTGGTCGCGAGGACCACCTCGTCGCGGCGTCCAGCGAGGGCCTTGCCGACGATCTCCTCCGACTCCCCGCTCGAATACACATCGGCCGTGTCGATGAAGTTGATGCCCGCATCGAGTGCCCCGTGGATGATCCGAATCGAGTCCTCGTGATCGGTGTTGCCCCAGGCGCCGAACATCATCGCCCCGAGGCAGAGGGGGCTGACCCTTACTCCCGTGCGTCCAAGCGTGCGGTGCTCCATCGTCGCGCTACCTCGCTCTCTGCGCCTCTAGCGCGTGCTCGTCGTCAGGGACCAAAGGCCATCGAAGCCCAGGTGCGTCTCGTGGGCCACGCGCCCCAGCTCCTCGCGGGCCTGCTCGAGCTCGATCGCGCAGACCGCGGCCACCTCGGCGGTGGCAAGTGGCTCGCCGGCCCACGCGAGTACCTCCTCGACGCTGCCGGGATCGCCGCGCCGCTCGGCCGCGGGCAGCAGGTTGGCGACTGCGACTTCGTAGGCCGCCAGCGGCTGGAAGCCCGGCACCGACACCCGCGCGCCGTCGGCCGCGCGAACGATCTCATATGAGGGGCAGGTGTAGCGCCAGCCCTCGGCCCAGGCCGCGAGCTTGTGCTTCAGCGCGACCGCCTCCCGGCTGGGGTGGCGCGTGAGGTCGAGATCCTCTGCCAGCGCTGCCTCGCTGGCCGGATCGCCCATCCACTCGCTCAGCTCGCCGGGCGCGATGCCGGCATCGGCGGCGGCGGCGTCCAGCGTGCTCCGCTCGTCGAGAAGCTCGCCGGCGAAGTGGCGCACGCGCAGACGGCGCAGCAGCGCACGCTCACGCTCCGGTTCGTTCAGCCTGGTGGCGATTACCGCGTGGCAGGCTGGCAGCGTGGCGCTCATGCGCGGGCGCAGGGAGGTGTCCATCGGCATGTGATGGCGCTCGGAGAGCGAGCGAAGCGAGGCCGACAGGCGCTCGGGAGTGAAGCCTTTGTCGGTGTACTGCTCGGGTGAGCTCGCCAGCCCGACCATGCGCGGGTGCCACTCGAGCTGCCCCCCGAACAGCCATTCGAGCCTGCGCCTCGACGGCTCGGCCGACCAGGCGAAGGGACAGGCGGGGTCGGTGAACTCGGTGATGCTCAGCGTGGCCATGTCGTCATCTGGCTTAGCAGGTCGCGGCTCGCGCTCAAGGCCCCGCGCCGGGTCGGGAGCACGCGCGGAGCGTGGCCGGCGCCCTACGGCTGCAGCAGGATCTTGATCGCGCCGTCCTGCTTCTTCTGGAAGATCTCGTAGGCATGGGGCGCCTGCTCCAACGGCAGGCGGTGGGTGGCGAGATCTTCGACGCCGAGCGGGTCGCCCTCCTCGCCGAGCAGCGGAAGGATCTCCGGCACCCAGCGCTTCACGTTCGCCTGGCCCATGCGCAGCTGGATCTGCTTGTCGAACAGATCCATCATCGGCATCGGGTCAGCCGAGCCCCCGTAGACGCCCGACAGCGAGATCGTTCCGCCACGGCGCACCGTGTCGATCGCGAGGTGCAGCACGCTCAGCCGATCCACGCCCGCGGTCTCCTGGAGCTTCTGCGCGACCGGGTCGGGTAGCAGCCCGGCGAGCTGCTGCGCGAGCTTGCCCAGGGGCGCGCCGTGCGCCTCCATGCCGACCGCGTCGATCACCGCATCTGGGCCGCGTCCGCCGGTGCGCTCACGGATCGCCTCCAGCAGGCCGTCCCCGAGATCCTCCAGATCGAGCGTGTCGACCCCGTGCCGCGCGGCCATCTGCAGGCGCTCGGGTACGAGATCGACCCCGATCACGTGCTCGGCCCCGAGGTGCCCGGCGATGCGCGCGGACATCTGTCCGATCGGGCCGAGGCCGTAGACGACCACGCTCCCTCCCGCGGGCGCGTCGGCGTAGCGCACCGCCTGCCAGGCGGTGGGGAGCACGTCGGAGAGATAAACGAAGCGCTCATCCGGCGGGCCCTCTGGAACCTTGATCGGGCCAAACTGCGCCTGCGGCACCCGCAGCAGCTCGGCCTGACCGCCGGGCACCGAGCCGTAGAGCTCGGTGTAGCCGAACAGCGCAGCGCCCTTGCCCTGCTCGGTGACCTGCGTGGTCTCGCACTGCGAGTAGAGGTGCTGGTCGCACATGAAGCAGTGCCCGCAGGAGATGTTGAAGGGGATCACCACACGGTCGCCGGGCTTCAGCTCGCCGACCTCGCTGCCGACAGCCTCGACGATGCCCATCGGCTCGTGGCCGAGGATGTCGCCCTCGTTCAAGTACAGCCCGAGCACCTCGTAGAGATGTAGGTCAGAGCCGCAGATCCCGCTGGAGGTGACGCGCACGATCGCATCGGTCGGCTGCTCGATTACCGGGTCGGGCACCTCGTCCACGCGGACGTCGCGTTTTCCGTGCCAGGTGACTGCCTTCATGGGTTGCTCCCTCTCGGATCGAGCGCGGATTGCACTAGGACGGTGTTTCCCGCGGGCGGCGGTCTCTAAGCGCTCGCTCGGGGTTGCGCTCGGCGTTCGAGTGCTCAGCGGTCGCGGGCGCCGACTCCTGTGGCCAGCTCGCCCAATCGGAAGCGCCCGCTGCTTGCGAGGCTGAGCGGTGGCGTGTCGAAGTCCGCGCTGCGGCGGATGCCGTCCAGGAGCTCGAGCAGCGCGGTCTCGGCGGACACGCTCGGGTTCCACGCGAGCTCCGTCCGAGCGCGCGCCGTGTCCATGATCGGGCTGAGCATGCCCATGTCCAGCCACCCCGGCGAGGTTGGCTGCAGGCGCAGCTTCCAGCTCGCCCACGCAGCTCCGCGGACGAGCGTCACCGGCAGCTCGAGCGCCTTCGCGTGAAGCGCACGCTGGATGCTCGCGGCGTCGAGCACGGGGTCGGCCGCGATGTTGAACGCGCCGCGCACCGGGCGCGTGGCCGCCAGCCGGTATGCCTCGCCGACATCCGCGCAGTGCACAGCCTGCGTACGCAGGCCACGCGGAAACGGGAACACGGGGAGCCACTCGGCTCGAAGCAGCGGGCTCGGCAGCAGCGGCCCCATGAACAGCCTGCGGATCTCGGTGGCTGCGTCCGCCTTGAAGATCAGCGCAGGGCGCAGGCGCACCGTGCGCACCTCGGGATGTCCCTGCTCGAACGTATCGAGCAGGCGCTCGACCTCGGCCTTCTGGCGGGAGTAGAAGGAGCTCGAGATCCCGCTCGTCGGCCAGCTCTCATCCACCGCGCGCTCGCTCGGCCCGGGTGCGTATGCGCCGACCGAAGACGCATACACGAGCGTTGGAACCCCGGCTCGGGCGACCGCGTCGAACACGCGCACGCTGCCCTCCACGTTGACGCGCCGCGTGAGGCCTTCATCGCGCGAGGGCTGGATCAGCCAGGCGAGGTGTATCACCACATCCGCGCCTGCGAACAGCGCAACCAGGTCGCTCGTGGTGACATCCGCGCTGCGCCATGTCGTCTTGGCGAAGGACGCGCGTGGAACGCGCCGCGAGACCCCGACGATCTCGCTGACCGACTGCTCGCGTCCCAGGCTCGCGAGCACGCTCGTGCCGACGTTGCCGCTCGCCCCGGTGACGACTACGCGCACGGTGCAGGTCTCTCCAGCGAGCTAGTCCGACTCGGAGTCCGAGTCTGACCTCTTGGACCGCTCGCCGGACTCGGGTGCTTCCGCTCCCGGCCAGGACCCGATCACGCTTGCGAAGCCCGTCCGCGAAGCGTGATCGACGAGGCCCTTGATCAGCCGAAACAGCGCCCCCTCGAGCGCCAGCGCAAGTGCAAGCTTGGGGATGCTGATGCGTCGATGCTCCGGCCGTGGCGGCTCTTCATCGTCGATCGAGTGCCAGATGAAGTCGAACAGCTTCTTGCCGAGCAGGCCCGACAGCAGGCCCGCGGCGGTGCTCACGGGGAGGAAGATCAGCTTGCTCATGGCTACCACCCTCGCATACCCGCTACGCCCCTTCGCTACACGACCTCGATCGCCGGCGGCGATCGAGCCGTCCCCTCGCGTGGCCGCGGAGTGCGTCATCCTGCCTGGGAGATGACCGAGCGCGCGATCCGCTCATGGCTGATGGACATGGACGGCGTGCTCGTGCGCGAGGAGCAGGCAATCGCGGGCGCCGCGCGCTTTCTCGCGCGCCTGAGTGAGCTGGGGACGCCCTTTCTCGTCCTCACCAACAACTCGACCTACACCCGCCGCGATCTGGCCGCGCGCCTGGCCGCGAGCGGGCTCGAGGTCCCCGAGCAGGCGATCTGGACCTCTGCTCTCGCGACGGCCCGCTTCCTCGAGGACCAGCGCCCGGGCGGCTCGGCGTTCGTGATCGGGGAGGCGGGGCTGACGACCGCCCTGCACGACGCCGGCTACACGCTCACCGATCGCGGCCCCGACTACGTGGTGCTCGGCGAGACTCGCACGTACTCCTTCGAGCGCATCACCCGTGCGATCCGCCTGATCGCCGACGGTGCGCGGTTCATCGCGACCAACCCGGACGCCACCGGGCCGAGCACGCAGGGCCCGCTGCCGGCCACCGGCTCGGTAGCCGCGCTGATCAGCCGCGCCACCGGCGTGGAGCCCTACTTCGTCGGCAAGCCCAACCCGCTGATGATGCGCTCGGCGCTGAACGCGATCGACGCGCACTCCGAGACCGCAGCCATGGTCGGCGATCGCATGGACACCGACATCGTCTCCGGCCTGGAGGCGGGGATGGAGACGATCCTGGTGCTGACCGGCGTGACCACGCGTGAAGAGGCCGAGCGCCATCCCTTCCGCGCATCGCGGATCGTCGACTCGGTCGCAGACCTAACCGACACGCTCGGGTGAGCGCCGACCGGGTGCCCGTGCGGTGCTCCCCGTGAGCGCCTTGCGGGTGGCTGGCGAGAGCAACTCGTGCACTCCCCGCAGCAGCCTCGCGAACAGTCCCTGCAGGGTCTGCTTTGCGTAGGCGTGGCTGGGGCTGCTGGTGATGAGCACAGCGAGCGCCAGCCGCGTCTGCCGATCGCGCAGCAGGGCAACCTGGTGCTCGACTTCGCCCGTCCCCGCGCCCCAGCCGCCCTTGAAGTAGAGCTGCCACCCGGGGAGCGCCAGGCGCCCGATTCCCCACCGCTGGCTGGGGATCACGGTGGCGAGCAGGTGCATCGCCACGGCGCGGTGACGGGGCACGACTTCTCGGTCGATGTGCAGGAAGAAGCGGGCCTGGTCGGCTGCATCGATGCGACTGAGGCCCCAGATGATCGGGTCCAGGGAGAAGCTGCGCATGCGCGCGCGCCGCGCGACCCCGTAGACGCCGGTGGCACCGACGAACCCGAGCACTTCCGTGGCCGCGGTGTTGTCCGAGCGCTGGATCATCGGGTCGATCAGGCCCCGGTCTGAGGCGCGCAGCGGACGATCGCGCACTCGCGGGTCATCGAGATAGGCGACGAGCAGCATCGCCTTCAGCACGCTCGCCGAGGGAACTGTCCGATCCGGCCGCCAGGCCCAGACGCGGTGCTCGGTGCGCACCGCGAAGCTCACTTCGCCCGAGCGCGTGTGGGCATAGGCGATCGCCGCGCGCACATCCGGCTGCCACGACGCGGGTCCGGGCGCGGGCGTCGTGGCAGCCGGCGCGGGCACGGGTGTGGGTGCCGCTGCCGCGCCCGGCGTCGACGCAGCGCAGCAGCACGCGAGCGCGGCGAGCAGCCCGGCCACGCGCGACCGGTCGCCGCGGCGACGGCGGCGATCAGCGGCGCAGGGCGAGGATCCGTGCATGGTCGCCGGCGGGTTGGAGCTCGGTCACGTAGGCGGCGCTCGGGCTCAGCGCAGTCGGGCCCAGCTGGACCTTCGCGCCCGGGCCCGTCGCCCGGTGGGGGCAGAGGCTGGCGGTGTTGTAGGCGTGGGTGTAGCCAGGCTGGTAGCCGGGGTCGCGCGCGCCGCTCGACGGCAGGCGCAACAGCACCCGCTCGCTGCTGCGCTCGGGGCGCGCCGGGCCGAGCAGCACTCGCTGAGCGCAGCGGTCCACCTGCTCGTAGAGCAGCTGCCCCGCCAGCAGCGAGGGGTTGAGCAGCTCGGCGCCGCTCCTGCTCGAGCGCAGGATCTGGCGCGATCCGCTGGCCAGGTCCACCAGCTCGAGCTCGCTGTGGTGCGGCGTGTCGCGGGTGAAGACCATGCGCGATCCGCTGAGCGCCGGACGCCCCAGCTCTCCGGCGAGGCTGGCTCGAGCTATGAAGCGGGCGCTGCTCGCGGGGGACCCGAGCGAGATCCCGACCAGTTGCTCGCCGCCCCCGGCCAGGGTGGCGCGGTAGACGAGCCAGCTCGCGGACGTCGCCAGCGCGTCCACGCCGGCGGCTGGCACGGTGGCCACGGGTGCGAGCGAGCTGGAGTCCGCGACCGTGATGGCTGCGCCGCTCAGCCACGCTATCCGCGATCCGCCGAGCGCGGGGTCGGTGCCGGGCAGAGGTCTCCTGACCCCAGAGGCGAGTCGCACAACGGCCGGACCGGCGAGCGTCTGCCAGGCGAGTTGGGCGCCGCTCGCCGAGGGGTCGAAAGCGTTGGGCAGGCTCGCCGCCGCGGCGCTCGCGCCGCCGAGGAACAGCGCGCAGAGCCCGAGGCCGAGGGCGTCGAGGCGGCGCAGGCCGAGCCACAGGCGCGGCTCGAGCGCCATCCCTTCCAGGCGCCGCTCGCCCTCGCCCCTGCCCCGGAACGAGGGAGCCATCAGCAGGACCGGCGCCGCACGGCCGAGGCCGAAGCCGATCCCCACCAGTGCCCCGAGCGCCGGGTCGCCGGAGGCGAAGCTGATCCCCGCAAGCGCCCACACAGCAAAGGCGAGGACGAACGTGGTGAAGCCGAGCCCCAGCAGGATCCCGTACAGCCCGCAGGCCAGGGGAAGTGGCTGGGTCCAGCGCCAACGCTCTGGAACCTGGCGGCGTATCTGCGGAGCGACCTTCACGCCGCGCCAGTCGGCGATCGCCGCGGCCAGTGCGAGCACAGCGCCGATCCCCTCGCGCGTGCCCGCCGCGTGGCGGTCGAGCAGGCTGCCGAGTAGCGCAAGCCCGGCGAAGGTGATGATCCCGCCGATCACCGCGCCGAGCGTGAACGTGATGCTCGCCGCCCAGCTGGCCGCTCGCCGGGTGTCTCCCATCGCGCTGCCGATCGTCTCCACCATCGAGAAGCCGCACGGCGACCACGCTCCGGCGACCCCCGCGAGCACCGCGGTGAGCGCCGCGCAGGCTGCGAGCCCGCTCAGCACGGCATCATCGTTTCGAGGTATTGCACGCAGAAGACGTTGCGCCCGCCAAAGCAGTAACCCGTGAGCGCTGCGTCGCCGTTGATGCGCACGCCGGTGTAGCCGCAGCAATCCATCAGCCGGCGCACCCGCCCGCCGCAGCAGCGATACCACGATCCTTCCGTCTTCAGCTCCAGCCCGTGGTCGCGTCCGGCGGCCGGGCAGACTTTCGAGCGGGGCGCCGGCGCCAGCGGCTCTCCGTCGGGTTCGCGCAGGATCCGCCCGCGCCCGTCCACCGGGTAACCACGCGCGTCGACCGGACGCCCGAGGTCGTCCACGGGATGACCGTCCCCGGCGCGTAGCGGCAGGTCGTGGCGGTCCACCCGCGGCAGGCCGGTCGGATGCGGACAGTTACCCGTCGTGTATGTGTGGCCGCAGAAGTTGGTGTACGCATCGGCGTCGTCGGGCAGCAGAGCTCGCGCCGCGCCGCCGGCGCCGGCCAGCCCGATGATCGCTGTGGCTGCGCGCTCGAGAAAGCCTCGACGGCTGCTCGCGCCCAGGACCGCATCCGCGAAATGCTCCTCGTCCAGCTCAGGCGGCAAGCGGTAGATCTCTCTCGCGAGTGCGTGCGGTGGCAAGGATGCTCTCCAGCTGGCCGAGGCTGTTGAAGGCGCCCTTCGCGAGCACCACTCCGCCGAGGCTCAGCGCGACCGCGTAGGGACTGCCTGGGACGCGCGCCTGCTTCCAGGCCGCCGGATCGGCCACCTCGTCAAAGCTCCTCACTGCGACGAGCGGGTCGGCTGCAACATGATCCACCGCCGGCGCGAGCTGGCGGCACAGGGGACAGCCCTCGGAGGTGAAGACGGCGAGCTGCAACAGCGCCCGCGGTCCCGTGTGGATGGCGCCGGCCCAGGCCTGCGGGGAGCCCAGCGGCGGCCCCTCGTGCGGGATCTCGAGCGCGCCACGGCCGGCCATGCCGAGACGCAGGACTCCGACCTCGCGCGCCAGCGCGAGCACCGCCACGGCCAGGGCCCCGGCGGCGAGGACGCTCAGCGAGAGCCCCACCGTCAGCCAGCGCTCGTAGCTCGAGGGCGCGCTCGGCAGCCACCCGAGCGCCAGCGCGCCGGCGAGCGCCGCGAGCGCGCACGCCCGCGCAGGCGCCCAGAAGCCGAGGCGGGAGTCGCCTCCGAAGCACGCGCACGGGCGCCCGCGGCGACCGGCCAGCAGCGCGGAGCCGGTCCCGAGGGCGAAGCACGCGAACAACGCCGCGACCGCTGCGGGCGCCCACCAAGCCCGGAGCGCGAGTGCGCATGCGAGCGTCAGCTCGGTGGCGATCAGCCCAGCGACGGCCGCGCGCGAGGGCAGCCGCCCGGCGATCCCATACGTCGCAAGCGCCGCAGCCACGCGATCGTGGCGCCAAGCCTTCAGACCGGCCGAGGTCGCGAGGATCAGCCCGAGCCAGATCGCCGCTGCAGTGTTCATGCGCGGGAACTGCCTATGCGCATCGAAGCTGCTCGTTCATGTCGGAGCCATCCACGCTCGTCTGGTGCTGGGGAGCGGTGACGATATGAGGCGACCCGGACAGCTGGGCACTAAGCTTTGGGCATGTGCCGAAACATCAGATCACTACACAACTACGAGCCATCTGCGAGCGAGGCCGAGATCCACGACGCCGCGCTGCAGTATGTCCGCAAGATCAGCGGTTCGACCAAGCCCTCGCAAGCGAACACAGCGGCCTTCGAGCGCGCCGTCGAGGAGGTTTCGCTCGCGACGAGCCGGCTCCTGGCGGATCTCGTCTCCTCGGCCGCGCCGAAGAACCGGGAGATCGAGGCGACCAAGCGCCGCGAGCGCTCGGCCCAGCGCTTCGCGGCCTAGCCAGAAGCTAGGAGACCGGCGGGGGGTTGGCTTCGGCGCTGGCGGCGAGCACCGGGTCCCAGTCGCAGACCAGACAGGCGTGGCGGAAGGCCGAGCGGGCGAACTCGAGCGCGACGGCACGGGGGTCATCGCTGTCACACACGTCCTGCCAGTCGAGGATGTACTCGCCCAGCGCGGCCTCCCAGCGTGCCCGCGGGGGAGCCAGGCGCGCCTCGGCGAAGCCCGCGGGGGCTGGGTGGGCGTAGGCGTAGAAAGCGGCCTTGCCGTAGCGCGCGTCGCCGGGCCACCACCCGATGGCGACCTCCTGGGCGTCCATCGCGTTGCGCATGATGAAGTCATCCGAGGGCGGCTCGGCCGGGCGCCCGGAGAAGAGGCTGACCGCGAGGTCGAAGGAGCCCCACCACGCGTTCACAGGTGTGGAGCGTCCGCGAAACGGCGCGCGGAAATCGGCCAGGACGAGCGCCGCCTGCGTGGCCGCTGCGAAGTAGCGGGTGGCCTGCTCGGCGTCATAGGTGGCGTGCTCTTGATCCTCGTCCAGGGGCACGCTCCACGCGACCTCCTGGGGCGTGGGATCGATCTTCACATCGCCCGCGAGGCCGCGCACGCCCTCGAGCAACTCGCGGGTGACGGCGCCGACCGCTCGGTCGGGGGTGAGCGCGATGCGCAGCGAGCGCCCGTCGCTGTGCTCGAGCACCGCCTCGTGGCTGTGCAGGTCGAGCACCGCTACGAAGGCTCCCGAGCCGTCGGGGGCCGGCAGCGGGGCCGTCTCCCAGCCACGCGCGCTCAGCCGCAGCGCAGCGTGCTGCAGCTCGGGCTCCGGCGGGGCCAGCGCGACGGCCAGCTTGCCCAGGACCTGCGTATGCGCGTGCAGCGTGTCGCAGGTAGCGGTCCACTGCTCATAGGTGAGCGCCGGCCAGTCGGGCGACATCGGCCAACAGTAGCCGTTCAGAGCGAGCGCAACGCGGGCAGCAGCTCGCGCTCGGCCCAGGCGGTGAACTCACCCTGCGTCTCAGCGCCGATCTGCACCAGCGCCAGCTCTGTGAATCCCGCATCGATGAACGGCTTGATCTTCTCGACGTGCTCTTGCACGTCTGGGCCGCACGCGAGCTGCTCGCCGACCTGCTCTTCGGTCACGAACTGGGTCGCTCCCTCGA
The DNA here is from genome assembly GCA_963763695.1 of uncultured Solirubrobacteraceae bacterium. Taxonomy (GTDB): domain Bacteria; phylum Actinomycetota; class Thermoleophilia; order Solirubrobacterales; family Solirubrobacteraceae; genus Palsa-744. The sequence continues at coordinate 968,740 of CAVXPM010000001.1, forward strand.
AGGCGTCGGGATTGGGCAGGTCGGCGTTCACCTTCCAGCCGAGGCCGAACCAGCGGAACTGCTCGTGCGCACGCTTGACCGCCGCATCGCGGTCGCGGTCGTAGGCCACCGCAATCTGCCCGACCCGGGCCTTGCCGGATCCACCGGCCGCGTCGAACATCTCGCCCAGCTCGGCCTTGGGCTCGACGGCGATCATCAGATCGGCCTTGGAACCCGCCAGCCGGCAGGAGTCCGGCCCGGAGACCGCCACCCCGATCGGCACGCGCTCGTCGGGGAGATCCCAGAGCTTCGCCGTCTCCACGTCGAAGTGCTTGCCGCGGTGGTTGACGGTGCCCTCGCCGTCGAACAGGCTCGAGATCACCTCGATCGCCTCGCCGAGCATCTCGTGGCGCACGCCCACCGCAGGCCAGCGCTCGCCGACCACGTGCTCGTTGAGGTTCTCGCCGGCGCCGAGACCGAGGCGGAAGCGGTTGCCCGAGAGGATCTGCACGGTGGCCGCCTTCTGTGCCACCACCGCCGGGTGGTAGCGCAGGATCGGACAGGTGACGTAGGTCATCAGCGGGATCCGCTCCGTCGCGTGGGCGGCGGCGCCGAGCACCGACCAGGCGTAGGGGGAGTGACCCTGCGTCGCCAGCCACGGCTGGTAGTGATCTGAGATCACCGAGAAGTCAAAGCCGGCCTCCTCCGCCAGGCACACATCGCGCACGAGCTGATCGGCCCGCGACTGCTCGCACATCATCGTGTAACCAAAGGCTGTCATGCCGGCCAGCTACCCGAGATGCGATGCCACCAATCGCGACGCCACGCGGACGGCGCCAGGTCCCTATCCCTGCGAGCTCTTCGCCTTCGCACCGAGGTCGGCGAGCGTGAGCGGGTGCGCGGGCGGCCCCTCGAGGATCTTGCGGCGGCGAACCTCCAGCGACGCCGTGATCTGGATCAGCTCTCCCGAGGGGAGCATCTGCCATCCCGGATCGGAGTCCATGCGCTCGCTTGCGATCACCGTCAACGCCCGCTCGGCTCCCGCGCCCGAGCGCACCCGGCTGCCGAGAGTGCTCGCGTGCTCCAGCGCCTCGCCTGGCTCGCGCTCGAGCAGGTACAGCGGATGGGTCTCGGGATAGCGCAGCGCCCACACGGAGTCGTGCGTGCTCAGCACGAAGTTGATCGCAAGTATCGGCAGCTCGGCGACGACCCACGCACACGCGGCCTCGATGCCCGCGCCGATGTCGCCTCCGGCGCGAGCGGCCTCCCTGGTGATCAGCGCGAAGAAGCGCTCCGAGTCGGTGTCGCCTTTGACGAGGCTCAGCGCCTCCCCCAGGTGACGATCGAGCGTGGGCAGTCCCTCGATCACGCCGTTGTGCGCGAACAGCCGGCCGTCCAGCTCGAAGGGATGGGTGTTGCGCAGCTCGAGCGCGCCCGTCGAGGCGAAGCGAATGTGGGCGAGGAAGCTCCGCGAAAGGACATCGCGCGCGTCACGCGCGAACTCTGCGTCGCCGTAGGCCGCGATCGCCTGCTTCTCGACGTGAGGCTTCTCGCCGTCGAACCACCCGAGCCCGGTTCCGTCCGGCTCGCGATGGCTCTGGGCGCTCAGGCTGTCGGGCGCGTCGAGCAGCCAGAAGCTCGCCCGGACAGGCTCTGCACCCGCGCTCATCCCGAACAGGCGGCACACGCGGTCCAGCCTAGACGAGTCGCACCGACGCCAGCGTCGGCGAATCGGCGTAGCCTCAACAGTACCGGTGACTCTCGAACAGGCGCCCCCAGCCGCTTCGCCGGCCACCCTTCCCCCTCCGACCGCGCCAACCGCGAGCGCTGCGGTCCCCATCCTCGAGGACGACCCAGGCTCCACGATCGACCGTGTCGCCAACGTCGTCGTGACGGTCGTGCCGGTGGCGCTCGTCGGCTGGGCCGCGTGGCGCGCGTGGGGGGGAGCCCTGCGCTGGCCCGACCTGGTCGCCCTCGGGCTGACCTACCTACTGACCGGCCTCGGCATCACCGTCGGGTTTCATCGTCTCTTCACCCACCGCAGCTTCAAGACCAAGCCCGCAATCCGCGCGCTTATGGCCGTGCTCGGCTCGGCGGCCGTCGAGGGGCCGGTGATCGAGTGGGTCGCCAACCACCGCAAGCACCACCAGTTCTCCGACCAGCCCGGCGACCCGCACAGCCCCCACGTCGACCATGCCGGCGGCTGGCGGGGCGCGTTCGCGGGGCTGTACCACGCACACATCGGATGGATCTTCGGCGGCGATGCGCTGGCCGACCGCGAGCACTATGCCAAGGACCTGCTCGCCGACCCGATCGTGAGCTTCGTCGACCGCACGTTCCTGCTGTGGGTGCTCGCCGGTCTGCTGTTTCCCTTCGCGCTCGGCGTGGCCCTCACCGGGACGCTCGTGGGCGGCCTGACAGCGCTGCTGTGGGGGGGCGCGGTGCGCATGTTCTGCCTGCACCATGCGACCTTTTCGATCAACTCCCTGTGCCACTTCTTCGGACGCCGCCGGTTCGACACCGACGATCATTCGCGCAACCTGTACTGGCTGGCGTTGCCCACGCTCGGCGAGGCGTGGCACAACAACCACCACGCGTTCCCGACCTCGGCCCGCCATGGCCTGCGCTGGTGGCAGCTCGATCCGTCGGGGTGGTTCATCGCGGGTCTGGGACGCCTCGGGCTCGCCTGGGACGTGGTGCGAATTGCGCCGGAGCGTCAGCTGGGAAAGCTCGCGCAGGACGGCTGAGCGTTTCGTGGCGCCGGCCCGCGCCACGACCCTGGTAGGCTTGTAACAAAGGTTACTCGCCGCTTTTTGCGATTTGCTTCGCGTAGGCACGCCCGCCGTACACCCGGCGACCTCACGGACTGTTCGTCCAGGAGCTGCAAGAGAGCCACAGCGATGAGCGCCGCGGAAGGCCGAGCGGCCACGATGGCGCTCGAGGAGGTCCCATGTCGGCCAGTCTTGCGTCTCACCCGCAGCATCCGCCCCGGAGCGCGCCATGATCGGCTCGCGGCGGCTGGAGGAGCTCCAGGCGGAAGCGCAGTACCACCGCGAGCGCTACGACCTGTACAAGGCCAAGGCCTACGGTCCACGCCCGACCAGCGACGCCCGGCTCAAAGAGCTGGAGCGCCGTCACAAAGGAGCAGAGTCGCGCCTGCGCCAGGGACGCGCGGAGATCGCCGAGCTGGCGCGCCCTCCAGTGGAGGAGTCCTGAGGACGGTCAGTTGGCTACGACGGCCAGGAAGTCGCGGCTGTCGGGCTGGAGCAGTTCGCCGACGATGCCATGCTGGCCGGGCACGACGCCGACCGCTGCGGGACCACCCGGATGGTGGACGTAGAGATAGCCGGCGACCCAGTCGAAGTTGATGTCGAGCTCGATCGCGCGCACGGCCCCGGCGGCGATCAGAGCGTGCGCGAGCCCAGCCGGCGTGAGCCGCTCGCCACCGCCCCACACGAGTTCCCCGCGCGATGTGACGCCGAGCGCAGAGCGGGCCACAACGGCCTGATCGCCCACGGTCGCTCCCCAGCAGGAGAGGATGCAGCCGTCTACGCTTGCCGCGGTGATGCCGCGATCGACGAGCAGATGCTGGTTCTGTAGCACCGAGTAGACGGTTCGATGCGAGCTGGGCACGCCGGCATGCCAGGAGCCGACGTCGCTCGTTCCGTCGGTGTAGGTCACGATCGAGGCCAGCCCGGCGCTGAGCGGGACCGCCACATGCCCGCCGGAGGCGAAGCCCACTTTGCCGTATGTGAGCCTGAAGCCGCCGTTGAAACCCGCCACCACGCTGTGGATCTCGCGCGGCGTGATCCTGTCGCCGTAGGTCCAGCCCGATTCTCCGCCGTCGTCGAACCCCGCGTGCAGCGTCAGGTGAACGAGGCTCTGATCGAAGCGCATCAGCGTCGCCCCGGAGCGTTCGGCCAGCCACGCCGCCGGGTGGCCGTGGACGCGTGCGGTCGTGATCCACGCCGGCCCGACTCCCGTGGGCGCCGTCACCTGGAGCGCCGGCGCGGGTGGGACCGCGGGCACGACCTTCACGCTCGCCTCGGCGCGGTGCAGGTGGGACTGGTGGGCGACCGCGGCCTCGGCCCGGTGCGCCTTCGCGTCGTCATCGCCGCTGCTGGCGCTCGCGTATACGGCAGCCGCCACCAGCAACACCAGGAACGCGAGCAATGACATACGGCGGCGTTTATGCAGATTGCTGGTCCTTTGCACAGTCACAGAGTGACGACTGTCCGTTTTCCGTGGGGTGAGAACGCTCTCACGAGACGCGTGCCCGGTTCGCGGCACGAGCGCGTGGGCTACATTCGCAAGGACGAAATGAAGGTTGGCCTCCTTGCACTCCTGGCGATCCTCGTAGCGGCACTGCTCGTCAGCGCCGCCGTCGGCAGCGGCAGCGGCAGCGGCAGCTCCGAGGCCGGCCCGGGCAAGGCCGCGGGCGGGCCGCGCACGAGCGCTCGCCACGCGCACGGTCTGACCTCGACCGCGGCCACGCGACAGGCCACCGCGCGAACGCTGAGCACCGCCCAGCGCTTCCCCTCGCCGGGGTCGCTCCCGCAGACGCACGTCTTCCCCTCCGGCGCCGGCGCGCGCTTCACGGCGCTGATGGCCTCGCTCTGGACTGGAATCGTGGGTGGGCGGGTTGCGCCTGCGCTCGTTGCGTTCTTCCCGCGTGGCGCCTATGTGCAGTTGAAGGAAGTCGCCTCCGCCTCATCGGACTGGAGCGAACGCCTCGTGCACGACTACGCCCTGGACATCACCGCTGCGCACGAACTGCTCGGCCGTGACGCCGCCACCGCACGGCTGCTCGCCGTGTCGGTCCCCGCGAGCTACGGCCACTGGGTGCCTCCTGGAACCTGTTACAACCGCGTCGGCTATTACGAGGTCCCAAACGCGCGTGTGGTCTACAGCGAGCACGGCCAGGTCCGCTCGTTCGGGATCGCCTCGCTGATCTCATGGCGGGGCGTGTGGTACGTCGTGCACCTCGGCGCGATCCTGCGCCCGAGCGACAGCGGCACCGTCGACGAACCGGCGAGCGGTCGCGGTAGCTCGCTCTACTCGGGTACGTGCTGAGAAGGTGAGCGAGTCCGTGCGGGCGAGCGCGCACGCACGACGCGAGCGAGCGCTGCGGCGCCGGCGTCGCCTGGCGCCGGCGCTCCTCGCCGGCGCGGTGGTGCTCGTCGCGGTGCTGCTCGCCACCCGCTCCGGTGGCAGCTCGCCAAGCCACAGGGCGGTGAGCCGGGGCGCCGCCGTGCGCGGGACCAGCAGGCCTTCTCGCTCGCGGCAGCTGGCTTCACTCGTGAGGTCCTTCGCCGTCGGTCTGCGCGTGTTCGGTTTCAACGACCCCAAGCGCACGCTCACGCTGCCCGACGGAACCAGCGAGGCGCGCCCGCTGCTCACCTACGTTCGCTATCCGGCGCTCGGCCCGGTCGATCGCAGCGATCTCCGAGACGCGCCCGCGGCACGCACGAGCGCTCCCTTTCCACTCGTCATCTTCGGCCACGGCTTCGCTGTTACGCCCTCGATCTACCAGCGCCTGCTGGTGAGCTGGGCGCGTGCCGGCTACGTCGTCGCCGCACCCGTGTTTCCGCGCGAGAACGCTGGCGCGCCCGGCGGCCCGGACGAGTCAGATCTCGCGAACCAGCCAGCCGACATGAGCTTCCTGATCACGAAGCTGCTCCAGCTCACGGCCGCTGGATCGGGGCCGCTCGCGGGCCTCATAGATCCGCGCCGAATCGCCGTCAGCGGCCAGTCCGACGGCGGCGACACGGCGCTCGCTGCCGCCTACGACCCACGCCTGCGCGACCGGCGCATCGGTGCCGCGATGATCCTCTCCGGTGCCGAGATCCAGTCCCTCGGCGCGTTTGCCTTCCCCTCCCAAGGGCCGCCTCTGCTCGCCGTTCAGGGGACTGCAGACACGATCAATCCGCAGAGCGCGACCGATCAGTTCTTCATCGCCGCCGCTGCGCCCAAGTACCTGTTGCTCCTGCCCGGCGCCCAGCACCTGCCTCCCTACACCACCGAGGAGCCCCAGCTCGCGATCGTCGAGCGCATCACCACAGCCTTCCTCGACGCCTACCTGAAGCACCGCCCGGTGGCGCGAGAGGCGCTGCGCTCGCGGACGGTCGTGCCGGGAACCGCGACGCTCGTGGCGCACCCCTAGAGCGATACTGCGCCTCGCGCGCCGGGAGGCGCGAAGTGACATGCTCTGTTGTGTTCTCATCGTCTTGCATTCGGCCGGCGGGCTGTGCGCCCGGCCGGCTAAGCGGCAGGGAGGAGCGAGGGTATGTACGACTACGTGATCGTGGGTGCGGGCTCGGCTGGATGTGTGCTCGCGAATCGGCTCAGCGAGGACCCGGACGTGAGCGTCCTGCTGCTCGAGGCCGGCCCGCCCGATGTCAACCAGAACATCCACGTGCCGCTGGGCTATCTGAAACTCGGCGCCACCGAGGTGGACTGGGACTACCACTCCGCGCCGGAGGCCGAGTGCCTGGGGCGGCGGATCACGCTGCCGCGAGGGCGCGTGCTGGGCGGCTCCTCCTCGATCAACGCGATGGTCTACATCCGCGGCAACCGGCTCGACTACGACGATTGGGGAGTTCCCGGCTGGTCCTGGTCTGAGCTGCTGCCCTATTTCCTGAAGGCCGAGGACAACGAGCGCGGCGCCTCGCAGTGGCACGGAGCGGGCGGACCGCTGCCGGTCAGCGACGAGCGCTCGCACAACGCCATCTCCCATGCCTTCGTCGAGGCCGGCGTGCAGGCCGGCCTGGCCCGCAACGATGACTTCAACGCGGCCGAGCAGGACGGCGTCGGCATGTACCAGGTGACCCAGCGCGGCGGCCTGCGGGCGAGTGCGGCGGTCGCCTACCTGCACCCCGTGAGCGAACGCGAGAACCTGACCGTGCTGCCCTACATGCATGTGCAGCGCGTCCTGTTCGAGGGCGCTCGGGCGGTTGGGGTGCAGGCGAGCCGGCTCGGCGAGGTCCAGTCGCACATGGCCGAGCGCGAGGTGATCCTCTGCGGTGGCGCCTACAACTCGCCGCAACTGCTGATGCTCTCCGGCGTCGGCCCGGCCGAGCACCTGGCGATGCGCGAGGTCGAGGTCCTGCTCGACCGGCCGACCGTGGGCGCGAACCTCTCAGACCATCCCGCCACGCAGCTCGTGTGGACCACGCCGGAGCCCGAGAGCCTGCTGCTGGCGCTCGAGCCTGCCGCGCTGGAGCAATACGAAGCGACGCAGACCGGGCCGTTCGCCTCCAACCTGGCCGAGGCGGGGGGGTTCACGCGCGTGGGCGACGGTGCGCCCGCGCCCGACATCCAGTTCCACGTCGCCCCGGTGCACATCGTCGAGGAGGGACTGCGCGATCCCGAGGCCCACGGCGTGTGGGTCTCGCCGTGCCTGCTCACCGAGCGCAGCCGCGGCACCGTCAGGCTGGCCTCCAACGACCCCTCCGCCAAGCCGATCGTCCACAACGCCTTCTACAGCGAGGGTGACGATCTCAGGCGCATGGCGGCCGGCGTGCGGGCGGCGCTGGAGATCTGCGCGCAGCCGGCGATGAGGCCCTACTGCGCCGAGCCGTTCAACCTCCCCGCGGGCGACGGCGAGGATGCTCTGGCGGCGCACATAGCGCGCACTACCTTCGCGATCTATCACCCGGTCGGTACCTGCCGCATGGGCGAGGACGCCGACGCGGTCGTTGATTCGCAGCTGCGCGTCAACGGCCTCGAGGCGCTGCGGGTCATCGACGCTTCGGTGATGCCGGTGGTGCCTCGTGGCAACACGAACGCTCCGACGATCGCCCTGGCCGAGCGTGCCGCCGATCTGATCCGTCATGGCAGGGCGATGTCCGATCCGCCGGCGGGGGCGTCTGCGGCCCCGCGCCAGCCGGCGGCGGCGCTGTAGGGAGCGGCGCTGAGCGTGAACTCCTCCCCGCGCGCGATCCACCACCTCAACTGCGGCACGATGTGCCCGCGCGGCGCACGGATGCTCGCGGGCGAGGGGGGCCTGCTGGCGAGCACGCGACTGGTCTGTCACTGCCTGCTGATCGAGGGCGCCGAGGGACTGGTCCTGATCGACACCGGCTTCGGCCTGGATGACATCCGCGAGCCGCGCCAGCTCGGCGTCGTGTTCGGCGCGCTCGTGCGCCCGGTCCTCGATGTGGGCGAGTCGGCCGTCTCCCAGCTGCGTGCGCTCGGCTTCGACGCGGGCGATGTACGCCACATCATCACCACTCATCTCGACCTCGACCACGCTGGCGGCCTGCCGGACTTCCCGGAGGCCGAGGTGCACCTGCTGGGCCGCGAGCTCGACGCCGCGCTCCATCCCGGCTGGCAGGAGCGACTGCGCTACGTCGCCGCGCACTGGGCGCATGGACCGCGCTGGGTGCAGCACGAGGCCGGCGGCGAGGAGTGGTTCGGCTTCGCCGGCGTGCGCGTGCTGGACGACAGCGACGCTGAGATCCTGCTGATCCCGCTGCCCGGTCACACGCACGGTCACACCGGGGTGGCGATCCGCCAGGGCGACGGGTGGCTGCTTCACTGCGGCGACGCCTACTTCCATCACGGCGAGGTGCAGACCCCGCCTCACTGCCCGCCGGGGCTGCGCGCGTTCGCGGCTTTCGACCAGGTCGACGGCCAAGCGCGCCGTCAGAACGTGGAGCGACTGCGCGAGCTGGCCCAGCGCCACGGCAGCGAGATCGAGCTGGTCTGCTCGCACGACGCCGCGACGCTCGCGGCCTATCAGGGCTAGCTGCAGCCCACCGGGGCTAAGCGTTGCGCGGCTGCGCTGCTCGCGCCTCGCGCACGAGTCGGCGCATGCCCTTCAGCCAGCGCTCCGGATCGCTCCCCTTCAGCGCCATGAAGCCGGCGACGTTCTCGTGCGGGAGGATCAGGAAGCGCTCCTCGGCGATCGCGGCCACGACGGCCTCGGCGACGTCCTCCGGTTCGATCAGGCCCCCGGCCGTCAGCGCCGCTGCGCCTGCGGGCTCGTCCATCGCCAGGTCGAGCATCGGCGTGCGCACGCCCTGTGGGCAGATGCACGAGACGCGTACGCCCGCGTCCCGGTATTCGATCGACAGCCACTCAGCCAGCGAGACGGCGGCGTGCTTGGTCACGCTGTAGACGAGCGATGAGACCTGCGTGAGCAGTCCGGCGGCCGAGGCGGTGTTGATCAGATAGCCCTCGCCGCGCTCCAGCATCTCGGGCAGCAGCGCGCGCGAGGCCCACACGTGGGCCATCACGTTGACCCGCCACGCCTCGTCCCAGATCGCGTCGTCTGCCTCCGGTCCGCCGCGCGCACCGGGAACGCCGGCGTTTGAGATGAAGATGTCGATCGGGCCGTTGGCCTCGCTCGCCTGCGCGATCAGCGCACGCACGCTGTGCTCGTCACCGGCATCGAGCTCGATCGCCAGGCCGTCGACTTCGCGGGCGATCGTTTCGGCGTCCTTCAGGGCGCGATCGGCGACCACGAGCGCACCCGCGCCCTCGGCGGCGAAGCGTCGCACCAGCGCTCCTCCGATGCCGCCCGCCCCGCCCGTGACGACGATGTGCTTGTCGCGGAGCTCCATCGGCCGTACTCTATGTCAACTATGTCCGCCGAAGCCAGCGTTGTCGCACCGGTGGCGCCGATGTGGGGGGAGCTTCGCTACAGCGGCGAGCTTGCCCGCCTGCTCGCGCTCGGCGCGCTGCACCCGCCGCGACGCCGCGAGGACGCTCCTCCGGTTCTTCTGATCCCCGGCTTCATGGCCGGCGACGCTTCGCTGGCGATGATGCGCCTGTGGCTGCGCCGCCGCGGCCACAGCGTCGCGAGCAGCGGCATGTTCGCCAACGTCGACTGCGCCGAGCGGATCGTGACACGCCTGGAGGCACAGCTCGAGCGGGTCGCCGAGCGCCGTGGCCGCGAGGTCTGCCTGATCGGCCAGAGCCGCGGCGGGACGCTCGCTCGCGCCTTGGCGGTGCGCCGTCCGGAGCTGGTCCGCGGGCTGGTGATGCTCGGATCCCCCGTTCGCGACGGTCTCGCCGTCTCACCTGGAGTGCTGCGGACCGTGCAATGGCTTGCGCGACTCGGAGACCTCGGGCTGCCCGGGCTGTTCTCGAGCAGCTGCCGCGATGGCGAGTGCTGCGAGCGCTTCAACGAGGAGCTTTCCGCGCCACTCGCGCCCGGCATCGAGGCGCTGGCCGTGTACTCGCGCAGCGATGGCATCGTCGACTGGCGCGCCTGCCTGGATCCCCACGCCGAGCAGTTCGAGGTGAACTCCAGCCACTGCGGCATGTCGGTGCATCCCGCCGTCTACCGCCTGCTCGAACGCACCCTCGACGCGGCGCACGACAGCGCCCACGCAGTGAGCTGCGCCGCCTGAGCCGAGCTACCCCTGCGCCCGCGCTGCGCGGGCCCGCCAGTCGCGCCCGATCTGGCGAAGCATGGGCGGGTAGACGAGCAGGTGCCGGAACGGCTTGATCGAGGCCATGTAGGCGGCCCCGAGCAGCCCGTTGGGCTTTACGAGGATGGCCATCTGGCCGCGGTAGCCGCCGAGGCCATCGGGGACCCAGCCGAGATGCATGACCGCGTGCATGGTCCGGTTGGCGATCTCTGCCGCAAACTCGTCCTCGAGCAGATACAGCGAGGTGAAGGGGAGCGCGTCGAAGGCCGGGCCGGTTGGGGCCTCGCGCAGATCCACGGGCAGCCTGGCGCGCAGTGTCGGGATGTTGAAGTGAGTGCCGGCGTCCGGGTTCTCCCAGCCGAGGAGCTCCCCGACCTTCCAGCGGATCGCGAAGAGTGCCCGGACAACGGAGGAGGAGCCTCGTGACGGGTCGCCCGAGGCCATCGCTGCGACCAACCGTGGGAAGTCGTCGGGGCCGCCAGGCGTCGGGAGCGCCCACACGTCCTCCAGGCGGAAGTCGTGGGTGAGCTGGTGGATCCGCCAGGGCCGGGAGGTGTGCGCGGAGCTTGGGAGCCTCATCCGGCCGGCGCCAACCGTCGCTTCACAACGCGGAACCGCTGCATCTGGACCTCGTCATCTGGACCTCCTTGGTGTTGCTTACAAGTCCATCCATACGGCATCGTATCGATACGGTAGTGTATGGAAGCCGTCGAGTCAACCGGCGCGAAACAGTCAACTGGCGCGAAACGAGATCGAGACACACGATGGCTGCCCCGACCCGTACGCCTCGCAGCAGCTGGGTGCGAGAGGGGCTCCGGGTCCTCGGGGTCGGCGGCCCGGACGCCGTCCGTATCGAGAAGCTCGCGCAGGAGCTCGGCGTCAGCAAGGGCGGCTTCTACTGGCACTTCGACGGGCGCCCCGCGCTGCTGGAGGAGATGCTCGACGCATGGGAGCGCTTGATGATCGACGAGGTGATCGAGCGCGTCGAGGGCGACGGCGGGGACGCTAGGGCAAAGCTGCGGCGGCTGTCCAAGCTCGCCGCCTCACGCGGTGAGCTGATGAAGATCGAGCTTGCAATCCGCGACTGGGCCCGGCGCGAGAAGGCCGTCGCCAAGCGCCTGCGGCGGATCGACAACCGGCGAATGGAGTACATGCGCTCCCTGTTCGGAGCCTTCTGCGCCGACGAGGACGACGTCGAGGTCCGCTGCATGCTGCTTCTCTCGATATGGGTAGGCAACCACCTGATCGCCGCCGAGCACGGCAGGCGCAGCCGCGCGGACGTGCTGAAGCTGATCCTGAGAGGACTCGAGATCTAGCAGGCGCTCAGCGGCGCGCGCGGCATCGTGCGGGGCCGCTAGCCTCCACGCAGAGCGTACAAAGCCGATCGACTGGAGGCTCGAATGGCCACGTCATACACGCCGAAGAGGCTCACTGGCATGCAGGACACCGCGTCCGGCGACGGCGAGGCGATCGAGGGCCGGTGGAGCGATTGATGCCCAGCGCCGATGAGATGCTGGCCGCAGCCGCCGGCCGCGCAGAGGAGCTTGCGGCCCCCGGCCTGAGCCCGCGTCCGCGGCGCCGGGTGGCAGTGCTGGCGTGCATGGACACGCGCCTGGACCTGTTCCCGATGCTCGGCCTCCAGCGCGGGGACGCGCACATCATCCGCAACGCCGGCGGCCTGGTCACCGACGATGCGATTCGCTCGTTGAGCGCCTCACAACGGCTGCTGGGCACCGAGGAGGTGGTGGTGGTGATGCACGACGGCTGCGGTCTGCACGGAGCCTCCGAGGACGAGTTCGCCCAGGCGCTGGCCGCCGACGGCGTGCTCCCGACCTGGCGCCTGGGCGCCTTCAAGGATGTGGAGGAGACCCTGCGCCACAGCCTTGCGCGGCTGCGCGCCGCCCCCGAGCTGGTCGCACGCGAGCACATCAGGGGCTTCGTCTTTGACCCTGAGACCGGCGCGCTGCGCGAGGTGGCGGGAGCCTGACTCTGCGTCGGGCCGCAGCTCTTACAGCGCGCGGCTCGAGCGATCCAGCTCGCGATCTCCGGCGCGCGCTCAGCCGATCAGGTCCAGGGCCGCGCCGAGGATCGTCTCGGCGTCGATGCCGAAATAACGGTAGAGGTCCTGCACGTCACCCGACTGCCCGAAGTCCTGGACCCCGAGCGAGGCGATCGGCGCGCCGGCGATCGCGGCCAGGAACGAGAGCGTGTGCGGGTGTCCGTCGAGCACGCTGACGATCGGCGCGGTTCGCGAGGAGGGAAACAGCTCCTCGAGCACTCGCTCGTCGCCGTCGTAGAGCCCCTGACGCGCTTGCAGCGCCCTGAAGATCAGATCGGGTGAGGTCAGGCAGACCGCGTCGAGCGCGACCCCCGTCGCTTCGAGGTCATCGGCGGCGCTGAGCAACTCGGGCATGATCGCGCCCATTCCGACCAGCGTGAGCTGCACAGCTCGCTCCGCTTCGCGCACGCGGTAGCCGCCGGCCAGCACCTGCCGGCGGCGGCGCTCGCGTCCCCGCGGGTCAGCGGGCAGGCGGGCGAGCGACTGATCGAGCGGGCGGGTGCTGAGTCGCAGGTAGGCCGAGTTGCCGTCCTCGCGGCCGAGACGGCCGAGGGCGTGCAGCAGGATCCACTCGAGGTCCTGTCCCCACGCCGGCTCCCAGGCCACGCAGCGCGGCTGCTCGAGGCCCACGGACGGGGTGATGATCGACTGGTGCGCGCCTCCCTCGGGTGCGAGCGTCACACCGGCCGGGGTGCCGACGAGGATCGACTGCCCGCCGGCGTAAATACCGAACGACCACTGCTCGAGGGCCCTGTTGACGAAGGGGTCGTACAGCGTGCCGATCGGCAGCAGCGGCTGCCCGTCGCGCGCCCAGGTCGCCCCCAGCTCTGCAAGCAGGCCCACGAGGTTGCCCTCGGCGATGCCGAGCTCGATGTGCTGGCCGTGCTCGGACTCGCGCCAGCGCACGAGCGTGTCGCTGTCGTCGGCGAACCAGTCGATGCGCTCGCCCACGCTCCAGACCCCGGCGCGGTTGATCCAGCCGCCGAGGTTGGTCGAGGAGGCGACATCGGGGCTGACCGAGACGACCGACGCTGCCACCTCCGGAGCGGCGTGGGCGAGGTCCATGAAGAAACGTCCGAACTCCTGCTGGGTCGAGGCTGCGCCCGCGTGCGAGCGCCCGAGGCTGTGCGGCACTGGGGGCGGCTCGCGTCGGGGGGCCTCGCTGCGTGCGAGCCGTTCGGCGCTCGCGCGGCACAGCGCCCCCTCGCGGGAGTCCTCCGCGAAGGGCGCCCAGGGGTTCTCCGCGTCGGCACCCAGATCGACCGCGAGCTCGCGCCACTGGGTTTCTGAGAGCAGCGCCGAGTGGTTCGCCGGATGCCCCTCGGTGGGCAGTCCCCATGCCTTGATCGTGTAGGCGAATATCACCGTCGGGCGATCGCTCAGCCGATCGGCGCTGGCGAAGGCCGCGAGCAGATCGGCCAGGTCGTGTCCGGCCAGGTCCCGCAGCGCGCTCGCCAGCTCGGCGTCGTCGATCTCCGCGATCGCGCGCTCCACCTCGCGCCGTGCGCGCCCCTCCCCGGGCAGGCGCTCGCGCATCTGCGCGGGCGCGAGGCGCAGCAGGCGCTGGTACTCCTCGTTGGGCATTGCGTCTATCCGCTCCTGTAGCGCCGCGCCTCCTGGACGCTCGAACAGAGCGCGTAGGCGACGGCCGTACTTGATCGTGATCGCCTGCCATCCGGCTGCCTCGAACATCGCCGCTCTGCGTGTGACGGCGATGTCGGGAACGACACGGTCGAGCGACTGACGGTTGACGTCCACGATCCACAGCACCTCGCCCAGCGACGTCACCAGCGGGTCGATCACTGCTTCCCAGATCGCGCCCTCGTCGAGCTCGGCGTCGCCGACGAGCGCGACCTGCCTGCCGCCGCGCGGAACCTCGAAATGGCCGGCCACATAGCGGTGCGCGAGCGCGCTCCACAGCGTGGCCGTCGCGCCGATGCCGACCGACCCGGTCGAGAAGTCCACCGGGTCGGGATCCTTGGCCCGGCTCGGATAGCTCTGCAGGCCGCCGAACGCGCGCAGCTCTGTCAGGTAGCGCTGCTCGAGGCTTCCCAGCAGGTAGTTGATCGCGTGCAGGACGGGAGCTGCATGGGGCTTGACCGACACGCGGTCGGGACCGCGCAGGTGCTCGAAGTAGAGCGCCGACATGATGCTCACCATCGAGGCCGACGATGCCTGGTGGCCGCCGACCTTCACTCCGGAGTCGCTCTTGCGCAGCTTGTTGGCGTGGTGGACCATGCTCACCGCCAGCCACAGCACCCGCCGCTGCACCGCTTCGAGGGCCGAGAGGTCGGCGATCTCCGAACGCTCGTCGGCGTCGGCCTGGGAGTCGCGCGCCGGGACCACGGTGGACATCTCCTAGATGGAAGTCGATCGACGCACGCTACGCAAGCTATGCATGTCAACGGCGCCGCTACACGCAACAATTACTCGCAACATGTCGGTCAACTATATGATTCTTGCGTGCCGGAGCCCTCCGAGCTGGATTCGACCGATCGCGAGATCATCGCGCTGCTGCGCTGTGACGCGCGCCGCACGCTCGCCGACATCGCCGGGCGGGTGTCGCTGTCGGCGCCTGCGGTCAAGCGCAGGATCGATCGCCTCGAGCGCGAGCGCGTGATCACCGGCTACACCGTGCTCGTCGACCATGCGATGCTCGGCCAGCCGCTGCAGGCCTTCACCGAGCTTCGCTTCGCGGGCAACTCGACAGTGCAGGAGATCGCCGCGATCGCCCACGACATTCCCGAGGTCCAGACGATCTTCACCACCGCAGGCGATCCCGACGCGCTGGCATGGATCCGGGTCAGGGACGTCGAGGATCTCAAGCGCGTGATCGACCTGCTCCGGCGCAGCGGGCGGGTCACGGGGACCAAGACGCTGATGGTCCTCGGCACTTCGAGCGGAGGGGTGCAGGCGTGAGCGGCGAGCGCGTGGCGGTTGTGGGCGTCGGACTGATGGGCTCGCAGATCGGCTGCGAGTATGCGCTCGGCGGTTGTGAGGTGAGGTGGATCGCCCGTGAGCAAGCACGCGCCGAACTGCGCGTCGAGCAGGCCCTGGGGCTGGCGCTGCACCATCGCCTGGCCGACGAGGAAGCGATCGCTGCGGCCCGCACGCGCATGCGCTATGCCGAGGAGGGCGCAGGCGAGCCGACGTTGATCGTCGAGTCGCTGCCCGAGGCTCTCGAGCTGAAGGCGGCGGTGCTGCGCGAGCTGGGAGCGCGCCACCCCGGCGCAACCCTCGCCAGCAACACCTCCTCGATCTCGATCACAGCGCTCGGCGCCGCCGCCGGCGTGAGCGAGCGGATCGTTGGCACCCACTATTGGAATCCGCCGCTGTTGATGCCGTTGGTCGAGGTGGTGGCCGGCGAGCACACGCCTGCGGAGTCGCGCGAGCGCGCAGCGCAGCTGCTGCGTGCGATCGGCAAGCGCCCGGTCGTGCTCGAGCGCGAGGTTCCCGGGCTGCTGTGGAACCGCCTGCAGCTCGCCGTCCTGCGTGAGTGCCAGTGGTTGGTGAGCGAGGGCGTCGCCTCGCCGCAGACGATCGATGAGGTCGTGCGCGATGGGCTGGCGCGGCGCTGGCGCCTGACCGGACCGTTCGAGACGGTGGGCTTGGGCGGAGTACAGACCTTCGACGCGATTGCCGAGAACCTCTTTCCGGTCCTCTCCGACGCCGGCAGTGGGTCGGGCTTCGCCGGGCTCGTGCCGACCGACGCGGCGCTGCTGGACGCCCTGCGCGAGCGTCGCGACAGCGCGCTGGCAGGGGAGCTGCTCAGCGAACGCGAGCGATTCGAGCCCGAGCGCGAGCGCGACCGGTTCGGACCCGAACGCGACCGATGAGACGGCGCGCATGTAGTCTATATCGACCGATCGATATGACACATAGGAAACGGCGCTAGGAGGCTCGATGGCTCGCGATCCCCGTCACGATGTCCTCTTCGAGCCGGTCCGGATCGGCCCGAAGACGCTTCGCAACCGCTTCTACCAGGCTCCTCACTGCACGAGCTTCGGGGCGGAGCTGCCGGGGGCCCAGGCCCACATTCGCGCGATGAAGGCCGAGGGCGGCTGGGCGGCGGTCAACACGGAGTTCTGCTCGGTCCATCCCTCGAGCGACTCGCGGCCGCTCGTCTCCGCCCGGCTGTGGGACGAAGAGGACGCGCGTAACCTCGCCAAGATGGCCGAGCTCGCGCACGAGCACGGCGCGCTGGCGGGGGTCGAGCTGTGGCACGGGGGCTGCGTGGCGGGCAACCTCGAGAGCCGCCTGCCGGCTCGCAGCGTCAGCCAGATGAACGACGACGGGCTGTATTCGACCAGCTGTTACGAGCTGGACAAGGCCGGCATCCGCGAGATCCAGGGCTATTACGTCGCCGCGGCCAAGCGGGCACGCGATGTGGGCTTCGACCTGATCAACATCGAGGGCGCGGAGTGCGGAGCGCTCACGCAGCATTTCCTGATGTCGAAGTTCAACCGCCGCACCGACGAGTACGGCGGCACGCTCGAGAACCGCGCGCGCTTCTGGCTCGAGGTCGTGGAGCAGGTCCGCGAGGCCGTCGGCGATCGCTGCGCGGTCACGGCGCGCCTGTGCGTGGACACGCTCAACGAGAGTCCGCTCGGAATCAGGGCGGCCGAGGAGGCATTCCAGTTCATCGAGCTCGGCGACCATCTGGTCGACTTCTGGGACCTGCAGGCGGGGGGCTGGGCGGCAGCCGAATGGGCTGGCGACGACGCCGTGGCCTCGCGCTTCGCCGGCGAGTTCAGCCACCGCTCGCACATCGAAGCGGTGCGCGCCGCGACGAGCAAGCCGATCGCCGCCGTGGGCCGCTTCACCAACCCCGACACGATGGCCGAGGCGATCCGCTCGGGAGTGATCGACATCATCGCCGCGGCGCGCCCGTCGATCGCCGATCCGTTCCTGCCGCAGAAGATCGAACAGGGCCGCTACGAGGAGATCCGCGAGTGCATCGGCTGCAACATCTGCGCCTCGCGCTTTGCCATCGGCGCACCGATCGTGTGTACCCAGAACGCCACGCTCGGGGAGGAGTTCCGCCGCGGCTGGCATCCCGAGCGCTTCACCAGGGCGTCCAACCACGCAAAGACGATCCTCGTCCTCGGTGCAGGACCGGCGGGCATGGAGTGCGCGATGGTGCTCGGCAAGCGCGGCCTGAGCGCGGTCCACCTGGTCGACGAGCACGACGGCCTGGGCGGCAGCGTGCGCACGATCAGCGCCTATCCGCACCTGGGGGAGTGGGGGCGCATCACCACCTACCGTCAGATCCAGCTCGACAAGCTGGCCAACGTCGAGGTCCTGCTGGGGACCCGTCTCGACGCCGAGGGCGTGCTCACCTATGGAGCGGAGATCGTGGTGATCGCGACCGGTGCGCGCTGGCGCGCAGACGGCATGAACGGTCCCACCCAGGCGCCGATCCCCGGCGCCGGGCACGACTTCGTCCACACGCCCGAGCAGGTCTCCGCGGTCGACGGAGCGATCGACGGGGAGCGCGTGATCGTCTATGACACCGACGGCTACTTCACCGCCGTGGGCATGGTCGAGATGCTGCTGGCGGCGGGCAAGCGCGTCACCGTGATCACGCCCTCTGCGAACTTCGCACCGTTCATGTTCGCCACCGGCGAGGGCTTCCGCGTGAACCGCGAACTGCGCGCCCAGGGCGTTGAGATAATCCCTCTGCACCTGCTCAACGAGATTGCGCCCGAGGGACTGCGGGGGCAGAACGTGTGGGCGCCGGGCGGGTGGGATCCGGTCATTTGGGAGGCCGACGCCGTCGTGCTGGTGACCCAGCGCGAACCGCGCGACGCCCTCTACCACGAGCTGCGCGCCGATCCCCGCCGCCTGGAGCGGGAGGGCATCGAGTCGCTCTATCGCATCGGCGATTGCGTGGCGCCACGCACGATCGCCGAAAACATCTTCGACGGTCACCGCCTGGCGCGCGAGATCGACAGCGCCGACCCGGCCACACCGCTGCCCTACCTGCGCGAGCTGCCCGACGTCGGCCGCGAGCGCCCGGCGGTGGCGGCGCGGCCTTGAGGATTCTCGTCCCCGTCAAGCAGGCGGCGCGGCCGGTCGGGGAGTCGGTGCTGGACTCCTCCGGTGCGCTGGACCCCGCGGCGCTGACTTGGGAGCTGGGCGAGTGGGACTCCTTCGCCGTCGAGGCCGCGCTGGCGCTCGCCGAAGCGGAGCCGGACGCGGACGCAGAGGTGCTGGTGGTGACGGTAGCTCCCGAGCGAGCGGAGCAGGCGCTGCGCACGTGCCTGGCGATGGGGGCCGACCGCGCGATCCGGATCTGGGAGGAGGGGCTCGAGGAGCCGGACCCGCTCGCTGTCGCCTGCGTCCTCGCCGCACACGCGCGCATTGAGGAACCCGAGCTGATCGTGTGTGGCGTGCAGTCCTCCGACGCCGCCAATGGCGCGACCGCAGCGGCGCTGGCCGGGTTGCTCGGGCTGCCGCGGGTCGCAGCGGTGAGCGCGATCGCACGCGAGCAGGAGCGGCTGCTGGTCGACCGCGAGCTCGAGGGCGGCGCAGTCGAGGTGCTGCGCCTGGCCTACCCGGCGCTGCTGAGCGTTCAGAGCGCGGCGAACGCGCCGCGCCGTCCCAACCTGCGCGCGATCAAGCAGGCGCGCAGCATGCCGCTGGACGTGCTCGCGCTCTCCGACCTGGAACTGGACGCCACCGCGCTACGGGCGGCGAGCGGCTCGCGCAGGGTGCGCCTGCTCGAGCGCGCGCCCGCGCGGGGCGCGAGCATGATCGACGGGCCGGCGAGCGCGATCGCGGAGCGCATCGCGGAGATCGTCGCCGAGGCGCTGCGCGCGTGAGCGGGGTTCTGGTCCTGGGTGAGGCCACCGGCGGGGAGCTTCGGCCGGGCACGCTGGAGCTGATCGGAGCAGCGCTGTCGCTCGCCCGGCAGGGAGCCGGCCCGGTGTCGCTCGCGCTGATCGGCCTCGACGGCGAGGCCCAGGCCGGCGCGGCGGGCGTAGCGGGCGTGCGCGAGCTGATCCTCGTGCCCTCCCCGCTGGCGCACTTCGAGGCCCACGTCGCCGAGGTTGCGCTGAGGGCGCTCGTCGAGGACCGCAAGCCTTCGCTGGTGCTGGTGGGCCACACCGTCGACTCACTGGGATTCGTGCCTGCGGTCGCCGCCTCCTTGCAGCTCGGCTTCGCGAGCGATGTGACGGATCTCTCATGGCAGCAGGGTGGAGCGCTGGCTCGCCGCGACGCCTACGGTGGACGGGTGATCGCCGAGCTCGACTTCCCCGGCAAGGAGACCGTGCTGCTGATGCTGCGCACGGGGGCGTTTGCGGCGCCGGGCGCCGCAACGAGTGGCGAGCGGGCGACGCTCTCGCGCCTGGAGCTCGATCTCGAGAGGGCCGCCCGCACCGAGCGGGTCGAACTGCGCGCCGCGCCGGTGGGCGAGGTGGACATCGCCGAGGCCGACTTCGTCCTCTCGATCGGCCGCGGCATCGGCACCGCCGAGCGGCTCGCGGAGATCGAACGGCTGGCGCAGGCGCTGGGGGCCACGCTGGCCGCATCGGGCCCGTTGGTGGAGGCGGGATGGGTCTCCAGGGCGCGCAAGGTCGGGCAATCGGGCACGACGGTTGCACCGCGCGTGTATCTGGCGCTTGGCATCTCCGGCGCGGCGCAACATCTCGCGGGCGTCGAAGCGAGAACGATGATCGCCGTCAACAGCGACCGCGACGCGCGGATCTTCGATGTGGCGGACCATGGCGCCGTGGCGGACCTGTTCGAGGTCGCGGCCGAGCTGGAGCGCCGGCTGGCCCGATAGACATGGACTTCAGCGAACCAGATGACGCCGCTGCGATCCGCGAGGCGGTGCGGGCCCTGTGCAAGGACTTCCCCGGCGAGTACTGGCGGGCACTGGAGCCCGACCGCTATCCGGCGGAGTTCGTCACCGCGCTGAGCGATCAGGGCTGGCTGGCGGCGCTGATTCCCGAGCAGTACGGCGGGTCGGGTCTGACGCTCGCGACCGCGAGCGTGATCCTCGAGGAGATCTGCGCAGCGGGTGCCAACGCGGGCGCATGTCACGCGCAGATGTACACGATGGGCACACTGCTGCGCCACGGCGGCGACGCGCAGAAGCGCGAGTACCTGCCGCGGATCGCCGCCGGCGAGCTGCGCCTGCAGGCGTTCGCCGTGACCGAGCCCGGCGCCGGCTCGGACACCACGCAGATCAGCACCCGCGCCGAGCGCACGGACACCGGCTATGTGGTCAACGGCCAGAAGATCTGGACCTCGCGCGCGGAGCACTCCGACTTGATGGTGCTGCTCGCGCGCACCACACCGCTCGAGCACGTGGCCAAGCGCACGGCGGGCCTGTCGGTCTTCCTGGTGGACATGCGCGACCGCGGCCCGACCCGCCGCGGGGGATCGGCGCAGCTGACGATCCGCCCGATCGAGACGATGATGAACCACGCCACGACCGAGGTCTTCTTCGAGGATCTGGCGCTGCCCGCCGACGCGCTGATCGGCGAGGAGGGCGAGGGCTTTCGCTACATCCTCGACGGCATGAACGCGGAGCGCATCCTGATCGCGGCCGAGTGCATCGGCGACTGCCGCTTCTTCCTCGATCGCGCGGTCGCCTATGCAAGCGAGCGGGTCGTCTTCGGCCGCCCGATCGGCGCCAACCAGGGTGTCCAGTTCCCACTCGCGCGAGCGCACATGGCGATGAGCGCCGCGAACCTCATGCGCTGGAAGGCGGCCTGGCTCTACGACGCCGGCCGGCCGGCCGGCGCGGAGGCGAACATGGCCAAGTACCTCGCCTCGGAGGCCTCGTGGGAGACCGCCAACGCGGCGCTCGACACGCACGGCGGCTTCGGCTTCGCGAAGGAGTACGACATCGAGCGCAAGCTGCGCGAGACCCGCCTGTACAAGGCCGCGCCGATCAACAACAACCTGATCCAGGCCTATGTCGGACAGCACGTCCTCGGCCTGCCGCGTTCATATTGAGCTCAGGAACCGTTGTGCTTGGGATATTCGTGAACCGACACGAGCCGGACCGGACCGTCGATCACGCGATAGGTGTGAGGACGGTCGGCGCGGAAGCTGATCAGGTCGCCGACGCTCACGACCTCGCAGAAGGCTTCGGTCGAGATCTCCACGGTCCCCGCCGAGATCGTGAGGTGCTCGAACAGCCCGGGCACGTGTGCGCCGGCGTGACGAACCGCACCCTCGTCGAGCGTCAGCGTGTAGATCTCGATCAGCGCGCCGCCGGTGCGCGTCAGCAGGTGACGGATGATCAGGCCATCCGTCTCCAGTCCGGCCTGGTCGATCGCCACCAGCGAGGCGTCGTCGGCGCGCACCACGCACACGTCGTCGTTCGGAGCGTCGTCGTGGAAGAGGCTCGCGAAGGGCACGCCCAGCGCAGCGGCCAGCGACCACACGGTGTCGATCGAGGGGTTGCCCTGTCCGCGCTCGATCAACGACACGGTCGACTTGGCGACGCCGGCCTGCTCTGCGAGCGCCGACAGGGTCATCTCGCGCGTCATTCTCCAGCGTCGCAGGTTGCGTGCAATCGGCTGAACGGCCCCTGGCACGAGGGTAGTTGTATCGCACGTGTGCATATGCAGTCAGCCCAGCTCCGGTGGTACGGTATATCGGTCATTAAGCCGAGAAATCGAACAAGTGTCAGGGATTTCGGGTGAGCGGTGACGTCCTCCTGCGGGCCGGCGCGCGCGCGGGCGTGGAAGCGAGCTACCGCGCTCGCACGCCCAGCTCGGAGCGGGCGATGGAGCGTGCGCGCCGCTACATGGTGCGCGGCATCACCCGAGGGTGGGGCTATCACCGTCCCTACCCGATCGTGGCCGCCCGTGGCGAGGGCCCTCACCTGTTCGACCTCGACGGGAACCGCTATGTCGATCTGGCCAACAACGGCCTCAGCCTGATCCATGGCCACGCCTTTGCGCCGGTCGTGCGCGCGCTCGAGGCGGCGGTCAAGCGCGGTTCGGGATGGTTGGTCGCCTCCGAGGAGCAGATCGACTTCGCCCAGTTGCTGTGCGAGCGGATCGAGAGCTTCGAGCGAGTGCGCTTCACCAACTCGGGCACCGAGTCGGGCATGCTCGCGGTCAAGGTCGCCCGCACGTTCACCGGGCGCCCGGCGGTGTTGAAGGCGATCGACGGCTTCCACGGCTCCTTCGACGACCTCGAGGTCGGCCTCTACGACCGGCCCGAGATTCCCGGGCGGGTGTATCTGTCCCCGTTCGGCGACGCCGAGGCATTCGAGCGCAAGCTGGCCGAGCACGGCGATGAGATCGCAGCGGTCGTGCTCGAGCCGCTGATGTTCAGCGGTCTGGTCACGACCGCGCCGCCCGGCTTCCTGGCGCGCGTGCAGGACGCGGCCAGGCGCGCGGGGGCGCTGTTCGTGCTCGACGACTGCCTGATGCTCCGCCTCGCCTACGGCGGCTCGGCCGAGCGCTACTCGCTGACGCCCGACCTGACTTTCCTCGGCAAGTTCATCGGCGGCGGCCTGCCGATGGGGGTGCTCGGCGGATCGGCGCAGATCATGGAGGTGCTGGACCCGCACCGTCCAGAGCCGCTCTACCACGGCGGCTCGTTCAACGGCAACCTGCTCTCCAGCGTTGCCGGACGGGTCAGCCTCGAACACCTCACGGCCGAGACGATCGCGGCGATGGACGCGCGCACGGAGGGCCTGCGCAGCGCGCTGCGCAGCGAGGCCGGTGCGCTCGGGCTGCCGCTCAGCATCGCCGGCGAAGGCTCGGTGCTCGGCGTGTACGTCGCCGAGGGACTGCAGCGCCACGATGGCCATTTCAATGCAGGCGAGGCAACGCAGTTGCTTCACCTGGCGGCTTTGAACCACGGTGTGCTGATCGGACCCGGCGGCGAGATCGCACTCTCGAGCGCGACGGCCGGTGGCGCCCTGGACGAAGCTCACGAGGGTCTGCTCCACGCCTTGCGGGACGTGGCTCGGCTGACCACAATCCAATGAGGTGAAAGGGACAGACATGGACAAGCAGCGTGTGGAGAGTCCGTGGGGAACCACGTTCTGCGACTCGATCAGCTTCGACGGCCCGGGCCGCTGGATCTACGTCTCCGGCCAGATCGGCGCAGACGAGGACGGCAAGATGGTCAACGAGACCTTTGCCGCCGAGGCCGAGCAGTGCTTTGCGCGGATCGGCGCCTCGCTGCACAAAGCCGGCGCGGACATGGCCGACGTGGTGAAGATCACCGGCTATGTGACGAGCACGGATCACTACCAGGACTACGACCTCGCGCGCGGCCGGGCGTTCGCGGGCAACCCTCCGAGCAGCGCGACCGTGCAGGTGGCCGGCCTCGTGGCAGACGCGAGGGTCGAGATCGAGGCGGTGGCATTCGTGCCGGCGCAGGATTGAGGGAGCCGACCAGGTGAGCCTCACCTGGTCGGCGCACATCTCCTGGCTGTTTCGTGAGCTGCCCTATCGCGAGCGCGTTCTGGCCGCACGTCGCGCGGGCTTTCAGCGAATCGAAACCGCGTGGCCGGAGCGCCTCGACGTGGAGCCGCTCGTGGCCGCGGTGCGCGAGCAGGAGATGGAGGTGGTGCTGCTCAATTGCAACGCCGGCGATGCCGCCGGCGGGGAGCGTGGCTTTCTCAACGACCCCGCGCGGCGTGAGCAGGCCGAGCGCGATTTTCTCGCCGCGGCCGAGCTCGCCCTGCGCCTGGGTGCGCCCTACGTGAACGTGCTCCTCGGGCGCGAGCTGCCGGGCTTCAGCCGCGCCGTCCAGCGCCGGGCCGTGGTCTCGGCGCTGAACGTGTTCGCGCCGCAGGCGGCCGCGCGCGGGCTGCGGGTCCTGCTCGAGCCGATCAACGCGATCGAGAACCCCGGCTACCTGGCGCCCACGCCGGAGGATGCGGTGGCGCTGATCGAAGAGTGCGGCTCAGACGCACTCGGGCTGCTGCTCGACGTCTACCACGTGGCGCGCGCCGGCGCCGACCCGCTGGTCGCGATCGAGCGCTGCGCAGCGCTCATCGGTCACGTGCAGATCTCCGACTGCCCCGGACGCGGCCGGCCGGGCAGCGGCGCGCTCGAGGTCCGCGGCATTCTCGAGTGTCTGCGGGCGGGCGGCTACGCGGGGTCGCTCGGGCTCGAGTACGAGCCCGCCACCGGCACCGAGGAGTCACTCGAGATGCTGTGGCGAGAGCGCTACCCGGTGCGTCTGCGGTGAGCGTCCAGTCAGACACGGCCGACGACTGCCTCTGCGAGATCGAGCAGGGCGCCGCGCAGGGCGGCGCCCGTCTGCGCGATCTCGAGGTCGCCGAGTGCGGTGCTCAGCCCGAACTCGCCGCCCGAGCCGTAGTAGACGCCGCGGTTGACCGCGGCCAGGTGCAGCAGCGAGCTTGCCCCCGGATCGATCTCCCCGTCGTCGTCGAGCACGTAGAGGCCGAACGCGGAGCCCACGCCGCTGGTGTGAATGGGCACGCCGCTGGCCTGCGAGGCCAGCGTGAGCTCGGCGCGCAGCGTGTCGGCCTGGGCGTCGATCCGCGCGATCTGCGCCGCGGTGAGATCGCGCACCGCGATTGCACCGGCGAGCATCCCCAGCGGGTTTCCGTTGAAGGATCCGCCGTGATAGAGCGGGCGCTCGGGCGCCAGGTCGAAGCTGCTCATCAGCTCGGCCGAGGCCGCCACGACGCCGACCGGCAGGCCGCCGCCGATCCACTTGCCCAGGCAGGTGATGTCGGCGCGCAGGCCGAAGCGCTCGGCCGACCCGCCCTCGGCGAGCCTGAACATCAGGCAATCGTCGAGTATCAGGAGCACGCCTGCTTCGCGCGCGAGCTCGGCCAGCGCCGCCAGAAAGCCCTCCGGCGGCGGCGTGACCACGCCCGTGTACTGCACGGGCTCGACCACGATCGCGGCCACCTCGCCGCGGTGGCGCTCCAGCGCTGCGACGTAGCTGTCGAGCTCGCCGAAGGTGGCGAGCGCCACGCGTCCGGCCAGCTCGCCCTGGCCTAGCAGGCCCACCTCGAGGTCGTCATAGGAGCCGTGGTAGCCGTGCCACGCCTTCACGATCAGCTGCCGGCGGGTGACGTGGCGTGCCAGTTTGACCGCGAGCATCGTCGCCTCGGTGCCGGTGTTGGCGAACCTGACCTGCTCGGCTCCGGGCACGCGTGCGCACAGGAGCTCGGCGAACTCGATCTGTGCGTGGGAGCTGCCCGGCCACGCGCTGCCGCGCGGCAGCGCAGCGCGCAGCGCGTCTTCGATCGGTCCGTAGGCGTGGCCGTGCATCAGGCTCATGCCGTTGCTGAAGTGGTCGACGTAGCGGTTGCCGTCGACGTCGACGAGGGTCGCGCCGCGCCCGCGGTCGAAGACGACCGGATAGGGAGCGAACCAGCTGAGCGTGCGCGTGAGGCCGCGTGGCATCGACTGCGCGGCGCGCTGCATCATCCCCGCCGAGCACGGGGTGAGCCTCAGGTACTCCTGTTCGATCGCCGTCCCGTCGTACTCAGGCACCTGGCTGTGACTCTCCCCATCGCGTTGACGTTTGCATATCGACTGGCTGATATGCAGCATACCCGAGGTGCGTCCCGTGTTGCAAGGACTTTCTCGCGGAGCTCAGCCCGCGCCCCCGTTGTGGGCGCGATGCGCGCCGGAGAGCACCTCGCGACGCTCGCGTGTAGCCGCCAGATCGACAGCCAGCTCCCCGCCGGGTCCGTTCTCGCGGAGGACCACCCCATACACGTCGTGAGCCGCCTTGGCGCCGACCCAGCGTTCGAGAACGTCCCGCAGCACCGCCTCGGGATCGCGCTCGAGCGGCTCGCCGTAGCCGCCGCCTCCGGCCTCGACGCCGCGGATCCACTGCCCCGGCTCGAGCAGCGAGTCACCCACCGGCTCGACCTCGCGCTCGACGCCGTCGGCGTCGATCACGCTAGCCGAGGCCGCGGTTCCTGGCAGCCCGCCCCGGACCCCAAGGGCAGGGTTGCGGGCGAAGTCGGCCAGGTAGAAGGCGCGCAGCGCCGTGGCGATCGGCCCGTAGACGACTTCGGAGGCCGGCCCACCGCGCAGGCGCCCGGCGCCGCCCGAGTCGGCGAGCAGCCGAAATGAGCGGAAGTGCAGGGGGTAGGTGCGCTCGAGCATCTCGACGCTGTCGATGTAGATCGTCTTGGAGCAGTCGGGCATCGCATAGGTGATCCAGCCGTCGCAGTGGGGCGAGGCGGGACCGCCGTTGTTGCCGATCACCATCTCGCTCACATACGGCTCTCCGCTGTCGGGATAGGTTCCCGAGAAGACCGCATAGCCAACGCCCATCGCTCCGGCTCCCTCAGCCAGCCCAGCGCCGTCGCCGAGCTGGCAGAAGGCGCTCTGAGCCGCGTTGATCATGCGGTTGAGCACGTTGGTGGTCGACACCGAGGCCGAGTAGGGCTCGACCAGGCCGCCCATGATCGAGCCCTCGCGCAGCAGCACCTCGACGCGGCGGAACGAGCCGGCGTTGCGCGGTATGTCCTCCTCCAGGCAGTTGAGCAGCGCGATCACGCAGCCGCCGCGGGCGCAGCTCTCAGAGACGTTCAGCCCGAAGGGGATGCAGTCCGGGTTATCGCGTAGGTCGAAGCTCACGCGCCCGGCCTCGGGGTCGACGTCGATCGTGACGTTGACCTCGACTCCATCGGGTAGGCCGGGGATCGGGTCGTGACGTGAGCCTGCGCGCAGCCGGCGGGCGGGCAGCCTGCGAATAGCCTGATCCATGCAGCGCTCGGAGTAGTCGAGCCACGCCTCGACGAAGGCGCGGATCGTGTCGGTCCCGTAGCGGGCGATCACCTCTCCCAGCCGTCGCTCGCCGATGCGCGCGGCGCCGACGGCGGCGAGATAGTCGCCATACCAGACCTCGGGCACGCGAATGCGCCGCCGGCACATGCGGATCACGTCCTCGATGTCGCGGCGGTCCTCCTGGACCTTCACGCAGGGGAACACCAGGCCACCCTCGGCGTAGACGTCCTGCACGTAGGTGACGTAGGTGGACGGCTCGGCGTTGCCGCAGTCGGCCTGGTGGGCCTTGGCCGAGGCGGTGAAGATGTGCTCGCCGTCGACGAACACCGGGACGAGGATCGTGTGGTCGGCCGTGTGGGTGTTTCCGAGCATGGGATCGTTGTGCAGGTAGGCGTCGCCCTCGCGCAGGTGCGGGTGCAGCGCGCGCATCGAGGCGGTCTGCAGCCCGGCCCCGAGCACGTGTACCTGCAGCCCCTCGGCGGCCGCGAATAGCTGGTCGTCGGCGGTGATGATCGAGCAGGAGAAGTCACGCGCCATGTTCAGGATCGAGCTGCGGCCCGTTCTGAACAAGGTGTTGGTCATCTCGCGCACGATCGCTTCGAAGCGGTGCGCGAGCACGGCCATCAGCGTGGGGTCGAGCTGGTCGGAGCTCGCGGCGCCGCTGCCGTCGTCGGGGTTCATCGCTTCAGCTCCAGTTTGTAGTTTCCGAGCGAGGTCACGTGTGCGCTCCAACCGGGATAGACCACGATCGTGGTCTCGGGCTCGATCACCAGGGCGGGACCGGGGAGCTCGGCGCCGGGCGAGAGCTGCTCGCCGAGGTGCACCGCGATCTCGACCTCGCCCAGCTCGGGGAAGTACGCACGTCGGGTGTCGGGAGCACGCGACACCTGAGCAGAGGCAGGCTCGCGCGCGACGCCCAGCGGCGGCTTGGCCGTCGATGCCACAACGCGACCCTTCCACTGGCTCATCTCGATCGTCTGCCCCGGCTCGCGCACCGCGAAGATGCGCTGGTGGGCGTCGTGGAAGCTCTCGACCAGGCGCTCGAGCGCGGCGGAGCCCTCAATCTCCGAGCCCTCCAGCGCGATCGACAGGTCCCACACCTGGTAGGCGTAGCGCGCCTCCACGAAGTAGCGCCGCTGCGTCTCGCCCGCGAGGCCCTCGGGCAACTCCGACTCGAACGCAGCCAGGCGCTCGGCGAGCGCGGTCAGGGTGGCGCGCACGCCCTCGTAGTCGAAGGCGAGCGAGTTGGTCACGTGCGGCGCGGTCACCTCCCGCACGATGTCGGAGTGCTGCCCACCGAACGCGGACAGGACTCCGGCTGCGCGCGGGACCAGGACCTCACGGCAACCGAGCTCGTGGGCGATCGGCAGGATCGTGAGGCCCGCCGCTCCGCCTCCGGCAACGAGCGTGCTGTCGCGCGGATCCACGCCCTCGTTGACCGTCAGCTCGTGGATCGCGGCGATCATGCGCTCGTTGGCGACCGAGAGCACTGCGTGCGCGGTCTCCTGCCTGCCCACGCCGAGCGCCAGCGCGAGCTCGCCGAGCGCCTTCTGGGCAGCCGCCGTGTCGAGCTTCATCGCGCCGCCGAGGAAGCGGTCGGGATCGATATAGCCGAGTACCAGCGCGGCGTCGGTCACCGTCGGGCGCGTCCCGCCGCGCCCGTAGCAGGCGGGCCCTGGGTTCGCGCGTGCGCTCTCGGGCCCGACGCGCAGCAGGCCCCCGGGGTCGACCCACGCGATCGACCCGCCGCCCGCGCCGATCGAGCGCACGTCGACCGATGAGAGGCCGGTGAGGTGCCCGGCGAAGGGCTCGCCCAGCCAGGTCTCGCTCGTGAACACCAGATCGCCGTTGCGCACGAGGCTGACGTCGAAGCTCGTGCCGCCCGTGTCGCACACGACCACATCGCGCGAGCCCGTCTCGGCCTCCGCGACTGTGCGCGCTGCCACCGGCGCCAGCGACGGACCCGAGCGCACTGACCACAGCGGGGAGACGATCAGCTCCGACATCGGCACCACGCCACCCGCCGAGCTGGCGGCGAGCAGCTCGCCGGCGAAGCCGTGGCTCTCCAGGCCGCTTGCGATCTCCGGGAGGTGGCTCTGCATCAGCGGCTTCAGCGAGGCATCGATCGAGGTGCCCGACGCACGGCGGTACTCGCGCACGATCGGGTTGATCTGATGGGAGAGCGAGTAGGGCACGTTCGGGAGCTCTTGCTCGATCAGCTCGCCGAGCGCCAGCTCGTGGACCGGATTGGCGGTGCACCACAGCAGGCACACCGACACCGCCTGCGCTCCCAGCTCGCGCGCCTGCGCCAGCTGCGCGCGCGCACCACGCTCGTCGAGCGCTTCCAGCACGCCGCCGTCGGCGTCGATCCGCTCGGGGATCTCGAACGTCAGCCGGCGCGGGACATAGGGGTCCGGAAAGGGACGCGTGTAGTCGTAGGGCCGAAGCGAGCCGCCCTCGCGGCGCACGAGGATGTCGGGGAAGCCGGCGGTGCACAGGAACGCGGTGCGGGCGGTGGTGCCCTCGAGGATCGCGTTGGTCGCCTGCGTGGTGCTGAAGATGAACAGCGAGGCGCGACCGAGCAGCGCTGTGAGCGGTTCCCGCAGCTGCTCCGCGGCGCGCTCGAGCGCCGCCTGCAGCCCCCCGAAGAGATGCTCCGGCTGCGTCAGCGCCTTGGCAACCGTGAGGCGCCCGCTCGCGTCGCTGACCACCACGTCGGTGAAGGTGCCGCCGATGTCGCACGTGATGCGCGCGTTCGTGTGCTCAGCCATACGCTCCGCAGCCATGCGCTCTGCGACCTATATCGATTGATCGGTTTAGAATGATGGCGCCCGACTCGACGGGCTCAGGCGTCGGGCACGAAGGCCACGGCGTCGATCTCGATGTGGGCGCCCACGAGCAGGCCGGCGACCTGCACCGTGGCGCTCGCGGGCAGCTCCTCGCCGAAGCGCTCGGCACGCGCGCCGGCATACTCGGCGTAGTCGTCCAGGGAAGTGACGAATGCGGTGATCTTGACCACGTCGGACATGCTTGCGCCGGCCTGCTCGAGGGTGCGTTCGATGTTGTCGAAGGTGGCTCTCGCCTCGGCGCCCATGCCGCCGGCGACGACCTTGCCGTCAGAGCCGAAGCCGACGTTGCCGGCGACGTGGATCATCCGGCCTGGGCCTACGGTGCTGACCGCATCGCTGAAGCCCGATGCGGGGTTGGTGGTGAGACGCTCGATGCTCATCTTCCTGTTCCTTTCGGCCGGGGCCCACTATTGCAAACCGATCACGCGATATGCGACTATAGGCAGGTGGGGAAACCCGCGCAAGCAGGTCAATTCAAGAGCGGTACGCCATCCCAACCATTAGCATCATGGCTCGGTGCAGCGCGACCTCTCCGGGCTGCCACGGCTCGGCGGAGAGGCGCCCGATGAGGAATGAACTGGAGGAACGCGGTGCCAAAGCTCGGAATGGGTCCGATCAGGCGGGAGCAGATCTGTCGTGCCGCCGCCGCGGTGATCGCGCGCGAGGGCTTTGCGGGCTCGACGATGAGGATGGTGGCCGAGGAGGCGGGCGTCAGCACGGGCATGATCAACCACTACTTCGCCAACCGCCAGGATCTCCTCACGCAGGCATTGGTGTTCGTCTCAGAGCGCACGCAGAACAGCTACCGCGAGTCGATCGAGGGCATTCCCGCGGGCACCGAGCGGCTGACGGCGCTGCTCGACTTCGCGCTCGCGGACGGCGGCGAGATGACCGAGACCTGGCGCGTGTGGATCAACGCCTACGGCGAGGCGGTGCGGCTGCCCGAGCTGCGCCACACGATCGAGTCGCGGCTGCAGAGCTGGTACGAGATCATCGACCTCGCGCTGGAGGGCATGGCGCCACCCCAGGCCCCGGGCGCAATCCCGTGGAGCTGGCGCTTCGACGCGGTCCTCAACGGGCTCGCGATCCAGGCGCTCACCTCAGAGGCCAAGCTCGATCCGCGCCAGATCCGCGACGAGGTGATCCGCACGCTGTTCGGGCAGGAGCCGCTCGCCGCTCAGGCCAAGAAGGGCTCGCCGAAGCGGCCCGCCGCCAAGCGAGTTCCGGTCGGCAGCTGAGGCGCGTTCTGATTCCTTGCGGGCATGGGCCGCCGCTGTTACGTTTTATCGGCCCATGAGACGAAATATCGAACGAAAGCGGGCAGCCGTCCGGCCGGCCGCAGCGCGCGCGGCACGAGCGCGGCTGGAGTAGGCCTGGTGCGTCTGGCAGCCGACACGGGAGGGACGTTCACCGACCTCGTGGTCGAGCAGGCAGACGCCGTGCGCCTCTACAAGGCCTCCACGACGCCTCACGATCCGGCCGAGGGGATTCTCGACGCGATCGCGCTGGCGGCGCGCGATGCGGGGCGCTCCACCGAGAGCCTGCTAGCCGACGTCGAGGTCTTCATCCACGGAACCACGCGCGCGATCAACGCGATCCTCACCAACACGACCGCCCGCACCGCTCTGCTGGCCACGCGCGGGCATCCAGACATGCTGCTGCTGCGCGAGGGCGGCAGGACCGACGCCTTCAACTGGAGCTACGGCTATCCCGACCCCTACATCCCGCGCGCGCTCACGTTCGAGATCGACGAGCGGATCGGCAGCCAGGGAGAGGTCGTGCACCCGCTGCAGGAGCGCTCAACCGTCGAGGTGCTGAACCGCATGGCGGCGCTGGAAGTGGAGTCGGTGGCCGTGTGCCTGCTGTGGTCGATCGCCAATCCGGCGCACGAGCTTGCGCTTGGTGAGCTGATCGAGCGCCACCTCCCCCGAGTCCCCTACACGCTCTCGCACGCGCTGAACCCGACGCTGCGCGAGTATCGCCGTGCGTCATGCGCCGCGATCGACGCTTCGCTGAAGCCGCTGATGACGGCCTACCTGCTCGGCCTGGAGGAGCGCCTGCGTGCCTGCGGCTTCGCGGGGCGGCTGCTGATGGTCACCTCGAGCGGAGGCGTAGTCGACGCCGCCGACATGGCCGCAGCGCCGATCCACTCGGTCAACTCCGGGCCTGCAATGGCGCCGGTCGCCGGCCGCCACTACGCGGCGCTGGACGGCGCCAGCGAGAACGCGGTCGTAGCCGACACCGGCGGCACCAGCTACGACGTGGCGCTGGTGCGCCGCGGACGCATACCGGTCACGCGCGAGACCTGGCTGGGCCTCGAGTACGAGGGACACATCACGGGATTCCCGGCCGTCGACGTGCGTAGCGTGGGTGCGGGCGGGGGCTCGATCGCCTGGATCGACGCAGGTGGTCTGCTGCACGTCGGACCGCAGAGCGCCTCAGCCGATCCGGGACCGGTCTGCTACTCGCGCGGCGGCACCGAGCCGACGGTCACCGACGCGGCGGTGGTGCTCGGCTACATCGACCCCGACTACTTCCTCGGTGGCAGCATGGCACTCGACGCACCCGGCGCCGAGCGTGCCATCGCCGAGCGCGTCGGCGCGCCCCTCGGCCTCGACGCCAATCGAGCGGCAGCCGCGATCATGGCGGTGGCGACCGAGCGGATGATCCAGTCGATCGAGGAGATCACGGTCAACCAGGGCGTTGACCCGCGCACCGCCGTGCTGATCGGCGGGGGCGGGGCGGCCGGGCTCAATGCGGTCGCAATCGCGCGCCGCCTCGGCTCTCCGCGGGTCGTGATCCCGCAGGCCGGCGCCGTGCTCAGCGCCCGCGGAGCCCTGATGTCAGACCTGATGAGCGAATATGCGAGCGCCTTCTTCACCGGCTCGGACGCCTTCGACCATGCCCGCGCGGGTGAGCTGCTCGAGCAACTGCGCCTGCGCTGTGTCGAGTTCGCCGGGCGCGCGGGCGTGAGCGCGGAGCCGGAGATCGAGTACATCGCCGAGGCACGTTATCGCCACCAGGTGTGGCAGATAGACGTGCTGCTGCACGCGGGGCTCGAGACATCGGAGGGTCTGGCGCGGCTGGTCGAGGACTTCCACTCGGTGCACGAGGAGGTCTATGCGGTGCGCGACGAGCGCGCGGTGATCGAGGTGGTCAACCTGCGTGCGCGTGTCACCTGCCCGCTCGGCGGGGGCGTGCCCGACACGATCGCGCTCGAGCCGGAGCAGCAGACGCCGGCGACCCGCACGGCCTACTTCAGCGGCAGCGGCGTGGTCGAGGCGGCGATCTGGCGCCTGGAGGCAATGAGGGCGGGGGCGCGGATCGAGGGCCCCGCGATTGTCGAGTCCTCGTTCACCACGATCGTGCTCAACCCCGGCGCGAGCGCCGAGCGCGCCGAGAGCGGAAGCCTCGTAATCGCGCCGCACGCCGCCCAGCCGGCCGACGCAACGGCCGGTAGCTCGGAGATGGTGGGTTGAGCGACGTGGCCGGCGGAGCTCCACAGCGCCGCGACGTGGTGGCGCTCGCGGTGATGACCAACCGCATGGAAGGCGTGGTGCGCAAGATGACCAACACGCTGTTTCGCACCGCCCGCTCCACGCTGCTCAACACCGCGCGGGACTTCTCCTGCTGTGTGGTCACTGCCGAGCACGAGCTGCTCGTGATGGCCGAGTCGCTGCCGATCCACGTGATGAGCGGGCCCGACCTGATGAGCCGGTGGCTCGCCCAGTACCACCCACACCCCCGCCGCGGGGATGCCTACCTGCACAACTCGCCCTACCACGGCAACTCCCACGCTGGCGATCACTGCGTGATGATCCCCGTGATCGACGACCACGGCCGCCACCGCGCCACGGCTCTCGTCAAGGCGCACATGGCAGACATCGGCAACGCCGAACCGACGACGATGACTGCGACTGCGCGTGACGTCTACGAGGAGGGCGCACTGATCTTCAACTGCGTGAAGGTCCAGGAGGACTACCGCGATGTCGAGGACGTCATCCGCATGTGCCAGACGCGGATTCGCGTGCCGGAGGATTGGTACGGCGACTACATGGGCATGATCGGCGCGGCGCGGGTGGGCGAGCGAGAGCTGCAGAAAATCGGCGAAGAGGTCGGCTGGGAGACGTTCGACAGCTATGTGAGCGACTGGCTCGACTACAGCGAGGAGCGCATCCGCGCGACGATCGGGGCACTCCCGGCGGGCCGGCGCAGCGGCTATGACCTGCACGACTCGGTGCCCCTGCCGGGCGTGGAAGAAGGCGTGCAGATGGAGGTCACGGTGGAGGTCGACCCCGCGGCCGGGGAGATCGAGATCGACCTGCGCAACAACCCCGACTGCCTGCCGTGCGGACTGAACCTGACCGAGTCGACCTCCACCACCTCGGCGCTGATCGGCGTGTTCAACAGCATCGACCACACCGTGCCGCGCAACTCGGGTAGCGCCCGCGCGGTCAAGGTGCTGCTGCGCGAGAACTGCTGCGTGGGCATCCCCGTCCATCCCGCCAGCTGCTCGCTGGCGACGACCGGGCTGGCCGAGCGCCTCGGCGGCATCGTCCAGCGAACGCTGGCGGAGTTCAAGGACGGCATGGGCATGGCCTCGCCCGGTCCCGAGTGCCCGCCGGCCACCGCGAGTCTCTCCGGCCGCGATCCCCGGCATGGAAACGCGCCGTTCGTGGACATGATGATCCTCGGCAACTCGGGCGGCGCGGCGCACGCACGCGGCGACGGCTGGTTGACCAACGGCGAGACCAGCGACGGCGGCTCGATGATGCGCGACTCGACCGAGGTGCTCGAGCTGCTGCGTCCGATCCGCGTGTGGGCCGACCGGATCGTGCCCGACACGGGCGGCGACGGGCGCTTCCGCGGCGCGCCCTCGCTGTATGTGGAGTACGGACCGGTCGACACCGAGCTCGAGGTGCTCTACGCGGCCGACGGCACCGTCAACCCTGCGCTCGGCGCTCGCGGCGGCGAGCCGGGCGCGCTGCTGCGCCCGTTCATGCGCACCGCCGCCGGCGAGGTCGTGGAGCTGGACCCTTGGGGCCACGTGATCTTGAAGCCCGGCGAGACGATCATCTCGATCTCCTCCGCCGGCGGCGGCTACGGCCCCGCGCTCGAGCGCGACCCGGAGCGCGTACGTCACGACGTGGCCGAGGGCTGGATCAGCTCACAGCGGGCCGCTGGCACATACGGTGTCGTGCTCGACGCAGAGGGCAGCGTGGACATCGAGGCGAGCGCAGCCCGAAGGACCGAGCTGGGCGCGCGATCGCCGGCGCCGATCGCGCACGAGCAGGACGCCGTGCTGAAGCTGATCGAGCCCGGCCGGCGGCTCTGGCCGACCGGCATCTGAGCGGCCCGGCGCGCCCGCCGACAGCGCCTCGGCGCCACGCTCGGGGAAGCTAAGGTCGTGTGAGTCCACGCTTACCGAGGGAGTGCCATGAAGGCAGTGAGGTTCGACGAGTACGGCGGAGTCGATGTGCTGGAGGTGCGCGACGTCGAGGATCCCGTCGCCGGTCCGGGGCAGGTGCTGGTGGCCGTGCAGGCGGCAGGGATCAACCCCGGTGAGATCGCGATCCGCGAGGGGCGCCTTCACGAGCGCTGGCCGGCGAGGTTCCCCTCCGGCGAGGGCACCGATCTCGCCGGTGTGGTGAAGGCACTCGGCGACGGAGTCGACGCCTTCGCCACCGGCGATGAGGTGCTCGGGTGGACCGAGGAACGAGCCAGCCACGCCGAGCTGGTCGTCGTTCCGGTCGATCAGCTGACGGCCAAGCCGCGGGCGCTCCCGTGGGAGGTCGCGGGGTCGTTGTTCGTGGTGGGCCTCGCCGCCTATGCGTCGGTCCAGGCGGTAGCTCCGCAGGCCGGCGAGACCGTGGTGGTCTCGGCCGCGGCCGGCGGCGTTGGATCGGTCGCCGTCCAGCTGGCGCGGCGCACCGGGGCGAGGGTCATCGGGCTCGCGGGCGAGAGCAACCACGAGTGGCTGCGCAGCCATGACGTCGTGCCCGTCGCCTACGGCGAGGGGCAGGCCGAGCGGATCCGCGAGGCCGCCGGCGGGCCGACCGATGCGTTCATGGACACCTTCGGGGACGGCTACGTCGACCTCGCGATCGAGCTTGGTGTCGATCCCAAGCGGATCAACACGATCATCGACTACGGAGCGGTCGAGCGACTGGGTGTGCATGCGCAGGGCACGCATGCGATCGCCGGTGCGCCCGTGCTCGCGGAGCTCGCCGGTCTGGTGGCCGACGGAAGCCTCGAGATACCGATAGCGCGCACGTTCCCGCTCGCGCAGGTCCGCGACGCGTTCAGCGAGCTGTCCGCACGCCACAGCCATGGGAAGATCGTGCTGCTGCCCTGAGCACGGGCGTGGGAACCTTGTGGTCGCCTGTCATCCGCTTGACCTCGCGTCGGCTCAGTCCGTGCGGTCGGCCTCGATCGCTGCTTTGGTGAGCGCCATGTAGTCGCCCTCGGCACCGGCCGCAAACGCCCATCCCTCGCCGGGGGAGCTCATCGCGAGGATCGTGCGCGTGTCCAGCTGCTCGGCGACCTCGGGGAAGTTCATCGTCGAGACCAGCAGGTAGCGTGCGGGCTCGCTCGAGGAGTTGCGCAGCCGGTGCGCACCATCGACTCCGGCGGGAAACCCCACGACGGCCCCTCTGCTCACGCTGCGGATGCCGTCGGGTGTGCGCAGCTCGAGCGTGCCGTCGAGCACGATCAGCAGCTCCTCGTTGCCGTGGTGCAGGTGGTAGGGGGTCGCCTGGCCTCCTGGGTCCAGCTCGAACAGCGAGCACCCGAGCTGCGCGAGCCCGACGCTCGGCCCTAGCCGGGTTCCGCGCGCCATGCCGAGCTCGCGCTCCCAGGCGGCGTGGTCGAAGATGTCCGGATCGTCGGGCACGGGCAGATGATTCCAAATCTCAGTGCGCCACCGACACCTCGCCGGGGAAGTGGCAGGCGACCTGGTGTCCTGCGTCCGGTTCTGTGATGGGGGGACGCTGCCTGCGGCAGACCTCGCGTCCGCGACCGACCGGACAGCGCGGCTCGAACGGGCAGCCGGGGGGACGCTCGACGACCGAGCCGACTTCGCCGATCGGCGCCGGGCGGCTGGCGCGACGGGCGCGGCCGCCTGCGAGCGGCACAGGGACGGCGCTCAACAGCGATACCGAATAAGGATGCAGCGGGCTGCGGAAGAGCGTGGCGCGGTCGGCGATCTCCATCACCTGTCCGAGGTAGAGCACGGCGACGCGGTCGCAGAAGTACTCGGCGACCGCCAGGTCGTGGCTGATGAACACGTAGGTCAGGCCGAGCTGCTCCTGCAGGCTGCGCAGCAGGTTGAGCACCTGCGCCTGGACGGAGACGTCGAGCGCGGAGATCGGCTCGTCGAGGATCACCACCTCGGGGCGCAGCACGAACGCGCGTGCGATGCCGATGCGCTGGCGCTGCCCGCCCGAGAACGCGTGCGGGCGCCGGCGCGCCTGCTCGGGCGTCAAGCCGACGTCGGAGAGCATCTCCAGCGCCGCGCTGCGGCGCTCGCCGGCCTCGCCGATCTCGTGGATCTCCAGCGGCTCTTCGACTATCGCGCCCGCGGTCATGCGCGGGTCGAGCGACGCGAAGGGATCCTGGAAGACGAACTGCATTCGCCGCCGCAGCGCACGCAGCTCGTCGCGATCGAGCGTCGTCAGATCGACGCCGTCGAACAGAACCCGTCCACCGCTCAGGTCGAGCAGCCGCAGCAGGCAGCGGGCCAGGGTGGACTTGCCGCAGCCCGACTCCCCGACCAGGCCGAAGCTCTCGCCCCGGTGGACCGTCAGCGATATGTCGTCGAGCACGGTCACCGAGTGCTTGCGCCCGAAGCGCTCCGCGCTGCGCACCTCGAACGCCTTGGACAGGTTCTCGGCCTGCAGGATCGGTTGCGGAGCCCGGGGCGGCTCCACGCTCGGCGCGCTCGGCTCGCTCGCGCTCATACTCGCACCTCGCCGATGCGCTGCTCCGCGAAGTGGCACTCAACGCTCGCGGCGCCCGCCGGCCCGCTGACGTGGTGTGGTTGGGGCGCCTGCTCGTGGCATCGCTCGAGGTCACGCCCGATCGGGCAGCGGGGCGCGAACGAGCAGCCGCTCGGCAGCTGCGACAGATCTGGGGGAAAGCCCGCGATCGCCGGCAGCGGGCCCTCGGCGAGACGCTCGGGGTTGGGGACGCACTTCAGCAGCGCCTCGCTGTAGGGATGGGTGGGGGCGAGGAAGATGTGGTCGACCCCCGAGGCCTCCACGAAGCGTCCCGCGTACATCACCGCTACCGAGTCGCAGAAGTCCGACACGATGCCGAGGTTGTGCGTGATCAGGATCACCGCCGTGCGGTGCTCGTCGACGAGGCGGTCGAGCAGCGCCAGCACCTGCGCCTGCGTGGTCACGTCGAGCGCGGTGGTGGGCTCGTCGGCGATCAGGACGCGCGGGTTGTTGGCGATCGCGATCGCGATCGCGACGCGCTGGCGCATGCCGCCCGAGTACTGGTGCGGGTAGTCGTCCAGGCGCCGCTCCGCCTGGGAGATGTCGACCTCGCGCAACAGCTCCGCTGCTCGCCGGCGACCCGTCGCCCGGCGCAGTCCCGGCTCGTGCACCGCCAGCGCCTCGACGATCTGCGCGCCGATCGTCTTGACGGGATCGAGCGCGCTCGAGGGGTCCTGCAGCACCAGTGCGATCTCCTTTCCCCGCACGCTGCTCAGCTGGCGGTCGGAGAGCTTTGCGATGTCCCTGCCCGCCAGCACGATCTCGCCCTCCACAACGCGCCCGGGGGGCTCGATCAGGCCGAGGATCGAAAGCGCCAGCGCGGACTTGCCCGAGCCGGACTCGCCGACGACGCCGAGGCGCTCGGTCGCGCGCAGGTCGAAGCTGACATCGCGCACCGCGTGAACCACCGAGTCGCCGGTGTCATAGACCGTGCTGAGGTTGCGCACCGACAGCGCCAGCCCGTCAGGCGCAGGCGCAGGCGCAGGCGTAGGCGCAGGCGCATGCGGCTCTGCGGCGCCCGCGGTCCGCGGCGCGGTCGGGCTCGGGTCCTCGGCCGGTCGGCGCGAGCGGGGATCGAGGTCGCGCAGGCGCATCTCAGGCGGTGGCCACCGTGGGGATTCGCACGCGCGGGTCGATCACCGCATAGAGCAGGTCCACCGCGAGGTTGACCGCTACGAACATGACCGCGCTGAGCAGGATGAAGGTCTGCACGATCGCGTAGTCCTGCTTGACGATCGCGTCGAACACCAGCGACCCCACCCCGGGCCAGTTGAATACACGTTCGATCAGCACGCTGCCGGCGAGGAATTCCCCGAGCACCAGGCCGCCGGCGGTGAGCGTCGGCAGGAACGCGTTGGGAAGCGCGTGGCGGCGGAAGGCGGTCCAGCGGCGCAGCCCCTTGCCGCGTGCGACGGTGATGAACGGCTCGCGCGAGACCTCGAGCAGGTTCGCGCGCAGCAGCCGCACGAGGAACGAGAACGAGGAGATGCCAAGCGCGAGGCCCGGGAGGATCAGGTGCTTGACCGCTTCCCAGAACGTCCCGAACTGACCCGCCAGCAGCGCGTCGACGGTGTACATCCGCGTCACCGCCGGAGGCGCAGCCGCCTGCACGCCGAGGCGCCCCTCGGGGCCGGGCAGCACGTGCAAGGTGGTGAAGAACACGATCAGCAGCAGCAGCGCGAGGAAGAACGGCGGCGTGCCGAATCCCAGGTAGGAGGCGCCGCGCACGAGGCGGTCGGTGAGCGGGCGGTGGCGGTATGTGGACGCCAGCGCCAGGCCGACCGCGGCGAGCATCGTGATCGAGAAGGAGAACAGCGCCAGCTCGATCGTGGCCGGCGCGCGTTCGCCGATCAGCTTCCTGACGGTCTGCCCGTCGCTGTAGGAGTAGCCCCAGTTGCCCTGGAAGAAATCGGAGATGTAGCGCCAGTACTGCACGTAGAGCGGTTGGTCGAGGCCGATGTGGTGGTTGAGCGCTGCGACCGCCTGCGAGGTGGCCAGCGGTCCGAGGATCAGGCGCGCGGGATTGCCCGGCAGCACGCGCATGATCAAGAACGCGAGGATCGTCGCGCCGAGGACCGCGCCGATCGAGCCGAGCAGCCTGATTCCAATCACGCGCCCCATCGCGTTCTACAGCCTCGCGTACTGGCCGCGGGGGTCCAGCAGGTCTCGCATCCGGTCGGAGAGCATGCTCGCGGCGGTGACCGTGATCAGCAGTGCGACCCCTGGGCAGATGCTGATCCACCACTGGCCGGTCAACGAGTAGGAGAGCCCTTCGGTGATCATCGCCCCCCACTCCGGGGTGGGGACCTGGGCGCCGAGGCCGACGAAGCTCAGCCCCGCGAGCGCCAGCACCGCGTAGCCGAAGGCGGCTGCCATCTGGATGAACAGCACCGGGAGCATGTGCGGGATCACGTGGCGCACGATCACGCGCCCACGCGTGGCTCCCATCGCGTGCGCGGCTTCGATGAATGGCAGCGAGCGGATGCGCAGCGCCTCGCTGCGCAGCAGCCGCGCATACCAGGGGACCGACACAAGCGAGACGCCGATCGCGGCGGTGTCGAGACCGGTACCGAGACCGACCGTCACGGCCATCGCGAGGATCAGCGGCGGGAACGCCAGGATCGCGTCCATCACGCGCATCACCACGCCGTCGCTCGCTCCGCCGAGGGTGCCGGCGAGCAGCCCGATCAGGCCGCCCACGAGCGCGCCGGCGAGCGTCACGAGCGTGGCGACCACCAGCGAGATCCGTGCGCCGCTGGCCACGCGCGCGAGCACGTCGCGTCCCAGCTGGTCGGTTCCCAGCAGGTGCGAGGAGGACGGCGAGGCCAGCGAGTTGATCAGGTCCTGCTTGTCGGCGCCGGCGCTCAACAGGATCGGCGCGAAGATCGCGAACAGGACCAGCAGCACGAGCACGCCGAGCGGCAACGCGAGCTTGCGGTCGGCGAGCACGGCCGCGAGCATCCGCCTGCCGCGAACGGCCAGGTCCGGCCGGTTTGGCCCACGCGGATCCTGGGGTCGCGCCACGGCGACGTTCTCACCCATCGCCAGCGATCCCGGACCGGCACTCAAGCTGAAGCCTTTGTTCGATTTACAAGTACTTCGTTCGGTATGTTACGGGCAAGATGAGCGAGCCAGCGATGCTCACGTGCGCAGTCGCCGGGGGCGTGATCACCGGCAATCCCCATCAGCCCGTCAGTCGCGACGACGTGATCAGGGAGGCGGTCGGCGCGGCCCGGGCGGGGGCGAGCATCCTGCACATCCACGCGCGCAGCACCGGTGGCGAGATGACCCAGGCGCCTGAGGACTACCTCGAGATCAAGCGAGCGATCCGCGAGCAGGCGGGCGACGTGGTGCTCAACTTCACCACCGGGGGCAAGCTCGGAGCGCCCGCCGAGGAGCGTCGACGCTCGCTCGAGGCATCGCCCGAAGTGGCCTCGCTGAACTGCGGAAGCATCAACTTCGGCCCCGACGACGTGGTCTTCTTGAACCCCTCCTCGTTGGTGGCGGAGCTCGCGCGGGAGATGGCAGATCGAGGGATCGTCCCAGAGTACGAGTGCTTCGACATCGGTATGGCCGTGACCGCCGCAAAGCTCACCGCCGCTGCGAGAGGTGCTAAGGGGATGATGCACATGGTGCTCGGGGTGGTCGGCGGCGCGCC
The DNA here is from genome assembly GCA_963763695.1 of uncultured Solirubrobacteraceae bacterium. Lineage (GTDB taxonomy): Bacteria > Actinomycetota > Thermoleophilia > Solirubrobacterales > Solirubrobacteraceae > Palsa-744. The sequence goes on from CAVXPM010000001.1 coordinate 1,010,375, forward strand.
GCCGAGCGTCGAGACGATCTCGCTGTTCGCCGGGCTCGTGCCGCCGGGCATCCCGTGGATGGTGACTGCGATCGGCCGGCACAACTTCCCGATGATGGCCGTTACGCTCGCCCTCGGGGGTCACATCCGCACCGGCCTCGAGGACGTGAACTACGTGGCGCCCGGCGAGCACGCGGCTTCCAACGAACAGCTGGTCAGCCGGGCAAAGGCTCTCTGCGAAGCCGTCGGGCGCCCTGTGGCCAGCGCAGCGCAGGCCCGCGAGATCCTGGGTGTGAGGGCGTGAGGACGACCTCACAGCTCGCACTCGCCTGGGTTCGCGCATGCTCTAGCCTGGTCCATTACCTGGAACAACTCCGGTCCGTAGTGGGGGTGGCGTGTCGTCAGGAGCCGCGTTCGTCCCATGCAGTAGGCATACCGATCAGTCGATCCGGAACCTAGACCCATGCCCTGCCCTTGTCAAGCGACCGTTGCACAACAGCTTTGGACAGCTGGCCAAAGCGTGGGCGAGTGCTTGTGACAGCGGCCCTTGACGCGGTGGCTGCCTGGAGGATAGGTTTGGCATATCGACTGATCGTCATTAAAACAGTCACGCTTATGGAGGTCCTATGAAGCGCATCGGCAGGCAAGGCACGCGAGTGACGCGGAGCGGCATCGGCACTCTCATGGCAGTGGCCCTCCTAACGGTTCTCGCGGCATGCGGGAAGCTCCAGCTCCAGCTCCAGCTCGAGCGCGAGCTCGGGGGGAGCGCGGCGGGACTGAGCAAAGCGGCGAGCAATCCCAGCGCGACGTTGATCGTCAACAACTCCGTGCCGGTGGCGACGCTCGATCCGGGCCTCACGACCAACGACCAGGACCCGGGCTTCGACGGCGCGATGTACTCCACCCTGACCCAGGTCGAACAGGTGCCCGGCAAGGTGGCGGGCACCACAGAGCAGAACCTCGCCATCACCGCGGTCAAGCCCTACCTGGCCCAGTCCTACAAGTACTCCAACGGCAACCGCACGCTCACCTTCCAGCTGCGTCCCGGGCTCAAGTTCCCGAGCGGCGACCCCGTTGACGCGAAAGCGGTCGTGTGGTCGATCGAACGCGACATCAAGCTCGAACAGGGCGGCTACTCGGTGCTCGAGGAAACCGACTACACGCCGCCGCTGATCAAGTCCGTCAAGGCGAGCGGACCGCTGACCGTGGTCTTTCAGTACAAGCGTCCGGCGCCCAACCAGCTGCAGGTGCTCTCGACGCCCACCGCGGGCGCGATCTATGACCCGAAGCTCGTCGAAGAACACGGCGGTGTGAAAAAGGGCTCCCCGAACGAATGGCTGGCAAGCCACGACGCCGGCTACGGCCCGTACCTGCTCAAGAGCTACAGCGCCAACCACCAGATGGTGCTGGAAGCGAACCCGAGCTTCTTCGAAGCGCCGAAGACGAAGAAGATCATCCTCAACTTCATACCCGACAACGAAACGCTGCTGCTCGACGCCCAGTCGGGCGCAGCGGACATAACGCTCGGGCTGACCAACCAGGCGGCGCACAGCCTCGTGGGCAACTCGTGCTGCACGGTGGCCTCGTTCAAGTCACGCCAGGCGGAGACGCTGAACTTCCCGGAGAACAGCAAAAACCCGTCCTTCAAGAACCAGGCATTCCGCCAGGCGCTGAGCTACGCGTTCCCCTACGAAGGCGTGCTGGCGAAGGTCGCATACGGCTACGGCAAGCTCTACTTCGGCGAGTGGATGCCGTCCTACTCCTGGTACTCGCCGAGCGTCGGCGCGCCGCGGGCGATGAACCTGACCAAGGCCAAAGAACTGCTCGCGCAGTCGGGCATCAAGACGCCGGTCAGCTTCACCATCTACGTCGGGCAGGGCGACAACGTGGGCAAGGAAATCGCGACCGCGGCTTCGGGCGCATGGCAGGCGCTCGGCGTCAACGCCAAGGTCCAGGTCGTCTCACCGGCGGCGTTCCTGGAAGTGGTCTACACCAACCACGACGGCGCCACCGTGTTCCTCGACGGCCCCCAGGTGGTGGCCCCCGACTACCACTGGGCGTATGACCTGCAATGCCCGCCCAACAACCAGTTCAACGACACCGACGTGTGCATCCCGGCGGCGGACAAGCTGATGAAACAGGTTTCCGTCACGACCCAGGAACCGCTGCGTCAGGAACTCATCAACAAGGCCGATCAGTACTACATCGAAGCCACGCCGCGGGTGTGGGTCTACGACAGCGAACTGGTCGCCGTGATCGGCAAGAACGTGACGGGCTACTACTCCAGCGACCTGCCCGACATGCGCTTCTGGGCCAAGGGCTAGGCAGCCCGGCGCTCGCGGCCGATAGGCTGCGCCGGCCATGAGAGCAGTCACCTTCCAGGCCCCAGGCGTCGTCAGCGTCGAGGATCGCCCCGAGCCCGAGATCCTCGATCCCGAAGACGTGATCGTCAAGATCGAGGCGACCGGCGTGTGCGGCTCGGACCTGCACATCTATCACGGGCGTGTCCAGATCGAGCCCGGCTTCACGATCGGTCACGAGTACGTCGGCACGGTGCTCGCCGCGGGCGACGCGGTGACGCGCGTGGCGGTCGGCGATCGCGTGCTCGGCTGCTTTCAGACTGCGTGCGGGAGTTGCTGGTTCTGCCGTCGCGGCTTCTTTCACCGCTGCCTGCAGTCGCGCACGTTCGGGCATGGCGCGACGCTCGGCGCGCTCCAGGGCACGCAGGCGGAGATGGCGCTGGTGCCACGTGCCAACCTCGTGCTGCGGCGCGTGCCCGAGGGGATGAGCAGCGACGTGGCGCTGTTCGCGGGCGACGTGATGGGAACCGGCTTTCACGCGATCGCCGACAGCGGACTGCGGCCCGGCGACGTGGCTGCGGTGCTCGGGCTGGGGCCGGTGGGGCTGTGCGCGGTGCAGGCCGCCCGCGCGGCAGGCGCTGCGCACGTGTTCGCGATCGACACCGTCCCCGAGCGCCTGGCCGTGGCGGAGTCCTTCGGCGCCGAGGCGCTGCACCTGGGCGAGCAGGACGTGCGTGCGGCCGTGCGCGCGCAGACAGAAGATCGCGGCGTGGACGTGGCGATCGACGCGGTCGGGGACCCCAAGGTCCTGGAGAGCGCGATCCGCCTGACGCGTGCTTGCGGCAGCGTTCAGTGCATCGGCGTCTACGCGGAGCGCACCGAGGTGCACATGGGCCTGCTGTGGCTGAAGTCGCTGACGCTGCGCGGCGGGCAGGCCAACGTGATCGGACACGTCGACCGCGTGCTCGCGATGCTCTCCGCGGGCGTGCTCGACCCGACGGCGCTGGTCACCCGACACATGAAGCTCGAGCAAGCGCCCGAGGCCTACGCCGTGTATGACCGCCGCGAAGCGCTGAAGATCGTTCTCACGCCCTGAATCTCATGGCTGCCCGACGGGGAGAGCCCCGCCGGCCGGCTCTCGCCTGCGCGAGAGCGCAACGAACCCGGCCAGCAGCGCCGCGGCGATGACAGCGTAGGCCCAGCGCTGTCCCGCGCCCTGCGCGATCGCGGCTGCGCCCGTCGCCCCGAGGGCGTTGCCGGGAGGCCAGGTGAAGTCCATGATCGCCACCGCCATCACCTGCCCGACGCCGGCCGCGGTGCACGCATCGGAGAGCATCACCATCAGCGGCGCCCACAGGACGCCGGTGAGCACGAGCGCGCCGACGATCAACAGCGCCGCCGCCCAGCGGCTTTCCATCCATGGCACAGCAAGCACCACCGGCGCGCTGGCCAGCAGTCCGAGCCGGATCGGACGCACCGGCCCGCGGCGATCCGACCAGCGGCCGAACAGCGGACGCACGAGGATTCCCAGCAACGCCGCCGCGCCGAAGGTCGCAGCGATCTCTCCCGCTCCCGCGCCGAGCGCGTGCTGCTGCAGCGGCGCGAGCACGCTCACGGCAGCGAGCAGGATCGCGGGCAGCACAGCGATCCACATCGCGGTACGGACCTCCGCGGAGGAGAGCATCGAGCGCATCTGCAGGCGCCGCTCGAGCAGCGCGGGGGGAGCGGGGAAGCGGGTGGCGAGCGCGGCGAGCGCCACGCACAGCGCGGCGATCGCGATGAACGTCGGACCGCGCCCGGCGGCGACAGCAAGGCCCCCCACGACCGGTCCGGCGATCGCGCCCGCCTCGCTCACGCCGAAGGCGAAGCCGAGCATCTCGCCGCGGCGAGAGGGTGGCGCGACCTCCAACAGCCAGACCATCGCCGCCGTCCACAGCGCCGCGCCGCAGAGGCCCTGGGCGAAGCGGGCCAGCAGCAGGGCGTCGTAGCTGTGCGCGAGCCCGAAGGCCACGCTCATCGCGGCGAACGTGAGCAGGCCGGCGAGCGCCATCGCCTTGACCCCCGCCCGCACCGCCAGCAGCAGCGCGGGCACAGCGGCCACGAGCGCGCCGAGCGCGTACATCGCCACCAGCAGCCCCGTCTGGGCGGTCGAGAGCGCCAGCGAGTGCTTGAGCCCGGGCAGCAGCGGCGCGAGCACCGCAAAGAAGAACAGCTCCAGGAACATCAACGCCGAGATCAGCGACAGCAGACGACGCACGGACCAACCTTATCTCGACCGGTCGGTATGCCCTGATTGCCCAGATCGGCGGCCCATCCGGCGCCGGCCGGTGCGGGCGCTCAGACGGCCCAGTCGAAGGACCGCGTGACGGCCTTCTTCCAGCGCGCCAGCTCCGCCTCCCGGGGAGCCTCCTGCATCTGCGGCTCCCAGCGGCGCTCGAGCGACCAGCGTTCGCGCAGCTCGTCCTGATCGGCCCAGAAGCCGACCGCCAGGCCGGCCGCGAAGGCCGCCCCGAGCGCTGTCGTCTCGGTCACCTTCGGTCTGATCACCGGCAGCCCCAGCACGTCTGCCTGGTACTGCATCAGCAGCTCGTTGGCGGTCATGCCGCCGTCCACCTTCAGCTCGGTGAGCGGCGCGCGCACGACCGCGTTGGCGGCGTCCAGGACCTCGCGCGTCTGCCAGGCGGTCGCCTCCAACACCGCCCGCGCTATGTGCCCGGCACGGGCGTAGGCGGTCAGCCCGACGATCACCCCGCGAGCGTCGTCGCGCCAGTAGGGCGCAAACAGCCCGGAGAACGCGGGCACGAAGTACACGCCGCCGTTGTCCTCCACGGTGCGCGCCAGCGTCTCCACCTCGGCCGCCGATCCGATCAGGCCGAGCTGGTCGCGCAGCCACTGCACCGCCGCTCCGGTCACCGCGATCGAGCCCTCCAGCACATAGGTCGTGGCTCGATCCCCGATCTTGGCCGCGACGCTCGTCAGCAGCGCCTCGCATTGGACGATCTCCTCGCCGGTGTTGACCAGCAGGAAGGAGCCCGTCCCGTACGTGTTCTTCGCCTCTCCGGGGCCAAAGCAGGTCTGCCCGAACAGCGCCGCCTGCTGATCGCCGAGGATGCCCGCCACCGGGCGCCCGCCGAGGGCCGTGCCGGCCGCCTCGCCGTAGACCTCGCTCGAAGAGCGAATCGCGGGAAGCATCGCGCGGGGGATGCCCATCAGCTCGAGGCTCGGCTCGTGCCAGTCGAGCGTGCGCAGATCCATCAGCATCGTGCGGCTGGCGTTGGTCACGTCGGTCGCGTGCACGCCGCCGTGGACGCCGCCCGTCAGGTTCCAGAGCACCCACGTATCCATGTTCCCGAACGCCAGCGCCCCGCTCTCGGCGCGCTCGCGCGCGCCGGGCAGGTTCTCCAGGATCCAGCTGATCTTGGGACCGCTGAAGTAGGTCGACAGCGGCAGCCCCACGTGGCTGCGCAGGCGCTGCACTCCCTGCTCGCCCGCCAGCTCGCGGACGAGGCGGTCGGTGCGCGTGTCCTGCCAGACGATCGCGTTGCACAGCGGCTCGCCCGTCTCGCGATCCCAGACCACGGTGGTCTCGCGCTGGTTGGTGATCCCGATCGCAGCGATCTCGCCCGCCTCGGTGCCCGACCCGGCGAGCGCGCCGCCGATCACCTCGCGCGTGCGACGCCAGACTTCGCGCGGGTCGTGCTCGACCCATCCCGCGCGCGGATGGATCTGCTCGTGCTCGCGCTGATCGACAGCCGCGATCCTGCCGTCGGCATCGAACAGGATCAGCCGCGTGCTGGTCGTGCCCTGGTCGATAGCAGCGATGTAACGGGCCACCGCCCCACCCTACGCCCGCCAAGCCGCGGTGTGTCGGCGCCAGCTCACGTCAAGCGCACACCTGGACCGCGCGGCGCAGGTATGGTGGCGTCGCGTTGCGCCCTGTCCTTCACCGCCTGCTCGCCACCGCACGCCAACTGCCCGCCGCGACGCTCGCGCTCACCGCCCTGCTCGCCTCGGGCATCTCGCTCCCGCCCCTCGGCAGCGGCGCCGAAGGTCGCTCTCAGGCCCCTCACTCCCAGGCATCGGCCCCGCCGCGACACAACTCGGCCAAACCCGCAGGGCTCTACCGGATCGTCGGCTGCCGCAGCTACGGCAGTCGCGCCTATCTGAGCGGACCCGCCCGGCGCGACGTCGCGATTGGCTTCGACGATGGTCCCGCGAGCGACACCCCTGCGTTCGTGACGATGCTCGAACGCAGCCACGCGCAGGCCACCTTCTTCACGATCGGCGAGCAGCTGAGCGCCTCATACCGCCCGACGCTGCTGCGCGAGCTGCGCAACGGCGATGTCCTCGGCGATCACACATACACCCACCCGGACCTGACTCGCAGTCGCGAAGTGCGCGCGCAGCTGCAGCGCACGCTCGGCGCGATCCGCTCCCTGACGGGCTACACGCCGTGCGTCTTCCGCCCGCCCTACGGCGCCTACGACCGGTCGGTGGTGCAAACAGCGCGTTCGCTCGGCCTCGCCACGGTCCTGTGGAACGTCGACCCGAGCGATTACACCCAGCCCGGGACCGGCGCGATCGAGCAACGCGTGCTCACGCAGGTGCGTCCGGGCTCGATCGTGATCTCCCACGACGGCGGCGGCCCGCGCGCGCAGACGCTCGCCGCCTACCCGACGATCATCTCCGCGCTGCGGGCGCGCGGCTACACAATCGTGACGATCCCCGAACTGCTCGGCTTCCACTCCGTCTACGTCCCCTGCATCCGGCTCTGCAACAGCATCGGCATCACGCGCCGGGAACTGCCGCGGGGCGCGATCGTCGAACGAGCGCCCTAGCTGATTGCGGCTGCACGCATGGGGCGAACACAAGGCCAAAGGCCGCGCCGAGAACACTAGGACGGAAGCACGCGAGCTGAATCTGCTGTTACGCAAATCGTCCTTGCAGATCGCGATCCCCGTGACGCCCGGCACGGTAGTGATCACCTCCAGACGCCCAGCTCAGCGGTCGCCGGGGAAGGAGCTGGCGACTTGCAAGCCTGTCGCAGCCTTTCGAGCTTGTGCCAGCGGCGAGCGTCCGCTCGGGCGGAATCCCCCGCTAATTGCGGGGGATCCGGTTAGGTCGGGTAGACAAGGGTCGAAGCGTTTGATTCTCTCGTGCAGTGGCGGGATCGAACTCGCGGGACAGGACGACGAATCAACATTTGGGGCGGCCATGGGCACGCGCATAGGCATTCGAGGAGGACACATGGCAGCCACGTTCGACGTTCAGGAGCTCGACGGGCGGCCATGCGGCGTGGGCGGCCAGCGTCGGGGTCGCGCGTGGATGGGTGCGGTAGCGGCATTCGTGCTGGCGGTGGCGTTCCTTGTGTTCGCGTCGGGTGCTCGCGCTGAATCCTTGAGTGCGGCTGAGGAAGCAAAGCTGCCGCAGATCACCGAATGGGTGTATTACAACTCGGGCCTGAAACCGTCCGCGTGTGGCGAAGTCTGTATGAAACTGTGGTCCGCGGAGCATGGCGCGATGCCGAACTCAGGTTCGGCGCAGGAAATCTTGGAAGCCCTCACGGCTTTTGAGATATCCGACGGTTTGTGGCCGTCGATGGAAGAACTCCAGATATTGATCGCCGGCCGGAATCTCGAAACCGCGGAACAGCATCAAGGTCTCGACATCCACGGACGGATCTATATAGCCCTCAACATTCCCGCTGCTCCGAGCGACTTTGCGGCGGGCTGTCTGGAAGCGTATAAAGCAGGCCTGCATCTAGCCGGCAGCCTATTCACGCCTTCAGAAGGCGAACCTGTGCCTAGGTTTCCCGTAAACAGCTGGCTGGCGTGGAATCCTTGCGTGCATGCTGCTGGCGAAACACTGACCACTCCGTGGATGCCTGACGCGGTCGAAAAATGTCCGTACCCAACGGCAGAGAGCCCAGCGTTCTGGGAGACAACGGTGTACCTATTGGGGTCAGATTCGTGCGGGCCGGGATTCTATGAACCACGACGTCCCATCTACGCTGCCGTTTCGACCTTGCCGGTGAGGTTCGGCCGTCCGGAAGCGTTTACCGGCCAGGAAAGCCTGTACTGGAGCGGAGGCGAAAAAGACCCGGGGACCGAAGCAACCGAACATGCGCTGAAGAAACTGCTCGAACAGGGCGGTCCGTTCAACGCATGGGTCGGCAATCAGACGACGGGCGAAGGCTCGAATCCGACGGGCGGTCCGTCCGGGGAAGAAGAATACGGCGGATCGAACCCTGGCGGGAACCATAAGGATCCGTGTGCCGGGAAACCGGTGAACTGCGCGACCGGAAACGAGTTCACAACTCAAGCCGATCTCACCGTCGGGGGTCGTGGTGTGCCATTGACGTTCAGCCGCACGTATAACTCACAGGCCGGGGCGGCAGGTACCACGGGCATGTTCGGGTATGGGTGGAGCTCGTCCTTTAGCGACCATCTCAATATCAATGCGACGGCCGGCACGGTCGCGGTCGTGCAATCCAACGGTAGCGTCGCTAACTACACCGGTAGCCTCTCCTCGTATGGCGCATTCGCCCATCCGGCCTGGATCGAGGCGACCCTGATCCGGAAGACCGACGGCACGTTCCTGTATACGCTCCCAGATCAGGAGGTCTTTCATTTCGACTCGACAGGGAAACTGTTGAGCGAGGCAGATCGAAATGAAAACACGACGACGATGACCTACGGGGGAACCGGTCACTTGGAAGGCGTTACGGACTCCACGGGCAGAAAACTGACGCTCGCTTACAACTCCGAAGGGCACGTCGAAAGCATCAAAGACCCGATGGGCCACGTCATTAAATATGAATACACCGCGGGCGGACTGTCGAGCGTCATTGCGCCAGGGGAAAGCGCGGCGCGCTGGCAGTTCAAATACGATACCTCGCACCAACTCACAGAACAGGCAGATGGGCGTGGAGGCAAAACCGTCAATGAATACAACAGCTCACACCAAGTAACGACACAGACCGATCCACTCGGGAGCAAACTTACCTTCGAATATCGCACCGCTACCGAACCGTATGAAACAACGACGACGAACCACACAACGGGTGCTGTAACGAAGGAGCAATTCAACGGCGCCCACGAGATGACCACGATCACGCGTGGCGCCGGAACATCAGCGACGATGACCGAACGCTTCGAATACAACAGCGCCGCCGAGATCACGGCCGCCACGAACGGCGCGGACCAAACGAGCGTCTACACCTATAGCACGGCGGGCGATAAGACGAGTGCAAGAGACCCCGCGGGGGTTGAATCAAAATGGGCCTACAACTCCACACACGACGTCGTCTCCTCCTCCGCCCCAGGCGGAGAGACGACGACAATCAAACGCGACAGTCACGGCAACGTGGAATCCGCATCGCGGCCCGCACCCGGCGAAGCGACGCAGACTACAAAATATGCGTATGACGCCCACGGTGATCTCGAAAGCACGACCGATCCCCTCGGCCATACAACGAAATACGAATACGACAGCTCTGGAGACCGCACGGTGGAAGTCGACCCCGAAGGGGACAAGCGGACATGGACATACAACGCGAACTCGCAGGAGACGGGCACCACCAGCCCGCGCGGTAACGTGACTGGGGGCGAACCGGCGGAATTTACGACGACGATAGAACGGGACGCTCAAGGCCGCGCGACGACGGTCAGCGAACCCGCGGCAGCGGGGCTCGGGAAACCGATCAGTAGGGTGGCGGCCTCGGCCAACGGGATCGCCCAGGAAGGACGGACGGTCTCGGCAGCAAGGGGGATATGGACGGGGACCCCGACACTGAGCTACGCCTACCAGTGGCAGCACTGTAACAGCACGGGCGGAAGCTGCACGTCGATCTCCGGTGCGACAAGCGCCACCTATGCGCTGACCCACCCAGACGTCGGATACACGATCCGGGTAGTGGTCACCGCGACGAACTCCTCCGGTTCCGCTTCGAGCACGTCGACGGCGACGGCGACGGTCTCGGTGTCCGTCATCTCCTATGCGTCGAGGTTTGGTTCGTCTGGGTCGGGGGTGGGGCAGTTTGGGGCGCCGAAGGGTATTGCGCTTGACGGGAAAGGCGATGTGGTGATCGCGGATGAAGGCAACTCGCGGGTCGCGGTCTTCAAGGAAAACGGGGAATTCCTCAAAACGTTCGGGTCCTATGGGTCGGGTGCAGGCCAGTTCGGGGAAATCAAGGGCCTGACGATCGACCCGAAAGGCAACATTTGGGTCGCCGACCAGGGCAACAGCCGGATCGCGGAGTTCAACGAAAAAGACGAATACGTCAAAACGATCGGGACGGCCGGCACGGCCGGAGGGCAGCTCAAAGAAGCAAAGGGCGTCGCCGCTGATGCGCACAGCAACATCTGGGTCGCGGACACCGGCAACAACCGGATCCAGAAGTTCAACGAAAAAGGCGAATTCGTCGCGACCTACGGGTTCGGGGTCAGCAACGGCGAAGAAAAACTCGAGGCATGCACGACCAGCTGCCGTGCTGGGAACCCCGGCGCTGGCCACGGCCAGTTCGAAAAGCCACGGACGCTCGCCACCGACTCCGCCGGGAACGTCTGGGTCACCGACACCGGCAACAACCGGGTCGAGGAGCTCAACGAAAAAGGCGAATACGTCAAGGTGTTCGGGACGGCAGGGACGGGCAACGGCCAGTTCAACGAACCCGTCGGCATCACGATCGACTCCCACAGCAACACATGGGTCACAGACGCTACGAACAACCGGGTCGAGGAGTTCAACGAAAAAGGCGAATACGCGACGCAGTTCGGGACGACCGGCAGCGAAAACGGCCAGTTCCACGAACCCTGGAGCATCCAGGTCAACACCCGAAACGAAATCTTCGTCAGCGACTCAGCCAACACCCGCATCCAAAAGCTCGCACCAACCACCGTCGAAGTGCCACAGACCCCGACGTATGCGTCGAGGTTTGGTTCGTCTGGGTCGGGGGTGGGGCAGTTTGGGGCGCCGAAGGGTATCGCGCTTGACGGGAAAGGCGATGTGGTGATCGCGGATGAAGGCAACTCGCGGGTCGCGGTCTTCAAGGAAAACGGGGAATTCCTCAAAACGTTCGGGTCCTATGGGTCGGGTGCAGGCCAGTTCGGGGAAATCAAGGGCCTGACGATCGACCCGAAAGGCAACATTTGGGTCGCCGACCAGGGCAACAGCCGGATCGCGGAGTTCAACGAAAAAGACGAATACGTCAAAACGATCGGGACGGCCGGCACGGCCGGAGGGCAGCTCAAAGAAGCAAAGGGCGTCGCCGCTGATGCGCACAGCAACATCTGGGTCGCGGACACCGGCAACAACCGGATCCAGAAGTTCAACGAAAAAGGCGAATTCGTCGCGACCTACGGGTTCGGGGTCAGCAACGGCGAAGAAAAACTCGAGGCATGCACGACCAGCTGCCGTGCTGGGAACCCCGGCGCTGGCCACGGCCAGTTCGAAAAGCCACGGACGCTCGCCACCGACTCCGCCGGGAACGTCTGGGTCACCGACACCGGCAACAACCGGGTCGAGGAGCTCAACGAAAAAGGCGAATACGTCAAGGTGTTCGGGACGGCAGGGACGGGCAACGGCCAGTTCAACGAACCCGTCGGCATCACGATCGACTCCCACAGCAACACATGGGTCACAGACGCTACGAACAACCGGGTCGAGGAGTTCAACGAAAAAGGCGAATACGCGACGCAGTTCGGGACGACCGGCAGCGAAAACGGCCAGTTCCACGAACCCTGGAGCATCCAGGTCAACACCCGAAACGAAATCTTCGTCAGCGACTCAGCCAACACCCGCATCCAAAAGCTCGCACCAACCGGGGCACCCACCAACACGACACCACCAAGCATCTCAGGCGAGCTCATAAGCGGCCAGACGCTCAACGCCAGCACCGGCACCTGGAACGGCGCCGCGACCCTCAGCTACACCTACCAGTGGCAGGACTGCAACACGACCGGCGAAGCCTGCACCAACATCACGGGCGCAACGTCGGCGACGCACGTGATCGGCACGGCGGACACAGGCCACACGCTCCGCGCCATCGTCACCGCCGCTAACTCCTCCGGATCGGCATCCGCGACCTCCCCCGCGACCGAACTCGTAGGGGCCGCTCGCACGTCCCACTTCGCCTACGACGCCAACGGCAACCTCGAAAGCGTAACGGACCCGATCGGTAACAAAACCAAATACACCTACGACGCCGACAACGAGCAAACCAAAGTCGAAGAACCAAACAAAACCACTACCGAAACCGGGTACGACGGCGCCGGCCAAGTCACCAGCCAGACCGACGGCAACAAACACACCACAAAATACGTTCGCAATATCCTCGAGCAGGTCACGGAATCGATCGACCCGAAGGAACGCAAGACAACCTACGAATACGACTCGTCAGGCAGACTCAAGGCAATGACCGACGCCAGCAAACGCACAACCTCCTATGCTCGTAATCCGGCTGGCCGTATCGAGGAAGTCACCTACTCTGACGGCAAAACCCACGCCGTTGGATACCAGTACAACCCTGATGGCTACGTCACGGTGATGATCGACGGCACCGGAACGACCCACACGGCCTACGATCAGCTCGACAGAATCACTGCGACGGAAAACGGCAACAACGAAACCGTCAAATATGGCTACGACCTGGCTGACGAGATAACGACCATGACCTATCCCAGCGGCAAAGCGATCACTCAGACCTACGACAAAGACGGCAGGCTCGAAAAGATCACGGACTGGCTCAGCCACGCAACCAAATTCGGATATGACCCGAACTCCAACCTCACAACGACGGTGTTCCCAAGCGAAACCGGAAACGAAGATAAATTCGTCTACGACACCACCGACCGAATGAGCGAAGTCAAAATGACTAAGGCCTCGGAATTGCTCGCGTCCCTCACGTACGGCCGAAACAACGACAGCCAAGTCGAAGCAACGACCAGCAAAGGCCTTCCCGGCGAAGAACACGCCAGCTACGAATACGACCAAAACAGGCGCCTCAGCAAAGCGAGCGCGTCCGCCTACGAATATGATGGAGCCAACAATCTGACCAAACTGGGTGTTAGCGTCCTCAAATACGATGCGGCGAGCGAGGTGGAAAGCGTGGGCGAAGCGAAATACAGCTACAACGAAGTGGGCCAACGCACTAAAGCGACTCCGCCGAGCGGCCCGCCAACGACCTACGGCTACGATCAAGCCTCCAACCTCATCGCGGTGGAACGAGCCAGCGAAGCCGAAATCCCCCAAATCGAAGACGCCTACAGCTACAACGGCACCGGGCTACGCGTCGCAGAAGCACAGGCAGGCGTGACGAAGCACTTGGCATGGGACACGAACATCAGTGTCCCGTTGCTTTTGAGCGATGGGGCCAACAGCTACATCTACGGGCCAAATAGCTTGCCGCTTGAGCAAATCAACAACATCAGCGGCGCGGTGTTCTATTTGCATCACGACCAGGCGGGTAGCACACGCCTGCTGACCGGCTCGACCGGCAAAACGGAAGGCAAATGCAGCTACAGCCCCTACGGCACCCCGACCTGCGAAGGGACCACTTCGACGCCGCTCGGCTACGACGCGCAATACACCAGCACCGACACCGGTCTCGTCTACCTCCGCCGCCGCACCTACGACCCGGCGACCTCACAATTCCTTAGCCGCGACCCGATTGATGCTCGCACGCGGGCGCCCTACTCCTACGGAGAAGACGATCCGCTTTCCTGGGGCGACCCCACTGGGGAAAGCGTGCTTGGAACAATCGGCAAAATTTTGTTCCCCCATGGCGGGTCGACGCAGGTTTGCGTTGGTGGTACCGTTAGTTTCGGCGTCACGATCACCGCGGAAGGGTGCTACGTGCAGACTCCCCACGGTGAAGGCATCACGATTACGCCGAGTGTGGGATTCGGCGGGGGCGCGGCTATCAACGCGCATGCTGGGATAGGCGAAAGCACCGCATGTCGTCCAAGCGAATACGGAGGTTTCTTTAGCCAGGCTGGTGGCAGTGCCGAGCTCGGCACTGGCGGCTACTACAACCGTTTTTCGAGCCGACCGTTCAGCGAAGTGACGGGCGCTAGGCCGGTGGAAGGCTGGACAGCTGGGGGTAGCGTCGGTGTGGGCGCTGAGGCCGGGGGCGGGATCTCGGGTACGGTGGTCATTCCGATCGGTGGGGAAAGTGGCGGATCGAGCTCAGGGTGCGAATGCTAGAGGCAGCTCGCGGATAGCTGTGCGGCCCAGGACGGCAGATTCATGCACAACGGCGCGGTAGTGTTGTTTATGGTCATCGGGACGGTGATTGCGGTTTTCGCACGGCCGCTCACGCTGCGAAGCCTTCGCTGGGGGTTTTCGGCGCAGCAGCTTGCTGAGCGCAATCAGCCTGGTCATGGGCGTCTGCGTCTGTTCTACAGATTTTGCGTGGCAGGACACATTTGTCTGGGTCTTTTCTTTTTCGGGGCGGGCGTATTTACGTTGCTGAACTAGATGTGCGGTCGGCGAGGTGCGGCTGCCTTTGGGCGAGGAGCAGGGAGGTCAGCTGCGCGCCGACGGCCGCCTTCCAGGGTGAGGACTGGATCAACGTCAGCCTTTCCCGCCACCTGGCGCCGGAAAACGAGAGGTCGGTCCAAAGTGAGAAGACTACCGACACTGATGGTTGGGGGAGCCCTCCGCCTTGACTGCCACGAGCGTGACGATGGCGAGCCTCCTCCGGACGACTCGCCTGCGATCGCAATCTGGGAGGGGCTAGTCCTAGGGCGTGGACGCGAGGCAAATGCCGCCGGCTGTCACCTGCCAGCCCTCGATTCTGGAGCCTTGCTCCTCCCCGACCGGCGCTGTGACCGCGGCCCGCTTGAAGGTCAGGTTCGGCAGGAGTATGAGCGCTACATCGTCGGCCCACACGTCGGGTGTCGCGACAGCCGCGAAATGGGCCGGACAGACGTGCATCCGCGCGCAAGCTCGTCAGTGCTATCGAGACGGTGCTCGCTCCGCTTGGGTCTGTGATGTGCCGGTGATCAGCCTCCGAGCAGACCGGTCGTCACACGATCGAGCGACGCGACATCGACGAGAGCCTTCGCGCGCGGCTCGGGAACTCCCAGGATGAGCAGGCTCGTAACGGTCGCCGCGCGGGCGCCGACGTTCCGATTTGAAAGGTCGTTGTCCGCGATGGCGAACACGGCGGCATAGGCGAGCTGGCTGAGAATGTCCGCTGGAAGGTGTCGTCCAAACACCTCGCTGGCTTGGCCTCGTTGCACGAGGTCGGCAAGGATCTGATCGACTGGTCTTAGGAGGGCGTGGATCTCCTCGCCGTACTCGCCGCGCCGGAGCGCCACTAGCAAGAAGCAGGTCATCGAGCACCTCGGGCAGCTCGACTTCCTGCACGCCCGCGAGAATGTCGTGCTCCTCGGACCACCCGGCACCGGCAAGACCCATCTCGCGGTCGCCTTGGGGATCCGTGCGTGCCTGGCCGGCCAACGCGTCATCTTCAGGACTGCGACCGAGTGGGTCGCCTTGCTCGCCGAGGCCCAGCGCCAGGGACGGCTCGAGGACGAGCTCAAACGCCTCGAACGCATCCCGCTACTGATCTGCGACGAGGTCGGATACATACCGTTCGACCCGCAAGCCGCGAACCTGATGTTCATGCTCGTCTCCCGCCGCTACGAGCGCGCGAGCCTGATCATCACCAGCAACAAGCCATTCTCCGCATGGGGCGAGATCTTCGGCGACGAGACGACCGCCGTCGCGATGATCGACCGGCTCGTCCACCACGCCGAGATCCTCTCCCTCAAGGGCGACAGCTACCGCCTAAAGGACCGCGACCTCGGACCACGCGCCAACCGGACACCCAACCCCGCCTGACCCCCCCAAAGACAGCCGCCGCCGGCAGCGTGCTCCGCTCGGCGCTACGCGCCTTCGCTCCACGGGACGTGGCCGGTGCGTCACGTCCTGAAGCGAGCGGTAAGCAGGAGAAAGCGGGGGTAATTGGCCAAGGCGCCACCGCGCTGCGACCCGCCATTTGCAGGGCATTTCGGCCTTTTGCCGGCGCTCCGCCCGTCTCTGAAAATCGTGGTGTCCCCGGTTCGAGTCCCCGTCTCGCCATCTCGTTTTTACCCTGCAAATCGCGAACTTTTCGCGGCCCCTACGGCCGGCCAAATCAGTCGGGAAAGTCCTCGTTTTTCGCGCCAGGTCCTTTGGTGTCCTAAAACCTGGGGGTGGTTGAGGGTTGAACGTGGCGATCAGCCGCTGGATCTAGAACGTGTGCAGTCAGCCTCGCCCATCGCGGACTCGGCTCCGAGAGGATTCGACAGGAACGAGACGATCTGCGCGCCACCGGCGTTGCGCTGAGGCTCGCCCGCAGCAAGGCGACGGAGGCAGTCCAAAGTGCGGGACCCGCCCCGGTTGACTATGCCATGTGTCGTTGGGCAGCCCTGATGAGCCGTATGTCGCCTGATCCCGTCCGCGACCACGCGTTGGGATGCCGAATCTCTTGCAACCCGGACCGGCAGCGATATTGCGCCTCGAGGCGTCGCTCATTGTCTCGCACAGTTCTTTGGCGAGTCGGCGCGCGCCCCGCGTGGAGGACGAGGACGCGGCCGCCGGGGACAGCCGACGTGAGTAAACCGAGTGATTGGGAAAGCGGATCACGCCAGGGATTCCGCGCCCAATCGAGCCTCCGTCGGACGAGTTGTTGCTCGCGCCTGTCGACCGGGCCATGCGCCATAGCGCGGCTGTCGGAAACAGCCCGTCCTCGCGAGCCGGGCGCGCTTAGAATAGGCTGCGCAGGAGCAGCTCCAGCCGGTCAGACGTCTACAGCGCGCGCCCGTAGCTCAGTGGTCAACGGTTCTCTTCGGGGAGCCAAAGAGCAGCGGTCTTTCAAGCCGCAGGCCGCGGGTTCGATTCCCGCCGGGCGCATCCCCTCTCGCCTCGCCGCCGCGCAGGTCCGCCTGTGCTCCTCCGCTCAGGGGCCGGCCCTATTTGCCCGCGTCTGGAAGGCGCCATGCCCGAGCTCGTCGCCAGGCGCCGCCTCTCCCTGCCGAAGCACCCCCTTCGGCAGCGCATGTCATCCAATCGGGTTAAGTTGACATTCTGCGTAAAACGTGATTTATATGTCGGGCGGGAATTGGGCCCGCTCCATTCCAATGGCTTGGGATGGCATGACTCTTGGAAAGGGACGAAGGCGAGATATGAGCTTGAGGTCAAGCAGGTGAGGGTGTTCGCCTGTCACGAGCAACGGATGCTGCGCGCGCTACACGGCCGCTGGCCATACCGCCGCTCCCACTGCCGCCACGATCTGCACTGGCTGGTGCGCGTGCGCCAGGAATCGGCGCTGTGCTCCAGCTCCCGCGCGCACTCCGTGTCGGGCCTTCGCGTCCACAGCCGCAGGCCCAGGGGGGCCTAGCCGAAGGCTGCGCAGCCGGGCCGCGACAGCTAGCCGCGCAGCTCGGATACCGGCGGAGAAGCGGCGGTCTTGGTGCCGGGTGCGCCGGCGGACGCATCGGCGGCGTGGGCGTGCTTGGCGATCGCCTCGATCAGCTCGGGCCAGACGGCCCGAGGGAGGTCGTGTCCCATGCCCTTGACGGGCATCAGTTCGGCGCCCGCGATCGCCCGCGCGGTGGCCCGCCCACCCGATGGCGCCACGAGCCGGTCGGCGGTTCCGTGGATCACGAGCGTAGGCGCGCGGATCGTGCGCAGTTCCTCGGTGCGGTCACCGGAGGCGATGATCGCGGCCAGCTGGCGACCGGGACCGTCGGGCTCGTGGTCACGGTCATAGCTCGCTCCGGCAAGGGCGCGGATGTCGTCGGGGTCGCGCGGCAGGCCACTCGAGCCGATCGCCGCGAAGACGCCCTCCATGTGTGCAACGAAGGCCTCGCGCTCGTGCGGCGCGCGGCGCAGCAGGGTCGAGTACACGCGCAGCGAGGGCTGCCCGCTCCAGCGGTTGCCGGTGTTGGACATGATCGAGACGAGCGAGCGCACCGACCGCGGGTGGCGCGCGGCGAGCGTCTGGGCGATCATGCCGCCCATCGACGCGCCGATCACGTGCGCGGGAGCGAGCTCCAGCTCCTCCAGCAGTCCGCGCGCATCGCCGGCCATGTCGGCGAGCGTGTAGACGGCGGCGCCTCTGGAGCGCAGCAGCAGTTGCGCCACGCTCGGCGGCCGGCCTGCCACGTGCGTGGAGCGCCCCACGTCGCGATTGTCGAAACGCACCACCTTCAGGGAGCGCTCGGCCAGCTCGGTGCAGAAGTCCTCGTGCCAGGCGATCATCTGCGTGCCCAGCCCCATCACCAGCAGGACCGGCGGATCGGTTGGATCGCCGAAGGTCTCGTAGCAGAGGGTTATGCCCCGGCCGACGTCGCAGAACTGCTCGGACACGATCAGGCGACTCTAGCGCTCGACGTCGCTAGGATCGAGACGATGGCAGCCACACGCGAATCGAGCGGCACCGCGCCGGGCGCGGAGGGCTCCGGGGAGGACGCGGTCCGGAGCCTCTCGATCGACACCATCCGGGCGCTGTCGATGGACGCGGTGCAGCAGGCCAACGCCGGGCACCCGGGCACGGCGATGGCGCTCGCGCCGCTGGCCTATGTCCTGTTCAAGCGCTTCCTACGCGTGAACCCGCTCGACACCGACTGGCCCGATCGCGATCGATTCATCCTCAGCTCGGGGCATGCATGCGTGCTGCAGTACTCGCTGCTGCACCTCACCGGTCACGACCTGCAACTGGAGGACCTCGAGCAGTTCCGGCAGTGGGGTTCGCGCTGCCCGGGCCATCCCGAGCGCGGCCACACGCCGGGCATCGAGGTCACCACAGGGCCGCTCGGGCAGGGCTTCGCCAACGCGGTCGGCATGGCGATGGCCGAGCGCTTCCTGTCCGATCGCTTCAACCGCCCCGGACGCGAGCTGGTCGATCACCACACCTATGCGATCTGCTCCGACGGCGACATGATGGAGGGCATCAGCCAGGAAGCAGCGTCGGTGGCCGGTCACTTCGGTCTCGGCAAGCTGGTCGTCTGCTACGACGACAATCACATCACGATCGACGGCACGACCGCGCTGTCCTTCGACGGCGAGAACCACACCCGCCGTTTCGAGGCCGACGGCTGGCACGTACAGCGCGTGGAGGACTCCGAGGATGTCGAGGCGCTCGAGTCGGCGATCGCAGCGGCGCGCGAGGAAACCGAGCGTCCCTCCTTCATCTCGATCCGCTCGCACATCGCATATCCGGCTCCGAAGGCAGTCGACACCGCCAAGTCCCACGGGTCGGCACTGGGGGAGGACGAAGTCAAGGCGACCAAGCGGGTGATGGGCTTCGATCCCGAGCGCAGCTTTTGGGTCGACGAGCAGGTGTACGAGCACATGTCGCTGCGCGACAGCGGCGCGGCGTTCCAGGACGCTTGGCGCGAGCGCTTCGACGCATGGCGCGAGGACTTCCCGGACATGGCCGAGGATTGGGATCGCGCCTGGAGCGGTCGCCTGCGCGACGGCTGGCGGGAGGGACTGCCGACGTTCGACGCTGGCGAGAAGCTCGCGACGCGCGTGGCCGGTCAGAAGACGATGGCCGGCTTTGCGCAGTACGCCCCGACGATGATCGGCGGTGCTGCCGACCTGGTCGAGTCGACCAAGACGATCTTCGAGGGCGCCGGCGAGTTCTCCAAGGTCCACGCCGGACGCAACATCCCGTTCGGGATCCGCGAGCACGCGATGGGCGCGATCGTCAACGGTGCCGCCGCCCACGGCGGAATCGTCAAACCCTACGGCTCGACGTTCTTGATCTTCTCTGATTACATGCGCGGCTCGGTGCGGCTGTCTGCGCTGATGGAGCTGCCCGTGGTGTGGGTTTGGACGCACGACTCCGTGGCCCTCGGCGAGGACGGTCCCACCCACCAGCCGGTCGAGCACTATGCGGCGCTGCGCGCGATCCCCCGCCTGTGGGTGGTGCGCCCCGGCGACGCCAACGAGACCTCGGTCGCGTGGCGTGTCGCGCTCGAACGCCAGGACGGGCCGGTTGCGCTGTTGCTCTCGCGCCAGGATGTCGAGACGCTCGATCGCAGCCAGACCGCGGCCGCGGAGGGCCTCGAGCGCGGCGGCTACGTGTTGTGGGAGTCGAGTACCGGCGGCGAGGCGCCCGAGCTGATCCTGATCGCGACCGGCGCCGAGGTCGGACCGACGCTCGCGGCCGCCCAAAGCGTGGCGGCCGATCGGGGTACGCGCGTGCGCGTCGTTTCGATGCCGTGCATGGAGCTGTTCGAAGCGCAGACGCAGGAGTACCGCGACGAGGTGCTTCCGCGCGCGAGCCCCAAGCGCCTGGCTGTTGAGCCGGGCGCGAGCATGAGCTGGTGGAAGTGGGTCGGCAGCGACGGCGACGTGCTCGGCCTGGATCGCTTCGGAGCCTCTGCTCCGGGTACCACCGTGCTGAAGGAGCTCGGCTTCACCACCGAGAACATCGCCGCCCGCGCGCAGGCGCTGCTCGCCTCGAGGACCTAAGGAGACACGATGCCATCCGCTGCACTCTTGCCCCTGCAACGCCTGTCGGCCATCGGGCAGAGCGTGTGGGTGGACTTCCTCTCGCGCGACTCGATCCGGGGCGGGCACCTGCAGGAGCTGATCGACGACTACTCCGTAGTCGGAGCCACGTCGAACCCGACGATCTTCCAGAAGGCGATGAGCGCAGGGGACGCCTACGACGAGCAGATGCACGAGCTGGCCGCCGAGGGCAACGACGTCGCCGAGACCTTCTGGGCGCTCGCCCAGCAGGACATCAAGGACGCCTGTGACCTCTTCCACGGCGTGTGGGAGGCGGGCAACGGCCGCGACGGCTACGTCTCACTCGAGGTCGACCCGCGCCTGGCCTACGACACGCTCGAGACCTTCCGCGAGGCGATCCGCCTGCACGAGTCGGTCGACCGCGTCAACCTGATGGTCAAGATCCCGGCGACCAGGCCGGGACTGGCGGCGATCGAGGACGTGATCGCCAAGGGCCGCTCGATCAACGTCACGCTGATCTTCTCGCTGCGCCGCTACGCCGAGGTCGCCGAGTCCTACATCCGCGGCCTGGAGCGCCTCGTCGCCGAGGGCGGTGACCCGCGCACGGTCGCATCCGTAGCGAGCTTCTTCGTCTCGCGGATCGACACCGAGGCCGACCGTCGCCTGGATCAGATCGGCGGCCACGACGAGCTGAAGGGAAAGCTCGCGATCGCCAACGCGAGGCTCGCCTACGCGCACTACCTGGAGGCCTTCTCAGGCCCCCGCTGGGAGTTCCTGCTCGGCAAGGGCGCAACCCCCCAGCGTGTTCTGTGGGCCTCCACCTCGGTCAAGGACCCTTCCTACCCCGACACGAGGTACGTGCAGGAGCTGATCGGTCCCGACACCGTCGACACGATGCCCGAGGAGACGATCAAGGCCTTCCAGGATCACGGCGTTCCCCAGCCCCGTCTGCACAGCGGTTTGCGCGAGGCGCGCGCGGTGCTCGCCGACCTCGAGCGAGCGGGCGTGGACTACGACGATCTCACCGAGACGCTCGAGCGCGAGGGCGTCGCCAAGTTCGCCGACTCCTTCGACGAACTGATGGAGTCGCTCGAATCGAAGCGCGAGGCGCTCGCCCCAGCCTGAGCGCTAGACGTAGGGGGTCGGGACCAGCACCCGGATCGTCAGCGGACCCGACGGGAACGCCGCCGCGTCGATTGTCAGCACGCGGAAGCGTTTGCCGCGATAGCTGTAGGCGCCGCTCGCCGGGACAGCTCCCGGTGCCGGCCCGAGGCTGTTCTTGACCAGCTGCTGGCGCCCGTTCAGCTTCATGTACATGAGCACGTCCAGTCCCGCCAGCCTGCCGGCCAGGCGCTTGTAGCCCTCGTCGTCCTGGATCGAGAGCTCGATCGTGCCGATCGTGCGTCCCTGCAGACGCAGGGCGGCGGTGACCGGCGCCAGCACGTAGGGGCCGCCGTCGTCGGCCAGCAGTTCGCCACCGGCGCCGATCACGCGCAGGCGCACGATGTGCTGGTTCAGGAGCGCTCTGACAGCCGCGAGCGTCGCCGCCGGGTCGTGGCGCGCCACGGCTTCGAGCAACGGCGTGTTGCGCTGCACGCGCCTCACCTGGGGCAACGTCCGCGCGCCGGCCTCGCCCGAGTAGATCAGGCGCGCGACGCGGCTCAGCGTGTTGAACACGGTGTCCTCGGAGCCCTGCCCGCAGAACGGGGTCGTCGAGCTGACGGGTTTGAGCAGGTACACACGCAGCGCGCCCGAGGGAAATGCTTCGCCCGCGAACGACGTGTACTGATAGGCGCCGTGCCCCAGGTCGAGTGTGCCTTCGTCGGGAATCGAGCCGGCCGGAAGCGCAAACGAGCCACCGACGCTGGTGCCTCCCGCTCGCAGCGCCACGAAGCCCTCGCCGACCCCCTGGGCCTCGGCCACGAAGCCTTCGTCTGACCACACGCTCGTGGTGTAGCTCGCAAGCGGGCGCCCGTGGGAGTCACGCAGAGTGCCGTGCAGAGGAGTGAGCGCAGGGCCGCCGGCGTTGGCCAGGACGCGCCCGCCGCGCACGATGCGCACGTTCGTCAGGTGCCCCGCCGAGACGAGCGCGCGCGCTGCCGCTGCGGTGGCCTTCGGGTCGCCCGCTTCCACCGCCCGGCGCAGGGCGCTCGAGCCTTCGACCTCGTGCCTGGCCACGAGCGTTCGTTCGCTCGAGATCCCCTCGTGGTAGACGCGCGCTACAACGCGTCCGAGGGTGTCGAGCACAGCGCCCGCACACGTGCCGGGGGTGCTCGAGGGATACGGATCGAACCCGGCCGCGCCGGCCCGCGCGGTCGAGCTTGCCGGGGCGCTCGAGCCACACCCTGCCGCGAGCGTGACCAGCGCGCCCACGAGGACCGTGCGTGGCAGAGGGCGGGGCAGGCGCACGCGCGGAACCATCTCGGCCCATCCTAAGCAAGTGCTGAACGCGGGGTGAGACTCCTCACACCTCGCTTCTCGGATAACGTCGCAAGGATGCCGCTCGCACTGATCACCGGCGCATCCACCGGCATCGGCCGCGCAACTGCGCTGCGCCTGGCGAAGAACGGCTGGACGGTGCTCGCGGGCGTGCGCGACCCGGCCGCGGGCGAGCGCCTCGAGCAGGAGGCGCCCGGCGGCGGCGTGATCGCGCTCACGCTCGATGTCACCGACCCGGCGCAGATCGCGGCGGCGCTCGAGCGGGTGCAGGAGCAGACCGCCGGGGGTGGGCTCGACGCGCTCGTCAACAACGCCGGCATCGGCCTGGGTGGCCCGCTCGAGTTGATCGCAGCTGAGGATCTGCGCCGGCAGTTCGACGTCAACGTGTTCGCCCAGGTGGCGGTCACCCAGGCGATGCTGCCCGCCCTGCGCCGCGCGCACGGGCGGATCGTGTTCGTCTCCTCGATCGGGGGACGGGTGGCGATGGCCTTCACCGCTCCCTACGCCGCCTCCAAGCACGCGCTCGAGGCGATCGGCGACGCGCTGCGCGTGGAGCTTCACAGCTCGGGCGTCCAGGTCGCGCTCGTGGAGCCGGGCTCGGTGGCCACGCCGATCTGGGACAAGAGCCGCGCCGAGGCCGACCGCGTCGCGGTGCCACCCGAGTTGCAGGCGCAGTACGGCAAGGTGCCGGCCGCGATGGACAAGGTGCTCAAGGACACCGCCCGCCGCGGTGTCCCGCCCGAGCAGGTCGCCGAGACGATCGAGCGCGCGTTGAGCGCGCCGCGCATGCGCGCCCGTTATGTGGTGGGCCGCGACGCGCAGGTGATGCTGGCCGCCAAGCGGTTGCTCCCGGAGCATCTCTTCGACCGCCTCGCTCGCCGTATGCTCGGCGTCTGAGCGGCGATCACGCCGGCGGCGGATACACGGCCAGCCAGGCGAACAGGCTGGTGGTGGCGGCCTGGGTCTGCAGCATCCCCGGCAGCGCATAGCGCGCCGGCAGCGTTTCGCCGTTCCAGGACAGCAGGTAGAGGCCTTCGCCGTTCAGTGCCCGGGTCTGCGCCTCGCGGGCGTTCTCGACGGCCATCGCATACAGGCTGCGGTCGCCGTCGAGCGCGTACAGGGCGAGCATCCACTGCAGGTAGATCGCGTCGTACTGCGGCGAGAAGTCGAGCAGGTAGCCGAAGCGCGCGAGCGCTGTGGACTTCAACGTCTCGGCGTGTTCGCATTCGCCCGGCGTGCCGGTCAGACGGCAGAGCGTCGCCTGTGCGTAGATCAGCGGCGCCTCGATGTAGTCGATCGGGGTGGAGTCGAGATTGCTCGCCGCATACAGGCCGTTGGTGGTGCTGAACCCGTTCGCGTTGCCCCAGCGCAGAAACCTCCGCGCCTGCGCCAACGCAAACGGCGAGCGCGTCTGCTGATAGAGCAGGCTCGCCAGCAGGGTACCCGCCGCGAGCGCCTCGCCAGCCTTGTAGGGGTGCTCGGTGTTCCACCAGATTCCGCCACCGCCGCCGGCGTCCCAGCCGACCGTTGCGATGTAGCGCAGCGCGCGTTCGGCGTCGCTGAGATAGCGCCGGTTGCCGGTCGCGCGGTAGGCGTTGACGAAAGCCAGGCCCCACCAGCCGTTGTCGTCGAACCAGGTCTCGGTGTTGCCTTCGCGATCTCCCTGATAGGGCGAGTAGCCGGGCAGCGGGCGCAGGCCGCGGTTCAGGTAGCGCTCGGCGCCCGAGGCGAAGCGGGCCACAGCGCTCCTGTGCGCGGCGCTCGGCTGCGCGAACGCGATCGCGTCGAGTGACTCGAACAGCGGAACGATGTCCCAGATAGTCGCCAGCGGATAGCGCTCGCGGTCGTTCAGCCGCGCGTCATACCAGCCCCGCCGGGGATCGCGCCAGCGACGCTCCGCCTGTGCCACACCGGCTTCTGCGAGGCCCAGGTAGCGCTGCTGTGCGGCGCCCAGCGGGCGCGCGGGCGCCACCGCGCTTGACGGCGCCGCCGCGTTCGCGGGCGCCGAGGACGCGGCGAGCAGCGCGAGGGCGCAGACCGCTGAAGTGAGCGGGCGCATGCGGGCTCCAACCCCGCCGCCCGGCGATCGTCGCGGCGGCTGGGCGGTGCACCGGTTGGCCTTGGCGATGGGCATGGGTACGTTGTATCGGCCGATGAGCACCTCCGAGCAAGCATCTCCCCCATCTCCGGACACCGCGGGCGGGCAGCCCAGCCCGCCCGCGACCGTGTTCGCAGAGGCACCCAAGCCGGGCTCCGAACGCCGTGCGTGGCTGTTCGCGTGCTCCACGGGCCTGCTCGGCCTGGTCGTGCTCGTGTCCGTGCTGAGCGGTCTGATCGGCCACACGACGAGCACGACGACGGCCCCACCGCCAATCGTGCTCGCGCTCTCAACGCCCACTCCGGCGCCCGCCTCGGGTGCCACGGCGGCCGCGGCGGGCGCACCTGCGGCGAGGATCCTGGCGCGCCCGTCGGCGACCCAACAGGGCGCCGACGCGAGGCGCTTCGCGGACGCCACGCAGACCCACATCGCCAAGCGCTGGATGGAAGGCTTCTATCCGATCTACGCCTCGGCGCAGCGCACCTTCGCGGTCAACTGGCTGCTGATCGCCTCGATCCACATGCAGGAGTCGGCTTTCTCCACCGCACCCAGCACCTACCACGGGCTGAACTTCGCGCACTGCTGCGGTGGGCCGATGCAGTTCAACGTCACCAACGGCCCGGTCTCGACCTGGAGCCTGGTCAGCGACTCCTACATCTATGCCCGGCGCCCGGCCAGCTATGACCACATGACCAAGGCCCATCCCTCGATCTACGACGACTTCGACGCGGTCATGGCCGCTGCGCACCTGCTCTCAGCCGACGGCGCCGGCTACGCCCTGGACGACTCGGCGTGGAATGCGGCCTACGACTACTACGGCCACGACGCAACCGGCGTGACCTACGCCGACCAGGTGCTCGCGCGAGCGATCGGCTGGTCCCAGCACGGCTTCTGCATCAACTGCGCCGTTCAGCCCACGCTCGTGGACGCAGTCGACGGCGCCTACGGCGCGCCGGTGCTGGCAGCGCTGAGCCAGGCCACGCCCGCCAAGCCGCATGCCAGTGCGGCGAGCAAGCGCGGCACTGCGGCTAGGCCGAGCGGCATCGGCTGAAACGCATCAGAGCGGGGACCTGGCTCCGCGGGCGTGCGGAAGGACTACGCGTCTGAGTAGCGGGTAGAAAGATCGTTGGGAAGTGTTGACTTTGGCGATTTGGCCGGAGATAGTCGGCTCCGGTGAGGCGCACGCCATCAACACGCATATGGGGAGCGCTGGGACTCCTGCTCGGAGTCGCGGTTCTGATGGCAGCACCAACCGCGACCTCTGCCGACGCGAGTTGCACGGATACATGGACAGGAGCCGCTGGTGACGGGCTTTGGCAATCGGCCGAAAACTGGTCATCGGACCGCGTCCCAGGCGCGGAAGATGTTGCGTGCATCGGTGCCGGGGGCACAGTGCACCTCAGCGACGCGGGCAACGTGACAGGGACGCTCCTGAGTCAGGGCCGACTCGTGATCTCGGGCGGCTCGCTCGAGCTCACGAGCGCTGCCGAACGCTCGAGTGTGGCCTCGTTGAGCATCGAAGGCGGCACGTTGACCGGTGCGGGCAGTGTCGATGTGTCGGGGTCGTTGATGTGGACCGGCGGGACTTTGTCGGGCTCAGGTGAGATGGTGCTCGGCGCGGGTGCGACGGGCTCGATCGAACCAGGGAGCGGCGCCGCTGTGGCGCTGACACAGCGCAAGCTGGTCAACGAGGGCACGTTGACTCTGGCGTCGGGCTCCGTCGAAGGTCGTTCGAACGCTGAGATCGACAACAGCGGGACCTTCGACGTGAACGCGGACGCGCCCGGCTCGGAATGGTTTGCGCATGGACTGCTGAACAGCGACGGGTCGGACGTGTGGGTGCACAACACTGGCACGGTGAAGAAGACGGAGGGCAATCAGTTCTCCCAGATCCAGTTCCACTTCGACAACGAAGGCGCTGTCGAGGTGGACAGCGGCCAGCTCATATTCAGCGGGGGAACTCACGCGAGCAACGCCGCCACAGGGTCATGGCACGCCAGCGAAGGCACTTCGATCGCTCTCTCGGGCGGTTCGTTCCTACTCGGTTCCGGCGTCGACATGTCTGGCATGGTGGTCCTAGCCGGCGGCAACGTGCAGGTGGGTGACATCCAGGGACCGGATGCGACGCTCGTGTTGTGGAGCGGAGGAAGCACCCTCGAACTGACCGACGCCTCGACCCCCTCCCACGTAAGCGCCCTCGAACAACACTCAAACACAACCCTCACGGGACCGGCGAGCTTGGCAGTGTCAGGATTGCTGGGGTGGACCGGTGGAACGTGGTCGGGTGCCGGCGAGACCGTCTTGGGTTCAGCCGCTACCGGGTCGATCGACCCAGGTAGCGGTGGTGCCGTTTCGTTGACACAGCGCAAGCTGGTCAACGAAGGTACTTTGAGTCTGGTATCTGGATCGGTTGAAGGCCGCTCGGCCGCCGAGATCGACAACAGCGGCACCTTTGACGTGAACGCGGACGCGCCCGGCTCGGAATGGTGGGAGCACGGGCTCCTCAAAAGCGATGGGTCGGACGTGTGGGTGCACAACACGGGCACTGTGAAGAAGACTTCCGGCGGCCAATTCACGCAAGTCCAGCTCGAGTTCGACAACCAGGGCACCGTCGAAGTGGGCAGCGGCCAGCTGATCTTCAGCGGCGGCAGCCATGGAAGCAACGCCGCTTCTGGCTCGTGGCACTCCAGCGAAGGCACCTCGCTCGCGTTCTCGGGCGGTTCGTTCCTGCTGGGCTCGGCCGTTGAGATGTCGGGCACGGTCTTTCTAGCCGGCGGCAGCGTGCAGGTGGGGGACATCCAGGCGCCCGAGAGCACCCTGCAGTTGTGGAGCGACGCCAGCACGCTTGACCTGACCGACGCCGCGACCCTCTCGCACGTGGGGACCCTGGAACAGCACACGAACACAACCCTCACCGGGGCGGGCACGCTCGATGTCTCCGGTTCGCTCTCCTGGGGCGCGAGCAGCACGATGTCGGGACCCGGCGCCACCGTGCTCGAGCCTGGCGGCACGGGCAGCATCGAAGCATCCTCCGGATGCGAACCGATGCACCTCGAAGGGCGTCGGTTCGTCAACGAAGGAACCCTTGCGTTCGGCTGGGGCACGATGATGCTCTCTGCCGGTGCGCAATTCCAGAACGACGGCACCTTCAAGGACGACTCGGAGGCCTCCTGTGACGGGCCCCAGATACAAGTCGCTTCGGGCGGCAGCGCTCCCTCGATCATCAACCACGGAACCTTCGAGAAGGCGGCCGGAGGCGGCACCGGTACGGTTGCAGTGACTTTCGGCAACGACGGTCACGTGGAAGCCCAGACAGGACGGCTCGACTTCTCCGGGGGCGGCATCCCAGAAGCGGTCGCCACGGGCACCTGGACCGCGGCAGGCGCAGGATCGCTCGGACTCACCGGAGGCACGTTCCTGATCGCCGAAGGCGCTGATCTCTCCGCCGTCGAAGTGTCCGGCGCGACCGTCGAACGCGAGCCCGTCGCGGGCCCCCCGCACGGGAGCCTCAACGAACTGGCCTACGCGTCGCACACCGTCACCGTGTCGGGCTCCGGTACGAGCGTCGGGACGGGCTTCTCCGCTGCGACCATCGAGATCACCCCGTCGGGCGCGGCCGAATGGAAACCTCTCTGCGGTCCGCTGAGCCCGAGCCTCACGGGCGAATTCAGCTGCTCGTGGAACACGGCATCCGGTGCGTATCCCCATGGGGTCTACCAGGCGCGCGCGCAGCTCTCCGATGCAGCAACACCGCCAAGTACCGCCCCGACGAGCGCGATTCTCGTACACGTGGACAACACTCCGCCGGAAGGGTCGATCGAAGCGTCCACGTATCTCGGACCGGGCGCCACAGTCTCCGGCCAGGCACACGACAGCGGCTCTGGTGTCGCCGGCTGGAAACTGCAGATGGCGCCAGCGGGAAGCTCGGAATGGAGCGACGCGTGTCCCGAACAGACGGCGCCGGAAGCCGGCGACAAATTTGGCTGCGCCCCGCGCCTTTCGGGCCACCCCGACGGCGTCTACGGCCTGCGCGCCACGATCACCGACCGCGCCGGAAACACCTACGTCACCGAAACAGCGCAGACGACGGTCGACTCGACTCCGCCGACGGGCTCACTCGACGCTGTCGGCGAAGCGCCGTATCTCACCGGCACACTGTCCATCTCGGGCACCGCCGCGGACACCCTCTCGGGTGTGGAGAGCTGGACGCCGCAATACACGCCGGTGGGCACGAGCGCATGGGCCGACCTCTGCGCGCCTGTAAGCACACCTGCCTCCGGCTCCAGGTATGGGTGCAGCATCGACACCAGGCAGCATCCCGACGGCACGTATGACTATCGAGCAGTGGTCACCGACAACGCCGGGAACACTTTCACGACCGCTTCTCGAGAAGTGACCGTCGACAACACGCCCCCGACGGCGAGCCTGAGCTACCTGCCGCGAACCTCGAGCGGCGTTGTCAGCATGCACGGTCTCGCGAACGACGCGACCTCGGGTGTCTCCAGCTGGACACTCCAGATCGCGCCGGCAGACGAGAACTCTTGGAATCAGGCGTGCCTACCGCAGACCCTGCCGACCGAAGGTTCAAACTACGGCTGCTCGATCGATACGACCACATACCCAGACGGCGCCTACCAGCTCCGTGCGATCGTCGCCGACAGCGCCGGACACACCTACACCACCCAGGCGATCCCGGCGCGCATCGACAACAGCGAAGCCTCGCTGGCCAGCTGCACGGAGACCTGGACCGGCGCCGCTGGAGGCCGCTCATGGGACACGGCGGGTAACTGGTCAACCGGCAGTGTCCCCACCGCGAGCGACGTGGCGTGTATCGCGAGCGAAACGAACGTTCAGGTCTCGGCCGGGAGCAACGCGGTCGGCTGGATCGAAGACGAAGGAGACCTCGAAGTAACAGGCGGCACACTGGAAGTGACCGATGCTGCAGTGGCCTCCACGGTCTCATCGCTCGCGATCCATGGTGGGACGCTCGGTGGTGGCGGCGAGGTGGACGTGACGCATTCGCTCGAACTGAACGAAGGTGCGATGACAGGGTCGGGTAGGACGGTGCTGGAGTCGGGCGCGACGGGCCTGGTCGACTCCTTTGGCGCCGTCACCCTCGACGGGCGCCAGTTGGTGAACAGGGGCGTCGTGACGTGGAGCGCGGGGGCGATCGTCGCGAGCGACGGCGCGCAGATCCTCAACGAAGCGACGCTCTACGCCAATGACGACGGTCCGCACTGCGGCTCGGGATGCACAGGTACGGGTATCCAGCCGGGTTCGGGCACTGCGAGCTTCGAGAACACCTCGTCTGGGAAAGTGGTCAAGCAGGCCGGTTCGATCACATACTTCGCAATTCCGTTCGACAACCAGGGCAGTGTTCAGGCCGCGTTTGGCGAGCTGCAGTTCAGCGGTGGCGGGGTTGCGGGAGCGACCGCGCACGGGTCATGGGCGGCGGCCGCCGGTGGCGGGCTGATCGAGTTCGACGGTGGGGCGTTCGCCCTCGGCTCCGAAGTTGCGATGTCCGGAGAAGTTGCTGTGACCGGCGGCGAAGTGAGCGCTTCGGCGCTACAGGCTCAGGAGGCGAGCATCGCGATCGAGGCCGGCACCCTGAAAATCGAAGGAGCCGCGTCTCCGATTGAATCGCTGTCCGTCGGGCGAGGGCCGAACGGCACGAGCTCGAACAGCACCCTCAGCGGTGGCGGCGAGGTGGACGTGACGCATTCGCTCGAACTGAACGAAGGTGCGATGACAGGGTCGGGTAGGACGGTGCTGGAGTCGGGCGCGACGGGCCTGGTCGACTCCTTTGGCGCCGTCACCCTCGACGGGCGCCAGTTCGTCAACAGAGGAGCCTTGACGTGGAGCTCGGGCGCGATCATCGCGGGGGGTGGAGCGCAGATCGTAAACGAAGCGACGCTCTACGCCAATGACGATGGCCCGCACTGCGGCTGGGGATGCACAGGTACGGGTATCCAGCCGGGTTCGGGCACTGCGAGCTTCGAGAACACCTCGTCTGGGAAAGTGGTCAAGCAGGCCGGTTCGATCACATACTTCGCAATTCCGTTCGACAACCAGGGCAGTGTTCAGGCCGCGTTTGGCGAGCTGCAGTTCAGCGGTGGCGGGGTTGCGGGAGCGACCGCGAAAGGGTCGTGGGAGGCGGGATCCGGCGGGGCGCTGATCGAGTTCGACGGGGGAAACTTTGCACTCGGCTCCGAAGTCGCCATGTCTGGCGCCGTAGCTGTCACCGGCGGCGAAGTGAGTGCTTCGGCGCTTCAGGCTCAGCAGGCGAGCATCGCAATCGAGGCAGGGATGCTCACGCTCGAAGGGTTTGCGTCGGAGCTAAAATCTCTGTCTGTCGGGCGGGGGCCCAACGGCACGAGTTGGAACAGCATCCTGGCTGGTGGCGGCAACGTAGATGTGGCTGATACCTTCGAATGGAGCGAAGGAACTATCGGTGGTACCGGAACCCTTACCCTCGGTTCGGGCTCCACGGGCACAGTCAATCCGTACGCCCGCGCAATCCTGGAC
Source organism: uncultured Solirubrobacteraceae bacterium (assembly GCA_963763695.1). Taxonomy (GTDB): domain Bacteria; phylum Actinomycetota; class Thermoleophilia; order Solirubrobacterales; family Solirubrobacteraceae; genus Palsa-744. Next base: position 1,042,187 of record CAVXPM010000001.1, read on the forward strand.
GGCAAGACGCTCGTCAACCTTGGAACGCTGAACTGGTACTCGGGAAGCGTAATCGGCGCAGGTGGCGCGGAGATCCTGAACAAGGGCACCTACGAGCTTGACGACCAAGGTCCCACCGCGGAATGCTGGGGATGTCACGGCATGTACACCGCCGGATATCTCCGCGCTACGTTTGGCGAATCATATTTTTGGGAAGGATCGTTCACTGGATCCGCGACACTCGTAAACGAAGGGACAATCTCAGACCCGGAAGTGTCCTGCCCGTCTGGACCAAATGTTGAAGTTGAGTGGCCGACCACCAGCAATGGAGCGATGGAAGACTTCTGCACCCATTACACAGGCGGCCTCATTGCCGAAGGCAACGGTGAATCTATCGACGAAGAAGAACAGGCGACGGATGGAGAAGACGAAGGCAACGACGAAGAATCCACGCACGTGGAAGTCGAACTCCCAAGCGAACCGCACGCAGACGCCTTTGTCTTTAGACCCAATGTGGCAGAAGCCGGCGAATTGGAACCTACCAGTGGGCTAAGACTGCATGTCTATACTCCCGCGAAAGCGCATAAAATCTTCGTCCGACCCGACGTCGGAACCTTGAAAGCAGATGCGGGATTTGTGCCCCCGCGTCTAGCTTGGAAATTTAACATCGCGTACGATCTCATCGCGATAGCTCGAGGGTTCGTAACGGAGGAAGCTACAGCCTATACGCAACCAAGGGGACGAAAGATCAACTATCACGATGACCATTATGAGACGCCGTTGTACGGCTTTCATTCCACCGTGACTGCAATTGGCGAAAACCAGGAGTATCAGCTTGCTGTGAACTTGAAGTTTCCTTGCGAACCCGTTCCGGGCGACGGTGTCCCAGAGCAGCCGTGCCGGATCTATGTCAGGCACAACTTCATATTGAGGAACCACTGAGCACCGCCAATGAGGCTGAGGTAGACTGAAATCCATGGGTCGAACGCGGCCACGAAGTTTTCACCTTGACATTACGCCACCTGTTGAGGTCGACGTTTACCCTCACACGTTGCGCTTCGTCGGCTTGAGGTTCTTTCCAAAGCACATGTTGCTCGAGTACGATATCGCGCCGCCGACGGAGAAGCGTCTCGGATTCGGTCCCGAGGTGGTGCGGATTTACGTCGTCGATGACGTATCGTCCGAGCCGTATCCGACCCGTTGGGAGGATTTGGATTGGTCGGCGGAGATTCCAAGACGAATGACGACCAGGCTCGAGAGGCGCCCCCGTGAGGACGCGACGCAAATCACGATCAGCGTGCTGCCAGCAGATACTTTGCTTAGCGCCTCGGATACGCCGCAAACGGTGGCAGAGCGCTCGCTCGCCACATTCAGCGTCGGCTTGCCCCTCGATCACGCACTTGATTGGAAGACCAAGCGAGAATAGGGTTAGCTCAGCCTGACCAAAGAAGTACCTGGGCCGGCAGTGGGATCTCGGAGCAGTCGACTTCCGGCCAGCCAGCGAAGGGACGCTAAGCCGCGTCGGCCTGCGCGATCAGCTCGCCAGCGACCCTGTCGGTAGCCCTGCTCGTGCCCCCGAGCAGCCGCCGCGAGAGCTGCGCGCGGCGGAAGTACAGCGGGGCGTCGTGCTCCCAGGTGGCGCCGATGCCGCCGTGCACGGAGATCATCGTGCGCGCGGCCTCGTCGAGCGCACGGCCGGCCACCGAGCGCGCGGCGCTGGCGGCGAGGGGGAACTCGGCCGGCGAGCCGGTGCGCGCCCAGCCGGCGTAGTAGAGCAGCGAGCGTCCGTTCTCGAGCTGGCGCAGGACCTCGGTGAGGCCGTGCTTGATCGCCTGGTAGGAGCCGATTGCGCGCCCGAAGGTGTGGCGCTCCTTGGCGTAGGCGACCGACACGTCCAGAGCGGTCTCGACGCTGCCGAGCGACTCGGCGGCGATCAGCGACTGCGCCAGGTGCCAGGCGCCGGCGAGCGCTTCGACGGGTGTGTCGAGCGCTGTGGCGGGGGCGTCCTTCAGCGAGACGTGCCCGAGTGAGCGGGTCGCGTCGTAGCGCTGCACGGGCTCCACGGAGACGCCGGCTGCGCTCGCCTCGATCGCGACGCCGACGGGCTTGCCTGGGCCCCCTTGTGGGCCCCCGTCGAGCATCGCCACGCCGACGAGCAGATCCGCGCCGGGCGCGTCGGGGACGAAGGCGAGCCGGCCGCTGACGCGCACCTGGCCCTCGCCACCCACGGCGGTGGGTGCGGCGGAGCGCTTCATCCCCTGCGCCGGATCGGTGCTCCACTGCTGCTCGAGGTCATCGGGCGGGCACACGGGCAGGTAGGCCGCGCGCTTCTCGCCGGTGGCCAGCTCGTCGAGCATCGGCGCGCCCCCGGAAGCGTCGCCGAGGATCGAGGTGGCGGGTAGGTGACCCAGCAGGGCGATGCCCGCGAGGACGCGGCCGCACTCGCCGAGCACGAGCATCGCGTCGAAGGCGTCGAGGCCCGCGCCGCCGTGCTCCTCGGCGATCAAGAGGCCGGGCCAACCGGCTTCCTTGGCGGTTGGCCACAGGTCGGGTAGCGCGCTCTGCTCGCCGTCGAGCGCCTCGCGGGCGGCTTCGAGCGTCTTGAAGCGCGACAGCGCGCCGCGCGCGGCCTCGCGCAGGAACACCTGCTCGTCGGAGAGTGCGAGGTTCATGCGGGCGCTCCTTCCTTGGAGCGCAGCTCGGAGAAGGGGATGCCCTTGTCCAGGCGTGGCTCGGGGGGCAACCCGAGCACGCGCTCGCCGATGGTGTTCCTGAGGATCTCTTCGGTTCCGCCGGCAGACTTCAGGCCGGGCAGGAAGGAGATCATGTACGCCCACTGGCCGTCCTCGAGCAGCGCGTCGGGGCCGATCACGTCGGCGATCAAATCGCCGGCCTTGATCGCGCCGCTGACGATCGTGACCTTCGCCAGGCCGGCCTCGGGTCCGGGGATCTGGCCCTTCTGCAGAGCGGTCAGGGTGCGGTAGCCGGTGAACCTGACGGCGAGCAGCTCGCTGGAGATCTCGCCCAGCTGGTGGCGCACCTCGGGGTCGCGGCGGGCCTGCTCGTCGGCGGCGATCGCGCCGGCGAAGCGGGTCGAGTTGTAGCCCATCCCCTCGCCGCCGAGCCCGATCGTGACGCGCTCGAACATCAGCGTGGTGAGCGCTGTGCCCCAGCCGTTTCCGACTCCGCCGACGACGGCGTCGGCGTCCAAGGCGAGATCGTCGAAGAAGACCTCGTTGAACTCGGCCTCGCCGGAGATCTGGCGCAGGCCGCGGATCGTGACGCCCTCGGCGTCCATCGGCACGACGAACATCGTCAACCCCTTGTGCTTGGGCACGTCGGCGTCGGTGCGCGCGAGCAGCAGCCCGTAGGAGGCGAACTGGGCGTTGGTCGTCCACACCTTCTGTCCGGACAGCCGCCAGCTGCCGTCGTCCTGCTTGCGTGCGCGCGTCTGCACCGCGGCCAGGTCCGAGCCGGCTGCCGGCTCGGAGAACAGCTGGCACCAGACCTCATCGCCGTGCAGCATCGCGCCGAGGTAGCGTGTCTTCTGCTCCTCGGAGCCGTGCGCGATGATTGTCGGCCCGAGCATTCCCACGCCGATCGCGTCGAGGATCCCTGGAACTTTGGCGCGGGCGATCTCCTGATTTGAGAGAACCTGCTCGATCGGCCCCAGGCCCTGGCCGCCGTACTCCTTCGGCCAGGTGACCCCGGCGAGTCCCGCCTCGGCGAGGCGCCCCTGCCAGGTGCGTCGCGCAGCCAATATCTCAGCCTCGTCCTCGAGCGCTCCGGGTCCGGTGAGGACGGGCGCTTCGGAGGCGTGCTCGTCGAGCCAGCTGCGCGCCTGGGCGCGGTATGCGGCCTGCTCCGGTGTGTCGTCGAGATCCACGTCTTCTCCTTTGGCTGACTGGCCAGTCAATCTTGTCGGGGGAACGGTACTCCACGTGGCGCGCTGGCGCGCCCTAGGTGTCCTGCTCACGCTCTTAGTGAACACGGCTGATGGGTGCTCGACCACCAGCGGCCGAGTGCGGTCGCCTGCGGTTGTAGAGCGGATGAAGGATGACAGGGCGCGATCGCGCTCGGTGCTGTTGGCCCAGACTCGCCCGTGTGCCCACTCTGAGTCAAGCGTGCCGAAGAAGCGCTCTATCTTCCCGTTCCAGCGCGGTGTGTAGGGCGGGATCAGGATGTGGCGCGCGCCTAGATGATTGATTCCACGGTTTTAGGCGCAGTAGTTGACGAGTGCGCGGCTGGGGCGGTGGAGCTGGTGGTTGAGGGTGATGGCGGCGGCGAGGCAGAGGAAGCGTTGAAGGACGCGCTCTCTGAGGCCTCGGAGGGTTCGTGCGCCGTGGCGCTCGAGAGTGAGGATGTCCTTGCAGGTCCAGAAGATGCTCTCGATCCGTTGGCGGATCGGCGCGAGGTGTGGTCCTTGGCCGGGCTCGTCTTTGCGGCGGGGCCGGATGATCGTGGCGTCCATCTCGCTGACGGCCTGGGCGAATGCTTTGCCGGCGTAGCCCTTGTCGCCGATCAGCGTCACGGTGCCCTGGCGGCGGGTGCGCGCCAACAGCTCCAGCGCGACGTCGCGCTCGTCGCGTTTGGGGGAGGCGAGCGTGATCGCCCGGGGTGTGCCGTCGGGCGCGAAGATCGCGTGCAGACGGAAACCCCAGAAGAACCGGCTGTGGCTCGCGCAATACCCGTAGTCGGCGGCGTCCGCGAGCTTCCGAGCGCTTGACGGTCTCACGGCTTCTCGCGCACTCGACAGGGGTGCTGTCGACGAGCAGCAGGTCGTCGTAGAAACCTGGGCTCTGGGAAGCGAAGCACTGCATCAGCCACTCCAGGGTGTCTGTCAGCCGGCGGCGGCGCTTGAAGTAGCCGGCCTGCCCGGGGATCCTTGGGAACAAGTGGCGCAGGCGCTTATCCGCGACCGCGAGGAACCTGCGGTCAGACGGGATGCCCATGATCGCCTGGGCAACACAGAGCGTGACGACCTCCGCGTCTGTGACGCTCCTTTTGGCGTTCCCCGGCCTCTCAGGCAGGAGATCGTCAGCCGTGCAATAAACAGCGGTCAGCAGCAGGTCGAGGTCGGCGTCCATCGTGGCCCCCTTGGTCGACGGTGTGTACAGAGCACCGCCGACTTCGACCCTGCTGCTTACAAATCCTCGATATCCACGCGCAACGCCGTGGAATCAACCATCTAGGTCTTCAAGCGTTTGCCGGAAGGCAAAGCTCTGCGAGTAGCACTTGGCGTTGTCGGACATCACCGCTTGAATGGGCCCGCAGCCCTGCTCTGCAAACCAGCCAACAGCTCGTCTGAGCGTCACCGAGACGTTGATCGCGTTCTCGGCTGAGTGCAGCTCGCAATAGGCCAGACGTGTGTGGTCATCGATCACACCAATCACGACGGTCTTGCCTGCCCGTCGTGTCTTTGAGCGCTCTGCGCGCTCGCCGGTCGCCCAGTGTCCGGGGACCGAGAACTTCGGGACCTGGAAGGCGTCGATGTGCAGGAGCGCTCCGGCCTCTGCCCACTCATAACGGCGGCTGCTCTCTCGTTGAGCAGAGCGCCGCCGGCGCGAGCACCCATGACGATGGAGCACCTTCCAGTTGGTGGAGCGATGACGGCCGGTCAGATAGCTCAGGCGCATCGGTCCCAGTTGGTCTTCTGACGCGCTGAGAGGATCGCCTGCTGCTCCTCTTCAGAGAGCGCCCATGGACAACTGTGAGGCACCGGTCGGCGAGTCCTCAGGCAGGCTCTGGAGGCACGCTGCTCCTCAGAGGCCGCTTGCCAGCGATGCCACCAGCGATGCGCGGTCGCCGGCGCGACCCCCAAGGCAACACCAGCCGCCCTCAGCGATGCGCCCTGCTCAATCAGCCTCACCAGCTCAAGACGCCCAGCCAGTCCGAGCTTGCACCTACGGTCTTCCATGTCCGGCCTCCTTCGGAGAACTGCAGTCGTGGTGACCGCACCTTCCGTTGGGGGCCGGACAGCCCTTCAAGTGTTCAGCAGGTCCGTGAGCAGGACACCTAGGCCCCCGTGGGCAGCGCAGCTTCGGGCACCCGCGGCAGGTGGTAGACGTCGTAGAAGCCGCGGTCGAGCAGCTGGCGGGCCTGTGTGCCGGGCGCGTCGGAGTTCAAGATCACGACGCCGAGGCGTACGCCGTGGCGTTCGGCAGTGGCCACCAGGCAGCGCCCGGCGGCTTCGGTGTAGCCGGTCTTCAGCCCGGTCAGACCGGGATAGTGGTAGATCAGCAGCGGGTTGTTGTTGTACAGGTAGAGCTTTCCGCCCTTGATCGGGAACGGCAGCACGGCGGAGTAGGTGCGCGTGACGCGTGCGATACGCGGCTGTTCTAGGTCCGCGTGGGCGAGCACGGCGAGGTCGGCAGCGCAGGAGAAGTTGCCGGCGTCGTAGTAGCCCGAGGGCGAGGAGTAGCGCGTGCAGCCCATTCCCAGGCTGGCCGCTTCGACGTTCATGCGCCTCACGAACGCGTTGACGTTGCCGGCCACGTGCTGGGCGAGGGCCACGGCGGCGTCGTTGCCCGAGGGCAACATCAGGCCGTAGAGCATGCTCTCCAGGGGCACCTCGCGCCCGAGCGGCAGCACGCCGACCTTCGATCCGTTCGTCGCGATCGCCTGCTTGGTCACGAGCACGGGCGCGCCCGCCGGCGCGGACTTGACGGTGAGCAGGGCGGTCATCATCTTGGTCAGGCTGGCCATGCGCAGGCGCAGATGCGCGTTTCGCTGCCACAGCACCTGACCGGTCGAGAGGTTGAACAGCAGGCCGGCCCGGGGCGGGTGGTGGAAGCTAAGGCGCACCGGGTCGCTCGCGGGCGTGGAGATCCCGGCGAGCGGGAAGGAGGACTTGGCCAGCGGTAGGCCGTAGGCGGAGAGGACCGGCGCGGGCGGCCGCTTGATCGTGTGCGCGGATGCGCGGTGCGCGGAGCCGTGCGCGCTGCTGTTGGAGTGGTTGCTGAGCGCCATCGCAGCGCCGGCCCCGAGCACGACCAGTGCGAGCAACCCGAGCGCGATCAGCCGCCGGCGGCGTCTGCGCACGGCTGCCTGCGCCCGCCGTGCGTGGCTCTGGCCGGGCGTCATGAACGGAGAGGTGCTCATTGCGAAGGGGGATTGCGCAGCGCGCCGATGATGCCGACGGCGAGCATCACGAGGATGAACACGGACAGCGCCCCTGCGACTGTAACTCCCTGTTCGGCTATCGCGTCGAAGGTCAGGAAGCCGAAGCCGGCGATGAACACGAGCGCCACCGACAGCACGAACAGGCGGGTCACGCAGGGCTCCGGTCGGGCTGGGTCACGGCGTCTAGTACACCGCTGGCGCCGGGCGGCGCGTGCGCCGGGAGGCGAACAGCCTGATCGCGGCGAGCCCGCAGGCGAAGCCGCCGACGTGTGCGAAGTAGGCGACCCCTTCGCTTCCGCCGAGCGGACTGGCGAGGCCGCCGAGACCGAAGTAGAGCTGCTCGAGGAACCAGAATCCGAGCAGGAACACGGCCGGTACCTCGACGATCGTGACGAAGAAGACGATGAACACGAGGCTCAGCACGCGGGCGCGGGGATACAGCAGCAGATAGCCCCCCAGCACTGCTGCGATCGCGCCGGAGGCGCCGAGCGTGGGACCGGTCGAGCCGGGGTCGACCACCACCTGGGCTGCGAGTGCGACTACTCCTCCGAGCAGGTAGAAGGCGAGGAAGCGCGGACGGCTCATCGCATCCTCGACGGTGGGCCCGAAGATCGCCAGGAAGAGCATGTTTCCGAAGATGTGCAGGAAGCTCCCGTGCATGAACATCGAGCTGAAGACGGTCTCCCAGGTGGCCGGCTGCGCTTCGGCGCGCCGAACAACGGGTTCGCACAGGACCGTGTGGACGGGTTCGTTGAAGCCCTGGTAGATCGTCGCGAGCCCGCAGTGGCTGCCCGGGTGGGTCAGCTCGTAGGGGATCGCGCCATAGCGGATGTCGACGTTGTCGCTTGGCCCACCGAGGAAGCTGCCCCCGTGGCGGATCGCCAGCAGGTAGGCGATCGCGTTGACAGCCACCAGTGCGACGGTGACGAGCGGAAAGCGCGCGAGCGGGATGTTGTCTTTGATCGGAAACATCGCTGCTGGCCCGCGCCGGGCCGGGGCGTGTCAGAGCCTACTCACCGCCTGCGGGTGCAGCGCAGGGCAACGGGGCCTAAGCCGGCGCGGCGGCGAGGGGGCCGACGCCTGCCCGTGGCTGCGGGACGTGCTGGTCGGCGTGGTAGGAGGAGCGCACCAGCGGGCCGGCGGCGACGTGGTCGAAGCCGAGCTCGTAGGCGGCCTCCTGGAGCGCGGCGAACTCGTCCGGGTGCCAGTAGCGCACGACCGGGAGGTGGCGCTCGGAGGGGCGCAGGTACTGCCCCACGGTCAGCACGCGAACGTAGCTTTCGCGCAGTGCGGCGAAGGTCTCGACCATCTCCTCGTGCGTCTCGCCGAGACCGACCATCAGCCCCGACTTGGTCGTTACCTGGCCTTCGCCCAGCTCGCTTGCCATGCGCAGCACACGACAGGAGCGCTTGAACTCCGAGCCGCGCCTGGCGATCGGGTACAGACGGGGGACGACCTCGACGTTGTGGTTGAACACGTCGGGGCGCTCGGCGATGACCTTCGCCAGCGGCATCTCCTGGCCCTGGAAGTCGGGTGTGAGCACCTCTATCTGGCAGCCGGGCGCCTGGCGGCGAACCTGGCGGATGACGCCGACGAATGCTGAGGCGCCCTTGTCGGGAAGGTCGTCGCGGTCGACCGAGGTGATCACCGCATGGCGCAGCCCCATGCGCGCGATCGAGCGCGCGACGCGCGCCGGCTCGAGTGGATCGTTCCAGGTGGGCTTGCCGGTCTTGACGTTGCAGAAGCCGCAACGGCGCGTGCAGGTGTCGCCGAGGATCATGAACGTGGCGGTACCGCGCTCCCAGCACTCGCCCACGTTCGGGCAGGCGGCCTCCTGGCAGACCGTGTGCAGGTTCTCCTCGCGGATCAACGCGGTCAGCTCGCGGTAGCGCTGGCCTCCGGGGGGCGGCACCTTGAACCAGGCCGGCTTGCGCTCGCGCAGCGGACGCACGTCGGATCCGAGCACCTTCAGGACGTCCATCCCGCCGGGGTTGGAACGCGACCGGGTGGCGCTCATGCAGGGATCCTCTCCAGTAGCGCGTGGCGGGCGGGCAGGGGCTGAGAGGATCTTATGGACGCTCGCACGGCGAGCGTGGAGGAGTTCGTAGTGTCGATGCCGAGGCGCCACGGCGAGACCAGGCGCTGGCGAGCTCCGTGGGCGTTACAGAACTGGAATGCGATGCGTCGACGGAAGCAACCCATGCCGGCCTGGCTGGGGTCCGGGAGCTCAGCGGCGAGCGATGTCATGGCCACGTCGGGCAGGCCGCAGGCGACTACCCAGGAGAAGGGGTCCAGGGTGTTGAGCACGTTGACGGCGAAGCCGTGGGTGGTGACGCCGCGAGCTACGTGTACGCCGATCGAGGCGATCTTGCGCGCCTGCACCCACACGCCCGTGTAATCGATCCCCTCGTGGTGGCGTGAGCGTCCCTGTACGCCTTCCTCGGCGAGCGCGGCGAGGATGGAGCCTTCGATCGTGCGCAGGTAGGCACCCACATCCCCGATGCGCATGATCGGATAGCCCACCAGCTGGCCGGGTCCGTGATAGGTGAGCTTGCCGCCGCGATCGGTGTTCACCACGTCGATGCCTTTGGCGCGGTAGAAGTCCTCGCCGAGCGGCAGATCCTCCGCGCCGGAGCGCCGTCCGCGTGTGTAGACGGCAGGATGCTCGAGCAGCAGCAGCGTGTCGGGGATCTGCTCGGCTTGACGCAGCGCGCGCACGTGCTCCTGCATCGCGACAGCGTCACGGTAGGCGACGGTGCCCAGGTTGCAGACCCATAGCTCTCTGCGCTCGTGCTGGCTGTCGTCCAGGCTCATCCGCTCAACCACAGCCTAGCGACGCGGCGAGTTGTGAACGATGGGTGTCAGAGGTTTGAGCGCCTGTCGGCGGCGGGTAGCCTCCCGGCCTGTACCGGCCCCGGTGCAGCCGATCGGGGTGGAGCCAACTAGTGGAATGTACGGAGGCTGATTTCATGACCCACTCAAGGAAGGCCCTGGCAGCGTGCTGCCTGGTCGTGCTCATGGGTGTGCTGGCAGGTCCGGTTGCGGGCGCGTCGGCGAGCAAGGCGAGCATCAAGGCGGCGATCAAGAGCTACAGCGGGAAGCTGGCAGTGGCCGAAGGTCACACGCTGACGGCGTTCGGCGAATACAAGACCACGCACAACGCGGCCCCGGTGGCGGAAGCGATCACGAAGTCGGTCGCCGTGCTCACGGCCCTGCGTACGAAGATCTCCGCCCAGTCGGCTGTGGCCCACAGTGTGAAGGTGGCCAAGTCCAAGCTCGTCAAAGGCCTCGAGGCAGTGATCGTGGCCTACGAAAAACTGTCGGCTGCGTTCAGCTTGAAAACGAGCAGTCCGCAAGTGGCCCAGGCGGAAGGCGAAAAGGCCCTGGTGGCGATCAAGAGCGGACGCAAGCAGCTGGGCGAAGCGAGCAAGCTGCTGCTCGCCTGAAGGCCCCTACAGCGTCAGCGCCGACGGCGCCTCGAGCAGCTCGCGGATGCGCGCGAGCAGCTGGGCGGCGTCGGCGCCGTAGAGGATGCGGTGATCGCAGACGAGCGTGAGGATCATGGTGTGACGCGCCACGATCTCACCCTCGCGCACCACGGCGCGGGGCTCGAGCGATCCGACAGACAGGATCGCGGCCTGGGGCGGGTTGACGATCGCGGTGAAGCTGCGCACGCCGTACATCCCCAGGTTCGACACGGTGAACGTCCCGCCGCCGAGCTCGGGCGGTGTGATCGTGCGCTCGCGTACGCGCTGGGCGAGCCTGCGCGTCTCGCGGGCGATCTCGCCGAGCGCCTTTGAGTCCGCGTCGAACACCGTGGGCACGACCAGTGCGTCCTCGGCGGCGACGGCCACGCCGACGTTGACGCGCGCGTGCAGCTGCAGGCGCCCGTCGCGATAGCTGCCGTTGGCGCGGGGGTGCTCGCGCAGCGCGAGCGCGCAGGCCTTCAGGACCATGTCGTTGAAGGTCGGCGTGGCCCGCGAAGGCTCGCCGCCGGGCTCCTGGGCGAGCTCGCTGTGAGCCAGCCGCTTCAGCTCGCCGCGCAGCGCCACGCACGCATCCATGTCGACCTCGGCCTGAATCGAGAAGTCGGGAATCGTGGCCTTCGACTCGGCCATCCTGCGCGCGATCGTCTGCTGCGTACGCGAGAGCTCTCAGCTCGGTCGTCTCGCCCTTGGCGGTGGCGAGCGCCTGCTGGCCTGCGCCTGCGGGGAGCGCGGAGGGTGCCGCCGCGGGCGAGGCCTGCTCCGCCGGCGAGCCCCCGCCTGTCTCCCCACCGGAGCCCTGGAGCACATCGGCCTTGACGATCCGCCCGCCGGGACCGCTGCCGCTCACGCTGCTCAGGTCGAGTCCGTTCTCGCGCGCGATTCGGCGGGCCAGCGGCGAGGCCTTGACGCGCGCGTCCTCGCCCTTGGCCAGCGGCGGCGAGGTCTTGACGCGCGTGTCCTCGCCGTCTGGCGCTACAGGGTCCGCGGTCGCACCTCTGGCCTCTGCGGGTGCGCTCTGCTGCGCGGCTGCGGCAGGGGCTGCGGCAGGGGCGCCTGCCACGGCTTCGTCCGCGGCGCCCGGCTCGCCGACCGTTGCGATCGGCTCCCCCACGGCGAGCGTGGAGCCCTCCTCGGCGACGATCCGCAACACCCCCGCGAGATCTGACTCGTAGACCATCGTCGCCTTGTCGGTCTCGATCTCGACCAGCTCCTCGCCACGTGCGACCGGATCCCCGTCGGCCTTCAGCCAGCGCAGGATCGTGCCCTCCTCCATCGTGTCCGACAGGCGCGGCATCACCAGCTCGCTCATCGTCTGCCTCCAGCGACGGCGGGCGCCAGGTGCAGCGTGGCCAGCGCGGCGTGCACGATCTGCGGCTCGTGCGGATAGGCGATGTCCTCGAGCGGCTTGGAGTAGGGCATCGGCACGTCCGCTCCGGCAACGCGCTGCACGGGAGCGTCGAGGTCGTCGAAGGCCTGTTCGCTGACGAGCGCGGCGAGGTTGGCGCCGACGCCGCCGTGGGGCCAGCCCTCCTCGACGATCACGCAGTGGTTGGTCTTGCGCACCGACTCGAGGATCGTGTCGAGATCGAGCGGGCGCAGCGTGCGCGGGTCGATCACCTCGGCCTGCACGCCGTGCTCCGCGGCGAGCGTGTCGGCGGCGCGCTCGGCGGTGAGCGCCATCCGCGAGACGCCGACGATCGTCACATCCGTGCCCTCGCGCGCGACGCGGGCCAGGCCGAAGGGGACCAGCTCCTCCTCACCCTCGGGAACCTCGCCGCGCACGCCGTAGAGGGACTCGTGCTCGATGAAGATCACCGGGTTCTCCTCGCGGATGGCGCTCTTCAACAGGCCCTTGGCGTCGGCGGCGGTCGCGGGCACGGCCACCAGCAGCCCCGGGACGTGCAGGAACATCGCCTCGAGGCAGTGCGAATGGGTCGGCCCCAGCTGGTGGCCGGCGCCCTGTGGCATGCGCACGACCAGCGGCACGCGCGCCTGTCCGGCGAACATGTAGTGGATGTGCGCTGCGTGGTTGACGATCTGGTCGAATGCGAGCAGCGCGAAGTTGATCGTCATCAGCTCGACCACGGGGCGCAGGCCGGTCATCGCGGCGCCCACGCCGACGCCGACGATCGTGTTCTCCGAGATCGGGGTGTCGCGGATGCGGCGCTCGCCGAACTCCTCGAGCAGCCCGTCGGTGACCTTGAAGGCGCCGCCGAACACGCCGATGTCCTCGCCCATCAGGATCACGCGCTCGTCACGGCGAAGCTCCTCGCGCAGGCCCGCGTTGAGCGCCTCGCGGTAGCGCAGCTGCGTCATCGCGAGACCCCCGCGGCTCGCTCGCCGCCATCCTCGCCGGCGGCCAGCGCCTGCGTCAGCTGCTGGGGGATCTCGTCGTTGGATGCAGGTATCGAGCCGGGGGAAGGCGGCGCGTCGGCCTCGCGCGAGCGGTTGGCGCGCTCCTCGGAGGTCTGCGCCGAGTAGCGCCCGCGCACATTGGGGTCGAGCACGTAGACGTCGTCGTAAAGGGACTCGGGCGATGGGAACGGCGATGCGTCGGCGAACTCCACCGCGGCGTCCACGCGGGCAACGCTCGCGGCGTCGATCTGCTCCCGCCCGGCCTCGTCGATCACGCGCTCTCGGATCAGCTGCTCGGCGAACGCCGGGATCGGGTCGCGCTCGCGCCAGTGGGCGACCTCCTCCTTCGTGCGGTACTCCTCGGGATCGGCCATCGAGTGCCCGCGGAAGCGGTAGGTGACGGCCTCGACCAGCACCGGGCTGCGCTCCTCGCGCACGCGCCTGACGGCCTCGCTCACCACCGCATGGGTGTCGGCCACGTCCATCCCGTCGCAACGCAGGCCGTGCACGCCGAGGCTCTCGCCCTTGCGCTGCAGGTCTGTGACAGCCGAGTGGCGGCCCAGCGCGGTGCCCATGCCGAACTGGTTGTTGGTGACCATGAACACGACCGGCAGCTTCCACAGCGCGGCCAGGTTCAGCGTCTCGCCGAACGTTCCCTGGTTGGAGGCGCCGTCGCCGAACACGCACAGGGTCACCTCGTCGGTCTCGCGGTAGTCGCTGGAGAGTGCGATCCCGGCCGCGATCGGAAGGTTGCCGCCGACGATCCCGTAGCCGCCCATGAAGCGGCGCGCCAGGTCGAACATGTGCATCGAGCCGCCGCGGCCGCCGGAGCAGCCGTCTACGCGCCCGAACAACTCGGCCATCACGTTCTCGGGCGGCGTTCCGCGCACGAGCGCGTGTCCGTGGGAGCGGTAGGTCGAGATCAGGTAGTCGCTCTCGCGCAGCGCGCGGGCGCTGCCTACGATCGTGGCCTCCTCGCCGATCGAGAGGTGCAGGAAGCCACCGACCTTGGCGCGTGCGTACATCTCGCCGGCGCGCTCCTCGAAGCGGCGGATGAGCGTCATCGTGGTCAGCCACTCGCGTGCAACGTCCGGTTCGGGCAGCCCGCTGATCACTGCTCCACCGTAGCCCAGCGCGCCATGAACTCCTCGGCGCGGAGCTGTGCGAGATCGGCGCGCAGCGCGCGCGCCAGCTTGGAGGCCGCCTGTGGGGGGCGGTCCCAGAAGAGCACCGCTTCGCCGCTGTCGATCTCCACGACCTCGATGTGGTCGATCCGCGTGGCGTCGGCGAGCAGCGCGGGCGCGCGCCCGCTGCGGGTCACGATCAGCCGGTAGGCGTGCTTGGCTCTCATCGCGAGCGCCCCGCTGAACGCTCGTCGCGCATGTGCGCTGCCGCCTGCTCGAGGGCGCGCTCGCCCTGGAAGATGCGCCCGCCGACCGCGAGCGCCGGCACCTCGCGGACCCCGAGCGCGACCGCAGCCGTCGTCGTCGCCTTCAGCTGCTCGGCGACCGAGCGCATCGCCGCCGCCCGGAGCACGGCGGTGGGGTGCATCTCGCAGGCGGCCGCTGCGATCAGGACGAAGTCGGGCTCCTGCAGCGAGTGCCCACCGGCGAACGCCTGGCGAAAGGCGGCCTGGGCGAAGGGCACCGCGCGTCCGATCGACTTGGCGTAGGTGGCCACCAGCATCGCCAGCGAGCTGTCGAACGGGAACGGCTCGGGCCAGCGCAGCGGCTGCAGCCCCAGCTCGAGCGCGCGGCGCGCGATCTCGGCGCGCGAGAGCTCGTGTGCGGCCCCTGCGCGATGCGGAGCGTCCTGCGCGCCGGGGATCTCGCTGGCCTGCGCGCCGGGGATCTCGCTGGCCTGCGCGCCGGGGATCTCGCTGGCCTGCACTGGCTGCCACTCGGCCGCTCCGGGCAGCTCGTGCAGGACGCGCTCTGCGGTGAGGTATGCCAGCGGACTGGCGAGATCGAAGTAGAAGGCGCCCGCGGGCGAGGAGCCGTCCTCGGCGGGCGTGCGCAGCGAAGCTCTAGCCGTGGATGAGCCAGCCATCGGCGGCGCGCCCGGCCTCCATCACGGCCTCCGAGAGCGTGGGGTGACCGTGGATGATGCGCGCCACCTCCGCGAAGCCGCCCTCCAGGGCGCGCACGTTGACGAGCTCCTGGATCAGCTCGGTCGCGCGCGAGCCCACGATGTGCCCGCCCAGCAGCTCGCCGTACTTGCTCTCGCCGACCAGCTTCACCAGCCCGGTGCGGTCGCCGTAGACGGTCCCTCCGCCGACAGCCCCGTAGGGGACCTTGCCGATCACGACCTCGTGGCCCTGCTCGCGCGCCTGCGCCTCTGTCAGCCCGAACGAGCCGACGTTGGGGGTGCAGAAGGTCGCCCGGGGGATGTCGTCGTAGGCGATCGGATGGGTCGCCAGCCCCGCGATGTCCTCGGCCGCGATCACGCCCTCATCGGAGGCCTTGTGAGCGAGCGCCGGGCCGTGCACGAGGTCGCCGATCGCATACACGCCGCTGCGCGAGGTGCGCATGGCGCCGTCGACACGGATCAGGCCGCGATCCTCCAGCTCGACCCCGGCCTCTGCCAGGCCGAGGCCGTTGACGTCTGCTCCACGTCCCGCGGCGATCACGAGATAGTCGACCTCGCCGGAGCTCTCGCCGTAGGAGAAGGTCACGCGCGACTCGCCCGCGGCCACGTCGGTCACGGGGGTGCCCGTATGCACGGCGATGCCCTGGCGCTTGAGGCCGCGCTCGACCAGCCGTGAGATGTCGGCGTCCTCGGTGGGAAGCACGCGCTCGAGCGCCTCGAGCAGCAGCACCTCGCTGCCGAGCCGGGCGAAGGCCGAGGCGATCTCGGCGCCGGACGCTCCCGCCCCGACGACGGCCAGCCGCGCGGGGATCTCGGCGAGCGCCCATGCTTGCTCGGTGCCGATCACACGGCCGCCGAGCTCCACGCCGGGGATGGGCCGTGGAATCGAGCCCGTGGCGAGGATCACGGTGCCGGCGCCGATCGCCCGATCGCCGACGCACACGTCGCCGTCGGCCGTCAGGGCAGCGTCGCCCTCGATGTAGTCAATGCTGTTTTTCTTGAACAGGCCGGCGACGCCGGAGGTGAGCGTGGAGACGACCTTCTCGCGGCGGGCCTGGATCGCCGCGTAGTCGACCTCGACGCCGCTGACCTTCAGGCCGAACTCGCCCGCGTCGCGGATCTCGCTGAGCAGATCGGCCGAGCGGAGCACCGCCTTGGCGGGGATGCAGGCGTAGTTCAGGCAGCGCCCACCGACCTTCTCGCGCTCCACCACGGCGGTCCTCTTGCCGAGCTGCGCGGCTCTGATGGCGGCCACGTAACCCCCGGGTCCGGAGCCGATGACGACGCAGTCGTAGGACGTTTCAGCCATGCGCCTGAGCCTATCGAAGCCTTGAAGAGGCAGCCCGCCGGCTAGCCGGCTGGTCCAAGCGGGTGGCGTTCGCCGGCCTGGATACGTCCCATCACGCGCACGAGCTTCCAGAACAGCCAGCCGCCCAGCCCGACGCTGACCACGCAGGTCGCGGCCGCCGGGATCGTGGAGGCGACCACCAGCGCGAGCGAGGTCACGAGGATCTGGAAGGCCAGCAGCGCCTCGAAGCCGAGCACGGCCCAGTAGCGCCGGGCGTACATGCCGCGACCCAGCAGCGCCAGCAGTACAGCGAGGAAGATCGCTCCCGGCAGCGAGCCGCCGTGGCGGGCGAGATCGTGCACGCTCAGCGCACCGACGATCACCGCGATCGAAAGCGCCACGCACACGACTACCGCGACGCGCAGGGGAGTCGGGCGCTCGTCGGGTGCGAGCGGTCGCAGGGCGGCGCGCGCGAGCTCCTCGCGCTGTGCGCGCTCCTCCCGGCGCCCGCGCTCGAGCGAGGGGCCGGGCGCCTGCTCGGCCTCGGACGGAGCCCTCTCAGGCGCGCGCGCCAAGGCTCACCGCTCCGCTGCTCGTGCGTCGAGGCGCACGCGGATCGCGGCGGCGGCCGCCTCGGGATCGGCGGCGTCGGCGATCGCGCGCACCACGCACAGGCGCTCGGCGCCGGCGTCGAGCGCCTCCTGGAGGTTGTCCCGATCGAGGCCTCCGATCGCGAAGAACGGCACCGCTGCGTTGGCGGCTGCATAGCGGATCAGCTCGAGCCCGACGGCCGCCCGGCCGGGCTTGGTGGGCGTCTCGTGGATCGGGCCCACGCCGATGTAGTCCACGACCCCGGGGTCGACCGCGTCGATCTCCTCAGGGGCGTGGGTCGAGAGCCCGATCAGCATCTCGGGACCGACGATCTCGCGGACCTCCGCCACCGCCATGTCGTCCTGTCCGACGTGCACGCCGTCGGCACCGCAGGCGCGCGCGACCAGGGGCCGGTCGTTGATGACAAGGAGCATTCCCAAACGCTCGCACAGGGCGTGCGCGGCGTTGGCCACCGCGGTCAGCGCTTCGTCGGGGAGGTGCTTCTCGCGCAGCTGGACGATGTCGACGCCGCCGGCCGCTGCAGCGCGCAGCAGGTCGGGCAGCTCGCCGCTGTCGGCGAATGTCCCACAGACCAGATACAGCCGCGCGCTGGCGAGACGCGCGCGGCGCTCGGCGCTTGCATCGACGGTTGCCATCAGGCCTGCAAGTCTCGCACGCCGAGCACGGCGCTCAGAGCCAGGCGCGGGCTAGCATCAGTCCCATGCCCGAGAACCACCAAGTCGACGTGGTCGTCGTGGGCGGCGGCATCATCGGCCTGGCGATCGCCTGGCGCCTGCGCGCGCGCGGCATGACGGTGGCGCTGCTCGAGCGTGGGGAGACCGGGCAGGCCAGCTCGCGAGTGGCCGCGGGCATGCTCGCCCCGGTCGCCGAGGTCGAGTTCGGGCCGACGGGCCGGCGCGTGCTCGAGCTGGGTCTGCGCTCGTCGGCGCTGTGGCCCGGTTTCGCCTCCGAGCTGGCCGCGGCCGCGGGCGTGGATGTGGCGCTGGCGCAGACGGGCACGCTGCTGCTCGCACGCGACGAGGACGAGGCCGCAGAGCTCGGCCGCCAGCTCGCCTTCCGTGAGTCGCTCGGCCTGCGCGTGGCGCGCCTGCGCGCCAGCCGCGCGCGCGAGCTCGAGCCGGCGCTCGCGCCCACCCTGCGCCTGGCGCTCGAGGTCCCAGACGATCACTCGATCGATCCCAGGAACGTGCTGGTGGCGCTGCGCAGCGCCTGTCTCGGATCAGGGGTGCGGCTGCGCGAGGGTGCGTGTGTGAAGGCCGTGGAGTCCGACGGCGAGCGTGCGAGCGGGGTCGTGCTCGAGGACGGCGAGCGCCTGCGCGCGGATCGGGTGGTGCTCGCGGCCGGGGCGTGGAGCGGTGCGATCGGTGGCCTGGGAGCGCAGGACCGCGTCCCGGTACGTCCGGTCAAGGGTCAGATCCTGCGCCTGCGCGACCCCGCGGGGCCCGGACTCGTCTCCCGCGTGCTTCGCTACGAGGGCGGCTACCTGCTGCCCCGTGGGGATGGGTGCTACGTGCTCGGCGCGACGATGGAGGAGCGGGGCTTCGATCTGAGTCCGACGGCGGGCGGCGTCCATGAGCTGCTGCGCGACGCCCGTGAGCTCGTCCCCGGTGTCAGCGAGCTGGAGATAGAGGAGCTCTCGGTGGGCCTGCGTCCGAGCACCCCCGACAATGCGCCGGCGATCGGCCGCGGTGCGCTCGAGGGCCTCATCTGGGCGAGTGGCCATCACCGCAACGGGATTTTGCTGGCACCGCTGACCGCTGCGCTCGTGGGCGATCTGCTCGACCCTTCCTGCTCCTCGCCGGCGGCCGACGCGGCGCTGCTCGCGACGTGCGACCCGCTGCGCTTCCGCGCAGACGCCGGGGCGCCACGCGGGCTGCTGGCCTCCGCCATGGGGGCGGCCTCGTGATCGTGCTCAACGGCGAGCGCTGCGAGATCGCGGCCGGTGAGACGTTGCTCGCGGTCCTCGGTCGCCTCGGCCTGAGCGGCGACGCACGCGGCGTGGCCGTGGCGGTCGACGGCGAGGTCGTGACGCGCACCGACTGGGACTCCTTCACGCTCGACGCAGACGCCCGGGTTGAGGTTCTGACTGCGATGCAGGGAGGCTGAGAGATGGCCGAGTCGCTGGGGGTTCCGCCCGCGGGAGCGCTCGAAGCCGAGCTCGAAGCCGAGCAGCCCGATCACGACGAGCTGACGATCGCCGGACGCACGCTGCGCTCACGGCTGCTGCTCGGCACGGGTGGCTTTCCCTCGCTCGAGCTGATGGCGGAGGCGATCGCGGCCAGCGGCAGCGAACTGGTGACCGTGGCGCTGCGGCGCGTCGGCGCGGGCGGCCTCACGGCCAACGGCTCCTCGCTCCTCGACGTGCTCCGCGACACCGGTGTTCAGCTGCTGCCCAACACCGCCGGCTGTAACACCGCGCGTGATGCGCTGATCACGGCCCGCCTGGCGCGCGAGGCGTTTGCGACCGACTGGATCAAGCTCGAGGTGATCGGCGACGAGGACACGCTGCTGCCGGATGCCCCGGAGCTGCTGCGCGCGGCCGAGGAGCTGGTCGAGGAGGGCTTCGTGGTGCTGCCATACACGACCGACGACCCGGTTCTGGCCAGGCGCCTGGTCGACGTGGGCTGTGCGGCGGTGATGCCACTCGGCTCGCCGATCGGCAGCGGCATGGGGATCCGCAACACCTACAACATCGCTTTGATCCGCGAGGCGGTCGATGTGCCCGTGGTGCTCGACGCGGGGATCGGCACGGCCTCGGATGCGGCGCTGGCGATGGAGCTGGGCTGCGACGCGGTGATGGCCGCCTCGGCGATCTCGCGTGCGCAGGACCCGGTGCGGATGGCCGCGGCGATGCGCAGCGCGGTCGAGGCGGGGCGCCTGGCGCGCACGGCGGGTCGGATACCCCGCCGCCGCTACGCCAACGCCTCGACCCCCGATCAGGGCTTGGCGGCCTTCGACTAGCTCTCGCTCACTTGACGACTTCGATCGTCCCGTTCATGGAAGCGGGGTGGATCGTGCACTGGTAGTGGATCACGCCCGGCTTGTTCGCCTTGATCTCGAACGTGCCCTTTTCGCCGAAGTCCTTGGAGGCGAATTTCAGCGGGCCGCCCTGGCTTGTGACGTTGTGTTCGACCGAGTCGTAGTTGGTCCACTTCAGCGTGCTGCCGACCTTCACCTTCAGCGTGTCGGGGTCGATCGCGATGTTGCGGTACGCGATCTGCACGACTCCGCTCTGCACCGGCGAGGAGCTGGACGGCGAGGCGTACTTGGGTGTCGTGGTCGCTTTCAGGCCACTGCTGGAGGTGCTCGCGGTTGACGCAGTGGTGGCGGAGCTGGAGCTGCTCGAGGAGCCGCAGCCGGCGATCCCCATCAGCACGGCGCAGGCGATCGGGACGGCGATGGCTTGTCTCATCGTGGGCGATCCTTTCTCTTCCAAGTTCTCATAGGCGGACGTTCGCACACAGTGGCTTTCGCGGTCCTCTCGCGGGTGCCTGCCTGACGGGCTCGGTGACCGCATGCTCGCACCTCCTAGACTCACCGCTTCGATGGCGAGCAGGCACTTTCTCACCGGCGCGGAGCTGACGGCCACAGAGCTGGACGCGCTGCTCACCCGCGCGCTCGAGCTCAAGCAGGCGCCGCTGTCCTCGCAGGCGCTGCTCGGCCAGAGCGTGGCGCTGATCTTCCAGAAGCCATCCACCCGCACGAGGATCTCCTTCGAGGTGGGCGTGCACGAGCTCGGCGGCCACCCCGTGGTGCTGCGCTCGGAGGAGATGCAGATCTCGCGCGGGGAGGCGTTGCGCGACACGGCGCTGGTCCTCTCCCGCCACGTCGGCGCCGTCGGACTGCGCACCGGCGAGGACGCGATTCTCGAAGAGCTCGCGGCGCACAGCACGGTGCCGGTGATCAACATGCTCAGCGCTCGCCACCACCCCTGCCAGGCGCTGGCCGATCTGCTGACGCTGCGCGAGGCATACGGCTCGCTCGAGGGTCTGCGCGTGGCCTACGTGGGCGACGGCAACAACGTTGCGCGCTCGCTCGCCGTGCTGGGGACGCTCGCGGGGATGCACGTCGCGGTGGCCTCCCCCGACGGCTACTCGCTCGAGGACGAGCTCTCGCTGCCGGCCGGCGCGAAGGGCCTCGTGACGCTGCACGAGGATCCCTACGAGGCCGTCAAGGACGCCTGCGCGCTCTACACCGACGTGTGGGTGAGCATGGGCGACGAGGCCAGCGCCGAGGAGCGCCGCTCGGCCCTGGGCGCCTATCGCCTCGACGACGCGCTGCTCGACGCGGCTGCACCCGGCGCTTTCGCGATGCACGATCTGCCCGCGCATCCCGGCGAGGAGATCACTCCTGAGCTGCTGTACGGATCGCGCCAGCGCATCTGGGATCAGGCGGAGAACCGCCGCCACGCCCAGAAGGCGCTGCTCGAGCTGCTGGTGGCGGCGTGAGCGCCGAGCCGCAGGCGCCCCCCCGTCCCCAGCGCGGCGAGGAGCTGGAGCTGCAGATCGACTCGCTGGCGTTCGGCGGCGAGGGAGTGGCGCGCCTCGGCGATGGCGGTTATGTGGTGTTCGTGGCGGGCGCGATTCCCGGCGACAGGGTGCGGGCCGTGGTGCACAAGCGCAAGCGCAGCTACGCGCACGCACGTACGCTCGAGGTGCTGCAGCCGAGCCCCGAGCGGATCGCCCCCCGCGCCGATCACCCGGGCGTGGCCTGGCAGGTTCTCCCCTACGAGCGCCAGCTCGAGATCAAGCAGGGCCAGGTCGAGGAGGCGCTGCGGCGGATCGGGCACCTCGACGGCTTCGCGCTCGAGCCGATCGTGCCCGCGCTCGAGCAGTGGCGCTACCGCAACAAGCTCGAGTACTCCTTCGGCAACGACGATCGCGATCCCGCCCGCCCGCTGCTCGTGTGTGGCTTTCACGCCCCCGCCGGGGGCAACAGCGTGATCGCGATGGAGGACTGCCTGCTGGCGTCCGAGCGCGGGAACCTCGCCCGCGGGATCGCACTGGAGTGGTGTCGCAGCGAAGGGCTCAGCGCGTGGGAGCGCAGCCGCGGCGAGCGCGCCCAGGGCGGCGAGCGCGGCCCCAGCGGCGAGCGTGGCCAGGGCGGCGAGCGTGGCCGAGGGGTTCGCGGCGAGCGCGACGAGCGGGTCGGCCCCGGTCCGGACGGCCGCGCGCGCCTGCGCAACCTGGTGGTGCGCGAAGGGCGTCACAGCGGCGCGCTACAGGTGCGCGTGGTCAGCACCGAGGGAGAGCTAGAGGCCGGCGCGCTGGCGGGCGCGCTCAGCGAGGGGCTCGGCGAGCACCTCTCCGGCGTACTGTGGACCCGCTCGCGCAGCGTCGCGGAGACCACCGCGGGCGGTGAGACCGAGCTGGTGTGGGGCGAGTCCGAGCTGCCCGAGCGTCTCGGCGCGCTGGACCTGCGCATCTCCCCGGAAGCGTTCTTCCAGACCAACACCGAGATGGCCACGCTGCTCTACGACGTCGTGGCCGAGTATGCGGCCCTGGAGGGCTGGGAGCGGGTGTATGACCTGTACTCGGGGATCGGCACGATCGCACTGACGCTGGCCCCCAAGGCGGGCGAGCTGTGGGGCATCGAGCTGGTCGAGCAGGCGGTCGCCGACGCGATCGCAGGCGCCCGGCGCAACGAGATCACGAACATGCGCTTCTTCGCCGGCGACACGCGCCTGGCGCTGCCCGAGCTGCTCGAGCGCGCCGGGCGCCCCGACGTGGTGGTCGTCGACCCACCTCGCGCCGGGCTGTCCAAGAAAGTGATCCGCCGGATCGTCGAAGCGTCGCCGCGGCGGATCGTCTACGTCTCCTGCAACCCGACCACGCTCGCGCCCAACGCGGCCGAACTGGTCGAGGCGGGCTGGGTGCTGCGCAGGGTCAGGCCCGTGGACATGTTCCCGCAGACGCACCACATCGAGTGCGTGGCCGTGCTCGAGCGCGCGTAGCGCCGGGGCCGCTGACGCGCTGATTGGGGGCGCCCCGCACTGGTGATCGGGTGGGCCAGTTTCCGGCCAACGCGCTGACGCTGCTGCGCATCATCGAGAACGCGCTGAAGGTAGGCTGGCCCGATGCGCGCAGCGACCATCCGCGAGCAGGAGATCGTGATCGAGGAGCACCCCGATCCCGTGCCGGGCTCAGAACAGGTGCTCGTCCGGGTCAGGGCCGCGGGGCTCAACGGCGCGGACATGATGCAACGGCGCGGCCTCTATCCGGCGCCCGCGGGCTCGCCCCAGGACATTCCCGGCATGGAGTTCGCCGGCGAGGTGGCTGCGCTTGGCCCCGGAGCGGAGCGCTTCGCGGTGGGTGCGCGCGTGATGGGCATCGTCGGCGGCGGAGCCCAGTCGCAGCTCGTGACGGCTCACGAGCGCGTCGTGATGGGAATGCCCGAGGAGCTGGACTGGATCGAAGCGGGCGGCCTTCCGGAGGTCTTCACCACAGCCCACGACGCGCTGTTCGTGCAGGCCGAGTTGCGCTCGGGCGAGCGCCTGCTGGTCCACGGCGGCGCCGGTGGAGTGGGAACGGCGGCGATCCAGCTCGCGCGCGAGGCAGGGGCGCGCGTGACGGCCAGCGTCCACCGCGAGGAGCTTCGCGAGCAGGTCGCAGCGCTCGGCGCCGAGGCGATCGCTGCCGAGAGCTTCGCCGAGCACGGCCCGTTCGATGTGATCCTCGAGCTGGTCGGCGCGCCCAACCTGGCCGAGAACCTGAAGGCGCTCGGCACCGGCGGACGGATCGTGGTGATCGGCGTGGCGGGCGGCGCGAAGGGCGAGCTGAACCTGCTGGCGCTGATGGGCAAGCGTGCTCGTATCCAGGGCTCGACCCTGCGCGCGCGTCCGCTCGAGGAGAAAGCGCTGGCCGCGCGCCTGCTCGAGCGCGAGGTGCTGCCGCTGTTCGACGCCGGGGCGCTGCGCGTGCCGGTGGCCGAGGCCTTCCCGCTGCAAGATGCGGCGCGCGCCTACGAGCGCTTCGCCGCGGGTGGCAAGCTCGGGAAGATCGTGCTCGAGATCTAGCGCCAACGCCGTGGCCGTTCGGCCTCCGCGCGCCCAGCGCTGTCGTCTGGCTCAGTGGGGGTGAGAGACTTCGACGCCGACAGTTTGCGCGGCGTTCGCAAGGCGAGTGTCGTAGCAGTACAGCCGTTCGATGTCCTCGCCGAGACTCACGATGGTCGCAAGGTGCAGCGCGTCCAGTGAGCGTAGCTCGGCGGGGTCCAGCTCGGCAGCGGCGTCGAGGATCGGCTCGTCGAGCGCGATCATGGTGATCGCGGTGAGGGCAGCGCGAGCGCGTCTGTCGGCAAGCGCGCCATAGCGCCGGGCGGCGCGGCGTCCCTCGACGATCAGCAGGGCGCTACTGAGCAGCTCGCGGCCGGCCAGCTCGCGGCGCAGAGCAGGACTCTCGGGCTCAGAGCGCACGAGCTTGATGAAGGCCGAGGTGTCGAGGTAGTCCGGCACGTCGCTACACGCGCTCTGAGCGCAGCTCATCGAGCACAACGCTTGACGCTGGGCCTGCAATCGGCTCAGGCAGCTCCTCGAGGATGTCAAGGAGGCTGCCCTGTCCGCGCCGGGCTCCGCCCTCGGCGACGAGGCGGTCGATCGCCGAAGCGCGACCGGGGGCTGGGGTCAGCTGTGCGATCTGCTGGCCGCGATCGGTGATCAGAAATGACTCTCCGTGTCGTGCCCGCTGGGCGTAGCGGCTGAGGTTCTGGCGCATCTCGCGAATACCCACAAGCTGCATGTGCGTCATTGTAGCGCGTTAGCTTCGCCCTGGTCCTCGCGCCGCCCCTCCGGTGCGCTTGCCCTGCGGCGCGCCGGTCCCGTCAGTAGGGCGGCTGCGCCTCGTACCACTCGCCGAGCATCCGAAACGCAGCCCAGAAGGCGCGCTTGGCATCCTGCTCGTCGAGCGAGTCGTCGATGTTGGGCACGAACAGCACGTCGATCGTGGGCGTCAGCGCCTGGACCTCGCCGAGCGCCGGGCGCAGGGTGCGTGCGAGCGGGATGTTCATCTCCTCCAGCGCCGCCAGCGCCTCGGCGCCCATCACCACGACGATCTTGGGCTGGACGATCGCGATCTCCTCGACCACGCGGGCCACGCAGGCGAAGTCGGCCAGCGAGGCGTCGCTGAGCGGGCACTTCACGCACAGCGTGCCGTACACCGCGAGCGGGTCGATCGCCAGGCGCTTGAGCGACTTCATCAGCGCGCTGCCCGAGCGACCGTAGAAGGCCACTCCCTCCTCGATCTCCGATGGCACGGCCGAGTGCTTGAGCAGCATGATGTCGGCCTGTGGATGGCCCGAGCCGAGCACCGGCATCAGGTTGCCGCGCGGGCAGTGCGGACAGGACTGCAACTCGCGCGTCAGCGTGTTGAGCTCGCGGATTGCGCGCTCGAGGTACTTCTCGCGGATCTCGTCATCGGTCACGGGCATCGACCCCGAGGGATTTGACGGGGTGTCGTCTTGTCCTTGACGGTGCATCAGTACTTGCGTGGCGCGCCGAGTCCTTATTGCCTGCCGTGCGCCCGGCCGAGTCGCTTCAAGCGCCGCGCCTTGCTGGCCCGCCGCGCTTTCGGCGGGGTGGCCCGGGTCTGCAGGAACTTCAGCGCCTGTACGTACAACAGCGAGGAGGGCCGCGTGATGATCTGCGCCTCGCGCAGCGACTGCGCGAACTCGACCGGCCCGTCGAAGTCGCGCATGCGGATGCGCACCGAGCCGAGGCCCTGGGCCACATGGGAGTCCGAGCCGGCGCCCGCCGGGATCCGGTACTTGGCGGCGAATCGCGCGGCCTCGTCGTTGAAGGCGGCGATCGCCACGCGCGGGTTGAAGATCTCGATTGCGTCGACCTCCTCGACGATCTTCAGCAGGTGCTCGTAGTCGGGCACCGAGTGCATCCGGTCGAACGGGTGCGGCACGTAGACGAGCCCGCCCTGCCGGCGGATCTCGGCCACGGTCTCCTGCATGCTCATGTCGCGCGCGATCTTCTCCTTTATGAAGAGTCCGATCACCTCGCCTTCTCCGGCCGTCTTGATCTCCTCTGCGACGATCACCTTCACGCCCGCCTCGGCGGCCTGTGCGCTGGCCTCCAGCGCCCCCGAGATCTCGTTGTGGTCGGTGACCGCGATCGCCCCCAGCCCCTGCTCGCGCGCGGTCGCCAGCAGGACCTCCACCGGGGTGGCGCAGTCGTCTGAGTGGTCGGTGTGCATGTGCAGGTCGACATCGATCAGCGGACGTTGGCTCAGCTGCGCGGAGAGCAGGGCGTCCCCGTCGCGGGGATGACGACGCGCGGCCAGCTCCCGATAGATCTGCTCCAGCTCGATCGCGGTGTCTGGGCCGTCGGGCACGAGCCGGTACTCCTCCGGGAAATAGCGCTCCATCAGCTCCGCCGTCGCTGGCAGGCTCGCGGTGCGCGCGTCCAGGCGCCCGAAGAAGCTCTCCACGAAGCGGCGTGCGACGAGCGTCGAGAGCAGGCGCTCGGAGGAGGAGTGAAACGAGCCGACGTTCAGCGCCCGCGAGTGGCGCAGCGCGGCGTTGGAGGCGCTCGGGGCGAAGGGCTCGTGCACGTGCACGAAGTCCAGCTCCACCGCTGCCATCACTTCCTCGATCGTCCTGGCCACGTCGATCGGCAGCGCCGGGGGACGGCGCCGCGCGCCGGCGGCGACGTCGAGCACCTCGCCCACGGCGATCAGTCGCGGGCTGCCGCTGTCGGTTCCCTCGAGCAGTGGCGAGATGCCGTGCGCGCTGCCCCGAGCGTTCGGAGAGCGACCGGCACGCAGCGCCTTGCGCGACTCGCGCACCCGCTCCTGCGAGCGCGACGGCGCGAGCACCAGCACCCTGTGGCCGCGCTCTGAGAGCTCGCCCGCGACGCGCCGGACGTGGTCGTTGAGCTCGTTCTCCGCCTCCCACGGGTACGGCGTCACGTGGGCTATCGAGAACCGCTCGTTCATCGGCCCTCGATTATCCCCGCTGGCCGCGCCGCGAGGGGCCTATTTGGACGCCGGTGCCTTCAGCGCCCGCGCGCTTGCGGGTTTCGATGCTTTGGCGGGGGCTTTGCGCGAGGCTTTGGGGCTCGTCGCGGCCTTGCGTGAGGCTTTGGCTGCGGTCGCGGCTTTGGCCCGGCGGCCTCCGCGCGTCCGCGTGCCGGGGAGCCCCGAGTAGGTGGCGATGAACTTCTCGGTGTCTCTGCGCGCCAGCTCGTCGGGGCGTTGGTTGTGCGGTGACTTCATCAGGTAGGAGGACGGTCCGTCGAGCTGTCCCCCGACCCCGTGGTTGAGCGCGAGCTTGCAGCAGCGCACCGCGTCGATCACGATCCCGGCCGAGTTCGGCGAGTCCCACACCTCGAGCTTGAGCTCCAGGTTCAGCGGCACGTCGCCGAAGGCCTGGCCCTCGACGCGGATGTGGGCCCACTTGCGGTCGGTCAGCCACGGCACGTAGTCGGAGGGCCCGACGTGGATGTCGCTTGCGGGCAGCTCGTGATCCATGATCGATGTGACCGCGTTGGTCTTGGAGATCTTCTTGGACTCCAGCCGCTCGCGCTCGAGCATGTTGTAGAAGTCCATGTTGCCGCCGACGTTGAGCTGCGAGGTCCGCTCGATCTCCACGCCGCGCTCGGCGAACAGCCGCGCGAGCGTGCGGTGCACGATCGTCGCGCCGACCTGTGACTTGATGTCGTCGCCGACGATCGGCAGGCGCGCCTTTTTGAAGCGCCTGTCCCAGTAGTCCTCGCGGGCGATGAACACGGGGATGCAGTTGACGAAGCCGCAGCCCGCCTCGAGCACCTGCTCGACGTACCACTTGGTCGCCTGCTCGGAGCCCACCGGCAGGTAGGAGACCACCACATCGGTGTGCGTGTCCTTGAGGATGCGCACGATGTCGGCCGTCTCGCCGGGAGCCTTGGTGATCTTCTCCTTGAGATATTTGCCGAGGCCGTCGTGGGTCATCCCGCGGTGGACGGGCACGCCCAGCTTCTTGGGGACGCTGCGCCGGCCGTTGGCGAACTTGATCGTGTTGTTCTGCCCGGACCAGATCGCTTCGCCGAGGTCCTTGCCGACCTTCGCCGCGTCGATGTCGAAGGCGGCGGTGAACTCGATGTCGCGCACGTGATAGCCGCCGAGGTCGACGTGCATCAGTCCGGGGACGCGCGCGTCTGGGTCAGCGTCGCGGTAGTAGTGGATTCCCTGGACGAAGGCCGAGGCGCAGTTGCCGACGCCGACGATGGCGACTCGCACCTTCTCGGACTGGTAGCGCCCGGCGCCATTTGTGGAGGCCGCACCGTTGCTGGCGGCGCTGGCGTTGCTGTGCTCCTTGATCACGAGTGAGATGTCCTTTGTGGGGGCGCGGGGGCCCGGTGAAAGAGAGCCTCGAAGGATCTCCCTGCTTCTCAGGTGTGCCGGGCGCGCAGGGCGCCGGACCGCTGCAAGAGACTACTCCGCCGGCCTCGCAAGGTCACACGGAAAGCTCGCGGCGAACGTGCGCGATGCGCTGTATGACGGTGACCACGCTCAACGCCGCCAGCACGAACACGGCGGGCTCCAGCAGCTCGAAGCTCCCGAGCGAGGCGCCCCTCGCGAAGACGAGCCCGATCGCGAGGATCACGACGCGTACGGGTCGTGTGGCGATGCCCACCTTGCACTCGACGCCGAGGGCCTCGGCGCGTGCGCGCGTGTAGCTGACCATCAACGAGGCCAGCACCGCGACGACCACAGCCGCGGCGGCGGCGCGGTTGCCGTGCAGCGCGAAGTAGCCGGCGACCGCCGTCAGCACGATGCCCTCCTCGATGCGGTCGAGCGTGGAGTCCAGGAACGCACCGAAGGGAGTGCCCTTGCCGGACATGCGCGAGTAGCGCCCGTCGAGCGTGTCCATCACCGAGCCGACGATGAAGGCGACGCCGCCGAGGAAGAACAGCCTTTCCCAGACGAGCGCTGCGGCGAGCAGGTTGAGCACGAAGCCGGTGAGCGAGATCGCGTTGGGCGTCAGGCGCGACTCGATCAGGCGGTTGCGCACCAGCTCGCGGCGCACCCCTGTGCCGATCGGCGCGCGAGCCCCGCGACCCGCGCTGCGCGGTGAGCCGCGGCCGCGTCGTCGCGAGGCGCTGTGCTGCCTGGGGGCCATCGGGCCTGCTCGCCTAGCCGCTCGCGGTGAGGCGGGCTGCGGTCACGGCTGCGCGCGGCGAGGGGACCGTCGAGAAATGCCACGCGCCCGGACGCGCCCGCGCGAGCCAGCGCGCCCCGTAGGCGGACGCGCCGGCCGTGAGCGCTCCGAGCAAGGCGTCGAAGACGAAGTGGTTGGCGGTGACCACGATCACGAAGGTCATCAACAGCGGATAGAGCAGCCACAGCGCTTTCACGGTGCGCCGGCGCGACAGGCGCGCCAGCGGCCACGCGATCATGATCGCGAAGGCGACGTGCATCGATGGCACGGCCGCGTAGGGGTTGAACAGCGCGCTCAGCGAGGCGCTCGCGTGGGTGACGTGCACGGCGGTCAGCTCCGAGACGCTGTCGATGAAGCCCCACTCGGGCAAGAAGCGGGGCGGCGCGGTTGGGAAGACCAGGTAGCCGACGAGCGAGATCGCCATCGCGATCATGAACATGTTGCGCACGAAGTAGAAGCTGCGGTTCTGGCGCAGGTACAGGTAGAGCAGCGCTGCGATCGTGACCGAAGTCTGGGCGTTCACGTACAGCCAGCTCGCCGAGACCATCAGCACGTGGCTGCCCGATGCCCAGGCCTGGATCGAGGGCTCGACGAACAGGTGCAGCGTGCGCTCGAGGGCGATCAGATCACGCGCATGGGCAAACGCCTCGCTGGCTTTGGCCTCGACCAGTCCGCGCACGAGCCGGTAGGCGACGTATGCGATACCGAAGAGTGAGACCTGCCGAAGCACATCCAGCCAGCCATGCGGCAGGACGCGCGCCTGCAGGAGACGAGCGCGGTCGACCATCGCGAAGTAAGCCTAGACCATGCTCAGGTGCAACGAGGACCACGCTCGAGCACGCGCGCGAGCGAGAAGCGGATGACGAGATGAAAGCTGCCGGCGTGGCGTGCGCGGATGCGTGTCCATTCCTGCGCTCCAGGCTGGCGTTCCACACAGCCATCGCCGCTCGCGAGCGCCCAGTAGGGGGTGAAGCGCACGCGCACCGAGTAGGAGCCGGCGCGGGGCGCATAGACACGCAGCGAGTCGCTGGTGATGCTCTGCAGAACGCTCGGCGGTTGGCTCAGCGGCGCGGCGCCGAGCACGGCGAACAGGCGCCAGTGCGGCGAGCGCCAGACTTCGCGCAGATACGCCAGCGAGCCCGTGCGCAGCAGCCGGCCCTCGGAGATCGCCGAGTAGTCGAGCGTCGAATCGGGCAGCGCCACGTAGGAGATCGCGCCCGCCACCAGCCAGGCGCGATAGCGAGCGCCGCTGAGCGGCGTCGATTGGTCGTAGAAGAGGCTGTTGCGGTACTGGTCGAGCTGGCGCTCCCAGCCGCGGGCCAGCAGCACGTGAGGCGCAAGCCAGCGCGCCTCCCAGTGCGCGCCGCTGGGCACCGCCTCGATCCGCACGGGCCGCGCTCCGTAGCCGACGCGCAGCGTCTGGAGCTCCTTCAGCAGCGGTGCGTAATAGGAGGCACGGACGGCCGGGTTGGACGCCACCGCGGCATAGTCTGAGATCGGCGCGTTCACCTGCCAGTAGAGCAGCAACGGCGCCAGCACCAGCAGCGGGCGCGCGCGCTGCAGGCGCGGTCTGGTGCCGGCCAGCACGACGCCCGCCACGGGCCCTGCGAACAGCGAGCCGAGCCGGTCGGAGTTGGCGCCCATCGCTGTCGAGAGCACGTATGAGCCGGTGAGCGCGAGCGCGTACAACAGGCCGCCGATCCTCAGCGTGCGCCGCTCGCGCGGGATCAGCCAGGTGAGCACCAGCACGCCCAGCAGGCCCGGATAGAAGGCCGAGGCAGCAAACGGCTGAGAGCCGCCTTCGGGGAAGACCAGGATCAGCACCCCGATCGGCGCGAGCGCGGCGAGCGTGAGCGCGGCCGGCCAGCCGCGCGCGGGACCCGCCAGTGCCCACGCCAGGAACACGAGCGCCAGGAACGCCCCCGCCACCGGGCTTGCCAGGGCGCACAGAACCGAGACCACGAGCGCCGGCCACAGGAGTCCGCGCTGGGCCAGGATCAGCGCGCCGACCCCGATCGCGAGGCCGAGATCGAACGGCACCCGGCTGGAGAGCAGGCTCACGCCCGCTCCGAGCGCGAGCCACAGCGAGGCGAGCCGAACCGCGCGCTCCGGGAAGCGCCCGCGCGCCAGCAGCGGGAAGAGGGCCGCGAGCAGCGTCATCGCCACGGCCGCGAGCAGCCGTGGAGGGATCACGCTGCCCAGCGCAGGGCCGAAGATCGAGTAGGCGGGAAGGTGGTGTCCGCCGTACCAGGAGTTGTCCCACAGCGTGAAGCCGCTGCGCGCGAACAGCTGGCTGCGGTAGCTGGCGGCGGCTAGGTCGGGGCTGTAGGGAGCGAGGATCAGGTAGGCGACGGCGAGCGCCGCGGTGAGCGCCCACGCCGGCAGTGCGCCGGCCCACAGCCGCACCCGCCGCACGCGCTCGCTCACCCGCTGCTCAGGAAGTCCACCAGCCGCTGC
The DNA here is from genome assembly GCA_963763695.1 of uncultured Solirubrobacteraceae bacterium. Classification (GTDB taxonomy): domain Bacteria; phylum Actinomycetota; class Thermoleophilia; order Solirubrobacterales; family Solirubrobacteraceae; genus Palsa-744. The sequence goes on from CAVXPM010000001.1 coordinate 1,073,717, forward strand.
ACGAGGTCGGGACGGTCGAGCCACGGCCAGTGGCCCGCATCGGGAAGCTCGAGCAACTCGGCGCGGGGCAGGGCCGCCGCGTACTCGCGGGCGAAACGGCTCGGAATGTAGGGGTCCTTCATGCCCCAGGCGATCAGCGCCGGCATCTGCAGGCGCTCCAGGTGAGCGCCGCTGGCGGCGAGCACGGCGGGGGGGAGCTGCGGTAGAGGCGCAGGATCGCACGCTGGGTGCCCTGGTCGAAGTGCTCGAGCACGCTGTCCAGCCATGCCTCGGGCATCGGGCCGGGTGTGGCGTTGGACTCCTTTGAGAGGAAGCGCAGCACGGGCCGGTTGGTGGCGCCCATCGCGAGCTCCCCGAGGCCCGGCGTGCGCCAGATACGCGCTGTGCGATGCCAGCGGTAGCCGGGCAGGAAGGGAACCGCGTTCACGATCGCGAAGCGCTCCACGCGCTCGGGCAGGCGCTGGGCGAAGGCCAGCCCGACGGCGCCCCAGTCGTGCACCAGCAGCGAGACGCGCTCGACTTCGAGCTCGTCGAGGAAGCGCTCGAGGAAGCGGTCGTACTCCTCGATCGTGTAGCGCAACGACCCCGGCTTGCCCGAGCGCCCGAAGCCCGGCAGATCGGGCGCGAGGCCGCCGCCCCGCTGCAGGAACGCAACCCAGTCATCGGAGCTGGTGGGGACGCCGTGCAGGTAGAGCGGCGTCGATGTGCCCGCGCTCGGGGCGCTGCGCCAGAAGACGGGCAGGCGCCCGCCGTGTGCCCCGAATGGGATATCGATCTCGCGAGTGTGCTCGCTCAGCTCGGGCATCGGGCGAGGATATAGGTGTGCAGGCGGGCGGCTACGGTGATGCGGTGAGAGAGACCGCAGCCGCCGGAGAGACCTCGGCCCGGGTGACGCGCTCGCAGTGGACCGCGCCGAGCCGGGCACGTGTGCTGCGGATTCGCGACCGCCTGCGCGCGGTCTACGGGATGCCGCTGATGCGCCCGCACCGCGATCCGATCGCCGAGCTGGTGCTCACGGTGCTCTCGCAGTCCACCAACGATCGCAACCGCGACGTCGCCTATCTGCGGCTGCGCGAGCGCTTCGCGAGCTGGGAGCAGGTACGCGACGCACCGCTGGCGCAGGTCGAGGAGGCGATCCGCCCCGGTGGCATCTCCAAGGTCAAGTCAGCGCGCATTCAGGCGATCCTGCGCGCGATCGCGGCCAACCCCGGTGACGGCGCCGAGGAGCACGAGCTGTCACTCGAATGGATCGCGGATGCGCCCGTCACTCGTTCGCGCGACTACCTCACCGCGCTTCCGGGCGTGGGTCGAAAGACGGCGGCGTGCGTGCTGCTGTTCTCCTACGGGCTGCGCGAGGTGCCGGTCGACACGCACGTATCGCGCGTCGGCGCCCGACTCGGACTGCTGCGTGCAGGCGCCCCGTTCGAGGAGCTGCACGACGAGATGCTCGCGCTGACACCGCCCGGTGAGGAGCTGGAGCTGCACGTCAACCTCCTGCGCCACGGACGGCGCACCTGTCACGCGCGCTCCCCCGCCTGCACGGCGTGCGCGCTGGCGAGGATGTGCCCGAGCCGCGCTCTGTTCAGCCCCGGTCCGAATCCCGCTCTGTTCAGCCCCGCGGCAGCACCGCGAAGGCGATGACCGCGAAGTGCAGCGCCGCCGCAGCGATCACGAGCGCGTGGAAGATCTCGTGGTAGCCGAAGACCTTCGGCCAGGGGTTGGGACGTCCGCTGGCGTAGATCACGGCGCCCACCAGGTACAGCAGCCCGCCGCCCGCGAGACCGGCCACGCCCAACCAGCCGATCGCGGCCGGTAGCTCGCCGACGATCGCCGCAGTGACCAGGCCGAGCGCAACGTAGACGGCGGCGAACAGCCACTTCGGAGCATCGATCCACAGCAGCTTGAACACGACGCCGCCGAGCGCGCCGGACCACAGCCCGATCAGGATCCCCGTCGCAAGCGCCCCCTTCAGGGCGATCAGCGCCACCGGCGTGTAGGTGCCGGCGATCAGCACGAAGATCATCGAGTGGTCCAGGCGGCGCATCCAGCGCCGCGCCTTCGGCCTCCAGGTCACGCGGTGATACAGCGCGCTCGTGCCGAGCAGCCCCGACAGCGCGACCGTGTAGATCGCGGCGGCCAGGCGTGCGTGCGCCGGCGCGGTCAGGATCAAAGCGATGCCACAGGCGAGCGAGACGAAGAAGGCGTACTCGTGCAGCACGCCCCGCAGCCTGGGCTTGACCGCCTCTGTGGTCAGAGCGTTCATGGAGAGACGGTATCGCGCGATGGCTACTTGATGTGGGGAAGGAAATCTGCCACAATCTCACTTAGATTTATAAAGCGTCTCAGAAGGAGCATTTCCACATGGCCAAGACCATAGGCATCGACCTCGGCACGACGAACTCGTGCATGGCCGTGCTCGAGGGTGGCGAGCCGACCGTGATCGAGAACGCGGAGGGCGGGCGTACGACCCCGTCGGTCGTGGCGTTCGCGGCCTCGGGCGAGCGCCTCGTCGGCACTGTCGCCAAGCGCCAGGCCGTCACCAACCCGCAGAACACGATCTTCTCGATCAAGCGCTTCATGGGCCGCAAGGAGGCCGAGGTGCGCGAGGAGGAGTCGATCGTCCCCTACAAGGTCGTCTCCGGCCCCAACGGCGACGCCCGCGTGGATGCCGGTGGCGAGCAGCACTCCCCGCCTGAGATCTCCGCGATGATCCTGCAGAAGCTGAAGACCGACGCGGAAGCGTATCTCGGCGAAGCGGTCGACTCGGCGGTCATCACCGTGCCGGCGTACTTCAACGACGACCAGCGCCAGGCGACCAAGGACGCGGGCAAGATCGCGGGCCTGGACGTCAAGCGCATCATCAACGAGCCCACCGCCGCGTCGCTGGCCTACGGCCTCGACAAGGAGGCCGACCAGACGATCCTCGTGTTCGACCTCGGCGGCGGCACGTTCGACGTGTCCGTGCTCGAGATCGGCGACGGTGTGTTCGAGGTGAAGTCAACCGCGGGCGACAACCACCTCGGCGGCGACAACTTCGACAAGGCGATCGTCGACTGGCTCGTCGCGGAGTTCAGGAAGTCCCAGGGCATCGACCTGAGCGCCGACCCGATGGCGCTGCAGCGTCTCTACGAGGCTGCCGAGAAGGCGAAGATCGAGCTCTCCACGACCCAGGAGACGCAGATCAACCTGCCGTTCATCACCGCTGACGCCTCCGGGCCGAAGCACCTCGACACGCGGCTCACCCGCGCCAAGCTGGCCGAGCTGACATCCGATCTGCTCGACCGCGTGGTCGCGCCCGTGCGCCAGGCGATCGACGACGCCAAAAGCAAGGGCGTCAAGGAGATCGAGCACATCGTGCTCGTGGGCGGCATGACCCGCTCTCCGGCCGTGCAGGAGAAGGTCAAAGACCTGACCGGCAAGGAGCCCCACCGTGGCGTCAACCCCGACGAGGTGGTGGCGGTCGGCGCCGCGATCCAGGCGGGCGTGCTCGCAGGCGACGTCAAGGACGTGCTGCTGCTCGACGTGACCCCGCTGACCCTCGGCATCGAGACCAAGGGTGGAGTGATGACACGGCTGATCGAGCGCAACACCACGATCCCGACCCGCAAGGGCGAGGTCTTCTCGACGGCCGAGGACAACCAGCCGTCGGTCGAGATCCACGTTCTGCAGGGCGAGCGCGAGATGGCCCAGTACAACAAGTCGCTCGGCAAGTTCCAGCTGACCGGCATCCCGCCGGCGCCGCGAGGAATCCCGCAGGTCGAGGTCGCGTTCGACATCGACGCCAACGGCATCCTGAACGTCTCGGCCAAGGATCTCGGCACCGGCAAGGAGCAGAAGATCGAGATCAGGGCCGGCTCCGGCCTCTCGGATGACGAAATCAAGAACATGGTCACCGACGCCGAGTCCCACGCGGAGGACGACCGCCGCGCACGCGAGCTGGCCGAGGCCCGCAACAACGCCGAGAACGCTGCCTATCAGGCCGAGCGCCAGCTGGTCGACCTGGGCGACCAGGTGGACGCCGACTCAAAGACGCGTATCGAGGAGGCGATCAAGGAGGTCCGCGAGGTGCTCGAGTCAGACGACGCGGCCGCGATCAACGCCAAGGCGGAGACGCTGCAGACGGCGTTCCACGCGGTCTCCGAGGCGATGTACCAGCGTGCGCAGGAGCAGGCCGCGACAGCGGGCAACGGCTCCGCGCCCGATGGTGGCGAGGGCTCCGCGTCCTCCGATGAGGAGGATGTGGTGGATGCCGAGGTCGTCGACGAGCCGAAGGTCTGACTCCGATGACAGACATCAACCCCACAGTGGAGGATGCGAGGACCGGCCGGCAGGAGCAGCCCTCCGAGGAGGAGCTGCGCCCCGGCGCGGGACCGCAGACCCCCGGCGCGCAGGCGCCGGGGGGGCCCGCCGCTCACGCCGCCTCTGACGATGCCGAGGAGACCGACGGCGACGAGGCGGCCGCGATCGAGGGCGAGCTCGGCGAGCTGGTCAGGACAGCGGCCCAGCGCGATCAGTACCTGGCGCTGGCGCAGCGTACGCAGGCCGACTTCGAGAACTACCGCAAGCGCGTCGCCAAGGAGGCGCGCGCGGCGCAGGAGCGCGGAACGGGGGCGCTCGCCAAGGAGCTCTTGCCGGCGCTCGACAACCTCGACCGGGCGCTCGAGGCCGCAGCCGAGGACGACCCCCTGCTGGAGGGCGTGCGCCTGGTGCGCGCGGAGCTGAGCACGGGCCTGGCGCGTGTCGGGATCGAGTCCTTCTCCCCCAAGGGAGAGCCCTTCGATCCAGCGCTGCACGAGGCGATCGCCACGGCGCCGCAGCCGCCCGAGGGCGAGCCCAGCGGAACCGTGGTCGAGGTCTACCAGCCCGGCTACAGGCTCGGTGCGAGCGTCCTGCGCCCCGCCCGCGTGGTCGTGGCGGCATAGGCCGAAAGGAACCGGATGGCAACGCGTCCCGACTACTACAAGACGCTCGGGGTCGACAAGAAAGCGAGCGCGGAGGAGATCAAGAAGGCCTACCGCAAGCTCGCGCGCAAGTATCACCCCGACCAGAACCCAGATGACAAGCAGGCCGAGGCGCGCTTCAAGGAGCTGTCCCAGGCCCACGACGTGCTGGGAGATCCCGAGAAGCGCAAGCAGTACGACAGCGGCAGCGGGCCTTTCACCACCGGTGCCGGTCCCGACGGCGGCTTCGGGGGCTTCGGCAACTTCGACTTCGACGCCTCCTCGATGGGCGACATCCTCTCCAACCTGTTCGGTGGGCAGGCGCCAGGCGGGCGTCGCGGCACGCGCACCAAGCCGCGGCCTGAAAAGGGCGCAGATCTGGAGGCGCAGGTCACGATCAGCTTCGATCAGGCGGTCTCCGGCGCTCAGGTCCCGCTGCAGGTCCCGATGCACGCTACCTGCGCGACCTGTCGTGGAACCGGCGCCAAGCCGGGAACCACACCGACGGTGTGCCCGCAATGTGAGGGCCGCGGAATCGAGACCCAGGGGCAGGGGATGTTCTCGATCTCCCAGCCCTGCTCGCGCTGTGGCGGGGCCGGCACCGTGATCGAGGATCCCTGCCCGACCTGCCGTGGCAGCGGCGCGGTGCGCACGATCAAGAAGCTGCGGGTCAACATCCCCGCGGGCGTGCGCGAGGGCAGTCGCATACGCCTGGCCGGCAAGGGCGAACCGGGTGGCGCCGGAGGGCCGCCCGGCGACCTGTACCTGATCACCCACGTCACCCCCTCGCCGCTGTTCAAGCGCAAGGGCGAGAACCTCGAGGTCGAGGTCCCGCTCTCGATCCCCGAGGCGCTGCGCGGAGCCGAGGTGCAGGTGCCGACGCTGAATGGCACAAAGACCCTGCGCGTTCACCCCGGCACCGCCCACGGCACCGTCCAGAGGCTGCGCGGCGAGGGACCGCCGAAGCTCGGCGGCGGGCGCTCCGGCGCGCAGGAGCGAGGCGACATCCACTACCGCTTCGTGATCGACGTGCCCCAGAACCTGAGCAAGGAGCAGGAGCAGGCGGTCGAGGAGCTGTCCAGGTCGATGGGCGCGGAGAATCCCCGCGCAGCTCTCTTCCCCAACGGCTCCTCGGCACATACGCACGACGACGCCGCCGCCGAGAGCGCTCCCAAGGCGGGTGCGAGCTGATGGCGAGCAATGGCCAAGACCCATCCGTCCCGGCACCCACGCCGCGCCGCGCGCCGGGGGTCCCGACGGTGACACGCATCGAGGTCGAGACCGACCGCGGCGTGTTCATGATCTCGGTCGCCGCCGAGCTGGCCAACCTGCACCCGCAGACGCTTCGGATGTATGAGGCACGCGGGCTGATCGAGCCCAAGCGCTCCTCCAAGGGGACCCGGCTCTACTCCCAAGACGATGTCGAGAAGCTGAGGCGCATCCAGGAGATGACCGCGGATCTCGGCCTGAACCTGGCGGGCGTCGAGCGGGTCCTGCGCCTCGAGCAGGAGCTCGACAGCATGCACGCGCGCATCCAGGAGATGGAGCTGGAGGCGCTGCAGACCCAGGTGCGCTTGGCCGAGGAGCTCGAGCGGGTGCGCCGCTCGTTCCGCGCCGAGCTGACGGTGCCCTATCGCGGCGGCGTCGAGCTGGTGCGCGCCGCCGACGCCCGCTCACCATTTCGCAAAACGCCAAAGAGGTCCTGAGGAATGCAAGCCGATCGTTTCACGATCAAGTCGCAGGAGGCGCTGGCCGCGGCCGGGCGCCTGGCCGAGGGACGGCGCAACCCGCAGGTCACGCCGCTGCACCTGCTCGAGGCGCTGCTCGTCGAGGGCGCCTCGGGGGCGAGCGCGGACTCGCCCGGCGGCGTGGTGCTGCCGGTTCTGGGCAAGCTTGGCGTGCAGGCCGCCGCGCTGCGTGCGCAGGTGGACGACGCAGCGGCAAGGCTGCCGGTCCTGGCCGAGGGCTCGCCGGCTCCGGCGGTGCCCGGCCAGGAGCTGATCGACGTCATCCGCGCGGCTGAGCGCGAGGCCGGATCGCTGGGCGACCAATACGTCTCGACCGAGCACCTGCTGCTGGCGCTGGCCGCCGAGAAGGGCGATGCGGGGCGCGCGCTCACCGGTGTGGGCGCCACGCACGAGCAGCTCCTGAAGGCGCTCGCCGACGTGCGCGGATCCCACCACGTGACCGACCAGTCGCCCGAGGAGAAGTACGAGGCGCTCGAGCGCTACGGCCAGGACCTCACGCAGGCCGCCGAGCAGGGCCGCCTGGACCCCGTGATCGGGCGCGACGAGGAGATCCGCAGGGTGATCCAGGTGCTCTCCAGGCGCACCAAGAACAACCCCGTGCTGATCGGCGAGCCGGGCGTGGGCAAGACCGCGATCGTCGAGGGCCTCGCCCAGCGGATCGTCTCGGGCGACGTGCCCGAGTCGCTACGCGACCGCCGCGTGATCGCGCTCGACATGGGCTCGCTGATCGCCGGAGCGAAGTATCGCGGCGAGTTCGAGGACCGCCTGAAGGCCGTCCTCGGCGAGGTCTCACAGGCGCAGGGCAATGTGATCCTGTTCCTCGACGAGCTGCACACGATCGTAGGGGCGGGCGCGGCCGAAGGCGCGGTCGACGCCGCCAACCTGCTCAAGCCGATGCTCGCGCGCGGGGAACTGCGCGCTGTCGGCGCGACCACGTTGGACGAGTACCGCAAGTACATCGAGAAGGATGCCGCGCTCGAGCGCCGCTTCCAGCCGGTGACTGTCGGCGAGCCCTCCGTCGCGGACACGATCGCGATCCTGCGCGGGCTCAAGGGGCGCTATGAAGATCACCACAAGGTGCGCATCCAGGACAGCGCGCTGATTGCCGCGGCGACGCTGTCGGACCGCTACATCGCCGATCGCTTCCTGCCCGACAAGGCGATCGACCTGATCGACGAGGCGGCCTCCGGAATCCGGATCGAGATCGATTCGGTCCCGACCGAGATCGACGAGGTGGACCGGCGCGTGATGCAGCTGGAGATCGAGTTGAGATCGCTGGAGAAGGAGACCGACGCGGCGTCAGCCGAGCGTCGCGAGGCCCTCGAACGCGAGCTGGCCGAGCTGAAGGAGCGCTCAGCCGCGATGAAGGCCCAGTGGCAGAACGAGAAGCAGGCGATCGACGAGGTCTCCGAGCTGAAAGAGCAGTTGGAACAGGCTCGCCAGGAAGCCGAGCGCGCCCAGCGCGAGGCCGACCTCGAGCGGGCCTCGAAGCTCCTCTACCAGGACATCCCCGAGCTGGAGCGCCAACTCGCCGAGCAGGAGACGAGCGAGGGGGAGAGGGCCGAGAGCGAAACGCCGGTGTTCCTCAAGGAGGAGGTCGACGCTGAGGACGTGGCGGAGGTGGTCGCGCGCTGGACGCGCATTCCCGTGAGCCGGCTGCTCGAGGGCGAAACGGAGAAGCTGATTCACATGGAGGACAGGCTGCACGAACGCGTCGTCGGACAGGACGAGGCGGTCGAGGCGGTCGCCACCGCGCTGCGGCGCTCGCGCGCGGGGCTGGCGGACCCCGATCGTCCGATCGGCAGCTTCCTGTTCCTCGGCCCGACCGGCGTCGGCAAGACCGAGCTGGCGCGCGCGCTCGCCGAGTTCATGTTCGACTCGCAGGAGGCGATGATCAGGATCGACATGTCGGAGTACATGGAGAAACACTCCGTCTCGCGCCTCGTCGGCGCGCCCCCCGGCTACGTGGGCTACGAAGAGGGCGGCCAGCTGACCGAGGCCGTGCGTCGCCGTCCCTACTCGGTGGTCCTGCTCGACGAGATCGAGAAGGCGCACACCGACGTGTTCAACACGCTGCTGCAGGTGATGGACGACGGGCGCCTCACCGACGGGCAGGGACGCACGGTGGACTTCAAGAACACCGTGCTGATCATGACCTCGAACATACCGGTGGGTGGGCTCGATTCCGAGGGTCTCGCCGAGGAACAGATACGCGCCGCGCTGCTGGACTACTTCAAGCCCGAGTTCATCAACCGCCTCGACGACATCGTGCGCTTCCAGCCGCTCACCCGCGAGCAGCTGACCGAGATAGTCGACCTGCAGGTGGCGCGGGTGATCGAGCGCGTGGCCGAGCGCGGGATCGAGGTGACGCTCACCGACACCGCCCGCGAACTGCTCGGAAACCTCGGCTACGACCCGGCCTACGGCGCGCGTCCCCTGCGCAGGGTGATCCAGCGCCAGCTGACAGACCGCCTCGCGCTGGCGCTGCTACAGGGAGAGATCCGCGCGGGTGACTCCGTGGTGCTCGACGCGGTCGACGGCGCCCTTGCGCTGGAGAAGCTCGACAGCTCCGCGATCGCCTCGGCCTCTGAGCGGCCGATCGCCTCCTGAGCGGCCGATCGGGTACAACGAGCGTGGTGGCAGCGCGCCACGATCGATCATCCACCGGGAGGAGCCACGCCGATGCCTACATACATCATGCTCTCGACCCTCACCCCCGAGGGCGTCCAGACGGTCAAGAACAACCCGCAGCGCATCCAGGAGGTCAACAAGGAGGTCGAACAGCTCGGCGCCAAGGTGACTGCGCAGTGGGCGACGCTCGGGCACGTCGACTTCATCTCGGTGGTCGAGGCGCCCGACGAGGGCACGATGGCACGGGTCTCGCTCGAGCTGGGCTCGCGTGGCACCGGACGCTACGAGACGCTTGCGGCGATCCCGGTAGCGGACTTCATCGCCTCGCTGTAGAGGGATTCGCCCGGACGCCAGCGTATGCTGGGGACACGATGACGCCCGACGAGCGCACCGAGATCGAGGAGAACCCCCTCGCTGAGGGCGAGTCCCCCGTGGCTCGCGAGGAACGGCCCTCGAGCGGCGCCCCTGACATCTCGCTCGTGCCCGAGCCGATGCAGGAGGCCGAAGTCCAGGCGCAGCTCGACGACATCGACGTGGATGCGCCAAGGGTCGGGATCGTGATGGGCTCCAAGAGCGACATGGAGACGATGGAGAAGGCCGCCAAGGAGCTCGAAGAGCGCGGCATCCTGCACGAGATGCGCGTGATGTCGGCGCACCGCGAGCCCGACCTGGTGGCCGAATACGCAAAGAACGCCCACATGCGCGGTCTGCGCGTGATCATCGCCGGGGCCGGGATCTCGGCTGCGCTTCCGGGCGCGGTCGCAGCCCACACCGACCTGCCGGTCATCGGCGTGCCGCTGTCCGGGCGGCTGTCCGCCGCCGGCGGGCTCGATGCGATCCTCTCAATCGTGCAGATGCCCCCGGGGGTTCCCGTGGCGTGCGTGGGGCTGGACAACCCCCGCAACGCCGCGATCCTGGCGGCGCAGATCCTCGGTAGCTGAGCGAGCCGGGCTCCGCGCCGGGCGTCGGCGGCCTCGGCAGCGATAATCAACCGCAGTGATCGACCGCTACACCCGCCCTGAGCTCGGCCGCCTGTGGACAGATGAGGCGCGCATGGAGACCTGGCGCCAGGTGGAGGTGGCGGCCTGCGAGGAGCTGCCGGCACTGCTCGGCGCGGACGGGCCGAGCGAGGCGGAGCTGGAGGCGATCCGGGGGGCCAGCTTCACCGTCGCCGCGGTGCAGGAGCGCGAGCGAGTCACCGATCACGACGTGGCCGCGTTCGTGGACGTGCTCGGCGCCTCGGCGGGTGAGGCCGGCCGCTGGATCCACTTCGGCCTGACCTCCTCTGACGTGCTCGACACGGCGCTCGCGCTGCAGCTGCGGGCCGCCGGGGAGGTGATCGTGCCCGGCGCGCGCGAGCTGACCGCGACGCTCGCGCAGCGCGCCCGCGAGCACGCGCACACCCTCAGCGTGGGACGCACCCACGGAGTCCACGCCGAGCCGACCACCTTCGGGATCAAGCTCGCCGGCTTTGCCTTCGAGGCGGATCGCAACGCAGCACGACTGCAGCAGGCATTCGAGCAGGCTGCGGTCGGCGCGCTGTCAGGCGCGGTCGGCACCTATGCGGCCACCAGCCCGAGCTTCGAGGCGGGCGTGCTCGAGCGGCTGGGCCTGCGTCGCGAGGAGGTCTCCACGCAGGTCGTGCCGCGTGACCGACATGCCCAACTGCTCTCTGCGGTCGCGCTCGCCGGCGCCGGCCTGGAGCGCTTCGCTACCGAGGTCAGGCACCTGCAGCGCACCGAGGTGCGCGAGCTGCAGGAGGCCTTCCGCGCCGGACAGAAGGGCTCCTCGGCAATGCCCCACAAGCGCAACCCGATCAAGAGCGAGCAGATCGCCGGCCTGGCGCGGGTGCTGCGCGGCAACGCGCAGGCCGGTCTGGAGAACGTGGCGCTGTGGCACGAGCGCGACATCTCCCACTCCTCCGTCGAGCGCGTGATCCTGCCCGACTCCACGATCCTGATCGACTATCTCCAGCACCGCACGATCGCGCTGGCGCGCGACATGACCGTGGACGCCGGGCGCATGCGGGCCAACCTCGAGCTGACCCATGGCGCGCTGTTCTCCCAGCGCGTGCTGCTTGCGCTGGTGGAGGCGGGCTCGCCGCGCGATGACGCCTACAGGCTCGTCCAGGAGCTCGCCCAGCGCGCCTGGGACGAGGAGATTCCGCTGCGCGAGCTGCTCGCGGCCGACGAGCGCGCCGGTGGCCTGGATCTCGATGAGATCTTCGACTACTCCCACTACGTGCGCCACGCCGATGAGATCCTCGCGCGGCTGCAGGAGATCACTTGAGCGGTCGCGTTTGACCTCCGTTTCAGCGGGGCACCAGCCTCGCCGGCGGGGTGGGACACGCCCGATCTCGCTGGTAGCATCGCGCCCCGTGAGCGCTCTCGAGCAGCTGCCCCTAATCGCCAGCGGGAAGGTCCGTGAGATGTACGACCTCGACGGCGTCGCCGCGGTCAGCCAGCCGGCGCTGCTGATGGTCGCAAGCGACCGCATCTCGACCTACGACGCGGTTCACCCGACGCCGATACCCGACAAGGGCAAGGTGCTGACCGGGCTGTCGGTCTTCTGGTTCGCCAAGAGCGCCCATATCGTGGCCAACCACCTGATCTCTGCCACCGACGGCGTGCCCGAGGAGGCGCGCGGACGGGCGCTCGCCGTGCGCCGCCTGCGGATGCTGCCGGTCGAGTGCGTGGTGCGCGGCTACATCACCGGATCCGGCTGGAAGGACTACCAGACGAGCGGATCGGTGTCGGGGATCGCGCTGCCGCAGGGCCTACGCGAGTCCGAGCAGCTACCCGAGCCGATCTTCACGCCGAGCACCAAGGCCGAGCAGGGCCACGACGAGGCGATCGACTTCGGCCGCGCCGCCGAGCTGGTCGGCGATGAGCAGTTGATGGCGCGCGTCAAGGACGCCTCGATCGAGCTGTACACGTTCGCCGCCGAGCACGCGCGCGCCAACGGCGTGATCCTGGCCGACACCAAGTTCGAGTTCGGGATCGACGAGAGCGAGCAAGGCGGGACGTTGGTGTTGGGCGATGAGGTGCTGACCCCGGACTCCTCGCGCTACTGGCCCGCTGACGGCTACGAGCCGGGGCGCGGACAACCTAGCTTCGACAAGCAGTACGTGCGCGACTGGGCTGCGTCCAGCGGCTGGGACAAGAAGCCGCCGGCGCCCGCCATCCCCGAGGATGTCGTGGATGGCACGCGGGCACGCTACGTGGAGGCCTACGAACGCATCACCGGCGAGCCGTTCGCCCGCTGGCTCGAGCGCAGCGGCGCGGCATGAGAGCGCGCGTGCTGATTCGCCCCAAGGCTGGCATCCTCGACCCGCAGGGCGCGGCCGTCGAGCGCGCGCTGCCGGCGCTGGGCTTCGCGGGCGTGGGCAACGTTCACGTCGGACGGCTGGTGGAGCTTGAAGTGCAGGACGAGGCCCAGCTGCAGCCGATGTGCGAGCGCCTGCTCGCCAACCCGCTGGTAGAGGACTACGAGGTTCAACTGCTCGACGGCAGCGGCTGAGCAAGTTGAAGTTCGGTGTCCTTCAGTTCCCCGGTTCGTGTGATGAGGTGGATGCGCTGGAGGCGGCCAGACTAGTCGGCGACGCCGAGCTGATCTGGCACGCCGAGCGAGACCTCGGAGGGGCCGACGCGATCGTGGTCCCGGGCGGCTTCTCCTACGGCGACTACCTGCGCGCCGGCGCGATCGCGCGCTTCTCACCGGCGATGGAGTCGGTGATCGACTTCGCGGCCGACGGCGGCCTGGTGCTGGGCATCTGCAACGGCTTTCAGGTCCTGTGCGAGGCGCACCTGCTCCCCGGCGCGCTGCTCGCGAACGCGAACCTGCACTTCACCAGCAGGCAGGTCGAGCTGGAGGTCCTCAGCAGCGGCGGCGCGTTCACCGGCGCGTGCGCGCTCGGGGAACGGCTGAGCATCCCCGCCAAGCACGCCTGGGGGCGCTACTACGCGGACCGCGACACGCTCGCCGCGATGGACGCCAGCGGCCAGCTGGTGCTGCGCTACGCGCCCGGTGAGAACTTCAACGGCTCGCTGCACGACATCGCCGGGGTTTGCAACGAGCACGGCAACGTGTTCGGGATGATGCCCCACCCCGAGCACGCGGTCGATCAGCTGACCGGCGCCTCCAGCGACGGACTGAAGATATTCGAGTCGATGCGCCTGGCCGTGGAGGGCGCCCGTGCCTGACAGCGCGACGCTGCCGACGCTCGAGGATGCGCTCGCGCTCGGGCTGACGCGCACGGAGTACGAGCTGGTGTGCGAGAAGCAGGGGGGCGAGCCCAACCAGGTGGAGCTCGCGATGTACTCGCTGCTGTGGAGCGAGCACTGCGCCTACAAGCACTCCAAGCGACTGCTGCGCACGCTGCCGACCGAGGGCGAGCACGTGGTGATGGGCCCAGGCGAGAACGCCGGCGCGGTCGACGTCGGCGGCGGGCTGGTGTGCGCGTTCAAGGTCGAGTCCCACAACCACCCCTCCGCGGTGGAGCCCTTCCAGGGCGCGGCCACCGGCGTGGGCGGCATCCTGCGCGACATCTTCGCGATCGGCGCGCGGCCGATCGCGGTGCTCGACTCGCTGCGCTTCGGCGAGCCCAGCGGCGGGCGCTCGCGCTACCTGCTCGACGGCGCCGTCGCGGGCATCGGCCACTACGGCAACTCGATCGGCGTGCCGACCGTCGGCGGCGAGGTCTACTTCGAGGCGCCCTACGAGCAGAACTGCCTCGTCAACGCGATGGCGCTGGGACTGGCCGGGCGCCAGCGGCTGGTGCGCAGCGCCGCCGCGGGAGCGGGGAACGTGGTGATCCTGTTCGGCGCCTCGACCGGCCGCGACGGGATCGGCGGCGCGTCCGTGCTCGCCTCCGCCGAGCTGGGCGACGAGGACGGCGGGCAGCACAAGCGACCGACCGTCCAGGTCGGCGACCCGTTCGAGGAGAAGAAGCTGATGGAGTGCTCACTCGAGCTGCTCGACCGGGGGCTTCTGGTCTCGCTCCAGGACCTGGGCGCAGCCGGCCTGACCTCCTCCGCCTCGGAGATGGCCTCCAAAGGCGAGGTCGGGATCGACATCGATGTCGCGCGGGTGCCGCTGCGCGAGCACGACATGGAGCCGTTCGAGGTGATGGTCAGCGAGTCCCAGGAGCGGATGCTGTGCGTGGTCGAGCCGGCCAACGTCGACGCCGTGATCGAACTGTGCGAGAAGTGGGAGGTCAACGGCGCGGCGATCGGAGTGGTCACCGACAGCGCGCGGATGCGAGTGCTGCGCGACGGCGAGACGGTCGGCGACATGCCGGTCAGGGCGCTGGTGGACGACTGTCCGCTGTATGACCTGGAGCCGCGCAAGCCGACAGAGCCGCTCTACCCACCGCCGCCGGTCACGCTCGCCCCCGGCAGCTCCCCCGCGGAGACGCTGCTGGCGCTGCTCGCATCGCCGAACCTGGCCTCGCGTCGGGCGCTGTTCGAGCGCTATGACTCGATCGTGCAGTCGCGCACCGTGCGACGCCCCGAGCAGGCCGACGCCGCCGTGCTCGCGCTCCCCGCCGCCGACGCGCGCCAGCCCGACGCGAGGGCGGCGCTCGCGGTCAGCATCGACTGCAACGGGCGGCGGGTCGCCGCCGATCCATATCGCGGCACGATCGAGGCGGTGCTCGAGTGCGCGGCAAACCTCGCCTGCGTCGGCGCCGAGCCGCTCGGGACGACGAACAACCTCAACTTCGGCAACCCCGAGAAGCCGCATATCGCCTGGCAGCTGAGCGAAGCTGTGCGCGGACTGGGCGCGGCCTGCCGCGCGCTGAGCGCGCCGATCGTGGGCGGAAACGTCTCGCTCTACAACGAGGGCGCGAGCGGGCCGATCTACCCCACGCCTGTGATCGGCATGGTCGGGCGCCTGCCCGACGCGCGCAGGGCAGGACGGATGGGATTCGCCCGTGCGGGCGACGCGATCGCGCTGGCGGGGCCGTTCGCACCGTCGCTCGCGGCCAGCGAGCTGGCAAAGCTCCACGGCGAGGCGCTCCCGGACGGGCTCGCCGCGATCGACATCGACGCGGTCCGCGCCGCCCAGACGGCCGTCCGCGACGCGGTCCGCGCAGGCGCCGTCTCGAGCGCGCACGACATCGCCGAGGGCGGCCTGGCGGTCGCCCTGGCGGAGTGCTGCCTGGCGGGCCAGCTCGGCGCAAACGTGAACCTCACCTCGCCGCAGGGGGAGCTCCGCGCGCAGGTGACGCCCGCCTCGCCGCCCGATGCTGCGCTCATCTCCCTCTTCGGCGAGGGGAGCGGCGGCTTTCTGCTCAGCGGAGCGGAGGAGGAATTGCTCGAGCTGGCCGACCGCCTGCCGCTGGAGCTGATCGGAACGGTCGTCGCAGAGCGCTTGCGTATCTGCGTCGCTGCAGGCGCGGACACTGGCGAGGTGGTGGTGGATCTCGCCATGTCGGACATCGGAGCTGCCCACTCGGCGCTCGGCAAGCTGTTCGGATGAGGAGGTCGTGATGGCGGACGGACCGGTCAAGACCCGCGCGCACCTGGCGGTGGCGCTGCATCCCACCCCGCGCGTGCTCAAAGCGGCGCTCGAGGACGTGGACGGGTTCAACGCGAAATTCGCGCTGCTGGTCACGCGCCTGGTGGGGACGATGTGGTGCGCCTACCTGTTCGGGGTGATCGCCCTGCTGGGGTTGAAACCGGCGCTCGCGCCGGGAGGCGAGGGGATCGTGGCGTGGATCGCCCAGACCTTCCTGCAGCTCGTGCTGCTGTCGGTGATCATGGTCGGCCAGAACGTCCAGAGCATCGCCTCCGACAAGCGCGCCGAGGGAACCTACGACGACGCCGTGAAGATCCTCGACCGCCTCGACATCAACACCAAAGGCGGGATCGCCGACCTCAAGCAGGCGCTCGATGAGCGCCTTGGCGCGATCGAGGCCAAGCTCGAGGCGCAGGCGGCGGCGCCCGCGAAAGACCCCAAATGAAGCCTGCTAGCTTGTGTCTGTAATGCGTGACGGACCGCGCGATGAGTGCGGAGTTTTCGGACTGTATGCGCCCGGGCACGAGGTCTCGCGGCTGTCGTACTTCGCGCTGTACGCATTGCAGCACCGTGGCCAGGAGTCGGCCGGGATCGCCGCCGCGGACCGCGGCGGGCACATCATCACCCGCCGCGAGCTGGGCCTGGTCAACCAGGTCTTCACCGAGAACGACCTGCGCACCCTTGCCGGCGAGCTGGCGATCGGGCACGTGCGCTACTCGACCACCGGCTCCAACGCATGGGAGAACTCCCAGCCCGTGCAGCGCTCGGAGGGCACCAACGGCTCACGTCGGGAGGTCGCGCTGGCGCACAACGGCAACCTGATCAATGCGCTCGAGCTGCACGAGGAGCTGCTGGCACGCGGGGTCAGCTTCAGCTCGACCTCGGACTCGGAGATCATCGCCGCGATGATCGCCACGCATCCCGCCGAGCGCGTCGAGGACGCGATCGCCGAGGTCCTGCCGCAGCTGCGCGGCGCGTTTTCGATCGTGACGATGACCAAGGACCGCGTGGTGGCCTTCCGCGATCCGCACGGGCTGCGCCCGCTGGCGATCGGCGTGCTCGAGCCAGGGCCAGAGGATCCCGACGGCGAGGCCCGCTACTGCGTGGCCAGCGAGTCGTGCGCGTTTGACATCATCGGCGCCAAGTACCTGCGCGACGTCGAGCCGGGCGAGATGGTGACGCTCGGACCGCAGGGACTGGAGAGCCGGATGGTCGTAGCGGGAGGACGGCGAGCGTTCTGCCTGTTCGAGTACATCTACTTCGCCCGCCCCGACTCGCGCATGAACGATCAGGTCCTGCAGGTCGCGCGTGGGCGCATGGGCGAGATCCTCTGGCGCGAGTCGCCTGTGCAGGCCGATCTGGTGATCGCGGTGCCCGACTCGGGCAACCCGGCTGCTCGCGGCCTGGCCCGTGCCGCGGGGCTCCCGCAGGACGACGGATTCGTCAAGAACCGCTATGTGGCGCGCACCTTCATCCAACCCGGGCAGGAGCTGCGCAAGCACGGGCTGCGACTAAAGTTTAACCCGCTACCCGAGGTGATCGCCGGCAAGCGCCTGGTGGTGGTCGACGACTCGATCGTGCGCGGCAACACCACCCGTCAGATCGTGCAGATGCTGCGCGACGGCGGCGCCAGCGAGATCCACATGCGCATCTCGGCGCCCCCGATCAAGCACCCCTGCCACTACGGCATCGACATGTCCACCCGCGAGGAGATGATCGCCCACGGGCGCAGCACCGAGCAGGTCGCCGAGGAGCTCGGCTGCGACTCGCTGCACTACCTATCGCTCGAGGGAGTCTATGAGGCCGTGCGCGGCAGCCGCGCACGTCACTGCGACGCGTGCTTCACCGGCGAGTACCCGCTGGCCGGCAGCGACGGCGCAGCGGGCAAGTACTCACTCGAGGCCGACGAGCACGTCGAGGCTCCGGGCGAGGTGCTCGTCCCCTAGACCCTATGGCGGTTGGCCCGGGGGGTTGACCGGCGGGTGAGATGGCCGGACGCTCCTCGCGGGGGTTTGTCTGGCCGGAGAGTGGCTCCGGCTGACCCCATGAGATGAGGAGGTCCGGCCGTGGTAACGATGACGTGGGTGGGGCTCGATGTCCATGCCCGTTCGACGCATGCTGCAGCGAATGACGTGGTGACTGGGGAGCTGGTGCGTGTTCGGTTTGGGCCAGGGATCGAGGGGCCTGTGGAGTTGCTTGCTGGGTTGCCCGGCCCTGTGCGTGCGTGCTATGAGGCGGGGCCGACCGGGTTCGGGCTCTACCGGGCGGCGAGAGCAGCCGGGATTGGGGTGCAGGTCATTGCACCACGCAAGACACCGCGCGGACCCTCAGATCGGGTGAAGACTGACCGCAAGGACGCGGAGCTGCTCGCGAGGCTTTTGCTGGCGGGATCATTGACACGCGTTGTGGTTCCCGCGCCGGAGGTCGAGGCGGCGCGAGAGATGACGCGCGCGCATGATGCTTGCCGGCGGGATCTGATGAACGCTCGTCACCGTGTGTCGAAGATGCTGCTGCGTCACGGGCGTGTCTATCCGAAGTCGACGACCTGGACGGTCGAGCATCGCAAGTGGCTTTCTGCGCAGCAGTTTGACGAGCCCGCCAGCGACCTCGTGTTCGCTGATCTCATTGCCGCCGTCGATGGGCTTACCTCACGCAAGAGTGCGATCGCACTGCGGCTCTCGGAGATGGCCAGCGACGAGCGGTGGTGGCCGACCGTCGCGAGACTCAGAGCATTCCGCGGGATTGACACGCTCACAGCGTTCTCGCTGCACCTCGAGCTCGGCGCGGACTGGAAGCGTTTTCAGACAGCGCCAGCACTCTCGGCGTGGCTCGGGTTGACGCCATCACTGAACCAGTCCGGAGAGTCCTCGCACGCCCGCCATCGCGGACGCGAACACACACACCCACTTGACAAACCAACCCCCATATCAGCTGACGTGTCTCCTAGCCGAGGTGATCCTCGCGCGCGCCGGAGGCGTCGTTGTAGCGGTTGTTGTAGGGCCTGCGCGTGATCAGCCCGTCGGTGCGGCCGGGACGCAGTGCGTACCCGATTGCGGCGATCACGACCGTGACTGTGATGGATGAAAGCATTGGCGGTTCCTTGCTGCTCGAAGCGGTCAGGATGCCTCTCCACCCCTGTTCCGATTATCGGATGAAAGCTTGGCCGGCTGTGTGATTTCGGTCACAGCTATGGTGGCCCCCGGCGTGCGCGAAAAGCTCCCCATCGCAGTGCTGGTGTCCGGCGCCGGCACCAACCTGCAGGCGCTGCTGGACACCGTCCACGGCCACGAGGCGCAGGTCGTCGCGGTCGCCTCGAGCCACGCAGGCGTCCCCGCTCTCGCCCGTGCGCGCCAGCGCGGCGTTCCCACCGCGGTGTTCGCCCGCTCGGAGCATCCCGACCGCGGTGCGCGCGATCACGCGCTCGCCGAGTGGCTGGCGCAGCAGGGCACCCGGCTGGTGGTGCTCGCCGGCTACATGGAGTTGCTCGGCGAGGCCTTCCTCGAGCGCTTTCCCGGCGCTGTCATCAACGTCCACCCCTCGCTGCTACCGGCCTTCCCGGGGCTGGGCGCGATCGAGCAGGCCCTCGCCTACGGCGTCAAGGTGTTCGGCGTCACCGTGCACTTCGTCGACGCGGGCGTGGATTCCGGGCCGGTGATCCTGCAGGGCGCCGTCGAGCTTGCACAGGCGCGCGAGCCGGCCGAGGTGCTAGCCGCGCTGCGCCCGCTCGAGCACGCGCTGCTGGCGCAGGCCGTGCGGCTGCTGGCCCGCGGTGCGCTCGTGCCCGACGCGGCCAACCCGCGTCGCGTGACGATCCGCTCAGACGAGGGATAGGCTCTGAGGGGTGCCCTCCGAGCGTGACCTGATCGCCGATCGTCAAGGCGGCGTGGAGCGCGCCGCGCCGGGCGAGGTCAGGGTGCGCAGGGCGCTGCTGTCTGTCTCTGACAAGCACGGCATCGTCGAGTTCGCCCGCGGCCTGCGCGAGCTGGGAGTGGAGATCGTCTCGACCGGGGGAACCTCGCGCGAGCTTGCCCAGGCGGGCGTGGATGTGCGCTCGATCGATGATTTCACAGGGTTTCCGGAGATCATGGACGGGCGTGTGAAGACATTGCACCCGCGCCTGTACGCCGGCCTGCTGGCGCGGCGCGACGAGCCCGAGCACCTGCGCGCCGCCGCTGAGCAGGCGATCGAGCAGGTCGACCTCGTGTGCGTCAACCTCTACCCCTTCGAGCACACCGTCGCGCGCGGAGACGCCTCCGAGGCAGAGGTCATCGAGAACATCGACATCGGCGGCCCCACGATGATCAGGGCCGCCGCCAAGAACGCTCCCTTCGCCGCTGTGGTCGTCGACCCGGAGGATTACGAGCGCCTGCTCGTCGAGCTGGGCGAGTCCGACCGCCGGCTCTCGCTGGCGACCCGCAAACAGCTCGCCGCCAAGGCGTTCGCCTGCACGGCCCGCTACGACGCCGCTATCGCCAGCTGGTTCGCCGCGCGCACCTACGACGGCTTCCCTCCCACCTGGAACGACAGCTACGAGAAGGTCAGCGACCTGCGCTACGGCGAGAATCCGCACCAGGGCGCTGCCTTCTACGCACGCGCGGGCGCCCCCACGCACCTGCTCGCCGGCGTCGAGCAGCTGCACGGCAAGGAGCTCTCGTTCAACAACCTGCTCGACCTCAGCTCAGCGCGAGAGCTGCTCGAGGACTTCGATGTGCCCGCGTGCGTGATCGTCAAGCACAACAACCCCTGCGGCTGCGCAATCGGCGAGAGCGCCCAGCAGGCCTACGAACGCGCCTTCGCGTGCGATCCCCAGAGCGCCTACGGCGGCGTGATCGCCGTCAACCGGCCCGTCGACGGCGCCTTCGCCGAGGAGCTGGCCAAGCAGTTCATCGAGGTGCTGCTCGCGCCCGGCTATGACGCGCAGGGCCTGCAGACGCTGCAGGTCAAGAAAAACGTACGCCTGCTCGAGCTGGCCGATTGGCCCGCGCCGAGCCGCGAGGTCGAGGCGAAGGCCGTGATCGGCGGCCAGCTCGTGCAGAGCCGCGACGTCGTCTCGGAGACCCGCGAGCAGATGCGCGTGATCAGTGCGCGCGAGCCCGATGAGCGCGAGTGGCAGGACATGCTGTTCGCATGGAAGGTGTGCCGCCACGTGCGCTCCAACGCGATCGTGATCGCGGCCGGCGGCGCCACGATCGGGATCGGCGCCGGGCAGATGAGCCGCGTCGACGCCGTGCGGATCGCGATCGAGAAGGCACAGGCCTTCCAGCCCGAGCTGCTCGCCGCCGCAGCGCTCGCATCCGATGCCTACTTCCCCTTCGCCGACGGCCCGCAGCTGGCGCTCGACGCGGGCGTCACCGCGGTCATCCAGCCCGGTGGCTCCGTACGCGACGAGGAGGTCGTGGCAGCGGTCGATGCGGCGGGGGCGGCGATGGTGGCCACCGAGCGCCGCCACTTCCGCCACTAGAGCTTCAGGCGCCGCCCGGGCACCGCGCCTTTATTTGTCGGGAGGACTTGAAATATGAACGGTAACGATATATCGTGATGCTCACAAGATAGTTCACGATAGGAGTCACTATGTTTGGCAATGCGATATACACAACAGACGAGAAGCAGGCAGGTTGCCGCTCCCCTCGCCACGGCGCCAAGCGCGCCCACCACTTCGCTCACGGCCCGCGCGGCGAGTTCGGCGGACCGTTCGCCGGCTTCGGCGGCGGGCCTCGGGGCCGCGGCCGCAAGGCCCGGCGGGGCGACATTCGCACCGCGGCGCTGTTGCTGCTGAGCGAGGAGCCGCGTAACGGCTACCAGATCATGCAAGAGGTCCAGGAGCGAAGCGGCGGTGTGTGGAGGGCGAGCCCCGGCTCGGTCTACCCGGCGCTGCAGCAGCTCGAGGACGAGGGCCTGATCCGCTCGCAGGAGTCAGACGGGCGCAAGCTCTACGCCCTGACCGACGCCGGTCAGCAGTTCGTCGCCGAGCGCGGCACCGACAAGCCGGCGCCGTGGGATCAGATGAGCGATGACGTAAGCGCCAAGGCGCACGAGCTGGGCAAGCTGATGCGCGAGGTCGCCTTCGCGTTCTCGCAGGTCATGCGCACCGGCAGCGAGGGGCAGATCGGCAAGGCCCGCGAGGTCCTGGCCACCACCCGCCGCGAGCTGTACCGGATCCTCGCCGACGGCGAGGGCGAGGGCGACTCAGCCGCCAGCGGCGAGTAGCGCCAGCCGACGCACTGATCTCGATGCCCCGCCCGATCGTGGTGCGGGGTGTCGAGGTGTGACTGCGCCGCCCGATCGTCCGCCGCGCATCGAGGTGTGACTGTGCCGCCCGATCGTCCGCCGCGCATCGAGGTCTGACTGCGCTACCCGCGCAGTCGGGCCGGCCAGGCCCGACCACCTAATCGATCGCCTGCGCAGCGACCCCGAGCAGCGGGTCCTGGGCCTCGGCCTCGCCGGAGCTCTGCGCCTGGCGGAGGACCTCGCCCAGCTCGGCGCTGTCCTTCAGCACCTGACGTTCGCTCAGCGGCTGAAGCAGGCCCCGCATCAGCATCATCGCGCCGACCCAGCGCGGCGCCCACAGCCGCGCGGAGCGACGTTCGATGCCGCGCTCGATCGCGTCGATTGCCACCGACAGCGGCGCCGGGTTGCGGATGAATCCGGGCATCTTGCCCGTCAGCGACTGCGCCGAGGGCTGCGCGAAGCTCGCGCGCACGAGGTCGGTGTCGATGAAGCCGAAGTAAGCACAACCCACCTGCGTGCCGCTCGGGGCCATCTCCATGCGCAGCGCGTCGCTGAGCGCCTCCACCCCCGCCTTCGCAGCCGTGTAGGGGCCCATCAGCGGAGCGTGGTTGATCGCCGACAGCGAAGAGATGTTGAGCAGGTAGCCGCGGCGCTTGGCGATCTCGCCGATCACCGCACGGTCGGTGCGCCACACGCCGAGCAGGTTGACCGCCAGCGTACGCTCGACCTGCTCCACGGGCGCCGTGGCCAGCGCGCCGGTGTAGGCGATCCCGGCGTTGGCCACCGCCACGTCGATGCCGCCGAAGCGCTCGACCGTCGCGCTCACCGCGCGTTCGAGCGCGCCCAGGTCGGTCACGTCGGCCTCGAACACCGCCGCCCGCTCACCCAGTGCAGCCGCGTTGGCCTCCAAGCGCTCGGGCTCGAGCCCCACCAGCGCCACGTTCGCGCCCTTCGCGTGCAGGCGCTTGGCGGTCGCCGCGCCGATCCCGCGGGCTGCGCCCGTGATCAACACCGTGCGGCCGTCGACGTCATAGGGGGCGCTCTGTTTGCGGCTCACGCGCGGGACCTCCGGATCGATTGGCTGTGCATGATCGCTGACACCGCCAGAGCCTACCCTGGTAGGGTCGCCCGATGGCTGAGCTAGGTCCGTCCTCCTCGGCGCTCGAGCTTGCCGGCGCGCTGCGCAAACGCGAGCTGTCAGCGGTCGAGCTGCTCGACGCCTGCCTGGCGGCGGTGGACGAGCGCAATCCGCAGATCAACGCCGTGATCTGGCGCGATGACGAGCAGGCTCGCGCCGGCGCGCGCGAGGCCGACCGCCGGCTGGCAGCCGGCGAGACAGCCCCCTTCCTCGGCGTGCCGCTGCCGATCAAGGACCTCACGCCGGTCGCCGGCTGGCCCATCACCTACGGCTCCAACGGCGCTCCCGCGGGGCTCAGCGAGCAGAGCGAGCTGGTCGTCGAGGCGCTCGTGCAGGCCGGCTTCGTGCTGTGCGGACGCACCAACACCCCCGAGTTCGGCGTGATCACCGTCGCGGAGAACAGCCGCTACGGCATCACCCGCAACCCCTGGGACACCGAGCGCTCGCCCGGCGGCTCCAGCGGCGGCGCCGCAGCGGCTGTGGCAGCCGGCATGTTCCCGATCGCCCACGCCAACGACGGCGGCGGCTCGATCCGCATCCCGGCCGCCTACTGCGGGCTGGTCGGGCTGAAGCCCAGTCGCGGGCGCGTACCGCGCCTGGCGCAGAGCTGGCTCGGAGCTGTTGTCGAGGGCGTCGTCTCGCACACCGTGGCCGACTCCGCCACCGTGCTCGACGCGATCGCCGGGCCCGACCCGCTCGCCTGGTACAACGCGCCGCTCCCCACATACCCCTTCGCCGAGGCAACCAGCACGCCGCCCGGCACGTTGCGCATCGGCGTCATGGCCGACGCGCCCCTGGGCATACCAACCGACCCCGCCTGCAGCGAGGCCGCTCGCTCCACAGCCGCCGCCCTGCAGGAGCTGGGCCACCACGTCGAGGAGGTCGAGGTCCCGACCATCTCCGAAGAGATGGTGCCCCCCTTCATCGCCCTCACCCAGGGCGGCCTGGCCGACTACGAGGGCGTCGACTGGTCCGCCGTGGAGCCCCACATCGCACACCAGCGCGCGCTCAGCGGCGAAACCGGCGCCTATGACTACGTCCTCGCCGCGCGCACGCTCGAGCTGCTCAGCCGCCGCGAGGTCGCCCGCTGGGGCCGCGACTTCGACGTGCTGCTCACGCCGGTCTCGGCGATCCTGCCGCCAGCGGCCGGATCGGTGCTCGCCGCCCAGCACGCCGCGCCCGATCAGCCGCTGTTCGAGGTCGTCGCCAGCGTGTCCTTCACCGCCTTCGGCAACGTCACCGGGCTACCGGCCGTCAGCCTGCCGCTGCACTGGACCGACGAGGGCGTGCCGGTCGGCGTCCAGCTCGTCGCCGGGCCGTGGCAGGAGGAGCGGCTGATCGGCCTCGCCGCGCAGCTCGAGCAGGCACGCCCGTGGGCCGGACGCGCCGCCAAGATCGCCCAGACGGCCTAGCCGGACAGCCCGCGCGATGAGTCGTCCGCTCGAGCGCCTCGACGGACTCCTGGGCGACCGCCTCGAGGGAGCGATCGCCGCCCACCACCGCCGGCGCATGCAGCGGGCCGGGCGGATCGCACAGCTCGATCCTCCGCGCGACGGATCGCTGTGGGCCGCCGGCGCGCCCGCACCACGCGCGGGGTGCGCCCTGGAGCCGCTGATCGACGGCGAGCAGGCGCTGCCGCGCATCGCCGAGGCGCTCGCCGGTGCGCGCTCGCACGTGCACATAGCCGGCTGGCACCTCACGCCCGACTTCGGGCTGACGCGCGATCCGCAGTCCGCGCGGCTGCGCGACCTGCTCGGCGAGCTGGCCGAGCGAATCGAGGTCCGAGTGCTGCTGTGGGCGGGCGCGCCGCTACCGCTGTTCACACCCAACCGCTCCGAAGTGCGCCGCGCGCGCGAGCAGCTGATCCGCGGCACCAAGATCGACTGCACGCTCGACTCCAAGGAGCGCCCGATGCACTGTCACCACGAGAAGCTCGTGATCGTCGACAGCGAGGTGGCGTTCGTGGGCGGGATCGACCTGACCTCGCTCGGCGGCGATCGCTATGACTCAAACACGCATCCGCTGCGCACCGGGCTCGGCTGGCACGACGCCTCCAGCCGCCTGCGCGGTCCCGCCGTGGCCGACGTGCAGGCGCACTTCGCCGCTCGCTGGAAAGAGCTCAGCGGCGAGCAGCTGGCGGGCCAGCCCCCGCCGGCGCCCGCCGGCGATCACGAGCTGCAGGTACTGCGCACGGTCCCCGAGCACGTCTATGACTTCCTGCCCCAGGGAGACTTCACGATCCTCGAGGCATACATGCGCGCGCTGCGCTCGGCCAGCCGGCTGATCTACCTCGAGAACCAGTTCCTGTGGTCCGCTCAGGTCGTCGAGATCCTCGCCGAGAAGCTCCGGCATCCACCCAGCGAGGACTTCCGCGTGGTGGTGCTGCTTCCCTCCAAGCCCAACAACGGCGCCGACACCACCCGCGGGCAGCTCGGCGTGCTGGCCGACGCCGACGCCGAAGGCGGCAAGGGCCGCTTCCTCGCTGCCACGCTCGCCTCGCGCACCGGTGCGCTCGCCGGCCCGCTCTACGTACACGCCAAGATCGCGATCGTCGACGACGAGTGGCTCACGATCGGCTCGGCCAACATCAACGACCACTCGTTCTTCAACGACTCCGAGATGAACATCGCGGTCTGCAACCCGCAGCTCGCGCGCGACACGCGCCTGCGCCTGTGGGCCGAGCATCTGGAGTGCTCGGCCGAGCAGGTCGCGGGCGATCCGGCCCGTGTCGTGGATCAGATGTGGCGGCCGATCGCCGCTGAGCAGCTCCAGCGGCGCAAGAACGGCGACCCGCAGACACATCGCCTGTTCGAGCTGCCCGGCGTCTCGCGCCGCTCGATGGCGCTGCTGGGGCCGATCGACAGCCTGCTCGTCGACGGCTAGCGCTAGCGCGCGCTGAGGATCGCGTCCCGGCTCGCTGCGGACGCCGCCGCGGGGGGCATGGCATGCGCTGTGGCGCTGCGCTCGATGTCGTGCTCGCGCTCGAGCTCCGGCGCGATCCGCATGAACGCGTCGACCAGGGCCGGATCGAAGTGCGTGCCGCGCAGGGCGGCGATCTCTTCGATCACCCGCTTGAACGGCCAGGACTGCTTGTAGGGGCGCGAGGTCATGAGCGCGTCGAACACGTCTCCGATCGCGCAGATGCGCCCCACGAGGGGGATCTCCTCTCCGCGCAGGCGATCGGGATAGCCGCTTCCATCCCAGCACTCGTGATGGGAGCGGGCGATCGTCTCGGCCATCTGGATCAGTGGCGAGCGCGACCCGGCCAGCAGCTCCGCGCCGGTGGAGGTGTGCGTCTTCATCAGCTCCCACTCACCCCGATCGAGCTTGCCGGGCTTCAACAGGACCCGGTCCGGGACGCCGATCTTGCCGACGTCGTGCAGGGCGCTTGCGATCCGTAGGTGCTCTGCATCGAGACGGTCCATGCCGGCCTGCAGGGCGAGCTTCTCGCAGATGCGCCCCACGCGTTCGATGTGAAGGCCAGTCTCCTCATCGCGCAGCTCAGCCGCCAGCGCGAGACGGTGAATCACCTCGAGCTGGGTCTCTCGCAGCTCGCTGGTGCGCTCGCGGACCTCGATCTCAAGCGTCGCTCGATAGCGCTCGGCCAGCCGGCGCTCCCAGGTCTCGCTGAGGTAGCTCACCATCAGCGTGCCAAGCGCCCCGAGCGCCAACGCCAGCAGCGGGTAGCTCAGCACGAGGATCACCTCGCGGTCGAACGCGAGCTGCACCGCGACCGCATAGGCGCACGCGAGCGCCACGCTGAGCAGGAACGCCCGTCCCGCCCCGATCTTCAGGCACAGCAGCGGCGTGAGAATGCCGCCGAGCACGATCGTCACGAGCGCCAGCCAGCCGGGTGCGTTTCGCAGCAGGTTCCCCTGCAGCGCGGTGCTGATCGCGTCGGCCTGGACCTCCGGGCCGGGCATCCCACTGCTGGCCGTCACCGACGTCGCATGGATGTCCTGCAGCACGGGGCTCGTGGCCCCGATCACCACGATCTTGCCGGCGACCTGCGCCGGCGCGACCCTGCCCTGCAGCAGATCCGAGAAGGACACCGAGGGGACCTCGCCCACGGGCCCCGGGAAGGAGATCCAGGCCGAGCCGTGTTCGAAGGACGATGGCGCGATCGCGTGTCCGCTCGCCTGTTCGGCGGCCGCCACCGCGATCGTCCTCAGGCCACCGATCGAGTACGCGTAGCGTTGGATGATGCCGCTCGAGTTGGCGCGGAAGTTTGCCGCCGCCGCGCGCGCGCCGGCGCGCGCGAGGTTGGCGTCGCCGCCGAGCACGTCGGTGGCGCCCTTGGGGCCGATCTGGGTCGTGGCGAGGATCACGCCCTTCGCCCGCGCGACCGAGGAGTACAGAGCCATGTCCTCGGATGGGCTCGTCGGCTGCGTGAACTGGACGTCGTAGACGATCGTGCGTGCGTGGTCGGCGTGCAGCACATCGAGCGCGCGCCCGTCGAGCGAGCGCGGGAACGGCCAGCGCATCTTCAGCGCGTTCAGCGTCTTGTCATCGACGCCCACCACGAGGATGTCCCGCGGCTTCGACGCAGGGCGCAGCGAGAAGCGCAGATCGACGCTTTCGTTCTCCAGACCCGCTCCTGCTCCGAGCAGATATGCACCGCCGGCGCCCACCACGGCGACGCCCGCCACGAGCGCCAGCAGTCGTGTGCGCGCCGTGCGTCCTGTGCCCCGCGCGGCGCGCCGCGCGCCTCGGGCAATGCGGCTCGGCTGACCCGCGTTGGCCATCTCAGGGCTACGGCTTCGGCCTAGGGACGCGCGAGGTAGCTGTGTCCTGCGCTCACCGTGACGGTGACGCGCCGGTGCAGGTCGCGCACCCGCACTCGCCCGTGACTCACACGCGTGAGCGTGCCCGCGCACGTTTCCACCGTCTCCCATTCCGTCCCCAGCACCGTCGCCACGCTGTTCGCGCCATGGGTGCTGTATTGACCGTGGTTGTCCGCCGCCCACAGCGTGCGCGCCTTGGCTCTGCTCTTCGCCGCGCCGGCGCGAGCCTTGCGATGTCTTGGGCAGAGCAGGTGCGCTCCGCTGGGGGTCAGGTCGGTCAGACCGCTGCCGTGGGCGCTCTGGCTGACAACGAAGGCGCCCGACCACACCGTCGCTGCCTGTGTTCGCCCGCCGGGCAGCGCGGTGAGCAGGCGCAGCACGCCGTGCGTGGTGTCAAGCGTGGAGCCCATCGGCACCGTGCCCGCGCCGCTGAGCGGGATGAACGATCCGTGCGGGCCCTTGACGAGCACCAGGCCCGAGACCGCTTCGACGCCGGCTGCGCGCCCGATCGTCGGCTTCGCGGCTGAGGTGGTGAGCGGCGGCAGGCCAGCATCGCTGGTCAGGGTCTGCGCGGGTACGCTGGTCGAGGTGCTCGTGGTGGGGTTCGTGGGGGAGGCCGAGGCCAGGGCAGCGGTCGTGAAGGTGGCGTCCGGGCCGTAGGTGGTGCCCGTGGCGTTGCTTGCAACGCCACGGAAGTGGTAGGTCCTTCCAGCGGCCAGGCCGCTGACCGCGGCGCTCACGGTTGCGGGCGTCCCCGCGCTGCCGGCCGAGGTCGAGCTCGAGTGCGCGCCGTAGACGGTGGATTCTCCGTATTCGAAGAGGACGCTGGTGGCCTGAGCGCTTGCTCCCACGCTCGCCGTGAGCGTGGCCGATTGACCGCTCACCCCCGTGGCCGTCTCGCTCGTCACGCTCGGAGCGACGGTCAGCCTGCCGACCTTGGCGGGATGTGAGCTCTCGACGAACCACACGTTGCCGTCGGGGCCCGCGGCGATGCCCCACGGCGTGGCATCTGTGGTCAGACCAGCGGTGTACTGGCTGATTGCGCCGGAGGTCGTTATCTGGGCCAGCGCGCCCGGGTCGTTGCTCTCGGTGAAGTAGAGGTTGCCGTCGCTTGCGCCCGTGATGTCCAGGGGGCTGCCGGGCGCTGCGCTCAGCGGCGAGGAGAACTCGGTGATTTCGCCGCCGGCCGGCTTGATGCGAGCAATGCGCCCGACCGCCTCGGTGAACCACAGGTTGCCGTCGGGTCCCAGGGTGATCCCTGCCGGGTTGGAGTCGGCGGTCAGCCCGGTGGAGAAGTGTGTGAACGTGCTTGTTTTCGGGTCCAGTCGCTCGATCGCACCCGGGTTGGAGTACTCGGTGACCCACAGGTCGCCTTTGGGGCCGGCCGCGATGCCGAAAGGCAGGTTCGAGTTGAGCGGTATTTCGAGTGTGGTGAAGAGGTGCGTGGAGGGAACGATCCTGCCGAGCACCGGTTTGCTTCCGGTGCCGGTGAACCAGACGTCGCCTTCGGGACCCGCGGTGATGCCGTAGGGAGTGACGCCGCTGGGTGGCGCGTATTCGCTGACCACGTGCGTCTGCGGGTCGATCGTGCCGATCTTCGCGGAGCCGCTCTCGGTGAACCACAGCTTCCCATCGGGGCCGAGGGTGATGAACAGGGGCGATCCGGAGCCGCCGGTCGGGTAGCTGGTGATGACCCCCGCGGGCGTGATCCGATCGATCGCGTTGGTGGAGCCGCTCTGGGTGAACCACAGGTTTCCATCGGGTGCTGCGACGATGCTCACGGGGGCAGCGTTGTTGGACAGGCCCGCGCTGTACTCCGTGATCGTCGGCGCGCCCGCTGCCGTGGTGGCCGTCGCGGCCGGGATCGCGAACAGCGCAGCACAGATCATCAGGGTGGCCCGACTCGACATACGCCAATCTTCGACACGGACGCGCAAGCGCTTGATGGAAGTGGCTCTGCGGTCCACTTCCTGTCTAGGAGCTGTGCGGCGGCGCTTGCGACGGCTTGCGTCGAGCCGCTGCGGCCTGACACCCCTGGTGTGCCTCGGATGGGCCTTCCTCGGCTGGCCCCACGCGGGCGGATGCTGCGCGAGGCGCGTCTAAGCGTTCTGCTGGTTACCGGTCGCGATCGGCGCTTGTCCGCCGCCGTTCTGGGGTTCGGCGGTTTGAGCGCGGAGGTCATCGAGGCTTTGCTGAAGCAGCTCACCGAGCGGCGTTCCGGAATGGCCGACCTTGGAGAGGTCCATGATGTCTGCAAGCTTTTTCATGACATCGCGATTGTAGGGCACGCCCGCGACGCTCAGGCGATGATCTCCAGGAGTACACCGATCTCGGAGCCGAGCAATCTCGCTTAGTCCTCGTGCTCGTGGGTGAACTGCTCCTCGACTTCGGATGAGGCGCCGAGCACGCCGATGGGGCGCCCGTCGGCCCCTTGCAACCGGTAGGCCACGACGAGCTTGAGGTTCCCGTACACGCGGATCTGTTCGGGTGTGAGCGTCTCGTTCTGCGTGCGGAGGTACTCGCCGCGGAAGACGAACACCTCGTCGGTGTTCCGTTCGAATGCGGCGCCGACTGCGCCATAGCCGATCTTCCACCGCTTCCATTCAGGGCCGGGCGGGTTGAACAGCGGTTCAAGCTGGGTCGGCTGCTGTGGGTCGTCGCAGACGAACACGGTCGGATCGAACGGTCGCAGGATGCTAAAGCGTTCGTCGGTGAGCAGCAATTTCACGACGTTGAGGACCGCATCGTACTCGCGGGCGTGTTTGATTCTACGGCGATGCGGCAGGAGGAGCCTGAGCAGCTGGCCGTCCTGGAGCACAGCGATGTAGCCGACGATCAGGGCGACCGCGAGCCAGACTGCGAACAGCGGCACTGCGTGCGTGCGGGCGTCGCTCGCGCTGGCGCCGACGTCTCCGACTGTGAACAGGGCGTAGTAGGTCGGTAGGCCCGCAAGATAGATACCGCCGAGCAGGCCCACCGGTCTGTATAGGGCCTGCAGGCTTCGGCGAAGGCGCGGCGCCCATGTGCGGCTCGCGCTCGCGCTATTGCGCGGCGTTTCGAGCTTGAAACCCGGCCGGCGGGCCGGCCGCGACCTCGGCGCGGTTTGCAACCGTTAGACCTTGCGGGAAGCCGGCAGGGTTGGCGAGCTTACCGCCGAGGTAGCCCGCGTGGCTGATCCCGACAAGCACCAGGAACGTGCTGGAGAATCCGGGCAGCGACATCACGTTGCCGGGGCTGCCGGCATCTTCGAGCTTGGCGATCGCCACGGCGATATAGGCGGCGACCAGCACGAAGGTGATGATGAAGTTCTGATACTTGGCGACATCGATCACCTTGTCGGCGAATTCGCCCTCCTCGAGCATGAAGATCTGAGAGAGCCTCGGTGGGTCGGCGGCTCCGCTAGCCGCAACGGACAGCGGTCGGGCTGTGTCCTTGCTTGCCTTGATCGCTCCGGCTGTCATAGCCGAGCCGACGCTGATTCCAAGTAGTCCCAGGACTTCTTCGGGGATCTTGAAAGAAAGAGGGTCGGTGACGCCTTCGAAGACACGACCCCAGAAGATGCCCGAGACGAGTGAGAGGATCACGATCGACCAGGTGACGAGCTGAAAGTGGGTGAGGCTGTAGCGGCCGCGGCTGTCGATCAGGATCCCCAGGACATTGTGCGGGGGTTTCATGTACCTCGCGAGCAGGCCCGCGAGCGCGATCAGCAGAATCGCGGATACCGCCCAGCTAATGTAGATCGCGCCCATGTTCGTGCCCTTCTCCCGACTCTGCGTGGTGGCCTGCGTTGCCTGATCCTGAACGGATCGGGCCTGCTCTTCTGCCTATCGGCGCCGGATTCTGCACAAGCTCATCTCCACCGGATGGTAGACAAGCTCGCACCACTGGAATAATAATGAGAAGCATGAGGATCGTGCAACCCTGAGGTTGAACGGCGTGAGCACTGCTGGGATGCTCCTACCGACGTTCCCGGGCTGTACCGACTTCCCCGGGTGGCCGCTCGTTTGGCTCAGCGCGTTGTCGCGGTACCCAGCACCTGCCCTCAGAAGTGCCCCGTGCGGGACTCGAACCCGCCCCACCGGATTAAAAGTCCGGCGCTCTACCAGATGAGCTAACGGGGCCCTGCGCGCGACAGTCTGGCAGACGCGCTGTCCGATTTGGGAGCGCTTGGCGCTAGGGCTCTTCGATGGCGGCGGCGCGCAGCAGCTCGTCGATCCGTGTGAGCTTCACGCGCGGGCGCCCGGCGGACTCGCCGAGCGTGCGCTCGTGGCGATCGATGGCCTGCCAGCCGGCGTAGGGGACGAGCTGCGCCTGGCGTGAGCGCAACAGCTCCTCCACCGCCTGGGGGTCGGGGCGGCCGGGCACGTGGGCGCGCGTGCGCGCTGCGCTCGCGCCGTTCTCTGCGCCGCTGGGGGCTACGAGATCGGCGAGCATCGCGTCGACCGTCTCCTGAGCGTCCTTCTTGTTGGTTCCGATCACGCCCGAGGGGCCGCGCTTGATCCAGCCGACGACGTACTCGCCCGGCAGCGGGGATCCGCTGTCGGGGTCGAGCACGCGGCCCTGCTCGTTGGGGATCGTGGCCGAGCGATCGTCGAAGGAGACGCCGGGCAGCGGGATCCCGCGATAGCCGATCGCGCGGAACAGCAGCCCGGCCGGGATCGTCTCGCGCTCCTCGGTGGCCTGGGCGCGCAGCCCGCCGTCGGGGCCGGGGACGAGCTGGTTGCGGATCAGCTCGACAGCGCCGAGGCGCCCGTGCTCGTCGGCGTGCAGGGCGGCGGGTGAGAGCAGGAACCGCAGCACGACTCGCTTCGGGTGCCCGGCCGGCGTGCGTTCGGCGTAGGAGCGCAGGATCTCGACGTTGCGGCGCGAGGTGGCATCGGCCGCGGCGTCGGGATCCGCGACGGCCAGCGCGCGCTCAAGTTCCTCGGAATCGACGATCACGTCGGCCGCTGTCAGCTCGCCGAGCTCGAGCAGCTCGGGGTTGGTGAAAGCGGCCTGTGCGGGGCCGCGGCGCCCCAGCACGACGACCTCGCTGACGTTGCTCGCGGCGAGCACGTCGAGTGCATGGTCGGCGGTGTCGGTCGGGGCTAGCTCGGAGGGCGCGAGCACGAGCATGCGGGCGACGTCGATCGCTACGTTGCCGTTGCCCACCACCACCGCGCGCTCCGCGCTGAGGAGGTCGACCTCGAGGTCGGTGTGGTCGGGATGGCCGTTGTACCAGCCGACGAACTCGGTCGCGGCGTGCGAGCCCGGCAGCTCTTCGCCTGCGATGCCGAGCGGGCGATCAGAGGGCGAGCCGGTGGCGTAGACGACCGCGTGGTAGTGCTCGAGCAACTCGTCGCGAGAGGCGTGCACGCCGAAGGTGACGTTTCCGAAGTAGCGAAAGCGCGGGTGGGCGGCCGTCTTCTCATAGATACGCGTGACCGACTTGATCTTCGGGTGATCGGGCGCCACGCCCGAGCGCACCAGCCCCCACGGCGTGGGTAGGCGCTCGAGCATGTCCACTTCGATGCGCTCATCGCCCTTGAGCAGGTGTCCGGCGGCGTAGAAGCCGGCAGGGCCCGAGCCGATCACGGCGATGCGGATGGGAGAGTCGTCGGTCATCGATGGGCGCGGCCCGACTCGAACGGGCGACCCCCTCGGTGTAAACGAGGTGCTCTGGCCAACTGAGCTACGCGCCCCGGTGCTGGGGAGCTCAAGGCTAGCGACCGGGGCCTGGTGTGGGGCTGGGAGCAGGCTGGGAGTTTGCTCAGAGGATGTGTGGGGTACGATCCCTGGACCGGCCGGGACTTTTCTTTGAAGACTGCAGACACCGCCCAAGACGAGGGGCCGTCGGCGTTCGCGCAGGCCGCCGAGCTCGAGCTGAG
Source organism: uncultured Solirubrobacteraceae bacterium (assembly GCA_963763695.1). Taxonomy (GTDB): domain Bacteria; phylum Actinomycetota; class Thermoleophilia; order Solirubrobacterales; family Solirubrobacteraceae; genus Palsa-744. Next base: position 1,107,572 of record CAVXPM010000001.1, read on the forward strand.
AAGCGTGAGCAAGCTATACGCGGGGCAGCGCGAGCCCGCGATCAGCGATCTGTCGCTGACGGTGCCGGCGGGTGAGGTGTGCGTGCTGGTGGGCCCGTCGGGCTCGGGCAAGACCACGGCGATGCGCCTGATCAACCGAATGATCCCGATCAGCGGCGGCGACATCCTGCTCGGTGGCAAGAGCGTGCTCGAGCGCGAGCCGAAGGCGCTGCGACGCGAGATCGGCTACGTCATCCAGCAGATAGGATTGTTCCCGCATCTGACGGTGGGCGAGAACATCGCCACCGTGCCGCGCCTGCTGGGCTGGGAGCAGGAGCGGGTCACGGCGCGCGTGCAGGAGCTGCTGGACCTGATCGGCCTCGATCCCTCCGAGATGCGGGACCGCTATCCAGCGCAGCTCTCGGGCGGGCAGCGCCAGCGCGTCGGCGTGGCACGGGCGCTGGCGGCGGACCCGCCGCTGATGTTGATGGACGAGCCGTTCGGCGCGATCGACCCGATCAACCGGGCGCGCTTGCAGGACGAGTTCCTGGCGCTGCAGGAGAAGGTCAAGAAGACGGTCGTGTTCGTCACGCACGACATCGACGAGGCGATCAAGATGGGCGATCGCATCGCGATCCTACGCGAGGGCGGAAAGCTCGCCCAGTACGACACCCCGCAGGAGATCCTCACGCACCCGGCGGACTCGTTCGTGGCCCAGTTCGTGGGCGCCGACCGCGGCCTGAAGCGCCTGGCCCTGACGCGGCTCTCGGAACTGAAGCTGATCGAGCCGAACGGACTGCGGGCGGAGCTCTCGCCCGACGGCGCCCGGCGCGTCTCGCGCGAGACCTCCGTCAGAGATGCGCTCTCGGCGCTGCTCACAGGCGCCGGGCAGCCGCTGACCGTGATCGACGACGAGGGCCAGGTCGAAGGGCTCGTGACGCTCGAGGTGGTCGAGCAGCTGCTCGCAGACGAGGCCGATCCCGAAGCGCGGGCGGACAGGTCGCTGAAGTGAACGCCTCGCTCGCGGCGGCGGGGCCCGTGATCCCGAACTACGCCTCGCACAGCTCGGGCTGCGAAGTCCAGAACCACCTCTTCTGCAGCGGCTGGATCAGCAAGAACTGGGGCCCCGTACTGTGGCCGGCGCTGCGCCAGCACGTGCTGCTCTCGGTGACCGCGGTGGCGATCGGCTTTGTGATCTCGATGGGGCTGGCGCTGGCGGCGCACCGCTACCGCCGCCTCGAGCGCCCGACGCTGCTTGTGACGACGTTCCTCTACACGATCCCCTCGCTGGCGCTGTTCGAGCTGCTGGTGGCGCCTGTCGGCCTGAACGTGTTCTCGGCGGAGATCGCGCTCGTGTCCTACACGCTGTTGATCCTCTTCCGCAACATCCTCACCGGCCTTCGCTCGGTGCCGGCCGAGGTGCTGGACGCGGCCGAGGGGATGGGCATGTCGCGCAGCCAGCAGCTGCTGCGCGTAGAGCTGCCGTTGGCGCTGCCGGCGATCGTGGCGGGCCTGCGCATAGCGGTCGTGACGATCATCGCGCTGGCGACGATCGTCTACACGATCTACCCAGCCGGGCTCGGCGTGCCGATCCACGCTGCGCTGGGAGAGGGTCCGTTCAAGACGGAGCTGATTGCAGCGGGCGGCCTTGCGATCCTGCTGGCGCTCGTCTCGGACGGGCTGCTGGTGCTGGCGCAGCGCCTGCTCACGCCGTGGGTCCGCACGGGAACGAGCTGAGGCCGGCGTGCATGAATTCATCGAAGCGTTCAAGTTCATCGCCAACAACGGCGCGATCTCCGGCCAGCCGGCGCTGCCGAGCCTGACGCACCTGGCGCTGGAGACGCTCAAGGTGGGCGCGATCGGGGTGGCGATCTCGGCGGTGCTGGCGGTGCCGCTGGGCGTCTGGCTGGGGCACATCCACCACGGCTCGTTCGTGGCGATCAACATCGGCAACATCGGACGGGCGCTACCGAGCCTGGCGGTGCTGGCGATCGGCGACGCGTTCCTCGGCCTCGGCCTGACGGTGGTGGAGCTCGCGCTGGTGGTGCTGGCGGTGCCGCCGATCGTGACCAACGCGTATCTCGCGGTCGACGGGGTCGACCGCGACCTGGTCGACGCGGCGCGCGGCATGGGCATGAGCGAGTGGGAGATCCTCACCCGTGTGGAGTTGCCGCTGGGGGTGCCGCTGATCTTCGCGGGCCTGCGCACGGCGGCTGTGTTCGTGGTGAGCACGACCACGATCGCGTCGCTGGCGGGGTTTAGCGGAAGCCTCGGAGACGTGATCGCGAACGAGACGAGCTACCACTTCTCCGGCGTGCTCGGCGCGGCCATCTGCGTGGCTGCGTTGGCGTTGGCCGTAGAGGGCGTGCTGACGCTGGTGCAACGCTCGCTGACCCCGCGCGGGCTGCGCGTGCTGGAAGTCGAGCGCGACGGCCTGCGCCCGGAGGCGACGGCCACGGTCTAGCGTGGAGACTATCTATCTTTTCCGATCAACAAAGTAAACGAATACGGAGGCGTTGGATGAAAGCCAGTCGATGGAGCAGGTCGAACAAATGGGTCATGCGGAGTGCGGTGGCTGTGGGGTTGAGCGTCGCGCTGGCAGCGTGCGGGAGCAGCAGTAGCAGTAGCTCGTCCTCGACCGGCTCGAGCGCGACGACATCCACGGCGAGCAGCTCCGCATCGGGGCCGGGCGCGGGCAAGCCGGCGGTGAAGATCGGCGACAAGAACTTCGCCGAGGAGAACATCCTCGGCCAGCTCTACGCGCAGGCACTGGAAGCGAAGGGCTACAAGGTCGATCTGCACTCCGAAATAGGCTCCTCGGAGATCATCTACAAGGCGCTGACGTCGGGCCAGATAGACATGTACCCGGAGTACACGGGCACGCTGCTGTCGGCGATCGCCAAGCAGACGAAGGCGCCGACGAGCGCGTCAAACGCGTATCAGGAAGCGAAGGTGTTCGCGGAAAAGAATGGCCTGACGCTGCTGAACTACACCCCGTTCTATGACTCCGACGCGCTGGCGACACTGCCGAGCTATGCAAGCAAGCACAACCTCTCGAGCGTTGCCGACCTGAAGCCGCTCGGCAGCGGCGTGACGCTGGGTGCGGCGCCGGAATTCGCAACGCGCTTCGAGGGCCTCTTGGGCCTGGAGAAGGAATACGGCGTGAAGCCGACGTTCAAGCCGATCTCGATCGAACTCTCATACAAGGCGCTGGAAGGCGGCCAGGTGGGCGTGCAGGACGTGTTCACCACCGACGGTCAGCTGCTGGGCGGCAAGTTCAAGGTGCTGGCGGACCCAAAGCACGTGTTCGGCTTCCAGAACGTGGCGCCGGTGGTCAAGCAGAGCGTGCTCTCCGCCGAGGGCCCGGCGTTCGCTGAAACGCTCAACAAGGTGAGCGCCCTGCTGAGCACGCCGGCGATCCAGCAGATGAACAAGGCGGTCAGCATCGACAAGCAGTCGGCGTCGAGCGTGGCCAAGCAATTCCTGTCGGCCAACGGCGTCGGCTAGCGCCACCCGGCCCTCCCGGCCGCGCCGCATCCCTGCGAAGCTTGAGGGGATGCGGCGCGGCGGCGGTGTCTCGGGCTGGCGGAGGGCGGCCCTGTGGGCCGCAGGCGCGCTGGTGCTCGCGCTGGCCGTGGCTCAGGTGCTCCTGCCGCGCATAGCGGCAAGCGTGATCTCCTCGCGCGTCGGTCGCTACGGCAGGGTGTCGAGCGTGAGCGTGTCGGCGTGGCCCGCGGTCAAGCTCCTGTGGGGCAGCGTGGACTCGGTCAAGCTGCGCGCCACGAGCCTCGCGCTGGAACCGGCGCAGGCGGCGAAGCTGCTGTGGGAAGCACGCGACGTTGTGAGCATGGACGTCAGCGCCCAGCAGGTGCAGGTAGGCTCGCTGGTGCTGAGCGACGCGCGGATGAGCAAGCGCGGCAGCGCGCTCAGCGCCCAGGCGCAGGCGAGCGAGGCGGCGGTGAGCGCGGCGCTGCCGAGCGGCTTCACGCTGGCGCTGCTGAGAAGCGAAGGCGGTCAGGTGCAGGTGCGCGCGAGCGGGGGCCTGTTCGGGGTGGGCACGTCGGTGAACGCGGTGGCGCAGGCGAGCGAAGGCAGGCTCGTGGCCCACCCGCAGGGCTTTCTGATCGAAGGCCTGCGTCTGACGCTGTTCTCAGACGAGCACGTGTACGTGGAGGGAGTGGGCGCGAGCGTGCTGAGAAGCCGGCCGCTCAGATATGGGCTATCGATGAGAGCGAGCCTGCGCTGAAGGGAGCGCTCGCGCGCGGGCTGACGTGCATGGGCAGCCCCGCCCGCGGGCTGATGGTGGGCATCTGGCGAATGCTCAGCTCGAAGTCGGCGGGCAGCGAGAGCGAGAAGCGCGCGAGGATCAGGGTGGCGATCGTGCGCACCTCGAGCTGGCCGAAGCGCATCCCGATGCAGGTACGCGAGCCGCCGCCGAAGGGAATGTAGGCGCCCTTGGGCAGCGCGGCGCGCGCCTCGGTGGCGAAGCGCTCGGGGCGAAACTCGTCGGGTTCGTCGAACACGTGGGGTAGGTGGTGCGAGGCCCAGGAGGAGTAGTTGACGAATGCGCGCGCGGGCACGGTGCGCCCCTGGAACTCGAAGGACTCGATTGCGCGGCGCGGGCCGACCCAGGCGGCCGGGTACTTGCGCAGCGTCTCCTCGAGCACCAGCTCCAGCTCGGGCAGCTCTCCGGCGGCGAGCTGCTGGGCGCTCGGTGCACGTCCGCCCAGCACGCTGTCCTGCTCGGCGATCAGCCGCGCGGCGATGTGGGGGTTGCGGGCGAGCTCGTAGAACATGAAGGACACGGTCGAGGTCGTTGTGTCGTGCCCGGCGAACATCAGCGTCATGACCTCGTCGCGGACCTGCAGGTCGCTGAGGGTGTTTCCGTCCTCGTCGTGGGCGTCGAGCAGCAGGCTGAGGATGTCGCTGCCGCGCCGGCCGGTGGCCCGCCGGGAGGTGATCTCGGAGTAGATCAGCGTGTCGAGCTTGCGCGCGGCGTTCTGTAGGCGCGCCCAGGGCGTGCGCGGACCGCGCAGCACGCGCAGGAAGTAGTCGCTCGAGTAGAACGAGAGCGCCTCCTCGAACAGGCCGGCCGCATCGATGGCGCGAGCCTGGGGGCCGTCGGGGTCGAGACCGAAGAGCGCGCGCATCGCGACGCGCAGCGCGAGATGGCGGGTCCAGGCGTAGAGGTCGAAGCTCTCGCCCGGCGCGAGGCGCTCGAGCGCGTGGTCGGTCTCCTCGACGATCGTCCCGACAGAGGCGAGGATGTGCTCGCGGTGGAAAGCGGGCAGCATGATCAGCCGCGAGCGGCGGTGGAACTCCCCGTCGATGGTCAGCAGGCCGTCGCCCATCAGGCCGATCAGATCGCGGAAGTGCGACTCGCGCCAGAGGAAGTTCGAGGCGTGCGAAACGGTGATGTAGTGGTTCGCCTCGGGTCCGAGCATGAAGACGACGTTGCTGTGGAACAGGCGCAGCGTGAAGATCGGCCCGTAGCGCTCGTAGGCGTCGAGCAGCAGCGGCAGCGGGTCCTCGGCAAAGCGCCTGGTGCGGGCGATCGAGAAGCGCGTTTCGCCGGGCGGGAAGGGAACCTCGGCCGAGCGCTCGTCGCGCAGGTCGCCGAGCAGCACTGGGAAGGGGCTCGAGTTCAGCAGCGGAGGGGGACCGGCGAGCGCCACAGGGCAAGACTAGTCCAATCCTGGCCACTTGGCCAGTTTCTCGTCGAGCACCCGCTGCACGACTGCGGCGCGCGAGCCGGGGACACGCGAGACGAGGCCTCGGGCCAAGCCTTGGCATACTGGTCGCAGCACGGATACTTGCCCCGATGATCCGTGCATCGCGGGGGGCGTAGCTCAGTAGGTTAGAGCGCTGCCCTGTCACGGCAGAGGTCGCGGGTTCGAGTCCCGTCGCTCCCGTACTTTACCCCCGCCATTCCTGCCCCTTCTTCGCGGCGTTCTCGAAGAACGGCAGGAATGAGGGCCTGGGTTGAACCGCTACGACCCGGCCGTCGTCCAGCCGTACGCCGTAGAAGATGAGGCTCAGGAATTGGCGCTCGTTGGCCGGGTCGGCCTCGTTGGTCCAGAGATCGTGAAGTCTCGAGCACTTTGCCGGCTTGGTCGAGGTCGGGGATCGGGCCAGGTGCGAGCGCGGATAGTCTGCGCCGTCGAGGAGACGATACGTCGACGTGGTGGGCGGCCCCCTATCGGCTCGGCGGCTGCCAGTGTCGAGTCTGTGCGCCTTGAGCCTGAACTGCGAGAGGCGTTGGCGCTGCGTGCCGAGCACGATCGCGAGACGACCTCGTTCGTGATTCGCAAGGCGCTGCGCGAATATCTCAAGGTCGCCTAACCCCAAGCCTTACAGCCGTATCTCGATCCACGGGGCAACAATTGCGCGTCCGACCCCGTCGCCCCCGCTTTTGTCGCCTCGCTTCTCGCGTCGGCTTTGCGCCTGCCGCCTGGCGGGGAAAGCTTGCTGAGCTAGACAGGGTCGTTAGCTGGGCCCGGGGTCTGCGGGGACGTGTGGGCGAAGTTGCGGACGGCGGGGACCGCGAGTACTGCTGCTGTCAGCAGCACCACAAGAGCGGCCGCTGCGTACAGCGTGGTGGAGAGTCCGACCGCGATTGCTAGTGGTCCGACTGCGGCAAGGCCGATGGGTTGGAGTGCGTAAGTGCCGAGATGGTCCCAGGAGCTCACTCTCGAGATCTCCTCAGCGGTGATCTCGTGCTGGAGTGCGGTGAACCAGAACACGTTGAAGAACGTCCCGGCCATCCCCGAGACCAGCGCGAACGCGATGATCGGGGCGAGTGCTCCGCCGCCGGCGAGGAGGGCGAGTAGTGCTGGCTCGCCGGCAAGGGTAAGCAGGAACCCGGTGCGCAGTGGATGTCGCGGTCGCCAGCGCAGCCCGATCGCGCCGCCGAGCAGTGAGCCGATACCGGAGGTGGTGTTGATGGCTGCCCACGCTGCAGCGCCGCCGAGGTGGCGCCTCGCCACCTCGGGCCCGAGAACATCCAGGGGCGCGAACACCACGGTCACGATCAGCGTCAGCGACACGACGCTGCTCCAAAGCCACGTGCGCGATGTGAACGCGCGCCAACCGTCGCGCAGCTCAGCGATCGTGCTCTGCCGTGGCGCGAAGGTGAGGAGCGGGAGCCGCATCATTCTCAGCGACACCGCGCTCACGAGGAACGCCGTCCCGTCGAACGCAAGCCCCCATCCGGGGCCGGCGAGAACCACGAGGATGCCCCCGAGTGCGGGGCCGGCGATCAAGGCGGTGTTTTCGCTGATCCCCATCAAGGCATTGGCTTGCTGCAGGTGCTGCGGCTCGACGGTCTGGGGCACGAGCCCGGCCGCCGCGGGAGCGAAGAACGCCTTTGCCAGGCCGTAGACAGCCTGCAGGGCCGCCAGCTCCCAGATCCGGGCCGTGCCGGTCAGGAGCAATACGGCGGTCGCACCTTGGACGCCGGCGCGGGTGACGTCGGAGACGAGCATCACCCGCTGTCGAGGTAGACGGTCAGCCCAGACGCCGCCGATCAGAACAAAGAGGATCAGCGGCAACGCCTGGGCCGCCAGAACCAAGCCGAGGTCCCGCACAGACCCGGTCAGACCAAGAACGGCGAACGACAGCGCGACCGGGACCACGCCATCGCCGATCGAGGAGATGCCCTGACCGGCGAAGAGCAGGCGAAACGACCTTTGGCTGAACGCCCCGCTGCGCATCGGGGAAGGCTACCCACGGCACTCCTCGGCAGTTGAGCACCTGCGGCACCATGTCGTCTTTCTGCCCCGCTGATCGGCACGTTTGGGCTGGCTTCGGCGAACGCGACCGCTAGCTCTTCGGGCTACGTCCTCCGGGCTATGCTCCGCCTGCCGGCATCGGGTCGGCAGATGAGACGAAGGATCGGAGAGAACATGAAGGCGACAAGCCCTCCGAATGGCGAGGCCGCTTCAGCGAACATCACCAAGCGGATTCACGAGCTGGAGGATTGGAGAGGAGAGACCCTCGCTCATGTCCGTCAACTCATCCACGATGCCGACCCCGAAATCCACGAGGAATGGAAATGGGAGAAGCCAAAATCCCCTGGAACCCCCGTCTGGTCCCATGACGGCGGGGTTTGCACAGGGGAGTCCTACAAAGAGGTCGTGAAGCTAACGTTCTTCCGCGGAGCCTCCATAAAGGATCCGAAGAAGCTCTTCAATTCCAGCCTGGAGGGGAATACGCGCCGGGCGATCGACCTCCGCGAAGGGGAGAAGATCAACGAGGCTGCATTCAAGCAGCTGATCCGCGCCGCGGTAGCTGCCAACTCCGCAGCGCGCCAACAACGGGCAGCCAAGAAGAAGTAGGCAGGCGCCTCACGGCTGCAGGCCGGCGTCGGTGAGGCGCGCCGCGATGAGCTGCTTCACGAGCGCCTTCGGCAGTGGGCGCCCGGCCGAGAAGTGCAGGGAGCTCTTGGTCATCGTGTAGCCCTCGAGCTCGTCGGCAAGCTGCCCGAGGACGGAGCCGCTGAACGGCAAGTAGCTCAGATGAGACTTGAAGGCCGCAAAGCCGGCAACGGTCTTGTCGCGCACGCGAAAAGCGGGAACTCCATAGGAGATCGCCTGCTCCGCTTCCGGGACCATCTCGAGAATCGCCTGGCGCAGTGTCTGAAGCGCGCTGCGCTCCGGCTCGGACACGCCGGCCAGGTACTTGTCAACCTCTTCGGCGGACACCCCCCGCAGTCTAGATGGCGAGTGTGCCGCCACGTTTTAGGTTTTGCTAAAATAACACTCGTGCCCCGGCCGCAGGCGAGTCAAGATGTGTTCCATGCGATCGCCGACCGCAATCGACGCGCGTTGGTCGACTTGATGGAGCCCGGACCCCGCGCTGTAGGTGAGCTCGTGCTCGCGTCAGGGCTGTCCTACTCGGCGACCTCCCAACATCTTGCGATCCTGAAGCGAGCCGGGCTCGTCAGCAGTCAGGCGTCGGGACGACGTCGCCTGTATCGGATCGAACCAGCTTCGCTGCGAGAGGTCTACGACTGGTCGGGTCGCTACAGCGCCTTCTGGCGGGGCCGGCTGGATGCCCTTGGCGAGCTTCTTGGCGAGCAGGCATGAGGCTGGACGTCTCCATCGAGGAGCTTTTCGCCGCGCCGATCGAGCGCGTGTGGCAGGCTCTGACCGACGCCGCGATGATCGAGCGCTGGCTGATGAGCACGTCCGGCTTCGAGGCGAGGGTGGGCGCGCGCTTCAGTCTTGGGGAAGGGCCGCGTGCGGATTGCAGCGGCCATGTCGAGTGCGAGGTGCTCGAGCTCTCGCCACCGCGCCGGATGGTCTGGTCTTGGCGGGCAGCCGAGGATCCTGCGACCACGCGCCTGCTCATCGAGCTCGAGCCCAGCGAGCAGGGGACTCGCCTGACACTGCGGCACACCGGCGAGGCCGATGAGCGCACCGTCAGAAGCACAACTGGCGGCTGGACCGAGAAGCTCAGAGCACTGGACGAACTGCTGACCACGGGAGGAGAGGATGGGAATGGCTGAAGCCCCGCACGACGTGAGGTTCCCGGGCGAGAGCGAGCAGTACCGCCTCGCGCGCAACGAGCTACTCGAGGCCGAGATCGAGTTGCGCCGACACGCCGAGGAAGTTGCGGCCCAGCGGCGTGGCCTGCCGATCGGCGGCGAGGTTTCCACCGACTACGGCTTCGATGGATCGGACGGCGAGAGCGGAGGCACACGGATAGTGCGTCTCTCCGAGCTGTTCGAGGAGGGCAAGGACACCCTCGTCCTCTACAGCTTCATGTTTCTGCCAGGCGAGCTCGGCCCCCTCGACGCGGCATGCCCGGCTTGCACGTCGATCATAGACGCGGTCGATGGCCAAGCTTCTCACGTCACGCAACTGATCAACCTCGCAGTCGCCGCCAAGGTCCCGCTCGGCCAGTTCCAGGAGCACGCGCGTACTCGTGGCTGGCGGCACATCCGTCTGCTCTCTGCCGCCGACACGACCTACAACCACGATTACCACACCGAGACTGCCACGGGCTCTCAGCGGCCGATCGCCACCGTGTTCGTCCGGCGAGAAGGCAAGATCCACCACTCATGGAGCAGCGAGCTCGCATTCGTTCCCGCAGAGGCAGGGGAGCACCCACGCCACGTCGACTTCATGTGGCCGCTCTGGAACATCCTCGACCTCAGTCCTGAGGGCCGCCCCAGCGATTGGCACCCGCAGCTCGAGTACAGCTAGGGAATGGAACGCCAGCCTCCGTCAACCGATCGGGCGGCAACCGCGTTCGTGGCAGGCCGAGCGTCGGCGGTCGGACGCCTGGGCGGGCAGGCAGCGCTCGCCGCCACGCTGCTCACGCTTGCAGGCGTGGCGTGGGTCGCGACCGATCTGAGGATGGCGGGAATGGACGCCGGGCCGGGAACCGACCCGGGTCACTTCGGCTTCTTCGTCAGCGTCTGGGTGGTGATGATGGCAGCGATGATGCTCCCCTCGATCACGCCGATCGCCCTGGCCCACCACGAGCTCCAACATCGGCGCCAGCAACAGCGACACAACCTGAACGCCGCTGCAACAGGGCTGTTCGTCGCAGGCTATCTCGCCGTGTGGGTGATCGCGGGGCTCCTCGCCTATGCGCTGCTCGAGCTGGCCATCGGCTTCGCCGGGGGCCTGTTCGCGTGGGACCGCGCCGGGCGGTGGGTCGCCGCGGGCGTGCTCGCGACAGCTGCGCTTTATCAGCTCACGCCGTACAAGAACGCTTGCCTGAGCAGATGCCGAAGCCGGCGCGCCGCTCTGCTGAAGGACTGGCGCGACGGGCCCCGCGGAGCGCTGCGCATGGGGATCGACCATGGCGCTTGGTGCCTGGGCTGCTGCTGGGCTTTGATGGCCGCACTGTTTGCGCTGGGTGTCATGAGTGTTGGGTGGATGCTTCTGATCACCGTGCTGATCGCGGCTGAGAGACTGCTGCCGTGGCGCGCCCTGTCCACCGCAGGTGTCGCCTCACTGCTCGCCGCGATCGCTATCGGCGTGGCCGCCGCGCCAGCCCGGGTGCCGCTGCTCACGATCCCGGGCAGCCCCGCCGCGATGCGAGCTATGGGCATGGCGCCTCGTCTCATGCAGATGCACCAGGGGATGGCGATGCGGGCTCCGCGTGGCTTCATGCGACGTTAGGCATTGCGCGCGACACCTCTCCCCGGGAGGCTCAGCGGATGCCTGCCTGGATGGTGATCTCGCCGCGAGATACGTTGGCGTGGTGAGAGAACCACGAACGCGTCACCCTTCCCTCGACGATCGCTTCGACCCAGCCGTGCGCATGTGCGATCACGATTCGCGTTTGGCTGCTCTCGCTGGGCAAGAGATCGTCCGAGTGCAAGCGGAGTTGGGATCGCTGGCGCTACGCCTGGAGCACGTCGGCTCGACGGCCGTAGCTGGACTGGCAGCAAAGCCGATCGTCGATCTCCAGCTCTCACTCGCAGCCCTCGAACCCGATCGTGTGTATGTGACGAAGCTCGAGCGTCTCGGATACATCTATGTGCCAGATCCCGACGCGCCGGACTACCGTCTCTTTGCCATGCCGGCCCGACGTCCTCGATCGCACCACCTGCACCTCTGTCGTGCCGGGAGCCAGGATGAGCTTCGCCATCTCGCCGTTCGCGACTACCTGCGTGCCCACCGCGCCGAGGCCGCCGCGTATGAGGCCCACAAGCGCGCAGCAGCCGAGCGTCATCCCGAGGACAGGCTCGCCTACATTGCCGCGAAGTCCGATTACGTCGATCGACTCGAGGCCAGAGCTTTGCGGTGGACGGGCACGCCAGCGCGCTGCTCGTGAAGCCTGGTGGGTCCGGCCTTCAGGAGAGTTGCGGAACGAGTACGAGCTTGCCCGTGACGTGGCCGGTCTGCCCCTCACGATGAGCATTGCCGACATCGCTGAGCGGGAATGCCCGCGCGCGTACCTCGAGCTTGCCGCGTACCGCGATGCGGACCTCGTCTGGTCCTGGCGCCGCGATCGGCTGCTCGACGAGCGCGAGGACCTCGGGCCCGCCGACATCGGTCGCCACCACCACACGAGGCATCTCATGCAGGTTATCCGGAGTCGCCGGTGGCCTCTTCAAAGCGCCCTGGCGACCATCGCGCACCGTAGACTCGACGCGGGATGACGGCGAGGGACGATGCAGCGGCTCGTATGGAGGCGAACCTCGAATCGGAGGACGCCACGCAGGAGGTGCTCGATGACATCCATGCGGACGCAGAAGCTCAGGCGGGGGTCTCGGAGGAGACCGAGTTCGGCGAGGTCGGGCGCCCGTTCGATCGTCGTGCGCCGTTCCTGATCGGCTTCAGCGGCGCGCTGGGAGTCGCCTGCGCCTTTGCGGTCGCATGGACGGTCGTGGTCGCCGGCCAGGTCCTGGTGCTGCTCGGGCTTGCGTTCTTCATCGCCGTCGGGCTCGACCCGGCCGTCGTATGGCTCTATCGGCGCGGCCTTCCACGCTGGGTGGCACTGCTGGTGGTGCTCACCGCGGCGCTCGCGCTATTCACCGGTTTCTTCGCGCTTGCCATTCCCGTGATCTCCACGCAGGCGAGCAAGCTCGCCGAAGAAATCCCCCACTACCTGCACACGCTGAACAATCACAGCACCACGCTGGGGAAGCTCAACGCCAAATATCACCTCGTCAGCGGTCTGCAGAACCTGCTGCACGGCGGTGGTTCTTTCGACAGTGCGCTCGGCGTCGGCGAAGTGCTGCTCAGCTTCGTCAGCTCGATGCTGCTCGTTGGCGTCGTCTCGGTCTATCTCCTGGCGGACCTTCCCCGCGTGCGGCGGGGGATCTACCTGCTCGCCCCGAAGAGCCGAAGGGCACGGATGGTGCTGCTCACCGACGAGATCCTCGATCGCGTCGGCGGCTACGTGCTCGGAAACCTGCTGACCTCGTTCATCGCCGGATTGGGCACGAGCCTGTGGGCGGTGATCGTCGGCATTCCCTTTGCGCTGCTGCTCGGGCTGCTCGTCGCGCTGCTGGGCCTGGTCCCGATCGTCGGCTCCACCGTCGGCGGGATCATCGTCGTCCTCGTCGCCCTGACCGTCTCCCCAGCCGCCGCGCTCGCGACGGTGCTCTTCTACCTGGTCTTCTCGCTGCTGATGGAATACGTCCTCACCCCCCGGATCATGGCGCGCACGGTGGCCGTGCCGGGGCTCATCACCGTTCTGGCCACGATCCTCGGCGGGGCACTGCTCGGCATCGTCGGAGCGCTCGTCGCGATACCGGTTGCGGCCGCGATCAAGCTGCTGCATGAGGAGATCACAGCTCCGCGGCTCGATCAGGGCTAGCGCGTCTAGCGCGCCGAGACGCGCAGCAGCACTGTCGCGTCGCCCGGGACCTCGGCGCCGATCGCGCCGCGGGTCGCGCTCGTCCTGTGCGCCCACAGGTCGCGCAGCTGATAGCCCGCGACCGACGGCAGGCCGATCGCGGTCGCGCTCGTCTGGATCCGCGTCGCGCTCGAGCTGCGGTTGAGCAGCGCGACCGCGCGCGAGCCGTCGCTCAGCGGCTTCACCCACACCTGTCCGCTGGCTGACGAGGACAGCAGCCTGCCCTGTGCGCCCGCGGGGTCCTGGTCGATCGCGGTCACCTCTGTGTTCTGCACAGACGCGAGGCTCGGGGAGCTGATTTTCGTCAGGTCGTCGCTGATCATCAGCGGCGCTGCCAGCATTGCCCACATGCTCAGCTGGCTGCGGAACTGCGTCGCCGACATCCCCTGGTCGGGTGCGAGGTAGTCGGGGTCGTTCCAATGACCCGGTCCGGCCGCCTGCGGCTCGGCGGCGTCGGCGTCCATGTTGCGCAGCACGTCGGCGAAGGGAACATCGCCCGGGAAGCCCACATCGGTGTCGGTGCGCCAGCTGTTCCCCACGCTCGGGCCGAACGTGTATGAGGAGAACGCCGACTGGCCGAGCGCCGGCAGTCCTTCGGCGTACTGTTCGGGCTGCAGGAAGTTGCAGATCGAGAGCAGCATCGGTCGGTGGCTCGAGTTGGATTCGATCGCGGCGTGGAACGCCGAGTAGGCGCCGGCCGGGTCGAGCTCGTGTTCGGCGCCCCCGCAGAAGTCGACCTTGACCGCGTCAAAGCCCCACGCGGCAAACGTGTTGGCGTCCTGCTGGTAGTGGCCGTAGCTTCCCTGTCCGGCGCCACCGCATCCGTCCGGGCCCGCGTCCGTGTAGAGACCCACACGCAAACCCGCCGCGTGCAGCGTGCGCGTCAGCCACGCAAGGCCGTGCGGCCACTGCGTCGGACTGACCGTGATCGCGCCGTTGCGATCGCGCGCTCCGTGCCACCAGCCGACGTCGAGCCACACGTAGCGGTAGCCGCGTCGCTCGAGCCCGAGCGAGATCAGCTCGCTTGCCTGGGCGAGGATCGTCGCCTCGCTGTAGCGCCCCCCGAGTGCGAAGTAGGTGTCCCAGCCCATGTAGGGAGTGCCCGCAAGCGTGCTCGCCGCGTGCGCGCGCCCGGACCGGGCCGTTCTGGCGGGCGAACGCCCGGCTTGCGCGTGTGCTGCGTGCGGCGATGCCGCGGACGCCGGCTGGGCCAAGCGGAACGCCACCAGCCAAGCGAAGAGGAGCCCAGCGAGTGCGAGCCCACCTAGCAAGAGCCCCGCGCGGCCCAGTCGGCTAGCGGCGGCGCGCAGCATGGGTCGATCCTCCATGAGCGGAGGCGCGGAAGGAGACGAGCTGGCGGGAGAGCTGCGATTCGATCACGCCGATCACCGTTCCGCTCACCGTCAGCGTCGCGGTGAAGCGACGGCCGGAGGCGAGCAGGCGCCTGCCGGTCGCGCTCAGGCCCGCCCCGAGCGTGCTGTGTGCGCCCGCCGCGAGATGCGCGCGTGCGCTTGCGAGGGTGACCGTCACGTGGCGCAGCGCGGGAGCGCTGCGGTGGGCGTTCGGCATCCGGCGCGCCGTGATCGAGACGATCCGCCCTCCGCTGAGCGTCTCCAACGCCGTCAGGCGCAACACGATCGTGCAGCCGCCGCTGGCGTGTGCAGAGCACGCGATCGGGACCGCGATCCGCCCGTTCCTGAACGAAGCCCTGCCGACGATCGTCTCGCCGGTGGACGCCGGCACGCCACCGGCCGGAACGGTCAAGAAGGAGCTCTTCGCCACCACGCTGCCCCCGCCGTCGGTTGCCGTCACCTGGCATTGCAGGTGATGGCCGCTGTCCTGATACTTGACCGTGTAGCTCGAAGCGGTGTTGCCGGGAATCGGGATCAGGTCGCGCAGCCAGGCGTAGCCGACCTGAGCGGAGGTTTCGGCTGGTGTACCGGGATGGCAGGTGAGCCGTTGGCCGGGCGCCGGGGTGCCCGTCACAGAGGGATGTGGGTAGACGAGCGCAACCTGCGAGGAGACGGCCGTCGTGAAGGTCCCATCGAGGCCCGCGCTCGACCCCGCCGGGCTCGATGCGAGCACCCGGTAGTGATAGGTGGTGTTCGCCAGCAGTCCCGCCACCTGCCCCGAGACGCTCTGGATCCCACCGCTCGCCGTCGGCAGCGCCGAGCACGGCAGCGACTGCGTGTACGCGACGGTTGTCCCGTATTCGAACGAGCAGGCAGAGAGCTGCGCGTCGTTCGGATTGACCGCACCCGCCAGCGTCGCACTCGCAGAGGTGACTTCCGTAGCTGTGAGCGTCGTGACCGCTGGCGGCTGAACCCTTGCCGAGAGCGAGCGCCCGGCCGCGTCGAGAGCCATGCAGAATCCGCCCGGCAGGCAGGCTATTCCCGTCAGCGCGCTGCTGTCGATGCCGGCCGCGCTCCACGCCGGGGTCGAGGCCGCGGGATCGTCGCTCGCGAGCGCCTCTCCGCGGCCGTCCACCGCGACGCACAGCCCCGACGATGCGCACGAGACGCCCGTGAGGCCCTGCCCGTCGATCGGGGTCAGGTTCCATGTGGGTGCGCCGGCCGTCGGATCGGTGCTTGCCAGCGCATCGCCACCCCCGTCCACCGCGACGCACAGCCCTGTCGCCGAGCAGGAGACCGCGAGCAATGTGCCGAAGTCGATCCTCAGCGAGTGCCAGGCCGAGGCGCCCCCCTGAGGGTTGGAGCTGGACAGCACGCTGCCGGCTTCATCGACCGCGACGCACAGAGCCTGCGAGGAGCACGACACAGCCTCGAGGCGATGTCCGGGGTCGATGCTCGCGAGCGTCCACCCGCCCGCCGAGGGGTTCGAGCTGGACAGCACGTTGCCGGCTTCATCGACGGCCACGCACAGCGACGCGCTGGGGCAGGAGACGCCGGTCAGGGCGCGCCCGCCGTCGATCGACTGGGCCGCCCATGCGCCCGCGGAGGGTTCGGCGTTCACAAACGCATATCCGCGTCCGTCCACTGCCACGCAGGGACCGCCGGGCGCGCACGCGAGCGCGTTCAACGACTGGCCTGAATCGATCGCGGAGGCCCCCCACGACGGGTTGGCCGCGGTGGGATCGGTGGTGTTGAACGCGTCGCCCTGGCGATCGACGGCGAGGCACAGCGATTCCGATGGGCAGGCGAGTGAGCTGGGCGTCCTACCAGGGTCGAAGCTCGCAGGCGCCGACCAGCCGAGTGAGGGCGCGCCCTGCGCCGGCAGCGAGGATGCGCCGAGGGCGAGCATCACCGTCAACACCGCAAGCAGCGTCTTGGCGATAGGTCCAACGGAGGGCCGGCTGGAATCCCCGATGGACTGCAAACCCGAGCGAGGCCTCGGTGTTGCGGTCTCGCGCGATGGCGCCGCTGGGCCGCTCGTGGGCGTCGCGCTAACGGCCGGTGGTGCGGTGCGCAGCCCCGCGCGTATGTCCGCTCGCCCCGCGCCCGCCGGCCTGGCCCGCTGTCGCCGTGCTCCGTGAGGGTACGGGCGTGCGCCGCAGGAGCAGATGCAGCGCACGGTCATCCGGGCCTTCCTCTGAGCGCTCGCTCAACGCCTCGGGATGGACCGTGCGGAACACCGGGCCCCGCGTGGGCTCGAGCACCGCGACCACGACCTTGGATCTGCTCGGCGTGTCGAACACGATCCCGTCGAGTTGCGGACCGCCGCTGTCGACCTTGACGAGCTCGCCGTGCTTCATTGACTCCATCGACACAGCCTAACGGGGCCTGCGTCCTTGCTCGACTCGACCATCCGCACCCCCGGACAACGGCACCTCGCCGCGAAATCAACCACCTAGCACGAAACGTTTCGCGCGCGAGCTGACAGGCGTAGAGTCCTAACGGTGTTGCTTTACAACTCTCAGGTGTCGGGCAACTGCTACAAGGTGCGTCTCCTGCTGGCTCATCTCGGCCTGGGATTCGAGCGGCGCGAGGTGGACGTGGTCGACCGCTCAAACCGCCGAGAGCTGCTCGGAGACCTGAACCCGGCGCTGCGGGTGCCCACGCTCGTGCTCGACGACGGGCGTCCGCTGGCCGAGTCGAACGCGATCCTCGTGTACTTCGGCGAAGGCACCCAGTATGTCCCTGACGATCCCTATGAGCGAGCCCAGATGCTCCAGTGGATGTTCTTCGAGCAGTACAGCCACGAGCCATACATCGCCGTGGTGCGCTTCTGGGTCGCCGTCTCGGACGCTCCCCCCGCGGTGGCGGAGATCGAGAGCAGGCGCCGCGGCGGCTATCTCGCCCTGGATGCGATGGAGCGCCATCTGCGCACGCGGAGCTTCCTCGTCGCTGAGCGCTTCACGCTCGCAGACATCTCGCTTTACGCCTACACGCATGTCGCGGGCGAGGGCGGCTTCGACCTCGCTCCATATCCGGCGATCCGGACATGGCTCACGCGCGTTGCCGCAATGCCCGGTCACGTCTCGATCGCTTCCTGAGCGCATGACTCCGGCGGGTCGCTCGCGGGCGGAGAGTTGGTCTCCCCGCCCGCCTCGCGTCGTTCCTCCTACCTTCTTTCAGCCGGCAACGCCCGTTGCCGGGTTGTCGCTGCCGCTGTTCTGCGGCAGGCTGCTCGCTTCGACCGGGGTAACGGTGAAGGCGATCGTCGGCGATGCGGTCCCCTGGTTGCTCGGACCGCCGGGAACGAACGCCCGCAGCGACACCGTCCCAGCCACGAACAGCGGACGCGACAGTGTGAACGTCGATGTCCCGGAGGTCACCGAGCGCGCGATCGTGACCCACTGGCCCGATGCTGCCTGCTCTTGGAGGTCGACCGCGTGCCCCGAGATCGTGGGCGTCACCGAGCCGGTGAGAGTGATGCTCTGCCCCTGCGCGACCGTCGTCTGTTCAGATGTGGCGCTGACCACATATTTCACGCCGATGAACAGCAGCGTCGAGTCCACCGATCCTGAACGCACCTGGTAGTAGGTGCTGTTCGCCAGCGTCTGGGCCGGAAACGAATAGGCCCCGCCGTTCGTGCTGGTGGTGCTGGTCACGGGCTCGAACACGCCGCCCGCCGAGCGCGCGTAGAGTGTGACACTCGCCCCGGCTCCACTGGCGAGCGTGCCGGTGATCGTCTCGCTCTGACCAGTGACGAGCGGGTTCTGCGAGGACTCGATCGTCAGAGCCGGGTTCTCGGCCTGCTCGATCTGATACGCGAGCACGTTCGAAGGGCTCGCGATGTTCACTCCGTCACGGCGCAGGAGCACACGGATGTTCGCGTCGCCGGGGAAGCGGAACTCGTGAACGATCGAGTACTGCCCGCCCGGGCCGACGCGTCCGATCTGGATCGTGTGCCAGTTTTCACCCGTGGTCGAGTCCTGGCGCTGGAGCAGAAGCTCCTGCCCGGCGCTCGCCGGGGTGACCGTTCCCGAGAACGTGACCGGGTTGCGCGGGCCCGTCTGCACGGTCGAGCCGGCCGCCAGCGACCCGGTGAGAGTCAGCTGGGCGTAGACGTGCTCGTGCACGGTGGCGCTTCGCGCACCCAAGGAGCGTGCGTACCACTCGCGGTTCGTGAGGATCTTTTCGGGCAACCGCTGAAAGGCGTAATAACCGGTGGAGTCGGTCGTCGTAGTCTGCACGACGGTGAAGCTCGAGGCATAGGGCGAACGGTGATAGAGGGTGACCTCACGTCCGCTGTCGTTGGGTCCGGTCAGACGGCCGTAGATCACGATCGGCTGACCCTCCACGATTGGGTTCTCAGAGACCGAGATCGTCAAGTTGTGTGTACCGCTCGGGCTCGGATGCGGCGCCGCGATCGCTGACGCAGCCGGCACCAGGGTCGTTGCGACCAACGTCGAAGCGAGCACTGTGAGTCTGCTCAGGCGCATGATTTGCTCCTTTGATAGTGACCGCCCCGGGTCATTGTCGATAAACCGCCAGCCGTCGCAAAGTCGCGCTCGGCGGGCTGCACATCACGAAGTCGGCGCTGCTGATGTGCTGGGAGTGGATGTGTTGCCGCTCTTCGCCGGCGGACGAGCCGAGACCAGCGTGCGGCGCGGACCCTGCACGACGACGATCCGGTCTCCAGCGCTCAGGGCCGACAGCGTTGAGGGCTGGCGTGAGAGGCGGACCACCGTGCTGCTCGGCAGCGAAAGCGTGGCTGTCTTGTACGTCGCACGCTGTGTGCCCTCGCGCAGGACCACCGTCGAGCCGAGGGCCGAGACGAACGTTCCGCGCTCGATCGAGACGGTTGCGAACTTGCCATGACCGTCCGGCACGACGGCCGTCACCGACACGGCGCGACGTAGCCGCGCCTGCTCGCCTGCGACGCGGGCGCTTCGCGCCTTGGCGCCTGGCGGGGGCGCAGTGCCCGCGCCGGAGGCGCTCGTGGCGTAGCCCCCGGCCGCGCCGAGTGCGGCGCCGCTCATCAACAGTGCTCCAGCTTTCATGATTCGTGGCGATCGCGACATCTGAGTGCTCCTTGTCTTGTTGTGAGTGAGTCGGCTCGCGCCCCGCGACCCGGGGCAGGGATAAGAGGCGCGAGCCGAACGAACGAGATGTCCGCACTCACAGGGTGTGTGCGGTGCAACAGCTGGCGGTCAGGGCTAGGTCAGCTCTGCGTAAACTCCCCCGCCGCCCGAACCCGGGCCTCTTTACGATGGGCGCATGGGATCGCGTGTGATGGTTGTCGAGGACGAGGCGAACATCGCCTCGATCGTGCGCGCCTACCTGGTGCGCGACGGCTTCGAGGTGACATGGGTGCGAAGCGGTGAGCAGGCGCTCGAGGAGCTGCGCCGCTTCGCCCCCGATCTGATCGTGCTCGACATCGGGCTTCCCGGAATCGACGGCTTCGAGGTTTGCCGCCGTCTCGGTGGGCGCGTCCCGGTGGTCATGCTGACCGCGCGCGACGAGGAGGCCGACCGCGTCGCCGGCCTCGAGCTGGGCGCCGATGACTACCTCACCAAGCCGTTCTCTCCGCGCGAGCTGACCGCCCGCGTGAAGGCGGTGCTGCGGCGGGCGTCGAGCTTCCCCGCGCCCGAGCAGCCGCTCACGCTCGGTCCGATCGTCCTGCGGCCGGCATCGCGCGAGGTCCGGGTCGCCGATCTCGCGGTCGAGCTCACCCAGCGCGAGTTCGACCTGCTCGAGTACCTGCTCACGCAGTCCGGGCGCGTGGTCGGACGGGCGGAGCTGCTCGAGGCGGTGTGGGGCTATCTCAGCCAGGGCGAGACGCGGACGATCGAGGTGCACGTCGCACAGCTGCGCAAGAAGCTCGGCGACCCGGGCCTGATACGCACGGTCCGGGGCGTCGGCTATCAGGCGGTTGCACCGTGACGCTGCGATCGCGCCTGTTCGCCACGATCGTTGCAGCGGTGCTGCTCTCGACCGTGCTGACGGTCGTGGTCTCCGAGGTGCTGCTGCGCCACCGCGCCGAGGTGCAGGCGCTGAAGACGCTCGTCAGCGACGCGGGGGTGGCAGCCGCGAGCCCGCTGCGCGCCGCGAACGCCTCCAGCCGCTCACGCGCAGACCGGCGCGCCCTGCAGCGCTCCGGCGCGCTCGGATCGGTGTTCTCGGTGGCCGGCTCGCTGAGTGGCCTGCGTCCACTCCCAGCGTCGCAGGCACAGGCTGTGCTCGCCGCGATTCCCTCCTCGCCCGCGGCCAGCGGGAAGCTGACGATCGGCGGACACCAGCTGCTCTACGCAGCGCGCAGCGGGCGACTCGGCCGGATCGTGCTCGTGCGCAGCGCACGCCTGGGCCAGGGCGACGCGCCCACGTTTGCATTCTCGATCGTGCTCGTTGGAGCTCTCGGCGCGCTGCTCGCGGCGCTGCTCGCATGGCTGCTCGCGCGGCGCGTGACGCGTCCGCTGCGCGAGCTTGCAGCCGCTAGCGTCGAGTTGCCGCGCAGCCACGAGCCGCCCGAGATCCAACCGTCTGCGGGCGCGCCGCGCGAGATCGTCACGCTCGTGCACGCGTTCAACGAGATGGCACACGAGCTGATCTCCGCTCGTGGCGCGCAGCGCGACTTCCTGCTGGCGGCAAGCCACGAGCTGAAGTCGCCGATCAGCGCGATCGTCGGCCACGCCGAGGGGATCGAGGATGGCGCCGTCGCACCGCGGGAGGCCGCCGCCGTGATCCTGACCGAGGCCCGGCGTCTGGAGCGCCTGGTGCGCGACCTACTGGACCTCGCACGGCTGGATCGCCGTGAGTTCGACGTGGTCCGTGAGCCCGTCGATCTGGGCGCGCTGGCGGAGACCCTGCTCGAGCGCTATGGGGCGCGGGGGCGGGAGCGGGGGGTCGAGCTGGAGATCCTCGGCGCAGACAGCGCGCCGCTGGTGTGGGCGGACCCGGGCCGCCTGTTGCAGGCCGCCTCCAACCTGGTGGAGAACGCGCTGCGCGTGACTCCGCCGGGCTCCTCCGTGGAGATCGAGCTGGCCGCGGGGACGCTCGCTGTCGTGGACCGCGGCCCCGGGCTCTCTGAGCAGGAGCTCGAGCGTGCCTTCGAGCGCTTCTACCTGCACCGCCGTCACCGCGACGCGCAGCACGACGGAGCCGGCCTGGGCCTCGCGATCGTCGGCGAGCTGCTGATCGCGATGGGAGGCGAGGCACGGGCGCAGGCGCGCCCTGGCGGGGGCGCACGCTTCACGCTGGCGCTCGCGCCGGTCGTTCCCGGCGATCCTCAGCGGGCGCTGGCGTCCAGCTCGAGGTTGGTCGCCAGCAGCGACAGCAGCGGCACGCGCCCGAGCAGCTGATTGACAGCCCAGAGCGGGGCGTCCAGGCGCTGCGCGAGTGGATGCACGACGGTCAGCGGTAGCACGTTTCGCCGTCTGAACGCGTCCACCGCGAAGCCGTGCTGGGACAGCAGCGCAGTCGACGAGCGACGGCTGTAGATCTCATCGCAGGGGAGCGCTCCGTGGTAGTAGAGGCCCATGCGCCGCGCCAGTGCCTCGAGATAGGAGTAGCGGTTGGGCAGCTTGTAGACGAGCAGCCTGCCGCTCGGCCGAAGGACCCGGTGCAGTTCGTCCAGCGACTGTCCGGGGTGCTGAACGTGCTCGAGCACCCCGCACGAGAGCGCGCAGTCGAAGCTGTTCTCGGCGAACGGCAGCCGGACCGGGTCGCTGCTGCGGTGCGCCTGTACGCCCGGGTAGTGATCGAGTCCGACGAGTTCGCCGTCGGGCGCAGCCGAGGGATGCCAGTCATACGCGGTCACGTGCAGGCCGCGCTCGCGCATCAGGTGCGTCATCTGACCGTAGCCGCAGCCCCAGTCGAGCACGGCGCTCGGGCGTTCACCGGCGATGCGGTCGGCTATCGCCACGTACTCGCGCAGCTGGAGCTTCGCGCGCAGGTTGACGTCGCCGCGCTCGTCGACCGTCTGACGCGCGCCCGAGCGCCGGCCATCCTCTTGCTCGGGGGGCGCCTGGCGCATCTCGGCCAGCCTAATGGTCGAAGCGGCCCCACAGAAGACCGCTTCGACCGTGGCGCGCTCTCAGCCGGTCTCGGCGACCATGAAGCGGTTGCCGTCGCCGTCACGGAACCAGAACATCGGCGGCACGGGGCCGCCCATGCGCGTGACCTCCCCGTCGACGTCGACGCCGCGCTCGCGCAGGCCCGCGTGGTCGGCGTCGGCGTCCTCGGTCGTGAATCCGACGTGCGTGTCGATCGGAAACGGTTCGCCCTCGCGCGGAGGCATCAACGCAAGGGTCGTGGCCCCGCCTGGGGGCGCGACTTCGATCCAGCGTTCGCCGCCGCCGAAGGGGGTGTCGGCGCGCTTGTCGAATCCGAGCTTCTCGATATAGAACTCGAGCGCCCGATCCTGGTCGCTGACGGGGACGATCACCGTCCCGAGCTGGGTGATGCGGGTCCTGCTCGCCGTGTCAGTCATTTCTTCCTCCTGTTCATGGTTGGTGCAGATGAGACCTCGCTGCGCGTCCAAACTCATCGCCCGGATGGCCTTGTGTACCTGCCGGTCAGGGCGCGCAGGCCATCCTCCTCTACAATGCTTGCTGGCAAGCAACTAAAAAGGAGCAATGTCCGACGTGGCCTCAGCACAGACCAGCTCGCTCTCCGCGAGCGAGCCGGACTCCCCGGAGCAGGAGGCAACGGCGCGCCTGAGAGCTGTCATCGGCAGGCTCTCCCGGCGTCTGCGCCCAACCGTCGCGGGCTCGGCCCTGACGCCGTCACAGATCTCGGTGCTGTTCACGATCGTGCGCTTTGGCCCGCTCAGGCTCTCCGAGGTCGCCGAGATCGAGCGCCTGAACCCGACGATGCTCTCCCGCATCACAGCGCAGCTGTGCGAGTCGGGTCTGATCCGCCGCTCGCCGGACCCCGAGGATCGGCGAGCGGCGTTCGTGCAGGCAAGCGCCGCCGGAAAGCGCATGCGCGAGCGCATCCACCGTGAGCGCACGCAGGCGCTGCGCGCGCACGTGAGTGAGCTCGGCGCCCGCGAGCGCGAGTTGCTGTGGCAGGCGCTGCCGGTGCTCGAGCAGCTCGCCGAGCGCCTGCCGGGAGGGCGCCCGTGACGCGCCTGATCGGCGCCGGGCGCGTGACGTTCGCGGCGCTGGCGATCCCCAACTACCGCCGCTACATCGCCGGGCAGTCGGTGTCGTTGATCGGCACTTGGATGCAGATGGCGGCGCAGTCGTGGCTGGTGCTGACCCTGACGCACTCCGCCACCACGCTCGGTGTGATCGTGGCGCTGCAGACACTGCCGGTGCTACTGCTCGGTCCCTATGGCGGCGTGATCGCCGATCGCGTCGACAAGCGCAGGCTGATGGTGATCCTCCAGGGCGCCATGGGCCTGCAGGCGCTGGTGCTCGGGGTGCTGACGGTGACCGGCGCCGTAGCGCTCTGGGAGATCGGCCTGCTGGCCGTCCTGCTCGGCCTCAACAACGCCTTCGAGAACCCTGCCCGCCAGTCGTTCATGCTCGAGATGGTCGGTGCTGAGAGCCTGCGCAACGCCGTCAGCCTCAACTCGGTGCTGGTCAACGTCGCACGCGTGATCGGTCCAGCCGTCGCCGGTGTGCTGATCGCGACCGTCGGCGAGGGAGTGTGCTTCCTCGTGAACGCCGCCAGCTTCCTCACCGTGATCGCCTCGCTCGTCACGCTCGACCGCAACGCGATCTCGCCGAGCCCACCCAGTGGCCGCGAGCCCGGACAGCTGCGCGAGGGACTGCGCTACGTCAGGAGCACTCCCGAGCTGGCCGTTCCGCTGCTGATGATGGCGCTCGTGGGCTGCCTTGCGTACGAGTTCCAGGTGACGCTGCCGGTGATGGCCAGCGAGGGGCTCCACGCGGGCGCAACGGGGTTCGGCTTCATGACCTCCGCAATGGGCGTCGGCGCGGTCGTCGGGGGTTTGTTCGTGGCCGCCCGCGGCAAGACGGGCCTTCCGCCACTGGTCGCGGCCGCCACCGTCTTCGGCATCGTGCTGCTGCTCGCGAGCCTCGCGCCGAACCTGCCGCTCGAGCTGATCGCGCTGGCGCTGGCGGGCGGTGCGAGCATCACCTTCATGTCCACGACCAACTCCACTCTGCAGCTGAGTGCCGCGCCGCGCATGCGCGGCCGCGTGATGTCGTTGTGGTTCGTCGCCTTTCAGGGCTCGACGCCGATCGGCGGTCCGATCGTCGGCTGGGTAATGGCGCAGATGGGTGCACGAGCGGGCTTGGGGATCGGGGGCGTCACCTGCCTGCTCGTGGCGCTGCTCGGCCTGCTGGCCATGCGCCGGATCTTGCCCGGCGGTGCAAGGACCACGCTCGCGACGAGCACGCGATAGGGAATGGATCCCGCCGCGATAAACGTGCGCTGGGCCGCCGCCAGCGAGGAGGTCGAGGGAGCGATCGCGGTGCGCGAGGAGGTCTTCTGCCGCGAGCAGGGCGTGCCCCGCGAGGAGGAGCACGACGGGCGCGACGGGGAGGCGCTGCACGTCGTCGCGCTCGAGCCGCGCGGCGAGCGCGTGATCGCGACGCTGCGCCTGCTGCAGGACGGCACCCGCGCAAAAGTCGGCCGGGTCGCCGTGGAACGCCACTGGCGGCGGCTGGGAATCGCCACCCGGATGCTCGAGCTCGCGCTGCAGCGCGCGCACGAAGACGGTTGCACGGAAGTCCGGCTGGCCTCCCAGATCGAGGCCAAAGAGGTCTATGAAAAGGCTGGATTCGTCGTCGAATCCGACGTGTTCGACGATGCGGGCATTCCCCACGTGTGGATGGGTCGCCCGCTTCGCGCCAAAAACCGACCGTCGGGTTAACCCCCCAATCAGCGCCACTTGGCTTGAGCGGTCAGTATGCTCGTCGGAGATCAACCCGCCGCTTCGCGCACAGCGTCGCGGCGACTGAGCCAGCGGTGGCAAGGGAATCGGTCCAGGATGAGCCAAGCAGCGCCGGCGACCCGAGCCGTCACAGCCGGGAGCTCCCGTCCCGAAGGCGCGTTCTGGCGTGAGAGCCTGGCTCCCTATGCGCGTCCGCACCTCGGTCGCAGCGTCTTGGACCTCGCGACCTCGGTGGTGCCCTACCTGGGGCTCTCCTATCTGATGTATCTCTCGCTGAGTGGCTCCTACCTGCTGACCCTCGCGATCGCGATCCCGGCCGGCGGCTTTCTGGTGCGCACGTTCATCCTCTTTCACGACTGCTCGCACGGCTCCTTTTTGCCGTCCAAGCGAGCGAACATGTGGCTCGGCACGGCCCTCGGCCTGCTCGTCTACTCGCCGTTCCTGCGCTGGCGCCACGATCACGCGATTCACCACGCGAGCTCCGGCGATCTCGACCGTCGCGGCGGCGGCGACGTACGCACGTTGACGGTGTCCGAGTACGCCGCGCTGCCGTGGCGCGGGCGGGCGGGCTACCGCCTGTTTCGCAACCCCTTGATCATGTTCGGCCTCGGCCCGATCGTCGCGCTGCTGATCGGGCCGCGGATGGTCGCGCGCACGGCGCGCCCGCGCATGCGCCACAGCGTGATGGCGACCAATCTGGCGCTCGCCGTGCTCGTTGCGCTGCTCTGCTGGCTGATGGGCTGGGAGAGCTACCTGCTCGTACAGGCGCCCACCGTGCTGCTGGCGGGCTCGGCCGGGATCTGGCTGTTCTACGTGCAGCACCAGTTCGAGGACGCCTACTGGGAGAGCGCCGGCGAGTGGACCTACGCCGACGCGGCGCTGCGCGGCAGCTCATACCTGAAGCTGCCCAAGGTGCTGCAGTTCTTTTCCGGAAACATCGGCCTGCACCACGTTCACCACCTGAGCGCTCGCATTCCCAACTACAACCTGCAACGCGCACACGACGAGAACCCGATCTTCCACGACGTGCCGATTCTCACCCTGTGGGACGGGTTGCGCGCCGTTCGCTTCAAGCTGTGGGACGAGGACGGCAGGCGCTTGGTCACGTTCGCTGAGGCGCGCCACGCGCTGCGCGCGCCCGCACTGTGATGACTGTGAATACTGCCACCCTGCTGGCACTCTGCGCCGCGCGCGCTACCCTGAAGGTATGATCACACAGGCAGATCGTGCAGCTGAGCGGCGACGCGTGAAGCTCGAGGACCTCGATCGTCAGCTCAAAGAAGGCTCGCTGAAGATCCGCAAGATGACCGCCGAGGAGCGCAAGCGCTATCCGCCGCTGCCGGCCAAGGCGCGGCGCAATGGACGATGAGGGCATCCGCGTCCTCGTGAAGCGCCTGGCTCGCCCGCACCCGTCGGGTGGGGACGTGGTCGAGCGCTCGGCGATTCTCGCCGAGGGCGACAGCTTCCCGTCGATCATGCTGTGGATCTCAGATCACGCCGGCGTGCCCGAGGCGCCCGTCGCGGCGACGACGAAGGGGCTGCACGGCGTGCGCGCCCAAAGCGGTCCCGCGCGGCCGCCGCTTCGCTACGTGCTGCCCGCCGGCTCACTGGGCTGATCCCCTCGTCGGGCTGCGCGCTCGCGCACGCCGGCGCCGGTGGGCGCCGATCGGCGGGGGAGCGGATAAGCTCGGCCGATGTCTGTGACTGAGCCAGTAGAAGCATCGTTGGTGTGCGTGGTCGAGATCCCCAAGGGGGGGCGCAACAAGTACGAGTTCGACCCCGAGCTGGGCGGGATCAAGTTCGACCGGCTGCTCTCGAGCGCCGCCACCTATCCCGCCGACTACGGCTACCTGCGCGACACGCTGGGGCAGGATGGCGATCCGCTGGACGCGCTCGTGTGCCTGTACGAGCCGACCTTCCCCGGCTGTCTGATCCCGGTGAAGCCGCTCGGCATGTTCAAGATGCGCGACGAGAAGGGCATCGACGACAAGATCATCTGCGTGCCGCTGCACGATCCCTACTGGAACGGCTACGAGGAGCTCGACGAGCTGCCGCTGCTGCTGCGTCAGGAGATCGAGCAGTTCTTCTCGATCTACAAGGACCTCGAGGGGCACGTGGTGAGCGTCGAGGGATGGTGTCCGCGGCCCGACGCCGTGCGTGAGATCGAGGCCGCCAAGCGGCGCTTAGGAGAAGGCTGACGAGGAGTACGACGAGGTCGATCACTTCCTCGACCCGCGGGCAGTGCGATCGTGCTCACCCGTGCTGCTCGCGCACCCGCTCGGGATGTGTGTAGACGTTCACCCGCCCGCGACGCGCAAAGCCGCACAACGTGATTCCGCGCGCGTCCGCCAGCTCGACCGCAAGCGAGGTTGGCGCGCCCACGCCGACGAGCACCGGCGCGCCTGCCACGGCCGCCTTCTGAACCAGCTCGAAGGACAGGCGCCCGCTCACGCACACGAGGCGATCGTGCAACGGCATCCGTCCGGCCTGCAGCGCCCAGCCGATGACCTTGTCTAGCGCATTGTGGCGTCCCACGTCCTCGCGCACGCAGATCAGCTCGCCACCGGCGTCGAACAGGCCGCTCGCGTGCAGTCCACCGGTGCGCGCGAAGGTGGGCTGCACCAGTCGATCGGGAAGCGCTGCGAGCAGCTCGCGGGCCACCTCGGGGCCTGCCGGTAGCGGGGCACAGTGCACGGCCACCTCCTCGAGCGCGCCCTTGCCACATACCCCGCAGGAGGATGTGGTGTAGAAGCGCCGTGCCTTGGGCTGGCGTGCCAGTGGGCCTCGCACTTCGATTGTGTTGTGCGCCAGATCCTCGGTCAACCCGATCCACGGCGCGCTCACGACCAGACCCTCGCCGTGAAGGAAGCCGGCCGCCAGCTCCTCGTCGTGCCCGGGGGTGCGCATCGTCACCGCCATGGGCTCGCCGTCCACCCGGATCTCCAGCGGCTCCTCGACCGCGACCAGATCGCTCTCGCCGTCGCGCACCACGCGGCGGAGCTCCGCCGCGCTCGTCGCCTGCGAGCCGGCCGGAGCGCTCGCTCGAGGCGGAGCGTGAGGCGGTGTCATCTCCCCTCGTCGCGTAGGCGCTCGCGCTGAGGGACGATCGTGTAGCGGGGGTCGCGGGCCGACTGGCGACCGGCCTCGAAGATGCCGAAGCGGGCGCAGGCAGAGGCTGCGAGCAGCGCCGCTCCCGAGAGCGCCGCGCCGCTGCGGCTGCGCTTGGCGCTCGCGAGCGCGCCGCTGACGCCGGCCACGGTCAGCGCCTCGGCCGCGCGCATCAGCTTCCCGGCTCGACCCTGGTGGTAGTTCTCCGCGACGATGCCCACGCGCCGCTCCATCAGCTTCACCGCGCCCATCTCGGCTGCCGCGCCGATCACCGCGAGACGGCGCGCGGGTCCGTTCTCGGCGAGCGGTGCGGCCAGCAGCCCGAGCCCCGCGGCCGCGCTCGCTGCCGAGCCAACGAACACGAAGGGCATCTCGCGGTGGCCCTCGTGCCAGGCCGGCGTGGCCGTGTTGGAAATCAGCACGGCCGTGTAAGAGGCGACAGCCGGACCGAGCAGTGCGGCGCCGGCGGTTCCCGCACGCCCGAGTGGGCGAACCTGGGGGACGAGCTCGGCGAGCGCCGCCGCGCCCGCCGCGGGCGCGTAGGCGGAGAGGATCCACACGCCAACGCTCATCGGCGAGGTCGGCTTGAAGACCCGCAGCATGTTCAAGAAGCGCGCCGGGCGCCCGAGATCGTGCACGAGCGCCACGAGCGATAGCGAGATCGCGCCGAACGCACCGAGCTTGAGCGGCCGTGCCAGGCCAGGCCGACCGCTCAGCTCCGCGCCGGCGGCCAGTGCCGAGGACGCGCCTGCGAGTCCGCCCAGAAACAGGTATCCGGCGATGTCCAGCGCCGCCCACGTTGGCTCCTTGACCACGGGCCTGCCGTAGTAGCTCGTGAACTCCGCCTCGGGGACCATCGAGCGCTCGCCCCTGCCCCGCCGCCGGCGCCGTCGCGGTGCGCCTCCGCGTCCGCGCCCCTGGTTGACCCCCGTGAGCGCTTCGCGATCAGGGCGGATCCCCTTCAGACCGTCGACGGTCACGTCGGAGCTGCTCATCCGCGGCCCGCCAGGCTCACTCCCACGGCTGTGACGAGCGCCGAGGCGGCGATCGCCGCGTTGCGCCACATGCGCGGCAGATCGCGCGTGGTGGCGAGCGGGTCCGGCGGCAGCCCGTAGACCTCGGGCTCGTCGAGTAGCAGGAAGAATGCGCCGTCCCCGCCGACGCCGTCAGCGGGATCGTGGCCGTAGAGGCGCGCGTCAGCGACACCCGCCTCGCGCAACTGCTCGACGCGCCCGCCGGCCCGCTCGCGCAGCTCGTCGAGCTCGCCGAACTGGATCGAGTTGGTCGGGCAGGCCTTTGCGCAGGCGGGCTCCATCCCCTCGCCGAGGCGGTCGTAGCAGAGCGTGCACTTGAACACACGCCCGTCCTCCTCGCGTTTGTCGATCACCCCGTAGGGGCAGGCCGGCACGCAGTAGCCGCAGCCGTTGCAGACATCCTCCTGCACTACCACGGTGCCGAACTCCGTACGGAACAGCGCACCCGTGGGGCACACATCCAGGCAGGCGGCGTCCGTGCAGTGCTTGCACACGTCCGAGGACATCAGCCAGCGGAAGTCCCCGTCGAGCGCGGCGTCATCGTTCGTGGGGGGGAAGGTAGGCGCCGCGTGCGATGGAGCAGGTGAGAGCTCGAGGGCGAGATCGATCACCGTCGCCGAGCCGCGGCCGAGGTTCGCCTGGGACTGTCCGACCGGCTTGCGCTGCTCGATGAAGGCCACGTGGCGCCAGCTGTCGGCGCCCAGGCCCTGGGTGTTGTCGAAGGACATGCCGGTGAAGTCCAGGCCGTCCTCGGGCACCCTGTTCCACTCCTTGCAGGCCACCTCGCAGGCCTTGCAGCCGATGCACAGGGAGGTGTCGGTGAAGAACCCCATGCGCGGCGGGTGATTCTCATAGCCGGTGTCAGCCGCGGGGTCGCCGTGCCCGCGCACGGAGCTCAGCAGGCTCCCTCCGTCCGGCGTCAAGGCCCTGTCCCCGTGCCCGCCGTCACGCCGGCGCGCCGTTGATAGTCCTCGACCAGCCGCTGGCGCCCGGAGCCGCGCGGCCGGCGGCCGGGGCGGATGTCCGCCGTGAAGGACTTGTCCTCCTGGATGTGAGCGTTCGGGTCGAGCGACATCGAGGAGAGCTCGTTGGCGGAGTCGCCCTGGGAGTAGCCGTTGGGACCCCAGTGGAAGGGCATCCCGATCTGGTGGACCGTGCGGCCATGGACGGTCAGCGGCGTCATGCGGTCGGTCACGAGCACGCGCGCCTCGATCACGCCGCGCGCGGTCGCGATCGTCGCCCAGCCGCGATGCTCCAGTTCGCGCTCCGCGGCCAGCTCGGGCGAGACCTCGCAGAAGAACTCCGGCTGCAGCTCCGCGAGATAGGGCGACCAGCGGGTCATGCCGCCGGCGGTGAAGTGCTCGGTCAGGCGGTAGGTCGTGACCACGAACGGGAACACCTCCGCCCCCGGCTCGTCTCCGCTGGGGTGATAGCGGTTGTTGGGGTGCGGATAGGTCTTGCGCGCGGGGTTGGCGCGCTGTGCGTAGAGCGCGTTCTCGAAGGGCGAATCCTGCGGCTCGTAGTGGGTCGGCAGCGGCCCATCGGCGAGACCTGCGGGCGCATAGAGCCATCCGCGCCCGTCGCTCTGCATGATGAAGGGGTCTGCGCCGGTGATCGCATCGGGCCCCTTGGCGTCATCGTCGGGTACATACGACGGCGGCTTTTCGGCCTGGAAGTCGGGCGTGTCGTGGCCGACCCAGCGTCGCTTCTCGGCATCCCACCAGACCAGCGCCTTACGGGGGCTCCACGGCTTGCCGTCGGGGTCGGCCGACGCCCGGTTGTAGAGCACGCGGCGGTTGGCCGGCCACGCCCAGCCCCACTCGCCTCCCGTCCAGTTCTGCTGCTCGCGCGGAGTACGCCTCGCCGACTGGTTGACGCCGTCTGCATAGACGCCGCAGTAGATCCAACAGCCGCAGGAGGTCGAGCCGTCGTCGCGCAACTGCTCATAGCTCGACAGGGCAGCGCCGTCGGGACCGGTCCCGTTGATCTCGCGCAGCACCGCTTCGGCGCTCGGCTCCGACAGCGCGCCGGCGGTCGGGTAGTCCCACACGAGGTCGAGGATCGGGCGATCCATCTGATCCTCAGAGCCCGCCAGCTTCTCGCGGATCAGGCGGCCGAGGTGGAACATGAACCACAGATCCGAGCGCGCCTCTCCGGCGGGCTCCTGGGCGCTGTGGTGCCATTGCAGCAGGCGCTGGGTGTTGGTGAAGGTGCCGTCCTTCTCGATGTGCGCGGCGGCGGGGAAGAAGAAGACCTCGGTGGCGATGTCCTCGCTGCGCATCTCGCCGGTCTCGATCTCCGGGCCGTCCTTCCACCAGGTGGCGCTCTCGATCAGCGAGAAGTCGCGCACTACGAGCCACTCGAGCTTGGCCATCGCGGTGCGCTGCATGCGGTTGTTGGCCGAGCCAACCGCAGGGTTCTGGCCCATCAGGAAGTAGCCCCGGCACTTGCCCGCGAGCTGGGCCATGACCGTGTCATAGGTGCCGTGGGCGCCTGTCAGGCGCGGCAGGTAGTCGAAGCAGTAGTCGTTCTCGGCCGTGGCGGCCGCTCCCCAGTAGGCCTTCAGCAGGCTCACGACGTAGGAGCTCATGTTGCCCCAGAAGCCCTTCTCGGCGGAGTCGGCTTCGATGTATCCCTTCAGGCCGTCGTACTCGTGAGCATGCGGCATCGGCAGATAGCCGGGGAGCAGGTCATAGAGGGTCGGGATATCGCTTGAGCCCTGGATGCTCGCGTGCCCGCGCATCGACATGATTCCGCCGCCCGGGCGTCCGATGTTGCCGAGCAGCAACTGCAGGATCGAGGCTGCGCGGATGTACTGCGAGCCGACCGTGTGCTGGGTCCAGCCGACGGCGTAGACGAACGAGCTCGTGTGGTCGCGGTCTGAGTTGGCGCAGATCGTCTCGCAGACCTGCAGGAACACGTCCTGCGGAACCCCACACGTCTGCGCGACCATCTCCGGCGTGTAGCGCGAGTAGTGGCGCTTGAGGATCTGAAAGACGCAGCGCGGATCGCTGAGCGTCTCGTCGCGGCGGAGCTTTCCCTGAACGCCTGGCCCACCCGAGCCCGCCGACTCGCCGTGTGCCGACTCGCGCATCGCCTGGCCGGACCTGCGCGTTTCGGAATAGCGGTCGCGTTCGCCCGAGGCGGCGGCGACCGGTGCGCCCTCGTACTGCCAGCTCTGATAGTCGTAGTGGCCGTTAACGGGGTCGAACCCCGAGAAGACGCCGTCGAGATCCTCGGTGTCGCGGAAGTCCTTCTCGATGATCGTCGAGGCGTTCGTGTAGGCGAGTACGTACTCGCGGAACCAGCGTTCGTGCTCGAGCACGTAGTTGACGATCCCGCCGAGGAAGGCGATGTCGGTGCCCGTGCGCAGCGGCACGAACACATCCGCCAGAGCGCTCGTGCGGCTGAAGTGCGGGTCGACGTGGATCACCGTGGCGCCCCGTGCCTTGGCCTCCATCACCCACTGAAAGGCGACGGGATGAGCCTCTGCCATGTTCGAGCCCTCGATCACGATGCAATCGGAGTTCTGCAGGTCGCCGGGGAAGGTCGTCGCTCCCCCGCGGCCGAAGGATGTGCCGAGGCCCACGACGGTCGAGCTGTGGCAGACGCGCGCCTGGTTCTCCACCTGGATCACGCCGAGCGCCGTCCAGAGCTTCTTGATCAGGTAGTTCTCCTCGTTGTCGAGCGTCGCGCCACCGAGGCTCGCGATGCCGAGGCTGCGGCGCACCCGCTTGCCCTCGCTCTCCCATTCCCAGGTCTCTCGCCGCGTCTCGATGACTTTCTCGGCGACCATCTCGAGCGCGGTTTCGAGGTCGAGCTGCTCCCACTCGCTGCCGTACGGTTTGCGATAGAGGACCTGGTGCTCACGCGCCTCCCCGGTCGTGAGCTGCAGCGTGGCCGATCCCTTCGGGCACAGGCGCCCGCGACTGACCGGCGAGTCGGGATCGC
Organism: uncultured Solirubrobacteraceae bacterium; assembly: GCA_963763695.1. Lineage (GTDB taxonomy): Bacteria > Actinomycetota > Thermoleophilia > Solirubrobacterales > Solirubrobacteraceae > Palsa-744. The sequence continues at coordinate 1,141,180 of CAVXPM010000001.1, forward strand.
CCTCGATCTGCACGACCTGCCCGTCCTTGACATACAGGTTCTGGGCGCAGCCGACGGCGCAGTAGGGGCATACCGACTTCACGACCGCATCGGCGTCCGCCGCTCGATTGCCGAGGTTCTCGGTCCGTCGCGACTTGACGGCGGCGCCGCGCGCGAGCGGGTCGCTGCCTTGCAGCTGGCGCAGCACCGGCCATTCGCGCAGGGGGTTTGGCATGCTCGCTGGCAACCTACCCGATGGCTGCGACTCACAATCTCCCGCGGACCATCGGCGGCGGATCAGCCGCCGATGTAGGACATCTCGACCTTCGGCCGCGCGTCCGGCTCCGCAGTGGCCGAGCGCAGCATCGAGTAGCGGTCCGCGCGCGCGCCCCACACTCCCCGCAGACGCTCGCTCAGCGCTCGATCTCCGGCGCCGCTTCGCAGCAGCTCGCGCAGGTCGTTGCCATCGCTCGCGAACAGGCAGGTGAAGATCTTGCCCTCGGCGGACAGGCGCGCGCGCGAGCAGGCGCCGCAGAAGGGCGAGCTGACCGAGTGGATCAGCCCGATCTCGCCGCCTCCGTCGCGATAGCGATAGCGCGTCGCGACCTCGCCCGGGAGCGTCGGCGCGAGCGCTTGCACGGGCCAGCGCGCGGCGATCAGCTCGAGGATCTCGCCCGCAGTGACGACCTCCTCCAGGCGCCAGCCGTTACTGGCGCCCACATCCATGTACTCGATGAAGCGAAGGATCTGCGGCCGATGGCGAAAGTGCTCTGCCATGTCCAGGACCTGGCCGTCGTTGAATCCCCGGCGCACCACCATGTTGACCTTGACGGGGCCAAGGCCGGCCGCGCTCGCCGCCTCGATGCCCTCCAGGATCCGGGCCGGCGATACCAGCGTGTCGCTCATCGAGCGAAGGATCTCGGCGTCGATCGCGTCGAGGCTGACGGTGACGCGGTCCAAGCCCGCCTGCGCGAGCGTGTGTGCGCGCGCAGCCAGGAGCAGTCCGTTGGTCGTCAGCGCGAGGTCCTCGACGCCGTCGATGCCCGCGAGCATCTCCACCAGACGCTCCAAGCCGCGGCGCAGCAGCGGCTCACCGCCGGTGATCCGCAGCTTGCTCACGCCCTCGGCGACCGCCACCCGTGCGATGCGGGTTATCTCCTCGAAGCTCAGCAGCTCGGAGCGCGCCAGGAACTGGTGTCCGGGGCCGAACACCTCGCGCGGCATGCAGTAGCCGCAGCGCAGGTTGCAGCGGTCGGTGACCGAGATGCGCAGATCGCGCAGCGGCCGATCGAGGCGGTCGAGCACGCTCATCTGCACTCCCTACCCGGGCCGGGCGGGCGGCTAAGCTGCGAGCGGTGACGCGCGAAGAGTGGATCTCCGCCTTTGCACGCGAGGCCGGGGTCTCGGGGCCGTCGGTGGGCGAGATCGGAGAGCTGCTCGATCTGGCTGGGGCCGCTGCGCACGCCTCCGAACGTAGCGCTGCGCCGCTGGCCTGCTGGATCGCCGGGCGCTCGGAGCTGTCGCTGGCGCAGTTGGGCGCTGCAGCCAAGCGCCTCGCAGGTGCAGATGCGGCCGCCCCCGGCGCGCACGAGCACGACGCAGCCGCGCCCGGTACGCACGAGCACGACGCGGGGTCCTGAGGCGCGGGCGCTCACGCGAGCCATTCCTCGGCCCTCTGCAGCTCGGCGGCGTCGTTGACGTTGAAGCACAACCGCGCCGGAGCCCCGAAGCGGCTCAGCTCGCCGGAGCGCACGACGCGTGGTGCCAGCGCCTGCATCGCGGCCGTCAGCGAGCTGTTCGCAGCGAGCGCCCGCTCGAGCGTCGGGCGCTGCTCGGCCAGAACGCGACCGAGCAGCGGCTGGTAGCGCCCGTCGATCTCTGCGATCGCCGCCCCGTTCAGTTGCGCGAGCCATCCCAGCAGCGCCGCCGTCAAAAAGGGCATGTCGCACGCGACCAGCACGATCGCCGCCGCGTTGCGGGCACTCGCGTGCTCGAGCGCCGTGAGCACTCCGCAGAGGGGGTGCCGCGGGCGCTCGGCCTCGTAGAGCACCTGCTCCTCGATCGCCGGCAGTGCACTGTCGCGCTTGGCGATGACCACCGACTCCAGGCCCGCGGCGCGAGCAGCAGCCAGCGGATAGGAGATCAACGCGCGCCCTGCCAGCAGCCTGCTTGCCTTGGTGCCGCCCAGCCTGCGTGCGCGCCCGCCGGCGAGCACGGCGACGATCGCGGTTGGTGCCATCGCCTGAGTGTCGCACTACAGTCCGAGGCGATGACCGTGAGCGCACAGCAGGCCGTCGCCGAGCGAGCCGGACTGCTCGAGATCGAGGACGCCCGGCGCATCGTGCTCGGCTCGGCCGGGGCGCTCTCGGGCGAGCCCGTCGAGCTGTGCGCCGCACTCGGGCGGGTTCTGGCCGAGGACGCCGGCGCAGCGCGCGCGGTACCGGCATTCGACGGCTCGGCGATGGATGGCTTTGCCGTGCGCGCGAACGACCTCTGCGCAGCCGGGCCCGAGCGGCCGGTGCTCCTGGAGCTGATCGGCGAGTCGCGCGCCGGCACGCCCGCGCGCGAGACCCTCGGCAGCGGTCAGGCGATCTCGATCTCGACCGGCGCCGTGCTCCCGGACGGCGCCGATGCGGTCGTGCGGGTCGAGGACACCCGCGTGGGCGTGGGCGGGCGCGTGGAGGTGCTGGTCGCGGCGCCGGCGGGCGAGCACGTCAGGCGTGCGGGCGAGGACGTGCGCGCGGGACAGCTCGTGATGCGTCGCGGTACGCCGCTCGGGCCGGCCGAGCTGGGTGTGCTCGCGTCGCTCGGCAGGGCATCTGCGATGTGCGCCCGCCGCCCGCGCCTGTCGGTGCTGGTCAGCGGGGATGAGCTGATCGCGCCTGGGCAGTCCGGGCGGGCGGGTGGTGTGCGGGACTCGAACTCGCTCACGATCTCAGCGCTCGCGCGCCACAGCGGAGCGGAGATCGCGAGCGTGTCCTCGGTGGCAGATGACGCCGAGGCCACCATCGCGGCGCTCGCCGGGACCGTGGCCGGCGCCGATGTGGCCGTCGTCTGCGGTGGCGTGTCGGTCGGCGCCCACGACCATGTCCGGCCGAGCCTCTCGGCGCTCGGCGCGCGCGAGGGCTTCTGGGGACTTGCCCTGAGGCCGGGGCATCCGACGTGGTTCGGGACGCTCCAGGGGACGCTCGTGTTCGGGCTGCCCGGAAATCCGGTCTCGGCGATGGTCACGTTCGTGTTGCTCGTCAAGCCTGCTCTGCGCACGATGCTCGGCCTGCCCCCCTTTGCCCAGCGCCTCTCGGCGATCATGGCGAGCGACTACGAGAAGCCGCGCGGCCGAGCACATGCGGTGCGCTGCCGCCTGAGCGCGCACGCCGACGGCTGGCACGCAGAACCCACGGGACCGCAGGGATCGCACGTGCTCACCTCGATGCTCGCCGCGGATGGTCTCGCGCTGATACCAAGCGACTCGGCTGGGGTGGCGCGCGGCACGCGCGTGGAGATCGAGCCGCTGCGGATGTGGGAGCAGACGCTGCTGTGAGCGCTCCCGGCACGCAGCAGATGGCGGTCGAAGTGCGGCTGTTTGCGATCCTGCGCGAACGCTTTGGGAGCAATCGCGTCGAGTTGCAGTTGCCCGTGGGCGCCACGGTCGCGGATGCCCTTGCGCGACTCGGCGAGCTGGAGACGCTGCGAGGGGTGCTCGAGCGGCTGCCGGTGCAGATGGCCGTCAACCGCGACTACGCCTCGGCTGAGACGGTGCTCAGGGCCGACGACGAGCTGGCCTTGATCCCGCCGGTGAGCGGAGGCGCTGAAGCCGGGAGTCTGAACGCGGGGGCGGCTTTGCACGTTCGCGTGAGCGAGCGGCCGCTGTCGCTCGAGGCGCTCTCACGCGCCGTCGGCGATCCGCGCGCGGGGGCGATCGTGGCCTTTCAGGGGGTGACCCGCGAGATCGAGCGTCTCGACTACGAGGCCTATGAGGAGATGGCCCGCGAGCGCATCGAGCAGATCATGCGCGAGTGCATCGCCGCGCACGGGCTGTGCGCGGCCGCGGTCGAGCACCGGATCGGTAGCGTTGCGCTGGGCGAGCCGAGTGTGATCGTGGCGGTCTCGGCGCCGCACCGCGCCGAAGCGTTCGCAGGTGCGCGTGAGGCGATCGACCGGCTCAAGGCCGAGGCGCCGATCTGGAAGCGCGAGCGGCCCGCGAGCGGCCCCGGTCGCTGGGCGCGTGGTGCGCAGGAGCCCGCCCGGTGAGCACCGAGCGCCCCACCCACATCGGCGAGGACGGCCGCGCACGGATGATCGACGTCGGCGAGAAGGCGATCACCGAACGCGTGGCGCGGGCGCGGGCCCGGGTGCGCATGTCCTCGGCGACCGCGCGCGCGGTCGAGGGTGGCGATGGCCCCAAGGGCGAGGTCCTCGGCGTGGCGCGGATCGCCGGCGTGCTCGCCGCCAAGCAGACCGGCCAGCTGATCCCGCTCGCGCATACGCTGCCCCTGACCTTCGCCGACGTCGCGGCCAGCGTCGATGTCGAGGCGGGGATCGTCGAGCTGGTGGGAGAGGTTCGCACGGTCGCGCGCACCGGCGTGGAGATGGAGGCGATGCTCGCCTGCGCGGTCGCCGCGCTGACGGTCTACGACATGGTCAAGGGCATCGAGCGCGGCGTGGTGGTCGAGGAGGTCGTCCTGCTCGAGAAGCGCGGCGGGCGCAGCGACTACCGCCTGCGGGAGGAAGCGTGATGCGCGCGGCGATCATCACGATCAGCACCTCCAAGGCAGCCGGCCTGGGAGAGGACGAGAGCGGTGCGCGCCTGGCCGAGCTGGCCGAGCGCATCGGGCTGCAGATCGCCGCGCGCGAGCTCCTGCCCGACGAGCGCCCCGCGATCGAAGCGCGTCTGCGCCACTGGGCCGCGAGCGAGGACTGCGCGCTCGTGCTGACCACCGGCGGCACGGGCCTTTCCCCCAGCGACGTCACCCCCGAGGCGACCCTCGCCGTGATCGAGCGCCAGGCTCCGGGTATCGCCGAGGCGATGCGTGCGGCGTCGCGGCCGCACGCTCCCCATTGGATGCTCTCGCGCGGCGTGGCCGGCGTGTCCGGCTCGACCCTGATCATCAACTTCCCGGGCAGCCCACGCAGCATCGAGCAGGCGGGCGAGGCGATCGCCGGCTCGTTGGGGCACGCGCTGGAGCTGATCGCCGGAGGCAACCCCGCTCACTGACGGTCTCGCGCGCGTCCGATTGCTCGAACAAGCGGCTTTACCCGGTACGGTATGCGGATGTCCGCCGAGCGCAAGACACAGGGCGGCCACTGCGCTGGCGCCCGATGAGCGAGGACGGCGACTCCGCATCGCGACCGAGGCGCGAGGAGCAGGGAGTGACGCTCGCGGCGATCTCGCGCCGCATCGTGGGACTGCTCAAGGAGCACTACGGCAAGGGGCCCACCAAGGCGCGCACCTACTACTCGGGCGACCTGCTCGTGGTCCTGCTCAGCGGTGGCTACACCCAGGCTGAGAAGACGCTGATCGAGGATGGACGCTCGCGCGCCGTGATGGAGCTGCGCGCCGAGCTTCAGGAAGTGATGAACGAGCGCTTCCGCCAGGTCATCGAGGAGGAGCTGCATCGCGAAGTGGTCGCCTTCATGAGCGCGGGGCACCACGATCCCGACTACAACGCGGAGGTGTTCGTGCTCGCCCCGCGAGACGCTGCCGAAGCGCAGGGCGGCGAACCGGGTCAGGGCGAGGAGCCGCAGTACGCGGAGGACCCGAACAGCACGGGCGCCCGCTAGGAGCTAACACCGGTCGCTACCGCTGGTGGCCGGCCCGCCGCTCCCGATAGGCCGCAAGCGGCGGGCGCTCCTCGATCGGCACACGCCGGGACTCCATCTGGGTGTCGCCGTCGAGTGGAGGAAGGGAGAGCGAGCCGACGGCGTGCGCGTCGGCGAAGTCGCTGCCGAGCAGGCGCGTCGAGGCCGCGACGAGCACCGCGTAGGCCATCGCCGAGAGGTCGCGTAGCGGCTGGTGTCGGTTCTGGCGCACCCCGAGATCGACCTGCGCCATTCCCTCGAGCCCGGCGATCCGCCAGGAGTCGATCAGCATCGCGATCTCCACGCCGTAGCCCGCGCTGAACGGGATCTGCTCGAGCAGCTCGCGCCGGGCGGCGACCTCTCCCGCGAGCGGCTGGTCGAATACGGCGAGATCGGGAGCGTGCAGGTTCAGCAGCGGTCGCGCCATCAGCTCGGTGACCCGCCCGCCGCCCTCGGCGAGCACGGTCCCGTCGGCGCGGAAGGGTCGTCGAAAGAAGCCCTTGACGAGCTGGATCGTGGGGTCGCAGATCAACGGACCGAGCAGGCCCGTGAGGAACTGCGCGCCGAGCTCCTCGGTGTCGGTGTCGATGAAGGCCACGATCTCGCTGTCGAGCACGCCGAGCGCCCGCCACATCGCGTCGCCCTTGCCGCGCGCCGGACCGAGCTCGCTCGCGAGCTCGTCCTCCTGGATCACGGCGACGCCGGCGTCGGCGGCCACGCGTGCGCTGCCATCACGCGAGGCAGCGTCGATGACGAGCACCTCGTCGAGCAGCCCGGCGTCGCGCAACTGCGCTGCGAGCCGAGCGATCGGGCCGATCGTCGCCGCCACCTCGCGGGCGGGCATCACGAGCGCGATCGAGCACGACTTGAGCTCCAGCAGGCGCCGCAGTGGGAACTCCTCGGCCCGGTAGCTACGCCGCGCGCGCCAGTCGCTGCGCGCCAGATCGCGCGCCAGGCCACGGGGCGCACGTCCGTCCCTGCGCGCGGAGGTCATCACCCGCACGCTGCGGCTGCGATGGATCGGGATGCCGAGCGCTCTCAGCTCGAGCTCGAGCGCCTCGTCCTCCAGCGCTGCGCGCACCGGCAGCCCGCCACAGGCTCTGTAGGCCTCGGCGGTCAGCGCGAGCGAGGCGCCGCTGAACTGGTGGTGCTCGGTCCGCGCTCCCAGCTGAGCGCCGCCGTGACCGAGGATCGACGCCATACGCTCAGAGCTGCGGCGCTTGCGCTCGGCGAGCGCCTCGTCTGAGAGCAGCAGGGCCTCCTGCGGATCGAGCTCGATCTGACCGCCGATCGCGCGAGCGCCTCGTCTACTCATCTCCAGCTGGCGCGCGAGCCAGTCGCCTGCGACCACGCTGTCGGCGTCGGTGCTCGCGATCAGGCCGTCCTCGCGACCTAGCTCCAGCAGGCGCTCACAGGCTAGATCCATGCCGTGGCGACGGGCGCGACCGACCCCATGCGCGACAGGCAGCTCGACCGCGTGCAGGGCCAGCTGCGTCTCCTCTGCGGCGAACTGCGCCACGACCTCGGCGGTCGCGTCGCGGCAGCCGTCGAGCACGACGATCACCTCGTAGGCCTGCGGCTGCAGGTCGCGCTGTTCGGCCAGCGCACGCAGGCACGCAGCGATCCGCGGCGCCTCGTCGCGCGCCGGCACGACGACGATCACCCGCAGCTGCTCGGAGGGCGAAGGCAACAGCTCCGGGGAGATCGACGGACTGCTCATGGCGGCGGTGCGCCGCGCGCGATCAGCTCGCGGCCACGTTCGTAGTCCTCGTCGCGCTCATGGCTGAGCACGCCGACGGTCGCGCCGTCGCGGGCATACCAGACTGTGAACGCGCCATCCTCACCCTGCACCAGGTACGAATCGTCGAAGCCGTCGCCCCAGGCGGCGTACTTCAAGACCTGCTCGCCGATCGTGGACCAGAATCCGGGGACGCTGTCCCATCCCGCCTCGACGCCCGCGAGCGTACGACCGGCGATCTCGCCCTGACCCAGCGCATCGCCCCAGTGCTCGACCCGAAGATGACGCCCCGCGCCGAGGTTTAATGCCCATGCGAGGTCGCCGACCGCAAGCACGTTGGCGGCCATGCCAGACGCGCGCATCGTCTCGTCGACGACCACGGCTCCCTCGTGCATCTCCAGCCCTGCGGCCTCCGCCAGCCCGCCGCGCGGACGCACACCCGTCCCGAGCACGATCGGCGAGGCCTCGATGCGCCGGCCGTCGCGCAGCTCGACGCTCGTCCCGGCATGCACGGCGCTGACCGCCGTCTCGCCGATCAGGCGCACGCCGATCCCCTCCAGCCAATCCGCGATTCGCTGAGCTGCCTCGGCGCCGAGGCGCGCAAGCTGCGGCAGGGCCTCTTCGCCGATCAGCGTCACCTCCGTCCCGCGCAGGGCGAGTGAGGCAGCCACCTCACAGCCGATGAAGCCGGTGCCGATCACCGCCACACGCCGCGCCCCTTTGCTGGCGGCTGCGAGCCCCTTGCTGTCGGGGAGGGTGCGGATGGTGCGCACGTTGGCGTGATCGATGCCGGGGATCGCGGGGCGTGATGGCTCGGAGCCGGTCGCGAGCACGATCGCGTCTGTGAGCAACTCGACGTAGCCGTGCAGGGTGACGGTGCCGCGCTGGGGATCGACGGCGGTGACGCGCGAGTCGAGCAGCAGCTTGACGTCGTTCTCCTCGAACCACTCGTCTGACTCGATCGGAAGCTCGGACGCAGCGAGCTCGCCTCGTAGGAAAGCCTTGGTGAGCGGGGGGCGTCGGTAGGGAGCCAGGGACTCCTCGCCGAGGAGCGTGACTTCGCCCCTGCCGCCGGACTCACGGTAGGCGCGAGCCGTCGCGAGCCCAGCCGGGCCGGCCCCGACGATCACGATCCGCTCAGCGCTCATGACCGTCGAAGCGATCCAGACGGTAGCCCGGGTGGCGGCCGTCGAGGACATGCCAGCGAGCCAGCCGGGTCCGCAGCAGGTCGTGCACCCAGTCGCCTCGCAGCGGCTCGGTCTTGCCCTCTCCGCGCCAGCTGACGACGACGACCCGCGCGCCGCTCGTGAGCTGGCGATGCAGCCACTGCACCGCCAGCATCAGTGCCGGGCGGTCCAGGTAGTAGAGAACCTCCGAGCAGACCACGACGTCCCACGAGCCCGCGGGAGCCTGCTCCGGAAATGTTCCCTGGAGGAGCTCGACGTTGCTCTGCTCACGCAGGCGCTCGCCGGCGAGCTCGACGGCGCGAACCGAGAAGTCCATCGCCACGAGCTGCCCGCAGCGCGGCGCGAGCTGCTGTGTGAAGACGCCAATCGAGCAGCCGACCTCCAACACCCGCGCATACGGACCGGGCCCGACGGCGCTCAGCGTCGCCGCGTACTTCTCGCGCTCGTACTCGCTCGAACCGTAGCCCCACGGGTCGGGGCTCGCCTCGTAGATCTCCTCGAAGCGCGCGGCGGACATGCGGCCCGAGGCGCCTGGCCCCCCGCTCATCGGCCCGCCTGCAGGGCGCTACGCCCCAGTTGGACCAGCTTTGGCTCGAGGCGATGCTGGAGCAGGAACAGATCGAGGTCGCGCCGGGCACGGTCGAGCACACCTCCCGCCGCGAGCTCGCGTGCCCCACAGGCCTGTGCCGCCTCGGCGGAGATCACGCGTGCTGCGCCCGCCACCGCCACGCGGCACTCGCTCGCCAGCTCGCCCGGGCGCTCCTCGTGCGCGTGCAGGCGCGCTCCCGCATGATCCAGCCAGCGGTCGATCGTCCCGCGCGCCACGCGCATCCGACCGACGCCGTGCAGGCGCAGCTCGTCTGCCCTGTCCGCGTCGAGGGCAGCCACGGCCGCCTCCAGGATGCAGTCCGCGATGCCGGCCCAGGTGGCCGCGGTGCGGACCCCGTCGCCTGAGATGTAGGGCTCACGCATCAGCTCTGCGCCCTCTCCGAGGAGCGCGAGGACAGGCGTGTCGTGGAAGTGGATGAGATGACTCTCCGACGAACGCAGGCCCGAGCCGCGATACCAGCCGCGATCGATCTCCAGGCCGTTGAGCGCGTCCACATAGGCCAGTCGGCGTGCGCCGTCCCAGTCGCTCGCCACCACCAGCGCGCGGTGGACCCCGCCCGCTCCCGAGCAGAAGGTCTTCGTGCCCTGAAGCAGCAGGGCGCCGTCCGGGCCACGTTCGATCCACGCCGGCTCGCCCTCGCGGCCGACTGGATCCGCGCCCCAGACGCCGAGCAGGATCGCGCCATGCTCGACGGCCTGCAGCTCGCGCTCGCGCAGTTCGCCGGCGGCGGCCAGGGCAATCCGCTCGACGCCGTTGAAGTGCCCGTCGAGAATGCGCGCGGTCGACGCATCGACGCCGGCTACGGCACGCACGAGCGCGATCTCACCCGCCAGGCTCGTGCGGCCTCGGTCGGCTGCGAGCTGGATGATCCCGGCGGCCTTGAGAGTCTCGATGTTATCGGCGGGGAAACGCGGATTGGCGTCGAGATCGGCTGCGCGCGCGGCGATCTGCTCCAGCGCCGTTGCAAGCGCCAGCGGCTCGCGACCGCGCGGAGTGTCGGCGATCGTTTGCACCTTCTAGCGTTCGCTTGTCGAGAGCTCGTGCTCGGCCGCCAGGACGCACAGCGGCTCAATCAGCTCGACCGTGTTGGCGCAGCCGTCCCTGAGCGCTCCCGGGCCGAGCCCGTCGTGCATCAGCACGAGCATTTCGTGCTCGTTCTCGTGCGCTGCGCCCCGGAGCTCCTGCGCAGCGCTCGCCAGCATCTCCGCCACCGAGTCGCCGCGCCAGTCATGGGTGTCGATGCTCCAGTGCACCAGCTCCAAGCCGTGGCGCTCCGCGACGCGCACGCTCGCAGGAGTGCAGATCCCCCACGGCGTGCGCCAGCGCATGGGGTGCAGGCCGGCCTCGGCAAACGAAGCGAGCGCGGTGAGGGTGTCAGCTTCGATCTCGGCTTCACTCAGGTCGCAGTGGCGGATGTGGCGATCGCAGTGCAGCGCAACCTCATGACCTGCCTCGAGCAGAGATCGCGCCAGCTGCGGGAGCTCGCGCAGGCGCTCGGCGATCAGGAAGAAGCTGGCGCGTGCCCCGCGGCGGCCGAGCTCGTCCAGGACCCGTGGCGTCCATGTCGCATCGGGCCCGTCGTCGAAGGTGAGAGAGAGCTCGCGAGACACGCTTTACCAATTGCCCTGCGGGCCATGCCCCGAAACGCAGCGCGGCGCTGAAACGCAGCGCGGCGCTGAAACGCAGCGCGGCGCTGCGCAGCTCTGCCCGGGGAGCGCTCGTGCCTTCAGGCGCGATCCTCCGCGGCGAGGTAGGCGAGCTGGAGAAAGTCCGACAGTGCCAGCTCGGCGTAGATCGCGGCGATGAACCTGGTGGGGCGCGGAGCAGCCACGAGCCCGACGCTCATCGCCGCGGTTATCCACTGGGCCAGGCAGTAGGGGCAGACGAGCAGTTCGCCGATCGTGCGGCGCAGGCCCTCACCGCGAGGCTCCTCGGAGACCTCGGCATAACCGGTGTTCTCCCGAAAGCGCGTGAACGGGGCCCGAAGGAAGCTCGTGGCCTTGTCCTTGGTAGTCATCCGGCTCAGCTTGTGCGATGCGACCCCGAGCAGCAGCACGTCGCTCACTGCAACGCGCTCGGGGAGCTCGCGGCCCGAGGCGCGCAGGGCCAAGAGCGCACCTCCCAGTCCGGCCCCGAACACTCCGGTCAGGGCCGCGTAGCTCGCCAACGGGCGGTGCTCGTGCGGCGAGTAGCCGGCCACAGGCGAGTGGCCGTTGCCCTCGCCGTCGGCCGCGAAATCTCGATCGGTGTGTGGTTCGCTGGCGCTCATCGGAATCTTCTACCACGCTACCGCGTCCCCTCACGCAACTCGGAGCCGTTTTGGCGTGGGCCCGGTGGGGTAACAGAGCGAGGCCTTGCCACGCCTGCGACGATCGAGCTGCGCCGCGCCGGGGATCCTGCGACGCCGGCGCGGTCGAGGCTTTGAATACCGCGACGCGGCCGGCGGTCGCGTCGACGATCCGGAGGTGCTCGAACGAATCGGCGAGCTGGCGATCCCGCCGGCCTGGCGTGAGGTGTGGATCTGCATGGATCCGCTGGGCCACCTGCAGGCAACCGGCCTGGATGGCGCCGGTCGCAAGCAGTACCTCTACCACGAGCGCTGGCGCAGCCATCGCGACCGGCAAAAGTTCGACTCGATGATCGCCTTCGGCGAGGCGCTCGCGAAGCTGCGTCGCCGAGTCGCGCGCGATCTGCGCTTCGGCGAGGGAGATGGCCGCGCGGGAGCGCGCGCAACGCCGGGCGATGAGGAGCTCTCGCGCCGGCGAGTGCTCGCCTGTTCAGTGCGACTGCTAGATCTCGGCTTCTTCCGCATCGGCTCGGAGGACTACGCCGAGCGCAACGAATCGTATGGGCTCACCACCATGCGCCGCGAGCACGTCACGATCGAGGACGGTCAGATCGTCTTCGATTTCGTGGCCAAGTCGGGGAAGCGGCGGGTCCAGGCGATCGCCGACGAGGATGCCCTGCGCGTGATCTCCGAGCTCAAGCGCCGGCGCAGCGGCAACCAGCTACTGGCCTACCGTGTCCAGGGTCGCTGGGCGCAGGTGCGCCCCGAGGACGTGAACGCCTACATCAAGGAGCACACGGGAGGCGCGTTCACCGCCAAGGACTTCCGCACCTGGAATGCGACCGTGCTCGCGGCCGTGGCATTCGCCGGCTCCGCTGCCGCTGGACATCCGGCGAGCGCTCGTGCGGTGAGCGCAGCCATAAAGACGGTGGCCGCCTATCTCGGCAACACCCCGGCTGTCTGCCGGGCCTCCTATGTCGACCCGCGCGTGATCGACCGCTACCAGGCGGGGGTGACGATCGCGCCCGCGCTCGGAGCGCTCGCCGAGAGCGGGCCGGACCTCGCCGATGTGCGCGTGCGAAAGCGCGTAGAGGCCGCGGTCGGTCAGCTTCTGGCCGATGCGCCGGCCGCCCGGCTTGCCGCCTGAGCATCGCTCGTGCGAGCCGGCGCGTAGTAGGCGGGGCTCAGGGGTAAGACACGAGTATGGTCCTGCGAGTGCCGTGTTCACGCTCTTGAGCGCCAAGACGACAGTGGCGTTCCTCGGTGCCGGTGGCACGATGGGCTTCGGCATGGCCTGCAACATCGCCGACGCCGACATCCCGGTGCGGGCCTGGAACCGATCGCGCGCAAGGGTCGAGCCTCTGGCCGAGCACGGCGCCGCGATCGTTGACACGCCGGCCGAGGCGGCCGAGGGCGCGTCTGTGGTCGTGACGATGCTTCCCGACGCGGATGCGGTCATGGATGTGATGGACGGCGAGCAGGGCTTCCTCGCGGCCGCACGCGGTTCGCTCGTGTGGGCTCAAATGAGCACGATCGGCGTGGCTGGAACCGAGCGCTGCGCAGAGCTCGCCGAGCGCCACGGCGTGGCCTTCGTCGACGCCCCCGTGTTGGGAACCAAGCAGCCGGCTGAGAAGGGTGAGCTGGTGGTGCTCGCCTCCGGTCCCGACGAGACCTGGGAGGTGCTCGAACCCGTCTTCGGTGCGCTCGGCAAGCGGACCATGTGGGTTGGGGCTGCCGGCGCCGGCAGCCGCCTGAAGGTGGTTGTCAACAGCTGGCTCGTGACGATCACCGAGGGGGCGGCCGAGGCGGTCGCCCTGGCCCAGGGCGCGGGCGTTGATCCGCATCTCTTCCTCGAGGCGGTCTCCGGCGGCCCGCTGGACGCCCCCTACCTGCAGATGAAGGCCAAGGCGATGATCGACCGCAACTTCGAGCCTTCGTTCCGCCTCGCGCTCGCGGCCAAGGATGCCGCGCTCGCCCAGGAGCTGGCCGAACGTCACGAGTTGGACCTTCCGCTCGTTGCCACGATCTGCAAGCGTCTCGCCGAAGCGCTGCCGGAGCACGCCGACGAGGATCTGGCGGCGACGTACCTCACGAGCGCTCCCCGCGACACCAAGTCCTCGACCAGCTGAGCGCCGGCCCTGCGGAGCGCAGGCTACGTCAGGATCGTCGGCGGCGCCGGCCCGGGTGGCGAGGGGTCGGGGCGCGGAGTCGGCGGGACCGGGCTTGGCGCGGGCGGGCCGGGAGGGTCCGGTGATGGCCCCGGGCTGGGCGGGCTCGGATCGGGCGCTGCGCGCGCGGAGGATGACGCCGGCTCGTGCATCACGATCAGGCTATCTCGCCGCTGCCGCGTGCGCCTCGAGGTAGGGCGCGAGGTACCTGGAAGCGATCTTGGACGGCGGTGACCAGCTGGGGGTGTCGCTGACCTCCGAGCTGAAGCCGGCTCCGCCGGTGATCTGCGCGGTCAGGTAGAGCGGGTCGTTGCCGGTGAGCAGCATTGCGCGGATGACCGGATGGAAGGGTTCGGGGGTCACCGACGCTCCGGCCAGGGCAGCGATCGACCGCGCGACCGTGTCGGCCTGCTGGGCGGCGATACCACCGTGCTTGACCGCGAACTCGGTGGCATCGCCGGCGGCGTAGATCGCCTCCGTCTCGAGCAGCCTGCAGTAGCGGTCGACTCGCAGGAAGCCGTGTTCGCTCGACGGCACGCCGCGCACCGCGGGGCCGTACAGCTCCGGTAGCGCCACGATCCGCTCGGCGTGGAGGTGGCGCTCGCCCGGGTTGACGACGATCTCGCGGCTGTGGGAGACCTCTGCGTAGGCGGAGGTGATCGTCTCGATCTTCGCCTTGGCGAGCAGCTCGCCGACGGCCGTGCTGGCCGCCGCTCCGAAGATCGCAAGCGGGCTGTCCTCGGGGGTGATGATCGAGATCGCGATCTCGATGTCCATGTCATAGGCGCGTGCAGCGGTCATCAGCGCCAGCTCATACAGCGGCAGCGGCCATGCCATGCGGCCGGGGGCTACGAACGCGAGGCTCTTCACGTAGCCCTCCTCGACGTCCTGGATCAGCCCGTGCAGGGTTTCGTCGAGGTCACGGTCGTCGATCGTGATCGCGTGCTTGAAGCGCGGGTGGATGCGTCCACCAAGGGCGAGTACGAGCGCGTCGTAATCCAGCGCCGCCTCACCCTGCGTGTGCACCACGCGCTTGACCGGGTCGACCCAGGCGAGCTCGTCGGCGAGAAGCTCGGCGCCGGCGTGGCGGAGGATCGGCTCCAATGCAACACGGCGAGCCTGCGGGTAGGCGAACGGCTCACGTACGGTCATCGGCCTTTCGACGAACTCCGTGTTGGGCGTGAGCACCGTCGTGTCGGTCAGCCCAGGCGCAAGCTCGGCCAGCGCCAGGGTCGTCTCGAGTGCAGCGACGCCGCCGCCGACGACGAGAACGCGGAGCTTTGGGTGCGAGCCTTCAGTGGACATGAGTCCAACCTATGTCCTGCGAGCTCCCGCGTCAGCCGGGTAAGACCGCGGGGGAGTGCGGACAACTACGCAACACTCCGATCCCGGACCCTCAAGCCAGGAGCACTGGATCCATCGCCTGCTCGACGGCCGCAGTCTGGAACGCGGCGAAGCGCTCAGGCCGGGGCGGGCGTCGGCGCTGCAACCGGCGGCGGCGGCGGTGGCGGCGCCAGCGGCGTGGGCTCGATCTCGGGCAGCGGCAGACCGGCGGCGGCGTAGGCTTCGGGTGCATCGAGTGTCTCGGCGCTGAGCAGCGCCTGGGCGAGGTCGTCGAGCTGGCTGCGATGCTCGCTGAGCAGGTTCGTGACCTCGTGATGGGCGTCTTCGACCAGCCGGTGGATCTCCGCGTCGACCGTGCGTTGGGTCTGCTCCGATGTAGCGCTCACGCCCGGCAGCAGCGGTCCCTGACCGTCCTCGGGGATCACCGAGATCGGTCCGATCTCCTGGCTCATGCCCCAATGGCCGACCATCTGGCGGGCGATCATCGTGAGCTGCTGGATGTCGGACTCGGCTCCCGTGGTGATCGTGTCGTAGACGATCTCCTCGGCCACCCGGCCGCCGAGGGCCACCTTGATCTTGGCCCGCAGCTCCTCCAAGGAATAGGACACGCGATCGGAGTCGGGCGTGGAAAGGGTGACCCCGAGCGCCATGCCGCGCGGGATGATCGAGATCTTGCGCACTGGGTCCGCGCCCGGGGTGAGCATCCCCACGAGCGCGTGCCCGGCCTCGTGGTGGGCGGTGCGCTCGCGGTCGGCGGGTGAGAGCAGGATCCCACGCGGCGAGCCGAGCATGATCTTCTCCAGTGAGTCGGTGAAGTCGGGCATCTGGACCTTCTCGTGATCTCTGCGGGCGGCGAGCAGGGCAGCCTCGTTGGCGAGGTTCGCGAGATCGGCCCCGACCATCCCGGGCGTGCTGGCCGCGAGCGCGTCGAGATCGACTGAGGGATCGAGCGGGATCGAGCGGGTGTGGACCTTGAGGATTTCCATGCGGCCCGTTCGATCGGGCGGCTGCACCACCACCCGACGGTCGAAGCGGCCCGGGCGAAGCAGCGCCGAGTCGAGAACATCCGGCCGGTTCGTTGCGGCGAGCACGACGACCGCCTGCGAGCTCTCGAAACCGTCCATTTCGGTCAGAATCTGGTCGAGCGTCTGCTCACGCTCGTCGTTCGATCCGGTGACGGACACCGAGCCCTGGCGGGAGCGCCCGATCGCGTCGAGCTCGTCGATGAAGATGATCGCCGGAGCCGCCTCCTTGGCCTTGGCGAACAGGTCCCTCACGCGCGAGGCGCCGACCCCGACGATCGCCTCGATGAACTCCGACGCGGAGATCGAGAAGAAGGCTGCATGCGCCTCGCCGGCGACCGCTCGGGCGAGCAGTGTCTTGCCGGTTCCGGGCGCTCCGGAGAGCAGGACGCCGTGGGGCATGCGTCCGCCGAGGCGCCCGTAGCGCTCGGGACTTCGCAGGAAGTCGACTATCTCCGAGAGCTCCGACTTGGCCTCGTCGATCCCGGCGACGTCCGCGAACGTGACGCGGATCGTCTCCGGGTCGACACGCCGGGCCTGGGATTTGCCGAAGTTCCCGAGCGCGCCCATCGCGCCGCCGGCTTTGGCGGCGCGTTTGGCGAGCAGCACGAACAGTCCCACGATCAGCAGCGTGGGGCCGAACCCGAGCAGCACCTCCGCCAGCAGCGACTGGCTCGTGGTCGTCGACTTGGCGTTGATCTGCACGCCCCTTTCCTGCAGCAGCGCCGAGAGCGCGCTGCCGTTCCAGAAGCTCGGTACCTGTGTGGCAAACAGCTTCGTGTCCGTTTTGCTGCTTGCCGGGTAGTGAAGTTTCGCCTTGAAGTTGCCTTCGACCGTATCCCCCTTGGAGGAGATCGAGCTGACGTTTCCACCTTTGACCTGTTCGAGGAAGTAGGGGCTGAACGGCACTGTCACACGTGTTTCACCGGAGGACGGTTGGGAGAGGAAGACCGAGAGCAGGTTGACGGCCAAGAGGATCCCGACGAACCACACGAAGCCCGGCCGGCGGTGGGCCGGAGGACCTTTGGGTGCCTGCTCGGGCATGCCCCGTCCGTCGGGAGCCGGCGAAACCTGCCAGCCACGCTTGTCGCGCGGGAGCGGCGGGTGTGGGTCTGAGCGATCGCTGTTCAGCTGGTCTGGCTCGGCGCTGGCACGATCTGGCACGAGTCCCATGCTAGCCGCCGCGCGGACCTCGGTTGCCCAGGCAGAGGCGATAGCGTCAGCGAGGTGAGTTCGCCCGAGCAGCAGGACGAGTCGGCCGGCCAGGGTGCAGGGCAGCCGATTCGAATCGTCCTGGCCGACGACCACACCGTGGTGCGCAGCGGTCTGCGGATGCTGCTCGACAGCGAGAGCGACTTCGAAGTGGTGGCCGAGGCCGGCGATGTGCAAAGCGCCCGCCGGTACGTGCGCGGGCACCATCCGCGGGTGCTCGTGCTCGATCTGAACATGCCGGGGGGCTCGAGCCTCGAGGCGATTCCGCTGCTGCGCAGCGAGTCGCCGGACACGCAGATCGTGATCCTGACCATGCAGCAGGAGCCGGCCTTCGCACGCGAGGCGCTCGGCGCCGGGGCGCTCGGCTACGTGCTCAAGGAGGCAGCCGACGAGGAGCTCGTGGAGGCTGTGAGGCGGGCGGCGGTCGGCGAGAGCTATCTGAACCCGAGGCTTGGCGCGCGCATAGCGACGGAGCCCCCGCCGGGGGCGCCGGATGACCTCTCCGAGCGCGAGGTGGATGTGCTGCGCCTGATCGCGCTCGGGCACATCAACGCCGAGATCGCAGCCCAGCTCTTTCTCTCGGTGCGCACAGTCGAGACGCATCGCTCGCACATCCAGCAGAAGCTGCGCCTCTCCACGCGCGCGCAACTCGTGGGCCACGCGCTGCAGCGCGGCCTGATCTAGGCTGTGCTTGTGCGCCCGTTTCCCACCGCTCCGATAGCGGCCGGTTCGCTGATCGTTGGCTTCGGCGTGGCGCTCGCCAGCGGCTCGCGGCCGCTGGGCGGTGCGGTGATGCTCGCCGGAGGCCTGTGGTGCGTTCGCGCATGGACTCAGCGCCAGGGCGTAGGCACGGCGGCGGCGCTCACCGGCGTGGCGTTCTGCTCGTTTGTCCTGTCGCATGTGCTGGCGCTTGCGATCGGAGCATGGCCGTCGGTGCTGGTCGTCTCGGCAGTGACCGCAGCGGCCTGCTGGATCTACTCCGATTCTCGCCCGGCGCAGGACGTCTCCGCGCCGCTGGCGCTGCGTCCGCCCATTCGTTAGATTTCACAGCCATGGTCGCGGTGCACGTGCCGGTCCTGATCGCCTTCACGGTGGCGCGCTTCTGCGAGAGCTAGCGCGCTGGCGCCCCGCGATGCGCGAACTGCTCGCGCGGGCACGGCTGCGGTGCTAGAGACGCATGGTCGATACATCGCCAGCGACTTTTCGTCAGGTGCTGAGCCACCTGCCAACCGGCGTGACGGTCGTTGCGGCGTATTCGCCGAGCGGGCCGATCGGGATGGCGGCGAACGCGGTGACCGCGGTCTCGCTGAATCCCCCGCTGATCCTCGTGTGTCCGTCCAAGGCCTCAGAGACGTGGCCGGGTATCCGTGCGGCTGGTCGTTTCTGCGTCAGCGTGATGGGCGCGCATCACGAGGACGTCAGTCGTCGCTTCGCGGCGAAGGATGTGGATCGATTCGAGGACGTGGCCTGGCGCGAGCGCCCGAGCGGTCCAGCGATCGACGGCGCCGTGGCGTGGATCGAGTGCGCGATCGAGCGCGAACACGACGCGGGCGACCACACCATCGCGATCGCCCGCGTCGAAGCCCTGGAGGCGGTGTCGGGGCAGGCACCGCTGGTGTTCTTTCGTGGACGCTATGGAACCTTCCTGGCGGGCGGATCTGGGGCCACGAGCGACTGAGCTGCGGGCGCGTCCACCCGCGCGTAGCTAGCATCGAGCACGTGCTCGCTCTCACCGCCTCGCCGGGGGCGCCCGGCAACGTGGATCTGCGCGAGGTGCCGGAGCCGAACCCGCTCTCGGGCCAGGCGCTGGTGCGTGTTCGCGCCTTTTCGCTGAATCGCGGCGAGACCAGGCGCGTGGCCGACAAGAGCTCGGGAGAGCTGACCGGCTGGGACGTGGCGGGGGTGGTCGAGCGCGCGGCCGCGGACGGCACCGGCCCGCAGCCGGGGACCCGCGTCGTGGGCGTCTCCCAGGGCGCCGGATGGGCGCAGCTGGCGGCGATCGCGACCGACATGCTCGCGCCCCTGCCGCAGGAGGTCTCCGATCTGCAGGCGGCCACGCTGCCGGTGGCTGGACTGACTGCGCTGAAGGCGCTCGACATCCTCTCACCCGTGCTCGCCCGGCGGGTGCTCGTGACCGGGGCAAGCGGCGGCGTGGGACGTTTCGCGGTCCAGCTCGCAAAGCTCGCCGGCGCTCACGTAACCGCGGTCTCGGCCAGCCCCGAGCGAGCGCGGGGACTGATCGAGCTGGGCGCCGATGAGGTGATCGGCGAGCTCGACCCCTCTGGCTCCGAGTACGACGCGATCGTGGAGGGCGTGGGCGGCGCGACCCTCGCTGCAGCGCTTCAGCGCGTCGCCTCCTTCGGCGCGATCGTGTCATTCGCCTCCAGTGACCCGAACCCGGTGGAGTTCCCCGCGC
This sequence comes from uncultured Solirubrobacteraceae bacterium, assembly GCA_963763695.1. Classification (GTDB taxonomy): domain Bacteria; phylum Actinomycetota; class Thermoleophilia; order Solirubrobacterales; family Solirubrobacteraceae; genus Palsa-744. The sequence goes on from CAVXPM010000001.1 coordinate 1,160,942, forward strand.
GCGCTCTCTTCGGACGTGCCCCGGGCGCCTGCCTGCACGGCATCTTCCTCTTCAGCCTGCTCGAACGGGAACGCACTGGAACGGAGGATCTGGCGCGCCTGGTGAAACTGGTGGCCGAGGGGCGCCTGGATTGCTCGATCGACCATGAAGGCTCGTGGCGCGCTGCAGCCGATGCGATCGACGCTCTGATGCAGCGGCGGATAGCCGGCAAGGCGGTGCTGTGCGTCGACTGAGCGCTCTGGCTTCACGCCCGTAGCGCGGCCGCGCTTTGAGAGGCTCGGCGGCGGGCGCAGAGCCTGTGGGAAGCCGCTTGGACATAATCCCCGCGGTGAGGGCAATCCAGATCGTGCAGGAGTCCGGGCCCGACAGCGCGCTGGCGTTGGTCGACGTCCCCGAGCCCGACGCCTCGCACATGCTGACCCCCGGCACCGGGGTGATCGTGGACGTGCACGCTGCAGGCGTGTCCTTCCCCGAGTTGCTGCAGACGCGCGGCGAATACCAGATGAAACCGCCGCTGCCGTTCGTGCCGGGGAGCGAGGTGGCGGGGATCGTGCGCAGCGCCCCGGCGGGTGCGGCCGTGGCGAGCGGCGAGCGGGTGGCGGCCTTCTGCGCCCTCGGCGGCTTCGCCGAGACGGCGGTGGCGCCGGAGTACTTCACGTTCGCGCTGCCGGATGAGCTCGACTTCGCCCAGGGGGCCGGCCTGATCCTCAACTACCACACTGCGTACTTCGCGCTGGTGATGCGCGGACGGCTGAAAGAGGGCGAGAGCGTGCTCGTCCACGGCGCAGCCGGAGGGGTGGGCACGGCCTCGCTGCAGGTCGCCAAGGCGATTGGCGCCCGCACGATCGCGCTGGTGTCGAGCGTGCATAAGCGCGACGTGGCCAAGGCGGCGGGCGCCGATCAGGCCGTGTTGGTGACCGAGGGCTGGAAGGACGAGGTCAAAGAGCTCTCGGGGGGAGGCGTTGACGTTGTGCTGGACCCCGTCGGCGGCGATCGCTTCACCGACAGCATTCGCTGCCTGCGCGAGGCGGGCCGCTTGGTCGTGGTGGGCTTCACCGGCGGATCGATCCCCGAAGTGAAGGTCAACCGCCTGCTGTTGCGCAACACCGAGGTGGTGGGCGCGGGCTGGGGAGCGTTCGCGCTGGGCAAGCCCGAGGTGAACCGAGAGATCGGCGCGCAGGTCGCGAGCATGATCGACGCCGGCTTCATCCGCCCTGTGGTCGGCGAGCGTTTCCCGCTCGAGCGCGCGGCCGACGCGCTGAAGCTGCTCGACGAACGCCGCGCCACGGGCAAGATCGTGCTCGACGTGCGCGCGTCCTGATGAGCGGTCCTGGCCGGTCCTAGGTGTCCTGCTCACGCTCTTAGTGAACACGGCTGATGGGTGCTCGACCACCAGCGGCCGAGTGCGGTCGCCTGCGGTTGTAGAAGCGGATGAAGGATGACAGGGCGCGATCGCGCTCGGTGCTGTTGGCCCAGACTCGCCCGTGTGCCCACTCTGAGTCAAGCGTGCCGAAGAAGCGCTCTATCTTCCCGTTCCAGCGTGGCGTGTAGGGCGGGATCAGGATGTGGCGCGCGCCTAGGTCTTCAAGCGTTTGCCGGAAGGCAAGCTCTGCGAGTAGCATTTGGCGTTGTCGGACATCACCGCTTGAACGGGCCCGCAGCCCTGCTCTGCAAACCAGCCAACAGCTCGTCTGAGCGTCACCGAGACGTTGATCGCGTTCTCGGCTGAGTGCAGCTCGCAATAGGCCAGACGTGTGTGGTCATCGATCACACCAATCACGACGGTCTTGCCTGCCCGTCGTGTCTTTGAGCGCTCTGCGCGCTCGCCGGTCGCCCAGTGTCCGGGGACCGAGAACTTCGGGACCTGGAAGGCGTCGATGTGCAGGAGCGCTCCGGCCTCTGCCCACTCATAACGGCGGCTGCTCTCTCGTTGAGCAGAGCGCCGCCGGCGCGAGCACCCATGACGATGGAGCACCTTCCAGTTGGTGGAGCGATGACGGCCGGTCAGATAGCTCAGGCGCATCGGTCCCCAGTTGGTCTTCTGATGCGCTGAGAGGATCGCCTGCTGCTCCTCTTCAGAGAGCGCCCATGGACAACTGTGAGGCACCGGTCGGCGAGTCCTCAGGCAGGCTCTGGAGGCACGCTGCTCCTCAGAGGCCGCTTGCCAGCGATGCCACCAGCGATGCGCGGTCGCCGGCGCGACCCCCAAGGCAACACCAGCCGCCCTCAGCGATGCGCCCTGCTCAATCAGCCTCACCAGCTCAAGACGCCCAGCCAGTCCGAGCTTGCACCTACGGTCTTCCATGTCCGGCCTCCTTCGGAGAACTGCAGTCGTGGTGACCGCACCTTCCGTTGGGGGCCGGACAGCCCTTCAAGTGTTCAGCAGGTCCGTGAGCAGGACACCTAGGACTCGGGCCGCGGTGCGCCTAGCGCCGGCGCGGTGGAGGCCATCGTCACCCGTCCCCGATCGAGGAGTGCCGGGGAGCGCTGCTAGCCGGCCATCAGCAGTTCGCGCCAGCCGGCGGAGTCCAGCGTGGCCGGCTCGGTCGAGTCGATGAAGTCGATCAGCACGTCGAGGAACCGCTCGGGCTCGTCCAACTGGGGAAAGTGCCCAGAGCTCTCGAACAGCTCGAGGCGACTGCCCGGCAACTGCTCGTGCGCCGAGCGCCCGTGCGATGCGGGGATCAGCGAGTCGTGCTCGCCCCACATGAGCATCAGCGGCAGGTGCCTGGCGAGATACAGGCGGTTGGAGGCGCTGACGCGCTGGCCGCCCGGCTCCACCACGGAGCGCAGGGTGTTGATGAAGGCCGCCCGCGCCTCACCGTCTGAGAGGCTTGCGTGTCCGCGCGCGATCTCCTCGATGTCGGTTCCGGCGCGCAGGCCGAGGCGGGCGAGCACGCGCCCCGCCAGGCGCCCGGCGTCGAGCAGCCGCGTGGCGGCGAGCAGCGGAAGCACGAGCTCAGAGCCCGGCAGCGTGGCCGCCCGCAGGAGCACGTTCACGTCACGGCCGAGTCCGCCGCTGTCGACGAGCACCAGCCGCTCGCAGCGCTCGGGGAACTGGTAGGAGAGCTGCATCGCGATCCCGCCGCCGAGTGAGTGCCCGACGAACGTGGCGCTGTCGTGGCCGAGCGCGACGAGCAGGTCGCGCACCGAGCTGGCGTGGGCGCCCAGCGAGTAGTCCCCTCTCGGCTTGGCCGAGGCGCCGTGGCCGATCAGGTCGGGCGCGATCACGGTGTAGCGGCGAGCGAGGTAGGGCATCACCCTTCTCCAGGTGCCCGAGTCGGAGGTGATCCCGTGGATCAACACGAGCACCGGGCCGCTGCCCGCCTGCCGGTAGGCGAGCCGGTGACCGTGGAGACTCAGCTCGTTCAGTTGGAGCTCATTCAGCTCGCTCATGCTCGCCTCGTGCCCATACCTAAAGGCAACAGTAGCGCTCGGGGCACCGGTAGCGCTCGGGAGCCCCTGGCTCGCAGGCGGGGGGTTAACCCCACAACCGATCCGGGGGTAGGCCGCTGGGCGCTCGGTGGCGGCCCGTATCGACAAGCACGCGATCGTCTCTCATTATCAAGCAGGATGAGCGCAGCCCCTGGAAGCCTGCACGAGAAGCCGCCGGCAGCCGAGGAGCCGCCGGCAGCGCTGCGGGTCGCGCCGAACGCGAACCCCGGGCGAGCTCACGACGGGCCCACGCCTGAGGAGATCCAGGTGCCGGTGCTCGAGAGCCTGGATCGCGCGATAACGGGAGTGATCACCGGTGTGCCGCCGCTTCTGCTGGTGCTCGCCGGCTGGCAGTTGTGGAACCGCGAGCTGCACTGGCGCGACGTGGCGATCCTGGCGGCCTTCTACATCCTCACCGGTCTCGGCGTGACGGTCGGCTTTCACCGACTGCTGACGCACCGCAGCTTCAAGACCTCTCCATGGCTGCGTGGCGTGCTGGCCGTGGCGGGCACGATGTCGGTCGAGGGTCCGGTGATCTCCTGGGTGGCCGACCACCGCAAGCACCACGCCTACACCGACCGTTTCGGCGATCCACACAGTCCGCACGTCGACCGCGGCGGTGGCTGGCGGGGGGCCCTGTGCGGCCTGGCGCACGCGCACGTGGGCTGGCTGTTCGACCACAGCCAGCGGGGCGCTCGCGAGCGCTTCGCACCCGACCTCGTGGGCGATCCCGTGGTCGCGTTCGTGGACAGGACGTTCCTGCTGTGGTCGCTGGTGGGCCTCGCGCTTCCGTTCGCGGCGGGCGTGCTGCTCGGCGGCACGCTCGAAGCCGGCCTGGACGCGCTGCTGTGGGGCGGTGCGGTGCGCATTCTGCTGCTCCACCACGTGACCTACAGCATCAACTCGCTGTGTCACTTCTTCGGCCGGCGACGGTTTCGCACCGACGACCACTCACACAACCTGCTGTGGCTGGCGCCGCTCTCCTTCGGCGAGGCCTGGCACAACAATCACCACGCGTTTCCCACCTCGGCGTTCCATGGTATGGGCCGTGGCGAGATCGACATATCGGGTTTGGTGATCCGGGCGCTCGAGCGGGCAGGGCTGGTGTGGGACGTGCAACGCGTGGGTGCTGAGCGGCAGGCGGCCAAGGCGGTGTGATCGCGGCGGTACGGCGGGTGCTCGGCCGTGCGACGATTGCCGAGATGGATCAACGCGCCCAGCTGTCGGTCGAGGTTTCGCGCCCGCGGGATCCGGCGGCGCGGCGTTGGATGCCGACGCTCGCGGCGGGCCTGTCGATCGGTGAATATGCGCGCTCGCTGGAGCGGCGCCTGGCGTTCCTGACAGCGGTGCTGCTGGCAGCGATCTGGGCGCTCAGCGGGCAGGGCTACTTCTGGCCGGCGTGGGCATGGCTGGGGCTCGGCGACCTGGTGCTGCTCGACTTCACCGCAGGCTGGGCATGGCGTCACCCGCCCGGTGCGATTCGACGGGTGGCGTGCGTGTGGGCCCTGGTCGGAGCCGCGGGAGTGATCCTGGTGTTCACCTGGCTTTTGACCTGGCTGCTCGCGGGGGTGCACTCCTTCTGGCCCGCCTGGGCGCTGCTGGGGCTGGCGACGGCGGGCAGCGCCTACTCGCTGATCGCGCTACACGACCGCGTGCTGGTGGCGCACGGCCGGCGGGCGCTGCGGGCCAGGATCGACATGCTCACCCACACTCGCCGCCAGGCCGTGGTTGCGCAGGCGGCGGAGCTCAGGCGAATCGAGCGCGATCTGCACGACGGCGCGCAGGCGCGGCTGGTTGCGCTCACGCTGCAGCTCGGGCGCGCCGAGCTACGCGTCCAGGACCAGCCGGATGTGAGGCGCTTGATCCACGAGGCCCAGCACGAGGCGCGCCACGCGATCGAGGAGCTGCGCGACCTCGCGCGGGGGATCGTGCCGCCGCTGTTGGCAGACCGCGGCCTGGTGGCCGCCGTGGAGTCGCTGGCCGCTCGCTACGGACTCGGCACGTCGGTCGACGCGAGACTGCACCGGAGCCTGGCGCCGGCGGTCGAGAGCGCTGCGTACTTCGTTGTCGCGGAGGCCCTCACGAACACGGCCAAGCACTCCGGGGCGAGCCGGAGCTGGGTGGTGCTGAGCGAGGCTTCACGCGCATTGACGGTGGTCGTCGGCGACGACGGACGTGGCGGCGCCGACCCGCAGGGCTCGGGGCTTGCGGGGCTTCGCGCCCGCGTCGAGGCGCTGGACGGGAGCCTGCGTACCCACAGCGCGAGCGGGGATGGCACAATCGTGGAAGTGCGGCTTCCTTGCGGGTAGTGATCGCCGAGGATCTGGCACTGCTGCGCGAGGGCCTCGTGGCGCTCTTGCGGGAGAACGAGATCGAGGTCGTGGCGCAGGTGCAGGACGGCCCGGCACTGCTACGCGCGATCGCTGGGCACGAACCGGACCTGGCGATCGTGGACGTGCGACTGCCGCCCACGTTCAGCGACGAGGGGCTGCTGGCCGCGATCGAGGCGCGCAGGCGCCAGCCGGCGCTGGGGGTGCTGGTGCTCTCGCAATACGTCGAGACGGCCTATGCAAGCGAGCTGATCGGAGAACACACAGCCGGCATCGGTTACCTGCTCAAGGAGAGGGTCGGCGACGTGCGTGCGTTTCTCGACGCCCTCAGGCGGGTGGCGGCGGGTGGTACCGTGCTCGACCGGCAGGTGGTGGCGGAGCTCTTGGCTCTACGCGAGGGCGGCGCGCGCCAGAGCCTGGGCGGTTTGACCGGCCGCGAGCAGGAGGTTTTGGCGCTGATGGCCGAGGGCCGTTCGAACACGGCGATCGCGGAGAGCATGGTGGTGACGGCGGGCGCGGTGGAGAAGCACATCACGAATATCTTCTCCAAGCTCGAGCTGGGGGCCTGCGATGACGATCACCGGCGTGTGCTGGCTGTGCTCGCGTATCTGCGCCTCGCTCGTTAGCTGGAGCTTCGCGCCCATCGGACCTGATAAAAACACGCAAACAGAAATGTGTATTTCCTCATGAAAGTCATCGGCGCCGGGCTTCCGCGCACCGCCACCACCACGCAGATGTACGCGCTGGAAAAGCTCGGCTACGGTTCGTGCTACCACATGCGCGATCTGCTGGCCGACCTCGAGGGAGGCCTGCCTGCGTGGGAACGCGTTGCCGCGGGAGCGCCCGACTGGCAGGGCATCTTCGGTGAGGCGCAATCGACCGTCGACTGGCCCTCGGCGCGGTATTACGGACAGCTGTGCGAGCACTATCCACATGCCAAGGTGCTACTGAGCGTACGCGGCGGCGAGGAATGGGCGAACAGCATGCGCGAGACCGTGTGGGCAATGTACTTCGGCGACTCGATCATGCACCACATGTCTGAAGCGCGGGGTGTGGTGGATCCGCTGTGGCGGCGCTACACGACGCTGATGCACCACATGAGCTGGGAGGACGGTGTCGGCGCGCTCGCCGGCGACACCTCCACGGTGCTGGGTCTGATCGCGGCGATGGAGCGCTGGAACGAGACGGTCAAGGCGACAGTCCCCGCGGATCGTCTGCTCGTGTGGAACCCCAGCGAAGGCTGGGAACCGCTGTGCGACTTCCTCGAAGTGCCCGTTCCGGCCGAGCCGCTTCCGCGCCTGAACGACACGCAGTCCTTCCGCGAGGGCATCGTCGGCGGCGCGCTGGAGACGGTCAACGAGTGGTGGGATGCACGTGACCGTCCCGCCAGCGGCCTGCACGGCGCGGCGTTGGGCTAGGCGGCGATGGCCGTGGTCGCAATAGCCTGATGGCCGAGGATCTGCTTGCGCGCATCGGCGCTGAGATCGATACGAGGCTGCGTGAGCTGCACCCGGCGCTGCTCGAGTACGAGCGGCTGCTCGCGGCGAGCGGAGCGCTTGCTGTGGAGGACGGAACCAGCCCGCCGCCGGCCGCCGCGCTCAAGCGCACGAGCAAGGCGCCTCCGGCGTCATCGGCGAGCGAGGGCGCGCGCCGCCGGCGATCGGGTCCGCGCGGCTCGGCCGCCGGCGCGATCGTGCGCGCCGGCTCGGGCACTGCGGCTCGGAGCCAAAGTGCTGGCGGGCCGCCCCAGGGGGCGGCGCGCGCCGCTGCCCAGCAGGCGATCCTGGCTGCGCTCGAGCATGGATCGCACACGGTGAGCGAGCTGACGGTCGTAACGGCCATGAACGGGCAGAAGATCCGTGAGAACCTGCGGCGCATGCTCCGCTCGGGGGCTGTTACGCGTGCCAAGCGCGAAGGCAAGGCCGCCTACGCCTCGCCCACGGCGCACGAAGCTAGTAGGCCTCAGGGCTCGCGGCGGGCTACCTCGGCGGCTGCAGCGGGACCGAGGAACGGCGTCAGCGCGATGTAGATCAGCTGGGGCGCGGCCTGAGGCAACTCGGCGATGGATTCGTTCTCGACGTAGTGGTGCAGGACCTGCCAGACGCCTCCGGCGATCGCCTCGGCGGCGATGGCAGGGACCTCGGGCGCGGAGGCGGCGAGCGCGATCGCGTATCCCGGCTGCAGGTAGGCGGCAAAAGCGTCGATGGCAGAGTTGCGGATCTCGATCGCCTCGGGACTGGCGGCGAAGGTGTCGACGAGGTTCAGATGTGCGTGGGCGGGCTCGGAGGCGAGGTAGTCGATCAGCGCTCGCAGCCCGGCGGCGATCGCGGTGGGCCAGTCGCACTCGTGGGCCCGATATGCCTCAGCGGTGATCTGCAGGGCCTGGTGCATGCCGATCTTCTGCGCCCCCAGGAAGGCATCTCGCTTGGACGCATAGATGCTGTAGAAGGTCTGGTTCGAGACGTTGGCGCGGCGTGCGATCTCGGGGATCGTGAGCGCGGCGAGGCCCTTCTCGGCGACGATCGCGGCGGTGGCATCGACGATCCGCTCGCGCTGGCTTTTGACGATGAACTGGCGCGGAAGGTCGCTGCGTCCGCTGGGCAGGCGCCCCTCTGCGCGCCGCGCGCGCTCAGAGGTGGCTGCGACGTTGGGCTCGTGGCGGGCGACCGGCGGGGCGCCGAGACCGGTGGGAAGGCCGCGCGGATAGCAGGCCGCCCAGGTGGCCAGGTCGTCGGCGAGGCCAGGCAGCTCGCTGTGACGCTCACCACGCAGGCGCGCTGCGCTCACCTCGCGGATGCCGCCGAGGATGGCCTTGACGGTGAGGTCGGTGCTGCCCAGCGCGGGGGCCCGGTCGCGGCTGGCCAGGATGCTCGTCTCAAGCGCGTCGAGCGAGCGGCGCCGGCGCTCGAGCGCGCGGGCGCCGGCGCCGAAGGCTCCGAGCATCAGCAGCGACATGGCCGGCGGCTCGGCGTCGGCCAGTGCGGCGAACGCGCGCATCGCAACGCGCAGGCGTCCATCCTGGCTGTGCTCGGTGTTGTAGGCCTGCAGGACGGTTTGGGCGGTGCGCTGGGCGATCTCCTGGTAGGCGCTCAGGAACAGCTCTTCCTTGTCAGCGAAGAGGCTGTAGAAGGTGGGCTGGGAGACGTGCGCGAGCTTGGCCAGATCGAGGATCCGCACCGACGGGTAGCCCTTGCTCGCGATCAGCTCCACCATCGCGCTGCGCAGGCGTTCGCGCTGGTCGTCCTTGACGAGCTCGGGATCGAGGCCGTGCGTGCCGGTGGGCAGCGGCCTGTAGCGCTGCGAGGAGCCTGCTGGCGGCCCGCTGGGATCTTCTCCTTCGCTTGCCTGCTCGCCGAGCGGCTGGGGCGTGACATCGCTGAACGCCATGTCTTCAAACCTCCCCTTTGACATTAAGCCAATCGAGCCTACCAAACCGTATCCGACAGCCTAACCGGCGCAACAGCGGCCCGAGTCAGCCCTTGATCGTTGGCGATGTGGCGAGCACCGCGCCGCTGGAATCGAGCGCCTGCACAGCTACGTAGGACGCCGACGCGGGCGCGCTGAGGGTGGTCTCGAAGCCGCTCTTGGGGACGCTCGTGACAGCGGTGAGCTGCTGCGGAGAGGCTCCCGCGAGCAGGCGCCAGCTGGTGGTACGGGTGTCTCCGTTCCAGCTGGCGTAGACGCTCGTTGGAGCGCCTGCGGCGCCGGCCACGGCAGCGAGCGCAGGCGGTTCGCTGGGCGCGCCGGTCCAGGCGAAGCGGTAGGCGCGGTAGGACTGATAGGAGCCGTGCATGTGGGCGTCATACAGCGTCTTGCCGGCAGCGTCGAACTCGCTGAAATAGGGCTGGGCGCCCCAGCCGACGAACATGTCGCCATTGGCGAGCTTCTGGATGTTGCCCTGACTGCCGGAGGACAGCGGGCTGCTGTGCTCGTACTGGGCCACGACGGTGTCGGTCTTGTGGACGGGGTCGACGGCAAGCACGAGGCCACGCGACTGGGGATGGACCTGGGGGACGCCGCCGTTGTCAAAGACGCTGATCGTTCCGTCGGAGAGCATGGTGGAGTCGTGCTGGAAGGCGAGGGCCGCTCCAGCGCCGAGCTTGACATCGGAGTGCCTGCCGCCGATACGCGCCAGGACCTGACCGGTTTGCGTGTTCAGTTCATACATCGCCCAGGTGTTGCGCGCGGAGATCAGCGTCCTGCCGTTGGCGAGCCGATCGATGGTGTTGAGGTGAAAGTAATCGAACGGCCATTCCTGGCTGGCGTGGGTGGCGGTGCTGTAGGAGTCGGCCATGACGACGTGATCGAGGCTGTTCCACTGGCCCCTGACGAGCCCCGTGCGCATGTCCACTTCTTGCATGATCGTGTCGGTGACCGCGCCTCCGGAGGGTCCGCCGAGCGAGGAGAGGTTGCAGTAGACCGGATCGAACACGGTCAGCAGGGCGGTTCCCTGGGGCGTGATGTGAAAGTCGTGGAGGTCGGCTTTAAGGCCGTTGCCGGCCTGCACACGTCCGATCTGCTGGTAGGAACTGTTGTCGATCACCTCTTCGCCCTCGCCGAAGCCCTGAGCGGTGATGGTCCCCTGCCACCAGCTCAGCACCGGCGTGCCTGCGTCAGCTTGGACCTGCAGGTTGGCGGCGGCGTCGGCGCTGGGCAGCGCGTCGAACCACACGAGGTTGCCGGCTTCGTCGAAGATCATCGGACCGGGAGGGCCGGGACCGGAGTAGGGGGCCGCGAAGATATCGCCGCCGGCGGCTGCGGGAGAGGTTGCGCTGAGGACGAGTGAGGGGGCTTGGAGCTCGGGGCGCGAGTGGAAGTGCTGCACCTCGTTTTCGTCGCGAGCGATGTGCGCTGGGACGGGCGAGTAGAGGTGGAAGTCCTGGCGGGCGATCGTGAAGTGAAACGCGAATGGGCTGCGCCGGGAGCCGATATCGAGGCGACCGTGGACGGTGACGGTCTCGCCGGCGAGGAAGGGGTGGGCCGGGAGGAAGCTGGCGCCGTCGCCCTGGGAGTAGCCGAGCAGTCGACCGGAGTGCGAGCCGCTCAGTGAGCCGCTCACGCGCAGGTCGGCAAAGTCGCTGACGGGCGCCCCGAGCAGGCTGATCTGGGTCTGAGGCGTGGCGGCGTAGGAACCCGGCAGCGGCGAGACGGCGACGCGGGTGCCGGGCAGCAGATCGGAGCGGTTCAGCTGTTCGGCTTCGCAGCGCCCGACGCTCGGCGCCTTGAAGGCGGCCTCCTCGGAGGAGATGCGCTGCGAGGCGACGGCGAGCGTGACGACGCAGGCGAGCGCCACGAAGACGCCGCCGCCGAGCAGGAACCTACGCATGCCGGGCGCGTGGCTCACGGATGCGCATGCTCAGCCGGCGCTGGGCGCGACGGGTGCCGAGGTGCCGATGATTTTCCCCGAGGCGCTCAGCGCGCGTACCTCGACGAGCGCCGCGGCGGGCGTGACGACGGCGGTCTCGAAGCCTCCACGGGGCACCGTGGCAACGGGCGTGAGCGTAGCCGGGCTGGACCCGCTCAGCAGTTGCCAGGAGGTGACGGTGGTGGCGCCGTTCCAGCTCGCGTAGGCGGTGGTGGTTGCGCCGTGGGTGGTCGCTGCTAGGGCGGGCGGTTCGAGTGGCTGCCCGGCCCACGGCAGGCGATACACGCGGTAGCTGTTCTCGCCGCGCGGAAGCTGGGCGTCGTAGACGATCTGGCCGTGGGCGTTGAATTCGGTGAAGTTCGGCAGGCCGCCCCAGCCGATCATCCAGCCGCCACCGGGCAGCGCCTGCGCGTTTCCCTGACTGCCTGTGGCCAGTGGCCCGCTCGTGCGCACGAGCTGAGCGGCGAGCGTGGCGAGCTTGGTCCTCTGATCGAGCGTGACGATCTCCCCGCGCGACGGCGGGTTGACGGGGGGTGCGCCCTCGTCGTCGAACAGGCTGATCTGCCCGTCGGGCAGCCAGGTGGCGTTGTGCTGGTAGGCGAACGGAACACCGGCTCCGAGCTTGAACGTGCTGGCTTTGCCGCCGAGCCGCCAGATCACCTGGCCGCTACGGCCGTTGATGTCGTACAGCGTCCAGGTGTTGCGCGCAGAGATCAGCACGTTGCCATGGCTGTCGGTGGCGAGCGAATTGATGTGGAAGTAGTCGAAGGGGTAGCTGGGGATGGTGGAGGCTTTGGAGTAGGACTGATCGACACCGACGTGAGCAAGACTGTGCCATTCCCACATCACCAGACCGGTGTGGATGTCGATCTCCTGGATGACCCCCTCGACGGCCACGCCGTGCGCGGATCCGTTGGCGGATGAGAGGTCGGCCTGGACGGGACTGTAGGCGAGGATGTAAGCGCTGCCCTGGGGCGTGAGATGGAACTCGTGCTCATCTGCCTGCAGGCCGTTGCCTGCGCGCACGACAGCGACGGTCTTGTAGTTGGCGTCGGCGATGACGTTCTCACCGAGCCCATAGCCGAGCGTGATCGTGCGCCCCTGCCACCAGGTCAGGTCGTTCTTGCCACGGAATGCCTGCGTCTGCAGGCCCGCGGCGTCCTGCCCGGCAGGCAGGGGGCGAAACCAGACGAGGTTGCCGGCGCTGTCGAAGATCATCGGGCCGTACTGCCCTGGGCCGAGGAATGGTGCGGCGAAGATGTAGCCGGGTGCGCTGGCGCTGCCGGCGGGCTGGTGCACGACCACGGTCGGCGGGTGCAGAGCGGGCTGTGAGACGAAGCTCTGCACTTCCGCCGGCGTGCCCGGCGTGGTGGAGAACTCCGTCGAAGGCACGGCCACGGGCTGGGCGACCTTGAAGTGGGTCGAGAGCGTGACTGTCCTGCCGGTGCTGCGCCAGCGTGCGTGGACGCTCACGTGCTCGTTGGGGAGAAACGGCCGGTCTGGAAGGAAGCTGGCGCCGGTGGCGGAGGAGTAAGCGCGCAGGTGCCCGCTGTGGCGCCCGCTGTGGGAGCCCACGACGGTTATCGAGCTGAGCGAGGAGGCGGAGGCGCCGAGGAAGCTGATCTGTGTGCCGGGCATCGCGGTCGGGGTCCCGGGCAGCGGCGAAACGCTCACACCGGCGGCGCCCGCGGTGGAGGCGAAGGCGAGCATGGTCATCAGCGAGACCAGAGCGGCCGAGCGCTTGAGGTGGATCATGGGGCCTCCTGGAAAGGCGCTTGGGTCGTCAGGGCGAGCAGAATCCTAAGCTGTGGACACGACGAGGGCCTAAGAAGTTGCGAAATGGCGGCTCATGGAGCCCGGTTTGAGGCGCGGGCCGAGTGTTCTTTGAACGCCGATCGCTAGCCTCGCTTTGAGTTATGCACGGTGAGCTCAGTCGACTGGTGGGCGCGGAGCACGTGTTGGTCCCGGGCCCGGACTCGCCCTACAACAGCGACAGCACGCGCCGCAGGGGTGTGGTGGGGCACGCGGAGGCGGTCGTGCTGCCGGCAAGCGCCGAGGAGGTCGCGGCGGTCGTGCGCTGGTGCTACGAGCACGATGTTGCGATCGTGCCCAGGGGTGGTGGCACGGGCTTGACGGGTGGCGCGGTGCCGACCGAGGGCGGGGTGGTGTGCTCGCTTGAGCGGCTGCGGGCGGTGCGGGAGCTCGAGCCGGAGCTGTGGCGGATGCTGCCCGAGGCCGGGGTGAGCACGCGCGATGTGCAGCGCCTGGCGCGCGAGAACGGCTTGTTCTTCGGCCCTGACCCGGGCGCGTCGGAGCAGTCGCAGATCGGGGGCAACGTGGCGACCAACGCGGGCGGCCCGCATGCGCTGAAGCACGGAGTGACGGGTGCGTGGGTGGCGGGCATGGAGGTGGTGCTGGCGCCGGGTGAGCTGGTGCAGGTGGGCGGCTGGGCGGACAAGGACGTGGCGGGCTATGACCTGAAGAGCCTGCTGGTGGGCTCGGAGGGGACGCTCGGCGTGATCACGGCGGTGAGGCTGCGCTTGCTGCCCGCCCCGGAGACAGCGCTGGCGCTGGTGGTGTTCCTCGCTGGCCGCAGGCAGGGATGCGAGGCGATGGCAGCGCTGCTCGGCTCGGGTCTGCGCCCGTCGGTGCTGGACTTCCTGGACGGCGAGACGCTGCGCCTGTTGGCTGGGTCATATCCGGGGGAGGTTCCGCCCGCGGCGGCCTTCGCGGTGATCGTGGAGGTCGACGGCACGCGGGCGGACGTGCAGGAGCAGCGCCGGGCGGTGATGGACGTGCTCGACGGCTCGGCCTTGGCGGTGCACGAGCCGGCCGACGAGCAGGCGCTGTGGCGCTGGCGCGAGGGGGTCAACGGCGTGCTCACGGGAGTACGGGGGGCGAAGGTGAGCGAGGACGTGGTCTTTCCCCGCGAGCGTCTGGCCGAGGGGCTGGAGCGCTTTGAGGCGATGGCGAGCGCGCGCGGGCTGCGCTCGTGTGCGTTTGGCCACGGCGGTGAGGGCAACGCGCACGCGACGGTGCTCATCGATCCGGCCAGCGAGGCGGAGCTGGAGGCGACGGAGGCCGTCGGCGAGGAGCTGTTCGCGCTGGTGGTGGAGCTGGAGGGATCGGTTGCGGGGGAGCACGGCGTGGGCTGGCTGAAGCGCGGACGCCTGGAGTTGCAGTGGAGCGAGCGGGCGCTCGAACTGCACGAGCAGATCAAGCACGCGTTTGACCCAAAGGGCCTTCTCAACCCCGGGAAGAAGCTGGCACGGTACCCTGCGCGGTCGCCGGTGACATCTACTTGAAAGGAAGTTGCTTCATGAACAAGTCTCAGCTGGTCGAGGCCGTCGCGTCGGATAGCGGCCTGAGCAAGGCAGACTCGGCGCGAGCGATCGAGTCGCTGTTGGACACGGTGACCAAGACGCTGAAAAAAGGCGACGACGTGAGCATTACAGGCTTCGGCAAGTTCTCGGTGGTCAAAAGAGCGGCCCGCCAGGGCGTCAACCCACGCACGGGCGAGCGCGTGAAAATCAAAGCTTCCAAGGCCCCCAAGTTCTCGGCGGGCGCTTCCTTGAAGCAGGCGGTGAGCCCGAAGAAAAAGTAGTCCGAGCGGCCGCGCGCATGGCGCTCGTCACCGAACTGGAGCTCCCCGCGTTCGACCATACGGACCCGTCGATGCGCGGGGAACGCTTCCACGCCGAGATGGCGCGGCTGCGCAGCGGCGGCTGGTTGGCGCAGGGTCCCTTTGGCTACCTGACGCTGGACAGGGAGGCGGGTGAGTTCTTCCTGCGCACGCGCTCGGCGATCTTCCCGGGAATGAAGATCGCCGAGATCTTCGGCGTCGGCGAGGGGCCTCTGTATGAGCAGATGCGGCGCAACATCTTGCATGTGAACGGCGTCGATCACTCGCGGCTGCGCGGCCTCGTGAACCCGGCGCTCTCGCAGCGCGCGGTCGAGCGCTACAGGCCGGCGATGCGGGAATCGCTGGCACAGCTGCTCGAGCAGGCGGTACGCCGCTCAGGCGCAGCGGGCGCGGCGGGAGGCGGGGAAGTCAGGTGCGAGTTCGTGGAGGCGTTCGCGAAGCCGTATCCGTCGCTGGTGATCGCGACGGTGATGGGGGCACCGCTCGAGGATGCCCGACGATTGCACCACTGGTCGAACTGGATTCAGCGGCAGTTCGACGCAACGAGCATGGCGAGCGAGCTGGAGGGGATCGAACGAGCGGTGGAGGAGTTCTACGAGTACGCACGCGAGCTTGTACGCGCACGGCGGGAACGACCGGCGGACGACCTGATCTCGAGGCTGATCGAGGCTGAGGAGGCCGGAGACAGGTTGTCGGAGGAGGAGTGCATCAACCTCGTTTTCAACGTGCTGGTAGGTGGGGTGGACACGAGCCAGAGCCAGTTGGCACATGCGATCAGGCTGCTGGCCGAGCACCCGCTGCAGTGGGCACTCCTGGCCGAGGATCCGGGGCTGGCGAGCAGGGCGGTCGAGGAGGCGCTGCGCTACGAGCCGATCACGCCGTTCACCGCGCGCATCCTGACCGAGGAGCTGGTCTATCGCGATGTGCGATTCCCGGAGGGGACGATCGTGATGGTGTGCGCGTTCACGGGCAACCGCGACCTCGACCCGGACGCAGCGGGCGAGGGCGGTTCGGATCGCTTCGACATCGCGGCCGAGCGAGGCAGCTCGCGGATACTGACGTTCGGCGCCGGTGTGCACTACTGCCTTGGAGCAAACCTCGCGCGGACGGAGCTGCAGGAGGCGTTGCAGTTCCTCTCCAAGCGCGTGCGCAACCTGGAGCTTGACGGCGAGCCGGTGTTCGAGAGCGTGTCCGGCATCTACGGCCTGGCAGAGCTGCCGCTCAGGTTCTCGCTTTAGCTGCCGCGGTCGCGCAGGTCCACTTTCTGGAACAATTTGCAGGGGGGTCTAAAACGGTCACGGAGCGACACGATTAGATGGCGTTGGTACGCGAATGGAGATCGAAGCGGACGTTCCGGACGGTGGCAGCCACAGCTGCTCTGCTCTTGGCGCTCGTCCTGATGTTGCCAGCACGCGCCCTGGCAGGCACCTTTCACGTGTACTCGTGCCGCACGCCGACCGGGGAAAGCGCACCGACGGATGGGTGGAGTGGGTTTAGCGCGGGCGCAAAGTCTCACGCTCTGGACACCTGCTCCTCCCCAAACGGAGCCCTCATTTCAGCGCTAGACGACAGGACCCAGCGTCTCGCAAATGTCGACATCGCCACGTGGTCCCTCGGACTCCCGTCGGGTGAGGCACTTGCTGGGGCGACCTTGTGGCGTGCGGGAGACGCCGACGGCGGATTCAACACGAATGGTGGCTACGAATACACAATCGCGGGGCCAGGGCAAACTTCATACTTCGAATCGTGCATAGCTTTTGCAAACTGTGAACACGGCAAGGGGGACGTTAGCCAGCCCCTGTCGCCTAACAACAAGATTCCGGTTTTGAGCCCCCATCTTGGCCAGCATCTTTATGTGAGCGCTACGTGCGAAGGCAACCCCGGCGAAGCGTGCCCAGAAGGAGCAGGCGATCCAAACCACTACGCCGCGGTCATCTATCTGTATGCGGCGGATCTAACGCTCGAACAGACCGCGGCGCCGAGTGCGAGCAACGTAGGCGGCGAACTGGCGAGCGCGTCGACGATTACCGGCACGAGCGACTTGACGTTCAATGCGGGCGACCCGGGGGCGGGCGTGTATCAGGCGGTGATCAGCGTTGACGGGCAGGTGGTGCGGAGCACGGTGGTGAACGAAAACGGGGGTCGCTGCCGGAACGTGGGGCAGACGAGCGACGGGACGGCGGCGTTTCTGTATCTGCAGCCGTGTCCGGCATCGGCCAGCGCGAACGTGAGCCTCGACACGACCAAGATCGCCAACGGCGCTCATCACGTGGTGGTCGAGGTGACGGATGCGGCGGGGAACTCGACCCCGGTGATCGACCGCCAGCTCATCGTCTACAACCCGCCTGCGCCGGGCGCACCCGGCCCTGCCAACGGCACGAACGCCTCCTCCAGCGCGACCTTGGCCGTCCGCTGGAAGAGCACCGTGCGGAGCCATCTGGGTAGCTCGTTCGGAGTTGCGCACACGATCACTGGACGCCTCACGACAGCGAGCAACCTGCCTATCGCCGGTGCGCGCATCGAACTGCTCGCAACGCCCTCGATGACAGGTGCGAGAACGCTGACGATGACCGCACCGACAACGGATGCGGACGGACGTTTCACGGTGCAGCTTGCGCGGGGGGTCTCTTCGAGCACGCTGCGGTTTCTCTACCGAGCCCATTTCGGCGACCCGATCCCCGCGGCGAGTGGTGCGCTGACGCTGGCTGTGCGGACGGGGATCGCGATGACGATCGCTCCCCGTATTGCCAGCGCGGGCAGCAGCATCCACTTCCACGGACGCCTGCTGGGCGGACCGGTCCCCGGCGAGGGCAAGCAGATCGTGCTCGAGGCGCGCTCACCGGGAGGGCCCTGGATAGAGTTCCGGGTCGTGCGCACGAACGCAAGAGGCGCCTTCCGCGCCGCCTACCGGTTCAGGTTCCCCGGGCCCGCGCGCTACCTCTTCAGGGCGCGCTCGGAACCGGAGTCCGACTACCCGTTCGCGGCGGGTGCGTCCGCCACGGTGGCTGTCGGCGAGCGCTGAGCCGCGCGGGAAGAGCGGCCCGCGGACGTCGGTAGCCGATTCTTACGCGCGCCGGTAATCCCCCCGCTACCTGTGGCCGTAAAGGGTGTTAGCGGCTTGCCGGCGTATGGGTAGATCTGAGGATCGAGAGGCGCTCCGGCGCTCAAATCGAAGACGAGTAGAGGGAGGGCGGGAGGAGGATGATCGCGACGGCGTTGGCCAGATGCGCCCGACGCTCGTTTCAGTGCGCAGCGGTGCTGCTCGTCTCGGTTGCGCTGAGCCCTGCGTCGGCTGCGGCGGCGCTGCCGGTGGCCGTCTCGCCGCTGAATGGCACGCCCGATGCTTCCCCCGACAGCCAGATCAGCTTCATGGGCGTTGCTTCCACTCAGATCATCGGCGTGTCGGTGGTCGGCTCCAACAGCGGCCGCCACACAGGCCGCCTGGAGGGCTATGTGAGCGCCCCGGGCGCCAGCTTCGTTCCAACGCATCCGTTCTCGCAGGGCGAGCGGGTCACGGCGACAGCGCTGCTGGGTCCCAGGGGCCACACCCAGCGCGTGAGCACGAGCTTCTACGTGGCGCGGCTCGCGGCCTACACACCCCCGGCCTCAGGCGCACCGGCTGCGGCCAAGACGGGCACGATCCAGAGCTTCGCCTCGCAGCCGGGGCTGCACCCTCCCAAGGTGGCCGTCACCGTCAACTCAGCGGCTGCCACGCCGGGCGACATCTTCCTCACCCCCAGCCACGGGCTCGGCTCCTCTGGTCCGATGATCGTCACCAGCCAGGGTGGCTTGGTCTGGTATCTGCAGCTGCCCAGAGGCGTGATCGCCGAGGACCTGCAGGTCGAGCGCTACCAGGGCCAGCCCGTGCTCGTCTGGTGGCAGGGCCGTATCCCGGAAAACCTCGGCGTGGGCTTTGGCGTGGACGAGATCTACAACACGGCCTATCAAAAGGCTGCAACCGTCGCAGCGGGCAACGGCTACCAGGCGGACCTGCACGAAATGCTGATCACGCCGCAGGGGTCGGCGTTCATCACCGCATACACGCTCGTGGACGCAGACCTTTCCTCAGCGGGCGGCTCGCGCGCGGGAATCCTGCAGGATGCGCTGCTTCAGGAGATCGACATCCCGACCGGCCTCGTGATGTTCGAGTGGCACGCCTACGGGCACGTGCAGCTCAGCGACTCCTTCGCTCAGCTCCCCTCCTCGCCCGGCACACCGTGGGACTTCTTCCACATGAACTCCATCTCCCTCGGTCCCGCGGGCGATGGGAACTTCATCGTCTCCTCGCGCAACACCTGGACGGCCTATGAGGTCAACCACCTGAGCGGCGCCGTCCTGTGGCGCCTCGGCGGTAAGCGCTCGAGCTTCAAGATGGGCGCTGGCACCGGCACCGCCTACCAGCACGACGTGCGCTGGCAGCCCGACGGCACGATCACGATCTTCGACAACGGGGCGGTGCCCAAGGCGCACTCGCAATCTCGCGTGATCCGCGAGCGGGTCGACCTGGTGCACCGCACGGTCACGCTGATCTCGCGCTACGAGCGCACCCCCAGCCTGCTGGCCGGCAGTCAGGGCAACGACCAGGTGCTAGCCGACGGCAACTCGTTCGTGGGCTGGGGCGAAGACCCCTACTTCAGCGAATTCAGCTCCGCCGGACAGATGCTCTTCGACGGGC
Source organism: uncultured Solirubrobacteraceae bacterium (assembly GCA_963763695.1). Lineage (GTDB taxonomy): Bacteria > Actinomycetota > Thermoleophilia > Solirubrobacterales > Solirubrobacteraceae > Palsa-744. The sequence goes on from CAVXPM010000001.1 coordinate 1,180,390, forward strand.
ACATTCCGGCGCCGGGGCAGTCCTACCGCGCCTACCGCTTTGCCTGGAGCGCGAGCCCGGCGGCGCCACCCCGGGTGGCGGTCGCGGCCAACCCGAAGGCCCACACCGCGATCGTCTATGCCAGCTGGAACGGGGCCACGAGCGTGAGCTCCTGGCGTGTGCTCGCCGGGCCGACCGACACGACGCTCACGCCGATCGCCACAGCGCCCTACGCCGGTTTCGAGACCGCGATCCCGGTGAGCAGCGCAGCTCCCCACTTCGCCGTGCAGGCGCTCGATGCCGCCGGGCGGCTGCTCGGCACATCCACCCCGCGTTGACGCTCATCCCCGCGATGAGGCCCACCACGACGAGTGTCCCGGGGGCCGTCCACTACGCTGCGCTGCTGTGAAGGCGGTGATCTTGGCCGGCGGCCTCGGCTCGCGTTTGAGCGAGGAGACAGCCACGCGCCCGAAGCCGATGGTCGAGGTCGGAGGCAAGCCGATCCTGTGGCACATCATGAAGATCTATGCCGCCCACGGCATCCAGGAGTTCGTGATCTGCCTGGGATACAAGGGCTATCTGATCAAGGAGTACTTCGCCAACTACTACCTGCACACGTGCGACGTCTCCTTCGACCTCGCCAGCGGGGAGATGGAGGTGCACCGCTCCGAGACCGAGCCTTGGCGGGTGACGCTCGTGGACACCGGCGAGGAGACGATGACCGGCGGGCGCCTACGGCGGGTGCTGCGGTATGTGGGCGGGGAGGAGTTCTGCTTCACCTACGGCGATGGCGTTGCCGATGTGGACGTGAGCGCGCTGGTTGCCTTTCATCGCGCGCAGGGAACCGTCGCGACCGTCACCGCCGTGCAGCCCCCGGGGCGCTTCGGCGCGCTCGACGTACAGGGCGAGCGGGTGCGCGAGTTCGAGGAGAAGCCGCGCGGGGACGGCGGATGGACCAACGGGGGCTTCTTCGTGCTCTCTCCCACCGTCGAGCGCTACCTGCACGACGATGCCACCGTATGGGAGCAGGAGCCGATGCGTGAGCTGGCCGCGGCGGGCCAGCTCGCCTCCTACCGCCACGACGGCTTCTGGCAGGCGATGGACACCCTGCGCGACCGCAACCACCTCGAGCAGCTGTGGGAGTCGGGGCAGGCGCCATGGCGGACGTGGGTCTGACCCGGTGAGCGCCAGCGAGAGCGCGGCTGCGCAGCCAGACGATCTCCCCGCCCCGGGCGGCGGCGCCGTCGATCCCGCCTTCTGGCGCGGAAGGCGGGTGCTGCTGACCGGGCATACGGGCTTCAAGGGCGCTTGGCTGGCGCTGTGGCTGCAGTCGCTCGGGGCGCAGCTCACGGGCTTCTCCCACGACGTTCCAACCGAGCCCTCCCTGTATGAGCTGGCCAACGTCGCTGAGGGCATGAGCAGCATCGAGGGCGATGTGCGCGACGCGTCCGCACTGGCGCAGGCACTGGCGGCGTGCAATCCGGAGGTGGTCATCCACATGGCTGCCCAGTCGCTCGTGCGCCGCTCGTTTCTCGAACCGGTGCAGACGTATGAGACGAACGTGATGGGCACCGTGAACGTGCTCGACGCGGTTCGCCTGCATGGCCGGGCGGTGCGTGTGATCGTGAACGTGACCTCCGACAAGTGCTACGAGAACCGCGAGTGGGAGTGGGGCTACCGCGAGACCGAGCCGATGGGCGGCCACGACCCGTACTCCAGCTCGAAGGGCGCCGCGGAGCTCATCACCGCGGCCTTCAGGCGTTCGTTCTTCTCCGGTCCCGATGACGTGCGGCTCGCGTCGGCCCGCGCCGGCAACGTGATCGGCGGTGGCGACTGGGGCGCCGAGCGGCTCGTGCCGGACATCATGCGCGCTGCGCTGGCCGGAGAGGTGGTGCGCGTGCGCAACCCGAACTCGCTGCGACCCTGGCAGCACGTGCTGAACCCGCTCAGCGGCTATCTGGTGCTCGCCCAGGCGCTGTGGGAGTCTTCCGCGCACGCCCAGGGGTGGAACTTCGGGCCGAGCGATGAAGACGCGCGGCCCGTGGGCTGGATCGTCCAGCGCTTGAGCGAGCTGTGGCCTGAGCAGCTGCACTGGCAGCTCGACGAGGGCCCTCATCCGCACGAGGCGCGCTATCTCAAGCTCGACTCCTCGCGCGCCCGCTCGCGGCTCGGCTGGCGCCCCCTGGTGTCGCTGGAGAGCGCCATGGCCAGCATCGTGGATTGGTATCGGGCGCTGCGGGCCGGTGAGGACATGGGGACGCTGACGCGCGGGCAGATCGAGGCCTTTCAATACGCTGCCCCCCTGCCATGAGCCAGACCACCTGCCGCTTCTGTGGTGCTTCCGTCGAGGCCGTGTTCGCCGATCTCGGCATGTCGCCACTCGCCAACTCCTACCTGCCGCCGCAGGCGGCCAACAGCATGGAGCCGTTCTATCCGCTGCGCGCGCTGGTCTGTGGAGAGTGCTTCCTCGTGCAGCTGGAGGAGTTCGAGACGCCCGAGCAGATCTTCTCCGACTACGCCTACTTCTCGTCCTACTCCTCCAGCTGGATCGAGCACAGCCGGCGCTACTCCGAGCAGATGGTCGACCGGCTCGGCCTGGGCGAGCACAGCCATGTGGTCGAGATCGCCTCCAACGACGGTTACCTGCTGCAGTTCTTCCACGAGCGCCAGATTCCCGTGCTGGGGATCGAGCCGGCTGCCAACGTGGCCAAGGTGGCGCTGCAGAAGGGGATCCCCACGCTGGTCGAGTTCTTCGGCCGTGAGACCGCGCGCTCGCTGGCCGCCGACTCCTCCGCCGACCTGCTGATCGGCAACAACGTGCTCGCCCACGTGCCCGACCTCAACGACTTCGTGGCCGGCATGAAGATCCTGCTGGCGCCCGACGGCGTGATCACGATGGAGTTCCCGCACCTGATGCGCCTGATCGAGGGCAACCAGTGGGACACGATCTATCACGAGCACTTCTCCTACTTCTCCTTCCTGACCGTCAGCCGCATCTTCGAAGCTCACGGCCTGCGCCTGTTCGACGTCGAGGAGCTGCCCACCCACGGTGGCTCGCTGCGTGTCTACGGAGCCCATGGGGAGGACCTCGAGAAGCCCGAAACGAGCGCTGCGCGCGAGTTGCGCGAGCGCGAGCGCGCGGCGGGCTATCAGGACCTCGACACCTACCTCGGCTACGGTCGGCGCGTCGAGCGTGACAAGCGCCAGATCCTGGCGTTCCTGATCGCGCTGAAGGAGCAGGGCCTCTCGATCGCCGGCTACGGCGCCCCTGCCAAGGGCAACACGCTGCTCAACTACTGCGGGATCGGCTGCGACTTCCTCGACTACACCTGCGACCTCAACCCCCACAAGCAGGGCCACTTCCTGCCCGGCAGCCACATCCCGATTCGCTCGCCCGAGGCGATTCGCGAGGAGCGCCCGGACGTGGTGTTGATCCTTCCGTGGAACCTCAAGGACGAGATCGTGGAGCAGCTCGGCTTCATCCGCGAGTGGGGCGGGCGCTTCGCCGCGCGAACGCCGGAGCTGACGCTCATCTCGTGAGCGCCGCCGCCAACCTTCCTCGCTGCTGGAGCAGCTGATGCGGTTCATCCAGACGCCGCTGCCGGGAGCGTGGGTCATCGAGCTGGAGCGAATCGAAGACGAGCGGGGATGGTTCGCGCGCACCTTCGAGCAGGAGGAGTTCCGCGCGCGCGCCCTGAACCCCACAGTGGTGCAGTGCAACGCCTCCTTCAATCTCCGTCCGGACACGCTGCGGGGCATGCACTACCAGGCAGACCCTCACGGGGAGTCAAAGCTCGTGCGCTGCGTGCGCGGTTCGATCTTCGACGTGGCGGTCGACCTGCGCGCCGACAGCCCCACCTACTGCGCCTGGCACGGCGTCGAGCTGAGCGCGGAGAACCGCCTGGCGCTATACATACCCGCCGGTCTCGCCCACGGCTTTCAGACGCTCGAGGAGAACTGCGAAGTGCTCTATGAGATGGGCGCCCCCTATGTGCCCGAGGCCGCGCGCGGGGTCCGCTGGGATGACCCGGCGTTCGCGATCGAGTGGCCCGAGGCGCACGCCGAGCGCACGATCTCCGAGCGTGACGGCAGCTACCCAGACTTCGTGCGATGAGCCGGGTGCTGCTTACGGGCGCAAGCGGCTTTCTCGGCAGCCGTACGTTGAGAGCGCTCCTCGACGGTGGTCACGAGGTCCACGCGGTGGCGCGTGGCGGGCCCCCCGACGTGTCGCGGCGCGGAGGCGCAGGGGCCGGCCGCGAGGCGCGGCTCACCTGGCACACGACCGACCTGACCGACCCGAATGCGCTCGCCACGCTCGCCCGGGAGGTTCGTGCCGAGGGACTGCTGCACATGGCCTGGTATGTCGAGCACGGCCGCTACTGGCAGGCTCCCGAGAACCTGGTGTGGGTGGAGGCGACGCTGCGGCTGTTGCGCTGCTTCGCCGAGCAGGGGGGCCGCCGGGCTGTGATGGCCGGCACCTGCGCCGAGTACGAGTGGACGCTCGATCGCTACAGCGAGGCCAGCGCGCCGCTCGCGCCGGCAACGCTCTACGGCGTGGCCAAGGACGCCACTCGCCGCGTCTGCGAAAGCTTCGCGGCCAAAGCCCAAATCGAGTTTGCGTGGGGACGCATCTTCACGCCCTACGGTCCTGGCGAAGCCGGCGCCCGGCTGCTGCCCGGCGTGATCCTCGCGCTGCTGGCTGGCCGGCCCGCGCCGGTGCCCGAGGGATCGCAGCTGCGCGACCTGATGTATGTCGAGGACGTTGCCGGCGCCTTCGCGGCGATTCTCGACAGCGAAGTGCAGGGCCCGCTCAACGTGGCGAGCGGCCGCGCAACGAGCATTCGTGAGTTGCTCACGCTCGTTGGCGAGATCACGGGCCGGGCAGAGCTCGTGCAGTGGGGCGCGCTACCTCAGCGCGAGGGCGAGCCGGCCCAGCTGATAGCCGATGTGGCGCGGCTGGAGACCGAGGTCGGCTTCAGATCTGAGACCGGGTTGGCCGAGGGAGTCGAGCGCACCGTCAGCGAGCTGCGCGAGCGCGTCCGCTCGGAGGCCGCAAGGGAGGGCGGGCGAGCATGAGCGCCGTCGGCTCGGGTCGAGCGTTCGCCGGCATCCGCGACCGGCTCGGCAGACCCCTCGACGGGCTCCTGGACGCGCTCGCGGGACGCCGCGCACGCGTGGGCGAGCGCGCTCTGGCTGAGCATCTGTATTCGGATGAGCGCCTCAGCATCGGTCGCTGTAGCTACGGCAGCCCGCTGATCGCGACCTTCCCCGGCGATCGAGCGCACGTGCGGATCGGTGCGTTCTGCTCGATTGGACCCGACGTGGTGCTGATGGATGGCGGCGATCACCGCATCGACTGGGTCTCCACCTTCCCTTTCCGCGTCTACCTGGAGCTCCCCGGCGCGTATGCCGACGGTCACCCGCGCAGCCGTGGCGACATCGAGATCGGCAACGACGTGTGGATCGGGCGCGGTGCGCGTGTGCGCTCGGGTGTGAGCGTCGGCGACGGCGCCGTGATCGGCGCCTACGCGGTGGTCACACGCGACGTGCGCCCCTACGCGGTCGTCGTTGGCTCCCCCGCGCGGGAGGTGCGCCGCCGCTTCGGGGACGAGCAGGTGCAGGCGCTACAGCGGATCGCCTGGTGGCTGTGGCCGATGGAGCAGATCGAAGCCCGCGTTCCCCAGCTCTGCAGCGCCGACATCGACGCGTTCATCCGCGAGCATCCCCCGCGATGAGCCCGGTCGAGTCCGACGCGCCGCGGATCGGGCCGGATGGGTCCCGATCCGGTCAGGCGGGGGCGGACATGCTCGACAGCCGCCAGGCCGGCGGAGCCGCGCTGCGCGGCAGCGTCCTTCGCACCGGTTCCTACGTCCTCGGGATCCTGCTCTCGCTGATCTCTGCGCGCATCTTGATCGAGCACCTCGGCGATGAAGGGTTCGGTCGCTACGCGATCGTCCTGGCGCTCGTGACGATCGTCAGCGGCTTCACCGAGGCCGGGCTGAACAGCGTGGTGCTGCGGGAGTTCGCCACCCTTGGAGAGCAGGGCAGGCGCGAGATGATGGCCTCGGCGATCGGCATCCGCCTGATCCTCACCGTCGCCGGGGTGGCTATCGCGGTCGCCTTTGCCGCCGTGGCCGGCTACGGCACCACGATGGTCGCGGGCACCGCGCTCGCCGGTCTCGGACTCGTGCTGCAACTGCTGCAGAGCACGCTCTCGATCACCCTGCAGGCGCAGCTGCGCTTCGGCTGGGTCTCCGCGATCGAAATGCTGCGTCAGGTCGTGAGCGTCGGCCTGCTCGTCGCCCTGGCGCTTGCCGGCGCGCACCTGCTGGTGCTCCTGGCGGTTGCAATTCCGGCCTCCGCCATCTCGCTGGCGCTAACGCTCCCACTGGTCAGCCACCAGATCTCGCTGCGTCCTTCCTTCCACGCGGGACGTTGGTGGCGGCTGCTGCGCGAGACCGTGCCCTGGGCGGTCATAGCTGCCGTCAGCATCGTCTACTTCCGTGTGGCGCTGGTGCTGATGTCGTTGATCTCCAGCCACAGGCAGACCGGCTATTTCGCCACCTCCTTTCGCATCACCGAAGTTCTCGTAGCGGTTCCGGTGCTCGTCATCGGCGCGGCCTTTCCGATCCTCGCACGCGCCGAGCGCGAGGACACCGCGCGTTTCAACCTCGCCAGCGGGCGCATATTCGAGCTGGCTGTGCTGGCCGGGACATGGCTCGTGCTGTGCTTGGAGGTGGGCGCGGCCTTCGCCATCCACGTGATCGCCGCCAACAAAGCAGACCCCTCGATCGTCGTGCTGCGAATCCAAGGGCCCGCGCTGATCGCGAGCTTCGTAGCGGTGGCCTGCGGCTATCCCCTGCTGATGCGCCGTCGCTACCGCGAGGTGCTGTACGCGAACCTGCTCGCCGTTGCGATCTCGGCGGTGCTCACGCTCTCGCTGGCCCCGTCGCTGGGGGCGCGCGGGGCAGCGCTCGCGGCGCTGATCGCCGAGATCGGGCTGGCGATCAGCCAGGCGGTGATGCTCAGACGCGCTGCGCCGGGTGTGCAGCTTCGCCTGAGCGCGCTCGCCGTGGCGGCCCTCGCCGGCGCTGCGGCCGTGGCTGTCGGGCTGGCGCTCCCGGTCCACCCGTTGATCGGCGTGACGATCGCCAGCCTCGTGTACTTCGCTGTGCTGAAGCTGCTCGGGCGCTTCCCTGCGGAGGTGCTCGAGGTGCTGTCCGGCTGGGTCAAACCGGCGCTTCGCTGACCCTCCAAGAGGTTCTCAGACGCGAACTCGCGCCTCCAGCTCGCGCACGCCGATCCGGCGCAGCGCCTGCACCGCACGCCGCTTGCGCCGCAGTCGTGGCGCGGCAGCGAGCGCGTCGCGCCACACGCGCAACCAGATCCCCAGCTTGCGGTCGCGCAACGCCACCGCCAGGTTGACGAGCTGCCCGAGCACCAGCTGATGGGCATGGCCGACCAGCGCCCTGGCCGGGATGTCCTTGGCGATGATCCACAGGCTGTTGCGCCACAGGTGGTAGCGGGTGAAGTCGGACAGTCCGCGCCCGAGCGTCGCGCTGCCCATGTGAAAGACGACCGCGCTCGGCACGTAGCGGCATTCGAATCCCGCGAGCTGCGCGCGCAGATCCCAGTCGATGTCCTCATAGAAGGCGTGGAAGTCCTCGTCAAATAGGCCCACCTCCATAAGCGTGCTACGCCGGTAGACGGCCGCTCCCCCGCACGCGCCGAAGATCGCCCGAGGCTGCTCGTACTGACCGCGGTCACGCTCCCCGTGGCCGCGGCGGTGGCCGATCGCGCTCCACGAGAACACGTCTCCCGCGCCGTCGATCATCTCGCGCTCGCCGAAATCGAGCAACTTGCCGCCGGCTGACCCAGCCTCGGGGTGCTCGTGCAGGGCCGCCACCAGCTCCTCCAGGCAGCGTGGGTCGAGCTCCACATCGTTGTTGAACAGGCCGATCAGCGGGGTGCGCGGATGCGCGAGGCATGTGTTGAGCGCCGCGGTCACCCCGCGGTTTCGCTCGTGCACGACCAAATCGACCTCCGGCCACCTCTCTTCCAGCCAGGCGACGGTGTCGTCGGTGGAGGCGTCGTCGACCACGAGCACCTGGAAGTCGCGGAGGCTCTGCGCGGCGAGTGATTCGAGGGCGACTTGCAGCAGAGGACGCCCGTTGTATGTCGCGATCGCGACCGTCAGCTCGTTGTCGGGTCGCGCGGGCGGGATGCGCGGCGTGCTCACGGCCTGGCGCCTGGACCGACGATCGCCTCCAGCGTCTGCAGCCCGATACGCCTCGCGCCCTGAACCTGGCGGCGCTTGCGCAGCATCCGCGGCAGTCCGCGCAGGGCATCGCGCCAGACCCGCAGCCACAGCCCGAGCTTGCGCGCCCTGATCGCCATCGCGAGGTTTTCGAGCTGGCCGAGCACGAGCTCGGGCGAGTGGCGCACGATCGTTCCCAGCGGCAGATCCTTGGCCACTATCCACAGCCTGTTGCGCCACAGGTGGTAGCGGGTGAAATCTGAGAGGCCGCGACCGATCGTGGCGCTACCCATGTGGTAGGCCACCGCGCTCGGCACGTAGCGGCAGCTGAACCCTGCCAGCTGGGCGCGCAGGTTCCAATCGACATCCTCGTAGAAGGCGAAGAAGTGCTCGTCGAAGTCACCCACCAGCCGCAGCACGCTGCGCCGGTAGAGCGCGGCGCCGCCACAGGCCCCGAATATCTCGCCTGGCGCGTCGTATTGGCCGCGGTCGACCTCGCCGTGTCCGCGCCGCCCGCCGGTGGCCGCCCAGGTGAACACGTCCCCGGCCCCGTCGAGCAGCTCGCGCCGCTCGAAGTCCCTGAGCTTGGGGGCCGCCCAGCCGGCCTGAGGATCGGCGTCCAGCGCTTCCACCAGCTCGGCGAGGCAGTCGGGGTCCAGCTCGATGTCGTTGTTGAACAGCGCCACCAGCTCGGCGCCGCCGGCGTGGGCGCAGACGTTCAGCGCGGCGCTCACGCCGAGGTTCTCCGGCAGCGAGATCACCTGCACCTGCGGCCAGCCCTCGCCCAGCCACTGCACGGTGTCGTCGCGCGAGCCGTTGTCCACCACGACGACCTCGAAGTCCCTGAAGCGCTGGCGCGCCAGCGACGGCAGGATCAGCTCGAGCAGGTGGCGACCGTCGTAGGAGAGGATCGCGACCGTGAGACGCGGAGCGTCCTCGGCTCCCCGTGTGGGCAATGATGCATCCATGGAGACGGACAAGGTACATGGCCTTCCGAGCGCCCCTGCCGATGCTCCTGCGCTCGCGGCGGCGGCACCTGCGCCGGCGGCGCCGGCGAGTGGCGCCGGGGTGGGACGCACGCCCGTGGACGTGGTGATCGTCTCGGCCGACATGCAGGAGATGACGCTCGCGTGCGTCAACGAGCTCGACGGCCACGAGGTCGAGCAGATCGTGATCGTCGACAACGCCTTCGCTGCGGGGTCCGGCAGCGCGCGCGAGCAGCTGGCCGGGCGCGCCACGGTGGTTCCGCTCGATGCGCCGCACGGGTTCGCCGCGGCCAACAACCGCGGTGTGGCTTGCGGCAAGGCGCCCTACGTGCTGCTGCTCAACTCCGACATCCTCGTCGTGCCCGGTGCGATCGAGCTGCTACTGGAGGCGCTGCGTGCGCACCCCGGCGCTGTGGCCGCCGGCGGCCGGCTGGTCGACCCCGACACGCTCGAGACACAACGCGGCTATCGCCCACGTCCCTTTCCCACGCTGGTCAACTTCCTGGTCGTGATGCTGGGCATCGAGGAGCGCTGGCCGGGGAACCCGATCACGCGCCGCTACCACGGCGTGTCCCTGGACGACACGCGCATCCACACCGTCGCTGCGCAGCCGGCCGCCGCGGCGTTGATGCTCCCCCGCGGCGAGCTGGAAGCCGTCGGCGGCTTGGACGAGCGCTTCTGGTTCTGGTTCGAGGACTCCGACCTGCTGCTGCGCCTGAGCAGGCGCGGGCAGATCCTGTACGTGCCACAGGCGGTCTTCCGCCACCTCGGCGGCGGCACGTTCAGCCGCTGGTCCAAGAGCCAGCACATCCGCTCGATCTTTCACGGCATCCTGCACTACGGCGACGCGCATTTCGGACGCGCTCAGCGGATCGTGCTCGGCCTGGCGGCGGTGGCCGTGAGCGTGCCGCGGATCGTGCTGTTCGCGCGCTCCCGCCCGCAGGAGGCGAGCGCCTGGCGCGCGGTCGCCGCGGGCGGGATCGCGCTGGTGCGCGGCCGTCAGGTGCCGGCGATCGCCCCCTGATGAGCACTGGGAGCCGGCACGCGCTGGGCGGGCGGGGGGTTTCGCGTCCGTGCGGTGAGTGTCTTCTCGAGGATCACGATCAGCTCGTAGTGGTTGCGCCGTGCGCTCTTCAGCCTGAACGGAAGCCCCAGCTCTGTTTCGAGATAGGCGATCAGGCGCAAGACCGCTGCCTCGTCCCAGACGTGGAAGTGAATCGAGTAGTCGCGCGCCCGTAGCTCGGCGACGTGCTGGGCCACATCCTCCCTGGCCACTCCCGCGACGAGGCTCGCCCATTCCTCGTAGTGCTGCTGTAGAGAGGCGCCCGGTCCCTCGCGGTGGTCGCGCAGGAGATGCTCGATCGGTGTGATCGGCCGGTGCGCATCGAAGGTCACGTCCTTGAGCGGTATCGCGAGGTACAGATGGCCGCCCGGGCGAAGCACGCGAAGGTGGTTTTGCAGAGTGCCGATCGGATCCTGGGTGTGCTCCAGGAAATGGTTGGCGATCAGGAAGTCCTGACTGGCGTCCGACACGGTAGTTAGCCGCTCGCCGTCGTCGATCAGATCGACATGCACGAGCGGCTCCCTGTTCAGCTCCGGATAGTGCTCTCTGAGCTCCTCCACCCCCATTCTGTCCACGTAGCGCACGCTCGCGGCGCGGGGGACCGGCAGTGGCCGGTGCAGTGCGCCCACCTCCAGTCCGTGGCCCCGCAGAATGCGCGAGGCGAGCCTGCGTTTGGCGGTTGCCCGTGCCTGCAGGCTCAAGCCCTTGGCCGTCGCGAGGATCGAGGATTTTCGGGGAGCCGCGCTCAAGCAGGCAATGCTATCCGGCGCCTGTTTTCGCGGGGGCTAGCGGGGGCGGCGCGCGAGGATCGCGCGCCCGCCTGACAGATACGCCGCTTCGCGCAGCCGCTGGGCGAGCGGGGGACGCAGCGCCCCGGGCGAGGCCCCCGGCCGAATTGGTTTACCTGGCTGTTCGATCCAGCGGGCGAGCGGGGTGCTCACCCGCTCCCAGGTCTGCGTCGCGGCTGCGGCTTTCGAGCTGGGAGGCGTAGGCGCCGCGGCCGCGTTCGAGCACCAGCTCCAGCGCGGCGCTCAGCGCGTCCACGTCGCCCGGGGGCGCGACGGCCCCGAGGTCCTCGCGCGCGACGCGCTCGGCGAGATCGTCGCCGCTCGTGCACACCACCGGTAGGGCAGCCCAGAAGCAGTCCAGCAGTCGCGTTCGGTAAGCGAAGCGGGTCTCCAGGTGCTCGGCGTGAGTGGACACCGCGCACGCGGCCTGCGCGAGCCACGCGCCGCGCTCGGCGTAGGGGGTCCATCGGTCGTGGAAGTGGATCACCGAGTCGAGCAGCCCCAGCTCACCCGCCAGTCGGCGCGCGGCCTGAGTGCTCGCGGCGGCCGCGGGGTGCGATGCCGCAGCGCCCATGAACACCAGGCGCACGTTCGGGCGGGACTCGACGAGCTTGGCCACCGCGCGGATTGCGCTCGCAGCGTCCAGCCAGCGCCAGATCCCGCCGTTCCAGAGCACGATCTCGCTGTCGGCGTCGAGCTTGGAGATCAGTTCGCGAGGACCCGCTCCATCTGCACGCGGCGGCTCGCTGGGCACGCCGAAGGGCACCAGGTCGATCACATCGCGCATGCTGGGATCGTGGTCGTAAAGCTCGGGGCCGATCATGCGCAAGGCGAGCATCGTTCCGAGCCACAGGTCGCGCTGGGTCTCGCTGGCGCAGATGAAGTTGTGCCCGCTGCGCAACGCGGCGTGCAGGCGGTCCAGCGTCGTGGCCGTGCGCTGGCGGCGCTCCAGCGGGCGCCCGCCGGCGAGCAGCTCCAGCGTCTCGAGCGTCTCGGGGCAGTACAGATCGATGATCACGCGCGCGCTGCCGCGCCGCAGCCAGCGGTCGACCACGGGCCATTGCGGGTGCGCGACCACCACGTCGGCTTCGGCGATCGGTTCGCGCAGTGCCGCGGGCGCGTGTGGAGCGAAGGCGATCAAGCGCACCCCCTCGCGCTCGCCCTGCTCGCTTCCGCCGTGCGCGACTGTCACTGTCGCCTGCTCGCCGAGCGCCCGCGCCAGCTCCCAGCAGCGGATCCCCAGACCGGCCATCCGCTCGCCCACGGGGTCGGCGCAGATGAACAGCAGACGGGCTCTGCGCTTCGGCGCAGGGGCCCCTGCCGGCTCGGCGTGCTCAGGCCGCGCGGCGCCCATACACCCCCCGTCGCATCGCCAGCGAATCGCGAAAGCCGATCGTGTGGTCGAGCGCCTCGACCGGCGGCCGCGCAAGCCGCGGCGCACTGCGCGCGGCGCGCCAGCCCGAGACCCGTCCCTGCAGTGCGGCCAGATCGCGCGAGATGGCCAGGTCCGCCAGCACGACCACGGCCTCGGTGGCCAGCGTGCGCAGAGCGCCTGGGCCCCGCAGCAGGCCATAGCGCCGCAGCATGTAGCCGCGCCCAAAGCCGCCGTGGCGCCGCTGCCAGGCGGAGCGGTGCCCGTGCGTGGCAGACCCCAGGTGCACCCCCACGGCGTCATCGGCGAGCACCGTCCCCCAGCCGGCGCTGCGCAGCCGCAGCGCCAGATCGAAGTCCTCCATGTAGGCGAAGATCGCCTCGTCGAGTCCCCCCACCTGCTCCCATGCCGAGCGCCGGTAGGCGGCGGCGGTGCCCGCCGGGCCGGCCAGCACGGGCCGCTCGCTGCCGGCGACGCGCAGCTCGCGCCCCTGCAGGCGGGGAAAGCCCGCGAGCGCTGTGTCGGCGACGAGACCGGCGCTGTCGATCAGGTGCTCGCCGGGCTGCAGCATCAAAGCGGCAACCGATCCAATCGTCCGATCGCGCCGCAGCGGGTCAACGAGGCGCTCGAGGAAGTCGGGGCGCGCGTCGACGTCGTTGTTGAGCAGTACGACCACTTCGCCTGTGCCGGCTGCCACGCCGTCGTTGCACGCCTCGGCAAAGCCACGGTTCTCCTCGAAGCTGCGCACGCGCACGGCGGGCCACTCGGCGGCGAGACGCGCGCGAGTGTCATCGGCGGAGCCGTTGTCCACGACGATCACCGTGTGCACGAGCGTTTGCTCGCGCAGGTGGCGCAGGCAGCTGTGTGTTAGCTCATAGCGCCCGTAGGCCACGATCACGACGTCGACGGCGGAAGGCATGGCGCCCATCTGCGAGCTATGACGGGGCCGCTCGCTCGGCAACCAGCGCCAGCGCCGGTCCGTTGGGATGCAGCGGCTCGTCGAACGCGATCTCTATGTCGCGCCAGCCAAAGTGCTCGAGCGCGCGCAGCAGGTCCTCGCGGGCCATCCACTTGCTGTGCGAGGCGGTGCCTCCGAAGAATCCGCTCAGGCGGCTGTCCAGGCCGTAGCTGTGTCGGTGGACGCGGTACTCGAAGCCCTTGTAGCTCTCGTGCTGCGGGTCGCTCAGGCGCGCGCTCAGCTGCTCGTTCTGAAGCGCCTCGTCGCTGTAGACGTGCGTCCACAGGAGCAGGTGCGAGCAGCGCTGCGCGATCAGGTCGATCAGCTGCACGGGATTGGTCATGTGGTAGAGGATGCCGCAGGCGATGCACACGTCGAACTGCTCGGTGTCCGCTTTCAGATACTCGATCACCTCGCCGCAGAGGAACGAGCAGCGCGAGAGCTCCAGCAGCTCCTTCGTCACGAGGCACTTCAGGAACGCCATTCGGTTCGCCTCCACGCCGAGGACTCGGGCTGCGCCGGCCTGCTGGGCCATGTAGCTGTGCGCGCCCTCCAGCGGGCCGAGGTCGAGCACGCTGCTTCCCTCCACGCCACCGAGGCGGTCAAACCCCCAGCGAATGCGGGCATCTTCGAACAGTGGCACCTCGCCTGCCTGCAGCTCGCCCAGCGATGCCGGGAACCTCGACGCCCACCTGTCCGGGACCGCGTCGATCGCCGTCTGCGGGGTCGGCGCAGAGGTCGCAAAGCCGGGGCGTCGCGAGATCGCAACGCCGGCCGCGAGACGCTGCCCGACTGCGGCGATGCGCCGTGCGCGAGCTGGTAGCGGTGGCGCCATCAGGGCGGGAGGCTACCCGCTGAGGCGGCGATGGCACTAGCCTTTGCGTCCTTGGCGCCTCGGCTTCACATCGGCCTGAACCTGATCTTCCTGGTGCCGGGCGAGACGGGGGGCATGGAGGTGGTGGCGCGTGAGCTGATACCGGCGCTGCTCGCTGCGGCGCCGCCGGGGATGCGCTTCACGGCCTTCGTCAACCGCGAGGCGGCGGCCGCGCGCGACGGTCCCTGGGGAGAGCTACTGCCTGCGGTCATGGTTCCGGTGAAGGCGCGCAGCAGGGTGCAGTGGGTGCTGGGCGAGCAGACCCTGCTGCCGCCCATGGCCGCGCGGCACCGCGTAGGGCTGCTGCACAGCATGGCCAGCACAGCGCCCCTGTGGGGTCCCTTCAAGCGCGTGACCACGGTCCACGATCTCATCTATGCCCATTTCCCCGATGCGCACAGCGGCCTGCGCGAGCGGGGAATGCGGGTGCTCGTACCGCAGGCCGCGAGACGCTCACAGCGCGTGATCGCGGACTCCCGCGCGACCCGTGACGATCTGGTGAGCCTCGTGGGCATCGCCGCTGAGCGCATCGACGTGGTGCCGCTCGGGCTGGGCTCGGTGCGCCGCGAGGCGCCTGTGCCCGAGCGTGAGCTGCGCGCGCGCCTTGCGCTCGGTGAGCGGCGGGTGGTGCTGAGCCTGTCGGCCAAGCGCCCGCACAAGAACCTCGCTGCGTTGATCGGTTCGCTCGCTCGATTGCCCGCGGGGGAGCGCCCGCTGCTCGTGCTGCCCGGCTATGCGACCTGGTATGAAGGCGAGCTGCGCGAGCGCGCCGAGCGCGCCGGAGTCAGCGAGGACGTGCGCCTGTGTGGGTGGGTGAGCGCGGCCGAGCTCGAGGGGCTGTGGTCGATCGCCGAGGCTTTCATCTTCCCCTCGCTGTACGAGGGCTTTGGGCTGCCGGTGCTGGAGGCGATGGCGCGCGGGGTGCCCGTGGCGTGCTCGGATGCGTCCTCGCTGCCGGAGGTGGCAGGCGAGGCCGCGCTGCTGTTCGATCCCCGCGCTGAGTCGCAGATCGCCACCGCGCTGCAGCGAATCCTCGCCGACGGCGAGCTACGCGAGCGGCTGCGGACGCTCGGGCGCGCGCGTGCTCGACTGTTCACGTGGGAGCGCACCGCGCAGCTCACGCTCGAGAGCTACGCACGCGCCCTCGGCTCGGCCCCCGGCTCCGGCCCCGGCGCGGCGGGATCGTCGCTGGCGTAGCGCTCGAGCACTGTTCGCAGCGAGGACTCGATCGACAGGCGCTCCGCGTTGTGGGCATACCAGCGGGCGGTGCTCTGGCGCATCGCCGCACCTGCCATGTGGACGCGCACGATCGCGTCGGCAAGCGTCCTTGCATCGGAGTGGGGAGCGATGGTCCCGTTGACGCCCTCCTCGATCAGCTCGGTGGCCGCGTTGTCCTCACCGGCGAGCACCACGCTCGGCGTGCTCCGCGCGCAGGCCTCGACGACGACCATGCCGTAGCCCTCGCGGCGGGAGGGCAGCAGCATGCACATCGCCCTGCGCATCTCCGTGTCGAGCGTCTGCGCATCGGCGAATCCTGGCGCGGAGACGCTCTGCTCCAGGCGGTGCTCGGCGATCGCGCTCTGCACCGCGCCCCGCTCCGGTCCGTCGCCGAGCAGCTCCCCGCGCAGGCCCTCGATCTGCTGCGCTGCGAGAGCGATCGCGGCAACTGCGAGCGGCGCCTGCTTCTCGGCGATCATCCGTCCCGCGAACAGCACCAGCGGCGCGCTCGTCTTCGGATCGGCCTCGACCGGCTCCTCCAGCGGCGGCGGCTCGCGGTAGAGGCCGCGCAGGACACTCACGGGGCCTCGCAGTCCCTCTTCGCGCAGGCGCGCGGCGTGCAGCTCGGAGAAGCAAAAGGCGCGTTGGGGCACCGACGCACACAGGTGCTGCACGAGCGCCCCCACACGGCCCCCGACCCCGCCCAGGTAGTCGAGCCAGTAGGAGCGGCTCCAGACCTCGAACCAGTCGACCACGAGGCCGAAGCCCTGCAGCGGGCGCAGCAGCGAGGCGGCGAGCAGGGAGAAGTACGGAAACGCGCAGCAGTGCACGATCTCGTAGCGGCGCCCGTTGCGCAGCAGGTGCGCGAGGACCCCGAGGCCGAATACCAGCGGCGGCAGGATACGCCGGCGTCCCGTGGCGGTGTAGAGCGCCATCCGCGGCCCGACGACGATGACCTCGACCCGCGGATCCACGTCCAATCGCTCGCCGCGATCCCATTGGCGAAGCGTGAGGTAGCTGACCTCGTGGCCCTCGCCGGCCAGTCGCTCTGCGAGATTTCGGTACCAGCGCTCGGCGCCCCCGACGGTGTAGGGATAGAGGCAGTCGTACACGACGCAGACGCGCATCCCGCTAGCATCTCAGCTCGCAGTGCGCCGCCCCGCTCCTGTGCCACTTTCCGCCCTCTGGAGCGTTATAAAGCGGTAGCCCTCACGCTCCCGAGCGACCGCGCGGCGCGCAGGGGCCTCAGCCGATGAGCACACTCGCCCAGACAAGCTCCCCCTCAGCCTTCGAGCCGCAGGACGCGCAGGCGCCCTTGGTCTCGGTTGTGATCCCCTGTCTCAACGAGGCCGAGAACATCGAGCGCTGTGTGCTCGAGGCGCTGGAGGCCCTGCGCCAGATGGGCGTCGCCGGCGAGGTGGTCGTCGCCGACAACGGCTCCGAGGATGACTCGGCGCGTCTGGCCGAGCAGGCCGGGGCGCGCGTGGTGATCGAGAGCAGGCGTGGCTATGGCAGCGCCTATCTCGCAGGCTTCGCGGCCTCGAGCGGTCGCTACATCGTGATGGCCGACGCCGATCTGACCTACGACTTCAACGACATCCCGCGGTTCGTGGCCGCGCTGGAGGAGGGCGCCGAGATGGTGATCGGCGACCGTATGGACAACATCCAACCGGGTGCGATGCCGTGGCTGCACCGCTACGTGGGAAACCCGATTCTCACGGGCCTGCTCAACCTGTTCTTTCGCACGGGCATCAAGGATGCTCATTGCGGCATGCGTGCGCTGCGCCGCGAGGTGCTGGCGCGCCTGGACCTGCGCACGACCGGCATGGAGTTCGCCTCGGAGATGGTGATCAGGGCGTCGAAGGAGAACCTGCGTATCGCTGAGTTCCCGATCGAATATCACCCGCGGGGAGGCGAGAGCAAGCTCTCGAGCTTCCGCGACGGCTGGCGGCATCTGCGCTTCCTGCTCGTCCACAGTCCCAACCACCTGTTCATCGTGCCGGGCGCGGTGCTGGCGGGGGTGGGCACGCTGATCGTGGTGCTGGTCGGAGCGGGGCTCAGCTTCTTCGGACGCGACTGGGGTCTGCACACGTTGATCGGCGGCGCATTGCTGATGATCGTCGGCACCCAGGTTCTGGCCCTGGGGCTTTGCGCGCACGCCTATGGCACCTACTTCATGGGCGAGAAGGACCCGTGGTTCGATCGCATGCGCGCGCGCTTTCGCCTGGAGCACGGCCTGCTCCTCGGGGGGGCTTTTCTGCTCGTAGGCGTCGTGATTGCAGCGATTATCCTGGGAACCTGGATCTCGCACGGGTTCGGCTCGCTCAGCGACGAACGTCTGGCGATGGTGGCAGCATCGCTGATGATCGTCGGCATCCAGATCTTCTTCTCCTCCTTCCTGCTGTCGATTCTCGGTCTGCGCCGGCGCTGAGGGTGAACCTCCTCCGCCGGACCATGGCGGCGGTCTTCGCCGGCGATCGCCGTGTGTGGCGAGTGGCAGCGTTCAGCGTCGTTCCGCTGGTGGCGGTGATGGGCTACTACTGCCTGAACCCGCGCTTCTACTACACCGGATCGAACAGCGTCGAGGCCCTCAGCTACACCGCGCGCACCATGCCGGGAACGCAGCTGTGCATCCCCGGTCTCGAGCTCCCGGCGCACAGTGCCTTTGTGCGCCTGACCCTGAAGGCTCCCACCTCGCTGCGCCCGCCTCTGCAGATGGTTCTCAACGAGGGGGCGCGCAGGATTCCGTTGCAACTGCCTGCGCAATCGACAGCCGCGGGTCGACCGAGCAACGTCGATTTCTCGATCCCGCAGACGCTCACGGTCCGGCACACAACCAGAGCATCTGCGTGTGTCAGCTCGGCCGGCCCGGTCCGCTGGGGCGGCACGTCGCTGTCCAAGCCGCCGACCGTGCCGCCAACGCTTCGCGGGAAGAGGCTCTCGGCCCGAATCGCCATCTGGTATCTGCCCCCGTCGGGCTCGCAGCAAAGCTATGCCTCGCGGGCAGCGGAGATCTTTAGGCGGGCGGCCCTGTTCCGGCCCGGTTTCGTCGGCGCGTGGAGCTATCCGCTCCTGCTCTTCCTGGTGTTGCCCGCCCTTGCGCTGGCGGCCGTGCGCTGCCTCGCACAGGCGAGCTCGGGAGCGGTGTGCCGAACGGCGAGATGGCTGTTTGTGATAGCGGCGCTCAATTTTTGTTGCTGGGCATTGATCACTCCCGTCTTCCAAGGTCCCGACGAGGTCGACCACTTCGCCTATGTGCAGTCGCTGGTTGAACGGGGAGAGGGCCCCAGCCAGGCGCCGACCTCGTCGCTACCGCGCTGGTCGGGTGCGGAGAACCAGGCACTCGAACGCACCGACTTCTTCACCGACCACCAGGTCGGCGACACTCGCGCGCCGTGGCTGGCGTCGGCACAAACCGCCTACTACACGGAGGTCGCCAAGACCAAGCCGCGCCGCGACGACGGAGGCGGATACTCGACATCGGCGGCCCACGGGCCGGCGTATTACCTCGCGCTCTCGCCGGCCTATCTGCTGACGCGCGAGAGCTCGCTTTTCTCACAGGTGACGCTGATGCGCTTCACCTCGGCGCTGATCGGCGCCTTGGTCGTCCTGTTCACCTATCTGCTCGGCCGCGAGCTGGCCCCCGGGCGCCCATACCTGGCCGTACTCGCCGCTTTGCTGGTCGCCTACGAGCCGATGTACGGATTCATCTCTGGCATCGTGAACAACGATGTCGGCGTAAACGCCGCCGCGGCGGCGCTCGAGCTGCTGCTGATCCGCATGCTCCGCCGCGGAATGACGATCCCGTGGGGAATCGTCACGGGTGTCGTGCTGGTTGCGCTTCCGGCCGTGAAGGGCACCGGGCTCTCGCTATATCCGGTGGCTGCATTGGTGTTCATCGCCACTCTGTGGCGCCACCACAGTCGCTCTGACCTGCCCGCCTGGGTCGCGCTGGCGGTGGGGGCGGTGGCGATGACAGAGGTCTCGACGTACCTGCTCGGTACCTTTCAGCCGGTCTCGGCGGCAACCGGTTCGGGTGCGATCAGCTCCAACGCCGGCGCGGTCAGCGAAGCCTTGCATCACCTCCCCAGCTACCTCTCCTACCTGTGGCAGGCGCTCCTGCCACGTCTACCCTTCATGACGCGCTACTTTCCGCTGCCCACGCACTCGGGCTTCGTGCTGTTCAACGACCCAGGGTTCATGATCTTCGTCGAACGCGGCTGGGCGGCGTTCGGATGGTATGACGTGTTCTTCCCGCACAAGGTCTATGTGCTGATCTGCGTCGTGATGTTGCTGTCGGTTCCTCTCGGCCTGTGGGCGGCGCGGCGCGAGTGGAGCTGGGTGCGCCGCAACAAGCTCGAGCTGCTGGCGCTGCTGGCGATGCCCGTCGCTGTGATCATGGGCTTCGAGGCCGCCTACTTCACAACCTCCCCGCGTGCGCTGATCGCCGAATTCGGACGCTATGCCTTCCCGGGGATCGGGCCGGTCGCGATCCTCGTGGCTGGGGCCCTGCACGCCTTCGGACGTCGCTGGATGCTGACGGCCGGCGTCGTGTTGGCCGTCGCGGTGCTAGCTCTCAGCTATGCCTCCCAGCTGCTCACGCTGACCTCTTTCTATGCCTGATGTGACCGTGGCGATCCCGGTGCTCAACGGCGGTGAGCGCTTCGCCGGGGTCCTCGCCGCCCTGGCTGCTCAGACCGTCGAGCACCAGCTGCTGGTGTGCGACTCGGGCTCGAGCGACGGGTCGCTGGAGCTCGCGCGCGAGCACGGCGCCCGCGTGATCGAGATCGCGCCCGAGCGCTTCTCCCACGGTGTGACGCGCAACCGCTTGATGCAGGCCGCTGGCACGGAGCACGTGGCGCTGCTGACCCAGGATGCGCAGCCGGCCGACGAGCGCTGGCTGGCGAGCCTGCTCCAGGGCTTCGAGCTGGCAGGCGATGTCGCCCTGGTCTACGGTCCATACCGACCGCGCCCGGATGCCTCGGTGCCCGTCCGTCTGGAGCTCGAGCGCTGGTTCGCCTCCCTGTCTGAAAGCGCGCGCCCGCAAGTCGAGCGGCTACACGAGAGTGAGCGTTCGGTTGCGGTGATCGAGCTGCTCGGACGGCGCGGCTTCTTCACCGACGCGAACGCCTGCCTGGCGCGAAGCGCATGGCAGCAAGCGCCGTTCCGCGCGGTCGCCTATGCCGAGGACAGGGTGATCGCGATCGACATGCTGCGCGCGGGCTTCGCGAAGGTCTATGTGCCCGGCGCCGCGGTGCTCCACTCCCACGACTACAGCGCGGGCGAGCAGCTGCGGAGGGCCTTCGATGAGTGGCGTGGGCTGCTGGAGGTCTACGGCTGGCGCGAGCCGGCCACGCCCGCGCGACTGCTCTGCGGCCTGCGCGGCGAGCTCGCGCGCTCACGCGAGCAGCTGGTCGAGGAAGGCGTCTCGGGCATGCGCCTGCTCGCCGCGCTCGCGGCTGTCAGCCGCCATCATCTGCTGCGCTCGACGGGAGCGCTGCTTGGCTCTCGCGCCGAGCGGCTGCCCCCGCGGGCGCGGCGCTGGCTCTCGCTTGAGGGCAGAGCCGGCTTCGAGCCGCTGCGCTTGGATGCCTCGCAGAGCCCTTCACCCGCGAGCTTGCAGACACCGTATGAGCCATAGCCCGATCGACGGGCGTCCCCAGGGCGCCTTCTCTGACCTCAGACGCAGGCTCGTGCTGACCTACCGGTACTTCGGCCTGCGCACGATCCTCTTCCGGCTGATCACCTTCCCGCTGCGCTTCACGCCGCTACAGCGGCGCATGCGCCTGCGCACGCATGCCCGCGACCAGGAAGTCCGCCGCGCGCTCGCGTGGTATCGCGAGCACGGGCGTCCGGTCGATGTCGTGATCCCCAGCTATCGCGACGCGGAGCATGTGCAGACGCTGGTGCGCAGCATCGCGAAGACCGTTGGCAAGGGCATGGCCCGTGTGATCGTGGCCGATGACTCGAGCGGTCCCGCGCATGTGGCGGCGCTCGGGCGAATCAAGGGCATCGATCTACTGGTCGAAGGGGCGAACAACGGGGGCTTCGCGGTCAACGTCAACCGCGGCCTGAGCGCGAGCGACCCCGAACGTGACGTGGTCGTGCTGAACTCCGACATCGAGGCACTCCCGGGCTGGCTGGCATGCCTTCAGTACGCGGCCTGCCGTCGGCAGGATGTCGGGATCGTCGGCGCCCAGCTCCAATATCCCGATGGGCGCATCCAGTTCGGGGGCACCGTGCGCAACCGCGACCAACCACAGTGGTTCGACCACCGTTACCGTTTCAAGCCGGTGGGGTGGGGCCCGGCCGAGCAGACCAGTCCGGCGCTTGCGGTGACGGGCGCATGTATGTATGTGCGGCGGGAGTTGATCGAGCGTGTTGGGCCGATGGACGAGCGCTATGGAATGGCCTACGAGGACGTCGACTGGTGTCTGCGCGCGTGGCAGGCGGGTCTGCGTGTGCTCTATTTTCCGGCCGCCAGGCTCGTGCATCACGAGTCATCGACGCGCGGCACCGAGCTCGGCAAACGTGAGCGCTCATCTCAAGAGCTCTTCTGGGAACGCTGGAGTGAGTTCTTCGACGCGCGCTCGGTGAGGACATCGGACGGGCGGCTGCGGATCGTCTACGTGACCGAGGACACGGGGGTAGGGGGCGGGCATCGCGATATCTTCGAGCACCTCAATCGCCTGGGCGCCCGCGGGCACGATGTCTCGTTGTACACGCTCGGGGACCCGCCCGCGTGGTTTCCGTTGAAGGTCCCGGTGCACACCTTCGCCGACTACGACGAGCTCGCGCGCGAGCTTGCAGACGTCCAGGCGATCAAGGTCGCCACCTGGTGGATGACAGCTGTCCATGTCTGGCGCGCGAGCATCCCCCGCGGCATCCCGGTCTATTTCGTGCAGGACATCGAGACCTCCTACTACCCCGACCACGAGCGTGCCCGCCATGCGGTCCTCGACTCCTACCGCCCGGAGTTCCGCTACATGACGATCTCCTCCTGGAACCGCGAGCGACTGCGTGAGCTTGGTCTCGACGCCGAGCTGATACCGCCGGGAATCGATCTGGACACCTTCCGCCCGCGCTCGGATGTGCGCCGTGGCGAGGACATGGTGCTCGCGCTCGGGCGCTCCAATCCCCTTAAGAACCTGCCGCTGACGATTGCCGCCTGGCGTGCGCTGGAGGAGCCCCGCCCGGAGCTGTGCATGTTCGGGATCGAGCCCGAGTTGGCCGCTGAGGAGGGCATGCGCTACGTCGAGTCCCCCAACGACGAACGGGTGAACGAGCTCTTCTGCCAGGCGACGGTTTTCATCCAGACCTCGACCCACGAGGGCTTTGCGCTACCGCCGCTGGAGGCGATGGCGGCTGGCGCTGCGGTCCTCTGCACCGACGCCCACGGCAACCGCGATTTCTGTGTGGATGGGATCAACTGTCTGATGCCAGAGGCCTCAACGGAGGCGGTTGGCGCTGCCCTGCGGCGACTGCTCGCCGATCCGGAGTTGCGCGCTCGGTTGGGCCAGGCGGGGATCGGCACAGCGCAGGAGTACGCCTGGGAGCGAAGGATCGACGCGCTCGAGGCGTTCTTTGAGCGGGTGGCGCGCTCAGGCCGAATGGCGCTCGCCGGCGAGCTGGCGCCTGAGAACGTCGTCCATGGGTCTCAGGGGGAGCGAGCTGGCTAGAGGACCGCGCGCGACGCGGCCAGCTCTCTGCGCCGGCGCATACGGCGCCACACTGCACCCAGCAACAGCAACGCGCAAAGGATGAGTGCGGCGATCGTGACTGCCTTTCCGAGAACCACCGGGATGGTGTGCGCCGTGGAGAACGTCACTCTGGCCACCTTGCCCTTTGGCTCGGGCACCTCGATGGCGAGCTGATTACTTGGCGATCGGCCGATCACCCGTGCACCTGTCACCTTGACCAGATACGGACCCCCGTAGACGTTGGTGTCGATCGCCTTGGGGCCCGGCGAGATGAACGAGACGGCGCTCGTGTCAGCGTGACCATCGACCGGAATCGAGAGGACGCTTTCGCCGTTGCCCCCGACTCCCGTCTTGCCCGGTATCGCGACGAAGTTCTGCAGGCCGATGGCCGACATCGACGCGTCGGCGTAGTCGAATTCCGCATACCACGACGGTGGAAATTTATTGTTCGGCTGGAAGATCGCTGCACGCGAGGGCAGGGATGACTGCTGGCTCCACTGTTGCAGCACAGCCTGGGTAACGCTCATCACCGCGATGATCGCGAGCACCGCAAGCCACAACCCGCGCAGGCGCTCGTTCGCTATACGCGGCAGGCCGACTATCGCCGCTAGAACAAGCGCGCAGACACCGAGTGTGACGTAGGTCTGAGCCCGGTATGGGAACTGGATGTGCTGCCACGGGTTGGGCACGATGCTCATGTCGTTGAGGATGAGCCAGATCAGTGCGATAACTACTACGAGCATCCCGATCGCAAAGCGCCGCACTGGGCTCGGGAGGCGCCGCCAGGCAAGCGCCAGCGCAGCGAGGGCCCAGCCGAACGCGAGCACTGGCATCTGCACGTTGAAGGTTCCCGGCGCGTTTAGCCATCCTTCGCTGTTGCGCGGGCTGACGATCTCGTTCGGTTCGTTGCGCAGCGGATCGAACAACAGATGGGCAGTGTCGAACTGGAACGCGCCGAGTCCTTCGCGCTTGGCAATGGCCGTGCGTCCGGCGTAGGCAAGCGTCGGAAACAGGTACCAGGCATTGATCGCAGCGCCGAGCGCTGCTAGACCCAGCAGCCCGAGAATACGCCGGGGACGGATCTCTCGCCTGGCCGATCCGATCGCGAACAACAAGATCACCGCAGTGGCAAGGAGGAACGTCGTGCCCCACAACGCGGTGATGTTGTGGCAGGCCGTGAACCAGGCGACGGCGAATACGAGGATCGCAGCCGAAGGTAGCCGCAGGCGATCGCTGCGCAGCACCGCCAGCGCGCTTGCGGCGACGAGCGGGATCGCGCAGCTCCCGACGAACTCGGGGATGTCACCACGGCCGAACGGGTTGGTGATGATGTAGGGCGCCGTGACGTAGATCAGCCCCGGCATCTGTGCCAGCCAACCCTGCACTCCAAGCTGGCGTGCCAGCCACGTCCAACCGCCATAGGCGCCCGCGAAGCCGCCGATTGTGACCGCGGCGTACGCCACGATCGGGTGGTCGCCCAGCAGTGCTGAAATCCCGCCGGTGAAAGCGTAGAACGTTCCCCCGTAGAAGGCGAAGAACGGCTCATAGACACCGCTTGCTGACTGCAGGAAGTAGCTCGGGCGACCGAGTTGCGCGATCGCTTGGGATTGCTGCCACACCAGCCAGAGGTGCGCGGGCCAATCGTTGCCGAACGTCCTATCGGTGAACAGAGGCAGCGCAAGAATGCCGACCACGAGCACCGGGATGGACCAGACGAGGCGCGCCGCCGTGCTTGAGCTGCGGAATGGCACCGCGGTAACCTATAGGTTGTCCTGGTCTGACGCGCCGGCATTCCGCGCGCCGGGTGTCAGGCCCCGAAAACGCGTTTTTTTAGAGGTCCTCGGCGATGTGGGACGCTTCGCGATTGAAGACCCAAAAGCCGACGACGATGATCACGCTTACCAGCGCCAGCGGCTCCACGAGCGCCGCCCAGCTCCCCATGACCTGCCCGGCGCTGAATGTTGCTCGGTTTATCATCGCGTGGCGGAACTGCTGAAAGACGGCCACGAGCGGGTTCAGGGTGTAGATGTGGTACAGCAGGTGGTTGAAGCTTCCGTGCGCCAGCTTTTCCCGTACCGCTTCGGCCGGGATGATCACCGGGGACGCGTAGAAGAGGACTTGGCTCAGTACTTCCCAGATCGGTGCGATGTCGCGAAAGCGCACGAACAGCGCCGAGAGCAGCATCGCGAACCCGGTCGTGAGCACGGTGATCATCATCACGATCAGCGGTAGCTCCAGCCAGCTGAGCATCGGGTGCACTCCACCGGCGAGGGCGAAGATCATCACGACGACCAGGTTCAAGCCGAGGTTGAAGAGAGCAAGTAGCACGACCGAGATCGGGATCGCGAGCCTGGGAAACTGAACCTTGCGAACCAGGTTCTCGCGGTCCACGACGCTGCGAACCGCGCCGCTCGTCGCTTCGCCGAAGAACGTGAACAGCACGATCGAGGCGAGCAGCTGGGCGCCGTAGTTGTGCCCAGCTGCGCCTTTGGCCTTGTCGACGTGAAAGACCAGGACGAAGAACACATAGAGGACGCCGAACAGGAGCAGCGGCCGCACCACCTGCCACAGGTATCCGAGCGCCGAGCCGAAGAACTTCAGTTTGAATTCGCTGCGGGCGATGTTGTACGCGAGGTGCCAGAAGCGCGGCCAACTGTCGTCGAGTGCGCGTGGACCTCGAATCGGCTGGCCGAGCGGCTCCAAGAGAGCTGGCCCGCTCACAGGACGCTCCCTGTCGACGGAGCCTCGGCGCCCGGCCATATGCCCCAGCGCGTGACCTCTGTCTGGACTGGGATCTCGACCATGCCGCCACTCGCGCTCATTCCAGAAACCACAAAGGACAGTCCGCCGGCGTAGCGATCTATGACGTCGAGTCCCTCCCCGCGCCGTGTGATTGTCACCAGCGTGTGGTAGCGGCCCGGCGCGAGCATGTTGTGAAACGAGAAGGCGAATATCGCCCACTCGTCCACATGGAAGCCCCCGCTCTGCTCGTGATCCTCCACAGTGGTCGCGACTATCACCGGCTGGCGATGCTCGTTGAGCAACGTGAGCGTGACCTGCGGATCGCGCACGTCACGCCTGAACCTGATCAGAGCCTTCAGGGTCAAGGGCTCCGATTGGGGTGCGACGGCGCGGCGCTCGTCGCGATCGTCGCCGAGCCACACATCGCTGACCCGGGCTGCACCGTCGCCCATGCGAGCGCTACCGACGTCTGGATCCTCGTAGCCGACGGCCCGCCCGAAGGCGATCTCGAGGTAGCGGTCGGCTACGTCGCGTGGATCGCCGATGGTCACGATCTCTCCTCGCTCGAGCAACATTGCGCGATGGCAGAAACGTGTGACAGCGCCCATGTCATGGGTGACGAACACGATCGTGCGTCCTTCTTCGCGCATGCGGTTGAAGACGTCGAAGCACTTCTGCTGGAAGGCCGCGTCGCCGACCGCAAGCACCTCGTCGATCAGCAGGATGTCGGCATCGACCTGGATCGCGACCGAGAACGCGAGACGCACGTGCATGCCCGAGGAGTAGTTCTTGAGCTTGAGATCCTCGAACTCCTCGAGCTCCGCGAACTCGATCACCCGCTGATAGCGCGCTCGCGCCTCGCGGGGCGAGAGACCCAACATGATCCCATTGAGGGCGACGTTCTCATAGGCAGCGAGGTCGGGGTTGAAACCGACACCCAGCTCGATAAAGGTGGACATCCGCCCGTTGAGCCAGATCTTGCCCTCGTCGGTGCGGTATATGCCGGCCAGGCACTTCAAGAGCGTGCTCTTGCCACTGCCGTTGCGGCCCACGATCCCGAAGAACTCTCCCGGCGCCACGGCGAAGGAGATGTCCCGCAGTGCGTTCAGCTCCTCGTGGCGTGTGCGGCGCAAGGGATGCAGTGCGCGCTCCTTGAGCGTATGGCTTCGCTCCTCGGGAATCTTGAAGCGCTTGTGGACGCCCTTTGCGGCTAGAGCTGGATGCATCGGGGCGGAGGTCGGCTCGAGATTCACGGTCATTGCAGGGTATAGCCAGAGCACATCACGTTCGCCAGACGGCGTTCAAGGCGAGCGGCGGCGTGCGCCGCTGAGAGCTCGTCCCAACCCGCGGGCGAGAGCAAATGCCGAGGACAGCGCGCCGTACAGCGGCCGGCTGAGCGCAGGGCGGGCGCTGACCGTCAGGAGCGCTCTCTGTAGGTTCTCCGGCAACGTACCGTTCGGACCGATCAGGCTGAGCCCCGCACCGACCTCGGCGTTGAGATCCTCATACATGCGCTGCGCGTGCCGGCGCTCCCCGATCAGGCGATCGACGATCTCTTGGTGCGCGCGAGACAGCTCGCGTTCGCGCTCGAACGCGTCACGGCTCAGGGTGGCCGCGTCACGCACGGGCGCCACCGCCGCCTCGCGGTAGATCTGCACCATGGCAGCCGCCGTGGAGTCCCACGTCAGCTTGCGCGCGGCATCCGCGAGGACCGCCAGGTGAGCCGCACGCACGCTTGGGTCTGTGAGCAGCGCGAAGGCGGCATCGGCGCTGAGGGCCGGATCCCACGGGGTAATCGTCGCCGCGTCCTGTGGCGCGGCTTCGGCAAGTGAGGACTGCGCCGCGAACACGCACGGCACCCCGTTCAGCGCCGACTCGAAGGGGACCAGCCCGAAGCCCTCGAAGGCCGACGGGTAGACGACGGCGCTCGCGTGAGCGAGCAGCCACGCCTTCTCCTGCTCGGTGACCGCGCCGATCGCGCAGATCGCGTCGTTCAGCTGCGGGTACTGCTCGAGGAAGCTGCGCTCGAGCTGGCGCGATGAGCCATCAGGTATGTGCGTCCCGGCAAGCACGAGCTTGCCCTGCCAGTCGTGGCGCTCGCGCAGCGAGCCCAGCAGCCGCAGCGCGAACACGCGGTTCTTGTGCGTGAAGTCGGTTCCCAGGCAGAGCAAGAAGTCCTCCGCAAAGATCGTCCCGGACAGCCCGAGTGCCTCGGGACGCCGTGGCTCGCCCGCGGGACGGTGGTCGAGCCCAGGGGGAACGATTCGGATCCGCGCGTCCTCGACGAGGGCATCTGAGAGCAGTTCCCGTCGCGTGTGATCGGAGAAGACCACCACCCGCTCTGCGGCCGAGAGTCCGTGGCGGCTGGCGCGGCGGTAGGCCTCCCAGGCCTCGGCGCCTGGGAAGTAGCCGGGGTTGCGATAGGCGATCAGGTCGAGTTGGCTGAGCACCATGCGCTCCCCCAGCGCGAGCGCCAGCGAGACGTCCTCGGGCGCGAAGGTCTGATGCGGGCGATGAAAGACCGGGCTCGCCGGGGTGTCCTCGTCGATCTCCTGCTCGGACAGGATTTCGGTCGCCGGGAGGGCGCGCAGCAACGCGAGCGTTTCCCGATCGATCCTGGCGGGCCGTACGAGCAGCCGCAGCCGCAGCCTCCCGGTGCGCGCGAGCGCGAGGATCAGCTCCACGATGTTCACCTGAGTCCCGGTCAGGGCTCCGTCGAGAGCGCGTGCGTCGAGTGTCACCCACAACCGCCTGCGAGGTGCTCGCACGGCCTCCAGTGCGCGCCCCAGGACGCTCGCCTCGGAGCGCATCGGCGAAACCAGCGCGGGAAGCTCGGGGTAGCGCCCGAGCAGCGCCGCTGGGAGCTCGTCGGTGAGTGGACTCGTGGGCCCCAGCCTCCCGACGAGTACGTCGTCAGCGGCGAGGTGCGCCAGACCGGAGCGCAGACAACGCTGCGCGAAGTCGACCTCCAGCGCCCAGATCAGAGCGAGTGTCTCGTCGAGCTCGCCGACAAGCTCGAGCGCCTCCCGGCGCACGTACACGCAGGGTCCCATCGCCCTACCAAGCCGAGGCCGGAGCCTGAGCGTGTTAGCTGCGAGCTCTGCGGCGAGATCCGCGAGGTCGCCCGGCCGCTCGTCCTCGTCGGCGAGCCCAAGCAGCGGCCCAGCATCGCTCAGCGTGCTGACCGTCGCCGTGTTCGTCTCCACGCGCGCCGCGTCGCGCAGGCGCTCCAGCCAGCCCGGCGTCACGCTGCACGGCTGATCGAGGATCACGACATCGGCGGGTGCAGCTTCCTCGAGCGCTCGGTTGACCTCCGCGGTGCTTGGCTCGACTCGAACGAGCGGGATGCCGCTTGGCGTGTGCCTCTCCAGCGACTCCAGACAGGCTGTCAGGTGCGCGTCCTCGTCCGCTACGGCGACCACCAGGCAGACGCTTCCGCGAGGGTGTGTGGGGGCCTTATGCCACAGCTCGTTCAAGTCTGTCGTGATCCCGTCCAAGCGGCGCCGCGGCCGAAAGTACTCCCGTGGAGGGCGAGACATTAGGCGATAATGGCCGCGGCCCACCCCGATGACCGCCGATGATCAGACCAGACCGGCAGCTCGCACTGCCTCTCCTACGCGCTGGCGTCCGCGATCGCTCGCGCGCCGATTGGCGCCCGGGCTCACCGCACTTTACGTGCGCCAGCGCGGACGGGAAGCTGAGATGGCTGAGTCGCTGCAGCGTCTCGAGGCCCAGCTCGA
This sequence comes from uncultured Solirubrobacteraceae bacterium, assembly GCA_963763695.1. GTDB lineage: Bacteria > Actinomycetota > Thermoleophilia > Solirubrobacterales > Solirubrobacteraceae > Palsa-744. Next base: position 1,210,067 of record CAVXPM010000001.1, read on the forward strand.
CCGCGTGACCGTCCGCCACAGCGAGCAGATCGAGCGCCTCGAGACGCTCGTGCGCGAGCTGGTTCTCACGGCGGAGGCCCTGCGCAAAGGCGTCTCGGAGGCTACTCCTGGGCGCGAGCCCAAGGCGGGTTGATGCGGATCATCACGCTCGCCGGCGCCGACAAGCTGGCGCAGGCGCGCGTGCTCGCTCGCTCGCTGCGACGCCACCAGCCTGACTGGGGGCTGGAGGTCGTGTCGATGGGTGCCAGACAGGTTCTCGGCCCCCCGCAGGATCAGCCCCAGGCGCAGCTGAAGACGCGCTCGGCGGCCGAGCTGTTGGATCTGGACCTCGAGCGTCTGGTTGGACGCCATGACGAACATGAGCTGGCCACCCTGCTGCTGCCGCGCGTCCTGCAGGCGTACACAAAGCTCGGGTCGGGGCCGCTGCTGCATCTTCCCCCATCGGTTTGGGTGATCGGCTCGCTGGAGCCGATCGCACAGGCGCTCTCGGCGCGCAGCGTGCTGCTCGCCCCGCGAACGAGCACCGACGTGCCCGACGACGGCATGAAGCCGACGCTCGTAGAACTGGAGCGTGCCGGGCGCATCGACGAGACGATCATCGGGGTGGACGGCACCCGCGCTGCGGCAGCCTTTCTCGAGTGGTGGGGGGCGCACGTCGAAGAGTCGATCGGCTCGCTCGTCTCCGGCGGCGTCGGCGCGCGACCCGAGGATCGCCCCTGGCTGGCGCGCTTCCTGGAATTGGCGCCGGCCCGCTTTCAGACCGCGGCCCTGGAGGACCCGGGCTTCAACCTGAGCCTGTGGAACCTGCATGCTCGACAGCTGGGAGGAAGCCTCGACGGAGTATCGGTCGACGGACGCTGGCCCGCACGCTTTCTAAACCTGCCCGGCTTCGAGCCCGACCGGCCCTACCGTCTCAGCGCGGAGGCGACGCGGGCGCGTGTCAGTCGCTCGCCCGTGCTGCGCGAACTTTGCCTGCGATACGCCGCCGAGCTGGACGAGGCGGGCTGGAGCGATGCGGACCACCGTCGCGAGGTTGGTCGGCGTCTGGCCAACGGGCTGGTCTACGACGATTCAATGCGCTCGCTCTATGCCTGCGCGCGCACATTGGGCGAACGTTTCGAGGACCCGTTCAGCGAGCGGGGAACAGCGGCATTCACGGCGTGGCTCGAAGGGCCTAGTCCTGAAGGAGCAGCCCACGACATCAACCGCTACGTCTTCTACCGCGTCGCCCGCGAGCGCCCGGACGTCGTGCGCGCCTTCCCGCAGCTCGACGGTAGCGATGGGGAGCAGTATGTCGCCTGGTGCCGGGCGTTCGGGCGCGAGGAGCTGGCGATCCCCGATCGATTCATGCCTGCGCCCCCGGGACCGAGGCCTGTGCTCCCGTCCGCAGCGAACACGCACGCCGTCTCGCAAGAGCCTGAGCAGCCCGATCGCCACCGCCCCGAGCGGGACGCCACCGCTCCAGCGGGCCAGCGCGAGCCCCAGCAAGGAGCGCTCGACGGTGCCCCGGCGGTACGGCTCACCGGCTATCTCGGTCACACCCTCGGCCTGGGCGCAGCAGCCCGAGGCTACGTGCAGGCCCTCACGGCGGCCGACGTCCCGGTGACGACGGTGAGCGTTCCACTGCATCATCTGGAGCTACCGCAAGCCCTCGCCGCGCGCTACGGACGTCACGGTTACGACGATTTGCTCCAAGAGGGCCGCCATGGCTTCGAGATCGTTGCTGTGAACGCAGACGAGTTGCCGGCCCTGGTCGAGCGGCTAGGCGAGGACTATTTCGAAGGCCCGCGCATCGGGATCTGGGGGTGGGAGACGACCACCGTCCCCGACCGCTGGCAGAAGGCCTTCGCCCTGATCGATGAGATCTGGGTCTACTCCCGGTTCATGGCCACCAACATCGGTGCGGTCGCGTCGGTCCCGGTCACCGCGCTGCCGCCCCCGGTCGAGTCGAAGATCTCTTCGCGCGAGCCGCTGCGTCTCGGCGTTCCTGCCGGCTTTCTCTTCCTTTTCGTGTTCGACTACCTGAGCACCATTCAACGCAAGAATCCGGTCGGCCTGATCGAAGCGTTCAGCCGCGCGTTTGCGCCCGGCGAGGGTCCCCAGCTACTGATAAAGACGATCAACGGCCCACTGCGCCCGCTCGCCGAAGAGGAGGTTCTATGGGCCGCGCACGGAAGGAAGGACATCCATGTAATGGACACCTCGCTCGAGAGCGAGGAGCTCCAGCGGCTGATGGCGGGTTGCGACTGCTACGTGTCTTTGCACCGTGCCGAGGGATTCGGCCTCACGCTCGCCGAGGCGATGGCGCTCGGCAAGCCGGTGATCGCAACCGGCTACTCCGGCAACGTCGATTTCATGACGCGCGCCAACAGCTACCTCGTGGACTACACGATCGGCCGCGTGGGCCCCGAATGCGAGATCTATCCGCCGGAGGGAGAGTGGGCCGAGCCGAGCGTCGAGCATGCCGCCCGGCTGATGCGCCGCGTCCTTGAGGAGCCAGAGGAGGCGGCGCGTGTCGGCGCGCGTGCGGCGCGGGACATCGCCAGCACCCTCTCGGCGGCCGCGACCGGCACGGCCATGCGCGTTCGACTCGAACAGCTCGCCGCCCGGACGCCCGATGGCCTCGCAGCGGGCGTCAGGAGGCAGGCAGCGCGTCCGCGGGCGCCCCGCCCGGCTTGAGCAGCTCGATCCACTGATAGCCCACGGGCGCCGCGCAGATCTGCGCCGTTCTGCTCGCAGGAGCCACGAACACACGATCGCTGAGCGAGCTTTCCCTAGCGAACGCGATCGCGCCGATGACGCGCGTGATCGTCTCGATCGAGCCATCTCCGCTACCGGAATGCAAGCTCCCGTTCCCGCGCACGATGCGCAGCGTGTGAGCACCCGCCTTCAACGTCGCCGCGCCGAGAAAGATGAACTCGTCCGGATAGCGCTCTTCGTAGCCCACACTGGATAGCTTGTGCCCGTCCAGATAGACGCCAAGCGGGCGTCCGACGCTGCCCTGGAGCCAAATGCTGAAGTGTCCCGAGCCGGGGAGCTTGACCTCCATGCGGTCGCTGCCCGCGCCGTAGGCACCTAGCGTTGAGGGTCCCAGGGTTTTCCAGTAGTCCGGATGGATCCCTTCCACGGGATTGGCGACCGCAGTCACCGAGGTTTGCGCGTAGGCGACCTCGGCGCCCGCGCCGGCACGCCGCGCGTAGCCGGTGATGCGGCGGCAGATAGCCGGTGTCCGCTCGTGCGGCAGGCTCGAGAGCGGGAAGTGCTTGAGCACGGTCTGCGACGGACGCTCGCGCTTCCACACATCGAAGTAGCGAGTCCGATCGACCAGGTCGTAGTTACTGGGCGCGCGGCTGCCTGTGGGGTTACGCGGTTGGATGATCAGGGGAAAGCGTTGTACGAAGGAGGGTACGAGCTGGTTCAGATCCCAGGCGAAGCTGATGCCCCCCGCCGGGGCGGGCACTCCCGGCACAACCTGGAAGTTCAGATTGGCGGGGTCGACGATCGTCGAGCCTTCGTCGTTGCGCAGGAAGAACTCGGCATACTCGTCGAAGGTCGGGTCTAGGGCCGGTCCCTGCCCGGCGTAGCGCTTTGCGACCGCGGCGAGGTCGTGATACCTGGCGCCTGGAGCGAGCGCCTGGTCGTGGTAGATCAACGCGTTGCCGTACAGGACCCCCGCGCCGATCGCGAGCGCCGCGAGCCAACCGACCCCGCTGAGCCAACGCCGACGGCTCGCCTGCAACGCGCACACACCGAGGAACGCGAGCGTGACGACGAACGCTGCTGTGACCGTGAACGCCTTGAACTGGATCCACGCAGTGCTGTGGTCGAGGAAGTATTCGAGTGCGATCGGTGTCGTCAGGCCGAGCACGACGAACACCCAGCGGCGGCGCGCCGTGGCCGCAATCACGCCGATGATTGCGAACACGATGATGATCACATCGAAGATGTGACTGGTGCCGGCATGTGTGAGGGTGTAGCGGTAGTCGCCGGTGATCCACACGCCTGCGGCCGACCACCGCGAAACAGGAGCTGCGAGGTTGCCGAGCCCGAGGTCGACCACGCCGCCGATCGCCGAGCCGGCGACCGAAGCGAGCTTGGAGGCGGTGACGATCCCGGGCAGAGATATCAGGACTGCTATCGCCGCGAAGACGATCCAGCTCTCGACCGCTCGTCTGCGCCTCCCGCGCTGAATCAGCGAGGCGATGAACGTGCCGAGCAGCAGCAGCCCCAGCCAGGGGGCTATGCCGAGACTGAACGTGGCGAATGCACCGGAGACAGCGACCGCGAGGGGAAGCACTGCCCGGCGTCGCCCCGCTCCCGGCAGCTGATGGGCGAGCACGGCCACCGTGGTCAACAACAGAACCGCGGTCGAGAGCTCCTTGATCCCGGCCTCGAGCGCATAACCGTAGAGCACGTTCGGCTGGATCGCCACGGTGGCACCGAGGAAGCGGATCAGCCCGTTGCGGGTCACCCGTCCGAGCATCGAGAAGATAGCCAGCGCGCCCATCGCGCCTGCGAAAGCCAGGAACGCCTGGTAGCACCAGGCGACGTTCAGCCGGGTCAGGCGCGCCATCGCGCCGAGCGTTGCCTGCCCGCCACCGGGGTAGCCGATGCTGAGCAGCTTGGCGATCACGATCTTGTACGAGGAATCCCCGTTGGTCGGGCTGACGCGTCCGCTGTGCGCGAGGTATTCGGCGAAGTCCATCTGGAACGCGGTGTCGACGATTCGCGTAAAGCTCGTCCAGCCAACCGTGCCCGTGAGGAAGACCGGGCCGCCGACGGCGGCAAACGCCGCGAGGGCGGCCAACAGCGGCCACACCCAGGCTCCAACGGGAGCGCGGGGGCGCAGGCCGCCAGCGCGCGCCTCGAGCCCGAGGCCGATCGCCGTGAGCGCGACGACCACGGGTCCGGCGGCCCACGCGAGCCAGTCGTAGGAGGTCGCGAAAGCGCATACGAGGACGACCAGGGCGAAGCCCACCGGCGCGACGAGGATCCCCGGCAGTCCGCCCCCAGCGAGCCTGCGCACGAGCAGGCCGCAGCCGATGCTCGCCGCTAGGAGCACCAGCGGGAAGAGAACCCACGCACCGAGGAAGGATCCGATCAAGCGGGCATCTATAGCGGTTACGGCGGCCACGACGCGCCAGCTGGCGCTGGCCACCCATGCAGCCTCAGCCCGTAGTCTCGCTTGGATGTCCTCTGAAAAAGACGCTTCCGCCGGCGGCGGGAAGCCCGCTTGGTATGCCGTCGTGCTGAACTGGAACGGACGCGAAGATACGCTGTGCTGCCTCGAGTCCCTGACCCGCGTCCAGTGGCCCGGACTGCAGCTCGTTTGTGTCGATAACGGCTCGACAGACGGCTCCCAGCAGGCTGTTCGCGATCGCTTTCCGGAGGTCGCATTGATCGAAGCGGGCGCCAACCTCGGTTATGCCGGCGGGAACAACCTGGGTATCCGCCACGCCCTCGAGCAGGGGGCGAGATGGGTGATGTTGGTCAACAACGACGCGACCGTGGCAGGGGACGTAGTCGCAGGCTTCGAGCGGGCGGCGAGTGTGCGTCCGGCCGCGGGAATCCTCGCCGGGAAGCTGTATTTCGCGGACAGTCCCGAGAAGATCTGGTTCGCCGGACAGCGAGTCAGCGAGTTGCTCGGCTACTCGGGACGCCCGCGCGGATACGGACGCATCGACGCGCCGCGCAACAGCCACGTGCGTAGCACCGGCCGCGCCGTCGGGGCGCTGATGGCCATCTCGCGCGAGGCAATCGAGTCCGTCGGGCTGCTCGACGAGCGACTGTTTGCCTATGTCGAGGACGTAGACTGGGCTTTGCGTGTCCGCGCAGCTGGGTTCGAGGTGGTGTTCGCGCCCGATGCCCGGGCGTGGCACCGTGTCTCAGCTTCGACGGGGGGGGAGTCGGTATCGACCCACACGCTCTACTACGGCGTGCGCAACACCATCGTCGTGCTCGAGCAGAGGCGTCCGCTCGGGCGCATCGCGAGCGCGCTCAGGCGCGCCGCGATCTTGACCGTGTTCCTAGCGCATGCGCTGGCACGGCAAAACCGTGGAGCGGCGGCAGGCGCCGTTCGGGCCGGCTTCGCGGACGCCCGCGCCCGCCGGTTGGGCGAGCGCGGAGATCGCTAGCCGCTAAGCGAGCGCCGGTGACGCTGGCGGGCTCGCGTCAGGCTGCAGGCGATGTCGCACATACCGACGAGCCCGCCCGCGCCGAACGCGCCCCGTGCAAGCTGCAGCGAGAGGTGCCACTCGCGCCGGGTGAATGCTCGGCTGGCCTGGCCGAGCATCAACGCGCCACAGACCGAGCGCGCTTTACGTTGCAGCTCTGGATATCTCGCGATGACGATCGCCATCGCCATCAGGCCCTCCTCGTAGGTCGCGCCGGATGTCTCTCCGCGCGTGCTCAGGTTCTCGTCGTGACGGCGGTAGCGGACGAGGGCGTCCTCGATCGCGATGCAGCCACCGTGGCGAAAGACCTCGATGTCGAAGAGCCAGTCGTTGGTGTAGGTCAAGCGCTCGTCAAAGCCCCCTGGCGGACACAGAGACGAGCGAATCATCGTCGCCGAGGGAAGCATCCGATAGGTCGGGTCGAACCACAGCTCGACGCCGCCACTGCGCAACGGCGCGCCGTTGGTCTGCGATGAGAAGCGGCCGAGCGTCCGTCCGCCGATCGCGTCGAACATCTCCGCGTCGTGGCAGCAGCCGGCGGCGGCACGATTGGCATCGAGCGCCGCAACCTGACGCTCGAGCTTGTCGGGCATCATCAGGTCATCGCCATCGAGCCAAGCGATCAGCTCGCCGCGCCGAGCACGGAGCGCTCGATTCAACGCAAACGGCTTTCCCCGATTCTCGCCGGAGCGCAGCAGGCGGATCCGTTCGGGCTGGCGCTCGACGAATCCGCTGGCGATCGTGGGGGTCGCGTCGGTAGACCCGTCATCGGAGACGATCAGCTCCCAATCTTGAAAGCTCTGCGCAAGTACGCTTTCGATTCCCTGCGCGAGGAAGCGCTCCTCGTTGTAGACGGCCATGATCACGCTGACGCGGGGCTTGATGCTCATGAGCTCATGATGGCGTTCGCTGCACCAGGCCCGCAGAGCAGGCCGGGCGAGCGCGCGGGAAGGATCTCACAGCCAGCTGTGCCTGAGGCAGGCGGGACGCAACGGAGAGAGTGCAAGAGCCCGCAGCAAGGCTGCGTTTCGCACGTAGCGGGCGCGCTCGCGGAGCCCGTTCGGCGGGTAGGCCGAGCTGCCGTCGGGGGCGTCGATCGTGTATGTCGAACACAGCGAGGTGGCGCGCAGGCGTCCGTGATGGCGCATGTGGGCGGCCACGCGCGCCTCGAAGACCCGCGCCCGATGTGCGGCTGGGTATGTGATGTTCGCTATGCAGCGCTGCCGATAGATACGAGCTGTCAAGTCTGTGCTCCGCGCGAGGAACACCTGGTCGCTGAATCCCGGTCCGAGCGCGAACGCGCCCTGCATCTCGCTCGCCTCATGCGCAACGCCCGGCCGTAGGCCGTGCTCGTCGGGCGGCTCCCAGCTTGGGTTTGCGACCATCACCCGGGGGTCGCGCTCCATCAGACTCAGCGCCGGCGTGATCCAGTCGCTCGGCACTTCGAGGCTGGCCTCGGGATCCCAGTAGAGGAGCCACGGGCTTTGCGCCAAGGCTGCGGCCACGAGCGGGCCGTCGCTGTAGTGCAGCAGGGGCTCGAGCTCGCCGCGCTCGAGCCCCGTGAGCTCCAGGGCGCGCTCGATGTGGTCTGCGACGAAATGGAACTCGTCGATCTCGCCCGTGTCCAGCAGGGCCTGGGCGCGCTCGGTCGCATCGGCGCTGTCTGAGACGTTGTTGATGAGGAGCATCCGGCGGGCGAACGGGTGGCGGTTGGCGACCGCGATGGCCGCAAACGCCCCGGGCTCGAGCGCACGCCGGTAGGTGCGCTCGAAGGTGTTGATCACCAAGTCGACGCGAGCGGCCCGAAGTTCGTTCATCGGCCAATCATCTCAAGGCCGGCGCAGAGGACCACGCAGAGCGTCGCATGGTCGGTTCAACCCCTACCCTGCCCGACATGGAACCTCTCGCCAGCCCTGAAGCGGGGCGCCCCGCGATCTCGGCGTGTCTGGTGCTGCGCAACGAGGAGGCGGTGGTAGAGCGCTGTCTGAAGAGTCTCGATGGCGTCGTCGACGAGATCGTGCTCGTTCACGACGGCGAGTGCGAGGACACCACGCTAGAGATCGCAGCGCGTCACGGCTGCCGCATCTATACGCGCCCGCTTGTCGGCCACGCTGAGGCTTCGACCGTCTTTGCCTTCGGGCAAGCCCAAGGCGAGTGGATCCTTTCGATCGACGCCGATGAGTATCTGAGCGAGCCGCTCCGCGCACGCCTACGCGAGCTCGCCAGCGACGAGCGGATCAACGGTTACGAGCTCTTGTGGCGAATGTGGGACGGGCGCAGCTACATCACCGAGCGCGGGCCCTACAAGCTTGCGCTCTTTCGACGCTCGAAGGTGCATCTGCTGGGAATGATCCACGGCGTCGAGGTCGTCGATCCGCCCGTCAAGCGGATCGAGCTGCAGCTCGAGCACCGCCCTCTCTACAACAACCTCGCGCTCGCCACAGTGCTCACCAAGTGGCGCCGCTGGGCGCGGATCAACGCACTGGAGTTCCTCACCCCTTACGCCGACATTCCGAAGTTCAACTGGAACGGCCCTCAGCGATGGCCGCCGCGAAGAAAGGTCCTCAATCGCCTGGCGCCGCTGCTGTTCGTGCCCTATGTGCCGGTCGTGCTCGTCATCAACCTGGCTCGCGAGCGCGGCGAGTACCGATGGCGAGAGAACCTGAGAATGTCGGTTGGGCAGGCCCTTTATGCTGGCATGGTCCAGTTCTACGTTGCGCGATACCTGTACTTCGGCGCTCCGCGCGACTCGCTCGCGTCTGAGCCGCCGCGTCCCCTCGCCCAGCGCTCTCCCGAGGAGACGGACCTGCGAACTTAGCTGCTTCTAGGTAAGCGTTCCCTTAGATTGTCTAAGGTAAACGCTCGATGGCCTATGCTCGAGCGTCGCGTCCCACTATCTCCGCTTACGTTGTGGCGCGCAACGAGGAGCGTCTGATCGAGCGCTGCCTGTCGAGCTTCGCCGATCTCGTCGACGAGATCATCGTGGTGCATGACGGCGAGTGCAGCGACCGCACGCTCGCGATCGCCGAAGGATACGGCTGCAGGATCTTCGTGCAGCCATTTCGCGGTCGCGCCGCGGCCTCGAAGGTGTTCGCCTGCTCGCAGGCGCGCTGCGAGTGGATCTTGGGCGTCGACGCCGATGAGTTCCTCTCGGCAGATCTACGCGCGCACCTGCATGAGCTGGTGAGCGATCCCGAGGTCAACGGCTATGGGCTGCTGTGGCCGTTCTGGGATGGCGAGCGCTATGTCTCGAGCCCGCAGCACAGCTGGCACAAGCTTCAGCTCTATCGGCGCAGTGCGCTGCACGCGGTGGGCAACCTGCATCTGACGATCGAGGTGGACCAACCGGTGCGTAACGTCGAGTACCTCCTCGAGCACCGGCCGGAGTACAACAACTGGACGCTGCTCACCAACCTCACAAAGTGGCGGGCACGAGCGCGTATCGAAGCGCGCGAGTACCTGACGGACTACAGCGAGTTTCCGACCTTCAACTGGCAGGGGCCGCGCGAGTGGCCGCCCCGACGTAGGCTCCTCAACTTCCTCTCACCGGTGCTTTTCCCCCTCTACGCTCCCGCAGTGCTGCTGTTGGAGCTCTATCGCCACCGCTCGGATCTCGACCGGCGGCGAAATGTCTCGATGGCCTTCAACGGCGCGATATACGCCTCGATGCTCCAGTTCTACGTCGCCAAGTCACTGTTACGGGGGGATCGCGTGCACGCTCGCGCCCGTCAGCCGTCGAGCCCTCACCGCTCCGCGCCTCCGGTGTCCCCGCCTGCTACAGTGCCGCCGCGCGATGTGCCCCGATACCGTTCCGTCCCCGTTGAGACGCTCCACGGTCTCCGCCTGCGTCGCGGCCCACAATGAGGAGCGACTGATCGGGCGCTGCCTTGCGAGCTTCGTCGATTTGGTTGACGAGACGATCCTCGTCCACGACGGTGAGTGCAGCGACCGCACGCTCGAGATCGCCGAGGAGTACGGCTGCAAAACCTTCGTCCGTCCCTTCAAGGGCTATGCGGAGGTCGCGAAGGTCTTCGCCCTATCCCAGGCTCAGTACGAGTGGATCCTCTACCTCGACGCCGACGAGTTCCTCTCCTCGGCGTTGCGTGAGCACCTGCATGAGCTTGTCGAGGACCCAGCGGTGAACGGGTATCGTCTGCTGTGGCCGTTTTGGGACGGTCAACGCTACGTCTCGCGCCCCGAGAAGAGCTGGTACAAGCTCCAGCTCTATCGTCGCAGCGCCGTCCACGCGGTCGGAAACCTGCATCTGACGATCGACGTGGACGAGCCCGTCGTCGACGTCGACTACCTGTTGGAGCATCGTCCCGAGTACAACAACTGGACGTTGCACTCCACCATTACCAAGGGGCGCAGACGTGCGCGGGTGGAAGCGCGCGACTATCTCGCCGACTACAGCGAGTTTCCCAAGTTCAATTGGCAGGGACAGAGCGACTGGGGCCCCCGCCGGCGCCTGCTCAATCGGCTCTCCCCGCTGCTGTTTCCGTTCTACGGCCCGGCCGTCCTGATCGTGCAGTTGTACCGCCACCGTCACGATCTCGAACCGCGGCGGAACTTCACGATGGCCTTCAACGGCGCGATCTATGCGTCGATGCTCCAGTTCTACATCGCCAGATACCTCTACTTCAACTCTGACGAGCAGTGATATATGGGCATCCGCCCGCGGGTGGTGGTGGCCGCCGTCGGTGACCCGGAATCCACTGACACGTGGTCGGGCATCCCGGCTGGCCTGCTCGGTGCGCTGTCCGAGCTGGACGTGCTCGCGAGCCCGCTGGACTTGACGCTGGCACCAGGGGTCGAGCAGATGACGCTCCTTGCCTCCGCGCTGGCGAGCCGCAATCGCTACGACGCCGAAAGCGCGCCCCTTACGGTTGGCGTGCGCGCAAGGCGCGCGCGTCGGCGGATGCGGCTCCTGCGCCCAGATGGCGTGATCCAGATCGGCACGACCATCCCACTGGCGCCCGTGGCGCCGTACGTGACCTTCGAGGACATGACGCTGCGCCAGGCGTCAGCCATTCACCCGGTGTTCAGACGGATGTCCGCGCGGGCAATCCAGGTCTGGGAGCAGCGCCGTGCTGGGATCTACGCGCGCGCCCGCATGTGCGCCGTCGCGAGCCACTGGGCGGCGGATTCGCTGCTCGCCGACTACGGCGTGCCCCCCGAGCGCGTCGCGGTCGTGGGCTTCGGCGCCAATCACCGTAGTGAGGTGACGGATCGCGCCTGGAGGCCACCGCGTTTCCTGTTCATCGGCTTCGACTGGGAGCGCAAGGGCGGACCCACGCTCCTGCGAGCGTTTTCACGCGTGCGAGCAGTCTGCCCTGGCGCGGTACTGGATGTCGTCGGGGGCCACCCTCCGCTCCGCCTCGAAGGCGTCAACGGGCACGGTGCGCTCTCGCAGGCACGCGCCGATCACCGCGCGCTGATGATCGAGCTGCTCGCCGCGGCCACCTGCTTGGTGATGCCTTCGCTCGTAGAGCCGTTTGGCATCGTCCATGTCGAGGCTGCCTCGGCGGGGATACCGAGCATCGCAAGCAGCGTCGGTGGTTCGCGCGACGTGATCGGCGCGGACGGCGGCCTGCTCGTGGACCCGGGCGACGAGGATGGTCTCTACGCGGCGATGCAGCGGCTCTGCGACCCGACTCTGGCTAGCCAGATGGGCCGCGCGGCCCGTAGTCGCGCGCAGCTGTACACGTGGACGAAAGTTGCGGAACGACTGTTGCGAGCGCTCGGGCTCTCCACCCCTGACGGGCGGGCGCTGGCCGAGTTCATCCGATGAGCCACCCTCCCCCGCCTGGGCCGGCGCCGCCTCCATCGCCGGACATGCTCGATCGCCCCGACGCAGGCGCAAAGGTGATCCGCGGCGGCGCGATCAGGGGGATCGCCTACGCAGTCACGATCGTGCTCACCGGCGCGACAGTGCCCCTGATGACCCGCCATCTCGGCGTCATCGACTTCGGGCGCTTCGTGGCAGCCTCGACGATCGTCACGATCATCGCGGGCGTCACCGAGCTCGGCCTGAGCGGCGTCGGGACGCGCGAATACGCGCTCGCGCAGCCCGCCGAGCGCCGCGGTCTGCTGGCGAACGTGCTCGGCCTGAGGACCGTGTTGACGCTCGTCGGTCTCGCGCTGGCGGTGCCGCTGATGGTGCTCGGCGACTATCCCAAGGTGGTGGTCGCCGGCATGCTCGTCTCCGGCGTCGGGCTGATCCTGCTCAACGTCCAGCAGACCTACTCGATCTCGCTGACCGCCCAGTTGAACTGGGGTATCTCCTCGATCTTCGAACTGATCAACACAGTGGTGGTCGCGGCTGCGACGGTCGCGTTGGTCGTTCTCGGTGCCCACCTGTTCTCGTTCTTCTTCGTGAGCGTCGTCTCCTCGGCGGCCGCGCTGCTCGCCTCCGCGGTGTACCTGCGCGGGCGAGTCTCTTTGACGCCCCGCTTCGAGCTCGCGCGCTGGCGCACCCTGTTGCGCGACACGCTGCCCTACTCGGCCTCGGTGATGGTCGGGATCCTCTATCCGCGGATCGGGCTGCTGGTCGTCTCCTCGATCTCCAGCGGTCTGCAGACGGGCTACTACTCGACCGCGTTCAAGATCGTCGAGGTGATCGGTGGCACCTCCGGATTGCTCGCCGGCTCGGCCTTTCCGATCTTCGCTCGCGCCGGTCGCGACGATCACGAGCGGCTTCGCTATGCCGTCGGCAGAGTTGGGGATGTGGTGCTGATCGCGGGCGCCTACATCATGCTCAGCCTGATCGTGGCCGCCCCGTTCGTGATCGAAGTGGTGGGGGGCAAGGCATTCGGGCCGGCCGTGCCCGTGCTGCGCCTGCAGGCCGTGGCGCTGCTCGGCGGCTTCCTCGGCACGACCTGGAGCTACACGCTGCTGTCGCTGCGGATGCACGCCGCGCTGCTGCGTGTGACGCTCGTGGGACTCGTGCTGTCTGTCGGCCTGTCCGCTGCGCTCGTCCCCAGCCTCGGCGCTGAAGGCGCCTCGATCGCGGCGATCGCGTGCGAGTTCGTCGTCGCCGCCGGCTACCTGGTGGCGCTCTTGCGCGCGCACCCGCACCTGCGTCCCGGCGGCCGCGTGCTGGCACGGGTCGCGCTCGCCACCGCCGCGGGCGCGAGCGTGCTGGCGCTCGCGTTGCCGAGCGTCGTGCTCTGGGTGATCGCCTCTCTTATCTTCTTCGCTCTGCTGCTTGTGCTGCGGGCGGTTCCGAGCGAGCTGCAGGCGCTGCTGCGCCGGCGTAGCTAGATGCGCCCACCGCGACCACTAGGCTTGCGCTCATGAGCGACTTGATGAAGAGCTACTTCGAGGCTGCGGCGGATCTGGCGCGGGCGGTGTCGATCGAGCGGGTCGACGCGATGGCGCAAGGGCTCGCGGCGGTGCGCGCTCGCGGCGGGCGTCTGTTCATCCTCGGTGTCGGCGGCGGTGCCGGGCACGCCTCCCACGCGGTCAACGACTTTCGCAAGCTGTGCATGCTCGAGGCCTACGCCCCTACCGACAACGTCTCAGAGCTCACCGCGCGCACCAACGACGACGGCTGGGAGAGCTCCTTCACCGGCTGGCTCGAGGTCTCGCGCCTGGGCGAGCGCGATGGTCTGCTCGTGTTCTCCGTGGGCGGCGGCTCGCGCGAGCGCAACGTCTCGGTCAACCTCGTCAACGCGATCGAGCGTGCGAGCGAGCTGGGGTCGTCGATCTTCGGCGTGGTCGGATCCCCCGGCGGCACGCTCGCGGAGCTCGCGGACGTTGCGATCCTGATCGATGCGCCACCCGACCTGCGTACGCCGCTGGTGGAGTCCTTCCAGGCGGTCGTCTGGCACGCACTGGTCACGCACCCCGAGCTCGCCGCACGCCGTGGGCATTGGGAGTCCTTGAGCATCGCCGAGCCGAGTTGAGCGACGCCAGGGACGCGATCTTCCTGGACCGCGACGGTGTGCTCAACGAGCTCGTCCTCGATCCCGAGAGCGGGCAGTACGAGTCGCCGCTGCGGATCGATCAGGTGCGCCTGCTGCCGGGCGTGGCTCAGGCACTGGTTTTGCTGGAGCGTGCCGGCTATGCACTCGTCTGCGTGACGAATCAGCCGGCGGCCGCGAAGGGCAACGCGTCGGTGCGGGAACTGAAGTCGATCCAGGCCCGCGTCGGCGAGCTGCTCGGCGCCGAGGGCATCTCGCTGGACGGCTGGCGCATGTGCCTGCACCACCCCGACGGGGTGGTGGCCGAGCTCTCCGGCCCGTGCGACTGTCGCAAGCCGGCGCCGGGGATGCTGCTCGACGCGGCGCGAGCGCTGGCTCTGGATCTCTCGCGGTCGTGGATGGTCGGCGACACCGACGCGGACGTTCTGGCCGGGAGGGCCGCTGGATGTCAGACCGTCCTGATCGAGCATCCACCGAGCGCGCACAAGCGCCTGCGGGCGGCGCGCCCAGACCTGCTCGCGGCGGACCTGCCGGACGGGGCCGGGCAACTTCTTGCCCGCCGCGGTTCTGTGTAGCGTACGCAAGCGCGCCCTGGGAACCGAGCGTGCAGCTAAGGTTGACAGCCATGCTTGAGCAGCTTTCTACACGCATATTCGCGGACGGCGCCGACCTCGACGGCATCCTCGCCCTTGCCGCCGATCCACGGATCGCGGGATTCACGACCAATCCGACGCTGATGTGGAAGGCCGGCCTCACCGACTACGGCGAGTTCGCCCAGCGACTGCTCGAACGCATCACCGAGCATCCGATCTCCTTCGAGGTGTTCGCCGACGACGTCGGCGAGATCCGCCGGCAGGCGCGGATCATCGCCGCCTGGGGGGAGAACGTGTATGTGAAGATCCCCGTCACGACGACCGCTGGAGAGTCGCTGGCGCCACTCGTTCGCGAGCTCTGCGAGGACGGTGTGAAGGTCAACGTGACGGCGCTGTTCACCACCGCACAGGTCGAGTTGATCACCTCGGCGGTCAAAGACGGGGCGCCCTCCTGCATATCGGTGTTCGCGGGTCGCATCGCCGACGCCGGGGTGGATCCGGTGCCGATCATGGCTCACGCCGTCGAGATCATGCTCCAGGCTCCACGCGCGGAGCTGATCTGGGCGTCCCCGCGAGAGATACTCAATCTGGTTCAGGCCGATCAGGTTGGCTGCCACATCATCACGGTCACTCACGACCTTTTGAAGAAGCTCGACGGTCTCGGCAAGAATCTCGAGCAGTTCTCCCTCGAGACCGTCAGGATGTTTCACCGCGACGCGGCGGCAGCAGGCTTTTCACTCTGACGATGAGGCGTGCGTGCATAACCGGCGGTGCCGGGTTCATCGGCAGCAACCTCGCCGATCGACTCTCGCGCGAGGGCATCGAGGTCGTGATCCTCGACGATTTCCGCACTGGGCGGCGCGAGTTCGTAGCCGAGGCGCTGGAGCGAGAGGGAGTTAGGCTGATCCAGGGCGACGTGCTCGATCCAGCGGTCCTCGACGAGGCGATGCCGGGCTGCGACTGGGTCTTTCACCTGCAGGCGAACGCGGACGTACGCTTTGGCCTCGAGCACCCCAGGCGCGACCTCGAACAGAACACGCTCGCCACCTCCAACGTGCTCGAGGCGATGCGCGCTCACGGCGTCCGGCGCATCGCGTTCTCCTCGACGGGCTCGATCTACGGCGAGCCGGAGGTCTTTCCGACTCCCGAGGATGCTCCGTTTCCCGTGCAGACGTCTCTGTACGGGGCCTCCAAGCTAGCCGGGGAGGGCCTGATCAGCGCTTATGCGACGGGCTACGGCTTCACGGGTCTGATCTTTCGCTTCGTGTCGATTCTCGGCGAGCGCTACACCCATGGCCACGTCTTCGACTTCTACCGCGCGCTGATGCGCGATCCGGCACATCTGCGAGTTCTCGGCGACGGACGCCAGGAGAAGTCCTACCTGTACGTCCAGGATTGCCTGTCGGCGATCCTGCTGGCCGTCGAGCGCCACGGCGAGGAGCCCGGAGCGCACGTCTACAACCTGGGTACAGACGAGACGATCGTGGTAGACGACTCGATCGCCATCATCACGCGGCATCTCGGTTGCTCCCCAGAGATCGAGCACACGGGCGGCCGCCGCGGCTGGACCGGAGACAGCCCGTTGATCCGACTGGAGACCAGCCGCATCCGCAGTCTCGGCTGGGAGCCGCAGCTGACAATTTCAGACGCTCTCGTTCGCACCCTGGAGTGGCTACAGGCGAACGAGCAGCACACCTGGGACGAGCAGTCAGCGGCCCAATGAGCGAGAGGACGCGACTATGAGCCTGATCTACAGCCGTGCACCACTGCGGATCTCGCTCGGAGGCGGGGGCACCGACCTTCCCTCCTACTACAGCGAGCACGGTGGATTCCTCGTCTCCGGCGCCATCGACAAGTACGTCTACATGCTCACCCATACCGTATTCCAGCGTCGCTACCGGATGAAGTACTCCGAGCTCGAGGAGGTCGACAGGATCGCCGACATCCGTCACCCGATCCTGCGTGAGACCCTGCTGCGCCACTGGCGCGGCAACCCGCTGGAGATCGCCTCCGTCGCCGATGTCCCGGCAGGCACGGGGATGGGCTCCTCGGGGGCGTACACGGTGTGTCTGCTCAAGGGTCTCTCCCAGGCGCGCAGGACGTCCATAGCTGCTGGGGCGCTCGCCGAGGCGGCGTGCGAGATAGAGATCGACGTGCTGGGCGAGCCGGTCGGCAAGCAGGACCCCTACGTGGCTGCTCATGGGGGTATCTGCGCCTACACATTCCATCGGGACGGCACCGTGGCGGTCGAGCCGCTGGAGCTCGATGCCAGCGTGCTCAGCCGGCTGCGGGAGCAGCTGCTGCTGTTCTATACCGGCGCAGCGAGATCGGCCTCGAGCGTGCTCGCCGACCAGGACGAGCGCTCCCGCGCGGGCGACGGGGAGATGCTCGAGAATCTGCACCACACCAAGGAGCTCGGTCGACGCAGCTACGAGCTGCTCCTAAGCGGCGATCTCGAGGGCTACGCCCGCCTCATGCACGAGCATTGGGAGCACAAGCGCCGGCGCTCGCCGGGCATGTCCGATGAGAACATCGACAGGCTCTATGAGCTGGCTCTGCGCAGCGGCTGCATCGGCGGAAAGCTCGTCGGCGCCGGTGGCGGCGGCTTCCTGCTGGTCTACGCCCGGCATCCGGTGGACACCCGCCAAGCGATGGCCGCCGCCGGCGTCTCCGAGCTGATGTTCGACTTCGAGTTCGGTGGTGCCTACGCGAGCGAGAGCGGATGAGCCGCAAGGGTCTGCGGGTTGCGATCCTAGGTTGCGGCCTGATCGGCGCCAAGCGCGCCAACGCACTTGGCGCCAACGACGATCTCGTTGGCTGTTTCGATCTGTCCAGCGCAAGCGCCGACGCCTTTGCGGCGCAGCACCACACGCGAGCGTGCGCGACGATCGATGAGCTGCTCGAGCTCGACCCCGAGGTCGTCATCGTCGCCGTCACTCACGACTCACTCGCCGCGCTCGCTGAAGCTGCACTTCAGAATGGAGCGCACGTGCTCGTCGAGAAGCCCGCCGGTCTGGGCGTCGAGGAGGTCGATCGGCTGATCGCAGCCGAGTCGCGCAGCCAACGGCGGGTAAAGGTCGGCTTCAACCACCGCTTTCACCCGGGCCTGCGCAGAGCGGCTGACGAGGTGCATTCAGGCGTGCACGGCGAGCTGATGCATATACGCGGACGCTACGGTCACGGTGGGCGCCTCGGCTATGACCGCGAGTGGCGTGCCGAGCCGGCGCGCTCGGGAGGCGGCGAGTTGATCGACCAGGGAATGCACCTGCTCGATCTGAGTCACTGGATCGCCGGTCCGCTACCCCTGCACAGCGCCCTGCTGCGCACGCACTTCTGGGACACTCCCGTGGACGACAACGCCGCCCTGATTCTGGGCGAGGCCGACTCGCGCACAGGTCCATGGGCGATGCTGCACGTCAGCTGGACGGAGTGGAAGAACCTCTTCTCGCTGGAGATCTACTGCCGAACGGCGAAGCTCCACGTGGAGGGCCTCGTGCGCTCCTACGGGCCCCAGCGGCTGCGCATCTACGCGATGAGCCCCGAGCTCGGCCCGCCACAGCTCGAGGAGGTCAGCTACTCCTCCGAGGACGGCTCGTGGGATGCCGAGTGGGAGCACTTCGTAGAGGCGCTGGTTGCCGGCGACGGCCGGCCGCTCCTCGGCGACCTCGCTTCGGCCCGCTATGCCTGGATGCAGGTCGAAAGCGCTTATGCCGGGAGTCCGTATGCGCCGATGCGCGAATCGATCGGACTGAGCGCCGGAGGAGGCTCATGAGCCTTGCAGGCGCCGTACCGGCGTCGGCGGTCGCTGCAGGCGGCGGCCTGCTCAGCGTGGTGATCCCAGCGTTCAACGAGGAGAGCAACGTGGAGCGGACCTACGAGCGGTTGCAGGCTGCGCTCGAGCACCTGGAGATGGACTGGGAGCTGATCTTCAGCGTCGACCCATGCACCGATCGGACCGAAGAGATCATCCTCGCATTGCGCGCCAGAGATCCTCGCGTGAAGATGCTGCGCTTCTCGCGCAGGGTGGGACAGCCGATGGCCACGATCGCGGGCATGGAGCAGGCGGGCGGCGACGCTGTCGTGGTGATCGACTGCGACCTCCAGGATCCCCCTGAGTTGATTCCTGACCTCGTCAGTCGCTGGCGGGAGGGCTTCGATGTCGTCTATGCCCAACGGCGCACACGCGCCGGCGAGACACTACCGAAGCGGATCGTCTCGGTCATCGGGTATCGCGTGATCAAGCGGATCGCGGAGGTCGAGATACCGCCGAACACCGGTGACTTTCGGCTGATGAGCCGCCGCGTGGTTAGGAATGTCGTTGCGCTCAAGGAGAGCCACGGGTTCTTGCGAGGGCTCGTGGGCCTGGTGGGCTTCCGCCAGAGCAGCGTCCTCTACGATCGTGATCCGCGCGCGAGCGGATCGAGCAAGTACAACCGCTTCTGGGGCTCGCTCGTGATCGGGATCAACGGGATCGTCGGCTTTTCGCGCTATCCACTGCAGATGATCTCGCTCGGGGGAATCGGCCTCGCCGGGTTGGCGTTCCTGCTTGGCGTGGCCTACGCTGGGTTGAAGATCGCCGGTCAGGGCTTTCCGGTCGGCAATCCGACGATCGTGATCGTGGTGTGCTTCTTCAGCGGGTTGCAGTTGCTTTCCCTGGGAGTGATGGGCGAGTACGTCGGACGCATCTATGACGAGGTACGTCTGCGACCGAAGTACATCCTGGAGTCGCGATACGGCTGGGAGGACGGCGAGTAGGTGGGCTCCCCAGCGGTGACGCAGGGAGCCGCGCTCCCACCGATCTGCATTCTTGCCGGCGGCCTCGGAACGAGGCTCAAGGATCGGGTGCGCGACGTGCCCAAGCCGCTGCTCGAGGTCGCCGGTCGTCCGTTTCTCGACCACCAGCTGAAGCTGCTCGCCGACCACGGAGCCCAGCGTGTGGTGCTCTGCGTCGGCTATCTGGGCGAGATGATCGAGCGCACGATCGGCAGCGAATGCCATGGCATCGCAATCGCTTACAGCTACGACGCCCCCGGTCTCGACGGAACACTCGGAGCGATTCGCCGCGCCCAGCCCTTGCTGGGAGAACGCTTCCTGGTGCTCTACGGCGACACGTTTCTGCACATCGACTACCGCGCCGTGAGCGAAGCCTGGCTGGCCAGCGGCCAACCGGCTTGCATGACGGTGCTGCACAACGAAGGCCGCTGGGAGTCCTCCAATGCGATCTTGCGGGAGGGGCTGGTCACGGGCTATGACAAGCGCACCCCGACGTCGCAGATGCAATGGATCGACTACGGCCTCGGCGGACTGCGCGAGGACGCGCTCGCCGTCGCTGCACCCAGCGAGAACGACCTCTCAGCCCTCTATCGGCGGCTCGCCGAGCGCGGCGAGCTGATGGGCTTCGAGGCGACCGAGCGCTTCTATGAGATTGGCAATCCCGTCTCGCTGGCCGAGACGGACGCGTTCCTGCGCAATCTAGAGTCCGCTGGTGAGAGATGAGCCTCCGCGCCAAGATCGCCCACCTGCGCTCGCCCTCCTCGGGGCTGCTCGGTCAGGTGCTGCGTTTCGGGTTGGCTGGCAGCTCGGTCGCCGTCCTCTATCTCACGGTCACCACCGTGCTCTCGCAGGTGGCGGGTCTCACGTTCCAGCTGGCGCTCGCGATCGGCTTCGTGTCGGGACTACTGCTGCACTTCACCCTGCAGCGGGTGTTCGTGTGGAGCCATGACGAGGAGTTCGCACTGGGAATGCGCCACCAGGTCAGGCGCTACCTGTGCATGGCCGCGGCGCAATACGGCCTGACCGCCGCCTCGACAGGCTTTCTGCCGAGCGTCCTCGGGATCGACACCGAGATCGTCTACCTGCTGACGATGGTCGTCGTGACGATCGCGGGCTTCCTGCTGATGCGCTTCGTCATCTTCCACGCCGGATCGGGCGTAGAGGAGCCGGCGCCGCTCGCGCCGCCCTCCCGGCTCGTGGGGTAGCCTGCCCACGCGATGGCAGCGGAATCCGCGAATTCAAAGGCGCTCAGCGGGCGCACTGCGCTGATCACCGGCGGAACGCAGGGACTGGGGTTGGAGATCGCTCGCCATTACCTGCGTGCGGGGGCGGCCGGCGTGTGCATTTGCGGCCGCGACCAAGACGCCCTCGAGGCTGCCCGTGTCGAGCTGTCCGAGCTGGCCGCGGATGACCAACAGGTGGTGGCGGAGCTCGCTGACGTCTCACGCCCGGCGGACGTGAGCAGACTGCTCGAGGCTACGCTGGTGCGCTTTCCCGAGCTCACCGTTCTCGTGAACAATGCTGGCATCTATGGACCAAAGGGCGCCATTGAGGATGTCGAGTGGGAGCAGTGGGCGCGCGCGATCGAGATCAACCTGCTCGGTTCGGTGCTGGTGGCGCGCGGCCTCGTCGGCCATTTCAAGCAGCGGCGCTACGGCAAGATCATTCAGCTGTCCGGCGGGGGAGCGACGAGGCCATTGCCGGGCCTGAGCGCCTACGCCGCCTCCAAGGCAGGCGTTGTGCGTTTCGCAGAGACGCTCGCGGAGGAGCTTCGCGCCGATCGCGTCGATGTCAACTCGGTGGCGCCGGGAGCATTGAACACGAGAATGCTCGACGAGGTGCTGACTGCAGGGCCTGAGCGGGTGGGGCAGGCATACTTCGATCAGGCGCTCGAGCAGCAGCGCTCTGGTGGCGTCCCTCCCGAGCGCGGCGCCGAGCTCGCCACGTGGCTGGCCTCGGCGGCGAGCGACGGGGTAACCGCGAAGCTCTTGGCGGCCGTGTGGGATCCGTGGCTGGAGCTGCCCGAGCACCTCGAGGACCTCGACTCGGACGTTTACACGTTGCGCCGCATCGTCCCCAAGGACCGCGCCCTCGGTTGGGGCGAAGAGTAGTCAGGCGCCCCTCGCGGGCACTCGACGCAGGGCGCGAATGTAGCTGGCCAGAGTCCCTTCTGCCGCGGCCCTCCAGCTGAAGGCGCCCGCCCTGGCGGACCCCAGCATCCGTAGGCGTCGCGACAGAGCATCCTCGCCGAGGATCTCGCGGATCCTCGCCGCGATCTGGGCCGGCGCGCGCGGATCGAAGTACAGCGCAGCCTCGCCCGCGACCTCGCGCAGCGCGGGGATGTCCGAGCAGGCCACAGGCAGCGATCGTGCCATCGCCTCGAGCACTGGCATCCCGAAGCCCTCGTGCAGCGTCGGCAGCACCAGGCAGGCCGCGATCGCGTAGAGGCTGTCCAGCTCCTCGGTGCTGCGCCTGCCGAGCAGGCGCACGCTGTCCTCGACGCCCGCGGCGAGCGCCGCCTCGTGGAGCGTGCCGTCGTCGGTCGCGTGACCTGCGATCAGCAGCATCGGCCGCTCGTGTGTGGCGATCAGCGCCAGCGCTTCGACCAGCGCGTGCAGGTTCTTGTGCGGCAGGTTGGTGGCCACCGCCAGGACGATCGGGCGCGTCCCGATCTGCTCGCACCCGCGCACTTCGCTCGGAGGGGCTGCTGGAGGGGCCGGGCGCACGCCGTTGGGCACGATGTCTATTCGCCGGGCCTCGACGCCGAGGCCGCTCTGGATCTCCTCTGCGCCGGCGCTCGAGACGGCGATGATGCGATCGGCCCGGCGGGCGGCGAGCGACACCAGCGCATGGGTCGCAGTGCGTGTAGCGCCGGAGATCAGCTCTGGGACCGCCAGGTACTGCAGGTCGTGGATCGTGACCACGCGCCGAAACGGCCCTGCAGCCGGCGCGAAGTTCGCCATCGAGTGCAGCAGCTCGACCTTTGCCCTGCGCGCGGCGAGCGAGACGAGCGCCAGCTCGCCAAGTGCCCACTGCGCCCTGCTCCGCGCCGACACCGGCAGGACCACAGTGCGAACGCCGTCTGCCAGCTCTCCCCCCAGGCGCGCCCCGGCATCGCGATTGACGAACGCCACGAGCTCCAGATCCGGTGAGCGTTCGAGCATCGCCGGCACGAGTTCGCGCGCGTAGCTCTCGCGTCCGCCGCTCTCGCCGGGCACCAGGTAGAGCAGGTCGAGGCCGATGCGCATCAGTCGGAGAGGAGCGCCAGCGCCCGGCGTACGAGCCACCAGTAGAGCGCCTGGGGCACGCGTATCGGTGGGGTGTCCGCGCCTGCTAGATACGGGCTCTGCAGCGAGGCGCTCAGGTGGGCGGCGAACTCGCTCGAGCCGATGCGCCGCTCCCGCTGAACCGCCTGGCGCCTGGCGAGCGTGCGCGGAAGCGCACGGATCGCGGCCGCCTGTGCGCGCAGCTTGGCCCCCAGCCAGCCGCCGCCGGCGGCGACTGCCATCAGTCCCAGCTCGCCGGCGAGCAGCGCCGGCGCCAGCAGGACCAGCAGGCCCGTGGGGTATACCGAGAGCACTGTGCGCCAACGGTTGCGCTCGAGCCAGAACCACTTGGTCGATCCCTTGTCGAACTCGTAGCTGTGGATGACCCGCGCGGCGGGCACCACCCCCACGGCCCGGCCGCTCAGCCACATGCGCAGGCCGAGATCGAGGTCCTCCCCATACATGAAGTACTCGCGATCGAGCCCTCCCAGCGCCTGCCACGCCTCGCGCCTGACGACCATCGCGGCGCCTGAGGGGAACGAGACCTCGCGGTCGTCGGAGGGCAGCGCCGAGAGCGGTCGCTCGCAGTCGCCCGCCCAGCCGAAACCGAGGTAGTGCGTGACGCCGCCGCTGGTGTTGATGCGCTCGTCCTCGAGCAGCACGGCGGCCTGCCAGGCGCCCCACTCGGGGTGCTCGACGGCGGCTCCGCGCAGCCGCTGCAGACATCCGGCCTGCGGCTGGGAATCCGGATTGAGGAACAGCAGCAGCGGCGCCTCGCTCGCATTGACACCGACATGGCAGCCGCCGGCGAAGCCGAGGTTGGCGCCGGTCTCGATCACCTTCACCCGATCGCCGAGCTCGCGCGCAGCCTGCGGCGTGCCGTCACCCGAGGCGTTGTCGACGATCACCAGCTCGTCATGCTCGTGCAGCTGGTCCCGGAGCGCCGCGAACAGCGCTGGGAGGTGAGCGGCGGACCGATGGGTGACCACCACCACCGCCAGCGCCTCGGAGCCGGGTTCGGGCAACGACGTCAGCGACGGCTTGAGAGCTCTTCGGCGCCGACCGGCGCCCGTGCACCCGCCTGCACGGGGCCCGTAGCGGCGTCTCGCTCGTGCTCGAACGCCTCATCCTGCGCCCCCAGCGAGGCCGGCTCCCGCGGCGCCTCGATCCGCTGCTGCAGCAACGCGAGACGCTGGGCGAGGATCTTGTTCTGATCGGACAGCCGCGAGACGGCCAGCGAGAAGTGCAACAGGATCATCGCGATCAGCCCGATCGCGACCGCGAACAGGGCGGACGGCGGATAGGAGATACCGACGTCGTTGGAGAGCGAGGTCAAAAGGCCCTTCCACGCGGCCAGCACGAACAGCGTCGTCGCCGCGAGCAGCCACAGGATCGCGTAGCGCTCCGACAGGCGCTTGCGGCGAACCAGCTCGAAGACGAGCAGCAGCAGCGCCAATGTGACGGTGATGGCCAGGCCGCGTTGGAGCGTCAGCTTCGTCACAGCGCCGGCTCCGTGGTCATTTCCGAGCGCTCCGCTGAGGGGGGCGCGCTCGGGCGCCGGCGGAAGAGGCCGACGAACACGGCCAGCAGCACCTTGACCATGTAGTAGACCGACTGGCTGGAGGAGATCACCGACTCGCCGGTCATGCGGGGGCGCATGCGCACGGGGATCTCGCAGCTGCGCAGGCGATGCGCGTGCATCAGCAGGATCGCCTCGACCTCGGGGTAGTCATGCGGATAGTCGCGTGCGAACAGCTCGATGCCGGGACGGCTCGTCATGCGAAAGCCGGAGGTCGGGTCGGTGACGCGCTGGCCGGTGATCAGCGAGACGACCCGCGAGAAGACGCGGATCCCGATCCGGCGGGTGGCAGAGGAGCGGTAGCCCTTCCCGGCGGAGTCGAGAAAGCGGGAGCCGGTGACCATGTTCAGGTCGGGATCGGATCGCAGGCGCTCGAGCAGGTCGTGTATGTGGCGCGGGTCGTGCTGCCCGTCGCCGTCGACCTGCACAGCAACCTCATAGCCGTGCTCGAGCGCGTAGATGTAGCCGCCCTGCATCGCGCCTCCGATGCCGAGGTTGAAGGGCATGCGCAGTACCGCAGCCCCGGCCTCCGCGGCCATCTCGGCGGTGCCGTCGCTCGAACCGTCATCCACGACGAGCACGTCGAAGTCGGGCGCCGAACGCTGGATCGCCGCTACGGTCGGGGCGATCGCCTCGACCTCGTTGAACGCGGGAACGATGGCGAGATTGCGTCTCATGGGAGCTTGTCCTGCGGGGGCTCTAGGTGGCAACGCCCCCGCTGCGAGCGAGTTGCGCACGAGCCGCCAGCGGATTGTCACAAGTGTAGGGGTAAGGCCCGTCTGAAACCGCCGCTCTCGGTCCCGGCCCGGCTGCTATATCTTTGCCGCTCCTCGATGGACGCCGAGCGCTGGAGAGACGAGCAGCGAGATCTCCGCGCGGCGGTGCGGGCCGCGCGCGAGACCAATCCCGACCTCATGAGGACCCAGACGGGCACGGCCCCGTTCGTATCTGTGGTCGTCGTCTGCTGGAACGCGGCCGAGGTGCTCGGGCGCTGTCTCGACCAGCTCTTCGCCCAGGACTACGGCGATTATGAGATCGTCGTAGTCGACGACGGCTCGAAGGACGCCACGGTCGCCGTTGCCGAAGAGGCGGCCACGCGCGGGCCGCTCAAGCTCGTGCGCAGTCCTCGTAACCGCGGCTGTCCGCACGCGCGCAACCTCGGCATTGCCCACGCCTGCGGGGAGATCGTGGCGTTTATCGATGCCGATGGGTTCGCCGCGCCCGACTGGCTGCGTCTTATCGTCGCCACCTTCTCGACGGATCCGGCAATCGGCGGGGTCGCCTCGACGGTGTTCTTCGCAGCCAATCCACTCGTCATAAACGGCGCCGGAGGCACCGTCAACCGCCAGGGCTGGGCTGCCGATCTCACGATGAACCAGCCCTACGAGCAGGCCGAGATCGCCTCCGAGGCGCTGTATCCGATGGGCTGTGGGATGGCGGTCAGGCGAAAGGCGATAGAGAGCGTCGGCCCATTCGATGACCGTATGCTCAACTACTACGACGACGTCGACTATGGCATCCGACTCTGGCGGGCGGGCTTTAGCGTGGCGGTCTCGCCCGACGCCTGGATCGACCACGATGTCGGAGCCTCTGCGGTGCGCGCGACGCGCAAGCAGCTCCTCTGCGAGCGCCACCGCATGCGGGTGGCGCTCAAGCACTCCTCGTTGCCGACTCTCGCGCGCTGGGCGCGGGGCGAGCTTGCCACGCTTCGCGCGGCCACCGGCGCTCGTCGCCTCGTAAAGCTCAAGTCGATGGCATGGAACGCGTGCCATGCGCGCAGCGTGCTTGTCAGCCGCCGCGTCCTGCGTCGGGCTCCTCGCGTGCCGGAAAGACTCGTCGATCCCTCTTGGGGGGATGGCTTTCCGGTCGGGATGCCCCTGCTGTCGAGGTCCCGACCCGAAGCCGCCGGACAGGAAATCGACATGGCTGAACCCGCCAGTGCGGGCCAATTGGTCTACGGCTGGTTCCCGACGGAGCGCGTCGAGGGACGCAGCTACCGCTGGGCTGGGACGCGAGCAGCCGGGCTGCTTCATCTCGAGCGCCCGGCGAGACGGCTGCGGCTCGACTATGCCCACGTACCGGTCGATACCGGCGGAGTCGAGCTGACGATCAGGCAGCTTGGCTCACCCGACCCGCTCACGCCCGTCTGGCGCACGCGGCTCCTGTGGCAGTACATCGCGCGCTCGGTCGAGAACCATCCGCTCGCATTGGAGCCCGGCGATTACGAAGTCGTGTTCTCTGCCGCTCGGGGCTGGTCCGAACCGCCGCTCGAGACACGCTCGTTGAGCCTTGCGCTCTCTAGCATCGCTCTCGAGGACTCCTTCGAGATCCCCGCGGGCGCGCTCGACATGGCTTCAGCCACCGTCGAGGAGCAACTCGTGAGCGGCTGGTTTGAAGCAGAGCAGACCCCTACTCGTAGCTACAGGTGGGCCACAGGCCATGCCGCTGGAGTCGTGCGTGTGGCCGAGCGCGTTGAAGGCGTGCGCCTGAGCTACTGCCTGCCCCCGAGATCGATCGGCCTGTTGAAGGTGAGCGTTTCCCGGCTCGCGGGGGAGGAGGGAACCCTCTGGGAGGCGCATATCGCTTGGCGCGACGGGGACTGGCACGAAGAGAGCCTTCCGCTGAAGCTCCCCGCAGGCGACTATCTCGTCTCGTTCGACGCCGAGGCGACGTGGTCGAACCCGGACCAGAAGGATGATGCACTGTGGCCCGAGAGTCGCTCCCTGGGCTTTGCGCTGGCATGGCTGCGCTTCGAGGAGCGCACATAGGGGCGCAACCCGAGGTAGGGCTTGCCGCGAGGTAACGTCGAGCTGTCTCGGCGCCCACGGCCTGCTTCGCTAGGTTCCGTCTCGATGGAGCCCCAAGTCTGTCTGGTTTCGGCCAGCTTCCAGAACGTGTTCTTCGGCGAGCTGCTCGACGCCTTGGGCGACGCCCTGAGCGAGCACGGAATCGCGGTCGAGCGTTCGGTCGACCGCTTTCCAGCACTGCGCGACGATCTCGTTTACGTTTTCGTTCCCCACGAGCTGCTACCGCTGTTGATGGAGGATGCACATCCGAGCGAGGCGCAGCTTCGCCGCAGCATCACCGTTTGCACGGAGCAGCCGGGAACGCCGTGGTTCGAGCAAAGTGCCCTGATCGCGGCACGCGCGTCACGCGCGGTGGATATCAACCGCCTCGGTGTTGCCGCCCTGAAGCGGCTCGGGATTCAAGCGCGATTCTTGCAGCTTGGCTATGCGCCGCTCTGGGATCGCTGGCACGGCGATCTCGGCTCTGAGCGGCCCGTTGAGCTCGCCCTCCTCGCCGGCGCGACGCCACGGCGCCGGCTGGCCCTAGCTCGCTGCGCCTCTCAGCTAGCGGGACGTCGAACGGAGTTGCATCTGCCAGAGGCGCTCGTGCCCCACCGTCAGGGGTCCGCCCAGTTTCTCGCCGGCTGTGAGAAGTGGCGACTGCTGAGCCGCTCGAAGCTACTGCTGAACGTGCATCGAGGGGAGCTCGGCTATTTCGAGTGGCAGCGCGCAGTAGAGGCGATGGTGAACGGGTGCGTGCTGCTCAGTGAGCACTCGCTGGGATTTGAGCCACTGGTCCCAGGCGAGCATTTCGCAAGCGTGAGCTTTGACAGCCTCGACGTGGCGCTCGAGGGTCTGCTGGATGACGAGGAGCGACTCGCTCGGATGCGCATCGCGGCCTACGAGTTCATGCGCGACGAGCATCCGTTGTCCGCCTCGATAGAGGTACTGGCAGAAGCCGTCGATGAAGTCGCCGCGCAGCCTGTTGGGCGTGTCGGAGGCATCAGGGATGAGGCGGTTCCCCGACCAAAGCCGCCTGCGATGCCAGCACCTGCTTATGCGGGTTCGCTACCCCCACAAGCCCAGCTGGACCTGGCGCGCCAGGCGGCCACGCGGGGACACGGCCAAGAGCACTCCGTAAAGCAAGGGCTGCGCTCGAGCGCGGGCAGCGAGTGCGGCAGTGACGATCGCGTTGAGGTCATCGGTCCACAGCTCGTCGCTACGCCGCGCATGTCGGTGGTGCTGGCGGTATGCGATCGCGCGGCGGAGGTGGCAGCCGCGATCGAAAGCGTCGCTGCAAGCGATTTCCATGACTACGAGCTCGTGATCGTCGACGATTGCCCGGGAGAGGCGTCGGCGAGCGCTATCCGCAGGGCGCTCGCGGGCGCGCCCTGGGTTTCGGCCAAGCTGATCGCGCGCGCTCGGGCTCACGGGCACGCCGCTGCGCTCAATCTCGGTGTCCAGATCGCGACAGGAGAGCTGTTGTTGATGCTGGATGTCGACGTTCTCGTCTACCGTCACGCTCTCGGACGTCTCGTGCGCGAGATGACCACCGCTCCGCAGGCGGCTTTTGCCTACGGCGTCATTGCGCGCTTCGGTGTCGAGGGACCAAGTGGACTGACGGGCTACCTGGGATGGGATCCCTACAGACTGCGCTATGGAAACTTCGTTGAGGGGATGGCGATGGTGCGCCGCTCGGAGCTAATCGATGCGGGCGGCTACGCGACCGACGGTGCTTTGTCCGGCTGGGAGGACTTCGCGCTCTGGTGCGCCCTGGCCGACCGGGGCAGGATCGGGGTCGCGATCCCCGAAATCCTCGCCTGTCAGCGGCAGGCACCGCGCTCGACGGCTAGCGTCGCCGACATCGACGCGCGGACTGCGTGGAGCGTCATGCTCGCGCGTTTCGCGTGCCTGACGAGCGACGCATCCGCTTGAACGCACGCAGTGCCGCGGTCAGACGCCAGCTGAAGGACGCCTTCATCGCTACGGTCACACGATCGGCGCGCTCGAGACGCTGACGCGTCTGCTCGAGCTGCTCGTCTCGAGCTTGGAGGGCCCCCTCGAGCGCCGCGACACGCGCTTGCGAGCAAGCGAGGATCTGCTCGACATCGAGCAGCCTCTGGGCGCTGCGACGGCTGTCCTGCGTGGCGAGGAGCGCCAACTGGCGTAGCTGAGCCTGCTCCCGCGATGCAAATGACTGCGGTGTGCCCTCGTCCCCGGATCGGTCGCGATCAAGGCCACCAGAGAACTGATGGTTTGGCATTCGAGCTAGCCTACCGGAGCCGGTCGGGCTGAGGGACTGCTCCCAGCCTGCCGACGCCCGACGGTGTGGTAGGAAGTATGCGGATGTATGCGTCTCGACCCCCCCTAGCTTCGCGCCTTGCTTGACGCCCGCCTCCGTCGGGGGCGTACTTCGCGATGAGCCTCGAGCGACGAGCTGGCGCGCCTCGGTTGATCGACTGGACCGGGGAGCGATGCGTGCCCTGGACCCCTGATGTGCAGGTCGTCTACGAGCATCTGCACCGGTATCTGTGGGCGGCCCGACTCGTGGAGGGAAAGCGTGTGCTCGATCTGGGCAGCGGCGAGGGTTTCGGTTCTTCGATCCTGGCCGACATGGCCCACGAGGTCGTGGGACTCGATGTCGATGAGCTCACGGTGGAGCATGCCCGCCTTAGCTGGTCGGGACCAAGCGTGTCGTTTATGCAGGGCAGCGCGCTGGACCTCTCGGTCTTCGAGGCTTGCTCGTTTGACGCGGTGGTCGCCTTCGAGCTGATCGAGCATCTCGATGAGCAAGAGCGCGTACTCGCCGAGATTGCCCGCGTGCTGAGCACTGACGGGCTCTTGATCATCTCGACGCCGGACCGGCGCATATACAGTGACGCGTCCGGCCAGCGCAACCCGTTTCATCGACGCGAGCTCACCGCTGAGGAGTTCTCGGCGCTTCTCGAAGGAACCTTCTCCAATGTTGCGCTTGCGGGCCAGCGGACGATCACTGGCTCCCACCTTGGCGCGCTCGACCGGCCAGCGGTGCCGGGAGCCTCGGCGCAAGGCGACTTCTTCGTCGAGCGCGCGGGCGAGGAGTGGCGTATAGCGGGGCAGCCCGCGGCGCTCTACCTGATAGCGGTCGCCTCGAATGCGACACTCCCGGAGATTGGGCCGGCATCGACGCTGGGCGATTGCGGCCTGGAATTGGTCCGTGCGAAGGAACGCGAGGCTGGCCGGGTCGCAAACGCTCTGATCGGAGAACGTGACGTGGCGCGCGAGCGCCAGCGCGAAGCGCTGGACGCGCTGCGGCGCCGTGAGGTCGAGCTCGAGGAGCACGCGCTTGCACGCCGCGCAGAGCTCGAGCGTAGAGATGCCGAGCGCAACGCCATGCTCGTCGCGCGCGACGCCGCGCTTCTCGAGCGTGACGAGTTCCTAGGTCACCGCCAGGATGAGATCCTCGCCCTGCGTTCGCGTCTGTCGGAGATGGACGCGGATCTGGAGCGAGTGCGTCGCCAGAGTGAGGAAGCACAACGCCTTGCGCGCCAGGTCGAGGCATCGGTGACGTGGCAGGTCTTCCAGCGTGTTCGTGCGAATGTCATCTCCCGCCTAGGAGAACGCGCGCTCGCCGTGCGGACGCTTCGGCTCGGGCTTCGGCTGGGTGGGCGCATGATCAACCGGCGCGGCGCCATATCGACCGAGTCGCCCGCACCCATGTCCCGTGGGGAGCCGATCAAACTTCCGTGCTTCGAGCATCCAACAGCCTCGCTCGTCATCCCGCTGCACTCCGATGCTGCGCTGACGCGACGCTGCCTGGAGAGCATCCGCGATAACACGGACAGAGTCTCATTCGAGGTCATTCTCGTCGATGACGAAGCCGACCAGGCGACCAAAGGGCTCGTCGAGGAGCTGGTGAGCGGAGCACGGGTGCTTCGCAACGAGGAGAACCTCGGTTATCTGCGCAGCGTCAACCTGGGCGCAGCGGCGGCACGCGGCGAATGGCTCGTGCTGTGTAACAACGACATCGAGGTGACAGCCAATTGGCTGAGCGCGATGTTGGCGTGCGCCCAGTCGCCCAGCAGGGTAGGAGTCGTCGCACCCAAGTACATCTCGCCCGACGGGAAATTGAGCGAGGCGGGCGGGATAATCTGGAGGGACGGGACGGGGGTCAATTACGGTCGGGGTGAGGAGCCCTCGGACTTCCGTTACGAATATACGCGCGAGATCGACTATGGGTCGGCGGCGGCGTTGCTGGTACGCGGGGAGCTGTGGCGTGAGCTCGGGGGCTACGACGAGCGCTTCTTGCCGATGTATTACGAGGACGTGGATGTGTGCATGCAGGCCCGCCAGCGTGGCTGGCAGGTGCTCTACGAGCCGAGTGCTGTGGTGGTGCACATCGAGGGTGGCACGGCCGGCACCGATCCGTCGGCGGGCCACAAGCGCCATCAGGAGATCAACCGCGTCAAGCTCGTCGAGAAGTGGCACGATCTGCTCGAGGCAGAGCACATGCCCCCGTCCCCCTGCCGAGTGCGTGAGGCGGCAAACCGCCATCGCGGCCCTCATGTGCTGGTGGTCGACTTCCGAACGCCGATGTGGGATCGCGACGCGGGCTCGCTGCGGATGTTCGAGATCATCCGATCGCTGCTGCGTCTCGGCTACTCGGTGACGTTCGTGCCCGACAACTTCGCTGTGTTTGAACCGTACACGCGAACCTTGGAGCGGCTTGGCGTGGAGGTGGCATCTGGTGCGCTCGAGCTGACATCTCTCCTGAAGGAGATCGGTCCCACTCTCACCGCAGCGATCCTTTCGCGACCGCATCCCGCCAGCCGCTGGCTGGATTCGGTACGGGAGCTCGCTCCAGGGGCACTCGTGATCTACGACACCGTGGACCTGCATTGGGTGCGCGAGTCGCGGCGCTTTGCGCTGAACAGCCCGGAGCCCTCACAGGCGAGCGCGGCGATCGTCGCGCAGGGCCCGAAGGCGACGGCCCTGTTCGAGCTCGAGCTCGCGATGGTGAGAGCCAGCGACCTCACGATCGCCGTGACCGAAGAGGAGCGCACGCAGATTGTCAAAGACGTCCCCTCCGCTCGGGTTGTGGTCATTCCCACTGTCCACGAGGTTGCCGAGCACGTCAACCCCCCGAACGGTCGTAGCGGGGTGCTGTTCGTCGGAGGATTTGAGCATCCCCCCAATGTTGACGCCGTCAATCTGCTGGTGCGGGAGGTCATGCCGCATGTCTGGATGCGCAACCGCGACGTGTCGTTGACGATCGTCGGCGGCAGCGCACCTCCCGAGGTCGAGGTCCTCGCAGCACCGCGCGTCGAGGTCAGGGGCTGGGTGCGCGACCTGGGGCCGCTGTTGGGGAGCTCGCGTGCGCTCGTAGCGCCGGTCCGCTTTGGCGCGGGTGTCAAGGGGAAAATCACCCAGGGACTGGCGGCGGGACTGCCGGTCGTCACGACCACGCTCGGCGCTGAGGGCCTCAACGGTCGCGACGGGGAGACGATGCTCATTGGCGATGATCCCGAGGCGCTGGCCGAGAGGATCGTCCGAATCATCGACGACGACGAGCTTTGGTGCTCGCTCTCGAGCAACGGTCTCGAGCTGATCGCAGAGAGCTGCTCGCTCGAGGTTCTCGACCAGCGTCTGTGCGAAGCGCTCGCCACCGTGCCGAGCGCATCATGACGGCACCACTCCTTTGCAGGCCAGTCACTCAGCGAGGCGGGACGATGCTGGCCAGCAGGAGAAACATTCGCTCGTCGTGCTCCGCCGAGGACGGGTCAGATTCCGTCGTATCGCCCACATTTAGCTTGTCGAGGATGCGCCACCCGGCGCGCTGGACGAGTCGCTCGAGGCCGGCGGGAGAAAGCATCCAGTAGTTGGTCGGATCGTTGTTCGTCTCGTCAGGTGCCACCAGATATCCGACCGGCAGATCCCCAATTGGGATACGGTCGGCACCTGCAAACCGTGCCACCTTTGTGCTGAGCAGGCAGTACGACGCGTGGGACGCCAGCTCCCTCATCATGTAGTAAGGATTCTGGAGGTGGTAGAGAATTCCCAGCAGAAAGACAAGCCCATACCGCTCCCGCGGCAGGCTGAACTGCCGGTCGAGGTCGATATCGTAGATCTGCACCGTGGAGCTTAGGTGCTCACACAGCGCGCGTGCTCCACGAAGTCCGTTCATGTTGGTGGCTGCCGTGTCCAGTAGGTCGACCTGCCAGCCCGCAACGTTCTCTACAGCGAACGCAAGGTCCCCGTCTGCGCCGCCAATGTCGGCAACCGGAAGTCCCTGCGCAAATCGTTCCAGGTCACGGTTCTCCGCCGAAAGCATGGCATTTAGGTGGAATACATTCCCGAGGATGTTGTATGGGTACCACGGAATGCTGCCGCCAATCTCCTCGCGCGCGTTACGCAGACGCTCGGTCTGGAGATTCACGCTTGCGGTGAGGAGGTCGATATTCATGGGGATTATATTTGCGGCGCGGCGAGCAGGCAATCTAACAGATTTGACTCAGGGCGACATGATGTGGCCGTGACGGGGCGTACTGCTGGGCAGCACCGTGCCTATCCATCCGATGTAACCCGGTGACAGCTAGCCGTGCGCTTCGAAATTTCCTCGCGAACCGAGGCTGACCGTGATTTCGGTGCCCGTCGGACACGCTTGGCCAACGGGGATCAGATACGTACGGCCGGCGCTGATCGGCGGGACCGCAAAGCCGTCTTCTCCAGACATCGCAGCGATGAAGAGCGCTTGATGCCCTGAATCGAGATCGAGCTTCGCGCAGATCGTTGCGTTTTCTGGCGTAAGCGACGCAACCTCGGAGCGAAACTTCTCGAGACCATACGCTGCGCCATACGGCGTTTGGACAAAGTATGAGCGAAAAACCGCACCTTGTCTAAATACCAGAAAGAGAGTGACGATCGCGGCAACGAACAATGCGTACCTGATGCGCACCAGATGCTTGTAGTCGTGGAGCATCACAGGCCGCACACCAGAAGCAAATGCACTGAACACGAACAGCAGTGGCATTGCCATGTAGTGAATGTCCCGTTGCTGGCCCTGCACAAGCGCGGGAAGCGCCGTCGACCCCGCGGCAGCCAAGATAGCCAAAGGAAACCAGTCCTTGCGCCGGAGGGCGCTGAAGACCCCGCCCGCAAGTCCAGCCAGCAGTACGACTATGTACACCGCTAGGAGGAGGCTCGTCGGTGCCAGGGCCGCTCGATAAAATTTGAGGTTCTGGGAGATAAACTGAAGCCCGTTTGTGGCATACGCAGAATTGGCGGTGGTTGACGGATAAGCGACCGTCGCGAAGTAGAGGGCAGGGACCAGCAGGCTCCAGAAGCCAACGGCTCCCACCAGTCTCGCGGTGGCTACGCCGAACTGCCGCATCTTCAGCACCTGGTGCGCGGCACAGTAGACCGCTATGACCAGCAAGCCGATATAGAGCAGGTTGCTCACGACCGCGAGCGTCCACGCGGCGCCACATGCGAGAGACCAGTACATGCTGCTCCGGAGCGTTTGAGCTCTCATGCACCGGTCGTGCGCCAGCATGGCTGCTCCGAGGGCGAGAAACCCGGCGGAGTGCACGATGTTCGAGGACCAGAGAGTGGTGGGAAGCCAAGCTGCCGTTGCGATAAACAACCCTCCTATCCACCAAGCCTCGAGCGCTCCCCACCTGGTTCTCGTCCCGACCTGCAGCCAAACGACCACGCCGATTGCGAAGACGAGCGTGTTGAGCACGAGAAAGGGGACCACCGACGAAAATCCAAATGCCTGCGTTCCGAGCGCCCAGAAGACGTTGGCTACGTACTTACCCTGGTTGGCTCGGTCGTTCGCCAGGTCTCCCAATGATTGGAAGTAGCGAGTGACGTTGAGGAAGTCATCCGCCCAGAAGCCGCTCCGCGAGACCGCAGTGAACCACACCATCACGTTGAGAGCGACGACGAGGATCGGAAGACCGATCAGCGGAGTCTTCGTTCGGCTCCAGGCGGACGGCTCGATCTCGCGTTTCATGCTTCTCCTCTTGCTCAGGTGGCCGGGTTGGCTGGGCGCGTGGCTGGCAGGACAGGTCCGTTCCCGGCTCCAGTCTCGATCAAGGCCGCCGCGATCTCCGCGAGGAGGGAATCGGCGAGCATCAGACTACCCGCCCTCGCCCAAGTTTCGACCTGCGCCGCGGTGCGACCGCCGACGATCACTCCCGCTGTTCCCGGCCATGTCAGCGTCCACGCGATTGCCAGCTCTGCGAGCGACGCTCCGAGATCGGCGGCCATCGGCTCCACGCGCTCGAGCAGATCCAGAGTTCGCCCGACGCGGGGCCATTGGAATTGCTTGCGGCGACGGCGCCAGTCTGTTTGGTGGAGGGACTTCACGCGCTCCGCCGAGAATCCCCCGGAGAGAAGGCCCGACTCGAGCGGACTGTAGGCAAGCGCATGGACTTTGTGACCCACGGACCAAGGCAGGAGGTCTTGAGCCGACTCGCGGCTGAGCAGCGACAGAGGAACTTGAACGGCATCGATGTGATGTGCTCCGGAGCACATCTCGAGCAGGCGGATGTCGAAGTTGCTCACGCCGGCCCAGCGGATCTTGCCCTCGTCGCGCAACTCGCCGAGCGTTGCCCAAGCCTCCGCGACGATGTGTGAATCCTCGACCGGCCAATGCACCTGGTAGAGGTCGATCCGCTCAACGCCCAGCCGCTTCAGCGATTCCGTGCACTCGCGACGCAGAGACTGCGGACGCAGCTCGCGAAAGGTTGCGCCGGTGGACGGATCGATTCGCACTCCGCACTTCGTAAAGACATGTGGACGTTCATCCTCGGGCAACTCTTTGAGCGTCCTGCCGATGAGCTCCTCGGCATGCCCGTCGCCATAGACCGCGGCGGTGTCTATCCAGTTGACGCCCAACTCGACGGCGCGAAGAATCGCAGCCCGTGAGTCGCGATCGTGCTGCGTCCCCCAGCCAGTGCCGCCGAACACCCAACTGCCGAGTCCGAGACGGCTCAAATGGCCTTCCCCGCCGAGCGGGTGCGCGCTGTCCTCCTCGAGGTCTGTCATAGCTGGGGCGATCTGCCCTAGTGGCGCCACTCGCTCAACATGCTCGAGTGATCTTGCGCAACGACATGGAATCCCCTCGCCTCCAGCGTCTGCACGACTTCGGGTTGGACGGCGCCGACGAAGATCGTCCCGCCATGGGCCGCGCGCAGCGCGGCAAATACGTCATCGAGTTGCTCGTAGGTGACGATGCCGTCGGGATGGCTGTACGGAGACACGTCGACCACGCCGGCGTCCCGCGCGATCAGATGTCCGAGCCCAGTCAGAAGCACGACATCTTCTCCGTGGCGGGTGGCGCCCCGGACGAATCGCGTGGCTGGCGCGGTGTTGATCACTAGCGCGTGAGAGTCGCTCGTCAAACGTTGCCACTGCGTCCATGGTGCCGGGAACTGCTCAGCTGTCGTGACGAACAGCCCGAGGAGCACCAGCGCTGCCGCCACCGGAAGCGATCGCCACGGCCAGAGCTGACGGCGGCGCTCGGGATCTGTCAGATTCTCGAGGGCGACTAGGCAGAGGAGAACCGTCGCCAGGCCCCATACCGAGAATAGGGCTGTGAGGACCTGCGGATGGGACCGGCCCATGTAGTAGGAGCCCGCTCCCATCCCAAAGGTGCCGCTGAACACGAGCCCTCCCGTTAGCAGCCGATCGGGGTGCGCAGCCCTGATCCGCAAAGCGGCCAGGATGAGCGATGCCGCGAACGTCATGAAGATGATGATGTGCAGGCCGGCGGTCGGCGTCGGAAGGTCGTTGAAGCCGGTGATGCCATAGATTTGCTCGAAGCGAGTTAGGCGTGAGAATTGGGGCAGGCTTCCCGAGCGCAGAACGACGAAGGCGCTCACGAGGAGTATCGCTCCTATCAGGCCGACAAGCAGCTGGCGGAGAAGCCGACGGAGTCGCAGAACGGCGCCAGCGCGTGGAACCAGGTGTCCACTTGCGAGAGCCAAGAAGCAGCCTCCCAGCGCAGGCACCCCGAACTCGCTGTTGTTGATCGCCACCAAGGTTGCGAGGACAAAAAGCAGTGTGGGCCGCCGCGGCTGGGATCCGTTGAGATGGCGCATGGTGCACCAAAAGATGACGTAGGGGCCGATATAGCGGATAGGTATAACCGCGTAGTAATTGGCCATGAAATAGCGCTCGTCACCCGTTTGCAGAATCGTAAACAGGCTGATCGCGAGCAGTGGGACGTAAAGCACGAATGCGGTGCGCTCGTCGCGGGCTATCATGGCCAGCGATCGCTCGATACACATGAAAGAGAGCAACGACAGCGCGCACATGACGGCGGTGAACGTCCCCACGGATGTGCCGAACACCTTGAAGAATGGCTCCGCTACAAATGGTAGAAGCGAGGCGTATTGGGGGTCGTAGTTGACGAGCGGCGTGCGACCATCCAGGACCGAGACGAGATCGTCAAACGTGAATTGGAGTGGGTACCAGACGCCAGGGAGCGCGTGCGCCAAGTTCAGTGACCGATACAACGCAGGGAGTAGCCAGAGCGCCGTTATGAGCATAGCTGCGCCGGCCCAGATCACACTTCCGCGACGGTCTGAGTGCGAGCCCATCCATTTCAACCAGCCTCGTGTGACGCTGAGAGTCAAGGCGGCGGCGATCAGGATCGCCACGACTAGTTCGCGGAGGTGAAACTGAACCGGAGTGAGATAGTTGATTCCCGTGTTTTGCCCTCGCCAAGCCCAAACGGCGACCGCTAGAGCGGCTAGCTGACCGGCTGCAATCGCGAACGGCGCTGCCCGCCCGAGAGCCCTCACGCCAGCAAAGGCCTTGGTGCGGGGAAGAGCGAGGATGGCGCCGGCCGTCGCGAACGTGACGAGTATCGCGATGGCAAAGCGTCCAAACTGCGCCGGCTTGGGCATTACCTCGGGTGCGTACGCCGGAAAGGGATGCAACCGCTGGCCGCGGAAGAGGGCATCTCCGACGGGCACTCCGACGAGCAGGGCTCCCGCTATTAGCACGCCAGCGCCCACCACCAACAGCAGCCATATCAGCGAGTCGTCTACCCATCCGGGCTCGTCACGCGGCACGGATCCCGATCTTGGGTGGGCTGGCGATCCTAGAGGCGCGGCGCTCATCCGGCTGGCAGGATAGTTGGCGTTCCGGCGCTGATCGCTGCGTGACTGGACCCGCGCCCGGTACGGGACGCGATATCGTGGCTGGATGCTTGGGCCCTCCGCCGGAGTCAGCAGCGAGACGCGCTTGAGCGCCGTCGTGCCGTGCTATCGCGAGGGAGAGTCCGTCCCGGTGATGCACGAACGCCTGACGGCCACATTTGAAGGGCTCGGCGTTGACTGGGAGATCATCTTCGTGGACTCTGGCAGCCCTGACGATACGCCGTTGGTGCTCGCCGAGCTGGCCTCTCGAGACAGGCGGGTGACGGTTGTGCGCCACACCCGCGCGTTCGGATCCCAGAGCGCCTATTCAAGCGGCATGCGTCTGGCGACCGGAGACGCCGTGATCCTGATGGATGGAGACCTGCAGGACCCGCCGGAGCTGCATTCCGACGCTCGTGGCCCGCTGGCACGAGGGCTACGAGGTCGTCTATGGCGAGCGTGTGACGAGGGAGGGACCAGCGGCGATGAATGCCGCGCGCAAGGCCTTCTACCGAGTATTCGCGCGACTGGCGTATGTCTCGATGCCGGTCGACGCCGGAGACTTTTCCCTGTTGGATCGCCGTGTGGTTGACGCGATGAACGCCCTGCCCGAGACTCATCGGTTCGTGCGCGGCCTGAGAGCGTTCGTCGGCTATCGCCAGATCGGGGTGCCATATGAGCGGCCCGAGCGCCTCTTCGGGCGCTCGTCAAATAACTTTCTGGCGAACTTCGGCTGGGCTCGGCGCGCGATCGTCTCGTTCTCCTACGTCCCGCTCGATCTGATTGGCTGGCTGGCCATCATCACGACCGTCGCTTCGCTGGTGGCGGCGATCGTCGAGATCGTGCTCAAGATCGTTGATCCGGGAGCCGCGCCAAAGGGATATGCCACCCTGATCGTGGTCGTGCTGTTCGTCGGCGGCATACAGCTGATCTGCTTTAGCGTGATCGGCTCCTATCTGGCGCATATGTACGAGGAGGTCAAGGCTCGCCCTCCCTACATCGTCGATCGCGTGCTCAACCCACCCCGCTCGCGGCAGACAGGGGCGTCGGTCGCACCCAGGCTGGAGGGCGGCGAGCTGCACGGCGCGGAGGTTCAGGTGGTGGCCCCCGAAGTGGCGCGCACGGTGTTGCCGGCGGACGCCTGAGCGCGCCCGTGACCGTCCTGTCGCCTGCTAACGTCGGGCGATCTCAGCCCCTGCCAAAGTCATGTACCGCGGCCACTCCGGGCGGTCTCGGTGCAGTCGATCATGAACCCTGACGGCGACCGCGCCGCGCAGTTGCGCAGTCAGATTCTCGGCTTGGTGCGCGAGTATCACGATGCCGCGTTCCCTTCGAGTGAGTTCACACCGGGAGAGACGCAGATACATTTCGCGGGGCGCGTATTCGACGAGCAGGAGTTGCTCCATCTTGTCGACTCCTCGCTGGACTTCTGGCTTACGACCGGCCGTTACGCCGAGCGCTTCGAGCGAAGCTTCGCTCGCCTGTTCGGCCTACGCCATGCACTCCTCGTCAACTCCGGCTCCTCCGCCAACCTCGTGGCGCTTTCGTGTTTGACCTCGCGCAAGCTCGGCAAGCGACGAATACAGGCAGGCGACGAGGTGATCACCGTAGCGTCGAGCTTTCCAACAACGGTCAATCCGATCGTGCAGAACGGGCTGATCCCGGTATTCGTGGACGTTCGCGTCCCCACGTACAACATCGACGTCGAGCAACTGGAGGCGGCCCTGTCGAAGCGGACTCGGGCGATCATGGTTGCGCATACGCTCGGCAACCCGTTCGACCTCGACGCGGTCACCGCATTCGCGCGTGAGCACGATCTGTGGTTGATCGAGGACTGTTGCGACGCATTGGGCTCCACCTATCGCGGCAAGATGGTGGGCACGTTCGGCGATCTCGCGTCTGTCAGCTTCTACCCAGCTCACCACATCACAATGGGCGAGGGGGGCTGTGTGCTGACCAACAAGGGGCGCTTGAAGGTCTTGGCGGAGTCGTTCCGTGACTGGGGTCGGGACTGCTGGTGCGCGCCGGGCAAGGAAAACACGTGCGGCAAGCGCTTTGACCACCAGCTCGGAGAGCTGCCCCACGGCTATGACCACAAGTACACCTACTCGCATATCGGCTACAACCTGAAGCTCACGGACATGCAGGCGGCGGTCGGCGTGGCTCAACTGGAGAAGCTCGAGGCCTTCACAGACGCGCGCAAGCGCAACTTCCGGCTCCTATACGCCGGCCTCGAAGACCTCCAAGAGCATCTGATCCTGCCGGAGGCCACGCCGCACAGCGATCCGAGTTGGTTTGGATTCCCGCTTGCGATGCGCGAGGACTCCCCTGTATCTCGCGATCACATGCTCCGTTTCATGAATGACCGCAAGATCGCCACAAGGCTACTGTTCGGGGGGAATCTCCTGCGTCAGCCCGCCTATCTGGATGTGGCGCACCGTCGAGTGGGCGAGCTGACCCAGGCCGATTTCGTGATGAACCAGGTTTTCTGGGTCGGCGTATATCCGGGTCTCACAGATGCGTCGGTGCAATTCATGATCGAGAGCTTTCACGACGCGATCGACGCTGCGCCAAAGCTGAACGGCCGCACTGGAGGCCGTCCTGCAGGGAAGATATCGGGGCCGGAGGTCCGACCGGTAGGCAAGACAGGACAGGCAGCACGCTGATGCAGGCCGCGGATTGGATTGCCCAAACGCTCTACGAGCAGGGCGTGGACACCGTCTATGAAGTCGTGGGAGGAATGATTGCGAACTTCATCGACGCTCTGCACCGCGATGGACGTGTTCGGATCGTCGCCTGCCACCACGAGCAGGCTGCGGGGTTCAGCGCCGAGGGGCACGCTCGCATGACTGGTGTGCCGGGTGTCGCGATGGCGACGAGCGGTCCGGGTGCCATCAACCTGCTGACGGCACTCGGAAGCGCGCATTTCGACTCGGTGCCAGCCGTGTTCATCACCGGGCAAGTGAATCGCGCGGAGCAGAAGGGTGAGCGTCCGATTCGACAGCTCGGCTTTCAGGAGACCGACATAGCGGCTATGGCGGCGCCGATCGCGAAGGCCGCGTGGCGGGTGCGCTCCGCGGAGGAGCTACCCGAGCGCCTGCTCGCAGCATTTGAGTTGGCTCGCTCCGGTCGCCCGGGGCCCGTGCTCGTGGACATCCCACTGGATCTCCAGCGCGTCGAGCTGAGCGTCCCAGTGCCAACCCTAGCCGCCCCTCCAGCGCTTGAGGTGCTCGACCCGAAGCCGATCGAGCGCATGCTCGAAGACCTGAGGAGATCTACACGGCCTTTGATCCTGGCCGGCGGGGGTCTACGCGCAGGTGGCGCGGTGTCGGCCTTCCGCGCTCTGGTAGAGGAGCTGGGCGTTCCGGTCGTGAACTCGTTGATGGGAGTCGACGCGCTTGCCTTCGAGCATCCTTTGCGGCTCGGTTTGATCGGTACCTATGGCAATCGCTGGGCGAACATCGCACTCGCGCAGGCAGATTTCCTGCTCGTGCTCGGCAGCCGGCTGGACATCCGCCAAACAGGCGCCGACACCGAGGCCTTTGCGGGTAAACGGCCTATTCACCACGTGGACTGCGATCCAGGCGAGCTCAACAATCGCATTCGCGGCTGCCAGACCGTTGTGGCCCAACTCGGGCCGTATCTCGCGGCCGTGCTCGCAGCGCTTCCCATGGAGGAGCCGCCCAAGTGGGGTCCGTGGCGCACGGAGCTCGCGGAGCTCAGGGCGCGCTGGCCAGACACGGGCGAGCACCCAGGCCTCAAGGGAATCAACCCAAACGAGTTGATGCATCGGCTGGCACGGGGTGCGGGAGCCGCTGCCGCATACGTTGCCGACGTCGGCCAGCACCAGATGTGGGCGGCGCAGTCACTCGAGCTCGGTGGGAATCAGCGCTTCCTGACCTCAGGGGGGATGGGCGCTATGGGCTCCGGCCTGCCGCTGGCTGTGGGCGCCTGCGTGGCCTCGGGGGCTCCCGTGGTTCTCGTGGCCGGGGACGGTGGCTTCCAGCTCAACATTCAAGAGCTGCAGACGGTCGCGCGGAACGGGCTGCCCCTGAAGATGGTGGTCCTCAACAACCGCTCACACGGAATGGTGCGCCAGTTTCAGGAGTCATACTTCGAAGGACGCTACCAATCGACGTGCTGGGGTTATTCGGCGCCTGACTTCGTCGCTGTGGCTGGCGCCTTCGGAATCGCAGCTGGACGGGCCGAGGACGAGGCTGAGTTGGACGAGGAGGTCGATGCGATGTGGCGGGATCCCAATACCCCCTATCTGCTCGAGGTCACGATCGAGACGGCGGCGAACGCATATCCCAAGATCGCCTTCGGGCATCCGATCAGCGAGATGGAGCCCTTTGTGGCGCCGAAGGCGATGGAGTCCACCTGAGCCGACGGCGGGCTCGCTTACTTTCGTGTGCTCCGGCTTGAGCTTGACGAGTTGTCCAGCGCACCACGACTGCGATCAACCGTGTCCAATCTACTGCCGATACGAGGGGCATGACTTCTCCTCTGTCTCGTCTGCGCCCTCGGCAATGTTCATCCCGAGGCCAGTTCGCAGTCGTGGTCATGCTCACCGCGACCTTCGCCGCCCTTGCCCCCGCAACCAGCCTCGCAAAGGTCTCCACCTTCGGCAGCACCCTGTCGGTGCCTGCGACGCTCAACACGTCCGAAAACCTCACCTACCCCGGCAGCTACGTCGCGGTTCCGCCTGCTCCAGACGCGCCGAACGGCCTGTACCACGTCTTTCACTTCGGAGCCGACTCGGCTCTGTGGAACGTGGGCCGGCTGGCCAGCGGAGACGCGCAGGTTCCCGCCACCGGCCAGGCGACCAAGCTGAGCGTCGAGGGTTGCGCGGAAGCGGCAGCCGGTGGGCCGCCGCCGCTGACCCAGATCCACTTCCAGGACCTCACGCCACTCCCGGGCGGGGGTGCCAAGGTCAGTCTGACCTCCCAGGGATTCGACCTGCCGGTCTGCGGACAGGGCGGCGCGAGCGGCTCCACTGTCACCAGCTACGAACCGGTCAACCTGTGTGTGAGCGCCGGCGACTACGTTGGGCTCAACGACGAGGGCGGGTTTGTCGCGGGCTTCTATCCCGATGGCGTGCCCTACAAGATCATGGGCGCTGTGCACGGAGCGACGATGGACTCCTTCCTCAGGAACAACGGCACCGGTAATGGCGCCACCTTCTCACCGTCGGATCTGAGCTCCAACGAAGGATTCGCTGCGAACCACGGCGAGGAACTGCTGATGCGCGTGACCCTGGGCACCGGCACGGACGCCACGCACATCTGTGCGGGCGGCACAGCCGGCCTGCCGCCGGTGCTGCCCCCGGTCCGCGTCAGCCCGCAGACCGACGGCGTCAACCAGGAACGGATCGTGGCTGTGGCGGTTTACTGCAGGCTCCAGCCGGTGTGTCGGGGCGTGGCGACGCTGACGCTCCCCAGTACGTCGGGATATGCGGGCTCGAGCGCCGTGCACACGGTCGGGCGCGCGGGCTTCAGCCTCGCTCCCAACAAGACCACTCACCTGCCGATCCGCCTGGCGAGCAGCCTGCTAGGGCTGATTCGCGCTCAGCACGGCGTCACCCTCATGCTCACCGCGGTGGTCGCCGGCAAGACGATCTCTCAGAACATCAACGTCAAGATCTTCTAGTGGTGAGCCGCGCGCCCGCGATCCACTTCACCCGCCCGCGGCTCGCGCTGGTCGCGGGCCTGGCGCTGTGCGGGATGCTCGCGTTGCTAGCGGCCGGCGCGCAGGCCCGGGTCCAGGTGATCGGCAGTCCCCTGTCGGTCCCGGCGACGCGCAACACGGCTGAAGATCTCCACTACCTGGGCACCTACACGGCTGTGCCGCCGAGCCCCGAAGCGCCGAAGGGTGTGTTTCACACATTTCACTACGGCGCGGACACGGCCCTGTGGAACGTTGCGCAGAGCAAGGGCCTACCGCGGGCGCCGAGCAACGGGCAGGCTCTGAAGGTGCGCCTGGAGGGCTGCGCGCAGGGCGCACGCAGCGGGCCGGCCCCGCTGACCCAGATCCACTTCCAGGATCTCGCTCCCCTGCCGCGCGGCGGGGCCCGGGTCAAGCTCACCTCCCAGGGGTTCACGATCCCCGTTTGCGGCCAGAACGGAGCGGGCGGCTCGACGGTCACTACCTACGATCCGATCAACCTGTGCATGAGTGCGGGCGACTATGTGGCATTCAACGACGAGGGTGGCTACGTCGAAAACATCTATCGCGCAGGCGTGCCCTACAAGGTGCTGGGCGCAGTCAAGGGTTCCAGGACGGACTCCTTTCTGAGGAACAACGGCACCGGCAACGGCGCGATGCTGACCCCTTCGCTGCTTGCCGCCA
The DNA here is from genome assembly GCA_963763695.1 of uncultured Solirubrobacteraceae bacterium. Lineage (GTDB taxonomy): Bacteria > Actinomycetota > Thermoleophilia > Solirubrobacterales > Solirubrobacteraceae > Palsa-744. The sequence continues at coordinate 1,254,639 of CAVXPM010000001.1, forward strand.
ACGAAGGCTTCGCGGCGAACAAGGGTGAGGAAGTGATGCTGCAGGTGCTGTTCGCGACCGGTTCCAGCGCCACCCACATCTGCCCCGGCGGCAGCGCTCGCTCCTAGAAGGCCAGCCGGGTTCGCCCTAGCGCCAAGACCAGCAGCGCAGCTCGCGTGGCCTAGCCTCCACCGCAATCGCCGCCGCCGGCCCGACATCCAGATCGGCGACCCACGGGCTCTGTGCCTGAGCGGTCACCCGCTCGCCGCCGATGCCTGTCCCCAGACACTTCAGCACGGCCTCGTGCTTGACCCAAGCGAGCAGGAACTCCCTTTCACGGCTCGCGGGGTCGAGCGCGCGCAGGCGCGCGGCTTCGTTCGCTCCCAACATGCGGGCGGCCAACGCCACGGGATCCAGCGTCGGGCGGCCGAGCTCGATGTCGACGCCGACCGCGAGCGTGCGCGCAAAGGCGTAGAGGGCCACGGGGCCGGAGTGCGACAGGTTGAACGACAGCGAGACGTCTGGCTGGGACTGTTGCGGGAGCAGCGCTGGCTTGCCGTGCGCGCCCGCAGCGAAGCGAAAGCTGCGTCCGTCGCGTTCGAGATAGCGCTCGAGCAGCGCTCGCAGCACCCCCCGGCTGCGCGCCCACAGATGTCCGTCCTGCTCCCGGGCCAGGCGCCGTGCGCGTGCGTGCTCCTCCGGGGTGAGCAGCTCGAGTAGGTCCTCGCCGCTGTCATCGGCGAGATCGGCCCGCCACACGTGGGCGACACCGGTGGCGAGTTGCGGCCGTAGAGGACCCGCGGGCCAGGCGCTTTCGGCATGCGCTCTCGTGTGATCCGATGCCACCGCGAAGCGATGCTACGGATCGATCGCGCAGCCCGCACCGCGCCGTATTGCGCGCCGGCCGGAGCGGCGACGGGCTACCCTCTGCGCGATGCGCGTCATTCCCACACGCCTGGCGGGGCTGGTGGCGCTCGAGCCGGCGGCCCACGCGGACGAGCGCGGCTTCTTCGTGGAGACCTACAGGCGCAGTTGGCACGAGCAGCTCGGCATTCCGGCCGAGCAGTCCTTCGTCCAGGACAACCACTCGCGCTCGGCACGCGGCGTGGTGCGCGGCCTGCACTTGCAGGCCGGCGCGGGTGTGGCCAAGCTGGTGCGCTGCGCGCGCGGGCGGATCCTCGACGTTGGCGTGGACCTGCGCCGCGGCTCGCCCACCTACGGCCAGTGGGATGCGGTCGAGCTGGACGACGAGAACATGTGCGAGCTGTACGTGCCGGTCGGCTTTGCGCACGGCTTCTGCGCGCTCAGCGAGGTGGCGGATGTGATCTACAAGCAGAGCGCCTACTACGACCCGCAGGTCGAAATCGGCATCGCCTGGGATGACCCCGAGATCGCGATCGACTGGTCGCTGGCGGCCGGGGAGCTGAAGGTCTCCGAGCGCGACGCTGCGGCCCCGCGCCTGAGCGAGATTGCCGCCGAGCTGCCGTTCGAGTGGCATCCTTAACGCGATGCACGCCCGTATCGAGCGCCTGCGCGCACGCACCAACGACTACACGCTCACGCCCGCGCAGTTCGTGTGGGTCGCCTACGTCGCGCTGGGCGCGCTGACGCTGATCGTGCTCAGCGGCGCGGCCGTGCGCCTGACCGGCTCGGGCCTGGGCTGCCCGACCTGGCCGAAGTGCTATGGCAACGTCTACCCGCCGCTGAACACGCATGCGGTGATCGAGTTCTCGAACCGCTTGATCAGCTTCCCGGTTGTCCTCGCTGCGGGCTTTGCGTGGCTCGGCGCGCTGCGCCGTCGCCCCTACCGCAGAGACCTGATGTGGCTGGGAGCGCTGCTCCCGCTGGGTGTTGTAGCCCAGGCGATCCTCGGTGGCTTCACCGTCAAGGGCGCCTTGGACTACGGCTGGGTGATGGGCCACTTCGCGCTTTCGATGCTGATCCTGGTGGCGGCGGCGCTGCTCGCCTGGCGGGCCTCCCGCGACCGCGCTCCCGCAGCAGCGGACGTGACTGCTGCTGCGCCTGCTCCGACGGGCGCCCTGACGGACCGCACGATCGTGCTGGCGCTGCGCGGACTGACCGCGTTTGGAGCCCTGACGATCTTCGCGGGGACGGCGGCGACCGCTGCGGGCCCGCACGCGGGCGGCTCGCCGGGACAGAAGATCAACCGGCTGAGCTTCGACGGGCGGGGGACGATGGACTTCGTCATCCACCGTCACGCCGAGATCGCGTTCGTGTTCAGCCTGGCGGCGGTCGCGCTGTGGTGGCTGGCGCGCAAGCGCGCGGTGGCCAGCCAGATCCAGCGACCTCTGAGCGTCCTCTGCGTGCTGCTGGCGCTACAGGGCGTGGTTGGCCTCGATCAGTACGAGACGCACCTCCCGGGCGAGCTCGTGTGGGTACATGTGGGGTTGGCCTGCGGAGCGTGGCTGTCGGTCCTGTGGGCGGCCTTTGCGGCCGGTCCGCTGGCCTCGCGCAGCGCCGAAAACGCACTCGAGCGTCCGCTGGAGGGATCGCTGAGACCCGCCGGCTCGCTCGAGCTCCCCGGAAATTAGGGCTTCTTCGAGGTCGCGAGCGTCCTCCCAGGCGCTCGGTCGTCCTCGCAAGCGGTTAGCCTGCTCGCAGCAAAGACACTCGAGAAGGGAGTGGCATGACCAAGAACGAGCTAGCCGAGCAGGTCGCGGAGCGCACTGGACTGGCCGCCAGCCAGGCAAGGCAGGTGGTCGAGGCGACGATCGAGGTCGTCTCCGACGAGCTGGCCGGCGGGGGTGAGGTTGCGCTCGCAGGCTTTGGCAAGTTCAGCGTCAGCAACCGCGCCGCGCGGGAGGGCCGCAACCCCTCGACAGGCGAGACGATCAAAATCTCCGCGTCGAAGGCGGCAAAATTCTCAGCGGCGAGCGCCCTGAAGAAGCGTCTGAACGGCTGACGCCGCAGCGCACGAGTCGGTGTCACCGGCCCTCAGTGGGCCGGTGACGTCTGCCGTGCGGCGGCGGTACGACAATCCTTACCACTTGGTAACCCGTCATTTAGGCGCACCGGGGAGGCTGGTGAGACCAACCTCCTCCTCGAAAGCCGGTGCCTCATGAGAGCAACAAGTTCCAGGCGAGCGGTGCCCCCCGAGCGTTATGGCTCGCTCGCGGGCTTCTACAGGGCAAACCCGCGGCGTGTCGAGTCGCGCGAGCTCGATGTGGGGCTGTGGTGGCGCGAGGGCGAGAACGGCCCTCTGCACCGCGCCGCGTGGGTGAGCGACACGGGCGAGCTCTATTTGGTCCGCCTCGGGGCGCAGGCGGATGGCGGTGGCAGCGTGGAGGTGCTGGCGAAGGTCGAGGATCGTGAGAGCCTCGAGCGCGCGTTCGACGGCTGGCGCGAGCACTGCGGCGAGCCGCGTTCGCTTGCGTGGCTGCGCGAGCGGGCGGCCCGTCTGCGCGCGCGAGCGCGCACCACGCCGGGAAGGCTGGCGGCGAACGTGTCGGGCAGGACCAGGCTGAGCTCCGCGGCGACTCCCGCGCTCCGTTAGGAGACGTCGGGTGCGGGCTCGGGCGGCCTTATCCGGATGGTCGTGTGAGTGCCACGGCACTCGCCACCAGCTCGGAGTTGCTCGCTGCGGCGCTTCCGTCGGGTGCCACGAGCACATCCTCGAGCCCTACACGCACGTCGTGTCCGAGCGCGGCGCCTGCGGCGATGACCTCCCAGGTCCCCGGGCCGCTGCCGTGCCAGAGCTGAGCGACACCTTCGGGAACGTGCTCCGCGATCGCCAGAGCCTGCTCGGTCCCGTCCTCGACCTCCACCAGTGCGCGCACGAGGCGGTGGGCGAAGGCGCCGCCGGCGAGCTCGCGTGCCTGCTCGGGGGAGGAGAGCCCAGCCTCGACGCCGATGCCTGCGTGCAGGGCGGCGCGGACGATGCCCGGCCAGCCGATCTCGTTGAGGTTCACCGAGACGAAGTCCGGCGGCGTGCGCCATCTCCCGATCGCGGCAGCGCGTGCGAACGGGTCGCGATCGATCGCTGCAGATGTCGAGAGGCCGACGGGCAGGCCAGGGCACGCGGCGCGGATCGCAGCCACGGCGGCGTCGCAGGCCGCCGCCTGCAGCGTCTGGATTCCGGCTGCGTCGCGGGGATGCACGTGAACGGCGAACGCACCCGCGCGCCCGCAGGCAGCGGAGTCGCCCGCCAGCTCCGCTGCGCTCTGCGGCACCCCCCGGTGCTCCGCGCGCGTGCGTCCACCGTTCAAGCAAGCCTCGACAGCCACGTCACTAGTCTCGCAGCGCAGCGCCTCTCCCAGTCCGTCCCCGGGCTGGGAGAGGCAGAGCTCTTGGTCTTAGCAACCACGTCCTGACGCCCAAGCAGCGAGCAGGTTTTGCTGTTCAACTACTTGACGGTCGAGAGTCAAGCAGGACAAGGACGCAGTGAGCGAAGTGTGCTCCGCACACGAGCGATCGAGGACAAGGTCCTGCGCCGGCTATCGACCGTCAAGTCAGCCGCAGCCGGTGTTGTTGCCACACGACGAGCACGTGTAGCAGGACCCTGTGCGCTGCATCATCCCTCCGCACTGGCTGCACGCGGGGCCGAGGTCGAGCCCCTGCAAACGGGCGGGCACGACTGGCGGGCTTTCGGTGAACGACTCTGCCGCAGCGCTGCCCCCGCCGCCGTTCCCGCTGTGGCTGGAGGCTTGCGGCGAGGCGGTGTCGGTCTCGCCGCTGGGGCCGGCGGTGTCGGAGGCCATCACAGCCTGTGCGGCCTCCTGGGCTGCCTTGCGGGCGCGCACAGCGGGCGTCATGATCCCGAGCTCCTCCTGGGCGTCGGTGTCGAGGAAGCGCGAAGCGAGCCAGCGCATGATGTAGTCGGGCATCGATTTGGCGAACGGAATCTCGGGGTTGCCGGTGATCCCCTCGGGCTCGAAGCGCATGTAGCTGAACTTCTGCACGAGCGTCTCGAGCGGCACTCCGTACTGCAGCGAGATCGAGATCGCGGTGGCGAACGAGTTCATCATGCCTCGCAGCGTGGAGCCCTCCTTGCCGATGTCGGTGAGGAATATCTCGCCGACGCTGCCGTCGGCGTACATCCCGGCCGTGATGTAGCCCTCGTGGCCACCGATCGAGAACTTGTGCGTCAGCGACTGTCGCTCACGCGGCATGCGCTTGCGGCGGGGCCCTGCCTCGGCGAGCGCCTTGCTGACGGCCTGTTCGACGATCATGTCGACGTCGACGGGCGCCTGCACGCCCTTCTGGGCGTCGGTGCGCAGCGCCTGGGCGGTCTTCGATCCGTCCCTGTAGACGGCGAGCGCCTTGATGCCGAGGTGCCATGCCTGCGTGTAGGCATCGGCGATGTCCTCGACGGTCGCCTCCTGCGGCAGGTTGACGGTCTTGGAGATGGCACCCGAGATGAATGGCTGCACGGCGCCCATCATCTTCAGATGCCCCATGTGCGAGATCGCGCGCTCGCCGACGGCGACGTCGAAGACGGGCAGGTGCTCGTCGGCCAGCCCGGGGGCGCCGAGGATCGTGCCGTGCTCGGCGAGGTGCGCCTCGATCTGCTCGATCTGCTGCTCGCTGTAGCCGAGCGTCTGCAGTGCGAGTGGCACGGTGCGGTTGACGATCGTCATCTGCCCGCCGCCGACCAGCTCCTTGAACTTGACCAGCGAGAAGTCGGGCTCCACGCCGGTCGTGTCGCAGTCCATCAGGAAGGAGATCGTGCCGGTGGGCGCGAGCACGGTGGCCTGGGCGTTGCGGTAGCCGGATCGCTCGCCGAGCTCCACCGCCTCCTCCCACGAGCGCCTGGCCGCTGCGAGCAGCTCGGTGTCCAGGCAGGCGCTGTCGGGGATCAGGTGAGAGGCCTCGAGGTGCATGCGCATGACTGCGTTGTGCGCGTCGCGGTTCTCCTCGTAGTGCTCGTAGGGCCCGAGCGCGCCTGCGACCTCGGCCGAGCGGCGATAGGCCCGCCCGGTCATCAGGGCTGTGATCGCTGCGGCCGCCCCGCGACCGTGGTCTGAGTCGTAGGGCATGCCGTTGCTCATCAGGTAGGCGCCGAGGTTTGCGTAGCCGAGGCCGAGCTGGCGGAAGGCGCGCGCGTTGACGCCGATCTCCTCGGTGGGATAGCTGGAGGGACCGACGACGATCTCCTGCGCCAGCAGCATGATGTCGACGGCGTGCTCGAAGGACTCCACGTCGAGGCTCCCGTCGGGGCGACGGAACTTCATCAGGTTCAGCGAGGCGAGGTTGCAGGCCGAGTTGTCGACGTGCATGTACTCGCTGCAGGGGTTCGACGCGTTGATGCGGCCGCTGTTGGGGGAGGTGTGCCAGTGGTTGATCGTGGTGTCGTACTGAACGCCCGGGTCGGCGCAGCGCCAGGCGGCCTCGGCGATCTCGCGCATCAGCTCGCGCGCCGGGATCGGCTCGCCGACCGGCTCACCGGTGGTGCGCGAGGTCAGGTGCCAGTCCGCGCCGTCCTCGACCGCACGCATGAACTCGTCTGTGACGCGCACCGAGTTGTTCGCGTTCTGGTACTGAATCGACTTGAAGCCCTCGCCGTCGATCGACATGTCAAAGCCGGCGTCGCGGAGGGCCTCGGCCTTGTCCTCCTCCTTGGCCTTGCACCAGATGAACTCGCGGATGTCCGGGTGATCGACGTCGAGTACGACCATCTTGGCCGCGCGACGGGTCTTGCCGCCGGACTTGATCGTGCCCGCCCAGGAGTCGGCGCCGCGCATGAACGAGACGGGACCGGAGGCCGTTCCGCCCTTGGCCAGCGGCTCCATCGAGCCACGGATGTTGGACAGGTTGATGCCCGACCCGGAGCCGCCGCGGAAGATCATTCCCTCCTTGGTGTTCCAGTCGAGGATCGACTCCATCGTGTCATCGACGCTGAGGATGAAGCAGGCGCTGCACTGCGGGCTCTCCTCGAAGCCGACGTTGAACCACACCGGTGAGTTGAAGGCGGCGAGCTGGTTGAGCAGGATGTGCGTCAGCTCGTGGTCGAAGGCGCTGGCGTCCTGTTCGCTTGCGAAGTAGCCGCCCGCGCGGCCCCAGCCGGTGATGGTGCCGGCGACGCGGCCGATCATCTGCTTGACCGAGTGCTCGCGCTCGACCGAGCCGAGCTGCCCGCGGAAGTACTTCTGGGCGACGATGTTGGTGGCGTTCTGCGACCAGCTCTTCGGAAACTCGACGTTCTTCTGCTCGAAGGCGACGCGATCGCCGTGTCCGATGCGCGCGTCGCGCAGCTCCCACTCGACGCTCTCGAAGGGGTGCACCCCGGAGGTCGTGAAATGGCGATCGATAGGAAGCGCCCTACCGGCGTGGATGTCGTGGGTGGGTGCTGTCTGGGGGGCGCTTTCCATCTAACTATTCTCCTCGTCTTGGGCCGCGGAAACCCTCAATTTGCGGCTAAAACACAGTGTTTTTGGGGGTAACACCGGATCATCCGCCTCTGTCCGGACGGACCTTTTGGAGCCCTCTTTCAGGAGCGCCGCGGACCGCCGCGGGGGGCTTGCGACAGGCCTTTTCTCACCCCTGATTATATCTCCCCGGGCTCCTGGCACCCGACCGCGAAGCCCCCAAACTGGGCGCTAAAAGATGCCTGCGCAGGCGTCCTTGCGCTCAGCGCCCGAGCCGTACCCAATCGCTGAATTCAGCCCATGTGGCGGAGGCGCGAAAGCCGCCCTCGGCCAGCGCGTGGCGGGCCGAGCGGACCCAGCGTGGTTCGTAGGCGGTGAAGCGTGCGAGCGCCCAGGCGGCGCAGGCCAGGGCGATCACGCCGGCGAGCGCGGCAAGGGCGATGGCGGCGCTGGAGATCTTGCTGGGGCGGCGGGCATGCGCGCGTGTGGTGTGGGGCGCACCTGCGGCGGGGGACGTGGCGCTCTGGGTGGCGGAGGGCGGCGGTGCGGCGGAGGTGGTGGTCGACTGGGCGGCAGCGGAAGCGGGCACGGGGAGGGTCGGGGTTGTGCTCGTGGCGCCGAGCGCGTCGCCGGAGCCGCACGCGCCCAGTGCGAGCAGGCCACAGATTGCAGCGAGCGCGGTTGTGCGCGCTGCGGCGCTGCGGGAGCGCCCGTGAGAGCGCTTGCGCGTGAGGATCATCTCCCTGCGCATGCTAATCGCAGGACGGCGGCGCCTGGAGCAGGTCCCCCAGCGCGGCGAGCGCGTCGGCGAGCACGGCGTCGGGTGGCCTGGCGGCGTCCAGCACGCGGTAGCGCTCTGGCTCGCGGCGTGCGAGCTCGTCGTAGGCGTGGGCGATCGCTTCGAAGAACTCGTTGCTCTCGAGCTCCAGGCGGTCGGGCCGCTCGGCGCGCTCGAGCTGGCGCCGGCGTCCGTCTGCGGGCGATATGCGCAGCAGCAGCGTGCGATCGGGAGCGATCGGCCCGGTGGCGAAGCGGTTGATGGCGCGCACGGCCTCGACGCCGAGGCGCCGGCCGGCGCCCTGGTAGGCGAGCGAGGAGTCGACGAAGCGGTCGAGCAGGACGATGGCGCCTTCGCCGAGCAACGGCTCTAGGCGCTCGGCCACGAGCTGCGCGCGGGCGGCGGCGTAGAGCAGCGCCTCGGTTCGCGGGGCGATGGCGAGCGCGGGGTCCTTGACGAGCGCGCGGATCCGCTCGGAGGTCTGCACGCCGCCGGGCTCGCGCATCAGCTCCACGCGCGTGGAGGGCAGGCGCGCGCGGAGTGCTCGTGCGAGTGCGTCGGCGAGCGTGGACTTGCCGGCGCCGTCGAGCCCCTCGATCGTGATCAGCGGGCCGCGTGCCACGGCGGGGACAGTAGCGGGCGAGTGGTATGTACTTCTGAGAGTGACGGTGCCCCCTGTGCAAACCCAGTCCGACGAGCTCGAGTCCGCGGCGCACTCGGGGCTCGCCGGCCTCGCTGCGCACCCTCACGCCCGCGCGGTGCTGGCGCCGGCGATCGCAGCGGGCGGCAGGCCGTCGCATGCGTATCTGTTCCACGGGCCGGCGGGCACGGGCAAGCGGGCGATCGCGCGGGCTTTTGCGGCGGTGCTCCTGCAGGAGGGCGCGCGCACACCGCGGACGGTGGCCGAGAGGGTCGGGCGCGACAGCCACCCGGACCTGACGTGGGTGAGGCCGTCGGGGGCGGCGGAAGTGCTGGTGAGCGATATCGAGGAGCCGGTGGTGGCGGCGGCGGTGCGCACGCCGTTCGAGTCGGCGCGGCGGGTGTTCGTGATCGAGGCGGTAGACACGATGAACGACCAGGCGGCCAACCGCATGCTCAAGACACTGGAGGAGCCGCCGGCGTTTGCGCACATGCTGCTGCTGACCGATCGCAGGGAGGATGTGCTGGCGACGATCGTTTCGCGCTGTCAGCAGGTGCGCTTCGATCCGCTCCCCTCGCGGTCGATCGCGGCGGGTCTGGAAAGTGGCGCGGATGTGTCGGGCGAGCGCGCGCTGGCGTGCGCACGTCTGGCGCTGGGCGATGCGAGCCAGGCGGTGCGGCTGGCGAGCGCGGAGGGGATGGCGCTGCGGGCGGGCGCGGAGGACTTCGTTCGCTCGGCGCTTGCGGGCTCGACAGCGGGGCGTCCGTGGTCGGGTCTGCTGGAGGCGGCGAAGGCGGCTGGGACGGCGGCGGGCGAGGCGGCCCAGGAGCGCTTGGCGAGCGAGCTGGAGCTGGTGCCGAGCAGGGAGCGAAAGAAACACGAGCGCGAAGGGCTCGAGGCGCGCCGCAGGGGCGAGCGCAGGGTGCGGACGCGGACGCTCGACCTGGCGCTGCGCCTGTCGGAGCTGTGGCTGCGGGATGTGATGTGCATGTGTGAGGGGGCGGGCGAGCTGATCTATGCGGTGGACAGGCGCGCGGAGCTCGAGCACGATGCCCGCGACCGCGCAGGAGCGGCGCTTCGCGAGGGCATGGAGCTGGTGTCCCAGACACGCATGAGCTTGTCGCTCAACGTGTCCGAGGAGCTTGCGCTGGAGGCGCTCGCCTACCGTCTGCAGGCGCTGCTGGCGGCCTGACCGGCCCGCACCTCGGCCCGCGCGGGCCGCGCGTCGCCACGGCCACGCCCCGAGCTCGGCTCGGCGGCGACGCCACGCCACGCCCTCAGCATGCTGCGGTGGACGCGCTCAGGCTGCGATTGGCCCGAGGTTGGGCTCGAGGCCGAAGGTGTCGAAGGCCATGAACTGCGAGAAGAGACGGTTCTCGGGCCCGTGGTAGTCGGCGGAGCCGGTGCTGAGCAGGCCAAGCTCGCTGCAGCGCTCGGCGAGCAGCTGCGTCTGCTCCTCGGTGTGGGTGATGTAGAAGGCCTCCACGCCGTCGATCTCCAGGGCCTTGAAGCGGTCGATGCTCGAGAGCACTTCGTTGGGGTCCTCGATGTCCCAGAAGGGGTGCGCCCAGATGGCAACGCCGCCGGCGTCGTGGATTGCGCGAACCGCCTGGGCGACGGTGGGCGTCTCGCGTAGGCGGAAGGCGGGCTTGCCCTCGATCAGGTAACCGCGGATCAGCGAGCCGATGTCGTCGATGTTCTCTGCGGCGAGACGCGAGGCGTTGGCGGGCGCGTCGAGGACGGCCTGGGCGAGGTGCGGGCGCCCGATCGGTTGGCCGGCGACGACGCGTGCGCCGATCTCGCGTTCGTCGAGCTCGAAGCCGGCTTGCTTGAGCGCGGCGGCCATGCGCATGGTGCGCCGCTCGCGGTCGGCGAGGAACTCGGCGAGACGCGCGCTGAGCAGCGCTGCGGTGTGGTCGATGCGGTAGCCGAGGATGTGCAGTTCACGCGGCACGGGGGAGTCCTCATCGACGGCTGAGATCTCGACGGCGGGCACTATTCGCACGCCGTGTTCCTGACCGGCGGCGATCGCCTCGGAGACGCCGCTGACGGTGTCGTGGTCTGAGAGCGCGAGCAGCTCGACGCCGGCTTGGGCGGCGAGTCTGACGACCTCGGCGGCTGGCAGGGCGCCGTCGGAGTGGGTGGAGTGCGACTGCAGGTCGAAGCGAAGCGCCATTGAGGCGTGAGCGTAAGCGATCTCTCAGAGGTTGGCGTGCTGGTGCCCGACCGGCTCCAGGCAGAGCATCGTGCGGTGCGCCACACGCCGGGCCACCTCTGCGCGCAGGTCACGTACGGCGGCGCAGTAGCTGCGCGCACCCTCGTAGAGGGCGTGGTCTCGGTGGAGGCCCTGTTCGAGCAGCTTCGAGCAGGTGGCGTCGGTCTCGCGTGCACGCCGGCGGGCGTCGAGCCAGAGCAGCTCGAGATAGGCGAGCGCTGCGCCGAGCTGGTCCTCGGGCAGTGATCCGGGTGTCTCGATCTGGCGTAGTACGGGTAGGACTTCTGTTGTCAACCAGCGCTGCTCACCGTGAGCCCGGAGCAGAAGACATATGTCCTGCGGATCTGAGAGTGGGGAGTTTTTGCTCATGCTTACATCTACCTTTGGGGCGAGATCGAAGGGCGTCCGATCTCTTTTGGGCTTCGGCGGCGTGCTGACGGTGCTTTAGGAGTTGGGGGTGCACTCCACGCTTCTCCATGCTCACACCCGACTTCGCCTCGGCGCTCAAGGAGCCTGCTGTGATGGACCGATGAATGAGCAGGGAACGCCAACGAAGAAAGCGAGATGCACGTAATCGACTCCGATCCCACGGGTCGCACCGCAGGGCAGTATGCGCGTGAGACGGTGCGGCGTCTGCGCATGCGCACCCTGGTGACCCTGGGCGTGCTGGCGGTTGCGACGGCTGTGCTGGGCAGGGCGTTTGGCCTGCGCGATGCGCGCTTCCTGGCGGCGGAGATAGCGCTGCTGGTGAGCATGTTCGTGATCTCGCGCTACGTGCTGCCGCTGGTGGAGCGCCGCGACCGCGGTGCGCGCGGCGAGGAGCACGTGGGCGAGCTGCTGGACGATCTTCCGGCGCGCGACTGGCAGGTGATCCACGACGCGACGCTCGGCCACGGCAACGTCGATCACATTCTGATCGGCCCGGCGGGCGTGTTCACGGTGGAGACCAAGAGTCATCCGGGGCCGGTGCGCGTGAGTCGGGTGCATGGCGGCCTGTTCAACCAGGCGCACGCTCAGCGCAAGGCGATCGAAGGCGTGACGGGCGTGAAGGTGGAGCCGCTGCTGGTGTACAGCCGCGCATGGGTGGACAGGCCGGCGGCGCGCAGGAAGGGAGTGCGGGTGCTTCCGGCGCGGATGCTGCTGGGTTATCTGAAGCGGTGTCCGCGCAGGCTCTCAGAGCAGGAGATCGGCCAGGCGCGCTCGTCTGTGGCCCAGGCGCTGCTCGAGGAGCAGGCCCGTCGGCGCAGGGCACGCGACCGCAGGCACCTGATCGGCTGAGGACGGCGTGTGCGCGCGCGGCTGGCTGCGGCGCTAGTTTGTCGGTGAGCATGTCGATATCTCCATTCAGCGCGCGCCCGGCCTCTCCGGAGACCGAACGCAAGCGCGCGCGGCTGGTGCTCGTGATCGCGCTGATCGGCATCGCGGCGACGTTGCTCGCGTATGCGATCTCGCCTGGTGTGAGGAGCGACGTTGGTCATGCGGCGCACAGCGTTGGCCATGCGCTCGATCGCGACAAGGCGGCCAAGCACGGCTCGAGCACCTCGACGAGCAGCACCCCCGCGAAGCAGACCCCGGCGCCCGGGCAGTAGCTCCCCCGCGGCGCACCGCCCCGCCCCGCGGCGCATGGCGCCCCACCCCACCCCGCCCCATGGCGCAGCGCGGGCGCGCGCGGGGGCGCTAGCTTGTGGGAATGGCTGCGACGACGTCGAGGACGGCAGGCGGACGGATCGCTGCGCGGCGCGAGCAGGGCGCTCCGCCGGTGGGCGGGGAGCTTCCTCCGGGGCCGCGGCTGACGCCGGTGCTGCAGACGCTGGCGTGGGCGCTTGCGCCGACTTGGCTGATGGACCGCTGCGCTGAGCGGCTGGGGGAGGCGTTCACGGTGACGTTTGCGCCGAGTGGGCTGAAGCTGGTGTTGATCAGCGATCCGGAGGCGGTGAAGACGATCTTCAAGGCACCGCCGGAGGTGGCGCCGTCGGCGGCGGGGAAGCTCGCCGATCGCGGCGGTGATGGGCCCCAGCTCGGTGCTCGTGCTGACGGGAGCGGAGCACATGCGCCAGCGCAAGCTGCTGCTGCCGCCGTTTCACGGGGAGCGCATGCGCGAGTATGCGGAGGTGATCGTGGAGGCGACGCGCAGGGACATGGCATCGTGGGAGCTTGCTCGCCCGATGAGCGTGCAGCGGCGCACACGCAGGATCACACTGGAGGTGATCGTGCGTGCGGTGTTCGGTGTGGAGGCGGAGCGGATGGGCCCGCTGCGGGCGGCGATCGGTGAGCTGGTGGAGCCGATCCATGCGCTGGCGGTGGTGCGGGCGTTGATGAGCCGTCCCACGGGCGAGCGCCCGACGGGCGCGATCGGCAGTGCGCTCGATCGCTTGGATGGGCTGATCTATGCGGAGATCGAGCACAGGCGCGCGCAGGCGGACCTGCTGGAACGCACGGACATCCTGTCGCTGCTGATGCAGGCTCGCGACGAGGACGGGCGGCCGATGGGCGACTCGGAGTTGCGCGACGAGCTGGTGACGCTGCTGCTGGCGGGGCACGAGACGACGGCGACTTCGGTTGCGTGGGCGATCGAGCGCTTGGTGCGCCACCCGCAGAAGCTGCGACGGCTGCTGGAGGAGATCGATCTGGGAGAGAGCGAGGAGTACCTGGCGGCGGTGATCAACGAGACGCTGCGGGTGCGCCCGGTGGTGCCGATCGTGGTGCGGATGTTGACGCAGGAGCTCGAGGTCGGCTCCTACACGCTGCCGGCGGGCACGCGGGTGGCGCCGTCGATCTACCTGACGAACAGAAACCCGCGGGCGTATGAGCACGCGCGGGAGTTCAGCCCGGAGCGGTTCCTGCAGAGCGCGCCTGAGACGTTCTCCTGGATCCCTTTCGGCGGCGGCATCCGCCGCTGCATCGGGGCGTCGTTTGCGCAGCTGGAGATGAAGCTGATGCTGAAGACGATGCTCGCGGAGCTCGAGCCGAGCAGGCCGTCGGGGCCGCTGTGGCGGGCGGGCGAGTGGACGCGCAGGCGGGCGATCACGCTGGTGCCGGCGGCGGGCGCGCGCGTGGTGTGGAAGCGCAGAGCGGGCTAGGAGAGATTTAGGGGGCCGCCTTGGAGGGCGGCCCGGCGGGCCGGTCGGTGAGGCATCGAGCGCGAGGCGGACCGCGGCGACGGTCCCGGCCGAGCAGAGGGGTACGGTCTGAAGATGTTGGCGAGCACATTGAGCGCGCCCGCGGAGCGCGGGACGTCGAGCACGCCCGAGCAGCTGCTCGAGCGTTTCGGCCTGGCGGAGTTCAGGCCGGGGCAGCGTGAGGCGGTGCAGGCGGCGCTGGACGGCAGAGACAGCCTGGTGGTGATGCCGACGGGCGGCGGCAAGTCGCTCTGCTACCAGCTGCCGGCGCTGGCAGCAGATGAGGATCTCACCCGCCCGCTGGTGGTGGTGGTGAGCCCGCTGATCGCGCTGATGAGCGATCAGTGGCGCAGGCTGCGCGAGGCGGGCGTTCGCTCGACGATGCTGGCGTCGGGGATGCAGGAGGGGCACAACGCGAACGCGCTGGAGGAGATCGAGAGCGGCTCGACCCAGCTGGTGCTGGCGGCGCCGGAGCGCTTTGCGTCGAACGCGTTCAGGCGGGCGTTGGCGCAGCGCAGGGTGAGCCTGTTCGTGGTCGATGAGGCGCACTGCGTGGCGGAGTGGGGGCATGACTTCCGGCCGGACTACCTGCGCCTGCACGAGGCGATTGCGTCGCTGGGCAACGGTCATGCTGCGGGCGGGCGCCCGGCGGTGATGGCGGCGACGGCGACGGCGACGCCGCGGGTGGCGGAGGAGATTGCACAGCGCCTGGGGTTGGACGACTGGGTGTCGGTGCGTTCGGGCTTTGACCGTCCGAACCTGACCTTCGATGTGGTGAGCGCGGAGGGCAAGGGCGCGGTGGCGCGCAAGCGGGCGGCGCTCATGCACGTGCTGAGCGACCCGGCGGCACGACCGGCGATCGTCTACTGCGGCACGCGCAAGGACACCGACGAGGTGCGGGATCGCATCGCCCGGGAGGGGATCGCGGCGGTGGCCTACCACGCTGGCATGAGCCCGGATCAGCGACGTGAGAGCCAGGCGGCATTCATGGAGGGACGCGCAGAGGTGGTGGTGGCGACGAACGCGTTTGGCATGGGAGTAGACAAGGCGGACGTGCGCACGGTCGCGCATTGGGCGCTGCCGACGAGCCTCGAGGCTTACTACCAGGAGGCGGGCAGGGGCGGTCGCGACGGCGAGCAGGCGCGGGCGCTGCTGCTGGCGTCGCGCATGGACCTGGGCCGGTTGATCAGGTTCATCAAGGAGCGCGAGACGACAGTGGAGGACGTGAAGCGATACGTGGCGGGCCTGCGCAGCTCGGCGGCGGGGCCGGTGCTCTCGATCGGCCACGGCGAGCTCGGGGATCGCCAGCGGGTACTGCTGTCGATAGCCGAGCGGGCGGGCGCTGTGGAGCTTGAACCGGGAGCCCACACGGCTGACGGTCTGCTGGTATGCCTGACCGGCCAGGGCAGCCCGCGCAAGGCGCATGCGGCGATCAAGCAGGCGCGCGACCGGGGCTGGGAGTCCTATCGCTCGATCGAGCGCTTCAGCGCAGACGCGGAGCTATGTCGCAGGCGCCAGATCCTCGACCATTTCGGCGACCGCGAGCAGGGTCATCCGACTGGCCGCTGCTGCGATGTGTGCGATCCGGACGAGGCGCTGCAGAGCGCGGCGTTGGCTGCGCCGGCAGCCGAGAGCGCCCGGCGCGGGCGCGGCAACCGCCCGGGCGCGGGTGCGAGGGCGCGGCTGGGGCCGCCGGTGGACGAGCGGCAGTTCGAGCGACTGCGAGCTTGGCGCAAGGACCAGGCGCAGGGCAAGCCGGCGTACACGGTGGCGGCGGACTCGGTGCTCGAGGAGGTCCTGCGCAGACGGCCGGCGAGCGCGGCGGATCTGCTCGCGATCAAGGGAATCGGGCCGGCGTTCTGCGAGAAGCACGGCGACTCCCTGCTGGCGGAGCTGGCGACGGTAGCATCTGGATCCGCGCCGACGTAGCTCAGCTGGTAGAGCACTTCACTCGTAATGAAGGGGTCCGGGGTTCGAGTCCCCGCGTCGGCTTGACAGAAGCGCTGCAAATGGTCGGCCTTTGCCAGTCGTCTAGAAGTCAGTGTTTCCGATGCTGTCCCGAAGCATGTCCCCGAGTTTCGCGGGACGTCGGTTCGGCTCGCCCAGGCGGGCCGCGGACAAACGGCTTCGAGGTCCACGTCTGAGCAGAGTTGCGAGCGTTTCGCCTGATAGTCGTCGCATGTCGTTTATGACCGCTATCGCCCTGGGACGGCCAACGAATTTCACGAGAGGCCTATGTCTGGCGGCGCGGTGCGTGACTCCGACGGTGCCTATCGGCGTCCTGCCCGGCGCCAGCGGGTTCTGACCGGCAACGCAGCTGATAGTTCCACGGCGTAGCGCGGGGTGAAGGCTCGATCCAGCACGCGTACGCCTTCGATTCGATCGACGCGGTATGAGCGCACTTCGCCCGTTCCGGCCTTGATCGCATACCCAGCTTGATGCGCGCCTCGCCGGGTGTGCCGCGTGGTCCGCGGTAGTACAGGCGCCCTTCGGCAGAGCGCTCGTCGGGGCGCATCCGGACGACTGCTGGGCGGCTGGTCAATGTGATGCCGGTTGCTTGCTCGACCTGGTCGAGCATCGTCGCCAGTACGGGAAGGAGGGCATCTGGCTCCATTGGGCCACCTGGGAGGATCGTGAAGTCGAGGTCCTCCGAGAACCGGTAGGTCTCAACGAAGCACTTCTTCAGGCAGGTGCCGCCCTTGAAGATCCAGTGATCGCGCAGCGCGGCCTCCGAGCCGATCCCCCACAGAAGCCACCCCAGCACGTAGTCCTTCTCGACCACCTCCTCTGTCAGGCCCCACTCCGTCGCGCGTGCTGCGATCGCCGCGCGGGCGATCACGACTCGAGCCTCACGTTCAGTTGAAGGCCCCAGCGTTTGCTCGTCGGGCCGCCCGGTGGTCGTGCCGGGTCAAGGCGCCCGACACTGCCGCTGATCCGACTACGGCAATCCTCAATGATCGACTCGTCGCTGAGCTGCAGGGTCTCAAGTAGATATCCGACGCGCTTGAACACCGTTAGGTTGCCGAGACGCTCGCCGTACTCGATGATTCGCGTCCAAGCGCGGTCCTCCTCGGCCGCGTAGCGCGTGAGCGCCTCGGCCGTGTGCCTGAGCCCGCCCCCCAGTAGCGGATCATCGAGGCAGTCGACGAAGGTTCGCTCTTGGTCTGAGACTGGGACGGGCGCTCCTTCGCGCCAGACAGTTCGAGTCCCGAACAGCGCTGACGAAGGACGATGACGTAGCTCGAACTGAGCGGGACCAATCTTCCGCTTGCGTGAGGGTACGGATCGAGATGTGATGAACACCGTGGTTGAGAAGATCTGGTCGGTCAGATCCCAGTGATGCAAGGCCGTCCATCCACCGATATAACCGGGAGAAAGCGCCGCGTTCGCGATCGCCCAAGGGTCAGCGCTCCACGTCCGAGGGTCCTCCGCCTCCAATGGCACGGTGGCGTAGAGCCCGCGCTGTAGCCTCACCAGCCAGCCGCCTCTCGTGAGATCGCGCAGGAGCCGAGCGGCTCTCTCGTGACCGACTTCGCCGGCGACCGCGGCGTCCGCGACAGTAAACGGGCCCGGTAGGTCGCGATTGAGTCGACTGAGGAAGGTTCGGTTTACGGCTGAGAGTCCAGCTACCATACCTGCATTCTAACTCGCATAACGCCCATCAGGCTGTCGCTAAGCGAGTCACGATGTAGACCGGCTCCGGTCGCTGCGCTACAAAGGCCTATCGACCAGTCGAGCAGCGCCCCGGCCCCAACGTCGAATACGCGAAGGGCTCGATGCCTTCAGCCGTTCGCGACCGGCGTGAGCACCATCACGGGAATCACGCGCTCGGTCTGCTGCTCGTATTCGGCGAACTGAGGAGCCTTTTCGGTCTGCGTGCGGAACAGACGCTCGCGCTCATCGCCGCTCGCTTCACTGGCGACGACGTCGATGTTGTCGGTACCCACCTCGATGGTGACATCGGGGTGAGCCTTGAGGTTGTAGTACCAGTCGGGATTAGTCGGCGCTCCGGCCTTGGATGCGAACACGACGTAGCGTCCGCCGTCGCTCTGGTAGACGAGCGGGTTGACGCGGCTCTTGCCGGATTTCGCTCCGGTGTGGTGCAGCAGCAGCAGTGCCATGCCGTCGAACATGCCGGCGACCTGTCCGCCGTTGGCCCGGAACTCATCGATGACCTGGGCGTTGAAGTCTGCGGGCGATGTGGACATCGGGCTCCTCGTGATTTGGGGTGAAAGCTGTGAATGCAGTGACCGGGGCACGCTGAAGTCTATTCCCACGACGATCGCCGCTCCGCGGGCGCCCAGCGTGGCCGGCCGCCGGCGGTCCTCCTAGACGGTGAACGCGCGCTCTGCCTCGGCGGCGATGTAGCGGGCGATTGCCATCGAGGAGGTGGCTGCGGGGGAGGGTGCGTTGCGGACGTGGAGGGCGCGCTCTGTGTGGGAGAAGACGAAGTCATCGACAAGCCTGCCATCGCGTGCGAGTGCCTGGGCGCGTACGCCTGCGAACGATGGCTGGACGTCGTCGACTCGTAGGCCGGGGACGTAGCGTGCGGCGGCGCGCACGAACGCGGAGCGCAGCGCAGCGTTGTGCAGTTCGGTGATCCCGGTCGGCCACCAGCGCGAGAGCATCCGCCAGGTACCGGGCCACGCGAGTGTCTCGAGCAGGTCGCGGCGGTGGATGGTGGAGAGCCGGTAGGCGTCGCGCGCGCCCGCGATCATCGCCGTCGGTCCGATCAGCACGTCGCCGTCTATGTGCTTGGTGAGGTGAACGCCGAGGAACGGGAGCGAGGGGTCGGGGACGGGGTAGATCAGCGAGCGCACGAGGTAGCGGCGCTCGGGAACGAGGCGCAGGTACGCCCCTCGGAACGGTACGATCCGCGGGTCGGGGTCAGCGCCGGCTGCGACGGCCAGACGGTCCGCCCACGCGCCGGCGCAGAAGACAGCGTGGCCTGCCTCGGTGACGCCGTGGGAGTGCACCAGGCGCAGCGAACGTCCCGCGCGTTCCACGCGCTGCACCTCACAGGCACGCGTGATCGTCCCGCCGCCTTGGAGGATGTCGGCGGCGTAGGCGCGTGCGACCGCGGGGAAGTCAGCGATGCCGGTGGCGGGCGAGTGAAGGCCCGCGATCCCGCGGGCGTGGGGCTCGAGCTCCTGAATGCCGTCGGCATCGAGGCGGCGCAGTGCTTGCACGCCGTTGGCGTGACCGCGACGCTCGATCTCCTCGAGCCGCTCGAGCTGGGTGGCGTCGGTTGCGACGATCACCTTTCCGCAGCGCTCGCTCGCAATGTCCTTCTCGGCGCAGTAGTCATACATCTCGCGAGCGCCTTCCACACACAACCGTGCCTTCAGGGAACCGGGGACGTAGTAGACGCCCGCGTGGATCACCCCGGAGTTATGGCCTGTCTGATGTGTCGCCAGCTCGCTCTCGCGCTCGAGCACCGCGACCGACGCCCGAGGATTCTGGGCGATCAGCTCACGCGCGACCGCGAGACCGACGATGCCACCACCCACCACCGCCAGGTCACATCGCTCAGGCGCCCCAGGTTCGAGTTGCGAAGCGCCGGACACGATTCCAAGCTTGCCAACGACGGCGCGTCTGCGTCGCGAGCTGCGACAGCCCCGCGAAGCCGGGATCAGGCCCGAGAGAACGGGCGGTGATGCGCAGCGCCAAGACGATCGAGCACGCCGGTGAGCACTGCTGAAGCTCTCTCGGCTGTCACAGTCTCGACGCTCTCTGGCTCCAGGCTCCCAGCCACCCCGCCGTCCACCGGGACTGCGTCTGCCTCGACCGTCTCTAGCTCGACCGCCTGTGCCTCGACTGCCTCTGTCTCGACCGCCTGTGCCTCGACTGCCTCTGTCTCGACCGCCTGTGCCTCGACCACATCTGAGTTGACTGCCTCGGTCTCGTCGTCGATCTCCACGCTGGCCGAGCTTGTGTCGGCTTCAACCGGCGGCTGTGCGGCAGGCTCGACGATGAACCTGGCCTGCAGGCTCTCGACGGCCGTGCGGGGTGCAGGCTCTGACTCGGGCGGCTCGTCGGGGGCCGGCTCGGCCTGGCGGATTGTCTCTGCCTGCTCGGCTTCTGGCCTCCGTGGCGCCCGCCGGCCGAAGAGCCGCGCAAAGAATCCCCGGTGGCGTTTGGGTTGGGCTGCGACGCTGATTTCTCCGTCGAGCGGCGCAGGCTGGCTGGACGTCTCCGCGACGGCTGCGTCGGTGTCGGGCTCCTCCGCCGTGTCGGTGACCTCGTGCTGGGTGTGGACCTCGGCGGCGGTGTGGATCTTGGTGGCGCTCAGCGCCGGTGCCTCCTCCGCGGCGGCATCCGCCTGCGGCGCGCTCTCCGGGCCGTCGGGGTGAGCGCCGGAAGCGTCCTCTGACGAGGGCTCTTCGGCAGTGGGCTCCTGGGTGACGCTGAGGGTCACCTTCGTGCCCCAGCCCGAGGCCTTCATCGAAACTCTGCCGGTTGTGTTCTCAGCCTGCCACTCGACCAGCTTTTCGGGTTCGACGCGAGTGATGCGTATCTCGCCGAACTCACCGAGGTGACGGGCGAGCGCGACCGGATCGCTCAGCTCGGTCCACAGCTCGGGGGGAGACTTGACCAACGTGCGTTGTACCTCCGAGGAGATCATCACTCCACGTGTTCGAGCGATCTGGCGCTACTCCTCCCACCGGAAGGGAGATGGTCGCGAGATCTCAGCGGTGCTGGGGTAGCGGCGAGAAATTGCGCCACGTCGAGCGCTCGCGGTGGTAGCCATCGACGGCAGCAGAACGGCGCGTCGTAGGCTCCGGTCGCTGGAGGCGCGCTAGATCAGGACCGTGACCGCATCGCCCACGTGTATCGGGGCCGCCTGGAGAACTTCGGCGTAGACCCCCAGCGCCAATGGCTCACTCGTCGGAGCGCCTCGTCGATACTGGCCGAGCAGCTCGAGCGTTGGCAGGTCGGGTTCGCCGGTATCGGGGTCGCGCGAGGTGACGATGCAGCGGCCCACATGGCCGCGCACTGCGAGCACCGCAGCTCCGACCGCCAACCTGCTCCCCACCCACTCATCCTCGTCGTGGGCCTCAATGCCTGAGATCTCGATCATCATGCGAAAGCGACGGGCGTCGATTCGGGGCTCGCGGGCCTGCTGCGCCAGGCGTGAGATCGATGCTTCGCCGACGATGCTCACACCACCAGCTTTGCCACGGTCGACAGCGCCGCTCTGGCGCTCGGCCTTGACCAGGCGCACGGGGCGCTCGAGATGCTCCGAGAGTGCCTCCGAGAAAGGGCCCAGCACGCTTCGCACGGGCGCAGGTCGGGAGTAGAAGCGCGTGTTGAGCGCCTCGCCGAGCTGTACCTTGGCGCTGAGCTCACGACCGTCGGGGAAGTTGATTCGCAGCAGCCGCAGCCGCTCGTCGTACTCGGCGACGATCGCACTCAGCTCGCCCAGCTGCTTTCCGTTGACCATGCGGTCACGCTCATCGACCAGGTGAAATAGGCGATCCTCACGCACTCCGCCCGCCTCCAGCGTGACCGCTTGGCGGTATGACATGCGCGTGCCCTTCACGGGCGTTACCGCGAGCCGCTCTATCCGTGCTGGCATGCGCAGGATCCTACGGCTGGCGCGCCGGGGCCGGATCTACGTCGTTTCTACGAACATCGCTCCCCCGATCTCGGTCGAAATCGGAAACCGTTGGATATGAATCGCGCGTCCGGGGTACATTACGGCCTCATAAAGTTTGGACGAATGTTCTAGAAAGCAGAATGAGTGTAGTCTCAGGAACCGCCCGTAGGATCTTCCCGCCAGCCGTGGCCGCGGCCTGCGCAGTCTTGCTGTTGGCCTCCGCGCAGGCGTTCGCCGGGCTGCTCCCCGGCACGGGGCCGACGCTTCCGATCCCCGTCAAAGCGCCTTCGGTGCCGGTTCCGGTGAAACCACCCGCGCTGACGGTGCCGGTGAAGCCTCCCCCCGTGACGGTCCCCGTGAAGCCTCCACCTGTGACGGTCCCCGTCAAGCCTCCACCTGTGACGGTGCCGGTGAAGCCTCCGCCGGTGACGGTCCCCGTCAAGCCTCCACCTGTGACGGTGCCGGTGAAGCCTCCGCCGGTGACGGTGCCCGTGAAACCGCCGCCGGTCAAAGCGCCGCCGGTGGGTGTGCCGGTCAAAGCGCCGCCCGTAAAAGGCGCGCCGGGCAAGACCGTTCCGGTGAGCGTGCCCGTGAGCAAATCCCAAACACCCGGCAAAGCTCCCACGGCGGGGTCGGGAGGCGGCAGGCCGAGTGGGGGCTCGACGGCACCTTCCGGACAGGCGACCGGGCAGGCACCCGGGGGTTCCAAGGCCCCCGCGGGAAAGCCCTCCGGCGGCGCCTCGGGCGCGCGCGGTCATGCACCTTCCTCGCCATCGGGATCGACCGGTCCGGCGGCAACGGGGAGCGCCGGCGCTCCCGCAGCGGGCAACGGCACGAGCGGGTACGGAACGAGCGGGTACGGTTCCTCGCCGCTGACGGGCTACGGTCCCGAAGCCAGTCCTGGGCATCCGCTCACACCGAAGCAGGCACGCGTCGCGCAGGCGCGAGCGCTCGCGGTGAAGCGGCTCGTAGCCGGTCTGCACGGCTGCCTGAGTGCCCTGCCGGAACGTCTTCGACTCGTGCTCGAGCTGCGCAGCGGCATAGACGTGCCGCGCGAGCTGCAGCCGCGGGCTGTCGCCGTCTATCTCCACGTGCCCGTCGGGCAGGTATCGCTGCTGGAGACGACCGCACTGCGGCGCCTGCGCCAGAGCGCTCTGGCCAACGCCTGTGGCGGGTCCCCGCAAACCGTGTCAGCCGTGCTGTCCAGCAGCTACTTCGGTGCGCTCGGCGGCGAAGTCGGGCCCGGCGCCGGTGGCGTCGAGGCGGCCATCTATCGCCAGAGCCCTGCGGCGCCTGGGTCCCAGCCACGGGCGAGCGCCGCCGGCGCGACATCGTTCCTGGGGATCGCCATGCCGGTCAGCGCTGCCAACCCAGTGCTGTGGATCGTCGTGAGCCTCGCGGGGTTGGCGCTCACCGGGTTCCTGTTCGCCGAGGGTCTTGGCACCGGCCCACGCTATCGCCTCTGGCGCCAACGCTGGATCGTCAACCCGGTGGGCGCGCTGCGAAGCCGCAAGTCGCGGCGCTAGAAATCCGTTGTGGGTGAGGTCGCGCTGGCCGCCAGCTCCGCTGCGATCGGATGGCCGTAGAGACCGGGCAGCCCGCCGGTGTGCACGAACACCGTGCGCTGACCCGCGCCGATCTCTCCCTTCCTGACCGCATCGATCAGGCCGGCCATCGCCTTGGCCGTGTAGACGGGGTCCAGCACGAGGCCCTCGCAGCGCGCCGCCTCGAGCATCGCCTGACGAGCCCGATCGGTCAGCTGCTCATAGCCTGCACCCACCTGCTCGCCGCTGAAACGCAGCTCCGTCTCGATCTCTGCTCGCGCGGCCGGGGGCGCGCACGCGAGCTCTGCGACCAGCGCTGCCACGCGCGCCCGCGCGTCGGGCACCGCCCCGGCGTCCACGCCGAGCACGCGCTTGGCGCCCAGGCCGGCCACGAGCCCGGCCATCGTCGCGCCCGAGCCCACCGCCACGACGACATGAGCTGCGTCGGGCGCCTGCTCGGCAAGCTCAGATGCACACGCCAGGTAGCCTCCGGCGCCCAGCGCGTTGGAGCCGCCGTAGGGCAGAAGCGCGGGTCGCTTGCCCTCCGCGTGGAGCCCTTCAGCGAGCTCCGCGGCGAGCACGTCCAGATCGCCGCGCGCGATGTCTCCCGCCCAGTGGATCTGCGCCCCGAACAGTCTGTCCAGCGTCAGGTTCCCGGTGTGCCCGCCGGCGCCGTCTCCCTCCAGCACCAGCAACACGTCGAGGCCGAGACGGCGGGCGGCCGCTGCTGTCAGGCGGGCATAGTTGCTCTGCGCCGCCCCGGTGCTCACCAGCGTGTCCGCTCCCTCCGCGAGCGCCTTTGCGCACAGCAGCTCGAGCTTGCGCAGCTTGCTGCCGCCTCCGCCGAGCCCGAGCCAGTCGTCGCGCTTGATCCAGAGGTCTCCACTCGCCAGTCCGATCTTCGTTGCCAGACGCTGCGCCGGCTCCAGTGGCGTGCGCCAGACGCCGAGATCCACACGCGTCAGCATCCGTGCAGCGTACGGCCTGGGCCACCCACGACTGGAGGCCACGCCTGCGGCACCCAGCGGGCCACTGCGCCGGGTGCCTCCGGCGGCGGCCTACCGGCTTACGAATAACGCCGCCGCCTCGCCGCTCGCTGCCGGCCGGGGGAAATCGAGCGCACCTCCCTGCTCGGGCTGTGGCAAGCTTGCGCCACGTGGTGACGCTGTCCTTGGACCCGATCGCCGTAGCCTCGACTGTCTTCAGGGGAGGATGAAGACGGTGTCGATCGCATCCGCCGACAAGACCCCCATGACCCATCGGGAGTGGCTCGAGGTCTACGGCATGACGCCCGAGCGCGAGCAGCTCCTCACGCTCTCGGGCGAGCCGGTGCGAGCGCTCTACACCGAGGCCGACCTGCCCGACCGGGCCGCCATCGGACTGCCCGGGGGCTATCCATTCACGCGCGGCATCTACCCCTCGATGTACCGGGGGCGCCTGTGGACGATGCGTCAGTTCGCCGGCTTCGGCACCGCCGAGGACACCAACCAGCGCTTTCGCTATCTGCTCGACCACGGCCAGACGGGGCTCTCGACGGCCTTTGACATGCCGTCGCTGATGGGCCATGACTCAGACTCTCCGCGCTCGCTGGGAGAGGTCGGTCGCGAGGGCGTCGCGGTGGACACGCTGCACGACATGCAGACGCTGTTCGAGGGCATCGACCTGGGAGCGGTGAGCGTCTCGATGACGATCAACGCCCCCGCCGCGATCATGCTCGCCTACTACGTCGTGGCCGCCGAGGAAAGCGGCGTGCCGGCTGAGCGTCTCGGCGGCACGATCCAAGCGGACATCCTCAAGGAGTACATCGCCCAGAAGGAGTGGTGCTTCCCGATCGACCCCGCGATGCGCCTGCTCGGCGACATGATCGAGTGGTGCGCGCAACACACGCCGCGCTGGCATCCGGTCTCGATCTCCGGTTACCACATCCGCGAGGCCGGATCCACCGCTGCCCAGGAGCTCGCGTTCACGCTCAAGGACGGCTTCACCTATGTCGAGCAGGCGCTCGAGCGCGGACTCGACGTCGACGACTTCGCTCCGCGCCTGAGCTTCTTCTTCAACGCCCAGATCGACTTCTTCGAGGAGATCGCCAAGTACCGCGCCGCGCGTCGGATCTGGGCGCGTGAGATGAAGCAGACGTTCGCCGCCAAGAACCCGAAGTCGTGGCTGATGCGCTTTCACACCCAGACCGCCGGCGTCTCGCTGACCGCTCAGCAGCCGCTGAACAACATAACGCGCACCGCTATCGAGGCGCTCGCCGGCGTGCTCGGCGGGACCCAGTCGCTGCACACCAACTCCTACGACGAGGCGCTCGCGCTGCCAACCGAGGACGCGGTGCGGATCGCGCTGCGCACGCAGCAGATCATCGCCCACGAGACCGGCGTGGCGAACACGATCGACCCGCTCGGCGGCAGCTACTTCGTCGAGGCGCTGACCGACGAGATCGAGGCCAAGGCGTATGAGTACTTCGCCAAGATCGATCAGCTCGGAGGAATGGTCGAGGCGGTAAAGCAGAACTATCCGCAGCGCGAGATCGCCGATGCTTCATTCGCCTTGCAGTGCGAGATAGACGCCGGGCGGCGAATCGTCGTCGGTGTGAACTCCTTCACCGAGGGGGGCGACGAGCAGACGCCACTGTTGCGCATCGACCCGACGCTCGAGCGCAGGCAG
The DNA here is from genome assembly GCA_963763695.1 of uncultured Solirubrobacteraceae bacterium. Taxonomy (GTDB): domain Bacteria; phylum Actinomycetota; class Thermoleophilia; order Solirubrobacterales; family Solirubrobacteraceae; genus Palsa-744. The sequence goes on from CAVXPM010000001.1 coordinate 1,280,506, forward strand.
ATCGACAGCCTGAAGGCCGTGCGCTCGCACAGGGACGCGGCCGCCGTCGAGGCGTCGCTGAGCGCGCTGAAGCAGAGCGCCGCCGAAGAGCGCAAGAACCTGATGCCCGAGCTGCTCGACGCCGCACGGGTCTACGTCTCCGAGGGCGAGATCGTCGAAGCGCTGCAGAGCGTGTGGGGCGACTACCGCGACGTGCCCGTCTTTTGATGAAGCATTCCGCCGCTCGGCCGGCGGGATGCCAGTTCAGACGCCCACGCCCTCCCGTGTGCCGGTCGCACCGCTCGCAACCCTGGTCGTCTCGCCAGACGCCTGCGCGGCGGCTGCGATGCCGGGCGCCTTGGGCACGAGGAACCCCGCGATCAGGCACACGATCAGGAAGCCGGTAGCCATCAGGAACGTCAGCGTGAAGCCCGTGACGGTCGGTAGGCCGTGGGCGGTGTGCGCTGCGATGAACGTCGCCGAGAGCTGACCCCCGAGCGCGCCGCCGAGGGTTCGCATGACCGTGTTCATGCCGCTGGCCACGCCGGTCTGATGGTTCGAGACGGCCAGCACGATCAGGTTGCCGAGTGCCGCGAAGGCCAGGCCGATCCCCACCCCGAGCAGGCCGGCCGAGATCAGCAGGTCATAGGGGTGACCGTGGGCCACAGCGAGCAGGGCGAAGGCCGCTGTGGTGAAGGCCGTCCCGACGAGCAGCGCCGCGCGCGAGCCGAAGCGGGCTGAGATCCGCCCGGCGAGGACGCCGAGGATCGTCATTCCGACCGTCGAGGGCAGCAGGTATAGGCCGGAGACGATCACCGAGGCGCCGAAGCCGAAGCCGGTGCTCATGGGCAGCTGGGCGAACTGGGGAAAGACGATGAACGACGCGTACATGCCGGCGCCCAGCAGGAACGCGGCCAGGTTGGTCGTCCACACGCCCCTGATGCGCATCATCGTCATGTCGATCAGCGGGTTGCGAGAGCGTGCCTCGACCGCGATCCAGATGCCCGACACCGCCAGGCCCAAGGCGATCAGGCCGAGCGTCTTGGCCGAGCCCCAGCCCCAGGTCGTGGTCTCGCTGATCGCGAGCAGCACAGTCGAGATGCCGATCGTCATCAGCGCGGCGGCCAGCCAGTTGATCTTCCCGGGGACGCGCACGGGCGATTCGGGAATGAAGCGCCAGGTCGCCACCGCTGCGATCAACGTCGCCACGAGCGGGATCCAGAACAGCCAGTGGTAGCTGAGGTTCTCGACGATCACACCCGAGAGCACGATTCCCACGCCGGCGCCGACGCCGAGGATCGCCGAGAGCAGCCCAATGCTGCCGGCCACCTTCTCGCGCGGGAACTCATCGCGGACGATGCCGAAGGCGAGCGGGAAGATACCGCCGCTTGCGCCCTGGATGAAGCGGGCGACGATGATCACGCTGAGCGAGCTGGACACCGCCGCCAGCAGCGTTCCCGCGGCGAGGATTACGAGCGTCACCAACAGCAGGCGCTCCTTGCCGTACATGTCGCCGAGGCGCCCGAGGATCGCCGTCCCCACCGAGGCCGACAGCAGATAGGCCGTGAGCAACCAGGTGATCCCCGTCTCGTTGGTGTGCAGCGCGTGCTCCATCGTCGGCAGCGCCGGCACAACCGATGAGCTGAGCATCGCGTAGGCCACGCCGCCGAGCGACAGCACGGCCAGGATCAGCGTCGGGTGGGTGCGCTCTGCGGTGGGTGAGGTCACGAGAGAGAGGGAGGGTGCGGGAGGCGGAATGACAATTCCACCTCCGCCGGCCACTACAGTAGCGGAATGAGCATTCCGTCCCAGCTCCTCGATACATCCTGGTCCGCCCTCGACGGCGACGCCAAGCGGGTGCGGCTGCTGCGCGCTGCCGGCGAGGTCTTCGCCCGCGACGGCCTCGACGCGCCGATGCCCGCTATCGCCGCTGCGGCCGGTGCCGGCGTCGGCAGCGTCTACCGCCAGTTCCCCTCCAAGCGCGATCTGCTCGCCGCGCTGGTGGTCGAGCGCCTGCACGAAGCCGAGCAGGGCGCAGCCGATGCGCTCGCTGGCTGCCAGGGGCCGTTCTCGGCCCTGATCGGCCTGCTGTGGACGCTCGCCGAGCGCCAGGCGACCGACGATGTGCTGGGGGAGGCGATGGCGACCGTGTCCTCGCACCCCGCCGTGCAGGAGGCGCTCGCGAGCACGACGGTCGCGCTGGAACGTCTGCTGGCTGCCGCCCGCGCCGAGGGGCGCCTGCGCCCCGATGCCACGAGCCTCGACCTGCGCCTGCTGTTCGCAGCCACACGCGCTGCCGAGGCGCTCGAAGCTGGCGCTTGGCGGCGGATGCTCGAGCTCGGGATCGACGCGCTCGAGGCCGGCGCCCCCGGCCAGCGCAGCTGATCAGCTCTGCCCGCTGCGCTCCAGCCAGCGACGCAGCCCGGCGCCGCTCGGACCGGCGAGCGCTGTGAAGTTGTAGTCCTCGGCCTCGCCCGCCGGCATACGCGCCCGCAGATAGGAGCTGAGGCGCTCCACGAACACGTCCTCGCCCTCGCGCGCCCAGCGCTCGTGGCGATCGAGCGCCTCGCGCAGGCGCTCGAGATGCTCGCGAGGATCCTCGACGAGGCCGTAGTGGGGGAGCGCCAAGCGCTGCGGCTGCCACCGCTCGAGCAGATCGAGCGATGAGCGCCACGCGTCGAGATCGATGTCCGGCGGCGGCGTCGGGGGTATCACCACGCCCGGTGCCAGGCGCACGCCGGCGACGTCGCCGGGATAGGCCCAGCGACTGTCCTCGTCGAGGAAGGCCACATGATGGTTGGCGTGCCCCGGCGTCCAGGCGCAGCGGAAGCGCCCGATCTGCTGGCCGTCCTCGATCGTCCGCAGGTTCGCCTGCGGCACCGCCACCACCTCGCCAAAGAGGCTGTCGAAGCGCGCGCCGAACACACGCTGCGCACTCGCGACCAGGCGTGAGGGGTCGATCAGGTGGGGCGCGCCGCGCGGGTGTACGTGGACGGTCAGCTCGGGCCAGCGCTCGACCAGGGCGCCCGCTGCGCCCGCGTGGTCGAAATGGATGTGCGTGAGCAGCAGATCGGTTGGCCGGCGCTCGCCGAGGCCGTCGAGCAGCCGCTGCAGGGTGGCGCGCGGCCCGCAGTCGATCAGCGCTTCCTCGCTCAGCCACGCGCCGAGCGCGCCCCTGCGCCCGCCGTATTGAAGGTCGATGATCTCGGCGCTCACGAGGCTCAGGCGCCGTGTGCCTTGGCGCGCGCGAGCAGCAGCGTGTACAGCTGCTGCTCGGCGGCGCCCGGGAAGGGAACTGGTATGCCCGAGGTCTGCAGCGATATCTCAGCCGAGCCGGAGACGAAGCCGAGGATGTCCATGTAGAACGGAATCCGCACCGAGCGCACGAGGATCGTTGTGCTGATGCGCAAGCCGAAGCTGCCGCCGCCGTTTGGCGCCGGTGGGGTGCCGTGGGCCACCGACACCGCGCCGATGCTCGTCCCACCAGCGGTCCCGCCCTTGAACAGCTGCTGCAGGTAGCGCACGAAGCAGGAACGCGCATGGGCGCTCTGGATCTCGCTCAGTTCCTTGGCGGCGATCGTCGCCGAGCGCGCGACCGTGACGCTCGAGCTGACGCTCTGCTGGGCGATCGTGGCGCCGCGCCGGAAGCTCGGCGAGCTCTGTTCGCCCAGCGCTCGGCCCGCGGCGCCACCGCCGATGCAGCGTTGCAGTTGCACGCCCGATTGCCTTTCGGCCGGGGTGGTGAGCTTGCGTTCTTTGCCCGACGCCCGAAAGCCCGGGACGTCGCCGGCGCGCAGGTTGACGGCCTGAGCGAACGCGAGCGCCCGTGCCTTGGCTGTTTCTCCGCTGCCCGACCCGCCCGACGGCGGTGTCTTTTCAGACGGTTCCGCGGCCTGTGCGGTGACCGTTCGGGTGATGCTCTGCTGGCCCTTGCCGCAGGCGGCGAGCACGGCGGCGCTGGCCAGCAGCATCGGGATCAGCCGGGAACGTGGCATGGTCGGCCATTGTGTCAGGCGCAAGCGCCGTGTCCGCAGCGTGCGGGTGTGAGCGCCGTCGGGGTTCGCACGGCACCGGCGAGTCGTGGCTGCGCCGGCAGCGGCCACGACTCAGCGGTGCGTCCTCATCGCTAGCCGCCGACCACCGCCAGCACCGGATAGCAGGGCGGATTCTGCGGGTGCGCCGGGTCGAGCGCGCTCAACACGTCGGCGTCGGCGATGTGGTCGTAGGGCATCGAGAGGTGCTCGCCGAAGTCCAGGAAGCACTGCTGCTGGAGGTTGACGTTGTTCACTTTCGGACCCGTCAGGAACGCCGAGGTGTAGGGGGTCACCACCTCGTCGTAGCTCGACTCGATCACCGTGTAGCTCACGCCCGCCACCGTGTCTCCACCCGCGTTCAGGTTGGTGATGAACGAGGAGCCGGCGGTCTGCTGTTCGCAGGCCGGGCACAGCACGCCGAGGAAGGCGATCGCGCCGGGAAAGTAGCCTGCGAGCGTTGCCAGGCCGAGCAGCGTGGTGCCGTGGTTGGAGGGCGCGAGGCCGACCAGCGTGTGCACCTTGGCGGCGCCGCCGAGGTACTTCAGGTAGTAGCGGGGCATCATCCCGCCCTGTGAGTGCCCGACGATGTCCACCTGGCTGGCGCCGGTCGAGGCGAGCACACGGTTGACGAAGCTCGAGAGTTCTTCAGCCGATTTCGCGATGTTGGCGGTGGCGTAGATCCCGAGCGCGCCGGCGCCCGCGTAGGAGCCGTAGTTGAGCGCGAATACGCAGTAGCCGTGGTTGTAGAGCAGCGGCGAGAGCGCCTGCCAGCTGTCGGACATGTCGGCGAACGTCCCGTGTACCAGGATCACAGGGCGCGGGTGCGCGGCCGACGGCTTGCACGAGAAGTCGTTTGCGCCCGGGGGGCTGGCGCTCGAGCTGACGTGCGCGTAGCCGTAGGTGCCGTTGTAGATGACCGGCAGTTCGGATGCCTGTGCGGCGCTCGCGACGATGGCCACCCCAGCCACCACCGCTGCAGTGAGTCCAATGATGCGATTGCGCATTGAGACCTTCTCCCTCTTATCTTTTTTTTTGGGCTCCTCCGGTCGCCCGCTTCCCTCCTCGGCGACCGATCGCGTGTGACACACGATCCGTGTCCTTATAACCGAAGCCGCTTATCGTGGGGCGGGCTGTGTCCAACCTCGAGCGCATCCTGCACCGTGTTCCCGAGCGAACGGGCACGGCCACGCACCGCCAGCTGTCGATCTTCGCCAGGCGCATCGCCACGCTCGCCGCAGTCGCCGTGGGCCTGCTGGTTGCCGGCGCGATCGGCCTGTCGCTGAGCGAGGGCTCGGGGCTGTGGTACGCGTTCCGCTGGGCCCTGGACACGGCTGCCACCGTCGGTGGCTTTCCGCAGCCCCACTCGACCGCCGGACAGATCGTCCAGGTCGCGCTCACGGTGCTGGGCGTCGGTACGCTCTTCTACGCGCTGGCCACCGTCACGGAGTTCTTCGTCGCCGGGCACCTCGGCGACCTGCTCGCGGCCCGGCGCATGCAGAGGATGATCGATTCGCTCACCGACCACCACATCATCTGCGGCTTCGGCCGCGTCGGGCGCCAGGTCGCAAGCGACCTGAATGCGGCTCGCGCGAGCTATGTGGTGGTCGATGCCGACGATCGCAACCGCCACCGTGCGGAGGGCATGGGGATCAGCTTCGTCGGCGGCGACGCCGCCGAGGACGAGGTCCTGCTGATGGCGGGCATCAAGCGCGCTCGCTCGATCATCGCCTGCGCGGACTCGGATGCCGACAACGTGTTCATCACCCTCACCGCGCGTGAGCTGCGGGCCGACATCGCGATCGTGGCGAGGGCCGCCAACGAGGACACCGAGAAGAAGCTCAAGCGCGCCGGCGCCGACCGCGTGATCTCTCCCTACAAGGCGAGCGGAACCGAGATGGCGCGTCTGGCGCTGCACCCGCAGCTCAGCGGTGTGGTCGACGTCAACGCCGAATACCGCATGGAGGAGATCCGCCTCGACGAGGGCTGCAGCGCGGTCGGGCAGACGGTCGGTGACATCCGCGGCGGCTCGATGATCGTCGGTGTTCGCCGTGGCGCGGACTTCCAGCCCCAGCCTCCGGCCGAGACCCAGCTGAGCGCGGGCGACGTGATCATGGCGATGGGCACCCCCGAGGCGCTCGAGCGCCTCGAGGAGCTCTCCGACGCGCGCTCCGGCGTGCGCCCGAGCCCGCGCTGAGCAGGGCGCAGCATGCGGCGGCCCGCCCAGCCGCGGCTCACCCATAGACTGCAACTGCGATGCGCGCCCACCACGTCCACGTCGAACACAGCTTCAGCAAGGGACCCGAGCGGATCTTCGCCTATCTGGCCGAGCACGAGAACCTGGCCGAGCTGTTCGGCGCGAAGATCACCCGCCTGCGTGACGGCGAGGCCGGCGAGCGCAACGGCGTGGGTTCGAGCCGCCGCTTGCAGATCGGCCCGCTGCCGCCATTCGAGGAGACCGTGACCGAGTTCGTGGCTCCCGAGCGGATCGTCTACCGGATCACGAAGGGCAGCCCGCTGCGCGGACACGAGGGCGTCATGACCTTTGCGCCCGCCGGGTCTGGCACCCGCTTCGTCTACGACATCCGCCTGGCCTCGCCGATCCCGGGCGCGGCGGCGCTCGTGCAGGCGGCGCTCACCCGCTCGATCACCAAGAGCCTGCCAAAAGTCGAGCGCGACGCCTGACGGGGCAGCTCGTCTCGGGGCCGTTCCTCCCAGCCCCGGTGCTCCTCTCAGCCCCGGACCGCTCTCCTCGAGAGCGCGGTCGCTCATCAGAGCGTGAGCACCATCCGGAAGCGCGCGTCGCCGCTCATCATCCGCTCGTAGCCCTCTTCGGCCTGCTCGAGCGGGAGCGTTTCGATCATCGGGCGCACCTCGGTCAGCGCGCTGAACGCGAGCGCGTCCTCGGAATCGCCCGAGTGCCCGGAGGCGTGACCTGCGAGCGCTTTGCTGCCGCCGATCAGCATCGCTGGCGGGACCTGCATCGGCTCCATCGACGCACCGACGACCACGAGCTTGCCGCGCACGCCGAGGCCGCCCAGCACGGCTGTCATCGCGGCGGCGCTGGTGACCGTCGAGAGGATCACCTTGGCGCCTCCCAGCTTGCTCAGCTCGGCGGCGGGGTCCTGCTCGGTGCTGTCGATGTAGTGACGCGCGCCGAGCTTGCGCGCCAGCTCCTCCTTCTCACGCCCGCGCGCGATCGCGACCGTGTCGAAGCCGAGCTTTGCAGCGAACTGAACGGCCAGGTGCCCGAGGCCGCCGACGCCGAGGACCGCGACCAGATCGCCGCCCTGGGCGCCGCTGTGGCGCAGGGCGTTGTAGGTGGTGATCCCTGCGCACAGCAGCGGCGCTGCGTCCTCGGCGGCGAGCTCGTCCGGGATCGAGGCCATCGCGCTGGCCCGGACGAGCACGTACTCGGCATAGCCACCGTCGAAGGTCACACCGGGGATGCCCATGTTCTCGCAATTCATCAGGTCGCCGCGGCGGCACTGGTGGCAGTAGCCGCAGTTGCCGCCGAACCAACCCACTCCCACACGCTGACCGACCTCCCAGCCCTGCACGTCCTCGCCGAGCGCCGCCACCTCGCCGGCGATCTCGTGCCCGGGGATCAGCGGCCAGGAGGCGCCCGGGTAGCCGCCTTCCTTGGCGAACGAATCGCTGTGGCAGATACCACACGCCTGCACGCGCACGAGCGCCTCACCGCGTCCGGGCACGGGCACCTCGCGCTCGACGAGCTCGAACGGACCGCCCTGCTCTTTGACCTGCACCGCGCGCATGCTCGCCATCGTGTTCGCTCCTCGTTCGTATTGTCGGCTCGACTGAGGTCAACCCTATCCACGCGCAGCGCATCCCCAGGCCTCCCCGGGGATGCCTATCGTGCGGGGCTCGTGTCCCCAGGCATCCCCGGGGATGCCTATCGTGCGGGGTTCGTGTCCGCACTGCCCTTCTCCGCCGAGCTCGCCCGCGACGAGGCCGTCCTGCGCTTTCCATACGACGAGAGCCTGCGCCAGCTTCTGCGCGCGATTCCCGGCCGGCGCTGGGATCCCCAGCAGCGCGCCTGGTGCATACCGCTCGAGCCCGACCAGTCCGAGGCGCTCGCGCGCCTGTTCTCCGGCATCGAAGGAGAACCCGACATCAGCGCCGAGCTGCAGCGTGCGATCGGGCGCCGCCGCGCGCGGCGCAGGCGCGACGAGTGCCTCGTGGACCTCGCGCGCCCGGACGCCGACTGGTGGCTGAGCTTTGCCACCGATGCAGCGCCCGCCGCGGTGGGCGCTCTGCTCGAGCATCCGCAGGCGCGCGAGCTGCCCGCGATCGGCCGCGCGCTGGTCCCCCTCGACGACTGCGCTGCAGGGCTGCTGGAGGACCTCGGCGAAGGCCCCGGCAGGCTGCGGTTGAGCCAGATGCTGCGCCGCGCGCTCGCGGCCCGCGCCGCGCCCGAGGCGGCTCCGGGAGCGGTCGTGACGCAGGTCGAGGGCGGCGACTACGACGTCGAGTTTCGCCGCGACCGGCGTGGCGAGCACTGGATCCTCGTGAGCGGCGCGCACGCGCCCCTCGCCCGCGTGCTCGCAGCGCAGACGGGGCTGCGGGCGCTGGAGGGTCCCGCGCGTAGCGTCGGACTCGCCGCGAGCGAATCCGACGCAGAGCGGCTGGCCGCGCTGCTCGACCAGCTCGAGGACGCCACCGTCGATCCGCGTGTCCGGGCGTGGCTCACGCGCGCTACGACCTGGCGCGGGAACATCGAGGTCCAGGGTCCACCCGATGCACCGGTGTTCCTGCTGCTCGGCGACAGCGAGCGCCTGCCGCAGGCGCTGCGCGAGCGCGCCTCGCGAGCCGAGGGCGGCGCGACGGTGGCGCTGACGCTCGAGTCCTGGCGTCTGATCGAGGCCCGCCTGGAGGGCTGGATGAGCCAGGCGGCCAAACGCTGTGTGGCGGCGCTGCTCGACGGCCGCCCGGCGCCGCCGGCGGTGCTCGAGCTATCCACTACCCACGAGCAGCCCACCTTCGTGCTCGCGCCCGGACACGACGCAACGCTGCTCGCGCGCTTCGCCGCACTGCGCGGGGTGCTGCTCCCCGGCGCACAGCCCCGCCGGGGACCCGCCCGCGAGCACGCGCGGCTGCCCGCCATCCGCGCGGACCCGTTCTGTGTGCCCGAGCTCGACCGCTTCCTGGCGAGCGGAGCGGTCTGGATCGAGCCGCAGGCGCTCGAGCTGCTGCAGGAGATTCGCGAGTGCCATGCCGCTGCAGCCGGACTGGTGGAGCTCTCGGCCGCGACCGACGCGCCGCTGCACGTGCCCGGGCTCGGCGGCGAGCTGAAGCCCTTCCAGCGCGCCGGCGTGAGCTACCTGCTCGCACAGCGGCGGGCGTTCCTGGCCGACGAGCAGGGCCTCGGCAAGACGATCGAGGCGCTCGCGACGATCGAGGCGGCGAACGCCTACCCGGCGATCGTGGTGTGTCCCGCAAGCCTCAAGCTCAACTGGCTGCGCGAGCTGAGCCACTGGCTTCCCGCACGCAGCGTGCAGATGCTGGCCGGCAACGGCGCCGGTGCGCCGATCCCGGCCGCGGACGTCACGATCGTCAACTACGACATCCTCGCCCCCCGCCTGCAGGAGCTGAGCGCGGTGCAACCGAACGCGCTGATCCTGGACGAGTCGCACTACTGCAAGAACGCATCGGCCAAGCGTACGCAGGCGGTGCAGCGCCTGTCGGCGCAGATGGCGCGCGAGAGCATCGTGCTGGCGCTGACCGGCACACCCGTGGTCAACCGTCCGGCGGAGCTGATCTCACAGCTGCGGATCCTCGGACGGCTGGAGGACTTCGGCTCGGGCGCGAAGTTCGGTGAGCGCTTCCGCGGGCCCGACGCGCACCTGCGCCTGCACTGGCATCTGCGCTCACGCTGCTTCGTGCGGCGCTTGAAGAGCGACGTGCTGCGCCAGCTGCCGGCCAAGACCCGCGCGGTGGTGCCGGTGGAGCTCGACAACGAATCCGAGTACAGGCTCGCCGAGCGCGACCTCGTGGCGTGGCTTCGCAGCCAGCCGCTCGACCTGCGCGAGCTCGACGCGAAGGTCGCCGCGGCGCTGCGCGCCGAACGTCTCGTACGGCTGAACGCGCTCAAGGTGCTTGCGGCGCGCGGCAAGCTGCACGCCGCCCTCTCCTGGATCCACGACTTCTGCTCCTCGGGCGAGCGCCTGGTTGTGTTTGCCCACCACCGCGAGATCCAGCGCGCGGTGCTCGAGCACTTCCCCGCCGCGCTGCACATCCTCGGCGCCGACAGCCATGCGGCCCGCGACAGGGCGCTGCAGTCCTTTCAGGCCCCCGACGAGCCCGCCAATCAGCTGATCGTGTGCTCGATCGAGGCCGCAGGTCATGGCCTGACCCTGACGCGTGCCTCCAACGTGGTCTTCCTCGAGCTCGACTGGACACCCGCCAAGCACGACCAGGCGGAGGATCGCTGCCACCGGATCGGACAGCAGGATGCGGTCAACGCCTACTACCTGCTCGCGGCGGGCACCGTCGACGAGGCGATCTCGACGCTGCTGGAGCGCAAGCGCGCGATCATCGGCGCGGTCACCGACGGACGCGAGGAGGACGAGGAGGGCGTGCTCGACGCGCTCGTGCGCGAGCTGCGCGGGACTCCCTACCGCCACCTGCGCGCGGTGGCGTGAACGCCGGCCCAGGCTCGCACAGGCGTGCGGTCACAGGCGCGCACGGCCTGCCGGCGGCTAAGGCTCGACTTCGAGCTCGTTCATTATTTTGGAGTACTTTTCGACCGCCCTGGCTTCGCCGTCGGTCAGTTCGACTTCGAGGCCGTTGCAGCGTGCGAGCACGCTGTTCTCCTGGGTGCGCTCATAGGGCCGCAACGCTCCCGGCAGTTCGCCGAGCGCGACCCACGCGGGTGTGAACTGGGCGTCGAAGCGGACGGTGCTGGGTGCCAGCGTCTTGAAACCGCTGGCGGCCCACGCGCGTATGTCGCTGCAGAGGTTCGGAGGCGCAAGCGTGGCGAGCACCTCGAGCTTGCCGGCATACGCCTTCACAGCTCCGCCAGCGCGCGGGTCGCTCCAGTGCAGGCGTCGGACCCGGGCGATGAAGCTGCGCAGACCGGGAACATCGAGGTGGTAGGCGGAGATGACCATCGCGCCGATCACCTCGTAGCTCATTTCCGTGGACTGCGGGTCCTGGGGAGAGCCTGCGGCGGCGCGCGGGCAATCGCGCGTCACCTGGGCGAGCACCGTCAGGGGCGCCGCTTCTGCGCGGCGCAGGTATGACCTGGCGGTGCGCACGAGCGAATAGTTGGCGGCGAGGTATTCGCTCGTGGCGGTCACATTCGTGGTGGCAGCCGATGCGAGCGCTGGAGTCCCCACCAGGCTCAGGCTCACACCCACCGCGATCGAGGCGAGCAGCGATCGGGACCTCATCCCTCCAGCGTACGGGATCGCTCGAGCGCCGGGGCCGCTAAGAAGTCGGTAAGGATCGTGCTCGAGGCCGCATCCCCGCAGGTATCCGGGGGGTTCCCCGGTATTGTCTGGGCTGCACGGACTCTCCGTCCGGACCCGGGGGGGTCGCTGCTGAAGACGGGGAGACGCCGGATGTGCAGTTGCCTACGGACAGCCGCGCGTCCCGCGCCGAGCCATCGACCACATGCGAAACCGATACATCGTCCTCGTGATTGCGGCCGTCGCCTGGGTGGCGGTTGCGGTGGTGCTGAGCACCGGGACGCTCTCCTCGGGAGCGCACAGCGTGGTGCCGCCGAGCGGCCCCTCGCCGGCGTGCCTGCCGGCGACGCTCGAACACAGTGCCGCGCTGGCCGGGACGAGCTTCGACGTCTCGCCCCAGCCCGAAACCGACACCGCCAACCCGCACACCCAGATCAGCTTCCGCGGCCAGCCGGTGACCGATATCCAGGACGTCTCGGTCGAAGGCTCGCGCAGCGGCTACCACTACGGTCACGTCTACGGCTACTTCCAGGGCGATGGCGGCAGCTTCGTAGCGAACAAGCCCTTCGACGAAGGTGAGCGGGTGGTCGTGCGCGCGCTGCTCGGAGCGCCCGGCGCCGAACACAGGAGCTCGTTCAGCTTCCGCGTCGCCACGCCCTACTCGACGGCAGCGATACCGGGCTTTCCCAACCCCGCCGCGCCCACCTCCTACTACCAGAGCTTCGTCTCCGCACCAAATCTGCAGGCGCCGGTCCTCGACGTGAGCACCCCCGACCACGATCCGGCGGCGGGAGACGTGATGCTGACCTCGGGTCCCGGGCCGGGGCAGTTCGGCCCGCTGATCTACACGCCGCAGGGACGGCTCGTGTGGTTCGACCACCTGGCGGGAGGCAAGAACGCGTTGAACCTGAGCGTGCAGAGCTACGAAGGCCAGCGGGATCTGACCTGGTGGCAGGGCAAGATTCTGTCGGTGGGCTTCGGGCAGGGCGAAGACGTGGTGATGGACCCCAACTACCAGACCGTCAGAACCGTGCGCGCCGGCAACGGCCTGGAAGCCGACCTGCACGACTTTCAGATCAAGGACCACCAGGTCGCCTACATCACCGCCTACAACGTGATGCGCTGCGACCTCTCACCGGTGGACGGCGCGCGCAACGGCATCATCATCGACGCGGCGGTCCAGGAGGTGGACATGGAGACCGGGCTGGTGCGCTGGGAATGGCACGCGCTCGACCATGTCGGCGTCGGCGAGTCCCACACGCCGGTCCCCACGAAGGCGACACCGTGGGACTGGTTTCACCTGAACTCGATCGACCCCGAGAGCGACGGAGACATGCTGATCTCAGGCCGCAGCACCTGGGCCGCGTATCAGCTGGCGCAGGGCTCCGGAGCGATCCGCTGGCGCCTCGGCGGCACCAAGAGCAGCTTTACGATGGGCAGCGGCACTGAAACCGCGTGGCAGCACGACGCGCGCATGCAGCCGGACGGCACGATCACGATGTTCGACGACGGCTCGAACCCCCGCATCCACTACCAGTCGCGCAGCGTGCGCATCGCCCTCGACACGACCGCCCACAGCGCGCGTCTCCTCAGCGCCCATGCGCACCCCGGCGGCGCGCTGCTCGCTGACAGCCAGGGCAACGTGCAGACACTTGCCGACCAGAGCCTCGTGATCGGGTGGGGTGGGATCCCCAGCGTGAGCCAGCTCAGCCAGAGCGGGGCGCTGCTGTTCGACGCCCACCTGCCGCCCGGCTACTCCTCCTATCGCGCCTTCCGCTTTCCCTGGGCCGGACACCCGCTCTCCACGCCCGCGGTGAAGGCGCGGGTGCTCACGACGGGCGACTCGACCGCCGCGTTTGCATCCTGGAACGGCGCCACGAACGTCGCCTCCTGGCGGGTGCTGGCAGGCAACGACCCGCACGCGCTGAAGGCGCAGGCGTCGATGCCCGACAGCGGCTTCGAGAGCTCGGTGACGTTCCCCGATGCGTTCTCCTATGTGGCCGTGCAGGCGCTCGGTCCAGCCGGCGAACTGCTCTCGACCTCCTCCACGGTGGCGGTGACGAAGCCATGACCGCTGCCGCTGCGCCGCTGTCACCGCGCCTGGCGGGCACCCAGGCGCCCGCCGTCGTGGGCGACGAGCACCCGCGTCACGCACTGCTCTTGACGGTCTGCTGCCTGGCGCAGTTCATGGTCATCCTCGACGTCTCGATCGTCAACGTGGCGATCCCCTCGATCCACACGAGCCTCGGCTTCTCACGTCCTGAACTGCAGTGGGTGGTCAACGCCTACACGATCACCTTCGCCGGCTTCCTGATGCTCAGCGGGCGCGCCGCCGACCTGTTCGGAGGCCGGCGCATGTTCGTACTGGGCCTGCTCGTGTTCTCGCTGGCCTCGCTGGCCGGCGGAACAGCTGTCAACCGCGAGGTCCTGATTGGAGCACGCGCGCTGCAGGGCTTGGGCGGCGCGATCATGGCGGCCTCCTCGCTCGCGATCATCACCTCCTCTTTCGCCGCCGGTCCCGAGCGCCACCGCGCGATCGGCCTGTGGGGTGCGATGAACGGGGCAGGCGGCGCCGCAGGCACGTTGCTCGGGGGGATCATCACGCAGGAGCTGAGCTGGCGCTGGGTGCTGCTGATCAACCTGCCGATCGGGATCGTGGCCGCGCTGATCGCGCGGGCGGTGGTGGTCGACCGCAAGCGCGAGCGCTCGACGGCGAGCTTCGACCTGGCCGGCGCGCTGGCGATAACGCTGGGGCTGCTGGCGCTGGTGTACGGGATCGTGACCGCGGGGTCGGACGGCTGGGGCTCGCTCGCGGCGCTCGCCCCGATCGCTCTCGGGCTTGCCTCGCTGGCGGCCTTCGTGGTGATCGAGGGCCGCTTCGCCTCGGCGCCGCTGGTGCCGCTGCGGGTGTTCTCGAACCCGCTGCTACGAACCTCCAACATCGTCGTCATGGCCTTCAGCGCGGCACTGTTTCCGATGTGGTACTTCTGCTCCCAGTACCTGCAGGAAGTGCTGCACATGGACCCGCTCGACGCGGGGCTGGCCTTCCTGCCGATGGCGCTCACGATCATGGCCTTCGCAACGCAGGGTGGCCAGCTCGTGGCGCGCTTCGGCGCAGGACGGGTCCTCACCGTGGGTCTGAGCCTGATGGCGGTCGGGCTGGCGCTGTTCGCGCGGATCTCGGTGAACGGGAGCTACGCCTCGGAATTCCTGTTGCCCAGCCTGCTCGTCTCGAGCGGCATCGGGCTCTCGGTCGTGCCCTCCACGATCGCCGCCACCGCAACCGCCGCGCCGAGTGAGGCCGGTCTCGCCTCCGGGCTGGTGAACACCTCGCGCCAGATGGGCGGCGCGCTGGGTCTTGCGATCCTGGCTTCGCTTGCGGTTCTCTACAGCGGTCACCTGACCAACTCCGACTACCGCGCGCCGATCGTGGCGCTCGTGGACGGCTTCAGGCTGGCGTTCCTGCTCTCCGCCGGATTCGCCGCCACCGGCGCGCTGCTCGCGTTCAGGTTCATCCCAGCCGCGGTGCGCCCTGGCGGTATGGCACCCGCCCCTGCACCCGGCTCGACTCTCGCCCCCGCCGCCGTGCCTGCACCCGGCTCGACCTCCGCCGCCGTGCCCGGCCCAGTGCCGGTGACCGGCCCGGCGCCCGCCCCGGCGGCCGGCTCCGCTCCGGCGCCGCGGGCGGAGCAACCCGTCGCGGAGGTGGCGCGGCTGCCGCTCACGCCGGGCTCGGAGAACGGCCACACGCCGATACCCCCGCCGGTGGGCGCGCAGGCGGGGCGCACCCGCCCGGGAGCCCCCGGGGACAGGCAGGTTGCGAGCGTGAGCTATGCGCTCGTGGGCGGAGGCAGCTGGGCGCTTGCGGGCGGGACGATGACCGTTTCGATCACCGCCAGGCGTGCTCCCCGTGGGGCCTAGCAGCAGATGAGGAGGCTGGGTATCGACGCTTCGAGAATGGTCTTGGTGGCGGGCGCGGTATCGCTGGCGGCGTGTGGAAGCGCTTCGCCGGCGAGTCAGGCGGTGGCGGTCAGCGACACGGCGGCGAGCGCGACAGCCAACCCGGTGGCGGTCTCGCCCCAGCCTGGCACGCCGGATGCGTCTGCGAACACCCAGATCAGCTTCCTGGGCGGGGCGGGGACGCGCGTGTCGAACGTGAAGGTCACCGGCTCGCGCAGCGGCAGCCACGCGGGTGTGCTGCGCGCGTACTCGACCGGCACCGGCGAGAGCTTCGTGGTCTCCCATCCGTTCTCGGCCGGCGAGCGTGTGAGCGTCAGCGCGACCGTCAGCAGCCCGACAGCCACGGGCCGGTCGCGCACGTCGTTCACGATCGCCCACCAGGCGTCGGTCAGCCAGGCCCAGTTCCCGATCAACCCCGGCGACCCGCACGCGGTCCAGCACTACAGCTCGGCGCCGTCGCTGACGCCGTCGACGGTCCATATCACCACTGCTGCCAAGGCGGCCGCGGCGCCGGGCGAGCTGTTCCTGGCGCCCTACCAGGGCGAGGGCACGGCGGGGCCGATGATCACCGAACAGAACGGCGGCCTCGTGTGGTTCCACCGGCTGCCGGCCAACGAGGCGGCGACCAACTTCCAGGTGCAAAGCTATGAAGGCAAGCCGGTGCTGACGTGGTGGCAGGGCCACATCCTCGAGGTTGGCTTCGGCGAGGGCGAGGAGGAGATCTACAGCAGCGCCTACCGCCCGGTGGCGGTGATCCGCGCCGGCAACGGCTACCAGGCGGACCTGCACGAGATCAGGCTCTCCTCCGAAGGGACGGCCTGGATCGACATGTTCGACCCGATCAAGATGAACCTGTCCTCGGTCCACGGCGCAGCCAAC
This sequence comes from uncultured Solirubrobacteraceae bacterium, assembly GCA_963763695.1. Classification (GTDB taxonomy): domain Bacteria; phylum Actinomycetota; class Thermoleophilia; order Solirubrobacterales; family Solirubrobacteraceae; genus Palsa-744. The sequence continues at coordinate 1,296,785 of CAVXPM010000001.1, forward strand.
GGCGTGATGCTGGACTCGGTGATCCAGGAGATCGACGTCAAGACGGGCCTGGTGATGTGGGAGTGGCATGCGCTCGGGCACATCCCGATCGGCGAATCGAAAAACCCGCCGCAGCGGACGAGCTATCCGTGGGACTACGTTCACATCAACTCGATCGACCCCGGCAGCGCAGGCGATGTGCTGCTCTCCTCGCGCAACACATGGACGCTCTATGACGTGGACATCCACAGCGGCGGCGTGCGCTGGCGCCTGGGGGGAAGCCACTCGAGCTTCCACCTCGGCGCAGGAACGCAGTTCTACTGGCAGCACGACGCGGAGTTCCAGCCGAACGGGTCGATCTCGCTATTCGACAACGGCTCTGACCCGCCCAAGGAGAAGCAGTCGCGCGGGCTGCTGCTCGCACCCGACACGGCCAGGCACAGCGTGACCCTGGTCAAGCAGTTCACGAACCCGACCAAGACGCTGCTGGCGACCAGTCAGGGCAACACGCTGAGCCTCCCGGGCGGCGACTGGCTGATGGGCTACGGCGGCCTTCCCAACTTCACCGAGTACGACGCGGCGGGGCACGTGCTGCTAGATGGCACGCTCGGCAAGAACGTGCAGGACTTCCGCACCTACCTGTCCCCCTGGAGCGGGACGCCGACGACGCTGCCGTCGCTCATCGCCAAGTCGAGCGGCGCGGGTGCGCTGTCGGTGTCGGTGAGCTGGAATGGGGCGACGAACGTGTCCAGCTGGCGGGTGCTGGCTGGAGCGAGCGCGGGCTCGCTCACCGCCGTGGCCTCGACCGCGAAGAGCGGCTTTCAGAGCACCGTCACGGTCCCCAACGCGGGACCCTACGTGGCGGTGCAGGCACTGGACTCCACGGGCGCGGTGCTCGCGGTCTCGGCCACGGTCAAGGCCTGAGGGCGGGTCCTTCGCGGTTGCCCCGGCCACGCGGATGACCCCGCCGCGCTGCGCCCCCGCGCCGGCCGCGCAGCGCATCCTGGGTTTCCGGGCCCCCGATCGGTCCGGTCGGACTGTCGCCGCGTTCCTCGCGCTGGCGGCGCCGTGCGGTCGAGGCGACGGCGGCGTTGCGGGCGGTTGAGAAGTAGTCGGCGAAACCGCGCGCGTGCGCTTCGGTGAGCTGTGGCGGCAGCGGGCCGCGCAGCTCTTCGCGAAACGCCCGCTGCAGTTGTGCGCGCAGAGAGCTCTCGAGTGCGCTTTCGCCAGCGCTGTTGTGCAACTCCATGCGGCCTGTCTGGATGCTGTAGTCGTAGAGCTCGTTTTCCTCGCCCTGGGAGTCGGGCGTGATGCCTTCGGCGGGCCAGTTGGAGTAGCTGGCGTACTTGGCTTCGGGCGTGCGCAGCGCGACGACGTGCAGCGGCGCGTTGGCGGCGTAGGTCTGGACGGCGAACTCGGTCACGATCTCATCGGTGGCGTGCAGCACGTAGGGGCGCCCGGGCGCTGAGGGGTCGGCGAGCACGCGTGCGAGGTCGAGTCGCGGCGCGATGTGCGAGTAGTGCCCTTCGCTGCGCCAAGCGGAGGATCCGGTTGCGATCGTGAGCAGGAGCGGCGCGACGTCGACGCTAGAGCTGAGCTGGGTGCGTGGCTGGCTGGTGGCGTTGGTGAGGACGCCGCGCGGGTCCTTGACGATCAGCGGCACCCTGATCGCCTCCTCGTAGGCGCTTGCGCCCTTGCCGCGCAGGCCGTGCGAGGCGCCGTACTCGCCGTGGTCGGAGGTGAAGACGATGACGGTGTTGGCGGCGACCTCGGGGCGGCTTTCCAGCGTGCGCAGAACGTGGCCGATGTGACGGTCGACCTCGCGCTGAAGCTTAATGTAGAGGTCCAGGAAGGAGAGCCACTGGCCTTCGGATTCGGGGCCTTCGAAGGGCACGGGGCCGAACGAGGCGGCGGCGATTTCCTGAAAGGAGCGCTGCAGGCGCGGCTTGTGACGCTCGAGTAGCAGTTCGGGCGTCTCGTAGTTGGCCGGCATGCGTGCGACGGTTGCCGGTGCGCTGACCTCGGCGGGGACGCGGTCGCTCCAGCGGTACCACCAGGCGATGTCGTGGGGGTTCACGAACGACACGGTCGTGCACCACGGCTCGGCGCGGCCCTCCTGCCTGAACCAGTCGGCGAACGCGGAGGCGATGTGCGGATCGGTGTGCCAGCCCTGGCCCGGTCCGCCGTCGGGGGAGGGGTAGACGCCGCCGGCGAAGCCGTAGCGCTCGAGCGCCTGTTCGCCGGTGTAGGGGGTCCAGTGGTTGTCGCGATGGGTCAGGTGCCACTTGCCGAACCAGCGCGTGTGGTAGCCGTGCTCGCGCAGCATCGTGCCCCAGGTCGGAAAGCCCGGGTCGAGCGTGCTGCCACCGGTGATCATGCAACCGGTCTGATGGGTGTAGAGACCGGTCAACAGGGCGGCGCGCGCGGGGGTGCAGTCGTTTGAGACCGTGTAGTGGCGGGCGAAGGACACCGCCCCGCGACGCAGGCGTTCGAGGTTCGGCGGCAGCGCGAGTCCGGCGGCGCCGGCGGAGAACCACTGCGGGAAGCGCAGCTGGTCGACCACGATCACGAGGATGTTCGGTTTGGAGCTATGCACCGCCGGCGCGGCGGGCGGTGCGGCGGGGGTGTACAGCGAGCGGGCGTGCGAGTCGCTCGTGGCGTCGGCCACGGCCCTGATGCCGGCGCCCGCTCCCACGAGCGCGCCGCCAGCGACGAGCCCTGTCTTCAGGAACGTTCGTCGATTGACTCTCTTATGCTCTTTTGGATCGATGCTGTCCATACGCGCTCTCATCCTAGGGCCGGGGGTGGTCCTGGGCCTGGGGCTTGCGGCCGCAAGCGCGCCGGCCTCGGGGCAGGTGGCTCCGACCTGCACTCCGGCGGCATTGAACAACTCCGCCCTAAAGGCAGCATCAGTGACCGTCTCGCCCCTGTCCGGCAGCCGCGCGGCCTCGCCGCAGACCCAGATCAGCTTCCTCGGGTTGCCCCCGTGGCAGATCGGCGCGATCAGCGTGGTGGGCTCGCGCAGCGGCGCCCATGGGGGGCGTCTGGAGGCCTACTCGCAGGGCGACGGCGCGAGCTTCGTGCCGAGCGTGCGGTTCTCCGAAGGCGAGCGCGTGACGGTGCACGCGCGCTTGCGGGGCGCCGCGGGGCCGCAGACGATTCTCGATGAGTTCGGGGTCGCGACGCGGGACTCGATCTCGACGACGCCCGAGGCGATCCATCCGGGGGGCGCAGCGGAAGTCCAGCATTTCAGCTCGCGGCCGGATCTGGCGCCGGCGGCGGTGTCGGTGACGGCCTCCTCGCCTGCACTGGCCCATGGAGACGAGTTCGTGGCGCCGTATTCGGGGCCGGGGCAGGCGGGACCGATGATCCTCGATGCGAGCGGAGCCCTGGTGTGGTTCAAGGCGCTTCCCGCCAACATCTCGGCGACGAACTTCCGCGTGCAGGAATACGAAGGCAAGCCGGTGCTCACGTGGTGGCAGGGAGACATATCGGTGCACGGCTTTGGACGCGGCGAAGGCGTGATCGCGGACAGCAGCTACACCGAGATCGCACACGTCAGGGCGGGCAACGGCGATCAGGCGGACCTGCACGAGCTGCAGCTGACCCCCAGCGGAACTGCGCTGATCACCGCCTACGACCCCATCCTGTGCAACCTCTCCTCGCTCGGCGGGCCGGCCTATGGCGCGGTCACCGACGCGGTCTTCCAGGAGGTGGACGTAAAGACGGGCTTGGTGATGTACGAATGGTCGAGCCTCGACCACGTTGGCCTGAGCGAATCCTACGAACCGCCGCAGACCAGCTCCACGAGCTGGCCGTTTGACTTCTTCCATCTCAACTCGATCAACCTCGACGCCGACGGCAGCTTGCTGATCTCCGCGCGTAACACATGGACGGTGTATGAGCTGAACGCCCGCAGCGGGCAGATCCTGTGGCGCCTGGGAGGCAAGCAGAGCACCTTCAAGGGCGCCGCGGGTACGCGCACGGCCTTCCAGCACGACCCGCGCGAGCTGGCGGGCGGCCTGATCAGCGTGTTCGACAACGGCGCATCCCCAACGGTGCACCGCCAGTCGCGCGGGATCGTGCTGAGCCTCAACCGCCAGACGCGGACGGCCACCCTGGTGAGCGCGTTCACCCACACGCCGCGGTTGCTGGCGGACAGCCAGGGCAACGTCCAGGCGCTGGCCAACGGCGACTGGTTCCTCGGCTGGGGCCAGGAACCGTCCTTCTCGGAGTTCAGCCCTGCCGGGGCGCTGCTCTTCGACGCCCACTTTCCCCGCCACGAGCAGTCCTACCGGAGCTTTCGCTTCGCGTGGACGGGCACGCCGGCAGAACCTCCGGTGTTCGCGTTCGCACCGGCGGGGACGGCGCCGGCGACGGTCTTTGCGAGCTGGAACGGCGCGACGCTGGTGTCCTCGTGGCGGGTCATGGCGGGAACCGCGCCGGGCGCTCTGAAACCGCTCGCGCAGGTGGGGCGAAGCGGATTCGAGACCTCGATCCCGCTGCCGGTGAACGCGAGCGGACCGGTGCTCGAGGTGCAGGCGCTCGACGCGAACGGTCGCGTGCTCGGCATATCTGCGCCGGCGAGCGAGGCGGCGCTCGGGTAGCAAATCGCCTGCGTGCAGGGAGCCGCGGGGCTTGCGCAGCGGTTAGCCTGCGGATCGCATGCAATGGCGCTTCGACGAGATCGGGCACGCCGGGCCCGAACACCTGGATGCGGCCTTTGTGGCCGGCTTCGACGAGAAGATGCCGACCGACTGGAGCGAGGAGATCGAGACGCTGGCCGCGCTCGGGATCGGGCCGAGCAGCACGGTCGTCGACCTCGGCGCCGGCACCGGCACGTTCGCGCAGGCGATCCAGGGGCGCGTGGCGCAGGTCATCGCCGTGGATGTGTCCGATGCGATGATCGCGGCGATCCAGGCACGCGGAGTCCAGGCGGTGCGCGCGGGGTTCTTGAGCTACGAGCATCGGGGCACGCCGCCGGACGCGGTCTTCACCAGCAACGCGCTGCACCACCTGCCCGACTTCTGGAAGGCGATCGCGCTGGAGCGCATCGGTGCCCTGCTCGGGCCTGGAGGCGTGCTGCGCCTACGCGACTTCATCTACACGTTCGAGCCCGACGAAGCGGACGACGCATTGGCGCAGTGGCTCGCTTCAGCGGTTGCGTCGGGGTGGTCTGAGGCAGAGCTCGCCGAGCACGTGCTCAACGAGCACTCGACCTTCGCTTGGCTGCTGGAGCCGATGATCGAACGCGCGGGATTCGAGATCCGCGAGCGGTCGGTGGACCGGGATCGCGTATTCGCCGCGTACACCTGCGTGCGCCGGTAGGCGGTCCGTAGGGAACGGAAGGGGGGGGATTCGAACCCCCGAGACGGGGTTCGCCCGTCTGGCGGTTTTCAAGACCGCTGCATTCAACCGCTCTGCCACCCTTCCACGCGGATCACGAAGGCTAGTGGATGCGTCACTGGGTTCGGCGCGTCGGCTTAAGTACGGACCCGTCGAGCCCGGCCAACGCCGATGCCGGCTCGTCGCTGTGCTCGAGCCGGTCCTCGACGCAAGATTCAGGCTCGTTGAGCTACGCCGCGCGGTCAGCCGTGCTCAACGCGCGGCGGCGGCGCGCTTGATGGGCAGTGGAAGTAGCTCCTCTGGCACCCATCTCGCGTGCGGCGACGCAGCTTGCCGAGGGAGGATATCGTTCGAGCATGATGAGCATTCGATGGTCTACCGGCATTGATGAGGAGCATTAGCTATCGGTGGCGCTGTTCGGTGTCTCATCGGATGCTTGGGTCGGCCTCGTGGGCGTAGTCGCGGGTGGCGGAGTGACATACCTGGCGCAGCGGACCGGTGATAAGGCGCAGCGGCGCAGCAAAGAAAGGGATGAAAGAAAACTCGTCTCCGCGACAGCACTTCTGATCCAGGACGACTTCCTGCACTACCAGTCGACACTCGCTAGATCCCTTGACGAGTGCCGCTGGTGGAAGAAGTCGGAGCTCCTCCCGAACCAGGCAACCGTCGAAGACCGCAAGACCGTGTGGGCCGAACTCGGCGATCAAGAAACGCGCGACGTAGCTGGCGCCCAGGGCTGGGTGGACTATCTGAGTAGTTGCTGGAAGGCGCTGGGCGAACAACCCGACCGCTTGACCCGCGAGCAGGTGGACTGCATGCGGATGACCTTCGAAAAACTCGAGGAGGGACGCAGGGCGCTCGCGGAACTCGCGAACAGACCCGCCACGCCGTTCAGCAAATCTCGCGTGCTCGACGAACTGCAAAGCAACACCGTCGAGGAGATGCTGGACAAGGACTGCTTCAGCGACCCGGCACACCACAACTGACGCGTTCAGGACAAGGTCGATCTTCTCGGCTCGGAGCGCGCGAAATCTCGCCGATCAGGTCACCGCGTGTGCTGCGTCGATGCGAGCGACGATTTCCACGGCGGTTCTTTGGCGGAGTGCCATAGCGTCTATCGCTCAGGACCTGCTCGCGCCAGTCTCCGCAGTCAATCGCGGATCCAGCGGTTGCCAGCGGCTTAGGGCGCCGGGGCGCGGCGCGCCCGGCGCGCCGAATCCGCTAACCACGCGGAAACGGCTTAGGTGCTCCGAACCAGCTGGTGAGCGCGTCAGGCAAGCCTGGGTCGCCTGGATCTCCGACCCAGGCGACGTATCCGTCGGGCCGAATCAACACGGCTGCGGGAGCGGTGACCGAGCCCAGCACGGGAAGCTCCCACGGGCCGACATATTCAGCATCGGTCAGCTGGACCCGGTCCGCCCACGAGGCGATCTTCAACGCACCGGGCGGACCGAGGTTGAGCAGCACGGGCTTGGCGCGGCGCAGCAGCTCGAAGACTCGGAGCGGGCCGTCGGCGGTGACCAGGTCGAGATCGGGCATGCGGCGTCCGAGCAGTGGGTGCCCGTCGCCGAGGTCGTAACGAATGTCCAACCCGGAGATGATTCCGGCGAGCCGCTTGCGCGGCTCGTCCATGATCGAGACCTCCGTCACCACATCGACCAGGGCCTGGGTACGATCGTCTCCGCGCTGCAGCGCGGTCCCCGCCATCGTGTGCTTGAGCGCGCGGGCAGCGACCGGATGGCGCTCGGCGTGGTAGGTATCCAGGAGGCTCTCCGGGGAGATCCCGTCGACCACCTGTGCCAGCTTCCACCCCAGATTCACCGCGTCCTGCACACCAAGGCTGAGGCCCTGTCCACCGGCCGGGGAATGCACGTGGGCTGCGTCGCCCGCCAGCAGAACTCGTCTGTCGCGGTATGTTGCGGCCTGCCGAGTCATATCGGTGAACCTGGAGATCCAGGTGGGGTTGTGGATCCCGAAGTCAGTGTGGTACACGGTGATGAGCGCGTGGCTCAGATCGCGCAGGGTGGGTTCGCTGCTAGGCCCGAGTTGCTGCTCGGTCACCACGATCCGGACGGTCCTGCCATCCTCCATCCTGTGGACGCCGTGGACGCCGACGGCGTCGTGACGGATGCCCCGCGGCGGTTCCTCGGTCACCTCCACCTCGGCGATCAGCTTGCTCGTGGTCGGATCCCACCCCGGGAACTCGATGCCGGCTGCTTTGCGGATCAGACTGCGCCCGCCGTCGCACCCGACGAGATACCGCGCCCGCAGCGGGCCGCCTGCGGATAGCCGGACATCGGCGCCGGCGTCGTCCTGCGCGAAACCCGTCACCTCGGATCCGTAATAGATATGCACTGGCAGCTCGGCGACCCAAGCGGCCATGATCCGTTCGATCTGGTTCTGCCAGATCCCGAGCGAATACGGATGACGCGTCGGGAAGTCGCTCATGTCCAACACGGTCGTCCCGAACATCGCGGCCTGAGCCACCTGACCATCCGCGAGGAACCGATCGGCGACCCCACGCTGATCCAGCACCTCGATCGTGCGCGCGTGAAAGCCGCCGGCCCGCGAGCCGACGAGCACGTGATCGGGACGCCGCTCCACGATCGCGACATCGACCTCCGCCAACGCCAACTCAGCCGCCAGCATCATCCCCGCAGGGCCGCCTCCGGCGATCACCACCGCGTGCTCTTTCTTATCCATTTCGCTCTCCCTTTCCAGTGGGTTTCGGCTTGCGGCGGGCGATTATGGGGCACGGCCCGGGCTTGAAACAAGCCCCCCCTTGCGGTATAAGTTGGAAGTGGAGAGAAGGAGCGAGCCCTCTCTTCCACCATCTGCGGCTACGGACGGATGGCTGCGGCTTCGCGCGAGATGCTCACGGGTGCGAAGAAGTCACCCGGATTGCTGAGTGAGAACCAAGTCCCCGGAGCCACGCAACCAGCGCTACGCTACGCGCTCGCGTCGGCTTGGATGGCAACCTCTAGACTGGTGGCCGATTCCAGGGAGAGGTGGCCGAGAGGCTGAAGGCACTCGCCTGCTAAGCGAGTATGGGGGTTAAACTCCATCGCGGGTTCGAATCCCGCCCTCTCCGTTTTCGCCGGTGTGTGGTCGTTGTTCGACCCTGGATGGCTGGGATGTCCCAACCGCCGGTCATGCTTGACGCGTGGACCTAGGTCCACGGACGTGCAGTGTGGAGGCTTCTCACGACGGCCATATCGTCGTGCAGTTCACGCTCGACGAAGGCGATGCGGCAGCGCCTCAGAAGATCGCACGCAGCCAGGGAGAGAGGCCGGGCGAGCTCGTAAGGTCCCTCATCCGCGCTGCTTCAGACCGCGCGGCGTAGCGTCGGGAAGCGCACGGCGTGCAGCTCGCGGATGCGCTGCCAGGTGGGGTCGTGTTTCGAGAGTCGTCGCGTTAGCCCCGTTGCGCTCAGTCCCCGTCGGCGGGGAGGATCGTGAAGGCCCCGCCTTGAAGTGGCGTGACGGTGCGAAAGTGTCGCTCGTCGAAGCTGATGATGCGTGTGGTGTCGTACCGGCGGGCGAGGATCACGAGCGCGCAGTCGGCCAGCCCCAGTGCGAGGTCGGCATAGCGCGAGTCCAGATCCTGAATGGCGGTGTAGTCCTCGCGTTCGAGGCAGACCACGCTATAACGGCCTTCGGCCAGATCGCCCAAGAACGCGCTCCGCGCTGGGTGGCCGTAGCGCTCGCCAAGTAGGTAGTCGACCTCGGCGGTCGTGGGCGCTGGCACGATCAGGTCGCCGGGCTCGTCGCGTAGGTTCTCAAGGACATCCGACCGTCTGGGGTCGCCGCGATCGGCGAGTGCGACCAGCGGAGCGGCGTCTATGACTACGGTCACTCGCCGAAGCCCTTGAGTAGCTCCTCGTCCGGAATCTCCGAAATCGGACGAGGGTCATCATCGATGCGCTCGAAGCCGGCGGCCAGCGCGAAGTTGCGATCCGGGTGTCGCTTAGGTTGATATGAGGCCACGGCCTCACGCAGAACTTGAGCCTGTGAGGTGCCCTCTTCGCGTGCGAGCCGGGCCAGCCGCTGAGTCAGCGCGTCGTCCATATAGACACTTGTCTTTCGCATCGTCATCAAGTGTAGGGTATCATGTAGGGCACCGATGGGGCTGTGCGTGCCAGAGGGCATGTTTCGAGAGTGTCCCCCGCTCTCCGACGGTAGAGCTTGAAAAGTCTGTGCGACGAGGGCACGGGCTGGCTCAGGGTGGCGCAGCGCCCTCGCCTGTATCTACTGATGTTCGCCAGAGCCGGCGTTGAAGTCTCGAAAGCGCAACGGCCGTTTACCCTCGCCACGCACGCTTCCATTACCGAGCCCCCGGCGGACGCTTCAGCTAAGACTGCCTGACGACATGCTGGGGTCATGGGCGCCAACCGGTCTCTCCAGGTGCCAATCAGTCCTCGTTGCGAATCGCTCCTCAGGTTTGAGGCTGCGTAGCTGCGCGAACCCTAGACAACAGCGCCTTGCGCCTTTGGCCTCTAGGCCGGGCCTGGTCTCTGGCGGCGTTCAATGCGAGTGGTGTCCGCGCACGGTCTCCCAGGACTGCCAGGTGATGCGCAGAATCACGATCGTGATCAGCAGCCCGATGATCGGGTCGGCGACTCTCAGCCCGAGAGCTACCACGGCTGCGGTGCCTACGACGGCCAGGCTGACGTAGGCATCGGCCCGAGCGTGAGCGCCGTCGGCGATCAGAGCGGGGCTGTGCAGGCGCCTGCCGGCGGAGGTGCGGATGCGCGCGGCGAGGAAGTTGCCCACGTAGCCGACGACGCCGGCCAGCGCGAGGATCGCCAGGTGGGTCGGGGCCGAGGGGTTGATCAGGCGCACGATTGCCTCGACGCCCGCGACACAGGCGCTGATGAAGATGGCAGCAACCACAGCAACGCCGGCCCGGCGCTCGGCGAGCTGGGAACGCAGGGCGAACGCGATGCCGAGTGGGACGGCCGTCAAGGCGTCGCCGAAGTTGTGAATCAGGTCCGCAAGGAGCGCAATGCTGCCGCTGGCGATGAAGATGAGCAGCTGCAAGATGGCTGCCACGCCGAGCACGGCGAGCGAAAGCGAAACGGCGCGTATGCCCTCGCGGGAACGTTTGATGGAGTCATCGATCAGCCCGTGGCTGTGACCGTGTCCACCATCGTCGTGCTCCTCGTGCTCCTCGTGCTCGTCGTGCTCGTGCTCGTGGGTGTGCTCCATGGTCGACGGGGTCGTGGTGGTCATGCTGAGAGGACCTCTCGCGCGGGTCGTGCGGCCAGGCCAAGCCGCAAGTGCTCGGTGTGAGATACGGCCTCGGTGAGCAGTTCGCCAACGTGCTCGTCGTGCAGCGCGTAGATGACCTGCCTGCCCTGGCGTTCGCCGACGACCAGGCCGAGGTTGCGCAGCACGCGCAGTTGCTGGGAGACAGCTGACTGCTCCATGCCGACGTCGGTTGTCAGCTGGCTGACCGAGCAGGGTCCCGCGCCCAGACGGCTGAGGATGCGGACGCGGCTCGGCGTCGAGAGCGCCTGCATGGTCTCGGCGACCATCTGCGCGGTATCGCCGTCGAGGTAGGAGGTCGCACCGCGCCCATGGCTCATGTAGGCATAATAACATGAACATATGGTCATGTATTATTCTCCTGCTGTTGAACGACCGGAAAAGCGACTCCGGATGACCCGTCGCGCCGGCCGAATACTGGCCCCATGAAGCAGGACACTCGCCTGGCCCTGGTGCTGGGCGTCAATCTCATGATGGTCATCGGGCTGCTGCTGGCGGGGCTGCTGGCACACTCGTTGGGAGTCCTGGCCTCGGGCGCCGACTACCTTGGCGACGCTCTCGGTACGGGTCTGAGCTTGGTTGCGCTGAGGATGAGTAGGCACGAGCGTGAGCACCCCAGGGCGACATCGCTCGCGGCCCTGGCAAACGCCAGCTTTCTGTTGCTCGTGACCGTGGGGGTGGCGGCAGAGGCAGTCCATCGGTTGATCGCAGGCGCTCCAGCGATCCATGGGGTGCCGGTCGTGATCGTCAGCGTCATCGCCGCGATCGCCATGATCGGCTGTGCCTTCATCCTGGGAGATGTGGGCGGCGACCTGAACATGCAGTCGGTGATGCTCGACACAGTTGCTGACGCGTTCGCTGCTATCGGGGTGGCCGTCGGTGGGGCAATAATCCTCCTGAGCAAGGGGAGCTACTGGCTCGACTCGCTGCTCGCGCTCATCATCGCCGTGGTCATCGCCTACCAGGCCGTGAGGCTCATTTGGAGGGTTCTGCTGGACCTCCACGACAAATCGGTTCGCGTCTGAGGCCGTTGCACCGGTCGCTAACCGACCTCTGTCCGGCGACACTTCCTGAGCGCGCTCAGCCGCCGGGTGTGTCAGGTGCGGCCACCGCAAAGACGATGTGCCGTCGCGCGAGCGTGAGGTAGGCGTGCAGCTCGAGCGGGCCGCCCTCGAGCGGCGCGACGGTCACATCGGTGAGGGTGATGAAGTCGCGCTCGGAGGCGTTCAGGACGTCGGAAACGCGGCTTCGGTAGCCGTCGCGCGCGAGCGTGAGGACGCCCTCGATCCGGTGGCGCTCGGTCTCGATCCGGATGCGCTCGCGGCGGTGATCGATGCCGGGCTGGTCCTGCTCGGCGAACGGCTGGTCGTTGCTCATGGCCTCATTATCGTTCAGCGACCAACGATGTAGGTCCTGGTGAGCGTCGTGCGCCGTCCCGTGGGTCCCACGGCGGTGATCGTCACGCTCGCGCGCAGCGTCCTTGCACGCCCCAGCTCGCTGCGTAGCCTGTGCAGCGAGGCGGGTCCCACACGCAGGCGCAGATACCCGCTGCGTGCCGGTGAGAGTGCGCGAGCGGCCGTGACCAGAGCCACCCCGGGGCGACCGATCGGCGCGAGCGTTCCTGACACGAGGACCTTGCAGCCGCGCTTGCAGCTGACGCTCAGTGCGAGAGCGCGGCGCGCAAGGACGCCCGTGCTGCGTGGCAGGCCGACCGCGAGCACGGGAGCGACGTCCAGCGGCGGAGGCCACGCGCCAGGCGCGAGGCAACCCGAGCCGTTGGCGGAGCCCAGGTTGAAACGCTCGACGCGATTGTTGTTGGTATCGGCCACATAGACATCGCCGTTGCAATCGACCGCCACGGCCGTCGGCTGGGAGAACTCGCCGATGCCGAGGCCGCGCACTCCCCACTGGTAGAGGAAGTGCCCTTCGGTGTCGAACACCTCGATGCGGTTGTTTTCGCTGTCCACCACGTACACGTTCCCCGCCGCGTCGACCGCCACCCCGGTGGGTGCGTTGAAGCGTCCGTCGCCAGCGCCGCGCGAGCCCCACTCGGTCAGCACGACGTCGTTGGGCGAGAGCTTGACGATGCGATTGTTGGAGGTGTCGGCGACGTAGGTGTTGCCCGCACCGTCGACGGCGACCGCGGCCGGGTGGTCGAACTCGCCCGAGCCGCTCCCAGCGGCGCCGTTTCCGCCTTCGGCGCCCCACCTACTTCGAAGCTTCCCTTCGGGACCGTAGACGAGCACGCGGTTGTGGGCGGTGTCCGCCACGTAGGTCTCATCGGGTCCATCCGCCACGGCCACCGATCCGGCGCCGGCGAGCCCCGCTCCGCCCCGGTCTGCGGGCCCGCCCAGTTCTCCCAGGGACGTGCCGTCCCCCCACAGGTGCACCAGCCTGGCGTTGGCGGTGTCGGCAACGTACACCGAGCCGCGCGGGTCCACGGCGATCCCCGCGGGAACGTTGAACCCCGCCGCGACCCCGCCCGCCGCCGTCCACTGCCCCGCATAGGCGTCGGTGCCCGGCGCGAACAGCTCGATGCGGTTGCCGACGGTGTCTGAGACGAGCAGCCTGCCGGTGGGGTCGATCGCCAGTCCGCGCGGCGCCGTCAGCTCGCCGGGGCCGCGGGCGGAGGTTCCGATCGTGCGCAGGTAGGTGCCGTTGGTGTCGTATACCTCGACCCGATCGTTGGCCGTGTCGGCCACGTATGTGTCACCCGCCGGATCGGCCGCCAGCGCGCGCGGAAAGGCGAGCTGGCCGGGTGCGGAGCCGAAGCCGCCCCACGCCCCGAGGAAGCCGAGCGTCGGGCTCAGCTTGACCACCCGATGGTTGATGTCATCGGCCACGTACACGTCTCCGGCGGCGTCCAATGCGACTCCGTAGGGGTAGCCGAACTGGCCCGCGCCGGTCCCGTAGCTGCCCGCCGACGCCTGGAAGGCGCCTTCGGGCGCGAACTTCTCGATGCGGTGATTGTCGTCGTCGCTGACGATCACCTCGCTTGCGTTAGCCACCACGCCACGCGGATAGGAGAACTGCCCGAGCCCACTTCCCTTTTCGCCCCACGCCATCGCTTCGCCTCCGCCCAGGGTGAAGCGCTCGATGCGGTTGTTGCCGCTGTCGGCTACATACACGTAGTTGCCGGCCACCGCGATGCCGCCGCCGGGTGGTCGCGTGTAGTCCTGCGAGGAGCCGAAGGAGAACTCCCCGAGTTCGCTGCCATGGTGGCCCCAGGAGGTCAGGAAGTTCCCGTTCGGGTCGAACTTCTCGATCCGGTTGTGGCTCGAATCCACTACGTATACGTTCCCGGCCGCGTCCGTGGCCAGGCCGCCGATCGGCCCGAACTGGCCATGGGCGCCGCCGTAGGAGCCCCACTCGTTCTCGAAGGTGCCCCCGGCGCTGAACTTCTGGACCACGTAGCTCAGCTGGTCGGCCACGTACACATCGCCCTGGGCATCCACTGCCACCGCCTCGGGAAAGCGAAGGACGCTCTCGGCGCGATTTCCGATCACCTGCGCTGCCCCATACGGGCAAGCGAGGGCACCGGGACAGGGGGCGGCGGTCGCGACCGGCGCTCTCGCCAGCAGCACGCACGACGCGATCGCCAGCGTAACCAGGGTTGCCCCGAGCCAGCTGACGCAGGAGAGCGTTCGCGGCGAGATGAGAACCATTGGAGCTTCAGAACACCGCCGGGCCGGTTCGGGTGCGCCTCACACCGGCTTGTTCACGATTTCTTACGCGCCTCGTATGTCGCGCCTCGCGCCTCGCGTGGCGCTCAGCCGATCGGCTCGCGCGGGCGAACGGCCGGCAGTCCGGCGCGCGTCACTGGTCCGTGATCGTGGATAGCGCCCGACGGGCGGTTGCGCTCGTCGCGAACGATGTAGAGCGGACGGTGCTTGACCTCGTCGTAGATGCGTCCCACATACTCGCCGATGACTCCGAGGGCGATCAGTTGAATGCCTCCCAGCAGCAGGATCGCGATCGTGATCGCGCCGAAGCCAGGCAGGTAGGAGTTGAAGATCCGCAGGATGATCACCACGGGTATCGCGATGAACGCCAGTCCCGCCGAGAGAACCCCCACGTAGGTCGCCAGCTGCAGCGGCAGGTGCGAGAAGGAAGCGATCGCGTCGAGCGAGAAGCGCAGCATCTTGCGCAGCGTGTACTTCGTCTCCCCGGCGTGGCGCGCCTCGCGCTGGTAGGAGATAGCGGTCTGGTTGAAGCCCACCCACACCGTCATGCCGCGCAGAAAGCGCGAACGCTCGGTCATCGCCAGCAGCGCGTCGAGCGCGCGGCGGTCGAGCAGTCGAAAGTCGCCCGAGTTGGGCTCGAGGTCGACCTGGGCGAGCTTGTCGAACAGCTTGTAGAACCACGATGCGGTGGCGAGCTTGAAAGCGGTCTCGCCCTCGCGCTGCTTGCGCACCGCGTAAACCACATCCGAACCCTGACTCCAGCGCGCGATCATGTCGGGAATCAGCTCGGGCGGGTCCTGCAGGTCGGCGTCGATCATCGCGACCACATCCCCCACGGCGTGCTCGAGGCCGGCCGTCAGCGCGGCCTGGTGGCCGAAGTTGCGCGACAGGTGGATCACGCGCACCCGCGGGTCGGCCGCGGCTGCGGCGTCGAGCAGCTCGGGCGTGCGGTCTGAGCTGCCGTCGTTGACCAGAACCAGCTCGAACTCGTAGTCGGCGACGGCGCTCACGGCCCGCGCGATGAACTCCTCGACGAGCTCCTCCTCGTCATATACGGGCGCAACGACGCTGAGCAGTGCGGGTGTGCGGAGTGGGGTGTCCGACATGGTGGTTGTCTTCCAGGCTGGGTGCTGTCGAGCTGTCACTTGCTCAGTATCTTCGATGAAGGCCTTAAGCCGTCGCTCAATTTATCGTTCATCCTGTGTGTGGATGCGTCCCGATCGAATCGACCCACCCGAGCAGGCTCCCAGCGCAGCGGCGCGGCGAGGGCGGCTGAACGCGCCCGTCGTCGTCCAGTTTCTGAAGTTCGGGATCGTCGGCGTCTCGAACACGGCGCTCACGTTCATCGTCTACACGCTGCTGCTGAAGGGTTTCGGCGTCTGGTATCTCGCCGCGTCCGCCGCGGGCTTCGCCGTCGGCGCCACCAATGGCTTTCTGCTCAACCGGCGCTGGACGTTTCGCGACCATGTCGGTGACACGCTGACGCCGGTGCGCTGGGCGGTAGTTCAGGGTTGCGGGCTTGCGATCAACGAGGGGCTGCTGTTCCTGTTCGTCCACGATGCGCGCCTGGACAAGCTGCTCGCGCAGGCTCTTGCGACGGTCGTGGTGACTCTCAGCACCTTCTTTGCCAATCGCGCGTGGACCTTTCGCGTGCATCCGCCTGTGGCGATGCTCGACGAGACCTAGCGGAAGACCGCCAGCAGCGATAGGCCGGCGGGGATCCGTCCTCCGCGCTTGATCATCGCGGCCTCGAGTGCGAGTGGTCGCTCGAGCAGCCAGTTGAGCGGTTCGGGCGGGACCCACAGATCGAGGCTCGACTCGGTCGTCTTGGTGTTGACGCGGTCGAGGATGCGCAGCACGATCGCCACCGGCAGCAGCAGCGAGTTGAAGTATGTGGTGCGCACCTGGCGCCAGCCGGCCTGCTCGGCAACCCGCTGCAGCGAGCGGCGAGTGTAGCGGCGGTGGTGGTGGTTGATCTCGTCGTGCCCGCTCCACAGCCACTGGTAGGCGGGGACGGTCACGAGCAGCGCTCCCCCGGGAGTCACCGTGCGGCGCAGCTCGCGCAGCGCTGCGAGGTCGTCCTCGAGGTGCTCGATCACATCCAGGCTGACAGCCAGGTCGAAACTGTCCTGTGCGAAGGGCATCTCGAGGATCGAGCCTGTCAGCACCTCTCCCGCGTCGCGCCCGCGGGCCAGCGCGACGCTCGTCTCGGACAGCTCGATTCCGGTCACCGAGCCGTGTCTTGCGAGCTCGACCATGTTGCGCCCGCTGCCACAGCCGGCGTCGAGGATCCGCGCGGGCACGGGCAGGCCGAGCTCGGCGATCACCACGTCGAGCACCGTTCGTCGCCCCCGGTACCACCAATGCCGGTCCTCGGCCTGGTGGGTTTGAAGCTCGTAGTCCCTGTCCATGCGAGGAGCATCTTTTCCTAAAGCTGCTCCTCCGCGCTCTGCGCCCTCCTCGATGCCCCTCGCTCAGGGTTCGGATGAGTCGCCGCGGCGCGCATAATCGAGCGCTCCGCCGACACCTCGCCAGAGCGCGATCGCCGTGTCTGTGCCCGGATCGATCGCGGCGCTGGGATCGCTGTTGGGTCCGGCCGGGGTGACTTCTTCGGGACGGCCGAAGATCGTCCGTTTGGGGTAGACGTCAAAGCCGCGCGCCGCGAAGATCGCCTGCTCGCCGGTCTGTGGTCCCCCGAGCGCTGGTTGAGGCTGGGTCCACAGCAACAGGGCGTCGCCTGCGGGTCCCGGGACGAGGTCTGAGAGCAGCGCGTCGCCGCCCGGCGCTGCGATCGTGCTCGCCGCACCGATGCCCTGCAGGTCGATCGCAGCGGTGCGCACGACCCAGTGGCCTTCCGCCGCTGCGGCCCAGGCCATCATCACGCTCTCCGAGCTCAGCCTGATCAATCGAGGTGAGGCCGTCGCTGGGGCGAGCCCAGCGGGATCGCGGAAGCGCTCGATCAGGGTCGGTGCTCGAAATGCCACGTTCGCGCCCGAGCGATCGAGATACACGGAGGTCTCGCTGCCCGCTTGCACAGACCACGCCACGATCGCGCGGTCATTGTCGCTGAGCAATGCAGCGATCCGCAGCGGCGCAGCGCCGGAGGCCAGCCGCTGGACCGGGTGCTCCGCGCCCGCGGCGGGAATGTCGCGTGCGTAGATCGCGCCGCCCTGCTCCCACACCGCGAGCGCGTCGGTGCGGAAGTCCATGGCCAGCGTCAGCGCGTGCAGCGAGCGAGCGTTCGTGGCGACCGCCGCGCTGCGGGTGAGCCCACGCGCGTAGAAGCGCTCCACCTGCAGCTGCACGCCCGCGCCTGGTGTCGCTGTGGCAAGCGCCGCGTCACCGAGGTATCCGCTCGCGATCGCAAGGGTGGGGGCCGCGTTCGCGCCCGCCAAGTCGCCGAACGGGCTTCCCGCGAGTCCCTCTACGGGCAGGCCTCCCGCGGCGCCCGCGATCAGGATCTGTCCGTGCGGGGCCACGCCGGCGAGCAGCGCGCCCCGCGGCCCGAGTACCCGGGCGCCGCCCGACAGCGGAGCGCTTGGCGACTGCGGCGTGTCGTTCGCGGCGATTCGCGACACCCGCGGCCCGGCGCCGCCGGAGCAGCTCGCGGAGGCCTCCCAGACGACCCCACCCGGCCCCGTGCGCTGGTTCGGTCCATCGCTCGGGAAAAGCGCCCGCGCGCCTTCCAGCGCAGGGCACGCTTCCAGTTGGGCCGGCGCAGACCACGCCGGCCGATGCGCGGCGGATGCGCCGGCCGGCGCCCCGTGGGACGCGAGCAGCGCTCCTATCGCGACCGCGCAGATCAGCGAGGGGAAGCGCGCCGGGCGCTTTCGCGGCGGCCTGGGAGTCGGCGTCAGGAGCCCAGCGCCGAGCGCAGGAAGCTCACCGTCCGCTCCCACGATTGCTCGGCCAGCTCTTTGTCGTAGGTGCCGAGGCGGTTGGTGTCGTTGAAGAAGGCATGCCCGGCGCCCTCGTAGTAGTGGAAGGTCACATCCGCGCCGGCGTCACGCAGCTCGGACTCGAGCTCCTTCGCTTCATCGAGCGCAACGAATTCGTCTTCGGTGCCGAAGTGGCCGAGCACGGGGCCCTTGAGCTTGGTGAAGTCAGGCTTGCCGTGAGGCATCACGTAGTAGTAGCTGACGACCGCGGTGATCTGAGGGCAACTCGCCGCAGCCCATACCGACAGCCCGCCGCCGAGGCAGAAGCCGAGCGAGCCGATGCCCGAGCCCTCGACACCAGGCTGCGCCTTGAGGTACTCGGCCGCGCCGCACATGTCCTTCTCGACCTGGTCCATCGACAGCGCCATCATCTTCTGTTCGGCCTCGCTCGGCTGGGCTGTCGTCTCGCCACGGTAGAGGTCAGGTGCCAGTGCGAAGAAGCCCTCTCCGGCCAGGCGGTCACAGATCGAGCGAATGTGCTCGTCCAGGCCCCACCACTCCTGCAGGACGACCGTGGCCGGGCCGCTCTCACCCTCCGGTACGGCCAGATAGCCGGGGGCGCTACCGGCGCCGGTCGGGAACTCGATGTCGGGCATTGGGCGGCTCCTTGTGTCCTCGGTGTGGTTGCGCTCCGCGCCCCAGCTGTGGGGCGAGCGCGAGAAGTCTCTCACGGCGGGCGTGCTCAAGGGCGGTTCTGCCCGAATCGCCCCGCCGCGAAACAGTGAGGGAGAGCTTGACGATGGCAGACCCCCTATATGGTGTGCCTCGCCCGCGTGGGGCCTCGTGTCAGCACTCGATGAAAGGCGGCCCCAATGGACCTCGTAAACCACCAGTTCAAGCTCGCAGCGCGTCCTGTCGGCCTACCGAAGCCAGGCGACTGGGACTACACCCAGGACCCGGTCGCCGAGCCCGATGACGGCGAGGTGCTGGTCAAGGTCGAGTACCTCTCGCTCGATCCGGCGATGCGCGGCTGGATGAACGACGCGCGCTCCTACATTCCGCCGGTGGGCATCGGCGAGGTCATGCGCGCGCTCGGCGCTGGGGAGGTGCTCGCCTCCAAGCACCCCGCGCTGGCGGTGGGCGATCGGGTGACGGGGATGCTCGGGGTTCAGGAGTACGCCGTGGCTCACGGCGGCGCGGTGTTGAAGGTGGACACGGCGCTGGCCGAGCTGCCGGTGTATCTCGGCGCGCTCGGGATGCCGGGCATGACCGCCTACTTCGGGCTGCTCGACATCGGCCGCCCACAGGAGGGTGAGACGGTCCTCGTCTCGGGCGCCGCGGGCGCGGTCGGAGGGATCGTCGGGCAGATCGCCAAGCTGAAGGGCGCTCATACCGTCGGGATCGCCGGCGGCGAGGAAAAGCAGAGCTGCGTGGTCGATGAGTTCGGCTTCGACGCCTGCATCGACTACAAGTCCGAAGACGTCGCCGAGGCGCTCGGGAAGCATTGCCCCAAGGGCGTCGACATCTACTTCGACAACGTCGGCGGAGACATCCTCGACGCTGCCCTGGCCCGTCTTGCGCGTTACGCGCGCGTGATCATCTGCGGAGCCATCTCCCAGTACAACTCGACCGAGCCGGTGCAGGGGCCTTCCAACTACCTTTCGTTGCTGGTCAACCACGCGAGCATGACCGGCTTCGTGGTCTCCGATTACGGTGCGCGCTACGCCGAGGGCGCCCAGGAGATGGCCGGCTGGCTGGCGAGCGGCAAGCTGGTCTCACGCGAGGACGTGGCCGAGGGCTTCGAGAGCTTCCCCGACACCCTGCTCAGGCTGTTCCGTGGCGAGAACACGGGAAAGCTCGTACTCAAGCTCTAGATGCTCTGCCAGCTTTTGGAGACCGGGAGCTTGCTCCGGGAACAGGAATCTGGTTTGCGATAGCGACGTAGCTCTGCCTGTAGCCGGGTTGCGAGGCGGACGGAGGCGTCGATCTCGACTTGGCGGATTGAGACGCTCTCGACGCTGACCCCGAACGGGACACCGACGCGCCGGCAGAATGCGATCAGCTCTACGGCCGTGGATACGGCTTGATCGTAGGACGCGTCGAGGGTGTCCTCCGCGTGGCGCAGCTCGTTCTCGATCCAGCGCGGCACATCGACACCGAGCCACTGAACGAACTCCAGTGTCTTCACCGAGCCGCAGACCGAGAACGTAAAGACGATCGGCGCCGGCTTGAGGTCACGAGCGGCGCACTCGTAGTGATAGTCGGAGACCAGGTTCTTCGCGGCGTCGACGTCATAGACGATCTGGGTGACAAAGAACGAGCAACCTGCAGCCTGCTTCGTCAGCAGACGGAGGTGCTCCGTGCCTCCCCGCGCGTGGCGCTCTGGGATCGCCACACCTCCGAGCAGGAGATCCGGGCGTACCTCACTCCTGAGTTCGTAGGCTCGCGGCAGAGAGGTCGCGACCGGCTTCTCACGGGACGACGCACCGACGAACACCGACAGCGCCTGGGTTGGGGCCTGTTCGCTGAGCCACGACTGAAGCTGTTGCTCTGGGTACTTGCTGACAGCGCGGTACACGATTGCGGGTACCTCCAAGCCGACGAGATCGCGAGCGAGGTAGTCGGCGGGGTCCATCGTGGGCAGGAACGGAAAGGGCCGTTCCTCGGGATTGCGGTCGCTCTCGTCATCGATGTCGTAGAGCACGAGGCCGTCGATGGCCACGGGGCGCAGGCGCTCGAGCGTCTTCGCGGCGATCTGACGGGCGTGCTCCGGTTCGGTCGTCAGGCGCGGTGGCGTCAGCGCGAAGAGCAAGAACTCACCCGTCCCCTCCGCAATGCGCCGCTGCAGCTCCACGCGCCGAAGCGTAGCCAAGCGCCTGTGCACTACGACTTGGCGCCAGCGGCTGTGGCCTCCGCTTAGCAGCCAGGTAACGCGGTTCAGACTGGACGGACCCGCCTTGCTACGTGGGTGCCCGGCTTCTATTGCAGGCGCCGGAGTGTCGCGTCGATTTCGGCGGTGAGGAGGTAGAGGTCGAGCTGGTCGGCGTGGGGGTCGAAGGGGTTGAAGCCGACTCGTTCCCACCACGCGCGAGCCTTGGAGTTCAGAGCCGTGACGACGACTGCACGGCAGGCGGCTGTCTCGTTGAGCTCTGCGGCGGTGGCGAGCACGTGCCCTACGAGCGCGGTCCCGATCCCGAGGCCGGCGTGGCGTTGGTCGACGGCGAGCCGACCGAGGAGCAGCGCGGGGACGGGGTCGGGGGCTCCTTTGGCGATCGTCTCGGGCGCGGCGGAGCGGTCGATTCCGGTCATCGCGATGCTCGCGTATGCCACGACTGCGTTGTTGGCGTCGGCGATGACCCAGGTCGCTGCGGTGTCGCGCCGGCGGTTCTGGCCGGCGTAGCGGCGCAACCACTCATCGAGCACGGGCTCGCCGCTTTCGAACTGCTCGCGGTCGTCGCGGCGAACGTCGAGCAGCGCGGGGCGACGGAGCTCAGTCAAGCCAGCTGAACTTGCGCTTGCGGCGCAGTGCCTTGGCGAGGCGGTCGTTGACCTGTGCGGGCCGGTCGAGGGCCTCGGTGAACGCGGCCGCAGCGTCCGCTGAGAGTCTGATGCTCGCCCGCTCAGCGAGGACCTCCTCGGCCCTGGATGCAGCGGCCTGGACCACGAACGCGGACATGTTCAGATGCGACGCGGCCGCCGCTCGCTCAAGCAGTGCCTTCTCGGAAGGGTCGACGCGGATCTGCAGGCGTTCTTCCTTGGTTGTTGCCATGTACTCACGATGGCAGTACAGCATTGGTTTGTCAAGCCATTCAACGAAAAAGCAGGACTCATGCAACCAACTATCGCGACGCGAGACGATACGAACCGTCGCGTGGGTCACTCGCCCTAGCCTCGAGGTGCCCGGCAGCGGACCGTCGCACCTGTCCCCTCAGCGCGTGTGCGCTGGGCGTCACAGCGTCGGCAGCGAGACCGTCAGGTTGCTCACTTCGATCGCGAACGTGCCGTTGCTCGCCCGGTAGTAGGGCGCGTCGCGTCCGAGCAGTTCGAGCTTCACGGTGTCCCCGGCGGCGAACGTATAGCCGCTGCCGTGCAGCTGGAAGGTGATGTTGCCCTGCTGGCCTTCGGTCAGCCTGTAGATGCCGCGGCTGATCAGTCGCTCCTCGCCGCTGGGCAGCACGTCCCACAGCCGCGAGGCCAGCTCGCCGAAGGTGCCCGTCGATTTGATCGTCGCGGTCACCGTCGGCAGGCCCATCAGCGTGAAGCCGCTACTCGCATGCGTGTAGCTGGCCGTGTCGGGCTCCGTTTCGCTCGGCACCGTCTTGCAGGCTTCGCTGTTGGCGATCGGGTCGAGCTCGGCTGCGACCGTGGAATTGCCGCCAGCTGATGTGATCGTCTGCGCTCCCGCGCCGCCGAAGGTCACTGTGTGCGGGTGCAGCGCCGACCAGCTCGAGGCGGTGTAGGGCCCGCCGCCGGGAGCGGCGGAGGGGCAGGTCTCGGTGTAGGCGGTCACGCTGCCATTTGCCGGCGCTTGGCCTTCGTGTTTGAGCTTTGCGGTGAAGAAGCCGGCGGCCTCTTCGTTGAAGGCTTCATCGGTGTTGACCTTGTTGGTGCCGGGGCTGTGACCGAGGTCGCCGAACATCAGCGCGACCTGGCCACGACCGCCACGCAGCGCGTTATAGACACGCAGCGACTGTTCGACCGGGAAGAGGTCGTCGGTCCATCCGCTCTCCAGCAGCATCGGTGCGGGGCGGCCCGACAGCGGAATGCCGTAGCCCTGGTGAAAGTCATAGATCTGATGCGCGATCGCTTCCGCTTCGACGAGGTAGGGCTCACCGGCGTTGATCAGCGAGTACCACTTCTCGAGTTCAGCTTCGGGGTCGGCTCCGGGAGGCGAGATGTAGCCGCTCGCCTCTCCCTCGGCGATCAGGCCCGAGACGTAGCTCTGGATCTCCACGCCGGTCGGTTCATAGCTCTGGCCGAACGGCGCCACGCCGGTGTCGAGGAAGCGGCCGTTGGGCTCGAGCGCGGCAACCAGATCCGACCACGGCCAGCGTGGATAGGCGGCCTTGATCGCCAGCGGCTTGCCGGCGGGGCTGAGCCACGGCGCGTATTCGCCGTTGGGCAGGCGAATCCGGTTCTTGAGGTAGGCCAGCTCGATGCTCTGCCCGCCTCCATAGGAGATACCCGTCACCCCGAGCGCGCCCGCCTTCGCGATGTGCTCGTCGACCAGCAGGCCGAGCAGGTACTGCGTGTCGCGCGCCTCGTAGCGCTGGTCGGCGAGACGTATCCAGCCTTCTTCACAGCCGCCCGCGGCGCGGGATTCGGCGGTGCCGCAGGAGTTGCCCCATCCGCGCGCGGAGTAGTTGACCACGGCGAAGCCGTGCTGGGCGTAGTAGACGTTGTTGTAGTCATAGGTCTCGTTGCCATCGCCGGCGGGGGTTGTGGACTCGAAGGCGGTCTTGCTGCCGCCCCACCCGTGCAGCATCACGATCGTGGGAAACGGTCCCTTGCCGCTCGCCGGCAGGGTCACGTCCACGTCCAGCGCCACGCCGTCGAACGTCGGCACGCGCTGCGAGAGCGACGCCGTGGGGCAGAATCTCACCCCGTTCTCGGCGCTGCAAGCATGGCCCAGGGGAGTGGGTTCGAGGACGCTCCTGGCGGTGGCAAGAGCGGGCGCGCCCGCGCAGGCGCCAAGCGTTGCCAACAGAGTTGTGACAAGCGTCCAGCGGCAGCAGCGTGTCATGCGATCCCCATCCCCTCGTAGCGAGCTGTCATCCCCATCCCCAATACTTGGGTAGCCGGGCGCTCCCTGCACCCCGCATCCGAGCTACCCCGATCGAGTGTGTCACAAACAACACGAGACCGAGAAGCTCAAGTGGCAGGAGCTGGCGGCCCGGCGAGCCGCTCAGGCGCCGAGGCTCAGCACGTGCGCCTTGGCGGGATCGCTGCGACCGTCCAACAGCTCGAGGTACGCGCTTTCGAGTGCCTGGGGCCCGTCGCCGTGGACGATCTGAAGCCAGCCCGCGGTCCACTCCAGATACGGACGCCATGCCTCGGCCAGGCGCCGCTGCAAGCCGTCGCGGCCCCACTCGAGGCTGCGCTTGGCGACGCGGTCCGGAGCAAAGAAGAACGTCGGGCGCGGTCCCGGCAGCGAAGCCGGCACATCTCTCATCTGGTCGTGGTGGGTGGCGCCTACGACCGCGGAGTGGGCGAGTTGCTCGCCGTAGTGGGCGTGTACCTCGCTGCGTACGCGGGCGTCGCCGGCCATGTCCACATAGACAGCGGCGCCCGCCGGCAGCGAGTCCAGCTCGCTGTATGCGATGACATGGTCATAGACGCCCAGCTCGCGGACGAGCTGCACGCTGCGCGGCCCGGTCAGCCCGATCACCTCGATGCTCTCACGGCGGGAAAGCAGGAAGGCGAGCGCGCTCGCGGTCTTGCTCGAGGCGCTCGACAGGACCACGGTGTCTGCGCCGAAGCAGCCGGCCTCGGCGAGGAAGTCGTCGATCAGGTAGGAGGTGAAGAACAGCGGGCGCAGCAGCATCTGCTGGTCCTCGTGCTCGGCGTCATAGACGGGGTCGGCCTGCACGCGGCTGTAGGCGTTGTAGGCAGCCGGGAGCTCGGCTCGGTGCGCGGAGCCATCGATGAAGCCCTGCTCGTCGATGTGCGTCGGCGCGAGGATCAGCGCGGTCGAGGGGGGCAGGTAGCCGAACACGCGGGTGCCCGGCTCGAGCCCGGAGACGAGGCTGTGACTCACCTCGGCGAAGCCCCAGACGGGAACCCGACCCCATCCCTCCTCGGCCGGGAAGAAGCTCCAGTAGGACATCGCCTCTCCGAACATCGCATAGGTGATGTTGTTGCTCGTCAGGCCGAACGAGGAGACGCTGAGCAGCGCCTGGCCGGGCGCGAGCTCGGGGGTCGGTGCGTCGCTGAAACGGCAGCGATGCAGATCATCCCGGGCGACGAGGAAGTCCATGCCGACCAGCTTACGCGCCACGTGCACGCCTCGCGCGCGCGATCTGTGTATACGTCCGGATGACGTATGACAGGAGGGGGCACTGATTACGCGGAGAACCGCCTCGTCGAGCTGATCGGTGAAACGTTCGGGCTGCTCGAGATCGAGGAGCTGCGCTGGGGTCTGCTGGCCGCGCTGCGTGTGGTTGTGCCCTCGGATTACGCCTCGCTCAACGACGTCGGGCCCACCCCCGACACCGTGGTCTCGATCATCGAACCGGAGCAGCCGAGGTCCTCGTATCAGCTGTGGGCGAAGTACGCGCACGAAAACCCGATCCTGCGCAATTACCTGCGCACCGGCGACGGCGGCGCCACGCGCTTTTCGGACGTGATCTCCGGCGAGGAGTTGCACGAGCTGGAGATCTACAAGCGCCTGTATGCCCCGATGGCCGTCGAGCACCAGATCGCATTCACCCTCCCTGGCGCCCCCGGTCGCGTCCTGGCGATCGCGCTCAGCCGCGGTGGAAGCGACTACTCAGACCTCGAGCGCGCCTTCTTGAACCGCGCTCGCCCGTTCCTGATCCAGGCATATCGCAATGCGCTTGCGTTCGAATCGCTGCGCATCGGTCAGGGCGACGGGCGCGACCAGCGGATCGTGCGGGCGCTGCGTGCGGCCGGGCTCACCCGGCGTGAGGCCGAAGTCGTGCGGATGGTCGCGCTGGGAATGTCCAACCAGCACATCGCTGCGGTGCTCGGCATCAGCTATCGCACCGTGGGCAAGCATCTCGAGCACGGCTTTCGCAAGCTCGGTGTCGGCGATCGATCGACCGCAGCCGGCCGCGCCTGGGAGCTCGCCGAGGCCGTGCCCGAGCTATCGCGAGCGTTGAGTCAGGCGCCTTAGGTGCTCTTCGGTGGTGGTGCCGAGCTCGCGCCCGCGGCGCAGTCGCTCGAGCTGCCGCGTTTCGCGCGGCAGCAATCCGAGTGCGAAGGCCACAAACGCCAGGGCAGAGCCACCGAGCAGGACTTCGACCGCGCCGAGCTTGGAGGCGATCGGCCCGGCGAGGATGTAGCCGAGGGGGAGCAGAGCGGTGGAGACCATCCAGTCGTAGGAGGTCACGCGCGAGAGCGAGCCGGGGGGAATGCGCTCCGCGAGCGCAGTCATCCACCAGATGTCGAACAGGGCGATTCCCACGCCGCCGAGCACCGTGGCAGGGATGACCGCGATCAGCGTGATGCCGGCCGCATACATGATCGAGGTGAGTGGCCAGAGCATGATCGCGAGCATCGCCAGGCGCATCGGGTAGCGCGGGCGCCACGCGATCGCTGCGAGTGAGCCGATGATCGTTCCGAACCCGAGCGCTGCCTCGACGATGCCATAGACGGCCACGTGGCCGTACTGCTGTCGAGCAACGAGCGGGCCCAGCACAAACCATGGCGCCAGCCCGCAGAACAGGGCCACGCAGAATGAGAGCAGGGTCGCCCACACCCAGACCCGCGAGCGGACCTCGCGAAAGCCGCCGCGGATTCCCTCCCACACGCCCTCCCTGGTCTCGGGCGCCGGCGGGTGATCCGCTTTGGCGGGCGCATCGCCGCTCGGGCGAGCGAGCCGGTCACGGGGGCGCACCCGGGTCAGGAAGGCGGCGCTCGCCAAGAACGTTGCAGCGTCGAGCGCAAAGGCCCAGCCGGCTCCTGCGCCGAGCACGAGCGCGGTGGCCAGCGCGGGCCCGGCGAATTCGGCGACGTTGCTGGACATGGTGACCACGGCGGTGCCCTGCTGGATGTCGCTCTCGGGCACCGTCTCTGGGAGCAGGCCGGTTGCGGCTGGGCGAAAGAACGCCTCGGCGCTACCGAACAGCACCTCGATCGCAACGACCTCCCAGATGCGTACCGAGCCCGTGAAGATCAGCACGGCGAGCAGCGCGTGCAGCGCGAAGCGCACGAGGTCGGTGGCGATCATCAGGCGGTGGCGGGGAAGCCTGTCGGCCCAGACGCCGCCGAGCGCCAGGAAGGTGACGAGTGCGAGCGCGTGCGCGGCGAGCACGAGGCCGAGGTCGGTCGCGCTGCCGGTCAGGCCGATGACGAACAGCGCCAGCGCGACCAGCACGATGTTGTCGCCGACGACGCTCGCCGACTGTGCGAGCCACAGGAAACGGAAGTCGCGGTGCGCGAGCACCCGCCGGATCTCAGAGAATGTGGCCATCGCGTCGCCCAGCTTGACGCAGTGGGAGACCTGGGGCAGTGGGAGACCGGCGCTAGAGCTCTCCGTCCCGATGTAGCGTTGTCACAGATTTATGAGCAGCCCCCTTGACGGCTCTGTCCTAGTACCGTCAGCGGCATGGACGAACTACTGATCGTGAACGTGGCCGACGCGGTTACGCGCGCGCACCCCAAGCGCGCAACGATCATCGACTTCGAGTCCGATGACGCGCCCTGGCCGGACACCGGCGTCAACGTGCAGATCATGCAGCCGGGCCAACCGAACTGCAAGTACCATTCCGAGCTCGTGCAAGAGGATTTCCTCGTGTTGCACGGCGAGTGCATCGCGATCATCGACAGCGAGGAGCGACCGCTGCGCCAGTGGGACTTCTTCCACTGTCCGGCAGGCGTCGAGCACGTCTTTGTCGGTGCGGGCGACGGGCCGTGCGCCGTGCTCATGATCGGATCGAGGCGTGAGGATGAGGCGCACTACCCGGTCAGCGACGTGGCTGGGAGGTACGACGCCTCGGTGGCCTACGAGACGGACGAGCCGGAGGAGGCCTACGCCGAGTGGCAGCAGGAGCCTTGGGAGTCGACTCCCAACCCGTGGCCACTGGCCTAGCCATATACATCTGAGTCGTGTGCTGCCCCTGGATTCTCGGGTCCATGCCACGGGATTGCAGCGCTCCTCGGCGGTGGGGAGCTGAGCCTAAGCTGGCGAGGTGAGCTACGAGGCACTTGTGGTCGGCTCCGGCCCAAACGGCCTGGCGGCCGCGATCACCCTGGCGCGCGCGGGTAAGCGCGTGCTCGTGCTCGAGGCGGCCGCCCGCGCGGGCGGCGCGGTGGCGAGCGAGGAGTTGACGCTCGCGGGCTTCGTGCACGATCCCTTCTCCTCGGTGTATCCCGCCGGCGTCGCCTCGCCCGTGTTCGCCGCCATGCCGCTGCACGAGCACGGGCTGCGCTGGATCCATCCGCGGGTATGCCTCGCGCACCCGCTGCCCGACGGCACGGCCGTGGCGCTGTACCGCGATCTCGACCAGACCGCTGCGAGCCTCGAGGCGATCGCTCGCGGGGACGGCGAGCGCTGGCGCACGTTCGCCGCACCACTGCTCGAGCAGTTCGCGGGGTTGCGGGCGACGATGCTCGCGGGCTTCCCGCCGCTGCGCGGTCCACTGCGCCTGGCGAGCGGCCTCGGGCTGCGCCGGACCGCGAGCCTCGGCCGTCTGCTGTTCACCTCGGCCCAGAGCTTCGGCGAGCAGCTCTTTTGCGGCGAAGGGACGCGCGCGTGGTTGTACGGCTCGGCGATGCACTCCGACGTTCCCCCGGCGCGTCGGGGTAGCGCGGTCGCCGCGCTCTACATGACCCTGCTGGGACACGGCGCCGGCTGGCCAAGCCCCGAAGGTGGAGCCGGTCGCCTTGCGCAGGCACTGGTCTCCTACCTGCGCTCGCTCGGCGGGGAGGTGCGCACCGGCGCCAACGTGACCGAGGTGGCTGTGCATCGAGGACGCGTGGCCGGCGTGCGGCTGCAGGACGGCGAGTGGATCGCCGCGCCGCTCGTGATCGCAGACGTGATGCCCGCGGCGCTGCTCGCGCTCGCCGGCGAGGCGCTTCCGGCGCGCTATGCGCGGGCGCTGCGCCGCTTTCGTCTGGGACCGGCGACGCTCAAGCTCGACTGGGCGCTGGACGGGCCGATCCCCTGGACGGCGCCCGAGGCGCGCGCAGCGGGCACGTTGCACGTGTGCGGATCGGCAGCGGAGCTGCTGCACACAACCGCCATGACAGCGGGGCTGCCCGAGCGTCCGTTCATGCTGGTCGGCCAGCAGTCGATCGCCGACCGCACGCGCGCGCCCGCCGGCAAGCACACGGCCTGGGCCTACACCCACGGGCCCCGAGCGCTCGACTGGAGCGCCGTGCGCGATCGCCACGTGGAGCGCATGGAGGCTCAGATCGAGCGCTTCGCGCCGGGCTTTCGCGAGCGCATCATCGCCCGTCACGTGCTCGGCCCCGCCGATCTGCAGGCGCGCAACGCGAACCTGATCGGAGGCGATGTGGGCGGCGGTAGCTACGCGCTCAAGCAGCTCATCTTCCGTCCCGTGCGCTCGCCGGCGCCGTATCGCACCCCCGTACGCGGGCTCTACATCGGCAGCGCCGCGACCTTCCCAGGTGGGGCGGTGCACGGCGTTCCCGGGCATGCCGCCGCCCGCCTGGCGCTCGCCGAGGAGCGGATCGCGCGGATGCTCGGGCGATAGCTACTTGCGTTTGGACTGGTGCTCGATGACCTTCCCGAAGGCGGCCTCGAGCTGCTTGCTCATCCGCAGCTTGAACAGCGCGAGCAGGGCCTCTGAAGCCAGCGGGCGCAGCGAGTCGACCCCCTCGATCAGCTCATCCCAGCGCTCGTCGGGCTGCCCGGCCTGCTCGAAGGGCTCCCACAGCTCGCGCAGGAACAACTTGGTGAAGGCGCGCGAGATCGATTCGCAGTCCCGGCTCACCCGCTCCACGAGCGCGAGCGCCGTGTGGAAGGAGATACCCAGGGCCATGACCTGCTCGGCCGCGTCCATCAGCGCCGGGCTCGGCGCTTCGAAGCGACCGTCCCCCAGCGGCACGAGCAGCCCGAGCTTGCGAACGCGCTCGATGTCCTTGTGGTCGACCTCGCCGAAGCGCTTGGCCAGTTCCTCGGCGGTGATCAGTTCGGGCTCCTCGGCCCCGAATGGCGTGGTGACCGCGCGCCTGAGCCCGAGCAGGCGCTCGGCCAGCCCGTCTGAGCCTCCGAGCAGGCGCTCGATCGCGGTCAGGTTGAAGCCGTCGGCCTGCAGGTCGAGGATCAGCCGCAGGCGCGCAACGTGCTCGGCGCTGTAGTAGCCGACGCGCGCGCGGACCTCGGGCGCGGGCAAGAGGCCACGCGTGTGGTGGTTGCGGATGTTGCGGACCGACATGCCGACCTCGGCCGCCAGCTGCTCGACGGTGAGGTCGTAAGCGGAGGAGGGCGTAGGCCGCTTGGCGGTGCGCTTACCATTTGTTTCCGATGCAGCGATCACCATCCCGTTGAAGATACCAAGTTTCATGTACCCTCATTTGAGGTAACATAGTTCTGCGTCATGATGAGCCTCCTTCGCCAGTCCTCCCCAACTACGACTGTGGGCGACGTCCGTGGCTGAACGGGGAGCTGTCCCGCAGGTCTCGGCCGCCCGGCGCAGGGTGCTCGGGCTGATCCGCTCGTTCACCTCGCCGCTGCTGCCGGACGACTACCTCGAGCTGATCAACCCGCTGTGGTCCACGCGCGAGCTGCGCGGGCGCATCGAACGGATCGAGCGCGAGACCTCCGACGCGGTCACGGTCCTGATCAAGCCGGGCTGGGAGTGGCCCGGTCATCGACCGGGGCAGTACCTGCGCCTGGGCATCGAGGTCGACGGCATTCATCACTGGCGCGCCTATTCGCTGACCTCCGACCCCGGACGTTCCGACGGCTGCATCGCGATCACGCCCAAGCTCGTCGAGAGTGGCAAGGTCTCGCCGTTTCTGTTCGGGCGTGTGCGGCCGGGGACGATCGTGCGCCTGGGCGGCGTGGAAGGCACCTTCGTGCTGCCCGATCCGCTGCCCGAGCGTCTGCTGTTCGTCAGCGCCGGCAGCGGGATCACGCCGATCATGAGCATGCTTCGCTCGCTCGCCGGCGAGGATGCGCTGCGCGACGTCGTGCACGTGCACAGCGCGCGCGACGCCGATGGCGTGATCTTCGGCCGCGAGCTGCGCGAGCTCGACGCGCGCAGCCCCGGATACCGGCTGCACGAGCGGCGTAGCCGCGAGCAGGGGCGCGTCAGCGCCGCGCAGCTCGACGAGCTCTGCCCCGACTGGCGCGAGCGCGAGACCTTCCTGTGCGGCCCCGCCGGGCTGCTCGAAGCGTTCGACGCGCGCTGGCGCAGCGACGGCGACCCCGGGCGCCTGCACATGGAGCACTTCCAGCCCGACGCGCGCACCGGTGACGGCGAGCGCGGTCGCGGCGGCACGATCCACTTCTCCAAGAGCGGCATCGAGACCGTCAGCGACGGCGAGCAGCCGATCCTGCTCGCCGGTGAGAACGCCGGGGCCGAGCTGCCGTTCGGCTGCCGCATGGGCATCTGCCACAGCTGCGTCGGAAAGCTCTGCTCCGGCCAGGTGCGCGACCTGCGCACCGGCCGCGTCAGCGGCCAGGCCGGGGAACTGGTTCGCACCTGCATCAACGCCCCCGAGGGCGCCGTCGAGATCGCACTATGAACCTCCCACCGCAAAGGAACCGCAATGTCAGCCACCCAGACTGAAAGCCCGCACGTCGACCCCCTGGCCGAGGAGCTCGAGAGTCCGCTCGCGAGCCTCACCGCCGAGCAGATCGAGCAGCTCGGGCGCGAGTTCGACGCGATCCATGACGAGGTCTACGCCGACCTGGGCGAGCGCGACTCGCGCTACATCCGCTCAACGATCAAGCTGCACCGCCACCTGGTGCTCGGCGCCCGCGCGTTGCTGATGGGCTCGCGCCAGAAGCCGCTGTGGCTGGCTGGCACGACGGCGCTGTCGCTGGCGAAGATCCTCGAGAACATGGAGATCGGCCACAACGTGATGCACGGCCAGTGGGACTGGATGAACGACCCGGACATCAACTCGCAGAACTGGGACTGGGATACCGCTTCGCCGGCGGACGCGTGGCGGCACTCCCACAACTACGAGCACCACACCTTCACCAACATCCGGGGCAAGGACCGCGACCTGGGCTATGAGATCATGCGCATCGATCCCCACCAGAAATGGCACCCGGCGTATCTCCTGCAGCCGGTCTACAACCTGCTGTTGATGGGCTTCTTCGAGTGGGGCGTGGCCGTCCACGATCTCAACCGAGGGGCGATCCACTCCGGCGAGAAGTCCAAGGAGCAGTTGCTCGAGGAGCTCAAGGCGATCGGCGTCAAGGCGCGCGATCAGATCGTCAAGGACTACGTCGCCTTCCCGGCCCTCGCCGCGCTTGCCAATCTCCTCGCCAGCCGTGGCTCGCTGGAGTCGAGCCGGCGCGCGTTCAAGTCGACCCTCGCGGCCGACTTCACGGCCAACATCGTGCGCAACGTATGGTCCTACTCGATCATCTTCTGCGGGCACTTCCCCGATCAGACCTACACCTTCAGCGAGGCCGAGGTCGCCGATGAGACCCGCGGCGGCTTCTACGTGCGCCAGCTGCTCGGCTCGGCCAACATCGACGGCGGTCCGCTGTTTCACCTGCTGGCGGGCAACCTCAGCTTTCAGGTCGAGCACCACCTCTACCCCGACATGCCCTCCAGCCGCTACTCCGAGATCGCCCCGCGCGTGCGCGACATCTGCCGCCGCTACGGCCTGCCCTACAACACAGGGCCGCTGCACAAGCAGCTGGGGACCGTCCACCGCACGATCCTGCGACTGGCCTTTCCCGGCGGGCGCGCGCGCCCCAAGCCGGGTCCCTACCGGCCTGAGCCGGTATAGACCGCCGGCGCACGGGGATGGCCTCAGGCTTAGGGTGAGCCCCCGCCCCCGCCCCCCCCGCTCAGGCTCGTCGTGCGCCGAGGAAGGCCGTAAGCAGCACGCAGGTCTCCGAGCCCTTGTTGCTCCACGAGTGGTTGGTGCCGTTCTGGATGATGCAGTCCCCCTTGGAGAAGGTCTTTGCCTCGCCGCTGTCGAGTGTCAACTCGACCTCGCCCTCGAGGATGTAGAGGCAGTCGATCGTGTCGGTCATGTGCATCCCCTCAGCGTCGGTGACCGCGTCGGTCATGCCGGGGATCAGCACGTCGCATTCGGCAACGGCCGCGTCGAAGTCCTCGATCGCGGGGGCGACATGGTCGGCGGGCGGGATGCTCCAGACGTTGAAGCGAAAGCCTTCCGGCGGAGGAAAGAAGCCGTGGACTCGAGGAGCTCCTCCGTCGGTGGGCAACTGTGAGACTGTTTCGCTGCCCCACAGCTCAAAGACTTCGTTACCTCCGAGGATCACGGGCATGACGGGCTCGCGCTGCTGATCGGAGACGAACACCGACTTGCCGTCCTCTCGCTGGCCGGTTGCCGTGAGTCGAACTTTCATTCCGCTCCCCTTCCCTTGCGCACTGTTCCGCCCCATCGTGTTCGAAGAGGCTTGGTTTGCTGGCGTCAGGTTATCGAACGATGATCGCGGTCGTCAAGCCTCTCCGCCGACGCCGGGGCGCTGGAAGGGGATCTCGGGGACAAGCGTGCGAGGGGAGATGCTGAGCAGCCAGTTCACGGCCCCGGCGATGTCCTCCGCGGGGATCATCTGCGACCCGGGAACGGTGTCCCGCAGATAGCCGGTCATCTCCGTCTCGACGAACCCGGGACAGAGAGCGCAGGAGCGGATGCCATCACCGCTGAGGTCGAGGTTCATCGCTCGCGTGAGCCCGATCAGGGCAGCCTTGGTAGCTGCATAGACGGCCAGCTCGGGCTGGGGACGCTCGGCCGTGATCGAGGCGAGATTCACCACGAGCGCCGAGCCACGCGCTCCTGCGGCGCGTCTGAGCAGCGGAACGGCGGAGCGATAGGCGAGAACGACAGCCCGCAGGTTGACGTCGAGCTGGACATCGATCTGGCCCACCGACAGCTCCTCGACGGGGCCCTCGACCCCCATCCCCGCGTTGTTGACGAGCACGTCGAGCGAGCCGTGGCGTTCCCCGTGGGTATCCACAAGCGAGGCGACGGCCTGCGCATCGCGCACGTCGAGCGCGTGTGCGACCACCGCGTGACCGCCGGCGCGGAGCTCCTCGGCCGCGCGCTCCAGCCGCTCCGCACGACGCGAGGCGAGCGTCAGCGCGAACCCCGACCGTGCCAGCCCGCGAGCGATCGCCAGCCCGATCCCCGCCGATCCGCCGGTAACGATCGCGCTTCTCACTGGGGAGATTACTCGTTCGACCATCTTGATAACCTGACGCCAGTATATGTCAGTGTCCAACAAGATGGCGGATCTCGAGGAGCTTCCCGGGGATGATCCCGGCGGGTGCTTCGGTGGCGCTAGGCGGCGGTTGGTTCGCCAACCACCCGATGGCCGCCGTGCGCGAGCTGATCCGGGCACGGCGCACGGACATCCACGCGATCGCGCTGCTGGGATCGATCGAGGTGGACCTCCTGATCGGGGCCGGGGTCCTCAGCGAGCTGACCTTCTCGATGGTCACGCTCGAGGCCATGGGGCTCGCCCAGAACATGCGCCGCGCGGTCCAGTCGGGCGCCCTGCCGATCACGGAGGTGAGCGCGCTGTCGCTGCAGGTGGCGTTGGAGGCGGCTGCCCGCAGCGTTCCCTTCCTCCCGCTCCGTGGACCGGTCGGCTCCGGGCTCGTGGAGCGCCACCCGGAGATCTATGGCACCGCCCGCTCGAGCTTTGACGAGGAACCGGTGATGGTCGTCAGGGCACTGGCACCCGACGTGGCGATCGTGCACGCGCTGCGCTGCGATCGTCTTGGAAATGCGCAGTTCGACGGAACGTTCGCTCAGGACCCCGAGCTCGCGGGCGCGGCCGAGCGCGTCATCGTCACCTGCGAGGAAGTCGTCGACAGCGAGGTGATCGCCGCCAATGCGCACATGACCAAGATCCCCGGCTTCCTGGTGGATGCTGTGATCGAGACTCCTTTCGGAGCGCACCCCACCTCGCACGTTCCGCGCTACGTTCACGATGCATGGGAGATATTGGCCTACCAGAAGCTCGCGATCGAGGGCGGCGGACAGTTGGAGGATTACATCGACCGCCTGCGCGCCGAGAGCGAGCAGGAGTATCGCGCGCGCGTTCTCGCCGATCGTCGTGGCGATGTCCTGGCCTCGCTCGCCTCGGCCTGGGAGGTACCATGAGCCTCGAGTACGAGATCCACGAGCTGATGATCTGCCGGATCGCCGCAGAGATGACCGACGAGGGCGAGCACATCACGGTGATGGGCTCGTTCACCCCCCTCGCCTACGCCGCCTACATGCTGGGCAAGCTCACCCACGCCCCGGGGGCCTGGCTGGTCGGCTACAACGCGATCGGGATGAGCCCGATCCAGCTGAGCTTCACCGGCGCCGAGGCGGCGGCCTACAGGGGCTCGCTCGCGAGAGCCTCGTTCACTCCCAACGGGCATCTCGTGCATCTCGGCAGGCGCGGGCTGCTGGAGTGCGTCTCCTCGGCCCAGATCGATGGCGACGGCGCGATCAACCTCTCTGCAATCGGCGACTACGACCGACCCAAGGTGCGCCTGCCGGGGGGTGCCGGCGCGCCGGAGGTCATTCAGAACTACCGCAAGGTGCTCGCCTACTTCTCCCGCCACGACACGCGCACACTCGTTGAGAAGGTGGACTTCGCGACCGGGCGGCGCACGCCGATCTCACGCGAGCGCAGAGAGCGTGCGGGCCTCGTCACAGGCGGACCGGTGCTGATCCTCACCCCACTGGCGGTGCTGCGCAAGGAGGACGACGAGCGACCGTTTGCGATCGAGTCGCTCTCCCCGGGTGTGAGCGCGGAGGAGGTCGTCGAGAACACAGGCTTCCAGCTGGAGGTTCCCGCCGAGATCCCCACCACCACAGCGCCCACGACGGAGCAGTTGCGGCTGCTGCGCGAGCGGATCGACCCCAGCGGCACAGCGCGCTTTGACTTCCTGTCGGGTGCCGAGCGTCTGGAGTACCTCGAACGCGTCCTGGAGGGCGAGTGGAACCTGGCGAGCGCGCGGCTCTCGAGCTGAGTGCGCCGCGGGCCGGGGTGCCGGATCTGCTGGCGCATGCGAGCGCGCGCTTTCCCCAACGCACCTGCGTGGCGGTCGCGGGG
The DNA here is from genome assembly GCA_963763695.1 of uncultured Solirubrobacteraceae bacterium. Lineage (GTDB taxonomy): Bacteria > Actinomycetota > Thermoleophilia > Solirubrobacterales > Solirubrobacteraceae > Palsa-744. The sequence goes on from CAVXPM010000001.1 coordinate 1,332,858, forward strand.
GCGACGCTGAGCTTCGCCGAGGTGTCCGCGCGGGCGGCAAGCCTGGCCGGTCATCTGATCGCCCAGGGGATGGACGACGGGCGGCGGATAGCGCTCCTGGCCTATAACGAGCTGGAGCTGATCGAGATCCGCGTCGCTGTGCAACGGGCCGGCTCGATTCTCGTGCCGTTGAACTACCGGCTCTCCGCCGCTGAGCTGATGCTCGCACTGGAGGACTGTGAACCGGACCTGCTGATCGTCGGCCCCGGCCTCGAGGAGCTCGCCGCCGGGCTCGATGCCACTGCGGTGCTGAACCTGGGCACGGCCTACGAGCGCCTGCTTGGCGATGCGACGCCCCAGCCGCCCCCCGCCACGCTGCCCACCCAGGCGATCGCGATGATCAGCTACACGAGCGGCACGACCGGCAGGGCAAAGGGGGTGATGCTCTCCAACGGAGCGCTCCACGCGACGATGATTGCGATGGGCCAGGAAATGGCGGCGAGGCCCGGCGCCGTCTACCTGTGCTCGAATCCGATGTTTCACGTGGGCTCCGCGGTCGGATGCTCCTTCACCTACCTGGGCGCCACCTGCGTCCAGCTCAGGCGCTTCTCGCCAGCCGCCTTCCTCTCAGAGCTCGAGGGGGCCAGCTTCACTCACGGCCAGCTCGTTCCCACGATGGTCCACGATGTTCTCGAGCTCGCCGAAGGTCGCTCGACCGGTCGCCTGGAGCGGCTGATGTACGGCGCCGCGCCGATGCCGCCGGAGCTCGCCAGGCGGGTGATCGAAACCTGGGACTGCGAGCTGGTCAACGGCTATGGCAGCACCGAGGCGATGGGCATCTCGATGCTCAGCCCCGAGGAGCACGATCCGGATGGCGCACCCGCCCTGCTTGCCAGCGTGGGGCGTTCGTCGGTGGGGATGAGCAGCCGCGTGGTCGACGAGCGCGACGTGGAAGTGGCGGGGGGGACCGTGGGCGAGGTTGTTGCGGCCGGACCCAACCTGATGAGCGGGTACTGGCGCAACCCCGAGGCGAGCGCCGAGGCGCTGCGCGGCGGCTGGATGCACACGGGCGACCTCGGCTACCGCGACGCCGAGGGCTACCTGTTCCTGGTAGACCGGCGCAGCGACAAGATCGTGAGCGGCGGGGAGAACGTCTACCCGAGTGAGATCGAGCACGTCCTGATGGAGCATCGGGCGGTTCTCGAGGCAGGCGTGATCGGGGTACCCCACGAACGCTGGGGAGAGGCGGTGTGTGCGGTCGTCGTCTCTCGCGAGGGGCAGGCGGTGAGTGAGCAGGAGCTGCTCGCGCACTGCCGCTCGCGTCTGGCCGGCTACAAGGTGCCCAAGGCGCTGCGCTTCACCGCCGAGCTCCCGCGCAACGCGACCGGCAAGCTGATGCGGCGAGAGCTGCGCCACGGCTGGCCGGCGTGAGTGCGCCGGCGCTGGGTCTGCGGGGAGCGCTCAGGCGAGCAGCTCGGCGAGGCGGCGCCACTGCGCGAGCGGCAACTGGCCCCGCTGTCCGCTGATCACCTGCAGGGCCACGTGGTCGGCGCCCGCCTCGCGGTGCTCGGCGATCCGCTCGGCCACAGCTCGCTCATCGCCCCATGCCACCAGGGCGTCGACCAGGCGATCGCTGCCGCCCTCGCGCATGTCCTCCTCGGCGAAGCCGAAGCGCAGCAGGTTGCCCGTGTAGTTGGGCAGCTCGAGGTAGGAGGCCATGTGCGAGCGAGCGACCTCACGGGCGATGGCCGGGTCGCTCTCCAGGACCACGGCCTGCTCGGGTGCGAGCAGGCGCTCGGGCCCGAGCAGCTCGCGCGCGAAGCGGGTGTGGGCGGGAGTGACGAAGTAGGGGTGCGCTCCCACGGCGCGATCGCGTGCGAGCTCGAGCATCCGCGGGCCCAGGGCCGCCAGGATCCGCTCGGGCTGCGGCCCCGCGGTGTCGGCCGCGTCGAGCTCGTCGAGATAGCCGCGCATCGCAGTCAGCGGGCGGCGCAGCTGCTCGCGCGCCCGCTGATCGACGAACTTTGTGTGGCTCGTCCCGAGCCCGAGCAGGAAGCGCCCGGGATGCTCACATGCGACTTTCGCCGAATCGAGCGCCGTGGAGGCCGCGTCCTGCACCCAGATGCTCAGGATCCCGCTGGCGATGAGCACCCGCTCGCTCGCGTCCAGCAGCTCTGCGAGGACCTCGAACAGCGGGCGCCCGGTGCCCGTGCCGCCGGGAAGCCACAGCGCGCTGTAGCCGAGTTGCTCGAGCTCAGCCGCGGCCTCGCGTGCAGGGCCGCGGTCGCGCAGGAAGCGCAGCTCGCCGCTCCAGATCCCCAGGCCGGTGAGCTGCTCGCGGGCGCTCATCTGCTCACGGGCTTGCGGATCGGCTCGAAGGGGAGCAGCGGGTTGCTGGAGCGCGCCGCAAAACGCCACCCCTCGGCGGCGCGCACGTAGCTGTCCTCGTAGTAGCCACGGGCATGGTTCTCCACGCCGCCGCGGCGGGTGATGCCCATCGCGAGGAAGTACGCCGTGCCGGTGGCGCGATCGCCGGCCAGCTCGATCAGATGATTGGCCGTGAGGTGCATCAGGTGGCTGAGGGCTCGCTTCTCCTTGAGGAAGAACTCGCGGATCGCCTCCCTGCCCTGATAGCGCTCGAGTCCCGCGGGGACCATGTCGAAGTAAGCCTCCGGGGTGAACAGCGCAACGAGCTCCTCGACCTGGAAGGTGTCGTTGAGCAGCGCATAGCGATTGACCAATCGCTCGATCTCCAGGATGTCCTCGACCGGGCTCGAGCGGCTCACAGCGCCCGCGCTCGTGTGGGAGCGGCTCCGGGGAGCCGGTGGGAGAGGACCTCCACGCCCAGCTCGGTCAGGTGCGCGATGTCGATGGTCTCGTTGGAGGAGATCCGCGCCGAGGTCACGCCGGCATCTCGCAGCACATGCGCGACGTCCACCTCGTAGGAGGGCCGGGGCGGGTCCTCGCAGCCCAGCAGGTGGCGTAGCGCGCTCCGGTCGCTGCGCGTGGCATACACGATCATTCCCGCGCCCTCGCGGTGGATCGTCTCGATTGCGGCGTGCAGGCTCTCGCTGCAACCGCAGGCCAGACTGCCAAAGACGTCGCCGACCTGGCATTGCGCGTGCACGCACACCTCCAGGCCGCGCCTGGTCAGATCTCCGTGACAAAACGCGAGGTACTCGGCTTCGCTGCGATCCCCGACGAATGCGGCTATCTCCAGCGCGCCCGCGAGGGTGGGCAGCGCGACGCTCACCACGCGGGCGACGCTTGGCTCGACGCGCTCGCGGTAGGAGGTCACGTCGGCGACGGAGACAATCTGGATGGCGAGCCTGCGGGCGAGGCGCCGTGCGGCGCAGACATCGGCTGGGCCACCCTGCTCGTCGCCGGCTTCGCACAGCACCGCGATCCTTCCGGCTCCAGCGAGCTGGGCAAGATCGGCTGCCGCCTCGGGCCCGCAGGGGTGCTCGAGCACTCCTCCCAGGCCGACCTCCAGGCAGAAGACATGGCCGGGGCTCACGAGATCGCCCGGGCGCGTGGCCCGATCGCCGAGCGCCCTGACGGTGGCCGCCCGCCCACTGTGCGACGGCGGGCGGTCGTGGCCTTCGAAGTCGACGGGGACGTGATAGGCGGACTCTCCGCTGCCTGTGCGAATCGATGCCAGCTCGAGCTCCGCCAGGCGCTCGACGGGCATCGTGACGCTGAGCACGCCGCGGCCGTAGATGGAGAGATGGACGATCGTCTCGGTCGAGGTCTGTGTGGCCGCGGCGATCAGATAGCCACGGTCGCGGGCGTCGTCGAGCAGCACGAGCATGCGCCCGACCTCGATCTCGCGTAGGGCCGCCTCGACGCCCTCGTCGGGGCTCTCCAGCCGCCCGCCGCGGATCGATCTGAGCGCCGGTCGCCGCTGCGAGCGAGCGCCGGGTCCGAAAGGACTCACTCCCACCTCAGCGATGAGAAACTGCGGTTGTGGTAGAGCAGCGGCAGCGGACGCTCGTGTGCGCCGGCCTCCACCGCCTCGCCGATGAACACCCAGTGATCGCCCGCTTCGATCGTCTGCTCGAGCCGGCAGACCAGGTACGCGGCGGCGTCGTCGCGCAGGATCGGTCCCGCCCCGCCCAGCATCGGCTGCTCGTGAGCAAGCTCGTCGAACTTGTCCTGGCGCTTGGAGGCGAATCGCAGTGCGAGCTCGGCTCGGCCCGCGGCGAGGATGTTGACGGTGAACATCTCCGAGTGCTGGATCGCCGGGAGCGTGTTCGAGCTCCGGTCGATGCAGACGAGCACGAGCGGGGGTTGCGCGGAGACCGAGCAGAACGCGCTGACGGTGAGGCCCGACGGCTTCCCGTCGGACCCCACCGCCGTCACGATCACGACCCCTGCGGGGAACGTCGCGAGGATCTCGCGAAAGAGCAGCGGGTCCAGATCGGACACGCCCTCCCTGCGAAGCTCGGAGGAGAAGTCCTGGCTCATCGCGCTGGGTCAGCCCGCTGCGACCGCCGTGGCTCGTTTGGGGAGCAGCTCGACCTCGCTCTCGGGACGCTCCGGACCGCCGCCGCACTCGCGTCGCAGCTCGGGAAGGACCTCCTCGCCAAAGAACTGGATCTGCTCCTCGACGGCCTCGTGCGAGAGCCCGGCCGACTCGAACCAGATGTTCGTGATGAAGTCGCCGTCGGGGTAAGCATGCTCCTTGAGCGCCATCAGTGCCTCGAGCACCTGCTGCTTGCCGCCGTGCAGCAACAGGCCCTGCTCGTAGAGGAGCTCGGGGGTCACCTTCAGGTTCATGTCCGGCGCTTCGCCGGGGTTGGCCAGGATCGCGGTGAAGCCGAACGGCTTGTAGAAGTCCCACTGGAACAGCTCGAGACTCGGCCGCGCGCCTGGCATCGGCATTGCCCAGCGCCGGGTCGACCAGATGCACGATGCGGCCCGAGCTCACGCCGCGGTGGCGCGCGGAGTCCCAGCCGGGTTTGAACTCTCCACGACCGAGATAGTCGGGCCAGTCGTTGGCCGCCGCCTCTTCCATGTACACGTCGATCTTCGGCTTCAGAGCGGCGTTGCTCTCGAAGATGAAGTTGCCGTTGACGCCGTTGCGCGCCGCCCAGCGGATCGTGCGCTCGCTGTTGAGCGGCTCCCACAGAGGCGGATGCGGTGTCTGGTAAGGGTGGGGCAGGACAGATATCTCGCGCAGCGTGGTGGTCGACGCGCCGATCGGAGGTCCGCTGGAGTAGGCGTCCGGCGGCCCGACTCGGAAGACCTCATCGACGCTGCGCCCCACCCCCTCCTCGGAGAAGAAGGCCAGCGTCTGGGCGTGGTTCCACTTGGTCCAGCTTGGGGGCAGCGAGAAGAACTCGCCGTGGTGGGAGAAGGAGTTCTCGGTCCAGGCCTTCTTGAGGATTTCGACGGCCTCTGCGTGGTAAGAGCGGTTGCGCTCCTGGTCCTGGACGGTCGAGCCGTAGGTGTAGCCGAACGTCTCGGCCTCCCGCGACTGGTAGCCGCGGCCGAGGCCGACCTCGATCCGTCCGCCGCTGAGGTTGTCGAGGATCGCCAGCTGCTCGGCCAGGCGCAGGGGGTGCCAGAAGGCGACGATGTTGGCGAGCTGGCCGAGGCGAATCCGCGAGGTGAGCGCGGCGATCGCCGTCTGGATCTGGATCGGGTTGGTGCTCAGCTCGGCGCCCTCGGTGCCGAAGTGGTGCTCGGTCAGCCAGTAGTAGTCGAAGCCGACCTGCTCGGCGAGCACCGCGCGTCTGACCTGTGCGGCCTGCAGGCGCTTGGCCGCCTGGTGCAGGTCGTCCAGGTTCCCGTCAACCACACGAACTCCAGATGCTGTCTGCTTGAAGGGCAGGTCTGTAGACCCGCCGTCAAAGATCCCAACCTCGATCATCTAACCCTCACTCCGATCATGGAACGGCTTCCCCAATAACGAATAACCTGACGGCAGCTTATCAAAGGCAAACCCTACCTACTAAGGGTTGACAGTATGCGTCTCAGAGTCCCAGCCCGCGGCCCACGATCTCCCACATGATCTCGCTCGTTCCGCCGTAGATCCGCTGCACGCGGGCGTCGCGCCACTGCCTGGAGATCTCGTACTCGTCCATGTAGCCGTAGCCGCCGTGCAGCTGCAGGCAGCGATCGACCACGCGCCACTGGAAGCTCGGTGCTCCACGCCTTCAGGCCGGCCGCCTCGACCGCGCTCAGCTCGCCGGCGACCTCACCGGCGACGCAGCGATCGATGTAGCTGCGAGCGATCGTGAGCTCGGTGGAGAGCTCGGCGAGCGCGAAGCGGTTGGCCTGGAAGCTCCCGATCGGCTTGCCGAAGGCGTGGCGCTCGCGCACATACCCCAGCGTCAGCTCGAGCGCGAACTCGGCACTGGCCACCGCGGCGACCGCGACGGCTAGCCGCTCGCGGGCAAGGTTTCGCATCAGGTTGGCCAGCCCTTTGCCCTCCTCGCCCAGGAGGTTGCTCGCCGGAACGCGCACGTCGTTGAAGAACAGCTCCGAGGTGTCCTGCGACGCGCGACCGATCTTTCCCAGCTTGGCTCCTCGCTCGAAGCCCTCCATGCCGGCTTCGACTACCAGCAGGCTGAGCGCCGAGCTGTTGCGTGCCTCATCGGAGGTGCGCGCGGCGACGATCACCAGGTCCGCCTGGGTTCCCGAGCTGATGAACGTCTTGGAGCCGTTCAGGACGTAGTCATCTCCGTGGCGGCGGGCGCGCGTGGCGATGCCGCGCAGATCCGAGCCTGCGCCGGGCTCGCTCATGGCGATCGCGACGATCATCTCGCCGGCTGTGAAGCGAGGCAGCCAGCGTCCCTGTTGAGACTCGTCGGCCAGCTCGGTCAGATAAGGACCGACAACGTCGTTCTGGAGCATGAAGTGGTCGGGGAGCAGGCCCAGCCGGCAGGTCTCCTCGAGCAGGATCGCGTTGAAGCGGTAGTCCGAGATCCCGAGCCCGCCGAAGCGCTCGGGAGCCTCGAACCCGACGAAGCCCTGGGCGGCCGCCTTCAGCCAGAACGCGCGGTCCAGGCGTCCCTCCTCGTCCCACCGCTCCCGGTGGGGGAGCGCCTCGCGCTGCAGGAAGCCGCGAACGGACGCGCGAAAGTCGTCGTGCTCGGCTTCGAAGATGTCACGACGCATGGGGACTCGGCCTCTCCCCCTGTCCCGCTGTCGGGACGCTGCTCGCGCCGCTCGCCACGGGAGGGACGGGCGGGCCGGCCACGGGCGGGTTGCCCCGGGAGCGCCAACGCTCGCGCAGGAGGGCAAAGCGGTTGCGAATGTCCGTGTTGGCGGCGCCGGTGAGCGCGACGGCGGCGATCAGCACGACGCCCTCGAACAGCTGGGGGGTCCAGACCGGGCCGCCCGCGAGCAGCAGGCCGACATCGCCGGTGCCGAGCAGCAGGACCGCCACGATCGTGCCCCACGGGTTGAAGCGCCCGCCGCGGAACTGGGTTGCGCCGAGGAACGCCGCTGAGAAGGCTGGGATCAGGTACGGCGGTCCGGCTTCGGGCGAGCCCGAGGAGACGCGGGCGGCCAGCACGAGGCCCGCGAACCCGGCGATCACCGCGGAGCTCACGAACGCGATCACTCCCAGCCGGTCGACGCGGATCCCCGACAGGCGGGCCGACTCGCGTTGGTAGCCCATGGCGTAGAAGTAGCGTCCCATCTGCGATCGCTCCAGCCACCATGCGAGCCCGAGGACGAGCAGCACGAGATAGAGGACCGGGAGGGTGACCCCGCCGAGGTTTTCGGTGGCGATGTTCGAGAAGGACCCACCGACGCGCCCTACGATCGTCTGGTCGTTGGAGATCGCCAGCGTGATCGCCGCGAGGATCGCCCCCGTCCCGAGCGTGCCGATGAACGAGTCGACCCGCAGCCCGACGACGACGAACGCGTTGAGCAGGCCGATCGCCGCGCAGGCGAGCAGCGTGATGAGGATCGCCAGGACGGGACTCAGCCCGGTGTTCTGCAGCAGGTATGCCCCGAGCAGCCCGGCCAGCCCCAGTGTGTAGCCGATCGACAGGTCGTAGTAGCCGGCGGCGAGCGGGATCACCAGGCTGAGCGCTGCGATCCCGGTGATCGAGTACTGGTTGAGGATCGACTTGGCGGTCTGCCAGGTGGGGAATGTCTGCGGTGCGAGCAGCGCGAACAGCAGGATGATCGCCAGCCACACGTAGACGGCGCCGATGTTGCGCGGGGAGAGCATGCGCAGGAGAGGGCGTGCGCGCGAGACGCTCTCGGCGTCTGAGAGCTCTGGCGCCAGTCCGGCTCCAGGAGTCTCTGCACGGGCATTTTCACTCGACATATCCACTCTCCTCCGGGGGTTTGTCAGCGGAATGGGATGGCGATGCGCCGCCGGCCGCGGCCAAGAGCAGGTGCTCCTCGCTGAGCTCAGAGATGGCGAGGATCGCGGAGACGCTGCCGTTGCGGAGCACCAGGGCGCGGTCGCAGGTGCTCACGATGTCCTCGAAGTCGCTGGAGCAGATGACGAGCCCGAGGCCGGCCGCGGCCTTCTCGGCGATCAGGTCGTAGATCGCCTGGCGGGCGCCCACGTCGACGCCCGCGGTTGGCTCGTCGAGGACGAGCACCTTGGGCTTGGCGTTGAGCCACTTGGCGAGGATCACCTTCTGCTGGTTGCCGCCGCTCAGCTGGGCATATCGACGCTCCAACTCGCGAGGGCGCACGTCCAGCGAGCGAACCCACCTGGACGCCTCGTCGCGCTCGCGGCCTCGATGCACGCGCAACCGGCGCTTGTAGCGCGACAGGCAGGCGAGGCTGATGTTCTCGCGCACGGTGAACTCGGCGAGCGCGCTGGCGGGCTGGGTGTTGCTGAGCGCCAGCATCAGCCCGGCGGCGAGCGCGCTGTCGGGTGCGAGCGGCGAGACCGGGCGCCCCTCGACCTCTACTGTCCCCGAGCTGGCCGGGCTTGCGCCGATCAGTGCCGGGGCGAGCCCTCACAGCCTGACCCCGTCAATCCCACGACCCCGAGGACTTCGCCGGCGTGCAGCTCGAATGAGACATCGCGCAGGCGCCCGACGCTGAGACTCCGCACCTGGAGGGCCACAGCGCTCTTCGGGCGCGCGGTCGCGGTGCGGGAGGGAGCCGCATACTCCTCGGCCAGCTCGCGCCCGACGATCAGCTGGACGAGTCGCTCACGCGAGAGGCTCGCGGTCGCCTCGCTGCCACGCAGGCGCCCGTCGCGCAGCACCGACACACGGGTGGCGATCTCGAAGACCTCATCGAGCCGGTGGGAGACGTAGAGAACGGCAACGCCCGAGGCGCTGACCTCCCGGATCAGGGTGAACAGCTGGCGCACCTCGGCGTCTGGCAGCGAGGCCGAGGGCTCGTCGAGCACGATCAGCGCCACCCGCTTCTCGCTCGGACGCAACGCGCGGGCGATCGCGACGGCGCTGCGCTCCACCGCGCGACACTCCTGAAGCGGGCGCCAGACGTCCATCTGCACACCGAGCCGGGCGAGCAGCGAGCGTGCGTAATTGGCCTGAGAGCGCCAGTCGATGAACCCGCGCCGCCGGTAACCGGTCTCCAGGGCGATGTTCTCGACGGCGTTCAGCTCGGGGATCACCGCGCCCTTCTGGTGCACGAAGCGCAACCCCGCCTGGGCGCTGGCGGCGGGACGCCCGAGGGTCAGCGGCTCGCCGGCCACCAGGACACGTCCGCCCGGGTCGGCGAGGTGAAAGCCGGAGAGCACCTTGATCAGGGTCGACTTGCCCGAGCCGTTCTCCCCGAGCAGAGCGTGAACCTCACCCGCCTGGATGCTCAGGCTGACCCGGTCGAGCACGAGCTGTCCGGGAAAGGTCTTGGAGATCGACTCGACCGTGACCGCGGCGGCCGTCGGCGCGTGGGTGGGCTCCCGGGTGGGTGCCTCGCTCGAGTCGCTGTGCTGTGCGGATGCGCTCATCTTGTTTGTATTGGCTGTGCAGGCAGACGTGCTCCACCGTGCCCTGCAGCGGTCCCACCGCGACCTCGCGTGGGACCGCTGCGTTGCGGGCGCGTGCTAGCCGAGGCCCCACAGCGTCTTGAACTGCGGCTCGTATTCGGCCACCGACGGGAACTGCGTACCCGAGGGGATGTTGGCCGCTGTTATCCACCACTTGACCGCCGGGATTTCCGAGGGGTAGGGCTGGTTGGTGAAGATGCGCGCGAAAGTGTCGACGACGCTCCACATCGACTCGGGGCCGACCGCTGCCCACATGCCGTTGATCTTGCCGGCCTTGATGTCGGCGATGTTCGCTACGCCCTGGTCCTGGCTGATCACCGGCACCGGGCTCACGCCCGCGCCGGCCAGCGCCGCGGGCACGCCGACGGCCATGTCGCCGAACGCGGGAACCAGGTAGTTGGTGCTCTGTTTGGCCTGCAGCTGCGTGGCGATCTTGCCGGCCAAGTCCTTACCGATGCTCGTGATCGGAGCGAGGTAGGAGTTGACCTTGCACGTGCTGGGGCATTCCTTGGCGAACTGCGCTTCGATCCCCTTCAGCTGAAGCCCGTTGATCGGATAGCCGCTGTTGATGAACAGCACTTCGGCCTTGCCCTTGGTGTGGGCGATTATCCAGTTGGCCTCGGCAGTGCCCATTTCGGTGTTGTAGGTGGAGCCTGAGACCTCCGAGACGAAGCCCTTGCTTGGTTCCGCGGGAACGGCCTCGGAGTGCCCGATGACCGGGATGCTGGCCGACTTCGCTTCGGCCAGCTGAGCCGCGTATATCTGGCGGGGAAATCCGCCTGTGGGCACGATGCCGCTGGGCTTGTCGCTGATCGCCTTTTCCCAGGCGGCCTTGACCGACTCGGGGGTGGCGCCCTCGTTTACCACATTGACCTTCCAGCCGACGGCCGCGGCGGCCTGCTGGAGGTATTCGCCGAGTTCGACGCAGGCCGGCACGCTGCACTGGAGGTAGTCGATCACCTTGCCTTTGGGGAAGGTGCCTTTGAACGGGGTCGTGATCGGAATCTGCGTGGGACGCTGCTGCAGCTTTTCGACTTCCGCGTCGACCGCGCTGAACTGAGTGGAACCGCCACCCGACGATGCTGTGCTCGAGGCCGCGCTGGAGGAGGTACTGCTGCTCGAGCCGCACCCGGCCACGATCAGCGCCACCACCAGCACGGCCGCAAGCGGCCATAGCCGCCGCACGCCTGCAATCAAGCTCTCCTGCCTCATTCGTGAACTTCCTCCCCATTGGCGACGACTCACGCGCGTGTCCTGCACACAGGAAGCACGCGTGACGAGGGCCATCAGACCACCGTCTATTGTTAGTAACCTGACGGCAGCTTATCTCGCTGTTCGACCGTTGTCCAGACTCCTTTGCGAGTCCCGATACAAAGGGGGTGATCATGAGTCGCGAAAGTCGTCCCGGCGCCTCGTCGGCTCCCGAGCGAGAGCAGATTCGCCAGACGCTGCGCATGTTCTTCGCGACCGAGGCCCCCTCCTCGGTGATTGCCGATCTCGATGCCACCCAGACCTATCCGCGGGAGATCCTCAGCGGGATGGCCGAGCTGGGCCTGTGGGGAATTGCGGTCGAGGAACGGTATGGGGGCTCGTATGCGGACGCCGAGACCCGCTGCGTAGTGGTCGAGGAGGTCCAGCGAGCGGGCGCCTGCCTGGGCTACGCGTTCATTCCCACGGCTCTGTTCTGCGCGGAGGCGATCGGGCGGTTCGGGACCGAGGCGCTGCGATCTGCGCTGCTTCCCGAGCTCGCCGCAGGACGACTGAGGATGGCCATGTCGCTGAGCGAGCCGGACTGCGGCTCGGACTTGATGGGGCTAAGCACGCGTGGGAGCATCGAGGGTGACGATCTGATAATCCGGGGTCAGAAGATCTTCACCACCGGGGCCGATGCGGCCGATCTGATCCTGACCCTCGTCCGTACTCAGCCCGATGCCCCGCCACGTCGCGCGCTGACCTTCGTGCTGATCCCGCGCGAGGCCCCGGGGGTCAGCGTGGTGCCGTTGCGCAAGCTGGCCGGACAGGGCACCCACACCTGCGAGGTCTTCCTCGACGATGTGCGCGTCCCGCTCTCAGAGGTGGTAGGCGAGCTCGACGGGGGCGCGCGGATCGTGATGGACCTGCTCGACGCCGATCGCGTCTACACCGCGGCGCAGAGCCTCGGGATCGCGCAGGGCGCCTACGATCTCGCGCTCGATTACGCCAAGCAGCGCCGCCAGTTCGGACAGGCGATCATCGACTTTCAGGCAATCGGACACATGCTGGCGGACATGGCGATCATGATCGCCTCGGCGCGCCTGCTGACCCGCGCGGCGGCCGAACTGCTCGACCGGGGCGAGCGCTGTACGGCGCAGGCGGCGATGGCCAAGATCGCCGCCTCGGAGGCCGGTACGCAGTGCGCTCTGCACGGCATGCAAATCCTCGGGGGTTACTCCTACATGGTCGAGTACGGGATGGAGCGCTACCTGCGCGAGGCTAAGATCCAGGAGATCTTCGGGGGAACCAATCAGATCCTCAGAAACGTGTTGGTGCGCGAGATGACAAGGGCTAACGGCCGGGGCCCCGGTTAGGGTCTCAGGGAGATGCCGACAGCCCGAACGCAGACAGGAAGCAGACGCTCGAGTCAGGCCGCATCCACGCGCGAGACTTTGCTCGCGGAAGGTCTTCGCTCGTTTGGCGAGCGCGGCTATACAGCCTCCAGGCTGGCCGACATAGTCGAGGCTTCGAGCCTCACGACGGGAGCGTTCTACAGGCACTTCGCGAGCAAGGCGGAGTTCTTCGGAGCGCTGTGCGCAGCTTATGAAGAGGACCTGCAGGCTTCGCTCGGGGCGGCAGAGACCTTGAAGGGCAAGTTCGAGGTGTGGCTGCGGGTCGCGCGCAAGCATCGTGGAGTGGCCCGCGGAATGATGGAGCTCGGCGACGCTGGGGGCCAGGAGGCTGCGGGCCGCCAGCGGCTGCGGGACACGTGTGCGAGTCTGCTGATGCCACATCTGCTGGAGCTGGCCGAGTGGAGAGACGCACGCACAGCCGCGCTCGTGCTCGTGGACATGCTCGACCAGTACGTCCTGATGGAGGCCGCCGGGTGGACGCCCGAGCGATCGCCGCGCTCGATCGCCGCGCAGCTGAATCGGCTGGTGACGAGCGGCCTCTACAAGTCATGAATGCGTCAAACGCGCAGGGCATGTGGGAGCCGGCGCAGGGTCGCGCCGCCGCTCCTGTCTCCAAGCGAGGCCAGAAGACGCGCGCGAAGATCGTCGCCGCCGCGATCCAGGTGTTCGGCGATCACGGCTTTGGCAACACGACGGTCCTTGACATCGCGCAGGCCGCTGGGGTCGCCTCGGGGACTGTCTATCAGTACTTCTCGGACAAGGGCGACATCTTCGCCTACCTGCTGCAGGAGCTGCGCGAAAAGCTCCACCGCGAGACGCGCATGCCGGCGGGTGCGGACGGTCGTCTGATGGTGCGTGACAGCGTCCTTGCCTACCTCGAGATATACCGCCGCTACGCTCCGATCTTCCGAGTTTGGTGGGAGCTGCTCGAGCCCCCGACCGAGTTCACGAAGGAGTGGGTCGCGCTGCACGAGAAGTCCCGCGGGGAGATGATCGCGGTGATCGAGGCCGGACAGCGCCAGGGAATAGTCGATCGCCGGGTGGATTCGGAGATCGCGGCCGACCTGATCGTCGCGGCCTTCGAGCGCCCGGCCTACTCGAAAATCGTGCTGGGCTGGGACGAGTCCACGAGCGACCAGCAGCTCGCCGACGTTCTCAGCCGGCTGCTCGGCCACGGTCTCGCAAGCGCTCCTCACGAGGCCAGCGGCGAGATTACCTCCTCGGCGTAGCGCTCGAGCGCGGCGAAGCGCTCGGCGAGGGTGAGCCCACCGAACTCCTGGACATAGAGCGCGAAGGGATCGACGTGGACGGACGGGACCCCTAGCTCTGCCAGCGCGGCGATCTCCTCGGGCTCAGAGCAGCGGGACGCCGCGGCGATGTACTCGAAAGGCCGATCGCGTCCAGCCGCGCTTCGCGCGCTCTCGATGAACTCGAGGTTCTCGCGGGTGCGGCCGTAGCTGTTCAGGGGAGGAAGCATTCCATCGCCCAGGCGGGCGGCGCGTCGCAGGGCGGGTTTGCTGTCGCCCCCCATGTAGATCGGTACGGGCGCGCTTGGGGCCGGGCGCATGGAGATGTCGGGAAACGCATAGTGCTCTCCCCGGTGGGAGACCCGCTCGCCGCTCCAAACCGTGCGCAGGACCGAGATCGCCTCGTCGGTGCGGGGGCCGCGCGTGTCGTAGTCCCGCCCGAGGATCTCGAACTCCTCGCGCAGCCACCCCGCCCCGACTCCCAGGATCACCCGCCCGGCGCTGAGGATGTCCAGCGTGGCGAGCATCTTCGCCACGAGCAGGGGATCGCGCATCGCCAGGATGAAAACGCCGGTGACGATCCGCATGCGCGATGTGTGCGCGGCGATCGCCGTGGCCGCGATCAGCGGGTCGGGCCACTCGCACTCCTCCGACCATGGCGCTCGGCCGGACTCGCTGCGCGAGTAGGGGTAGGGGGAGTCGTATGCGTGGGGGTAGACGACGTGGTCGGGGAGCGTGATCGCGTCGAAGCCGAGCGCCTCTGCGCGGACGGCCACCGCGACGAGCTCATCGGCCGGGATGTAGGTGCCGTACAGGACGAACCTCACCTGCTCGCTCCCGCGCCGGGCGCCTGCGCGAGCGCCTTCAGGGACTGGAGGGAGATCTTGCCCGAGCTGTCGAGGGGCAGCTCCTCGATCAGGTGGATCACGCGCGGGACCTTGTAGGCGACGAGCCGCTCGGTCAGCCAACTGCGCAGCTGCTCGCCGTCGAGCGAGCCGGGCGGCCCGGTAACGACGAACGCCTCGAGCCGGTTGGTCCACATGGGGTCCTCCAGCGCGATCACGGCGGCCTGCGCGACCTTGTCGTGTGAGCGCAGCAGGCTCTCGACCTCCTCGGTGGAGACGCGGTTGCCCGCAACCTTGACCACGCTGGAGGCGCGTCCGGTTATGTAGAGGTAGCCCTCCTCGTCAACGCGCCCCAGGTCGCCCGTGCGATACCAGTCCCCGACCGGCTCGGAGCCTAGATAGCCGTGGAACATGTCGGGCCCGCTCACGAGGACCTCGCCCTCCTCTCCGCGGGGGACGGGGGTCTCCTTGCCGACGGGGCAGATGCGGACCTGCCGGAAGGGAATGGTCTTGCCGACAGTGCCCGGCCGGGCGGCGATCTCCTCGAAGGTGGCCTCGGTCAGGCGGGGCGCCTCGGTCATTCCGTAGGCGCAGTACACACGCCCGTCGAAGCGCTCCAGAAGCGCCTCGGCGGTTGCCCCGTCGAGCCTCTCCCCCCCGGTCATCAACGCCCGCAGTCCCCGCCAGCCAGGTCCTTCCAGCTCGTCGTGCTCGCGAGCGAGTCGCAGCATGGTGGGCACCAGGTAGGCGCTCGAGACGCTGCGCTCGTGCAGCAGTGCATCCACGGAGGAGCGCTCGAAGGGGGCGAACAGCACGCTCGCCCGCGCCAGCAGGGCGCCCATCACGAGCGTCAGAAAGGGAGCCGCCGCGTAGGGGACGCACAGCCAGTGACGGTCGCCCGGCTCGATCGGGAAGTTCGCGAGGCGCAGGCACATCGCGGCGTGCAGGTCTGCGCTGCGCGTGCGCTGGACGAGCTTCGGTGTGCCGGTCGAGCCCGAGGTCAGCAGGATCGAGCCGATTTGCCCGGGAGGCGCGGGGGATGGTCTCAGGGGGTCGCCGGCGACAAGCTGCTCGGCTCCGACACTCTGGACGCCGGGGAGCACGCGGCCGACGAGCGTGTCGGCCCCGGCGCGAGCGATCACTTCGGCGAGCAGCGCGTCGGGATGGTGGTGGTCGACGAGCATCGCCGTCCTGCCCGCGGCAACGGCTCCGAGCACGGCGACGGTGTGGAGGATCGGGTCGGACTCGCAGACCGCCACCACGCCCTCGCCCGAGCCGGCGAGCGCGCCCGCCGCGACGAGCATCGCCCGCGAGAGCTCCTTGATCGTCAGGCGCCGCTCCCCATGCTCGAGCGCCACCCAATCCGACTGCGAGGGATCTGCCAGCTGCAGCACCAGCCGGGTCCAGTCTTCGGGTGCCAACATCTTCCATCCTCCCGTATTTGAGATAAGCTGCCGTCAGATTATGTACCTTCTCGACCATCGACGCGGCACGAGCTCGCCGGCGGATCTGTCCTTTTACGGGACGATCGCCGTAGATCGATGAGCAAGCTCGTCCCCCTGGCCGAGCTGCCCACCCTGGTCGAACCCGGTCAGAGCGTCGCACTGGGAGGCGCATGGCTCTCCAACCACCCGATGGCCGCGGTCCGCGAGCTGATCCGCGCCCAGGTCAAAGACCTCCATGTGATCGACTCGCTGGCCTCGCTCGACGTGGACCTGCTGATCGGCGCGGGGCTCCTGAGCGAGCTGACGTTCTCGATGGTCTCGCTCGAGGCGTTTGGCCTTGCCCCCCACTTCCGCCGTGCGGTCCAGGCCGGAGAGCTGCGCATCAACGAGGTGAGCGGCGTGGCACTGAACGTCGCGATCGAGGCGGGTGCTCGCAACCTGCCGTTCCTGCCGATGCGCGACATCGGCCGCTCTGAGCTGCCCGCGCGCCAGCCGGGCTTCTATGCGGCCATCGACTGCCCGTTCACCGGCGAGCAACTGCTGGGGATACGCGCCCAGCGCCCGGACGTGGCGATCGTCCACGTGTTGCGTGCTGACGCAGAGGGCAACTGCCAGTACGACGGGCCCCTGGCGATCGACCCGGAGCTCGCGCGCGCGGCTTCGCGCGTGATCGTGACCTGCGAGGAAGTGGTGGACGGCGAGACGATCCGCGAGCACCCCGACTCCACGAAGATCCCGGGCTTCCTCGTGGACAGCGTGATCGAGGCGCCCTTCGGCGCGCATCCGACCACGCACATCCCCCGCTACGGGTTCGACGGTTGGGCGGTGATGGAGTACGTCGAGGCCTTTTCGGCGGACGAATGCGCCGAGTATCTCGCTCGTCTGGCAGCGGAGAGCGAGGAGCAGTATCGCGACCGCGTCCTCGACAGCGAGCGTCGTGAGGTGCTGCGCGTGCTGGGCGATCCGCGACTCGCCGAAGGCGTGACATGAGCTATCGGATCGAGGAGCTGATGGTGTGCCGGATCGCCGCCGAGGTGGACTCCTCGGGGGTAACGGTCCTCGGATCGTTCACGCCGCTGGCCTACGCCTCCTACATGCTCGCCAAGCTGACCCACGCCCGCGAGGCTACCGTGGTGGGCTTCAACGCGGTGGGGATCGAGCCACTGCAGCTGAGCCTGACGGGCACCGAGGCGGCGATCTACCGCTCGGCCGCCGCGCGCTGGACGTTCGCCGAGACGACCTCGACGGTGCATCTCGGCGGGCGCGGCCTGGTTGAGTGCCTATCGCCCGCTCAGATCGATGGCAACGGAGCCTTCAACCTGTCGAGCATCGGTCCGGACCACGACCATCCCAAGGTGCGCCTCCCAGGCGGCGCGGGCTCGCCCGAGGTGATCCAGCACTACCAGCGGATCGTCGTCTACTTCGGGCGACACGATCGTCGTACGCTGGTCGAGAAGGTGGACTTCCGCACCGGGCAGCGCAGCCCGATCGGAGCAGCGGCTCGCAAGGAGCGAGGCCTACTGGCAGGCGAGGTGAGGATCGTGACTCCACTGGCGGTGATGGCCAAGTACGAGGACGATGCGCCCTTTCGGCTGGAGAGCGTTCACCCCGGGGTGAGTGTCGAGGAGGTGCTCGAGCACACGGGCTTCGAGCTAGAGCTAGGCGAGCTCGTCCTGACACCGGTGCCGACGCCTGAACAGCTGAAGATCTTGCGTGAGCAGATCGACCCGCAGGCCACGATCCGCTTCGACTTCGAGGATGCTCAGGAGCGACGGGCTCACGTGCGGGAGATCCTCGCCCACGAGTGGGACTCGGCCTTGAGCAAAGCGCGCGCGGAGGTCTCGTGAGCACTGCAAGCTCCGGAAAGCCATTGCGGCGCGAGGATCGCGATGGGGTTCGCCTGCTTATCTTCGATCGGCCCGAGGCACTCAACGCGTTCAACCAGGCGCTGTTCGACGGAGTCCGCGGCGAGCTCGAACAGGCCCAGTCCGACTCCTCGATCGGCTGCGTGATCCTCACGGGCAACGGTCGCGCCTTCAGCTCCGGCAGCGACCTCGGCGGCGAGGCGGACGCCGGCGAGGAGCGTGACGCGGCGCAGCCCGTACCCGACCCCTACGACGCCTTCATCGCGACCGTGGAGCATTTCTCCAAGCCGCTGATCGCGGCCGTCAACGGCCTGGCGGTCGGCATCGGCACGACCGTCCTCGGTCACTGTGATCTCGTTCTGGCTGGCGCATCTGCACGTTTTCGTGTGCCGTTCACCTCGCTCGGGCTGGTGCCAGAGGCCGGGAGCACCTCCACCTTGCCGGTGCTGCTGGGGCGCCAGCGAGCGACGTATGCGCTGCTTAGCTCTCGCTGGATATCGGCTGAGGAAGCGTTTGAAGGTGGCCTGGTGTGGCGGTTGGTGGAGGACGAGCAACTGCTCGCACAGGCGCTGGCCGTCGGAGCTGAGATCGCACTGCACCCGCTCGAGGCGCTGATCGCTACCAAGCGCCTGCTCCTGCAGGCACGTCTTCCCGCGGCCATGGCCGCGCGGGCACTGGAGGAGCCCGAGTTCAGGCGCCTGCTCGCCGGTCCCGCCCACCAGGAGGCCGTGAGCGCCTTCCGCGAGCGGCGCCCGACGCGCTTCAAGGAACTGGGGGTGGCGGCGGGATGAGCTCGACGCAGACGGGCACGCGCAGCGAGCGGGCGCTTTTCTACACCCCCGCCGAGGTGCAGTTGGACTACGCCGCCAAGCTGGGAGATCCCGGTGTCTATCCCTACACGCGCGGCACCCGCGTGCCCGCCGCGCCCAAGCCGGGCCAGGGTCATGCGTTCATCGTGCGCGAGCTCTCCGGCGAGGGCCCGCCGGAGCGCTCGAACCGCCAGTTCCACTACCTGCTCGCGCACGGCGCTACGGGCCTGGACGTGATCGGCGACACCCCCACCCAAACGTTCATGGACCCCGACCACCCATATGCGCGCCACGCGGTGGGGAATCAGGGGGTCTCGGTCTGCCGGGCCGAGGACTTCCGTGTGCTGTACGCGGGAATACCGCTCGAGCGGGTGAGCTGCGACCACTCCCTGCCGGGAGGCTTCGCGGCCGCGGGGTTGTTCTTGGCCGCCGAGGCGCATGGCTGTAACCCGGCGCTGCTGCGCGGCTCGGCGATCCTGCCGCCCCTGTTCGCCGAGGACACCGCCTACTCCTCGAAGCTTCCGATCGAGCTGCACATGCGCCTGGCCACCGACTCGATCGAGTTCTGCTCGGAGCACATGCCGCGCTTCCACCCGTTCGTCGAGGACACCTACTACATCTCCGACGGCAGCGTGGACATCGTCGACGAGATGGCCCTGGGCTTTGTAGAGCTGCGCGAGGTGGTGCGCCGGCTGCTCGCGCGCGGTCTGGACATCGACCGCTTCGCCCCACGGATCGCACTGCTGGTCAACTGCCGCATGGACTTCTTCGCCGAGGTGGCGAAGATCCGGGCGTCGCGCCGCCTGTATGCGCGCATGATGAAGGAGGAGTTCGGCGCTCGCGATCCGCGCTCGCTGGCGATCAACGTTGCCGCCCACACATCGGGAGCGACGATGACCTCGCGCCAGATCGTCAACAACGTCTCGCGCGGAGCCATCCAGACGCTCGCGCTGTACATGGCCGGCGTCCGCGCGATGGAGATCTCGGCTTTCGACGAGGCGATCCGCACCCCTTCGCGGGAGGCTCATCTGGTGGGCCTGCGCACTCAGCAGATCGTGCAGGTGGAGACGGGGGTGGCCGATGTGGCCGACCCCTTGGGAGGCGCGTGGTACGTGGAGGCGCTGACCGATCGGCTCGAGTCCGAGATCCAGGAGCGGATCGCCTTCATCGAGGGCCTCGGCGATGTGGTCGAGCTGGCCGAGGAGGGCTTCTTCCGGGCGATCTTCGCCGAGGCGATGGTCGAGCGCGCACGCGAGGTCAGCGACGGGCGCAGGCCGGTGGTGGGCGTGAACCTGAACGAGGTGGACGCCGCCCAAGACACGCTGCTGCGCAACCTCACCGAGGCTCGGATCGAGCCCTGCTATGAGCGGATCGAGGAGATCCGCCAATGGCGGGCCGGGCGGGAGCTCGCTCCGGTCGTGAAGAGCCTCGACACGCTCGAACGCGCCGGGCGAGAGGGCGCGAACGTGATGCCCGTGCTGCTTGACGCGTTGCGCGCAGAGGCTTCGATGGGCGAGTGCATCGGGGTCCTGCGCGAAGTCTACGGGCGCCCCTATGACTCCCTGGCGGGGAGCGAGCGGCCGCGATGAGCATGGAGGCGGGGCGGCTGCGAGTGCTCGTCTCGGTGCTGGGCCTCGATCAGCACGAGGCCGGCTCGCTGGCCGTGGTGCGGCTGCTGCGCGACGCGGGCGCTGAGGTGGTCTATGCGGGCCGCTTCCAGATGCCCGAGACGATTGCCACGATCGCGATCCAGGAGGACGTGGATGTGGTGGGAATCAGCGCCCATTCGTGGGAGTTCCTCCACTACGCCTCCGAGCTCGTGGAGCGGCTCGGCGCCGCCGATCCCCCGATCCCAATCCTCGTGGGCGGCTCGGTGGTGACGGCTGCCGACCGGGAGCAGATCCTCGCCGAGGGCATCGACGAGGCGCTGTTGCCCGGCGTGAGCGACACGGAGATCGTGGCGGCCTTTCAGCGGCTTGGTGGACGCGCGCCCGTCGCACGGCCCGCGCTCCACGAGCCCGAGGCGAGTGGGGAGGTCGGCGCGCATCTCCCGACGGGAGCAGTGTTCGACCATGTCGCGCATGCGGGAGCACGCGTCCGCGACCTGCTCGGCCTGTATGTCGATCAGCTCGGCGCCACGCCGTTGTATGGCGGTGAGAACACGCGGGTCGGCTATCGAGGGGTGATGCTGGCCTTCCCGGGCGGGGGCAAGCTCGAGCTGCTCGAGCCGCTGCCGGGCTCGCACTTCTTCGACTCGTTCTTCGCGCGCAACCCCGCGGGAGGGCTGCATCATCTGACCTTCAGAGTGGCGGATGTGCGCGCCGCGGTAACGCATGCCCGCGCGTCGGGCATGGAGGTGGTGGGCGAGTTCTTCGAGGATGAGCGCTGGCAGGAGGCCTTCGTGCATCCGCGCAGCGCCCATGGGACGCTGGTGCAGCTCGTGCAGGCCGACCCGCACTACCCGGCGAGCGACCCGCATGCGACTTTCGAGGGGCTGCTGGGGAAGGCGAACTAGTGGATCTCCCAGGAACGTTGACGAAACCTCGATCGGGATGCCGCTCCAGCACTAACGTTTGAGACCCGATCCGGTCGAACGGTCATGGACGACCCGACCAGGCCCGGTTTCGCGGCGGTGTGTGAGACTGCCGGCGTGAGCTCCAGGCGCCCGGCAGTCGCAGTCGTGGGTCATGTCGAGTGGGTGCAGTTCGCGCGCGTGCAGCACGTGCCGCGGGCGGGCGAGGTCGTCCACGCCTGGGACTCCTTCCAGGAGCCCGCGGGGGGCGGGGCTGTGGCGGCGGTCCAGCTCGCGCGCTTGGCCGGCCACGCGGCCCTGTTCACCGCGCTTGGCGACGATCAGTATGGGCGCAGTTCGGTTGCGAGGTTGTCCCAGCTCGGCGTCGAGGTGCACGCCTCGATGGCTCGCGTGCCCACCCGCCGGGCGGTCACGCTGGTGGATCAGCGGCGCGAGCGGACGATCACCACCTTCGGCGATCGTCTGGAGCCTGCCGGCAAGCCGGGCGAGGACCCGTGGCGGGGGCTGTCGGGCCTGGATGGTGTCTACTTCACAGCGGGCGACCTCGGGGCGCTGCGCATGGCCCGCGAGGCCTCGCGCGTGCTCGTGGTGAGCCCGCGAGCGAGTCACGCCATTGGTCACGGGGTCCGGCTCGATGCGCTGGTGCTGAGCGCTGACGATGAGATCGAGCGGGCCGAGGCCTCGGCGGGGGAAGCCGACGCCGAGCTGGTCGTCTGGACCGAAGGTGAGCAAGGCGGCCGCTACCGGACGCGCGGGCGTGCGACGGGAAGATGGCGCGCGGCGAGCGTGTCGGGCGAGCCGGTGGACTCGTATGGTTGTGGGGACTCTTTTGCCGCCGGTCTCACATACGGATTGGGCGCTGGGCTGGAGCTCGAGGCGGCACTCGCCCTGGCCGCCCGCTGTGGCGCGATGTGCCTCACCGGCCGGGGACCTTACGAGCGCCAGCTTTCGCTGGCCGATCTCTAATCTGTGCGGCCATGGGCTTTGAAGAGATCACGAGCGAGGCACGCCAGATTGCCACTGACGTGCTCGACCGCGTCCTGACGATCACTTTGAACAGGCCCGATCGGCTGAACGCATGGACGGGGCAGATGGGCGGGGAATTGATCGAGGCGTTCGATCGCGCTGACGCCGACGAGGAGGTGCGCGTGATCATCGTGACGGGCGCCGGCCGCGGCTTCTGCGCGGGAGCCGACCTCGCCACGGGCGGCGAGACCTTCGACTACCGAGCGCGTGAAGGGGCCGAGGCTGCCCCGCGAGACAACGGCGGTCAGTTCACGCTGCGCGTGTTTCAGTCGACCAAGCCGGTCATCGCCGCGATCAACGGCCCCGCTGTGGGGGTAGGTCTGACGATGACGCTGCCGATGGACATCAGAGTCGCCGCCGAGGACGCCAAGCTGGGGTTTGTGTTCGCACGGCGCGGCATCATCCCGGAGGCGTGCTCGAGCTGGTTTCTGCCGCGTGTGGTGGGGATCAGCCGTGCGATGGAGTGGGTTTCCACGGGTCGTGTCTTCTCGGCTCAGGAGGGCCTGGAGGGGGGGCTCATCCGTAGTGTGCACCCCGGAGGCGAGCTGCTCGATGTGGCGCGCGGTCTGGCCCAGGAGATAGTTGAGAACACCGCTCCGGTGTCGGTTGCGCTAGCTCGCCAGCTGATGTGGAGGATGCTGGGTGCCGCGCACCCGATGGTGGCTCACAGGGCCGATTCACGCGGCATGGCCGTGCGGGGCCAGTCGGCGGACGTGGTGGAGGGCATCACTGCCTTCCTGGAGAAGCGTCCCGCGCGCTTCCCCGACCGCATCGGCGACGGGCTGCCCGAGATCATGCCCTGGTGGAACGAGCCTGAGTTCGAGTAGCGGCCGGGTCTGCGTCTCCCCGTGCGCCCGCGGTGGCCTCGCTCGCGGCCGCCGCCGGTCGGATGCGGGTGTAGAGCCAGTCCACGAAGCGATCCAGGTCGCGTTCGGCGCTGAGCATCAGCCGGTAGGAGATCCACCCCACGCCGAACAGCGCAGCCATCCACGACAGCAGTTTCAATGTGTCTCCCGGCAGCGAGTGGTCGAGTGCCACTTCGGCGAGCAGACCCCCCAGGAGTCCCATCGCACCTGCCACGCCGCTATAGAGGCCACACGCTCCGATCCCACCGCGCAGACGCCACTCTCTGACGAACGGCTCCAGATGCACGAGCCAGCCGTAGACGATCAAGAACAGAACAGCCCCCTTGAGGAGGGCCGAAGATTCGGGATCTAGCCGCTTGTGCAGCGCGGCATAGAGAGTGATCAGCGCGTAGCCGACCATCGTCAGCGAGAAGCAGGTGAGCGCGTTCGGCCCACAGCCGTCCCTCGGCCGAATCCTCGGTGAGGCGCTCGACCCATCTCAGCCTGGGGCGTGTCAGAGCCAGCGAGAGCATCGTGCCGCCGACAATCGCGACGATGACCCCGCGGCCGTCGAGGGGCGTGGCGACGGCGCCCATCATTGCAAGCATGCCGACCTATTCGACTGAGTGGACTTGCAGCTTTAGCCCGGCAGCTCTTGCGCCAGCGAGAGCACGGGGCCGAACAGATCGCCGCGCTGCTCTACGCGCTTGACCACGTCGCTCGCCTCGAAGGCGAGCGTCTCGGGATCGCCGCCGTCAAGCGCATCGCTCACCTCGTCCCATTCGAGCGGGGTGGAGGCGGTCGGGCGCGCGGTGGCGCGCAGCGAGTACCCACACACGGTGGTCTTCTTGCTGTCGTTCTGGCTCCAGTCGATCAGCACCTTGCCGGTGCGCTTGGCCTTGGACATGCGCGAGACGACAAGCTCCGGTTCGGCGCTCTCGAGCAGCTCGGCGACGGATTTGGCGAACGGCTTGGTGTGCTCATAGGTGACGCGCTGGTTGTTGAGCGGCACGTAGATCTGCAGGCCCTTGGACCCCGATGTCTTGGCAAAGCTCTGCAGGCCGAGGTTCTCGAACATCCCCTGCAGCTGCAGGGCGACCCGGCAGCACTCCACGACGGTCGCCGGCGCACCGGGATCCAGATCGAACACGAGCGTGGTCGGGCGCTCGACCGCATCTGCGCGCGAGAGCGGCGTATGCAGCTCGATCGCGGCCAGGTTGGCGAGCCACACGAGCGTTGCCAGATCCTCGACGAGCGTGTAGTCGATCGGCTTGCTCTCGCTCGCCACGGTGACCGTTCGCACCCACTCGGGACGATGCGCGGGCGACTGCTTTTGGAAGAACGACTTGCCCTCCACGCCATCGGGCCAGCGCGTGACCGTCAGCGCTCGGCCGTCGAGGTGCCCGAGCAGGACGGGCGCGACAGCGACGTAGTAGTCGATCAGCTCGCGCTTGGTGAAGCCGCCGGCGGGATAGAGCACCTTGTCGAGGTTGGACAGCTTCAGCTCGCGGCCTGCGACCTTCGTCTCGGCGCTTTTCGGGGACTTCTCCACGATCGAGAGCTTGGCGCTCGGCGGGCTCTCCTCGCTCGGCGCATCGGCGGCGTCCATGGCGGTGTCCTCGCGCACGACCTGCGTGGGGTCCTTGTCTTCGCGCAGGCCCTTGTAGGTCGGCGCGCGCAGGCTGCCCGCGGCGGTCCACTGGGCGAACTCGACCTCCACGACCAGGCGCGGCTCGCAGAAGACCGCGCCCCGCGGCGGCTTCGGACCGGCGCTGAACGGCGGGCTCTTGCGCGCCAGCGGCGCTAGCAGCCGCGAGAGGCGCCCCAGCTCGGAGTCGCTGAAGCCGCTGCCCACGCGCCCGACGAAGCGCAGCGCGCCGTCGGGCGCGTACACGCCCACCAGCAGCGCGCCGATGCTCTCGGTGCGCTTGCCCTTGCCCGGCATCCAGCCCCCGACCACCAGCTCCTGACGTCCGACCGTCTTGATCTTCACCCAGCTGCGCGAGCGGATGCCCGGCTCGTAGGTGGAGTCGATCCGCTTGGCGAGGATCCCCTCCAGGTGCTGCTCGGCACTGGCGGCGAGCAGCCGCTCGCCGTGGCCGAGGACGTGTTCGGGCGCCTGCAGGTTCTTGCTCTCCAGCTTCAGCGCTGCCAATCGCGCGCGGCGCTCGCTGTAGGGGAGGCCCATCAGCGAGTGCCCGTCGAGCCACAGTACGTCGAAGACGACGTAGGTCACCGGGTTGCTCTTCATCTGCCTGCGGGCCTGCGCCTCGGAGCTGAGCTGCATTCGTTGCTGCAGCGCCGAGAAGCTCGGGCGCCCCTGCTCGTCGAAGGCCACGATCTCGCCGTCGAGGACCGCGCTTTGCGAGCCGAGCGCCCGGCCCATCTGGCTCAGCTCGGGGTACTTGTGCGTGATGTCGTTGAGGTTGCGGCTTTCCAGGCGAAGCGCGCCGGGGGAGGAGTAGGCGATCGCCCGCACGCCGTCCCACTTGATCTCATACGCCCAGCCACCGTCTTCGCGGGGCAGCGCGCCGGTGCGCGCCAGCATCGGCACGATCTTCCTCGGCATCGGCTCCAGCGAGGGGTCCTCGGCGGGGTCCATGCGGTGGATCATCCAGTCGCTGGGGTCATCCTCCTGCTCGATCGGGAACAGCGCGTAGCGGGCGTTCAGCCGCTCGCCATGCAAGGCGACCTCGATCTTGCGCGGCTCCCACTTCAGGCAGTCATAGGTGCCGTGGTCCCAGATCGCGATCTTCCCGGCGCCGTACTGACCGGCCGGGATCTCGCCCTCGAAGTCGATGTACTCGAGCGGATGATCCTCGGTGTGGGCCGCGAAGCGGTTCTCCTTGGGCGCCTCGGGCAGGCCCTTGGGCACCGCCCAGGATGCAAGCACGCCATCGCGCTCGAGTCGAAGGTCCCAATGCAGTCGGCGGGCATGATGCTCGTGGATGACGAACCGCGGCTTGGCGGCGGCCTGCGGGCCGGCGCGCTTGGGGGCCGGCTCGGGAGTGGCCTCGAAGTCGCGTTTGGCCCGGTAGCTCGCGAGCTTGCGGGCGGGGGGCACCTAGCGCTTGGCTGGGGTCTTCTTGGCAGCGGGTTTCTTGGCCGCGGTTTTTTTCGCCACGGCCTTGCTGCCGGCCGCTTTGCCCGCCGCCGCTTTGCCGGTCGGCGCTTTGCCCGCCGGGGCTTTTCCGCCCGCGGCCTGCTTGGCGTCCGCTTTCGCTTTCGGCTTGGCGGCGCTGTCGCCTTCGCGGGCGCGCACCGCCTCCAGGCTCGCCTTCAGGGCGCTCATCAGATCCGGCGCGGGCGTCGCGACCTCTTCCGCCTCCGGCTGTACCGCGATCTGCTTGCCCTGGGCCTTGCGCTCGATCAACGCGAGCACCTCGTCGCGATAGGTGTCGCTGTACTTGTGCGGTTCGAAGTCCCCGGCGAGCGAGTCCACGAGCTGCTTGGCGATGTCCAGCTCGCGCTTGGTGGTCTTGACGTCGGCCGCCTCGGCGATCTCATCGACGCTCTCGGGCTCCAGGATTTCATCGGCGAAGATCATCGTCGCCATCCCCAGCGCGTCGCCCATCGGACGCAACGCCACGAGCTGCTCCTTGGAGCGGATCACCACCCGCGCGATCGCCACCTTGCCCGTCTCGCGCATCGCCTCCAGCAGCAGCCGGTAGGGCTTGGTGCCGCCGGGACCCGGGGCCAGGTAGTAGGGGTGGTCGTAGAACACAGGGTCGATCTGGGAGAAGCTCCACGAAGTCCTCGATCTCGATCGTCTTGGTCTTCTTCGGCTGCAGCGTCTCCAGCTCGCCCGGCTCGATCAGCACGTAGCGGTCGGGAGCGATCTCATAGCCCTTGACCACGTCCTCATAGGCGACCTCCTCGCCGCTCTGCGGATCGACGCGCTTCTGGGCGATGCGCACCCCCGTTTTGCCCGAGAGCTGGTGGAAGCGCACGCTCTTGCGATTCAGGGCGCTGTAGAGCTTCACGGGCACGGTGACCATCCCGAAGCTGATCGCGCCGGTCCACATCGAACGGGGCATACGGGAGTAGTACCACGTGGGAACCGGTGCAAACAGCGCTGCAATGCGCCTGCCGTCGCGCGCTGAGGAAATCGGCGAGACTGTCCAGGTGACTCCAGACGCCCTCCAGGATCGTCCCGTGGAGATCCTGCAGCGTCTGATCCGCTTCGACACGAGCAATCCACCGGGCAACGAGCGCGAGTGCATCGACTGGATCCGCGCTGAGCTCGAGGCGCTCGGCTGTGAGGTGAGGATCCTTGCGCGCGAGCCCGCGCGGCCCAATCTGATCGCGCGGCTGCCCGGTCGCGGGGACGCGGCGCCGTTGCTGCTCCAGGGCCATGTCGACGTCGTGGCCGCGCGCGGAAAGTGGCTTCACGAGCCTTTCGGCGGCGAGCTGCACGAGGGCTATGTGTGGGGCCGCGGAGCACTCGACATGAAGGGAGGCGTGGCGATGATGCTCGCCGCGTTCATGCGCGCCAAGGCTGCCGGCTCGCCGCCCCCCGGGGATGTGATCCTGTGCGTGCTGGCCGACGAGGAGGCCGGCAGCGACCTCGGCGCCAACTACCTGGTCAGCGAGCACCCGCAGCTGTTCGATGGCGTGCGCTACGCGATCGGCGAGTTCGGCGGCTTCACCCTGCAGATGGGCGGCACCAGCTTCTACCCGATCATGGTGGCCGAGAAGCAGGTCTGCTGGACGCGGGCCACGCTGCGCGGCCGCGCAGGGCATGGATCGATGCCGATACGCGACAGCGCGATGGGCAAGCTCGGAAGGCTGCTCGCGCGGCTGGACTCGCGCAGGCTGCCAGTGCACGTGACCCCGGTCGTGCGAAACATGGTCGAGTCGATCGCCGGTGAGCTCGCAACCCCTGTGGCCACAGCGCTTCGTGGACTGCTCGTACCGCAGCTGACCGACCGCCTGCTCGATCTGGTGGGCGAGCGCGTGAAGACATTCGACGCGCTGCTGCACAACACCGCAAGCGCCACCGTGCTCGACGGCGGCGAGAAGATCAACGTGATTCCCGGGGAGGTCTCGGTGGAGCTCGACTGCCGGCTCTTGCCGGGCTTTGGCCCCGAGGACATCTTTGCCGAGCTGCGTGCCCTCGCCGGTGTGGAGATGGACCTGGAGGTGCTGCGCCACGATCCCGTGAGCGCCGAGCCGGACCTCGCCATGTTCGACACGCTCGCCGAGACGCTGCGCGAGCTCGACCCCGGCGCCAAGCCGGTGCCGCTGCTGCTGCCTGGGGTGACCGACGGCCGTTTCTTCTCGCGCCTGGGCATCCAGACCTATGGCTTCCTGCCGATGCAGCTGGCGCCGGAGATGCCCTTCATGGAGCTGATCCACGCCGAGGACGAGCGTCTGCCGGTCGCGGCGCTCGAGTTCGGCACGCGCGCGATCAGCCGGGTGCTAGAGCGCTTCGTGTGCAGCTCGTCGACGGCGCCCTCGTCGCTCGGCTCGTGGGTGGACAGGCGCGCCGAGTAGATCGACGGCGCGCCCAGCACCCGCGCGAGCACCGTCGCCTCGACCACGGCCAGCAACACGGGGACCATCAGGGCGTCGGCGTGGTGGGTCAGCTCGAGCAGCAGCACCACTGCCGCCAGCGGACCCTGCATCGAGGCCGCGAGTACCGCTGCGCCGCCGATGATCGCGTAGCTGCCGAGCGGCGAACCCGGCCACAGCTCAGACCATCCCTGTCCCAGTAGGCCACCGAGCAGCACGCCGTAGGCCAGCGTGGGCGTGAACAGCCCACCCGGCGCTCCGCTTCCGAGGCAGGCTGCTGTGGCGATTGGCTTGAGCACCAGCAGGACCGCCAGCAGCCCGACGCTGAGCTTGGCCACGAGCGCGAGCTGGACAACCGGTTTGCCGTTGCCCAGCAGCTGCGGATAGGCGATCGCGAGGGCGCCGAGCGCGGTGAACACCACGACCGGGGCGGCCACGCGCAGCCAGCCCACCGGCCGCATCGCATGGGCACGGGCGATCAGGTGGATGTAGGCGACCGCCGCCAGGCCCGCGATCGGGCCGACGATCAGCGCCCACACGATCTGCGCGCCGCTGACGCCATAGCTGGGGATCGAATAGGTGGGCCGGCTCGGCAGCGCGATCCAGGCGACGCCGGTGGCGATCAGCGAGGTGGCAAGCGCGGGAAGCACCAGCGGCAGCGTGAGCGTCCCCAGCAGGACCTCGAGCGCAAACAGCGCGCCGCCGAGCGGGACGTTGTAAACGGCCGCCATCCCCGCGCCCGCGCCGCAGGCAACGAGCAGCCTTCGCTGCCACCCGGGCAGCTTCGCCCAGTCGCTGAGTGCGCTCGCCAGCGCGGCCCCGGTCTGCTGCGGAGCGGCCTCTCTTCCAAGCGAAGCGCCGAGTGCGACGATCACGATCGAGTGGACCGCCCGCGCCAGGCTCGCCACCAGTGGCAGGCGGGCGCCACGCAGCCACAACGCCTCTGAGACGTCCGTTGCGGGGCTGCGCCCGAGCAGCATTCCTCCCAAGCCCGCCACCAGGCCAGCGAGCGCTAGCACGAGCACCCGGTGTGTGGATGAGGTGCGCTTCACCGCGTTCAAGAAGTCGCCCGAGTGATAGGACCAGGCGAGGTGCTGCACCGCGCGCAGCAGCTCGAGCAGAAGCGCTCCCCCGAGACCGGCGCCCGCGCCGACGAGGACGACCAGCGTCCAGAAGCGCAGGCTGTAGGACGCGACGATGCCCCGGCCGGGGACGTTGGGTTGAGCAGAGGATCGCGTCACTCGCACAACAGTCTGACGAGCGCTCCGCAGGAGACCTGAAACGCTGCATCGGCGCGCCGCCCAGATCGGAGCGGCAGCCGATTCACACATACTGGCCAGCCAGCCAGTACTATCGAGCCGGCATCCATTTGCGGGCAACGGGCGGAGGTTGAGATGGCGACAGCAGGGCGGCAGATCGCAGATGTGGAACTAACCGAGCGCGAGCTTTGGCTGGACGGGCCGCCGCTCGAGACCTTCAACGAGATGCGCGCGCAGTGTCCGATTCACTGGACCGACAGCTTCGAAGAGTTCGAGGACGAGCCGGGCTTCTGGTCTGTGACGACGGCCGAGGACGTGCACGCGGTGAGCCGCGACTGGCGCACCTACTCCTCAGAGCTCGGCGGCGTGGTCGTGGCCGCGGCGGGATTTCCGATCGAGCTTGCGCGGGCGATGTTCATCGGTATGGACCCGCCCAAGCACGACCGTTTGAAGGCGCTGTTTCAGGCCGGGTTCACACCGAGGCGAATCGCTGCGCACGAGGATGCGATCAGGGCGATCGTGGTGAGGGTGCTCGATCGCCTCGACGGCAGGGAGGAGTGCGATCTGGTCAGCGACGTCGCGCAGCCTGTGGTGGCGCGCGTGATCGGGAGCTTCATGGGCATCCCCGAGGCCGACGATGCGATCTGGGCGCGGCTGATGAACTCCACGCTCGGTGCTGCCGACCCCGACCTCAACCCGGGCGGCTTCGAGGGGGCGGTCGACAAGGACATACCGGAGATCTTCGAGCGGTGCAGGAAGCTGATCGCCGAGCGCCAGGAGCGTCCCACCGAGGATCTGACGAGCGTGCTGGTGCACGCCGAGCTCGACGGCCAGAAGCTCGAGGAACACGAGATCGTGATGGGCTTCTTCCTGCTGATGGCGGCAGGCAACGACAGCACGAAGGCGACCTACTGCAGCGGGATGCGCGCGCTGATGGAAGACCCCACCCAGATGAAGCTGCTGCTGGAGGACCCGGCGCTGATCCCCGGCGCGGTCGAGGAGTCGTTGCGGATGTTCCCCGCGTTCGCTCACTTCCGCCGCACCGCGACCTGCGACACAGAGCTCCACGGCCAGAAGATCAAGCAGGGCGAGAAGGTGGTGATGTGGTACGTCTCCTCGAACCGCGACGAGACACGTTTCCCCGACCCCGACCGCTTCGATGTGACCCGCACGACCGATCACCAAGCCTTCGGCGCCGGCGGTCGCCACTTCTGCCTCGGCACGGCGCTGGCCCGCCTCGAGCTGAAGATCATGCTCGAGGAGACCCTCAAACGCTACCCGCAGATCCAGCTCGCAGGCAGGCCGCTGCCCGTCGAATCGCTGTTCCTGAACCAGCTGAAGTCGCTGCCCGTTCGGCTTTAGCGATTCGTGCCGGGGGCGCTCGATAGTCGTCGGTCGGGTGTTTGAGTCCGGACCTGAGCGGGCATCCGAGAGGTAGACCAAGATGGCCCTAGCCGAACCAGACCTGACAATCTCCCTGCACCTGGATCCTTTTGCACCGCGCGCGGCGCGCCACCATGTGGGCTTGGTGGACAAGCCGTCTCCGGACCTTCGCGACGCGGTGCTGCTCTTGACGAGCGAGCTCGTGACGAGGGCCGTCGAGCAGAGCGACGCGTTCGCCGACGAAGCTGTGGAGCTGCGCGTATGGATGCCGGGTGACGTGGTGCGGGTCGAGCTTCGAGGGACCTGCGAGGTGCTCGCTCCCCGGCTACGTCCCCGCGAGGGAGGGGACTACGAAGTGCTGCTCCTCGACCACGTCGCCGACAGGTGGTCGCTCGAGACCGACGAGCGGGACGCCTGCATGTGGTTCGAGATCGATCGCCACCGCACGCTCACCCTCCGGTGAGCTCCGCGACCAGCTCGGCCAGCCGCTCAGGTTGATCGTGAGGAACGAACGCGCGGCTGTCGGCGATCTGCTCCAGGCGTGCGCCGGGAATCATCGCGGCGAGCCGCTCGGCGTAGCGCAGCGGGAAGATGCGGTCGTCCGGCGCCCAGGCGAGCAGCATCGGTAGCGGACGTTCGCGCAGCTGCTCGGCCGCGGCGAGCGTGTCGCGGTTGTGGATCGCCTTGAGCGTGGCCGTGAGGTCCGCGCGCAGCGCCCGCTCGCGCAGGGGCTCCAGCCAGGAGGCGGTCAACTCGTCGGGGAGCGGCTGGTGGCTGAGCATCCCGAAGCCGAGGCTCGAACGGCGAAGCCTTGGACTGCGCGCCTGACGGGCGATCAGGGCGTAGGCGCCGGGAACGCGTGCGAGCCACTGCAGCGGGCGCAGCACCGGCGGCAGGAAGTTCTCGAGGCAGTCGCAGTTGGTCAGCACCAGTCCGGCCAGATGCTCGGGGTGCTCGGCCGCGAGGATCTGGGAGATCGCACCGCCGGTGTCGTTGGCGACGATCGTCACCCGCTCGAGCTCCAGGGCGCCGATGAAATCAGCGATCAGCTGGGCGATCCCGCGTGGCGAGCGCTCGGCGCCTGCTCGAAGCGCGACACGATGT
Organism: uncultured Solirubrobacteraceae bacterium; assembly: GCA_963763695.1. Lineage (GTDB taxonomy): Bacteria > Actinomycetota > Thermoleophilia > Solirubrobacterales > Solirubrobacteraceae > Palsa-744. The sequence continues at coordinate 1,365,261 of CAVXPM010000001.1, forward strand.
GAGCCGAGCGGCCAGTCGGGCACGATGCAGCGACGGCTCGTGGCCAGCAATGGCACGACCTTCTGCCACAGGCGCCCGTCGACGAGCAGGCCATGGACGAACAGGAGCGTCTCGCCGGCGCCCTGCTCGCGGTAGCGGATGGTCCCCTGAGGGAGCTCGATCTCCCGTTGCATACGTCCGCACCTCTCTCTATCTTCTTGAGTTTACGTACAGGATGCACGTAACTTACATACAGACTGCATGACTGTCAATCGCCAGGCGGCGCGTTCGGCGACGACGCGCGCAAAGCTCCTACGCGCAGCGCGAACCCTGTTTGCGCGCAAGGGCTATGCGGCCGTCGCAACAGAGGAGATCGTGCGCCGCGCGGGCGTGACGCGCGGCGCTCTCTACCACCAGTTCCCGACCAAGGAGGATCTGTTCCTGGCCGTCTACGAGGAGGTCGAGCGCGATCTCACCGCACGCGTGGCCGCCGGCCTCTCGACTGTGGAGAGTCCCTTCGAGGCGCTACGGGCCGGCGCGGGTGTGTTCCTGGAGGCGTGCCGCGCGCCGGAGGTGCAGCGGATCGTCTTGATCGACGGCCCGGCGGTGCTCGGTTGGGAGCGTTGGCGCGAGGTGGCCGAGCGAAACGGGCTTGGCCTGTTGGAGGCGGCAATCGGCGCGGCCGTCGAAGCGGGCGAGATCGCCGCGGTCGCGGTCACGCCGCTCGCGCATCTGCTGATGGGCGCTCTCGACGAGGCTGCGCTGCTGGTGGTGCGCGATCCCGATGCCACCGCCACGGTGACCAAGACTCTCGAGCGCCTGCTCGACGGTCTGCGCGTAGAGCCCGAGCTTCGCTAGGCCAGTCAGGAGCGGCTCGCCGGCGAGAGCGTGACGTCGAGGACCACCGGGGCGTGGTCGGAGGGCTTGGAGCCCTTGCGCGCATCGCGGTCGATATAGACGTCTGTGACGCCCGCGGCGAGCTTGGCATCTACGAGCACGAGGTCGATGCGCATGCCGCAGCCGCGATGGAACATCCCGGCGCGGTAGTCCCAGTAGGTGAACGGCTCGCCCTTCTGCGCCCGAGGGCGCAGATCGCTCAGGCCGAGTGCGAGCAGCGCGGCCAGCGCGGCGCGCTCGGGAGCGCTGACGTGGGTGGCGCCGGTGAAGGCCGCGGGATCCCACACGTCCGCGTCGGTTGGGGCGATGTTGAAGTCGCCGCACAGGGCCAGCGGCTGTCCGCTCGAGAGCTCCTGCTGGACAGCCACGCGAAGCGCCTCGAGCCACGCGAGCTTGTAGAGGTAATGCGGACTGTCGAGCGTGCGGCCGTTGGGTGCGTAGATCGACCAGACCCGCAGGCCGGCGCAGGTGGCGGCGATCGCGCGTGGCTCGCGGGCGGGAAAGCCGGGCTCCTCCGGGAAGCCGCGGCTGACTCGCTCGATCCCGACTCGAGAGAGGATCGCGACGCCGTTGTAGCCGCCGTCTCCGTCGCTCGCCGATTCATACCCGGCGCCTTCGAGCTCCTCGCGGGGGAAGGCGGCGTCGCCGACCTTGGTCTCCTGCAGGCAGAGCACATCGGGTCCGACCAGCTCGAGCCATTCGCGCACGCGCGACATGCGGGCCGGGAGCGAGTTGACATTCCAGGTGGCCAGCCGCAGCGTCTCGCGAGCGCTCGCGTTCAACCGGCGGCCGCGCTCTCGCCGCTCAACAGCGTCTCGAGGATCGCCATCGCCACCTCGGTGCGCTGGCGCAGGGAGGGACCGTGGACGTACTCCTCAGGAGAGTGAGCGTGACCTCCACGCGGGCCGAGCCCGTCGATCGTGAGTGGGATCGCCGCAGCGAAATGGCTTGCGTCGCTGGCCCCGCCCCGCGCCACGCCGACGATCTCGCGCCCGAGCCGGGCGCTCGCCGCTTCCAGTAGCGCAGCGGTCTGCTCACGACTGTCCATCCCGGGCCAGCTGCGCAGCAGCTCGACCTCGAGCGCGGCCGTTGTGGAGGACGCGGAGATGTGCTCCAAGACCGCTCCAAAGCTCTCGGCGCTGCGCGCCCGTACGTCGACGGTCAGCTGGCCCGCTCCCGGCACCACGTTCATGGCTTCGCCGGCGCTGATCATGCTCGGCACAACGCTGAGCGCCTGCGCCCGTGCCGGGTCGTGCAGGGAGGCAGCCGCCAGCGCGGCATCGGCCAGAGCCAAAAGCGCGTTGGCCCCCGCGTCGGGGTTCGACCCGGCGTGGGCGGAGCGGCCACGAGCGAGCACGCGCAGCGTTCCCGCAGCCTTGCGCTCGACGACCACCCCCTCAGATTTGCCATGGCGCTCTCCCGCCTCGAAGCACAGGCATGCGTCGTAGCCGGCGAAACGCTGCACATGGGCGAATTGCGCCAGACGCCACTCCTCGTCGACCACGAGCAGAACTCCAAGCTCGGCAAACAGCTCGCGGCGCTCGGCCAGCCAGAGTGCCAGGCCCAGCGCCATCGCCACGCCGCCCTTCATGTCCACCGTGCCCGAACCGCGCCACGTGTCGCCGTCTCGACTGAGCGGACGGTGCTTGTCGTGGGCGACCACCGTGTCGAGGTGGCCGAGCAGCAGAACCCGCCGCCTGCCCGTTCCCTTCAGGCGAGCCACGAGATCCGGTGCGTGTCGAGGAGAGGAGCAGGGAACCCGTTCGATCGCGGCCTCGCTGGGGAGGCGGCGCGCGCACACGGCCAGCGCGCGCTCGGCTGCCTCGATGTCGCCCGAGGGACTCGATATCGCAACCAGCTCCTCGAGATCCGCCTCGGCGGCGCTCGCGATCGCCTCCGTGCAAGCAGGCGCCGACGTGCTCATGAGCCCGTGCGAGGGCCGGCCAGGGGAGGCGGGGCGAGAGACGCTGCGCGGTCGAGTGGCACGGGCGAGCCCACAGTAGCTGACGCCGATCGTCTCCAGCGCGCGGCTCCTAGCTAACGACCGCGTGCGAATCGCCGTCCGTCGCCGGCTCGTGCTCGGCGCCACGCCTGGCTGCCACCGGGCCCTCTGCCTCGAACTCACGCGGCGAGATCTGGCTCTTGGCTGCCGGGACCTCGTCCTCGCAAAACGGCAGCGACTCGGCCACCCCCGCCTGTTCGAAGGCTCGCTGGATCGCTCTCGATCCTCGAATCAGGGCGAAGTCATATCCACGCCGTTCGCACAGTCCGGAGCGGAACGCGATCACCGCGACCACGATCGGATCGAGATAGGTGACCCTGCGCAGGTCGAGCGTGATGCTGGTGACCCCTTCTTCGCAGAGGCGCTCGATCTCGGCCTCGAGGTCGGTGGCCGAGCGAGGGTGAAGCTCGCCTCGCAACACCACCGTGTGCCGCCACACCTTGACGCTCGCCAGCGCCAGGCGCGGTTTGCTCGAAGCGCCCCGCGCAGGCTGATGCTGGTCGCGGTCGTTCAGCATGTCGGGCGCGTTCGCGCTCTCCCCACCGCTGTCGTCCTCACCGACCGTCACGGAGGTACCTAGATGATTTTTCATGAGCTACGGCTCCTTCCGAAGAAGCTTCCAATTGATTTCCAGAGGGGCTGGATCGGGAGATCCAGCGCCGATGTGAAGAGACCGGGAAGGAGCTAGCCCGGCCGCTCTGGAATCAGAACGGAGAATGCGATCAGCCACGGCTGACTTGAAAGGCGCAGGCGGCGCAGCGCGCGTGGCGCCGCCAACAGCAGCAGGCCCGCGAGTGTGAGAAATGCCGAAAAGGCGAAGCCCGAACCGCCGCTCCCTGCTGCGGCGCCCGACGATCCGCTCGGAGCGGGCCCGGGACTCGGACCGACCGGGCGCCCGCCGACGGCCGAGTTGCCATGACCTTCGCCCGGCCCGCCGCCGTCGCTGGCGGTGGTGGGCGCGGCTGAGGCGATAGCGTCGGCAGCCAGTCTGAGGGACGAGGCCGGGAGGACGCCACGAGTGCCGAGCCAAGCAGTCGGGCAGCCCGTTGGCGCGGATCCTGCCAGCTCTGGGACCCAGCAGCCCGAGCTTTCGGTGGCTCGCGCCGTGGCTCCCTTTGCCAGGGCGATAGCGAAGCGTGGGGTTGCCCGGGGAGCCTCGGTGCCGCCTTGCAGCAGGGGGGATGTCGGTGGGCCGGGCGGAGGAGGCGGGGGCATCGCCGCGGGCACGGCGCCGCTGTCGTTGGCGGACGCCGCCGTCTGCGTGGCGGTAGCGGCCGAGGAAGTGCCGCCGGCGGCCTCGCTGGGCTTTGTGGGCATTCCCACTTCGGACCTTTCGCTGCCTGATGTGGATTTGGTCTGGGTCGGTTCAGGGGCGCCGGTTGTGCCGGTTCCCGTCGGTTCCGGGGTGGTCGTGGCGCCGGTGCCTTGGGTGCCGACGGTTTCTGTGCCGCCCGTGGGGGTCGTCGTTTCCGCCGGGGTCGTTACAGGCGTAACCGGCGTGCCGGTGGTCCCGGCGCCGGTGGTGCCTGTGCCTGTGCCGGTGGTCACCGTGCCGGTGCCGCCCGTCACCGTGCCGGTGCTACTCGAGCCGCCGCCGGTCGTTTCGGTGCTCACCGATGTGCCGGTCGTTCCGGCTTCCGTGGTGCCGCTCGTACCCGGGGAGCCGCTTGCCCCCGCGGAGCCGCTCGCCCCCGCGGAGCCGGTGCCTTCGAGGGTTTTGCTCACCGTGGCTTCGGTGCCGCTGGCCACGGCTTCGATGGGGTTGGTGGTGGTGTCTGCGCGGGCGCTGCCCGCGAGGACCAGCGCGCCGAGCAACGCGAAGCCAACCAGGAGGAGCGACAGGAGGCCGTGGGAACCCACCCGCAAGCGATCTGTTGCGACGGGTCTGCTCGTCATCGTCAGCCGGTGGCGCGGTATGCCCCGCGCTTGGGCTCATACGGCGGGAGATCGGCCAGGTTCTCAGATGCCATGTTCTCTCGCTGAGCTCGACAGCTCGTGGCGAGCCACTCTGCGAGCGCTACCGCCTGAGAGCGGTCGCTCAGCGCCGCCAGGCGACACATGGTCACTCCGAGGGCCATCGCCGCCAACCAGACGGCCGGGATGAGGACGTAGATCAACGTCCTCATAGGTTAAAGGATAAGCGCCACACATGTCCGGTGAAGCTTCTCATCGTCGGCGGCGCTCGCACGCGGGACGGCAAGCCTCGCAGTTTGCAGGCAAGTCGCGGCCCTCGTCGTCCAGCGCCACGGGCCTTTGCTCATTGGCTGCATCGGACCCGTCGATACAGGAACGTGCGGAGTCGGGCAGAGCTCGAGGTCATCGATGTGTCCGTCCTGCGGATGCGCGAAGCCACGATCGCCGCAGGGACCTTGCTGACGTTCGGGGTGGGAGGGCTGGGGGAGGCCTACGTCGCCCTCACCTGGCAACGTCCCAACCGCGCCGAGCTGGCCGTGCTGTTCGCGCTCGCGGTAGTGGCGGCGCTGATCGTCTCGGCGTTGCCGCGGGAGCGCATCGTTCGCAGCCGCCTGCGCGAGCCGTTCTTTCTCGAGCTGGACCCTCCTGGACTTCGTGATGCTGGTGGTGGGCACCTTGGCCGACGGCGGCACCGCCAGCCCGCTCGTGCTCGTGTTCTTCATTCCCGTGGTGTTCTCCTCGATGTCCTACCCACTGGGGTCGGTAGTGGTGGTGGGCGTGCTCAGCGTCGTCAGCTACCTGACCCTGGCCGTGCTGGTGGGCGGCTCGAGCACCGAATACCAGGTCTCTTTCGCGGCTGCACTGGCCGGCACGGCGGCGATGAGTGCTTGGCAGGCCCACAACCACAACCGCCAGCACAGGGCTCTGGCGGAGGCCTCGCGCACCGACCCGCTGACCGGCTGTCTGAACCGTCGTGGCTTTGAAGAGCGTGCGATCGCCGACATCGCCTCGATGACGCGCTCCAGTGGCCACGGCGCGATCGTCGTGCTCGACATCGACCAGTTCAAGCCCGTGAACGACATGTTCGGCCATGCGGCCGGCGACGAACTGCTGTGCTGGGTCACGCAGACGCTGCAACGCGTGGTGCGCTCCGCGGATGCGGTCGGGCGCTTGGGCGGCGACGAGTTCGCCGTGCTCCTCCCCGAGATCGACGCCGAGCAAGCGCACGCGAGCGCGCTACGCATCGCCGAGGCTCTGCGCGAGCGCGCACCGGCGTCCGTCGGCCTCGCGCTCTTCCCGATCGACGGCACCCGGCTCGACGAGCTGACTCGCTGTGCGGACGTCCGCCTGTACGCCTCGCGTGAGGAGCGCCCGAGAGCTGCGCACGCGATCCCGGCTCAAAGCGGCTGTGATCCTGAGTCGCCGATGCAGGCGCCGGGCCGCCCGCAACGCGGTTTCGGGGCGACGGAGCTGTGGCGCGCGGCGCTCGACGCGATGCCGGTGGACGCCACGCACGGGCGGCGCCAGGGGTACGGAAGCCTGCAGGCGAGCCTCCTCGATCAGATCGATGCCTCGGTGATCGTCACCGACATGACAGGCGTGGTTCTCTACTGGAACCGCGGCGCGGAAGGTCTCTACGGCTGGCGCGGTGAGGAGGCCATCGGTCGCAGCGCCCGGGATCTCGTGGTGCCCGAGGACGCGCGGGCCTCCGAACGGCTCGCCATCGAGCTGAGTCGCGACGGGCATTGGGACGGCGAGCTGTTGGTGCGCCGCAAGGACCATTCGCTGTTCACGGTCTATGTACGCAACCGTCTCGTGCAAGACGCCGAGGGCAACCCCGCGGCGATCATGGGCGTGGCGGTCGACATCTCCGCCCGCGTAGCCGCGGAGACCGAGTTGCTGCAATCGCGCGACTACGCTCAGGCCGTGACCGAATGCATGGGCGAGGCGCTGCTGATGCTCGACGTCGACGGGCGGATCACCTACCTCAACCGAACCGCTGAGACACTGCTCGGCTGGCCCACGGCGGAGCTGCAGGGTGAGACGATCGGGAGCCGGATCTACGCGCTCGAGGCGGACGGCGCGCCACGGCTGTTCGAGGATTCGGCGATCGGACGAGCGTTGCACCGGGAGGTCACGGTGCGCGTGGACGAAGACGTATTCATCGCGCACAGCGGCCGTGAGCTTGCGGTGGCGTATACCGCGGCCCCGTTTCACACGGGCGAGGCGCTGCGAGGTTGCGTGGTCATCTTCCGGGACATCTCAGAGCGCAAGCGCCGCGAGGCGGAGCACCTGCGCGATGTGAAGACGCTTGCTTGCATCGACCGCGTCGAGCGCGCGCTCGCGGAGGACCGTTTCGTGCTGCACGCGCAGCCGATCCTGGACCTGGGCAGCGGCGAGACCGTTCAACACGAGCTGCTCTTGCGCATGCGTGAACCCGACGGCCGTCTCGTCGCGCCCGCGGCCTTCCTGCCGGTGGCGGAGAAGTACGCGATGATCGGCGAGATCGACTGGTGGGTGATCAGGCAGGCTGCCGAGCTCGCGGGTTCGGGGTGTCCCGTCGCGCTGAACGTGTCCGCGCGCTCGGTCGGGGATCTCGACATGCTCGAGCACATCGAACGCTGCATCGAGCAATGCGAGGTGCTCCCCGGGAGTCTGATCTTCGAGATGACCGAGACCGCCATCGTCGAGGACCAGCGGGCCGCTCGCAGGTTCACCGAGCGATTGCACCAGCTCGGCTGCGAGGTCGCGCTGGATGACTTCGGGACGGGCTACGGCACCCTGACCTACCTGAAGCAGATTCCCGTCGACTACCTCAAGCTCGACATCGAGTTCGTCGGCGACCTCGCCACCAACGTGGCCAGCCGTCACGTCGTGCAAGCAGTTGTCGCGCTCGCGCGCGACTTCGGCCTGCAGACGATCGGCGAGGGCGTGGAGCACGCTGAGACGCTGCTACTGCTCCGCGAGCTCGGCGTGGATTTCGCCCAGGGTTTTCACATCGGCCGTCCCGAGCCTTTCGCCGACCGGCACGGCGATCGCCGTGTGACTTCGAAGGCCCAAGTGCTCGCGGAGCCGAAGGCTCTCTCCAGGCCAAGAGCTCGCAGTCGCCCAGCGCACGCCAAGTCGCGTTAGTGCGACGAAGAGACCCGCGGGAGGAAGGTGCCCGCGGGTCTCTTGTCGGTGTGCGTAGGGCCTCGCGCTGCGACGCGAGGGTGCTGTCAGGAGCCGACGGTCGCGAGCTTGTGGCTCGGCCGCTGCACACGACGCGTGGCCTGGTGACGCGCCGGTCGCCGAGCCTCGCGAAGGTCGTTGTGAGGGCTGGTGAGGTGTGGGCTCAGCAGCGCTGCGCGGGACATGACGAAGGCGAGACCGCCGAGCAGGGAAACGACGGCGGCTAGGTTTATGGCGATGGCGAGTGTCAGGCTCATGGTGTCTTTCCTCTGGTCGGTTTCAGCTCTGATGTCAGTATCGGGAGCGAGCCTGTGGCGAGCGTGTGCCATTCCTGAGAGCCGTCTGAGAGCTCGCGGCGGCACGAATCCGGGCAATCACCTCCGCCGCAGCGAAGGGCTTTGATGACATAGTCGTCGGCGCCCAGCTCGAGCCCGACCACGCCTGGCAGGGAGTAGCTCACGGTGTCGAGCTGCGCCTGATCCGCTCAGCGTCGCCCAGGAGGTCGAGCCGGGCGAGGCAACAAGTGCAAAGCCGCTCGCGGCCGTCAAAGCAAAAGAGATCAATGGGCGCGGCGGGTTTCGAACCTGCGACCTCTCGCGTGTGAAGCGAGCGCTCTCCCACTGAGCTACGCGCCCAAGACCGCGAGTCTATTGAGCTTCCAGCGTGCCCGCCGCTTCGAGGCTTCCGCCGTGCCCGATGCTTGGAGGTCCGGCTTTCGAGGGCTGGCATGCGCGTCGCCTCGGAGTGCGCCGTGATGCGCTAATCATGGCGATTGCGCCATGCCCTCCTCGGACATCACTCGCCTGCTGCGTCGACCAGGCTATGCCAGGTACTTCTTGGTGGTGGCCACGGCGCGGGCCACGGGCACGATGTTCAACGTTGCGGGGGTGCTGCTCGTCCTACAGCGGACGGGCAATCTCGTGCTCGCCGGGCTCACGGTGGCGGCCGCGACGCTGCCGGGGGCGCTCACGGGCCCGTTCCTCGGCGCGTGGCTGGACGTCGCCGGGAGCCGGCGGCGGCTGCTCGTACTCGACCGGCTGATAACGATCGCGGCGCTGGGCGCGATGCTGGTGCTCGCAGGACACGTACCCAATTGGGTGCTGCCTCTGGTGGCGATCCTCTACGGCTCGACCGCCCCGCTCTCCGCGGGCGCTTTCTCGAGCCTCCTGCCGGAGATCGCGGGCCCTGAGCTGCTCGAAGTCGCCAACACGTTCGAGGCGTCGAGCATCAACGCGGCCTTCATCGTCGGCCCGGCGCTCGCCGGCCTGATCGCTGCGACCGCTGGTCCGGCCGCAGCGATCGAGCTCCAGATAGCGGTCGGCGCGCTGTTGACGGCGCTGATCGCTGGCGACAGGATCTACGAGCTGCGCCCGCCCCTGCCGCCAGGGCGAGCGCCGCGGCGCCTGCTCGCGACCGTGTCGGAGGGGATGCGCAGCCTGATGGGCATCCGCGCGCTTCGTGCGCACGTACTCGCTAGCGTCATCTACGTCGGTGCATGGAGCACGCTGATCGTCAGCTTCCCCCTGTATGCCGAACGGGTGCACGCCGGCGCCGCGGCATCCGGGTACCTGTGGGCGGCGATTGCGTTCGGCTCCATGCTGAGCGCGTTCCTCTTCCGCAAGCGGGCACTGCGAGTCGCGCCCAACACGTTGCTGGTTGGGTCCTTCCTCGCCATGGGCCTGTCCGTCCTGCTGTGGCCGCTGGCGAGCGGGCTCGCGGGGGCGCTCGCGCTCGTCGCGTTCACAGGCATGATCGAGGGCCCCAGCCTGGTGGCTCTGGTGGCGGTACGTCAGCGCCTCGCACCGGCGCATCTGCGGGGACAGATCTTCGCGACCGTCTTCAGTATCGACCTGGCCGCGAGCGCAGCCGGCTCGGCCGTAGCGGGACCCTTTCATGCAGCCGAGGGCACCACCGCGACGCTGCTGGCCTTCGGGCTGCTGACCATGATCTCGGGCCTGCTCAACTACGGCACCGGTGACATTCCCGTCGAAAACGGCACCGGGGACATCTCCGTGGATCCCGTCGAGCCGGTCCTCCACCGGTAGCGGAGCGCGGTCCTCCAACGGGTAGCGGGCGTGGTTGACGGATAGCCCGCTGACGGTAACCACGACTCAAGCGCTTGTTACGTTTGTGTATCTCTGATAGACAAATGTCGTAGTTCGATGGGTCGAACTTGGACGGAGGTCCATTTTGGATCTCGGTGTCAGGGTCATGATGGATGAGTACGTCAGGCCCCAGGCCTGTGCGGTAGCGCGCCCCTATTACGCAGCGTTGATAAGGACATCGACATGAAACTCGCAAAGCTGGTCGGACTCCTGCTGACTGGGGCCCTCGCGCTGAGCGCGCTCGGTGCTTCCACCGCAGCAGCGGCGCCGACGGATCCGGCTGCCATTCAGGTGGCAGCAGCCGAAACCGCAGAACAGGCGGCCGAAGCATCCGAAGAAGCGACCGAAGCGGTCGAAGAAGCGGCCGAAAAGGCGGAAGAACCTGCAGCGTCGCCGATGCTTCTCGATGTCGCGGGGAAAGACCCGAGCCATTACAAAAGAATCGAAGGACTCAGGCTTCGCATTCAAAAACTGAAGGGTTGGATCGGCAAGCTTCAGGTGACGAGAGCATTTGTGAAGACGCTCCCGCACACGACCGTGCGCTGGCGCGAACACAAACCGCGCGAGACCAAACGCATAAGGGAATACAGGGCGCGCATCCGTGTGACGCGCGACACGATTCGAGCGCTCAAAGAAGCAGAACGGTAAGTCCGCAACCGTCCGGTGGCTGACCGCGCCACCGGACGACGCCGTGGCTAGGTGACCGTCACAACCGGCTCGGAGCCAGCCTCCCTGGAGGCTGCGACGTCGCACATGGCCTCGACCACGTCGAGGTCGAACTGAGATCCGGCGCAGCGTCTGAGCTCGCCGAGCGCGTCACCCACGGTGGCCGCCTCGCGGTATGAGCGCCGTGAGGTCATTGCGTCGAAGGCGTCGCACACGGCGATGATTCGCGAGCCGATCGGAATCTGCTCCGCGCGCAGGCCGTCGGGGTAGCCGTGCCCATCGAGGCGCTCGTGGCTCGAGCGGATCAACGGAGCGGTGCTCGCGAGGGCTGGGGCAGCGAGCACGATGCGCTCGCCGATGACGGTGTGGCGATGCATGAACTCCCACTCCTGCTCGTTGAGCGGGCCGGGCTTGTTGAGGATCGACTCCGGAATGGCTGTCTTGCCGACGTCGTGCAGTGTCGCGGCCAGCCGGATGCGCTGCACCTCGCTGGCGGGCTGGCGCATTGCTTCGGCAACTTCTCTGGAGAGCTCCGCCACGTGCCCTCCGTGGACATCCAGATCGTTGTCCTGCTCGTTGAGGACCTGCAGCAGGACGTCTGCGATCTGCTGGCTTGCGGAGGAGCGCAGCGTCTTATTGGCATACATGCGCTCGTCGGCGATCTGCAGCGCCTCGCTGGCGCTGGCTGCTTCTGAGGGCATCCACACAGCGCCCTGCGAGCAACTGATGTGCCAGCCCTCGCCGCTGTCGCTGAGCGCCGAGAAGGCCCGCTCCAGGAGCGCCTCGGCGGCGCCGGGAGACGAGCGTGCGAGCATGCAGAACTCATCTCCGCCCATGCGGTAGGCAGAGCCGACGCTCAGGACGGCGGCGGTGAGACGGACGCCCAGGCGTGCGAGCAGAGCATCCCCGGCCGCATGGCCGAAAGTGTCGTTGTACTGCTTGAAGCCATTGAGATCGAAGGTGGCGAGAAGCAGCTCGTCGGTGTCTGAAGTGTCGCGCGCGAGCACACCTGTCAGCGCTTTGGTCAGCGCGCGCCGGTTGCCGAGGCCTGTCAACGGGTCGGTGCTCGCCTCTTCGCGGCTTTGTCCGAGCAGTTCGTCGTTTTCTCGCGCCAGGCGTTCCGAGCGGAAGTAGAAAAAGCCGAACACGCTCAGCAGCAGCAGCATCGCGAGCGCCGTGCCGCCCTCGGCCTGTGTGCGCGCACGCTTGGCCCTGGCGCTGTCTGCGAGCTCAAGGCGAGCAAGCACCGCCGAGACCCCGGCCAGGCGATGCGCCAGCAAGCCTGCGGCGGATGCGACCTCCGGCGCGCCCGCCCCGTTCAGCCCTCCACTTCCAGTGGCCAGTCGGAGCACGACGGTTACGACGGGCGCGACTTCGGCCAGCCTTGCGCGTCCGCTCGCCACGATCGCGCCCGGCGCTCCGGCCTTTGCTGCGTCCGACAGGCCAACCGCGAGCGCCGCTTCGTCGCTTCGGATCTTGGCCGCCGCGGTCACTGCGAGGTGGGGTGAGCGTGCGCTCGGGGCCGGGTTGAAGGCGGGGTCGGCGGTGAACGCGGGGTCGGCGGTGAACGGCAACGATCCCAGGTTGGTGACCGTCTGGGTCAGCGAGTCGACCTCGAGTTGTGCCCGGCGGCTCGCGTCGACTCTGTCGACGAGCAGCGTGCCGCCTACGATCGCGGCCGCCGTGAGCACCACGACGAACAGGGGGCGCAGCAGGCGGGAGTGCTTGGAGTGCAGTTGGATATGTAGAGCATCGACGGTGGGTTCGCCAGAGGAAGGTGCGCTGCGGTCACTGGACAAAGGATTTCTCGTGCGAGTAGAAAGCACGCGCACCCTGGGCGCTCGTCAATATTGGAAATTGCCACCTCTCGTCAGTTGGGATTACCACGATCCACGGAATATGATAAAGTCGCCAGGGCAAAATGGACCGTCGGCTGGCTACTGACAGCTTGCGATCTGTTGTTGGCTGTTGGACGTAGCTATTGCCACACCGTGACTGCACGCTACGGACTGCACCTGAGGGTATGGGTAATCGTTCCCTGGAGGATGCAGTCGTGGCTCACAGTGAGGCAAGGGCATTGGGCTCCGAGTTGGTCCGTGTCGGTCGTCTCGAGCGACTGAGACTGTCCTGGTCACACCGGACCGAGCAACCGCTCGACGCTGCGGCCGTCCTCGAATCGCTCGATCTCGCCGTGGTCGGACGCGGAGTCGACGGAGTGATCAGGTCATGGAGCGCTGGTGCGCAGATGCTCTACGGCTACTCCGCTGAGGAGATGCTCGGCGCCACGATGCAGGCGATCGTGCCCAGCGAGACCAGCAGCTGGGAGGCGGAGGCGCTCGAGGGATCTCTGTTCGGCGGTCTGAGCGACAGCTACGAGGTCACGCGCTTGTCCAAGGACGGCGCCGTCAAGGACATCGCGGTGGAGATCTCTCCCGTCAGAGGCTCCGATGGCGCGATCGTCGGCGTCTCGACAATCGAGCGGGAGCTCGATTGGGAGAACCACGAGGGGCGCCCGACGGGCAGCGCTCACATGCGCAGCGCCTTCGAGAACGCCCCGATCGCGACCGCGCTCGTGAGCATCGAGGCGGCGTCGGCGGGGCGCGTGCTACGGGCCAACCGCGCGCTCGCCGCGCTCACCGGATTTGCGGCGGAGATCCTCGAGCGCACCGTCATCAGTGCGCTGCTGCACCCCGACGACGCGGCGAGCGACCAGGCGGCGATGGAGCGGCTGAACGCGGGCGAGCTGGACGGCTTCCAGCTCGAGCAGCGCCTGTTGCATGCCGCCCAGCATGCCGTCTGGGTCACAGTCGACGCGGCACTGGTCCGCGATGACAATGGCGATCCTCTCTACTGCATCCGCCAGCTGCAGAATATCGAGGAGCGAAAGCGCTACGAGGGTGAACTGGGGTACCTCGTCGAGCACGACCCTCTCTCCGGCCTGTTGAACCGGCGCGGGTTCGTGCGCGAGCTGACTCACGAGATGGCCTACTCACGCCGCTACGGAGGCGCCGGCGCGGTGCTGTTCCTGGACCTCGACGACTTCAAGTGGGTCAATGACACGCTTGGTCACAACGTCGGCGATGAGGTTCTCACCGAGGTTGGCCGCCTGCTGACCGAGCGTCTGCGCGAGACCGATGCCCTGGCGCGCCTCGGCGGCGACGAGTTCGCGGTGCTGCTGCCTCACACCAGCTCGAAGGAGGCGCTTCTTCTCGCCAAGAGCCTGATGGCTTCGGTGCGCGACGAATGCGCCGTCGCATTGCCGGCGGGGCGTCAGGTGACGTTGAGCGCCGGCATCAACCGCTTCGACAGGCCTGGCGAGGATGTGACCGCGGATGACGTGCTGGTCGACGCCGACAGCGCGATGTACGCCGCGAAGGACGCCGGCAAGGGTCGCGTCGCGGTCGCGAGCGCAGCGACCCACGACCGCATCCGCTCGAGGGTCACGTGGTCCGAGCGCGTCCGGCGCGCTGTGCAGGAGGGGCTCTTCGTGCTCTACTGCCAGCCGATCATCGACCTCACCAGCAATACCGTGTTTCAATGGGAGCTGCTGTTGCGACTGCCCGGTGACAGAGGGGAGTTGATCCTGCCGGCGCAGTTCCTGTACACGGCCGAGCGCTCCGGCCTGATCTCGGAGATCGACCGCTGGGTCTCGAGCGAGGCGCTGAAGCTGATCGCAAGCCAGCGAGACGACGGACGCGAGGTGCGCCTGGCAGTCAACATCTCGGGGCGCTCCGTCGGAGATCCAGAGCTCCTGGCCCTGATCAAGCAGGGTCTAGAGGAGACCGGGATCGATCCGGCGAGCCTGATCCTCGAGGTGACCGAGACCGCTGCGATCGCGAACATGGATCGAGCGCGTGGCTTTGCGACGAAGCTCCAATCGCTCGGCTGCCGCTTCGCGCTCGATGACTTCGGTGCCGGCTTCGGCTCGTTTTACTACCTCAAGCACATCCCGTTCGATTACGTGAAGATCGACGGCGAGTTCATCCGCAATCTGCCCGCCAGTATCACAGACCAGCTGATACTCGACTCGATCGTGCAGATGTCCACAGGCTTGGGCAAGCACACGATCGCGGAGTTCGTCGGCGATCAGGAGACGGTCCGGACGCTCAAGGAGCACGGCGTCGACTACGGTCAGGGGTTTCACCTCGGCAGGCCGATCCCGGTATCTGAGGCGCTCATGGGCGCTTGACCAATTGAGAGCCCACCGCTAAGCTGAACTGGCGAGGTTCCAATTGATGGACGCGGGAGGAGCAGAGCCGGCGTGATCAGCTTTTACGAGGACGGGACGAGTGGAGCCGGAGCCGAGCGCTGCTGAGATTCGCCTGACGGGAGGTCAGCTGCTGGCCGCCATCTCGACCAGCATCGTCGCGATGCTCCACGACCACTACGGTCGCGGGCCGATGAAGGCGAAGACCTATGCGCTCGATGACATCATCGTGGTCGTCATGCGCGGGAGCGGCTTCACGGCCCTGGAGCAGACGATCATGGACAGCGGCGAGCCCGATCGGGTGATCGCGATGCGCGAGGACTTCCAGCGCGTGATGGCCGCGCGTTACAGGCGGACGATCGAAGACCTGACCGACCGCAAGGTCCTTGCCTTCCTCAGCCAGGCCCACGTCGAGCCGGACATCACGATGGAGATCTTTTTCGTCGATCGCCCGCTGGACGGGTTCGGAGCAGTCGAGGTCACCAGCCCAGAGCCGATCGGAGCCGAGCGGAGCGAGCCTAGAAGGGACTGACGGAGCCCGTCTGCAGGAATGCGTCCACGACCGTCGGGCAGAACTGGCTGGCGCGCCCGGCGACGATCTCGGCGAGCGCGGAGGAGGCGGACATCGCGGCTCGGTAGGGACGGTCGCTGGTCATCGCGTGGTAGGCGTCGCAGACGAAAGTGATGCGGCTCGCGAGTGGGATCTGCTCTGCGGCAAGGCCGTCGGGGTAGCCGCGCCCGTCCCAGCGCTCGTGCTCGGCACGCACAGCCGGCGCGAGGTGGATCAGCCTCGGCACCGCGTCGAGCAGTTCGGCGCTACGAATCGGATGGGTCCTCATCACCTCCCACTCGGACTCGGTCAACGGCCCCCGCTTGTGCAGGATCGTGTCGGGGATCAGGATCTTGCCGAGGTCGTGCAGCAGCGCGACCCGCTCGACATCAATCGTCTCGCGCTCGTCGAGTCCCAGCCTGCGTGCGACCGCGGCCGCATGGCGGACTACCGCCTGGGAATGCTCGCCGGTGTAGGAGTCGCGCGCGTCGAGCACTGCAACGAGCGTGTCGATCGAGGCGTCCTGGAGCTCGCTCTGATGGGTCTTCTGGCGCAGATGCTCGCGCTCGAGCTCATCTGAGACCATGTCCGCGAAGACCCGCAGCACGCGCAGCTCGCGGTAGCGCGCCGGGGTGCTCGCCACGCGCGCGCCGAGCGACATCGAGGTCCTCCTGCACGGCGCCGACATCGCTCTCTACAAGGCCAAGCGCGCTGGACGCGACCGCACCGAGACGTTCGTCAGCTCCGACTACGCCGCAACCTCGCCGGGCTGAGTGCCGGGCCGCTGAGCGCCGGGCCGCGGAGTGCCGGGCCGCTGAGCGCCGGGCCGCTGAGCGCCGGGCCGCGGAGCAGCGGCGCCGCTGCGGCGCTCACTTCGCCTTGGCGGTGAACGCGATCGTGGCCGGGCCGCAGCTGCTCGTGTACTTCCCGCTGATCTTCTGGGAGAAGGTGATCGTCCCTTTGGCCGACTTCGCGCTGGTGAAGCTGCCGCTGACGCGCGATGTCGTCTTCGTGGTCTGGCCGAAGCCCGTGAAGGTCGACACCGCGCCGGCCGCCGAGAAGCGCCCCGACTTGGAGACCTTGACCGTGCCGACCTTGATCGTGGCCTGGGGCTTGGTGTAGTAGTCGACGCCGGGCTGGAAACCGCCCGCGCCGAAGCAGCCAAAGGAGGCGTACTTGAAGTTGAGGAGCGTCGTGGCGCTGCTCGACACGGCGAATGTGACCGGCGCTTTGAAGCCGTTGATCGGCGCCAGCGTGGTGATGAAGCCGGCGAAGCGCGCGCTGCTCTTGGGCTGCGCTGCCAGCGCGCTCGCGGCGGTGCCCAGCCCGACGATCGCCGCGATCGCGATTGCAGCCAGGCGTTTGCTCGGGCGCCCTGCGTGCGGGCTCGGGCGAGTGACGGTGCGCATCGGTGTGTCCCCCTTCGGTGCAGTGATCACCTCGCGCGGGCGCGCGGGAGCAGACGAGTTTACGCCAGCGACAGTCGCTGGCGAAGCGACCCGAGCACCCATCTGAGCACCCATACGTCGTGGTGCCGTATAGGTCGACCGCTTCAGGAGCCGAGCTTTACGGTCGGGTGCGGGTACAGGCGATCGCTCGGCTCCGAGTATGCGCCGGCCAGCGCATCGACTTCGGCCTGGGTCAGCGATATGGCGAAAGCATCTTCTGCGCCGAGTTTCTTGTAGGCGGCGAGCAACTGCTTGCCGAGCTGGGCGACGCTGAAGTGCGCGTCATAGACGCTGTCGATGTACAGGTTCACGCTCGCGCGCGCAAAGCGCACCGCGGCCGGCGAGCCGTGTTCGATCTCCGCGTCTGCACCGGCGATCATCTGCCAGCCGCGGGTGGCGAGCGTGAGATAGCTGCGAAACAGGGCGGCCATCCCGGCGGCCGGCCCGGTGATCGACTCGGCGCGGCGTTCGCCGAAGAGCGCCGGCAGCTTGACCGCGGTGGCTGTGCGGCTCGCTGTCTGGATCGCGCTGAGCGCTGCCGGGCTGAGGCCCGTGGCGCGGCCACTTCCGCGCAGGCCATCGGCGACGTAGGGCCACGCTGCTTTACTGGCCGCGACCTCGCCGGCGACTGCCGGCTGGATGCTCGCCAGCGTGCGCCCCACGAGCGCAACGTCTTCGCGCTCCAGCTGCATCGCCGCCGGCGTGGCCTTCTTGGCACCATCGCACCCACCGATCGCGAGCGCGGCGGCGCTCAGCGCCAGCAGCGTCAGCCAGCCCCGCAGAGCTCTGTTGCGCAAGGCGCTCCTGTGTCGAGCCTGCGTGGTTCGCCTAGGTGCCGAGCATGTCGATCACGAACACCAGCGGAGCGTTGGCGGGGATCGTGGGGGGTGAGCCTTTGGCGCCATAGGCGAGCGCCGAGGGGATCACCAGCTCGCGCCGGCCGCCGACCTTCATTCCGACCACGCCCTGGTCCCAGCCGGCGATGACCTGTCCTTTGCCGAGTGCGAAGGAGAACGGTTCTTTTCGTTTCCAGGAGGCGTCGAACTCTTTGCCGCCTTTGTAGAGGACGCCCACGTAGTTGACGGTCACGGTCTGGCCCGCTTTGGCTTCGGCGCCGGTGCCCGTGATCAGGTCTTTGACCTCGAGCGTGCTCGGCGCGGCGCCGGCGGGCACGGTCACCTTCGGTTCGCTGGCCAGCGGGCCGCTCGTCGGCGTCTTGGCGGTCGTCGCCGTTTCGGCGCTTTTGGTGGACGCGGTTTCTTTGATCAACGCGTTGTCGGACTGGTTCTCGGCACCGACGGTGATCGTGCTCGAGTTGCCGCTCGAGCCGCAGCCGGCGATCAGGACGGCTACGCCGAGGCTCGCCAGGGCCGCGCTTGAACGCGAGCGCAGGGTGGGGTGAAAGTCGTTGAAGTTGGTCACGGTCGCGCAGCCTATCGGAACTTGGCGGACCCAGTGTGCAGTAGGATCGAGCGCGGACCGTGCTAGGCGGGGAGGTAGCGGTGCCCTGAATCCGCAATCCGCTCTAGCGGAGCCGAACTCCTCTCCGAGGGGCCTCGGCTCTGGTCGCTCCGTCGTCCGGGGCGTCGATGGTTCGGGTCCCGCGCGGTGTCGGCTTGCGAACCAGGTCAGGTCCGGAAGGAAGCAGCCTTAAGCGATCACCGGCAGGCGCAGCGGGAGCTCCCGGACCGGAGCCGTGGGCGGCGATAGGCGCCGGAGGCTCGAGATCTCGACGAGAGGTGCACGGTCCACTCACTTGCTGCAGCGTCGAAAGATCCGCCACGAGCGGTTGTGCGCCGATTCGAGGAAGCCGGGCGGGACGCCGACCGCCACGTGCGGGTCGTTGGGGTCGAGCACGTAGTCGTCTTGCACTTCGCTGCTCGCCGGGTCGAGATACACGCCGCGTTCGATCTGCCCGGCGGGCAGTTGCGCGTTGACGATCTCGCGCGGACTGCTGTGCAGATATAGCGCCAGCAGGGGGATCGGCGCGTGGTTGGGGACCCCGACGGCTCCGCAACCGAGGTTGACCGCTTTGTCTTTGACGAGCGCCACGAGATCGCCTTCGATGCTCTGCTGGCGAGCGAGCTTGCCCATTTCGCGGTGCGCGGAGCGGTACTGGGCGGGTGCGTAGGCGAGCAGCGCCACCACCACGAGCGCCGCTCCCGCGATCCACCAGCGTCGCCGCGGGTCGCTGCGCTCCAGGCGCGTCCAGCCGAACGCGCCGGCGCCGCAGAAGATGCACAGGATCGCGGCCACGAGGAACGCGTAGCGCGTGTTGATTGGCAGCCCGAACGTTGCGAAGGCCGCGAACACGATCGTTGCGAGGATGCCCGCCGCGGCGCCGAGCAGCGCGCGCTCGCGTAGCCATGCCAGCGAGAGCACGCCGCCGATCGCTGCGCCCAGGAGCACCGGCGGGCGCAGGATCTCCCCGAGCCGCCGCGGGATGTACTCGGGGACGTTGGCGATGCCGGTGACGCGGTTGAGTGTGCTGGCGGTGTGCCGGGTGTTCGTCAGCGACCACAGCGGCTGGCCGGTGACGGCTAGGTCGCTTAGCACCCACACCAGCGGTGCGCAGGCGGCCAGCAGCGTGAGGCGCACCAGCTCGCCGCGCGCGACTCCCGATCCACGGATCAGGTAGAGCCAATAGAGCCCCGAGAAGGCCCACGCCTCCGGACGCAGCAGGCCGGCGAGCGCCAGCAGCGCGAGCACGGGCGCTCCGCCGGGCCGCCCGCTGCGCCGGCGCAGCCGCGACTCGAGCAGCAGCGCGCTCAGCACGAGCAGCAGGTAGGGGAGGTCGACGTATGCGCGCACGCCATATGAGAGGACGGGCACACGTGTGAGGAAGATCAGCGCCGCGAGCGCTCCGGCGGGCCGGCCGAACCACTCGGCGCCGAGCCGGTAGATCACCCATCCGCAGCCGGACAACGCGAGAAAGCCGAGCGCCACGGTCACCTGCTGGATGCTGTGGGGGCTCAGCGGCGAGAGCACGAGCCCCAACAGCTCCGCCAGCGGATGGGGCGTGGGGGCGATCGCCACGTCATAGGCCGGGGTCTGTCCGCGCGAGAGCTGACCCCCCCATGCGAGCGCGTACAGCGTGTCGTAGTTGACGAGGCCCACGCCGCTGATCACGCGCAGCGCCACCGCGCCCGCGACGATCGCGACGGGCGCGCCGAGCCGCCCCGGCGAGCGCTTGATCGAGGCGGTCATGAGCGCGGACGCTATCCGCTCGGGCGGGCGCGCGAGAGGGCCCACGGGCGTGGGTAGACTCAGGCGAACGGTGTCGATGGAGCAGCAGCCACAGGAGCAGCAGCGGTCGCTGTACCGCAGGCACCGCCCTCGCACTTTCGCGGAGGTCGTCGGCCAGGAGCCGGTCGTGCGCACGCTGCGAAACGCCGTGCAGCGCAACAAGGTCCACCACGCCTACCTGTTCGTGGGATCGCGCGGCACGGGCAAGACCTCGATGGCGAAGATCCTGGCTGCCTGCCTGAACTGCGAGCGCGGGCCGACGGTGGAACCGTGCGGTGAGTGCGAGTCGTGCCTGTCGATCGCGCGCGCCACGTCGCTCGATGTGATCGAGATGGACGCCGCGTCGAACAACTCCGTCGATGACATCCGCGAGCTGCGCGACAGCGTGGCCTATGCGCCGGTGAGCGGCAGGCGCAAGGTCTACATCCTCGATGAGGCGCACATGCTCTCCACAGCAGCCTGGAACGCGTTCTTGAAGACGCTCGAGGAGCCACCGCCGAACACGGTGTTCGTGCTGGCGACGACCGAGGCTGGCAAGGTGCCGGCGACGGTCATCGATCGCTGCCACCGCTTCGACTTCCACCGGCCCACGGTCGAGCAGATCGCAAGCGTCCTACGGCGGGCGGCGGCGGCCGAGTCGATCGAGATCCCACCGCCGGCGGTGGCCGCGCTGGCGCGCTCGGCGACCGGCAGCTTCCGCGACGCGCTCGGCACGCTCGAGCAACTGGTCACCTACAGCGGCAGCGCGATCGCGCTGCAGGACGTGCTGGCAGTGCTCGGGGTGGCCGACGCGCGCCTGCTCGAAGAGACCGTCGATGCGGTCGAGGCGGGCGACGCCAGGCGTGCGCTCCAGGCCCTCGAGGCGTGCGTCGAGCAGGGCCGCGACGCGGCCTCCTTCGCGGCTGACCTGGAGGTGCGCGCGCGTGAGCTGCTGGTCGTGCAGACGCTCGGCGAGGTGCCCGAAGAGCTGGCGCTCACGCCCGAGTCCGACCAGGCCCTGCGCTCCCAGGCCGAGCGTGTGGACCACGCCACGGTGGTGCGCCTGCTGGAACTGCTGGGCGAGGCGATGGAGGGCGTGCGGGCCGGGGCCGATGCTCGCACGCGCCTGGAGCTCGCGCTGATCAAGGCCGCCAGGCCGGCGCTCGACGGCTCGATGCGAGCGTTGCTGGCGAGGATCGAGCGCTTGGAGGAAGGCGGGTCGGCTGGTGGGGGGGACGAGACCCAGCGCCGCCCCCCACCCTCGCGCAGACGCCCGAGCAGCACGCGAGCGTGACACCGACGATCGCAACCCTCGCGCCGGAGGCGCCGGCGGTGGAGGTGGCCCTCGCGTCTGAGCCTGAGGATCGGCCCCCGGCCGGCGCCCCGCCTGTGGCGGGCGATCTGGAGGCGGTGTGTGCGCTGTGGCCCGCCGTGGTCGACCTGGTTCGCGGCGAGAACGCGCTGATCGCCGCTGTGATCGGCGAAGCGCGACCGGTTGGCGTCGACGGCGACGACCTCACGCTGGCCTTCGCATCGACCGCCCAGTTCCTGAAGAAGAAGGCCGAGGATCCGGCCAACCGCATGATCGTGGGCGAAGCGCTGCGTGCGGTCAGCGGCAAGCGTTGGCGGCTGTCCTACGAGCTGCGCGAGGAGCTAGCCGACCACCAGCGCCCCGGCGATGCGGAGCGCTCGGAGGAGGACTGGATCAGGCGCTTCATGGACGAGTTCGACGCCGAGGAGATCACCGGCGAGTCGGGCGCGCAGGGCGGCGATCCGCCGGTCCAGGATGGCGATCCGCCGGTCCAGGATGGCGATCTGCCGGTCCAGGATGGCGATCTGCCGGTCCAGGATGGCGAGCCCGAAGTCGAGGCCGTGACCAGCAACGAGAAAGGCGCCTGATGCCCAAGCAGCCGCGGATGCCGAACATGCAGCAGATGATGCAGCAGGTCCAGAAGATGCAGAAGGACATGGAGCTGGCGCAGCAGGAGCTGCGCAGCGAGCTCGTGGAGAGCTCGGCGGGCGGTGGCATGGTGACGGTCAAGATGAGCGGCGACCTGGTGCTGCGCGAGGTCAAGATCGACCCCTCGGCGGTCGATCCGCAGGACGTCGAGATCCTCGCCGACATGGTGCTCGCGGCCGTCAACGAGGCGCTGCGTTCCGCCCAGGAGCTGGCCGAGCGCAAGATGGGCGGCGCCACCGGGGGGCTCGACCTCGACAGCCTCGGCGGGCTGGGCATGCCGGGCCTGTGAAGCTGTGAGCGGCACCTCCTACGCGCCGCCCGTGCAGAGGCTCGTCACCGAGCTGTCCAAGCTGCCGGGCATCGGCAACCGCACCGCCCAGCGGCTGGCTTTTCACATCCTGCGCGCCTCCTCCGGGGACGCGGTGGCGCTGGCCGAGGCGATCCGCGAGGTCAAGGAGAAGATCGGACTGTGCGAAGTCTGCTTCAACCTGACCGACGAGACCCGCTGTCGCATCTGCCAGGACCCACGCCGCGAGCAGGAGCTGATCTGCGTGGTGGAGGAGCCGAGCGACGTGATCCCGATGGAGCGCACGCACGAGTACCACGGCGTCTACCACGTGCTCGGCGGCGCGCTCTCGCCGATCGACGGGGTGGACCCCGAGGACCTGAAGATCGCAGAGTTGCTCCGGCGCGTGGCCTCACCGCAGCTGTCGGTCCGGGAAGTGGTGCTGGCGACGAACCCGACCACGACGGGCGAGGCCACCGCGCTGCACATCGCCGAGGAGCTGCGCGAGCGCGCTCCGCAGGTCAAGCTCACGCGGCTGGCAAGCGGCCTGCCGGTGGGCTCGGATCTGGAGTACGCCGACGAGGTGACGCTCGGCAAGGCGTTTTCGGGACGCCGCACGGTCTAGCTGGTGAAATCAGCCATCCAGGCGTCAGAGACGATCTGCACGATCAGGGTCATCCTCACCAGCGCGTGAGCGTGGGCCAATATCCTGCGGGGGATGCCTGACCTGATCGTGATGAAGTTCGGCGGCACCTCGGTCGCCGATGCCGAGCGGATCAAGCGCGCGGCGCAGCGGATCGTGCACAAGCGCGAAGCCGGCCACCAGGTCGTGGCTGTGCTCTCGGCGCGGGGCAAGACGACCGACGAGCTGATCACGATGGCCGAGGAGGTCTCCGCGGCGCCCGACCCGCGCGAGATGGACATGTTGCTCTCGACCGGCGAGCGGATCTCCTGCGCACTGTGTGCGATGGCGATCAACGATCTCGGGCACCGTGCGATCTCGCTGACGGGATCGCAGGCGGGCATCGTGACCGATGAGTCGCACACCAAGGCGCTGATCCTCGATGTCCGCGCCGAGCGCATCCGCGGCGCGCTGGAGGAGGACAACATCGTGCTCGTGGCGGGCTTTCAGGGCGTCTCCAAGGACGCCCGCAACGTGACCACGCTCGGCCGCGGCGGCTCGGACACGAGCGCGGTGGCGGTGGCTGCTGCGCTCGGCGCCGAGGTTTGTGAGATCTACACCGACGTGGCGGGGGTCTACTCGGCCGACCCGCGGATCGTGCCCGACGCGCGCAAGTTGGACACGGTTTCCTTCGAGGAGATGCTCGAGATGGCCGCCTCGGGCGCGGGCGTGCTGCAGCTGCGCTCGGTCGAGTACGCGCGCAACCATGGAGTGCGCATCCACTGCCGCTCCTCATTCAGCGAAGAGCCAGGCACGGTGGTGCTGGCAGAAGGAGAGACGATGGAGCAGCCTCTGATCACAGCGGTGACCCATTCGGTGGCCGAGGCGCGGATCACGCTCACCGGCGTCCCCGATGCCCCGGGAGCGGCCGCGCGCATCTTCGAGGCGCTGGCGCGGGCCAACGTGAACGTCGACATGATCGTCCAGAACGAGCCGGCCTCGGCGGGGGGGCAGGCGGAGATCTCATTCACCGTTCCGCGCGAGGACCTGCGTGTGGCCCGCGTGGCGATCGAGCCGCTGAGCGGCGAGGCGTTCGGCGAGCTGAGCAGCTACGAGGACATGGGCAAGGTCTCGATCGTCGGTGCGGGCATGCGCTCGCATCCGGGGGTGGCGGCGAAGGTGTTCAGCGTGCTCGCGCGCGAAGGCGTGAACATCGACATGATCTCCACCTCGCCGATCAAGATCTCGTGTGTGATCGACCGCGACCGCGTTGAGCTGGCGGTGCAGGCGCTGCACAGCGCGTTCGAGCTTCAGGGGCAGGACACGATCCTCGTGGAGGAGACGTTCCGCGCCGAGCCCGCCTCCTGAAGCGCACCTGTCCCAAGCGCAGAGACTGCGCCTCACAGATGTGCAGAGCTATGGATTGTGAGCGATCTGTCACAATCCCTACTCAACCCGTACGTTTGACCACTTCAAGGACGATAGGACATGCGCACAATGCCCCGAACGCGTCGTTACCTGGCTGCTCACTGGCTGTTGCTGATGACGCCGCTCTTCCGTTACAGCTTTTCCCGCGACGCCTACGTGCTCAGGATCGTCGGCAATCGCATCGGACCGGTGCTGAGGGCCGATCGCCGCGTCATGCGCCGCCGGATCCTGAATGGCCCGGAGCGGCGCCGCGCCCACACCGCCTAGCGGTCGCTTAAGCGGGCACATAGGTAGGACAGCGAAGCTGCAGATACCTGCAGGGGAGTCGATCTGCGCGGAGAAGGAAACCGCAGGTTGACTCTTTGTAAAAGAACTGTATGGTGGAATTTCCTCAACCCAACTTGTGAGGTATGCCACATTACCGTCCGTCTGCTGTCAACACCGCTGGCTAGCGCCGAGTCCGTTACATATCGCACGATCTGTGCTGGACACGTGGCTATACGCGAGTTTCAGATTTCTGACAGGACGATGTCGTGTTGCTCAAACGCGCGTGTTAGAACAGGTGAGACTTTGCCCGTGGAAAAAGATCCCCTGTTCTCTGCGTGTCGCGCGTCTGAATCTATCGATGCGGGAGGCTCTATATGAACGAGTCGCGAAGTTCCGAAAGTGCACTTGCGGGAGGTATGCGGCGGTTCGTTGGATCGCTGCAGCGCAGCGAAAGCCCACGGCCTCCCAAGCGTGAGGTCGCGCGGGTGATCCGCGGAGCAGCCGAGTTGGCGCTGTTCGCCAAAGATCCACACCTGGCGGCGCGCGCAGCGTGGGTGCTGCTGCAGGATCGACCCCAAGCCGATGGAAGTGAGTCCTTCGTGGCCGCTCAGCGCGATGCGCCCGCCGGCGACAGGGTGCCATAGACCTCGAAGCACCGACACGAGAGCAGCGGAGCTATGGATAGCGAGATCACCGACGTGGGAGCCAGGGGTATACCCTCCAGCGGGTCGGAGACGTACCGGGCCCGGGCGCTGGGATCGGCGCGCTGGAGAGCTTCGCGGGTAACCGGCAGGGGCCCTGAGGCGAGCAAACGGCGCGACTCGCTGTTTCGCCGCTCGTTGCTGATCGCAGACGTGCTGGCGATCGTCGGGGCTTTCGCGCTGACCGTGGCGCTCTCCTCGCGCTCGGTGCAGCTCACCTGGGCGAGCATCGTGGGCGTGCCGATCCTGCTGATGGGCTCAAAGGTCTCGGGGCTCTATGACCGCGACGACTGCCTGCTGCGCAAGACCACCCTGGACGAGGCGCCGAGGCTGTTTCAGCTGGCCACGCTGTGCGCCCTCGGGGCGTGGCTCGCCGGCGGTCTCGTTGTCACCGGCCGCCTGGACCGCCACCAGGCGATGTTCCTGTGGCTTGCGCTGGCCGGCCTGCTGATGTTGTTTCGTGCGCTGGCGCGGGTGGTGGCGCTCAGGATCAGCCCAGCGGAGCGCTGCCTGTTCATCGGCGATGCGACCGCGGCCGAGACGATCCGCGCCAAGCTCAGCGACCACGGCGGCATCCGTGCACAGCTGGTCGCGCATCTCGATCTCGACAAGGTTGCGCCGTGGTCGACGGACGCACGCTCAGTGACCGAGCTGGCCGCGGTGCGCGAGCTGGCGCGGAGCCTGGACGTGCAGCGCGCGATCGTCGCGCCACGCAGCGCGGACGGCGGCGAGGTGCTCGACCTCGTGCGCTCGCTGAAGGCCGCCGGGGTGCGCGTGAGCATCCTGCCGCGGCTGCTCGAGGTGGTCGGCTCCTCGGTCGTCTTCGACGACCTGCACGGCGTCACCGTGATGGGCGTGCGGCGCTTTGAGCTGACGCGCTCGTCGGTGGTGATCAAGCGTTCGTTCGACATCGTCGTGGGCTCGCTCGGCCTGATCGCGCTGGCGCCGCTGATGGCGCTTGCGGCGGTCGCGATCAAGCTCGACAGCCGCGGCCCGGTGTTCTTCCGCCAACTGCGCGTGGGTCGCCATGGCAAGCAGTTCCGCATCTTCAAGTTCCGCACGATGGTCCCCGACGCCGAGGCCATGAAGGACTCGCTGCGCCACCGCAACGAAGCCGAGGGCCTGTTCAAGATCGCCGACGATCCTCGCATCACCCGCGTCGGGCGGCTCCTGCGTGGCAGCGCGCTCGACGAGATACCGCAACTGCTGAACATCCTGCGCGGCGAGATGAGCGTGGTCGGCCCACGCCCGCTGGTGGTTGACGAGGACATGCGCGTCGAGGGCTGGCACCGGCGCCGCCTCGAGCTGACCCCGGGCATGACCGGGCACTGGCAGATCCTCGGCCCGACGCGGGTGCCGCTGCGCGAAATGGTGGCGATGGACTATCTCTACGTCGCCAACTGGTCGCTGTGGACGGATGTGAAGATCATCCTGCGCACGATTCCCTACGTTCTGCGCAGGCGCGGGGTCTGACAGACAGGCTCACTCACCGGCAGGCGCGTCCACTCACCGGCGGGCGCGCCCGCGGGCGCCGGTCTCTCAGCTCTCCAGCGAGCGCTGCAGCTGCTCGAGCACCCGCACGACCCGTAGCCCGCTGTGGCCGTCCGAGCGCGGCGTGCTGGCGTCGCGGATGCACTGCACGAAGTGCTCGCACTCGATCCGCAGCGGCTCCAGGTTGGGGATCCGCGGCGAGAAGGTGTCGCCCGAGCGGGCGATGTACTCGCCCCACGAGCGCGTGTCCTCGTCAAAGCCCTTGTCGTAGATCGTGAGCTTGCCCTCGATCAGCATGTCGTCGAAGGTCGCCATACGGCGTGCGCCGACCACGGTAATGCGGCGCTCCTTGTGGGGGTCGAGCCACGAGAGGTGCAGGTGGGCGACGATTCCCGAGGGGAAGCGCAGGTAGCAGAACACAACGTCCTGGACGCCCTCGCGTACGTAGGAGGCGCCGTGGGCCACGCACTCGACGGGCTCTTCGCCGATCAGGTGAAGCGCCACCGAAACGTCGTGCGCGCCGAGGCTCCACAGCGCGTTCTCGTCCTTGCGCAGCTGACCCAGGTTGAGGCGGTTGCCGTAGATGTAGAACAGCTCGCCCAGCTCCTCGCCGTCGATCAGCTCCTTCAAGCGCGCCACAGCGGGGTGGTACTCGAGCAGGTGGCCGACCATCAGGATCCGCTGCGCCTGCGCGGCTGCGGCCACGGCCCGTTCGGCGTCGTGCGCGTTGGTCGCCAGCGGCTTCTCCACGAAGCAGTGCTTGCCCGCGCCGGCCACCGCGATCGCAAGCTCCGCGTGCGTGGGAACGGGCGTTGCGAGCACCACCGCGTCGAGCGTGCCGTCGCCCAGCAGATCATCGAGCGTGCCGGTCGTGCGAGCGCCGGGGAAGGAGCGCTGCATCCGTGTCCTCGCCTTGGCGGACTCGTCGCACAGCCAGGCCAGCTCGCAGCCCTCGATCGAAGCGAAGTTGCGCGCCAGGTTGGGACCCCAGTAGCCGAGGCCGACCACGCCCACGCGGAGCGGACGCTGCTCTGTGCTGCTCACATCGCTCCGATCGCCTGCACGCAGCGCTCGGCGGCGTGACCGTCGCCGTAGAGCTCGGGGCGTTCGCTGGGCGGCTGCTTGCCCAGGGCGGCCAGGGTTGCGGCCGGATCGAGGTCTACGAGCGTGTTCCACCCGGCCTGGACCGTCTCGACCCACTCGGTGTTCGCGCGCAGGGTCAGGCAGGGCACCCCCGCAAGATAGGCCTCCTTCTGGACGCCTCCGGAGTCGGTGAGCACCGCTCGAGCCTGGCAGACGAGGGCGCTGAACTCCAGATAGCCGAGCGGCTCGGTCAGGGTCACGTGTGCGATCGCCTCCAGCTCGCCGAGCAGGCCCGCCGCCTGCAGTCGCTTGCGGGTGCGGGGATGCACGGGGAACAGCACCGGCTCGGACAGCGCCCGGATCAGCTCGACCAGCGCGCGCAGCCGGCTGGGGTCATCGACGTTGCCTGCGCGGTGAGCGGTGAGCAGCAGATAGGCACCGGGCTGCAGGCCGTGGGCGCACGGTACCTGGGCGTCGGCGCGCGCAGCCGGTTGCCAGCGCAGTGCCACGTCGACCATCACGTCACCGACCACCTCAACGTGTCCGGCGACCGACTCAGCCCGCAGCTGCTCGGCAGCACCCTCGGAGGAGCACAGCAGCAGCGTGGCCACGTGGTCGCTCAGCACACGGTTGAGCTCCTCGGGCATGCGCCGGTCGAAGGAGCGCATGCCGGCCTCAACGTGGATCACCGCCACGTTGGCCTGGGCTGCGGCGAGGGCGCCGGCGAGGGTGGAGTTGGTATCGCCGTAGACGAGCGCAGCGTCGGGTCGCGTCTCTGCCAGTAGCGGCTCGATCGCGGCCAGCATGCGCGCGGTCTGCTGCGTGTTGCTGGCGCCGGCGATGCCCAGCTCGCGGTCGGGTCGCGCGAGCCCCAGCTCGCTGAAGAAGATGCTCGAGAGCGAGTCGTCGTAGTGCTGGCCGGTGTGCACGAGGATCTCCTCGTGGCGCTCGCGCAGCGGCCCCGAGACAGCCGCCGCCTTGATGAACTGGGGGCGGTTGCCGACGACCGTGAGGATCTTCACGGACTGATCCTATGCCAGCTCCCTTGCGGAACGGTGGCGGCTAGGCTCTCGCGCATGTCCGTCCGCCGCGAGATCCCGGGCCTGATCGTGACCGATCGCGAGCATTCGCTGCCGCTCGATCACGCCGAACCCGACGGCCCGCACCTGAGCGTGTTCACCCGCGAGCTGGCCGACCCGGATGGCCAGGAGCGCCCGCTGCTGCTGTACCTGGAGGGTGGCCCGGGGTCGGAGGCTCCACGTCCCTCGCGCACCGGCGCAGCGCCGCCGTGGCTCGGACGCGCGCTCGCTGACTTTCGAGTCCTGCTGCTCGACCAGCGCGGCACGGGTCGCTCGAGCCCGATCGGCCCGGAGCTCCCGGGCACCCCTGAGCGCCAAGCGGACTACCTCGCCCACTTCCGCGCCGACTCGATCGTGGCGGACGCCGAGTGGATTCGCGGCGAGCTGGAGGTGGAGCGCTGGAGCGTGCTCGGGCAGAGCTTTGGCGGCTTCTGCGCGCTCAGCTACCTCTCGCTCGCCCCTGAGGGACTGACCGAGGTGCTGTTCACGGGCGGGCTGCCCGCGCTCGAAGCATCGATCGACGAGGTCTACAGCGCCACCTATGCGCGCATGCGCGTGCGCAACCAGCGCCTGTACGACCGCTACCCGGACGATCGCGAGCGGATGCGCGAGCTGGTGGACAGGCTCGGACGCGACCCCCTGACGCTGCCGGGCGGCGATCTGCTGCACCCCGCGCGCCTGCGCCAGCTGGGCCAGCTCCTCGGCATGAGCGATGGCGTGGAGCGACTTCACTACCTGCTCGAGCTGGACCCCGGCTCGCCGGCCTTCCTGCACGACGCGGAGCAGATGAGCCCGTTCGCGCGCAACCCGCTCTATGCGGTCCTGCACGAGGCGTGCTGGGCGAACGGCGGCAGCACCGACTGGTCGGCACAACGGGTGCTCGAGGCGCAGCCCGACTGGGCGCCGGAGCTGTTCACCGGCGAGCACGTCTTCCCCTGGATGTTCAGCGACATCGCAGCATTGGCGCCGCTGCGCGAGGCCGCGGAGCTGCTCGCGCAGCGAGACTGGCCCACGCTGTACGACCGTGGGCAGTTGCAGGCCAACGAGGTCCCGGCGGCAGCGGTCATCTACGCAGATGATCCCTACGTCGAGCGGAGCTTCTCCGAGCAGACCGCCCGCACGGTGCGCGGTCTGCGCGTGTGGCTCACCAACGAGTACGACCACGACGGCCTGCGCAAGGACGGCGAGCGCGTGCTGGGGCGGCTGCTGGACCTCGCGCGTGGGCGGATCTAGCTGGCGGGCGGTGAGCAGGCGGCCCGTGGATGTTGGCGCCGGGGCGCGGGCGGCCCGTGGATGTCGAGCATTATCCTGCACATGCTAATGTATGAGCATGTTTGAGCATCGGCTCCAGATTCTTTTGGATCAGGAGCGTCACGATCGAATCACTTCGGTCGCTCGTGAACGGGGCGTTTCGGTGGCAACGGTCGTGCGGGAGGCGATCGATCGGGGGGTGGCGAGTCCCTCCGAGCGCCGACGGGCTGCGGGTCTCCGCGTACTTGCGGCCCTCGACATGGCGGTCCCGTCGGCGGAAGAGCTGAAGGACGAGATCGAGGCGCTTCGCGCCCGGCGTGCATGATCGTCCTTGACACGACCGTCCTGGTCTACGCGTTGGGCAGTGAGCATCCGCTTCGCGCGCCATGCCGGGAGCTGGTGGCGGCGATCGCCGATGGTGATTTGCAGGCGACGACCTCGGTCGAGGTCATTCAGGAGTTCGTGCACGTAAGAGCACGCAGACGGGGACGCCAAGACGCTGCCGCGAGCGGGCGTGACTACGCCGAGTTGCTCTCCCCGCTGCTCAGCGTCACGGTCGAGCATCTCCAGCAGGGCTTGGCGCTGTTCGAGAGGAGCGAGGAGCTCGGCGCGTTCGACGCGGTGCTGGCAGCCGCTGCGGCCGCCAGCGGTGCCACGGCACTCGTGTCAGCCGACGCGGCCTTCGCGAGAGCCGAGATCGGGCATGTCCTACCCGACGCCGCCGGCGTCCTCGGGCTGCTCGGGCGCTGAGCCGCCGGACCGGCGGCCCTGATCAGGCGGCTGCGCCCACCACCGAGGTGGACCAGTCGATCACCGAGGTGGGGCGCACGACGTGGCGTCCGAGCCCCAGCTCCTTGGGCTCGAGGCCCAGCGCGAGGCCGACGAGCTGGGGCAGGTGAAGAACGGGCATGCCCAGGTCGCGTCCGACGACTTTCTCGGCCAGCGGTTGCTGCAGGTCGAGGTTCAGGTGGCACAGGGGGCAGGGCGTGACCACGCAGTCGGCGTCTGCGTCGGCGGCGTCGCCGAGGTGGCGTCCAGCCTGCTTGAGCGAGGCTTCCTTGTTCATGGTGATGATCGGAAAGCCGCAGCACTTGCGCATTCCGGCGTACTCGATCACGGTGCCGCCGAGAGCCTCGATCACCTGATCGAGGTAGTGGTCGCGGGGACGCTCGTCGTCGATGCCGAGGCGATCGCGGGGGCGGACGATGTAGCAGCCGTAGAAGGGTCCCACCTTGAGGTTGGTCAGCGGGCGCTTGACCCGAGCGCTGAGGTTCTCGAGCCCGATCTCCTCGACCAGCAGCCACAGGAAGTTCTTGTTCGTGAGTCCCTTTTCGTAGCTGAGTCCCTCGCCGGCCAACGTGTTGTTGACGTGATCGCGGTACTCCGCGTTGGCGTCGAGGCGTTCCTGGCACTCGCTCTGGGCTCCCTGACAGGTGGAGCAGATGTTCATCATCATCGACGCGCCCTCCACCTGCTGGGCGAGCGCGAATGTGCGCGCGTTGAGCGTGTCCGCCAGCTCCTGGTTGTGCTCGGCGATGACGCCGGCGCCCGTGCAGCAGGCGCGGTCGAGCTGTACCAACTCGATGTCCAGCAGCGGGGCGACCTTGTCCATCGATCCGTGCAGCTCGGGGGTGAAGCCACGGCTCACGCAGCCGGGCCAGTAGGCGACCTTCATGTGGCGCTCCCTTCGGGGCTGGAGGTGGGCTCGTCGGAGCCGCCTGGCTCGAACGTGACGCCGGCTGCGACCGGGTCGCTGGGGGGCGCCGGCGCTTCGTCCTCGCCCGCGATGTACAGGTTCAGCTCGTAGCGCTCCGGGCGGCTCTCGATCTTGTCGTAGATCGATTGGACGGCCTTGAGGTCGTCTTTCGGAATCTTGTGCCCGAAGAGGGCGAGCTTCAGGTTGAACTTGCCGCGCAGCACGCCCTTGATGACGACTGGCAGCGATGACAGGAGCTCTTTGCCGGCAGGAGGGGTGAACTTGGCGAACCACGAGTTGCCGCCGTAGGAACGCGGCAGGATTTCGGCCTCGTGCAGCAGGCCGTAGTCCTTGATCAGGGTTACAAACGCCGCCTCGTGGCGCTCGCCGTTGTTCTGGTCGACGATGTGGTGGTCGTTGGTGGCGATGCGCCGCAGGCGCATGATCTGGCCCATCGGGTTGACGTCCTTGGGACAGGCCTCGACGCACTTGAAGCAGTGGGTGCAGTCGAAGATTCCCTGCGGGTCCTGGGCGAGGTCGTTGAGGCGCTCGAACTGCTGGTCATCGCGCGGGTCCCCGACGAAGCGGTAGGCCTTGGCGAGCGCGGCTGGGCCGATGAAGCCCGGGTCGACCTCCATCGCCAGGCAGTCCGAGACGCAGGCGCCGCACTGGATGCAGGCCATCGACTGGGTGACGTCGACCATCGCGTCTTTGGGGACCAGGTACTCGCGCTCGGGCACGGGCTGCTTGGCCAGCAGCCATGGCGTGACGCGCCGGATCTTCTTCCAGTGGACGGCGTCCATGTCCACGATCAGGTCCTTGAGCACGGGCATGTTGCCCATCGGCTCGATCTCGATCACGCCGTCCTTGGCGCCGCGCTTGGCGGCGTCGAGGTGGGTGTGGCAGGCGAGCGCCGGTTCGCCGTTGACGCGGATACCGCACGAGCCGCAGATCGCCTGGCGGCACGAGCAGCGGATCCCGATCGACCCGTCGAAGCGGTCTTTGGCCTGGAGCACAGCCTCGAGCACCGAGCGGTGGGGCTCCAGCTCGATCGTGTGCTCGTCCCAGTAGGGCGCCTCGCCGGACTCGGGGTCATAGCGGCGCATCCGCAGCGTGAACTCCTCGGGCGGACGGTGGACTTCAGCCATCAGCGGCGCTCCTTTGGTTTGGCGAGCATCAGTATTTCCTCTCCTCCGGCTGCCACTGCGTGATCGTGACGGGCGAGTAGCTGACCTTCGGGCTGCCGTCCTCGAGCGTGATGTCGATGTGCTTCAGCCACTGCTCGTCGTTGCGCTCCGGGTAGTCGGTGCGGAACTGGGCTCCGCGCGACTCCTTGCGCTCGAGCGCCGCTACGACTGTCGCCTCGGCGCAGTCGACCATGTAGCCCAGCTCGATCGCGCCGAGCACATCCTGGTTGAAGACCGTCCCGCGGTCATCGATCCAGGCTTTGCCGGTCTCCTCTTTGAGGCGCCCGATCTCCTCCAAGGCGACCTGCAGGCCCTGCTCGTCGCGGAAGACCGCGGCGTGCTTGTTCATCAGCTCGCCAAGCTCGTTCTTGATCTCAGAGACGCGCCTGCCGTCGTGGGGTCGAGCGATGATCGAGTCGATCCGCTCGGCGTCTTCGCGCAGTTGCGCCTTGGTGTCGATCTTGGGCATGCCCATGCCGGCTGCACGCGCGGCTGCGTGTTCGCCCGAGCGCCGCCCGAAGATCAGCGTGTCCAGCAGCGAGTTGGCGCCGAGCCGGTTGCCGCCGTGGACCGATACGCAGGCGACCTCACCGGCGGCGTAGAGGCCCTCGATCGGCGTGCGGCCGTCCACGTCGGTCTTCACGCCGCCCATGATGTAGTGCTGGCCGGGGCGGATCATGATCGGTTCGTTGGTGATGTCGACGCCGGCGAAGTCGCGGCCGAGGTTGACGATCTCGCGCAGCGCCTCGAGCGTGCGCCTGCGCGGCACGACGGTCACGTCGAGGTAGATGCCCGAGCCGCCCGGCCCGACGCCGCGGCCCTCGTCGATCTCGATCTGCTCGGCGCGCGAGACGACGTCGCGCGAGGCCAGCTCCATCTTGTTGGGCGCCGATTTCTCCATGAAGCGTTCGCCGTTGGCGTTGAGCAGGTGCGCGCCCTCGCCGCGGGCGCCCTCGGTGATGAGGATCCCCGTCTCGACCAGACAGGTCGGGTGGTACTGGACCATCTCCATGTCCATCAGCGGGGCTCCCGCGCGGTAGGCCATTGCGATCCCGTCTCCGGTCACGATCAGCCCGTTGGTGGTCGGCTTGTAGGCCTGTCCGGCGCCGCCGCACGCGAGGATCACGTTCTTGGCGGTGAACGCCTCCATCCGGCCGGTGCGAACGTCGCGGGCGAGCACCCCGCAGCAGTGCCCGGCGTCGTCCTTCAGCAGCGAGGTCGTGAACCACTCCTCGTAGCGCTCGACGGTCTCGTGGTGCTTCATCAGCTGCTCGTAGAGCACGTGCAGGAGCGCCTGGCCGGTGATGTCGGCGACGTAGGCGGTGCGCTTCATCGAGGCGCCACCGAAGGCGCGCAGGTCCATCTCGCCTTTGTCGTTGCGATGGAAGGTCACACCGATGTGCTCGAGGTGCATGACCTCGGCGGGCGCTTCCGAGCACATGATCTCGATCGCGTCCTGGTCGCCTAGGAAGTCCGAGCCCTTGACGGTGTCGTAGGCGTGGGAGTGCCAGTCGTCGTCCACGCTGATCGCCGCGTTGATGCCGCCGGCGGCGGCCACCGAGTGCGAGCGAACCGGGTGGACCTTGCTCATGATGGCCACGCTCGCACCCTTCTCGGCTGCGGCGAGGGCGGCGCGCTGGCCCGCTAGGCCGGCGCCGATGATCAAGACGTCGTGTGCTGGCATTTAGGTCCTGTGGTCGTGCTTGGGGGAGTCGATCTGGGAGCTGCGGGGTCCCCAGGACTCTATCTGCCGAGCCAGAGAGGCCGCTGCGAGGCCGTCGCAGCGGGGCGTCTCGCTCGCGTCTCGCCATGCCCCTTTCTCGGCTGCCGGGATGGCAGCCGAGCCTCTACCCAGCGGTGCCCGGTCAGTCTACGGGCGCGGCCACGACGATCTTGAACTGGCCGCTGTTGTCGCTCGGGTGGTAGTCGACGTAGCGGAACTGCGGTTCGGCACCCTGCCCCGTGAACGTGAACGTGTAGGGGTGTTGTTCGTGGGCTTTGCTCATGTTGTCGTTCGAGGGCTTGGACGGTTCGCCGTTGGCGGTCGGGTGGAACCAGCCGCTGCCGAGATTGACCTGGAAGTACGCGGCCTTTTTGGGGAGCGGTTTGGAGCACTTGCCGGTGTAAAGCGGAACCGCGAAGCGGAACTGCGCGTCGTCGCCCGCCGGCCTGTTGGAGATCCCTGGGCTAGCGAACTGCGAGCTCGGCTCGGGCTTGCCACAGCGGCGATAGGGCCACTCGCCCCATGGGCTGACAGCTCCGCTCACGGTGACCGTGTAGCTCGTCCCGCTGGCCAAAACCACTGGCACCGTGACGGTGCTTCCGCACCCAGGGGGCGTGGTGGTCACCATCGCCGTGCCGACGCAGAGCCCACTTTCGGCCGCGTCTGTGGCGTTGTAGCTGTTGAGGTAGGCCGTCGTGGTCGACGAGGCTGATGCCGCGCTAGTCAGCACCGCAAACGCAAGTAGTGAAGTCACTGCGGCAGCGATCAGCTTGGACAGGCGTCCAGGCGCGGGGTTGTGCGAATTGGCCAAGCGTTGAAACACGATGTGGTCCCTCCGTGACGAGCGTGTCATGTCGAAAAATCCCGACATATGGCATGAACAGAGCGCGATGCTACAGGATCGTCCGCTTTATTGCCAGAGGCGGTACCTAGTTCAGTGTAAAGCCCAGTGTTCAGCTGAGTGCCACTACGCGAGCGTGGGCATACTGGGCTTGAGCGCCGTGGTGCGGTGCGCCAGTGACGTGTACACCTCCTCCCATCCGACGGTCATGGCTGTGCTTCCGTACTGAGCCCGGCGCCGTCGTTGCTCAGCCAACAGCTCTTCGCGGTATGCGTGATCGGAGAGCACGCGGCGGATGGCGGCGATAGCCGCATTCGTGGATGAAAAGGTCTGGCGAGGCCCAAGGATGCTGCGGTTGGGGCCGATGTCGCTGGCGATCACCACAACATCGTGGGCCATCGCCTCGAGGATGCTCAACGGCATGCCGTCCCAAGCGGTCCAATGCAAATAGACGGTCGCAAGGGTCAAACGCTCAAGTGCGTCTTCGCGGGTCAGCCAGCCGGTGACAGGTACCCCGGCCTGGGCGAGGGCGTCGAGACCGGGGGTGTCGGCGGTGGTGCCTCCAAGCCAGGACACCGGTGCCAGGTCGCCAACCGCGGCGAGGATCTCCGCGGCCTGCTGCGGTTGGCGCTGCGGCGCGACCCGTCCCATTGCGACCACGCTCGGCGTCTGCCCAGGCGCCGCCCCCGGGATCTGGCCGGGGTCGAGCTCGGGAATGCCGTTGCGCACGATCCGCACGCGCGGGGCGCGGATCACGTCGCCGGCCAGCCGGGCCTCGTCGTCGGACACAGCGCCGAGAACGGCGACGTGCCGCGCAACCTGACGCTCGAGCGTCCTGAAGACCCCTCTCTTCAGCGGCGAGGCCTTCATCGTGAAGGAGTAGCCGTGCGGTGTGTAGACCGCTGGGGCCAGGCCTCGCAGCGTTGCTGCGCCGGTTACGCCGGCGAACGACGAGTGCAGGTGGATCACGTCGGGCTGCCAGCTCTTGACGATCGGCCTCAGGGCGCGCGAAGCGTGGAAGGAGGCACGCAGCGTACGGGCGGTCCACGGTGTGGGCACCAGCTCGATCCGCGGATCGACCGAGTCGCGCAGGTTGGCGGGGGTCTCGGCCCGCACCCCGTACGCTATGGCGACTTCATGGCCGCGGTCGATGAGGCTCGCGCTGAGGTTGCTGACGACCTCGAAGATACCGCCGCCGAGGGCCTCCGATATGTGCATGATGCGCATGGAAGCTAGATATCACGTCTCGCGTGAGGCTCAGTTGAACTCAGCACATGGCACGATGTCGAATGTGTCATCCCTGTAACGATCATGTCCTGCGCTCTCCTTCCATGCGTGTGACGATACTCACACAAGGCTCTGTTGAAAACGGCTCGGCGTACTTTCGCGCGATTCAGTATGCGCCGCTGCTCGCTGCGCGGGGCTTCGATGTGGCTGTTTCACCGGCTGACGTGCCCAGCCGCCGGCTGGGCGGTCCGGGCGGCGCGGCGTTGCTACTTGCCGAGCACGGGCTGCAGTATCTACGCAGGGGACTCGAGTTGCAACGAGTGCTCGAGGACAGCGATGCGATCCTGATCCAGCGGGGGGCGTACCCGATTGGGCCCGCAACGCTGCTTCGGGGCCTGCGACGCTTTCGTGGCCCAGTCGTGTACGACCTCGACGACGCCACGTTCCTCCCTACGCCGACCCTCGCGCATCGGTCGCGAGCAGCGCGTTGGGTATACAGAGATCGCCAATCTCTTGCCCTGTTGGACCGCGCTGACACCCTGGTCGTGAGCACGCCCGAGCTCGGTCAGGTTCTTCCTGGAAGGCGTGCCCACGTGATACTGCCCACGATCCCAGATGTGTGGGCGTACCCTACGGCCACGCAGAACACCGCGACACCCGTGCGCCTCGGTTGGATCGGCTCCCAGGGCAACGTCCGCTACCTAGACCCCCTGCGCGGTGTGGTCGAGAGGTTGACGAGCGAGGGCGTGGCGAGGCTGGAGGTCGTCACGGCCGAACCGTGGGCGGGACCGGCGACGTTTCGCCGCTGGGAAAGGTCGAGCGAAGCCGACGCCGTGGCGGATTTTGAAGTCGGTCTGATGCCGCTTCCCGACAGTCCCTACACCAAGGCCAAGGCCGGCTTCAAGCTGCTGCAGTACATGGCGGCGGGATGCGCTGTGATCGCCAGCCCGGTGGGCATCAACAGCGCTCTCGTGGAGGAGTCCGGCGCAGGGCTGTTGGCCACGACGCCAGTGGAATGGGAGCGCGCGATCCGCATGCTGGCGGGTGATTCGGCACGCCGGGCGAGCTTGGGCGCAGCGGGCCAGAGATACGTGCGCAGCTTCGCCGACCGGGAGCGCCACGCCGATCATCTGGCGGCTCTGTTGAGAGGCGAGAGGGCGCCGGTTCCCTTGACACCGCAACACGCAGGGGGCCTCGATGACTCATGATCCAGGCGTGAGATCTGCGCGGATCCTGTTGTTCAGCAACGCGATCACGCCCGATCGAAACGGCGGCCTCGAGCGTCATTGTCGCGAGTTGGGAACGGCGCTCAGCGAAAAGGGCGCCGACGTCATGATCCATTCGCGCAAAGTCAACGACGAGGATCCCGAACACAGCGTCGCCCAAGACGGCGTGGAGATCTGGCGATTTCGGACTCCTTCCCGCACCAGCCCGCTGTACGCCGCCAGCTACCCGATCGCTGCCGTGCGAGCAGTGCGTAGGGCGGTTCACGGGGCTCACGGGACCAGGGTGCTCCACAGCAATTTTCCGCTTCAGGGCGTCGCGCTTGCGGCCGGTCGTGCTCCATATGTTCACACCTTCCAGGCGCCGGTCCATCGCGAGCTGATCCCAGAACACCAGGACAGATACACGTTGCCGGCTCCCACCCGCAGGGCCGCAACCGAGCTTGTGCGCGTCTGCGAGAGCAGCGTGGTCCGGCGCGCGAGCAGCCTCGTGACGCTGAGCGACTTCATGCGAAAGGAGGCGATTGCGCTCGGCGCTCGGCCCGAGCGGATCACCGTGATCCCCGGCGGTATCGACACGGAGCGCTTCTCGCCTGGAGGCATGATCGAGCACCCCTGGGCAGCCGCTGGTGGCCCACTGATCTTCACCGCGCGACGGATGGTCCCGCGAACGGGTGTGAGCGAGCTCGTCGAGGCGTTCTCGCTGATCGCGCGCGAGTTGCCCGGCGCCCGCCTCGCGCTGGCGGGGCGCGGTCCCCTCGAGGGTGAGATCCGCAGACGTATCCAGACGCTGGGTCTCGAGGATCGGGTCATGACTCTCGGATGGATCTCCGACGAGGATCTCGTCGGCTGGTATCGCGCTGCCGACCTGGTGATCATGCCGACACAGGAGCTCGAGGGATTTGGGCTGACCACGGCCGAGGCGCTGGCCTGCGGGACCCCCGTGCTCGGCACACCAGCCGGCGCCAACCCCGAGGTATTGCGCCGGCTCGACGATTCCCTGATCACACGCGATTCCTCACCAGGCGCGATGGCGGAGGGTGCGCTCGGCCTGTTGCGCGACCCCGAGCGTCTCGCAGGTCTGGCGCTGCGCGCGCGAGCGTCGGTGTACCCAGCGCTCGCCTGGAGCACGGTTGCCGACAGCTACCTGTCTATCTTCGAGCGCTACCGGCCATCCGTGGTCGAGGGCTCCAGCGAATCCTCGGTGGTAACGACACGTGCCTGAGCTCGACCCCAACCTCCTACCTCTGCTGAGGGCGCCTGACAGCGGCGAGGAGCTGGTCGGTGAGGCGCACTTCCTGACAACAGCAGACCAAAGCGCGCGGTTCCCGCTCGTCAACGGCATTCCCATCCTGCTCTCGCGAGACAGCGCTTTCTCGGCTGCCGATTATCTGAATACGCCTACGAGTCAGCCTGGGATCGGGCAGCGCCTCGGGCGGATCGCGAAGCGGACGCTGCCGTCGCTCTCGCACAATCTGAGCGCTGCCCGCAATTTCGCACGATTCGGGAACCTCCTGCGGGATGCGCTCGGTGCAGAGCGCGCGCAGGTGCTCGTGGTAGGCGGAGCAACGCTCGGCGAGGGTATGCAGGAGATCGGCAACGATCCCGCGATCCATCTCGTCCAAGCCGATATAGCGGTGGGTCCTCGCACCGACGTGATCTGCGACGCGCACGCGCTTCCTTTCGCCGATGCGGTGTTCGACGGGGTCGTCTGCCAGGCGGTGCTCGAGCACGTCGCCGATCCCCCGCAGGTGGTGAGCGAGATCCATCGTGTTCTGAAGCCCCAGGGACTGGTGTACTCCGAGATCCCGTTCATGCAGCAGGTGCACGAGGGCGCATATGACTTCACGCGCTACACGTACAACGGCCATCGACGCCTGTTTCGCTGGTTCGAGGAGATAGACGCCGGCCCAACGGCCGGGCCTGGGATGGCGCTCGGATGGTCGGTGCGCGCTTTGCTGAGCGCGATCGCCGGCGAGCACGTCTACGCACGCACGCTCGCGAACCTGCTCACCACGCTCACTCTCTTCTGGCTGAAGTACCTAGATCGGCCGCTGATGGCGGGAACCGCGGGGCTCGATGGCGCCTCGGGTACGTTCTTCCTCGGGTCGGCGCGGGCGACCCCCCGTCCCGACCAAGAGATCCTCGACGGCTACCGGGGTGTCAACAGCGGCTTCTCGGTGTCGCGCTGACGACGGCACGCCACCGCCTGGGACCGTCGAGCATGCGAATCGCCCTGATTCACAACCTCCAGACCGGGGGCGCCCGGCGCGCGATGATGGAGCACCATCGGCACCTGCGCGGCGAGTTGCTCGAGTTCTGCCTGCAGACGTCCGTCCCAATCACCGACAGCGCACACGTAGTCCCGCTGCGTCGCACCGCGGAGCGGCTACCCGCGGCGCTTCGCCCCGTACCCCGGCACCTCGATCTGGCGCTGCTCGTCACCGCCTGGGGACGCCTTGCGCGTGCCGTCAACCGCGCCAACTGCGACGTTGTTCTTGTGCATCCGTGCCAGTACCTGCAGGCGCCCCCGGCGCTGTTTTGGATGCGCGCCCCCACGGTCTACTTCTGCCACGAGCCTCGCCGCGTCGACTACGAGGCGTCCGCTGCGTCTAGCGTGAACCCAAGGACTCGCGCCCTCTACGCTGGTCTGCACGGAGCCGAACGCCGGCTCGATCGCGCAGCTGTCGCTGCTACGGGGCTGCTGCTGACCAACTCGCGCTTCACGGCCGGGCGCATTGAGCGCGCCTACGACCGTCAGGCCGAGCCCGTGCCGCTCGGCGTCGCCGGCCTCTTTCTCAAACCGCTCGAGGATCGTCCAACAAGTCATCTGCTGAGTGTCGGATCGCTGATCCCGAGCAAGGGCCACGACCACGCGATCCGCGCGGCCGCGCTGGCCGCGCGCCGCCGTCCGCTGATCGTCGTGGCGCCGCGTGCGGCTCCGGAGGAGGCAGCGCGGCTTCGGGTGATCGCGCGCGAGAGTGGCGTCGAGCTCGACATGCGCATCGGCGTGAGTGACGATGAACTGCACGAGCTGTACATGGGCTCGCTGGTCACTCTCTATCTGGCGCGCGAGGAGCCGTTCGGCCTAGCCTCGCTCGAGAGTCAGGCCTGCGGAACGCCGGTGATCGTCGCCAACGAAGGCGGCCTGCCGGAGACGATGATCGACGGGGAGACTGGATGGACCGTCGCGCGCGAGGATCTCGCTGCGATTGCCCGCGCGATCGACGCGGCGGAGGATCCTGCGCTGCGCGCCGGCGCCTCGGCGCGGGCGCGCGAGTACGGCACGTCGCAGACGTGGGAGCGCTCCGCCGAGGCCGTCGAGCGTGCGCTCGAGCGGACGGCTCGTCCGTGACCGCGCGTTCCCCTGCTCCTGGTCCCACGCCTCTGGTGATCTGCTCCAAGAGCGCCTGGCTGCCGACGATCCGCCGGGAGCACTCGCTTGCGATGCTGGCGGCCGCGCATGGGCATCCGGTGCTGTTCATCGAGCGCCCCCGCGACGCCCGCGCGCTGAGCTCCCCGCCAAGTGCACAGGAGTGGTTGCAGGGTCTCAAAGGGGGCGTGCGCAGAGGGACGGGCATGCCCGGGATCAGCGTCGTCCCGCACGCCGTCCTGCTGCCGGGCCACCTCAACGGTCTGGCCGAGACGAGCGGCAACCTGCTTCTCCGTCGAGAGCTTCGCCGCGTGGCCGCTAGTGCTGCGACGGTGGTAGATGTACCGTGGCAGTGGCCAGGGACGGAGGACCGCGACGGGCGCCGCGTGTTCGACTGCGCCGACGACTGGAGCCAACTCATGACGCACCGCAGCGAGCGGCTCTCCGAGCTCTATCGACGGATCGGCGAGGAGGCTGACGCGATTGTCGTCGCGAGCCCCTCACTGGCGAAGGAGTTCCCGGCCGAGCGGACAGTCGTCGTCCGCAACGGCGTCAGCGACGAGATGCTGGGTCCGCTACGCCCGGCGGAGGAAGGCAAACGCCTCGTCCATGCGGGCACGCTCACCCCACGCTTCGACGCCGGGCTCGCGTCGGATCTCCTGGACAGGCTGCCCGGGTGGGTACTCGACCTGTATGGGCAGTGCCAGTACCCAGGGTCGCGCGAGCGACCGGGCCCGGAGCTTGTACGGGCGCTCGCCGCCCATCCGAGACGCATGCGCTGGCACGGCGTCGTGGCGCGCGAGAAGCTATCCGATGTGATTGACAGCGCCACCGTCGCGCTCGTGCTCAACCGGGCGGAGCGCTCCTCAGGACAGGACTCGATGAAGCTCTACGACTACGCGGCACGGGGGCGCCCAATCGTCACGACCCGTTTCTCAGAGCGTCTTGAGGAGGAGGGCCCCCCGAACTTGCTTGTGGCAGACGACGCCGATTCGATGGTCGCTGCGATCCTCGGGGCATGCCACGAGCCGGCGTCGCGGGTGGCCGAGCGGCGCCGGTGGGCCGAAGCGCAGCGCTGGGAGTCGCGCTGGCCGGCATGGTCGACTGCGATCTTCGGCCCGGCTGGCGCACCACCGTTCCCGCTAGACCCGCACGACGAAGATCGTCTGCGGCGCCGATGAGACGCAGGACGTCAATCGAGACCCCCGCCGCGGCCGCGTTCGCCGATGGGACTGCGCCGGGGCCAACTGATGGACGTGTCGGCCAGGCCGATGGTGCGCCCGAGCCAAAGCTGGTGAGCAACGTCGCTCGTTCGGTGCTGAACCTCGTCGGGCGCTTCGGCGCCATAACGTTCCTTTCCGGTCTCAGCACAATCGCGATCACGCGGCTACTTGGCCCGGCTGGATACGGCCAGTACGCGGCCGCCGTCGCGACCTGGGCAGTGCTCGGTGCCACGGCCGATCTCGGGTTCAGTCTGATGCTGAGCCGCGATCTGCCCCACCTGACGGGCTCCCACCGCGCGACGCTTCGCGCCGCCTACGAGGTGGCCACTGCCTGGTCTTCAGTGCTGGCGGTTGTGATGGTCGGCCTCGCGTTCAGCGCAGGGATCACATCCACGCGCGGGGTCGCGCTGCTGCTACTCGCTCCAAGCATGGTCTTCAACGGGCTCAACCCGGCGCGTGTGTTCTTCGTCGTGCGCCACA
This sequence comes from uncultured Solirubrobacteraceae bacterium, assembly GCA_963763695.1. Taxonomy (GTDB): domain Bacteria; phylum Actinomycetota; class Thermoleophilia; order Solirubrobacterales; family Solirubrobacteraceae; genus Palsa-744. The sequence goes on from CAVXPM010000001.1 coordinate 1,408,566, forward strand.
GGACAGGACAGCTTCTGCGTCTCGACGTGATCACGACGTTCCTCCAGGTGGTCGCGACTGTGCTCGTGGCCGCACTCGGGTTCGGCGTGGACGCGATCATCGCTGCGCTGAGCGCCGGCTCGATCGTCAACGGGATCGTGGTGGCGCTCGCGGCTCACAGGCTGCTCGAGCCCTCCGATGTGCGGCGGATCGGTCGACGCGATCTGATCCGCAGATCGGTTCCGCTGGGGATGCTCGCGATCATGACGAAGGTCTATCTGACGATCGACCTCGTGCTGCTCGGCTGGCTCGTCAGCGGCTCGCGGCTCGGCGACTATGCCGCAGCGTCGAAGCTCCTGACTGTGCTCGCGACCGTCGCTGGGGTTGTGATGTCGGGCGCGCTGCCGGCAATTTCGAGCCTGACTGGGCGTCCGCGCGACCTGGAGAGGCTCGTCGGGCGGATCTGGACCTGGCTCGCCGTCGGTGTCGTGCCGATCTTCGCGGCGGTCGCGCTGTTCGCGCAGCCACTGATAGTGCTACTGCTCGGACACAGTTACGTGCACGCCGCGCCCCTGCTGCGCATCCTCAGCCTGGCCGGGGGGGTGAGCGTTGTCAACAGCCTGCTCGGGAACCTGATGATCGCGTTTCGTAAGACGAAAGCTCTGTTCGTGCAGAACACCGCGGCGATCGTCACGAACGTGACAGGAAACCTGCTCCTGGTACCGCGTTTCGGTGTCACAGCCTCCGCGTGGCTGACCGCCGCGACTGAGTTGCTGGTTGGTCTCGCGGCTATGGCAGTGATCGCACGCGAGGTCGATCTTGGTCCCTCCCTCGCGGCCAGCGTTCGACCGGCCATAGCCGTGATCGTTTCTGGTGCGGTGGCGCTGCTGTTGAGGCGCTGGACGCTTCCAGCCGCGGCCGCGTCGAGCGCCAGCTTCGTCCTGCTGATCACCGCATTGCGCGCCTGGCCCGCGGATTTCCGGATCCGGGCGGTAGTGGGTGATCTGATGCCAGGTCAAGACGCTGCTGGTAGCCTGCTCGACCATAATCGTTTCGAGGCCCCCCTCTCCGTGGACGTGATAGCACCCGAGCCACTTTCCCAACGTGCCGGTGTTGAACTTCAGCGTGCTCCCCTGGGTCCGCATGAGCCAGCCGGTCCGGGTTGGCGCTGGTGGAGTCCACGTGCCCTAATCGTTCTGGTCCTCGCCCTCCTCGTTGCGGCGGCGGTCTACGAGATCAGCAATCGCGCACCTGCGCGTTATCAGTCCTCCGCAACCGTCCGTGTATCTGTGCAGACGACGAGCGGGATCTCCGATCCTGCTGTCACAGCTGCCAACGACCTCGCCAGCCAGTTCGCCCAACTCGCGTCGAGCACACCGGTGGTCGACTACGCGGCCGCGCTGCTTGGAGTGCCAGCCAAAGATCTGGAAGGCAACATCACTGCGGGCACGGTCGCGGCGCAAAACCTCGTTCGTGTCACTGCGACAGGCTCGGGCCCGGCGCAGGCCCAGGCGCGTGCAACGGCAGTCGCGAAGGCGTTCGTGGTCTATCTCGACCGGATCGACGCGCAACAAGTCAGCAGATACCAAAAGGCGATCACTTCTAAGCTTGGTCCGCTGACCCGTGAAATCGAAGCGGCGCGAAAGCGGCTGGGGAGTTCCAACCCGGAAACTCAGCGCAATGCGACTGTGTTGCTGTCCGGGCTGCTCGGCCAGCAACAAACAGTTCTAAGTAGCGTGGCGCAGTCCTCGGCGGCCGCGCAGCCCAGTCTCCAGCTTGTCTCGCCCGGCGGGACCGCTACGAAGGCCTCGCCGAAACCCACTCTCTACGCCGCGATCGGCTTCCTGGCCACGCTGCTCCTCCTCGGCCGCTTCCTCTACGTCGTCGGAGTCCGCCGATCGGTCCTGCGCGAGGCGCCTGTCTGATGTCGTTCGCGGAGGTGGGTCGGCTGCCCGCGATTATGCGTCTGCCGCTCCCTCTACGCGCCCGAGCGTTCGCGGCACTCGCCCTCGCGGGTCTGTCTCTTGTATCGGCGACCGGTCTCGTTGCGACCCACTTGTTTCATCAGCCGACGACGCTGAAGTACGTGGTCACAGTCGCCGCACCCCTGCTGCTCAGCGTCGCCTGCATCGCCAAGGACCCGCTGCGGCTATTGGTAGGAGCCGCGATCGTCACGGCGCCATGGGACCTCAACATGACCTTGCAGGGTGTGAGGGTTTCGCCGGTCGCGGTGTTGCTCGCGCTGGCTGCGTTCGTCGCGCTGCTCGAGCCACGGACTAGGACGCATCGAGCGTCCGCCAACGGAACTGTCGTCGTGCTCGCGCTCGCCCTGCTTCTACCGGGGTTTGCGATCGGGCGCGAACAGCCCCATTACGCCACCTGGATCCTGACCACGCTCGTGGCCGGATGGCTTGCCCTGCAGATTGCTCGGCAACCGGGCGGACTCCTATTCCTCTTGTCGCTGCTTGTGGTCGCAGCGACCGTCCAGGGCCTCATCGTGTTCTATGAGTACGCGCGGCACTCAAACCTCAACCTGTACTCCGCCGAAATCGATCAGGCTGTTGCAAAGAGCTACTTCTTCAATTTTGCCTCTAGCTTTCGCCCGGCGGGCACTCTTCCCGATCCGGATACGCTGGGGAACCTGCTCGCGCTCGGCTGTCCGCTCGCGCTCGTAGTCGCCCTGCGCGCGTCGAGTCGAATCGTGCAACTTGCATGGGCCGCGTGTGCAATCGTGATTACGGTTGCGCTGACGCTCACCCTTTCTCGAGCGAATTGGCTCGGCGCCGGCGCCGGAGTTGTCGTTGCGCTGGTTGCGTTGCCACCGCGCGTGAGGTTGCGGGGGCTGATCGGCGTCGGCGTGCTGCTCGCGATGACGGTCGTCATCGGAGTCGGGGTGGGAGGCTCGAAGCTGCGCGAACGCTTCGCCTCAATCGAAGAACCTACTGCCCGTACCGTCCGCACAGCGCAAGGCGACCGAGAACGTCGACTGATCTGGAGCGCGGCGTTGACGACCGCGTCGGTAGACCCGGTCTTCGGAGTTGGGATGGGACGCCTTCAGGAACACCTCAGTGAACACCTGGGCGCCTCACGCGAAGGACTGCACGCCCAGTCCGTCTACTTTCAGTTTCTCGCCGAGTCAGGCGTCGCCGGTCTGCTCGCGCTGCTGCTGCTGCTCGGACGGTCGGGAACCGGCGTGTTGGCCGGACGACGGCGGGAGCCGATGTTGATGGCTGGGGTAGGTGGTGGCGCGATTGCGACGCTGATCCCGTGGATCACCGATACCGAGGCCCGCTATACGTCTGTGAGCGTGACGGTCGCGTTTCTGCTGGGTGCCGCAATGGCGCAGCACCGGCGATCGGCGGGCCCTGAGCCGTCCGCACTCGCGTCGGTCTACCCGTCTCTTGCCGAACCGCGATTGGGACCCGACAGCCGCCATCACACGAGCGTGGAGGCGTTGATCGTCTCCTACCGGACGCGGGACCTGTTGCGCCAGACGATCGCCACGCTGCTCGCCCACCGGCCGGCGCCGTCGGTCGCCGAGCTGTCGATCGCGGTCCTCGACAACGCCTCGGACGACGGCAGCGCCGACATGGTCGCCGAGGAGTTTCCAGCCGTCCGCCTGATTCGCTCCACGAAGAACCTCGGTTTTGCGGCTGCCAACAACGAGCTGGCCCGCACGAGCAATGCTACCTACGTGCTGCTCCTCAACTCCGACGTGATCGTGGTCGAGGACATTGTCACACCCCTGCTCGCGGCGCTCCAAGCTGAGCCCTCGGCGGTGCTGGCGGGCCCCCGCTTGACATTCCCGGACGGCTCCCCGCAGCATTCAAGCGAGGGGTTTCCGACGATGCGTTTCGAACTGGCTCGCGCCCTTCACAAGACCAAGGCCGGAATCGCTGCGCGCAGGCTGTTCGACACGGAGCAGGTGATCGCTTCGGCCCGCCAGCACTCCCTCGCGGACTCTCGCGCGACGCGACCAACTTCGTTCCTGTGGGCGACCTGCTGGTTGCTGGCGCGCGAGGAGATCGTGCAACACGGGCTCTTCGACGAGCGCTACGGCACCTATGACGAGGATCTCGACTTCTGCCGGCGCCTGTACCAGCGGGGCCGCACGGCTCTGTTCGTGCCGGGCGCCCGCCTCATTCATCTCGGCGGCGCGAGCAGCACTACCTTGGCCAAGGAGGCGATGATGCAGCGCGGCCGCAGCCGCTATTTCCGTGATCATTCTGGTGCCTTGGACGCCGTCATCTACAGGCTCGCAATCGCCCCGCTTCAGGCGTTGAAGCGGGCGGCCCGCAGGGGCGAGCGCCGCGCCGACAGCTGACGAACCCCGCCCGCCGTTCGCTCCCCGCTCAGCGCTCAGCGCCGCCCGACGGTCGCGGCCCGATGTGCGCCATGACGTCCTCGACCATTCGCTTCACGGTGAAGTCGCGCAGCGCCTGTTCGCGGGCTCGTCCGGCTATGCCGGAGAGATCCGCGCGGTGAGCCAGCGCCCAGCCGATCACCTCCACTAGCTCCTCGACATCGCCGCGCGCGAACACCAGCCCGTTGACGCGATCTTCGATGATCTCGGTCAACGCCCCCGCGCTGGAGACGATGACGGGGACGCCCGCCAGCATCGCTTCCGCCAGGGCGAATGGCGGAGCGCCTCCCTCGTCCCGACTGGGCATCAGGAACAGGTCAGACTCGGCGAGGAGCTCGGGCACGTCGTCGCGCGTGCCGAGCAGCCGCACGTGTCGCTCCAAGCCCGTGACGCTCACCGCCGCGGCCAATTGCTCCCGCAGCGGCCCGTCACCCGCCCAGGCGAACACGAGTCCGGGGTCGAGCGCGATCAGCCTCGGGAGCGCCTCGACGATAACGTTGTGGTCCTTCTGCTCGCTCAGTCGCGCGGTCGTCAGGACGAGCGTCGCCTCAGGCGGGAGATCGAGTTCGGCCAATGCGCGGTTGCGGCGCTCGGCCGAAAGCGCTCTGGGTTCGATCCCGTTGCGCACGACCGCTATGCGCTCCGGCCTGACGCCGAAGCTCGAAGCGAGTCTCGCGCGGTTGTTCTCGGAATTGCAGAGCCACCGCTGGGAGCTGCGAGCTATGAGCTCGTAGAGCAGTCGCCGCCGCGGGGTGGTCTGCAGGTCAGCGCGTACGAGCAGGAAGATCGTCGTTGTCGGCACGCGCGCGAGTGCGCAGGCAAGCATCGCCCCCGGGGTGGCCTCCGGCGTCGGCAGGTTCAGGAGTATGGCGTGCGGGCGTGTTCGCACGATCATCCACAGCACGGCGAGCGCATCGAACGGGATCGCAAGGTAAGCGCCGGCCCTGGAGACTGTGGTCCGACCTATCGGCAATGCTTTCATTTGAAAGCCGGCTGCCGCGAGGCTCCTCCATAGCTGTGCCGTCGCGGCATAGCGCGGAAGGGCCACGGTGACGTCATACCCGCGCGCGGCGGCCGCGTCCAGAGTGTTGCGCAGATGCCACTCAGCGCCACCTTCTTCATGCGACGTGGTGAGGGCGAGCAGCCGCAGTATGGACAGAGAGTCTAGCCGCTAGACTGCGCCGGGCAAATGTCATCCCTCACTCGCGGGATCAGCCCGGGCGCCGTCGCGGCGAAGGCACAGCGAGGACTCGACCTGGCCAGGATGAGGCTGTCGCTGGGCGGCCAGCCTTCGCCACCGGTCATCGAGACATTCGATGAGGTCAGGGGAGTCGCGCTCGTGGACGTCGATCTTCCTCGGGTTCCGGCGCCGCCACCTACGAGCACCACCGTGCAGGCGCATCTGCACCCGATGTTCACCCGTCGATACCCGGAGCCGGCATATCCGCTACGCGTCGCCACCATTCCCGGCGGCAGGCTCGCAACCAGCAGCGGCCTGGTCATCACCCCAGACGGCCAGCTGGTGATGGAGACGCTCTGGGACCGCGACCACTATCTACGTGAGTTCCCCCGTTCACGTCCGCTCCCGCCGCCGACCCGGGTACCGGGTACGCACGCTTCGATCATGTCTCTGTGGTGCAACAACTACTTCCATTGGATGTTCAACTCGCTCCCTCGCATAGCTGTGCTGGAGGCGAGCGGCGTCGCATATGACCGCCTGATCGTGCCTGAGCGGCTCACGCGGTTCCAGCGCGAAACGCTCGCTGTTCTCGGTGTCGGGGAAGACAAGCTGCAGGCGTTCACGGGCGAGCACCTGCAGCCGGAGAACCTCGTGTGGGTGGCGCCGCTGGCGCCCATCAACGAGCCGAGCTCCTTCCTGCTCGACTGGGTCCGCCGATCGCTCGGTCCCGGCGAAGCCGCGCCGGAGCGGATGTTCTACGTCAGCCGCAGGGGTGGCACCCGCAGGGCGGCGAATGAGCAGCAGGTGTTCGAGGCGCTGGAGCCGCTGGGGTTCGAGTTCCTTCTGCCCGAGACGCTCTCCTTTCGCGAACAGACGCGGACCTTTGCAGGTGCCAAGCTGCTGGTTGGGCCGCATGGATCGAACTTCGTCAACGCGATCTTCGCGCAGCACGCGTCAGTGTTGGAGTTCTTCCAGCCCGCGCACGTGAATTGGGGGGTTTACACGATGCTCTGCGCGGCGGGCCTGGATCACTGGAACATTATGTGCGACCCGGTTCGTCGGCGCGGGCGGCGCAAGTTCGACGACATGCACGTACCCGTCGAGCTCGTCCTTGAGTCCGTAGCACGGATGCGCGAGCAGCCGGCGAGAGGGGTGTGCGGATCGGCGTGAGACCGCTCTTTAGTCCATGTGTCCAGTTCTTGCGCTGCTTCGAGATGGGCGGCGTCGGTGCGGCGATGTCATTGACGTGCCCGATAGCCACTCAATGTGCGTCGCGCGCCTGGCCGGGTTGCTCGCGACGAGCGGCATACTGATCGCAGCGTTGCTGGCCGCGTTCGCGGCGGGCTGTGCGACTGGCCAGTCGACTACGCGGAGTCGAGGCCCGGTGCGCTCGGCGGCGAGAAGCGCCCACCCCCAACGGACCGCCGCCACCCGGGCACGCCGGGCGTCAAGCCTGACCCCGGCCGTTGCCTCCGAGTACCGCACGTTGACCTCCGAAATCGTCCATGGCTACGCGTCCTCGGGCGAACGGCACTACGCCGACGGGGTATGGGAAAACGGCGATCCCAGCTGCTGGTACTGCAACGTCGGGCCAGCCGTGGGCGCGGCCTACCTGTCGGGCGCTGAACCGGGTCTGCGCCAGATCGCCGTGGCGAGCATGGACCACGCGATCGCCGCGTACCACCAGACGGACGGATCGGTCGCGGGCGGGTCGATCTCGGGAGCTGTCTTCGCGATCATGCTCGGGCTGACCTACGTGCAGCTTGCACCTGAGCTCGACCAGCCGACGCGCGCGCTTTGGGAGCAGTCGTTGGCTGGGATCGCCGACTACATGATGGCCAGCCGCGATGCGACTTGGTACGCCAACGGCAACATCAATAGCAGCTACGCAGCTACCTTCTACTTCGCTTGGCGCGCCACTGGGCAGCAGAAGTATCTGGAAGCCTACAACGCGGAGCTTCAGTTCATGGTCGCTCCCACCGGTCACCTGTGGGAAGGGTTTGGGCTGATCGTCACCCAGCAGCCCACGACGGCTGACGGGAGTGACGGTCGCGGCTTCTTGACGGAGGGCAGCCCTCCTGGGTGGGACCCTGAGTACTCGCATCTGCAACTCGACTTCCTCTCGGCGCTGTACAGCGCCTCGGGCGATCCTCGCGTCCGGCGCCTTCTCAATCTCATTCTCAACCAGGAGCTCACGCGGACGAACACGACCACGTTTATCCTGGATGCGCGCGGTGGCACACGTAAGAACGACACGATGGCCTTCACAAGCGCCGCTCTGCCATTGCTGGTCCTCGACGGTAGCCGGCCCGACCTCGCACCCCTGCTGCCGGCTGCCTTCGCGCGGCTCTCGAGTGAATACAGGGCCACTCTCAAATACTCCCAGCACAATTTCTACCGAGGGGTTGCGCTCTGGCTGAGTCCAGTTCTGCTGGCCACGTCTGGTCAGCCTTGGGTCGTGGCCCCGGCTACCCCGGCGAATCCGACGTCTGTCGGTCCGACGCCGACGCCGACACCGACACCGCGAAGCTCAGCACGGGTTGGGCCGCTCCAGGCGGTCCGACCCGCAGAGGGGGCGGCCTCAACCGCTGGAGGCCAAATGCCGACGATCTCTCCGCGCGCCCTCGGCGCCTCGCAACTGCAGGAAGTAGCCGACCTCAACATTCCAGGCGTTGAGTACGCCTTTGCGGCGCCCTCGGCGCTGACGAAAGGCGTCGTGGCCTCCGGCGCGAGTCCGAGAGGCGCAACTTTCGCCGGCTTCGCCTGCACGCGACCGTGCGAACTCTCGGTCCGTCCGCTGTTGGTGATCCACAGTGGCGGCGAAAACACGCCTGTGATCGTCCAGACGAACCTGAGAGAGACCCGAGCGACACTACGCGCTGGGCAGGTGTATGTCAGCCGAGTAGTCGTTCCCCATTCGGCACTACGGGACGCTCAGAAAGGTCACACAACATTTATTCGGTTGAGGATGACGGTGCTCACCACCGGCGAGGCGTTGCAAGGCCGTAGCCACTTCTTCAAAGTAGCCGCGCGCTTGCAGCCGAGCAGCCTATGATGGTCGTAGATGCGAGCGCCGAGGGTTTTCCGAGGTAGGCTATGCCGCTCCTCGCGCGGTCTCCGTCGAGGGACGCTCGCATCTTCAATAGCGCGTCCATCTGGGTGATAGTGGTCAAACATCGCTTGCCTTGGCTCCACCGCTGAGCGATTCCGATCTTTCTTGAAGGTCACCGGCCTTTTTGGGTAGGAGATCGGTCGGAGTTGCTGGTCCTAAAGGACGTTTTCGTCGATGGCTCGTACGATGAGAAGGAGCTCCCCGAGGCCGCCAAGATGATGCTCGATCTGGGCGCGAACGCCGGCTTCGCGAGCCGATTCTTCGCCGACGTTATCCGGATGCTCGTATAGTGGCGTACGAGCCGAACGCGTGTACTGCCGATGTCGCGCGCCGGAACATGGCTGGCGATACAGATTTTAATCTCAAGGTCATGGCCATAGCCGGAGAGACCGGAGCCGTCGCCCTGCGACGCGAAGCGGGTGCGTCGTGGTCCACAAGGATAATGCCGGCCGGAGTAGGGTCAGATTCAGTATGGGCGGAGAGTCTTGACTCGGTAATCCGGCGCTATGCGCCGGTTGACATCCTCAAGGTGGATATCGAGGGAGCCGAGTACGGTGCGTTCGAGACTTGCGACACGCTTGATCAGGTGCGTCTAATCGTCGGGGAGACCCACGCGAGCGATTCGAGGTCTCCTGATGACTTTCGAGCCCTACTCACCGGTTGCGAGATACTCCGGTGGGATCTCGTTGACGGCACGGGTACGTTCGTGGCCCGCCGCACATCAGGTGCTCTATGAGATCCGTGCGAGGTGGCGGTTTCGCTCCTTTTCATCGTTCGCTACCCCGTCGCTCCCGCCCCGCCGGCCGGCCGCAGCGCCTGGCGCACCTGGCCGAGCGTGACGACGCCCTGCAGCACGCCGTCGCTGTCCACCGCCACCATCGCGCCGAGTCGTCCGAGGCCTTCTGAGCCGAGCAGCGTTTCAAGCGGAGCCTCCTGGCCGATGCGCACAGGCATGTCGGGCTCGAGCACGTCGACCACGCTCAGGGCCGGGCGGCCGGCAGCGATCTCGCTCTCGACGCGCTGCTGGCGAACCACGCCGAGGAAGTGGCCGGCCGGATCCACCACTGCGAACCAGGGCCAGCGGTAGCGCAGGAAGAACTGATCCTGGGCGTCCAGCAGGGAGGCGCCCGCGGGCACCGTCACCGGCTCTCGATCCATGATGTCCCCCACCGTCACGTGCTGGATGCGCCTGGCGAGCGCTCCCTGCACAACCGCTGCGCCCGCAGCCTGGTAGAGGAAGAATGCGAGCACGAGCGTCAGCAGGTCGAAGCTGGAGCCGCTGTTTGCGAACTCGGCCACGCCGAAAATGCCGACGAGTAGCGCGAAGCCCTGTCCCATGCGTCCGGTGACCACGGTCGCCCGGTTGCGATCGCCCGTGCGCCACCAGATCGCCGCGCGGGCGATTCGCCCGCCGTCCAGGGGGAAGGCGGGGATGATGTTGAACACGAACAGCAGCGCGTTGATGAAGCCGAGCCAGCCGAGCAGCGCGAGCGCCGGGGTGGTGGTGAAGCCCTCGCGTGTGAGCGCCACGTTGGTGAACTGTCCGCTCGAGGCGAGCAGCGTTCCGACGCCGAGGCAGATCGCGAACAGCACCAGCGTCACCGCCGGCCCCGCAGCCGCCACCTTCAGCTCCTCGCCCGCCGACTGCGGCTCGCGGCGCATCTGCGACAGGCCTCCGAAGAACCACAGGTCGATGCCTGCGATCGGAATGCCGAGGCGCCGCGCGGCCAGCGCGTGACCCAGCTCGTGCAGCACCAGCGAGGCGAAGTAGCCGAGCGCTGCCACGACCGCGACCACATATGCGGTGCTCTGCGATCCCCCGAGAACCTGGTGGAAGTATTCAGAGAGGTAATAGATCAGGAAGAAGAGGACCAGAAACCAGCTGTAGCTGACCCCGATGCGAATGCCGAAGATGCGTGCCAGCTGGATGTTCGAGCGCGTGGGCATCCGTCAATGGTAGGCCCAGGCAGGCCGTCGGCAGGGCGCCTACAGCTGCGGGCGCGAACGGGCGATGATGCCCTCGAAGTCCACGCCGCTCGGCAAGGTGCCGTACTCCAGTCCGCCGTCGCCCCCCAGGCGCGACGCGCAGAACGCATCGGCGACCGCCGCCGGGGCGTTGCGCACGAGCAGCGAGCCCTGCAGGCACAGTGCCATGCTTTCGACCACCCGCCGGGCACGGCTCTCGAGGGTCGCCGGATCGGCGAATTGCTGCTTCAGCTTCGCCACCGAGGAATCCAGGCGCGGATCGGCGCCGCCGGCCTGCTCGATCTCGGCCACGAACACCTCGAGTGCGCGCGGCGAGCGTGTGAGCGCGCGCAGCACGTCGAGGCTCATCACGTTGCCCGAGCCCTCCCAGATCGATGCCAGCGGCGCCTCGCGGTACAGGCGCGGCATGCCCGACTCCTCCACATAGCCGGCGCCGCCGAGGCACTCCAGCGACTCGAAGGCATGGTTGGGGGCGCGCTTGCACGTCCAGTACTTGCCGACCGCGGTCGCCAGGCGCTTGAACAGCTGCGCATCGCTTGCGTCCTCGCCGGCCTGCGCATCGAGGTGGGCCTCGTCGTAGGCACGTGCCAGGCGCATCGCCAGCGCGGTCGTGGCCTCGGATTCCAAGCACAGGTCGGCGAGCACGTTTCGCATCAGCGGCTGGTCGATCAGCGTCTTGCCGAACGCGCTGCGGTGAGCGGCGTGATGCGTTGCGTTGACCACGCCCGTGCGCATTCCCGCCGCGCTCCCGATCACGCAGTCAAGGCGCGTGTGCCCGACCATCTCGATGATCGTCGGCACCCCACGCCCAGGCTCGCCTACCATCCGCGCCCACGCACCGTGCAACTCGATCTCCGAGGAAGCGTTGGAGCGGTTGCCGAGCTTGTCCTTCAGGCGCTGGATGTGAAACGCGTTGCGGCTGGCATCGGGGAGGATGCGCGGCAGCAGGAAGCAGGAGAGCCCCTCCTCGGTCTGGGCGAGCACGAGGAAGATGTCTGACATCGGCGCCGAGCAGAACCACTTGTGCCCGACGATCTCATACTCCGCGCCCGCGCCCCCGCCGTTCAGCGGTCTCGCGGTCGTGGTGTTGGCGCGCACGTCAGAGCCGCCCTGCTTCTCGGTCATCGCCATGCCCGCGATCGCCGAGCCCTTCTGTGCTGCTGGAATCGAGCGCGGGTCATAGGTCGTGGCGGTCACCAGTGGCTCCCACTCCGCTGCCAACTCGGGTTGCGCACGCAGCGCGGGCACGACCGCGAAGGTCATCGTGATCGGGCAGGCGAACCCGGCCTCGGCCTGCATCGCTGTCATGTACATCGCCGCCCTGGCCGTGTGAGCGTAGGGCTCGGTGCTCGTCCACGGCAGCGAGTGCAGCTCGTGTTCGATCCCCAGTTGCATCAGTTTGTGCCACGCCGGGTGGAACTCGACATCGTCGATGCGGTTGCCGTAGCGATCGTGCGTGTTCAGCACGGGCTTGTTCTCGTTGGCCAGCCGCCCCCACGAGTGCAGGGGATCCCCGCCAACCACCCGTCCGAGCGCCGACGCGCGCTCGCTGACCCAGCCCGCACCCTCGCGCTGCACCGCCTCGACGAGCGGCAGGTTGCTGGAGAAGACGTCGGTTCCCTCAAGCGGCGGAGGTTGGTTGAACACCGTGTGCGTCTGCCACGGCGCGTCCCCACTCGTAGGTTGCGACAGCGTGCTGGCCATCCCGAGACAGTCAAGCAGAGTTCGCCGGCCCTGCGCCGGCCCCCACCACGCGCGCAGGCAGCCCGCACGAGGATCGCCGGCGGCGCCCGCGCCCGGCTCGGGGGCGCGCTGAAGCGCTTAGATAGCATCGGCCACCCCCCAACGAGAGACCCAAGGACCCGCACATGGCCAAGATCAAGGTGAAGAACCCCGTAGTCGAGCTCGACGGCGATGAGATGACCCGCATCATCTGGTCGTTCATCAAGGAGCAGTTGATCCTCCCCTACCTGGACGTCGACCTTAAGTACTACGACCTCGGCATCGAGAAGCGCGACGAGACCGATGACCGGGTGACCGTCGAAGCGGCCGACGCGATCAAGCAGCACGGCGTGGGGGTCAAGTGCGCGACGATCACGCCCGATGAGGCGCGCGTGCGGGAGTTCGGCCTCAAGGAGATGTACCGCTCGCCCAACGGCACGATCCGCAACATCCTCGGCGGTGTGATCTTCCGCGAGCCGATCGTAATCTCGAACATCCCTCGCCTCGTCCCCGGATGGACGAAGCCGATCGTGATCGGCCGCCACGCCTTCGGCGATCAGTACCGCGCCAGCGACATGGTCGTCCCGGGGCCCGGCAAGCTCACGCTCACATATACGCCGAGCGATCAGGGCGAGCCGATCGAGCTGGACGTCTATGACTTTCCCGGCGGCGGCATCGCGATGGCGATGTACAACCTCGACGACTCCATCCGCGACTTCGCCAGGGCCTCGCTGCGCTATGGCCTGGAGCGTGGGTATCCGGTTTACCTGTCGACCAAGAACACGATCCTGAAGCGTTACGACGGGCGCTTCAAAGACATCTTCGAGGAGGTCTACGAGTCGGAGTTCAAGAGCGACTTCGAGGCCGCGGGCATCACCTACGAACACCGTCTGATCGACGACATGGTCGCCGCCTCGCTGAAGTGGGAAGGCGGCTACGTGTGGGCCTGCAAGAACTACGACGGCGACGTGCAGTCCGACACCGTCGCGCAGGGCTTCGGCTCGCTGGGCCTGATGACGAGCGTGCTGATGACCGCGGACGGCAAGACCGTCGAGGCGGAGGCCGCGCACGGCACGGTCACCCGTCACTATCGCGCCCACCAGCGCGGCGAGCCGACATCGACCAACCCGATCGCATCGATCTTCGCCTGGACCCGTGGCCTGTCGGCGCGTGGGCGCATGGACGACACGCCCGAGGTCAGCGCATTCGCCGAGACGCTCGAGCGGGTGTGCGTGGAGACCGTCGAAAGCGGACAGATGACCAAGGACCTGGCGCGCCTGGTCAGCCCCGAGCAGGAGTGGCAGACCACACAGGAGCTTCTCGCCTCGATCGACGAGAACCTGCAGGCAGCGGTCGCTGCCTGAGCAGGTCTCTCAGACTGAACTACCCGTCAAATGCAGCGCACCCCCATTAGGAGATGAATTGTGAGCAATCCCGTAAGAGTGACCGTCACCGGCGCAGCCGGCCAGATCGGCTACAGCCTCGTCTTTCGTATCGCCAGCGGACAGCTGCTGGGCCGCGAGCAGCCGGTCGACCTGCGCCTGCTGGAGGTCCCGCAGGCGATGGGCGCCCTGGAGGGCGTGGCGATGGAGCTGATCGACTGCGCCTTCCCGCTGCTGGAGGGACTGGACCTCCACGAGAACCCCGACGAAGCCTTCGACGGCACGAGCATCGCGCTGCTCGTCGGCTCGCGCCCGCGCAGCAAAGGCATGGAGCGCGCCGAGCTGCTGAGCGCCAACGGCCAGATATTCACAGTCCAGGGTAAGGCTCTCAACGAGCACGCAGCCGAGGACATCAAGGTGCTCGTGGTCGGCAACCCCGCCAACACCAACTGCCTGATCGCGATGAACAACGCAGCCGACATCCCGCGCGAGCGCTTCACCTCAATGATGCGCCTCGACCACAACCGTGCGATCGCACAGCTCGCCAGCAAGCTCGAGCTGCCCGTCACAGACATCTCACAGATGGGCGTGTGGGGCAACCACTCGCCCACCATGTACCCGGACCTTTTCCACGCCGAAGTGGCCGGCGGGCAGGCCGCTGGCGCGGTCGACGACCAGGCCTGGATCGAAAACGAGTTCCTGCCCAACGTGGGCAAACGCGGAGCGGCCATCATCGAGGCCCGGGGCGCCTCCTCTGCCGCCTCGGCCGCCAGCGCCGCGATCGACCACATGAGCGACTGGGTTGCAGGCACAGACGGGGCCTGGGTCTCGATGGGCGTTGCCTCCGATGGCTCCTATGACATTCCCGAGGGCCTCATCTGCGGCTTTCCCTGCACCTGCTCCGGCGGCGAGTACGAGATCGTCCAGGGCCTCGATCTCGACGAGTTCTCGCGCTCGAAGATCGATGCCTCGGTGGCCGAGCTCACCAGCGAGCGCGACACCGTCAAAGAGCAGGGCATGATCTAGGAGTTCCCACGCGAGCGGGGCTCGCACACCGCAGCAACACACTGCAGCGGCAGCAGCCGATCGCAGCAAAAGGGGCGCGGCCCATGACGGTCGCGCCCCTCTGTTTGCTACTCGGCTTTGAGCTGCTTCAGCTTCAGCCACTTCAGCTTCAGCTGTGCGTCAGGCGGCTTTCGGGTGCCAGCCGCGTCCCTGCTTCTCTACCTTGCTTTCCTGCTCCAGGCCCGGGAGCACGCGGTAGAGGTAGTTCTGCTTGATGCCCATCTTGGACGCAAGCTCGGGGATTGTGATGCCAGGCTGGCCCTGCACGAACGAGAGTGCCTCGGCTGCCCTCGTACCTGAGCCTTTGCGACGACCGGCACGGCGTTTGGCCGGACGGCCGGGTTTACGTGTGGCTTTGGGTGCTGCGCTCGTCGCGGTGCTCGCGCTCGCCCGGCTGACCGACCCGCGTGGACGTCCGGGTCCACGGCGGCGGGTGGTTGGGGCGGCGGTGGCCGTACCGGAAGCAGTTGAGCCGCCCACGCCCGCGAGCGCCGATGCGGCGGCCTCGAGCCGGGTGTACTCATCCACGAGGGGCTTCAACTCTTTTAGCCGGTCGGTGATCTCGCGGCGCTTCTCGTCAAGAAAGTCAGTCACGGTTTGAGTCCTCTTCACTAGTTTGCTACGACTTTTGGGATTGACTGACCTTACACTAGTTGACTTTGGCTTCCTGCTCGAAGTGTGCACGAAGGCGCTCCAGTGTTCGCTTGGCCTCGCGTTCCGGCATCCCGCCAACCAGTGCTCGGCTGACTATCGCTCCAACCGGTCCCAGGGGAGGGCGGAATTCGTTGCGATAGTCAAACCGCGTCCCCCCATCGTCAGCTGTCAGGACGTATTCGCTGCGCGCGTGCGAGCGCGCCGGTCCGCGACCCTCCCACACCGCCAGTTCCTCCGCGCGGCACTCCACGAGCTTCCAGTGAACCTCGAGGCTGACGCCGCGCATCTGGATCTGCTGATCCATCTTGTATCCGACTCTCGCAGAGTCCCTGTCGGCGCGAATCAGCTTGCGGTGAATCGTCACCCAGCGCTCGAGGCAGTTGGGGTCCATGACCATCTTCCACACCTCGGCGGGTGGGGCGGGGAGATGGATGGAGGCTGTGACGAGGCTGCTCATGAGGGTGGGGTACTGGAGGCGGCTGGCGCGCTCGAACGGTAGCTGTTGCGCGAGCTGTGCGAAGCTCTCGCCGCTCAGCGCGCTGCGAGGCGCTCAGAGCGCTCCCATTCGGCCAGCGCGTGTTCCACTGCGGAGTCGAAGGAGTGCAGTTGCACTCCCAGGCGTTCGGCCGCGTGGTCCTCGGCGGGCAGCAGGTCTCCCTGCAGTCCCTCCATCAGCGGCACCACCAGCTCTGGGCTCTCGCTGGCGATCGCGGCTGCGACGCGTGCAGCGATTGCTGTCAAGTTCACGCGCAGGCGCACAGCGGGGCGCCCGAGCAGCATCAGCTCGGCGATCCGGCTGAGCATCTCGCCGTAGCTGAGCACGTCCGCGCCGCCGATGTCCAGTCGACCGGAGGCATCCGCGCCGGCGGCGGCGGCGAGCATCTCGATCACGTCACGCGCGTCGATCGGCTGTGTCCTGAAGCGCTCCCACCCTGGAAGTGTGAGCACGGGCAGGCGCTCGACCAGGCGCACGAGCAGCCGAAACGAGCGCGAGCGCGCGCCGATCACGATCGACGCGCGAAGCGCCACCGAACCGGCGACCGCCTCCAGCAATATCCGCTCGACCTCCTCGCGGCTTTGCAGATGACGCGAGGCCGGCGTGGCCGCGGCGCGCGCGGACGCGGGACTCCAGCGCGGGACGAGGCCCCCGAGGTAGACGATTCGAGGCACCTGCGCGGCGACGGCTGCGCTGGCGAAGTTCTCGGCCGCGAGCCGCTCGCGCTGCGCAAAGCTCGCGGAAGCCGCAGGCGCTCGCTCCATCGAATGGATCAGGTAATAGGCCACCTGCACCCCCTCGAGGGCCCGCACCAGGCCGGCGCCGGTGAGCGCGTCGCCCTCGAACACGTCCACCTGCGCTCGCCCGACGTCCACCTGCGATGAGCCGCGCGGGCTTGCGCACAGCGCCAAGGCGCCGCGCACCCGGCGCTCGTCGCGTCCGAAGGCCCGCACGGAGTGCCCCTCGGCGCACAGCCTGGGGACGAGCAGCGAGCCGACGAAGCCGCTGGCGCCGGTGACGAGCACTTGCATCGAAGAGATCATGACGCGAGCGTTGGCGAAGTGCCCGAAACGCTCGGAAAGTGCGCCCTATCGGCGAGGATCGTTACAAGATCGCGACCGTTTGCGGGCTGTTTGCGGGTAGGAAACCTTTTCTCTGCGATTTGCGGGGTGGGGTATCTCGGTGCCTTGTGAGTAGCGCTCGATCTTGCTTTGATCGCTCCCGTCAACACATCGACTCTCGAGACGGGGGCAGGCGAAGGTGCAAAGGACGCAAAGCGGACGCGGAGCCAAGCGCACTGCGCAGAAGGTCAGCTGCGAGCAGTGCTACTTCAGGGTCAACCTCCTGTGTGCGCTCGAGCTGTCTGAGCCCTGCACGACCTTCCGGCCCCACGAGGCACAGCTCAAACCGCCTCAGCAGCTGCGCTTCGTCTTTCGCCACGAGCGTCGCTCGCGCGCGGCCTGGGCCTTTCCCTCCGCCCAGGAGCAGGCCGCACTACACGCTTAGCCCGCGTTATTTCCGCCGCTGCGGGGTATATTGACCGAGACCAGCAAGCTTTCGGCAGAGGCGGTGCAACGATGGCAGCGAAAGACAAACTGAGCAAGGCCGAAGAAGCGGCCAAGGCAGCTCAGAAGAATCCCTATTTGCAGCGCTTGATCGAGGACGAAGAGCTGCGTGCGAGCCTGCTCTCGGCCTACGGCGCGGCACGCAACGCATATGGGCGCATGAGCAACGGCAAGCCGCCGAGCAAGGCGCTGTTTGAAGATCGCAAGCTGCAGAGCGAATTGAAGAACGCCGCGGGGGCGCTGAAGGACGCGTCGAGCTCCCTGCGTGAACCCCCCAAGCGCAGCCGGCGCAAACGTGGCCTGGGCCGCTCGCTTGGACTGCTCACCGTCGGCGGAGTGCTCGCACTGGCGCTGAGCGAGAGCCTGCGCTCGAAGATCCTCGACCTCCTATTCGGCGCCGAGGAGGAGTTCGACTACAGCTCCACCACGACGCCGCCGACCCCGGCGCCTGAGCCAGTGGCGGGTAGCTGAGCCGCACTGTCGTAACTGGTAGCGAGGGCGGGAAGGGGAATCGATGGTTGCCGTAGATCTCACCACAGAGGATCGCGCTGACGCCGAGGCAGGTGCCTCCGGCGTCTCCGCGCGCTCTCTCTCTGGGGAGAAGGCAAAGCGCATCATCGACGCGATGCGCTCGAGCGTCGCCCAGCGGGGCACCGCCGGGTCGACCTTCGACCGCGTCTCGCGGGAGGCCGGGGTCTCGAGGGGGCTGCTGCACTACTACTTCGGCACCAAGGAGCAACTGCTCGTCGAGGCCGTGCGCCGCGACTGCGAGCTGCGCCTCGAGCGACTCGAGGCGCAGCTGTCCACCGCCACGACCGCCGATGACTTCATCGACCTGATGGCGCAGACGCTCCAGGAAACGGTCGCCGAGGATCCCGACTTCGTCACCCTGATCTTTGAGCTGTTCACCCTCTCGCGTCGTCATCCCGACATCGCCGCGGAGTACGCCGGCCTGATGCGGCGCACCCGCGAGCAGGTCGGCTCGATGCTCGCGGTCGCCCAGGGCGAGGGCATCGTGCGACTGCACGCCGAGCCCGAAGCGGTCGCCGAGATCCTGTTCTCGCTCGGCGACGGTTTCGCTTTGCGGATGCTCAGCGAGCCCGAGCGCGATTTCACCGCCACGATCTCCGCCGGCATCACCTGCGCGAGAGCGCTGCTGAGCGACTAGCAGCCCACTCGCCGGTGGTTCGACCGACGCACCTATAATCGGCTGTCAATGCCGATCTATGAATACAGGCGCCCGGATGGCACCACCTTCGAACTGCGTCAGTCCTTCAGCGACGATTCGCTGAAGGTCGACCCCGATACGGGCGTGCCGGTCGAGCGTGTCCTGCACGCGCCCGCCGTCCATTTCAAGGGCAAAGGCTTCTACAACACCGACTACGGCACGCGCAACCGTCAGCGCGAGACCGCAGCCGCCGCCGCGGAGAAGTCCTCGTCGGAGAAGTCATCCTCTGAGAAGTCATCGTCTGAGAAGTCCTCTGAGAAGTCCTCGCCGGAGAAGTCCTCTTCGGGGACGTCATCGTCGGAGAGCTCCTCCTCGACCTCCTCGAACAGCAAGAATGAGAAGGGCAGCGGCGCGG
Source organism: uncultured Solirubrobacteraceae bacterium (assembly GCA_963763695.1). Taxonomy (GTDB): domain Bacteria; phylum Actinomycetota; class Thermoleophilia; order Solirubrobacterales; family Solirubrobacteraceae; genus Palsa-744. Next base: position 1,427,653 of record CAVXPM010000001.1, read on the forward strand.
CTAAGTCGAGTGACTCCAAGCCGGTCGCAGCGAAGAACTGATCAGCCGTTGAGGAAGCGCGCCACGGCCGCGCGTCTTTCCGATTCTGAGACTGTCAGACCCTGCTCTCCGTCGGGCAGCGTCATCGTTCCCGACGGCTTGAGGATGTGCGTGGCCGGTGTGCCCCCGATCCCCAGGCCGCCGAACAGCCCCAGCAGCGTCGGGCCGCTCATGTCGGAGATGATCGCCGGAGGGGTGTTCCAGGCGATCAGCGGAAGCCGGATCAGGCTCGAAGGAGAGATCAAGCGGCTCTTCATCGAGTTGAACAGCGCCTGCTGGTGTTCCTCGCGCTGCAGATCGGTCTCGTTGGGAGCGCACAGGTTCTCACGCGTGCGCGCCAGCGCCAGTGCCGCCTTGCCGTCGATGTGGTGGGTGCCGGCGCTCAGCCTCAGCGTGTAGCCACCGCGGCTGAAGCCACCGTCCAGGCGCGAGACGATGCAGCCGCCGGTGTAGTTCACTCCGCCCATCGCGTCGATCAGTTGCGGGAAGTTTTCGAAGTTCACTTCCACCACGTGGTTGATCGGGATGCCGAGCCAGCGCTTGATCACCGAGACCGACTCGGCGGGACCGCCGAAGGCGTGTGCGGCGTTGATCTTCTGCAGGCCATGGCCGGGGATTTCAACGACGGTGTCGCGCGGGATCGAAAGGCGCGCGGAATGCCCGCCGCCGGTGCGTATCAGCATGATCGTGTCCGAGCGTCCGGGGCCGGTGGTTTCGGCGTTTGGTTCCTTGCTGTTCTTCTGCCGGCGATCAGAGCCGAGCACGAGGATGTTGTTGGCGGAGGTGAGCGGGTAACCGGCCGAGTCGAGCACGCCGGCGACGTTCGCGGGCAGCGAGCTGCGATTGAAGTGCGAGCTGATCAGGAAGAGCACCAGCGACAGCGCGATCCAGCTGAGGATCAGCATCCCCAGCCCCAGCAGTGCGCGCTTGGGCGTGGCCCAGCGGCGCCAACCGCCCCGCCCCGGAAGCGTGCCCGGGCGCCGGCGCCAGAAGCGGAGCCTGCGCCCGGGGGCGCCCTCGCGCAAACGTGGCGCGCGCGCGCCGCTGAGGTCCTCTTCGCCATCGCCGAGCAGGCGTCGCCGCGCTCGGTAGCGGGTGTACTGCGGCGGCTGGTCGCGGGGTGTTGGCATCGCAGGACACTATTCGCGGCACATCGGAGGGACCCTATATTTGCCAGATGACTCCTACCGAGGCGCCAGTTGGGCGGCTGCTCGTATGCCCCACCCCGATCGGCAATCTCGAAGACGTGACGCTGCGCGTGCTGAGGGTGCTGGGCGAGGCCGACGCTGTGGCCTGCGAGGACACGCGCCACACGCGGGTGCTGCTCGAGCGTCACGGCATCGCGGCGCAGCTCGTCAGCTTCCACGAGCACAACGAACGCGCGCGCGCAGCCGAGCTGGCGCAGCGGATCGCAGACGGTGAGGTGGTGGCGCTCGTCTCAGACGCCGGCATGCCGCTCGTCTCAGACCCCGGCTTCGCGCTCGTGCAGGCGTGCCTGGCCGGGGGGCTGCCCGTCGAGGTGCTGCCCGGCCCGAGCGCGGTGTTGAGCGCGCTCGTGGCCTCCGGGCTCCCGGCCGAGCGCTGGTGCTTCGTGGGCTTTCTGCCGCGTGCTCGCGGCGAGCTGGCGAGTCTCCTGTCGAGCGCCACGCAGACGCTGGTCGCGTTCGAGTCGCCGCGCCGCCTCGCGGGAACCCTCGAGCTGCTCGCAGAGCTCGACCCGACCCGCCGCCTGGCGGTCTGCCGCGAGCTGACCAAGCTCCACGAGGAGGTTGCGCGCGGGAGCGCCGCGGAGCTCGCCGCCCGCTATCGCGAGCGCCCGCCGCGCGGCGAGGTTGTGCTCGTGTGCGCCGGCGTGCCCGCCCAACAGGTCCAGCGCGACGCTGCGCTGCTCGCGCTGCGCAGCCTGGTCGAGTCCGGCGCCAAGGCGCGGCCGGCCGCGGCGGCGCTCGCGAAGCTCACCGGCCTGGGCGCCAACGAGCTCTACAGGGAGCTGACGCGCGGGGGACAGTAGCCTGGGCGGGCATGTCCTTCTACGTGACCACCCCGATCTACTACGTCAACGCCGCGCCCCACCTCGGCCACGCCTACACCACGATCGCCGCCGACGTGATGGCCCGCCACCACCGCCAGCGTGGTGAGGAGGTGTTCTTCCTGACCGGCACCGACGAGCACGGCGAGCCCGTCGCCGACGCGGCCCACGCGCTCGGGATCGAGCCGCAGGAGCTGGCCGACCGCAACGCCGAGCGCTTCAAGGCGCTCGCCCCGCAGCTGAGCGCCACCAACGACTTCTTCATCCGCACCACCGACCCGCAGCACGAAGCGGTCGTGCAGCGGGTGCTCACCCAGGTGCGTGAGAACGGCTACGTATACGAGGGAACCTACGAAGGCTGGTACTGCCCCCGCTGCGCAGACTTCAAGGCCGAGAACGAGATCGACGAGGGCAATCGCTGCCCGATCCACCACATCGAGCTGACGCGCGAGCAGGAGGAGAACTACTTCTTCAAGCTGTCCGCCTTTCAGGAGCGCCTGCAGGCGCTCTACGCCGAGCACGAGGATTTCGTCACACCGCGCACGCGCTACAACGAGGCGCTCAGCTTCATCCGCTCGGGGCTGCGCGACGTGCCCCTCACGCGCCACAAGCTGACCTGGGGAGTGAAGGTCCCATGGGATCCAGACCATGTCTTCTACGTGTGGTTCGACGCGCTGCTGAACTATTACTCGGCGCTCTCCTACGCCCGCGAGGGCGAGGACCTGACTCCGCGGCTGTGGCCGGCGAGCTACCACGTGATCGCCAAGGACATCCTGCGCTTTCACACCGTGTACTGGCCCGCGCTGCTGATGGCGGCCGAGATCGAGCTGCCCGAGCACGTGTTCGTGCACGGCTACCTGTTGATGGAAGGCGAGAAGATGAGCAAGTCGCTGGGTAACGTGCTCGACCCGTTCGCGGTGATCGAGCGCTTCGGCGCCGACGCGCTGCGCTTCTACCTGCTGCGCGAGGTGCCCTTCGGCCAGGACGGCTCGGTGTCCACCTCCTCCTTCGAGCTGCGCTACGAGAGCGAGCTGGCCAACGAGCTGGGCAACCTCGCCAGCCGCACGATCGGGATGCTCGTGCGCTACCGCGACGGCGCCGTCTCGGCGGGCGAGCTGGATCCGGCGCTCGCCGCCGACTTCGCCGGGCTTGCGCAGCGGGTGGCCGAGCACATCGACCGCGCCGAGCTGACGCTCGCGCTCGAGGAGATCTGGCAGCGTGTCAGGCGCCTGAACCGCTATGTAGAGGAGCAGGCGCCGTGGGTGTTGGCCAAAGACGAGCAGCGCGCCGGCGAGCTCGAGCGCGTGCTGCGCAGCCTCGCCGAGGGGCTGCGGGCGGTGACCGTCCTGTTGTGGCCCTACCTGCCGAGCAGCGCCGAGCGGCTGCTGGCGGCGCTCGGCGCCCCCGAGCTATCGCTGTCCGGCGCCGAGCTGGGCGCCGGATCGATCGAGCACGTCGAGGCGCTCGACTCGCTGTTTCCCAAGGATCTCTAACGATCGAGTCCGCACCGCCCCCGTGATCGACTCCCACACCCATCTCGACCTGTGCGAGCCCGAGAACGCCGAGCTGGTGGCGGCGGCCGACGCGGTTGGCGTGACGCGCATGCTGAGCGTGGGAATCGATGGCGGCTCCTCGCGCGTGGCGCTGGCCCTGGCCGAGGACTTCCCGCAGGTCTATGCAGCGGTCGGACGGCACCCAAGCTCAGCGCGCGGCTTCGATGACGCCGACCTCGCCGAGCTGCGCGCGCTGGCCGCCCACGAGCGCTGCATGGCGATCGGCGAGAGCGGACTGGACTTCTACCGCGAGGGCGCTCCGGCGGAGGATCAGCGGCGCGCCTTCTCCGCGCAGATAGGTCTCGCGCGCGAGACCGCAAAGCCGCTCGTGATCCACTCGCGCGCTGCCGATGAGGAGACGCTCGCCCAGCTCGCAGCCGAAGCGAGCGGTGTCAGCGTGATCATGCACTGCTTCTCGATGCCCGGGCGCCTGCAGGAGTGCCTCGAGCGCGGCTACGCGATCTCCTTCGCAGGCAACGTGACCTACAAGAGCGCCACCGAGCTGGCCGACGCGGCGCGGCTCGTGCCCGAGGAGCGCCTGCTGGTCGAGACCGACGCTCCCTACCTCACGCCGCAGGCGGTGCGCGGGCAGCCCAACCAGCCCGCGTTCGTGATGCACACGCTGGCATTCCTGGCCGAGCTGCGCGGAGTCGGCGAGGCCGAGCTGGGCGCGGCCGTGACGCGCAACGCCGCTCGCGTCTTCGGCTGGACATACCCATGACTGGGCACATGTGAGCGCGGTGGCCGACGCTCCGCTTCAGCCGAGCCTGCGGCGGATGCGCCGCTTCGGCGTGCACCCGGATCGCGAGCTGGGTCAGAACTTCCTGATCGACTCCAACATCCTCGGCGTGATCGAGCGCGCGGGCGAGCTCTCCGGCGAGGACGTCGTGCTGGAGATCGGTGGCGGGCTCGGTGTGCTCTCCGAGCACCTCGCCGAACGCGTCGATCGCGTACACGTGATCGAGATCGACCAGCGCCTGCGCGAGGCGCTCGGCGACGCGACCGACGCACACCCGAACGTGACCGTGCACTGGGGCGATGCGATGCAGATCGATCTGGGCCTGCTCGAGCCGGCGCCGAGCAAGGTGATCGCCAACCTCCCCTACGGGATCGCCGCGGGCGTGCTGCTGCGCACGATTGCCGAGCTGGCGAGCGTGCACACCTGGGTCGCGATGGTCCAGCGCGAGGTCGGCGAGCGCTTGGCGGCCGCGCCGGGAAGCGGCGTCTACGGAACGCCGTCGGTGCTCGCCCAGCTGCAGTGCGAGGTGCAGGTGCTGCGCGCGATCCCCCGCTCGGTGTTCTTCCCCGTGCCGAACGTCGACTCGGTGCTGCTCGGAATGCGCCGCCGAGCTACCGCGACCGAGCGAGCCGCCGAGACCGGCCGAGCCGCCGAGACCGGCCGAGCGGCCGAGACCGGCCGAGCCGCCGAGACCGGCCGAGCGGCCGAGGCCGAGGTCACCTCAGCGGCGCTGCGCAGGCTCGTGAGCGGTGGCTTTGCCCACCGGCGCAAGCAGCTGGCCGGCTCGCTCGCGCTCGCAGACGCGGCGCCGGGGCGCACGCGCGAGCAGGTGCGCGAAGCGCTCGCCCAGCTCGGCCACCGCGCGGACGTGCGCGCCGAGCGCCTCTCGCCGGAGGACTTCAGGGCGCTCGCGCGCCTGCTCGAGCTATGAGCCGGCTGCGCGCGCTGGCGCCCGCCAAGATCAACCTCGGCCTGTTCCTCGGCCCGACGCGCGCAGAGGACTCCCGCCACGAGCTGGTCAGCGTGATGCAGTCGATCTCGCTGGCCGATGAGCTCACGCTCGAGCCCGCTCCCGCAGGCGTGGGCGAGGACGAGGTGCTCTGCCCGGGCGTGGCGGGGCCGCCCGCGGAGAACCTCGCCGCGGCTGCTCTGCGCGCGTTTCGCAGCAGCACGGGCTGGGATGGGCCAGCTCAGCGCCTGAGCATCGTCAAGCGGATCCCGGTCGCCGCAGGTCTCGGCGGCGGCTCCGCCGATGCGGCCGCGGCGCTGCGCCTTGTCAGCCACGCTTCGGGCCTCGGCGATCGCGGCCTGCTGCTCGAGCTGGCGGGCCGGCTCGGAGCAGACGTGCCCGCGCAGGTCACACCGGGACGCTGGCTGGCGAGCGGCGCAGGCGAGCACCTGCAGGCGCTCCCCGACCCGAGCGCTCCGTTTGGCGTGCTCGTGGCGCCCTCGAGCGCGTCGCTGTCGACCGCTGCGGTGTACGCCGAGGCCGAGCGCCTGGCGCTCGCGCGCCCGCTCGGCGAGCTGCGCAAGCTCGGCGTGGAGCTGGGCGCGGCGCTCGCCCACGGCGCGCCGCTGCCGGCGGCCGGCGAGCTGCTCCACAACGACCTGCAGCGCGCCGCCGTCTCGTTGTGCCCGCAGATCGCGGGCGCGCTCGCCGAGGTGCGCTCCGCCGGCGCCGAGCCGGCGCTCGTCAGCGGCTCCGGCCCGACCGTGATCGGGCTGTTCGCGCGCGCCGCCACGGCGGAGCGGGCGGTCCTTGCGCTCGCCCACCTGCTCCCGCAGGCGAGCTATGCGACGCCGGTCGATGCGTCGTTTGGGCGCGTCGGCGTCGTCGAGGTCGCCTCGCCCACCGCGGGCTGAGGCGCCCCGGGGGGCTCTGAGCGCAGCGGGCGCTTGACTTCGGCCCGGCGGGCGACTCCCGCGTGCGCAACAATCCAGCGTCAACCTATGAGCAGATCAACGATCAACGAGCTCGTGGCGGGCGCAGCGGGGGTCCTCGGCCTGGCCCTCTACGCCGGACTGATCCTACGGCCCGCCTGGATCTCCTATGGACGACTGTGGGAGCGTGTGGCCGCGACGGTGCTCTCGCTGTACGTGCTCGCCGTGCTTGTCGGAGCTGGGGTGGCGGGCGCTCTGGCGGCCGTCTACTTCTGGGGCTGAGGCGTGTCAGACCTCGCAGCGCTCGACGCGATCACCGACGCGGTCGAGTCGGGAGCCGGACTGCCGGAGGTCGTTCGGGCGGCCGCGCGGGCGCTGGAGGCCAGCCTCGCTGTGACCGATGCGTGGGGCGCGACGCTGGCGGTGGCGGCACGCTCGCCGGCGGAGGAGCGCGCGCTGCTCTCGCAGGGGGAGGGTGTGAGCAGCTCGCCGCTGCGCGTCGCCGACACCGTGGTGGGGACGTTGCACATGCGTGCCAAGGCCGAGCCGAGCGACTCGATGCGCAGGCTGCTGCTGACGATGATCGCCTCGGAGGTCGAGCGCGTGCGCGCGCCCGAGCGCGTCTCGGAAACTGCCACCGGAGACTTCCTGCGCGCGATCCTGCGCCATGAGCTGACCGGACGCGAAGAGCTGCTCGGTCGCGCCAAGGAGCTATCGCTCGACATCGAGGACGGCGCCTGCATGATCGTGGCGCGCGCCCACCCGCAGGCGCCTACCGACGAGGGCTGGCGCGGTCGCGTGCGCGCCGTAGCCGAGCGCGGCGCGCGCGCTGTGGCGAGCCGCTCGATCGCGGCGCTCTCCGATCGCGACGTGACCGGGGCCGAGGTGCTGCTGCTGGTGCCCGGCGCCGACGATGCCACGGCGGCGCGCGCGGCCGAGGCTGTGTTGCACGAGATGCAGGCGGGCCTCGGCGGCTACACGTTCGCGCTCGGGCGCAGCCGCATCAGCGAGGATCCCGCCGAGCTGCCGCGCGCGGCCAGCGAGGCGCTGCTGGCGGCGAACGTGGCGCAGGGCTCGCGCGAGCCTGCGGCGCTCGCCTTCGAGCAGACCGGCGCCTACCGGCTGCTGCTGTCGGCGATGAGCGAGAACCCGAGCGAGCTGCAGCGCTTCTACGCCGAGACCGTTGAGCCGCTCGTGGCCTACGACGAGCAGTACGAGACCGATTTGGTCAGGACGCTGGAGACGTTCCTGGAGGCTGATGGCAACGTCGCCGGCACCGCCCAGCGGCTGTTCACGCACCGCCACACGATCTACTACCGCCTCGAGCGCGTACGCGAGCTCTCGGGCCTGGACGTCAGCTCCAGCGACGGGCGCGAGAAGCTCAGCCTGGGGCTGAAGTCGATGCGCGTGCTCGGCATCGCCTCGGCCGCCGGCCCTGCGCTCGAGGCCGGCGCCGAAGGCGGCCGCGTGCCGCGGCGCTCGGGACGGCGCAACTAGAACCGCGCTTAGCGGCGCACGCCCAGCTCGAGCGCGTACACCGCGCCCGGCTTGCCGGAGCGCAGCACGCGCGGCAGCACCGCTGTGACGGCCGTGCCGGCGTCGCGGTATTCGCTGTTCAGGATGATCGCGCGGTGCGGCGGCGAGGCCATCCATTCGGCCACGATGTGCGCCGGGGTGGCGTCGCTGCCGGTCCCCCAGGCGATGTTCTGCCCGACCGCGATGTTGCTCGCGTGAGCGCGGTAGTGGGTTCCGCCGACGAGCGACATCGGCGTCTGTCCCGTCGGGCGCACGTCGGCGAAGTAGTCATAGCTCACCATGCTCGAGACCTGGCTGTCGGCGACTCTGCCGAGCGCCCCGTTGGCGCGCAGCGGGCGCAGCCCGTAGGCGAAGCGGATCCGGTCGACCAGGCAGAGCGTGGCGGCGGCGACCCCGGCGGCGTTGCTCGCGCTGGGGCGCACGTCGGCGCCGGGACAGCCTGCGCGCGGCGCGCCGGCGGCGAAGGGGGCGCTCAGGAGCAGGCAGGCGCCGACCAGCAGGCTCGCTGCCAGCGACCAACCAGTCCTGCTCTGCTTCTTTCTCCGCTTTGCCGCTGACAGAGTGCAGGAATACTTGCAGGTGAAGGCGATGCACACGCTGTACCCACGAAGCAGGCCCTCCCAATCGGCCTGTGCGCGGCAACGGCGCCGCGCGGCCCGCGGGCCTGCCGGCGGGGCCGGGCACGATCTATCCTTCAAGGCGCCCTTTGGGGGGTCGTCCAATGGCAGGACATCAGGTTTTGGTCCTGAGAATCGGGGTTCGAGTCCCTGCCCCCCAATGCCGATGCGGACCTGTGGCCAATAGCATCCGTTCCTTGAGCGCCCCAATCGTTCTGATCCTCGCCGCCGGTCAGGGCACGCGCATGCGCTCGGCCAAGCCCAAGGTGATGCACGAGCTGTGCGGGCTGCCGATGGTCATGTGGCCGCTGCGCGCCGCGCTGGCGGCCGGGGCGAGCAGCGTGGTGGTCGTCGACTCGCCCGGGCGTGAGCTGGCGGGCGTGCTGCCCGAGGGCGTCAAGCTCGCAATCCAGCCGCGTCCGGACGGCACAGGCGGGGCGGCGGCGGCGGCGATGGCCGAGTTGGGCGGCGATCTGGACCCGGCTGCGCCGGTGGTGGTGCTCAGCGGCGATGTGCCGCTGGTGAGCGCTGAGACGATCGGCGAGCTCGTGCAGGCGCACCTCGACAGCGGCGCGCTGGCCACGATGGCCACGACCGTGCTCGCCGACCCCAGGGGATACGGGCGCGTGGTGCGCGACAGCGATGGCGCGGTGCAACGCGTGGTTGAGACCAAGGGCCTCGGCGACTCGACCCAGGCCGAGCGCGAGATCCACGAGGTCAACACCGGGCTCTTCGTCTTCAGCGCACATGCGCTGAACCAGGCGCTTCCGCGCATGGGCACCGAGAACGCCCAGCACGAGCGCTACCTGCCCCAGGTGCTCGACCTGCTGCGCGCCGACGGCGCACAGGTCGAGGCACATCTCGTCGAAGACGAACGCCTGGTGCTCGGCGTCAACGACCGCGCCGGGCTCGCGCGGGTGCGAAAGCTCGCCCAGGCGGCGATCCACGAGCGCCACATGCAGGCCGGCGTGGGCATCGTCGACCCCGCTGCAACCGTGATCGACGTCGACGTCGAGATCGGCCCCGACACGGCGATCGAGCCGTTCAGCACGATCCGCGGCTCGACCCGGATCGGGCGCGAATGCACGGTGCGCCACTCCTACCTGATCGACTGCGTGCTCGAGGACGGCGCGAGCGTGGGTCCGTTCGGCTACCTGCGCCCCGGCACGGTCTTGCGCGCCGGCTCGAAGGTGGGCAGCTTCGTGGAGGTCAAGAACTCCGACATCGGAGCGGGCTCCAAGGTCCCGCACCTCTCCTACATCGGCGACGCGGACGTCGGCGAGCGCTCGAACCTCGGCGCGGCCACGATCACGGCCAACTACGACGGTCACACCAAGCACCGCACCACGATCGGCGGCGGTGTGCGCACCGGCGTCGATACCACGCTGGTCGCGCCCGTGACCGTCGGCGACGGGGCCTACACCGGCGCCGGGTCGGTCATCACCGAGACGATCCCGCCAGGTGCGCTCGGGATCGCACGCCAGCGCCAGCGCAACATCGAGGGCTTCGCCGAGCGCAAGGAGCAGGGACGATGAGCGATCCGGGCGCGACGTTTACACTTCCGAAGGACATGAGCGCGATGGACACGCGCAGCGAGTCATCGCGGGCCGGCAGCCTGCCGATCGACTACAACAAGCGCCTGATGCTCGTCAGCGGGCGCGCGAACCCGCAGCTGGCGATCGACATCGCCGAAAAGCTCGGCGTGGATCTCGGGCCGGTGACGCTGAAGACGTTCTCCAACGGCGAGGTGTACTGCCGCTATGAGGATTCGATCCGCGGCGCCGACGTCTTCATCGTGCAGTCCACCTGTGGCAACCCCCAGACCGGCGTGACGGCCAATGACTCGCTGATGGAGCTGCTGTTCATGATCGACGCCGCCGTGGGCGCCTCGGCGCACCGGGTGATCGCCGTGACTCCGTGGTTCGGATACTCGCGCCAGGACAAGAAGTCAAAGCCGCGCGAGCCGATCTCCGCACGTCTGGTCGCGCGCATGCTCGAGGCCGCCGGCGCCGACCGCGTGCTGACGATGGACCTGCACGCCGGGCAGATTCAGGGCTTCTTCCAGAAGCCCGTCGATCACATGACCGCGCTGTTCATGCTCACCCAGTACTTCGGCGACCTCGGGCTACCCGACCTGGTGGTGGTCGCCCCGGACGCGGGCCGGGTCAAGCTCAACAAGCAGTTCGCCTCCAAGATCGGCGCCGAGCTGGCGATCCTCGACAAGGAGCGTCCCGCCCAGCAGGTCGCCGAGATCGGCTACGTGATCGGGGATGTGAAAGGCAAGACCGCGGTGATCGTCGACGACATGATCGATACCGCCGGCACGCTTGCAGCTGCGGCCAAGACGGTCAAGGAAGAGGGCGCCGCGCGCGTCTATGCGGCCGCCACCCACGCCGTCTTCTCGGGTAACGCCTTCGAGAACCTGCAGAACGCCGGCTTCGAGGAGATCGTCGTCACCGACACGATCCCCGTCCCAGCCGACCGGCCCGCCAACGTGCGCGTGCTCCCCTGCGCCGAGCTGCTGACCGACTCGATCCGGCGGATATTCGTCGACGACTCGGTCAGCGAGGTCTTCGGCGGCGAGAACCAGCTGTTCTAGCCGGTTCGGCTACGCGACAGGCGGCTCGTCGTAGGGGTCGCGGGCGACGACACGTTCGCGCACCACATCTCCCCGCCGCCGCGCAGTGCTCATGTACAACAGGGACAGGAGCACGCCTGCGACGCCGGCGATCATCAGTATCAGTCCGACGGTGGTCAGCGACAGCCCCGAAACGCTCGCTGTGACGGCGTAGCGGAGGATCGCACCTACTGCGACCAAGAAAATTGAAGTTCCCAGAGGCATCTGATGTTCCCTTCTCGAGAGATCCGTGGTCTTACTGATCACCTGCCGCGACGTGTGGCTCTTTTCGGCCGAAAAGCCTCACAGCATGAGCCGTGAGCGGCTCTGCTCGACGACTTCGAACCCGATCTGCGGGTTCAATGGACGGGATTCAATGGACGGTCCATAGAGGTTTATGCCCCGGTGGGCAGAAGTTCAAGCTTGAGGTTTATGCCCGGTGTGCAGAAGCTCAAGCAGCGCTGTCAGCGCGCGGACATACTTGCGAGGCCCGTGTCAGCGCGCAGACGTGCTCGGCGGCGCAGAGGTGTGAAACGGGGCATTGTGGGCAATACCCGCCTCAACTTCAAAAAGCGTCAAACGAAAAGAGGAAGCCATGGGACTCATCGAGTTGCTGTTGATCGTGCTCGTGATCGCCGCCATCTTCGGCGGAATCGCCGTCAGCCCGCTGCTCTGGATACTGCTTGTCGTCGCCGTCGTAGTGCTGCTCACGCAGGGAGGCTTCGGCTACCGACGGGGTGGGCGCCTGTAGCGCGCCCTGGCCGCCCAGGCCGAGGGTTGTGCAGCGCCCGTCGGGGGTAGAGAGTGGAGATGAACTGGTGGCGCAAGCTGATCGGCCGTAGCGAAGGTGCGCAAGCGCAGGGCAGCGAGGAGGTCGATCGCGCGCCCGGTCCGATCGTCGACACCTCCGACGGGCGCCCGCTCGGCGACTCGCGTGAGCTGCACGACGAGATCTCGCCGCATGATGTGCCCAAGGACAACCCCGGGCGTCCTGAGCTGGAACGAAAAGCCGCTCGCTCCCAGAGCGGGTAGCGCCGCGCCAGCCCGGCCGTAGCGTCGCGCCGGACCAGCGGTAGCGCCGCGCCGGCTCGGCCGCTTGCGCCCCCAGCCCGCCGGGTAGTGCCGCGCCAGCCCGGCGGTCGTCCAGGTGAGGACGGCTGCCGGGGCGGGCAGCCGGACCCGCCCGTCATGCGGAGCCCCGTCATGATCTCGATTGTGTCCGCCCCGATCGAGACCGCTGCCGCGGGTGCGCGCGGTCCACGCGAGTGGTGGCGGCGCCTGCCTCCTCGCCGCCGCCGAGTGGTGCGTGTCGTGGTCGGCATCGGCGTGCTCGTGGTGCTGGGCGCGAGCGTGCTGCTGGCGCGTTTCCTGACGGTCGAGAATGCCGAACGAAACGACGCTCTGGCGTTGATCGAAGCGCAGGTGCGCGGCGATGCGAACGCGATGCTCGATCAGCTCAGCGGCTGCCGCGCCAGTCGCGCGTGTGTGGCCGCTGTGAAGGCCAATGCGGGCAACCCACGCTTGCGCCACTCGGGCGAGGTGAAGATCCTGCAGCTCGAATCCCCCACCGCCTACTCGCTCACGGGCGCCACTGGCAAGACGCGACTGGCCTGGACCGTGCTGGGCTCGCTGCCGGTTGTGCAGTGCGTGGATGTGCGCCGCAGCGGCAACTTCGTGTCCGGCATCCACGTGCATCTGATCGCTCTCAGCGCGCCGATCCCCGGCGAAGGGAAATGCAGGAAGGAGACCACGCTGGAAAAGGAAGAAGAAGAATCCACCGCTGTGGAACTGGGGAAGTGAGCGCGGCCGGAGCGCGGCGCGATCTCAGCAGCCACCCTGGGCGAGCGCAGCGCGAGGGCGTAGGACCAACGGGCGAAGGGCGACGATTGCTAGAGTCTGCTCTCCTTCGATGGCCGCTACCACCACCAAGCTGAACGTCAACAGCCGCTCCGGCGAGGGCTCGCGCTCGGCACGCCGCCTGCGCCGCAGCGGACGCGTGCCCGGCGTGCTCTACGGCGGCGGCGCCGACCCGGTTGGCTTCGACGCGGACGCGCGCGAGCTGCGCCACGCGCTGGCCGGTAGCGGAGCGGTGCTCGATCTGAGCGTCGACGGAGCGAAAGGGACCCCGGTGGTCCTCAAGGAGACCCAGCGCGACCCCGTCCGCGGCGAGACCACGCACGTGGACCTGCTGCGGGTGCGCCTGGACGAGAAGATCCACGCTGTGGTGCCGGTGGAGCTCGAGGGCATCGAGGAGGCACCGGGAGTCAAGGCGGGCGGGGTGCTCGAGCAGATCACGCGCGAGGTCAACGTCGAAGCGCTGCCCACTGCGATCCCCGAGTCGATCGTGCACGCGATCGGCGAGATGGAGATCGGCGAGACGATCATGCTCTCGGCGCTCGCCACCCCAGCTGAGGTGACGCTGCTGGACGATCCTGAGGAGACGGTCATCGCGACGCTCTCCGCGCCGCGCCTGCAGAGCGAGACCGCGGAGGAAATCGAAGCCGAGACGGAGCTCGTCGGTGAGAAGGGCGAGGGCGGCGAGGACAGCGATTCCGAGGGCTCCTCAGGCGAGGAGTAGGACGCTCTGCGACGCCCCTTCGGTGGCGGTGGCGGAGCCGTCGACTGGTTGATCGTGGGGCTGGGAAATCCCGGTCGCGAGTATGCGGGCACTCCCCACAACGTGGGCTTCATGGTCGCTGAGGCGCTGGTCGGGCGCTGGGGGCTCGGGCGCGCCAAGGATCGCTTTCGCGGCCGCCTGGCGGAAGGGCGCGCTGCGCCTAGCGCGCAGGCCGCCTCCGCGGCGAAGCCCGCGCGCGTGGCGGTGCTTTGCCCGCAGACCTACATGAACGACGCCGGGCGCTCGGTCGGCCCGGCGCGGGGCTCGTTCAAGCTCCCGCTGGAGCGTGTGCTGGTGGTACACGACGAGATCGACCTCCCGTTCGGCGAGGTGCGCACGCGCGTGGGCGGCGGTCTGGCGGGACACAACGGGCTGAAGTCGATCAAGCGCGAGCTGGGCGGCGCGGACTTCGTGCGCGTGCGCGTCGGCGTCGGGCGCCCCGACTCGACCGACCCGGAGATCGTCTCGGCGCACGTGCTCGGCCGCTTCCGCGAGAGCGCAGCGCAGGTGCAGGAGCTGGTCGAGCGCGCCGCCGAGCAGGTCGAGCAGGCGATCTTCGCGGGCGAGCGCGAGACGCAGCGCTCGGGCGAGGCCTCGGGCGCCTGATGGCCGTGACGCGTGGTGCGCTGCGCAGCCTGCTGGGGCTCCTCGAGGACGATCCGCAGGCGCTGAAGCTGGCCCGCGAGGGCGGCCATGCGTTCGTGTCCAGCTCACTGCGCCCGTATGTGATCGCTGCGCTGGCCGAGATCGACACCCCACGAGGGGGCGCAGGCGAGTCGGCGCGCCGGCGCCCGCTGCTGGTGGTCGTGGGCGACGACCGCGCAGCGCGCGACCTCGCCGGCGATCTGCGCGCGTGGCTCTCGCCGCGACGGGTGCGCTACTACCCCTCCCGCGGCGTGGCCTACGAGTCCCACCTGGCGCCCCCCGCACACCTGGTCGGCCTGCGCGTGGCCGCGCTCGACGCGCTGCTCGGCGGCGATGGCGGCGAGGGCAGCGAAGGCGGGGAGGGCCAGGGCGGCGTGGGGGAGGCGCACGAGCACGGCGCGCCGGTGGTGGTGGTCAGCGCGGTGGCGCTGTCGGAGAAGGTTCCCGACCCGGCGCTGCGCCCGCACTCGTTCACGCTGCGCGTGGGCGAGCTGCTCGACCTGGACGAGTGCGCAGCAGAGCTGGTGGGCGCGGGCTACGAGCGCACCGACCAGGTCGAGGAGCGCGGACAGTTCGCGCTGCGCGGAGGCCTCCTGGATGTTTTCCCGGCGACCGAGGAGCGCGCTGTGCGCGTGGACATGTTCGACGTGGAGATCGAATCGCTGCGCTGGTTCTCGACCTTCACCCAGCGCTCGCTGGGGGAGGTCGAGGAGGTCGAGATCGCGCCTGCGGCCGAGCTGGCGGTCGAGCACCGCGAGCTGGCCGAGATCGCGGCGGCCACCGGCGCGTTCTCCGGTGGCGGCGAGGCGGAGCGCCCGGACATCGCGGAGCTGCTGCCGGTGGAGCGCTTCGGCGCGCTGCTCGACCTGGTCGAGCAGGCCGAGCTGGTGGTGGCGGCCGAGGAGGAGATCGACCCGGTGCTGAGCGACCACTGGAGCGATGTCTGCGCAGCGTTCGGCGACGAGGACGCCCACCACCTGTATGTGAGCCCCGACAGCATTCGCGCGACCCTGCGGGAGCGCGCGCGGACCTGGCTCTCGGCGCTCTCCAGCGGCCAGCAGATCGAGTTGCGCGCCCAGTCGGCCGACACCGCGGCGCGCTCGCTGGGCGAAGCGGAGCCGGAGCTGGAGAAGCTGGTGCGCTCGGGCTACAGAACCGTGGTCGCGTTTCCCCGCCGCGGCGAGGGCGAGCGCGCGGCGTACAACCTGGGACGCCTGAAAGCCACCTGGCTGGCGGAGGGCGTAGACGTCAGCCACCAGGTACTCGAACCCTCGCTGCGCTTCGCCGCTGCGTCGCTGCGCGAGGGCTTCGTGGCGCCGCAGCTGAAGCTCGCGGTCTTTCCCGAGCACCGCCTGCTGCGCCGCCGCAGAGCTGAGCGCGCGGGCGAGGGCGGCGCGCGTCACGGCGGTCCGGGTGGCGTGCGCCGCGGCGCGCTGCGGTCGTTCACCGAGCTGCGCACCGGCGACATCGTCGTGCACGAGGACCACGGCGTGGCGCGCTTCGCGGGCTTCGAGACGCGCACCGTGGCCGACGTGACGCGCGATTATCTATATCTGGAATATCAGGGCGACGACCGCGTGTTCGTGCCCACCGACCAGCTCGCGAAGATCTCGCGCTATGTCGGCGCGGGCGGCGAGCACCCGCCGCTGAGCAAGCTCGGCGGCACGCGCTGGGAGACGATGAAGGCCCGTGCGCGCCGCGCCGCGCAGGAGCTGGCGGGCGAGCTCCTGAGCCTCTACGCAGAGCGCCGCCGGCGCAGCGGACATGCCTTCGAACCCGACTCCGACTGGCAGCGCGAGTTCGAGGAGCGCTTCCCGTTCACCGAGACGCCCGACCAGCGCGAGGCGATCGAGCTGGTCAAGGCCGACATGGAAGCGCCGCGGCCGATGGACCGCCTGATCTGCGGCGACGTCGGCTACGGCAAGACCGAGGTGGCGCTGCGCGCGGCCTTCAAGGCCGCGGGCGAGGGCAAGCAGGTGCTGATGCTGGTGCCGACCACGATCCTCGCCCAGCAGCACTACGGCACGTTCGCCGAGCGCCTGGCCGACTACCCGTTCACGCTCGAGCACGTGTCGCGCTTTCGCACCGCGGCTGAGCAGAAAGAGGCGGTCAAGGGCTTTGCGGACGGGCGTGTGGACATCCTCGTGGGCACCCACCGCGTGCTCTCGCGCGACGTGCGCGCCAAGGACCTGGGCCTGTTGATCGTCGACGAGGAGCAGCGCTTCGGCGTCAAGCAGAAGGAGCTACTGCGTCAGCTGAAGCTGAAGGTGGACGTGATCTCGATGTCGGCCACGCCGATCCCGCGCACGCTGCAGATGTCGCTGGCGGGGCTGCGCGACATCTCGGTGATCGAGACTGCGCCCGAGGGCCGCCGGCCGGTCAAGACCTATGTGGGCGAGTACGAGGAGGAGCTGGTCAAGCGCGCGATCGAGCGCGAGCACGCGCGCGGCGGGCAGGCATTCTTCCTGCACAACCGCGTGGAGTCGATCGAGGAGACCGCGGAGCGCCTGCGCGCGCTGTGCCCCGGGGTGCGCTTCGCGGTCGCCCACGGGCAGATGGGCGAGGGCGAACTGGAGGCGGTGATGATGGACTACGTGCGCGGCGGCGCCGACGTGCTGGTGTGTACCTCGATCATCGAGTCCGGCATCGACATCCCGCAGGCCAACACGCTGATCGTCGAGCACGCGGACGCCTTCGGCCTGGCCCAGCTCTACCAGATCCGCGGGCGCGTGGGCCGCAGCCGCGAGCGCGCCTACGCATACCTGCTCTACGACTCCGCGGCGGCGCTCACGCCCGAGGCGGCGCAGCGCCTGGCGGCGCTGTCGGACTACACCGAGCTGGGCGCTGGCTTCAAGATCGCGATGCGCGACCTGGAGATCCGCGGCGCGGGCAACCTGCTCGGCGACGAGCAGTCGGGCCACGTGGCAGCGCTCGGCTTCGAGCTGTACATGCAGATGCTCGACGAGGCCGTGCGCGCGGCCGAGCCCGAGCAGGAGGGCGAGACGCTGCCCGAGCCGGTGCGCTTGGACGTGAGCGTCGACGCATACGTGCCCGCCGACTACGTCCCCTACGAGCAGGCCAAGATCGAGGTCCACCGGCGCGTCGCCGGGGCGCTGGAGGTGGCGGAGGTGGAAAAGCTGCGCGAGGAGCTCGAGGACCGCTTCGGGGCGCTGCCCGAGCCGGTCGAGAACATGCTCGCGCTGCAGCGCGCACGAATCAAGTTCGGGCAGGCGGGCGCGCGAACGGTGAGCTTCAAGGGCGACCGCCTGGCGGTGGTGCCGATCGAGCTGGACTCGACCCGCGCGCGGCGGCTGCGCGAGGAGCTGCCGGGCGCGCTGTATGAAGCGAGCCGCTCCCAGGTGTCGATGCGAGTTCCAAAGGACGGGATCGGTCGCTTCCCGAGCGTGGTGGCGGCCGCGGACGCACTGCTCGCGGTAATGCGCGAGGCGGCTTAGAAACTCGTTAACCACAGCCCCAGGGCTTTGCGCTAGAGTGCGCGCCGTCGTGACAAAGCTTCTCCGTCTCACTCCGGCGCTAGGCGCCGTTTTGTTTGCCCTGATGGGTCTTTCCGCCTGCGGTGGCGGCATCCCGGGCGACGCTGTGGTCCAGGTCGACAAGGCGCCGATCACGAAAACGACGTTCGGCCACTGGATGTCGGTGGCGGCCTCCTCGGGCAAAACCAGCGCCACCGCCAAGACCGTGGTGCCGGAACCGCCGAACTACACCGCCTGCATCTCAAACCTCGCAGCGACCAGTGCAAAACCGGCCAAAGGCCAGGTGGCGCCGACCACTGCGCAGCTGAAGACGCAGTGTGAAACTCAGTACAAGACGCTCAAGACCGAGGTGCTCGGATTCCTGATCTCGTTGAACTGGGTGCTCGGCGAAGCGAAGTCGCTGGGCGTCAACGTGAGCGACGCGGAAGTCAAGAAGCAATTCACGAAAATCCGCAGCGAAGAGTTCCCCACCACGGCGGCATTTGAAAAATTCCTGTCCACCTCCGGGCAGACGGTCACCGATCTGCTGCTGCGCGTCAAGCAGAACCTGGAGTCCCAAAAGATCCAGGCGAAGATCCTCAAGCAGCACGCAACCGTCAGCCAGGCTGAAGTTCAGAAGTACTACGAACAGAACAAGTCGAAGTACGGCACGCCGGAAAAACGCAAGGTGGAGATCATCCTCACCAAAACCGAAGCTGCCGCCAAGAGCGCCAAGAAAGAAGTCGAATCGGGCACGAGCTTTGCCAGCGTAGCCAAAAAGGTCTCGATCGACCCCACCAGCAAGGCCAAGGGCGGACTGCTCGCGGAAGTGGTCAAAGGCCAGGAGGAGAAGGCCCTCGACAGCGCGATCTTCGCAGCCGCCGCCAACACGCTCAGCGGTCCGGTCCAGACCCCCTTTGGCTTCTACGTGTTCGAGGTCCTCGGCTCCACGCCGGGCAACCAGCAGAGCCTGGCGCAGGCGCAGACCGCGATCAAGCAGCAGCTCAAAACGACCTCGCAGCAGACCGCGTTCACCAAGTTCGTCAAAGAATTCAAGGCCAAGTGGAAGGCCAAAACGGAATGCCGCTCTGAATACCTGGTCGAAGACTGCAAGTCCTACAAAGCGCCCAAGACCAGTTCCACCGCAGCCGGCACCAGCGGCGCCGGTTAGCAGCAGCGGCCCCACGACGGACGGGGGTCCGACCACACGACGGACGGGGGGTCCGACCAGATGAGCCAGATCGAGCGAATCCACGCGCGTCAGATCCTCGACAGCCGCGGCAACCCAACGGTCGAGGTCGATGTCGCGCTGCGCTCCGGTGCGCACGGCCGCGCAGCGGTCCCCTCGGGCGCCTCGACCGGCGAGTTCGAGGCGACAGAGCTACGCGACGGCGGCGAGCGCTGGCAGGGAAAGGGCGTCACCCAGGCGGTGGCCAACGTCAACGGCGAGATCGCCAGGGAGCTGACGGGCGCCGAGGCGGCCGACCAGGAGGCGCTCGACAGAGCGCTGATCGCGCTCGACGCCACGCCCAACAAGTCGCGCCTGGGCGCCAACGCGATCCTCGGCGTATCGCTCGCGGCCGCACACGCGCAGGCGGCCGAACAGGGAATGGCGCTGTGGCGCTATCTCGGCGGCGAGTCCGCGCGGGTGCTGCCGGTGCCGATGATGAACGTGCTCAACGGCGGCGCGCACGCTGACAACAAAGTGGACTTCCAGGAGTTCATGGTGGTGCCCTGCGGCGCGCAGAGCTTCTCGGAGTGCCTGCGCATGGGCACCGAGGTCTTCCACGCGCTCAAACGCACGCTGCACCACCGCGGCCTGTCGACGACGGTGGGCGACGAGGGCGGCTTCGCGCCGGATCTCGCCTCCAACGAGCAGGCGCTCGAGATCCTGATCGAGGGCATCCAGGCTGCGGGCTACACGCCCGGCGAGGACGTGGCGATCGCGATGGACCCGGCCACCAGCGAGCTGTACGAGAACGGCGCTTACGTGCTCGAGCACGAGGGCCGCACGCTGAGCGCGGCCGAGCTGAGCGACTACTGGGTCGATCTCAGCGCGCGCTACCCGATCGTGTCGATCGAGGACGGCATGGACGAGGAGGACTGGGAGGGCTGGAGGACGCTCACCGAGCGCCTCGGCGCGTCGGTGCAGCTGGTGGGCGACGACCTGTTCGTGACCAACACCGAGCGGCTGCGCAGGGGCATCGAGGCCGGCGTGGCCAACTCGATCCTGATCAAGGTCAACCAGATCGGCACGCTCACCGAGACGCTGCAAGCGATCGCGATGGCGCGCGAGGCGGGCTACACGGCGGTGATGAGCCACCGCTCGGGTGAGACCGAGGATGTAACGATCGCCGACCTGGCGGTGGCCAGTGGCTGCGGGCAGATCAAGACCGGCGCACCGTCGCGCTCGGACAGGGTGGCCAAGTACAACCAGCTGCTGCGCATCGAGGAGCAGCTGGGAGACGCTGCGCAGTTCCCCGGACGCAGCGCCTTCCGCGCCCGCTAGCCGACCAGCGCCTGCGCCCGCCAGTCAGGCGAGCGCCTGCGCCCGCCGGCCAAGCTAGCGCCCACCCAGCGGCAGGAGCTCGGCCGCCGGCCTCGAATGCGTGAAGAGATGCCCGCCTCCTCGGCCACACGCACCCGCGTTCCCTCGCGCAGGCGCGCCCAGGCGCGCGCCAAGGCACGTGCGCGCAGCGGACTGCTCGCGGGGACAGGAGCGGGCGCGCGCGTGCGCTGGGACCGGCTCGGCCGCGCGGCGATGCTGTGCGTGATCGCTGCGCTCGTGTACCTGTACCTCAGCGCAGGCACGCACATGTTCTCCACCTGGCGCCAGTCACACCACGACAGTGCAGCGGTGGCGGTGCTCGAACGCGAACACACCCAGCTCACCCGTCAGCACCAACAGCTCGAGCAGCCCGGCACGCTCGAAGCTGCCGCTCGCCAGCTGGGGATGATGAAGAAGAACGAGCAGCCCTACGTGATCACTGGGCTGCCCAACAACTGACCCGGACTGCTTCGCAGCGGCTGTGCGGGCGCTGCTAGCCTCGCCGGCATGTCGTTCGAGAACGCCATCTACCAGTGGCAGCAGGGCGAGCGGCGTCTGCACAGCGCGCCACGCGAGCGCGCAGCGCAGCTGGAGCGCGTGATCGATGCGCTGGTGGCCGAGCTGCGCCGGCGTCTCGGCGGCCGCTTCTCCTCGCAGGAGCTGGTGGACCTCTACGGGGAGGGCACCGGTTGGGGCTTGCAGCTGGCGATGAACGTCGCTCCGGCCGATCCGTGGGCATGGGAGGCAGGCATCGTGATCGATGCAGCGTTCGGGCGCTACCTGCGCGAGGCCAGCGACTACGCGGGCGGCCGGCGCGAGCTGGCCGGCTAGAAACACTCCGCGCGACTACCACCACGCGGCGAGAGCCGCGGTGGCCCGTCGGAAGGGCTTGCTACGGGCCGTCAAGTGCTGCTACGGGCCGTGAAAGTGCTGCTACGGGCCGTTGAAGTGCTGCTGCGGGCCCTCACGTGCTGCTGCGGGCCGTGCAGTGCTGCGCAGCCCGTGGGCGGACTCAGTCGTCGTCGCCGGCGCGACGGATGAGGATGCGGTCCTCTTCGACCACGACCTCAACGGGCCGGTGTCCGGCCCAGTGCTCTGCATAGATCGGGTTGTCCTGGATGGCGGGGTCGAGCCACAGCCCGTAGCCCTCCTCGCCGTGATCGAAGGTGCCCTCGAGCGGCGTGCTGTTGCGGGCGGGCCGGCGGCCGCGGCCACCACGACGGCTGCGCGAACGGGTGCGCGCGCCGTTGGTCTCCGGCTCCTCGTCGGCGTCCTCTGCGTGACCCGCCAGCGCGGCCTCGGCGCGGGCGCGCTCGGCGTCTGCTTCGGCTGCTTCGAGCTCGGCGGCGATCAGCGCGTCGTCCTCGGCGCGAAGGTCGATCTCCTCGGGGTAGTCCGAAGCGGCGGCGCCCTCGGCGGGCTCCTCGTCGCTGCAGCTCGTTCTGGCGCTTGAACTGCTCGATGTCGCGCACCGTCACCTCGAGCTGGTGGGCGACCCAGGCGTCGGTACGCCCTTGACGCACCCAGGCGCGGATCTGGTTGAGGTGCGGGCGCAGAGATTTACGGGGCATGGACGGTCCGGGAGACTAGCGTAAAGGTCGCCCATCCGCCGCAGGCTCGCGCCCGTGCGTTGCAGCGCCGCGCAGCGCCGGGACCTCGGCCGGCTGCAAGCTGGCCCGTCAGGATCGCGTTCTCCCGGTGCTGTGACTATGCTTGGCGAACCGGCTGGCGGGGCTCTGGGTCGGTAGCCAATCGGCAAAGGAAGGTGCACCGGTAATGCTGGTTCTGACGCGAAAGTCCAACCAGAGCATCATGATCGGCGACGAAATCGAGGTCTCGGTGCTGTCGGTCATGGGCGAGAAGGTGCGCATCGGCATCCAGGCGCCCCAGAAGATCCCTGTGTTCCGCAAGGAGATCTACCTCGAGATCCACCGCGAAACCGGAGCTGTGACTGTGAGCGAGGACAGCCCTGTCCCCGCCGAGCACGCAACCGACGTCGACGAGTCCCTGCGCGAGCTGGGCGAGAGCAGCTAGCGAGCAGCGCCCGACGCCACGGACGAGCGCAGCGAGGTGGCTAGCCGAGCAGCAGGTAGAGCGTTCGGAACATCACCACGGTGACGACCACAGCGGTCATGATCAAGGTGAGCACCAGCATCAGGTAGCGCAGCGAGCCGCGCTTGTGTCGCCGCTCGAGACTGCGCTTGCGCGTGCGCTGCTCGGCTGTGCGCCGCAGCGAGTCGCGGCGGCGGCGATCCAGCGAGGTCTCCCGGCTGAAGGCCTGCTCCCAGTCAGCAAAGCTCTGACGCATCTTCATGACGGTGCCTCCTCGCCCCTGGCTAGGCGACGGGGACGCGGGCGCGCTCGTAGACGGCGACGAAGCGTAGGAAGTTCTCTGCGATCTTGCGTGCGCCTGCGGAGCGCTCGATCTTGCCGTCGACGTAGGCCTTCAGCGGGTCCCACCAGATCGAGCGGCCGATGGCGAAGCCGATGAAGCCGTCGACCGGCGCTGCTTGGGTCAGCCAGTGGTCGACCTTGGCGTCGTCGGCGCCGCGGCCGAGCACCACGCAGGCGACGCCGTCGCGCCCGCCGGAGCGCGCTTGGGCGACGAGCATCTCGCAGTCCGATCGCTCTTCGACGCCCTCGATCTTCCAGATGTCGACCTCGATGGCGGCATCCTGGATCGCGGCGATCGCGCGGCGCATCAGCTCGGGGCGCAGCTCGGCGTCGTAGCGGTCGTCGTCGCCGTCGACGCTCTGCAGCTGGGCGTCCTCGGCGGGTACGAGCAGCTCGAACAGGAACTTGCGCTGGTGCTCGTGCAGCCAGTCGCTGAGGCGCTTGAGCTTGGTCAGCTGTTCGGCGTTCTCCTGCTCGGGACCGTCGGGGTTGTAGCGGACGAGCACCTTTACGAACTCGGGGTTGAAGGCTTCGATGTGCGCGCCGAAGTCCTCGCCGTACTGGAAGTCGAACATGTTCTGTCCGGAGCGCTCTGCGGGCATGGCGAGCTTCAGGCCCTGCTCGTGCGCCTCGCCGGGGACGGTGGAGCCGAACTGCTCATCGACCAGAACGCCGGTCGCGGAGGGGTCGGCGCCGGCGCCGACGGCCTGCAGCAGGCCCTCGTAGATCAGGTGCTTCGCGTCGGCGATGATCGCTGTTTGCTCCGAGTCGGGCTCGCCCTCGATGCCGAAGAACTTCTTCTGGAAGGAGCCACGGTGGTCGAAGGCGAGAACGTAGAGCTTCTGGTCGTATCCAAGGTTCATGGGACCCAGTATTCCAGAGCTGTGCGGGCTGGGGTCGGGAGGTCCTTAGAATGGGAGCGAGATGCCCTCCGGTGCTGATCTATTCGTCGTGTGCAAGCAGTGTGGATCGGAGGTGAGCCCCTACATCACCGAGTGCCCCTATTGCGGGCACCGGCTGCGTCGGCGCGCTCCCAAGCTCCCGCGCGCGAACGCGCCGAGCCGCACGCCGGCCGCCAGGCCGGGGATCT
This sequence comes from uncultured Solirubrobacteraceae bacterium, assembly GCA_963763695.1. Classification (GTDB taxonomy): domain Bacteria; phylum Actinomycetota; class Thermoleophilia; order Solirubrobacterales; family Solirubrobacteraceae; genus Palsa-744. The sequence goes on from CAVXPM010000001.1 coordinate 1,451,431, forward strand.
CCTTCCTGCGCCGCTCGAAGGTGCGCGCGGGCGCGGAAGGGCGTGCTGTGCGCCGCGGCACGCGCACCGGCCGCTGGGACGGCACGCGTCCGTATGCGACGATCGCGCTGGTTGCGGTTGGCGCGCTGGCCTGGATCGTGTTCCATGCAGAACCGGCGCTGTACTTCCACATGGCGATCGTGGGCCCCCTGGACGGTGAATGGTGGAAGCTGTTCACCTCCGAGTTCGCCCATGCGTACGGCTTCTACGCATTTGCTGCGCTGGTGACGGTTGCGCTGTTCGGCTGGCTGTTGGAGCAGCGCTATGGGCCGGCGATGGTGCTCGCGATCTTCTTCGCGGGAGGCGCCACGGGGGCGCTCGCGGCATGCGCGGCCTACCCGGTGCCGATCGCGGGCGGCGCCAACGGGGCGGCGCTGGCTCTGCTCGCCGCCTGGGCGGCTCCCGATCTGAGGGCGGCGCGGGCCGGCTCCTACTACGACGGAGACCTGCTCGGGGTGGGCGCGATCGCAGCGCTGCTGCTGGCGCTGCCGTTCGCGCGCGTGTTCTCCGAAGCGAGCTGGCTGGCGGGCGTGGTCGGCTTGGCGTTCGGTCTGATCGTCGGTCTGGGCCTCGAGCGCACAGCCCAGGCGAGAACCTGAGAAGAGCTTATGATGGTCGTCACATGAGCATGACCCATGCTGTGGTTCTGATCGAGGCCGAGCGCGATGCGCTCTCGACACTGGGGAGTGCGCTGGCGGACACCGAGGGCGTCGCGGAGGCCTATTCGGTCACCGGCGACTGGGACTTCGTGGCGATCGTGCGCGTACCCGACCACGAGCAGCTCGCAGACGTGGTCACCGGCCAGATCGGATCGCTGCCAGGGGTGGCGCGGACCCAGACGATGGTCGCCTTCGCGGCCTACTCGCGCCATGACCTCGAGTCGATGTTCTCGATCGGCGAATGACCGCCTGAGCACGATGGCAGCAGTCCCGATGAAGTCCGACTACGGGCCCACGCTCGGGCGTCTGCTCGCGCCCCGCTGGCAGGCCGCGTCGCACTCGGTCCGCGCCGTGGTGATCTTCGCGGGGGTGGCCCTGCTGGCGGCAGCGGTGGGGCTCGGGCTGACGCTCGAGAACGCACACTACTCCCGGGGCGGAGGCCTGCCCTTCGGGTTTGAATACAGGGGCCTGTACCGTGCACCGCCCGACCCCGGTGCGTTCGTGAAGATCGACGCTCGTGACGCGCGCGGCGCGCTGAAGTACTCCTATGAGGTCTATCCCCTGACGCTCCCGCCCTACAGCGGCGGCCTGGCGGGCGAGCTTCCACGCTATGCCTCGAGCTACATCGCTGCGCTCAGCCGAACCCAGCCGGGGTTCGAGCTGACCGGCGAGGGCAAGACCAAAATCACCAACACCATGGTGGGCTATGCAGTGCTGTATCGCACCGAGCTGCAGGGGCGCCTGATGTATGGGCGCAACGTGATGCTGCTGCCCGAACGTCCCAACGTGCGCAACGGCGTGGTGGTAGCGATGCTGACCGCTTCAACCGCCAGCGCACAGATCAAGGGCCCCAGCGAAGTGGCCTCCACCGGCGTGCTGCTGCGTCCGCTGAAGACCTTCAGCTTCGGCTAGCGGGAGGTCCGCGCGCGTCGCCCGTTCCACTCGCCGGTCGGCAGGCGCTCGACGGTGGGGGCTGCGGTGCCGCCCGTATCAGCGGCGTGGCGCGTGGCGGGGAGCTTGCGAGCAGCGGCGAGCTCTTCGACGGTGGGAGCGCTCGGTTCCTTGCCGGCGCTCTGTTCGCCAACGACTGTGACCGGCGGGGTAGCAGCAGGAGCGGTGGGGGTGCTCGTCGGTGCCACAGGAGCAGGAGGCGGCGTGACGGGTACCGTGCTCGTGGGAGTTGTTGGCGTGCTCGGCGCACCCGCAGTCGGCGTGGGAGCGGCGGGTACGCCCGTGGTCGGCACGCCGGTGGAGCTGCCCGTGCTCGGCGTGCTCGGCGTCGGGGTGGCCGCTGTGGGGGTGCTCGCTGTGGGGGTCGTTGCGGCGCTCGGCAGTTGCGTGGTCTCGCTGGTCACCTCGGTGACCTGCACGCCGCTCTGCGGAGTGGCGGGTTTGGTGGAGGGGTCGGCGGGCGCTGCGGTGGCGCCCGGCGTGGTGGCGGCGGGGCTGACGAGCGGTGCGGCTGTAGCCGGTGCGGGCGCGGCGGTCTCGAGCTTGGCCAGGTGGCGAGCGTGGCGCGCGGTGCTGGCGCCGGCTGCGCTTCGCTGCACCGCGGAGATGCCCGGGCTCGACGGTTGCGGGCGCTCGCGGATGACCACAGGCGCGCTTGCGTAATGGTCGACAGGCGCGCTCACCGAGGCGGTGGCCAGGGGTGCGTGATGGTGGTGATGGACGACCACGGCGTGGTCCGCGGCCACGGCGCCGGCGGTGACGATCGCGGCGGCAGCGAGCCCGGCGACGGCTTTGGTGGCAAGCGCTCCAGCGCCCGCGGTCATCAGGCCGCCGGCGAGGCTTCCGCCGCCGGCGGCTGCGCCGGCGCCGACGGTTGCGCCCGCGGTGGCAGTGGCTCCAGCTGCGGCCCCGGCGCCCGCTGCGTGGGCTCCGCCGGCGGATGCGGTGGAGCCGATCTTGGCGAGCAGGACCTTCTTCAGCAACAGCAGCGGTGCGACAGGCAGGATCGCCGCGAGCGCACGGTTGTTATCACGCAACTGCTTCTTGAAGAACAGGCAGTGCTCGCAACTGCGCACGTGGCGGCGGGCGGAGGTGCTCAGCTTGGTCAGCCCCTCGGCCACTTCGCCCAGCTCGAGGCGGACATCCTCGCAGCTCAGCTTGCGCGCCTCGGCGGCCTCCGCGAGCGAGATGCGGGCGCGCACCAGCAGCGACTTGACCGATGGCACCGTGGTCTCCATGGCGAGTGCGATCTGGTCGTAGGAGAGCGCGTCGATCTCACGCAGCAGCAGCGCGGTGCGCTGCGTCTCGGGGAGCTGGTGGACGTCTGCGATCAGCTCGCGGAAGCTCTCGCGGCGCAGCACCTTGTCGCCGGTCGAGATGCCGTTCTCGGAGAAGTGCACGTCCATGCCGTCGACGCCGATCGCGGCGGTGCGGCGCAGGTGGTTGAGCGAGCGGTTGCGCGCAATCCGGTAGAGCCAGGGGCGCACGTTGATCTCGCGATCGTCGGCCAGCACGGCGTTGAACGCGGCTGCGAAGACCTCCTGGAGAACGTCCTCTGCATCCTCGCGCGAGCTGAGCATGTGGCGGCAGAACGACAGCAGGCGCGACTGATAGCGGGTGCAGAGCGTCTCGAAGGCTGCGGGCTGCCCGCGGCGGGTGAGCGCGATCAGGCGCTCATCGGACTGCAGGCGCAGCAGAGCAGACGGGCCGCGCAGGCCCGGCATCGTGCTCGGGTGTGTGAGAGCGGAGACCTCCATGGGTGGTCCGATGCTGCCTTCGATCCAACGACACCGTAGCAGTGCAAAAGTTGCGTTCTTCGGCCTGCACGGGCCCATCCGGAGCACTCGCGTACAGTGTTCTCAACCCTGCCCGGGTGGCGGAACAGGCATACGCACTCGACTTAAAATCGATGGCCCGAGGGCCTGTGGGTTCGAATCCCACCCCGGGCACCTTCGCCGATGCTCTCGCGATAGAGTCGCGCCATGGCCGCGGAGAGCGCCCAGGACACGAGGACCTTCCACGGCGGGCGCCTCGTGGCGCGGCGCCTGAGGGCCCACGGCGTGAGCAAGCTGTTCACGCTCTCGGGCGGGCACCTGTTCTCGATCTACGACGGCTGCCGCGAGGAGGGGATTGACATCGTGGACGTTCGCCACGAGTCCACCGCGGCGTTCGCAGCAGAGGGCTGGGCGAAGGTGACACGCGAGCCGGGCGTGTGCGCGCTGACGGCCGGGCCGGGCGTGACCAATGGGATGAGCGCGATTGCATCCGCCCAGGCCAATCACTCGCCGATGGTGGTGCTCGGCGGTAGGGCGCCGGCGATGCGCTGGGGCCAGGGCTCGCTGCAGGAGATCGACCACGTGCCGTTCGTGCGCCCGCTGACCAAGCTGGCGGCCACGCCGCAGTCGACGGCCGAGATCCCGGGCCTGCTCGACGACGCTTTCGCGGTCGCGCAGGCGCCGCACAGTGGCCCCACGTTCGTGGACTTCCCGATGGACTACGTGTTCATGGAGGCCGAGGAACCCTCCGGGCTGGCGGACGGGCCGGCGGACGCGAGCGGTTCGGCCGGCGTCCCGGCGCCGGCTGCGAGCGTCGAGCGCGCGGGCGAGTTGCTGCGCTCGGCCGAACGCCCGGTGATCATGGCGGGCACGGACCTCTATTGGGGTCACGGCGAGCAGGCGCTGCTCGGCCTGGCAGAGACGCTGCGCATCCCGGTGTTCCTCAACGGGCTGGCGCGCGGCTGCGTGGCGGCCGATCACGAGCTGTTCTTCTCGCGCGCGCGATCGCAGGCGCTCAAAGGCGCAGATGTGGCGCTGGTGGTGGGCGTGCCGATGGACTTCAGGCTTGGCTTCGGCGCGTCATTCGGCGAGGACACCGAGATCGTGGTGCTCGACGTGGCCGAACCGGAGCGCCGCCATCCGCGAGCGGTCGCAGCGGAGCTCTACGGGGCGCTCGGCCCGACGCTCGAAGGCCTGCGCGCGGCGGCCGGCGCGAAGGCGCTGGCGAGCGAGCAGTGGATCGGCGAGCTTCGCAGCGGCGAGAGCGAGAAGCGCGAGGCCGAGCGGGCCGACCTCGAGGATGCGCGCGAACCGCTACACCCGATGCGTCTGTATGCAGAGCTCGCGCGGGTGCTCGACCGCGACGCGATCGTGATCGGCGACGGCGGCGACTACGTCTCCTATGCGGGACGCGTGGTCGACAGCTACCAGCCCGGATGCTGGCTCGACCCGGGACCGTTCGGGTGCCTGGGCTCCGGTCCGGGCTACGCGCTCGCGGCCAAGTTGGCCCGTCCCCACAGCCAGGTGGTGCTGCTGGTTGGCGACGGCGCGTTCGGCTTCTCGGGGATGGAGTTCGACACGCTCGCCCGCCACGGGGTGAACGTGGTCGGCGTGATGGGCAACAACGGCATCTGGGCGCTGGAGAAGCACCCGATGGAGTTCCTCTACGGCTATTCGGTGGCCGCCGACCTGCGCCCCGAAACCCGTTACGACCAGGTCGTCGAAGCGCTGGGCGGCCACGGCGAGCTGGTCTCGCGCCCGGGCGATCTCGCAGCTGCGATCGAGCGGGCCTTCTCAGCGGGAAAGCCCGCGCTGGTCAACGTGCTGACCGACCCCACGGTGGTCTACCCGCGGCGCTCCAACCTCGCCTGAGGGCGCCGGCGAGGTTCAGAGGTCAGCCCACTCCGGCCAGGCGCAGGGCGCCGCCGTAGAGGATGTCGTGCTCTGAGACCTCGACCTGCTCGAGCTCGAAGGCGCGCATGGCCTCGGCCAGCAGGATCATGCCGGCGACGATCGTGGGCGCTCGGTCGGGGTTCAGCCCGACCACGTTACGGCGCTCCTCTTCGGTCATGTCGGCGAGGCGCGCGATCAGCAGTTCGACGGTTGCGAGCTCCAACTCATAGCCATGCACGCGAGCAGGGTCGTAGGGGTCCAGCTCCTGGTCCATGGCTGCAGCGGAGGTGGCGGTGCCGGCAACAGCGATTCCGTGCCTGACGGGGGCGCGCTCGTCGGGGGGCAGCCCGTCGAGCAGCGTGGTGCGGACGTCCACGGCAAGCTCCTGGAGGTCGCCCGGCGCAGGCGGGTCGCTGTGGATGTGGCGCTCGCTCATGCGCACCACGCCAGCGTGCAGCGACACGTGAAAGCCAGCTGAGCGTCCGACGCCGACGACGAACTCGGTGGAGCCGCCGCCGATGTCGATGACCACGGTGGGCTCGCCGGCGGGCTCGCGGCCGGCCATCGCACCGAGGAAGGTCAGTTGGGCCTCCTCCTCGCCCTTGAGCACTCTGGCGTCCAGGCCATAGTCCTCGCGCACCTGCTCGGCGAACTCGCTGCCGTTGGCAGCGTCGCGTACAGCGGAGGTCAACACAGCAAGGTTGGCCTCGCACGCGTGTGCGTCGATCTCCGCTCGGTATTCCTCGAGCGTCGCGAACACACGCCCGGCGGCCTCATCGGAGAGCCTGCCGTTGGCGTCCACCCCGTCCCCGAGGCGCGTCACTTTGGACTCGCGCGCGAGCTCCCGCACGGAGCCCTCAGCAGCGTCCACCTCGGCGACGAGCAGCCGCGTGGAGTTGGTCCCGATATCCACCACAGCCACGCGCACCCGCATGATCCTAGACGGGCGAGCGCGAGTGCTGCGCGCGACGGGGCGGGGGCCGTGATGCTATGCCGCAGCACAGTGCGGTGAGCGCCGACTGCGTGGAACCGGCGAGCGGGGTGGGCGCTCCAAGTGCGCCGGGCGAGCAGTGCGGGCGGGCGTGCGCTACTGACGCTTCACGTTTTCTTTGCTAGAACATGAGGAGCGACGCGGGGTGGAGCAGTCTGGTAGCTCGTCGGGCTCATAACCCGAAGGTCGCGGGTTCGAATCCCGCCCCCGCTACTTCGAGTACCCGCGACCGCTCCCCGGAGCGGTCGCGGTCGTTTTGGGGCAGTAGCTCGGGTGTGATGGTCGCGCCGAGTTCGAGCTCCTGGCTTGTCTTGTCGTAGCTGATCGTCACGTCGAAGGCGCCGAAGATGTCGGCGAGCTGTTCGTCGCTGGCAGTTTTCAGGGCTTTCCGCAGGTCGGGTACGGCGTCGAGCATGGCGGCGATTTCGTCGGGATGGTGCCCGGCGGGGCGCTTCGCCTTGAGGGCGTCGATCGCGGCGGTGACTCCGCTCTTGCGGGCGCTGAGTTCTTCGATGCGTTCGGTTGCGAGCACGACGACGGGGTGCCTTGGGTCCTCGTGCTCCTCCAGTCGAAGCGCCTGCACTCGGAGCGAGCGTTCAATGTCGCGCAGCTCGCTCTCGTGACGGTCGAGGTCGGCGGCATGGTTCTCCCAGGTGGAGGCGGTCGCGTCGGCTAGTTCGTCGCGTAGGAGTCGCAGGCGGTCCGGCCCGAACACGCGACGGGCGAGAAAGTCCAGAGCTGCTTCCAGCACCTTTTCCTCCTTGATCCCCAGCACTTGCGGGTGATCGGCATGGGTTGCGGCGGCCTGGCTACGACGTCTCGCGTACTGGCAGCGATACCAGTTGGAGCCCTTTTGGTGGGAGCCCTCCATGCGGTGCCCGCACATGCCGCAGCGCACCCGCCCGCGCAATGTGTAGACGCGCCCGGTGCTGGGCCGGTCCGGCGACTTCTGCGCACGAACGATCGCCCCGGCTTTGATCGAGTTGCGTTTGCCGAGACTGCGCTCCTCCACCGACTCGAAAAGCTCCCTCGACACGATCGCCTCGTGGGTGGGTGTCGGGCTCCAAACCCATTGATCGCGCGGGCGGATCAGCGGTCGGCCCTTGCGCTTGTCGTGGCGACCCCACACGTTGAATCCCGTGTACTTCGGGTTCCTGAGAATCCCGTGCAGGACCGACCGGCTCCACGTCGGCGGCAAGCCGTGGTCGTCCTTGCGGTTCGGGATCGGTGGCGGGAAGCGATCGAGGTTGCGGTTTAGCTTCTCGCAGATTTCGCCGAGCCCGAGAAACCGCAAGCAGTAGTCCTCGAAGATCATCAGCACGACCGGGGCACGAATCGGGTCGATGATGAGCCGGTGCTTGCGCTTGCCCTCGCGTGCCTTGTTTGGGTTGGGGTGCGGGTGCTCCTCCAGCATGTAGCCGTAGGGTGCTCGCCCGCCCGTGTGCCAGCCCTGGCGGACCGACTCCTCCATGCCCCGCCGGCTCTTTTCGATGAGGTCGCGGACGTACCACTCCGCGACGCCCTGCTTGACGCGGCGAGTGAGGATCGCGGTCGCGTCGGTGATCATCGGCTCGTCTGAGGCGAACAGCCCGATACCGAGTTGTTCGAGTTCCTGCTCGACGCGCGTCGAGTCGGCGGTCTTGCGAGAGAGCCGGTCGATGGACTCCACGATCACCGCGTCGAAAAGCCCCTGCCGGGCGTCCTCAAGCAGCTCGGTCACACCGCCGTCGCGCGGGACGGGAACCCCGTAGAGCGTTCCGTCGGCGCCGTCGCCGCGTTCCTCGATGGACTTCCTCCCGCTCTCGATGTCCCAGTAGTGCCGGACGACCTCGCTTCCGGGTTGTGGCAGCTCATCGACGCACTTGTTCAACTGGCGAGGGATAGAGAGCGAGGGGTCCTGCTTGTCCTTGTCGGACACCCGGCCGAAGAATGCCCACCTCATCGCTCGCTCAGCCCCCTTTCGCAGGCCGGCGGCGCTTGCCCGCCTTCTCTTGCTCGGCTTCGGCAGTCGCGCGTCGCAGCAGGTCCACGATCACGGCGAGCTGACGGGCGCGCAACGGATTGCTCTCCGCGTCCGGCAAGGGGATGATCCGAACCGTGACCGCGAGCCCGTCGGCGGTGGGCGGTTCGACCAACACACCCTTGCCGTCCCGCGAGTGGCCTGCTGGCACGCAGGCTGGACGTCTCGGGACTCGCTGGCGCGCTACCGGCGTTCGGGGTCGATTCGAGGCGGTCATGCCGGCCTCGACGCGGGGCGATTGACTCGATACCTTGGGACTGCATGGGAGATATTGCCTCCTGTGCCTGGCCGGGAGCGTTCCAGCGCTGCCCGGCCGCCTATTGACCATGCACGAAAAGTAGCGTGTACATGCGACCCGGTAAAGCCCCGGGTCGCGCTGTCTCGGAGCGAGATCATGCCTGGTCTCCGGAGGGTCGAATCCCGAGCCAGTCGAGGGCTTGGCCGGGGTCTTTGGGCTGGTGCCAGATCGGGGCGAATGGCCCTTTGGCTTGGAGGTCTTCGAGCAGCGCGAGCGACACCCGGACCTGCGGGGTGCTTTGTAGTTGGGGGTCTGCTTGGCAGAGCGCGAGGACGGTCTGCGCGCGCCGCGTGAGCGCGGCGCGGGGTTGCCCGGCGAGGACGCAGATGATGTCGGGGAAGATCGGGTATCGCGCCTGCCACGCGGGCTTGCCAGACGCCTCGCCTCGACCGGCCGGGGCGTGGCGGTAGAGGTCGGCGTAGCGCGCGAGCTTGCCGGCGAGCGTGTCGGTTGGGACGGTCGCGCGGTCGAGCTCCAGTAGCCGGTAGTGGAACGTCAGCTCGTGGGCTGGGCCGAGCGCGAGGTAGGTGAGCAGGGCGTCTGAGATCAGCAGCTCGCCGCGACCGTGCCCGGCGGCGGGTGCGTGGTGGGCGATCTCGTGCCGCCAGCCGAGCGGCCCAAAGTCATCGCCGCGCTCGCGTGCGGCTTGCATGAACGCGATCCCGGTGTCGTTGACGGCGAGGGTGTGTCGCCAGAGCGGGCCGGCGGCCTGCTCGGGTGTGATGAGCTTGCGGCGTGTCTCGACGCGGGTTGGGATCAGCTCGACGGCTTGCGCCCCGGCGAGCGTGAGGTAGTAGAGGCGCGGCCCGCCTCGGCCGGGGCGTACGAACGCGGTTAGCCCGCGCGTGGCGAGCTGCGCGAGAACCTGCTCGGCCCAGCGGCGCGTGCGGCCCGGCGTGTGCATCTCGTGGACCTGGGCGGTGCTCAGGAGCCGGTGCTGGTAGATGCTGGTCAGCACCTCCGTTGCGACCGCCGGGAGCGTCGGCGCGGCGGGCTTTAGGAGTCCCATTCCTGGTCCTCCTCCAATCCGGCCGGCGCGTGGATCGTGCGCCCGCGCGAGACGGGATCAGCGCTGGTCGGTTGGCCGCTGTGGAGCGCTTCGACGGCTTGGCGAACGCGCTGGTCGTGCTGCTCGTGTGTGGCGAGCGTCGCCGCGATCGACTCGCGGCGCGTGGTGGTTTGGATCGCCGCTTCGAGGGCGGGTAGCTGCTCGGGGTGGTGGTGCTCGGCGTGCAGCTCGCGGGCGGTGAGGCCGTGCACGAGGAACGGCTTGGTTGTCCGCTCGCCGTGCGTGATCGAGGCGAGGTAGGTGTAGCGGGCGAGGCCGGTGATGATTTTCGCGTCGAGCTGGCCGCCCCACTCGCGGGCGATCATGCCGGCGGCCTTCGCGTTGACCGTCGAGCTGAGCAGATGGGAGCGGTTGGTGGTGACGGCGTTCCATGTCGCTTCGGTCAGCCGCTCGGGGTTCTGGTTGAACAGGAACGCCCGGCCGCCGTACTTCGCGGACTGCTCCAAGAGCGCGGGGAGGTTCGGCCCGTCGTAGGTCTGTAGCTCGTCGCAGAACAGCCAGAACGTGCGGCGGCGCTCCGGTGCAATGCTCGCCCTGGCCTTCGCGGCGTGCAGCACGTCATAGACGAGCAGGTTCGCGACGAGCCGGTCGCGGGTGGAGCCCGAGCCGGGGCACGCGAGCACGATCAGCCCGTCGCGCATCGCCCGCCTTGCGTCGTAGGTTGAGACGGGCGAGCCGAGGAACGCCGCGACCGGCCGTGCGGCGCGGAGACGGTCGATCAGGTTCGTGACGGCCGTGATCGCCTCGGCGGGCAGCCTCGGGAAGCGGTCTTGGAAGAACCCCCGGGTGCCGACCGAGAGGGCGGGCAGGATCGCCGCCCGCCATTCGTCGTCGGAGAGCAGCGTGGGGACTTGGAAGATCGTCGGCGCCAGCTCCGGCGGGAGGGCAAGCGCGAGCTCGATGAGGGCTTGGGCGGATTGGGTGGCGAGGTTCAGCGCGCGGGTGTTGCGCTCGTCCCAGCGCATCGCGGCGGCGAGCGCGTCCACGAACGCCTCGACCTTCCCAGCGGCCTCCGCCGGGGTGCGCCGCTCCAACGCGAACAGGTTCCATACCGGGGCTTGGCCGTCGTGCTCGGTGTCGGCGAGGTTGATCTCAACGACCCGCTCGCGTGTCCCCTCGTCGGTGAGGTAGGGCTTGATGTCCTTGAGCGCGTCGGCGTGCGGGTCGAGGAACAACCCACCGTGACCCGAGCGCGCCAAGGCGATGAACTGCCCGATCGCCGTCTCGGTCTTGCCGTAGCGGGAGCGCCCGGCCATGTAGGCGAAGAACGTTCCGGCGACGGGCACACCGACGACCCGCTCCCCGCCACGCTCGCTGATCCTCCCCAGCGGGATCAACCCCGCCTGCCCTGAATAGGTCGGCAGCCCTGGCGGTGGTGGCGGGATCGCACCGCCGGAGCGGGCGACGTTCTCCACGTAGCAGCGGGCGGTCGGCGGCTTGAGCAACCCCGCGATCTCCGACGCTCCGAGGATGCTTGCTCGCACTGGGGCGAACCGGCCGCTTGCAAGCCGCCGGTCGAACCTGCCCCTGCGCCACGGCGCGTCAGCTCCAAGGAACCCGAGCCCGCCGAATCGCAGGCCCGCCGCGCGGAGATGGTTCTCCCCGGCGAACACGTCAAAGCACGAGAGCAGCGCGTGCGTCAGCGCCCGCGCGGGAGCCTTCTCGCGGCCACGGAAGCAGAGAAGGATTTGAGTCGCGAACAGCGGGTCGCTGGCGTCGAGCTTGCGCTGCAAGGCGCGTGTCTGAAACAGCCGGTCGACCGCGTCCGCCGCCGGCAGCCTGCCCGATCGCGGCTGCTGCCCGAGGAGCCCGTCGAGCGGGCCGGCGGTCTGGATGCCGGCCTTGCGCGCGGCGTCCTTGAACATCCGCTTGCGAAGCCGGCGGCTCTGCGCCGGGGTCTTCGGGAGCAGGTCGATCGCCACGAGCGCGCCATCGGCCGGGCCGTGCAATCGGCCGAGAACCCCGGCGATCCCTTGCAGCGGGTCGGGGTCAAGGCCGGGGTCGCCGAGCGGCTGCCCCGGCTCGTGCGCGAGACGCAGCTCGACGCGCACCGTGTGCCCCGCGTCGGGGAACGGCAGCGGGTCGCACTCTCTGACTTCGATGTGGCTGTAGGCGGTCAACGCCGCCGCGAGCGCGGTGCGGGCGCGCTCGGGCACTTCCAGCCGATAACGCAGGACGCCTTGCCGGTCGGGCACGATGAGGATTCGCACAGCACTCCCCGGACGCTCAAGCCAGCCGAGCAGGAACCCCCTGCGCGTCCGCGTGAGCTGACCGGCGAACCGGCGGATCGCGTCGAGCGAGGGGTCGAACGTGTCCGCGGGCAGCAGCTCGAACTGGACCCGCGAGCGAAGGGCCCGGCGGGAGAGCACAAGACGAAGCGAGGCCAGAGCGAGGGCGATCAGCAGGGCACTACCGAGCAGCGGTAGGAGATCGGCCCGAATCGCGGTCGGGCTGAATACTCCGGGTCCAGGGCCGTCCTTGGTCACGACGTGAACGAGAAGGAGGATCAGCACCAGCCCGGCGAGCGCAGCCGCCGTCGCTCGCTCCTGCGGCGTTGTGGTCCTCACGGAGTCACCCCTACTGCCATAGAGATCTCGGCAAATCCGACCCTCACGGGATCGCAGTCCCAGAGCGGGAATGCGCAACCTCCACGCACCGCCGCAGGCGAAGCGAAGGTCGAAGCGAACCCCGAAGGGAAGATCGAACTAGGAATCGAAGTGCTCGCCGGGCCGGTCACGACGCACCGCCGGGCTTGATCGCCGCTTCAAGTACACGCCGCGCCAGCGGCGGCGGGACCGCGTTCCCGACCTGCTGAAACTGCCGGCAGCGCGACCCCTGCCACGGGTAGTCAGCCGGGAACCCTTGGAGCACCGCGGCCTGCTCGACGGTCACTTTCACCGCTCCCTCGCTGCGCCCCGGCGCGTCCGGCTGCTCGGCGTTGCGCTTGTGACCGGGACGCGCGATTCGACAGTCGCACGCCACCGTCGTAGCTGGGCGCTGGCGCACCCAGCTCTGATGAGCGCGCGCGAGGATCGTCGGCGCGGGCAGGTTGGGTGCCCGCAGACATTCCGGGCGCCTTGGCCGGTTGCGGAACGTCCACGACCCTGACGCGGTATCGAGCGTGTGCGCGGGTGCCAGCAACGGGCGACTCAACCCGCAGGGGCGCCGGCCGCCGTTGGTCTGGTTGTTGGTCTGCACGACCCCGCGCCTGTCGCAGCCGAGCGCTTGGGCCATGCTCACCCACGGACGCAGCGTCCGCTCGCACGCCGGGGTCTCGCGGCGGCGAGCGTCATAGGAGCGATGAGTCGGCGCGGGCAGCTCGACCGGCCCGTCAAGCGACGCGATCAGGAACGCGCGGCGGCGCGTCTGCGGCACCCCGTAGCACTCAGCGCGAAGCACCCCGACAGCGGTGTGGTAGCCGTGAGCGGCGAGAAGCGCAGAGAACAGCGACCACAGTTCGAGGACGGCCGGAACCTGCTCAAGCGCCACCCACCTCGGCCGCAAGGCGAGCGCAAACCGCAGCGGCTCGACGGTCAGCAGCGAGCGGCGATCACGGCACTCGGCCAGACGCGCCGCACGGGTGTCGTTGCCGGCGGCCAGCTCGTGCGCGCACGCGATCACCAGTGGCTTGTCGAACGCGCCCAGGCCCTTCCCGGCGGTCGAGTATGCCTGGCACGGTGGGGAGCCGATCAGTCCCCACACGGGCGCGAAGTCCTGCGGATCGAGCGTCGAGAGGTCGGCTTGCAGGCGGGCGTGACCGGCGGCCTGCGCGGTTTGGCACGCCCACCGCTCCCACTCGATCCCGAGCGCGGAAAGCGCGAGTGGCCGCAGGCCCTCCTCCCATCCGCCGGCACCGGCGAACAAGTCGAGGATCTGTCCTGGCTGTCGAACACCGACAGGCCGGCGATGCGCGCGTGTAGTTGACGGTTCACTTGAGCGTGACATGGGTGTTCCCTTCTGCTTTTGACATGGCGGGCGCTCGCATCGAGCACCCGAGGATTTGGGCTGGCAAAGGCATCCGCGTTACCCCTTCACCTGGCCGGGAGACGGCGGCTGCGCATACCCGTAGACCGGGGCGGACTCGCCTACTGGATGGCTTGGCTGGAATGGGCCGACGCGGGTTACGTGCCCGGCGTAGTTGCCCTCGACGGTGACGATCTGCCCGTTGGGGAGGACTTGGGCGACGATCCCGACGTGCGCGCTCGCGTTCGGCCCGGTGCCGTAGAAGACGGCATCGCCCGGCGCGGGTGTCGCGGTCGGCGGGAGCACCCGGCCGTGGTGTTCTCGGGTCCAGGTGTAGAGCGACCCGGAGTACCCGTAGGCGGCGGTGGAGCCGGGTAGCGGAACCCCGGCGTGCTGCCATACCCAGGCGGCGAACAGCGAGCACCACTCCTCGCACGGCCCATAGATCGTGCAGTTAGAGCCGGGCGGCGTTTCGCCTTGGCCGAGTTGGCTTTCGGCGACCTTGACGATCTGCGAGCCCGCGCCGGCTTCGGGGGTGAACACGCTCGCTTCGCACCCGCCGGTCGAGACGGGCTGCGCCAACGGCGGGCTACTTGCGGCGGGCGCGCCGGTCCCGGTGAACCCGTACTGGACCGCGCGGGCCATCACCTCGTCGGCGTAGGCGACGGTCGAGTCTCCGCACGCGCCGTAGTAGCGGCACGCCGCCTGGCGGTATTCGCTGTAGGTGCCGCCGGTCGGCGGGGCGCCCATGTCTTCCCGCAGGATTCGCGCGGCGGTGTAGATCGCGTCCGCCGGATCGTTGATGTCGGGGGCGTGGCCGGGGTGTGCTGAGACGGCGTAGCGTTCCCACAAGGTCGGCACCGATCCGGGGCTGCATGGGCTCCCGCGGACGTAGGCGATCTGCATAGGCCCGGCGCACCCTGAGCTGTTGGTGCCCGCGCACTCGCCGTTGTTGCACTCCTGCGCGCCGATCGACGCGAGAAATGACCAATCGATGTCGAACCTTGTGCCTGCTTGCTCGTAGAGGTGGAGCCGTTCGGACGGGATGCTCTGGAGCGCGTAGGCAGTCGGTGTCGGGCCGGTGACGGCGCCCGCTGGTTCGCTGGTGGGCTGGCAGCCGGTGAAGCTCGCGCCAAGTACCGCGACGGCGAGCCCGAAGATCGCGACGACCACCAGGCCGGTGACGCCGAGACCTCCGGCGAGCCACAACCACAGCCCCGTCCGGTCGCGCTGCTCGTCCATCAGTCCTGCTCCACTCCGGTCACGAGCAGCCGCCCGCCTTGCCGGGCGAGGATCACCCCGAGCGTGTAGTCGATGAGCCCGCCGTCGTTGACGGCGGCGCTCACCCCGAGCTGCCCGGAAGGCGCCTGTGTGGCGTGCAGTTCAAGGACGCGCGGCCGTCGGGCGCGCATAGCGGGTGGCACGCGCGGCGCGTGAGCCTGGAGCGAGTCGATCAGCGAGCGGGCCGCATTGGTGATCCGGCTGGCCGGGGCGCTCCCGTAGGTGTAGGCGAGGTAGCCAGCAAGGAACGCACGACCGACGGCTACCGCTTCGGCAGATGGGACACCGGCTGAGGACGTTCCCGGTGCGGGCGGACTCGGATCGGTAGTCGCGGTCGTGGTGATGCTCGCCGCACGCTCGGTGGCGGCGTGCGTGGCCGGGCGGGTCAGCGCGAGCAGCACCGTTGCGGCGACCAGTACGGCGACGGTCGCCGCGAGCGCCGTGTGTCGCTCTTGCTCGGCGATCGGCCGGTCGCGCAGCGCTGTGAGCCAACCGGTCATCCGCACTCACCCGTCGTGATTCCGAGGAACATCCGGCCGCAGCGATCAGCGATCTCCTGCGCACCGACGCCGCGGTGGTAGAAGGGGTCCAGAACCAGGCAGCAGCCGCCGGGACGGTCGTGCCGGCACGTCGCGCGTCTGCCCCCGCGCGGGGTGCGTGTGTATGGGGCGCCGCACACCCGGCACGACGTCCTCGAGGAGCCCGCCAGGATGCACAGACGCATCAGCTCCCGGCGGTGCTCGGGGCTCCACGCGCAGCCGTGCCGCCGTCCGGTCGCACACGCGAAAGCTGTGCGTGTGCGCGGCGCGAGGAACAGTTCTGCCGCGTGGGTGCTGTAGTAGTAGCTGGGCTGCTTGACGAACAGGTGAAGGCGAGCGCGCCCGGCCGGGTCAACACGCAGCGGTGTCGCCCAATCCACCCGGCGCGGCATCCACCCGCGCTGCGCGAGCACACCGGGGAGATGCTTGTCGGCGCAGAGCAGCCAGAGGGTGCCGTCGTCGCGCAGCACGCGATGCAACTGGGTAAACAGCGCGGCGGGTGCCCGGTCGAGATCGCGGCGGCTGGGACTGGTCACGATCGTTTGCGCCCATCCGGTTGGCAGCTCGCGCAGCAGCCCGGCAGGGGAGTTGGTTGTTTCGATGCGAGAGCTCATGCGGGCTCCTCCTCTGAGGTCTCTGCTGGACCGGGGTCGGGGTCAGAAGTCGATGGCGAGGAGCCACCCATGTCGCCGAGGAGCACTTCGATTCGTTGCGTCTCGGGTTTGCGTCGCCGCCTGCGGCGTCGCCGTGCCATTTGTGTGAGGCGGGTGGCGTAGTAGAGGGTCTGCAGCTTGTCGGTGCCCTCTTGCGCCGCACCGGGGCCGACGGTCGCTGCGAGCAGGTCTCTGGTCAGCCGGTCGCGCTGGATAAAGACGGTCCACAGGAACGCGGCTTGCAGCACGAACGCGAGCAGCCATCCGAGGTTGCTCGTGGCGTCGTCCAGGGCTTGGCAGACCGCGAGGACGATCGCGAGGATCAGGCTGTAGATGACCTTCCGTGCGAGGTAGCCGGCGAGCTTCGCAAGCCACGAGCGAAAGAAGTCGTGGCCGCGTCCGGGGAACACCGCGAGCAGCAGCGCGACCGGCGCCAAGCACAGCAACGTCAACAGCAGGATTTGCGCGAGGATCACCCCAAGCGCGAGCGCCCCCAACAGCAGGAACGCGCCGATCTCACCGGCGAGAATGATGATCGCCAGCAACATCCGCTGGTACTGGCCGCCCTTGCCCGACGCTTCGGCGGCGGGCTCATCAGCCTTGCCGAGCGGGTAGCCGCCGTTGCCCTTCGCGGGGTCCGAGCTCGGGAGGTCCCCGGTGTCGCCGTGTTCGAGCGCTTCGTGCTCCGAGTTACGGCTCGATGACTGGAAGGGGTAGGCGAGAAAGTGCGGCGCGTACTTGTTGCGGTCGTTGATGCACGTCTTGCCTTCCGCGTGCACTTCCACGCCGTTTTCGAGCTGCGCAGCGAGCCGACTGTCCTCGGTTGGGTTGCTGCTCAAAGGACGAACCGCGACCGACCGGATTTTCCCACCCGTGGTGGTGCAGTGCTCGATCCCGCCGAACTCAAGGACGGTCCACGGGTTCAGTACGAGCAGGTTGAAAAGCTGGTCGCTTGCCTGGCTCTTGGCCTGATTTTCGTTAGAGATGCTGCCCTGGTTGGTCAGTGACAGCAGCGCCGTGGAGAGCTGGTTAGAGAGCTTGCTCGCCGGGCCGATCGTGCGTTCGGGCTGCGCGACGATCCCGATCGCCAGCACGCAGTACAAAAGGGAGACTGCGAGCGCGCCGGCTGTCTCGGTGTAGCGGCGCTGCACCAGCGCCTTCCACATCGCCCAGCACCCCGCGAGCACGATCGCCACGACCAGCCACGGCGCGCCGAACGTGTTGGCGTACAGGTTGTGGATCGCGCTGGATATCGGGGTGAGCGCGCCCGAGCCGGGGCTGCCGTTCCCGTTGACCAGATCGAGGTTGAACGCGAACCCGAACAGGGTGATCACGCCGTCAGCAAGCAACGAGGTGATCCCCCAGAGTGCCTGCGCGAAAAAGTACGCGATCATCGGCGCGACACCAGAGACGTCCACGCCGCTCGTCAGCCCCACGTCGATCGCGGAGAAATACTGGTCGAGCTGATAGTTGGCGATCGGGTAGCGCCCGAAAATCCCGCCGCCCGTCACCTGCGGAGCCGGGCCGATGTTGCTGTAAACATCCCCGGCGGAAGCCGGGGCGATGAACAGCAGCGCGAGCGCCAGCGCCGCCAAAATGGTGAGCACGACCCGTCGACGTGTCACCGAGCGGAGCGCCTTGTGGATGGTGGTTTTCATGTGGCGCTCCTGGGCTGGTCGGGGGTTGTCTGGAACGCTTGGAGGAGATGCGGGTAGACGAGGTCGACCTGCACTTCGCCGACCCGTCCGTTCAGGTCGCGCATAAGGCACCGGCCCGCCCGCAGTTCCCGCACGAGCGCGATGAGGTCGCGTGTCGGGTCAAGGCCGATGAACCGCAGCGCTGCGCGTGCGGCGTCGTCGGAGTCCTGGCCGAACACGAACACGACACCGATCAGGTCCGAGAGGTCCCCGAGATCACCAATCCGGTGAGTTCCCAACAGGAGCGTCGCGTTGAACGCCCGGCCCAAACGGACGAGCCGGTTGATTACCTGCCGCCCCTGGGGGGACGCCAAGAGGAACCAGATCTCGTCAAGGCCGACGACCTTGTGCCGCGAGCGATCCCCCGAGATCAACTGCAACGCATACGCCGCGACCAGACTCAAGGTGGCTACGGAGACGCGCTCCGCGCGCGTGTATGTGTCTCTCGCGGCCGATGGTTCGGGGAGCGAGAGGCCGGGCATACGAATCGTCGTGACCGGCTTGACCGCCTGGGCCTCCGTGCTCTCACCCGTGCCGAATCCCAGGCGTGCGAGGCCGAAGTCGCGGATCACCTCCAATGCCTCGCCGGCGTCCCGTCCGCCGGCACGGTCGCTTGCGAGCAGTAGCTCAACGACGCGGGAGAGGCTGCGCGATCCCTCGCGCACGGTGTCCTTCACCGCGAGCGATACGGCGTTCTCCCACTGTCCGGCGCTGCCGGGCAGCAGCTCCAAGAGGTAAGAGCAGGCAAGTTCCTCGCGCAGATCGGGGAGCCCGATCGCGAGCGGGTCGAGCTTGCCTTGCTGCGCCGGATCACCGGACAGCTCAAGCACCTCGACCCGCCCGTCAAGCTCATCGAGCTTGTGCAGGCCGTGGTCGGGCTTCGGGTCGAAGTCCACCACCAGCGACCCCCTGCGCTCGGCGGCGTACTCGATCGTCTGCGCCGCAACCGTCTTGCCCGACCCCAAGGTGCCGATCAACAGGACCGCCGAGGCTCGGGACTCTCTCGGTGCTTGTGTCGGGTCGAACCGCACCGGCAACGGCGCGCCCTTCGGCGTGTACCCGAGGTATGGGCCGCGACCGGAGCCGACCGTCCTTGTGGCGGTGGCGACCATGCCACCGAACTGCTCGACCGTGAGCTGCTGGGTGTAGTCGCGCATCACAGCCACCCGTCCGCTCGCGGGAGATGCTCAAAGAACATCTCCCGCTGAAGGCCCACGGGCCGGTGCAGAGTGATGTCGCCGTACTGCTCTTTCAGCGCAGCGACCCTGCGCTCAAGCTCCTCCTCCGTGCCGGCGCCGACCGCGAGGCCGATCGAGGCGTACAGCATCGGCGGGTGCCCGCCCGCTTGTAGCTGCGCCTCGTACTCGCGCGCCAATACGCGGTCCTCCCCGGCGAGCAGGCTCGGGCCGTGCACCGCGCCCTGTACCTGCTCGTGGTAGGCGTGCTCGACATCCGCGATCCGCTTGCGCACCTGCGCGAGCGCCTGCCTATTACCAAGCCACCGCGCGTGCACGACCGCGTCCACCGGGAAACCAACCGCCTCCAACGGAGCGAACAACACCTCCGCTGTGGAACCGGGAAACTCGGGCGCATCGGCAAGCGCGCCAAGCGCGAGCAACGCCTGAAAGCAACGCCCCTGCTCACCATCGACCACGAGGGTCTGTTGCTGCTCGGTGATCGCGGCGTTCGCGCACCTGGCGAGGTCGTGCCCGAGCGGCTGAAACCCAACACCGTCCTGTGCCTGGACTATGAGCGCGTCCGGCTGCCAGTGACGGTCAAGCTCCGGCTCCCCAAGGCCGCGACACGCCGAGCGGCGCAGCAACCATTGAAGCTCCTGGATGCTGGCGCGGCGGGCGTGGATGACGCCGTTCAGCCGCTCAAAGATGCGCTGCTCGCGAGTAGCGAGTTCTGAAAGTTCCCCGGCTGAGATCGGGGACTCGGCGCCGATGCCGGCCAGCTCCTCCACACGGCGGCGCACGCGATCCACGCCTCGCACGAGTCCAGTGCCAACTCCAACACGGGTACTGGCGGCGAGCGACACCGCGAGGTAGCACTCGGGTATGTGTGAGCCGAGCTGACGCAGCCGCTCCCTATGACCCTCAAGGAACGCCTGCCACGCCTGCGCGTCCTGGTGGCGCCCGTCGAGCAGGCCGGCGGCGTGCTGGACGTAGCGGTCAGCCGGGTAGGCACGATTTACGCGCCACAAGCTGAAGTCGGCCGCGATTGTGTGCGCGAGCCGTTGCAGGCGGCTCTGTAGCGCCCACTTCTCACCCGTAGGCAGATACGGGTACGAAGTCATCCCGAGCCGGTAAAGGCCAGCGGCCTCACCGCCACGGCCAACCAGCACGTTGCCGTGCGCGTATCGCAACGGAAAGCTCACGGCCGTACCTCCACGACCTGGCCGTCGGCGAGCTCGATCACTTCGGCGCGGCGCTCACCCGGGCGCATCCGGTGCCCCTCAGCAGGACGCACCACGAGCCGGCCGCGAGCGGGTATCGCAACGACCGGGCGCCCAAACACGAGCCGTGCCGGGCCTTGCACGCGGCCGTGGTGAAGCACGGGGGAGCGCTCGTCTGGGGCGACCCACACCTGCGGCGCCCAAACGTGCACCACACCCTCGACCGGGATCGGCCGCTCAAGCGAACGGCGCGCGGGACGCAAACGCACCGATACCCACGAGGTCAGATAGCGGTGAGCGGGCCGGCCGTCTGGGGACGCCTGTCCCGCGAGCACGGCGACCGCTCCCGGTGCGACGATCAGCCGCAGCGGCCAAGCGAGCCATCCCAACACCACCCCGGCTAGCAGTACACCGAGGAACCCGGCTGCGCCCGCGAGGGCCGCGCCCTTGACGCCGTGTGAGCTTGCGCCGAGCAGAGCGCCGATCGCGCCGAGCACCACTGCGAACAAGATCGAGCGCTGAGCCAGGACGAGGATCAGCACGAGCGCGCCGAACGCCCAGCCAAGCGACTCAAGCGGCACACCGCCGGGGACGGGCAGCCGTCGCCCGTCGATCTGGTAGATACGCCGGTCGGGCCGGAAGATCCGCTGGTAGGAGCGGATCGGGTGTGAGGTGTCACTCATCGCCGCAAGCCCTCAGCCGAATATCTGTTTGCCGATGCCTTCGGCCGCCTTCGCGATCTCAGACGGTGCGAATACCATCCACGCGACCACGATCGCGGCGAACAAGAACACCGCAAGCTCGGTGTAACGGCGGTTCAGGAGAAACACCAAGCTGATGACGGCGACGATCCCGCCGTACAGGTCGCTCGCGTACCCCTTCAACAGGTTGGCGACGTTCTGGCCGACGTTGTTACCCGACGCGAACGCATCCGCCGGGAACAACACCAGCACCCACACCACCAGCCACACGATCCCTACGGGCCGCTTCCGTGACATGCCGATCACTTCCCTTCCGTGTTAGACGGCACGGTGCTAGCGGGCTGTGTGACAGTCACACCAACCCCGCGCGTTGTTGTCACCACACGCGGGTCGCCACCGCCGAAGTAAGAGGCGATGCCGCGCACAAGCAGCAACAGCACACACCCCCACAACAGCAAACGACCCACGAAACGAGCCAGGCGATTAACACTTTGCGGCGTCTGACCCTCAGTTGTCGTCCTACGAATAACAGTCATAGGGCGACGGTAGATCGCGCCCTCGCAAAACACCACAAGTGCGCATCATGTGTAAGCAATTGCTTACATCAAATATGAAAGCAAGTACTTTCATATGCCCCACAAAAAAGCCCGGCGCTCATCACAACCCGATGAGCGCCGGGCAAAAAAGACTGCTGTAGAAGGCTATGCGGCGAGCTTTACAACGTCTGCCAGCTCCTCAATCTGGCCGCTGATGCACTCCAACACCTGATCGAGCAAACAGCACGTGGCGTAGTCCGCCAGCGAGTAGTAGACGAACGTGCCCTCACGTCGGCGTGCGACGATGCCGGCCCTGTGCAAGATGCCGAGATGACGCGAGATGTTCTGCGGCGTGGTCGCGACGTTGTCCGACAGGTGCTGCACGGTCCCCTCCTGCTGGCGAAGCAGCAGCAGGAGATGCACACGTGTCGGGTCGGCCAGAAGCGACATGCGACTAGTCACAAGCTCGACCACCGACTCAGACCACGATTGACCCATCCCCGCCATCCCCTATTCACCGAGATATGCGAACTGTTCCGTTTTACCGACCGGCGACGGCGAAATGGGACGCCCACTACCGACGTTCTCATCACGAGTGGGACGTTCAGCCCCGCTACTAGGCGCCGTAACGATCACCCGAGACGGGCCTACGGGCGCCGGTGCCTGCGCTCCTGGTGCGTGGTGGTGGACGCGAGCCCGGACTCGTGTACCTGCTTTCGTAGGCCGCGCACGCGGCTGGCGCTTACGCGCCGCCCTGTGGGACGGATTATGCTCGGGTGACGGATGGCCGGCACGCAGCGCGAGCGCGGCTACTCCCAGCACCGCCAGCACGGCGATCACATACACGGCGTGCCGCAGCACGCCCTCGCCCAGCCGCGGCACTGCCCTATCAGGCGACACTGTGAGCAGGTCCGCCGTCCCGTCCGCCTCAGGACGGACATGCGGAGCACTCTCGTCGAAAAGCTCGCTGTCACTAAATACGTCCACGCTCGTTAATGCAAGCAGGACACTCAAAGAGACAGTAAATCTGGACCTTAGGTGAACGCCCCGCCGGCGTTGTCGCAGAACCCTGGGCCGTCGCGCCAAATGACAGCGAGGTCTTGGCTGTGCAGAAGGTCGATGAGGTCTTGCGACGGACGCGCTTCGAGCAAAACGGCGCACCGTGGCGGCGGCTGGATCATTCGGGCGTAATCGGCGAGCTGCCCGATGGCCATGCGCACGTCGCTGCGCAAGGTTCCCGCCTTCGCCTCGATGAGCTGGGCACGCGTCTCGTTATACAGGTCGCTATACAGCGGGCCGCCTGCTCCCGGGACGGTGATCTTGTGGCGGCAGACCGAGTCGCCTTGCCCAGTCAGATGTGCGGCGAAGTCCTCCACGAGTTTGCTCTCTTCGCGCCACGCCCTAACGACCTCTTTCTTTGTTTTCGTGTCGTAGGCTTCGACCTTCCCCTGCTCGATCGGTATCCGAACGACGAGGGGCTGCGTAGGGGGCTTAGCTGGATGGCGAAGTTTCTTGGTTGGCGCTTCCCGTGCTTCTAGCGAGGATCGGGCGCGTTCGCCCTGCTCGTCGGTGAGGTGGCGGTAGCCCTTCTGATTGAGCGAGCTGCGCATCACCCCAATGTCTTCCACCATCGGCGCGATGTTGGGATCAACGGCGTTGAGGCAGAGCACGGCTGTCACGACGCCCCATCGGTCGCCCTCGTGCGGACGTGCGCCTTCGCGGTCTACCAGGGACGGATCCCAGCGAGGCTCCTCGGTGACTTCAAGAATCGCAGGGCACTTGCGGACAAGCTCACGAGGGCAACCCCGAGCGTTGGCTATGCATACCACCAGCTTGTCCCCCGTCGCGTACCGGGGACCGTATGCCGGCATCACCTCATTGAGCGCAGGGCGTGGCCTCTTGCTCCACAGCGATGAGCTGTTGCCGGGCGCATCGCTTACCCACGGCGCCTCGTGCCAGTATGAAGCGTCTTCCCGCGAGTCCGTCCAGTGCACGAGCTTGAGCCACCAGCCCATAGCTCCACCTTACGCCTTTTGCCTGGCGGCGATCTCAGCCGACGACCTTGATCCGCACCGGCTTGCTCGCGGCCGACATGAACGGGTATGCACCGTTCGGGACGGTCACAGCTCTAAAGAGATATGACGCGCCCACGCCGAGTGAGAACACATACTTGTAGACCCAGCGACCCTTGCGGTTTGTCGGTAGCACTTCGATCGTGCGCCACCGGCTTCCGTAGAAAATCTCCACCTGCACTGACTCGCCCCCGGCGGGCACGTATCCCCCGGCGAGCTGCCCGGCGAATATCAGTGCGTGGCCTAGCCGCGCTCGATGGGGTGCGTGCATCGACACCGTGCCCTGCACGCTCTCGTGAAAGTCGAGTGTCGCGGCCGGGGTTGTGTCTAGCAGGTGCGAGAAGTAAGCGACCTCAAGCAGCCGCGATGGTCCCTTCGGCACCTTGAACGTCCACGCCCCGCCTGCGTTGGTCGTGGCGGTGGCGATCCGGCTCGGACTTGCCGTGCCGAGGACTTGCTGCAAGAGCTGGACCTGTGCTCCCGCGATCGGCGTACCGGCTGAGTCTGTAAGCCGCCCAGCAAGCGTGACCGCAGACGCCACCAAGGTACGGGTGAACGTCTTGGGCTGCTTGCCGGACACGGCGACGACCGCGCTTTCTGATGCCGGCGTGCCGTTCAGAGCACCCCTATTGGGCGGTGCTGGCGGCAGGACGATCGGGGCTACCGGATGGTTCGCGGTTGTTAGCGTGCCCGAGTAGACGGTCGCCACGTTTTCGGCGGCGTCTTCTACTTCGACAGTCAGATGATGCGCCCCATCCGCGACGGCGGCGGTTTCGACTTCCGCGTGGACGGCCGCTTCGGCGGGGCATGGTTGCGCGTAGGTGAACGCACGGACGCTTTCGTAGGTGCCAGTCACGACGCACTTGCCTTCGTTCAGGCTCGGAGTCCCTGCCCATACTTCGTGCCCGTCGATCAGCACCTTGGCCCGGTAGACACCGGGACCGGGGTCCTTGGCGGTAAAGCTCAGCGTTCCCTTGCCAGTCACCGTTTCGTTTAGCAGCGTGCCGGAGAACCCGGAGCCGCTAGGGACGGCGTTAGTGCTCAGAACGATTTGGGCGCTGGTAATACCCACTTCGGCGGCAAACTCTGGTTCGGATGGACAAAGGTCTGGTTCGTGCCCTGCGAAGCACCAGGCCCACTCGGAGAGCATCGTCGCGTTACTGACCGTGATAGGTACGAACTCGTTGCGTTCGGTGCAGTTCGGGCTTTCACAGTTAGCGAGAGTCGTGGGACCGCTTTTTACCTCGGCGTCAATCTGCGCGTCGCCATTGTGGGCTTTCATCCGGACGGTCAACATGCCGCCCGCGATTGTCGATTCCCGAGGCGGCTTGTATAGCCAAATCTCGCCCGCACCGGGCTGGTCGCCATTCGCTCCGGCAGCACCCGCCCAGAGTCCCCCGCCCATGTTGAACCCCAGACAGGTGTCAAGCGGATGGCCCCCATTGGCGGGATTGACGTAGCCGTTGACCTCCTGGCCTTCCCAGCCTTCGGGGACAATGTATTCGGTGCCATAGGAGCACGAGCGCTGGACCCACTCGCCCGCGCTCGCCGTCGAGATCGAAGAGAACAGCGCCCAGCCCAGCACGAGCAGCGCGCCCGCCAAGAACGACGCGACAGGCAGGCGGCCACGGTTGGATGTAGAGAACTGGAGAGAGGGTCGGGTGGTCATCGGTCTTGGATTCCTTTCCAATGGGTATTGCTCGTGCTCAATGGCCGAGGTAGTTGAGGTTCGTTCCACCGCCTGTTGGTGCCGGCGGCGCGGATTCCCGAGCAGGTTCGGGCGAGGTTGTCCCCGCAGACGCCGTCGTGGCTCGCGGCTGGGTGCTTTCCCCCGCGCTTCCGCCGAGCGCTAGGTACTTGTCGGCATGGCTGGGCGGAGGCGCCGGACGGCTCGGGTGTTTGACCTGAGCCGGGTGTGAGGCGACGTGCGTCTGCGTGGTGGTCAGCCCGCCGGCAACGGTGGTCGTTGGCGCGATGCTCGCGGTGGGCGCACTCGCCGGGTGGGCGGTGACTTTGTGATGGTGGTGGACTTGTGCTGGTGATTCGAGCGAGTGCACGACTTTGGCGCCTACGCCGGCACCTGCGACCACGATCGCGCTAGTGACGGCAGCAGCCTTGACCAACCCGCCGCCACCGAGCAGCCCGGCGGTCCGCTCCGCCGTCGCAGTCCCGCTAGGCGCTCGGCCAGTGGAGAGCAACGAGATAAGCCGCTCGATCCAACGGCCATGCAGCTCGACGGCGAGCACCGGAGGTGGCAGGAAAGCCGCGCTCGCCGCGCGCTGGAACTCGCGGGCACGCATCTCCCGCAGCAGCGTCGAGTAAGACGAGCGGCAGCTGGCGCAAGCGGCGAGGTGTGCCCTCGCGGCCGTCTCCTGCTCGCCGTGGGCGGTTCCCTGCGCGTGCGCGTGGATCGCCTGCTGGCGGTAGTCGCACATACGCCCAGCGGCGGTGATCGCCGCGACTTGATCGAGCTTTCGCTGCGCGCTGCGCGACGCCGCGAGCACGGTCTTGATCGGCTCGCCCATCGCCTTCGCAGTGCGCTTGACGCCGAGGCCGTGAGCGGCCATTACCGCCATCACCCGCTGCTCGAACGGGTCGAGCTGCGCCATGAGATCGGCGGCCGTGGCGATCCGCTCCTGCGCGGCCACGAGATCGAACGGCCCGTCGTCATCGCCGGGGAGCACTTCGGCGACGGGCTCGAACTCCACGCGCCGCTGTGAGCCGACGTGCAAGTCTCGGCGGCCCGAGCGGTGCGCCATGAGCAGGTAGCCGATCGAAGACCAGAACGCGCCCTGTAGGTGCTGCTCATCGCGGATCGGCTTGCTCGACATAACCACCAGGCCGATCGCCTCGTCCACAAGCTCGTCGCGCACATGCTCCGGCAAGCCGGCGACGTCCCGTCGCCAGTCGAGGCGCTTGCGAAGCTCGGCGCGCTTGGCCTTCAAGGCGTGCGCGGCCTCCTCCGGGGATAGCGCCCCGCGATGGCCCGGAGCTCGCACGAGCCAGCGCGCGTGACCGCGCCGCACCAGCGGCAGACCGGCGGGCCCGGGTATCGCGGCGGATTGAGCAGGAGAAGCCATCACCCCGTTAATGCGGGCTGGCGGCTCAGCGCGACAACCAATTTCATCCAGGGGCAGCGAAGCGGTCGCCGACGACGGCCCCGTGCTAGAGCGGGTATTCCAGCGCATACGCGATCACGTCCCCTGTTCTCAGGATCTTTCGGCAAATTGGACTCCTGCTGTAGAAGCGCAATGCGAACATCGGCCGATGTTGCCTTGCCGTAGCGACGTGGTCGCCACGCTCCCATAGCCTATGTCCGTGCTAGGTGATGATCCGCTACTGGACGAGTTCCGCCGGCTACAGGAGGAGCCTGACCACAAGAGACGCGGCTACGGGTTGGAGAAGCTCGTCGCCCGGCTGTTCCGGCGGGCTCATTTCCGCGTCAAGCCGAATGCCGGCATGGCCAAGCCGAGACAAACCGACGTTGTCGCCGAAGGAGGCGGCCACGTATTCCTGGTCGAGACGAAGTGGACAACCCGATCGTCATCGATAGCCGAGATCGACTCGCTCAAGGCACGTCTTGAGAACACGCACAGCAGCGTGGTCGGTGCACTCATAAGCATCAGCGGGTTCAGCCCTACGGCCATCGCGGCAGTCGGGGCACGCAGAGATAGGCCGATGCTATTGATCGACGGAAAAGACATCGAGGAAGCCTGTAAGCGCGACGCCGACCTACGCCGCATCATGCGCAACAAGCTCGACGCACTGCTCCTAGACGGCGACGTTCTCGTGGGGAATCGGCTGCCCTCGCGCCAGCGCCGCACTGCGTCAGGCGATCCCGTAGACAGCGACGCCTACCTACTCATGCGCGATGGCTCTCGCGTGCCCTGGATACTCGCGCGGGGTAGCTTTTCGGGCCTTACCTTTAGTCGTGAGCTCAACGATCCCGACTGGGTGTCTGCATCTGGCGCAGGCGTCACCTTTGACTTGTCGCTATCCATCCACACAGTCGCCGACGTTGCGCTCGCGCTAGGCGAGTTGTCGTCGTTGGGCTGGGCGACCGGTGCCGGACAGTGGAGCATCGCGCAGTCGGAGAGCAACTGGCACGGTATTGGTCCGGCGAGCCTCATCGAGGCGCTGCTGTGCTGGAAAGAGCGTTATCGGGACGCGGGCTCAATCCACCATACGGAGCAAGTTGTCTATCAAGATGTCTGCGACGACGGGTTCTACACCCTGATGATCGATGTCGACGCTTACGATCCGCGTCTGGTTTGGCGCTCCGACATGTCGTTGCAACTCGGCGGCATTCCGCTAGACCTCGATCCGATTCGCGAGCTATGCCGCACATTCGACGTTCAGACCCGCACCCGCTTCCGTCCCCGAACCGACAAGATGCTAAAGCGAGTTTGGCTACGTCAGGATCAGACCGAGGTCAAACCAGTCGCGTTTATTGTGAGCGAGCGGACAGAGTGGCCACCGGATCGCCAATCAATGGTTTGCGGGCTGGTGGTCAAGAATCCCTACTACGCAGACAAGCATCAAGCGCGCGAACTCTCGGATGAGATGCCAAGACCCGTGGAAGAAACCGAACTTTTGGTGTGTGATCTCAGGTCATGGCACCGGCTTGGTAAGAAACTGAAATACCGTCTGGAGATGTGCGAGTGGGCACAAACCTCAGATGCACTTGTCGCGCGGGTACTCGTTGACTGGGCGGAGCCGCGTCGCTCCAGTGGGGTTAGAGAAACCGTCGACCGGCGCCCGCGACGCCGACAAGCCCCGTAATGAAGAGCTAAGCGACTCAATACGCTATGCCTTCCTGATCAGCCTCCGTGGAGCTGTCGCCGTGCTCTCTCATACAAGCTCGCAGTCGGTGGGTCTGCATATCGAATTGCGTCGAGAACAGCAAGATGGAACTCCCGCAGGGCGTCGGCCGAGCGAACGTGCGCCCGGTCGGCCGCCTCGGCGTCCAGTGCTGGAGGCAGAAGCGCAGATGCAGCCTCTGCCAGGTTCTTGAGGGTGTCATTTGCTGATTGGGCTGCCCCCGATGTAGGGCCAAACAAGAGGTCGATGCGAGCGCTCCTGTGCAACGAGATGTCATGGTGCTGCCACGCCGCCTCCGTCGCGTTCTTCATGCGCTCTGCATCGTTCGCCATAGCAACTTCGCGAATCGCGTCCCGCATCTTTATGAGAGCCTCGGCGCCGGCGGCAGCAAAATCGTCTGCTGCGTCGATCAGCCTGTCCCGGAAGCGTTCGCGTCGCCTACTTCGGGATGCGACCAGCACCCCACCTGCACCGCTAAAAGCCGCCACCAGCACTGGCACGAGGATCGAGGCCCACTCAGGCATGGCGCGAGCGTAGGGGTCAGCGCGGACGTGCGTGTAGCTCTCCGAGCTAGACGGGAGTTCCAAGCGATCGACAGCCAATGCCGCTAGTAGCCGAACTCGTTATCCCACCCAGTTACATTGCGCCGGCCTCGGATCTCGTCGACATCGGCACGCGCATCTCCCGGCTCGGGCCACTCAAGCAAACAATAGGTGGCGGACCCGAGTCGCTTGCACTCAGCGCTCAGCCGCTTGGCGAAATCAAGCCAAGTGGTCGAGGGCGTCTGCTCCGAGTCGAGCAGCTCGCTAGCTTCGGTCAGCGACGTTTGGAGCGCTTGGCGGAACTCCTCGATCCGCTCTCCCGCGATGGTGCGCGAGTGACGCCATATCCGGTGTTGGGGAGAGTCGGGAAGGATGATCTCTTCTGTGCTTCGCGCCTTCCCAAGTGCTCGGCGACCAGCGGCGGTCAACGCAAGCAAGTCGAGGCCACAGCGGCGCACATCGCGGATGCGGCCGGCAGATCTGAGTGCCTCAAGCTGCGACCTAAGTCGCCGTGTTGTCCACGAGTTGTGCACGAAGCCAAGGTGCGCGGCGATGTCTGCTCGGGAGGCGTCGTCTTGCTGGTCGTGGACTTCGGCACGATGAATCGCTGCGAGTATCTGTGCGTCCGAGACTGGCTCGAACGGTCGAATGTCCGCCCTGTACAGATCGTGAAGTCGGTAGGTACGTTTCTCGGGCTCTCGGAGGTCGCTTCGCGCGTCTGATGCCCCGACATCCGTATCCGTCGTGCTCATTTGAGGCTCCTTTCGGCACCGGAAAGCACGAGCGCAGCGAGTCTCAGGACCGTCTCCGTCAGCAGCTACGGTGGTCCAGTGGCATCGAAGGTTCGAGCTTCGGTGCTACACGGCCGGGCGGGTGCTACCAACACTCGTCCGGCCACTGATAGTTGTTGGGTGGCCCGGCAGATAGCCGATCGCGGCTACTTATAGGCCGTACAGCTCTGGTACGTCAAGGCCTCAGCCGGTATAGATACCGGCTGAGCAAGGCATCGAGGTCCGGGCACCTTCGGCCCAAGCTCGGATGTGCACAAGCTCGGCGCAAACCAGGTTGTTCCGTGTTCCCAGCGCCTTGGCGTGGCTTGGCTAGGCAGCAGCAACGTGATTAGCCGACAGGGCCTCAACCAGAGCGGCCAGTCGCCTGGCCGCATCGTCCGGAGCCTCGTGCTCCCAGACTCGCTCAACGGCCCACCCGGCAGCTTCGAGTGCGGAGGCGGTCTCTGCGTCACGCCTTTGGTTAGCCGCAATCTTGTCGGCCCACCACTTGGTGTTGGACTTCGTGGGTCGGTGGTGCACCGGGCAGCCATGCCAGAAGCATCCCTGGACGAAGACCGCGAGCTTGATGCGCGGGAAGGCAATGTCGGCCTTTGAACGAACGCTTTGGGCCACCGTGTAATCGACGCGGTACCGTGGGAGCCCTCCGTGCTTGCTGAGCGCTTTCCTTAGCAAGACCTCGGGCTTGGTATCGCGACGGCCTTGTCGACGCATCCGGTTTTGTGTGCTCTTATCGGTCGCCGGAGGAGCCGGGAGCAGAGATGCCGGCTTGATCGGTTTTGGTGACGGGTGAAGGCGTTCTCCGACCTCGTCGCCGAGCACAGCCTTGGCGATACCCGCAGCGAGAACATGCGCGAGCAGAGGAGGGACGGCGTTCCCGACCTGGCGACAGATCGATGTCAGATTGCCGACAAACTCGTAGTTATCGGGGAACGTCTGTATGCGTGCAGCCTCGCGTGGGGTGAGCGCACGATCATGGTAAGGATGGGTGAAGCATCCAGTGGTGACGTTGTTGAACTGTGTAGTAATCGTGTACGCGGGGAGATCTGGAGCAAGACGGCCAAGCAGGTTCGTGCTGTCGGTGCGACGCATCCCGCGATAACGGTCGGGTAGAAGATGGCGCGGGATATCCCTCCACGTTCCACCTTGCGGCACATGCTTGATCAGCTCAAGGTGGTCGATTGGGATTGGGAAGGGGGTATGCCGTGTGATGACCCCGGTTCTTCGGCGAGCGCGCATACGTCTTGAGAATGGCGTAAGCCGTCCGGGGTCTGGGACAGCGCTGACGTTGCCATCCGCGATTGCCTCGGGCAGGTCGCCGATCGCTTCCCATGCCCGTATATGGCGTAGCAGCCCTTGCTCTTTGCGTTTTACCTCCCACTGTTCGAGATAGTCGCGCCGCCATCCTCCGAGGTGGGTCTTCGCCGGAAACTCAAAAGGTTTGTCACCGGCTATCCCCACCATGAACAGCCGTCGTCGCCTCTGTGGTACACCGTAATCGGCAGCTAGAAGAATGTCCTTGGACACGGAATAGCCAAGCTCACGGAACTCGTCGAGTATCTGTGCTCCAAACTCTCCCCTCTTCCAGTAGACCATTCCTGGAACGTTCTCCAGTAGGAAAGCCTTTGGCTTGAGGTACTCTACGAGGGACAGCATCTGCTTCCACAGATCGTTGCGCGGATCTCCCTTGCGTACCCAGCCGTTCTTACGTCCGGCGGTGCTAAATGTTTGACAACTCGGTCCACCGATGATTACGTCTACCGGGCCGCCCGCCGCCTCTGCTATCTGCTTGGGGGTTCGGTCGGTGATGGAGAGACACTCAGCGACAGTTCCTGGATGGTTGCGCCCGTAAGTCTCGATCGAATCCTCGTCCTTGTCGAGCGCATACGAAACGTCGTAGTTCGCGTCCCGGAATCCCTGGGAGAGGCCACCCGCGCCGCAGAATAGGTCGATCGCACGGAGTCGATCTTGGGCAGGGGCTGACGCGCGCATATAGCGCGACAGTATGGCGAGAGCGGCTGACGACGTCGCTGCGGGCCGAATGGTCGATGGATCGCTGAGCAGCTAGAGTCGCATACCGGCCAGTCGGGTGGGCTATCTGCATGAGATAGCTCCGGCTGTCTGAGTCATCGCACCTGGATCGCCTCTCGGGCACGCATCAACTCATCGAGTAGGAGCCGCCGGCTGGGCGTCGAGTCGGGAGGATCGCCGAGTAGATCGGACTGCGCTTGGGTCTTCTCGCGCAGGCGTCGGAACTCGTGCTCCTCAATGGTGTCGCGGCAGATCAACAGAAGGTATTCGCAATCGCGCTGTTGGCCGCGACGGTGGATGCGGTCAAGGCTTTGCATCCAGTGCGCCGCTTGGTTCGAGATCGACTCGTAGATCGCGATGCGGGCAGCGTGCAGGGTGATCCCGGCGCCAGCCGCGGCGGGGTTGCCTAGGAAGATCCGTGTGTCCTCGTCGTCCTGGAAGGCTCTGACTGCGTCTCGGCGCGCGGCTATCTCTCCGACTGAGCCGTCGACCCGAACCAGCCCACGGTCGGCATAGCGCGCGGCGATCGCGTCGAGGCTGGCGCGATAGAAGGACCAGACCACGACCTTCTCGCCGCGCGCCAGTATCGACCCGAGAAGGTCATCGAGCGCTAGGAGCTTGGCCGGCGTCTCTTGATAGTTCGGTACGAGCGAACTCGGGTTTGAGCAGATCCGCAGCAAGGCGGCTCGACGCTCAAGGAAGGAGAGGATCTGGCGACGGTAGGTGGACTCGTCGGTGGACTCTAGGTCGATAATCAGGTCATCGAGTGCGCCCTGGTAGACACGGGCCTGTATCGGCGCAAGCTCAACCATTACTTCGTCGAAGTTGCGTTCGGGCAGGTCTGGCAAGACCTGACGCTTTAGGTTACGGGTGAAGATTCCGCGCTGCTCGGTCGCGGCCGTGATCGTCGCTCGGTCGGCTTCGAGGTCGCCCGAAGGTCGGTAGTCCGCGAACGTGTAGCCGTAGTCGACGAGGTCGAACTGGGCGACGAGATCGTCCGGATGATTCGGTGCGGGTGTTCCACACAGAACGTAGCAACGCTCACACCACTCGCGGATGCGGCGAAGCGTGGCGGTACGCTGCGCGTCGGGATTCTTGACGTTGTAGGACTCATCGACGGCCAGTACGACTTTGCGTCTCTGGGCGAGCAGCACGAGGTCGTCCTCGTAGCGAACTGCTGTCTCATATCCCACGACCAGCACGTCTGCCCCCGAGTGCAATGCCGCAGTGCGCTCACGCGGTGTACCGGCGACGAGTGCAACGGCATAGAGGTCGCCGGTGAAGCGCTCGAACTCGTGCTGCCACTCGGCGACCATCGACTTCGGCGCGGCGAGAAGCAGTGTGTCCGCACCGCCGCCTTCCGCGAGCACGTCGAATGCACCGATGGTCGTGACCGTCTTGCCCGTCCCTTGCTCATCGAACACGCAGGCACCCCAGCCGCCGGGCAACGTCATCGCGGCGACGTTGACTATCTGGTGGTCGTCCAGCGGCACTCGGAACGACCAGTCCGACAGTGCGGTGCGAGCTGCTTCGGCGTCCTCCCCGAGTATCTCGTGGGCACGCGCAACGATCTCTTGGGCGCTGGTGCGTACCGAGCGCCGGTTTTCAGCTACGCGAGCGGCCGTCCGCTCCCAGTCGAACGTGATGTCGCTCGCATCGAGCAGGCGATCAGCGTCGGCCAACGGTAGGCGTAGTTTGTCACCGACCCGTCGGGCGCGAAGCGGAGGACTAAGCCGAGCCAACAGGCTGACCACCGCGTCACGTTCATGTCGCTCGGGGATCACGTCGATGGAGGCGCCGTCAGCGATGCGGACTAGGGCTCGTGGCCTCACTCGCCGCTCCCAGGAGTTGCGACGATCCCGAGCGCCCCCTCGATGCTTCCGATGGAGCCACGGCATACGCGCAACACCTCCCGAAGCAATGCGGGGTCGACCTTAGACCAGTCGTCAGGTGATGCTTGCCCGAATCGCTCGACCGCAGTCTGCAGGAACTCATCGAAGCCGGCCTTCGCGCGAACAGTTCTCCTGCGACGTGCGTTGACGTCATCGATCGCGTCCTTGACCATGCCCAATGCGTCGGCGCAACGATCCTCCTCATCACCCTCGTCCGAGTGCCGTACCTTGTGTGCGTTGAGTACACGCTGCCATGCGTCGGGGTCCGGAACGACCTTGTGTAGGGCACGAACCTGTGCGCCGCTGTCCAGCACGTCGAACATCAGATCGTATGTAACTGCTCTGACGTTTTCGTCGGCCTCGATATACGTCCGGAGCTTCTCGTGCCCACGACCAGCATCGATCTCGTAGAACCACTGGAAGATTTCATTGGTCCGATGACGCACCTTGCCATGACCTCTTCCCAGCCCCACGTGATAATCCTGGAAGTCGTCTGCCCAGCGAACCATGTTCACATAGCGCGTAACTTCTTGCATGGTGATGGCGAACTGCTTGGCGACCTCACGGCGAATTTCCCGCCGTCCCTGGGTAGAGAGTCTCTCGCCCTTGCGCTCACAGAGGTCGTCGTAGAGATCGCTGACGCGTCGAGCCTTGACGTACTCCGGCCACGGCTCCTTTAGGTCGGGCTCGAAGTTGAGCGCTACAACAACCGCTTCAATCTGATCAGGTGTTGCATCAGGATCGAGCTTCCACACTCTCACCCAGCGCGCGCGTTCCTTGTCCTCCGTATCGAACTCATGGTCATCGAGCACGAGCTTCGATGCAGCCCAACGGCGGTTGCCGTCGAGTATGGTGCCTTCATCGGTGACGATAATCGGACGCTCTACTCCCTTGCGTGCAATGCTTCGCGCGAGTGGCCGGAGCTCAAAGGGGTCTTGATTCTTCCTTGAGCCCGGGAGCTTGATCTGACCGACCACAAGCTTGTATAGCTCGTCCGCGTCAGGCAAACGACCGTTGTTCAGTTCGGAGAATTCCTCGGTATGCAATCCGCTGCGCGGATTTTCGTCCCATAGCCGAAGCCTCTCGATGCTGACAAAGCCGTCACGCATGTTCACCGGAACACCGTTGAAGCTTGCGATCGGCCGAACGTCTTGGGGCTCAAGACCATAACGCTCCATGAGCTCGATCGAGCGTGACGGCAAGATCTCAGCTACCTCTTGGCGCACTCGCCTCAGCAAGTGCTCCTGAGCGTCTGCATCGAGTGATCCGGCCTCATAGTTACGTATGACGGTGAGTATGCGCTCGTAGAACAACTCAGCGCGCCGACGTGGCATCGGCTTGATGTCCGCCGTCTCCAGTGCCAATGCTAGATCCTCGTCGTGGTCTCTGACGAGTACAGCCGCACGGTCGAGAACCTCTTGGACGGCGGCACGCAGGTCGATCGTTCGGTCGATGGTGTCGGACATCGCTACTCCTGATTTGTAGTTTTGGTGGCGTTATCGGTGAGGAACTCGCGTTCGAGGCGCGCGAGGCCGCGGGACTTCCAGCTGCGAACAGAGTCCGGGGAAAGCTCCCGGCCGAGGATCTCGCCCGCGGTCTGCGTCAACTCGTCGGTGTCCAGCGACTCCCCGTGGTAAACCGTGTCGAGTATGGCTAGGGTCACGGCGCGAATGTTCGCGTTGTCCCAAGTCGTGACGTGCTTGCGAATGCGCTGGAACTCAAGCTCGCCAAGGACTTGGGACTCGATACCGTCGTCAGCCTCCTCGTAGAGTGACGCGGGAGGCTCGGCGAATCGGCTTCCCCGCCGGGCCTCGTCGGCCATCTCGTTGAGCGCAGTTCGATAGAGATAAGACCCCACCTTGCCGGGCGCAGGCGGGTTCGCAAGCTCAAGGATCTTCGTCACCGCATAACAGACCGCGTCATCGGCATGGCCTGCAGCCCCACGGATCTTCCGCGCGAGATCCTGAGAGATGCGCTCGAGCTCGCCTGCCGCGAGCATCTCTACCAACCGATCGGCCACGCTCGCCGTGTCGCTCACGTTCGCTCTAGGTTCCTTGGTCTGTAGCGGCGACTTAGATGTGGTCACGTACTAAGGACCGTATAGGGGCCTCTTTTGAGACAGTCACCGCGAAAATATCTCGCGGTAGTCCGGCGCCAACCTCGGTGCGGCCCCTTGTCACGATCTTCGCCGCTGGACTATGCCCTACGTAGGGGTGATCCCTCGGTCGCCGTCACCGCCCCCGATCTTCGCGGCGGGGTCAAGCCGGTGTGCGCCTCCACGCAGCGGGCTGGATCCGCATCACGGGAAACCGCCGCATGGCGAGCGTATGCTTGTCAGATGACTCGCGCCGCCTCGGTCCCTCCGGATCCGACTCAGCCCGGACGGGGATCGCTCCGGTCGGTCGCTCCCGGTGATGACCCAGCCGCTGCCCCTGAGCCTTCGGGAGGCGGCAGCGGCGGCGACCCGGCCGCAGCGCTCGGGATCGAACTTCTCCGCGACCTCGCAAGCCAAGAGATCACTCGCGCCGAAACGGCACGCACGCGCGCTCGTCAGTCGTTCGCGCTCGCGGCGGGGTTCTTCGCTGTGGTCCAGACGGTGGCGTACGGATCGTTCGTGACGGAAGCGGCCGCGAAGGGCCACCGGACCGGCGTCCTCTTGACGTGGACGGCTTGGGCGGCGCTCGTCCTCGCGCTCTGCGGCCTGCTTCTCGTGGCCGCGGAACTACCGAGGAAAAGCGGAAATCTGACGCCGGAGATCGTCATCGACACGATCAAGAGATCCGGAAGCGAGTCCGAGGCAACCGGCGAGTTCACGAAGCTCCTGGCCCTCATAGTGGAATCGCACCGACTGGCGAACCGAGTAAGGTTCCGTCTCGTAGTAGGGACGCAGGTGCTCGCAATGGCGGCGATCGCGCTCGCCACAATCGAGTTGCTTGTCGGCCTTCACGCCACACTCTGATCTCTGATGACACCGGACTCAGGCGAAGACCCAGCCGACGGCTCGGGGAGCACTCTTCCGGTTCCCGCTGGTCCCCCGGCTGACGGCGACGGCGAACTAGTAGTCGCAACCGGGAGTGGCTTGACCGCCGATTGGAAAGCGAAACGCTCGCAGAAGCGCGCGCTCAAGAAAGAGATCAAGGAAAGCCTCGGCGACTGGTCCTTCTTCCAGGGCCGCGACCCGGGCGCTCCGATCCGGTTCGTCATCGAGGGCGATCGCATAGGCAAACAGTCAGGCGATGCGGAGTCGATCGGCCAAGTGATCGTCCGGCTATCGAGACTTTTCTCCGCGCTCGGCGGCCGCCCCCAACTTGAGGGCCTCGTGTTCGGCAACTCTGTGACCGTCGAGTTCCGCCCTCTCAAGTCCGAGATCAAACGCGCGACGGAGAGCCTGGAGGCGGCGCAGCGCATCGCCGATGTCGCTGGGGACAATCCGACCCCGGCGCAGGAGGCGGAGATGAAGCTTGCGCTGGGCAACGCCCTAACCGACATGGTTGTCGCCGCGGAGCTGGCGTCGACGTTGATCACCGCTCGGTCTCAAGACGCCCCGGAGGTCGCAGTGTCGCTCGGAGGCGAAGTCGCCGGCGCCTACAAGACGCTCGCGAATGCGATAGTCCGAGAGGGCGTCACCCTCAAAGTTGAGACGCTGGACCAAGAGCCGGCCGAGTTGACGCCAACACGGGCGAAACGGGTCGTAGAGGAGCTGGCGGCATCGACCGAACCTCGTGAACTTGACGTGGTCGCGTTCGGCACCCTATCGCTCGCCGACAAAGAACTTCGC
Source organism: uncultured Solirubrobacteraceae bacterium (assembly GCA_963763695.1). Classification (GTDB taxonomy): domain Bacteria; phylum Actinomycetota; class Thermoleophilia; order Solirubrobacterales; family Solirubrobacteraceae; genus Palsa-744. The sequence goes on from CAVXPM010000001.1 coordinate 1,488,818, forward strand.
GGCTTCGGATTGAGGCTGGATCCCGAGCCGCGTCGCGACCCTGTCCTCCGAGGCAAGCGCGTCGTTCACGGCACCTATCTCCCAGCCGTCGAGGAGAAGATCATCGCGGATGGCCTTTGGGGCCACGAGGTTCGCGCGACTCTCCGGGTTGTGCGTGATGCGCTTATCTCGACGTCGACGGTTCGTCCGGCGACTTTCACGCTGATTGACGTCCAGGGGCGACACCGGGGCTAGGGACGCGAGTGCCGTACTCGGGCAGCTCGTAGCCCGAGGGTAGCGGGATGATTTGTCCATGACATCCAAGCGCCCGACACTTGACCAGGACACTCGACGCGCGATCAACGAGGAGGCCGTGCGTCTTTTCTTCTCGGCCTGGGACCCGGCCTGGCGCTGGGTGCTGATCCTCGGCCTGCGCGACATGCGCGCCAATCTGCCGCGTCTGGGCCAGCTCGCCCACAACGAGACGGGAAACGACGAGTGGGAGGACGAGAGCTACCTCTACGGCCCGCTGGTAATGGGGTTGACCGCGACGGCCGTGAACGAAACTGCCCAGCACTGCGAGGACCTGTTCGCGCTCCTGAAGTTTCTGTGCGAGCGGACCGAGTTCGTCAAACGGATGACCAGCTACTCGGCAGGGCAGGTCACGAACCTCGGGCGCAGCCTTGCCGACGCAAGCAACAGCGACATCCGCAAGTTCTTTCTGATCCCCGACCCTGAGCGGGTGAAGGAGGGCATGAGCAAGGCCGACGACCCACAGGCGGTGATCGCAGAGGTCGAGGAGGGCGTTGAGCGGCTAGTGGCGCTAACGCGCAAGGTGGTCGAGTGGTATCTCACCTATGAGTTTTTCCACGTCCAGTACAAGCACGGGCTGAAGCTGCCATTTCGTCCCTTCGGTGGCGGCCCGCTTCCCGCCGAGACGATCACGGAGCGCCAGGAGAACGTCACCGGCCACCTGCTCGCCTTCACGAACGAGAATCTGGCCGCGATGCTCGCACGGCCACCCGGCCAGCAGGGGATCATGGTCCCCAACGCTGGCGGGGCGACCACGGCCCATCTTGCGCAGCTCATCGAAGAGCGCGCGTTGCTGCGCTACCAGATGTCCGGGCCGCCTGTTGACCTTGACGAGGTGGTGAGCATCTCGCGCACCGTGACGCGGCTGCTCAGGATCGCGGCAGCGAACCGTCTCAGAGTGAGCGAGGGACTCGACAACGACTCCCAGCAAACGTTTTCGCTACCTGGCGAGCGTGACATTGACACGGTGGAGGTGACTCTGGAGCTTGCCGAGCCAGTCACGCTCGTTGACTTCGCCTAGCAGCTAGCGGTGTCGCAGCAGGCGCAGCGAAACCGTGACCTCGTTCGTGGCCTTCTTGGTCCCGACGATTAGAGGCAAGACGGCGGTTCGAGGGCACCAGGACCTGATCTCGGGGGTTGGAGCGACGCGGCGGCTGCGACGCTACGCCGGCTGCGATGCTACGACGAGCGAAGGCTGGAAGGCGGGATCGGGCATCTGGCAGCCAAATCCCAGCCTTCTTCGATCCGATGCGCGACGGCCGATGGTATGCTTGGACCAGTATGGGCGGGGGTTGCGGCGGTCGCGGGTACTGGTTTCGACCCCGCCCCCGCTATGTCGTTAATCTGCGACCGTCCCTCGGGGCGGTCGTTGTTGTTGGGGGATTCGGGCAGCAGTTCCGGAGTGATCGTGGCCGCTAGGTGGAGGCGCTGTCCGGCCTTGTCGTAGGTGATCGTCAGGTTGAAAGCCCAAAAAAATCTCGACAAGCTCCTCGTCGTTGGCGGCGTTGAGCGCCGGCGCAGGTCGGGCACGGCGTCGAGCATCTGCCGTCGACGCATTGGCGGCCGCTCAGAGGATGAACGGCCAGAGACCCGCAGAGCCCGAGGCCGATCTCCCGGAGGCCGCCCCGTCTGACGGCTGACCGGATGCCAGCGGCGACGCCGTCTGCGGACTCCGGCCGCGTACGCCGGAGACGAGCCTCTCCCAGAGTGCGGCTCCGTCCGGCGTGAGGTCCTCACGTATCTCGCCCATCTCTGCGATCTCCGCCGCGACCTGGGGGCATCGCACGCTCGCGTACTTCGCTGCCTGGGCGTTCTCGCGGGCCAGGGCCGCGAGCGCTTCGTGGATCACCGCGAACACGTACAGCCCGTGCAGCACGCCCTGCACCGGCCGCTCGTCCTGCTTCCACGGTGAGAACGCGCTCGCGCCCGTGTTCGCCACGAGCGGAACCCGGGATTCGATCAGCGTGAGCTGCAGGTGCATCGCCTCGTGGATGATCGCCTCGGCAAGGCGATGAGCGGCGTGGCGCTCGTCGGGGTCCGGCACCGAGACGAAGATCGAGAGCGGCAGTGCCGGCGTGCTGTGGCTGACGTCATAGCCGCGCTCGGCCGCGAGTACGTGCACGCTGCCGGTCAGCCATCCGAGCGATTCCTGGAGGCTCGCCAACGGCGCGAGCACCTCGACCGCCTGCTGCATCTGCTGGCCGACGTGGGGCGGAGGGGACTCGCGCAGCGGCGGCAGCCCCGGGACGGCCGAGATCACCCCGGCCGGCAGCGCTTCGAGGATCAGCCGGTGCGACCCGGCGCGGACGACTGCGACCCGGGCGCGCGGGGCGCGAGGTTCCCCGGTCACCCAGCGGCTCGTGCTGTACGACCCTCGGCTCCATTCGTTCGCGCCATGGGCTCGCTCGAAGTCCGCGAGCAGGTTCGCGGCCAGTCCTGGGAACCACAGGGGCCGCCCGCCGTGCAGCGCGTCCCTAGTCGCCTCAGGGAGCGGCGAAGAAGGAGTAGACGACTGAGTACCTGACACTGTCGTGCATCTGGGAGATCGCGTGGAAGGAGCGCGGGGAGATCTCGAACGCGAACCCGCTGAGGCTCTCGGGCCGCAGGATCGCGTGGAGGTCGGAGGGGTCTTCGCTGTTGAAGAGCATGAACAGGCCGCCATCCGAGTCGGTGAGGCCGCGGTTCAGCTGGATGACGAACCGGTGTGTCTCACCGTGCTCAAGGTGGTCATTGTGGATGCCGATGCGCTGCCCCGGCAGCAGTCGGTGGGCAACGACGCTCGCCTCCGGCAGCAGCTCCCGACCGAAGATGTCGCTCAGGTTGCCGCGTAGAGCCCCCAGCAGCGCTTCGCTGCGCAGCAGCTTCGCCACGGGCTCCGTGCTGTCCCAGCAACTGAACTCGTGCTGCTCGTAGAAGTCGGTGTTGACGTGCTTCCACGGGGCGGCCGTCTCGAACCAGCCGAGGATGAACTCGCCCGTGGCTCCGGGCACGCACTGTGTGAAGGTGGCGTGGGGGAAGGGCGAGCGTGCCACCGTGCGGGTACCGAGGTCAAAGAGCTGGTCATCCGCGGCCGTGTCTGCGGTGGGTTGTTCGCTTTCGTGCTCGCTCCTAGGCGTGTGCAACATGCAGCGCCTCCGCGGCGTGTTCTGGCCGGTCGGATGTCTGCGCGCTCGCGAGCCGCTCGCGCAGGTGGCTGATCAGCGCGAGCTGATCGGCGCAGAAGATGGTCGGGTTCTCGTACCCGTTCTCCCGCGAGAAGCGGTGCGCTGGCATACCGCCGCCGCATACGCCGAGCTCCGGGCAGGCCCGGCAGACGGGGGAGGCCGGCTCCTGTAGCGCGTGGTATCCGTCGAGAGTGGGCTCTGCGAGGAAGCCGAGCAGGTCTCGTTCGGTGATGTTGCGGGGCTCGGGGAAGCGGTCGCCGCCGGGGTGGGCGACCTTCAGCGTGTCGTTCTTCGTGATCGTACCGTCGGTGTCGATCACGATGATCCCGTACTCGGTGAGGCCGATGCCCTCCTTGCGTCCGCGGCCCCCGAGGATCAGTGCCATCAGGTCGTCGAGGATGCGGACGCGGGGCGGGTCGGGGTCGGCGAGGTAACAGTCGACCAGGGCAATCATCCACTGGCCGTACTCGGTGCTCGCGGCGCTCGCCTTGCCGTACGGCAGCGTGGTGTGGTTCCCGTCGCGGTAGAGAAAGTCGAAGCTCAGCGCCCCGGTGCTCCTCATCTCCGCGTAGACGGCGGCGGGGTCGCTGGCGGGGTCGACGACCGCGAGCAGGCCGGCGAAGATCCTCTCACCGGCCGGGTACCCGCGCAGGCGCTCGATCGCCCCGAGAACGCGGTCGTGCGACCCGCGCCCGGCCCGGTCGAGCCTGTTGGTGTCGTGCGCGGGCCCGTCGAAGCTAATCGAGACGCCAACGTCGTGCTCGGCGAAGAGTTCGATGAACTCCTGCGAGAGCAGGACACCGTTGGTCTGTATGTGCACTCCTGCGTCGACTCGGAGTGTCCGCTTCAGCCCTTCGATGAGGTGTGAGGTTCGCTCGAGGCCGAGTAGCAGCGGCTCGCCGCCGTGCATCACGACACTCAGGGGATGTTCCTGAGAGTGGCTGAGGAAGCCGACCTGCTCAGCGACGGCGTCGACCACCTCGGGCGGCATCCGCTTGGGCTGCGAGCGCCAGCTCTCGTCGCCCATGTGGTAGACGTAGCAGTAGCTGCAGTCCAGGTTGCACCTGCTGGCCGTCTTCAGCAGGACGGTATCGATGTCCTGCGGCAAAGCGAGCTTCCGCTAGCGGTTGTGTCGGTTGTGGGTGCGGTTGTAGCCGCTGACCGCGATCGGCTCTGCGCTGGCGACCTCGTTGACGAGTCGCTGGATGGCGGCGCTGTCGAACTCGGCGAGAATCGGCTGCTCGCCGTCCTGCTCCTCGCCCGCGCTCCGAACCAGGTCTTCGATCTCAATGGCCTGCATTTTGTGGCCCCCAACTTTCGTGGTTGCCCGAACCGGCAATCGATCCGCGGCGACGCTTCGTCTATCACGGATCATAGAGGAAATCGCGGCAGATGCCAAAAAGGCTGTTTTGCAGGTATTTCTGACTTATACCGGCCCGTTGCGGGGGCACGTGATCTTCTTGCTCCCATCCCCAAAATAGGCTGATTTACAGGTAAAACTTCGCATCAGAATGCTTTTTGCGATGGTCTATTATCGGATCCATAGACTCTAGGTGTCTCTTCCGCGTAGTGTCGGCGAGGTAGCTCGGCCGCGTTCGGTGCGCCCCCGGCCCGACGTCCTGCCCCCTCTCCCCGCGGCGTCAGCTGCAGGTGAACAGGCTGAGCTGACCGCCGGAAGGCGCCGCGCCCGCGGCCTGTTCCGCCGCCCAGCGCACCCCGGGCAGTGGATCTTTGCGCAGCTCCTCGAGAAGCCGTGGCACTGATGTGAAACGGTAGGCGCGCCCCCCGAGCTCGCGGAAGACCTCGCAGGTTTGGGCGCAGTCGTCGATCAGGATCGTGTGCGAGAAGCTGACGCCCGCCGCCTGCAGCATCGGCGCGAAGAACCGCCTCGGATCCTCGGCCTTCAGCACGCGGCGCTCGCTGGATGAGAGGATCGCGTCCACGCCCGTATCGCGGGCGATGGCTGTAGGCGCCGCAGCCAGGAAGCAGGCCATGTTGTCAGTCGCGACCGCGACGAGCGCCTTGTCTCTGAGCGCCCGAACGAGGCCCGCCATACCCTCGCGAAGCGGCGAGGCGCGGCAGTCCCTGTACAGCGCTCGGTGCAGGTAGTCCTCGCGGTAGTTGCGGGGAAGCGGGATCTGCAGGCACTCGACGATCTCGGCGTCGCTGACCTTGCCGCGCATCCACAGCGCGACCGTGTCCTTCTCCGCACTGAAGAGCTTCCTTGAGCCGGGCCTCGAGCTTGCTTGCCAAGGCGTGCCTCGGCGCGCTCGTGATCCCCTCCCAGAAGAGGCTCGTCGAGAGTGTTCCGAACCAGTCGATGAACACGACGGTGTCGAAGATCGGGAGGTAGCCCTGGCCCGGGCTCCCGCTCATCCCTCCGTTCTGGGCTGTGTTCGTGGCTGTCCGCTGACCCATTCGCTGACCATCTCGATCGCGCCTCTCAGGCCACCCAGGCCATAGCTGAGAACCGCGGCGGGGTAGAGCGCCGCCGCCAGGGCGATCCTGCGCGCCGGCGGAGGCTCGAGCCCGTAGTCGCGGAAGTCCGGCAGGCTGGCAAGCATGAGCATGAGCGTCGTGTACCGACGTACGGTGAACACTACGCCCCAAAGGCGACGTTCCCTGCCGCCGAGGATGAGGATCTCCGCGCAGATTGCGGGGACGCTGAGCGCCCATCGCACGCCGTCATAGAGGGACTGGGCGACCAGCATCCGCTCGCGCGCGGTGGAGGGGTGGTAGCCGATCGCCCCGAGCGGGCCTCGGACCCATGTGGCACGCTGTCGCAGCAGCGCCCTGACCGACGGTGGGGCGTCGGCGAGCTCCAAGCGCCGCAGGGGGTGCACGTGAGCCGAGCGTGCCCTGATCATGTACCCGAGCGCAGAGTCCTCAAGGCCCGCCGCGGGGCTCGGAAAACCGCCGAGACTGTCGAGCAGGCCCATCGAGATCAGCAGCCCGTGTCCGACCGTGTGCTGGTACCAGGCGTCCGCCAGGCGCGGCGGTAGCCATCGCACGGCACCGGAGCCGGCGAGGTAGCGGAACAGCTCGGTCTCGAGGGTCCAGCTGCTCTGCAGCAGCGCCTCGGCGGCGGGGATCGCCCCCACCTCGGCGAGGTTGGCAAGGAACAGTGCTGACTGCTGGGCGCAGGGGCGGCGTTCGCCGACCGCCTGCAGCAGCTCGCCGATCCCGCCGCGCTCGATCCGTGAGTCGGCGTTGGTCAGCAGCAGGTAGTCCTCGGCGCGGGCGCTCTCGCGCAGCTCGCGTACTCCCCAGCTGACCTGCTCGCCGTAGGTGCGGTTGAACGCCGGGTAGTGAAGGTGGATCGCGCGGTCGCTCTCGATCAGTGCGCGCAGGCGCCCGTCGGCGGCGAGCGACTGCATGGTCTCGTGTGCGCCGGTTGGGCTCTCCTGCTGCTCGCGTGCGGTGGTGAGCAGCACGAGCGTGAGCGCCGGCTCGGCGGCGAGGATCGCCTGCCAGCGCTCGAGTAGTGCGCTCACGCGCTCCTGCTCTCGCAGCAGCGGCACCAGTACGTATACCCTAGCCTCGCTGTCGACCTGCTCGCTGACCGGTGCGGTGGAGCGAAGGAACGAGTAAGAGGTCACTGTCTTGGCCACCGCGACTGCCGCCTCGGCGACTCGCAGCGTCAGGATCACCTTCGCGGCCCGCGTCACGTGGCTCGCTCCCCGAGCACGGCGGCAACCTGCTCGTGCATGCCCTTCAGGGGTTGCTCTGAGGAGCAGCGCACGACCTCGGCTCCGCAGGAGGCGAGCACCTGCTCGTAGGCGTCGATTAGTTGCTGCGCAAACTGCTCTGTGCGCAGGGCCGCCCCGATCGTGGTGGCCAGTGCCACGCACCGCGCTGCGGCGGTCTGCGCGTCCATCTGGAGGTAGATGATCCCGGCCGGCTCTCGCAGCGGGTGGGTCTCCTCGGCGAGCGCGGCCCGTATGCGTGCCAGCGACGCGTGGCAGGCCTCGGCGCCGATCCATGGTGAAAGCGCGATCGCGTAGGCCATCAGCGAGATGTGGCAGCGGTCCAGAACGACCGGTCGGCGCGTGCTCTCGCTGACCTGCTGCCAGCGAGCGCGGTCCAATGTCAGGTAGGTCTCGATCCGCTGCTCCTGCTCGGCCGCCGAGCCGGGCACGCCCGCGTAGCTCGCGGACCCGGCGTCGAGCAGGTCGTGGTAGTCGGCCAGGAGAAGGGTGTCCGGGTTTCGCTCGGCCACGAACCGGCCGCTGGTGCTCTTGCCGGCGAACGGGAGGCCCTCGAGGGCCCAGGCGGCTACGTTGGCGCTGCGCTCGGCCATGGCGATGCGAGCCGCGTTGGGATCTCACTCGGATCGAGCTGCGCGCCGACCAGCAGGCGTGGACGAAGGGTCCCGCCCAAATCCCACCCGTAGTCGGCGCTCGCGAGCACCCCGTAGAGACGGTGGCGCTCGTTGATGAAGATCGTCTGCCTGTTGTAGGCGCCGTAGGGAAGCACGAACTCGTCGCTGCCGAGGCCGTGCAGATGATCGCGCGTCTCGGTCAGCTGGAAGAGCACCTCGTTGGCGCTGAGGGGAGCCTGCGGGTCGACGCCGGCGGCCGCCTGGTAGGGTCCGTCAGGTGCTGTCGGCAGGACGCCATGCTCGCCGTAGCTTGCAAGGCGCACGTGCTGGTAGCCGTGGCCGGCGATGCGCACGCCCCATTCGCGCATCTCACGCAGATCGCGGTGGGACAGGTAGCCGGCGTGGCCGACCGTCGTGATTGTGACCGCGACGATCAGCTCGATCTCCGGGTGCTCGCCGCGCAGCGCCCGGCACGCCTCCTTTGCCGAGGTGCGACCGTCGTCGAAGTAGAACCGCACGCGCCCGGAGATACCGCTTCGGCGCACCTCGGCCGCGATCTGCAGAGGGCGGTCGGACGGCACCGCGTAGGTCGAGCCGCCCCCGTCGATGAGGTCATGGAAGACGAGGTTCGCTCCGGCGCCCGCGAGGGCGAGTAGGTGGGTCATGCCGCGCGCGCTATGAACTCGCCGAAGAAGCGCTCGTGCGCATCGCGGAACCGGCGGTTGCGCTCGGCCTGTGGGAGGTGTGCGGGCTGGCCCTCGATGTGCAGGGCCGTACTGCCGAGCACCGGCACGAGGAAGCAGCCGCCGGCGATCAGCTTTGCGACTAGCGTCGTCTCGGTGAACCCGTAGCGGTCGAAGGTCTCCTCGAACCCGCCACAGGCGATCGCGCGCTCCGTCGGCACGGCGACGCAGCCGCCGAGGGCCATGTTCGCAAGGCACCAGGGGCCGACCATGCCGCTCCACCTCCGCCAGCCCGCGGTTTCGGCGAGCAGCCGGAACCGGCGTCCGACGAACTCGAGGTCCGCGTCGCACCCGATCCACGAGGACTCATAGACGCACTCGTAGCGCCAGTCGTTCTCCACGCGCGCACAGGCGAGTGCCTCGCGCAGCTCGTCGGCCCCGGTGGCAGGGGTCGTGAGGAAGAGGCCCGCAGCGATCGCTCGCTCGAGAGGGTGCATCGCCCCGATCATGTTGGCGACGTGGTCCTCGCTGACGAGCACGTCGGAGTCCACGAAGGCGGTGACCGCCGCGCCGCCCGTGCCGGCAGCATGAAGTCCGGCATTGCGCGCGGCCGAGCGCCCCCGGTTACCGGGCAGCCGAAGCATCTCGAGCGGGACCGCGTCCTCTGGCGCGGGCTCACGGAAGGCCCGCAGCAGGGAGCCGTCGTCGACAACTATCACTCGGCATCCCGGCTTCGGCTCGGGTGCCCTGCGGCGGTAGGCCGCCAGCGACCGCTGCAGCGCGCAGACCACCCGCGTGGCGAGCTTCTCCCGTCTCGTGGTAGGGAACGACGCAGGTCACCGATGGCCAGACCGTGGGCGGCGGCGGGCTCACCGGGTCAAAGCCATAGTCGTTGTCGTGCGCAAACAGCGCAGCTCGTAGGGAGCGGCGCCGATTCATCTCGGGCTCGCAGGCGGACGGAGGGTCGCCAGGGCGGGCACGGTCGATGCCCGGCGGCTTGGTATCGCTGCGCGACCGATCTCCGCAAGGGGGGCTGCGGGCCGACTCCCGGCCCCATCAGGTGGCGGGTAGGCTCCCAGAGTCCGCCGATCGTCGTCGCCAGCGATGGCTTGGCTACTCTTGGCGGCCTCGCAATGACGTTGATCTCGCCTCCGTGCGCGAGTGCATTTCCTTGGGCGTTTGGCGCGCCGGTCATAGCCGAGAGCGCCCCATAGGTCGGACACCGATTATTCCTAGTTATCCCACCCGCGGCTCACGCGTGGAATCCTACTCTGGTCCCTATCACGTGAGTAGTTGCAGATGTCGGGATGGTTCGGTGCCGTGCTGTCACTGCGCACTTCCTTTGAGGAACCTCGCTTCGGCGACGGCGGCGCGCAACTTTCTAAGACGAACCAGCTATGTGAGGAGGCACGACTCCTCGATTCTGTGGGCCACGGCCATTGGCAGGCCTCCTGCGGTCGCAGGATTGGGTATCAATCCCGCCCCCGCTACTCAGAAAAGCCCTCCAAATGGAGGGTTTTTTTGCGGGCTGGTCGCAAGGTCTGCAAATAGGAGCAGGCGTGCGAAACGTTAGCTCCAACGGGGCCATCCCCGCTCCCGGCGCGGCTGACCTGCCGATAGCGGCGAAGTTCCGCAACGGGTAGTTCGCGCTACACGACGACGGCGAGGGCATGGAAGCCCTCGCTGTGGTCCTAGTAGACCTGCACGGTCCCTGGCTCCTGCTTACCTATGTCGGGCCACGAACTAATGTCGCGCCGCGAGGCTAGGTGGGTCGCTCCGCAGTCGTGGTACATTCACAGTATGGCCCACACTGATAGGCGCATCACCGTCGGCGACCGCGGGCGACTTGTCTTGCCGTCCACTGTACGCCGTGAGCTGGACCTGAAACCCGGTACTCACATGCTGCTGAGCACTGAGGACGACGGCTCGTTGCGGCTACGCCCATATCGCGCCGTGGCCGAGCAGAGTCGCGGACTGCTCCGTGGTCTCCCCGGAGGGTCGATGGTTGACGAACTGCTCGCCGAGCGGCGCGCAGAAGCTGCACGCGAGGACACCGAGTAGTTGGCGCCCGTACTCGACGCCTCGGCGCTTCTCGCGCATCTTCAAGACGATCCCGGCGGCGACGTTGTAGCCGATGCCATCGCCGGCGGTGCGGTGATCTCGACCGTCAATCTTGCCGAGGTATTCAGCCGCGTCGCCGATCGCGGAGACGACCCGGCGAAGCTCGCGGCTGAACTCACCCAAATCGGACTACTCGATGGCGCGATCACCGTCGAGCCGTTCACCGCCGCTGACGCCATCAACGCGGGACGCCTACGACCGTTGACCCGCGATGCAGGGCTCTCACTCGGCGACCGGGCGTGCCTAGCACTGGCGCGACGGCTGGACGCCCCGGCTCTGACGGCCGACACCGATTGGCAAGGGGTAGCTCACGGTGTCGAGCTGCGCCCTATCCGCTGAGCACTTGATCGCCGCCAGCCTGTGCGCGCACGACAGGTGCGCGCAGGGCGCTGCGATGACATAGCCCGCACCATGCGGGCCGTCGGTCCCCGGCTCGAACCTCCTGGCGCGCGAAGTCGCGGCCCGCAGGCCACCCGTTCTCAGCCTCTCGAAACCCTCGCCGCGGCTTCGCGTTTGCTCAACCTCCCACGAGCGCGCATTCTGCGCCTAAAATTGGTTTGCACGAAGGGAGGTAGCCCGGCTTTCTCATGGATGAGCTGTTTGCAAGAGCAGGCGTGCCGCGCGGATCGCTATTCCGCCGTCGAAGGCGCACGGTGGGAGTGATGCGCTCCCCGTGGCAGCGGACCTCGCATGGCTACTCGACTAGCTCCGTAGATCGTTAGTGGACCTAGTTAGAAGCTCGGGGCAAGTAGCCGGCGGCTCGCAGCGCTGCGAGTGTGACCATGAGCGTTTGCGGCGCGGCGCTGAGCGCCTGGAGGCCAAATCGTTGATAGAAGGCGGCGGCGCTCTCGTCGATGGCGTGGACGACTACGGCGCGAATCGCAACCTGCTCGGATGCGCCAACTACGCGCACGAGCGCATCGTTGAGCAAGGCAGCACCGCATCCGGTGCCCTGGTGTCTCGAGTCGATAGCTAGGTGACGTGCCCACATAGGTTGTGAACGGTTGAGGAGGCATCCGGGCCTCATCCGAGGCTGTGGGTCTGCGAAGGCTCACGACCTAGGAGGACCCGGATGCAGATCCACGGTAGAGCGAAGCTCGGACCGGCTGGAAGGCTCGCGTTGTGCGAGGCGATCGAGAGCGGCCTGACGTTCAGAGCGGCAGCGAGAGGCGCGGGTGTCTCGCCGGCGACGGCGCATCGCTGGTGGCGGCGATATCAAGACGCTTTGCCGGCAGAGCGACACTCATTGGTGTGGACGGCTGATCGTTCCAGCCGGCCTGCTCACTCGCCGAGGCTGTTGGACCCCAGTGTTCAGGAGCGGATCTGCGAGGCACGACAGCGCACCGGATGGGGCCCCAGGCTCGTTGCTGGCGCCACGGGCTACCCACACTCAACGGTCTGGAAGGTGCTGCATCGTCACGGCCTATCGCGCCGGCCGAAAGCACCTCGTGACGCCGCCCGACGCTACGAGTGGCCATGTCCTGGAGACCTTTTGCACATGGATACTTCCCGCTACGCGCGGTTCGAGCGTCCAGGACACCGCGTCACCGGAGACCGCTCACAACGCAGCCGCCAGTGGATGGAGCCGGGCAAAAGGGTCGGCTATGACTTCGCTCACGCGATCGTGGATGACCACTCGCGCTTGGCCTACGTCGAGTTGCACCAGGACGAGAAGGCGGCAACGGTCACCGGGTTCGTTGAGCGCGCCCTGGACTGGTTCGTTGCAGAAGGCATCCACCCCAAGCGGCTGATGACCGACAACGCGTTCACCTACATCCATAACCGCTCGATGCGGGAACTCCTCGCTGCTCGAGAGGTCAAGCACCTACGCACCAAGCCCTACCGGCCCCAGACGAATGGGAAGGTTGAGCGCTTCCACCAGAGCATGGCCAGAGAGTGGGCCTACGGCCTCAGCTACCGCTCACACCACCACCGCAACCAAGCCCTGCCACACTGGCTCGAGCACTACAACACGCGCAGGCCACACTCAGGGATCGGCAACCGGCCACCCATCAGCCGCGTTCACAACCTCCGTGGGCAGGACAGCTAGGCGCGCGAGAATCGCCACTGGGATAGGGAAGTGGCGCGAGAGTCCCTTGCCCGTCTCGATTGTGGCGTCCTGGTGGTTGAGCTGACCGGCAAGCAGCGTGTAGTAGCCATCGACGACCCGATCGTCCGTGGTGGCGACGAACGTGCGCGCAGCATCTCGCCGCTGATTCTGTCCGGCGTACCGGATGAGCCAGCGGTCGAGCAGCTCGTTGCCGCAGCTGAATCTATTGACGTCGTGTTGGCCAGGGTCGTAGCGTTCCGTGCCTGTGAACCCGGCGCTCACGCTCGCTGGCGCAGGATCCGCAGGCGCTCGACAGTGTCCTGATCGACGTTCTCGAGCGCGTCGAGGAAACGGGCCGCCTCGTCCTCGTTGAGCACAATTTGCTGCTGATCGGTCAGGACTTCCTGGGCTCGTGCGCTGGCCGCGCGCCGGAAGAAGTCGCTCAACGTCTCACCGACCGCGGTTGCCGCGGCGCTGTCAAGTTGCCGCTCGTCGTCCGTCAGGCGAAGCTCTAGTCGCTGGGTGCGCATATAGATCATCGTACGGACATCGTACGGGGTCGTCAAGCGACCTTCAGCAGCCCTTCCAGCGACTCGGGACCGCGCGCACCAGCCACCGCGACGGACACGGCCTCGGGCTCTCGATCGTTCACGCCATCGCCGCCGCCCACGGGGCGAGCGTCAGCGTCGAAGCCAAGCTGCACGGCGGCCTCGGGATCGAGGTGCGCTTCCCCCATTGCTGATGCGGTCTGCCTACGGCCTGCCGATCCGCTCCGCTAGCTCGATGATGATTCCCTCCGGGCCGCGGACATAGCAGAGCCGGTAGCTGTCCTCGTAGCGCTCCAGCTCGCCCACGAGCTGCAGTGCCGCGGGCTCGCAGGCCGGCAACGACGGCGTCGATGTCCTCGACGGCGAATGCAACGTGGCGGATCCCCCGCGTGTTTGCCGGCGCGTGCCGGTTCTCGCCCTGGTTTGACGGCGAGTGGAACTTCGTCAGCTCGAGTCGTCCGTTACCGTCCGGGGTCTGCACCATCGCGATCTCCGCCCGGACGCCCTCGAGCCCCACCACGCGATCCACGGTCGCGCCCTCGACCGACCCCTCGCCCTGCAGCACGAGTCCTAGCTCGACGAAGAACTCAGTCGCGGCTGCGAGGTCGTCGACCACGATGCCGACGTGTTCGATGCGTTGGATAGTCATGTGTCGATGGTACGCGCGCCCTCAGGCTGAGCGTCGGTCGCTCGCCGGCCTCCAGCTTCGCTCGCCGATGCTCGCCGTGGCACTGAGTGCGACACTCCTGTCGTGTTCAACATCGATGGCCTTTCGAGGGGCCACGCGGGGACTAGCCGCCGCCAAAGCGGGTGGCTGAACTTCAAAGCGGGCAACAGGGGAGGCTTTGACGTGCGCAGAGGCGGTTGGACCAGGATCTCGTCGGTTCTCGGCATCGGGGTTGGGATCCTCGCGATGTGCTGCCCCGCTGCCGGCGCAGCCGGGCAGACTGTGTCGTCCGTCAGCGAACGGCGCTACGGAGTCATGCCGGACCGCAAGCCGGCGATGCTCTACACGCTCAGCAACAGTCGTGGGATGTCTGTGCGCCTGACGAACTACGGCGCTGTGATCCAGTCGATCGACGTGCCCGATCGTCATGGGCGGATCGCCGACGTCGTCCTCGGCTTTCCTCATTTGAGCGACTACATCAACGACGACCTGACGCCGGGCAAGCAGGGAACCACGTACTTCGGCGCGACCGTCGGGCGCTATGCCAATCGCATCGCCAACGGCCGTTTCAGCCTCGACGGCGTCACCTACCGGTTGCCGATCAACAACGAACCCAACACCCTGCACGGTGGCCCGCTCGGCTTCAACACCAAGCTGTGGCAGGCGCTGCCGAGCGTCTCCGGCAAGGGCGCTGTGCTTGCCTTGAGCTACACCAGCCCCGACGGCGAGGAGGGATTCCCCGGTGCGTTGACGCTGACGGTGACATTCACCGTGACCCCCGCGAACGAACTGCGGATTGCCTACCACGCGACGACCACCAAGCCGACAGTGGTCAACTTCACCAACCACAGCTACTTCAACCTCGCTGGCGAGGGGTCTGGCACCGTCGATGCGCAGCGGCTGATGATCAACGCGAACAGCTACACGCCGGTCAACGCCAACCTGATCCCCACCGGGGCGATCTCCCCGGTAGCAGGCACCCCCTTGGACTTCCGCAGCTCCACGCCGATCGGCACGCGGCTGCGCAGTGACTTCCCGCAGATGCTGATTGCCCACGGGTATGACTTCAATTGGGTCCTCAACCGATCACACCCGGGCGTCACGCTTGCTGCGCGCGCCGAAGACCCGCGCAGTGGACGCGTGCTCACCGCCTACACCGACGAACCGGGCGTACAGGTGTACACAGGTAGCGTCCTCAACGGGTCGCTGGAGGGGCCCAGCGGTCACGCCTACCGCCAAAGCGACGCCTTCACGCTCGAGACCCAGCACTTTCCCGATTCGCCCAACGAGCCGTCCTTTCCCACGACCACGTTGCTACCCGGCCAGCAGTTCAACTCGACCACGATCTATCACTTCTCCGTGCGGCGTCGCTAGATCTAGAGCTGGCGCCTGCGCGCGGCCGATCCGTTGCAGCGACCGCCTACTGTGGCGGATCTAGATGCGCAACGGGCCGATCGTCAACGAGGCGCCCGCCCGGCGTGACAGCTGCTCGCCCTGGCATGGCCCGCCTCTATTCAAATCCGCTCGCGCTGCTCGCGGTCCTCTCAGTCGTCTCGATCGCCGCGCGGGTCGCCTGGCTCGGCGAGCCCTGCCGCTCACCGTGTCGTTCTGCGACCGACCACACGCTGATCTTCGACGAGACCTATTACGTCAACGCTGCGCGCGCGATCGCCGGCGTACCGCTTCCTCTCGACGAACGCTACGCAGGCACCCCGGCCGGCGAGGATCCCAACTCAGAGCATCCGCAGGGCGCCAAGCTGATCGTCGCCGGCTCGATCGAGCTGTTCGGCGACGGCCCGTTTGCATGGCGGCTGGGCAGCTTGCTGTTCGGCACCCTCGCAATCCTCGGCATGTTCGCGCTCGTCCGTGCCGCAGGCGGTGGGCGCTACCTCGCGCTCGGCGCCAGCTCCCTGATGGCGTTCGACAACCTCGTGCTCGTACACAGCCGGATCGCCACGCTCGATGTGTACGTGCTCGCAGCGATGATCTGGGGCGTCGCGCTGTACCTGCGCGGGCGGCCGATCGCCGCGGGCTTGACACTCGGGGTGGGCGCGTGCATGAAGCTGGTGGCGCCCTACGCGCTGGTGGTGCTCGGCTTGGTCGAGCTGCTGCGCTGGTTCCTCGGGACTCGTCACGGGCGGCCAGTGGGTTGGACGCCGCGCCGGGCGCTGGCGCGCCTCGGCGCCTGCACAGCCGTCGCCGTGGGCGTGTTCTTCGTGGCGCTCGACATCCTCGACCGGGTCGCGCCGCCGTATGACCCCGACACCCACCGGCTCCTCAGCGGCGGACCGTTCGGCCATCTGGTGCACATGCTGAGCTACTCGGCCGCCCAGACCACCGGCTCGCGCGGCCCACAGGGGATCGCCTCCTATCCGTGGCAATGGCTCGCCGACTACAAGCCGATCGTGTATCTGAACCTCGCACCCGCACACCAGCCGGCTGGACTCGAAGGCGTACAACCTGCAGTTCACTTCCTCGGCGTCGTGAGCCCGCCGATCCTGCTGCTCGCGCTACCCGCGCTGGGGTTCGCCGCGTGGAGCATCGTGCGCTCGACCGCGGACACGAGCGATCTGGCGATCCTGTCGCTCGCCTGGTTCCTCGGCACGTTCGTGCCCTTCGAGCTGCTCAGCCTGCTGCTGAGCCGCACGAGCTACCTGTACTACATGGTGATCGTCATGCCCGGCGTCTATGCGGCGCTGGTCTACCTGATCCACCGTCGCCGTCCCCGCCGCTGGCTCCTGGGCGGCTGGCTTGCGAGCGTGCTGATCGCTGCGATCCTGATGTATCCATTCACGCCGCTGCCCTAGGAGGATCGTGAGTCACACGCCCGCATACCGAGCGCTTAGGGATCGGCTGTCAGCGATGTGACGCCGGGAACGCTTGCGAGCGTGGTCAGCTGCTGCGGTGAGGGGGGCGCGGACCCCAGGTAGTCGCCGAGGAAGGCTGCGCTCATCCGCTCGACGATGCCCAGCTGGGGCTGCTCGTAGGTGTAGGGAGGCAGGTGTTCGGCTCCCAGCAGGCGCAGCAGGTACTTCGGTCGCCGAGCGGCCCTGAAGTAGGCGTAGGTGAAGCGCGGTTCGTTGCTGGTGTCGGCAGTGCCCTGGGCGGCCAGCAGGGGTGGTGCTCCGGCCGCGAAGCTGTAGCCCCCGATCCCCGACATCTCCGCTCCGGAGAGGATGATCGCCGCCCTCACCCGTGGGTCGCGCAGGCGGCGGCTGTAAGCGACCGCGAGCGCTGCCTCGGCGCCGTCGGACTGTCCCGCCACGGCGATCCGAGTGGGGTCGATCAGGCCGTAGAGGGGGCTGGCGGGGTTGGCGCTCAGCGCCAGCAGCTGCGTGATCACGAAGCTCACGTCGGCCGGCTCGTTGACGAGATCAGACTCGTCCGGTCCTCCGGGGGCCCCCGCGCTCTCCAGCGGAAACACTGGAGCGGCGACCACATATCCGGCTCGCGCCCAACTCTGCAGCAGTCTCGAGTACGTCGACGGCGTGACCGCAAAGCCATGAGCGAATACGACCAGGGGAGAGGGCCCGGTTGCCAGTGCGGGAGGCGCATCGGGGATATCGAGCGCTCCCGAGATCCCGAGTGCCGGGTAGCGCAGGATCGTGACGAGCGTTCGTGCGCGCGGCCTTCCGTGCAGAGGTCGTGCGAGCCGGCTCGCGTCGAGAAAGCGAAGCGTGCGCGTCCCGACCGGCACGCTCGTCAGTTCAGAGCCGGTGCTGGGCGCTGGCGTGGCGCCGGTGCCCGCGAACGCCCGAGCCTGGCGGCCGGGCCACGGGCAGAGCAACACGAGCAGGGCGAGCGCACTCGCGAGCCATGCAGCTCTCACAGGCTGCCCGCTCAGCGTGGCACGCCCGCGCACGTCGCCACGGTCACGCTGAGCGGCGCGCGAGCCATTGCTCGAACTCGGTGGCGATGATCCGCTCGTCATGCACACCTCGCGCCTCGGCCGAGGCCAACCAGACGATCGCCGGCCCCATGATCCCTGGGTCGAGCAGCGTGCTGCTCGTCTCAGCCGGCGCCTCCTCGGGAATCATGCCCGTCGCCGTTGCGCCTCCCGGGAGCAGGATGTTGGCCGTCACCGGCGATCCCGCAAGATCTGCCGCGATCACCCGCGCGAGCGCCTCCACGCCGGCACCCGATGGCCCGTACGGCACGAATCCACGGCGGACCATCGTCTGCTCGTTCATCGAGACCGTGACGATCCGCCCGCCTCCGCTGGCGAGCATTCGCGGGGCCACCGCGCGCGCGACAAGGAAGGATCCGGTGAGCTTCGTCTCGATCACGTCGCGAAAGCCGTCCGGCGCGACTTCCCAGAACGGCTGCGGCTCGGTCAGAAAACGAGGATTCACCGCGCGCATGCCGATCCCCGCGTTGTTGACCAGCAGATCCACGCCACCCAGACGCTCGTAGGCGTCCTCGACGGCCGCCCGCACAGAGGTCTCCTCGCGCACATCCAGCTCGAGTCCCGCGGCTGCGTGGCCGAGCTCCTCCGCGGCGGCTCGTGCCCGAGCGAGGTCGCGGCTGGTGAGGATCACGCGCGCGCCTGCCGCGCTGAGCGCCTGCGCCATCGCCCGACCGAGGCCGCTCGTGCCCCCGGTCAACAGCACGCGGACACCGTTCAGCTCGCTCACACCGGGAGCCTAGCGGCCCGAGAGCGCGGCTTCGAGCCTGTCGATGAAGGGGTGCTGAGCCTCGAGCAGCTTACGCCGGGCGCCGTCGAGCTCGAACCAGTCCGCGCGGTCGATCTCGGGGAACTCGCGCTGGATGCCGGAGCCGGGGGGCCACTCCAGCGTGAACATGTTGCTCTCCAGATGAGAGGGATCGAAGTCGCTCTCGATCGCCCACGCGACGATCAGCTTACCGCCGGGCTGGCGAACCTCGCCGAGCTCGAGTCGCGCGCCTCGCGGCGGTGGCGCGCCCGTCTCCTCCTCGAACTCGCGGCGCGCGGCCGCGTAGGGCTCATCGTTCTCGCCGTATTCCCCCTTGACGATCGACCACGCCCCATCATCCTTCCTCGCCCAGAACGGCCCGCCCATGTGCGCGATCATGACCTCCACGCGCTCGTCGCGAACGCGATACAGCAACAGTCCTGCGCTCCTGCGCGCCATACCCGTCGCTAGGGAGCGAGCTTGACGGGCAGCGTCTTGAGCTGGCTGATCCAGGGCGACTCGGCATACACCGGGGCGCCGGCCGACGCGATGCGGGGATAGCGCGCGAGCGTCTCCTCGAACAGGGTTCGCAGCTCGAGGCGTGCAAGGGCCGTGCCCAGGCAGAAATGGCGTCCGCCGGCGCCGAATGCCTGGTGCTCGGGGTTGCGGCGTACGTCGAAATGCTCCGCGTCCTCATAGCGCGCCTCGTCGCGATTCGACGAGGCGTACCAGAGCACCACCTTCTCGCCCGCGCGAATCGTCTGCCCACCCAGCTCGCAGTCGCGCGTCGCGGTCCGGCGAAAGTGCGCAAAGGCGGGAAACATGCGCAGCGACTCCTCCACCAGACCATCCAGCAGCGAGCGATCCTCGAGCAGCAGCTCGCGCTGTTGCTCATCCTCCATGATCGCGCGCATCCCGCTGCAGTAAGTCGCCTTTGTGCTGTCGTTACCCGCTGCCACAAGCAGGACGAAGCCCATCACGATCTCGTGCTCGGAGAGTCGCTCGCCGTCCAGTTCGGCGTGGACGAGCACGCTCGTCAGGTCCTCGGTCGGGTGCTCGCGGCGCGCCGCGATGAGCTCGCCACAACGCGCGAAGATCTCCGGCACTTCGCGTTGCACAACCGACTGCGGGCCGTCCGGGTTGAGATCGCGGTCGCCGGCGCCGAGCGTCGCATTCATCAGTCGCGCCCAGATCGCGTCGTCCTGTGGCGGGATCCCCATGAAGCTGCCGATCACCCGCGAGACGACCGGTTGCGCCACGTCGCTGACCAGATCGCACTCCTGCCTGCCCTCGAGACGGTCGAGCACCGTACAAGTGATCGCGCGGATCGACTGCTCGTGGTCGGCGATCCGCTTGGGTGTGAAGCCACGCTGAAAGAGCGCCTTCAGCCGGTCGTGCTTGGGCGGATCCATGCCGATGAACATCGCTTGCACCAGCTCGAGCGGCATCAGCGCACCCGTCAGCGCCGTGATCCCGCCCAGTTCGGAGGAGAACGTCTCCCAGTCGCGGCTGACCGTGTGGACATCCTGTGCTCTCGTCACCGACCAGAAGCCCGCTTGCTCGGGAAACTCGGGAATCTCAGAGGACCAGTGGACCGGACACTCGCTGCGCAGCTGCTTGAAGAGGGCGTGCGGCGGTCCGTCGATCCAACGCTCGCGCTCGATCACAAGCGCGTTCTGGAGCTCGCTCTCGCCCGTCGTCACCGCGTCCCGCCCTTTCGCGTCGGTGCAGAGTGCGAGCGCGATACTAGCGCTCGACACGCGCGTCGGGTCGCTAATGTGAGAGTCACGATGATGAGCGCTGCAGAGCCCATGACCACTCGTGGCGCCCACTACACGGCGCTGCTCGAGACGATGGACTACCACGGTGCAACCAAGCTGCACGCCAAGGAGCGCGAGCAGCTCGTCGAAGCTGCCGATGCGCTGCTGTTCGGCGAGCCCGAGAGCGAGCAGTTGCTGCGCTCCGCCGAGACCTTGATCGAGTCGCTGGAGACGAGCGAGCGCTGGTCGGCTGAGAGCTGCGATCAGCTACGCGAGCACCTCTACGGCTGCGACGCTCCAGCCGGCAGCGCCTGAGCGCCGAGCGACTGTTGGCCCGGTGGCGGGCGCTCGGATTATCATCGCCAGCCCAGGCGCTCCCAAGATCGACAGGCGGAACGGCAATGATGCACCCATTGCAGTGGCTCGGGCGGCGCGATCGCGACCTCTCCGCCCTGCGCCGTGCAGCGCGCACGGCGATCGTCATGCCTGCCTTGTTCGCCCTGGGCGAGAAGGTGATCGGCAATCCCGCGCTGGCCACCTTTGCAGCGTTCGGTTCCTTTGCGATGTTGTTGCTGGTCGACTTCGGAGGCCCGATGCGGGAGCGCCTGCAGGCGCAGGCGGCACTCGCGGTGGTCGGCGGCGGATTCGTCTGCCTTGGCACCCTGGCTTCGAAAAGCGTATGGGTGGCGGCTGCGGCGATGGCGCTGGTGGGCTTCGTGGTGATCTTCGCCGGGGTCGTGAGCTCGGTGTTGGCCGGAGCGAGCACCTCGCTGCTGCTGTCATTCATCCTGTCGGTCACCAACGCCGCGCCGGCCTCCGCGATACCCGATCGCCTGGCCGGGTGGGGGATGGCCGCCGGTGTGGGCCTGCTCGCGGTGGCGTTGCTGTGGCCTGCACCCACGCGCGATCCCCTGCGCGCAGCCGCAGCCGGGGCGTGCAGGGCGCTGTCGGCGCGCCTGCGCACCGAGATCGCATATCGGCTGAGCGGCGGCGATGAGTCGTTCGCTCCCGCGCGCGATCACGCGGTCGTGCAGGCCGACGCGGCCCTCGCGACACTGCACCGAGGCTTCCTCGCGACGCCCTACCGCCCGACCGGCCTGAGCACCTCGGCCAGGACGGTCGTAAGGCTCGTCGACGAGCTGGAGTGGCTCGGCTCGATCGTCGCCCACGCTGCCCGATTCGCGCCGGGCACTTCCGTCGACCACGACGCCTGCGCGGTCAAGCTTGCGGCCGCTGCTGTGCTCGAGCGTGGAGCCGGGCTGCTCGAGACTATCGGCGGGGACTGCGCCGAGCTGCACAGCGAGCTGGCCGAGCTCGCCGAGCGCCTCGCCGGCCTCGAGCGCAGCGCGACGAGCGATCTGCCCGTGCGGCGCAGGACACCGGCAACGGGCTCGGCGACGCAGGAGCAGGCGCAGGCCGCTGAGTTCATCAGCTCGCTCGATCCGAGCTTCCGCGCGCAGGAGCTCGGCTATGTGGTCTCCACGTTGGCCCACAACATCGATCTGACCGCGGCCGCCGAGCGACGCAGCTGGCTCGCCCGAGCGCTCGGACGCCAGCCCGAGGGACTTGCCGGCACGCTCGTCGCGGCGCAGGAACGCGCCGGAGCCCACGTCGATCGAAACTCGGTCTGGCTGCACAACAGCGTGCGCGGCGCAGTCGGATTGGGTCTGGCGGTGTTCGTTGCAAACCGGACCGGCGTGCAGCATTCGTTCTGGGTCGTGCTCGGCACCCTTTCGGTGCTTCGATCGAATGCGTTGAACACCGGCCAGAACGCGTTTCGAGGGCTCCTCGGAACGGTCGCCGGATTCGTCGTCGGCGCTGCGATGCTTTCCGTGATCGGAACGAACACCACGCTCTTGTGGTTCCTGCTGCCGCCCGCGATCCTGCTCGCGGGGATCGCTCCGGCGGCGATCTCCTTCGCAGCCGGGCAGGCAGCGTTCACGCTGACGCTCGTCTTCCTGTTCAACATCATCCAGCCGACCGGATGGCGGGTCGGGCTGCTGCGGGTCGAGGACATCGCGATCGGCTGCGCGGTGAGCCTGCTCGTCGGACTGCTGTTCTGGCCACGTGGCGCGGGTGCCGCTCTGCGCCGGGCGCTCGCGGACGCCTACACCGACAGCGCCGCCTATCTCTCGAGCGCGGTCGATTTCGGTCTGCTCTGCTGCGAGCAGCGCAAACCGTCACCCGCGGGGCCGCTCGCGGACGCCGTACGCGCGGCCGGCGCTGCGCGCCGCCTGGATGACACCTTCCGCAGCTATCTCGCCGAGCGCGGGACCAAGCCGATTGCGCTGGCCGAGGTGACGAGCCTCGTGACCGGCGTGGGCGGCCTGCGCATCGCCGCCGATGCGATCCTCGATCTGTGGCAGGGAGAGGACGGCTCGCCCGGGGGCGACCGAACGGCAGCGCGCCAGGAGCTGTTGCGCTCGAGCGAGCGCCTGGAGAGCTGGTATGACGAGTTTGCCGAGAGCCTTCTCAACGGGAGCGCGCCGCACGGCCCGCTCCCGCACGACAGGGTTGCCGACGGGCGGCTCGTCGAGGCGGTGCGTCGCGACCTGCACGGAGAGGACGGCGCCACCAGCGCGACCGCCGTGCGCATGATCTGGACCGGCGATCACCTGGATTCGGTTCGCCGCCTGCAGAAGATCATCGTCGCTCCGGCCCGAGCAGCCGCCGAGCTGCGAATCTCCTGATGGGCGCACCGGCCGCAGATGCGCCCGCCACGGCGTATGCAGGCCGTACGGCCTGGGCGCGCAACCTGGCGGCGCCGGTGCGCGACTTCCTCAGCACCGAGACAGGCAGCGGCAGCGTCCTGCTGGGCGCGACCCTGCTCGCGCTGCTGTGGGCCAACTCTCCCTGGCCACACAGCTACGAGTCGCTGTGGAGGACCACGCTCGCGATCAGGATCGGCGGCGGCGGGATCACGACCGACCTGCGCCACTGGGTCAACGAGGGGCTGATGACCTTCTTCTTCCTCGTGGTTGGCCTGGAGGCCAAGCGCGAGTTCGATCTCGGGGAGCTGCGTGAGCGCAGGCGCCTTGTGATTCCGCTGCTCTCGGCGGTCGGCGGTATGGCGATGCCGATCGCGATCTATCTGGCCTTCAACGCCGGCGGGGCCGGCGCGCACGGCTGGGGGGCGGCGATGTCGACAGACACCGCCTTCGCCCTCGGCGCGCTCGCGCTGCTCACGCCCCGCGCGGCCACGCGGCTGCGCGTGTTCCTGCTGACGCTCGCCGTGATCGACGATCTCTTTGCGCTGCTCGTGATCGCGATCGCCTACACGAGCCATGTCTCGCTGCTCGCGCTCGCGATCGCGCTCGCCCTGCTGGGCGGCCTGCTGGCGCTTCGCTACGCACCGCAGTGGGCTCGCCCGGCGAGCGTCGCGGTCGCCGTGGCGCTGTGGGCTGCGATGTTCAAGTCGGGAGTCGATCCCGTCATCTCAGGACTCGTCGTCGGACTCGCCACGAGCGCCTACCCACCCTCGCGCGATGACCTCGAGCGCGCCACCGCGCTGGCGCGATCGTTTCGCGAGCAGCCCACGCCCGAGCTGGCGCGCTCGGCGCAGCTGGGCGTCATGTCTGCGATCTCACCCAACGAGCGCCTGCAGTACACGCTGCATCCCTGGACGAGCTATGTGATCGTGCCGCTGTTCGCGCTCGCCAACGCCGGCGTGCACTTCACCGGCAAGCTCCTCGGCGACGCGGTCAGCTCGCCGATAACGCTCGGGATCCTGATCGGCTACGTGCTCGGCAAGCCGCTCGGTATCGCCGGTGCCTCCTGGCTTGCCTCGCGCCCAGCGCTGCACGGTCCCCGCTCGCCGCTGAGCCCACCGCTACTCGCCGCCGGAGGCGCGTTCGCCGGAGTCGGGTTCACCGTCTCGCTGCTGATCTCGAGCCTGGCCTTCTCAGGCCAGCGCCTCGACGAGGCCAAGGTCGGCGCGCTCGCCTCGGTGATCCTCGCGCCGCTCGTCGGCTGGAGCGTGCTCAGGGTCGTGAGAATGCTGCCGAGCGGCGTACGCGCGCGCCAGCTCGCGCGGACCGCCGAGGACATCCTCGACCTCTCCGAAGACATCGATCCCGAGCGCGATCACATTCGCGGGCCAAAGGACGCCCTCGTAACGCTCGTCGAGTACGGCGACTTCGAGTGCCCCTACTGCGGACAGGCCGAGGGCGCCATCCGCGAGCTGCTGGCCTCGGTCGATGACGATGTCCGCTACGTCTGGCGTCATCTGCCCCTCAACGACGTCCACGGCTACGCCCAGCTCGCCGCCGAGGCCTCCGAGGCCGCCGCGACCCAGGGTCGCTTCTGGGAGATGCACGACCTGCTGCTGGCCCACCAGGGCGAGCTGAAGGCGAGTGACCTCAGAGCCTATGCGGAGCAACTGGGCCTGGACGCGGAGCGGATGGTGCAGGAGCTGCACCGCCGCCGCTACGAGCCTCGCGTCAGCCGCGATGTGGCAAGCGCCGATGAGAGCGGCGTATCGGGCACGCCGAGCTTCTTCGTCAACGGCCGCCGCCACTATGGCGCGTACGACATCGCCACACTCACCGACACCGTGCGCGCAGCGCGCCGGCGAGCCGCCGTCACGACATCCGCCTGAGCGTTGTCGAGCACCGCGGTTGCGCTCACCGCTCGAGCCGCTCAGAGGCCTCGAGCCATGCAGTCTCGAGCTCACCGCGCTCGGCCGCCGCCAGCTCGAGCTCCGATTGAAGCTCGGCCAGCCGCGAATGCTCACTGGCGTGGCTCGCCATCTGCTCGGCCAGGCTCGCCTCGCGCTCGGCGAGCCGCTCGATCGCGCGTTCCAGGCGCCTCAGCTCGAGCTCGCCGCGACGGCTCTCGCGGCGCTGCGCGCGCAGCCTGCCTCCAGCCGTGGAGCGCTCGGGCGCGAGCGTCCGCGCGGGAGCCTCCGCCCCCGCCTCCACGTCCCTCCCCGCCTCGGCCCCCGTCTCGTGGCGCTCTGCGATGTACTGCGCGATGCCACCGGGAAGATGGCGAATCGAGCCCGCGCCGGTGAGCGCATACACGTTGTCGCAGACCCGCTCCACGAAATAGCGGTCGTGGCTCACCACCACTAGCGTCCCCGGCCAGCCGTCGAGCAGGTCCTCGAGCGCGGTCAGCGTGTCGATGTCGAGGTCGTTGGTCGGCTCGTCCAGCAGCAGCACGTTCGGCTCGCCGACCAGCAGGCGCATCAGCGCCAGGCGCCTGCGCTCGCCGCCGGAGAGATCGCGCACGAAGGTCCGTGCCTTCTCGCCACGGAAGCCAAAGCGATCGCACAGCATCGAGGCGCTGATCTCCTGTCCGTCGCTGAGCACGCCGCGCCCGCGCACCTCCTCGAGAGACTCGAGCACACGCAGATGGGTGGGGATCTCGACCGTGTCCTGGGAGAGGTGGGCCAGTCGCACGGTGCCCCCACGCTCGACCCGTCCGGATGAGGGCGCGAGCTCACCGGCGAGCACGCGGATCAGCGACGTCTTGCCCGACCCGTTGACGCCCACCACGGCCACGCGATCGCCGGGACCAAGGCGCCAGGTCAGCTCGTGCAGGAGCTCTCGCGCACCGAGCTGCAGCGACACGTCGATCGCGTCCAGCACCCTGTCGCCCAGGCGCGAGGTCGCAAAGCGAAGCAGCTCCACGCCGTCCCGGGCGGCCGGCTCGTCTGCGATCAGTGCATTGGCCGCCTCGATCCGGAACTTCGGCTTGGACGTGCGCGCCGGCGGACCGCGGCGCAGCCAGGCGAGCTCCTTGCGCACGAGCTGGCGGCGGCGATCCTCGCGGGCGCCCGTCTGGCGGTCGCGCTCCGCACGGGCGAGGACGTATGCGGCGTAGCCGCCCTCGTAACGGTGGATCGATCCATCGGCCAGCTCCCAGGTGGCGGTGCAGACCTCGTCCAGGAACCAGCGGTCGTGGGTGACCACCAGGATCGAGCCTCGTCGCGCCGCCAGGTGGCGGGCGAGCCAGTCCACTCCTTCGACGTCGAGGTGGTTGGTCGGCTCGTCCAGCAGCAGCAGCTCGGGACCGTCGAGCAGCAGCCGCGCCAGCGCCACGCGGCGGCGCTCACCGCCGGATAGCCCGGCCAGGGGAGTGTCGATGCCGTGGCTGAACAGCTCCAGTGAGACTCCGCCCAGGAGACCGTCGAGGACGCTACGGAAGCGGGCGTCGCCCGCCCATTCGTGATCGGCGCGCGCACCCACCAGGAGCTCACGGATCGTTCGTTGCTCGTCGCGCTCGTCACGCTGTGAGAGCAGCGCGACATCGACGTCCCCTGCCCGTGTCAGCGTGCCCGTGTCGGGGCTCTCAGCGCCCGCGATCAGGCGCAGCAGCGTCGACTTGCCCTCGCCGTTTCGCCCCACCACGCCGATCCGCTCTCCCGCTGCAACGCCCAGGGTTATGTCGTGCAGAACCGAGCGGCTCCCGTAGCCCTTGGCGACGGACTTGAGGTTCACGAGATTGCGAGCGACGGGCATCAGCGGCCCATCCTGGCGGATCGCCGCTGCGACTACGATGCCCGGGTGACGCGCCGACGGCGAGACCTGGGGATGACGCCGCTGCTCGTCGCGGCGCTCGCATGCCTCGCTCTCGCCTCGCAGGCCTCTGCGGCGGGCGGCCTGCCGCCCGGCTCGCCGTTCGCGGGCACCGCGCTGTGGGTCGATCGGGTTTCACCTGAAAGCTCTGCGGGAGCGCTCGCTGCAGCCGGCGCGCAGGCCGGGGCCCGCACGCTGTTCGTCAAGGCCGGCGATGGCGTGACGCCCGATCCGCAGTTCTCGCCTGGGCTCGTGAGCGCGCTGCGTGGCGCCGGGGTGGCCGTGTGCGGCTGGACGTTCGCCTACGGCCGGGATCCTGTCGCGGAAGCAGCCGTCGCTGTGGCGGGCGCCCACGCCGGAGCCCAGTGCCTGGTGATCGACGCGGAGGGCCAGTACGACAAGCTCTACGGCCCTGCTCAGAGCTTCGTGCGTGCGCTGCGCTCGCAGCTCGGACCGCGCTTCCCGATCGGGCTTGCCGGTCAGGCCGAGGTCTCCCAGCACCCCACCTTTCCCTACTCGGTGTTTCTGGGCCCCGGCGCGTTCGATGTGGATCTGCCCCAGATGTATTGGCTCGACCTTGGTCTGAGCGTCGACTCCGCCTACGCTGCGGTGCTCGGCGCCAACTCGATCTACGCTCGCCCGGTGCTGCCCGTCGGTCAGCTCTATGGCCCGCCGGGCGCGCCCGAGCTCACGCGCTTCCGCGCTCTCGCCGGTGCCTACGGCTCTCCGGGGCTGAGCTTCTTCGACCTCGACGCGGCCCAGCCCCAGGAGCTCGGCGCGCTGGGTGCGCCTCTCTCCCGGGCCCCGCGCAGGGTCCCGCTCGCGCCGATCCTGCATCCGGGCGCCGCCGGAGACCAGGTGGTGTGGGCTCAGGAGCTGCTCAACGCCGCTGGAGCGCACCTGCCGGTGGGGGGCTTCTTCGGCGCTCAGACCGCGCGCGCCGTTGCTCGCTTCCAGGCCAGCCGTCGGCTGCCCGTCAGCGGCGTCGTCGGCCCCGTGACCTGGAAGGCGCTCGAGCGCCTGCACCCTCGTGAGCCCTCCTGGGCCGCGGCGCCGCCCTACAGCGCACGCTAGCCCGCGGGCGCGTTCAGCGCAGCCCTCTGCAGCGGCGCACCGGCGTGCGCCAGCGCAGCGTCGCGCTGTTTCGGCCGGCCAGCTCGGGCTCCCGGTCCCACAGCAGCGCGAGGCTCGCCAGCAGCGCCTCGCGCTCGGCGGCGGCCATCGTCGCGACGTTGCTGCGCGAGCTCGCGAGGTCCCCCAGGCTGGCCGGGTCGACCACCTGCTCGTGGCTGAACTCCCGATCCTGCACCTCCGCAAAGCGCGCTGAGAGCTGCTCGGCCGCCGGCCAGTGCCCGGGTCGCTCGATCGCCGGGGGACCGAGCAGCTCGCGCATGTGCGCCACCCACCGCGTGGAGGTGTCGAAGGCATTGCCGAGCAGCCCGAGCGTGCCCGAGGGGCGCAGCACCCTGGCGATCTCGCGCAGCGCAGCCACCTGATCGAACCAGTGAAAGGCCGCGCCGACGAGCACCGCGTCCACGCTCTGCTCCTCCAGCGGGAGCTGCTCGGCTGTGCCCTCGAGCGCGAGCGCGCCCGGCAGCGTGGAGGTCAGGATCGAACGCATCTCCTGCAGTGGCTCGACCGCGATCACGCTGTGACCGGACTCGAGCAGGGCCGCGGTCAGCTTGCCGGTTCCGGCCCCCAGGTCGAGCACCGTCAGCGGCTGCTCGCCGAGCAGCCAGTCGATCGCCTCGGAGGGGTAGCCGGGACGGCCACGCTCGTACTCGTCGGCCACCCGCGCGAACGATCGCGCGCGCTCGCTGCGGTCGAGCTGCTTGGACATCGGATGGTGTGCTCCGATCGTCGGGATCTCGAACAGCTCGCCTAGGCCGCGTCCGCGCCACACGACCGATCAGACCGCGCCGGCCGCCTCCAGCCCGGACGGCTCGCCCGAGCGCATCTCGCCGATCCAGTCATCGAGCTCCTGCCAGCGAGCATAGAGCCAGACGATCAGCTCATCGCGGTCGCTCGGGACCTCCGCTGCCGCAAAGCGCCAGAGCTTGAGCCTCACCGTCGTACCCACGAGCCCGCCCGACCAGATGTCGCTGATGTACTCGAATCCGTCCAGGCCCACGTGCCCGAAGATCACCACGTCTGCGTCGCGGGCCGACTGCAGCAACTCCAGGGTGCCGCCGAGGCGAGGGGGCAGCACGTTGTGCAGGCGCGCTGCCAGGTGGGAGATGTCCGGCTGTCGCTCGGCGATCACCGCCTTGGCGTGCTCGAGCTTGGGTGGCGTCCAGCGGGTTCCCTCCGGGTAGATCAGCAGCCCGTCATGCGCGCCCAGATTCAGCGTCAGGGCGGTGATCCGCTCGACCTGCTCGGCGGTCTTGCCCGAGGCTCGGCGGACGAACAGCGTTGGCACCCAGCGCCCACCGATGTCGATCGTGGGGAGCATCTGCAGCTCGCGCTTGACGATGAAGCGGAACCCGAGCCCGTGGGCGCGTCCGAGGATCGCGTCCGGAAGGGCGTTGTCGATGATGCTCGCGTGGCGGATCATCACGAGCACCGGTCCCGGGCCGGCGAGCTCCAGGCCGTCGATCTCGAAGCGCAAGCCGAACAGCCTGCGAATGCCACCGAGATGGCTGATCAGCCAGCTGCGCTTGAGGCGATACACGCGTTCGCGCCGTCGCGCGCTGTCGTGCCCTCCCGAGGAGATCCAGATTACGAGTAGCCCGAGCAGGCCGTAGAGCTCCCCGGCGAGGAACCACCATCCCATCGCCAGCAGCCGCAGCGCCATCCAGGGCTTGCGCCGTCGAAGCCAGAGCAGCGCGTCGAGGACGGCTGCTCCGAGTGCGAGCAGCGGGAACAGCAGCGTGAGCGCGACGAAAGCGAGCAGCTCGACTGAGATGCCGCGGGCGCGGCGCCGCAGTCGTGTGGAGCGCGGGCTCTCGTCGGGGATCAGCGGTCCCAGATCTCCCATTCAGCGGAATCGTACTCCCGGCACGCCGCGTTGTGCCCACGCAGATCGCACAGATCATTCGCTGGACATTTGTTCGAGCACGCACCCGGCGCTTAAGCGCTACGTACGTCCTTGCCGAGACATCAGCTGTACATGTCAGCGAAGCACGGCTCGGTTCGGCCCCGGGCCCCGACCTCATCGCGAACGTGTGAAGGAGGGAAGATGATTCTGGGCAAAGCCGACACATCGACACAGTCGCCGCAGGGTGCGACGCAGTTCGCGATCACCTGCCGAGAGCTCGAGGAGAACACCAACGTGGTCTCGGTCGAGGGAGAGCTCGACCTCACAACGGCTCCACGCCTGAAGTGGATGCTGCTCGACTCGCTGCAGGAAGGACGCACGGGGCTGCTCGTCGACCTGTCGCTCACCAGCTTCATGGACTCGACCGCGCTGGGCGTGCTGGTGGTCGTCAACAGGCGCCTGGACGCCCGCGCGCGCATGGCGATCGTGTGCGCGCGAGCCAACGTCTTGAAGATATTCGAGCTGTCGGGGATGGACGGCGCGTTTGAAATCGTGGCGAGCGTCGAGGAGGGTCTGGCCTACGTACAAGGGAAGACCGCCGAGGCGAGATGAGCGAGTGGCTGCGATGAGCGAGCGCGAGATCACGTCGAGCCTTCGCCGTCCCCGCACGGTGGCGCTGGCGATGCTCGCCGGCTCAGCTTTCCTGACCGCGGGCCTCCCAGCCGCGACCGCCAGATCCACCCACCAGCGCCCCGGCTCGACGTCGAGCGAACCCCCCGAACCGAGTTCCAGCGAAGCGGGCAAAGCGCCCGTCGAACAGCGCCCGCCCCACAGCGAAACCACCACCGGCCCGTCACAGTCAGCAACCCCTCCGGCGGCCGGCGAAGGCGAACACGGCGACCGGCGCGCCAAGCGCACTCCCGCCGGCCACGTCCAAGAAGGCGCGAACAGCGAAGCGGCCGCTCCTGTGCTCACCCCTGAGGCGCGGCGGGGCGCTGCGGTCCCCCATCACGGGGACGGCGCTCGCGGCCCCCAGGACAGCCGCCCGCCGGCAGGCGGCCAACGCGAAGGCCGGGTGGGGCACAGAGCTCACGGTGGCTCCAGCGCAGCCCCCGGCGCCGCCGCCGGCACCGAAGCCGCTTCGACGCCCCAGGCGAAGGCGGGCCCCGAAAGCGCCGGCTCCCCCGAAGCTCGGCGTAAACACGAACGCTCGAGCAAACCCAAAGGGGCCCGCGTAGAAAAAGGCAAGGCCAAGAAAGTCGAATCGGCCCGTCCCACAACGCTGTCGAGCGAACAGTCGAGCCCAACGCCGACGAGCTCCGCACCGGACTCCTCCAGCCCGACCGCAGCCGTGGCGAGTGCCGCCGCTGCACCGGCTCCCCTCCCGGCCGCCCCGGCCGCCGGCGTCTCCGCTCCCGCGAGCGCGGCGCTCGCCACGGGATCCGCAGCCTCGATAACTCGTCGCTTGCCCCAAGCTCGTCCTGTCCGTGCGGCGCGCCACGCTCGTCGCACCGCGGTTTCACGCAATGCAGCGCCGGCGAACCTCGCGTCCAGTGCGCAACCGGCCGCGAGCGTTGCCGCGGTTGCCCTCCCCGGTGGCGCGAACACGGCGCACCCCAAACCGGCCGCGAAGCACACCGTCTCCTCCGTTCGCTCCTCGCCGCTGGCCACAACGATCACCCGCATCGTGGGTGTCGTGCCGACGCCGATCCGGATCCTGATCGCTGCGCTGGTCGCGCTCGCCCTCGCGATGGCCGCACGCTCGCGCCTGTCCGCTCGCCGCGCGCGGCGAGCGGAGCAGCAGCGCAGCGAGCTGCTCGAGGACGTCGGGCTGCTGCAGGCAGCGCTGCTGCCCACCACGCCAACCCGCCTGGGTCCGGTGGGGACGAGCACCGCCTACCGGCCGGCGGCCGGCCCAGGCGCGGGCGGGGACTTCTACGACGTGTTCGCGCTCGAGGACGGCAAGATCGCGGTGATCGTGGGCGACGTCTCAGGCCACGGCCGCAAGGCGCTTCCCCACACCGCCCTGGTGCGCTTCACGCTGCGGGCATATCTGGAGGCCGGGCTCTCTCCCCGGGGAGCGCTGCAGACGGCGGGAACAGTGCTGGACAGCCAGCTCGGGGGCTCCTTCGCGACTGTCGTGGCAGCCACCTACAACCCGCGCGAGCGCCGACTCGTCTACGCGAGCGCCGGACATCCTCCGCCGATCGTCCGCGCCAGCAGGCCGGACGCAGAGGCGCTCGAGCCGATCACCGTCTGTTCCTCGCCGCCGATCGGGGTGGGCCTGCCAACGGGCGTGCGACAGAGCGTCGTCGAGGTGCCGGGCGCCGCGCAGATCTGCTTCTTCACCGATGGCGTCACCGAGGCGCGCGTGGGCGAGGAGCTCTTCGGAGCCCAGCGCCTGGGTGCGGCGCTGGCTGAGCTGGGACCGCAGGCCAGCGCAACGGAGTTGCTCGAGAAGGTCTCCCGGATCGCCGACCGCCGCCCCGATGACATGGCCGCGTGTCTGCTGCGAATCGAGGGCCCGGACGAGGCGCCCGTGGCCCTCGCCGAGGAGCTCGAGCTGAGCCGCGAGGATGCATCGAGCGATCGCGTCGAGAGGTTCCTGGAAGCGTGCGGCGTGCCGTCTCAGGACAGCGCCCAGCTGCTGCGCTCCGCGCGCGCAGCCGTCGAGCGCAGCGGCAGCGCGGTGCTCGAGCTGCACCGTGGCAGCGGCGCGCCGGAGGTCTCGATGAAGCAGGACAACCTCGCCTACCTGCAGACGCGCCACGCCGCGCGCCAGGCCGAAGCGGGTATGTCGCTGTGAGCGCCATGGGCCTCGCACTCGCGCCCGACGCGGCGATGGTGCTCGGCATCGCCTCCACGGCCATGCCGTTCGCGCGCACTCGCGAGGACGAGGCAGAGCGCTGGCTGCGCGTGCTGCGCCTCCACGGCGAGGTCGGGATCGCGCTGCAGGCGCTCGGTGTGAGCGAGGTGGCGCTGCCCCGCGAGAGCGAATCGCTCCAAGCCGACCCGGCGCGCCCGGACGCCGTCGCTGCTGTGACCGAGGAGATGGTGCAGATCGCCGCTGAACGTGGCGTCCACGGCGTCGGCACGACCGAGGTGCTGATGGCCGTGATGCGCGTCTACGGACCTGACTTCGACCGCGTTCTACGCGCCCACGGAACCGACTCCGACGAGGTGCTCGGGCGCCTCGGCAGCGCTCGCGCGCACGACGCCTAGCGGCGGACCAGGACGCGCAGGCGCGGCCCTGCGGCGAAGCGCGCGCGCGTGCGACGCCGGGGACGCAAGGCCAGGTTGACGAGCCAGATGACGATCGCGCCGGCCAGCGTGGACCAGAAGCCGCCCACGCTGAGGTCTGGCACGAGCGCGCTGGTGAGCCACAGCATCAGCGCGTTGACGAGAAGCAGCGCCGCTCCGAGCGAGAGGATCACCGCCGGCAGCGTCATCAGGATCACGATCGGTCGCAGCGCCAGGTTCACCAGCGCGAGGATCGCGCCGGCCAGCAGCAGCGTGCCCAGATCGTCGGCGTAGGAGACCGCCGGTAGCACAGCGGCCGCGAGCCCTAGTCCCAGGCAGTTGCCGAGCCACACGAGCAGCAGGCGCAGACCCAGGCGCGATCTGATCGAGCGCGTCGGAGGCATCGCACGGGGGCGGCCGGCTCTGTACATACTCACAACGATACGCAGGATCCCCGCTGCGCGGGTGCGCTACTCCTGCGTGCCACGCAGCCACGCAGCCACGCAGCCACGCAGCCACGCAGCCACACAGCCGCGCAGCTCACTCGACCGTCGAGGCCCGGCGCTCGCGTTGGGTGCGCGCCAGCCAGCCACCAAGGGCGCCAAGGAACATGCTGATGATCGCGACGACGACCGCGAAGAACGGCGGGAAGCTGCCGAGCGAGACTTTTGCGTGAGTACCCGCGATCGCGTGGGCGACCAGCAGCGCCGTGCCGTAGACGGCGCCCGCGACCAGTCCGCGGTCGGCGCCACCCCAGCCGTCCTGGTGCTCGAATCCCGCGACCACGCCACCGACCGCGGCGACCGCGGCGATCGCCCAATAGCCACCTGTGGAGACGCCGATCAAGATTCCCGCGAGGGCGCCGAAGATCGCGGGAATCACTCCACCCAGGACGATCTGCGCGGGACGCGCGCGGTCACGGAACAGCGTCGGCTCGAACATCTGACTCCCTCCCCGGAAACGTGCCGGGAGTCTAGCGCCGCCTAGCATGGGACCAATGCGCCTGTCGGTCCTCGACCAGTCTCCGATCTCGCAGGGATCGAGCGGCGCGCAGGCGCTCGCGAACACGATCGACCTCGCGCGCGCCGCCGAGCGCCTGGGCTACCACCGCTACTGGGTGGCCGAGCACCACGGCGGCCCGATGCTCGCGGGTCCGAGCCCGGAGGCCCTGATCGGCCCGATCGCGGCTGCCACCGAACGCATCCGCGTCGGTAGCGGCGGGGTGATGCTGCCCCACTACAGCCCGTTCAAGGTGGCCGAGACGTTCAGCCTCCTGGCGGGCCTGTTTCCCGGTCGCATCGACCTCGGCCTCGGCCGCGCCGCCGGCACCGATCCGCTGACAACGTTCGCGCTGCAACGCGACCGCAGGCAGGCTGCGGCCGACGACTTTCCGCAGCAGCTCGCCGAGCTGCTGGGCTACCTCGACGACACGCTGCCCGGCGACCATCCCTTCGCGCGGCTGGCAAAGGCGCTGCCGGGGCTCCCCGAGCGTCCCGAGCCGTGGCTCTTGGGGTCCTCTCACCAGAGTGCCCTGTGGGCCGCCGAGCTGGGGCTGCCCTACGCGTTCGCCGACTTCATCAACCCCGGAGGCGCGGAGATCGCAGCGCTCTATCGCGAGCGCTTCGCCGAACACGAACACGCCGGGCGCAGTCCCCAAACCGCTGTGGCCGTGTGGGTGATCTGCGCCGAGGACGACGAGCAGGCACGCTATCTCGCGGCCAGCGGGCGGATGGCCTTCACGCTGTTGCGCCGCGGGCAGCTGATCGCGGTGCCGCCGCCCGAGCAGGCGCTGGAGTTCCTCAGAACCGACGTTCCGCTCGACGCGGGTCCCAAATCCGAGCGCCGCGCGATCCAGGGCTCGCCGGCCACCGTCAAGGCCGCGCTCGAAGAGGTGGTTGGCAGCTACGGCGCCGAGGAGGCGATCGTCGTGTGCATCACCCACTCGCACGAGGCCCGGGTTCGCTCGTATGAGCTGCTGGCCGATGCGTTGCTGTGAGCGCATCAGCGGGGCTATGTTTGCGGAGTGGGCGATCCAGCGCACGTACGCCGCGCCAGCGCCGCAGATGTACCCGCGCTCGCGCGGATGCTCGCGCGCGCCTTCTTCGACGATCCCGTAGCGAGCTGGGCCTGGCGTCCGGACGCGCTGCGTCCAGCGGCGCTCGAGCGCTTCCAGGCGATCCGTCTACGCCAGCTGCTCGTCCACGACGAGGTGTGGACCACCGACGAGCTGACCAGCGCTGCGCTGTGGGCGCCGCCCGAGCGCTGGCGCTCCACGCTGCGTGAAGACATCGCGCTCGCGGCCTGCTTCTCCGATCCGCGCCTGCTTGCGCGCGCCGCGCTGGTTGCGGTCGGCTGGCTGAACCTGGAGCGCCGCCACCCCCGGCGTCCGGCGCACTGGTACCTGGCGGTGCTCGGCACCGATCCCGCCGCCCAGGGGATGGGGCTCGGCTCGAAGGTCCTGGAAGTGGTGCTCGAGCAGTGCGACCGCGACGGGGTGAGCGCCTTCCTGGAGTCCTCCAAGGAGCGCAACGTGGACTTCTATGCGCGTCACGGCTTTCGCGTCAGCGACGAGGTGAAGCTGCTGCGCGGCCCGAAGATGTGGACGATGTGGCGCGAGCCGCGAAGCTGACCGGGGGCGGCAAAGCTGCCCGGGAGCGCGACCGCGGCTGCTGGGCGCCTTCGATCCGCTGCTGCTGGGGTGGCGCTCGCGTGAGCAGCTGCTCGCCGGCAACCAGGCGATCGTGACCGTCAACGGGCTGTTTCGTCCCTTCGCCCTGATCGACGGGCGCGCCGCGGCGATCTGGCGGCTGACCGCGGGAAAGGTCGAGATCGATTCGTTTGCTGCGCTCGCACCCTGCCACGAGCGCGCACTCCAAGCCGAGGGGCGCGACGTACTTCGCTACCTCGGCCTGCCGGCCCAGCTGTAATTCCTAAGCGGGGCCGCTCGGGCTTACGCGGCGCCGCTCGGGCGCACGCGCAGCACGGCGGGACCGGTCGGGCTGGTACTGCCCCCCAGCGGCTCGCTCGTGACCATCACTTCCCTGACATCTCGGCTCGCTCCATCGGGAACCTCGACCGTCCCGCTGCCGGCGCTGGTGACGGTGAACAGGGCGTCGGTGGCCTGTGGCTGGGGGTGGCCGGAGCGCAGCAGCCAGACCTCGTACACCTCGCCGATCGGGGGCTCGGGCATGCCTGAGACCTGCAACTCGGCGTGCGAGCCGAGCCGGTGCAGCGTCGCGTGAAGACCGGCGGGCGCGCGCGCCGGGCCTGTGGAGCCGTCGTTGGCAGACAGCGCGAGCACGCCGCCTGCACCCAGAATGGCGCCCGCGACGAGCGCCGGCACAACGACGAGCGCTCGCGGGCGTCGCCCGTCGGGGCGGGCGGTTGGATTGGGCGGCTCGCCCCGGACGCTGCTCAGGACACGCTCACGCAGACGACCCGAGGCGCCGGCCCGAGGGCGCGAAGCCGAACGAGAGGTGCGGAACATCGAGTCTGATACGCACAGTCCGAGTCGCTGGATCACTGCGCACCGCTGCAACCTTCCATTTCGCACCGCTGCAACTTTCGATTCGCGCAGGGGCCGGTGGCGGTACCTCGTGTGCTTCGGGTAGCTTCTCGAGGCCGCATTGATCCGCATTCCCCGAAGCGGCGTATTCATCGAAAACAACGGCTAAAAGCAGGAGAGATCTCCCGCGGCCGATCCTGACCCCCCACATGGGAGAAACGATGACCTACATGATCAACGTCGACGAGGTCGACGCAGACAGCGCGATTCGCGAAGCGGCCGACGCGGTATCGGGCGACACACGCCTGAGCTTCCTGAAGAAGGCCGGCCTGGCCGGCGGCGCGGCGATGAGCGGCGGAGCGATCCTGTCCGTACTCGCGCCGAGCGCGCTTGCAGCTTCGAGCGGGCGTCCCCCGTCCTCGTTCGGCAAGGGCGACATCGGGATTCTCAACTACGCCCTGACCCTGGAGTACCTGGAGGCGGCGTTCTACAACGGCGCCACGGCGGCGAACCTGCCGCTCAGCGCGCAGGCCGGCGCTTTCCTCAAAAGGGTCACCGCAGACGAGAACGCGCACGTGGCCTTTTTGAAGAAACACCTCGGAGGCAAAGCCGCCAAGGAACCGAAATTCAACTTCAAAGGCGCCAACACCAACGCGGAAACGTTCATGAAGACCGCTCAGGTGCTGGAGAACACGGGTGTCCACGCCTACTCAGGGCAGGCGCTCAACATCAAGACGCCAGCCTACGTCAAGGCCGCACTCTCGATCCTCACGATCGAGGCGCGTCACGCCAGCGTGATCGGCCTGCTCAACGAAGGCGCTGCCCCCAGCGGCAAGGAAATCGCCCCGAACGGCGCTTTCGACACGCCCCTGACCGCATCCGCCGTACTCACCGCAGTGAAGGGCACCGGCTTCATCGTCTAGTCCCTATGGCGCACGCCGCCCCGTGGAGCAGTATCCGCGGGGCGGCATCGCCGGCGCCGAGAATGGAGCCGTGGCGCCGACGAGCCGTGGGCGCCGGTGAGTTAACCGGTTCACCTGGTCACCTCAAGGCTGAAAGTTCCACAAATGTGATCCATTTTGGGTCATTCGGCGAATAGCAACACAAGGATTGCGCTGACGCCGATGAGCGCCAATGCGGCCTGTTCAAGTGTAGGCGCAGACCGCGCCCTCACGAAAGTCACGAAGCGGAGGTATCGAAAGATGTCAAGCCCACCCACCGAGGAGTCGGCGCCGCAACCGGCAGGGATCGTCGAGCGCCTCGTGCGCGACGATGTCGACCGCAAGCGGTTCCTGAAGATGGCCGGAACCACCGGCGCTGCGAGCTTCGGCGCGTTCGTCCTGGCCGCCTGCGGCTCGAGCAGCAGCTCATCCAGCTCGACCACAGCATCGACCGCAGCCGCACCGGCGACCACGGGGACGACGGCGTCTTCGAGTGGTACGGGCGATGTGGCGATCCTCAACTACGCGCTCACGCTCGAGTACCTCGAGACCGAGTTCTACGAAAAGGTCGTAGCCGCGGGGCTGTTCAAGGGCAAGGTCGGCGCGCTGGTCGCGACCTTCGGCCGCCAGGAGGCCTCGCACGTGACCGCGCTCAAAGCGGCCGTGATGAAGCTCGGTGGAACGCCTGCGGCAAAACCGGAAGGCAAATTCCCGATCACGACCGCCGCGGCGGTCGCCGAGCTGGCCTACACGGTCGAGAACCTGGGCGCCTCTGCCTACCTCGGGCAGGCCGGCAACATCCAGAGCCCGGAAGTGCTGGCCTCGGCTCTGGCCATCCATTCGGTGGAGGCACGCCACGCTGCCACTCTCGGCACGCTGGTGAAAAAGTCGGTCACCCCGGACGGCGCCTTTGCCAAGCCGGCTGACATGTCAACTGTCCTGGCTGCGGTCAAACCGTTCCTGGCCTAGCGTAGGTAGAGAAAAGGAGCAAAGCAATGTCTATTAACACCATTACCGACGCTGCGGACACCGGGCTCGCGAATCCGGAGCTGACAGGCTTCGAGGTTCACGGGATGACGCGTTCGAGCTTCATCCTGCGCGGTGCTCTGGCGGCGGGCGCGTTCTACGGCGTTTCGGCCGTCACGCCGTTCGTCTCACAGGCGCTCGCAGCGACCGGGAGCGGGGATGTTGAAATCCTCAACTTCGCGCTCACATTGGAGTACCTGGAGTCGGACTTCTACAACGTCAAGGGCAAGTCGCTGCACCTCAGCGGTGAGGCGAAGTCCTACGCGAAGATGTTCGGCGAAGAGGAGGCCGCACACGTCACGGCGCTGATGGCCGCCATCAAACAGCTCGGCGGAACGCCGGTTGCAAAGCCGACGTTTTCGTTCCCGGCGACGAGCGAGAGCTCGTTTCTCACGCTCGCATCGGTGCTCGAGAACACCGGTGTCGGCGCGTACAACGGTGCGGCACCGTCACTGCAGAGCAAGCAGGTGCTGGCCGCCGCCGGCAGCATCGTGCAGATCGAGGCCCGTCACGCGGCTGCGATCGACCTGCTGCTCGGCAAAAGCCCCACGCCGACCGAAGGGTTCGACACGCCGTTGACCAAAACGCAGGTGCTGGCCAAGGCTGGCCCGCTGATCAAGAAATAAACCGCAGTGGGCCGGCGGTGGATGATCTGTCCGCCGCCGGCCCGCGTAGTACAGGCAAGCGTTCGCCCGTCGCATCAGGGCATCGGAACCGATCTCTTAGGAGGCATCACCAATCATGGGTCTCGACAATCCAATCCACATCGCATTTCTCCTCATCCTGCTTCTGCTCGTGTTCGGCGCCAAGCGCCTCCCGGAGATGGGCAAATCGCTTGGCCACGGCATGCGCGGCTTCAAGGACGCGTTGAGCGGCGAGAGCCACGAGCAGCCCACGCCTGTGCCGGCGCAGCCGACACTGGTCCTACCCCACCAGGAGACAACGCCTCTCACCCAGGCGCAGGTAGTCGCCGAGCCGCTCGGCCGGGAGAAGCTCCCCGCCTAAAGGCAGCTCCACCGACACGTATCAGCTCCACCGACATGTGTCGCACCTCGAACGACGAGCATCTGACACCGACCCACAAATGAGACGAGCGGAGAGATCATGGCAGTCGCTGTAGGCAGCATCGGACACGAAGACCGACTCAGCGTGGTCGATCATCTGCACGAGCTGCGCGGACGCCTGATCATCTCGCTGGCGGCGCTGGCGGTGGCGTTCGGCTTTTGCATGTGGCAGAACCATGCGCTGCTGAACGTCATCAACGCGCCGCTCGCCCACGAGACCCAGAAACAGGTCAAAGCGGGCAACGGTCCGCTCGGCGCCACCTACTCGGTGCAGCAGAGCACCCGTGCGGTCGCCACCGGGCTGTCGAGCGTGATCGGGACCCTGCGCCAGCCCGGGAGCGGCGTCTCAGCCGCCGCTCGCAGCTCACTCGAACAGGTCCAGCCGCAGCTACAGCGCGCGATCAAGCGTCTGTCGGCTGCTCCAGAAGGCAACAAGCCGGTGACCCTCGGGATCGGAGAGCCGTTCACCACGACGATCGGCATCGCTTTGATCTTCGCCCTGATCCTCTCGCTGCCGATCATCCTCTACGAGCTCTACGGCTTCCTGCTGCCCGCCTTCAGCCCGGATCAGAAGCGCATCGCCACGCCGCTGATGCTGGCAATCCCGTTCCTGTTCGTGGCGGGTGTGCTGTTCGGTTACTTCGTGGTGCTCCCGGCGGCAGTGCGCTTCTTTCAGAACTTCAACAGCGGCCAGTTCAACGTGCTGGTGCAGGCCAGCCAGTACTACCACTTCGCCGCGGTGACCCTGCTTGCGATGGGCCTTGTCTTCCAGGTGCCTGTGGCGATTCTCGCGGCTACGCGTGCGGAGATCGTCACGACCAAGCAGCTGCGCCACAACCGCCGCTACGCGCTCGCCGCCTGCGGAGCCGTCGCGGCGTTCCTGCCGGGCGACGCGGTGACGCTGCTGCTCGAGACGGTTCCGCTGTATCTGCTGTTCGAGCTGAGCGTGCTGCTTGCCCGAGTGGTCGATCACAGAGACAGGCGGCGCGCCGCTTCGACGGCTGCCAGCGCAGCCGACGGAACGGACTCTGGCCCGATTTCCGGCGATGGGATCTAAGGATCTCCAGCGGGCGCAGCGCCCAGATCTCGAGGACCGGATCGGGCAGGTTGATCCAACCGGCTCGCTGACGCGTAAGAATGAGAGGAATGTTCAATCCTCTGCGCTCAGCTGGTGGAAGCGGGCCGGCCGAGCGCCTGCGGGTGCTGGCCGACGAGGAGCTCATGCAGCTCGTCTACCGCAGCAAGGCGGATGCGTTCGAGGTGATCTATGACCGCCATGCCGACGCGGCCTTCTCGCTCGCCTACCGCATGTGCGGGCAGCGCGCGCTCGCCGAGGATGTGGTCCAGGAGGCGTTCCTGTCGTTGTGGCACAGCCGTGCCCGCTATGACCGCCACCGCGGCAGCGTGCGCACCTGGCTGTTGGGGATCGTGCACAACCGTGCGATCGACGCCCTGCGCCGACGCAGCGTGCGCGACCGCGGGATCATCGCCGAAGAGGGCATCGAGGAGCGCCTCGTTGCTCCGGAGCTCACCGATCTGGAGGTCGCCAGACGCGAGGAGGCGCGCGAAGTTCGCGACGCACTCGATCAGCTTCCCGACGAGCAGGGCCGGGTCATCGAGCTCGCGTACTTCGGTGGCATGACCCACGTGCAGATCGCCTCGATGCTCGATACGCCGGTCGGCACGATCAAGGGTCGCATGCGCCTCGGGCTGGCAAAGATGCGCATGGCGCTCGGAGATCCCGCGGAGGTGCTGTCGTGAGCCTCGAGGAGAAGCGAATCGACCCCTGCGACGGCAACGCCGCTCCATATGTGCTGGGGGCGCTGACAGACGATCAGCACGATGCTTTTCGTCTGCATCTGGCTGCCTGCACGGTATGTCGCGAGGAGGTCGCGGCGCTGCAGATCGCCGCCGACGCCCTGCCCGCGGTCGCGCCGCAGCTGAGTGCATCGCCGGCGCTCAAGCGCCGCGTGATGACGAGCGTGCATGCAGATGTGACTGCAGGTGCAGCGAGCAAGTCGGCGCGCTTCCCACGCCGCTCGCTGCTCGACGCACTCGGCTGGCGACCGGTCCTCGGTGTGGCAACGGCGGCGCTGGCGATTGCGCTGCTTGCGATCGCGCTGATACCGGGCGGTGGCACGAACCCCGCAGCGCGGGTAATCAAGGCCCAGGTGAGCGCGCCGCAGGCGAGCGCTTCGCTAAGGGTGAGCGGGGGGCACGCGGAGCTCGACGTGGCCGGGATGCCACAGACCGCGCCCAACCGTGTGTATGAGGTCTGGGTCAAACGCTCGGGCGCGCCGCAACCCACCGACGCGCTGTTCACCGTCACCGCGAAGGGCGCCGCCACCGTCGGCGTTCCGGGCAGCGTGGCGGACGTCAAAGAGATCCTCGTCACCTCCGAGCCGGTCGGCGGCAGCCGCGTGCCGACACGCGCTCCGGTGATTGTCGCAAACCTGAGCTGAGCGATCGACTGGGCGCTCTCGCGGCGGGCGTGCTCGCTCAGAGTACGTGCTCTAGCCCCCCTGGCTCTCCTGCGCGGCTCGGCCCTCCTGCGCGGCTCGGCCCTCCTGCGCGGCTCGGCCCTCCTGCGCGGCTCGGCCCTCCTGCGCGGCTCGGCCCTCCTCCGCGACTTGGGTCTCCTGCGCGGCTGCGCCAACGTGCAGTTCGTGCTCGCCGATCACCACGGTGTCGCCGAGCTTGAGCTGGCGCCCGCGGCGGGTCTCGCGCTCGCCGTTGACGAAGGCGGGGAGCTCTGCGAGCAGGACCTTGACCTCGCTGCCGCTGTCGACCAGCCCCGCCAGCTTCAACAGCTGCCCCAGCCTGATCGACTCCTCGCGAATGGGGATTTGTTCAACCATTGGGCGGAATCTAGCGGGGCCATTTCGAATCGTGTACGCTCGCATCGATGGCAGAGCGAAGCGAGTACACGCCGGGGACCTTCAGCTG
The DNA here is from genome assembly GCA_963763695.1 of uncultured Solirubrobacteraceae bacterium. GTDB lineage: Bacteria > Actinomycetota > Thermoleophilia > Solirubrobacterales > Solirubrobacteraceae > Palsa-744. The sequence continues at coordinate 1,531,292 of CAVXPM010000001.1, forward strand.
GGTCGACCTTTCGACCACCGACCAGGACGCAGCCAAGGCCTTCTATGGCGGGCTCTTCGGCTGGGAGGCGGATGACCGGCCGCTCGGGGACGGAAGCGTGTACTCGATGATGAAGCTCGACGGACACCACGTCGCCGCGATCAGCTCCCAGCCTCAGCAGCAGCGCGAAGCGGGTGTGCCGCCATTGTGGAACTCGTATGTGACCGTCGAGGACGCCGATCAGCTCGCGCAGCGCGCAGCCGAGCTGGGCGCGACCGTGCACGCCCCCGCGTTCGACGTGCTCGACGCGGGGCGGATGGCCGTCTTGCAGGATCCGCAGGGGGCCCACGTGATGGTCTGGCAGCCGCGTGCGCACATTGGCGCCGGCCTGGTCAACGCTCCCGGTGCGCTGGTGTGGAACGAGCTGCAGTCTCCCGATCCCGACGCCTCGGCCTCCTTCTACAGCGACCTGTTCGGTTGGGACGTCCAGGACGCACCCGGCATGAGCTTTCGCTACCTGTCGATCAAGAACGGCGAGCAGAACAACGGCGGCATGCGCGAGCTGACCCCCGGCACGCCGCCCAACTGGCTGGTGTACTTCGCGGTCGAGGACATCGACGCCGGGCTGGAGAAGGCGCAGCAGCTCGGCGCCAGCAAGCTGATGGGACCGATCGACATCCAGATCGCCAAGCTCGGCGTCCTGCAGGACCCGCAGGGCGCTGTCTTCGCGCTCTACGCCGGCGCGCTCGAGCCTTAGCCCGCGACCCCTTCTCTGCGGGCACGGAACTCCGCTGCGCCGGCCTCGTGATCGACGAGTCGCTCGGGGTAGTGAAGCGCAGCGCGTGCAGCGCCGAGTCGCCACGGCTCGTGCACCGCGCGCCCCTCGATGCCGTCCAGCTCGGGCACGTAGCGACGAACATACTCCCCGTCTGGATCCAAGCGCTGTGCCTGGCGCGTGGGGTTGAGCACGCGGTTGGGCCTGGTGTCGTTGCCCGTACCGGCGATCCACTGCCAGTTTCCGACGTTGTTGGCCACGTCGGCATCCGCCAGCAGGCTCGCGAAGTGCGCGGCGCCGAGCCGCCAGTCGAGGTAGAGCGTCTTGGTCAAGAACGAGCCCACGATCAACCTCGCACGGTTGTGCATGAAGCCCTCGCCTGCGAGCTGGCGCATGGCAGCGTCGACGACCGGATAGCCGGTCTGGCCCGCACCCCACGCCTCGAGCGAGCGCTTGTCGCGACGCCAGCGATCGCCCCTGGGGCGATAGTCGCTCGAGGGAAGGTCGGGTCGCGCGGCGAGGACCTGATGATGGAAGTCACGCCAGCAGAGCTGGCGCGCAAAGCCTGCGCCGCCGGACCGCGCGCCGAGCGCTCGAGCACCTCCCGCGCTGAGATGCAGCCGAAGTGCAGGTAGGCGCTCAGGCGCGAGGTCTCCGCGGCGAGCTCGTGGCGGAGTCGTCGTAGTGGCCTGCGCCGTCTGTGAGCCAGCGCTTCAGTTGCTTGCGAGCTGCGCTCTCGCCTCCGCTCTGCAGGTTTGGCGACGCGCTCTCGCGCGCAAGGCTTGCGAGCTTGGGAATCGCCTCGCCGCGAGCCTTGGCTGCGATCTCGATCTTCCTGGGCGCGCGCGTGACGGGGCCGGCCTCGCGCGTGCTCCACACCCGCCAATAGGGCGTGAACACGCGGTAGTGCTCGCCTCCGGCCGGTGCGATCGCGCCGGGGGCGAGCACGGTCACACCCGGGTGAGCGTGCAGCGCCACTCGCTCGCGTTCGCAGGCGAGTAGCAGCCGCTCGTGGCGGCGCGTCGCATAGGGGGTGAAGTCGGCGCTCATGTGAATCGCTGTCAGCTGGCACTCGTGCACGAGACTCATCGCCTGCTCGACCACGTCGCCGCTACGCACGATCAGCCGTGCGCCGCGATCGCGCAGCGCACGGTCGAGATCGTGCAGGCTCTCCAACAGGAAGGCGAGCCGGTTGGGCGCGCCGCAGCTCCCTCCCAGCAGCTCGCGATCCAGCACGAACAGGGGCACGACCAGATCGCACCCGCGCGTAGCCGCGAGCAGCGCCTGCTGGTCGTGCACGCGCAGGTCGCGGGTGAACAGGACCAGCGCGCCGCGCGCGGCAGTGCTCATCCCCGCCCGGCGCCACTCGTATCGCGCTCGTCCTCCGCAACCGCCCGTCGCAGCGCCTCGTCGAAGGGCAGCGGCTCGATCCCGAACGCGGCGGCGGCGGTCGGGTCGGTAACGATCGTCTCGGTGGTCAGACCCTCCACCAGCGGACGCGCGACGTTGGTGTCGACGGGCGTGACCAGGCCGAGCCACAGCGCGGAGAGCCACGGCGTGATGAACGGCACCGGCAGCCGCGGCCGGGGCTTTAGCCCCATCGCGAGTGCCATGCGGTCGAGCATGTCGCCGTAGGAGAGGACATCGGGGCCGCCGATCTGGACCTCGGCCCCGCGCGACCGCTCGACCTCGGGAGCTCTGCGCAGATACTCGACCACGTCGTCGACTGCGATCGGCTGGGTTGCGATTCGCAGCCAGCTGGGGGCGATCATCACGGGCAGCCGTTTGACGAGGTGGCGCAGCGTTGCGTAGGACTCGCTGCGCGCTCCGACCACCATCGCGGCGCGGAAGTACGTCAGCGGGGGCCCCTCGGCGGCCAGCGCGAGCGCGGTCTCGTGGCGGCTCTGCAGATGCTTGGAGACGCTCTCGTCGCCGAGGCCGCCGAGATATACGACCCGGCCGATTCCCTCGCGCTTTGCCATGCGGGCGAAGTTGAGCGCGCCTTCGCGCTCGCGCTCTTGGAAGCCGGCGCCCCCGGCCATGGCATGGATCAGGAAGTAGGCCACGTCGATGCCCGCGCCCATGCCCTGCAGGCTGGCGGCGTCGGTGACGTCACCGCGGCGAAGCTCGCAGCCGTCGCGGTCGAGCTGCTTGGCTCGGCTCGGGTCGCGGACCAGGCAGCGCACCTCGGCGCCGCTGTCGAGCAGCGAGTCGGTCAAGCGGGCACCGATGAAGCCGGTTGCGCCTGTTACGAGTGCTTTGATTGCGATCCGCCGAGGTTATCCGCGATGCCCGCTGCTTGCTCGATCAGCGCGTAGGCGGCGCGGCGTGGCTGCCGTTGCGCCGCTCGGCCAGGTCGCCCACGGTGGTGGTGCTCATCACGCTCGCTGCGCCGCCTCCGAGCACGCGGCGCACGAGGCCCGGGGCGAGCACCCGCAGGGCGGCGGCCAGCCCGTATGGCCGTGGCACATAGCGCTCCGGGCGGCCACCGATGCCGGCTTCATGGATCGCCTCCGCAGCCGCCTGCGGGGTGGAGACGATCCAGCGCGTCCACGGCTTGCCGGTCAGCTCCGACTGGGGAAAGCCCTCGGTCGAGATGAATCCGGGCAGCACCAGGCCCACATGCACGCCGTGGGGACGCTCCTCGGCCCACAGCGCGTCTGACCAGCCGGCGAAGGCGAACTTGGAGGCGCTGTATGCGCCGCTTCCCGCGCGGGCGACACGGCCGGCGGTGGATGCGACGTTGACGATCGCGCTTGGAGCGCTCGCGCGCAGCAACTCCAGCAGCGCCTCGGTGAGGCGCAGCTGAGCGTCGAAGTTGATCGCCATCGTGCGCCTGACGTTCTCATAGCCTCCGTCGGCGAAGTTGGCGCGCCAGGCTGCACCTGCGTTGTTGACCAGCAGGTCCAGGCGGCCGTGGCGCTCGAGCACGTGGTCGCGGATGCGCTCGGGCGCGTCGCGGTCGAGCAGATCCACGGCGATGAAGCTGACCCTCTGCTCGCCGAGCTCGGAGGCCAGCGCCCGCAGGCGCTCCTCGCGCCGGGCGACGAGCACGAGCTGGGCTCCCGGCTCGCGGATCAGCCGCCGCGCGGTCGCCTCGCCGATCCCGCTGGAAGCGCCCGTGACGAGCATCACCGGCGAGGGTGAGGAGGAGGTCACGACGTCGGCTGGTTCTGGCATGGGCTTCCTCGCTTCTGGATCGTGGGCCGGACCCGGCTCGGGGCGCAGGACCGTTAGCCTGTCAGATCGCCGACAGATGAGCTCGTTCGCAACCAGCGACGCCGACGGCGTCGCGTCCCCCCGAAAGCGTGAGGCGCTCGAGCTCTTCCGCGGGCTGCCGCGTCACTACGACGCGCTGTCCGCAGCGCTCAGCTTCTGGCAGGACCCGCGCTGGCGCAGCGCCCTGGTGAGCGCGGTCGCACCGCGCCCCGGCGATCGCGTGCTCGACGTGGCGACGGGCACCGGGATGGTCGCCGCCGAGCTGCTCTCCCGCTGTGCGTGCTCTGTGGTGGGCATCGACCAGAGCGCGGCGATGCTCGCGGCCGCCCGTGCGCGCTTTGCCTCCGAGCCGGCCTCGCGCGTGGAGCTGGTCGAGGGGCAGGCGGAGTCGCTGCCGTTTGCAGACGCAAGCTTCGACGCGCTGACGTTCACCTACCTGTTGCGCTACGTCGATGACCCGCGGGCGACCGTGCGCGAGCTGGCGCGGGTGGTTGGTCCCGGCGGGCGTGTGGCGTCGCTCGAGTTCGGCGTGCCACCGCTGCGGCTCGCGCGCTGGGCGTGGAGCTTCTACACCGCGATCGGACTGCCCGCTCTCGGGCGGCTGGCCTCGCGCGAGTGGGCCGACGTCGGGCGCTTCCTCGGGCCGAGCATTCGCGGCTTCTACGAGCGCCACCCGGTGGAGCAGATCGTGGGCTACTGGAACGAGGCGGGCCTGGAGGATGTGCAGGTGCGCCGGATGAGCCTCGGCGGCGGGATCGTGATGTGGGCGCACAAGTCCCCTGCGACCTCCCCTGCCGCAGCGCCCGCAGGCGCCAGCGAGAGCTGAAGCGGGGATGGGAGCCTCTCCGCAGCGAGCGGCGTTCTACGCGGTCGGTCGGGGACGGGCAGGCGACGTGCTGACGCTGCTGCACCCGCCCTACACGCTCTGGCACCTGAGCTACTTCGCGCTGGGCGCCGCGGTGGCTCCGACGGTCCACCTCGATCGGCTGCTGTGGGGACTGGCTGCGTTCGCTCTGGCGGTGGGCGTGGCAGCACATGCGCTCGACGAGCTGCACGACCGCCCGCTGGGCACGGGCCTGAGCGACCGCGCTCTGCGCGCGCTGGCGGGCGCGAGCATGCTCGCTGCACTCGGCATCGGTGTGGGCGGCATTCTGAGCGTCACGCCGTGGCTGGCCTTGCTGGTGGTGGGGGGCGTGCTGTTCCTGCCCGCCTACAACCTCGAGCTGGCCGGCGGGCGCTTTCACAGCGATCTCTGGTTCGCCCTCGGCTGGGGTGCATTTCCAGCTTTCACCGGCTACTTCGTCAACGCCGAGAACGTAGCGCTCCCCGGGCTGTTGATGGCGTTCGGGGCGGCGGCCATGAGCGCGGCGCAGCGGCGGTTGAGCTCACCCGCGCGCGAGCTGCGCCGGCGCACCCTGTCGGTGAGCGGCACGCGCACGCGCCTGGACGGCAGCGACGAGCAGCTCTCCGTCGAGCGCCTGCTCGCACCACTCGACGGAGCGCTGGCCGCGCTCTCGGTGGGGATCTTCGTGACGGCCTGCGCGCTGCTTGCGGCGCGGCTTTGATCTAGCTCTCGAGCAGCTGCGCGCCCGCGCTCGGGCGCACCTCGAAGGTGCCCGAGGGGGGCGTGGCGTCGGGCGCGAACAGGCCGAGGATGCTGCCGCCGAAGCCGCCCCCGACCATGCGCGCCCCGGCCGCGCCGGCGCGACGCAGCCGCTGCACGGCGGCCTCTACCGCGGGGGTTGAGATCTGGTAGCAGTCGCGCAGGCTCTCGTGCGAGGCGTCGAGCAGCCTGCCGAGCGCCGGCAGCTCGCCGGCGCGCAGCGCGGCAACAGCTTCGCGCACCCGCTGGTTCTCGCCAAGGACATGCCCGGCGCGTAGCGCGAGCGGCTCGGGCAGCTCCGCGACCGCCTGCGCGCTCGCTTGGCGCAGCGACTCCACGCCGAGCAGCTCGCAGGCGCGGGCGCACTCGGCGCGACGCTCGTTGTAGCCTGAGCTCGCGTGGGCGTGACGCTCGCCGGAGTCCAGGATGACCAGCCGCCAGCCATCGAGGTTCAGCGGTACCGGCTCGATCTGGAGCGTGCTGAAGTCGATGAAGATGGCCGCGTCGCGCTCGCCGTAGAGCGAAGCGAGCTGGTCGAGCAGCCCCGTCTGCGCGCCGACCCACTCGTTCTCCACGCGCGCGCACAGTCGCGCGAGCTCGATGCGCTCGATCTCGCCACCGCCGCCAGGTGCGGGGGCTCCCAGCTCGATCATGGCGAGACAGAGCGCGACCTCGAGCGCGGCCGATGAGGACAGGCCCGAGCCCTGCGGCACGCCACCTTCGATCTGCAGGCGTGCGCTGCGCAGCGGATAGCCGGCGCGTGCGAGCTCGACGGCGGAGCCGCGCACGAACGCTCGCCAGCCACTCGCGTGTGACGGTTCGTCGAGCAGGAACTCATCGCTCTCGTCGAGGTCGCAGGCATATGCCTGGATCACCTCTCCCAGCGGCGAGGAGATATCCGTGCTCTCGGCCCGGATGGTGACGCCCTCGGCGATCGCGAACGGGAGCGCGAGTCCGCCGTTGTAGTCGGTGTGCTCGCCGATCAGGTTGACCCGTCCCGGTGCGAACGCAGCTGCGCGCTCAGCTGACACGGGCGATCGCCTCGCGCAACTCCGCGGCGGACTCCTCGGGCAGCATGTCGGAGATGAAGGTGCCGGCGCCCTGCTCGGAGCCGGCGAGGAACTTGAGCTTCTCCGGCGTTCGCAACGGCGGGTAGAACTCGATGTGCAGGTGTCCCCGGCCGGCGTGCTCGGCGGCGGTGGGCGCCTGGTGGACAGCCATCACGTAGGGAAACGGGCGCTCCCAGAGAGCGTCGAAGCCGCGGACCACGCGCTGCAACGCCTCGGCGAGCAGTCGCAGCTCCTTGGGCGTGCAGTCAGGCAGGCTGGGGCGGTGCTCGCGCATGCTGACGTGGACTTCATAGCCCCAGCGGGCGGCGTAGGGGACATAGGCGGTGACGCTGTCGTTCTCGTAGAGCACGCGCTCACCGTGCTCGCGCTCGGCCGCGAGCAGAGCGCAGGCGGCGCAGCCACCGAGGCGGGCGTCGGCGGCGAGCTCGAGCGCGGGCACCGGAGGTAGGAACGGATAGCCGTAGATCTGGCCGTGCGGATGGTGCAGCGTGACGCCGACCTCCACCCCTCGATTCTCGAAGATGAACACGTAGTCGATGTCCTCGCGTGCTCCCAGCTCGAGGTAGCGATGGCGCCAGACCCACATCAGGGCTTCGGCGCGCTCCGGCGCGAGCGTTCCGAAGGAGCCGTCGTGGTCGTCGGTGTAGACGACCACCTCGGCAGCGCCGTTGGGGGCCTCGAAGGCCGGGAAGCGGTTGTCGAAGACCGCGATCTCAAACGCCGCTCGAGGGATCTCGGTCTGAGGAGCACCGGGCAGGGTCGGGTCCAGCGGACAGTGCTCGCGTGAAGGCAGGAACGTGCGGTCCTGGCGGTGGATCGCATAGTCCACCGGCTCACCGCGCAGCTCGTTGAAGCGCTGCTCGCTCATTCGGCTGTGGGCCCGGCGCTGGAGTTGTAGAGGATCAGCGCACGCCCATCATCTTTGCTCAGCCGCTCGAGCCTCCAGCGGGCCGGTGCGCTCTGGTTGCTCTCCTGTTGCCCCGTCGAGCGGCGTCCCGCCGTCCGGCTTCGGCGGGGAGGACTCCGCATCGTTCCCTGACATGGACCGAGGGTATACCCACGGGCGCTATCGCTACGCACGCGAGCAGAACGTCTCCCGGACACAGGAAAAAGCCGAAGCCCTGGGCATTGACTATGGTTGGCGGAGAAGCGAGGGGCAGTGACCTACGCTGTGGGGTAGGACAGGGGTGTCGAACCAAGAGGAGGAGGATGCAATGCCAGAGACCGACGAGGCCCATCAGGCCGGTGAGGTGCTGGAGCAAGCAGAGAAGGGACGCTTCGCGTGGCCGGAGATCGACCGTCGTTCGTTCCTGCGCCGTACAGCGCTCACGGGCGTGGCAGCAGGTTCTGTCAGCACGATTCTGGCCGCGTGCGGATCGAGCTCGAGCTCGAGTGGCAGCGCAAGCGCCGCCAGCGGAGGAGCGTCGGGCGTGTTCGGCTCGTCGAAGAACTACAAATTCGTGTTTGTCAACCACGTGACAACGAATCCGTTCTTCACGCCCACTCAGTACGGCGCGGCAGACGCGTCCAAGCTGCTCGGCTGCTCCTACCAGTGGACGGGCTCGGAAAACAGCAACGTCAGCCAGATGGTCAACGCGTTGAACACCGCGGTGACCAGCGGCGCCGATGGCATCGCGGTCGCGCTGATCGACCTGCACGCCTTCAATGCACCGGTCGAAGCGGCGATCAAAGCGGGCATACCGGTCGTCGCCTACAACGCCGACGCGGCAGGGAACGCGCGGGTAGCGTACATCGGCCAAGACCTGTTCAAGGCCGGCGAAGAAATGGGCAAGCGGATCGTTGCGGCGGTCGGCTCGGGCGAAGTTGGGCTGTTCATCGCAACGCCCGGCTCGGCGAATCTCCAGCCGCGGATCGAAGGCGCGGAAAAGGCGATCAAGGACTCGGGCAAGTCGATCACCGCGCATGCGATAGCGACCGGCGCGGCGGTCGCCCAGGAGCAGTCGGCGATCGAAGCGTGGTATCTCAGTCACAAAAGCGCCAAGGGCATGTACGCGGTCGACGGCGGTAGTACGGAAAGCCTCGCGAAAGTGATGCAGAAGCTCGGCCTCGCTGCCAAAGGGGTCAAGGCCGGCGGCTTCGACCTCACCGAACAGACCCAGAAGCTGCTCCAGGAAGGCAACATCGAATTCACGATCGATCAGCAGCCCTACCTGCAGGGCTTCCTGCCGGTGCTGCAGCTGTTTATGTACAAGGTCTCGGGAACGCTCACGGGCCCTGCGGAAGTCGACACGGGTCTGAAGTTCCTGAACAAAGAAACCGTGAAACCCTACGTGACCTCGAAGTCCCGCTATGAGGGCACGTCGAGCACCGCAGCGGTAGTCAGCTAGGGAGTCGAAGGGGAGTCGAGGAGGGATCGTGGCCAGCGCAGCGCCCAGCACCGCTGAGAACGGTCCCTCCTCAGGCCCGGAAGGTCCCGAGGGTCAGCGCGGTCTGCCGCACAGGCGCGAGCTGCTGAGTCGGCTGTTCGCGCTGCGCGAGGGCAGCATCATCGTTGTCACGATCATCGTGGCGATCTACTTCGGCACGAACACGAGCAGCTTCTTCACGGGCTCGAACTTCAAGACGCTGCTGCCCTACTTCGCGCCACTGGCGATCCTCGGGGCGGGCGAGGTGTTCGTGATGATCCTCGGCGAGATCGACCTGTCGATCGGGGCGATGTACATGTTCGCCCCGATCATCTTCTACAAGTTCGACAACGCGGGTCTCGGCCTCGTGCCCTCGATGATTCTCGCTCTCGCGATCTGCATGATCGTCGGCGTGGTCAACGGCGCGTTCGTGGCGATCGTCGGCGTGAGCTCGTTCGTGACAACGCTGGGGATGTTGTTCAGCTTCGAGGGCCTCAGCCTGATCCTCTCTCATGGGACCCCGGTTGCGACGCCCGGCGCTCAGATTCACCAGACCACGGTGAACGTGCATCACATCGTCAACGGTCACAACATCACGCTCCCGGAAAAAGTCAACCACATAGGCACGTTCGCGAAAATCTTCGGCGGGGGCGTGTACTCCGAGCTGATCTGGGCCGTGGTGATAGTGGTGCTCCTGCAGGTTGTGATCACGTTCAGCCGCTGGGGCCTTTACACGGTTGCGATCGGATCCAACAAGCTCGGTGCTGCCGAGGCGGGGGTCAAGGTCAAGCTGGTGACGATCCGCAACTTCGTGTTGTGTGCGCTGACGGCGGGCCTCGTGGGGATCTTCGAGGCGGTTCGCTCACAGACGATCCAGCCCGATCCGTCGGGGCCGAACAAGATCCTGCTCCTGGCGATCGCGGCGGTGGTCATCGGAGGCACGCTGCTCTCAGGTGGTTCGGGCACGGTCGTGGGCGCGCTGATCGGTGCGTTGTTCCTCGGCATCCTCGAAGACGGCCTGATCCTGAAGGGTGTGAACGCCAACTACCTGCTGTTCTACACGGGCCTGGCGATCGTCGTGGCGATGACGGCGAACGTGTATGTCGGACGGGTGCGAAGGGGGTACGGTGGCAGCGGCTAACGAGGATGCGGCAAGGACGGGACTGGTGGGGCCTGCGTCGGCGCCGGATGATGTGTTGCGCGTCGAGCACCTGTCCAAGGGCTTCGGTCCGGTCACAGCACTGCGCGACGTCAACCTGCACCTGAAAAAAGGCGAGGTGCTGGGCCTGCTCGGCGACAACGGCGCCGGCAAGTCGACGCTGATCAAGATCATCAGCGGCTTCCAGAAGCAGGACGGCGGCACGATGACCCTCAACGGCCAGCCCTATGAGCCGAAAAGCGTCGATGACGCACGCGCGAAGGGCATCGACACCGTCTACCAGGACCTGGCCCTGATTGACGAACTCTCGGTCTTTCACAACCTGTATCTGCGCCGCGAGCGCGTGCACCGCCCGATTCCGCTGCTGGCAAATCGGCAGATGAAGCGCGAAGCGCGCAAAGCACTGGATGAGATCGGGATCAACATCCCGCGCATCGACGTGGCGGTGGCACGACTGTCGGGTGGCCAGCGCCAGGCGATCGCGGTTGCCCGTACGGTGAACTCGGACGCGGACATCATCCTGCTGGACGAGCCTCTGGCCGCGATGGGAGCCAAGGAGGGCGCGATGATCCTCGACCTGGTGGCGCGCCTGAAGGAGGAGGGCAAGGTCTCGATCATCATGATCCTGCACAACTACGTACACGTGCTGCAGGCGTGCGATCGGGTGAGCATGATCCAGGATGGTGTGATCGCCTTCGACAAGCCCACTGCGGAGACCTCGGTGGAGGAGCTCACGGACATCGTGGTCAACGAGTACCGCCGGGCGCGCGAGGCGGCGCACGCGGAGGAGGCCGCTGCCCGTGTGCGCGAGCGCGAGCGCACAGGCGACGCCAGCTGAGATCCGAAGCGGGCCGGACGCTCAGGCCGTCTCGTCAGCCAGTAGCCGCTCGACGTAGGGGGCGAGCAGCCTGGCCACCGAAGCGGCGGTCATGCTCGCGGGACCCTTCGGGAGCGCCGCGTAGCTGATCGCCAGGCGCACCAGGCACTCGCTCAGGAGCTCCGCGTCGCCGGCCTCGACGAACGGCCAGCCGGCGAGCATGATCGCGGTGATGCGCTCGACTGCGCTGTCGACGAGCGGCTTGCCCTGCGTGGTGAAGAGAGCCAGCAGCTCCTCGGCTCCGTCTCCGGCCACGATGGTTCGCACGACCGGGTTCTCGGCTGCAGCGGTTAGGAACACGTCGAAGGCTGCTTCCAGAGCGCGCGGCGGGTCATCGAGGTGGGCGTGAACGGCCCGCTCGACGGCATCGAGGAAGCGCGCGGCCTCGCGCATGACCAGAACCTGGGCGAACTCGTCACGCGAGCCGAACTCCTTGTAGAGGGTCTGGCGGCTGACGCCTGCCGCGAGCGCGACGTTGGCCATCGTGATGTCCGACCAGTGGCGCGTGAGCAGTTCGTGGCAGGCGGCGTCCAGCAGCGTGCTGTGCAGCAGCTTTCGAGCGGCCAGGGGATAGGGGGTGCGTTGCTCGACTGGGGGCATCGGGACGGCCCGCGCTCGAGGACCGACGCTCGGCTCAGTCGGCGGGCTCGAAGTCGACCTTATCGCGCACCCCGCAGTCCGGACAGGCCCAGTCGTCGGGGACCTCGCTCCAGCTCGTTCCCGGCGCAAAGCCCTCGTGCGGGTGGCCGTGCTCCTCGTCGTAGACGTAACCGCAGGTGGGACAGCGGTAGCTGCTCATCGGGCCGTCCGGTAGCGCTCGAGGCGCCGACGGCCGAGTCCCGGCTTGAGGTTCGCTCGAGCTATGTCACCGCGGTAGTGAGCCATGACTCGATGATCCATCGTGCGCCTCCAGATCGGCGGAATGACAGCGAGCAGGATCATGCCGGCGTATCCGGTTGGCAGTTGCGGAGCCTCCTCGACATGGCGAAGCGCCTGGTAGCGGCGGATCGGGTTGGCGTGGTGGTCGGAGTGACGCTGCAGGTGGTAGAGCAGCACATTCGAGGCGGCGCTGTTGCTGTTCCAGCTGTGCTCTGGGCGCGTGCGCTCGTAGCGTCCGTCCTCGCGCTTGCCGCGCAGCAGGCCGTAGTGCTCGAGGTAGTTGACGACCTCGAGCAGCGAGAACCCGATCACCGCCTGGATCAGCAGGTAGGGGAGCACGACGACGCCGAAGCCGGCGACGAGCGCTGCAAACAGCACGACCGTCATCGCCCATGCGCCGAGGATGTCGTTGCCGAGCCCCCACGGCGAGCGCCCCATGCGCGCCAGACGCACGCGCTCGAGCTCCCAGGCCGAGCGCAGGCTGCCTAGCACGGTGCGGGGAAGGAACGCATAGAAGCTCTCGCCGAGACGGGCGCTGGCGGGATCCTCGGGCGTGGCCACGCGGACGTGATGCCCACGGTTGTGCTCGATGAAGAAGTGCCCGTAGCCGCTCTGCGCGAGCGCTACGCGGCTCAGCCAGCGCTCGACGCTGGCGCGCTTGTGCCCGAGCTCGTGCGCGGTGTTGATGGCGATCCCGCTGACCATCGCCACTGTCAGCGCCAGCCCGATGCTGTCGAACGTGGAGAGCTTCCCGCTCGACCACAACCAGCAGGCGCACACGAGCCCGGCATATTGGACCGGCAGGTAGAGATAGGTGCACCAGCGGTAGTAGCGGTCCTGTTCGAGCCACTTGATGACGCTGTCGGGCGGATTGCGCGCATCCATGCCGACCGCCAGATCGAGCAACGGGAAGATGCCGAAGACGAGCATCGGTCCGTAGAACCAGAAGATCCCGAGCCCGGTCAGTTCCACCAGGCCCCACGCGAGGAACGGCAGCGTGGGCACGACCAGTCCGAGCAGCCACGCGTGGCGCTTGGGGTCGTTCCAGGTAGCCGGGGGAAGCTGCGCGTCCTGCCCAGGGTCTGGCGTCGGGGTGGCCGCGGGGGCGGTAGCGGCGCTTGCGTGAGCTGACATCGGTGGTGCACCTCCAGGTTCGGTCAGGTCCGCCGAGTTTACACGCATACCAATCCGTGTCAAGTAGCGTTACATACATCTGCGCGCTGTATTTGGGACGGGGCCGTGAGACAAGTGCAGGCGTTCAGGTCTCGGTCGCGCCCCGCACGCGAACGTCACCGACCCGCGCGCGCAGGGGACAGACATCGCGCGAGACATAGTGGCGCGTTCCACCGCAGGTGCGTGCGCAATCGAAGCACTAGCGATGGCCAGCGGCGAGAGCTGAGCCTACGGCCCGGTGTGGCCAGGGAGCTCGGGGCGGCTCAGGAGCCGGGAGGGCGCCGTGAAGCCAGGTATTCCTGGTTCTGGCGCCGCTCGCCACGGATCTGGATGGCGATGTAAACGACGATCACGTTGACGATCACGCCGATTCCGCCGAAGGTGACGATCAGACCGAACGTCTTGCTGAAGGCTGCGCTGAAAGCGAGGAGCATGTGCGGAGCCTAGCAACGCGCAAGGCGCAGGTGTCGTAGCCTTGGGGCTGCAGCCGCCGGTCGTCTGGTCGGCGAGCAAGCACCGGGAGAGGTGCCGGAGCGGTTGAACGGGCGCGACTGGAAATCGCGTAACGGGGGAAACCTCGTTCGAGGGTTCGAATCCCTCTCTCTCCGCCATAAGTTCGTAGTACGAAACCGCACCATCAGCAACAGGCTTCGGGGAGCCGGATCGGCTCTCTGGAGCCTGTTCTGCATCCGCTTGGTCCTTGATCGCCTCGGCCTCGGCCAGCACTCCCTCGGCGAAGTTGTCTGCCAGTAGCGCCGCGTATGGCTCGGTGAGCACAGCCCGCGTGATCCAGACCGTGGGCGGTCCTTCGTCTTCGTCCCACTCGGCGCGGACGTAGAGCTTGACGAAGAAGGCTTGGTTGTAGCCGCGCTTGGTCTGCTCGCTGGCAGCCGTGTAGACCTCGGCCACGTCGCCGGCCAGCTCTAGGGCGATGCGGAGCTGTCGGCCGTCGAGTCGGAGCTGCTGCTCGCTCTCGGCCAGAGATTCCTGGGCGGCGTCCAGTTCGTTTTGGAGCTTGTCTTGCTTGCGCTTGAACAGGCTCGCGGAGATGGACTTCTCCGTGAACCGCATGTCCAGGAGCTGGTCTTGACGGGTTTCCAGGCTCTGGATGAGCTGGCGCTTGGCCTGCTGGACATGCCGTAGAGCGTCCTGACTGACATCTACCAGCGCATCAACTGCTGCGCTGCGCCTGCGGACCTGCTCGGCAGCGAGCTGGACGGGACGTTCGCGGTAGTAGCGTTGAATGGCCGTCTCGATCAGCTCGGGGCGCATGTTGACCCGCTGGGTGCAGCCGTTGCGCTTGACTCGGCCGACGCAGAAGAAGTAGGGGTACTTGCGACCATTTTTGCCGGTGCTCTCGGCGTAGACCAACCGTTCGCCGCACTCGTCGCAGTAGACGCTGCCGCGCAGGTAGTGGCTTGCCGTCTTGGGGCGCTCCCCAGCCACCCGCTTTTCGTCCAGCAGCGCCTGCACACGGTCGAAGGTGTCTTGGTCGATCAGTGCGTCATGCCGTCCATCAAAGATCTGCTCGTCAGGCGTGCCCTTCTTGTAGACGATCTTGCCCGAGTAGTAGCGGTTGCGCAGCAACCGTTGCAATACAGACGTGCCGAACTTGGTGGCCGGCCAGCGCTTGGTTGGCCGGGAACGGACGCCCAACCGCTCCAGCTCGTCGGCAAGCTGCGGGATGGAATATTCGCCGCTGGCGTAGAGCTGGAAGGCCAAGGTCACGTAATGACCTCGCTCGGGGTCAATGACGACCACTGCCACCCGCCGGCCATCGGGCAGGACGTCCGCGCTGTTGAGGTAGCCGAAGGGAGCCGGGCCGTAGGTGCCGCCGACGCTCGCCTTCTTTTTCAGGCCCTGTTTGACACCCTCGCTGGTGAGCATCGACTGAAACTGGTTATGGGTGGCGATCATGCTCTCGTAGAGGAAGGCCGCCGCGCCGTCCTCACCGGCCATCGGCTCGGTGATAGAAATGAGCCGGGCGCCGGCTTCGCTGACGATCTTGCGCGTCTGCCAGTGATCGACCGTGTTGCGTGCCCACCGCGATAGTGACCACACGATCACGTAGTCCACGCGCGTACTGACGTGCTGGTTGCGTCGCTTCAACTCGTCAAGCATCTCCAGAAATCCCGTCCGCTTGTGCAGATCGACGTAGGCCGAGCGCCCAGGATCGCTGAACTCTGCGACGACCGACGCGTCGAGACTGAGTGCCTTCTCGATTGCTCCGTCGCGTTGGACGCCGATGCTCAGCCCGTCCTCGCTGTAGTCCGTCTTGACCTGTCCGTCAGACGACACGCGCAGGTAGGCAAATACCCGCTTCGTAGCCTGAGCGACTGTTGTCGCAGTGTTTGTCTTATTGGTTGTGGCTATCGCCATGTTCACCTCCTTATTTGTTGTGCAGCAACTGTTGTTAACTTGACATTATATCATCTGCGTCATATGGGTGCATCACCGAATACGGCTAAAGCATCCTCGAAACGGGCGACCTGGAACAGCTCGCGCTCGCCCTTCGGGAGTCGCTGCACGCACTCCGCGATGACACCGATGCGCTCGTCCGTGTCCGTCAGCCACAAGACTCTCGGAAAGACGCCGTGCTCGGCCTGCTCTTGTCCGCTCAGGTGATAGGCGGTGTAGATAGCAAGCTGGCGGACAATCGTCTGACTGCCCTCGGTGCCTCGGTCTACCTCGATGAAGTAGCTGTCTTCGTACTCCCCGATGCCAAGTCGGACAAAGCTGTCTGGCTTTAGGTGGTCCCGCTGCGTGCCAAGTCCGTCTAGCTTGCGCCAACTCGACGGCTCAGCATGCAGCTCCAGCAGCTCGAAGCGGCGGGAGCGCTCACTCTCGATCAGCCTGGTATGCAGCTCAGCCACTTGGAGGGTGTGCAGCAGGAACAGGCTGCCAGGGACGAGCGAGCGCCGCCTGCGCCACTCGGGTTGCCAGCCGTGCTTGGTAGCCAGCCGTTGTCCTCCGAGCCCCAAGCGGTAGACGAAGCCAGCCGAGCCGGAACGGACGCCCCCGACCGAGCGTGGCAGCCGCTCCAAGACACCGAGCCGCGTCAGTCGCAGCAGCGCCCGCCGACCAGCACGGCCGTCGATCGCCGGATCGCCAGAGTCCGTGAAGCACAGGCGGGTGAGCTGGGAGCCCGTCACGAAGCGGAGAGACGACACGCGATGAAGGATGATCAGGTCGTGGTCGGTGAGCTTGGATTCCAAAGCCCGCAGGGCGGCCGTGGTCAGGTAGCCGGGAGTCATTTGGTACTCACATTGATGTAGATAGTCAGTGTCCGATTCGGGCGAAAGAACCGATGAGCACAGGTACTGTGCGACTCACTACTCGACGCGACTGGACGGGCGACTGGCGCACTCACCTTGGTGTCCTCGGCTTACGACCAACGGGAGCGACGGGGGGATGCGGGCGCTCGGCTTGACGGCGCAAAGTAGCCTCCACCTCTGCTCGAGGACGGGCGAAGCGCTGACGTGAGCCCTCACGGACCTGCCCGGCGACGCCTCTCGCTGAGGGCGGTGGTGGCGTGCTCAGCGTCACCGGAGGGGCGGTGCCGCCGTCATCGAGCGCCACCAGGGCCGCGATGCTGTGGGCGTCGAGCGCTTGCAGATCAGCGGCAGTCAGCGCCGGGCTAAACAGCCGCTCCATGACCTTGGCGTCGGTGGCACTCAGGGCAAACACGGCCTTTGACCTCGCGTTCGCGAGTACGACCTCACGCAGCTCCCTGTCGAGCTGGTCGAGGTTCTGATGGGCGACGCTCAGCGCCAACCCGTACTTCCGGCCCTGGGCGAACATCTCATCCCAGGGGATCGGGGCCGAAGCGAAGTCCTGAACCTCATCGACGTACAGGCCGAAGGGGTGCCGTTCGGCCATTGGGCGCCCAGCTCGTTCGGTGGCGGCCTGCCAGAGCGAGGTCAGCACCAAGCAACCGAGCAGGGTCGCAGTCTCGGCGCCGATCAGGCCCTTGGGGAGATAGACGAGCAGGATCTTTTGTTCGGCCATCAACTGGCGCATCGAGCTGGCCGGCGTCGCCTGTCCGATGATGGCCCGGATGGAAGGTCGGGCGGTGAACTGGCGAACCTTGTTGAGCAGCGGGGCGATGACTGTTGCCTGCTCTTTGATGGGGAGGCTGCCGAACCATTGCCAATCCGGTCCCAGGCCAACCGGATCATCGAGATCAGTCAGCACTTTCGCTCGGAACTGAGGATCGAGGAACAAGCGGGGCAGATCGAGCAGCGTTGATCCCTCACGTCGCGCGAGGGTCAGCAGCCCCATGTGGGCGAGCTGGCCCGTTCTCGGTCCCCAGTAGGCTTTCCACAGGCGCTGAAACAGCTCGCCAAGGTGGTCAGCGACCAGTGACGGATCAGCCGAGCCAGCGAAGGGGTTGAAGCCGACGGCGTACTGCCGGTCCGTGGGGTCGATCAGCACCACGTCATCGACTCGGTTGGCCGGGATCAGGTCGAGCAGGTCCTTGATGAGGTCGCCGTTGGTCTCCACGACCGCCAGGCCACGGCCAGCCACCAGGTCGTCACGCACCAAGTTCTTGATGAGGCTGGTCTTGCCGGTGCCCGTGGGTCCCAAAATATATGTCCCTCTTGTGGATGCGGCTGGGCTGATCGCTACAGGCCGGGTGACGCCCGCAAAATTGCTGACGCCGAGCAGCCGACCAGCGTTTGGCAGCGCCAGGCTCGGGACGAGACGCCTAGCGGCACCGAGCTCCAGGCCGGGCAGGTCCGGTCCGCCCACTGGCCAGCCGATGACTGCTGCCAGCTCCTCGACGCTGAAGTAGCGTCCACGCCAGCCGAACAGGCGCAAGGCTTGGCCGTACCAGTACGGATCGTGGACGAGGCTGCCGTGGGGGGTGGACAGGCTGCGTAGCACCGCCGCTACGCGGTGCATGAGCTGCGCCACTCGCCCGTCGTCGGCCTGGATCGACAACTCGCCGACAGCGCTCATGCCGGGCAACGCCAGCTTGTACTTCATGACGTGCGCGTAGCCCTCTTGCCGGTTGTCTGGCGACAGGTGCATGGCCGGGCGGACACCAGGACGCACCGCCCAGGTAAGACGTACAGACTCGTTCGACCTGAGCGGAAACAGGCTCGCCAGCAGACTGGCGGCGATAGCCGGCTGCTCAGCGATGCGAATGGCCGCCGCAGACGGCGCGAGCTGCCACAGCAGCCGGCGACGGTAGGTATAGCTCGGTGTGTCGATCACATCGAGGCGCAAGCTCGGTATGGCGGCACGCAGACCTCCCGTCACAATGTCGGCCGCATCGGCACTGACCGCCAGGCGGTGCTCGACGACGCCGGCCCGAGCGGACAGGTCAAACACCAAGCGGGTCCAGTGCGACACGCCGGAGAAGCCGGACAGCGCGGCTAGTACCGCGTCCTCGTCTAGATCACGCGGAAACCGGAGCCGAAACCAGACCAGCGCTTGTCTCATTGCTTCGGCTTGCCTTTTGTGGCTTTGCCGCTGTTTGGCTTATTGGCGGACAGAATCCGGGCGTGTTGCAGGAGCGCCCAGGCGAAGCGGTCCCAATCTGGTTCCTCTCTCCGCTCTGCACGGATTGAAACGCGCTCCAGGCGTTTTCGGGTTGATTTTCTCTTTCTTGGCATAACGTGACCTCCTTTTCACCTAACTACTGCCGTAGGCCACGTCGCACTTTCGATCTCGAACTCATTAAACGTAACCTTCCATTGTCTCCTGCCTGTGGCAGCTCCGTCAAGCGTCATATTTACGTCAGCCTCACCACTTGCGCGTGTGGAAAAAGACTAGGCGCAGCAGCGCAACAACGCCACCAATCAAGGCCACCGGAACGATCAGGCGGGGGAGCACATCGGCGAGGACTTGCAGGCTGATCGCGCCGACGACCAGCCACGCAATGATGCGCTCCCACGACACGCCGTGGCTCTCCTTCACGACGACGCGTCCTGGTGGTCAGCAACCTTCTCGGCCGAACCGCCAAAGCTCGCCGCCTCGGCGTACATCTGTGCCTCTAGGTCCTGCGCCACGCGCTGCATCCGAACAGCGGCATGGAGCGCTTCGCGGTACGGAGCCGCCACGTCCTCGCCCACTGAAGGAGCTGGCGGCCGCTTGAAGCACGACCAAGCGGCACCGCCGACCAGGGCCAGCAGCCCGATCAGTGCGAGAACTGACTCCAAGATGTCCATTACTGACCGCCCCGGTGAAAGCTCAGGCTCTGTATCTCAGAGACGGCGAGCGTGGCGAAAGCCAAGACGATACTTTGATAGGTGTCCTCTCCTAGGGGAGAGGTGCGGAAGGCAGCGTTTGCTGCACGCGACAGCATCGTGGCGTTCGTCATGCCCACCGAAGCGACGAAGGCACCGGCTTGGATGCGCGCTGCTGCTCCGACGCCGACGCGCTCGGCATGAGCGACCTCAGCGTTGAGTGGGCGATCGGGGATCGGCTCGGCGGATGCGCGGTTCGAGACGAGTCTAGGCACGGGTGGTCATCTCCTTGCGTGGTTGTAGGTGCGGCTCTTGTTGGGCTAGGCATGTTGAGCACGGCAGCTCGTCGCCGCACCGGAGGCACCAGCACTGCTCGGGCTCAAAGTCGAGCGCGCTCGACTCCCAGCTATCTGGCTCGACGTCGCCGCACCAAATGGGACCGACTGGAACGTATGCACAATTTCTTGACATGGGCCTCGGCCTCTTTCCAGCGTGGTTGTCGGTGGATAGGATCCGGCGTCGTCCCTTGCCGTTGCAAGCAGCACTCCGAAACTTGGTGGAGCGCGTCACGGAGTCCTTTGGAGTTTCATGGAGTCTGTGATATTGACTAGCGCAGATGACCGCCACGCAAGACCCTTTTGTTATGGCCGCTGACCTTGAGCGAGTGCTTCTGGCCGATGTGATGCAGATTCACGCCCGCGGCCTTTTCGCCGATCCCGAAGCTATCCCAGTGCTCGCTGAGCTGGCGCTAGGCACCGATGGCGACCCTAACGACTGCGCCGGTGAGGTGGAACGATTGCTCCAAGATGCGCTTGCCCACCTCCGGCGATTCGACCGCTTCTCCGGCGAGCAGCTACGTAAAGGTACCGCTGAGCTTCTTGGGATTGGCGATCACAAATGGACAACGCAGACAGACCGATTCACAAACGCAGCGATTGAGCTGCGGTACAAGAATGGTGAGTCCCTGCGTAAGAGCATGCATAAGCAGCCAGATAAAATGGATAAGTACGTCTGGAAGCAATACTATGAGCTGCTTGTTGCGCAGCTCATCACGCTCGCAAACCAAGGCGGCTTTATCTACACAGGTCGTTTTGCCACGCCCCCCGCTTCTCAGCGGGGACCGATCCCGGCCGAGCGTAAGCTCACTGATACGGAGGCTATCGCTGCTAAGGTTCTCGCCAGCCGAATATTTGATGAAATGCGATCAGCGTGTGAAGAAGGCGTAGAACGGGTGGCCGTGACTAGCAAGGTGCCTAGATGTACGATACTGGCGCTGATTATGTTCCCAGGCGGTGGAACCATCTCGGGAAAGACTGAAGCGCTATTTACATCGCTTATTAGTGAACTTGCCGGCGACAATCAGATTCGCTACGACGGTATGATCGAGCTGTTCGATCTTGGTGCACTTCGCGGTCTATCCTTTGCACAACGGCGTGCCCGTGCCCGCCCGAACCTCAGCCGCAACAACGACACGAAGCTAAAACCTTACCGCTCCGGCGAAGAAGAGGAGCGTATCTTCAAAGCGATAGCACGGAAAGTGGCAGAGAAAGCAATCCAGCATGGATTGACAGAGTAATCCAAACAGCCCATTAGCTTGCGCTATTAACCAAATCGTTGTATACTTATTTGCGTAAGCAGGAGTAAGTTATATGGCCGAGCGCGGAGGCGAAACGTCACGAGGCGGACCGCCGTTAACTGTGCTCCTAGAGGAACTTGGTCAGTCGGCCTACATGTTAGAGATGGATCTGACACCGACTGACGAGCCGATGCCGTTTGCTCCAGGCGAGTCGCCGCGCTGGATAGACAGTGATTCCCAGGCCTTTGGCGGACTCATTGACCTCCTGAGGAGTGCAGACTTCATTGAAGACAAGCTCGGACAGGAGGCTGCTGAGCGACTTCCCAAGCTCAAGCGACTCTATGACGTGCTGCCCTTCACCGATGAGGAACGACGAGACATCCGGAACTGGCACAAGCATGGCTGGTATACGACAGCGGATGAATACTGTGAGGCAGCGGAGTTAGTGGCCGAAAGAGAAGGCAGACAGTGGGTGGCGATCGATTTCCGGATTATTCTCGCGGGCGACCGCCTAGGAGTCGATAAACGTGATTTCGTTCGCCGCTGGGCCGCCTGGCGACGTGGCGCTGATGAGTACACCGATGGCAGCGCGTTCGAGCAAACGATGGAGGCTCTGCTCGATATCGGCCACGAACTACGTCCCGAAGGGCCTGATTTAGGAGAACGGGATAACCCGCTGCGTGCGAACTTTTGACCTCTGTCTAGTGCCTTAACTCCAGGCTCACCCCACGGTGCGCTCAAACAACCCGACTTCGGGATCAGTAGTAGCCGGACCTTCAACCTTGTAGAGAACGACATGCCCGTCCGCGCTCACGCCGTGCCACGCAATTTCTGCGCGAATAGGGCCAGTGCATCCACCGGATGCGGTCCCGTGACACACCTTATTATCCAACTCGACAACTGAGCCGCTGGGCTGATCGGCGACGTAGAGGCCGTTGGTTCCATTGTTAGCCCCCGAGATACCGAAAAACACCCGACGACCGTCATCCGAAACGCTGCCTGGGCGGAGCGTGAGGCACCCACCACATTCGTCCACAGGCAGGTCTTGGAACGGGATGTGGCTCGCTGCCCGCGTCTCGACGTTTTCGATCACCACGTCGTCGCCAAAGCTCGATGCGGACGTGGCGTAGCCGAAGTAGTCAACGAACTGGCCGTTACGCGAGAAGATTCCCACGCCATGATGGTTGACCACCCGGTGCAGGTGGCCAGAGCGGTAGATGAAGTTTCCGTTAGCCGGATATTCGTTCATGAGCGCGGTGGAGCCATCGGGGCTCAGATCGGCTTCCTCGGTGGCCATGCGGTGCAGCACCGCGATCGTCTTGGGTGCCCCCGCGCCGAGATGTAGCAGCACGACGGCTGAGGCCGATGAGTAGTTGCCATGGATACACCAGATCATTAGCGTGTGCCAGTCGGCCGAGAGGACCATCTGAGTTGCGCCGGCTACATGGTCCTGCCGGTCCGGGCAGAACGGTTGCAGCGAAATCTGCCGCACATGGCTGGCGCTGCTGTGCCAGAAGCACAACTGCACATGCGCAGACGCACCTTGATTGGCCCCCGGACCGCATTGGTAGGCGATCGCCTTCCCGTCATCCGTCACGGCCAACGGATCGCCGCGCACGCCAGTCGGACGGACCCGGTGATTTGCTGCCAGCCAGATGTACAAAGGCGGGACCGCGGAGCTCGGCAAGCCGTGGGATGGCGGCGGGCTGACTGCTATGACGGCTGCCTGCCCGTGCTCGCTGAGAACAGGGTTGAGCTGCCAAGGAGTCCACGTCGGCGGGCCAATGCGTACCTGGGGTCCGAGGATCGGTGCCGCTGCCTGGGCCGTCTGCACCGCAATGACCAGACCCAGGACCACCGCTGCCAGAGCGATAAGGGGGGAGAGCCGGACGAGAGATCGGCGTTGTGGTCGTGACGACAACAGCAGCATGGGGCTCCTTGGGTCGGGTGTCTACGGGCGGCGCCAGGGAGCAGCGCCGCCCGTAGACCAATGGGGTGCTGACGCGGCGTGTACATTAGCGAGCATGGCGCAGCTTGTGCAACATGCGCAAGGGATCAGCTACCGACCGGGTGTAGACCGATGGATATGCCCATCCGTCGTCCCGAATCCCAAGCCGAACGTGCCCACGTTTTCGGTGCCCGCGTCCGCTCCCTACGCCGAGCCAAGAAGCTGACCCAGCGCCAAGTCGCCGAGGGCATCCCCATGAGCCCCGGCAACCTCTCCCGCCTGGAGAATGGCGAGCATGGTCCACCCGCCGATGAGGTCATTACCAAGCTGGCCGCCATCCTCGACATTGACGCCGCCGAGCTGTTCAAGCTCGCTGGCCGGGATGTCGGGGGTGCCTCCTTCGAGCAGCAGGTGCTCAGCGAGCTACATCGCCTGCGCCGCGACATGCGAGCCGGCTTCGATCGTCTCGACGCAGCCGTGGCAGCCCTCGCCAAGTCGAAACGGAGCCGATGACCCCGTCACCTGATGCAGTGGCCCTCGGGCAAGCGGTTCGCCTGATCCGCGACGAGCATGGCGTCAGCCAGGTGCAGCTCGCCGCCGATACCGGCTTCATGCAGAGCTGGATCAGCCATGTGGAGCGCGGCGCCCGCAATCCGAGCTGGAACAACGTTGTCCGCCTAGCCGAGGGCCTTGGCGTCAGTCCGGCCGAGCTGGTCGTCCGCGCCGAAGCCTGCGCCAACGAGCCGAACTAGCACGGGTCCCCGCTTGCGGGGTATGACGCCATGTGTATAGTCCGGTGGTGCAGGGTCGGTTAGTGATCGACTGACCGGCGAAACATAGTGCCCCCGGCGACAGCGCTAACTGCCCCGGGGGCGTGGCACGGAAAGGTTGGTCCTTCCCATGCAGCCGGAGGATACCCCGCGAGCTGCGCCCCCAGCCGTAGTCATCTACGGCCTGGAGAGCGAACACCAAACGCTGGCCGATGAGCTGGCGCTTGATGGCTTCGACGTGAGACTGGTCAGCGATCCCGAGCGGTTTGGCGAGGTCGATCTGATCGTCTTTGCTCACACGTTGAACAGACAGGCGGGGCTTGGCGCTCTGCGTGCCCTGCGCCAGGGCGAGCTTGCGGGCTCCGGTGCCCGCGTCCTCTGGATGAGCCGAACCGACAACGCCAGGGACACCTTGCGGGCCTTCGAGGCTGGAGCTGACGATGTGATCCGCGCCCCGCTCGTCTACGCCGAGCTGCTTGCACGGGTCCGAGCGCTACTGCGTCGTGATCCTCCTACTGGCCCAGCCGTGATCCGGCACGGAGCGCTGGAGATCGACACAGCGGCGTACACGGCGACTTACGACGGCAAGCCCGTTGGTCTGCGCCGCTTGGAGTTCCTGCTGCTGGCGCATCTGGCCCGCGAGCCTTACCGCGTACACACCAAGGATGAGCTACTGCGTGACGTGTGGGGCTATCGCTCGGCCGGCGCGACCCGCACGGTCGAGTCGCACGCCTGTCGTCTCCGACGTGCCCTCGCGCGTGCGGGCGCCGACGGTTGGGTATCGGTGAGACGGGGCGTCGGCTACTGCCTCGCGCCACGGTCGGCATCTCAGACAACGGGAAGACTCCATGAACAAGCATGCTGAGTTGCTACGTCTCGGTGAGACAGTTCGGCAGGTACGTGAACAACAGCGGCTTAGCGCCCAAGAGCTGGCCGTCAGGACCAGCATCGACGCACAGCGCATCAGCGATCTTGAAGCGGGACGGCTCGATCTCAAGTACGACGTGCTGATTGCACTGGCCCGTGGCTTGGGTGTTCGGGCATCGGCGTTGGTGCCCCCGGAGTCGGTTCGCGACGACTAGGAGAAGCCCGGGCGTCGCTCATTGGCACTTGTGCGACGCCGAGAAGCAGGCCGGATCTAGCCGAGGCTGGGCGCCTCCCGCTCGTCATTCGCAAGCGGAGTTCCCAAACGGCACGCGGAGGTAATTTGCGCCGAGCGGCGGTTGCTCCCACGTGCGCGATCGGCGCTGGTATTAGGGGCTCCCGGCAGGCCGTTGGCCTGCCGGGAGCCTTGCCCCTGCCTGGCAAGCGGGAGTCGTGTTTTGCTCTTCAGCACGAATCGCTTACATGGCGTCCACGGGCCAGGCAAGTCTTGAGAAGTCCTGCGGAGCCGCCAACTGGCCCCGCTAATTCGTCGTCTGCGGGGAGCATCGACTCCCCGCCGTTGACCCTTGAGCCCGAAACTGGCTGTCTGGCCGGATATGTCCGGACCACGTTCTACAATCTCTTCAGCACGAACACGCCTTACGCCGGCGACCACGGAAGGCGGCGAGCATAGGTCTCCAAGCGACCGAACCCGAATACTGGCGTTTCCAGGTGTCAAAGGGCACCTCGATCAGTCACGTCCGTATACGGACTCTCGCTGCGGGTGACCTCAACTCGCACTGGCCCTCCGTTGACTGCCTGTCGGAGAGAAGATCGTTCGCTTCCATAGCCAAAAATAGCAGACGGCGCCCTCCGACTCGGGAATCAGAAACAGCGGTTGGAGGGCTCCATAGTGGCCCCTGACGAAGACAACAGTCAAGCCCCTGCACCGCCCCCGGGTCGTGGAATCCGCTTCGCAGATGTCAAGCGGGCCTGGAAACAGCTGGCCATCTTCATCGGGATTTGCAGCGGCGGGTTCTTCCTAGCGCAAGACACGCCGCTCCGCGAAATCACGCAGTGGGCGCTGCTCGTACCCGACCTCGCTATCGCCGTGGTCGAGATGCGATCCCGGGCGAGCACGGCCCGCGAAGGCCGCGAACAGCTCTTGTGGGTGGTCGCGGTCCTCGGAACGGGCGTGGCGAGTGCGTGGCTGCCGACAAACATGCTCTGGATCGCCCTGAACCTGCTCCTCGTCTGGACCTACATCCTGATGCAGTTCGATTGCGGCGACGTCGCCGCAAACACCACAAACCCGGTGGCGGTCCATCTGTTTCGCTTCGCCTCCAGAGTCAAGCGCTTGTGTACGCGCACGACCGAACTCGCAGCGGCCGGAACCGTAATCGTGCTGTTCGCCGTCGGCGGAACGGCCTTCGCCTCGTTTGCAGCGATCGAGGAAACCCCGCCAGCCAAGACGACGCAGGCGACAGAAGGGATCGATGCGATGCGGGCAGCCGTCGCACAGATCGAGACCGTCGTCGCCACGGTCCAAGGCTACGACCCGAAAGTTGGCGCTCCTGGCGGCGGAGGTTCGCCCCCGAACGAAACGTCCAAACCGCCAGCCTTTAGCTGCCCCTACCCCCGTTATCCCAACGCCGAATGGGCGGTTGAACCGATACAGCACTTCCTCCGCGAGACGGAGCGACGCCTCGGGGAACCGGTCGAGGGCTGCGTCGAATCGCTCAACACCGAATACCTCGCCGATGACGGCTTCGTGTGGGGCGTCGGCATCAACCCGAACGCGTCGACTGCAGGGAACGAACTCAGCATCGTCGTCGCGTCGCGCGACTTTGAAACGCCGGGGATCTTCCTGTCGCCGGCGATCAAGCCGGTAGAGCGACTGATCCATGTCTTTCACGACGTCGGCGCTCCGCAAGGATACGGCTGGCCTCACTTCCGCGCAGCCTCAGGAGACTATTACCTTCTAGACACGGCCGAAAGCGGCACGTGCGTGCTGTTGCGCACCAAATCCGGAGAACCTAATGAAGTTCTCCCGTTCACAACACTGTACCCATCGGTTGCTGAGGCTTGGCTGGTTATCACACGCGAAACGAAATCCTGGCAATGGGTCATCGAGCTTGCGGCATCAAACCGCAAAGGCGAACGGGAATTCAAGCTGACAGCGGCCGGCGCAGACGAATCCGACGCCACCGTCACGTTCGATCCCGTAAGCCACGTGGCGAAATGGAAGGGTACAAGCTACGGATACCCGGCGAAGCAGACTGACATTGATCCGAGTGAAATCTCAAACGACGTGAACAAATATTTGAAGTAGGTCCGTCTTGCGTGTAGCAGCAACCCCGTGTTATGTTAGTCAAGAAGTAACCGGGGGAGCTGTGTGTGAGAGAGCCCGAGTCGTTAGCGCAAATCCGGTACGCGGCCCAAAGATCTGCGCGTGAGTGTGCAGCGCACGGCGGACTGGCGGTCGTGGCCGCGATGTCCGAAGCTGCGATCGCAACGCACAGCGTCAACGGTCAGGTGTTGGGGGTCAGTTGGTTATGGGACGCTGTCAGCATCACGGGTGCGGTGTCGAATTTCGGTTTCTGCCTTTCTAGCGCGCTCACGCACGCCGCAGACCGCCGCGAGATTGCGGTTCTGGAACGCGTATACGGCGTGCCTCCGCCAGTTAAGTCCAACCGAAACCGTGTGCTCGCCTGGCTGGGGTCCGAGTTACATCGAGCCGTCACGGGCGAATAGACGTTGCCACGCCGCGCCGCGCAGTTACGGCTCCGCGACTGTCGCGATGAAGCAGCCTACCGTGATCTACCTCGGGCCGGATCGTGGCCCAGCGCGGGCGCGATGAGCAGTGCTCGACACTCGTCGCCCAACGCCGATCGTGCGACGTGCTAAATGATCGTCGCGTGCACGCGCATTGCTGGTGAGATATGAAATGTCCCTGTTCAAGCAGTACGATTCAGCACATGACGTATGACGTCACGATCGCCGTTCTGGCCGACTGGCTTCCGAAGTTCGATCCGCCGTTCGGCGACAACGGATTTGAGAAGCCGTACAGCGAGCGGCTGAAGCTTCGGCTCGAAGTCGGAGCTGGCGAGACGCTCGCGTCGGTCTATCGACGCGCACTCGACCATTGGCAGCCGCAAGTAAGTGCCGACAGCCAAGCACATCCGGCCGACCCGATGGACGTGATCTACTGGGCCTGGTTTTACCTACCCGAGGACGAGCCCCGATTCTATGACCGCTACGAATGGGCAACTGACCTGATCCTTGTCGACGCGGATCGACGTGCGAGGTGGAATCTCCCGGCCCACGAGATCCCGTATGAGTGGCTTGTTCGCGCCGGTGAGGAGGGACTCCTGCGTGGCGACCCGTTCCGGCCGTACTTGCCGGTCCTCCTGCCGCAAGGCGGCAGCGGATTTCAACTTGCCTGGGAAGCACTCCAGACGTCCTGGCAGGTGCTCGAAGGCCTCCTCGTGACGTATGGCGCTTACAAACTCGGTAACGACGCACGGGACCGCCTACTCCACAGGCTACGGCGTCGGGAGAGCATCGCGACGCACAGTCCGGAGTGGGTGGATAGGGGCGGTAGTGCACGGAACGTGAGCCGAACGCTGGAGCGGAAGCCCTGGTCGCCAGAAGATCTGCGGATGATCATGAACGTGCCGACGACGCAGGTCGCCGAAGACATCCTTGCAGTGTTCGGCTATGAGCCCACCGCCGAGGGAGAGTATGTAGTCAGCGAGAGCGAGGAGGCACGCATCCTTCGACTTGCAGAGGATGATGTCTTCAAGACCTTTAGCGGCGGAGCTAGCCAGGCAGAGCTTCGCCCGCGGCTTGAACGGCTGCTTGAAACCGGCGAGCTTCCTCCATACGAGCCGCCGGGCACGTTCGACGCCTGACGCGCAATGCCGCTTGTGCGACGTTCTTCTGGACGAGATGACATCGTTCCACCGCATAGTTGTTGCTATGTAGCGTTGACGTACAGGAACGATGCAGGTGCTGTTGTGAGAGCGGTCGTTGGGTCCCATCCACCTATGATCGTCACTCCGGGCTGGGGACCCAGTGGCTCATTGTTCAGAGGCGCGATGCCAACGTAGAGAGGCGTCTCTAGCGTCGGACGCCACAGCGTAAAGTGCATCTTGCATTGCGTCGCAAACTCGGGACTGGTCGCGTTGATGTAGAGGGCTAGTCGCCCGCTCGTTTGCTCCGGCGTCTCCATAGCAAATACGAAGTCTCGCTCGGCACCGGTCTGTCTTGGCTCCCGGTTATGCAAAGCAAGCCCTGCGAAGCTCACGGCATTTACGGTGGCTGCATGCTCACCGGTCCACACCGAGAGCGATGGGACCTGAAGCGGGCCTGCCTGTCCCGAGCTACTTCGGATGTGTACGCGTCCACTCTCATGGATCGAGAGGTGCGGTGGCTGCTCAGCACTCTGGCCTTGCTCCCTAGCGTCGAATGTCGATGACTGCTCATGCTCCCCGAAGCCGTGCGTACCAAAGTGGTAGCGACCTTGAGGCCCATAGCCGAGCATGTATAGGGAGGCGTCGTTTTGAGAGAAGCCGAACTTGCAAAGGCGACCAAGTTGCCCTTCGTGCCAGATCAGGATGCGTATGGCCCGAAGATTGGCGTCGGGTTGCGACGGATTGGGATTGTGGCGAGAGGTCAAGGGTGCGCTCATATTCCCATGATCCGCCATCAATCGGCGTCTGGCAATGCCTCGCCGAAGCGCTCTCCGTGCAGCTCGCTAATGCGCTTCCACACAAGGTACGTTTTCGAGCGTTTGCCCTCCCAGCCCGTTTTGGCCCAGGAATCATCGATGTTCCCGTTGGCCCGCTCCGCTGGCCAATCGGCGGCTGGGTATGAACGACAATCGCACTCGGCTCAGTGGCGGGCTGCTTGACCAGCTGCTGGAGCACGCGCATACTTGACCCATGACCGACGAACAACGCAAGATGAAGCAGAACGACGAAGGTAGGTGTTTGTGCCGAGATTCGTGACGATCGGGTACGGAGATCGTGCTGGATACGACCGTACCGACCCAGCATTGCGTGATGCCGCCCATGAACACGACGAGCGCCTGCTCGCGGCGGGAGCGTTGATGGGTATCGCTGGCCAGCCCGTGCAGGTGCGCAATCACGACGGGGCGGGCGTGGTCACCAGCCAGGGACCGTTCCTACGCTCAGACCTTCCGATCGCTGGGTTCGGAGTCATCGAGGCCGCCACTCTCGAGGATGCGGTGAGCCTTGCCTCCAAGAGCCCTTGTGCAGTCGCACAAGGTGTTATCGAGGTGTGGCCACTGAAGTCGACGACGTAGCCTCGAGAGGCGACGACAGGAGGCGTCATCGGCCTCCGTTTGCATGCAGGGCTTGGATCAGTCGCCACGCTGAATCGGAGTTCGAGGACAAACATCGAGATCGACGACCGGGTGCTGGCAGCGGAGCTGTACCGTCGCGCCCGTCGCGCAGGGGTGACGATCCGTAAGACGCTCGACTGCCTGATCGCCGCGCCCTGCGTGCGCACGGGAGCGCCGATCTTGCACTCCGATGCCGACTTCGACAGGCTCGCAGAGTGTACGCTGATACGGCTCTATACCTAGCAAACCCCACGAAACTGCATCCTATGTAGCGAGGCCGTAAACGCCAGCCTTTACGCTATGGTAAAGGCATGGCGCGGATCTCCAGCAAGCATCAAGTGACGCTTCCGGTCGAGTCGTTGAAGCAGGCCGGTTTCAGCATAGGCGACGAGGTCGCGATCGAAGCCGAGGGAGCCGATCGCATTGTCGTCCGCCGCGTGTCGCGCGATGCGGAGCGAGTGCTAGGCGTCTTCGACGGTCTGTACGAGCCTGGTTATCTGGAGCGGCTTCGCTCGGGCGAGCGGGCGTGAGCGGCTGTGTCCTTGATACAGACGTCGTGATCGCTGCGCTCGACCGGCGTGACCCTCACCATCCGCAGGCCGCGAAGGCGATCAAGGCTTTGTCCGAGGACGGCGTACCGTTGCTGCTGTCGCTGATCAACTATGCGGAGACGCTGGTCAGACCGGCCGAAGACGAAAGCACCCGGCGGACAGCGAAGGACGCCCTGGCGGCTATGGGAGTTCGACTGATCGCTCCCACGCCCGCGATCGCCGTGGAAGCGGCACGGCACCGTGCGCTGAACATCAGTCTTGCTGATGGGTTCGCGCTTGCCACTGCGCAGGCGCATCGTGCGCACTTGGCGTCGTTCGACCGTCGAGTACGCCGCGCGCTCCCGAAGACCGGGCTGCAGCTCGCACCGCAGCTGAGCTGACGAGGCCATTCTCGCTGAAGCGTTGAGCGTGTAGCTTGCGTATGCGCTCCCACACGGGATCATGTTTCGAGAGTCGTCCCGTCAAGCCCGTTTTCGTCCGGTTTGAGGCCGTTGTTCCGAACTCCGTCTGGCGAGGGGCGCGGCGTCGTCCCGTTAGCTCGTCCTGGCTTCGCGCCGACATACACCTTCGGATGTGTATAGTTTCGTGTATGCGAACGAACATCGAGATCGATGATCGTGTGCTCCATGAAGCCCAGGAGTTGATCGGCGCTCGGACGAAGCGAGAAGCGGTCGACGTGGCGTTGCGTGAGTTGGTTGCTCGCCATCGACGTATCGGTGTGCTTGATCTGCGGGGGCGCGTCCGGTGGGAGGGCGACCTCGAGGAGAGCCGTCGCGGCCGCTCGTGATCATCGTCGACACGAGCGTCTGGATCGACGTTCTGAACGAAAGAGGCTCGCCGCAGGCGCTTCGTTGTGTCGAGCTGATCGAGGGGGGAGAGCCGATCGCGCTTACCGACATCGTCTTCACCGAGATCCTCCAGGGCTTTCGCTCTGACCGAGAAGCGCGCCTTGTCGAAGGTCACCTGAAGGCATTTCCAATGTTGCGTCTCGACGGTCTGGAGGACTTTGCTTTGGCGGCACAGCTGTACCGTCGCGCCCGGCGCGCGGGTGTGACGATCCGTAAGACGTTGGATTGTCTGATCGCCGCGCCCTGCGTGCGCACTGGGGCGCCCATCTTGCACTCCGATGCCGACTTCGACCGGCTCGCAGAGTGCACGCCGCTACGACTCTATTCCTAGCAATCCTCCGCGAAAACGCATCGCATGCAACTCGCGGATGCGCTCCCAAGCGGGGTCATGTTTCGAGAGTCGTCCCGTTAGCCCCTGCTAGCCGTGGTGACGGTATCGGTGGTCCGTGTCTGAGCAGCTTGATCTGACGAGCGTGTATGAGCCTGGCGAGGAAGGTTGGATCATCGCGTCGATCCCTGAGGTGGTTGGCGTGTTCAGCCAGGGCCGCACGCGGGAGGAAGCGCGCACGAACGTCATCGATGCACTGCGGCTGATGCTCTCGCCCGAGCCCAGCGACACCGGTGATTGGTGGCGCTCGCTCTTCTCTCGGGTGCGGCATTCTTGATCGCGCTGCTGGGGATCCGATTCACGAAGATCACCGCCGGGTCGGTCTCTCTGGAAGAGGGCACGATCGGCGAGGTCTCTAAGGAAGAGGCCAAGAGCAAGACACAGAACAGGCTCACCACCGATGCTCCTAATGAGGCGCAGGAAGGAACAGTGGCCGACCCGCAGGCATGGGAGAAGCTGCCGACATGGGCGAAAAACACGCTGCTCCTGTGGGCAACCAGCGGGACGACGCTGACTCGGCCGCTGCGCTCCGCGGTCGTGGGCGCGGAGAAGGAATCTGGTCGCGGCAATCTGCCCTGGTATGTAACCGGTACGCCTCGACAGCGGCGAGGTCCGGACGCTGCAAACTTGCCACGGGCAAGGGCTCACACACTGTGCGCCACAACGAACCCGAGGATGCGTAGCTTCCGGGGCGGGCCCGGAGCGCGGCGAAGGGGGCAGTTCTCCGAGTTCGCGAATCTCGCACCTACTGGAATTCAGACCGCAAATCGCTCCTCATGGAGCCTCCGGATTGGAGGCCACGGATATTTCGAGGACTTCCCGCCACCCCCACCGGTGAATGTCTGCGCGCATCACCGCCAGACGGCTCCCGCAAGAGCGCGAGCGCGGCCTAGAGCAGACCTTTGTCACGTAGACCCACCGGCCCGGACCGACGTCCGATCGCTTTGCTAGGGTCTCGCCCCTAAAAAATCAGACTGGAGGAATTAGCGAAATGCACACCTAGCTAAACACAAACCGCCGACGGATACGTGTCGCCCGAGCTTTCGCCCGCAGCTCTCCGTACAGGATCGAGCGCGACCAGCAAACTTCGCTTCCCAAGACACGGCGTACGCCAACACGCCAATACGTGTGGCGCGCCCCGTAGGGCTTCCGGCACTGGCCGACCCTCTTAGGACGAAGACCGCTTCTGCGGGCTCTGCGGCTCATTGCGATCTATCCGCGCCAACCAGAAGCCAAGGAAGCGATCCGCAGAAAGGATCACAAATGGATGAAAGTAGTGAGTCGCCCGCCGGAAACACTGGCGCACCTACCTCGGCAGATCGCAGTGTGGACCTCGCGTGGCTGAGCCTGCCGCCTGACCATCGCAGCCTCCTCGAAGAGGTAGGCGCCGCTCAATGGCAAGTCGTCGACGGCCCGCTTGGATCGATTGCCGATCAGATGCTGAGATCGGCCGGTCTGCCAGGCCTTACGCCGTCTACGAGAGCCAGCCTCGAAAGGGCGCTGGGTACTTGGATCCCAGGGCTAGGGACACTTCTGATCAATGCTGCCCACCCGACGCTTACCAGGCTGGATTCCGTGGCATACAAGACATTCGTGGCTCATATCGCCTGGCATGAGTGGGGCCATGCACTGAGCCTCGCGCGATGCTCCTACGAAGACGTAGCCGCCGGAGGCAAGCTCTTGGAGCGAGCCCCAACGGGCATCCGCGAGAACATCCGCAGTGCGGGCTATCGTTCGAAGGACTACACGCACGAGATCGTTGCCGAAACGTATGCGCTGATGATGGCGAGGCTGGTGCGAGGGTACAGAGACAAGCCAATATGGCTACACAACGAGATCTACGACCTCCTGACGAGAGTGACCGGCTGGAACCGCTAGGTCAGCCCGATGGCTATCGGCTGGGCACGGACCGTCGCCCGGAGGACGTTCTAGCCCTGCAGGCCGAGCTGCTTCGAAACGAAGGCATCGATCCGACTTGGCCGGGGCTGGAGCAGACGCCCCGGCCAGCGTCTAGGCGTGACGCGACTCGCTGAAGCGCTCGGCGTGAAGTTCTCGGACGAGCTGACGCTCACGTGGCTGAACCCGGCGTCGATCAGCAGAGACCTGAGCGCGGACGGATCGGCGAGCCGGTAGGGGGAGCGCAGCATCTCGCCCGCTCGTCTCCGATGTGGCGGCCGACCGCGTCGGCGAGGCTCACCCAAGCGATGGTGTCCTCCAAAGCAGTCCAGGTCGCGATCGCGACCAGGCCGCCGGCCGCGCAACGGGAGCGCATGGCACGCAGCGCGGCGGGGCGGTCGGGGAAGAACTGAAGCCCCTGCTGGCAGGTGATCACGTCGAAGGACTCATCCACGTCGCGCGGCAGGTTCTCGGCGGGTGCGGCTAGGTAACGGATTGGGGCGGCGCCGGGCTCGGGCGCATGCGACCGGGCGATCTGGAGCATCGGCGCAGATAGATCGACGGCCGTCACTCTGCCCGTGTCGCCGCTGGCGCGTGCGGCGGCGCGCGCCAAAACGCCCGTGCCGCAAGCGATGTCAAGCACCTGCATGCCCGCGTCGATCTCGGCCGCGTGCACAAGGTGCTCCGCGAGCGGCGCGAACATCGCCGGCACGAGGAAGCTGTCGTAATGGGACGGGCTGGTGCCGCCCTGCGTGCTCCAGTCCATCGTGTGCGACACGCCGCCTCCCTGCTACTCGCTGCGGATCTCGAGGTGCACCCGCGCCTCGAAGCTCTCGGTGGTGTTCTCGCGCGGGAACGGCTCGCTAGGCAGGGCCACGCCAAGCCCTGAGCAAACTGGCCCCCCGCCGTCGTCTGTTCCATGGCTAGGTGACATGCAGCGGATTATCGCCGCTGGCGTTGCGCGCATGTTCGCCCATCACCCGAGGCGCGTCGGGCTTCGCCTGCTGCGGGCATGGAAGGCCCGCGTGCCACCGCGCGCAGCCTCCCCTCTGAGTCATACTTGGCAAGTATGAATGGTCAGATTGGTGCAAAGGGGCAGGTCGTGATCCCGAAGGCGATGCGGGACCGTGCCCGTCTGCAGCCGGGTGACGAGGTGGACTTCGAGCTGCGTGACAAGGAGATCGCGGGACGCTGACAATGCGCATCGGCGAGGATCTCGTGGGGCTCAGCGCACCTGCTGCTGTGCGTGTCGACCCGCGGACGCGTTGAGCGCGATCGTGCGCCGTCCTCGACAGCCGCGCTCGCCCGGCGCCAGGGTTGCGCAGGAGATGTTCGCGGCGCACGCTGAGTCTGAGAGCGTGGGCGTGCCCGTCGAGGAGCTGCTGGGCGCGCGGGCTGAGCAGCGGATCTACACCCGCCGGGAGATGCTCGCGGGCGCCGCCGCTCTCGCCGCCGGTGCAGCAGTTGCCGCCCACCCGGCGAGTAGTCGCGCAAGCGTTACGTCGCGGTCTTCCGCTCCGCGCATAGCGATCGTAGGCGCAGGGCTGGCAGGGCTGCGCTGTGCGCATCTGCTGTGGACCGCCGACTCGCAGCGACCGATCGCAGCGACGGTCTTCGATGCCAACGCCGATCGTGCGGGCGGACGCTGCTGGACGTTGAGCGGCTTCTTCGCAGACGGGCTGATCACCGAGCACGGCGGGTCCTTCCTCGACACCACGCACGTCAGGATCCGCCGTCTCGCTGCACAGCTGGGGCTGCAGGAGGAGGTGGTCAACGGCGGCGACCTGCCGTCGGGTGAAGACATCTACTGGATTGACGGCGCCTACTACACGCGCGCGCAGGCCACCACGGACTGGAAGGAGGTGGGCTACCGCGCGTTCAGGGACGCGGCTCGCGAGCTTCGCTCACCATCCGGCGAACGGCGCCTCGATTCGATGTCAGTGCCCGAGTGGCTGGACAGCACTCCGATCGGCGCCAGCAGCCGTCTTGGCAAGCTGCTACTCGCCAACACAGTGACCGAGAACGGCGGCGACCCCGAAGATCAGTCGGCACTCGACCTGATTGAAATCACCGCCGCGAGCCCGCGCTCTACGCTCGAACTGCTGCCCGGCGACGACGAGCGCTACCACATCATCGGAGGCAACGATCAGATCGTCTCGGGGATGATCGCCCAGCTTCCATCCGGCAGCGTTCAGCACGATCACACGCTCGTATCGGTGAGGGCCAATGCCGATCGGACGCGCACGCTCAGCTTCGATACGGCCTCTGGAACGGTGGACATCACAGCCGACCATGTCGTGCTGGCGCTGCCGTTCAGCACCCTACGCAACGTCGAGCTCTCCAAGTCGGGGCTCTCAGCTGCCAAGCAGACGGTGATCCAGACGCTCGGGATGGGCTCGAACGCAAAGATCCATGTCGAGCTGCACCGTAAGACCTGGCCGCGGCTTGGCTTCGCCGGCGCCACCTATAGCGAATGGGATCGCTACTGCTGCGCGTGGGATGACTCCGTGCCCCAGGGTCCCAATGCCAGTCCGGCGCTGCTGCTCGGCTTCCCCGGAGGCCGCGTCGGCGCCACGGGCCTCACCGGCGAAGCGCACGGGATCGCTCCGGCCTCCGACGTGGCCTGGTTCCTGGGAGAGATCGAGCCGGTCTTTCCCGGCACGAGCGCTTCCTACAGCGGGCGTGCATATGAGGACCATTGGGCGCTGGACCCTTGGGTCAAAGGCGCGTATTCCTACTTCCGGGTCGGCCAGGCGGCGAGCTATGGGGCGATCGCTGCGGCGCGGGAGGAGCGGATCATGTTCGCCGGCGAGCACACCTCGATCAACCACCAGGGATTCCTGGAGGGGGCAGTCGAGACTGGTGAGCGGGCTGCCCGCGAACTGTTGCGCCGAGTGTGAACACTGTGCGCTCGATCCGCCGGTAGGCGCGGTGATACAGCTTTAAGTCACCGGGCAAGAGCTCACCCGCAGGGAACACGCACGGTGAAGAGGCCTCCCTCGTCGGATGCTCCTGCTTCGACCTGTCCGCCCGCGGAGCCGGCCAGGCGCCGCGCGAGTGGCAGTCCAAGCCCCGCTCCCAGATGGCCGTTGCTCGGCTGCTCGTTGACGCTGAAGCCGGGATCGAAGATCCGCTCGCGGTCGCTGTGCGCTACGCCTGGCCCGTCGTCGCGCACCTCGAAGAGCACCTCGCCGTCGAGGCGCCGTATCTCGACCACCACCCGGCGGCGGGCGTGGCGAGCAGCGTTCTCGAGCAGCGGCGAGAGGATCCGCTCCAGGATCTCCGCCTCCACTGCCACCCTCTGAGGCGTCTCGCACACCAGCTCTATCGTCTTACCCTGCGTCGCAAGGATCTCGTGCAGGGGAGCGACCGCTCGCTCGGCCGACGCCAGCGCGTCACTTGCTCCACGTCGCGTGGACAGCCCCGCTCGGGCCGAGGCGAGCAGCGTCTCGAGCACACGCTGCAGATCCTTTGCATGACTTTGGATTCGCTTCAGCGAAACGCGGTACTCGTGCTCGGAGCGATCGCGGCTTGCGGTTAGCTCGGCCTCGGCGAGTATCTTCGCGAGCGGCGTGCGCAACTCGTGAGAGACCTCGGCGGTCAAACGCTGCTCGCGCCCCAAGCTCTGGGCCATGCGCGCGAGCATGCCATCGAATACGGAGGCCAGGCTGCTCAGCTCGTCGTATGGTTCGCCCGCGAAGAAGCGCCGTGCGGGATCGTGCTCTCCCCACTCGGCCGCTTCGGCCGTCATCCGAGCGACCGGGCGAAGCGCGCGGCTGACCAGCCACAGCGACAGAGCCCCGACCGCGGCCAGCGTGAGCACTCCCAGGATCACCGAGCCCAGGAGCGCCGCAGAGGCGGTGCTCTCATAGGGCGTAAGCGAAACACCCACGACCACCGTCCCCAGCCGTTGCGAGCCTTGGCGCACTGCCACCGCTTGCAGTCTCGTATCGGTTGCATCGACGTCCATGAAGCCCGGCGCGGCCTGCGACAGCGCGCGAGCTGCCGCTTGGTCGCGCGAGCTCCCACCAACAGGCTGCTCGAGCGTGCGCCTACCGGCGAAGATCCAGGTCTGCGCGTCGATCGCCCCCTGGTCGGGCGCCTCGAGCACCGATAGCCGGCCGTCGACCGTGCCCAGGCTCCGCAGCACCGTTGCGGCGCGCTCGCGCAACACGTCGTCACGATCGGCTCTCAGGCGCGCATCGAGGAGCACGTTGAAGGCGGCCACGAGGAGCGTGAGCGTTATCGCGGCGCTCGCCATGGCGCTCACCGTGAGCCGCGTGCGAAGTGTTCCGCGATGACCCCTCATTGCAGACGGTAGCCGACGCCATGCACGGTGGTGATGGACGGTGTTCCTGGCATCGCCCGCAGCTTGCGTCGCAGTCGTGCCAGGTACACGTCGATCGTGTTGTCGCGCACGATCGCGCCGTCGGGCCACGCGGCACGCACGAGATCTCGCCGACGTACCGCCTCTGCTGTCCCGGCCGCAAGTGCGCCGAGCAGGCGAAACTCGGTCGGAGTCAGCCGGACACTGCGTCCGCCGCAGCTCGCCTCGTACGTCATCGGATCGAGGCTGAGGCCACCGACGGCCACCCTGCCGTCTACCCCTGCCCGGTTCAGAACGGCGCGCAGGCGGGCCACGAGCTCGGCTAGTGAGAAGGGCTTGGTCAGGTAGTCATCGCCACCTGCTGCAAAGCCGGCCAGCCGGTCGGTCAGGGCGTCGCGTGCCGTCAAGAAGAGCACCGGGGAGACGACGCCCTGGGCGCGCAGCGCCTGACAGAGGTCGCGCCCGTCGGCATCTGGCAGTCCCACGTCGATCAGGAGCGCGTCTGGGCACTGCGCTGAGGTGGCGCGCATCGCCTCTGTGGCGGTCCCGGCCGCGATGACCGCAAAGTTCTCCTCTTCGAGTGCGCGTCTAGTGACCGCGCGCAGCTCATGGTCATCCTCGACCAGCAGGATCAGCGCTTGCGCCATGGTCGAAGTATCACCGCCGCGATTCTGCTGGGTGCCGCACTCCGCCGGCGCCTACTGCTCGCGCAGGATCTGTCCGAGTTGCAAGCGGCGTATCCCGCGCGTGGCCAGCACCGTTGCGATCAGTGTGGCGATGACCGCCGCTGCTGCCAGCGCAGCGAGGAATCCCCAGGGGACCGCGAGCGCGTCAGGAGGCGGGTCGAACACATGCTGCAGGATCGCTACGAGCATCTCCGACAGCAGCCAGCCGAGGCCGACGGCGAGCGCCAGCCCGACCGTCAACACGATCGCCCCCTCGGTCCACAGGAATGCCGAGATCTGCGCCAAGGGCGCCCCGATGGCAGCCATCGTCGCGAACTCCTGGCGGCGCTCGCTGATCCCCAGCGTGACGAACAGCGCCATCGCCGCAGCGGCCAGCACGATCGCGAAGGCCTCCTCGATATGGCTGATCCCGGTCAGGTCGACGGTCGTGATCGAGCTGCTCGTACGAGCGCCCTGGTCGGTGATGTTGTCCACCTTGGTACCCGCAGAGCTGGTCGCCGCGGCCACGCGGCGTGCAACGTCGGGCGGGTTGGCGTTGACCTTCGCGAACACCACGTTGGGGCCGCCGGCGTGGGTGACCGACTCCAGATAGCTCAGGTTCGCCACCATGAACGAGTCCTTGGGCGCGGAGGGGAACTCCTGCACGATCCCGGCCACGTGGAAGAGAACTACCTTGAACTTTCCCGAACGCTGGTCGAGTACCCGCAGGCGCAGCAGGTCTCCGTTGTTCAGTGAGAAGTCGGTGATCGTCTCTTTGCTGACCACGATCGCATCGGGCGTCGAGCGCAGCCGCTCGAGCACCTGCTTGGCGGTGGAGTGCAGGAAGTAGGAGTCGCGCAGCGAGGTTGCACTCGCGAAGGAGGATGCGTCGATGCCGTAGGTGTCCTGGAGGTCGGGCCCTACGTAGGCGTAGGTGTGCTCTAGGCCGCTCGTCGCCACCACGCCGCGAACCGCAGCGATCTGCCGGGTCAGGTTGCGCTGTGTGGCTACGCCGGGGGACGCCGTGGCCGTGACGTCGGCTCCGAGTGTGAGCTGCGCGTCGATCTTCACCTGCTGGTTGTAGGTGGCGGAGAAGATCCCAAGATTCACGCCGAAGGCGAGCAGCAACCCGACCACCACGAGGCCGCGGTTGATCGCAGCGGCGCGGCGCCCCGCGCTGACGAGCAGGAACGCGGAACGCGATGCGGCGCGGGTGCCGACCGTCCGGGCGATCGCCCACGACAGAGCTCCGCCGCGCAGGCGCACGAGCAGAAGCGTCGCTCCGATCCAGAGCAGCGCTGGAGCGAAGAACATGTACACCGACAGCGACAGCGTCGGGTTTGAATCCGGGCTGACAACAGCCGAGAACCCCGTGCTGGACGTGAGCCAGTAGATCAACCCGCTGATCACCAGGCAGAGAACGTCCAGGTAGAGGCGTTGCCACAACGGCTTCCCCTCGCGGCGCGTTCCTCTACGCCCGCTCGCAACGCTCATACGAAGCGAGGAGACGCTGGCGCCGACTCGCGCTGCTCCAGCTCCGGCGATCGCCAGCAGTATGCAGACCGCTCCGACCAGGAGCACTCTGGCGCTTGTCGCGTGGGCGCCCCCCGTCACCAGCGTGGAGACTGCGCCGAACGCCGCGACCGTACCGAGCAGTCCAGCTACCGATCCCAGGATCACGCTCTCGAATCCCGCTAGGACCAGCAGGTCGCGGCGCCTGGCTCCCCGGGCACGCAGGAGCGCGAGATCGCGGCGATCGCGCTCGACGGTGCCCAGAGCAGCCAGGTAGGCGAGACCGAGCGCGATCAGGGCGCCGGGCACCGCGAGCATGATGTAGAGAGTCTCCGCGTACAGCGCGTCGCCGGCGGCGGTGTTGAGCGAGTCTGAGAGGTTGTCGACGAACTGAATCCGGCCGGGAAGCGTGCGCTCGATGCGGTTGCGCGTCTGGGTAGCCCTTTCGAGCGCTGAGCTCGGGCTGCCTCCACTGAGCGCTCCCGGGTCGAGCTGAGCCTGCACCTGCCATTGCACGCCCCGCTGGGCACCGGGCTGGGCGTTCGCAGCCGGGTTGGCGGCGCTGATCGTCGGTAGCGAGCGTCCTAGTGTGGCAGCGAAGGTGCTCAGCGGAAGTATGGCCACGTTGGCGGGCGGCTGGGCGGGGGCCGGGCCGAATTGCGGGTCCAGCGGCTGGAAGAGCTTGTCGGGCGCGGTCACCAGAGCCACGCCGGAGACCGGGTAGGTCTGCGGGGAGGCCTGTCCGGGTGGCCTCAGCGTCACCCGGTCCCCGATCTGGGCTTGGAGGGTGGCGGCCATCTGCTGGTCGAGGACGACCGCGCCTTGACGCAGCGCGCCATGGAGCAGGCGGAACGTGTGGATGTGGCGTTCGTAGTCGAGCGGCACTGCCAGAAGCGCCCCTGCTCCCGAGCTGGTAAGGCCGCTCTGGCCTTGATGGCTCGCACCGGCCAGCGGTGCAGTCGCGGTCGGGGAAGCCTGCAGAACGCCGCGCTGCTGTGCCACTTCCCCGGCGACCGCGCGCGCCTCGCCGTATGAGGATACGGGTCCCTGGAAGTCCAACGGGACGCTGCGAACGGCGCTCGCGGCGACCGTGCGCAGCGAGCTCTGGACGAACAACAGCATCCCTCCGAGGAGCGCGACCGCGGCCGCCAGGACCAGGATGCGGACCAGCGAGCGCCCCGGCGCACGCAGCAGCCACGCGATGGCCAGTCGAGCCGAGCTTCTCACGACGGTGCCTCGACCATGCGGCCATCGCTCAGCTCGACCACGCGATCTGCGCGCGCGGCGACCGCAGCGTCGTGGGTCGCCAGCACGAGGGCGAAGGTGAACTCGCGCTGCAGGGCCTCGATCAAGTCGAGTACGCGTTCGGCCGTGTCGGAGTCCAGGTGCCCGGTTGGCTCGTCGCACAGCAGCAGCTCGGGACCCTGGGCGAGCGCGCGGGCGATCGCCACACGCTGGGCCTCGCCGCCCGAGAGCTCGTCGGGCAGCGCATCGAGCTTGGCCGAGAGCCCGACCAGCTCGAGCAACTCCTCAGGCGGACGCGTCGCGTCGCTCCGGAGCGGCGACCGCGCTCGTGGCGCGCTGGCTTCTCGGGCGAAGGCCACGTTCTCGAAGGCCGTGAAGTGGTTAAGCAGGTTCGAGCCCTGGAAAACGTAGGCGATGGCGCCGGCGCGCGCGCGGCCACGGGCGGCTGCGTCTAGGGAGGAGAGCTCCTGCTCGCGCCAAGTCACCCGACCCTCAGTTGGCACGACCAGTCCACCGAGTACATGCAGGAGGGTGGTCTTGCCCGACCCGGAGCGCCCCCAGAGGGCGAGCCGCTCGCCTGGTTCGACGGTGAGATCGATCCCATGCAGGGCGCCAACTCGCTCCTCTCCCCGCCGGTAGGAGACGCCCACCCGCTCGCAAGCGATCAGCGCGGTCGCAGCCTTGGTCGCGCCGGGGGCGCTCATCGCAGGAGCCTTCCGTCGCGCATCTCGATCACGCGCTCGGCGCGCGCTGCCACGCGCTCGGAGTGCGTCACCACGACGACCGTGCTCCCAAACTCCCGGCACAGCTTCTCCAACGCCTCGAGCACGACCTCCTCGTTGTGCTGATCGAGCTCCCCGCTCGGCTCGTCGGCGAGCACGAGGCGCGCTCGGCGAGCCGCGGCGGCGGCGATCGCGACGCGCTGCTGCTCGCCACCCGAGAGTGCCGCAGCCCGATGGGCGACCCGCTCGCTGAGTCCGAACGCCGCGAGGCTCTGCGTGGCTGCGCGCTCGGGATCCTCGTGTCCTGCCAGGCGTAGCGAGATCGCTACGTTCTCCTGCGCGGAGAGCGCCGACCAGAGGTTTCCGCTCTGAAAGACGATCGCGAGGTCCCGCGCTCGGTATCCAGCCAGCTCGGCCTCCGACATTCGCCCGAGCGAGCGGCCCCACACACGAAGCTCGCCCGCAGAGGGATCCTCGAGACCCGCGGCCAGCGTGAGCAGAGTGCTCTTGCCGCATCCCGAAGGTCCGAGGATGGCAACGAGCTCGCGCGGCTCGACCCTCAGGTCGAGTCCGCGCAACGCGACCGTCTCGACCGGTCCCGAGCGAAATATCTTGAATACGTCGTTGCATTCGAGCGCACCCCAGTGGACCTCCGCCGGCCCTTCGGCCGGCTCGGCGTAGAGGCTTCTCAGTGCCACTTGAAGCTTTCGATCATGCGCCGGTAGGCATCGACGTTGTCGACACCAACCGGGGTTCCCAGGTCGACGACGGCCACCCGTC
Organism: uncultured Solirubrobacteraceae bacterium; assembly: GCA_963763695.1. GTDB lineage: Bacteria > Actinomycetota > Thermoleophilia > Solirubrobacterales > Solirubrobacteraceae > Palsa-744. The sequence continues at coordinate 1,574,046 of CAVXPM010000001.1, forward strand.
CCGCGTGCCAGAGCACGTAGCGATCGACGGTGAGCGTTACCTGCTTGCCGGTTACCGGATTAGGTGGGCTCTGGGTCTTGTAGGACACCTTCACGGCAGCTCCGCTTTTCAGCCGCGTCGTGCGAGCTGTTCCAGCGGTGAGCGTGGGCGCCGAGCGCCTGAGCGTCGCCAACTGCGCCTGAACGCGCGTCGGCGTGGGCGCCGGTCCATTCGACAGCGAGATGCGCACGAGGTTGTTCTTGTCGGTGATCGACACACTGCCAGCGGATTCGTTCACCGTCCATCCCTCCGGGTAGAGCATCGAGACGCCCACGCGCGGAGCTGCGAGCGTCAGGAAGCTCTGTGTGTCGGGAATATCACCTGTGGCGGCCGACCTGGCGTCCGCGGCCAGCGGGGCGCCCCCTTCCTGAGAGCTGGTCGCCGAGCGGGATGGGCTCGAGCCGGATGGGCCTCCGGATGCGCCCCCGCATCCGGACGTGCAGAGCAACACAGCGAGGAGCAGCAGCGGCGCTTTGTGGAGCATGCGCCGAGACTCGCACGGGCGCCCTGAAAATCTCCTGAATGCTTATCTGGCGCTGGCGGCGCATGCGCCCGGCGCCGTCAAGCGCTTTCCCAGCGGACATCCTCGGGGGTGATCCTGCCGACTCGCGGCGGAAGCGCGCGCAGCGCCTCCAGCTCAAAGCGCAACTGGCGCACCAGCGGATGCTCCGGTTCGGCGCCCTCGAGCATCGCAAGGCTCGCCACATAGTGCTCGAGGCGTGGTCGCGCGGGCGCCTCGTCGCCTTCGAGCAGGCTTGGATCGCGTCCCGTCTGCGCACGCAGCTCGCGTACCTTGGCGACCTTGTCCGCTGCGTCCACAGCGATCGCGTCGCTACCGAACGCCGCAATCTGGGCACGCAGCGCAGCCTTGCGCTCCTCGAACGCGGCGATCCGCTGATCCTCGGTCAGTGCGGCGACCACCTCCGCGACCTCTGCCCCGAAGCGCGCCGCGATGTCCTGTCGACGGGTCTCAGTGCTCTCGACCGTGTCGTGCAGGATGCCCGCTGCCACCACAACCTCGCGGTGCCCGGTGTTGTGCAGCAGCGATGCCACCTCGAGCGGGTGCAGGATGAAGGGCGCGTCATCCGAGGCGCGGCGCTGCCCGCCGTGCATCTCCTGCGCGTAGAGGAGTGCAGCGTTGGCGAGCGGAAGCTCGGCGATGAAGCTGAACGACATTTCCCGAGACACGCGTACATCATGTGGCGCGCCCCCGGCCACCTGTTACCAACCGGTGAATGGCCCGGTCCGAAATAGCGCTCAGCTCCGGCGTTTCGTCTCGCTCAGCTCCGGCGTCCTCTTGTATAAGGGAGGAGCCATGGACTCACGAAAGTCATGTCTGGGAGTGCGACTCACGCTGCGTCCTCTCGCAAGCGGCGACGAGGAAGCGCTGCTGCGCATCCACCGGACGCCCGAGGTAGCGCGATGGTGGGACCAGCCCGCCAAAGACTTCCCCTGGGATGAGCCGGAGTCGACCAGGTTGACGATCGAGCTGGACGGCAGCGTCGTCGGCCTGATCCAGTACTGGGAGGAGCCGGAGCCGAAGTATCGCCACGCCGGCATCGACCTGTTCCTCGACCCGCCCCTGCACGGCCGCGGCCTGGGCACGGAGGCCGTCAGGCGCGTCGTGCGCCTGCTGATCGACGAGCGTGGGCACCACCGCATCACGATCGACCCTGCAACAGCAAATACCGCGGCGATCAGGGCCTACGAGAACGCCGGCTTCAAGACTGTCGGCGTCATGCGCCGTGCAGAGCGCGATTACGATGCGCGCGGCTGGCACGACTGCTTGCTGATGGAGCTGGTCGACGAACCCGGTGGGATGCTCGAGGAGTCCTCGATCAAGGACGGCTGAGGACCAGGCGCAGGGCGCCGAGGAACTCGGACTGACGCCTCAGCCCGCCGTGGCGCCCGTCCCAGCGGCCGGCCGCGATGTCCTCTCGCAGTAGCGCCAGCCCTCGCTTGGCCAGCGGCTCCGCCACGAAGCCCCAGGCGGACTGTGCGAGTCGGACCGCGGGGTCCAGAAACTGCTCTGGGCGAGCGTAGAAGGCCTCGGTGAATCCGTCTACACAGTCAATCGGGATCGGTACGTCCTCAACCTCGCAGCTGCCGCCGAGCGTCGCGCAGATCTCCTCGATTGCCGGATAGCGTTGACGCTCCGCCTCGATCAGCTCCGGCACGTACTCACCGAGCCAGAAGCGATCGAGCGCATCTCCGTCGAAGGTGAGCAGCACGACTGGGCCGCGGCTCACACGGCGCAGCTCGGCGAGCCCGCGCCCCGAATCGGCCCACTGATGTACGGTGATCGTCGCCATCGCTGCATCGAAGCTCGCGTCGTCGAACGGAAGGCGTTCGGCCGTCGCATCGATTGCGGGAGCCAGCTCGCGCGGGCGTAGCGAGCGCATCGACGCCGAGGGCTCGACCGCCGCCACATGGCGATCCACGGGCTCATATGAGCCGGCCCCGGCACCCACGTTCAGCACCGTTCGTGCCGAGCCCAGGGCACGATGCACAACCTGGGCAATCCGCGGGTCCGGACGGCGCCGACGAGCATAGCCGCCGCCTGCGCGCTCGTAGTCGAAGTCGCCTGCTGGTTGGGCTCGCATGACAGCACCTGCGCGTTCGCCAGGCACTCGCCTCGGTCCCGCGTCGGGTAGAGCCTACCTGGACGCTGCCCGCCTGTACGTAGAAGGCCAACTAGACTACGAGCCGCTTGCGCCCGTAGCTCAGCTGGATAGAGCGTCGGTCTACGGAACCGAAGGTCAGAGGTTCGAATCCTCTCGGGCGCGCTCTCGGTCTCCGTGGTACTTGGGCGTCTGGCCGGTTGGCGTAGGCGTGAACGGCTTGTGAAGGACGGCGCAAGGTTTGCGTATCTGTCTAGTCCCCTGGTAGGATCCGCGAGCCCGGCTGTCGTTCGCAGCCGGAGCGAGGGCGGGAAGCGACGTTCTGATCAGTTGGAGGGCTGGGGCAAGTCGGAAGGGCCGATCGTGGATGCGGTCGGTTTCGATCCACATCAAGGAGAATGCAGAGAACATGAGAAACCTTAGGAGGACGGTGGTTGCGGCCGCCGCGTTCTGCTCGCTGGCGGTAGTTGTGACGCCCGCGATGGCAGGGGAATTCGTCTCATCGGGGGGACCGTCGAAGGGCAAAGGCGAAGAACAGCACATCAATCTAGGGCCGTTCCACATCACGTGTAAAAAACTAGCGGCTACGGGCGGGGAAACAACGCCTCTGTCCTCGCCGACCTACACTACCTCGCTGAATTTCAAGGAATGCTCGACTGAAGCTAGGATCAGCGGTAATCCGATCGCTCTAAAAACCAAGTTTGTGACGCCACTGGTCGTCGAATACCACGCCAACGGCTTCGTAGAAGTGGGCTCGGAACTCGAAGAAGGCAGCCAGGCGACGCTCAAGGGTGGCGCGATCGAAGTGAAGGTCAACTACGTCAAATGTGTGATCACGATTCCGGAACAGACGATTCCTCGTCAAGCCGAAAAGAAACCGGAAGGCACATACACGGAGGCGAGCTACTCCAACGAAAGCTACACCTACCGGAAATCGACGTTCAACAAGCTCCTGATCGCAAACGAATGGACGACGATCGCATTTGAATATGGTGAAGGTCAGTGCTCGGAATTCGCAACCAGCGAACAAGAAAAACGAGCGGGCCACTACACGGGCGAAGTCCTCGAGCAGGTGCCTCACGGCAACCTCGAATACTCATCCGGCGTAGCCGGCTAGCGCTAACGCAGCTGCAGTGTCTTGGGGGCGGTATCGCGCAGGTGCGGTGCCGCCCCTCAGTCGTTTCGGGTCTTTGGCGCGTGGCAGCAGTCGCTCAGATGTTTGCGGCGGATAAGGGCAGATGCATCCGACGTTCCTCCTCCTCCTCACCTGGGGAGCAAGCGTTGCTTCTCAGGACCCTCCAGCAGCTGGGCCGGCGCCCCCCTCGCCGGCCCAGCGCCTGTTCGAGATCAGCCCCGCTTGAGCAATCCTGAGAGGATCCCTCGCCATGGAGCGAACACCCCTGGTCGAGCTGCCCGACGCAATCACCAACGCCCCTGCACGCGGCAATGCGCGGTTCCTGCTCGGGATCGATGGCGGCGCAACCAAGACCCTCGCGGCGGTCCTCGATCTGCAGACCAATACCGTGCATCTCGGTCACGGCGGTCCCAGCAACCAGGACGCTGTCGGGGCCAAGGCCGCCGGTGAAGCGCTGATCGGCGCAGCCGACGAGGCCATCGGGCAGGCATCGATCACGCGCGAGCAGCTCGACGCTGCTGTGCTTGCAATCGCGGGAACCGACACCGGCGCGGTGGCCAAGCACGTGCGCGCGGCCGGGCTCGATGAGTGGATCGTCGTCAACGACGTCGTCGGCGCGTGGGCCACGGCCACGGGTGCCGGGCCGGGAGTCGCGGTCATCTCCGGCACGGGCTCGAATGTGTTCGGGGTCGGTCCCGACGGTCGCGCCTGGCGCGCCGGCGGGTGGGGTCACCTGCTCGGCGACGAGGGCTCCGGCTATTGGCTCGGGGTCCAGTCGATCAAGGCCGCCTTGGCCGACCGCGAGGCCTCCGGTCCGCCCACCGCGCTCAGCGACGCCGCGCCTGCCTTCTTCGGCCAGGCGAGCGTCGAGGCGCTCGCGAGCTATGTCTACGCCAAGCCCCTCACCAAGGGTGAGGTGGCTGCGTTCGCCATCGAGACCGCCAAGATGGCCGAGCACGGAGACGCAGTCGCACGCAAGCTGTTCGAGCGCGGCGCTGATGAGCTCGGTGCTCAGATTGCGGCCGTGATCCGGCAGAGCGGCCTGGACGGCGGGGACGGCCGCGGCGAGGCGCACCCGTTTCCCGTGGGACTGATCGGCAGCGCGTTCAAGGCGGGCCCCATGTTCGTCGAGCCGCTCACCCGTGCGATTCACGATGTGGCACCCGCGGCCGAGGTGGTCCGGGTCGAGATGGCGCCTGTCGGTGGCGCTCTGCTGCTGGCCGCCGAGGCCGGCGGAGCGGGTCGCAAGCTCTCGCCCGAGGAGCTTGCGCCACTGATCGACGGCGTCTTGCGAGGCGCTCAGCGACGCTAGCTGCGCCCGGGCGCCACCGCTCGCAGACGCGTCTCGATCTCAGCCGTGTGCCCGATCGCCATCGCGCCCGAGCCCTGCATCCGCACCGCCGCCGCCGCTGTGGCGAACGACACCGCCGCCTCAGCCGAGCACTCCCCGGCGGCGAGGGCCACGAACAGCGCCGCGGCGAACACATCGCCTGCCCCCAGGTCATCGACGGGCCGCCGCACGGCGGGTACTTCCACCTCCAGGCGCGATCCGTCCGGTAGCACGACCGTGCAGGGGCGCCACTCGGCCGTTATCGCCACCAGCGCTCCGCTGTCGTTTGCGCGCTCGATCAGCCGAGCGCCTGGCAGCGCCTCGTGGCGGCTCAGAACCAGCGCATCGCAACGTGCTGCCAGGCGCTCGTTCGCCCGCGGGGGCTGCACGAGGCTCACCTCCTGACCGGCTGCCGACCAGTCGCGCATCAGGCCCTGAGGTGTGAGCCCGACGTAGGCGCCGGCGGCGCGCGCGCCGCGCAGGCCCTCGCGGGCCACCGGAGCGAGGTGCAGGATCGCGGTGTCGAGTCTCAGCTCGCGCTCGATCGGGCCCGCCCAGGCGAGTACGCGCTGGCTACGGGCCGGCCCCCAGCCGCTGGTCAGCATGGTGGTGGTGTGGCGCGCCGGCAGCACGCGCAGCTCCAGCTCTGCGCTGTATGGCTGCAGCAGCTCCTCGATCTCGCGCACCACGCCCTGGGTCAGGATCTGCGTGCGCTGCCCCAGGCGCGCAGCCTGAAGGGCGCTGTAGAAGGCCGACCCCCCGACCCGCCGCGTGCCGTCGGCGAGCACGTCGATCGTCACATGGCCCACGGCGGTGTAGTCGAACTGCAAGAGCTGCTTCATCCTCTCCGCGGTGCCTGTGCGACCATGGCGCGCGCCCGGCCCTGCTGCTGGGCGCCGGTTGGCTGCTGAGCGCCGGTGAGCTGCCGAAGCACGGTATGCGTATACCAAATCGAATGATGCTCTCGATTGTTGTGCTTGCTTGAAGTCATGATCTCCACCCTCGCCAAAACGCCTGTGCGTGCCCTGCTCTGCAGCTGGCTGCTCGGCGCTCTCTTGCTCTGCGCAGCGCTCGCTCCGCTCGCCCACGCTGGCAGCCCTGCTCTCGGCACATCGGAGGGGGGACGCAGCGCGCGGGCTGCCTCGAGCTATCCCGCGGCCGCCACGCGCCCACTCGCCCACCCGCTCGCGCACGCCGGCGCCACGCGCGGTGGAGCACAGGCACCCTCCTCCTCCTCCTCCTCCTCCAAATTCGGCAAGAAGAAAAAGCGAGCCAAGCCTGCACTGAGCGCCAATGTCGTGCATGCGCTGCTCGCCTTTCAGACGATGCAGAAGGTGTACTACATCTCTGGCTCCGGTCTGTATGAGGGCGAACCGTTCTCCTATCTGTGGCCTTTCTCGCAGGCGTTCGCTGCGACCGTGAGCATGGCAAACATCAGCCACAGCGGACTATCGTTCGCGCACGAACTCCAGGCCGAGACGATCGGCTTGCGCACGTACCTGGACAGCAACAACTCGGGCGCTCCCGAAGGGGTCTACACGAGCACGCTTGCCGCCTTCGACGGCACCGTCGCGCCGCCTGCTGGGCCGGGCGGAGCCAAGTACTACGACGACAACGACTGGGTTGGGATCGAGCTCGCCAGGCTGTACAAGCTCAACCGCGACCCCACGGTTTTGGCGAACGCGGAGGCGATCATGGCCTTCGAGATGGCCGGCTGGGCGACCAACCCCGAACTCGGCTGCCCGGGGGGGATCCCGTTCTCGAACTCCGTTGAAAACACCGATCGCAACACGATCACCACCGCTCCTGCCGCGGAGCTGGGCCTGCAGCTCTACAAGCTCACCGGCAACATCCAGTACCTCCAGTTCGCCGAGATGGCATACGAATGGGTGCGCAAGTGCCTACTGCAGCCCAGTCAGCTGTATGCCGATCACGTCAACCGCGGCGGCGCGGTCGAACCGATGCTGTGGAGCTACAACCAGGGCGTCATGATCGGCGCCGGCACGCTCCTGTTCCAGGCGACCGGCAACGCGGCCTATCTCTATCAAGCACGACAGACCGCCCAGGCCGCACGCGCGTTCTTCACGCCAGAACGCCTCGGCGCCGAGAACCCGTTCTTTCCCTCGGTCTACTTCCGCAACATCATGTACCTCGACTCGGTGACCCACGATCCGCCGGGCCCGAAGATCGCTCAAGCCTACGTCGACTACGCCTGGCAGCATCTGCGGCTGAGCAACAACCTGTTCGTCGCCGGCTCACCGGCCACCGCGCAGCTGCTCGACCAAGCGGCGATCGTGCAGGTCTATGCGCTGCTCTCCTCACCGCCCAGCACCTACTTCTAGTCGACAGATGTGCGCATCGGTCGCTTGGGAGCTCGGTGGAGTAGGCTCTTTGCAGTGGTGCACGAAGCGACCAATCTGATCACCGTCGAGGGCCTCGAGGCGCTGAACGCAGAACTCGCTGTGCTCGAGGGCGAGGGCCGTCGGGAGATCGCCGGGCGGATCAAGACGGCCCGCGAATGGGGCGATCTGAAGGAGAACAGCGAGTATCACGACGCCAAGAACGAGCAGGCCCATCTCGAGACGAAGATCGCGCGGCTGCGCGAGAAGATCGCCGACGCGGTGATCGTCGAGGAGACCGGTTCAGGCGCCGGCGGCGTGGTGAGCTTCGGCTCCACCGTGGTCGTGCGCGATCCCGACGGAGTCGAGAAAACGTGGCGGATCGTCAGCTCGCACGACGCAGCCCCAGGCGATGGACGCCTGTCGGCCGAATCGCCGGTGGCGGTTGCGCTGCTCGGCCGCGCACCGGGCGAGCAGACGTCGGTGTCGCTGCCGCGGGGCAAGCGGACGCTCACGGTCGTAAGCGTCGAGCTGAGCCGCGCCTCAGTCGCGCTGCGCGTCACGCACGCGGCGCACCAGCTTCCCTGGGCTGGGTGCATACAGACGCCTGCCCTCGCCCAGCGCCAGCTTGCGCAGCTTGCGCCGCCGCTTCGCCACCAGCTTCAAGAGCTCCCTGCGGGTTCCCTTTCCCAGTCGCACGCCTGCCCGGCCGCCCTGCTCGGTGTCTTGTTCGATCCTGGTCCCAAGCACCGCCAGATCGTGGTCCTCGCCGAGCAGTTCCCCCAGCTGATCTGCACGGCGGGCCATTTGCGCGAGCCACTTGGCGTGCTTGCGTGCGTGTCTATGGCGACGGCGTGCGCGCTTGCTCTCGGGCGCGTCGCGCTTGGCAGGATCTTCGTCCGGCTTCAGCATTTCGGTCACGTAGCGAAGGTCCTTGACCCGTTTGCGCCACTCATGCATCCTCAGCACGTCGCCCTGCTTGGCGTGCGCAGCGCGCCGGCGGCGCCGCTCACCCTGGCGGTAGAGACGCAGCAAACCCGCTTCCACCAGGCGCAGCTCGCCCCGCTCGGGCAGCCGCCAGGCCGCCACCCGGACACGGCACGCGTGCAGCTCGGCCAGCACCTGCGCCCGCGCAGCGGGGTCGCCCAGCGTCTGGCCGCGCGCGCGTTCGCGCTCGGCCAGCAGCGCCGCGCGCAGCCTGATCACACCCCCGCGTCCGGTCAGCTTGCGGGGATGGCGCTCGATCAGCTCGTCGAGCGTCGCCAGCATCACCTCCGCGTCGCGCGCGCCCGCGAGCTTTCGCCCGGCGTCGCGCAGCGCGTCGCTCTCGCGCCGATATGCCCCCGCGTCGAGCTCCGATTGGAGTAGTCGCAGCAGTGCGCGCAGACGCTTGAGCGCCTTGCGCGTCTCATGCACGGCCTTCTCGTTGGGTGCGCTCTCGCCGCTTCCGAGGATCTCGAGCGCCAGATCGAGCTGGCCCAGGGCCATGCGCTGTAGCCCGCTCGAGAGCCCCTCGCCCGCAACCAGTCCGAGGCGGCGCGCGCGCTTCGAGCGTCGCTGGCGCGCGAGCTTTGCCAACGAGACCCCCATCCCAACAGCTACCGACGCCGCCACACTGGCCACGAGCGGCGCCACAATGGAGCGGTGTCCAAGCTTCCGCCCGCCTCTTGGTGGACGGTGCGCCGTGCGGCCAACCGCAAGCCTGCGACGTATCGTTGTCCGCTTTGTGGTCAGCATATGCCCGCTCTCAGCGAGCATATGCTGATCTCACCCGAAGGCGATACGCGCCGCCGCCGCCACGCCCACAGCGACTGTGTCCTGCGGGCTCGCGCGCAGGGTCGCCTGCCTCTGCGCGAGGATTGGCTCGCAACCCAACAGCCGCTACGCACCTCCCTGTGGCGGCGACTGACTGGACGAACGTGAGGCCGCGCCGGGCGTGCGGCACCCGGGGCGAGCGCGCTCACAGGCTCACGCAGGGTGGACTCCTCAGCCGATGACCTTCGCGTGGTCGGGCTCCACGCGAATGATCACCCGCTGTTCGCCGGGCTGGCGCAGGGGGTACTCGTCCTTGTCCATGTACTTCTTGGCGAGCGAATCGATGTGCGCATCGGCGCCGTCGCGTGTGATCTCGCCCACGCGCCCGCGCACCTCGAGGTACTCGTAGGGGTTTTCCATGTTCTGCACGGTCAGCGTCACGCGAGGGTCGCGCTCAAGGTTGCGCACCCACGCCCGGCCCTCGGCCGAGTTCAACACCGGCAGGCCCTCCTGCACGTCGACCCACACGGGAACCCCATGTACGGAGCCGTCGGCGCGGATCGTTGCCACATGGCAGAAGTTCTTCGCCCGCAGCAGCTCCTCGCCCCTGTCTTCGATCTTCACACTCATCCCAAAGCCCTTTCTCGCGGTGTGGTAGTCCTCCACGCACGCCCGGCGGCCCATCGACTCCGAGCGCAACGGCGGCTGAACTGCACGACACACTACCCCTCCTGCGCAAGGGTCTACCGGCTGCCGCTGGGATGCCGCGAGCGGCAGGTTCTGCTGCTCTACGGAGCTTTGCCCACGGGCGTCAATTTGCCGTTGTTGAGCTGGTAGTGGACCACGCTCTGCCCACCGCTGGGCGCGCTCGGGGGGTCGCCCTGGCGGTAGAGAGGATAGCCGAGGGTCACTTCCGTGTCGCTCTGGGAGATGAGCTTCACCGCGGCGCTCGCTTCCTTGGTGTCTGTGCCGATGAAACGCCCGTCCACGAAGAAGAACGCCTGTTGACCAAGGCCGTTGGTGGAGGCGGAGCGCTTGCCGACCAGCACCTGCAGGGTCTGGTTGGCGTGGTATTGGGAGGGGTCGGTCGGGGTGTAGCCCTTGGCGCGCACCAGCGCGTCGGCCGCGGATTGGCCTTCGCTCTTTGGTTCCTGCTGCGCAAAGGCAGGCTCGGGTGCAGTCCGCGTGGTCGCCGGCGCAGAGGCGCCGCCGTTCGTGGTCGTCTGCGCGGGCGTGCTCGCGGTGGGCGTCGAGGGGGTGGTGCTCGTCGTGGCGGTGCCCGTCTGGGTGCTGTTCGTCTTGGCGCTCGTCTGGGCGACCTGCGGGGGAGTGGTGACCGAGACGGTCTTCGTCTGGGTACCGCAGCCGCCGAGCGCCGCTCCGCCTGAGAGTCCCAGGCCGAGCGCAGCAAATGTCCCGATCAGGGTGCTTGGCTTCATCGCACCCATGGTATTCGCCGGTCGTGCTGCTCCTCCTCGCGCCGGTCGGGCTGCTCGTCCTCGGTTGAGTTGGGGGGTAGGTGCAGCAAGGGCGCGTTGACTTAGTTATTAGTAACTGCTAATCTAGGACTCCCTGGCACCTCGAAAGGAGCATCGGACATGACTGGCTCGCGTAGGAATGGCTGGACTCTGGGAATCGTCTCTGTTGCGCTGTTCATGGTGGTCTTGGACAACCTCGTGGTGAGCGTGGCGCTGCCCACGATCCACCGCGACCTCGGCGCATCGATCCAGTCGCTCGAGTGGACGGTCAACGCCTACGTGCTCTCCTACGCGGTGCTGCTGCTGACCGGCGCGGCGCTTGGCGACCGCTTCGGACGCAGACGGATGTTCGTGATCGGGATGAGCGTCTTCACGGGCGCTTCGGCCCTCGCGGCGCTCGCCCCCAACACCAACCTGCTGATCGCAGCGCGTGCGGTCCAGGGAGCGGGCGCTGCGATCGTCACCCCGCTGACGCTCACGCTCCTGGCTGAGGCGTTCACCGAGGAGCGTCGCGGCATGGCGATCGGCGTCTGGTCCGGCGTGAGCGGGATCGCGGTGGCGCTGGGTCCGCTCGTGGGCGGCGCTGTGGTTCAGGCGATCTCGTGGCACTGGATCTTTTGGATCAACGTGCCGATCGGCCTGTGCATGATCCCGCTTGCGGCGAGTGTGCTCAAGGAGAGTCACGGCCCCAACGGGAAGCTCGACGTTCGCGGCCTGCTGCTCGCGAGCACCGGCGCCTTCGGGATCGTCTTCGGCCTCGTGCGCGCACAATCGCTCGGCTGGACCAGCTCGACCGTCCTCGTGAGCCTGATCGCAGGCGCCCTGCTGCTCGCCGGCTTCGTGCGCTGGGAGCTGCGCGCCCCCGAGCCGATGCTGCCGATGGGCTTCTTCGCCCGGCGCTCTTTTGCGGTGACCAACGTGGCTTCGCTGAGCATGTACTTCGGCATGTTCGGCTCGATCTTCTTCCTCTCGCAATACATGCAGAACGTGCTCGGCAACACTCCCTTCCAGGCTGGTTTGAAGCTATTGGTCTGGACCGGCGCCACGATGGTCGTGGCGCCTCTGGCGGGGATATTCTCCGAGCGCCTGGGCAGCCGACCGTTCATGTTCGCCGGGCTCGCGCTGCAGGCCGGAGCGCTGGCCTGGTTGGCGCCGATGCTCTCCATCCATGAGACCTACTCGCAGATGATCCCCCCCTTCATCATGGCCGGCGCGGGCATGGCGCTCGTGTTCGCACCGTCGGCCAACGCGATCCTCTCCTCGGTCACCGCTCAGCAGGCCGGGCAGGCCTCCGGCGCCAACAACGCGATCCGCGAGGTGGGAGGGGTGCTCGGTGTGGCGGTGCTGGCGTCGGTGTTCGCGGGATCGGGCAGCTATGCATCGCCGCAGGCGTTCATCGCCGGGCTGCGCCCTGCGATGTGGGTTGCGGTGGCCGTGCTCGCGGCCGGCGCGTTCGTGGTCCTGGTGCTTCCCTTCCGTTCGCGCTCCAGCGAAGAGGCCGGTGCAGGCGAGCTCCCCACAGCGCAGGCTGAGCGCCCAGTCGAGCTCGTGGGCAGCCCGATCGCCGGTGGGGCGGCATGAGCGCAGCGCCGGCGCGCCGCGAATCGCCAGGGCCCCGTGAGCCGGCGCCCGTGCCCGAGTCGATTCCCGCGGCCGAGCCCGCGCGCCGCCGGGTACCGGCAGCCGAGCGGCGCGAGGAGCTGATCGAGGCGGCGGTGCACGAGTTCGCCCGCGGGGGCCTCCACGGCACTCCGGTGGAGCGCATAGCGCGTCGCGTGGGTGTCGCTCAGCCCTACGTGTTCAGCCTCTTCTCGAACAAGCGAGAACTCTTCCTGGCCGCGATCGAACGGAGCTTCGCGCGCGTGGCAGAGACGTTCGAGAGCGCAGCGCACGACTACCGCGCGGGACTCGCCGAGGCGGACTGCGAGGACGTGCTCGAGGCGATGGGGCGCGCTTACAAGCAGTTGCTGCTCGGCGAGCGCGACCAGTTGATGCTCCAACACCAGGCCTACGCCGCCTGTGAGGACGAGCTCGTGCGAGCCCGTGTGCGCCACCGCTACGCCGAGCTTGTGGCCCTGGTTCGGGACCTCTCGGGGGCGGAGCAGGAGCGACTCGACGACTTCTTTCGCCATGGGATGGCGCTCAACGTTTCGGCCGCGCTCGGCGTGGAGGATCTCTCGATCGGCTGCGAGTGGGTCCGGGCGGAGCTACAGGAGTAGATACACGCTCGGGGTGCTGTGAGCGGCTACGATCAGTCGGGCGACCATGGCGCCGATTCCAGAGCAGACCCCGCCGGCGCAGAGCGCGAGCCCCAAGGGCCGCAAACGGCTCGGGGGCGGGCGGCGCAGCGGCGGTGAGCTTGCGCGCAGCATCGCGCTGGTCCTGCTGGCAGTGCTGATAACGCTGTTTGCGGTGCTCAACCTCAACGAGGTGAAAGTCAACTGGATCATCGGATCGGGTCGCGCTCCGCTGATCATCGTGATCGTTATCTCACTGCTGGTGGGCATCGTGCTCACCTACTTCGCCGAACGGCTCGTGCGCAGGCGCCGCTAGCTCGTGCGCAGGCGCCGCTAGCTACACCGGCGGGGGATCCTCGCTGATCACCTCGATCGCCTGCTCCGCGCCGATGTAGGGGGCCAGCACGATGTAGGAGAGATAGTCCGAGAGGGCCGGCAGCACCTGCACCCGCCCGGCCGCAACCTGGCAGCGGACCGTGTGCAGGAAGGCGCCAGCGATCCCCTCGACCGCCACCGCGCTGCGCGCTTTGGCGGGCGCTCCCTCTGTGAGCAGCGTGGCAACCGCGCTCGCCAGTTCGAGGTTCTGGGCCACCGCCTGCGCTCCCGCGAAAAAGGCCTCCTGCGCGATCGTGCGCGAGTACAGCGGGTGATCGCTCAGGTAGCGCATCAGTTCGCCGAGCACACGGCGAACCGCGTGCGCCCAGTCGTTTGAGATGAGATCGGGATCGGCCACCAGCGTGAGGACCTCATCGGCGATCAGGTCGAGTGCAGCCAGGTAGCAGGCGTCCGTGCTCTCGAAATGCTCAAGGAACGAGTCGATCGGCACCCGTGCTTCGTCGGCGATCTGGGGCGCGGTCAGGTCCCGGTAGTCGTGCAGCGCCGCCAGCCGCAGCGAGTGGTGCAGCAGGTGCTCGCGCTCCCCCGCTGGGATGGGATCCGCCGGTCCGCTGCGGTGTGCGCTGGCGAGCGAGATGTCGCGCATCTGCCGAGCCACGCGGACGGTCAGCTCCTCATCCAGCTTGGCCGCGGCCGGCGTCTGGAACAGAAGCGTCCACCGCAGCATGTCCTCGGAGAGCCGCGAACGCTTGGCCGCCGGCTGCTCGCGGAGCACGGTGGAGATCGCTCCGTGCAGCCCTCCCGTGATGCCTCTCACAATCGGTGCCGGCAGTGCGCTTGCCTCGCGCGACTCGGCGAAGCTCCGCGCGAGCATCTGCTCGCACGCAGCCGTCGCGCGGCGCAGGCGCAGCGTGCCACTTGTGCCGGCGGTCTGCGCGTCGACGAGCACCAGCGTGGTCGCCTTGGGGTTCTCCGTGGCGATCCGCGCGAGCTCGGAGAAAGCGGCCCGCAGTCGTCCCTCCAGGCTCCCACCGGCTGCGAGGAAGGCATCTGAGAGACGCTTTATGTCACGGCCGGCGATCACATCGAAGGTGGCAAGGAAGCACTGCTCCTTGTTGGCGAACTGCTCATAGAAGGAGCGGCGCGAGACACCGGCGAGGCCGATCACCTGCTTGACGCTCGTGCGCTCGTATCCGTTCTGTGCGACCGCCTCGACCATCGCCCCATAGATGCGAGTGCGCTGGTGACGCACCACTTCACCGCGCTCGAGCTGGTGCGGGCCATGGGGCAGGCGCTTGTAGATGGGGCCCAGATGCGCGGAGCTCTTGCCCGTGCCCGCCCCCCCAGATGGTTGCGACAACGTCCCTCGTCCTCCCGATGCCATTCGACCTCCCCAAAACTACCGTTCGAGCCAGACGACTACTGTCATGCAATCCGGCAGCTGGGATCATCCCATGTCAGCGGTCTTTTGTCTACACGAAAGGCGTCTGATCGTCTGATGCTTCCGAGATGTCGGAAAAGGAGGGCGGGAGGCCGATCAGTGAAGGACGATCTTCAACGCCAGGATGCCCATGCCCATGGCCACCCCCACGCCTAGCTCGAGCACGAGCTCGGCGGGTGCGGCCCGCGAGCGCACACCCGCGATCAACTCGAACACGACGATGCTCGTAACTGCGCTCCACAGTGCGACCGTGACCGCTGTCTGCTGGCTCGCGCCGCTCGCCCATGCGACCAGCAGCGCCACCAGCGGGATCGCCGCTCCCCGCACCAGCGCCCAGTCGTGGCCGAGCGCGCGCAGCAGCGCAGTCGCGGTGAGGCGCTCGTGCAGCGACAGACGACGACCGAGCACGCTCGCGTAGGCGTGTGCCAGCCAGTACAGCGCCGCAGCGATGGCCGTCGATGCGACCGTATCGAGGTAGGTCTCGTGGCGCCCGCTCTCGGCTGCCAGCAGGGCCCCGATCACGATCACGCCGTAGATCATTCCCGAGGGGTTCTCCTCCGGCACGATCCAGTCGCCCGCCCTCGCGGGCCACGCGCGCCGGGAACCGTGCCCTGGGCGCTCGCTGGGTGGGGTGGAGGCGGACTGCTCGATCGCGCGATTATCGGTGCTCCAGCGGATGAGCTCGGCTCGTCGCTCAGTTGCGCCGCGACTTTCACGCCGCAACCGGTATACGGCTCATATGCACCCACTTCGATCCATTCGACCCCGCCCCGTCCTGCTGTTGAGCCTGCTCGCTTCGAGCCTCGCGCTGGGCGCCCCGGGCGCCTTTGCGGCCAGCCAGGTCCCCACCGTTACCACCTCCGGCGCTGCCAATGCGACCTACTCCTCGGTGAACCTCTACGGCTACGTCGATCCGCGTGGCCTGGCCACCGGCTACGTGTTCCAGTACGGCACCTCCACCGCCTACGGCGGCCAGACTCCGCTCGCGCCCGCCGGAAACGGCACGATCTCGATCAGGCTCAGCCAGAGCGTCGCAGGGCTTCAGCCCGCCACGATCTACCATTACAGGATCGTCGCAGTCAACTCCGCCGGCAGCACCAACGGCGGCGACCGCACCTTCAAGACCGCCAACGTCCCGCTCTCGGTGCAGATCGCAGGCGTGCCCAACCCGGTCGTCTTCGGCAACCCGTTCCTCGTCGAGGGCAACCTCTCGGGCACCGGCGCCGCCAACCACGCGGTCGTGCTGCAGGCCAACCCATATCCGTATGTGGGCGGCCTCAAAGACGTCGGGAATCCCGAGCTCACCAGCTCGACCGGGGGCTTCTCCTTTCCCTATGTCGGTCTGCTCGAAAACGCCCAACTGCGTGTGGTGACGGTCGGTAAGCCAGAAGTGGCCAGCCCCGTGATCCTCGAGGGAGTGGCCGTCAGCGTGAGCTTCCACGCGCGCCGCACCCATCGGCGCGGCTACGTCTACCTGTACGGCGCCGTTTCCCCTGCAGAGGTTGGAGCGCTCGTCGGCTTCCAGCTGCTGCAGCCGGGCAACTCGGTCAACGAGGGCGGCACCGTCGTCAAAGCTGGCACCCCGACCGTGTCGACGTTCGCTCGCACCATCCGCGTGCGTCATCCGGGCGTCTATCGCGCGCTGGTCAGGATCTCCGACGCCGCCCACGTCTACAACTACAGCGACCCGGTGCTCGTGCGCTAGAGGTTTGGGCCGCGGCCTATCTGGCGCACCCAGTTCTCGAATATCGTGCGCCCATGAGCGCAGCCCGTCCTCGAGTCCGTCTGCGACAGGCAGTCATCGTCGCGGCAGAGCTCGAGCACGCTGCGCGCGCGCTGCGGGACGCGTTCTCCCTCGGCGAGCCGTTTCGCGATCCGGGTGTGGCGGAGTTTGGCCTGGCCAATGTCGTGTTCGCTGTCGGCGATTGCTTCATCGAGGTGATCTCGCCCACGCGAGCAGGCACTGCCGCGGGGCGCTACTTGGAGCGCCGCGGCGGCGACGGCGGCTACATGGCGATCTTCGACCTCGAGGACCTCGACAGCGCCCGTGAGCGCGCGAGCAGGATGGGAGTACGTGTGGTCTGGCAGATCGACCTGCCAGACATCGCAGGCACGCACCTGCACCCGGCCGACATGCGCGGCGCGATCGTCTCCCTGGACCGCTCGAACCCCTACGGCGCTTGGCGCTGGGGTGGGCCGCAGTGGACGGGGCGGATCGCAGGCGCCGCACCGGGGGGCCTCGCGGGCATCACTGTGGCGGTGGGCGACCCCGATGCGGTGGCGGCTGGGTGGGGACAGGTGCTCGGAGTGGAGGTGAGCAGCGGCGGGGGGCGGCTGCTACGCCTCGACGGTGGCGAGGTCAGCTTCCGCGAGGCTCGCAGCGAGCGCGAAGAAGGCATCGTGGAGATCGCGATCGAGCTGCCGGGAGCACCCGCAGGCGCAGAGAGCATCGAGCAGGGCGGAGTGCGGATTCGGCTGGCCGACGCCGACGCCGACGCCGACGCGCGGCGCTAGCCGCCGACGGCCGCGAAGCGCGGGTCGCGCCGCTCGAGGAAGCTCGTCACGCCCTCGCTGAAATCGGGTGCAGCGAAGGACTCCAGCATCAGCTGGTCGGCGTCTGTCAGCGCTTCGGGCAGAGAGCGCTGGAGGTCGGCGTACACCTGGTGCTTGATCGTGGCCATCGAGGTGGGCGAGCTGCTCACGGCCAGCTCACGCGCATAGTCGAGCGTCTGCTCCAGGAGCGCGTCCGGTCGCGCGACGCGGTTGACGAGCCCCAGCTCGAGCGCCTCCTCGGCGAGCACCACGCGCCCGGAGAGCAGCAGGTCAAGCGCCCTGGCAGGCCCCACCAGCCGCGGCAGCATCCAGGAGATTCCGTGCTCTGCCACCAGTCCACGGCGTGCGAAGGCGGTTGTGAGCTTGGCTCCCTCGGCAGCGAAGCGGACGTCGCACATCAGCGCATGGACCAGTCCGAGTCCGGCGCACGCGCCGTTGATCGCGGCGATGATCGGCTTGGGGATCGACAGCGGGAAGGTCTGGGGCCGGCGCTCGGCTGCGTGCTGGGAGGCGTCGAGGCTGCCGTCGCCGATGGCCTGCAGGTCCTGCATGTCGGCGCCGGCACAGAAGCCCCTGCCGGAGCCGGTGACCACGATCGCTCGCACATCGGGTTCGCCCGCGCACTCCTCGAGCATGTCGAAGTAGGCGTGCTCCATCTCGACCGTCCAGGCGTTCAGCCGTTCGGGTCTGTTGAGGGTGAGCACGGCCACCCCATCCTGAATAGATTTGAGAACAACCTCGCTCATGTCCCTGCTCCTCCGCCTCTCGGTGCGCCCGTATTGCCTTCGAGCCTATCGGGGTCAGGCGACTTGGACGCAGACCAGCTCGAGCGTCCTAGGCTGAGGAGATGGCACAGCCGATCGAGACACTGAGCGCCTTCGACCCCGACCCGGGCCGCGAGGCGGGGACCGGCCCAGGCCGCTACGTGCTGCTGGACGTGTTCACCGACAGGCCGCTCGAGGGCAACCAGCTCGCGGTGTTCACCGACGCACGGGGCCTCACGGGGAGCCAGATGCAGAGCCTGGCGCGAGAGCTGAAGCTCTCCGAGAGCGTGTTTGCGCTGCCCGCCCAGCAGGATGGCGATGTCGCGATCAGGATCTTCACGCCGGGGGCCGAGCTGCCGTTTGCCGGACATCCGGTGCTGGGTGCGGCGGTTGTCGTGGGCAGTGCACTGAACCGGGACGAGGTGACACTCGAGACCGGTGCCGGCGCTGTCACCGTGCGGCTGCGCCGCGAGGACGGCGTGGCGGTCTCCGGCTGGATGAGCCAGCCGATTCCAACCTGGACGGCCTACGAGCGTGAGGCTGAGCTGCTCGCCGCGCTCGGGCTGGAGCGCTCGGGTCTACCGATCGAGGTGTATGACAACGGGCCGCGCCACCTGTTCGTCGAGCTCGAGGAGGAGTCGGCTGTGGTGGCTCTACAGCCCGACCTGGGAGAGCTGAGCAGGCTTGGGGAGACCGGGGTGAGCTGCTTTGCAGGGTCCGGGCGCCACTGGAAGACGCGCATGTTCCTACCCGCGCTCGGCGTGCCCGAGGACCCGGCCACCGGCTCGGCCGCGGGGCCCCTGGCCGTCCACCTCAGCCGTCACGGGCGGATCGAGTTCGGTGATGAAATCGAGATCAGCCAGGGCGGCGAGATCTTGCGACCGTCGCTGCTGTATGCCTTCGCCGAGGGCACGACCGCGCGGATCGAGAGTGTGCAGGTCGGCGGCTCAGCGGTGATTGTCGCGCACGGAGAGTTCCTAGAGGTCTGATTTCGCCGGCGAGCCGGTTCGCGGCCCGGTCGCGTCGTACGCCGAGCGTGCTCAGGCCGGTGGGTGCTGGGGACCCCAGCTCGCACGGCCGTTATCGGTGATCGCGATCTGCGGACCCAGCAGCACCTGCTGATCGGTGGTGCCCTGGTAAACGGCCTTGACGCGCGCGAGCACCTCGCGCAGGCTGCTCAGTTGTCCCTGCTGGCCATAGCCGTGCAGATCCGCGGTGAAGCCGTGCGCGAGCAGGCCGGCCTGCTTTGCCAGATACAGCGCGCGCGGCATGTGGAAGCCCTGGGTCACCACGATCGCGGAGCGCACACCGAACACCCTTCTGGCTCGCACCATGCTGGCCCAGGTGTCAAAGCCGGCGTGGTCGGTGAAGATGTCGCGCCCCGGTACGCCCGCCGCGAGCAACGCGCGGCGCATCGTGTCGGGCTCGTCGTAGGACCACGTGTGATGGTCGCCGGAGACAAGGATGCGATCGACCTTGCCCGCCCGCCAAAGCTGCACCGAGCGCTGCACGCGGTCGGCCAGCATCTGGCTCATGCGGCCCGAGGGTTCCACGAAGGCCCCGAGCACAAGCGCTACCTGAGCGTGCGGAGCTCGACCGAGATCCGCTGTCGAGTCGCCCTGCTCTGAGAGCAGGATGTAAGCGTTGGCGCCCCCGACCGCGAGCGCCACCACCACCGCGATCACGCCCAGCGCGCCCGCAACTCTCCTGACCCCTCGACGGGCCATGACCCCACGCAGCATCCGGTGAAGGCTAGTCGAAGGTTCGCAAGAGAAGGTCTGGGTCGAGCGCATCCGGCTCCTCAGCAGGGACGTGAGGGGGCGGTAGCGATCAGTCGCGCCGCCCCACCTCCTGCACCATCCAACCGTTTCCATCGCGATCGCTGAAGGTGAAGAAGGTGTTGTAGTCGCCGTGAGCGGGATCGGCCCCGAGGACCTGCCGGCCGTCGTCGAAGTGGAGCAGCTCGCTCGCCTCGGTGCCGCGCGCGGTTATCTCCGCGTGTGCCGTATCGATATTCGTGACGACCAGGTGCAGTCCCTGGAGGGAGCCTGCACGCTCGCTGTTCTTCATCAGCGCAATCGCGCACGCTGACCCCGGGGGCTGGAGCTGTATGACGCGGAAGTCCTCTCCCGCGCTGTGGTCGACCAGCAGCTTGAAGCCGGCGTTTTCGATGTAGAAGTCCTTTGCACGATCCAGATCGACGGTTGGCACGACGATTAGCTCGAGCTTCCAATCCACGGTGGATCCTCCGTTCTCGGTTCGGCGGTCTTTGTATCGCTTCAGGGGAGACCCGGAGGGTCCCCGTATCTCATCGATCGCGCAGCGTCGCGAGTACGAACTCGCCCTTGGCCTCCGTGTACGCCTCGCGGTCGTGCTCGAACCTCTCCGCCAGCCTGCGCTTGAGCGCGCCGTACTCCGTGGCCAGCCGATGGTCCTCGCGGAGCCGGTCGCGAAACGCGAGCTCGTCGCGGAACCTCTTCGATTCGGTGGGCACCAGGTGCAAGTGGTGGGTGCGCCGGCGCGGGTCGGGCTTGCAGAACCAGTGCATCTCGTCTCTGCGGTAGGGGGCGTAGAGGTAGCCGAGGCCTGCCACGGGCGCAAAGCACGCGCGGGACTCCTCCAAGCTCCGCACCCCGACGAGGATGTCGATGATCGGCTTGGCCTCGAGGCCCGCGACCGAGGTGCTGCCGACGTGATGGACTCCGCCCGCGGCCCAGCCTCCGATCGCGGTGAGGATCAGCGCCCGCTCGCGAGCAAAGCGTGCGGGCCAGTCAGGGTCATAGGGCACGATTCGCACCGGCTCGTCCTGCAAGGGGGCTGCAGGGTTCCCTGCAGCCCCGTCCTCGTTGCGAGCGCGCGTCATCGATTCACCCTAGGAGATCGGCCGGCTCGCCTCACCATCGCTGCGCTCGTTCATCCCATGAGCAGCTGTCCCTGCTTCCTCGATTTCTGGCAGGCTCTGCGACGTGCGCGACGCCGTGATCTGCGAACCCCTGAGGACCGCGGTGGGCGGTTTCGGCGGCATGTACCGCGACGTACCGGTCACCGTGCTGGCAGCCACCGTGATCGAGGAGGTGGTGCGCCGCAGCTCGCTGGCGCCGGAGGCGATCGAGGACGTGATCCTCGGCCAGGGCTATCCGAACGGTGAGGCACCGGCGCTGGGACGCGTGGCCGCGCTCGATGCGGGTCTGCCGATCGATGTGCCCGGCCAGCAGGTGGACAGGCGCTGCGGCGCGGGGCTGCAGGCGATCATGGTGGGCTGCATGGAGGTCCAGACGGGCGCCGCCGATCTGGTGCTGGCGGGAGGCGCGGAGAGCATGAGCCAGGCCGAGTTCTATGCCACGGGCATCCGCTGGGGCGTCAAGGGTGCGAGCGTGGCGCTCGAGGATCGCCTGGCGCGGGGGCGAGTGACGGCAGGCGGAAACGCGCACCTGATGCCTGGCGGGATGATCGAAACGGCGGAGAACCTGCGTCGCCAGTACGGGATCACGCGCGGCGAGCAGGACGAGCTGGCGCTGCGCTCCCACCAGCTCGCGCTGGCAGCCCAGCAGGACGGTACGTTCGCCGAGGAGATAGTTCCGGTGAAGGTTCAGGCACGCGTGGGCGAGTTGACGCTCGACCGCGACGAGCACCCGCGCGCTGAGAAGCTCCATGGAGCGGCTGGGCAAGCTGCGCGCGATCATGGGCCGGAGCGACCCTGAGGCCACGGTCACCGCAGGCAATGCCAGCGGCCAGAACGACGGAGCGGCGGTTTGCATCGTCACCCACCCCGAGCGTGCAGCGGAGCTCGGCCTGCAGCCGTTTGCCCGCCTGGTCTCCTGGGCGGTTGCGGGCGTTGCGCCGGAGACGATGGGCATCGGCCCGGTGCCTTCGACGCGCAAGGCGCTCGAGCGCGCCGGCTTGACGCTGGCCGACATGGACCTGATCGAGCTGAACGAGGCGTTTGCCGCACAGGTGCTGGCGGTGCTGCGCGAGTGGGAGCTGCCGGACGGCCTGCAACGGGTGAACGTGCACGGTTCGGGCATCTCGCTCGGGCATCCGATCGGCGCCACCGGCGGGCGGATCTTGACCACGCTGCTTCACGAGCTACGCCGCCGAGGCAAGCGCTACGGCCTGGAGACGATGTGCATCGGCGGCGGTCAGGGCATCGCAGCGGTCTTCGAGAACCTCGCTGTCTGAGCCCCTTCTGCCCCGCTCAGCGGCCCGTCATGACGGTGTCGTCGTTGGAGTAGGGGGGCGCACAGCAGCACAGCAGCACGAGCGGATCGGGTCCGGGATTCCACAGCTTGTGGGGCGTACCGGGAGCGATCACGACACAATCTCCGGCACGAACCTCAGACTCCTCTTCGCCGAGTCGCATCCGTCCAGCGCCGGCGGTGAAGTAGTAGATCTCCTCACTACGTGGGTGGTAGTGCTCCGCGGTCTGGCCCGCCGCCGAGAGGGTGGCCTCGGCGAGACTCTGATGACTTGCGAGAGTCCAGGTCGGTCCGGCCAGCTCGCGGATGCTGGAGCCATCGAGAGTGGTGAAGGCGCTCAGGTTGGAGAGGTTCGAGATCTGCATCCGGCGTGGCGTGAGACGATCGACCGATCATATTCGCGGGCTGGCGAGGCCGGCAGACTGGGCTGTGTTGTTTCGGCGCCGGACGCTACGGGAAGATGGGGTTGATGAGTACGGACGAGGACATCGGCAACGCGTTCGGCTCGGAGAAACCCTTCTCGGTTGGCGTGGAGGAGGAGCTGTTCCTGGTCGATCCCGTGACGGGACGCCAGGCGAACGCCTCGGCGGCGGTGCAGGAGCGCCTGAAGCCCGTCGCCGGGCAGGTGGAGCGCGAGCTGCACGCAAGTCAGATGGAGCTGATCACGGATGTGTGCTCGAGCGCGGGGGAGGCGGTGGCCACGCTCGGCGGCCTGCGCCGAGCGGTGATCGAGACGGGCGCAGGGCTGCTCGGGTCCGGCACGCATCCGTCGGCGAGCGAGGGAGATTCAGAGATCACCGACAAGGAGCGCTACGAGCGCATCCGCGACCTGCTGGGCGATGCCGTGGCCACGCCGGTTGGTGGGCTACACATTCACGTCGGCATGCCCGATGCGGAGACAGCGATCCGAACGTTCAACGGTATGCGCCAGCATCTTCCGCTGCTACAGGCGCTGGCGGCCAACTCGCCTTTTCGTCATGGCCGCGACACGGGTCTCGCCTCGGCGCGCGAGGTGACGATTCGCGGCTGGCCGCGATCAGGGGTGCCGCGTGCGATGCGCGACTTCGAGGACTTTCAAGAGACCACGCGGCTGCTGGCGAGGGCGGCCGACGTGCCGGACTACACCTGGTTCTGGTGGAAGATGCGGCCCCACCCTCGTCTGGGTACGGTCGAGATCCGGGCGCTGGACGTGCAGTGCACGCTCGAGGATGTTGCCGGGCTGGTGGCACTGGTGCACTGCCTGGCTCGCCACGAGGCCGAAGCTGAGCCGGGTCCGAACGCGGACTCGCCGGCAGAGGTGCTCGAGGAGGCCGGCTTCAGAGCTGCCCGCTACGGCGTGCACGCAAATCTGCCCGACGCGGATGGAACTCTGCGCCCCGTGAGCGAGCTGCTCGATTCGGCGCTTTCGCTGGCGCGTGGCCAGTCCAGCGAGCTGAACTGCGGGGAAGAGCTCGACAGCCTTTCCTCGCTGTTTGACCGGGGTGGGGGCGCTGGGCGCCAGCGCGCGGCCTATGAGATTGCGGGCATGGATTGTCTGCTGCGCGAGCTGACGAAGCTGACGGCCTCCGCCGGACCTGCTGCACCGACCGGCGGGTGAGCGCAGCGGCGCTCATGCGCAGGATCCTGAGGGCGCCTGACGCGGGGCTGCGCGACGATCCGGTCGCCTCCAGGGTAGCCGTGATCGCGGGCGCGATATTTGCTGTCGCGGGCCTGGTCAAGTTCGTGTTCCACTCGTGGGAGCTGCACGCGTTTCGCGAGTTTGGATTGCCATGGCCCTCCGCCCTGGAGATCCTCGCGGGCGTGCTCGAGACCGTCGGGGGAGCGCTGCTCGTGATGCGGCTGCTGATCGCTCCGGTCGCGATTCTGCTGGCGGCGACGATGGCGGTTGCGATCGCCTCTTCCGGGATCGGGCACGGCGACGTGATCCCCAGCCTGACGCTGGCGCCGGTGCTGCTGGCGGCGATGCTGTTCCTGCTCGCGCGGACCGTCGAGGGACCTCGTTGGCCCGGGGCGCCTATAGGCCGTCGAGGACCGTGAGGGCGGCGTCGATTCGCGATGGTTCGCCTGATGACCGCTCGGGCCACGCGATGGCGACTCTGATCTTTGTTCACGGCGCGTGCGTCCGCGATGCCGCTTGGTGGTGGAGCCGGATGACGCAGCCGCTCGCCGAGCACGGCATCGCGACTATCGCTGTGCCGCTGCCGAGCTGTGGCGAGACCGCCGAGAAGCTCGGGGATCTCGCCGAGGACGTCGAGGCATGCCGCCAGGCGATCGCCGAGGTCGATGGTCCTGTCGTACTCTGCGGCCACTCCTATGGCGGCATGATCATCACCGAGGCCGGTGCTGAGGAGCGTGTCACCCAGCTGCTCTACGTCACCTCGGTGATGCCCGAAGCCGGCCAATCCCAGGCTGACCTGATCGGCGCTGAACCGGCGCCATGGCTGCAGCCGAGCGATGACGGGACCGTCGGTGTCGACCCCGACATGATCCGCGAGCTCTTCCTCCAGGACTGCGACGAAGTAACGACCGAGCAGGCGCTGGCCCGCCTCACGCGTCAATCCCTCATGCCCTTCACGCAGCCGCCGCGCCAAATTGCCTGGCGGCAGAAGCCGGCAACATACTTCGTCTGCACGCAGGATCTCGCCACTCCGGCCGAGGTGCAGCGTCGACGTGCGAAGCCGGGCGTCCGAGTGGTTGAGTTCGACGCCGGGCACCATCCGTTTCTCTCACGCCCCGACGCGTTCGCGCAAAGCATCGCTGCGGAGGTCGACTCCTCTGGGTCGATCTCCTCGTGATGTATCGCTCGGCCACCCATCCGTCGCCCTCGCTTCCTTGCCAGTGAGGCAGGCTGGCGAAAGGACAGACTAGGATGGTGCGGTGCTTGGCTCCCTGCTCAGCAGCTCTCTGCCGAAGCGTCTGACGCGCGGTCTGCCCGTCGGGCGTCTGCTGCTGGCCGGACAGGTTGCCTTGATGGCGGGGCGTCAGCTGGGCAGGCTCGATGCACGTGAGCGGCGCCGGATCGTCACGCTCGCCGCCCGCTCGCGCGCACGCCCCAGCACGCTCAGCGCGTCCGAGCGTCGGGAGCTCATGATGCTGATCGCGAAGCTCGAGCCCAGGCTGTTCGTCGGGATGGCGCTGCGCCGGCTCAGCCCGGTGCCGCTGCCCAAGCGGCTGCTGTACGGCCCACGTGGCAGTGCGGCCAGGCGCGCGCTGTCGCGGCGCAGCTGAGCGTTCGCCCCTCCACCGGCCAGCTCTGACGCGTGCCTCGGCGGCTGCGGCTTCTTACGCAACCCCTACGCGTTCGCTGCTTTGCGATTAGCGTGGCCGCTCAAGATGGAACCCGGCTCACCACACAGACCCAAGGAGGTTCCAACTGATGCGAATATCCAGAATGCTGCAGGCGACGATGGTTGCGGGAGCGCTCGCCACGGGCGGCGCCGCGGCTGGGATCGCGGGCGCCTCGGCGGCCACGACGAGCTCAACGACGACGCCCGCAACCACATCGACGACGCCAACGACAACGGCGCCGACGGCCCCGTCTCAGACACAGAAAGCGCCGCAAGCGAAATCGGGCACGAAAATGCCCTGCCCGAACATGGGCGGCTCGAGTGGCCGCTCGGGCTCCAGCTCGGGGTCTGCCTACGGTGGCCCGGGGCCCGGCGCGAGCTACCAGTGATCGGACGCGCCGGTTAGCGCGCGCGCACGCATCCTCCCGCTACGTGGGTCGCCTGAGCCAGATGGCGAGGGCTGCCCGCGGGCGGGAAGGAGACGTTCTCGTGACGGTGCCCCCGCTCGCTCGACGGCGCGAGGGGTCCTGCTGGCGCTGAGCGTAACCGGAGCCCTGCTCGGGCTTGGTGGTTGCGGCGCCTCCTCGGGTACGCAGAGCAGCAGCTCCTCCGCAACGGCTGGCTCGGGCTCCTCCGCAGGGGCCGGCTCGGCACTCAGCTCGATCGGGTCCGGGCTGCACGGTCCACGGGGATTGAGGGCGACGGTGTTCGCACACGGACCGGCCACCACCGCGGCGTTCGCGCTGGACGTGCAGGGACGGCTGTGGATCGCAGCGGCTGGACTTCAAGCGCACACGCACGACGGCGTCTACATGGTCGCCAAGGCTGGAGCTTCGGCGGTGAAGGTGGTCTCGGGATTGAACGATCCGTTGGGAATGCTCTGGCATGACGGCAGGCTGTACGTGGCGTCATTGGGCCGCGTCGATGAGTACAGCGGCTTCGACGGCAGACATTTCGCGGCGCACGTCGAGATCATTCGCGGACCGGTACCTGGCGGCGAGAACAACCTCCTGGTTCTGGCCCCGAACGGGCGCCTGCTGATGGGCGTGACGGCGAGCTGTGACCACTGCACGCCAGCGTCGAGGTACTCCGGCGCGATCGTCTCGTTCAAGCCCGACGGCAGCGACCTGCGCGTCTATGCGAGCGCGATCAGGGCCCCGGTCGGGCTGGCGTTCTTGCCCGGAACGAGCGATCTGCTCGCGAGCATGAACCAGCGCGACGATCTCGGCTCGCGTACGCCCGGCGACTGGCTGTCTGTGGTCCGCGAAGGACAGAACTGGCGCTTCCCGGGGTGCTACGGCCAGGGTGGCTCAGCCTGTGCGGGGGTGCCCGCACCGACCGCTGTGCTCGACAAGCACGCAGCTGTGGGAGGGATCGCGATCGTGAGCAGAGCGCTCGGCATCGGCACGGGCACCTCGGCCCTGGTGGCGGAGTGGGCTGTCTCGAAAGTGCAGCGGGTGGCGCTGAGGAAGTCGGGAGCCGCGTACGAGGGATCGGTCTCGACTTTCCTGACAGGAGTGCGCAACCCACTGGCGATCATCCAGGCCGCCGACCGCTCCCTGCTGGTGGGCGACTGGGCTACCGGGACCATCTACCGCATAGCCTCCGCATCCTCCTGAGCAGCGAGCGCGCGCGCCGCGACTGCTCGCCGGCTTCAGCGTCCGAGCGCTTCCTGCTCCCCGACGGTGCGCTCGGCCGTGGGCAGCGCCTCCAGGCGCTCGTCGGGAATCTGCGCGCCGCTGACCACCGAGAGGCCGAAGGTCCCCTCGGTAAGCCTGGCTTCGGCCCGTTCGACCGCAGCGAGCTGTGCCGCCAGGTCCTCGCCTCGACCGATGTCCAGCTCGGATTGGTAGAGCTCCCTCAGAGCCTCGTTCGCCTGGTTCGCTCTCGTCGGTGCCGGCCTCGTGCTCGGGCTCGTTGACTCCGGCGATAGCGGTCTCGATCCGCTGGCGCTCCTCGGCGAGCAGTTGACGTGCGCGATCGGGGTCCATGTGTGCAGCCTACCGTCGCAGGCGGCGTAGCATGGGTCGCACAACTAGCTTGCGAAAGGGACCCATGGCGCTGAGCGACAAATTCAAGGATCTGAAAAGCAAGGCCGAGGAGGCCGTGGTCGAGCGCAAAGACCAGATCCAGCAGGTGGTGCAGAAGGCGGGCGCCGTGGCCGACGAACGCACCGGCGGCAAGTACCACGACAAGATCGAGCAGGCCGGTGACAAGGCGCTCGGCTACATGAACTCCCTGGGGGAGCCCGACCCCGCCGCGCCGGCCCAGCCGGGCGCGCCTGGCGAGAGCGTGAATCCTTCAGCGGGCGGCCATTCCGCGCCCGGCGACGAGGGCACCTCCGCCGGCGGGGCCTGACGAGCGCCGGCCTCGGCCGGCTCTTTTTCGACAGCCAGCCCTTGCCTACAACCAGCCCTTGCCCCTGAAGAAGCGCAGGAGCACCACACAGGTGGCGAGCATGGTTCCCAGGCCGAGCACGAAGAAGGTCCAAGTGGGAGCGATGGCCGAGTTGATGAGCCAGCCGAAGTTCATGCCGAAGAAGCCAGTGATGAACGACAGAGGAAGGAAGATGGTGCCCATGATCGTGAGTTGCTTCATGACCTCGTTCTGGCGATTTGAGACCGTCGAGAGATAGAGATCGGTGGTGCTCGAGAGCAGGTCGCGGTAGGAGTCGATCAGGTCGGATATGCGGATCAGGTGGTCATAGACGTCGCGGAAGTAGTCGCGCTCGTCGAGTTGCAGGCCGGGCAGCTCGGCGATCTGATCCACCGAGCGGGCGAACAGGTCGCGTTGGGGCGTGACCACCTTGCGCATCGAAACCAGCGCACGCTTCATCGCGTACAGCCGTTGCAGTTGCTCGTCGGTCGGCCCCGCGAGAACTGCCGACTCGAGCTCGTCGATCCTGTCGTCCATACGCGACAGGAGGGGAAAGAAGCTGTCGGTGAGCGCGTCGAAGACGCGGTAGAGCAGGAACTGCTCGCTGTGCAACACGCGGCCGTCGAGTCGCAGGCGCTGCTCGTCGAGCGCCGGCAACTGGTCCTGGTGCACGGTGACCAGATATTTGCCCGAGATGAACATCTGCACCTCGTGCAGCAACTCGCCGGCCTGCTGGGAGACGTCGTGGGCGCCGTAGAAGACGAGGAAGACGTAATCCTCGTAGTGGTCGAGCTTGGGTCTCTGGCCGAAGTGCGTGATGTCCTCGAGCGCGAGCGGGTGGAAGTCGAACAGCGCCCGCAGCCGGTCGACCTCCTGGCTGCCGGGCGCGGTCAGGTCGAGCCAGAAGAACTCATCGCGCGCGAGGTGCCCCTCGATGGCTGCCGAGTCGATCGCGCTCAAGCACGGCACGGCGCACGTGAACCCGGTCTCGTCGCCACGATCGGGGTGCTGAGCTTCGGACTTGCCCACTGGCATGGTTTGCTGCTTCGCCCACCACGCACACGGTTCCTGCTCAAGCAGCAGCGCGAATCATCGAGCGTTGGTCCAGGCAGAGTTCCAAATATTGTCCCACGACGCTTATTTGGTCGATTGGTCGAACATGAGCAGCAGCAATGCGGCGGATCCGGGGCAACCCGGTGCGAGTGCCTTTCGTGAGGCTTCGCGCAGGCGTGATCGGCGCCTAGCAGCGACCGGGCACAAGCCGCATGGGCTGAAACGCGTGGTTGCCTTCCTGTTCGGCCCCAGCGCCGTCGAGAAGCGAGAGCTGCTTCGGGAGAGGAACTGGTCGGCCGGCGCAGAGGGTGAGGTGATGCTCGCTGCTCACCTCGTGAGAAGCTGTGCCGCGGTGCCTTTGCTGCACGACCGACGGATGCCTGGTAGCCGCGCGAACATCGACCACATAGCTGTGGCGGCGTCGGGCATCTACGTGATCGACGCCAAGCGCTACCGCGGGAAGATCGAGGTCCACAAGCCGCTGTTCGGAGCGCCCAAGCTGACGATCGACGGCCGCGACCGAACGAGGCTGATTGCCGGTCTCGCCCGGCAGGTCTCGGCTGTGGAAGCGGCTGTGAGCGATATCGCGCCTGGCGTACCCGTTCACGGATGTCTGTGCTTCTTGACTCCCGAGAAGCCCCGTGGGGAGATCGGCCTGCCGCTGCTGAGGACGCTGAGGATCGATGGCTATCCGTTGTACTACCCGAGGCGCCTGTCCAGGCGCCTCAACCGTTCCGGCTCGCTGACGCCAGAGCGTGCGCGAGAGCTGCACGCGGCGCTGGCGCAGCGTCTGTCGCCCGCCTAGCTAGGAGTCGTGCGGGTCAGCGTTGTGGGTACCGAGCCAGTGACGGGGGCAGGGGCCGAGGCGCGCTGCGCGGTCATCGGGGTTGCCCAGCTCGGGAACACTCCGTGCTGGCGCAGTGCGGCTTTGCCTTGGCCCGCTGCTCGTGGCGATCCCGGCCCGGCGGCGCTACGATCCCGATATGCCGACGTAGCTCAGCTGGTAGAGCGCATCCATGGTAAGGATGAGGTCTCGGGTTCGATTCCCGACGTCGGCTTTCCTCTCGAGATCCAATTGCCTTCCTCTGCGGGCGTGTGGAGTGCCCGCAGGGCTCGCTTGCTCTTGCACCGAAATGACACATGCCAACTGTGAGCAGTCCCTCGCCGACGGGCGGCTGTCTGTGCGGCGGTGTCCGCTTCGAGCTCACCGAGCCGCCCCTCGCCGCCGGCTACTGCCACTGCACTCGCTGCCAGCGACGTACCGGGACGGCCGCTTCGGCTCAGGCGCGGATCGATGGCCGGACGCTCAGGCTGTTGCAGGGCGAGGACCTGGTGAAGACCTGGCGTCATCCGGATGGCGGGTTCGACAAGTGCTTCTGCAGCGAGTGTGGGGCGCACCTCTTCAGCCGCAATCCAGACGACCCGGCTGAGATGAGTGTGCGCATGGGGGCCTTCGACGGTGACCCGGGCGTGCGTCCGAGCTGGCGTACCCATGTGGCATCGGCTGCGTGCTGGGAGACCATCCCCGACGATCGGCTCGAGCGCTTTGCCGAGGGGAAGCCGCAGTTCTGAGGGGGAACGTCTGAGGTTGGCGCGCAGCGGCCCCTCCTCGCGTGCCGCAACTCGACGAGCCTGCTCGTGCTGCAACCCGACGAACCTGCTTGTGCTGCGTGCGGCGCGCGAGCGTCAGCTGATGCCGTCGAGCAGGTCGCTGGCGCAGGACAGTTTCAGGCCGCGCGAGAGGATCACGATCGTCTCCAGGCGCGGGGAGCGCTTGCAGCGCTCCAGCAGGCTGATCTCGGTGCGGTGCAGGTCGCAGAGATCCGCAAGGGCCTCCTGGGAAAGTCCCGCCTGGAGGCGGTGGTGGCGGAGATTGATGGCAAACTGCGTGCGGACATTCTCCATTGTTCGAACTTTCGCGGCGTGCAGACGAAAGTTCCACAGACAACTGTCAGCTTGTGGACGTATTGGCCGCCGTGTTTGGGTCACGCGAAAACGCGAGTGTTTCGTGGTGACAATCCCTGCTGGGAGGCGCGAAGCTAGTCCTCGTCGGCCGGCGTGACGGTCATCACCGGCAGCCCCATGCCCGAGATCTTGCTGGGCAGGTCGAGCTTCAGCCAGCGCGACACTTTGGGTGAGAGCGTCGAGACGATGATCTCGTCGAAGCCGCGCAGGTTGAGCGCGTCCTGGACCGCCGCCGAGGGGTCGGGGTCGCCGACGATGCCCTCCACCGGGCTGCCGGCCGCCTCGCTCAACTTCGGCAGCGCGTCGTCGAGCACGTGCTGCGCCTCCCCTGCGCCCTGATCCTCGGCGTCGACGACCTTGTGCAGTCCGTGCGCGGCGTTGGGAACGAGCAGCGAAAAGCTCACCGGACCGCGCCGGGCGCGCTCGCGCACCGCATCCAGCAGCGGCTGGGTGGCGGCCGTCTTGTGGGCCACGACTAGAACCCGTGTGGGCTGTGAGGACTCCATGGTCTGGCGCTCCCTTCTTGCTTGGTGGCCACGAGCAACTCCCTGCCGGCGTCGCTCGCCGATGCTCGTTCTGTTCTACCCCAATCGGCCCCGGTCGTGTTGGGGATCGTGCGGCTGGATGGTTGCTTCTGCGGCTGGATGGTTGCTTCTGCGGCTGGATGGTTGCTTCCGCGGCGAGGTGCCAGGTGGCGGTGTGTGGCCGTGGAATCAACCATCTAGGCTGCGTGCATGCGCGTGACCGTCACGCAGGAGGTCGTCGAAGTGCACCTGTCGTGGTGGGAGAAGATCCTCGGCCTGCTCAAAGACATCCGCGTGGCGCGCTCTGAGATCAGCGACGTGCGTGTCGTGGATCAGCCCGTGCGCGAGGCGATGAGCGCGGGCATGAAGGCGGGTCTGCGCGTGCCATTCGTGCTCATCATCGCGCGCACGATCCGCCTGGATGAAGCGTTCGTGGTGCGCCGCGGTGTGCCCGGGCTGTCCTTTGCCGTCCACGGCCACGGGGCTCTCAAGCGAGTCCTGGTGAGCACACCCGAGGCCGAGCAGCTGGCTCGCGAGCTGCGGCGCGAAGAAACCTAGCCCGAGGTTTCGGCGTTTCGCAGGCCAGTCAGGGCCCAGACGGTGAACAGCGCGATCAGCGCGACCGCGCACACGAACGCCAGGCCGGTGTGGTCGTGCACGCCCGAGATCAGGCCACGCCCG
Source organism: uncultured Solirubrobacteraceae bacterium (assembly GCA_963763695.1). Lineage (GTDB taxonomy): Bacteria > Actinomycetota > Thermoleophilia > Solirubrobacterales > Solirubrobacteraceae > Palsa-744. The sequence goes on from CAVXPM010000001.1 coordinate 1,606,156, forward strand.
GCCTCCAGGAAGGCCGTCGCAGGATTCACGCTCGCCACCGAGTGGATCCAGCCCTTGAGCAGACCCAGCGGCACGTACACGGGCGCGAGGAAGATGATCAGGAACACCGGCGTCTGCATCAGCGGGCCCGCCTGGATCGAGCGGAAGCGAAAGGCCACCCCCGCTGCCCAGCCGTAGCCCACCAGCACCAGCAGCGCTGCCAGGCCGTAGAGGCCGAAGATGTCCACGCCGTTGCCCGTGATGCGCATACCGGTCGCGAGCGCCACCGCGGTCACCACGGTCAGGGTGATCGCTGCTCTGGAGAGCGCCACCATCGCGTAGCCCAGTGCGATCCCACGGCGATCCTCAGCCGCGAGCATCAGGCGCCGCGCGAAGCCGCTCTCGAAGTCGAACGCCAGGCTGAAGCCCGTGAACAGACCCGCGAACATCGCCGACTGACACAGCACGAACACGAACTGGAAGGCCGTGTAGCCGGCCGGGAAGTGAAAGCCCGGAACCGAGCCGAGCGCTTGCAGGCCGCCGGCGAAGCTCGCCAGGAACACGAGCGGGAACACCAGCGAGGGCACGAACAGGTCCGGACGGCGCACATAGGTGTAGAGGCTGCGCCAGGCGATCGTGACCGCCACGCGCCACAGGCCGCCGCCGCTCGTGGAGTGCGGGGAGGCAGGGGCTGGGGAGTTGGCCTGCGTGCTCATGTCCGCTGCAACCTCGTGCGCAGCGCGCCCGCAACAGCCAGCAGTGACAACAACGTCAGCCCGATCGCCACGGCGAAGCCGCGCCAGATCGCCGTCCCGTCCCAGCCGACGATGAACAGGCTGCGAAAGCCCTCGATCAGATAGGAGATCGGGTTCCAGTCTGCGACGGAGTGAAACCAACCATTGCCCAGCAGGTTGCGCGGCAGGTTGCTCGAGGACAGGAAGATGAACACGAAGAACAACGGGAACAGACCCTGCACGGCCTCGCCCGAGCCCGTTCGAAGCGCCGCTGCGCAGCCGAGCGCGCCGAAGCCCACCGCGGTGATCGCGCCCAACACGAGGATCACGAGCGCACCGGCGAATCCAGCGTCGAGGTGCGCACCGGCGACCAGGCTCATGAGGATGTAGACCGCTGACTGCAGTACGCCGAGCGCAGCCACGCCGACGAGCAGCCCCGAGATCAGCGAGACGCGCCGCAGCGGAGTCAGCGCAAGGCGGTTGAAGAAGCCGCTCTCGATGTCCTCGGCGAGGTTGGTGCCGGTGTTGATCAGCGCGAACATCCCGCCCTGGATGAACGCCACCGCGATCGCGAAGGACACGTATGAGTGGGTCGGAAAGCCAGGCAGCAGCGTCGCCGACTTCAGACCGCTCGCGTTCACCGCGAGCAGGATCAGTGGGAAGAACACGATCGGGAACAGCTGAAAGGGCTGGCGCAGCGTCTTCAGCATCGAGCGCCTGGCGAGCACCGCGATCTGGGTGTAGTGCGCGCTCATGCCCGCACCCGCACCCGCACCCGTACCCGCGCGTGTGCGAGCTCGCTCATGCCTGCACGCTGGTGGCGGCCGGCTGCTCGGAGGGCACTGCGTCCTCCTCGCTGTCCTCATCGCCTGCGCCCTCGAGCGAGCGCCCGGTCTTGGCGAGGAACACGTCGTCGAGAGTCGGCGAGTGCAGGCGCAGATCGGCGATCTTCAGACCTTCGGCATCCACCGTGCGCACGATCTCGGCCAGGTCGCTGACTCCCTCGGGGAGCCTTGCCGCCACTCCGCTCGGGGACGCTGCGGCGGCCTCGCCGAAGCGGTGCAGCACGGCCTCCAAGCGCTCGCGTTCGCCTGGGTCCTGGGGGATCGCTTCCACGCTCGGGCGCCCGATCGCGGCCTTCAGCTCCGCTGGGCTGCCCTCGGCGACGATCTTGCCACGGTCGATGATGCCGACGCGGTCGGCCAGCACATCAGCCTCCTCCAGGTACTGGGTGGTGAGAAAGACGGTCACGCCGTCACCGGCCAGGCGCCTCACCTCATCCCACAGCGCCGCCCTGCTCTGGGGATCGAGACCCGTTGTCGGCTCGTCCAGGAACAGCAGCCGGGGACGGTGCACGAGCGCGAGGCCGAGGTCCAGGCGCCGCTTCATGCCGCCCGAGTAGCCACCCACCTTGCGGTCGGCCGCGTCCGTCAGCCCGACGCGCTCCAACAGCTCGCTGCCACGCTGGTCGCGCTCGGCCTTGCCCAGCCCGTGCAGCGCGCTCTGCAGGCGCATGTGCTCACGTCCGGTCAGGAACGGATCAAGAGCGGACTCCTGAAGCGAGGCGCCGATCGCGCGGCGTACCTCCGCGCCCTGGTGGACCACGTCGAGGCCGGCGACCAGCGCCTTGCCCGAGGTGGGCGGCAGCAGCGTCGTGAGCACCAGCACGGTCGTCGACTTGCCCGCGCCGTTGGGGCCGAGGAAGCCGTAGATCTCGCCGGGCGCGACGCGCAGGTCGATTCCGTCGACGGCCCGTACGCCGCCCTTGAAGTCGCGGATGAGGTTTTCGACGACGATCCCGTTCTCGCCGACCGAGCTCGAAAGCGTCACCCCCTCGGTGCTCGGCGATGGAAGCGGATGCGCTCTCGGCGCCCGGATGCGCAGCAGGCTCGCCACCGGTTTTGGCAGCCACCAGTTCCAGCGACCCAGCAGCGATACCAGCGCCGGCAGCAGCAGCGCCCGCACGATCGTGGCGTCGAGCAAGATCCCGAAGCCCAGTCCCGTGGCCAGCACCTTGATGTCGGTGTTGGGTGCCGAGGCCAGCGAGGCGAACGCCAGGAACAGGATCAGGGCGGCGCTGGTGACCAGTCGCCCCGTGCGCCCGAGGCCCTGGATCACCGCTGCGTCGGTATCGCCCGTGCGGTCGTACTCCTCGCGCACGCGAGCCAGGATGAACACCTCGTAGTCCATCGAGAGGCCGAACAGGAACGCGAACACCATCAGCGGAATCCAGAAGGTGATAGCACCTGTGGCCGGTAGTCCGAACAGCGCGCTGGAGCCATGGCCTTCCTGCCAGAACCAGGTCAAGAGGCCAAATGCGGCGCCCATCGAGATCAGGTTCAGCGCCACCGCCTTGACGGCGAGGACGAGCGAGCGAAACGCCCTGGTGAGCAGTGCGATCGTCAGCAGCGCGATCACCGCGAACATCAGCGGGAAGTTGCCGAACACCGCGTGCTGGTAGTCGAGCTCGATCGCGCCCTGCCCGGAGATGCCGATCACGCCGGGCGCATGCGCAAGCGCCGAGCGCGCCGCGCGCACCGGCGCGAGCGAGCTTGCGTTGACGGTCTCCACGCGCGGGATCCCGACGAGCACGGTGGTGCCGGAGCGGACGCTGTCGGGCGCGCTCGAGCGCAGCGCGCTCGCCATCCCCGCCACCGCCGCCAGCCGGGCCTGCGCCGAGCTCGCATCCGAGGAGCGCACGAGGACTTCGATTGGGGTCAGCACTCCGCTGGGATCGCCTCCCGAGACCAGGCGCGTGTAGGCGTCGTGAGCCGGACCGCTCTTGGCCAGCGCGCTGGCGCTGGTCTGACCGGTGGTGAGGCTGAACACCGGGATTATCAGGAGCGCGAGCAGCAGTGTGGCCAGCCCCGCGGTCAGCCATTTGCGGCGCACGACCGCCTCCGTCCAGGCCGTCCAGCCGCGGCTCGCCTGTGCCTCGTGGCGCACGCGCGGCCAGTCCACGCGTGGTCCGATGCCGCCGAGCAGCGCCGGCAGCAGCGTCAGCGCGACGGTCGTGGAAACGAGCGGTATCAGCATCCCTCCGTAGCCCACGCTGCGCAGTCCCGGCACCGGCAGCACGACCAGCGCGATCAGTCCGATCGCCACCGTCAGCCCCGACAGCAGCACTGCGCGCCCGGCCGTGGCCATGGCTGCAACCACCGCGTCTGCGTTCTCGCGCCCGTGCGCGCGCTCCTCGCGCCAGCGGGTCACGATCAAGAGCGAGTAGTCGATCGCCACGCCCAGGCCCACCAGCGAGACCAGGAACTGCACGATGAACGACACGTCCGCCACATACGTCAGGGCCAGCACCACGAGCAGCGTGGTGAGGATCGACACCGCGGCGATCAGCAGCGGGACGAAGGCCAGCAACGAGGCGAACACGAAGGCGAGCACCGCGAGCGCGCCGCCCCCGCCGATCAGTGTCTCGACGAATACCCCCGGGCCCTTGCTCGAGCCGCCCGTGGAGAGCTGGTTGAGACCTGTGAGTTGCACCCTCGCGCCTGCAGGCAGCGCGGCGGCGAGTGCGCTTTGCACCTGGACAGGCACCTTCGGCGCGCCAAAGGACTTCTCCAGCGGGGTGAACAGCAGCGCATAGGTCGAGTGCCCGTCGCGGGTGACCATCCCCGGATCGCCTGTCGAAGCGAAGTCCACGATGCGCGCAGTCGGTGAGGCCGAGCGGGCGCGCGCGAACGCGTTGGCTATCTGTGCGCGCTCGCCGAGGATCGTCTGCCCGGCCGTTGCGGTGACGACCAGCACCGCCGAGGGGCTGTCACCGCCGTTGCGGTAGAGCTTGGAGATCTTCTTGCCCGTCTCATAGCCGGGTTGACCGGGGAGCGAGAAGTCGAACGAGAGGCGTTTCGAGACGTGGCTCGCGCCGAAGCCGCCGGCCAGGAAGGCCACCAGCCAGATCACCACCACCAGGCGGCGGTGAGCCAGCACCCAGCGCGCCAGGCCCGCGATCGCGCCGGTGTGCTCGGTCGCCATAGTCGTCTCAGATGGCGATGGAGATGGCATGGATGTCGATCGAGAATTAAATGATTTCATTGCGGAACGGCTTATATCACAAGTCTTTTGCTCGGGGTATGATTATTGAGGAACAATGGATACGACACCTGATTCGACTCCCGTGCCGGGCGAATCTCATCGGCGCGACTCCGCTTCGGGGCCGTGGCCGGGCGGAATCGGGCCCGCGCTGGTGGATGGCGCGCCGCTCACACCCGACTCCTCGCCGCCGTTTCGCGCGGTCGGCTTCACGGTCTCGACGATCGGCTATGCCGTTGCAAGCCGCTTTCGCGACCTGCTCGCGCCGCTGGCCCTGGAGCCGCGCGACTTTGCGCTGCTGCGCGTGGTCGGGGCGGCTGAGGGCGAATCGCAGCAGGCGATCGGCGAGCGCTTGCGCATTCCCGCAAGCCGCATGGTCGCCTTCATCGACGCGCTCGAAGGGCGCGGACTGATCGAACGCCGCCACAACCCCGACGACCGGCGCACACGTGCCCTGCACCTGACACAGCAGGGACGCGAGCTGCTCGACCGCGCCTTCGCCGAGGCCGTCGCGCACGAGCAGAACCTCTGTGGCGATCTCAGCAGCGACGAGCGGGAGCAGCTGCTGGAGCTGCTCTCACGGGTGGCCACCCGCCTCGGGCTGGCGCCCGGCGTGCACGCCGCGATCGGCCACTCGGCTCTGGAGCACGAGTAGCCGATCCTCAGAAGAGCGGCGACGGCGAGGCCGAGAAGAACACGTACCAGACGACCAGCGCCGCGAAGGCCAGATACACGTTGGCCACCACGATGCCCTCCAGCGTCGCCGCCCTGCGCCGGCTCGAATCCAGCTCGGCCTCGGCGCGGGTGCTGCGCAGGCCGATCGAGCGCTTGACCGTCGGGGGCAGCCCGGCGATCTCGCGGTAGCGAGCGTGGAGCCAGGTCAGCGCGATCGTCAGTCCGAAGTCGAGCGCCGCCAGCGCGAGCACCACGACGCACACCCCGAACATGCTCAGGCTGCTGCTCCCCGCCGCCTTCGACCCGATCCACATCGCGGCCAGCGGAGCCCCTGTCCAGATGTTGAGCGTCATCAGCGCCGTCGTCGCTGCGATCCCCGCCCGCTTGGCTGTGGCAAAGCGCGTCTGGCTGCTCTGAGCTCCAGCTGGGACCATCTGCATTTGCAGCATAGTCCCGTGGTCCGGTGGCGTGAGGCGCGGGCGCGATAGCCGGGCGTGCGACCTGCACGCGCGAGAGATGGCGGGGGGAGGATTCGAACCTCCGAAGGCAGAGCCAACGCGTTTACAGCGCGTCCCCTTTGACCGCTCGGGAACCCCGCCGGGGGCCGTCAGTCTAGGGCCTGCCGAGATCGATCGGCAGGCCCCCGCTCGACAGCGCGTCGACCCCGCTTTTAGGAGGCCTCGCGCAGCTGCTGGGCTTCAGGCAGCGTCTGCAGCTTTTTCAGCGTGCGGTTCTCGATCTGGCGAACCCGCTCGCGGGTGATGTTGAAGGCGCGCCCGACCTCCTCGAGCGTGCGTGAGCGCCCGCCGACGATGCCGTAGCGCATCTCGATCACCTCTCGCTCACGGCGCGGCAGGCAGGCCAGGACGCGCATCACGTTCTCCTTGCGCAGCGCCTCGGAGGCGATCTCGAACGGGGACGCAGCCGAGACGTCCTCGACGAAGTCCCCCAGCGCCGAGTCGTCCTCCTCGCCCACGGGCTTCTCCAGCGAGATCGGCTGCTGGGTGATGCGCATGATGTCGCGCACCTCGCGCACCGTGCACTCGAGCTCGTCCGCCAGCTCGACAGCGCTCGGCTCGCGTCCCAGCTGCTGGATCAGACGGCGTTCGGCGTGGATCAGCTTGTTCAGGCGCTCGACCATGTGCACCGGGATACGGATCGTGCGTCCCTTGTCGGCCAGCGAACGCGTCACCGCCTGGCGAATCCACCAGGTGGCATAGGTGGAGAACTTGTAGCCACGCCGATAGTCGAACTTCTCGACCGCCCGGATCAGCCCAAGCGAGCCCTCCTGGATCAGGTCGAGCAGGGTCAGCCCGCGCCCGACGTAGCCCTTGGCGATCGACACCACCAAACGCAGGTTCGCCTCGACCATGTGCTGCTTGGCGGCCACGTCGCCGCGCTCGATGCGCTTGGCCAGGCACACCTCCTCCTCGGCGCTCAGCAGCGGCACGCGCCCGATCGAGCGCAGGTACAGCCGCAGCGAGTCCAGGCTCGGCTCGACCGTCAGGTCGAGCTCCGGTCGCTTGAGCTCCTCGAGCCGGGCGTGCAGGCCCTGGATCTGCTCGTCGCGCTCCCCGCTCTCGCCCTCCTCAGCACCCGTCAGCGCTCGCTCGCCCGTGGGCGAATCCGCCGTGGTGCTCGAGCGGCGATCTGCCGCCTCGCCCTGCGGGTGCAGCTCGGTGACAGCCTCAGGGGAGGCCAGCACCTCGATCCCGTGCTCCTCCAGGTAGCTGAACAGATCCTGCGTCTGCAGCGGAGAAAGCTCGGCCTCCTCCAGTGCCGTATCCAAAGCCTCAGCCGCCAGGAACCCCTTCTCCTGCCCCTCGGCCAACACCCCCTGCAACTCCTCGATCTCCACCACGGCCGTGGCTGTGGCTATCAACAGACCATCAAGCTTCTCGCTCAATTGGACTCCCAAGAACATGTGACTCCCCTCGGAGCGGCAGCCCGCTCCGACCTCCCCTCACCTACGCTAAGCCTCCTGTGCGTTGCGTTTGCATTGGTAGTTTCGATGCGTCTCGCCGCAGCTCCCCCAACCGAGTACCCGCACATCCCCTGGGTCGCGGCTCGATGAGCTAAGTGCGGAGTGATACCAGAATCGTGCTCGGAGGATCGCACCACCCGCTGGCGGGCGATCGCCGGCTCTCCGGCGCTACGCTTGGCGTGGTGCAGGCCACACGGGCGATCTCCACGCTGTCTCCGACCCGGGGCGCGGGCGACGACGTCCAGGCGCGCGCGCCGTCGATCGCCGTCGGGCTCTCACGGGTGGGCGTGGTCGGCGTGGAGAAGGTGGTGCGCATTCGCGAAGAGCTGTTCTTCGCCCGTTTCGACTGCTTCGTGGATCTCAGCCACCAACAGAAGGGCGCGCACATGTCGCGCTTCGAGGAGGTGGTCAACGAGACGATCGGCGAGGTCGTGCTCTCCGAGGCTCCGTTTCGCGCCGAGACGCTCGCCCAGCACATCGCGGAGCTGGTTCGCGCCCGTCAGGGAGCAGAGCGCGCCGAGGTCACGATCTCCGCGCGCTACCCCGAGCACCGTCCTGCGCCGGTCTCCGGCATCCAGACACAGGAGATCTACACCCTGCACGGCCGCGCAGTGGCCTTCGCCCACGGGACCAGGCGCACCGTCGGCGTGACAGCCACCGGCATGACGGCCTGCCCGTGCGCGCAGGAGCTGGTCGCGGCACGCGCCCGCGAGCGCCTCACCGCGCAGGACTTCTCCAGCGAGCAGATCGACACGATCCTCGCGAGCGTGCCCGTTGCCACCCACAACCAGCGAGGCCTGGCGACCCTTCGGATCGGCTGCACCGAGGACTGCTCGAGCGAGATCGACGCGACCGTCCTGTTGGAGATCGCCGAGCAGAGCATGTCCTCGGAGATCTATGAGCTGATGAAGCGTTCCGACGAGGTCGAGGTCGTCGAAAAGGCCCATCGTCGCCCGCGCTTCGTCGAGGACTGCGTACGCGAGATGATCGCCGGCGTGGTGGCCCGCTTCGAGGGCCTCGACGGCGCCAGCTTCGTCTCCGCCCGTCAGGAGAACCTCGAGACGATCCACCAGCACAACGTCGTGGCCGAGCGCCACAGCACGCTCGCAGAGTTGCGCGAGGAGATCTCCTCGGGTACGCCCGCCGCCCATCAGACCACCCTCGAGGAGTGGCTCGACGCGGGCGGCACGAACGGCGAGCGCGGCCGCTCTCCCGCCTGAGCCTGGAGGGCGTGGCGGCCCTTGGCGTGGGCTGCCCGCGGGCGCTCAGCCGCCGGCCTGGGCGCGTTCGCTCTGCTGCATCCGGCGTCTGATGCCGAAGAAGTAGTCCAACCCGGAGAGCACCGTCACGAATACGGTCACGTACAGCAGCGCAGCGACCCACAACGGCGTCCCGTGGACCGCGATCACGGCCAGGATGGCAGCGATCTGCAGGCAGGTCTTGACCTTTCCGAACATACTCGCGGCGATCACCACCCCTGCCTGGGTGGCCCCCAGGCGCAGCACGGTCACGGCCAGCTCGCGCGTGATGATCACCATCGCCACCCAGGCCGAGAGGCGGTGCAGCGACACGAGCGAGATCAGTGCGGCGACGATCAGGAGCTTGTCCGCCAGCGGATCCATCAGCTTGCCGAACGTCGTGATCGAGCCACGCGCACGCGCCAGGTAGCCGTCGATGAAGTCGGTCAGCGAGGCGAGCGAGAAGACAACCGCCGCGAGCACGTCGCCGGCGGGCGTGTTTCCCAGCAGTGCAACGACCAGCACCGGCACCAACATGATGCGCAGGACGGTCAGCAGGTTGGGCAGGTTCAGCGGGAACATCGAACGACATTATGGCTGTCACGCTCGTAGCTCCCGCGGTGCGTGGCTGGAGCGGGCAGCGGCGGTTGCTATACCGGGCCAGGACCCGACTTCGAGAAAAGGAAACCGCGAAATGAAGAGCCGCACGCTTGGACCGAAGGGTCCCGAGGTCTCCGCCATCGGCCTCGGCTGCATGGGGATGTCGGCGTTCTACGGCGCCACCGACGAGCAGGAGTCCACCCGCACGATCCAGCGCGCGCTCGACCTCGGCTGCAACTTCCTGGACACCTCCGACATGTACGGCCCGCACACCAACGAGCGTTTGGTCGGCGCAGCCATCGCCGAGCGCCGCGACGAGGTCTTCCTGGCGACCAAGTTCGGCATCAAGCTCGAGCCCGGCGACCCGCCGAAACGCTCGATCGACGGCAGCCCCGACTACGTGAAGAGCGCCTGCGAGGGCTCACTCCGGCGGCTCGAGGTCGAGCACATCGACCTCTACTACCAGCACCGCGTGGACCCCAACACTCCGATCGAGGAGACCGTCGGCGCGATGGCCGAACTGGTGAGCGAGGGCAAGGTCCGCCACCTCGGTCTCTCCGAGGCCAGCGCCGCGACGATCCGCCGCGCCCACGCGGTGCACCCGATCACCGCCGTGCAGACCGAGCTCTCGCTGTGGACTCGCGATGTCGAAGACGAGATCCTGCCCACGCTGGAGGAGCTCGGCATCGCGCTCGTGGCCTACTCCCCGCTGGGACGCGGCTTTCTATCGGGCCGCTTCTCATCGCCAGAGGAGCTGGACGAGGGCGACTTCCGCCGCCACGGGCCCCGCTTCAGCGGAGAGAACCTGAAGCAGAACCTGAAGCTGGCCGAGCGCGTCAAAGAGCTGGCCGCCGAGAAGGGCGTCACCCCCGGCCAGCTCGCGCTCGCCTGGGTGCTGCACCGGGGCGAGCAGATCGTGCCAATCCCCGGCACCAAGCGCGTCTCCTACCTCGAAGAGAACCTCGCCGCTGCCGAGATCGAGCTGAGCGACGACGAGGTCGAGCAGATCGCAGCGGCTGTGCCCACCGCGAGTGGGGATCGCTACGACGAGGCGGGCATGCGCGGCGTCAACATCTAAGCGGCGGGCGCGACGGGCTGGCCGTGCGTGTCGCGGCTGCCGTCCGCTGCCGACAGTGGCTCGATGCCGTCCCAGAGGCCCTGGGCGCCATAGGGGCGAAAGCGGATGAACGCCGAATAGTGGTGAAACGGGCGCTCCGCGTGAGCTCTGACCGCGACCCGGTGTTGAGGTTCGGCCTTCCCGCCAGCGTAGGCGCGCATCGCGGCCGTGCTGCGCCATAGCGAGAAGGTCGCCACCAGCGCCGGCGCTCGCGCCAGGCCGGTGGCGGCGAGCAGCGCCGGGTCGCGAACCGCGAGCTCCTCAGCGGCAGCGCTCGCGCGCAGGAAGCGCACGGTCTGGGACAGGCGCAGGCGGCCGATCGTGAGCACCGCGGCGGGCTCGGTCTCCTCCATCGGGAGCTCGCGCTCGAGCAGATCGTCCACCTGTGGCCAGGCGCCATAGACGTGAGTGGGTTGTAGGCGCACCCGCCAGCCATCTGCCAGCGCGCTTGCCACGGGGTCGCGCTCGAGGAAGCGCTCGAAGGCCGCTTCCTCCTCCCAGACCGCGATCAGGCCCACGCGCCCGGGGTTCGGCCGCGGCAGCAGGTGCCCGCTCAGGTGCGCGCCTGTGGTGAGCTCGGCGTGGCGCAGGCCGGGCGTTGCCGCGGGATCGAGGCGGGTGCGTGAGAGGCGCAATCCGGCGCGTGCGCCGATATCGGCCAGTTGAACGGTGGCGATCACGTCATCTCCTTCGCTGTCCGAGCATTACGTTACTATCAAGTGTACCAAATGGTAACTTCTATTGACACCACGTCGGCCGAGCCCTTGACACATCGGCGCCGCAAGCTTTCCGCGCCCGAGCGGCGGGTGCTGATCGAAGAGGCCGCCGCGCGTCTGTTCGCCGAGCGCGGCTACTCGGCCACGACCGTCGAGCACATCGTCGCCGCAGCGGGTGTGAGCAAGCCGATGCTCTACCGCCACTTCGAATCGAAGAAGGAGCTCCAGATGCGACTGCTCGAGCGTCGCCGTGACGAGCTGGCGGTGGCAACGCTCGACAGCCTGCTCCACGGCGAGGGCTCGAGCGAGGAGCGCCTCACGGCGATGCTCGATGCATGGTTCGCCCACGTGGAGCAGCACCCCGACACCTCGAGGGTCCTCTTTCAGGACGTCGGCGGGGACACCGAGATCCGGGCGTTGCAACGCGAGCTGCGCCGGCGCCAGCGCGCGGCCGACGTGGCGTTGCTGCGCGAGTTCGCGCCGGGGCTGCCCGAGCACGAGCTGGAGCCGCTGGGCGAGATCGTTCGCAGTTCGCTCACCGGGGTGGCGCTGTGGTGGCTCGAGCGCCCCGCCGTGGCACGCGCAGTGGTGGTCGCCGCAATGGCGCGCACGGTCGCGGGCATCCTCTCCTCCGTCAGCTGAGCACTTGCTCAGTAGCCCACCGAGTAGAAGCTGATGTGCCGGCAGCCCAGGAGCTTGTAGTGGGGGAGGGCGTGGTGGCTCGTGAAGACCACGATGCCCGCGCTTTCGCAGTGGACCACGCCCGATCCCTCGTGGGCGTGCACCACGGTCGCCGGGTCGGTGCCCGTTCACACGTAGTTGATCGTGTCGTTGGAGTAGATGAAGTTCTTGCCGTTGCCCGCGTGGATGACTGCCGTCTGCTTGGACTCGCCGGTGGGGTGGTAGTCGCCCCAGATCACATCGCCGGCCGAGCCGCCGTAGATCGTGTCGTTTCCGTAGCCGCCGAGGAGGTAGTTGTGGACGTTCGCTTCGCCACTCAGCATGTTGGCCTGACCGGCCGGCCCCTTGTCCATGACCAGGTGTTCGTTGGGCGGCCAGCCGGCGTGGCTGGTCATCGCCAGGGCGGGCGCCGCGAGTGCAAGCGTCGCGAGCAGAACGGCAGCGGCGCCGCGGGCGAGCGGCGCGCGGCGCGGCTTGTCGACCGGCGAGCACTGGACCGCGGGGCGATCTCTCAACAGGGCTCTGAGCATGACCCGTGCATCGTCGTGGCCGCCTCGGAGTCCCAGGATCGTGCGGCTCGACTCGGACATGCGGCCAGCATCGCTGGTGCGCCACGCACCGCACACCGACCGGGACGCGGCGCCCCCGCTCCCGTGAGCCCGAGCGCTAGGGTGGGGCCATGCCGCTGATCCCGATGGTTATCGAGCGCACCGCCCGAGGCGAGCGCGAGTTCGACATCTACTCCAGGCTGCTGAACGAGCGCATCATCTTCCTCGGCACGCCGATCGACGATCAGGTTGCCAACCTCGTGGTCGCCCAGCTCCTGCACCTGGAGAGCGACGATCCCGACAAGGACATCTCGATCTACATCAACTCGCCCGGGGGCTCGATCTACTCGGGCCTGGCGATCTACGACACGATGAACTTCATCAAACCGGACGTCGCCACCATGTGCGTAGGCGTGGCCATGTCGATGGGCTCGTTGCTGCTGGCGGCGGGGGCGAAGGGCAAGCGTGCAGCGCTACCCAACTCGCGGATCCTGATCCACCAGCCCTCGGCGGGCTTTGAAGGCCAGTCCACCGACATCGAGATCCACGCGCGAGAGATCATCAACATGCGCGCGCAGATCGACGAGATCTACGCCCGGCACACCGGCCTCTCGACCGAGGAGGTGCGCCGCGACATGGAGCGCGACCGCTTCTTCACAGCTGATCAGGCGCTCGAGTATGGCCTGATCGACCGGGTCTTGCAGAGTCACTGAGCGAAGCGGTGTGCGGCCGCCGGCAGGAATGTCAGCGCTGAGCCCGATCGAGCGCACAGCGCTGGTCCTGATCGCGCTGCTGACGGCGCTGGCTGGCGTCGCCGACTACGGCGCCTGGCCCGCGGTGCCGCGGTTCTTGATCGCCACGCTCGCGCTGGCCGGGCTGGCGTGGGTGGTCTCGTTCGCGACCGAGCAGCTCGGCGAGCGCTTCGGCCCGGGCGTCACCGGGATGATGCAGTCAACGCTCGGCAACCTGCCGGAGCTGTTCGTCGTTGTCTTCGCCCTGCAGAAGGGCGAGCTGGTGGTCGCCCAGACGGCGATCGTGGGATCGATCCTCGCCAACGCGCTGCTCGTGCTCGGGCTCGTGATCGTGGTCGGCGCACGCCGCTCGCCCGACGCCGTGATGCGCTTCTCGAAGCGACTTCCCCGCGACACGGCCACGTTGCTGCAGGTGACCGTGTTCATCATCGTGCTGCTCGGTCTCTCGCTCGCATCGCACGACCCCGCCAGCCACCACGTCAAGGCGATCTCGGCGGTCGGAGCGGTCTGCCTGTTGGTCGTCTACCTCACCTGGGTGGTGCCGTATCTGCGCTCCGACCGCGTGCCCGGCAGCGGCGCGGGAGAACCCGGCAGGCCGCCGCCGCGGCTCGGTCTCGGCGTGACGGTGACGCTGCTGATCCTTGCCGGCGGCTCTTCCGCCTTCGTATCGGACTGGTTCGTGAACGGCCTTCAGCCCGCGATCGTGCAGCTGCACATCTCACAGTCGTTCGCGGGCCTGGTGATCGTGGCGATCGCCGGCAACGCCGTCGAGAACGCCGCCGGACTGGTGCTGGCGTGGAAGGGGCACAACGATCTCGCCATCTCCGTGGTCAAAAACTCCGTGGCCCAGATCGCCGCCTTCCTGTTCCCGCTGCTGGTGCTGATCTCCTTCGTCCTCGCCACCACGCTCACCTTCGCCCTCGCACCCGTCTACATCGGCGCCCTGGCGCTCGCCGCGCTGGCCCTCTGGCAGGTCACCGGCGACGGCGAGGCCGCCGAGTTCGAGGGCTGGGCGCTCGTCGCGCTGTACGTGATCCTGGGCACGCTGACGCTCTACGAGTAGGCGCCCATGCGCTGGGGCTAGGGTGGGGGCGTCCACGCGTCCGGATGCGGGGCGGGGCGCCTATGCGCCTGAGAGGCTGGCGTGGGCGCTCAAGCCGCAGCTACCGCCGGCCGCGCGCACCTGCGCGGGGCTCGGCGCGTCGTCGGTGAGCAGTTGCGCCACGCTGACCGCGCGCAGATGCTTGCGTTTCAGCGCAGCGAAGATGTTGATCAGCGCGCGAACCGTCTGCCCGTGGTTCTCGTGCATGAGGATGATCGCCCCGGGGTGCAGCCCGCCGATGACCGTGCGTTCGATCTGCGCGTAGTTCGCCCCGAGCGAGTCGGCGCTGTCGACCGACCACAGGATCTCGAGCAATCCGTGGGAGCGTGCGATCGCGTCGACGGTGGCGTTGTGGGCGCCGTAGGGGGGACGAAAAAGAAACACCGCTGCGCCCGACGCGCGAGCCAGAGCGCTCTGCGTGCCCACGATCTCGCGTTCAGCTCCGGCGCGCGTCAGCGACGTGAGCAGCGGATGGGTGAACGTGTGGTCGCCCACCATTCCCGCCGCTCGCTCCTGGCGCACGATCGATCCGCCGTCAGGGCCGCGAACGAGGTCGATGTTCCGTCCCACCACGAAGAACGTCGCTTTGACACGGTGTTTGCGCAGCTTGGCCAGCACGAGGCGCGTGTAGGGGCCGGGACCGTCATCGAAGGTGAGCGCCACCTCGTTGCCGCGGTGCGCGGCACAGTAGATCGGCCGTCCCAGCGCTATCAAGCGGCGAATCTCACTCGACTCGCCCGAGCGCCCCGCGGCCGTGCGCACCCCAGCTCGCCCACCCGCAGCGCTCGCGCCGGCCTGCCCACCGCCGGCCTGCTGAGGGTGGGCGCTCGAGCGTGGAAGCGGAGCCCGAGCGCGCGAAGCGCGACCCCCGGCCAGCGCCACTGCGAGCGCCACCGCGACCGCCGCGAGCGCGATCGCGCCCACGGCGCGGCGGCGGCGCTTCTGTGCGCGCGCCCGGCGTCTGGCGCGCGGAGCCTGACCGAGCATGCTCGGCGCCCCGCGCTCGGTGTCTCCCATCAGGGCACCGTAGCGAGCGCGTGGGGCGCGCGCTCCACCCGTGCTCGACTCACGCTAGACTGGAATTACCTCGCGCCTGGGCGGGGTTTTTCTTCGCCCAAGGCCGCTGTCCACAACGACGCAGGGATTTCTGATCATGGCCCGCGGAGACGTCCGAATCGCTATCACCCTCGCCTGCGAGGAGTGCAAGCATCGCAACTACCAGACCAACAAGAGCAAGCGCAACAACCCCGACCGGGTGACGCTGCGCAAGTACTGCCGCTGGTGTCGCAAGCACACCAGCCACCGGGAGACCCGTTAGCGCGGGAGCGCTGCTGTGGCTCGTGACCGTAAACGTGCAAAGCAGCGCCGCCAACGCGGCGCCGGTGCGGCTGTCCGCCGTCATGGCTCGGTCGTACCCGGCGACGGCGTGCAGGCGAGCACGCCGAGCCAGCCCGTCCGCGAGGATCTCCCGGGCGCGCTCGATCACGCCGCGGCCGAGGTCGACGAGTTCGATGCTGCGCTCGTCCGCGGCGCCGGCGGAGTCCCGTTCGAGGGCGAGCTGGAGACGACCGGCGATAACGAGTTGCAGGAGCCACAGGGGCCCGGCGGCCCGCCCGCTCGCTCGGGCGGCGGTGGAGGCGGTGGTGAGGAGAACGGCAGCGGCGGAGCGCGGCCTTCCGGCGCGCCGATTCGCGGCGGCAATCGCGTCGTCGGCTTTCTGGGTGCCAGCTGGGCGGAGCTGCAACGCGTACAGTGGCCCGACCGCCGGCAGGTCACGCAGGCCACGGCTGTCGTCATCGGATTCGTCGCCATCGCCGGCGCCTACCTCGGCCTGGCCGACTATGTCGCCAAGGAAGTCGTCGAATTCATCCTTTAGGGCTGGGCCAAAGTCGCGATCGTCTCATCCACTGGCCGGCCACCCATCCGTCACTGAATCTGTCGAGGAACTCTGAATGTTTCGTTGGTACGTAGTCAACACATACTCCGGGCACGAGAACAAGGTCAAGCACAACCTCGAGCACCGGCTGATCTCTCTCGGCCAGCAGCGCGCGGTGCGCAGCGTGGTCGTTCCCACGGAAGCTGTGTCCGAGATGAAGGACAACCAGAAGGTCACCGTCGAGAAGCGCACCATGCCCGGCTATGTGCTGGTGAACATGGAGCTCAACGAGGACTCCTGGGGCGTGGTCAAGGGCACTCCGGGCGTGACCGGCTTCGTCGGAGCCTCCCAGGAGCCCGTCCCGCTCACCCAGGGCGAGGTCGACCGGCTGCTGCACAAGGAGGTCGCGACCGCCACCCGCACGCGCGCCCAGTTCACGATCGGCGAGTCCGTCAAGGTGGTCTCCGGGCCCCTGTCGGACTTCTCCGGTGAGATCTCCGAGATCAACGAGGACGCATCCCGGCTCAAGGTGCTGGTATCAATCTTCGGCAGGGAGACTCCTGTCGAGGTTCAATTCGACCAAGTCAAGAAGCTCTGAGCGGGCCGATGGCCTGCGCGAGGCGATGTCCTCGATTGCTCGTGCTCTCGCACACTTCGCTCACTGCGTCCTTGCCTCACTTGACCCTCGACCCGCTCAGGCGCTCGCTTCCCAATAAGCTTTCCAAGAACAACTAGACAGAAGAAGAGACATGGCAAAGAAGGTTCTCACCACAATCAAGCTGCAGGCCAACGCCGGGCAGGCGAGCCCCGCCCCGCCGGTCGGGCCTGCGCTGGGCCAGCACGGAATCAACATCATGGAGTTCTGTAAGGCGTTCAACGCCCAGACGCAGAGCGAAACGGGCACGGTCATCCCGGTTGTCATCACCGTCTATGAGGACCGCTCGTTCACGTTCGTCACGAAGACCCCGCCGGCCGCGGTCCTGATCCGCCAGGCGATCAAAATCAACAAGGGCTCCGGTGAGCCCAACCGCGTCAAGGTTGGCACCATCACCCAGACCCAGTTGCGCGAGATCGCCGAGCGCAAGCTCGATGACCTCAACGCCCACGATGTCGACCAGGCGGCCAAGATCATCGCCGGTACCGCCCGCTCGATGGGAGTCGAGGTGGCCTCATGAGCGCCAAGCACGGACGTCGCTACCTCGAGACCATCGCCCGCGTCGACCGCGAGCGCGAATACGAGCCCGCCGAGGCGATCGCGCTCGTGCGCGGGCTGACCGCGGCCAAGTTCGACGAGTCGATCGAGGTCCACGTACGCACCGGCCTCAACGTCCGCCACGCCGACGAGCAGCTGCGCGGCACGATCGCGCTGCCCAACGGACTCGGCAAAGACGTCAAGATCGCAGTCTTCGCCCAGGGCGATAAGGCCCGCGAGGCCGAAGAGGCAGGCGCGGACGTCGTCGGCGCGGACGACCTTGCGAAACGCATCGAGGAGGGCTTCGACGACTTCGACGTGACGATCGCAACGCCCGACATGATGTCTGTTGTCGGACGCCTCGGGCGCATCCTCGGGCCGTCCGGCAAGATGCCGAACCCCAAAGTCGGCACCGTGACGATGGACGTCGCCAAAGCCGTCGAAGAGTCCAAGTCGGGCAAGGTCGAATACCGCACCGACCGCACTGCGATCGTGCACCTGGTGATCGGCAAGGCCAGCTTCGACGACCGCAAGCTGCTCGAGAACTACGCCGCCGTGATCGAAGAGCTGATCCGGGCCAAGCCCTCGGCCGGCAAAGGCCGCTACCTGCGTTCGATCACCGTCGCCTCGACCATGGGTCCCGGCGTGAAGGTGGACTCGAGCCGTACACGTGACATCATCGAGGAGGCGCCCGCGGCCCCGATCGCCGCATAGCGCCACCCATCAGGCATACCAGAGACCCCCGGCGGCGAGCATCAGCCGCGCAAGACCGGGATAGGAGCCCCACATGAACCGAGAGCAGAAGGCCGTGGCGATCGAGGAGATCGCCACCCACATACAGGAGTCCGACGCGGTGTTCGCAGTGGACTACCGCGGCATAACAGTGGCTCAGATCGCCGAGCTGCGCACCAAGCTGCGCGAAGGCGACGCCAGCTTCAAGGTCGTCAAGAACTCGTTGACCGAGCGCGCCGCCGACCAGGCCGGTGCAGCGGGGCTGAAGGACTTCCTCGCCGGCCCCACCGCTCTGACTTTCGTCCGCGGCGACATCGCCGTGGCCGCCAAGGCGATCGCAGATTACGCCCGCACGACCCAGCTGCTGCCCTTCAAGGGCGGCCTGATGGGCGGCGACCCGCTCGACGTCGAGCAGATCCGCTCGCTCTCGCGGCTGCCCTCGCGCGACGTCCTCTACGGCCAGCTCGTCGGCGTGGTCGCCTCACCGGTGAGCGGCCTGGTGAGGACCCTCGGCGCCCTCGTCGGAGGCTTGGCGGTCGCGCTCGGCCAGGTCAACGAGAAGAAGCAGTCGGGCGAGATCCCGGCCGGCGAGGCGCCCTCGGCCACCGCACCCGCCGCGGCCGAGGAGCCCGCGGCCGAGGAGGCCAAGGCTGAGGAGCCCGCGGCCGAGCCCGAGGCGCAGACGCCTGCCGAGGAGCCTGCAGTCGAGGAGGCCAAAGCTGAGGAGCCCGCGGCCGAGGAGACCCCGGCCGAGCCCGAGGCGAGCGCTTCAGAGCAAGCTGAGCCGGCACCCTCCCTTCGGGAGGACAGGCAGGACGAGCCGGCGCAAGAAGACGACAAACAGGCGGACGTCTCGGCTCAGTCCGAGGACGCCGAGACGAATCCCACCAAGGAGGACTGACGTATGGCAACCAGCACACAGGATTGGATCGAGGAGCTGAAGGGCATTTCCGTGCTCGAGCTCGCTGAGCGGATCAAAGCGCTCGAGGAGGAGTTCGGCGTCTCCGCGGCCGCGATGGCCGCACCCGCCGCCGCCCCCGCCGGCGGCGGCGACGCGGGAGCCGAGGAGGAAGTGAGCAGCACTGTCGACGTCGTGCTCACCGGCGCGGGCGACAAGAAGATCCAGGTCATCAAGGTCGTACGCGCTGCCACCGGCCTCGGTCTCAAAGAGGCCAAGGCGCTCGTGGACGAGGCCCCCAAGCCGGTCAAGGAGGGCATCGACCGCGAGGAGGCGGACAAGCTCAAGCAGGAACTCGAGGAGGCGGGCGCCTCGGTCGAGGTCAAATAGGAGCGCATCGTTGACCGGTTCCGCTCGCGCAGATCGTGAGCGGAACCGGCAGGCGCGCGGCCAGCCATGCTCGAGAACCGCACGATGCCGTCGTGCTCGGTCATCCCCGAACTCGTCTACGACGACGTGGGCGAGGCGATCGACTGGCTGTGCGCGGTGTTTGGGTTCAGCGAGCGCTGGCGCGCAGGCGCGCACCGGGCCCAGCTTCAGATCGGTGACGGTGCGGTTGCGCTCACCGAGGCGCGCACCGGCCAGCGCTGGCGCGATCAGCCCGACGCGACCGAACTGCGCGTCCCGCGGCCCAACGAGTTCAGCCAGGCGATGCTGGTGCGGATCGAAGACGTCGATGCCCACCACGAGCACGCGCGCAGGGCAGGAGCGCGGATCCTGCACGAGCCGGAGGACTACCCCTACGGCGAGCGCCAGTACTCGGTCATGGACCTGGCCGGGCACCGCTGGTGCTTCACCCAGTCGATCGCCGATCTCGCGCCCGAGCAGTGGGGCGGCACGAGCGCCGATCCCAGCTGAGCGCGTTCGCCGTCGGCGCCGGGGCGGGCGTCCGCCGAGGTCTCGAGCAGGGGCCGCGCAGATCTTTATCCGTCGCTAACAAATCCTCGCGCTTTCCGGTAAAGTGCGCTGCGCTAGCCGATAGTCGCAGCCGCCCAGACAGGCCGGGATCGCGCCACATACGCGATTTCCGAAGGGCGGGGTCCGTGAGCGCTGGTGGCCCCTTGGGGTAGGGATAGCCTGTGCTATCTTTCTTAGTCGCGCTTCGGCGCCCTCCTCTGCCCGTGTATCGCCCTCCGAAGGAGTCATTCCTTGGCTGCTGTAGACGCTCTCCGGACGCGCCGAAGCTTCGCGCGCCTGAACAAGACAGTTGACGTCCCGAACCTGATCGACATCCAGCGCCGCTCGTTCGCGTGGCTGACCGACCCTGAGACGGGTGGCCTGCGCGAGACGATCGATGACATCTCCCCAATCGAGGACTACACGGGCAACCTCGCTGTGCAGTTCGGCGAGTTCACCTTCGACGACCCTGTCGCCTCGCTCGAGCAGTGCCGTGAGAAGGACCTGACCTACGCGCGGCCTCTGACGGTCACGGTGGCCTTCATCAACCGTGAGACAGGAGAGATCCGCGAGCAGTCTGTGTTCATGGGCGACTTCCCGTGGATGACAGAGCGCGGCACGTTCGTGATCAACGGCACCGAGCGCGTGGTCGTCACGCAGCTGGTGCGCTCCCCCGGCGCCTACCTGATGGAGCCCAAGGACCGCGAGAAGCAGGTCTTCATCGCCAACCTGATGCCCGCCCGTGGATCCTGGCTCGAGCTGGAGATCGACAAGAAGGGCAAGGTCTTCGTCCGCATCGACCGCAAGCGCAAGCTGCCCGTGACGGTGCTGCTGCGCGCGATGGGCTACGCCAGCGACGAGGAGATCCTGCGCCTGTTCGACAACTCGCTCTACATCCGCAACACGATCGAGTCCGACACCGAGGTCACGCGCACCGAAGAGGGCGCGCTGATCGAGCTGTTCAAGAAGCAGCGTCCCGGCGAGCCGCCGAGCGTGGACAACGCCAAGGCGCTGCTCAACCAGCTGTTCTTCGACCCCAAGCGCTACGACCTCACCCGCGTCGGGCGCTACAAGCTCAACTCGAGGCTCAAGCAGGGAACCGACCTCGATGTGCGCACGCTGACCAAGGACGACATCGTCGCCCTGATCAACGAGCTCGTGCGCCTGCCCAAGATCCTCGGCATACCCGAGGACGGCGAGGTCGAGATCAAGGACTACGCAGCCGAGGCGACGAGCATGCCGCGCGAGCCCGTGGCCGAGCACCTCGACGAGTACGAGCACTTCGGCAACCGTCGCCTGCGTACCGTCGGCGAGCTGATCCAAGAGGCCTTCCGGATCGGGCTCTACCGCATGGAGCGCGTGGTGCGCGAGCGTCTCACCACCGAGGACGCCGACACGATCACGCCGCAGACGATCATCAACATCCGTCCCGTGGTGGCCGCGCTGAAGGAGTTCTTCGGCTCCTCGCAGCTCAGCCAGTTCATGGACCAGACCAACTCGCTCGCCGGCCTGACCCACCGCCGCCGGCTCTCCGCGCTCGGCGCTGGAGGCCTGACCCGCGAGCGCGCGCCGATCGAGGTGCGTGACGTGCACCCCACCCACTACGGGCGCATGTGTCCGATCGAGACCCCCGAGGGCCCGAACATCGGCCTGATCGGCTCGCTGTCCTCGTTCGCCGAGGTCTCCGAGTACGGCTTCGTGACGACCCCGTATCGGGTGGTCAAGGACGGCGTGGTGACCGAGGAGGTCCGTCATCTAGACGCGACCCAGGAAGAGGAGCTCCTGATCGCCCAGGCCAACACGCCGGTCGACGCCAAGAGCGGCAAGCTCAAGGGCAGCGAGATCCTCTGCCGCACCCAGGCCGGCCAGTACGTGACCGTCGGTCCGAAAGACGTCGACCTGGTCGACGTCTCACCCGAGCAGATCTGGTCGGTCGCCACCGCGATGATCCCGTTCCTCGAGCACGACGACGCCAACCGCGCGTTGATGGGCTCGAACATGCAGCGCCAGGCGGTGCCACTGTTGAAGGCCGACGCGCCGCTCGTGGGCACGGGTATGGAGCGCCGCGCTGCGCTCGACACCGGTGACGTGCTGCTGGTCAAGAACGCGGGCACGGTGGACTACATCGACGCCACCCAGATCGTGGTGCAGACCAGCGACGGCACGAAGGACGAGTACGAGTTGCAGAAGTACATGCGCTCCAACCAGGGCACGCTGATCCACCAGAAGCCGCTGGTCCACACCGGCCAGAAGGTCGCGGTCGGCGACGTGCTCGCCGACGGCTCCTCGACCGACAAGGGCGAAATGGCGCTCGGCAAGAACCTGATGGTGGCGTTCATGTCCTGGGAGGGCTACAACTTCGAGGACGCGATCATCCTGTCCAAGCGCCTCGTGCAGGACGACGAGCTCACCTCGATCCACATCGAGGAGTACGAGATCGACGCCCGCACGACCAAGCTCGGCGAGGAGGAGATCACCCGCGACATCCCCAACCGCTCCGAGGAGTCCCTGCGCAACCTCGACGACCGCGGCATCGTGCGCATCGGCGCCGAGGTCCAATCGGGCGACCTGCTCGTCGGCAAGGTCACGCCCAAGGGCGAGACCGAGCTGACAGCCGAGGAGAAGCTGATCCGCGCGATCTTCAAGGAGAAGGCGCGGGAGGTGCGCGACACCTCGCTGAAGGTTCCCCACGGTGAGGGTGGCGTGGTGATCGACGTCAAGACGTTCAGGCGCGACGACGGCGACGACCTGCCGCCCGGGGTCAACGACCTGGTGCGCGTGTTCGTGGCCAAGAAGCGCAAGATCTCCGAGGGCGACAAGCTCGCGGGACGCCACGGCAACAAGGGTGTGATCTCCAAGATCGTCGACCAGCAGGACATGCCGTTCCTCGAGGACGGCACGCCGGTCGACGTGATCCTCAACCCGCTGGGCGTGCCTTCGCGCATGAACGTCGGGCAGATCCTCGAGACCCACCTCGGCTGGGCCGCGGCGCAGGGTTGGTACGACGACGGCACCGAGGCATACAAGGAAGCGGACGCAGCCAGCGGCAAGCGTCGCGTCTACGTCTCCACCCCGGTCTTCGACGGCGCGACCGTCGCCGACGTCGACAACGCCCTGGTCAAGTGGCAGGACGCCCACGAGGGTCGGATCCGCATGGACGTCGACAAGTCCAGGCGCGAGGGCGAGCAGGCCTCCGGCAAGATGACGCTGTTCAACGGTCGTTCGGGCGAGCCGTTCGAGGAACAGGTGACGGTGGGATACATGTACATCCTCAAGCTCCTGCACCTCGTCGACGACAAGATCCACGCCCGCTCGACCGGCCCCTACTCGCTCGTCACCCAGCAGCCGCTGGGAGGCAAGGCGCAGTTCGGCGGCCAGCGCTTCGGCGAGATGGAGGTCTGGGCGCTGGAGGCGTTCGGCGCCGCCTACACGCTGCAGGAGATGCTCACGATCAAGTCCGACGACACGGTTGGCCGCGTGAAGGCCTACGAGGCGATCGTCAAGGGCGAGAACATCGCCGAGCCCTCGATCCCGGAGTCCTTCAAGGTCCTGCTGAAGGAGATGCAGTCGCTGGCGCTTGACGTCAACGTGGTCTCCGAGGAGGGCCAGCGCGCTGAAATGCGCGACGAGGACGACGACCTGCTGCGCGCTGCCGAGGAGCTCGGGATCGACCTCTCCGGGGTTCGCGCGCTTGCCGGCGACGCCAGCGACGAGCAGCTCGAGGGCGAGGACGCCAGCGATGCAGCCCCGAGCGGCGAGGCCGCCGTCGAGGGGGACGCCGCAGCAGAGACGGACGTCCTCGAGGCGGGCGCAACCGCCGAGGACGATCTGATCGCAGTCGACGCAACGGAGGACATCGACCTCGACAGCGTGGTCGGCGAGGAGTCCCCCGAGTAGATGCCAGTTCGAGTCCGCCCCAGTAAATGCCAGATTCACCCGCGAGCGAAAGCTAACTAGATGATCGATATCAATAATTTCGACGCAATCGAGATCTCTCTCGCTTCCTCGAAGCAGATTCGCAGTTGGAGCTCGGGCGAGGTGACCAAGCCGGAGACCATCAACTACCGCACGCTCAAGCCGGAGAAGGATGGCCTGTTCTGCGAGCGCATCTTCGGTCCCACCAAGGACTGGGAGTGCTACTGCGGCAAGTACAAGCGCGTGCGCTACAAGGGCATCGTGTGCGAGCGCTGCGGCGTGGAGGTCACCCGCTCGAAGGTTCGCCGCGAGCGCATGGGTCACGTCGACCTGGCCGCACCGGTCAGCCACATCTGGTTCTTCAAGGGCGTCCCCAGCCGCATCGGCTACCTCCTGGACATGGCCCCCAAGGAACTCGAGAAGGTCCTGTACTTCGCCGCGTCGATCGTCACCTGGGTCGACGACGAGGCGCGCACCAAGGACCTCGACTCGCTCGAGAAGGAGGTCAACAAGGTCCTCGACGGCTATGCGGCCGAGCGCGAGGAGCGCGTGCTTGAACTGCGCGAGTCGCTCAAGCGCCGCGAGAAGTACCTGCAGAGCGGCAAACAGACCAACTTCAACGACGAAGACCACCTGTGGGCCGACTCGCTCGACATCAACCTGTCCAAGCTCTCCGACGAGGAGCGCGAGAAGCAGGTCAAGGAACTGACCAAGACCTTCGAGGCCGACATCTCAGACACCGAGGCCTACATCGAGGACGCGGCCGAGCGCATGCGCAGCGTGTGGGAGCTATTCAAGACGATGGAGCCAAAGCAGATCGAGCACGACGAGACGACCTTCCGCGAGCTGAAGGAGCGCTTCGGATCCTCCTATGGATTCGGCGAGTACTTCCGCGGCGGAATGGGCGCCGAAGCGATCCGCGACCTGCTCCAGCAGGTCGACCTGGAGGCCGAACGCGTCGAGCTCGAGGACCAGGTCAAGACGGGCAAAGGCCAGAAGCAGGCCCGCGCGGTCAAGCGTCTGAAGGTTGTCTCCGCGTTCATCCAGTCGGGCAACAAACCGGAGATGATGGTCCTCGACGCGGTGCCGGTGATCCCGCCGGAGCTGCGCCCGATGGTGCAGCTCGACGGTGGCCGCTTCGCCACCTCCGACCTCAACGACCTCTATCGCCGCGTGATCAACCGCAACAACCGACTCAAGCGGCTGCTCGACCTCGGGGCGCCCGAGATCATCGTCAACAACGAGAAGCGGATGCTTCAGGAGGCTGTTGACGCGCTGTTCGACAACGGCCGCCGCGGGCGTCCCGTGACGGGTCCGGGCAACCGGCCGCTGAAGAGCCTCTCGGACATGCTCAAGGGCAAGCAGGGACGCTTCCGCCAGAACCTGCTCGGCAAGCGCGTGGATTACTCGGGTCGTTCGGTGATCGTGGCCGGCCCCTATCTCAAGCTGCACCAGTGCGGGCTGCCGAAGATCATGGCGCTGGAGCTGTTCAAGCCGTTCATCATGGCCCGCCTCGTGGAGCGCAAGTCCGCGCAGAACATCAAGGCCGCCAAGAAGATGGTCGACTCGATGATCGGCGAGGTCTGGGACGTGCTCGAGGAGGTAATCCACGAGCACCCGGTGCTGCTCAACCGGGCACCCACGCTGCACCGTCTGGGAATCCAGGCGTTCGAGCCGATGCTGGTCGAGGGCAAGGCGATCCAGGTTCATCCCTTGGTCTGCCACGCCTTCAACGCCGACTTCGACGGCGACCAGATGGCCGTCCACCTGCCGCTCTCGGCCGAGGCCCAGGCGGAGGCGCGCATCCTGATGCTCTCCTCCAACAACATCCTCAGCCCGGCCCACGGGGCGCCGCTTGCGACCCCCACCCAGGACATGATCCTGGGGGCCTACTACCTGACCTACGGTCCCGAAGCGGAGGAGCTCTCGAAGATCGACCGAGCGACTCACGACCCGCGTCCGCACGTGTTTCGTACGGCGCAGGAGGCCGAGCTCTCATACGAGGGCAACGTGGTCAAGCTGCACGACGTCGCCGAGTTCCGCCCCTACGGACGCGAGGGCGGCCACGTGCTCACGACGATCGGGCGGATCATCTACAACGACCGCATCGAGCGGGCGCTCTCAGAGGCGCTGGGCGACGAGTTCGACGCCTCCAAGTACACGTTCGTCAACCAGTCGATGAAGAAGCGCGACACGACCCGGCTGATCGACATGCTCGTGCAGACATACGGCGCGACCACGATCTCGCTGGTGCTGGACGCGTTCAAGGACCTCGGCTTCAAGTACGCCACCCAGGCCGGGATCACGATCTCCAAGAACGACGTGGTCGTGCCTCCCGAGAAGCAGCAGATCCTCGACAAGTACGACAAGCTGGTCGGCGACATCACCGATCAGTACGACGACGGGCTGATCACGCAGGAGGAGCGTCACGAGGCGGTCGTGGAGCAGTGGAACGCGGCCACCGACGAGGTAGCCGAGGCGATGATCGCCAACCTCGACACCCTGAACCCCATCTTCATGATGGCCAACTCGGGTGCGCGTGGCTCCTTCAAGCAGATCCGCCAGCTGGCCGGCATGCGTGGCCTGATGGCAAACCCGAAGGGTGAAATCATCGAGCGTCCGATCAAGGCCAACTTCATGGAGGGCCTGTCGGTGCTGGAGTACTTCATCTCCACCCACGGTGCGCGAAAGGGTCTGGCCGACACCGCCCTGCGCACCGCCGACTCGGGCTATCTGACGCGCCGTCTGGTCGACGTGGCGCAGGACGTGATCATCCGCGAGGCCGACTGCGGCACCGAGGACTACATCGAAATGGTCGTCTTCAAGGCCAGCGGTGAACCGAACGACGGTCTCGTCGGGCGGATCGCAGCGCAGCCGATCACGACCAAGCGTGGGCGCATGCTCGCCGAGCAGGGCATCGAAATCGGCCGCGCCGAGCTGGCGGAGATCGTGGCGGCGTTCACCGAGGAGCACGACAAGGGCACCGAGGTACGTGTCCCCGTCCGCTCCGTCTTGAAGTGCGAGGCTCCGAGCGGCGTCTGTCAGGCCTGTTACGGACGGGCGATGGCCACCGGAGCGCTCGCGCAGATCGGCGACGCGGTCGGAATCGTGGCTGCCCAGTCGATCGGCGAGCCCGGCACGCAGCTGACCATGCGTACCTTCCACACCGGTGGAGTCGCCGGCGCGGACATCACGCACGGTCTGCCCCGCGTGGTCGAGCTGTTCGAGGCGCGTCGGCCCAAGGGCCTTGCGAAAATCGCCGAGGAGGATGGCGCGGTCGCGATCGAGGAGACCGACAAAGCGCTGACCGTGGTGATCACCGACGAGGCCGGCGAGGAGCACCGCCACGCCTTCCCGAGGCGTACCCGGCTGTTCGTCACCCAGGGCCAGAAGATCGCCGCCGGCACGCAGCTCAACGAGGGGTCGGTCTACCCGCACGAGCTGCTGGCCATCCGCGGCCGGACCGAGACCGAGCAGTACCTGGTCAAGGAGGTCCAAGAGGTCTACAAGTCACAGGGCGTGGACATTGACGACAAGCACATCGAGCTGATCGTCCGGCAGATGCTCAAAAAGGTACGGGTCGACCAGAAGGGCGACACCGACTACCTGCCGGGCCAGTTCGTGGACCGTTTCGAGTTCGCCAAAGTCAACAACGCCGTGACCGAGCAGGGCGGTGAGAGCGCTCAGTACGAGGACATCATCCTGGGCATCACCAAGGCGTCGCTCAACACCGACTCCTTCCTGTCGGCGGCCTCTTTCCAGGAGACCACCAAGGTCCTGACCGACGCGGCGCTCGAAGGCAAGATCGATCGGCTCAACGGCCTCAAGGAGAACGTGATCATCGGCAAGCTGATCCCGGCCGCGACCGGGCTGAAGCGCTACCGCCGGATCGAGATCGAACCCTCCGAGCCACTGCCCCGCGCGATCGACGACGTCGGTCTGCTCGACCAGGACGAGATCGCGGCCGAGCTCGGCCTGGCCGGCGGCGGCGGGTTCAACGGCGGCTACGGGCAGGAGTTCGACGCCGACCTGGCATCTCTCGAGAAGATCGGCGCCGGCGGCACCGACCCCGGCTTCGCCGAGGAGCTCGCCGAGCTGGAGATCCCCGAGGAGAGCCCGACGGGCGAGCAGAGCTAGCCGTTCACCACATCGCAGCAGCAGCAGCACAGCACTCCCGGGGCGGCTCTTGTAGTCGCCCCGGGTCGTTCCGGGCTCAGCGATGGCTTTCGCGTACCAGGCGGTAGGCGACCCACGCGAAGAACCCCACCACCAGGACCAGCACCACGAGTTCGCGCGCCGCCAGCAGAAGCGCTTCGTTTGCCACCTCATCTCCCACCGCCAGAGCGTAGCTCCGCGAGCACGCGTGCGTTTGCCCAGCGGTGGCCTGCCCGGCCGTGGCCTGCCAGGCCGTGACCTGTGCCCGGCCGTGGCCTGCCTGAGGCAGTTTCATCCACCCTCGCGCGACCTTGGGGGCTGATGTGTGTTGAGGTGCGGTGATGAGCTCACCCAAGCTGACGCGCCGAGCCCTCCTCGCGGCCGGCGCCGGCGCGGTGGCCACCCATGCGCTCGCACCGGCCGCGGCGCTCGCCCAGCTCGGCTCCCCGCCGGCCCCGGTTCTCTCCGATCGGCCGATCGGCAGGCTCGACGGGGTGGCGAGGAGCATCGCGCTCACGGGCAACGCCGACCTCGTCGGGCTGCAGTGGCAAGGGCACCGCTCGGCACACGTGCAGCTGCGCTTCCGCGCTCCAGGCGGACGCTGGAGCCCGTGGGCCTCGGTGGGCGCCAGCGGCCACGAACCCGACGGAGCGCCCGTCACGCAGCGGACGCTTGGCGAGCCCGTGTGGACGGGCGGCACGAGCGAGATCCAGCTGCGTGCCCAGACGCCGCTGAGTGAGGTGCACCTGCAGCTGATCGACGTCAGCGGCGGCGCAGGCGCTCGCCGGCAGGCGCTGGCCCGCGCTCCCCTCGGGCTCGCCGCTTCGCTGCCGACCGCCGTGCCGCTGCTCGCCGCCGGCGCCGGGCAGCCCGCGATCCTCGCCCGCCGCGGCTGGGCGCAGGGCGTCTGCCCGCCGAAGGTCGCACCCGGCTATGGCGATGTCCGGATGGCGTTCGTCCATCACACCGAGAACCCCAACGGGTACAGCGCCGGGGAGGTGCCGGCGATGTTGCGGGCGATCTATGCGTTCCATCGCTTCTCGAACGGCTGGAACGACATTGGCTACAACTTCGTGATCGACCTCTACGGGCGCATCTTCGAGGCGCGCGCCGGGGGCATCGACGAGCCTGTCGTGGGGGCCCACGCCGGCGGCTACAACCTCGTCTCGAGCGGCGTGGCGGTGCTCGGCTCGTTCGTGAGCGTGCCCATCTCCACGCCCGCCCGCCTCGCGCTGGAGCGGCTGCTCGCCTGGAAGCTCTCGCTGCACGGCCTGCCCTCACGCGGGCACGTCACCGTCAAAGTCAATCCCGAGGGCGCCGTCTACAGCCGCTTTCCCGCCAACGCCCACGTCCCGCTGCCACGCATCGCCGGTCACCGCGACGGCGACTCCACCGACTGCCCCGGCGACGTCCTCTACGGCGAGCTGGACGCCATCCGCTCGGCCGTCTCGCAGCTCGCGCCCCGCCCGGTGCGCGCCACGCTCGCGCTCGCTGCCGCCGCCCCGAGCACGCCCGCCGCGCCGACCACGCCGACCACGCCTGGTACTCCCACAGCGCCGGCGCCGCCCGCTGAAGCAGTGACGCCTGCGCCGATGCTCACGGGCGCGCTTAGGTTCCTCGACGGCACACCGATCGCGGGGGCGACGGTGCTGGTGCAGGTGCGTACGGTGGCCAAGCTGGGCGAACGGGTGAGCGAGCGCACGATCGCCCAGGCGGTGACCGACGCCCAGGGCCGGTGGTCGCTGTGGAGCGCGATCGCGGGTGCGCCGGCTGGAAGGAGCTGGCTGCGCGTACTGTGCGAAGGCGCCAGCGGTTACGGCGCGGCGGTCTCACCGCCGCTGCGCGTTCGGCTCAGCGCTCCGGCTGCGGCTGAAGCTCCCGTGCCCACTCCGCCAGCAGTTGCGCCTCCGCCAGCGTGAGCCCGCACTCAGGGTCTGTTTGCACGAGCAGGGTGGGCTGGGCACGCTCGCGCGCCCACTCGTGGCAGGCCGGATTGAAGGCGTCGTCGATCCATGCAAGCGGGCGCCCACGCGCGTATGCGCCGATCGCGTCGAGCTTCCAGTGTGCGTTGGAGCGGCCCACCGAACGCTCGAACCGCAGGAACGGCAGCTTTTCCGGCAGGCCGAGCAGGTGGGGGAGATGTTCGTTGGCCTTCTCCTCCCAGCCGCTGGCCCAAACCAGCTCGAACTGGGCGGCCAGATCGAGCAGGTGTGCGGCGGCGGTGGCCGAAAGGAAGTGCGGAATGCCCTCGATCGAATGGAAGGATCCGTCGAGCGGCGAACGCCGCTCACCTTGCGTGAAAGCGCCGAAAAGCGAGATCACGCCGTCGATGTCGACCATCAGCAAGGGCTGTGATCCAGGCCCGTTTCCGGGTATCAACCCGGTAGCCGGACCCTCCCGGCCTCCCCCTTCAACTGCTCCGATGCGCTCTTTAGCTTGCATACAGGTTCAGACGGGTACTCTGCCGAGGACGGACGATTCGCCTAGGTCCTTCTCGCCGAGTAAAGCAGCGCCCGGCCTGGGCCGATGGATCCGCCCGTCGCCGAAGTTTCCAACTCTATGACCCTAGACCTAGGCATACTCCTCGCCCTCTCCTGCGCCTTCGTGGCCAACCTGGGCTTCTTCTACAAGTACCGTGGCGCCAACTCGGTGCCCAAGGTGCAGGTCCTGCACCCGTGGAAGTCGGCCCGCAACCTGTACTCGTCCAAGTGGTTCGCCCTGGGCATGCTGATCGCGACAGCGAGCTGGGGCCTGCATGTCGCTGCGCTCGCGCTGGCGCCGATGTCGGTGGTGCAGGTCTCGCTTGCGGCAGGCGTGGTCTTCATCGCGGTCATGGCCGAGCGGTTGTTCGGCTTCAAGGTCGGGCGCCGCCAGTGGGTGGGTCTCGTCCTGACCGCGGTCGGCCTGGTGCTGCTGGGTCTCACGCTGCCGGCGATGCACGGCTCGCACTCGCACTTCTCCGACGTGGCGATGATCTCCTTCGAGGCCGGCCTGTTCGGGCTCGGTGGCCTGCTCCTGATGGGGCCCCGCCTGGGCGGCCCCGTGGAGCACCACGGCGTGATGCTGGGCGCCGCCGCCGGAGTCCTGTTCGGCGTCTCCGACACCGCGATCAAGGCGCTCACCGGCATCACCGGCGCCCACGGACTGATGGGCCTCGCACTCAGCCCCTGGCTGGGCGTCGCGGTCCTGGCCTCGATCGTCGCCTTCTACGCCTCCGCGCGCGGCCTGCAGGATGGCGAGGCGGTCCCCGTCATCGCTGTCACCGGCACCGCTGCGAACATCGCCGGGATCGCCGGCGGGATCGTCGTGTTCGGCGACCCAATGGCCGCAAGCACGGTCGGCGTGGTGCTGCAAGCGTTGGCATTCGTCCTGGTCGTGGTCGCCTCGGCGCTCATGCCTGCGCCGGTTCGTGCAGCCGGTGTGCCCCAGGCCGCCTAGCGCTGCTAGCATCTGCGCCGAATGCCGACGACCTCACAACTAGTCCGCAAGGGCCGCGTAGCTCCCAAGAAGAAGCTGGCCACGCCTGGGCTGAAGTCCGGCAAGGGGCGCAAGAAGAAGGTCGCCGCGCCGCAGCGTCGTGGCGTCTGCACTCGCGTCTACACGACCACACCGAAGAAGCCCAACTCCGCCCTGCGCAAGGTCGCCCGTGTGCGCATCTCGGGCTCGATCGAGGTCACGGCCTACATCCCCGGCGAGGGTCACAACCTGCAGGAGCACTCCGTGGTGCTGGTCCGCGGCGGACGTGTCAAGGATCTTCCGGGCGTGCGCTACAAGGTCGTTCGCGGCACGCTCGACGCGGCCGGAGTGAGCGACCGCAAGAAGGCGCGCTCGCAGTACGGCGTGAAGAAAAAATAGCCGATGCCCCGCCGCGCAGCCGCCCAGATCCGTCCGGTGGAGCCGGACTCGATCCACCGCTCCAAGCTCGTCCAGCAGGTCATCAACAAGGTGATGCTCGACGGCAAGAAGTCGACCGCTGAGCGCATCGTCTACGACGCGCTCGCGCTGATCGGCGAGCGCAGCGACAAAGACCCGCTGGAGACACTCGAGAGCTCGATCAAGACGCTCACACCATCGCTCGAGGTCCGCTCGCGCCGGGTCGGCGGCGCCACATATCAGGTCCCCGTCGAGGTGCCCAGCTCACGCGCACGCACGCTCGCAGTTCGCTGGCTGGTCGAGTTCGCCCGCCAGAGGCGCGAGAAGACGATGGCCCAACGGCTCGCCAACGAGCTGATGGATGCGGCCTCACAGCAGGGCGGCGCGTACAAGCGCAAGGACGACATCTACCGCATGGCCCAGGCCAACAAGGCCTTCGCCCACTACCGCTGGTAGAGCGTCTACCTGGACGGTTGAGCTTTTATGTGGGCCCCTTGCGGGGCCTTCGTCGTTTAAGCGGTCATCGCCAATTGGGGGCGCATCGTCTATATCCACGGCGGTGAGAAATGATAGAAATATTTTCTCAGTCCTGGCGGAACACACGGCCAGAGATATGATGATAGAATCTTTTTATCATGGCTCTTGTCTATAGGACACCCCTGCTGGAACCGGCCGAGCTCGAGGTTCTCCGCATGATCGATGGGCTTCGCGCTCAGTTGCGCCACAACGTGGATCCCGAGCCCCGCAGGTGGTTTGGCACGCTCCGTCGGATGGCTTTTGCCCGTGCCGTACAAGCCTCCAACAGCATCGAGGGCTACGACGCCAGCCTCGATGACGTCGTAGCGGCGCTCGACGGCGAGCCCACGCTGACAACGGATGAAGAGACTCGCCTGGCGCTGGCCGGGTACCGCGATGCTATGACCTACGTGCTTCAAGTTGCGCAGGATCGGGCGGCTACGGTGGACGAGGGGCTTTTGAAGTCGCTGCACTTCATGATGCTCAAGCATCGTCTCGACAAGGATCCGGGGCGCTGGCGAGCGGGCGAGATCTACGTCGTGCGTGAGTCGACCAAAGAGCGGGTCTACGAGGGGCCGCCGTTCGACCAAGTTCCCGAGCTAGTTGCGGACGCGATAACGGAGCTCGAAGCGAGCGACGCTCCAGTCCTCGTCCGTGCCGCCATGGCGCACCTCAATCTAGTAATGGTTCATCCGTTCAGGGACGGCAACGGTCGCATGGCGCGCGCGCTTCAGACTCTCGTTCTCGCGCGAGAGCAGATCATGGCTCCCGTCTTCTCGAGCATTGAGGAGTATCTCGGGAGGAACACCGAGCACTATTGCGAGGTGTTGGGTGAGGTTGGCCAGCGGCACTGGAACCCACAACACGACGCCCGTCCGTGGCTCCGCTTTTGTCTAACAGCCCATTACCATCAGGCAAGGACGCAGCTTCGCAGGATCGAGGAGACGCAGCGCCTCTACGCGGCGTGCTCGCAAATCGCCGAGCAGCATGGCCTCCCCGACCGCACGACCGGCGTGCTCGTCGAGGCTGCATACGGCTTTCGCTTGACCCATTCGACCTACAAGATGCTCGTCGAGCTGACGGCAGGGGAGACGGTCTCGACCCTGACCACCAGCCGCGATCTCCGCGCCATGGTCGACGCGAAGTTGCTCCAACCAATAGGGGAGACGAGAGGTCGCTACTACCTCGGCGAACCAAACCTGCTTGCAGAACGTAAACGCATCCAGGCTGAGCGCGCGCCGAGGGAGACCAGCGATCCCTTCGAGCTCGCTACAGGCCAGCTCAGTCTGGTCCTCGACTGAGCAGCAGACCCACGACACCGTCTTTCCGATCGCTTCGCTGGCGCCGGTCTCGCAGCCGTCGCCCGCCGTTGTGTGCGATCGCTCACACATCTCTTGAAGAAGAAAGCTTCGGTACCTAAACTTTCGGTACCGAATGGCTACTGCGACGACCCCACAGCTGCCGGCGTCACCCGCCGCCACAGACCGCATCGAGCCTTACGTGTGGAAGATCGCCGGCGTGGTGATCCTCGGGATGATCATGTCGATCCTCGACACCACGATCGTCAACGTGGCGCTGCGCACGCTCGGGCACGACCTGCACAGCTCGATCTCCCAGATCCAGTGGGTGGTCACCGGCTACCTGCTCTCGCTCGCCGCCGTGATCCCTGTCACCGGCTGGGCGGCCAGGCGCTACGGCGCCAAGCGCGTTTACATGGTCTCGCTCGTCCTGTTCACCGCCGGCTCGGCCCTGTGTGCGGTCGCCGCGTCGACCACCACGCTCGTGCTGTTTCGCATCCTGCAGGGCGTCGGCGGCGGGATGATCATGCCCGTCGGGCAGTTGATCATGGCCCAGGTGGCGGGCCCCAAGCGCATGGGCAGGGTGATGGCGATCATCTCGATGCCCGCCATGCTCGGACCGATCCTCGGCCCGGTCGTCGGTGGGGCAATCCTGCAGAACCTGCACTGGTCGTGGATCTTCCTGGTCAACGTTCCGATCGGCGCGGTCGCGCTGGCGCTCGCGTGGCGGATGCTGCCGCACACCGACTCCGGTGAGGCCGGGCGCCTGGACGTGGTCGGCCTCGCGCTGCTCTCGAGCGCATCGAGCGCGCTCGTCTACGGGCTCTCGGAGCTCGGCACTAACAGCAGCCTGACAGCGCCGATCGTGGTCGGGCCGATCGTCGCCGGCGTGGTCCTCGCAGGCATCTTCTGCTGGCACGCGCTGCGCGTCGAGCGCCCCTTGCTCGACGTGCGCCTGTACGCCAACCGCGTCTTCGGCGCGGCGTCGCTCACGACCTTCGGACTCGGCGCAGCGCTGTTCGGCGCGATGATCCTCGTGCCCTACTACTACCAGGAGGTCCGCCACGAGAGCGTGATCGTCACGGGCCTGTTGACCGGTCCCCAGGGGCTGGGCATGCTGCTGGTGATGCCGCTCAGCGGACGCCTCAGCCAACGCTTCGGCGGCGGCAAGATCGCGATCATCGGCGTCGCCGTGCTGTCACTGGCCACGTTGCCGCTCGCGTTCGTCGGCACCGGCACCTCGATCCTCTCGATCTCACTGGTGCTGGTCGTGCGCGGGATGGGGATCGGCTTCTCATTCATGCCCGCGATGACGGCCGCGTTCGCATCGCTGCGCGCCGACCAGCTCTCAGACGCCACCCCCCAGCTCAACGTGCTGCAGCGCATCGGCGGCGCGATCGGGACTGCCGTGCTGGCGGTCGTGCTGCAGCGCGCCAGCGGCGCCGCGCCCTCGCTGCACCATCTCGCCGGGGCCTTCGACACCGCCTACTGGTGGTCGCTCGGCATCTGCCTGCTGTCGCTGATCCCGTGCCTGGTGCTTCTGCGCGCGGAGAACCCGCGCGCGCGACTCGACCAGGCGGCGAGCAACGCCGAGTCCGCGGTCGAGCCGCTCGGCGCATAGCATCAGGTGTGAGAGCGATGAGCGCGCCCGCGATCGCAAAGCAAACGAACACCGAGCAGCCCGCGCCCCGCGACGCCCAGGTGACCGAGCTGGGCATGGCGTTTCGCCGGGTGTTCAGGAGCCTCAGCCGGCTGCGGGGACGCGACACGCACCTGGCCGGCGATCAGCTCAGCCACGCCCAGTTCGAACTGCTGATCGAGCTGCACGAGCGTGGCGCACTGTCCGCGGGCGAGCTCGCGGCGGCGGCGCGGATGAGCGCGGGCACGGTCACCCAGATGCTCGAGCACCTGGCCGAGTGCGGGCACGTCGAGCGTGTGCGCTCCCAGACCGACCGGCGCGTGGTCGTCTCGCGCCTGACCGAGCAGGGACGGGACAAGATCGAGGCCAAGCACGCGGCCTGGAAAGCGCGCTGGGCGCAGGCCCTCGAGGGCCTCGAGATCGACGAGCTGCGCGCTGCCACACACGTGCTGGAGCGGCTCGGCGCGATGGTCGACGACCCCCCCGCCAAAGGTGCGTGCGAGGCCGCCGCGCCGGGCTCTGCGACGCCCGGCCAGGGCGCTCAGAGCTGACATTTGCTCTGCTATAGTCGGCAAGGCGTCGCGGGTGGGCGAGCGCGGTTGCATGCCACCTGCGAGTCCGCAAATCAAGATGGAGACCTCGAGCAGATAACGACGCGAACCGGTCCAAACCGACCAGCAGCGTGCGTGGGCCCGAGGGGCCCTCTTTTTTTGCCCCAAATCACGCCCTGCCCAGCACCCAGATCACTTCCTGCCCAGCACCTACCAGGAACCTTCAGAGATGCCACGTAAGTTCACACTTCACAACACCCGCAACATCGGGATCATGGCTCACATCGACGCCGGTAAGACGACGACGACCGAGCGGATCCTCTACTACACCGGGCGCACGTACAAGATCGGCGAGGTCCACGAGGGCGCGGCGGTAATGGACTGGATGGAGCAGGAGCAGGAGCGGGGCATCACGATCACCTCTGCGGCCACCACCGCGCAGTGGAAGGGTCACCGCATCAACATCATCGACACGCCCGGTCACGTCGACTTCACCGTCGAGGTGGAGCGCTCGCTGCGCGTGCTCGACGGCGCGATCGCTCTGTTCGACTCGGTCGCCGGCGTCGAGCCGCAGTCGGAGACCGTGTGGCGTCAGGCCGACAAGTACCACGTGCCGCGCATCGCCTACATCAACAAGATGGACCGTACCGGTGCCGACTTCGACATGGGCGTGCAGACGATGATCGACCGCCTCGGAGCGCACCCCGTGCCGATCCAGCTGCCGATCGGCGCGGAGGGCGACTTCCTCGGCGTGGTCGACCTGGTGGCGATGAAAGCGATCGTCTACAAGGACGAGATGGGCAAGGAACAGGAAGAGATCGAGATCCCCGCGGAGCTCGCCGAAGCCGCTCAGGCCGCGCGTGAACACCTGCTCGAGGAGGTCTCCCACTACGACGACACGCTGCTCGAGGCGCTGCTCGAAGAAACCGAGATTCCCGAGGCGGTGCTCAAGAACGCGATCCGCGCCGCGACCCTCTCGACCAAGCTGACCCCGGTGCTGTGCGGCTCTTCGTTCAAGAACAAGGGCGTGCAGCCGCTGCTCGACGCGGTCATCGACTACCTGCCCTCGCCGCTGGACGTTCCGCCGGTGCTCGGCACCGAACTGATCAGGGGCGAGGAGGAGGAGCGTCAGGTCACGCGCCACGCCGATGACTCCGAGCCCTTCGCCGCGCTCGCCTTCAAGATCGCGGCCGACCCCTACGTCGGCAAGCTCACCTACTTCCGCGTCTACTCGGGCCACCTCGAGGCCGGCGCCAAGGTCCTGAACGTCGGCAGCGGACGTACCGAGCGGATCGGGCGCATCCTGATGATGCACGCCAACGAGCGCGAGGAGGTGACCGAGGTGTTCGCGGGCGACATCGCCGCTGCGGTGGGGATCAAGCAGGTCATCACCGGCGACACGCTGGCCGATCCCGCGCACCCGATCCACCTCGAGAACATCGTCTTCCCCGAGCCGGTCATCAAGGTTGCGGTGGAGCCCAAGACGAAGGTCGACCAGGAGAAGATGTCGGTCGCGCTCGGGCGCCTCGCCGAGGAGGATCCCACCTTCCAGGTGCGCACCAACGAGGAGACCGGGCAGACCGAGATCTCGGGCATGGGCGAGCTGCACCTCGAGGTGCTGGTGGACCGCATGAAGCGCGAGTTCGGCGTCGAGGCCAACGTGGGACGCCCCCAGGTCTCCTACCGCGAGACGGTGCGCGGCTCGGTCGAGAAGATCGAAGGCAAGTTCGTGCGCCAGACCGGCGGCTCGGGCCAGTTCGGTGTGGTCTTCATCAACCTCGAGCCGGCCCCGGGCGAGGGATTCGAGTTCATCAACAAGATCAAGGGCGGCAACATCCCCTCCGAATACATCCCCGCGGTCAAGAAGGGGATCGAAGAGGCGCTGGACAACGGCGTGAAGGCCGGCTACCCGATGGTCGACATGCGCGTGACGCTCGTCGACGGCAAGTACCACGACGTGGACTCATCGGAAATCGCGTTCAAAGTGGCGGGCTCGCTCGCCTTCAAAGAGGCAGCCAGGCGCGCCAAGCCGGTCCTGCTCGAGCCGATCTTCGCGGTCGAGGTGGTCACGCCCGAGGAGTTCCTCGGCAACGTGATCGGCGATCTCTCCAGCCGCCGCGGGCGCGTCGAGGGACAGGAGCCCCGTGGCAACGCCCTGGCCGTGACCGCACGCGTGCCGCTGAGCGAGATGTTCGGCTATGCGACCGACCTGCGCTCCAACACGCAGGGACGCGCCAACTACACGATGCAGTTCGAGGCCTACGAGGAGGTCCCGCCCAACATCGCCGAGAAAATCGTCGAAAGCAGGACGGGTGAACCGGTCGCGGCCTAGAGCCTCGGAGCGGGTCGCGATCAACAGATAGAGCCGAGGCACGAGGGCAGCAGTCAGCGAAGCCCGCAGTTAGATAGATTTCTGAGGTTCGCCTTCGCAGAGGGCGAACATACAAGTCGATTACAGGAGCGAGTCAAAAGTGGCGAAGGAGAAGTTCGAGCGCGACAAGCCGCACGTCAACGTCGGGACCATCGGTCACATCGACCATGGCAAGACGACGCTGACCGCTGCCATAACGACGGTGCTGGCCGAGCACGGAGGAGCGGAAGCCCGCACCTTCGCGGAGATCGACAATGCACCCGAGGAGAAGGAACGCGGGATCACGATCGCCACGTCCCACGTCGAGTACCAGACGGAGAACCGGCACTACGCCCACGTGGACTGCCCCGGTCACGCCGACTACGTCAAGAACATGATCACCGGCGCCGCCCAGATGGACGGGGCGATCCTGGTGGTCTCGGCGGCCGACGGTCCGATGCCCCAGACGCGCGAGCACATCCTGCTCGCCCGCCAGGTCGGCGTGCCCTACATCGTGGTGTTCCTGAACAAGGCCGACATGGTCGACGACGAGGAGCTCCTCGAGCTCGTCGAGGTCGAGGTGCGCGAGCTGCTCAGCGAATACGACTTCCCCGGCGATGACATCCCGTTCATCGTCGGCTCGGCGCTGAAGGCGCTCGAAGGCGACGAGGCCTACAAGGAGAAGATCCTCGAGCTGGCCGCCGCGCTCGACACATACATCCCCGAGCCCGTGCGCGAGCTCGACAAGCCGTTCCTGATGCCGGTCGAGGACGTCTTCTCGATCACTGGGCGCGGCACCGTGGCCACCGGCCGCGTGGAGCAGGGCATCGTCAACACCGGCGACACGGTCGAGATCGTCGGCGTCCACGCGACCACCAGCACGGTCGTCACAGGCGTCGAGATGTTCCGCAAGATCCTCGACCAGGGCCAGGCCGGCGACAACGTCGGCTGCCTGCTGCGTGGCACCAAGCGCGAGGACATCGAGCGCGGCCAGGTGCTGTGCAAGCCGGGGTCGATCACGCCGCACACCAAGTACAAGGCAGAGGTCTACGTGCTCAAGAAGGAGGAGGGTGGACGTCACACCCCGTTCTTCACCGGCTACAGGCCTCAGTTCTACTTCCGTACCACCGACGTCACCGGCGTGGCCAAGCTGCCCGAGGGCGTCGAGATGGTCATGCCCGGCGACAACGTCCAGATGGAGATCGAGCTGATCCAGCCGATCGCCATGGACCAGGGCCTGCGTTTCGCCATCCGCGAGGGTGGCCGCACGGTCGGTTCGGGCGTGGTCACGGAGATCATCGAGTAGCACCTGCGCGCCCTGCATGACGGCGCGCACATTGGCAGTCCGATACGACTAATACGACCCCGCCGCAGAGGTGCGGGTCGATGGGAAATCCGCCCCCTCACCGCCCTGGGACGCTCCCGGGCGGTGAATCGCGGGGCGGGAGCAGTCCCGCCGGCGGATCAGCACAGCGCAGCAGCGACCAGACCACATCAAAGACACACAGAGAAGCTAGAGAGACACCATGGCAGCAGCCAACCAGAACAAGATCCGCATACGCCTGAAGGCATACGACACCTCGGCGATCGAGTCCGCGGCCAAGGAGATCGTCGAGACCGCCACCCGTACGGGGGCGAGCGTCTCGGGTCCCGTGCCGCTACCGACCGAGAAGAACATCTACTGCGTGATCCGCTCACCGTTCAAGGACAAGGACTCGCGCGAGCACTTCGAGATCCGTACCCACAAGCGGCTGATCGACATCCACCAGCCGACCCCCAAGACCGTCGACTCGCTGCAGCGCCTGGATCATCTGCCGGCGGGCGTCGACATCGAGATTCGTCTCGCCACCTGAGCCTCGCATGCCTGCCATCCTCGCCAAGAAGCTCGGTATGACACAGGTCTTCCAGGACGACGGAAGCGTCGCGCGCGTGACCGTCCTTGAGGCCGGTCCCTGCCCGGTGACCGCGATCCGCACGCTCGAACGCGACGGCTACGAGGCCGTGCAGCTGGCATTCGGGCAGACCAAGGAGAAGCACCTCTCGAAACCCGAGCTTGGCCATCTGAAGAAGGCCGACGCCCCGCCAATGCGCAGGCTGGCCGAGTTCCGCGACGAGGCCGGCGAGCTGCAGGTCGGCGAGACGGTGACCGTCGAGGCCTTCGAGGTCGGCGCGAGGGTGAAGATCGCGGGGGTCTCCAAGGGCAAGGGCTTCCAGGGAACGATCAAGCGCCACAACTTCGCCAGCGGGCCCAAGTCCCACGGCTCGCACAACGTCCGCGCGCCGGGTTCGATCGGCGCCTCGGCCACGCCCTCGCGCGTGATGAAGGGCATCCGCGGACCTGGGCAGATGGGCAACAAGCGCGTGACCCAGAAGGGCCTGGAGATCGTCAGCGTCGACGCCCGCGAGAACCTGCTGCTCGTGCGCGGCTCGGTTCCCGGCCCCTCCGGCTCGATCGTGGAGGTACGGACCAATGGCTGACGCGCCCCTGCTGAGCGCCGATGGCAGCGCCTCGGCCAAGAAGGTCAAGCTCGACGACGCGGCCTTCGGCGCGCGCTTCGCCGGCCCTTTGATCCACCAGAGCGTGCGCGCCGAGCAGGCCGCTCGCCGCCGTGGCACCGCTGCCACCAAGACACGCGGCATGGTCTCCGGCGGTGGCGCCAAGCCGTGGCGCCAGAAGGGCACCGGCCGCGCGCGTGCCGGCTCGAGCCGCTCGCCGATCTGGACCGGCGGTGGCACCGTGTTCGGACCCCAGCCGCGCTCATACACCTTCAAGGTCAACCGCAAGGAGCAGCGCGCCGCGTTGCGCAGTGCGCTCTCGCTGCACGCCGAGCGCGGCTCGATCGCGATCCTCGACGCGTCCGGCTTCAAGGCGCCGAAGACCCGCCAGGCGCTCGACCTGCTCGAAGACTGGGCGCCCGACAGCCGCAGGCCGGTGGCCACGCTGGTGGTGCTCGCCCCCGAGGAGTCCTCGGCGGCGCTGTCCTTTCGCAACCTCGCCCGCGTGGCCGTGCTCACGCCCGAGAACGTCGGCGTCACAGATCTGCTCGGCGCGGCCCGGATGCTCGTCTCCGAAGGCGCCCTCGAGGCGCTCACGGCTCGCACCGGCAAGCCCCGCGCACCGCTCGGGGCACAGTCCGGCGAGGAGGCGAGCGCCTGATGGAGCACACCCAGGTGCTGATCCGACCGGTCGTCTCCGAGAAGAGCTATGTGCTCTCGGCCGCCGACCGCTACACCTTCCGTGTCCACGCCGACGCGCACAAGACCCACATCCGCCAGGCCGTGGAGGCGCTGTTCGACGTTCACGTGGTGGAGGTGCGCACGATGAGCGTGAAGTCCAAGCCCAAGCGCCGCGGCACCACCAAGGGTCGCACGCGCAACTGGAAGAAGGCGATCGTCCAGGTGCGCGCCGGTGAGACCATTCCGATCTTCCAGGGCCTGCAGGCCCTCGAGGGCTAGGAACCAGACCATGCCAATTCGCAAGCCAAGGCCAACCAGTCCCGGGATGCGCTTCGTGTCCTACCCGGACTTCGCCGAGGTCACCAAGTCAAAGCCCGAGAAGTCGCTCGTCGAAGGGCTCAAGAAGAGCGGCGGTCGCAACGCGCTCGGACGCAAGACAGCTCGTCACCGTGGCGGCGGCGCCAAGCGCGCCTACCGGCGCGTGGACTTCAAGCGTCGCAAGGACGGCGTCGATGCGCGCGTGGCGGCGATCGAGTACGACCCCAACCGCTCCGCCTACATCGCCCTGCTGCACTACCTCGACGGCGAGAAGCGCTACATCCTCGCGCCCCAGCGGCTGACGGTCGGCATGACCGTCGCATCCGGTGACGGCGCCGACATCGCGGTCGGCAACTGCATGGAGCTGGCGCGGCTGCCGGTGGGCACGGTCGTGCACAACATCGAGCTGCAGCCCGGCCGCGGCGGGCAGATGGCGCGCTCGGCCGGCGCCTCGGCGCAGCTGATGGCCAAGGACGGCGAGATGGCCACGCTGCGTCTGCCCTCGGGCGAGATGCGGATGGTGCGCGCCGAGTGCCGCGCGACGGTCGGCACGATCGGCAACGCCGAGCACCAGAACGTCAAGATCGGCAAGGCCGGGCGCAAGCGCCACATGGGCGTGCGCCCGCAGACCCGCGGAGTCGCGATGAACCCCGTCGATCACCCGCACGGAGGTGGTGAGGGCTCGACCACAGCCGGTCGGCACCCGGTCACACCGTGGGGTGTGCCCACGCTCGGCTACCGCACACGCAAGAAGAACAAGACCTCCAGCAGATACATCGTGCGCGGACGCAGGCGCGGGAAGGGCAAGCAGAGATGAGTCGCTCAAGCAAGAAGGGACCGTGGGTGGAAGAGCGCCTGATGGCCCGAATCGAAGCGTTGAACGCTGCGAACAACAAAAAAATGCTCAGGACCTGGTCACGCGCCTCGACGATCTTCCCGGAGATGGTCGGCCACACGATCGCAGTGCACGACGGCAAGAAACACGTGCCCGTGTTCGTCAGCGAGTCGATGGTCGGTCACAAGCTCGGTGAGTTCGCTCCCACGCGGACCTTCCGTGGCCACGCGGGTTCGGGGAAGGTGCGATGAGCCCCGACGAGGAGACACCGGTGGACCCCGCTGAGGGCGCCGAGCCTCAGGAGGCCAAGGCGGCCAAGAAACCTGCGCGCAAAAAAGCAGCGAAACCCGCGAAAGCGGCAACGAAAGTCAAAGCGGCGAGCGCTGAGCCGACCGCGGAGACGCCCGACGGCGAGAAAGCACCGGCGAAAAAAGCCGCTGCCAAAAAAGCGTCGGCGAAAAAAGCGCCCGCAGAGAAAGCCGCTGCGGCCAAGGAGCCGGTCGCCGGGAAAGACGCTGCGCCGGCGCCGAAACCGAGCCGCTCGAAAGACGCCGCGAAAGCGCCGAAACGCCGGGTCGTGCGCGCCCACGCGCGCTACGTGCGCACCTCCGCCCGCAAGGCGCGCATGGTCTGCGGACACATCCGCGGCAAGTCCGTACAGGAGGCACGCGCTATCCTCGCCTTCACCCCTCGTGAGGTGGCACGCGACTGGAGCAAGTTGCTCGAGTCCGCGGTGGCAAACGCCGAGAGCAACCACGAGTTGCTCGAGGACGATCTGATCGTCCGGGAGGCATTCGCCGACGAAGGGCCGACGATCAAGCGCTTCCGGCCGCGCGCGATGGGACGCGCAACACCGATCCGCAAGCGCACGAGCCACCTGACGATCACACTGACCCCGCGCCCCGAGCCCGGGACGACCAAGCGACACGGCTGAGAGACTGAGAAATGGGACAAAAGGTTCATCCAGAGGCCATGCGCGTGGGTTACATCCACGACTGGAAGTCCAACTG
Source organism: uncultured Solirubrobacteraceae bacterium (assembly GCA_963763695.1). GTDB lineage: Bacteria > Actinomycetota > Thermoleophilia > Solirubrobacterales > Solirubrobacteraceae > Palsa-744. Next base: position 1,649,615 of record CAVXPM010000001.1, read on the forward strand.
GTACAACGAGCGCCACTTCGCCGAGTACCTCGCCGAGGACGTGCGCGTGCGCGAGCACATCATCAACAAGCTCGCGCATGCGGGCCTGTCGGACATCACGATCCGCAAGGACGCCAACGAGCTCGAGGTCAACATCCACACGGCTCGACCGGGCATCGTGATCGGCAAGTCCGGAACCGAAGTGGACGCCCTGCGCCGTGACCTGCACCGGATGACCAAAAAGCAGATCAAGGTCAACATCCTCGAGATCAAGCGCCCCGAGCTCGACGCCAAGCTCGTCGCCCAGTCGATCGCCGAGCAGCTGCAGAACCGCGTCGCCTTCCGCCGCGCGATGAAGCGCGCGCTGACCAGCGCCATGCGCTCGGGCGCCAAGGGCGTGAAGGTGCAGGTCGCCGGACGCCTCGGCGGCGCCGAGATGGCCCGCACCGAAAGCTACTCCGACGGGCGCGTGCCGCTGCACACGATGCGCGCAGACATCGACTACGGCTTCTACGAGGCGCGCACCACCTTTGGGCGCATCGGCGTGAAGTGCTGGGTCAACAAGGGCGAAATCATGCCCGAGGGCTACACGGGCGCCGACCTCACCGACATGACCGCGCCCGCTCCACCGAGCAACGACCGTGACGGACGCGGTGGGCGTGACGGACGCGACGGACGTGGTCGCGGCCGCGGCGGCGGAGGACCCGGCGGCGGCGGCGGCGGTGGTGGCGGCGGACGCGGACGCGGACCCGGGGGACCGGGCGGCGGCGGTCGTGGACCCGGTGGCGGCGGACGCGGTCCCGGAGGCCCAGGAGGCGGACGTGGACCGGGCGGTCCCGGCGGCGGTGGCGGACGTGGACGTCCCGGCGGCGGCGGAGGACCCGGCGGTGGCGGACGTGGACCCTCGAGCGGAGCTCCCCGCTGATGCTCTCCCCCAAGCGTGTAAAGCACCGCAAGCAGCACCGCGGGCACCGGCGTGGAAACTCGCGCGGCCAGCTGCACGTCCAGTTCGGCGAGTACGGCCTGAAGGCGCTGGAGAGCGGCTGGCTGACCAACCGCCAGATCGAGGCTGCGCGTATCGCGATGACCCGCAAGATCAAGCGAGGCGGCAAGGTCTGGATCAACGTCTTCCCCGACAAGCCCGTAACCAAGAAGCCGGCCGAGACCCGCATGGGCTCCGGCAAGGGCTCGCCCGAAGGCTGGGTCGCGGTAGTCAAGCCCGGCAGGGTGATGTTCGAGCTGGCCGGCGTGTCAGAGCCGCTGGCCCGTGAAGCGATCAGGCTGGCCGCGCACAAGCTCCCCGTGAAAACCAAGTTCGTACTGCGCGAGGACTAGGACCGGCGATGAAGGCAAGCGAACTACGCGATCTCGAAGACACCGAGCTAGCCAAACGCACGAGCGAGCTCGGCAAAGAGGTCTTCGGGCTGCGCTTTGCCAACGCTACGGGCGAACTCGACGACACCGCCGGTCTCGGTCGCGCCCGGCGCGACCTCGCCCGGGCGTTGACCGTGGCGCGCGAACGCGAGCTCGCGGCTGAGCGCACAGACCAAAACTGACTTCTTTCAGGACAGGATGAACAAGCAAATGGCTGACCAAACAGACAACGAGAACCCCCAGACGCCCGAGGACGCCCCCGCGGTCGAGGCTGCCGAGACGCAGGCTCCCGCCGCCGAGGCTCCCACCCCAAACGCTCCCGAGGCCGAGGCCGCCGATGCTCCCCCTGCCGACGCTCCTGAGGCGCATGCCGCCGAGGGCCCTGCCCCCGAGGCCGAGGCGCCCGCGCCCAGCGAGCCCGAGGTGCAGCTTCCGCCCAAGGAGCGCCGCCGCCAAGCGCGTTCCGCGCACGCCGGCGAGAGCAGGCCGGCGCGCACGCCGGAGCAGCGCCACGCCGAGCGCGTGGCGGTGCGTCGCGACAAGGCGGTGCGCCGGCGCTCACGCCGTCTGCAAGAACGCGCAAAGGCAGCCGCGCGTCGTGCCTCAGCACCCGCACCCGAGCCGCTCGCTCCTGTCCATGCTCCGGTCGAGGGCACGCGCCGAGTGCGACAGGGCCTCGTCGTCTCCGACAAGGCGGCCAAGACGATCACCGTGCGCATCGACGTGGCACGCAGGCACCGCCGCTACGAGAAGATCGTGCGCAGCTCGAGCACCGTGCACGCGCACGATGAGAACAACGACGCCCACGAGGGCGACGTGGTCCGCGTGATCGAGAGCCGGCCGCTGTCGCGCACCAAGCGCTGGGCGCTGGTCGACGTGGTGGAGCGAGCCAGATGATCCAGAACGAGACCAGGCTGCGTGTGGCCGACAACTCCGGCGCGCGCGAAATCCTCTGCATCCGCGTCAAGGGCGGATCCAAGCGCCGCTACGCATTCGTGGGCGACGTGATCACTGCAACCGTCAAGCAGGCCAACCCGCACGGGACGGTCAAAAAGGGCGACGTGGTCACCGCCGTGGTCGTGCGCACCAAGAAGGCGATCGGTCGCGACGACGGGACCTACATCGCCTTCGACGAGAACGCAGCGGTGATCATCGACGACCAGAACAACCCGCGCGGCACGCGCGTGTTCGGCCCGGTGGCGCGCGAACTGCGCGAGCGCAACTTCATGCGGATCGTCTCGCTCGCGCCGGAGGTCCTGTGATGGCCCGCAAGGTCAAGGTCAAGGTGCGCAAGCGCACCAACATGAAGGTCCACTCGGGCGACCACGTCGAGGTGATCTCCGGCAAGGACCGCGGCAAGAGCGGACGCGTCCTGCGCGTGGACCCCGACCGCCAGCGCGTGTTCGTAGAGGGCCTCAGCATGGTCAAGCGCCACACCCGCCCGCAGCAGGTGGCGGGCGCCCAGACCGAAGCCGCGATGGGCGGCGTGATCGAGCGCGAGGGCCCGATCCACGTCTCCAACGTGATGCTGCTCGACGCCAAGGGCCAGCGCACGCGCGTGCGGATCGAGCGCGGCGAGGACGGCAAGCGCTACCGCGTCGCCAAGAGCTCGGGCGCGAGGATCGACTGATCGCCATGGCTGCAGCTACCGACACGGCTCCCACCGCACGCCTGAAGACGCGCTACCACGAGGAGATCCTCCCCGCGCTCATGTCGCGCTTCGGCTACAGCTCGGTGATGCAGGCGCCAAAGCTCGAGAAGATCACCCTGAACATGGGTGTGGGTCTAGCCAAGCAGGACTCAAAAGTGCTCAAAGCGGCCACCGAGCAGCTCGCGACGATCGCCGGACAGCAGCCCAACGTGCGTCGCGCGCGCAAGTCGATCGCCGCTTTCAAACTCCGCGAGGGCATGCCCGTGGGCGTCACCGTCACGTTGCGCGGCGAGCGCGGCTATGAGTTCCTCGACCGCCTCGTCTCGATCGCCATCCCCCGCATCCGCGACTTCCGTGGGCTGAACCCGCGCTCCTTCGACGGGCGCGGCAACTACTCGATGGGCGTCAAGGAGCAGATCATCTTCCCTGAGATCGACTACGACGCGATCGACGCCGTGCGCGGAATGGACATCACGATCACCACCTCCGCTGCCAGCGACGTGGAGGCCTACGCGCTGCTCGCTGCATTCGGCATGCCGTTCTCGGCAGATCGTCGTCCGGCCGGCTTCGACCCAGAGGCCGACGCCGCCAAAGCAGCCCAGCACGCAGAGGACGTCGCACGCGAGGCTGCCGCCGCTGAGGAGCCAGCGCCGCCCGCTGCCGCTACGCCCGCGCCAGAGACTGAAGCGGAGGCGGACAGCGCGCCGCAGGCCGACGCTGAGAGCGCCGAGCCGACCGCGCCGGAGGGCGACGCCGCAGCCGAGCCCGACGCCGCAGGCGAGTCCGAGCCCGCAGCCGAGGCGCAGGAGCCCGCAGCCGAGGGCGATGCGCCCGCCGAGGCGGACTCGCAGAAGACCACAGAGAAAGAGAGCACCGACTGATGGCAAAGACTTCGCAGCGCGTCAAGCAGGCGCGCACACCCAAGTTCAAGACACGCGCCTATACTCGCTGCACGCGCTGCGGGCGTCCGCGGGCGGTGTACAAGAAGTTCGGGGTGTGCCGCATCTGCCTACGCGAGCTCGCCCACAACGGCCAGATCCCCGGGATGACCAAGTCCTCCTGGTAGAGGTCTGAAAGAGAGCAGAACCATGTCAATGACCGATCCCATAGCCGACTTCCTGACGCGCGTGCGCAATGCGATCCACGCTGCGCACGAGACCGTCGAGCTGCCCGCATCCAAGGTCAAGACCGAGCTGGCCCGCATCCTCGACGAGCAGGGCTACATCGACTCCTGGACCGTCAACGACGCGCCCGAGGGCCACCCCGGGCGGGTGATCGAGATCCGCTTGAAGTACACCGAGGACCGTCGCTCGGCGATCTCGGGGCTGCGGCGCGTCTCGCGTCCGGGCCGGCGCACCTACGTCGACGCCAAGCACATCCCCAAGGTGCTCGGCGGCATGGGCACCGCGATCATCTCCACCTCCCACGGGGTCATGACCGGCCACGACGCGCGCGCGGCCGGCGTCGGCGGCGAGGTCCTGGCGCAGGTGTGGTGATGTCGAGAATCGGTCGACAGCCAATTCCCGTACCGGCCGGCGTCACGGTCTCGATCGAGCCCGAGGAGGTCCGCGTCAACGGACCCAAAGGCGAACTCGCAGAGCGCGTGCACCGCGACATCGCGGTGACCCAGGACGGCGATCAGCTGATCGTCACGCGACCCACCGACCGGGGTGAACACCGCGCCCTGCACGGCCTCACCCGTTCGCTGGTGGCCAACATGGTTCAAGGCGTGACCGCCGGCTACGAGAAGCGCCTGGAGATCCAGGGCGTCGGCTACCGCGCCCAGCTGAAGGGCAAGAACCTCGAGCTGGCTGTGGGCTACTCCCACCCGGTTCCGATCCCGGCTCCCGACGGAATCGAGTTCGAGGTGCCCCAGCCGACCCGCGTGGTCGTCAAAGGCATCTCCAAGCAGCTCGTCGGCGAGACGGCAGCGATCATCCGCAAGCAGCGTCCGCCCGAGCCCTACAAGGGCAAGGGCATCCGCTACGAGGGCGAGCACGTGACCCGCAAGGTCGGCAAGCGCGCATGAGCGTCATCACCAAGGAGAACCGCCGGCTCAAGCGTCGCCGCAGGGTGCGCGCGAAGATCACCGGTACGGCCACGCGCCCGCGCATCTCGGTGTTCCGCTCCAATCGTGGCCTTTCGGCGCAGCTGATCGACGACGTCTCCGGTCGCACCCTCGCTGCGGTCAACTGGTTCGAGTCCGAGCTCAGCTCCGCGGGCAAAGCCGAGCGGGCCGGGCGGGCCGGGAAACTGCTCGCCGAGCGTGCTCAGGCGGCAGGTATCTCCGAGGCCGTCTTCGACCGCGGCGGCTACCGCTACCACGGACACGTGCGCACCTTTGCAGAAGCGATCCGAGAGGCCGGGATCACCGTCTAGCGTGCCCCCGCGCCGGCTACCGCTACCCTCTCCCTCCCGCCCATGTCCATATCGATAGATCGCTCAGTCAACCAAGCCGGCCTGGACCTCCAGGAGCGCGTGGTCGAGATCAACCGCGTCGCCAAGGTCGTCAAGGGCGGCCGGCGCTTCTCGTTCACCGCGCTCGTGGTCGTAGGCGACGAACGCGACGTGGTCGGTGTCGGCTACGGCAAGGCCAACGAGGTGCCGCTCGCGATCCAGAAGGGCGTCGAGCGCGCCAAGAAGGATCTCTTCCGGGTCCCCAAGCACGGCTCCACGATCACCCACCAGACGACCGGCATCTTCGGCTCCGGGCGCGTGCTGCTCAAGCCGGCCGCCCCCGGTACCGGGGTGATCGCCGGCGGTGGCGTGCGCGCGGTGCTCGAGCTGGCGGGCATCCACGACATCCTCTCCAAGAGCCTCGGCACGCAGAACCCGATCAACCTCGTCAAGGCCACAGTGGCCGGGCTGCGCGGACTGCGCACCCCCGAGGAGCTTGCGAGCCTGCGCGGACTGACCATCAACCAGGTCCTCGGCATCGGCGGCGGCGGCGGCGAGAAGGCAAACGGCGTGATTCACGCCGATCAGGCCGAGACAGAGACAGCAACCGCCCCCGAGCCCGCCGCCGTGGCCGGCGATGGAGCCTCGTGATGGCCGAGCTGAGCGTCACCCAGCTGCGCTCGAAGAACGGCGCCAACGGCAAACAGCTCGACACGCTGCGCTCGCTCGGACTGCGCCGCATCGGTCACACCGTCGAGGTCAAGGACACCGAGCAGGCGCGCGGGATGCTGCACGCGGTGCGCCACCTGGTCGCGGTCGAGGAGGGCAAGTGAGCCCTAAACGCGGCGAGCAGGAGGAGCGCATAGGGCTGCACAACCTCGCGCCCTCGCCCGGCAGCCGCCGGCCCCGTAAGCGCGTGGGACGCGGAGAAGGCTCCGGCACCGGCAAGACCTCTGGACGCGGGCAGAAGGGCGCGGGCTCGCGTTCGGGCTCCAAGCGCAGAGCCGCGTTCGAGGGTGGGCAGATGCCGATCCACATGCGCATGCGAAAGCTGCGCGGGCCGCACATGAAGAAGTCGATGCCCTTCGAGCCCTTCCGCACGCACACCCAGCCCGTCAACATCTCCTCGCTGGAGAGCCGCTTCGACGCCGGCGCCGAGGTCACGATCGAGCTGATGAAGGCCAACGGCCTGGCGACCCGCAAAGACGTGCCCGTCAAGGTGCTCGCCAAGGGCGAGCTCAGCAAGGCCCTCACCGTGCACGCCCACGCGTTCAGCGCCGGCGCGCGCGAGCGCATCGAGGCGGCCGGCGGCACCTGCACCCTCGTCGAGGGCTAGGAGCCCGGGCCGTGCAAGCGGCTTCGCGCGCCAGCGCATCCACTAGAATCGCCCGCGCCGCCCGCATACCGGCCGCGCGCCCGGTAGCGATGGGCTGAAGCCATGCTTTCGACGATCCTCAACGCCTTCCAGATCGCGGACATCCGCAAGAAGATCGCCATCACGGCGGGACTCCTGCTGATCTACCGCTTCGGCTCGCACATCCCCGTGCCGGGCGTCAACCTGACGGCGGTCAACAACATCCAAAAGCAGTTCGGCGGCTCGAACATCCTCGGCCTGCTCAACCTGTTCTCCGGCGGCGGCCTGTCGCGGATCGCGATCTTCGCGCTGGGCATCATGCCCTACATCACCTCCTCGATCATCCTGCAGCTGCTGCAGGTCGCGGTGCCTTCGCTGGAGAAGCTCTCCAAGGAAGGCGAGGTTGGCCAGGCGCGCATCACCCAGTACACGCGCTACCTGACCGTCGGGCTGGCCTTCGCCCAGTCGATCGGCTACGTCTTCCTGTTCCACAGCCTGCAGGCCAAAGCGGGCGAATCGGTGGTCACGCACTTCGACGCGTCGCACATCTTCCTGATCGTGGTCTGCCTGACCACCGGCTGCGTGCTGTTGATGTGGATCGGCGAGCTGATCACCCAGCGGGGCATCGGCAACGGCATCTCGCTGCTGATCTTCGCCTCGATCGTCTCGCGCCTGCCCAGCGGCATCCAGGCATGGTGGACATCGACCGACCAGGTCTTCAAGGTGATGATGCCGTTCCTCGTGCTCGCGGTCGTGGCCGGGATCGTGTTCGTGCAGGAAGGCCAGCGGCGCATTCCCGTCCAATACGCCAAGCGTGTGATCGGGCGGCGCATGTCCGAGGGCGGGCAGACTTACCTGCCGCTGCGCGTGAACATGGCGGGCGTGATCCCGGTGATCTTCGCCGCCAGCCTGATGGCCTTCCCGCCGACGGTGGGGCAGCTCGTGAAAACCAAATGGGGCCAGTCGCTGGCGGACTTCTTCACGCCCAACGGCTGGCACTACGTGCTGGGCGAGTCGCTGCTGATCATCGTCTTCACCTACTTCTACACAGCCGTCACCTTCAACCCGGTCGACCAGGCGGACAACCTGAAGAAGTACGGCGGCTTCATCCCCGGGGTGCGCCCGGGACGTCCGACCGCGGAATTCCTCGATCGCATCCTCGCCCGCCTGACGTTCCCCGGCGCGCTGTTCCTGGCTGCCGTTGCAGCGCTACCGGCGATCCTGATCGCGCGCACTCACCAGCAGTTCGCCTTCGGGGGCACCTCGATCCTGATCGTGATCGGCGTGGCGCTCGAAACGATGAAGCAGCTCGAGGCGCAGCTGATGATGCGCAGCTACGAGGGATTCTTGAAGTAGCCGCAACCTCGCCGGCCGGCGCCGGCATCGCACTTGCGCGAAGAAAGCCTCGCGCCGGCTGGCACATCTCGCACGCGAGCGGATAGGCTGCCCCGGTCGTGTCCCAGCTGAACCTGATCCTTCTCGGTGCGCCGGGCGCCGGCAAGGGCACCCAGGCCGACCGCCTGCGCGAGGACTTCTCGCTTCCGCACATATCGACCGGCGACATCCTGCGCGCGCAGGTCAGCGAGGGAACCGAGCTGGGCCGCGAGGCCAAGCGCTACATGGACGCCGGCGAGCTGGTGCCCGACGAGGTGATCATCGGCATGATCATCAAGCGGATCTCCGGCGGCGATGCCCGCGACGGCTTCCTGCTCGACGGCTTTCCGCGTAACCGCAAGCAGGCCGACGAGCTCGCCAAGGCGCTCAGCGGCCTCGACCGCCATCTCTCCGCCGCGCTGCTGATCGAGGTGCCCGACGAGGAGGTCGTGCGCCGCCTGGCCGGACGCAGGGTGTGCGTGAAGAACCCCAGCCACATCTACCACGTAGATTTCGACCCGCCCAAGCACGAAGGCGTCTGCGATCAGGACGGCGCCCGCCTCGAGCAGCGCAAGGACGACCGCGAGGAGACGATCCGAAAGCGCCTCGAGGTCTACCACGCCCAGACCGAACCGCTGATCGGCTACTACGACGAAAAGGGACTGCTGCGCCGCTTCGACGGCCGCCGTAGCCCCGACGAGGTCCATGCCCACATCCGGGCGACCGTCGCCACGCTGCGCCTGGAGGAGGAGCTCGAGAGACCCCCCGGTCGCGAGCTAAGCTGCCAGGGTGATCATCAAGAAGTCCCCCGAGGAGATCGACAGCATGGCCCGCTCGGGAATGGTGCTCGCGGCCACGCTCGATCTGATGGCGGCCAACGTGCGTGCGGGCATCACCACCGGTGAGCTCGACTCGATCGCCGAGCGCTACATCCGCTCGCAGGGCGCCACCCCGACCTTCAAGGGCTACCGCGGCTTCCCCGGCTCGATCTGCGCCTCGCCGAACGCGATGATCGTGCACGGCATCCCCGGCAAGTACAAGCTCGAGGGCGGCGACATCATCTCGATCGACGTTGGCGTCACACTCGATGGCTGGGTCGCAGACGCGGCGCGCACCTTCCCGGTCGAGAAGATCGGCGCACAGGAGCAGAACCTGTTGAGTGCCACCCGCGAGTCGCTGCTCACCGGCGTGGCTCAGTGCCGAGCCGGCAATCGCATGGGCGACGTCTCGAACGCGATCCAGCGGGTCGCCGAGGATGCGGGCCTCGCGGTGGTGCGCTCGCTCGTCGGCCACGGGGTCGGGCGCTCCATGCACGAGGACCCGCAGGTCCCCAACTACGGCAAGCCCGGCAAGGGTCCCGTGCTCGAAGAGGGGATGGTGCTCGCGATCGAGCCGATGACCACCGCCGGTCGCCCGGCGATCCGCGTCGGCGCGGACAACTGGGCGATCTTCTCCCAGGACGGCTCCTCGGCCGCGCATTTCGAGTTCACCGTGGCCGTCACCGCCGAGGGGCCGCGTGTGCTCACGCCGTGGCACCTCGCGCCCGGGCAGCGCGCCGGCGAGCTGCTCGCCGAGGGCGTGGCCGGGGCCGGCTAGGCTCGCCGGGCGCCCGCGCCACGGGAACCCCGGGCACGGGGTGCAATCGGCGCGGGGAACTTGCTACCATCACGAGTCCTGCCCGGGTGCATGGCGTTTTGCCTGCTCTAGGGTGATCCACGACCCGGTAGCGGCAGCCGCAACGGCAGCCAGAGCCGCGTCGCCGGAACACGAGCCGCCGAAAGGGATCATGAAGGTAAGACCGTCGGTCAAGCCGATGTGCGAGAAGTGCAAGATCATCCGTCGCCACGGTGTGGTGCTCGTGATCTGCCAGAACAAGCGCCACAAGCAGCGCCAGGGGTGATCGGCTAGGTGGCACGTATAGCTGGAGTCAACCTGCCTCTGAACAAGCGTTCTGAGATCGGGCTGACCTACATCTACGGGATCGGACGCTCGACGTCCAACAAGGTCCTCAGCCAGGTGGGGGTCCATCCGGACACCTACATCCGCGACCTCACCGAGGACGAGGTCTCCAAGCTGCGCGACGCGATCGACGACGGGCTGACCGTCGAGGGCGATCTGCGGCGCGAGCGCTCGCAGGACATCAAACGCCTCCAGGAGATCGGCTGCTACCGCGGCCTGCGCCACCGTCGCGGCCTGCCCGTGCGTGGCCAGAAGACAAAGACCAACGCCCGCACCCGCAAGGGCCCCAAGCGCATGCAGGTCGCAGGCAAGAAGAAAGCCGGTAAGAAGTAGTGCCACCAGCTCCCAAACGCGCCCGCGGCCGGCGCAAGCCAAAAAAGAACATTCCGGTCGGCCAGGCGCACATCAAGACTTCGTTCAACAACACGATCGTCTCGCTGACGGACACCGGCGGCAACGTGATCGCCTGGGAGTCAGCGGGCGGCGCCGGCTTCAAGGGCTCGCGCAAGTCGACCCCGTTCGCCGCCCAGGTGACCGCCGACGCGGCCGCCCGCAAGGGTCTCGAACAGGGTCTGCAGAAGGTCGAGGTCTACGTCAAGGGACCCGGCTCGGGCCGCGAGACCGCGATCCGCTCGCTGCAGGCGGCAGGACTTGAAGTGACGGGCGTCAAGGACGTCACGCCACAGGCCCACAACGGTTGTCGCCCGCGCAAGCGGCGGAGGGTCTGAGATGGCAAGAGACACCAGCCCGCAGTGCAAGCAGTGCCGCCGCGAGGGACAGAAGCTGTTTCTCAAGGGCGAGCGCTGCCTGACCGACAAGTGCGGCGTCGAGCGCCGCTCCTACCCGCCGGGCGAGCACGGGCGCGGACGCATGAAACAGAGCGAGTACCGCGTCCAGCTGCGCGAGAAGCAGAAGGCGCGCCGCTACTACGGCGTGCTGGAGAAGCAGTTTCACGGCTACTACGTGAAGGCTTCGCGCCAGGACGGGATCACCGGCGAGAACCTGCTCGCGCTGCTCGAGTGCAGGCTCGACAACGTCCTGGTCCGACTCGGCTTTGCCGCCTCGCGCCGCCAGGCGCGCCAGCTGATCCGCCACGGCCACTGGACGGTCAACGGCCGGCGGGTCAACATCCCCAGCTACCAGGTGCGCCCGGGCGATGTGATCACGATCAAGGCGGAGACACCCGCCACCCAGGTGGTCAGAGACGCCACCGAGCTCACCGGACAGATTCCCGCGTGGCTGCAGGCCGATCACGAGTCGCTGTCGGCCAAGGTGCTGCGCAAGCCGGAGCGGCGCGAGGTCGCTGCACCGGTGCAGGAGCAGCTCATCGTCGAGCTGTACTCGAAGTAGCAGTCAAATTCCCGTGCGCCGTCCGTCCGGATGGC
>CAVXPM010000002.1:0-312570 GCA_963763695.1 uncultured Solirubrobacteraceae bacterium
AGCACTTCTAAAGCCGGCGTCCTCCGCGACGCCGGTGCGACACCAAAACGACGTTAGGACTCTCATGCTCGACTTCCAAATCCCCCGGATCACAAGCGAGTCGGTGGAGCAGAACCGCGGCACGTTCACAATCGAGCCACTCGATCGCGGTTTCGGCTACACCTTCGGTAACTCGCTGCGCCGCGTACTGCTCTCCTCGCTCGCCGGCGCAGCCGTGACGAGCGTGCGCATCGAGGGCGTGGCCCACGAGTTCTCCACGATCCAGGGCGTCAAGGAGGACGTGACCGACATCGTCTTGAACCTCAAGGGCGTGGTCTGCAGGATGCACTCCGACGCCAGCGAGGTCGAGGCGCCGCTGGTGGTCACGGGCCCCGGCGAGATCACCGCCAAGGACATCGACCTGCCGGCCGGCGTCGAGATCCTCAACCCCGACCTGCACATCGCCACGCTCGAGAAGAAAACCAAGCTCGAGCTGTACATGACGATCGGCCGCGGCCGCGGCTACCGTCCGGCCGAGGAGAACAAGTCGGCCGACCAGCCGATCGGCGTGATCCCGATCGACTCGATCTTCTCGCCAGTGCGCCGCGTCGCATATGCGGTCGAGCAGGCGCGTGTGGGACAGAAGACCGACTTCGACAAGCTCACCCTCGACATCGAGACCGACGGGTCGATCGACCCCCAGGCCGCGCTGCGCGAGGCGGCCGAGCTGCTGATCAGCCAGCTGGCGATCTTCACCGACGCAGATCGCATCCAGGAGCTGCGCGCCACCCCCGGCGGACAGCTCGACGGACACGGCCTGGCCGTCGGCGGCGCAGGCCCCCAGGCGGCGCTCCAGGGCGAGGAGTTCGGCATCCTGATCGAGGAGCTCGAGCTGGGCGTGCGCTCTTACAACTGCCTCAAGCGCGCCGGCATCCAGACGGTCGGTGACCTGATCTCGAAGTCCGAGGCCGAGCTGAACGCGATCCCCAACTTCGGCAAAAAGTCGATCGACGAGGTCATCGAAACCCTGCACGCTCGCGGGCTGAACCTGCGCCAGGACTAGGGACTCCCTAGACTTCACCGACCATGCGCCACAAGAAGACACGCAACAAGCTCAGCCGCGATTCGGCGCACCGCAAGTCCCTGCTCATGAACCTGAGCAAGGAGCTGATCGAGCATGAGCGGATCAAGACCACCGAAGCCAAGGCCAAGGCGGTCAAGCCCGAGATCGAGAAGCTGATCACGCTCGCCAAGCGCGGCGACCTGCACGCGCGCAGGCAGGCGCTCTCGACGCTCTCGCAGGACAAGTTCGCGGTCCACAAGCTGTTCGCAGAGGTCGCTCCGCGCTATGCGGAGCGCCCCGGTGGCTACACGCGCATCTTGAAGCTCGGCCCGCGTCGCAGCGACGCCACCGAGATGGTCTTCATCGAGCTGGTCTGAGCCGCACGGACGCGGCCGGGCGCCGGGCTACCCGACGAAGGGCACCCTGAGAGGCGCATGCAGGTGATCACCAAGCTCACGCTCGAGTACGACGGCAGCGACTTCTGCGGATGGGCTCGTCAGCCGCAGAAGCGCAGCGTGCAGGAGGAGCTCGAGCGGGTGCTGCGCACGATCCTCGGCGACAGCGCAATCGACGGCAGCCCGCTCAAGCTGAGCGTGGCGGGACGCACCGACCGCGGCGTGCACGCCTGGGCGCAGGTGGCGAGCTACGCCCACGAGGCGCTCGACCCGCTGCGCCTGAACAGCCTGCTGCCCGCCGATGTGGCCGTGCTCGCCTCAGAGCCGGCGCCGGTGGACTTCGACGCCCGCCGGGACGCCAGCTCGCGGACCTACTGCTACCGGGTGCTGGCCAGGCGCAGCCGCAGCGTGTTCGAGCGCGGACGTGCTTTCTGGTGGACGGGTGCGCTGGACATCGAGATCCTCGAGGAGTGCGCGCAGGCCCTGCTCGGCCGCCACGACTTCACGGCCTTCACGCCAACCGCAACCGATCACTCGCGCTTCGTGCGCGACGTCGCCCGCGCGCAATGGCTGCTCGACGGCGATCTGCTCGAGTTCTGGATCGAGGCCGACACGTTCCTGCGCCACATGAACCGTGTGCTGGTCGGCAGCATGCTCGACGTCTGCGCTGGGCTGCGCAGCATGCAGCAGTTCAAGGAGCTGCTCGAGGGCAGGCCCCGCGCCCACGCCGGGCGCACAGCGCCCGCGCACGGGCTGGCGCTGGCCAGCGTGTCCTACGGTCCCGCTGAGGCGCCCTGACGTTCACACCTCGCAACCGAAGCTCCCCCTATGCTGGACAGAGCGATGCTCAACGTGCTGCTAACAAACGACGACGGGATCGAAGCCGAGGGTCTGCAGACGCTTCGCCGCGCGCTGGTCGGGCTCGAGGGGGTGCGCCTGGCGGTGATCGCGCCCGACGGCAATCGCTCGGCGATGGCCCGCTCGATCACCACGCGCCGTCCGCTGTGGGTTGCGGAGGTGCCGTTCGAGGACGACACCGTCGGCTACGCCACCGACGGCACGCCGGTGGACTGCGTGCGCCTGGCGAGCCTCGGCCTGATCGAGGACTTCAAGGCCGAACTGGTCGTGGCGGGGATCAACCACGGCGCCAACCTCGGCGACGACATCACCTACTCGGGCACCGTGGCAGCGGCGCTGGAGGGCGTGGTGCTCGATCTTCCTGCGATCGCTGTCTCCCAGCAGTCCGGCGCGGGAGCACTCGACTACCGCTTCCACGGCGGCTTCGGCTTCGAGGTCGCGGCGGCGTTCACAGCTCGGCTGGTGGAGCGCATCGAGGACGTGCCACTGCCGGCGCGCACGCTGCTGAACATCAACGTGCCCACTGGCGAGCCCGCTGGTGTCGAGGTGACCAGCCTCGGCAAGCGGATCTACCGCGATGAGCTCAAGCTCGAGCGCGAGGAGGAGAAGCGCCGGCGCTACTGGATCTACGGCTCGGACCCCGGCTTCCACGACGAGCCGGGAACCGATCTCGCAGCGGTGGCGGCGGGCCGGATCGCGGTTACCCCGATTCACTTCGATCTGACCGATCGCCCGAGCCTGGAGGCGCTTCGCCGCTTCGACCTGGAGGAGCTGCTCGCGCCACCGATTGGAGATCGGCCAGCGCACGACGCGACTCCGTGAGCGCCGCGGAGAGCTCCCAGACCCCGCTCGAGGAGTCCGCGCAGGCACCGGCGCAGCGCGACGGCGGCGAGGAAGCGAAGGTTCCAGCGGCGGTGCGAAAGCGCGCGGCTGAGCTGCGCGAGCAGCTCGAATACCACTCGCGCCGCTATTACGTGCTCGACGATCCCGAGATCGGCGACGACGAGTACGACCGCCTGCTGGACGAGCTGCGCGAGATCGAGCGCAGCCACCCGCAGCTGGCGAGCGATGACTCGCCCACACGCAGGGTCGGCGGCGAACCGGTGGGACGCCTGGAGAAGGTCGAGCACCTCGAGCCGATGCTCTCGCTCGGCAACGTGCGCTCGGAGGCGGAGCTGCGCGCGTGGGTGGAGCGGATGCGCAACCACCTGGCGCGCGAGGGGATCGCCGAGCCGCGCTTCGACTACGTGGTCGAGCCGAAGATCGACGGCCTGGCGATCAGCTTGATCTACCGCGACGGCGTGCTCGAGCGCGGCGCCACGCGCGGTAACGGGGAGATCGGCGAGGACGTGACCCACAACCTGCGCACGATCGGCGCGATACCGCTGCGGATCGAGGACGCGCCGCCACTGGTCGAGGTGCGCGGCGAGGTCTACATGTCGCTGGCCGACTTCACAGCGCTGAACGAGCGCCGCGCCGGAGCTGGGGAGTCGACGTTCATGAATCCGCGCAACTCGGCCGCGGGGACGATCCGGCAGCTCGACCCGGCCGACGCGGCCAAGCGTCCGCTGTCGATCTGGTGCTACCAGGTGGGCGTCACCGAAGGGCTGTCCTTCACGGCCCACTCCGAGGCGCTGCAGTGGCTGCGCGAGCACGGCTTTCGCGTCAACGGTGGCGTCAAGCTGCTGGGCAGCGCCGAGGAGGTGATCGAACAGTGTCTGGAGTGGGAGCGGCGCAGGGGCGAGCTTGACTTCGAGATCGACGGCGCGGTGGTCAAGGTCGACGACCTCGCGTTGCAGCGCAGGCTCGGATCGGTGGGCCGCGACCCGCGCTGGGCCGTGGCCTGGAAGTTCCCGCCGACGACCGCTGTGACGACGCTCGAGAAGGTGATGTGGAACGTCGGCAAGTTCGGCGACATGCGCCCCTATGCGGTCCTCGCGCCGGTCGCTGTCGGCGGTGTGACGATCAAGATGGCAACGCTTCACAACGAGGAGGACATCGTCCGCAAGGACATCCGCGCGGGCGAGGAGGTGATCGTGGTGCGTGCCGGCGATGTGATCCCGCAGGTGGTCTCACCGGCGCCGCACGTGGCCGAGCGCGCCAAGCGCCCGCCCGTCCCGCATCCCCCGCGGCGCTGTCCGTTCTGTGACACCGAGACCGTCAAGGCGCAGGGCAGCGTGTTCACCAAGTGCCCCAACCGCGACTGCCCGGCGCGCGCGTGGCAACTGCTCAAGCACTTCGTATCGCGCGGCGCGATGGACATCGACGGCCTCGGCGAGAAGCAGGTGGCGCTGCTGCAGGACCGCGGGCTGGCGCGCACCGCGGCGGACCTCTACCGTCTGCGCGCCGAGCAGCTGCTGGAGCTGGCCGGCTACGGGCAGCTCTCGGCGGAGAACTTGGTGGCGGCGATCGAGGCGTCCAAGCGGCGGCCGTTCGCACGCGTGCTGTTCGCGCTGGGCATCGAGGAGGTGGGCGAGGTCACCGGGCGCAACCTCGCCCAGGGCTTTCGCGACATCGACGTGCTACTCGAGGCCTCGAGTGAGCAGATCGCCGAGGTCCCGGGCATCGGCGAGAAGATGGCCGGCTCGATTCGCGCGCAGCTCGACGACGAGCGCATGCGCCGCCTGATCGCAGAGCTGCGCGAGCTCGGCCTGCGCTTCCACGAAGACGGGCCGCCGCCGTCGCAGGGCCCGCTGGCCGGCAAGACGCTGGTGCTGACCGGGGGACTGCCCGAGTGGTCGCGCGAGGAGGCCACCGCGCGCATCTCGGCCGCGGGCGGCCGCGTGACCGGCTCGGTCTCGAAGAAGACCGACTACCTCGTCGCCGGCGAGAGCCCCGGGAGCAAGCTCGAGAAGGCGGAGCGCCTCGGCGTGGCGGTGCTCGACGAGGCAGCTCTGAGGACGCTGCTCGGCTAGCAGCAGCCGCGCCGGCGCGAGCGCTTGCGCAGGCGCCGCTCAGGGGCGGGCACGTGGCGCTGCAGCGGCTCACGACGCCGCTTCTGCGCACCGCGCGCCACGGCTATGAGTCGATATCTAAAGGTGTGACGTTGGACCGTTTGCATCACTGAGACCATCGTCTGCCGGACGTCTGTCCGCAAGGGCTCGTTTCTGACTAATCGCCTCTATTTGCGATGTCGACCGCTTTTGCAAGGTCGTGCAGATCCCTTCCGTAGGCGCTGAGGAACGCCAGCAGGGTGTGCCAGCGCATGCCGCGATGGCCGTTCTCGATCTGGCTGATGAACGTCGCGCGGATCCCGATCTGCGTGGCCGCCTGCACCTGGGTGAGGCCGGCCGTCAGCCGCAGCGCCCGCAGCGCACGACCGAGAGCGGCATAATCGTCCGCGCTGGGTAGATCAGGATCGACCACTAGTTTGAGGATCTAGACTTCACAGTTAGGCTAAGTTTGGATAGGCTCCCGTATAGTGCCCGGCGAGAATATAGACGCAGCCGCCCAGTCGGTGGTCGTGCTCGAGCTTCTGCAACGCCCGGAGGGACTCCGTTCGTCCCAACTGCATGCAATGATCAAGGATGTGGAGGTTGGGCGCCTGATGGCAGCAGCGGAGAGCCTGCAGGCCGCGGGTGTGATCCGGCGGGAGGGGGAGACGCTTCTCGCGACCGCCGCCCTGGAACGCCTGGACGTGCTCGGGATGGTGTGCATCTGATGTCCCTGCACGATATGACCCCGCCGGAGCAGCAGGCTTGGAAAGAGCTCGAGGAAGCCGAGGCAGCGCTCGAAGAGGCGCGCCAGCACTTCATCGCGGTGACCAACGAAAACGGCGGCGCGCGCCGCAGGCCGAATCTGCGTGTGGTGCAGACGCCCGAGCAGCCGCCCGAGCAGCGCAGCGCGTAGCTAGTAGTCGGCGATGGTGATCGCCATGTGGTCCTGGAAGGTGTGCGCTGCTTCGATTTCGATGCCGTCGGTGAAGATGGCGAAGGCGAGCAGGTGCCCGCCGGCGGCTTGGCAGTAGCCGACGAGGTTCGAGACCCCGGTCAGGGTCCCGGTCTTTCCCTCACAGCGACCCGCTGCGCCGGTGTGGCGCATGCGCAGCGCGAGCGTCCCGGTGTGCCCGACCACGGCCATGCGCTGGCGCAGGATCGCGCCGGTTGGGGTGCCGGCCAGCTCCACCAGCAGATCGGCCACCTCGTAGGGCGAGCTGCGGTCGGCTTCTGAGAGACCCGAGCCGTCGAGCACGCGCGGATGGATTGCGAGCGTGGAGGCGAGCGTCTGTGAGACCACCGCCGCTCCCGCCGCGGTGGTGCCCGCGCCGCCGTAGCGCACGCCGAGGTCCTTCAGGAGCGTCTCGGCGAAGAAGTTGTCCGAGGGGGGCAGCATCAGGCCGAGCAGTTCTTCCACGGTGGGCGACGGCGCGTCTGCGAGCTGGACTGCGCCGGGTGGGGTGGGAGCGGATCCGCTCGCGCCGCGGATGCTGACCCCGTCGGCGCTCAGCGCCTGGCGGAGCTTGCGTGCAGCGTAGGCAGCGGGGGCGTGGGCGCCGCGTTCGACGCCGCTGGCGCCGCGGTCGAATGCCAGCGCGCTGAGCGTGCCTTCGAGGAACGGGTCGAGGGCGAAGCCGCTGGAGGGCTCGCCGCGCAGCGAGTCGAAGTAGGACTCATCGCCCTCGATCGTGCCGGTGATGTGGTGGATGCCATCAACGCGGACCAGCTGGGTGACCAGCGCGGAGATGCTCGTGCCGATGCCGCCGTAGTGGCTGCGGATGAACGAGCTGTCGCCGAACGTGGGGTCGCCGCCGCCGCGCAGGTAGAGGCTTCCTTCCCACACGCCTCCCGCTGCCAGGTGCCCGCTGCCGAAGACGCCCGTCTGCAGCCGCGCGGTGGGCCCGATCCGATCGAGCGCGGCGGTGGCCGTGTAGAGCTTCTCCACCGACGCCGGCGGGCGCTGGGTGCTGGCGCGCTCGGAGAACAGCGGCTGCGTGGCAGTCACGTCGTATACGTAGGCGCCGTCGTGTGAGCCCGCGAGCGCCAGCTGCTGGGCGAGATCGGCCTGCAGGCCGGCGAGGCTCACCGCTTGCGCGCTCGCCGCTGCGGGGACGAGCAGCGAGAGGGTCCAAAGTCCGCAGAGAAGAATCGGGAGCTTTGGCAGGCGAGGCAGGGGCACGCGCCCCTAGAATGTTCCTGTCATGGGCAAGGTTGTCAAGCTGGAACCGACTGGCAAGGGCAAAGCCCGGACGCGCCGACTGGCTGCCCGCGGGGTCGGCCAGCCAGCCTCGATCGAGCGCCGGCGCCGCGCCCGTCGCGACAAGACCGCCCTGGTGCTGGGCGGCGGCGGCTTCACCGGCGGGGTCTATGAGATCGGTGCGCTGCGCGCGCTCGACCTGCTCGCGGTCAACAGCACGGTCAACAACTTCGACGTCTATGTCGGCACATCGGCCGGGGCGTTCATAGCGGCGCTGTGCGCCAACGGCGTGACGCCCGATGAGATGATGAAGGTGGTCACCGGCCAGGGCAACCTGCCGTTCAAGGACGTGGACCTCGGCGACCTGCTGCACCTCAACCTCAAGGAGTTCGCGCGCAAGGGCGCGCTGATGCCGCTGCGCGCCGTGTCGGTGGCGCGCCAGCTGATCTCCCAGCCCGGCGGCGTGTCGCTGATGGACGTGTTCATGGGGCTCGCGGACGGCCTGCCGTCGGGCCTCTACACGGGCGACGGGATCGAGCAGTACCTGCAGAAAGTGCTCAACGAACCGGGTCGCACAGACGACTTCGGAAAGCTCGACTGCGAGCTGTACCTGACGGCCACCGACCTCGACACCTGCGAGCGCGTGGTGCTCGGCGTCGACGGCTCGGATGACGTGCCGATCTCCACCGCGGTGCGCGCTTCGGGGGCACTGCCGATGGTCTATGCGCCGGTCAAGGTCAACGACCGCGAGCTGATCGACGGCGGCATGGTCTCCACGACCAACCTCGACATCGCGATCCAGGCAGGAGCCGAGATGGTCGTGGTGATCAACCCGATCGTGCCCTACATCAACGACTTCACCACCCACGTCACCACGATGCGCGGCCGGCGTCCGCGGCGGGTGTCGGACATGGGCTTCGCACAGATCGGCTACCAGGTCTTCAAGCTCGTGGCGCACCAGCGTCTGCACGAACTGGCCAAGAGCTGGGAGGAGCGCTATCCGGGCGTGGACATCGTCCTGATCGAGCCCGAGCCCACCGACGAACTGATGTTCCAGACCTCGATGATGAGCTTCACCTCGCGCGTGGAGATCGCCCGCCACGGCTTCCAGTCGGTGACCAAGCAGCTGGCCGGCGAGTACGAGCGCTATCGCGACGTGGCCGAGCGCCACGGCTTCGAGATCTCGCCCAAACGCGTGCGCGAAGTGGTCGAACACTTCGACGAGCAGAACGAGGAGGTCAGCGGCTGGCGCAAGATCCTCGAGGGAACCACCGGCGCGCTGCTGCGCCAGGCCGGCTCAGCCGGCTAGAGCTTTGTCGACCGCGTCGAGCAGGCGGTCGGTGGCGCCGGGGGAGTACAGCCCGATGCGCACGTGGCCGGGCTCGCCGAGGGCGTCGCCGGCGGCCACGAGCACGCCGGTGCGCGCCAGGCGCGCGGCCAGCTCGCCGCCCGCGATGTCGGCCCGTGCGGCCCACACGAAGTTGGCCTGGGAGTCGCTGACCTCGAAGTCACGTTCGCGCAGCGCTGCGCTCACACGCGGGCGCTCGCTGCAGATCGCCTCCACGCGCCGCTCGATCAGCTCCGAGCAGCTGCGCAACGCCTCAAGAGCACCGGCCTGGGAGACCTCTGAGACTCCCAGGTCGGGCTCCAGCTCGGCCAGCAGCTCCTGCGAGCCGGGGCCGCCGATCGCATAGCCGATGCGCAGGCCGGCAAGTCCCCATGCCTTGGAGAAGCTGCGAAAGACGAGCAGCCGGGGATAACGCTCGAGCAGCTCGAGCGAGGAGCTGGTGGGTTGCGCGTCGGCAAACTCGACCAGCGACTCGTCGAGCAGCACAGCGACGCCCTCGGGCAGCCCCTGGAGCAGTCGCTCCAGCTCACCCGTGGCGAGCAACTCGCCGGTGGGATCGTTGGGGCTTGCCAGCGCGATCACGCGCACGTCGGGCTCGCTCGAAGCGACCTCCAGCAGCGCGTCCACTCCGGCGCCGACGCGCACCGCCAGGCCGTGGGCGCGACGGGCCATGATCGGATACAGCGGATAGGAGGGCCACGGCGTGAGCAGCTGCTGGCCCGGCTCGATCAGCGCACGGGTCGCTGCGCTCAACAGCTCGGCTGAGCCGTTGCCGAGGATCAGCCTGCCGGGGTCCACGTGGTGGCGCTCGGCGAGCACGCCGCGCAGCTCGGAGCTGGTCAGGTGGGGATAGCGGTAAAGGCCACGGCGGGCCACGAAGGTGATCGCGTTGACAATCCGCGGATGGGGCAGCTCGGGCCAGGTGGTGTGGGAGAGATCGAGCGTCTCCACACGCGTCAGCGCCTTGCGCTTGCGCTCCGCTGCGTTCTCGCGCAGGCCCTCGTTCACCTCCTCCTCGGACATCCCTTCGAATTGGCGGTAGTAGTCGAGAAGGCCCACGGTCTACGGCCTAGTTCTAGCAGCGCCGCCCAGCGGTAAACCAGGCACCGACGGCGCCGAGCGGGAGCTTTCGCTCACACGCCCCCGCTGCCCGAGAAGGTGCTCGAGCCGGGCCCGTGGATGACGATGAACCAGATTGCGAAGATAATTCCGCAGACGGCCGCTGTGACGGCGAAGATCCGTCCCAGCACGCCAGTGCGCTGGTCGTGGCCGGCGGCACGGCGCACGAGGATCCAGGTGTTGTCGAGCCGGCGCAGCAGCGACAGGGCGCCGAACAGCAGCACGAACAGGCCGGCGAACGCCACCAGGATGCCCAGGCCGACGCTGCCGGAGAGGTAGTCGGCCTCCGAGCCCAGCCACAGGCACGCAACTGGAATCGGACCCCAGCACAGCAGGCTGATGAAGGTGATCGCCGCGAGGAGCATGCCGGCGAACGAGCCGTCGACGCGCCGGCGCAGATCGCCGGCGCGCTCGGGCAGCTTGCGGAAGCGCACCGGCGCAGTGCCCGGACGGCGCCCTACGAACAGGCCACCGTTGTCGGAAGGATCGCTGCGCATCGCTCTATGTTCGCAGCTGGCGCGCCGCCAGCAGGTCAGCCGGCGTAGAGCGAGTCGAATACATCTGCGTATTTCTCGTTGACCACGTTGCGCTTGACCTTCAGCGTGGGGGTCAGCTCGCCGGTGGGCTGGGACAGGTCGTGGTCGAGGATGGCGAACTTCTTGACCTGCTCGACCTGCGCATATTTGGCGTTGACGCGGTCGATCTCCTGCTGGATCAGCTCGTGGATCGCAGGGTCTGCCGACAGCGAGGCGATGTCCTCGGGCAACTCGTGCTCGCGCGCATATGCGGGGATCTCCTCCTCGTCGAGCGTGATCAGCACCACCGGGTAGGGGCGCTGGTCGCCGTGCATCACCGCCTGGGAGATCCAGCGGCACTGCTTGAGGTCGTTCTCGACGTTGGCCGGCGTGAGGTTCTTGCCGCCGGCGGTGATGATGATGTCCTTCTTGCGCCCTGTGATCGACAGGTAGCCGTCCTCGTCGATCGAGCCGAGGTCGCCGGTGTGCAGCCAACCCTGTTCGACAGCGCCGAAGCTGGTGGGCGCTTGGTTGTGGTAGCCGTCGAAGATGTTGGGCCCTTTGATCAGGATCTCGCCGTCGTCTGCGATCTTCAGCTCGACGCCCGGAAGCGCGCGCCCGACGGTGCCGAAGCGGTGGTTCTCGACCGTCGAGACGGTCGCTGCGGTGGCCGTCTCGGTCATGCCGTAGCCCTCGAGCACGGGCACGCCGCACGCCCAGAAGAACTCGAGGATCTCACGCGCGATCGGGGCTGCGCCGCTGGTCGCCCGGCGCACGTCCCCACCAAAGATCGCGCGCACGTTCTTGAACAGCTGCTCGTCGGCTTCGTCGAACGGCGCCTGCAGCTGTGCGGGGACCTGTTCGCCGCGGTTGATCATGTCGCGCACCTTCACCCCGAGCGCGATCGCCTGCTCGGCGCGCTCGCGCTCCTCCGGCGGCTTGGCCTCGATCGCGCCGTGGGCGAGCGTGTAGATCTTCTCGAACACGCGCGGCACGGACGGCAGGTAGGTGGGTTTGACCTCCATCAGCTCGGGCACGATCTGCTTGGTGTCGCCGCCGAAGTAGGCGAGCGTTCCGCCGAGGTCGAACACCGCCAGCTGGATCAGCAGCGCGAAGGAGTGCGCGAGCGGGAGATACAGGTAGATGATCTCGTCCTGGCTGATCTCACCGGCGTCGCTGACCATGTCGACGATCGCGCGGTAGTTGCCGTGGGTGAGCACGCAGCCCTTGGGCGGGCCGGTGGTGCCCGAGGTGTAGATGAACGTGAACGGGTCCTCGGGCCGCACCGCAGCGCGGCGCGCCTCGAGCTCCTCGGCCGAGCGCGAGCGCCCGCGCTCGCGAACCTCGTCGAGCGTGATCGCGTCTAGCTGGCGGGAAATGGTCGAGGCGCCGTTGCCCGCGGGCTCGCCCGCGGGAGGGTCCATCACGATGATCGTGCGCAGGTTCGGCACCTGGTCGCGGATGGCTGCGACCTTGGCCAGCTGCTCCTCGTTCTCGCACACGATCGCGCAGGCGTCCGAGTCGGAGATCACCCACAGGCACTCCTCGGGCGAGTTGGTTTGATAGATCGGAACCACCACCGCCCCGGTCGAGCTGGCGCCCATGTCGGCGTAGGACCACTCGGGGCGGGTGTTGGCGAGGATGCAGATGCGCTCGCCGGCCTGCAGCCCGAGGTCGATCAGCCCGAGGCCGATCTCCTGGACGATCCCTGCGAGCGCGCCGTAGGAGACATCGTGCCAGGCGCCGTCGCGCTTGTAGCGCACAGCGACCGAATCGGCATGCTCAGCGGCTGCGTGCGGGATCAGGTCAGCGATCGTGCGCGCACCGGTGGTTGACGCCGTGGCCGTGGCCTCCATCAGAACTCCCTCCTCGAGAACACCGAATTGACCTCAGATGTTAGACCCTGAGGGGCCTTGTGGCGAGGCTGGGATCAGACCGGGTTGGGCACGTCGATGAACACATGACGCAGGCCGAAGCGCTCGGCCAGATGCTCGCCGAGACGCTTGACACCAAAGGTCTCCGTTGCGTAGTGCCCCGCAGCGATCAGGTGCACACCCAGCTCGCGCGCCAGGGCCATCGCGCGCTCGGGCACTTCGCCGGTGAGCAACGCCTGCGCGCCCGCCGCTGCGGCCTCCTCGAGATAGTCCGCGCCGGCACCCGACACGACCGCCAGCCGGCGCACCCGAGCGGGCCCGAAGTCGAACACGAGCGGCTCCCGCGCGGTCAGCGACTGCACCTGCGCGAACAGCTCCGCGGCGGACAGGCCGTCACCGGGAAAGCCGCCCAGAAAGCCGATCGGCCTGCCGCGGTGAAGCGCGAACGGCTCGAGCTGCTCGGCCCCGAGCGCGCGGGCGAGCAGCGCGTTGTTGCCGATCTCGGGATGGGCATCGAGCGGCAGGTGGTATGCGGCGAGCGCAATGCGTGCGCCGAACAGGACGCGCAGGCGCGCCGCCAGCAGCGCGTCGATCGCAGTCACCCCCGAGCCCCAGAACATCCCGTGATGGACCACCAACAGCTCAGCGCCCGCAGCTGCAGCAAGCTCGAACAGCTCCGCATGCGCCGATACGCCCGTCGCGAGCGTAGCCACCAGCTCCTCGCCCGGCACCTGCAGCCCGTTGAAGCAGTAGTCCTCGAACACCCCCGGCTCGAGCAGGCGCTCGGCCTCGGCCAGCACGTCGCTGATCGCAGCAGGCATGTGGCGAACATAGCGCCCACGCCCGCGCAGGACACAGCGCAGAGGTTCGCGCGCAGGGACACGGCGCCCACGCCGTGTGTGATACTTCGTGTCGTACATCGGGGCGTGGCGCAGCCTGGTAGCGCGCACCGTTCGGGTCGGTGAGGTCCCGAGTTCGAATCTCGGCGCCCCGATTACTTAGAGAACCGCGAACAGCAGCGAACAGGGGCGAAAATCCCCGCAAATGCTGAGTCTCGCGGGAGGGTGTTCGCTCGTGTTCGCGGCTGTTCGGCGGTCTGGATGACCGCAAAAGGACCGCAGCGGTCCTCTGCTCGATCACGACCGCAAGGATTGAGCCCTGGAGGCTCGCAGGCTCCGTGCTTGTAAGGCTCAGCCATAACCGAGGGGGAGTAGGGGAGTAGGCCCCTTAGCCGAGGGTCTTGTAGCGGCGTGGGGTTGCCGCGCTGACCCGTTGGATCCTGTTGGCAGGTTCGACGGTCAGCTTGCCTTGTTCTACGAGGCCGTCTGTCTTCCGTCGCGCGGTGTGCTCGGTTATTCTCTCGCAGCGTCGTTGCGCGGCTTTGCTCCTGCAGCCATGCGAGGATCGCGGCTTGATCGACCTGTACGTGCGAGGGCTCCACTTCTATGCCGCGTCCGTGCCGCACAACTCCTCCAATCCGCGCCGAGGCCGCCGAGTGCCAGCGACCTTCTGTTGCCAATAGACCGCTGCAACTGCGGCCTACAGATAAGTCGAGTGGAACTGCCAGTTCCCCACCCCCCAAAGCTTGATCCAGAGCGGCACGGTCCGGCCGGCGCACTGTTGCCCAGGACTTGCGCGCCCGCAGCCTCGAGGCCTGGTGCTTCCCACGCCTTGGAAGCGAACCTGTGGTGGCGCGACAGACCCTTGAGCGGGGAAGACATCGCGAGCCTCAAGTACCTAGCCGACGTTGCCGACTCCTTGGTGGCCACATCAGTCCGCAAGCCGGGCGTTCAGTCTCGCCGCTGAACTCCCGTGCTGTCGTCGTCGTCACGATTGAGCAAGGAGATCCTGGTGCATATCCGCGAGGCGCAGCACCAGTACATGCGGTGGCTGCGTGTCACGCGCGATTTGTCGCCTCACACGATCCGCGCCTACCAAGGGGACGTAGCGGCCTTCGAGCGGCACGTGGGACGCCGCGCACAGGTCAGTGGCATCGACCGCGACTGCGTCGTCGCGTTCGTCGAGGCACTTCAAGATGCCGGCCTCTCACCGCCATCCGTCCGGAGGCGAGTCGCCGCGGTTCGCGGCTTCTGCCGCTGGATGCTTGCAAGCCAGATGATCCCTGAGGATCCGCTTGCAGGTTTGACGCTCCCGACAGGCCGACGACGAACTTTGCCCCGGGTCGTAGCTGATCAAGAACTTGCCGCCTTGTTTCGTCATCTCCGCACAGCGGCACATATCGTCGGCGACGCACGACCACAAGCCCTTCAGGCGCGTCCGCATCAAAGCACGACACTCCTCGGCGCGGCCCTCATGCTGGCGACCGGAATACGGGTCCACGAGACGGTAGGGATACGGTGCGCTGACGTCGACCTGGACGGAAGCAGCATCCGCATCCTCGGCAAGGGGCGTCGCGAGCGTCACGTATTTCTGCCCGACGCTTGGCTGACGCGGTTTACCGCCGTCTACCTTCGGGTCCGCGGCGAACTATCAATTTCACACGCCCAATTGCTGTTCAACTCGGCATACCAACCGATGACAACTCAGGCGATGCGATCACGATTGGCAAAGGCCGCGGATGCAGCTGGCCTGACGGCGTCAGTAACACCTCATATGCTTCGTCACACTGCGGCGACGCGGCTCATCGAGGCTGGCGTCGACATCAGGTACATCCAGCGCCTTCTGGGCCACGCAAGCCTCGCGACCACCGAGCTATACACACACGTGTCGGACAGCGCGTTGCGGCGCGTCATCGTTAACGCTGACCACGTGGGAGCGATCCTGCATCGCTGAAGGTCATCACGCCGCCGACCGTGTGGCCCGTGCCTCCGCCTACTGATACTCTTCGGCTCCAATGAAATTTCCCCGACTTGGTCTGCCGGCCGCGGCTCGGGACGGCGCCGCTCCCGATCTGACGTCAACTCTTCGCCCAGCAGGGATCGCAGCGGTGCTCCCTTCACGCCTGCGAACGTACTCACAGCCTGCAATCTCGCGTGTGGAGTCGCATCACTCCTTCAGCCCGAAGAAGCGCCACCGAGACGAAGGGCGGCACTGATTCTGCTTGGTGCACTGTTTGACGCGCTCGACGGGTCCTTGGCGCGACGGTTGGGGTGCGCAACGGAGCTCGGAGCCGCAGCCGACAGCGCTGCGGACTTCGTTTCCGGAGGCGTCGCGCCAGCCATTCTCCTCGCCCACAACGGCCCAACCGGTCAGACATGCTGGTCCAGGCTGGTACCGGGCCTATATATCGCGGCCGCCGCATCACGTTCCGCAAGGCGTGGGATGAAACCGCGCACTAGTCACGTCTTTTCCGGAGTCCCACCCATCGGTGCGGGCGTCATCTTGGCTGCGGGTTATCAGGTGCGGCTGCCTCCGCGAGTGCTGACTTACCTAGCAATCGCTCTTAGTCTCGCGATGGCTAGTAATGTTCGCGTGCTGTCGGCAGAGGCGATCGTGCGACGCGATCTCGCGCTCGATATCCCGCCGAGTGAGTCGTAGTCCGCGCCGTCACGTCTTAACTCCACGTAGAGCCGGTTGCGCGGTATTGCCCGATTGTGCTCGCTAGCCGCAGCTAGAAGAGCCTTAGGTCATTTCGGCAACGATAACTGAGGATTATCGCTGCTGCGATGGAGGGGGAAGACACGTCATTCAACGCACCGAGGGCCGGGGCGCTGGATCTGAGTACAAGAGCGCTCGCGGTCGGATTCGTGGGCCGAGCCGACGAGATGCAAGTCGCCCTGGAGCACCTCCTCGCACCAGAGGACGACGCAACGGGCAGAACTCTGGTCGTCCGCGGCGACTCGGGCACTGGCAAGACGTATTTCGCCCGCGAGCTAATGCTCAGAATCAACAAGCGTCACCCAGACGCCTTGTTCCTTTACGTCGATGTCGCAAACGACGAGTACCAAAGCACCAGAACCATCGCGGCACTGCTCAAGCTCGCGCTGGTGCCGGGGCAAATGGCTGGCAGCTCGCGCATCAGTATCCCGGAGCCGCTGTCCCTTGAGTCCTTCCGTCGTCAGACGAGGAAGCGTGGCTTTGGGCGCGGATTCTTGCGATTCCTCACCCAAGCCATCGCTACGTCGGTAGGGGTCGGCCCCGCCGTCAGTGGCGTACTAGGAAGCGGAAAGAATGGCAATCCGCCTCCGGCGGACGACGAGCTTGTGTCATATCTTTGCTGGGTCGCGCGACGCCACGCCGTGTACCTCGCAGTCGACAACGTCCAGTTCCTGAACCTCGAGGACCGACTCACGCTGGAATCGGTTCTTCAGCGGACTGGTAAGAACGCTCGCTTCATAGTCGTCGACCGCACGACAGACGGCGTCAGCGAACTCGACCCCCCGCCGCGATGCTTCGCAGACGCGCTTGTAGACCTCACCCTCGGACGGCTGACGAGAGACGAGACCGAACAGATGGTAGCCCGCGCCGTCGGTACGCCCAATAGCGCAACCAAATCCCTCGCCGACGACATCTTTACCAAGACCGGCGGACTAGCTAAGGACGTCGAGTACTGCCTACGACAGTATCTGCTTGAGCTAGGTCGCGGAGCACGCGCTGGCGCTATCGAGGGGTTGCTCGCGACAATTGATCGCCTTCCCCTCATTCACCGCCAGTTCCTGGTTATCGCAGCACTGCTCGACGGAGGCGTAAAGCAGGCGATCGCTAGGGGGACCGTAAGCCGGCTCGCCTCAGCATATGATCAAGCGCGGCTCGACGATATCGTTGATGAGCTGGTGGCGCGCGACTACTTGCGCCTCAACAGTGACAGTGGAGATCGGCTCCGGCCTGGGCACGAGCGGATCGTCATGGCGATCCGCGACCTCGCCGATGATGATCTCCAAGAGGAGGTACGTCAGTCGCTGATCGCCGAGCTTGAAGCCGCGCTAGACGCCGCGACGGCTGGCGAGAGCGAGACCTACTTGCTGCACTGCCTCGTCGGCTTGCAGACGGCGCGTGAGCTTGCGCGCAATATTCGCTACATAGCGCGATTGATTCAATCGCAGCATCGTCAGGATCAATTCACCTACCTCGTGGCCATCGCCGAAGAGCTTCAAGAGGTGTTGCCACTACTGCCGGAACATGTGCTCAATGATCTACTTGATGCGATGCAAAAGAGCTCAGCATTCGAGCAGGGCCTACACATCGTTGGCGTACTCGATGCACACAATGTGCCCGGCGCCGCGGGGCGCCGCATTTACCGACTGAAGTACTTGACGCAAGCCTACCGCTACGAGGAGGCACTCGCACTTTCGGAGGAGATCGGTGAGACGGGGTGGGGCGCCGTATATCGAATTAACGCGCTTATGGCGCTTAGTCGAAACGACGAGGCGCGCGAAATCGCTGATCGACACCTTTCCGCGGTACCAAGCGAGCTTCAGTCTGTGCTACGTCGGAACACCATCGAGCTCTACGATTCAACTACTGCCCTCGAACATCTGGATCAGGCGTACGCATATTTTGAGCATGAGCAAAGCGCCTTTCGCTTGGGGACTGTCGAAAACAACCGTGGGGTGGTCTATCTTCACGACGGAAGGTACGGAGACGCGCTTCGATGTCTGGAGCGGGCGACCGATCACATGCGCTACGTCAACTCGCGCGAGATCTATCAGGCTCAGATCAATCTAGCCGTACGATCGGCTGTGCTAGGGGACTATCCGGCGGCTCTCGAACTTCTCGATACGGCGGCTCGCCGAGTTCCCTATGCGCTCCTCTTCGACCAAGTAAAGATCGCGGCTAATCGCGCGGTGCTCGAATGCGCAGCGGGGATGATTGACCGCGCGGCCTGCGAGTCGATGCTCACCGCCTGCGCCGAGCGTATCCGGGGCCTGCAAATGCCGTACCTACACGCATTTCTGGAGTCAAATCTCACTGCCGCCCGCGGTGGCTCCGCGAGTCTCGACCGTCTACAATCAGGCTGGGTACTCAAGAACTTTCTCGTGAACGCATCGGGTACGAGATGGGAGCTAGCTGGTTCGCTTCATTGGCGATACTAACTAGGGGACGGTGATAAGTCTCCAGGAGGCGTGTGACCGTGTCGTCATCTGTGCCTGAGCCCTCCAAGACGGCACACACTACGTCCCCCAAGGCTCGCACGTCGTCATCCGCGTACCCAAGAAACGCAACTGCGGCGGTGCCGAGTCTGATGCCGGAAGGCGCCCAGGGCGATCGCGTATCGCCAGGCACTTGGTTACGGTTTACAAGGATGCGTGCCCGCTCGAGCGCTTCCTCGGCCATCCGCCCGTCACCGGACACAGCCGAGACATCGAACAAGAGCAGATGCGACTCGGTGGCGCCAAACACTGGGTCGCCGAGTGTCATGGCGAGACGAGATGAGAGGACACGCGCGAGCCGCACCATAGAATGCGCGTGAGCGGATACCTGCTCGGGTGTCCAGTAGCTGAGACAGGCGGCCTTGCTCAGTACTCCGCTCGTGTTCGGCGATGTCTGAACGAGTGGAAAGGTCGCCCGGCGGATCCTGTCCCGATTGCTGGCACGGTAGACAAGAATCCCGCCTTTCGGCCCATGAAGGTTCTTGTTCACGTCCAGCGTTGCGGAATCGACGAATGGAAAGGCAGGGGGATGAAGGCCGGCAGCGACAAACGGCGCGGCGTGTGCGAGATCGGCGTGCAGGTGAGCACCGAACCGATCCGCTATATCGCGGAGGCGGGCCCAGTCGACCCCCAATGGATAGCTGGTCGCCCCGGCGGTCAGCAAAGTGGGCGGGCGGTCGCGAAGACGCGCGACGAGCGCATCGTAATCGATCCCGTGCTGCGCTAGCGGAAACGGGGTGAAGTCTGTTGATGAAAGCAAGCCGAGACTATGCGAGATGTGTCCGCCGTCGGTTGGCGAGAGCGCAGCTACGGATGCACCAGGACCGAGCATCGCTCGAAATACGATTTGGTTCGCCTGCGTCGCAGAGTGCGGCTGTGCAGTGATCTCGTACGAGTCGTCAAGGTGAAATAGTTCGCGCGTGCGATCCTCGACGAGTTCTTCGGCTGCGTCGATGGGATCGGTGGCAGCGCTGAGCCGTGCATCGCGGTGTCCCTCGGCGCGGCAAGCGGTAGCTGGCCATCCCTGAGCCTCGCAGACCTCGGGCAAAGGTAGGGTTGCGTTTCCCGCGATGTTCACGTAGGACGTGATATGCCCGCCCAGACTGTCAATGATCGCGTTGATACGCGCAAAGCGCGACCCATGAAAGCGCCTGAGTGTGTACATATCGAGCCGTCAGCCCAGCCGGGTGCGCTGATAATCCTCAGTTATCCGAGCCGCTCAACATCGGCGCGCATAGTAGATGATCTGAGCCCACGAATGATCCGTGGGTCGGAATCCAGATGGTATACAGAACGAACGCCGCAGGGCAATCAGGTGGAAGGGTTGAATCTGCGGGTTGCTTAGTGCCTCGTGGGTGCTGGTCTGCTCCGGCTGCCGATCTAACGGGGCCGTTTGGCGCGACAGGAGGCGAGCCGTGAGCGGTCGGTGTAGATCGTCAGCAGCGAGGCAGGCAAGAGCGCGAATCCGGTGTCCAGCGTCATGATCGCTTCGGCGCCGGCAGCTACGGCGCTCGCCGCATGGATCGCGTCGTAGGAGGCGAGTCCGTAGCCGGTCATGAGGCTCCTTGCGCTGCTCGCGGTGTCGCCGAGGGGCACGGGGAAGTGGTCGATCGACAAGAGCAAGGTCTCATAGCGGGCGATGGTGTCGTTCAACAGACGCGCGGCGCGTCGGCGGGCGCGTCCGTCGGTTCGGTGTCCTCGCCAGCGGTTCCCCCACCGTTCCTTGAGCGCGATTGCGAATACGGCCTCAGCCAACTCGGCGGGGAGAAGGTCGCTGGTCGTGATCGAGACGCCGCTCTCGTCGATCCGGTGCAGAAGCGCGCGACATACTGCGTGGAGGGGCTGCGTGGCTATCAGCGCCTCGACTACGAAGCTGGTGTCGAGCGCGATCGGATCGTGCAGGAGAAGCTCTGGCTCCTCGATGGCGAAGACGCCGCGCGTGGCGGTCAGGCGTCCTTCTGTAGGGGCCATAGCCTACCCACGGCCGTACATATCGGGCGTGACGCGAACCTTGACCCGGAGTCCCTCCGTGGCGCGCTCTAGGGCTGCGCGTTTTTCCTCGGGAGTTTTGGCTGTCGCAGGGCGCTTTAGCTCAGGCCGGGGTGTGGGGTTCCCACGGCCAGTGGCGTCATTTCTCCGGGTTGCTCGCCCGACAAGAGTTCATCGATCCGCAGACCGCGGATGCCGACGCGTGGGCTGACCATCTCGGCGTCCTCCGACGCGCGGGCGCCGACCGCGCCGCTGGCCGAGCGACGTGGTGGGTTGTCACCAACGGTCCGGCCGACGCGGTGGCTGCGGCGACCCGCGGCATAGATCTCACCCGCTCGACCTCCAGCTCCATCGACGCCGATCTGGCCATGCTCCGAGTCGCTGCCGACGTCTTGGACGAGGCTGCAGCGACAGCGGCCGCCGATTGGTTGGAGGCCGCTATGGAAGACCCGACACGGCTCCGGGCGCTGACGTACCGTACGGCTTACGACCCGCAGCAATGGATCGCCGAGCAGCTGACGGGCATTTTTCAGGCCATTCCCCGCGAGGGCGCCGAGCGCACAGTCAGGGCAATCGAGCGCTTCGGTGCAGGCTTCGAGGTGCTGGCGGCGCGCTACTGGGCTGGGGTGCTCACCGCAGTCCCGCGTTGGGCCTGGACCGCCGAGCAGACCGCTCGACTCGCGGCGCTGTCCTCCAGCATCCACGAGGAGGAGCTAATCGCTGCGATTGCTTTCGTGGGTCAGGCGTTCGACTCGGCTGCCCAAAACACGCTGCTAGATCTCATCCGCGCCGGCCAGATCTGGGCATTGAATTACATCGACGACCTAGCCGCACTTTCCCCCGATGTCGTCGACGAGGTCGGCTTGATCTGCGTGGCCCGGGTGGATAAGGACTGTGCTGCGGAGCGTGACGGCAGTCTCGGTCGTGGCAGCGCCCGACCCTGGACGGTCTTGTTGCTCTTACTCTCGCCCACCCCACCGACGCTGCGTGGGATGTCGTGCAGCGAGTCATCGCCGACCCAAAAATGCCAGCCTGGTACAAGCAGGGTGCCATTGCCCGGGTGGCAAGCGGCCGCGAACGCCTTGAGGACTCCCGTCGCACCACCCTTGCCGCCGCCATCCGCACGGCGGGTCAGGCGCTGCCATCCGAGCGCTGGTTTGGCGGCGACGCCGACCTGACCGGCGAGGTCGCCTACGCGAGCGTCGTATTGGAGGAGGACGCTGACGAGGGGTCCAGCGAGATCTGCCGCCTCGCCGGGGGCGAGATCCCTCATCGCCGGTGGGCCGCCCACCTGGCCCGCGATGTCGGAGATGTTGCTTCCTTGAGCATCCTGGCAATGGACCGGTCCCCACTTGTGCGCGCGGACGCCGCCTACGGACTTGCGCGCGCGGCGACGGACGACGTCAACGACCCGCGGGTCATATCGACATTGCGGCGAGTGATCGCCGACCGCGGTCGGGCGACTGGGATCGCCGTGGCCCAGGTATTTGCCGAAACGACGGACGCCACAGCCTTGGCCGAGGTGCGCGCTCTACTTGCGACTCATCCCTCGGCTGAAGTGCGCCGGCTCGTCCGCGGGAGCAACGACGCGGACGACAAGGACGACGGCTGAGCGCCGCTGGGCGTGCCGGCCATGTGGATGGTGTCTATCAGGATGGGGCTCCCGCGACCTTGGGGCGCCTGATGTGGGTAGTTCGCCGCAAAAGGACCGCAGCCGTCGGCGCGTGGACGCGAGAGAATTAGGGTTATGGGCGAGAGTCCCGAGATCGAGTTGGTGCGCCGGGCGTGGGATGCCTTGCTCGAGGGTGGCCCCGAGGTCTTGGGCGAAGTGCTGGCGCCCGATGCACAGTGGTAGGCGTGGAGGACGGACAGCTCTGCGATGGCCGCAAGGCAATCATCGAGGTGATGAGCCGCAACCTCGCTGGCCACTTGCGAGGGCGAATCGAGGAGACCGTCCAAGACGGCCCGCGCGTGATCGTGGCGTTCCGCCCCGAGCAGCCGGAGCAGCTTGACCGTCCGGTGGACGAGGGGATCGCTTACATGGTCGTGACGATCCGCGACGGGCATATCGTTGAGTTGAAGGGGTGCGCCGATAGGCCCGCCGCCGTGAGCTACGCGCAGGGCGGCGGGTAGGCAGGGCGCGGGCATCGCGCTTTACGCGACGACGTGCAGGTGGGGCGCCCGACATAGAGCGTGTCTAGTCCGCACGAAAGCAGCGGTCAGCGTCGTGGTGGTTGGCCGTGTATTCGTTGATGAGCGATCTGATAGACGCTGAGCGCTCCGGGGCTGGTGGGTGACGCGTGCCGAAGGCGAGGCAGGCGAGGAAGGGCCGCCGGTCGCTGGCGATGCGCAGTTGGAAGACCATTCCCCACGTTCCGTCTGGTTCGGGGATGTAGATCTTGACGCAGCCGGGCAGGCTGGTGCCGTCTCGGGCCTCGGTGTCGCAGCGCTTGAGCTGGTCGGGCGGTAGCCCCTCGTCGGTGAGCTTGTCGCGTTCTCTCTGGGCGAGCGCCCGTCCGGTGTCCGACGAGGTGTGCTCGAGATCCTCGGCGAACGTGGCGTCGTCGAACTCGACGCGGAAGTGCGCGCCGGGACGGGATGCCCTGGGCATCTACCCCTCGCCGTCAGCCGGCAGGAACGGGCCGTACTCGGCCTCGAAGGCGGCAAACTCCTCCGCCGTCGCGGGACGTCCGTCGTACTCGGGCATGACCGCCGGATAGGTGTCGGGCACTAGGGTCAGCTCGCCGTTGGGCCGCCTGTCCTTGACGATGTACTCGCCGACGATGTCCCCTGACAGAGTCACGTGGGGTTCAGATGCCATGTCGCCATGATCGCAGGTGATCCAGCCTATCCGCAAGGCTACGAGCCGTTGGCTCGCAGCGGCTTGCGCCTACTCCATGCGCTCTCCAGGATCAGGCTCCCGCGACCTTGGGGCGCCTGATGCGGATAGTTCGCCATACGGTCGTTGACGATGGCATACGGCGGGTCTCCACCGGCGAGACGGCCGGTACGGGCGCGGTATGAGGACCGCAAATGGGACCGCAGGCGGCCCGAAAACCGCATAGGAAAGCCGACCCTAAACCGTTCGCCCCGATTGATTAGAGAACCGCGAAGGCGAGCCAACACGGGCGAAACCCTCGTAAACGCTGCGCCTCGCGGGGCGGCATTCGCTCCTGCGTCTAGGCCAACGAGCGGCCCTAGCGTCGTCGGTGGGAGTGGTGCCCGCGCACAGTCGTCCATGACCGCGAACTGGCCGACGCTGTGCGCGGCATCTCGCTCGCGGGCATACGCGCGTTGGACGCCGGGAGTAGCGAACCCTGGACAACATGACAAGTCCGACACCAACCGCCTCTCGGCCAAGCCCTTGCGCCGCAACTCCGAGCAGGCCGCATTGTTCAGGGGATCGTGGAAGCGAGGCGAGGGGTGATGCTCGGAGCGATGTGCGCGCTCCTGCTTGACGGGTCGGCTGCGCTGGGTGCTGGGCTTCCGATCAAGGCGGGCGGCTTGGTCATGGAGCAACCCGGCGCCACAGGGGGAAGAATTGAACGACGTAGCGTTTGCCGGGGCTCGCGGTTTTGCGGTGGGTCAGGAAGGCACCGTGTTGCGCTCCGACGACGGCGGACGCACGTGGGTGGAGCTCCCCAGCGAAACGCAGAACACGCTCTCGCAGGTACAGGCGCTCGACGCGAATACGGTCGTGGTGGGCGGGGGCTGCACGTTGCGTGAGTCGATGAACGGGGGAGCGAGCTTCGAGCGCCTCGCGGTGACCGAATCGGAAAAGAAATGCGCCAGCCAGGTCGCCTCGTTCTCCTTCCTCACCCGCAGCAGTGGGTTCATCGAGCTCAGCGACGGCGAGGTCCTGCTCACCAATGACGCTGGCAGGACTTTCGAACCGCGGCAGAGCGCCCGAGGTGCTTCCGGCCATGTCGGCAAGATTACATTCCTCTCTCCCACGACCGGCCTGGCTTTGACGAGCGGCGAGAACGGAGGGGAAATCAGACGCACGGTCGACGGCGCAAATGTGTGGAAAACAGTCTACTCCTCGCCGAGCAGCCTCTCAGACGTCGCGTTCGTCACCCCGACCACCGCGTACGCGGTTAGCGCCAACGGCATGCTGCTGCGGAGCACCGATGCAGGCGCCACCTGGCAGGCGCAACCGTTGACACTGCCTGCAGGGACGCCGCTGCTCTCCTTCGGACGCATCGCGTGTGGCGATGCGCTGCACTGCCTGATCTCGATCGATTCACTGAACGCTTCTCTGCTCGTGCGCACGAGCGATGGCGGAATGACGGGCTCCCTCGTAACTCCTTCCGAAGAAGCGAACCTGCTCGGCCCGGCCCTGCTGCCTGTCACGTCGGTCGCGTTCCCGACCCCATCGACCGCCGTTGCCGTCGGCAAGGAGGGCGCAACCTTCATCTCTGACGATGCCGGGGCGAGCTTTCACCAGCAGGTGTACAACCTTCTCGAGGGCGTGCCCAACAACCGGCGCATGAGGCTCGGACAGTCTCCACTCGATGCGTACATGGCACTCGAAGCTCCCGAAATCGCCGCGACGACCGATGGCGGACTCAGCTGGAGCGTGCTGCGCGTACCCACTTCCAGCGAAATCGTGGACTTTGCGTTTCCAACGATCCAGGTTGGCTATGCGGTGAACAAGGACGGCACCCTCTTCAAGACCACCACGGCGGGTCGTACATGGTCGATCCTGCCCTCCGTCGGAGCTGCGCCGAGCGCCCTGTTGGCGCCCAACATCAACACGGTTGTGGTGATCCGAGGCGGGGGCGTGACACGCTCGACCGATGGCGGAGCGAGCTTCGAGAGCTTCGACCCCACGGTCGTGATCGACCATCGCGGTCGGCCCAACAGAGCGAAGCTGTCAGCATTCGATATCTCGAACGGCGCTGAACTGGCCGGAGGCGCGATCTTCGCGTTCGGCGACCCTCTGGCCCCTCCCCAAGGCGTATACACCGACAGCTTGCTCGAGTCCACCGATGGCGGCCTACACTGGACGCGCCTGCGTTCACCGGTGCCCAGAGAAGGTCCCGCGGCTATCTCGTTCGTGAACTCGACCACCGGGTATGAGACCTCCGCAGGCCGCCTGTTCTTCACACGCAACCGCGGGCGCACGTGGAAACAGATCCTCTCACTCGGTTCGAGCACCGAAACCATCTTTCCGCCCGTGAATCTCTCGTTTAGCAGCCCTCGCCTCGGCGACATCCTAGTCAACGAGGAACAAAGCGGTTACTACGAACCCTCGCTGCTGAGAACCGAAGACGGCGGTCGCTCGTGGGTCCCCCAACAGCTGCCGGGAGTGCTCAGCCAAGTGAGGGCCGGGGGCGCCGTGGACTATGTGGTTGGGGAGAGTTACGACGCGATCTTCAGGACAGCCCATGGCGGTCGTAGCTCGAACAGCTCCACGCTCACGCTGGGCATCGTCGGTGCTCACCGACTAAGCGCTTCGAAGCTGAGACGGAAAGGCGGAACCGTCAAGCTCATCGGCCATCTGCGTCCAGCTGCGGCTGGCGCCGAGGTCACGGTCTCGAATCTCGTTCATCACCACTTCTTCTGGCACCACCAGACGGCAACGGTGAACGCCAAAGGCGTATTCGCACTAACTGTGTCTGGCATCAGCGCAACGACCGGCTTTGTCGCGCAGTGGAACGGCACCGATCTGCTCGGCGGGGCGGGGACGCCGGTCGTTCAACTGACCGTCACTCAGTAGGGCGCCAGCTTGCGGACCGCAGCAGCCGCGGCGGCCCGGAGCCTCCGCGTTGAGACGGTGGACTCGACGGCAGGCTGCAGACGCTACCGGCGGGACCGAGAGGGTGGCGCAAGTCGCACCTGCACTCCCACTCCCGCGCTCGACCCCCACGGACCGTTCGCCCGCGGGCGACGAGCGACGTGCGATCGAGCGAGTCGGGCCTCCCGAAAGTGTGGTGCGGGCGCGGCATCGAGACAGCACATTTGACCTGGCGGCGCGACCATGCAACGATGCCACTATGTTCTTAGTAGCATGGCGGTACTAATGGAGTTCGAGCTCGACCCTCATGCGGGGATTCCGACCTACTTGCAATTGGTGCGCCAAGTGCGTCACGCGCTGAGGCTGGGTCTGCTGGTTCCCGGCGATCAGCTCCCTACCGCAAAGGCCGTGGTAGCGAAGCTCGCGATCAACCCGAACACTGTCCACAAGGCGTATCGGGAAGCTCGAGCGCGACGGGCTGGTTGCTGTTCGCTCCGGTCAAGGCACGTTCGTCGCCCGGTCGTTGACTGGTCCAGGCTTTACCGAGTTCGGCCAGCTGCGCCGGGAGCTCGTCTCGTGGCTGCGGCGTGCAGAGCAGGCCGGCCTTGAAGCCGAAGACGTCGAGGCGTTGTTTCGCTCGACCGTCAATGACGCCCGTGAGGAGAAGGTCGCATGAGCTCGATCGCGGTCGAGACCCGCGGCCTCGGCCGGCGCTTCGGCGGTCACTGGGCACTCCGCGACTGCTCGCTTTCGCTACCCACTGGCGGAGTGACCGGCCTTGTCGGACCCAACGGGGCCGGCAAGACGACGCTACTCAGACTTGCGGCGGGCGCGCTGCCTGCAAGCGCCGGGGAAATCGAGGTACGCGGCAGGGCCGTGTCGGACCGCCCCGAGAGCCTCGCCGAGATTGGCTTTGTCGCTCAGCACAAGCCGCTCTATTCGAGTTTTACCGTTGGTGAGATGCTGCGATTCGGCGCGGAGCTGAATCCGCGCTGGGAGGGAGCGCGCGCGATCCGACATCTCTCTGACCTGGGAATCGATACGCGACAGAAGGCGGGCAAGCTCTCCGGCGGGCAACGCGCGCAGGTTGCTCTGGCGCTCGCGCTCGGCAAGCGCCCTCGGCTGCTCTTGCTCGATGAGCCGGTCGCGAACCTCGACCCGCTCGCGCGGCGCCAGTTCTTCGGGGGTCTGATGCAGGAGGTGGCCCAAACAGACGTGACAGTGGTGCTTTCCTCTCATCTGCTTGAGGATCTCGACCGCTCATGCGACTACCTGGTGCTGCTCTCTGCCTCGCGAGTTCAGCTCTCTGGCCACACCGAGGAGCTCGTCGCGGCGCACCGATGGTTGAGCGGGCCGGCCGATCGCGCTCCCGCAATAGCCGCCCAGCACACAATCGTCCAACGCGAGGTCACAGGACGGCTGGCCCGGCTGCTGATCCGTGCGCACGGACCGGTCTTCGATCTGGCATGGTCCTCGCGCGAGCCGACTCTCGAGGAGCTCGTGCTCGCCTACATGGATCGGCCGGAGGTGACGGCCATTGAACGGCTCGCGCTCGCCCCGGTGAGTCAATGAGCTGGCTCACGTGGCGCCAGGGCCGCGCGCAACTCATCGGCGGTTCTGCGGTGCTCGCCGTCCTAGGGTTGTTCCTGCTGTTCAGCAAGCATCAGATGACCGGCTACATGAACGGCATCGGACTCACCGCCTGCCTGCGAGAACATCGAGGTTGCGATTCGCTAAGCCGGCTCTTCAGCAACCGGTACGGAAGCCTGCTCGGCGACATCTCCTACCTGAATCTGGCTCCGCTGCTCGTCGGGATGTTCTGGGGGGCACCCCTGCTCGCGCGCGAGTACGAGCAGGGCACGGAGGTTCTCGCCTGGAGCCAAACGGTGAGCCGGCGCCGGTGGTTCACGTACAAGCTCGTTACCTTCGGCGGGGCGGCGATCCTCGGTGCGACCGCGTTCGCGCTGATGCTCAGCTGGTGGTTTGGACCGTTTGCCTCGATTGCCACACACGGCGGCGAGTCGCGCATCCAGCCGAACGTCTTCGATGTGCAGGGCCTCGTCCCGATCGGCTATGCGCTCTTTGCACTCGCGCTCGGCACGGCCGCCGGTGCGTTCATCCGTCGCACGGTCCCGACGATTGCGGTAACGATCGGTGGCTTTCTCGCCGCGCGGCTGCTCGTGCAGTCGGCGCGCGGTCATCTCCTGACACCGGTCAGATCGTTGAGTCCGCTCGTCGGCAGCAACGGGGACGTCAGTCTTGGACCGTCGAGCGGCGGATCGCAGGGTTGGGTGCTCGACAGCAGCGTCGTTGACCGCAGCGGGCACCCAGTGCCGGACGGGAGTGTGCTGCATGCCTGCTCGTCTTCGGACCCGAGCGTCGTGGCCCGCTGCATCGAAGCGCACGGATATCGCCAGCTCGAGGTGTTTCAGCCGCTAAGCCGCTATTGGGCTCTCCAGGGACTCGAGCTGGCGATCTTCGTCGTCCTCGCCTTTACCCTGATCGCGGTAGCCGTGTACGCAATCACGCGCCAGAAGCCTCTCGCGCGTCTCGGGTGGAGCCGGGTGCGGGAGCCAAGCTCTGCAGCGCGCGCAGGGTGAGACGCGCTGCATTATTCTGCGCTGCGCTTCGAGCGGACTCAACCGTGACGCGTGCTCTGTCACGGTGCCGCGAGGGCCTCGGTCAGGTCCCGACGTAGGCCGCGAGGTGCTCGCCGGTGAGGGTGGAGCGCGCGGCTACGAGATCCGCTGGCGTCCCCTCGAAGACGAGCCGACCGCCTTCGTGGCCGGCGCCGGGGCCGAGGTCGATGATCCAGTCGGCGTGCGCCATCACGGCCTGGTGGTGCTCGATCACGATCACCGACTTGCCGGAGTCGACGAGCCGGTCGAGCAGGCCGAGCAGGTTCTCCACGTCGGCGAGGTGCAGGCCGCTGGTGGGCTCGTCGAGGACGTAGAGCTCGCCTTTCTCGCCCATGTGGGTGGCCAGCTTGATCCGTTGCCGCTCGCCGCCTGACAGCGTGGTGAGCGGCTGGCCGATCGTGAGGTAGCCGAGCCCGACGTCGGCGAGCCGTTCGAGGATCTTGTGGGCCGCCGGAACCTTGGACTCGCCGTCGCCGAAGAGCTCCTCGGCTTCGGCCACCGCCATCGCGAGCACCTCGCTGATGTCCTTGCCGCCGAGCTTGTACTGCAGCACCTCCGCCTGGAAGCGCTTCCCCTCGCACACCTCGCAGGGGGCGGCCACGCCGGCCATCATCGCCAGGTCGGTATAGATGACGCCCGCGCCGTTGCAGTTCGGGCAGGCGCCCTCCGAGTTGGCGCTGAACAGCGCCGGCTTCACGCCGTTCTCCTTCGCGAACGCCTTTCGGATCGGGTCGAGCAGCCCGGTGTATGTCGCGGGGTTGCTCCGTCGCGAGCCGCGGATCGCGGCCTGGTCGACCGTCACCACGCCGTCGCGGCCCGAGATCGAGCCGTGGATCAGTGAGCTCTTGCCCGAGCCGGCCACTCCGGTGATGACCACGAGCACGCCGAGGGGGATGTCGACGTCGACATCCCGCAGGTTGTTCGTGGCGGCCCCGCGCACCTCCAGGGACTCCGAGGAGGCTCGGGTCTCGTCCTTGATGGCCGCCCGGTCGTCGAGGTGGCGGCCCGTGATGGTGTCGCTGCCCCGCAGACCCTCGACGGTACCCTCGAACACCACCTCGCCGCCCTCTGTTCCGGCCTTCGGGCCGAGGTCTACGACGTGGTCGGCGATCGCAATCGCCTCGGGCTTGTGCTCGACCACGAGCACGGTATTGCCCTTGTCGCGCAGCGCCAGCAGCAGGTCGTTCATCCGCTCGATGTCATGCGGGTGCAGGCCGATAGTCGGCTCGTCGAAGACGTAGGTGACGTCGGTCAGCGAGGACCCCAGGTGGCGGATCATCTTGGTGCGCTGCGCCTCGCCGCCCGAGAGCGTGCCCGACGGCCGGTCGAGGCTGAGGTATCCCAGCCCGATGTCCACGAACGAGTCGAGGGTCTCGCCCAGCGCCTCCAGCAGCGGCGCCACCGACGGCTGCTCGAGCCCGCGGACCCAGTCGGCCAGGTCGCTGATCTGCATCGCGCATGCATCGGCGATGTTGGTCCCGTCGATC
Source organism: uncultured Solirubrobacteraceae bacterium (assembly GCA_963763695.1). GTDB lineage: Bacteria > Actinomycetota > Thermoleophilia > Solirubrobacterales > Solirubrobacteraceae > Palsa-744. The sequence continues at coordinate 30,190 of CAVXPM010000002.1, forward strand.
TTCGACGACCGAGCCTCCTTGCCGAGGCGGGTACCGTCACACTCGGGACAGGTGGTGAAAGTGACCGCCCGCTCCACGAATGCCCGGATGTGCGGCTGCAGCGCATCTACGTCCTTCGACAACATCGACTTCTCGATCTTTGGGACCAGGCCCTCGTAGGTCAGGTTGATGGCGTCGACCTTGATCTTGGTCGGCTCCTTGTAGAGCAGGTCTCCGAGCTCTTTCTTGGTGAACTTCTTGATCGGCTTGTCCGGGTCGAAGAAGCCGCAGCCGGTGAAGATCCGCCCGAACCAGCCGTCCATGCTGTAGCCGGGGATCGTGAGCGCGCCCTCGCTCAGCGACTTGCTCTCGTCGTAGAGCTGGGTGAGATCGATGTCGTTGACCGACCCCCGGCCCTCGCAGCGCGGGCACATGCCGCCGAGGATGCTGAAGCTTCGTCTCTCTTTGGTTGTGCGCCCGCCGCGCTCGAAGGTGACCGCGCCGGCGCCGGAGATCGAGGCCACGTTGAACGAGAACGCCTGGGGCGAGCCGATGTAGGGCTTCCCGAGCCGGCTGAAGAGGATCCGCAGCATCGCGCCCGAGTCGGTGGCGGTGCCGACCGTCGATCGAGGATCCCCGCCCGCCCCGGCGCCCATCCGCTCCTGGTCGACGATGATCGCGGTCGTCAGCCCGTCGAGCACGTCGACGTCAGGTCGCGCCAACGTCGGCATGAACCCCTGCACGAAGGCGCTGTAGGTCTCGTTGATCAGCCGTTGGGACTCCGCCGCGATCGTCGCGAACACCAGCGAGCTCTTGCCCGAGCCGGAGACGCCGGTGAACACCGTCAGGCGGCGCTTCGGGATCTCGACGCTGACGTCCTTGAGATTGTTCACGCGCGCGCCATGCACGCGGATCAAATCGTGGCTGTCAGCAGCGTGCAACGTAGGCGACAGCCTCTCCGTCTTCGTGGCCATGCTCATCGCGTCTCCATATTTTAGGCGTCGACCAGCCGGCGGCCGTCGCGCATCAGCTCACGGGTCCTGAAGCAGCCCGAGGACGTTGCCATCGGGATCGGTGACGGTGGCCACCAGCCGGCCGCCACCGACGTCGCGCGCGGGTTCCTTCAAGGTGGCGCCCGCGGCGGTCACCTCGGCCAGCTTCGCCTCGATGTCCGGCACTTGCCAGTAGGCCACCGGTGAGGTCATGCCCTGAGGTCCACCCCCCGGCAGCAGCCCAATGTGCTGGCCTGCGGCCTCGAAGCCGACGTAGTAGGACGAATCTGCCTGCGGCTCTATGCCGAGCAGGGCGGCGTACACCGCCCTGGCCTTCGCCAGGTCGGACACGGGATGCAGCACGGTCTTGATTCCCTGGGTGGAAGAGTCGCTCATGCTCGCTCCTTTGATCGTGGGTCGCATCGACCCGTGTGCGGGGGTGGTGTTTAGACGAACGGCGACGCGGCACATCGACAGTCGGCGCCACGAGCCTGCACCCCACCGGCTTAGTCCAGGCCGGCTCGGAGCGTCCCGCCGTCGAGTCGACTGCCGGCTGAGAGACAGTCGTAGCGCCTCGCGCGCTGCGGCCGTAGCGTATGCGCTGTTTGGCGGCCAACTTGTTGACAGATTCACGCGAACGAGAAGCTGACGCTGCGTGGCGAGCGCCACGAGTGCGCTTGAGCGGTTGGGTCGGAGCTCTCGCTGTGGTGCAGGCGGCGTTCCTGCTCATGACGAGCACGCGGTACGGCTATCACCGGGACGAGATGTACTTCGTCGTCGCGGGTTCGCATGCTGCGTTCGGATATCCCGATCAGCCTCCGCTCGTGCCGTTGCTGAGCTGGGCGATGCACGCGATTGCGCCGGGTTCGCTGCTGCTGTTGCGCGCGCCCTCCGCGTTGATTGCCGCCGCGACGACGACCCTCGCGGCGCTGATCGCGCGTGAGATCGGCGGGAGCAGGCGCGCGCAGATCATCGCGGCGGCCTGCACCGCTTGCTCGGGCTTCGCGCTCGCCGTCGCGCATCTCGTGAGCACCTCGACCTTCGATCTGTTGAGCACGACTCTCCTGGGTTGGCTGGCGGTCCGTGCAGTCGTTCGCGGCAGCGGCGTGTCCGTTCTCGCCGCCGGCGTTGTCGTCGGCATTGGCGTAGAGGCCAAGTCTCAGGTGGGCTTGGTTGCCGCGGTGATGGCCGTCACGCTGATCGTCATCGGTCCGCGATCGCTGTTGCGCTCCTGGTGGGCTGGCGGGGGTGCCCTCGCCGCGGTGGTGCTGGGCGTCCCATACGTCATCTGGCAACAGCAGCACGGTTGGCCGCAGCTGACCGTCGCCGGCAACATCGCCGGCTCCCAGGAGGGCGGGCGGGCCGGCTTCGTCCCATTCCAGCTCGTGATGGTCAGCCCAGTGCTCATCCCGGTCTGGATTACCGGGCTGCTCGCCCCGTTTCGCCGTGCCCGATGGCGCTGGCTGCGCTTCGTGCCCATTACCTACGCGGTGATGGCGGTGCTGTACTTGGCGGGCAACGGTCACGCCTACTACCTCGCGAGCCTCTATCCACTACTACTCGGCCTCGGCGCTCCACCGACGGCCGACTGGACGATGCGTGCCCCAAGACGCACATCGCTGCTCGCCGCTGCGATCGTGCTCAGCGCCGCGATCAGCGCGCTCATCGCGCTGCCGCTGCTCCCGGAACGCGACTTGCAGGGGAGCGTGGTGATGGCGCTCAACCCAGCCCAGGACGAGACGGTCGGTTGGCCGCGCTTCGTCCAAACCGTCTCGAGCGCATGGCGGCAGATCCCGCCGGGCGAACGCCAGCACACTGCCGTCTTCACCGCCAACTACGGCGAGGCCGGGGCGATCGACCTGCTCGGATCGGCGCTTCGGCTTCCGCGCGCCTACAGCGGCCACAACGGCTTCAGCGAATGGGGCATCCCACCCGCCGCCGACACACGCGTCCTGTTGGTGGGCTACGAAGACGCTGCAGAAGCCGTCCCCTACTTCGAGCACTGTAGGACGCTCCGAACCGTCAACAACGGTGTCGGCCTCAACAACGAAGAGCAGGGCCTTCCGGTCATGCTGTGCCGAACCGCGGGCCGCTGGTCGACGCTCTGGCCGCACCTGCGCCACTACGACTAAAACTCGACCTGCCGTGGAGTCTCGGCAGCGACACCATTTACTCGATAACAAAGTCTTGTTATCGTTGGAACGTGGATTTCAGTGGCTCCACCACCTCGGTAAGCACAAGGGACCGCACCCGTGAGCGGATCGTCTTTGCTGCTGCCGGGCTGCTCGCTGAGGGCGGCCGCGACGCCGTGTCGACGCGGGCGGTAAGTGCCGCCGCCGGCGTCCAGGCTCCGACTATCTACCGCCTCTTCGGCAGCAAGCGGGGCTTGCTCGACGCGGTGGCTGCTCACGGTCTGAGGACCTACCTGAACAGCAAGACCAAGCAGAAACCGAGCGCCGACCCAGTCGAGGACCTGCGCGCGGGCTGGGATCTCCACGTCGGCTTCGGTTTGGCCAATCCGGCCCTGTACTCGCTCATCTACGGTGAGCCCCGCCCGGGAGCTTCCCCGCCGGCCGCAGCCGCCGCGGCCGACGTCCTCGCCCTCAACGTCCGCCGGATCGCGCAGGCGGGCCGGCTGCGCGTCAGCGAGGATCACGCCGCGCACCTCGTCCACGCGGCCGGCTGTGGCACGACGCTCACGCTGATCGCCATGCCCGCCGACCGGCGGGACGCGGCCCTGTCCCACACCGCCCGTGAGGCCGTCATCGCCGCGATCACCACCGACACTCCCGGCCCGGCCGAGCCGGGTCCGGTCGCAGCCGCGGTCGCGCTGCGCGCCGTCCTGCCGCAGACCGCTGCCCTCACCGTCTACGAGCGCGGCCTGCTGTCCGAATGGCTCGACCGCATCACCAGCTCGGCTTGAGCCACCCGCCCAGCCACACGTCACGGCCGATCATGCTGACGGTCGATCGAAGTAGTGGCCTTCGTCGAGATCGTCGATCAGCCCGATGTGGGTTGGCTGCCATCCCAGCAGCTCGCGGGTCAGCGTGCTCGAGGCCGGGCTGTCGAGCCCGAGAAAGCCGGCCAGCCACCCAAAGTGCTCACCCGCCTCCTCGGGAGAGACGGCGATGGCCGGGAGATCGAGATGGCGCCCGATCACCTCGGCGATCTCGCTGATCGGCACGCCCTCGTCGGCTACCGCGTGCAGCGTCGAACCCCCCGGGGCGTTCTCCAGCGCCATGCGGAAGAGTGGGGCGGCGTCGAACCGGTGCACCGCCGGCCAGCGGTTGGCCCCGTCGCCTATGTAGCCGGAGGCGCCCTTTTCGCGAGCGAGCGCCGCCAGGATCGCCATGAAACCGTTGTCCCCATCGCCATGCACCGTGGGGGGAAGTCGAACGACCGACGAGCGGACGTCGCGGGAAGCGAGTGAGAGGGTCAGCTCGGCATTTGGCATCCGAGGCGACGCAGCAGCCGAGCCGGGATCATGCCCGTCCCGCTCGGTGGCCAGACGCCCGGGTGCGACCCCGAGCGTCCCGGAGGCGATGACGAATGGGCGCTCAGAACCCGCAAGGGCCTCGCCGAATGTTTCGATTGCGCGGCGATCTGCATCGGCGGCTCCCTGGAAGTCACCCGAGAAGGCGATGTCGTGCTTGAACGCGAGGTGAATCACGCCGTCCGACGCCGCAGCGGCATGGCGCAAACCGTCGAGGTCGTCGAGCGTGCCGCGATGCACCTCGGCTCCGGCGGCGCCAAGCGCATCGGCAGAAGCATCCGAGCGAGCGAGCCCGAGAACCTGATGACCCGCGCCGAGCAACTCGGGAACCACGGCAGAACCGATCCAGCCGGACGCGCCGGTGACGAAAACACGCATGATGAACCTCCAGATTGTGGTTCGTCCCCGTCACGATGCCGCGCGAGGAGCGAACGATGTCAGTTGCTGTCATCACCATAGCAATGATGTCTGTCACTGTCATCAACTAACATCCCAGCATGGTCCGCTGGGAGCCAAATGCCCGCGGCCGACTCGAACAGGCGGCCATGGAGCTCTACAGCGAGCGCGGTTTCGAACAGACCACGGTCGCGGAGATCGCCATGCGGGCGGGGCTCACCGAGCGAACGTTCTTCCGGCACTTCGCCGACAAGCGCGAGGTTCTGTTCGCGGGCGCCGGCGCACTGCAGGAACTGCTCGTGAACGCGGTCGCCGATGCACCATCTTCGCTGGCGCCGATCGAGGTCCTCGCAGCGGGCCTCGAGACCGTCGGCACCCTGTTCGGGGAGCGCCGCGAGTCCTCCCGCCAGCGTCAGAAGATCATCGCTGCCAACGCAGAGCTCCAGGAGCGCGAGCTGATCAAGCTCGCATCGCTCGCCTCCGCGGTCGCCGACACGCTGCGCCGGCGCGGCGTGAAGGACCCGGCCGCGAGCCTGACCGCCGAGGCAGGGATCGCCGTCTTCAGAATCGCCTTTGAACTCTGGGTCGAGGAGACCAACCAGCAAGACTTCCCGCAGCTCATCCGGGAGTCGCTGGAGGAGCTGAGAGCCGTTACCGCGGGCGCATGATCGGCGGATCGACCTCGAGCGCTAAGCGGGTGTCTGGATCCTCCAGCTCGCTGCCAAACAGCTCGCGCGCCCGGCTTGCTGTGCTATCGCCTTGCAGGGGCAGCAGAAGCCGATCGTGCTCACGCAGCAATGCTGTTCAGCTCCGCCAGCTCATCCTCGGAGAGGGTGAGCCCAGCACCGCTGACGTTCTCGCGCAGATGCGCCACGGATGAGGTTCCGGGGATCAGCAGGATGTTCGGTGAGCGCTGCAGCAGCCACGCCAGCGCCACGGCCATCGGTGTGGCGTTCAGACGGGTAGCCACCGATTGCAACGTGTCGGACTGCAGTGGTGAGAAGCCGCCGAGCGGGAAGTAGGGCACGTAGGCGACGCTCTGTGCGGCGAGCGAGTCGATCAGCTCGTCGTCGACGCGGTGGGCGAGGTTGTAGAGGTTCTGTACGCACACGATCGGTGCAATCGACTGCGCCTCGGCGACCTGCTCGGCGCTGACGGTGCTGATGCCGAGATGCTTGATCAGCCCCTCCTGCTGCATTTGCGCGAGTGTGGTGAACGGCTCGGCGATCGAGCCGGGCGTGGGGGCGTCGAAGCCACCAACGCGAAGGTTGACCACATCGATTGCGTCCAACCCGAGGCGCTCCAGGTTGTCGCGCACCGCTTGGCGCAGTTGCTCGGGGGCAAGCGCCTGCGGCCAGCCGCCCTTCTCGTCTCGCAGCGCCCCCACCTTCGTGACGATGTGCAACGAGTCCGGGTAGGGGTGCAGAGCTTCTTTGATGATCTCGTTCGTGACGTACGGGCCGTAGTAGTCGCTGGTGTCGATGTGCGTGATACCAAGCTCGATCGCCTCGCGCAGGACGGCCACGGCCTCGTCGCGGTCCGCAGGTGGACCGAACACGTGCGGGCCTGTCAACTGCATCGCGCCATAGCCCATGCGGGTGACCGTCAGATCCTCTGCCATCGTGAAAGTGCCGCCGGGAAGTGTCTGAGCTGCCATGGAGATCCATCCTTTTCTCGTTCTCGCCAGTCCACGGCGTCGCTACGCCGGGGTAATCCTTGACCCTCACTCCCGGCCCCGACTCCCGGCCCGGTCACCACCGGCGGGGGCTTGTTCGGGAGCTTGTCGTTTCCAAAGATAACAGAGGTGCGGTTACGCCGCTAACAGTCCGGCCGACGCTCAGCCGCCGAGGGCTGGCTCGAGAGCTCTCTCGGCCTGTAGGTGGCGCACGGTCTCTATGAATGCCACGACGTTCGACGCCGGTCGCTGGTGGCGCCACGCGAGCGAAACGACTGCCGGCTCGGCGTCCTCGACTTCAACGTATGACACCTGTTCACGCGGAAACTGCTTGGCGACCGGCGCAGGGAGGAGGCATACGCCGCGCTCGGCGGCCACCAGGATGAGAATCTCCTGGATGCTGCTCGCCTCGGAGGCGATCTTTCCTGACAGCCCGTGGGAGTATTGCTCTGCAAGCCAGCGAGCGGGGGGTCCCGTCGTAGGGGTGGCTGGATTGGTGATGAATCTCTCCTCGCGCAAATCGGCGAACGCGAGCGACTTGCGGGCGGCCATCGGGTGACTTGCGGGCAACGCCACCAGTCGCTGCTCGCGAGCGACGATCTCGATCTCGATCTCGGCTTGGCCTGGGTGCAGGCGCGTGAACGCCACGTCGACATTCCCAGAAACGATGTCATCGACATCGCCGAGCAGGAGCTCCCGGACGGACACCTGTACACGGGGATAACGATCGGCGAACACCGCGAGCGCGTCTGGCAACAGTGCGGTTGCCGCAGAGCCGTAGAACCCGACAGTCAGCTGCTCCGAGCCGGCTGTGCGAACCGCCTGGGTCACGACGCGCGAGCGCTGAAGCAGAAGACGACCCTCGAGGAGCAATGTCTCGCCGGCGGCCGTGAGCTCGACGTGGCGGCTCGTGCGCTCGAGCAGTCTCACACCCACCAGCTCTTCGAGCCTGCGGATCTGCTGGCTGAGAGTCGGCTGTGCGATGTGCAGCCGGGCGGCAGCGCGACTGAAATGGAGCTCCTCGGCGACGACCACGAAGTACTCGACGAGGCGAAGGTCGAGGCGTTCCATAGGCTCAGCCTAACGATCGATGGGTCAAGGGTCTTGGACTTCGATGGGTCCAGTACATACTGTGGCGACTCCACCGATTCCTTCGATAGGAGCGACGTGATGTCCGAGGAAAGCCAAGCGATGGCCATGCGCCCGACGCTCACAGGAGCGGCCTCACAGCGGATGGTCGAAGCGGCGCTTGCCGAGGCGCGGGCGATGTCGGTCTCGGTCACCGTCGTCACCGTTGACGAGTCCGGAGTGTTGAAGGCACTGGCGCGGATGGACGAGGCGCCCTTGGTGAGCGTTCAGACTGCGATCCACAAGGCGTACTCGGCGGCCGCGATCGGAATGCCGCCGGATGAGTTCTTCTCGGCGATCGAGTCCGACGGCGCGGCGGTCGCATCGTTTGCAAGCCGCCCCGGCCTGGCTCTGATCGCCGGCGGCGTGCCTGTTGTTCACCGGGGCAGAGTTGCGGGCGCGATCGGTGTGGCCGGGGCGATGACGGGCGCTGAGGACCGCCAGATTGCAGAGGCGGCCGTACAGCGCGCGTTCACCACACCCACCGTGTGATCGACGCAGAGGGGGCAACGGATGAAGATCCTCGCGGTTGGACGTCTGAAAGAGGGAATCGACGCTCGCTCGGCGATCGCGCCGTACGCGCGCGAGGAGCTCAAAGCCCTGTGGCAGCTCTATGAGACCGGTATCGTCCGCGAGGTGTATTCACCCGGCGGTCCCGGCGCGGTGCTCGTGCTCGAGGCAGACTCGACCGATGCCGCCAGGGCAGTGTTGTCTGTCCTGCCGCTCGTGGCCGAGGAGATCATCCAGTTCGAGCTGATCGAGTTGCTGGCATTCACGGCCTTTGACGCGTTGTTCGCGGCGGCGGAGCAGGCATGAGCGCCGTCGCCGGCGCAGCTGGCGCAGCGCGCGAGATTCTCGCGCGCGCCGACGCGCTCGGCCGTGCCTACGAGGCGCTCGCAGCTGCCAGCCGAGATGAGGCACGTCGCGGCACGCTCTCGCGCGCCGCCGGGCGCCTGTCAGCGTCGGTGGTGCGGCCGCTGAGCGTCGCGGTTGGAGGTGCGCCAGACGGTGCGCAGGCCGATGGAACAGAGGAGGAGCTCGCGCTCGCGGTACACGAGTTGGCGCGCGATACGACCCGTCTGAGGGTTGGCATAGGCGGACCGGCGGCCCTGCTCGAGGCGACCGCCGCTCTGCAGGATCTCGCGTGTCAGCTCGTCTGCGACGACGAGGAGCGTCTGGCCGCGCGGCGAGACGAGTTCGCTTCGCTACAGGCCCAACTGATATCGAGCATCCAGTCGGCGCCAGACGGTCCGTATCTCGTGACGAACGTCGCACAGATGACCGATCGGCTCGGGGTATCGCTCTCACCGCTGCCGCAGAGCGCGTTGTGTCGCTGTGGCGCCTCGCAGCTGAAGCCCTGGTGTGACGGCTCGCACGGACTGGTTGGCTTCAGCGGCGAGAAGGCGCCAGACCGGGTCCCAGACCGGTTGGATACCTATCACGGTCAGCACATCACCGTCACAGACAACCGCGGCACGTGTGCTCACTCGGGCTTCTGCACAGATCGTGCGCCGACGGCGTTTCGTAGCGACGCGGAGCCGTTCGTCGCGCCGTCGGGTGCTCGTGCCGATGAGATCCTACGCGCCGTCCGTGACTGCCCCTCGGGCGCGCTCGGCTACGCACCCGACCTACGCGATCCGACGGGGTTCGCCGACCAGGATCGCGAACCCGCGATCGAGGCATCGCTTGACGGCCCCTACCGCGTCAGCGGGAGCATCGTGCTGCTCGACGGTGACGGCAAACCGCAGGCACGCAACGCGGGCGCTTCGCTCGAGCACTACAGCCTCTGCAGATGCGGCAAGTCGCAGAACAAGCCGTTCTGCAGCGGGATGCACTGGTACGCCGACTTTCACGATCCCGAATCGGCCGAGCAGCCCACTTTGTTCGAATGGGCCGGCGGCTTCCCTGCGCTGTTGCGCCTGACGCGCCGCTTCTATGAGACCCACGTGCCCGAGGAGCCACTGCTGGCAACGCTGTTCGGCTCGATGTCACCCGATCATCCCGAACGTGTCGCCGCCTGGCTGGGACAGGTGTTCGGCGGTCCGCCAGCTTACAGCGACCGCTACGGAGGCTATGAGCGCATGATCAGCCAGCACCTCGACAAGGGCATCACCCTCCGCCAGCGCGCGCTATGGGTCGAGCTCCTGAGTCGCTCGGCTGACGACGTGGGTCTTCCCGCCGACCCGGAGTTCCGCGCTGCGTTCAGCGCTTACCTCGAATGGGGCTCGCGGATCGCCGTCGAGAACTCCCAGCCCGGGGTGCATCCGCCGCCGAAGATGCCCGTTCCTCGCTGGTGGTGGGTTTGCGATGCGACCCCTTGGTCGCGCGCGCATGCCACCACAGAGGTCGAGGCCGAGCTGGAGGTCACGCTTCCGGGGCCCGATGAGGTGCTCTCCTTCGAGCGCCACATCAGGCCGCTGTTCCGTAAACGCGACCGCGACTCGATGCGTTTCGTCTTCGACCTCTGGTCTCACGATGACGTGAGCACTCACGCCGCAGCGATCGGTGACCGTCTGCGTGCCGGGACAATGCCTTGCGACGGGGGATGGCCGCCCGAGCGGGTGGCCGTGTTTGAGCGCTGGGCTGCCGCCGGCGCGCCCGTCTAGAGCGTCCAGGTGGGTCGCGACCCCGGGCCCTCGCAGCTGGCGCTACACCCCGTCAGCGTGCACCCCTGCTTTCAGTGCTGCACTCGCCTGTCGTTGCGCAGGGCACGCAGCCACGCCGCGGCATGGGCCTCCAGGTAGCGAGGATGCATGGTCCTCGAGGTCGGCGCGATCCGTGGCGCTGGTTTCATGGTCTCCCGCCGCGCGCGGTCGCGAAGCGGATGCAGTGTGTCTGGCGCTGAGTTCATGTGTGCTCCTGTCGGGTTGTGAAGCGAGAGTTGGGAATCGGGGACGCCACGCGGACCGGTGCGCATGACGGTGGCGTCATCGACGCGTTCGCCCGCGATCGGATCTGTGCCTACGCGAGCGCGCAGTCGTCGGTAGCCGATCACGCCGCCGAGGCTTGGGATCCAGAATGCGATCGCGTGGTAGATGAGGACCGCTGCAGCCGACTGGGCTACCGGGGCGCCATACAGCACGAGCGTTCCTGCAAGCCCTCCCTCGAGCACGCCGATCCCGCCAGGTACTGGGATCAGGTTGCCGAGGTAGCCGATGATGTAGCCGAGTAGGAGCACGGCCAGCGGCGGGCTGAAGCCAACGCCGTTGAGCGCCGCCCACAGGACCCCGATATCGAAAGCCAGGTAGCCCACCGCGCCGAGGAGGCGCCAGCCGGGGTGGCGCAGCACCCGCATCGCCTCATCGATTCCGCTGACGAGTGCCTTCGTCCAGGCGCGCTCGCCGATGAGTCGCGTACGGCTGCGCGCCCTGGTGGCGGCGACCGCGAGGCCCCCTACGGAAAGCCCCGCGAGGATCGGCAGTCCCGCTCGCAGAAGGTCATGCTCTCCGCCTGAGACACCGGTCGCGAGCAGCACGCCTCCCCCGACCAGCGCAGCCACGTTGACGGCGCTTGTGAGGAAGAAGAGGCCACTGGAGCTGCGCACGATCTGACGAGTCGGCATCCCGGCCAGGTGCAGCAGCCAGCCGCCAACGGCGAGCGAGCCGACGCCACCGCCGGGAAGCAGGGCGCCGGAACCCATCTCTGTCCATGCGAGCTCGCGCGCCTGCGACGCCGGTACTCCGGCGAAGAAGCGGCGGAAGATCACAACGAAGCTCGTGCACGACGCAAGCTCCAACACGCACGCCAGCAGAAGCCAGCCCGCACCTACGTGACCTATCTCGCTGGCCACGTCGCTGAGGCCGGGTACCGCGAGCAACAGCGAGATCACAGCCACAGCGAGCAGACCGACCGTGAGCAGGCGCGCTCTGACCGTGCGGCCGACCGCGACGTGCTCGCTCGCGCCCGTCTCAGCCGCCCGTGGTGCAGGCTCGCTTCCCGGCAAGCCGCGGGGAGCGGATCTAGCGGCCATCGGAGCGGCGGCCAGGCGGCGGGCTGGGGTTCTTACGGACGACGACATCTGCGCGTAGCGGCCGGGGGCGTGGCGTGGCTGTGGTGGCGAGCGATGCCGAGCTTGGGTGCGAACACTTAACGCCTACCTTGCAATGATGGTCATGGCCACAACGGCCACAGCATAGAACAAATCATTATGAGTCACCAAGTATCTTGAACTTGGTATGATCGGTCTATGGCATCGACTACTCCAGAGCAGCTGCAGGGCTTCGACGCTCCTGAGCTCACGCAGCACGCCGGGTTCCTCCTCGCCCAGCTTGGACGGGCGGCCACGCGGCGATACCGCACTGCGCTCGCGCCGATCGGGCTGAAGCCACGCAAGACCGGCGCACTGCTACGGCTTCGCTTTGCCGGCGCCATGAGTCAGCAGGCGCTCGGCATCGCGCTCGACATCGAGGCGAGCAACCTGGTGGTGCTGCTCAACGAACTCGAAGTGGACGGTCTGATCACCCGCCGGCGAGACGCGGAGGACAGGCGCCGTCACGTGGTGGCGATCTCCGAGCGGGGTGCGCAGCTCGTCGGCGAAGTCGAGCGTGCCGCTGCCCACGTAGAGGACGAGCTCTTCTCCGCACTGGCCGACGACGAGCGTTGCCAGCTACGCGAGCTGCTGGCCCGAGTCGCCGCGAGCACCGACGTGCCTGCCGTCGGCGACGGCGACTGCTGAGCTCCAACAGCTGAACGCGCTCTCGACCGAGTGGTAGCGTGCCGCTCGACAGCGGACACGAATCGCACACGGGCCGGACCGGTGCGCTCGAGACCTGTGCCATGAAGATAGAGAGACTGATCGTGGGTTGGTTCACCGCTCCGGCCGGGATCTTCCGCGCGGGCGAGGCCATGGATCGCACGATCCGGTTTCCGGTACCCGCCTATGTGGTCGAGACCGCGACCGAGCGGATCTTGATCGACACGGGATTGAATCCCGCCGCGATCGCAGATCCGGCCGCGTATTACGAGCGGCCCGATGTCTTCGGGTTCACCACCCTCGAGCAGGATCAGAGCATTGCCGAGCAGCTTGACCTGGATACGCTCACAATGGTCGTGCTGACACACCTGCACTGGGACCACGTCGGCGGTCTACAGCTCATCCCAGCGTCCGTTCCAGTGGTGATCCAGCGCAGCGAATGGGAGGCTGGTCACGACCAGGCTGCGGTGCAGCGCAACTTCTTCCTGCCGCGCGACTATGCCGGAGAGGGACGGGAGCTCACCCTCATCGACGGCGACCACGATCTGCTCGGGGATGGAAGCATCGAGCTGCTGCTCACCCCTGGGCACACGCCGGGACACCAGTCGCTGCGGATCGGCGATCTCGTGCTCGGTGTCGATGTCGCCCACTTCGCCTCAGGTCTGGACGACCATCGCTTCCCGCTCTTCGCCGACGACCACGAAATGCAGGGGCGCTCCGCCGAGCGCCTGCGCGGGATGCGCGAAACCGGCCTCACGGTCGTCCCGGGCCATGACCCCGGCCTCCTACGCCCGGGTGTCGTGACGGCCACACGCGCGGCCGAGCCGCGAAACGGTCAAGCAGCCTGAACGCTCGTCCGCGAGCAGCGTCGGCGTTCACGGCGATCATCGCGTTGGCCGCCTCGGCCGAGACGGCGTGGGCATCCAGCTCGGAGCGGTACACGTGCGTCCAGTCGGCGATGATCGCCGGGGTGACCTCGGGATGAAACTGCAGCCCGAGCGAGTTGCCCGACACGAACGCCTCCACGCCGGCGTCGCTCTCCGCAATCACCTCGGCGCCCACGGGCGCCACCAGAGTGTCGAAGTGCCATTGAAACCACGGCCCCGCATCGATCAGGCGCGGACGGCGGGTGCGGACTTTCTGCCAGCCGATCTCGCAGACCGATTCGCGCTCCACCCGACCACCGAGGGCACACGCCAGCAGCTGGGCGCCGAAGCACACGCCCAGCACCGGCGTACCGGCGGTGTGCGCCGCGCGGAGCAACGCTTCCTCCGAGCGAGCCCAGGGGAGATCGTCATTGGCACAGCATGAGGACCCCAGCGCGGCGATCACCGCGTAACGCGAATGGTCCGGCAGCGCGTGGGCGCCGGGAACGCTCAACTGCTCCGCCGCGAAGCCGCGACTCGCCAGCCACTCCCCGATCAGCCCCGGCCCCGCAGCGTCGTCGTGCTGGAGAAGGAGCGCACGCGGCCTCGCCTCCCCGGCAGAGCTGTCCAGCGAGAGCGCTCCCATCGCTGTGCTTATAGAGGTGCGGGCGTCGAGAAGTCAAGCGTGCGCGATGCCGCCGGCGTCGGGCGCGGCCACCTCGGCGTGGGCTGCGACCTCGCCGCGGCTCGCGGTAATTTCCTTCGGCTGAATACCGCCAGTCCGAACCTGCCGAGGCGGGCAATTTGCTGTGGCGCCGCCTGATAGCGTGGCCTTGCAGCGCAGTAGTGAGCAGGACCAAAAATTCACTCGCGGAGGGGGCTCTGCCGATGGGGAGAAGAGGCGTTTCCGGTGCCGTCGTGTGGGCGCTGATCCTGATGTGCTGGCTGGGCGTGGCTTCTGCGGCCGGCGCGGCCGGTAGGACCCAGCTGCTGTTGAGCCAGTCCGCGGCGTTCTCGATCCTCGGCCGTTCCTGCGGGGGGATCCAGGAGAGTGTCTACTCGACGGGATTTGACTCCAACGGCTATCCGGCCGGACACGTTTACATGCAGACCTCCTGCGGGGGCAGTGGACGCGGCGGAGGTTACAAATCGACCACCTACTCCGCGTGGGCGAGCGTGACGTGGGACTGGTTCGGCGACACGCGCGGGTATGAACGGCTGGAAGGGACGCCAGAAAAGGTCGGGATCGAAGCCACGGACCCCTACGGCGACCGGATCTACGACGAAGGTACAGCCGCCTATCTGGAAACCAGCTCGCCGCCGCTCGCCGCCCCCGCGGCCCCGAGCGGCGTGAGCGCTGTCTTCTCGCCGCTGGAATCCGAAGAACAGCTGGTGCTGCGGTTCCAGGTCAGTTGGACGCCGGCGCCGGAAACGGGCAGCCTGATCACCTCCTCCACCGTCACCGCCACCCCCGTGAGCTCGACCGCTCCCGTGCTCAGCGCCACCGCCGGCGGGCCGACGAGCAGCGTGATCCTCGGACCGCTGCAGCCCCACACGACCTACGAGATCACGGTCACGAACACCGATCCCGAAGGAACGAGCCTGGCCAGTGCCCCAATCGAAGCCCACAGCGAAGGCACCGCGCCGCCGCCCCCCGCGGTGGAGACCTGTGAAGTCAACCAGGGAACGATCGCGCTCGAACCCGGCCTGGAAGAAACACCGCACATCCAGAGCATCACGGTCAAAGGGCGACTCGAAGGTTGCGAAGGCGCCGCCGACATCACAGGGGGAAGCTACGTCGCACACCTGCAGACCACCGAAGAAGTTACCTGCTCGGCGCTGAGCAGCGTATTCGCCGAACCGACCACCACAGCGGTCTCGCTGGCGGTCAAATGGCTGCCTGCACAAGCGGGCAAATCGACGGGATCGCTGACGTTGCCGCTGAGCGAAGTACCGGGAGGCGTGCTCAGCGGAGCGCTCCAGGGCGGACCCTTTGAAAAGCCGCTGGCCGTCTCCGCCTCCTCGCTGTCTGAGACCTTCGCCGGTGGCCCCACGTGTGGCGTTCCGTCGAAGAAGGGGATGAAGGCCAAGCGCGTCAAGCGGGGGACCTTCGCAAGCTCGCAGTTCGAAATCGGCGGCTAGCGTGAAGCGTAGGCTGGCCCGTCAGTCCCGCCGGGGCGCGGGATTGGCCGGCGGCCACCGCCTCTTGCGGGGGAAGCTGATCCGGCGCTAGACAGCATCGCGCAAGAGCGCGTGCAGATCCGCGCGCTCGTCGTTGCAGAATTGCGCGAAGGTTGCCGATAAGGCCCTGTGGCTCCCCAAGCGCTTGACGACCGGAGGTTTCAGATGGATGCATTTCTCAGCGGCATGACGGCGCCGTCGCAGGCCACGGGAGCGGTGGAGGCCCTCGCCTGGAAGATCGGCGTCGATGTTGCCGGCCCCGCCGCCGAGGAGGTCGACCGGGAGTCGCGCTTCCCGCGCGAGGCCGTCGAGGCCTACAAGCAGAACAAGCTCCTTTCGGCTCTGATCCCGGAGCAGCTCGGCGGCGGCGGCGCGTCGCTGGCGGAGGTCGCCGGGGCGGTGCGCGCGGTCTCCTTTCACTGCGTGGCCAGCGCACTCGTGCTCGCGATGCACAGCATCGAGATCTCAAACCTCGTGCGCCACGGCGCGAGCGATCCCCTGCGTGAGCTGCTCGCCGAAATCGCGTCCAAGCAGCTGCTGATCGCCAACGCCAACAGCGAGGTGGGCATCGGCGGCGACGTCGGTCGAAGCATCTGCGCGGTCGAGCCGGGCGAGGATGGTATGAGGCTCGAGAAGAGCGCACTGGCGATCTCCTATGGCGAGTATGCCGACGCTGTCGTGGCCACAGCGCGGCGAGGGCCGCAGAGCGAGGAGACAGATCAGGTGCAGGTCGTCTGCCGCCGCCCCGACTTCACGCTCGAGCAGACATCGAGCTGGGACGCGCTGGGCCTGCGCGGCACCTGTAGCAACGGCTTTCGCATGGTCGCGCGCGTCGACCCCGAGATGATCTATCCCGTGCCGTTCGCCGTGATCGCAGGCAACGGTGGCATTCAGGCATCGACGATCCTGCTCAGCGCGGCATGGGTCGGTCTGGCCGAGGTCGCGGCGTCCAAGGCACACGACTACGTCCGCGCAGCCGCCCGCCGCAGCATCGGCACCGTTCCGCCCGCCGCAGGGCAGCTCGCCGCGCTCGCGGTCGAGCTTCAGCAGGCACGCAGCATGTTGGCCACGGCCGCCGCTCGATTTACACTATTCGAAGCATCGGAGGAAATGGAAAGTCCGGGATTCGTGGCCTCGGTCCGCAATCTGAAGGTCGCAAGCTCGGAGCTCGCGGTTCGCATCGCCACCGATGCGTTGTCGATCTGCGGCATCGCGGGCTTCAAGCGCGACACGCCGTTCGCCCTCGATCGCCACATCCGCGACGCGCACGGCGCACTGGTGATGGTGAGCAACGAGCGCTACCTGCGCGCCAACGCCGAGATGCTGCTCGCGCGCAAGCAGCTCTGACGGTCGCCGCCGTGTCCGAGAGCGCTCCCCGCGCTGGTGAATTGCCGCGTCTGGCCTTTGCCTATCACCCACGCTCGTTCGGCACGATGGCGATCGTGGAGGCTGCCGAGGGGATCTGCGAGCTGGTCTGGATCATCGACACGACGATGCCGGAGGTCGGCTCGATGGCGAGGCTGCTGCGACGTGTGGGAAGCGTGGTCGATGTGGCCGGCATGTCGATCGCCGACGCCGCCGGCGCGGTGGCGGCCGCGGCACCCGACGGCATCCTGGCGCTCGCCGACGGCCTGCTTCTGTGGACTGCGCGCGTGGCTGAGCTGGTCGATCTCCGCTTCCTCAGCCCCGACGTTGCCGAGCGACTCACCGACAAGTACCTCCAGCGCGATGCGCTCTCGCGCGCCGGCCTTCCGGTGCCGGGCTTCTGGCGGGTCCCGAGCGAGGACGACGCGGACGCCTGGGACGCGCTGGAGCACAGCGCGCGCTTCCCCGCCGTGCTCAAGCCGCGCCGAGGCGAAGGCAGCAGGGACATCGTGCGAGTGCAGTCCCTGGAGGCGCTGCGCGCGTTGCTCGCCGAGATCCCCGACGCCCGCGAATCACCCGGTCCCGAGCTGGTGCTCGAGGAATATTTGGAGGATCGCCCCGAATATGCAAGCAATCGCTTCGCGGACTACGTTTCGGTGGAGAGCGTGGTCGGCGGCGCTCACATCAGCCACCTCGCCATCACCGGCCGCTTTCCCCCGGCCGAGCCGTTTCGAGAGACCGGGTTCTTCATTCCCAGCGCATTCGACGACGAGCAGTCGAGCGCGATCGCCGATGTTGCAACGGCTGCGGTGCGGGCCATCGGCGTCGAGCGCGGCGTGTTGCACACGGAGGTCAAGATGACGCCCGCGGGCCCGCGCGTGATCGAGCTGAACGGGCGCATCGGAGGCGGCGTGCCCGAGATGCTGGCCGACGCGACCGGCGTGCAACTGCTGCCGATCGCCCTGCGCGTGGCGCTCGGGGAGACGATCGTGTTCGACGCCATGCCCCGCTGCCGGCAGGTCGGCTACCTGCTCTACGTGCAGGCACCAGTGGCCATGAGTACGATCCGAGCGGTGGACGGGCTCGATCGACTGAGGGCACACCCGGGTGTGCTCGAAGTGACGCTGAACCGTGGGCCAGGACGCGCTGTCGACTGGCGCTCGGGCAACCATGGGCACGTGTTCTCCGTTCGCGGTGCGGTCGTCGACCACGATCGGCTCGAGTCGCTGGAGCGATACGTCGCCACGGAGGTTCAGATTCATGGTGACTGACGCGATCACACGACATAGACGTTCGCTGCTGACGCTCGTGTCCGTGCTTGCCACGCTGCTGATCGCGGGCTGCGGCTCCGCCGCACAGGCGCCCGGCGCCCGCGCCCATGTGGCACTGGGGCCAGGGACCAGCAGCTTCACGTTGAGGACCGCCGACGGACAGGTGCGCTCGTACATCCTCTACGCGCCGCCCGGCGCAGCCACGCGAAGGCCGCTGGTGCTCGTCTACCACGGCGCCGAGGGGACAGCCGAAGGCACCGCCCAGGAAACCGACTTCATGCAGGCCGCCGACCAGTTCGGCTTCGACGTCGCCTTCATGCAGGGATACAAGGACACGTGGAACGAGGGTGCCGGCGGGACCCCCGCGCGGGTCGCTCACATCAACGACGTCGAATTCACCTCCTTGGCGCTCAGCCAGATCGAGCAGAGCTACTCGATCGATTCCACCCGCGTAGCGGCTGCCGGGTTCTCGAACGGCGCGCTCTTGGCCGAGCTACTCGGCTGTCGGCTGGCCGGCCGCCTGGCCGTGGTCGTGCCGGTGGAGGGGCCGTTGCCCGTCTCGATCTCGCCGAGCTGCCGTCCGGCGCAGCCGATCTCGGTGCTCGAGATACACGGCACGGCCGATCAGACGATCCCCTACGGGGGCGGTCACTTCGACGGTGTCGGAGGCGGCACGACGGTCCTCTCAGCGCCGGCTAGCGCCGCCCGGTGGGCCTCGCTGGACGGCTGCACGCACCACATCCAGACGGTGAACGCAGCTCAAGGGGCGGTGCTCACCACCTACTCGCCGTGTCGCAATCGCGTCGTCGTACAGTTCCGCTCGCTCAACCGCGGCCACAACTGGCCACCGGACGTCGGCGTGCGTGTGGCCGAATTCCTCGCTCAACATCCCCGTGCCTCCCCGGTCCAGCACGCGGGCTGAACGCACCAGGGTCGCTCGCCAGTCGTCATTTTAGAAACCGCCCGATCTGCCGATACTGCACCCATGAACGAGGAGATCCGCAAGCTCATAGCCGAACACGCGCGCCTCGCCGTGGACGTGAGCGGCCTGGCTGACGGCGCCAGCCTCTACGAGGCGGGCATGACCTCGCACGCGACCGTCAACCTGATGCTGGCGTTGGAGAGCAGCTTCGACATCGAGTTCCCGGACACCATGCTCAAGCGCAGCGTGTTCGAAAGCGTCACCACGATCGCGGAGGCGCTGGGCGAGTTGCAGACCGAGGCGTGATGGCCGACTACCGAGCGGGAACTCCCGATCAGACGGCCTTCCTGGGGGAGCTGCTCGATCGCCGGCTTCTGATCGAGACGAGCGTGCCGGGCTTGTATGGACGCGGCGGTGACTTCGAGGCCGTGCGCACTCGCGTCGGGGAGATGGTCACCTACGCCGGGGCGAGCGAGGATCCTGAGCAGTTGCGCTTCCCGCCGCTGCTTCCGCGGCGCGATCTGGAGAGCGTCGGCTACCTGAAGAGCTTCCCGCACCTGGCCGGCAGCATCTTTGCTTTTGCGGGCGATGAAGGCCAGGCCGCCGAGCAGTACGGACGTGCCTGTGAGCACGAAGATTGGAGCGAGTTCCAATCGATGACCGAGCTGGTGCTGACTCCCGCGGCCTGCTACCCGGTCTATCCCGCGATCGCCGCCCGCGGCAAGCTGCCCGCCGGCGGTGTGACCGTCGACGCCGGCGGTGCCTACGTCTTTCGCCACGAGCCCTCGGGCGATCCCGCACGGATGCAGATGTTCCACCAGCGCGAGATCGTGCGTATCGGCGAGCCCGAGGCCGTTGCCGCCTGGCGCGACCTGTGGCGTGACCGCGCGGTCGCGCTCCTGCGCGAGATCGGACTCGACGCGAGATTCGACGTCGCCTCCGATCCGTTCTTCGGACGGGCGGGACGGATGCTCGCCGCAAGCCAGCGCGAGCAGGAGCTGAAGTTCGAGGTTGTCGTTCAGATCGCGGGGCCCGAGCCGACAGCGGTGGCCTCGTTCAACTACCACCAGGACCACTTCGCCTCCGTCTACGGGATCGAGCTGGCCGACGGGCGGCGAGCGCACACCGCGTGTCTGGGCTTTGGCATGGAGCGGATCACGCTCGCCCTGTTCCGGGCGCATGGACTCGATCTCGAGCGCTGGCCGGCGGAGATCCACGCGAGGATGTCGCTGGACTGAGCGTTCCAGGTGGGCGCTAGTGCTGCACGAGTGGCTCGCCGGCGATCAGCTCCAGCTCTCGCTGCAACAGCTCGTCCACACGCCGATGCGCTTCGCGCTGCAGGCTCAACGGACGCAGCGTATGCACGTCTCCCGGCACTTCGATGTGCTCGACTGAGACGTTCGGCCAGCGCTCGAGGCCGCTGAGCTTGCCGCTGGCGAGCATGCGCTCGTGGAGGCGCTCCTCACCCACGAACAGGACGAGCGCCGACTGGTCCTGATCGCGCAGCCGGTCAAACGCCTGCGCGACCTCGTTCCCACCGGCGTCCGCGTTTCGTGCCAGCGCGCGGGAGGGCAGGCTCAGCAGGGTGCGCCCGAACGCTGTCAGCAGGGTGCGCATGATCGCGAAGTGCGCCGAAGGCGTGATCTGACCGCGCATCACGCGCGCCCAGGTCGAGCGCTTGAGCATCATCGAAAGCAGCGAGCGGCCGTGTCCGACGGCTTTCGAGAGGCCACCGTCATAGACCAGGTAGCCCGGGTTCAGCGCGACCGCGGCGGACACGCGGGTGTCCTCTTGGGCGACGCGCAGAGCCCAATAGCCTCCAGCGCACAGACCTCCAAGCAGGAAGCGCGCCGGTAGGCCACGAGCCTGAAGCGTGTCGAGCACCAGGCGTACCTGCTGCAGGTACTCGGCGGTGTAGTAGCTCTCGACGTCGAGCAGTTCGCGCGCGTCGCCCTCGGCGTCGCCGATCGCCGCGAGGTCGACACGGAAGGTGGGTACCCCCAGCACCGCCCAGCGACGGGCCGTCTCGACCCACATGCGGTTGGGTCCGATACGCCGCACGGGGCCGGCGTTGAGCCAGATCGCGCAGAGGCTGACTGGCGCGTCCAGCGGCTCGGCCAGGATCCCGAAGAGATCGCCCGCGGGGCGGGGGATCCTGATCGGTGTCTCGCGGATGCGCTTGCCGTCGGGCATCGTGATCTCGGCGGAGTCCGTTCCCGACGGCGTGTGGCCGTTGGGCGGGGTCGCTGCGCCCGGCGCAGTGCTCTCTTCCGCGGCGCTGTTGCGCGCCAGCCAGGTGTTCACCGTCTCAAAGACTCCGTAGGCGCTCACCGAATGGGGGAGGCCGGCCATCATCATCGCGGCGTAGCCGTCGCCGGGCGCTACGGTCACCTGGGCGCCGTTGCGTTCGATTGCGTCTTTCAGCCGCGAGTCGACGGCGCGTCCGTCGCGCTCGAGCAGCAGCACGCGAGCGCAGTCCAGCCGGCGATCCAGCTGCGCCAGGTCCAGCTCGTTCAGTTCGCGCTGTGTGTCAGCGCTCAAGACGTAGCCCGATACCGCCAACGAGCCGTCCGCCGGCTCCTCCAAGGCGACCGGCGTGGTCGCGTCTGCCTCGACGGCCGGGCCTGCCATGTGCGCGAACGCGCGCAGCTCACGCAGGTGCTTGCTTCCACGTGCAGAGACGCCCCACAGCACGAGGTCGTCGATCGGTGCCCCCAGGGCGAGCGCGCGATAGGCGATCACACCGCCGAGGCCGATGCCGATCGCGACGATCCGGCGTGCATGAGTCGTTTCGGAAAGCCAGCGGGCCGAGGTCCCAACGGCGTCGGTCCAAGCACGCAGCCGATCGGGGTCGCGGGGGGCGCCACTGCTGTCGCCGCTGCCGGGAAAGTCGATGCGCAGAGCCGCGATGCCTGCGCCGGCAAGGCTCGACGCCCACTCCCGGCGGCCGCGGTAGGAGCTCATGTCCTCCTCCCCGAACGGAGGGCACAGCACGACCGCCAGCTCGCGAGTGTTTCCCTGTGCCTCGTGAAAGAACGCAAACAGCGACTCGCCGCGATCGGGTATGTACAGCGACCGGGGCCCCGACTGGGATCGGCTCGGGTCCACTGGCTGGCGAGGTTCTCGGGCGTTTTCGAGCTGACGAAGCGTCACGGGAGGATCTGGCACGACTCGCGCAGGGGCCACCGCATATGCCTTCCTATCGTCAGGCGCCCCACCTGCACATGAGCTTTGCACGGAAAGCGCACCTGGGTTCCAAAGCCTAGAACACCGCCGCCGGCTCCGTGCGTTCGGTAGTGGGTCAGTTTGGCTCGTAGCTCGGCCGCTCGCTAGGCGTCCCGACCAAGCTCGCGCAGTCGCTCGTGTCCGTCGTAGGTGATCGCCCAGACACAGCCGGTCTTCGAGTATCCATACGCTTCCACGTAGCCAGCCTCGACCAGCACGTCGATCAGCGGGTTTACGACGGGTTCGGTCGCATCCCAGTCGGTCATGTTCTCGGCGCTCTCCTCCAGCGCATCCCAGAGGCGACAAAGGGCGTCATCCGGCTCCCCGCCTACAGCAGGGGCGCCGACGTCCCAGGATCGCGGGAAGGGTCCAGACATCGCTGTACGATGATCGCATGGCCGATCTCAACCGCATGGCCTTCCGGGTCCTGCAGCACGCCACGGAGCCCCGCGACGAGCCCTCAGCGGCCCAGGAGAGCGGACGCAAGGGCGGGTTGAAGGGTGGGAAGGCGAGGGCCGCAGCGCTCAGCGCGGCCGAGCGTAGCGCGATTGCTAAAAGAGCTGCGGCGTCTCGCTGGGCGTCGAAGGCTGCGTCGAACTCGGAGCCGGTGTAGGGGCCGCAGGCGGGGGGGCGGGTGAGGGCGCAGGTGCCGGGGCGGCCGTCGAGGCACGCGCAGGCAGCGGGGAGGCGGCAGCGGTCGGCGTTGGCTGGGCTGCTGGCAGCGGTATGCCCGTCAAGGCGTCTTCGACCACCTGGGCGACCGCTTGCGCTTCGGCGCTGTCGAGACAGTTGGTTGCCCACTCAGCGCACATTGCTTGCCAAAGGGTGCTGGTCGCTAGGTAGAGCGCAGAGGCCGCTTCGTCCGTCCACTGATGATGGTCGGCAGTCGTCATGGCGCGTTCGCAGGCAGTTGCTACTGGGGCGTAAGCACGCCCCACACGTGTCGCGACGCCAGTCCAACCAAGAGTCTTGATCGCGGCGAATACGACGCGCTCTGGAGCATCTTCGCCGGGCAGAATTGCGCACCCGGGGGCCGCAGCCTGGTCGCCGTCCAGAAACACCCTTGAGGGACGGGGAAAGCGGCCCCCTTTGACCATCTGCCCAAGTGCTTGCCCAACCGAGGCGGCCCCAAACGGGACGATCTGGCATTGCGGCACAAGTTCCTTGTTCGCCTCGATCAGGATCTCCGTGAGCATCGTCCTCGCGGCGACATCCTCGACGTACAGGTCGCAGGCCGAATGCTGAATGTCATCCATCTTGGTCATCGCGAACTCCGGGCTGACCCCGTAGACGACCTCGCGTTCTCCAGCTTGTGTCTGGATGATGCAGACGCGTGCTTCGGGTGGAACCTCCTCAAGTACGTATGGCGAATGAGTCGTTAGGACGACTTGCAGCTCTAGCTGTCTTGCGACGGTCGCAAGGTCGCGAATAAGTCGTCGCTGGGCGCGTGGGTGGAGCGAACTCTCGATCTCGTCTATGAGCACGAGGCTATGGCGAGGAAAGTCGGTCTTGAGTAGCTCGGTGACTGTCGTCTCGCCGGCCCCCTGATGGAAGCCCGAGTACGAATCGCCGTGGTACTCCAAGACGGGAACCTCGCGCGTCGCATCGCCGCTGCTCAATGCCATCTTGGCGAGGTCGTAGGTGCGTCCGAGAACCGAGCTGAGCCTTTTGAGGCGATCCGCGAGAAATGGGTTGGCCCCTACCTCGGTGTGGCTAGGCGTCGCGAGGCGCTTGTACCCAACTCGGGCCGGAACCGGTTGGACTCTGCTCAGGTCGATGTACTCGACGGCTCGTTTAGGCCGTGTCGTGTTTCCCCGCCAGCGCGGTCCCGGCTTGCTGATGGTCGTGGTGCTCTGCGCGTTGCCTTGTCTCAGCATCACCTTAAGCTCGACACCCCGCAGCGTCTCCCAGGCTGTCTCGGGAAAGAAGTCCGATGCGTAGCGGCCCTTCTCCGTTCCCGGTGGCCCGTAGACGGCGGCTGCGCACTGCAAGACGGTGCTCTTTCCTACACCGTTCTCACCGACTATTGCCGTGATCGGGAAGCCGAAGTCGATGCGTTGCCCGGTCCAGCCACGGACGCCCTTGATCTCGATCGACTCAAGGCGCAGCGGCCAGCCCGTACCTGCCTTCCACTTCGTGTCGAGTCGCCGGATCTCGTCGCTGAGCGCCATTGTCGCCTCCAGAAGGTGTCGTGTGCCGCATTTCTGCGGCGCGTACGGACCGTGTGCGCCGCCTGATGGGCACTATAACAGACAAGTTCTATGGCGAAATGGGTTTTTGTCGCGGCAGTCGGATGTCTTTCCGTCCGGTACCTCAAGCATAATGGTCAATATAAATCGCTTGACCACCGAGAAACGCGCGCAGATCATCGGCTGCTTGACCGAGGGCATGAGCATCCGCGCCACAACGCGGATCACCGGGGCGGCGAAGAACACGATCACGAAACTGCTGGTAGACCTTGGCGAGGCTTGCAGCGACTACCAGCATCGCACGCTGGTCGATCTGCCCTCGACGGTCATCGAGTGCGATGAGATCTGGAACTTTGTCTACGCCAAGGACAAGAACATCCCTGAGGCCCGCAAGGGCGAGCCGGGGGTCGGCTCGGTCTGGACGTGGACCGCGATCTGCGCCGACACGAAGGTGATCCCCGCATGGTTCGTGGGGCAGCGCACCGCCGAAGATGGCTTCCTGTTCATGATGGACCTGCGCACACGGCTCAAGTATCGCCCGCAGATCACCACGGACGGGCTCACGGCCTACGCAGCCGCCATCGGCTTCTCGTTCGGCGCTCAGGTGGATTGGGCCGTCCTCCAGAAGTCCTACAGCGCCGACATGAACGCCGAACGGCGCTACAGCCCCGCGATCTGCACAGGCATCGACATTGCCGTGCGGACCGGCAACCCCGACCCGGCACGGATCAGCACGTCCTACGTGGAGCGCCAGAACCTGACCATGCGGATGAACATGCGCCGGTACACGCGCCTGACCAACGCCTTCTCCAAGAAGGTCGAGAACCTGGCCGCCGCCGTGGCGCTGCACTACATGGTCTACAACTTCGCGCGTCCCCACGGGAGCCTCAAGAACCCCTACCCGCGTACCCCTGCGATGGCTGGTGGCGTGGCCGATCATGTCTGGACCCTCCGAGAGGTCGCCGAACTGCTCGATTGAAACTGACCCACTACCGTGCGTTCTGCAGCGGCCAGGGCGAGGATCGACCCTCGCGATGACCGCTCGCCGGCAGGGGCCTGAGCAGCGTCGTCAGCCGGCGGGCGCTCTGCGCGCTTTGACGGCTTCCACGAGCCGATCGAGCACCGCGAGCGTCTGATCCCATGACATGCAGGCGTCGGTCACAGATTGCCCGTGGGTGAGCGCTCCTCCGGCGTCCAGGTCCTGGCGGCCGGCGAGCAGGAAGGACTCGAGCATCACGCCCACGATCGCCTGCTCGCCGCCGGCGAGCTGTGTGGCGAGATCGTCGATCACGACCGGTTGACGAGCGGGATCCTTGCCGCTGTTGTCGTGCGAGGCGTCGATCACGACACGCTCCGGCAGGCCCGCCGCTCGCATGTCCGACAGCGCGAGCGCTACCGACTCCGAGTCGTAGTTGGGTGCTCCCCTGCCGCCCCGCAGGATGATGTGGCACTCGTCGTTGCCGGTCGTGTGCAGGATCGCCGAGGAACCCTCGACGTCGATCCCGGCGAAGGCGTGCGAGGCAGCGGCGGCGCGAACCGCGTCCACTGCCACCTGGACGTTCCCGTCCGTACGGTTCTTGAATCCTACGGGCATCGAGAGCCCGGACGCGAGCTGGCGGTGGATCTGGCTCTCCGTGGTGCGCGCACCGATCGCTCCCCAGGAGACCGCGTCGGCGATGTACTGGGGGGTGATCGGATCGAGGAACTCACAGCCGACCGGCAGACCCAGGTCGAGCACCTCCAGCAGCAGCTTGCGCGCGATTCGAAGGCCCGCGTTCACGTCCCCGGACCCGTCGAGGTAGGGATCGTTGATCAGTCCCTTCCAGCCTGTTGTCGTGCGCGGCTTCTCGAAGTAGACGCGCATCGCGACACACAGGTCCTCGTCCAGCTCGACGGCCTTTGCGCCAAGCAAGCGGGCGTACTCGAGCGCCGCGACGGGGTCGTGCACGCTGCACGGCCCGGCGATCACGAGCAGGCGGTCGTCCTCGCGGTTGAGGATTCGGGCTATCTCGGAGCGTCCGCGTAGCACCACCTCCGCCGGCGCCCCCACGAGCCGCAGCTCGTCGAAGATGAGCGACGGCGAGGCGAGCGGCACGACCTGCTCGATGCGCCGGTCGCGAACCCGGTCCAGTGCCTTGGCGGAGTCTGTACCCACCGGGCCATAGTACCGGCGCCCATGCGCCTCAGAGCGGCTCCGCGCCGGCCTGCGGCGCGGTCGCCACGCGCTCCGAGCCGGCGGAGATCCTCGAAGCGCTCGACGCTCTCGAGGATTGAGCGAAGCGCGTAAGCGCCTGAGATCTTCGGCTGCTCGCCGGGCTGCTCCCGAAGTGCGGCGGCCGGACGAGACCGGTCAGCTTCGCAGCGGTGCTG
The DNA here is from genome assembly GCA_963763695.1 of uncultured Solirubrobacteraceae bacterium. Classification (GTDB taxonomy): domain Bacteria; phylum Actinomycetota; class Thermoleophilia; order Solirubrobacterales; family Solirubrobacteraceae; genus Palsa-744. Next base: position 56,935 of record CAVXPM010000002.1, read on the forward strand.
CGGCGAACTCGCGCATGCCCTCGGCGAAGTCCTCCCGTGCCTGGAACCCGAGCTTCCCGCGCGGCCTTGGAGGGACTTGCGAAGACGTGGCGCACGTCGCCCAGGCGAAACTCACCTGTGCGCAGCGCCCGCGGAGCGTCGGAGCCGGCCGCTTCGACTAGCTTGTCGGCGAGATCGCCCACGCCGCGCGGTTGACCGCTTGCCACGTTGAACGCGCCGGCCAGGGCCGCGGGGGCGCTGAGCGCGAGGACGTTCGCGCGCGCGACGTCACGCACGTGGACGAAGTCCCGAAGCTGCTCGCCGTCCTCGAATACGCGCGGCGGCTCGCCGGCCGCGAGCGCGCTCGCGAACAGCGAAGCGACCCCCGCGTAGGGGGTCTCGCGCGGCATCCGAGGACCGTAGACGTTGTGGTAGCGCAGAGCTATCACCGACGTGGCGCGCTCACGCTGGAACGCCCACGCAAGCTGCTCCTGGTGCACCTTCGTGGCTGCGTAGACGTTGCGCGGATCGAGCCTGGCGTCCTCCTGCACCGGCTGCGCCTCGAGGGTCCCTCCGCAAGCCGGGCAGCGCGCCTCGAAGCACCCCCGCTCGAGATCCTCGCGTCGGCGCGGGAGAGGGGAGACCGCGCCGTGGTCCTGGCATTGGTAGCTGCCCTCTCCATAGACCACCATGCTCGACGCAAGCACGAGGCGCCCGGGCAGTCGCACTGCGGCAAGCTCTCGGAGAAGAACCGCCGTGCCCGTGTCGTTGTTGCTGACATAGTCCACCACGTCGAGGAAGTCGCTACCGAGGCCGACCATGCCGGCCTGGTGGGAGACGTGCTCCACGCCTCGCAGGGCGCGTCTGACCACGTCGGCGTCGCGGATGTCGCCGACCAGCAGCTCGACATCGTCGGGGAGATAGGCCGGCGGGCCGGCGTGGGCGGCGAGCGAGTCGAGCACGCGGACCTCCCGTCCCTCTCGCAGCAGCGCGTCGACGACGTGCGAGCCCACGAAGCCGGCTCCTCCGGTGACGAGGATCACGCGCTCATGGTAGGGGCGTTGGCGTCACTGCGATCGGCGAGGAGATGACGAAACTGTTAACGCGGACGCGCAGCCCGTTGCCGATGGCGTGCGCGCGAGATCCGCACGTTACGGTGTCCATGTGCCGGTGTTGCAGGCCCGCGGGGTCGTCAAGAGCGTGGGGCGCGGGCGCGGCGCCTCGCGGGTACTCAACGGCGTCGACCTGGAGATCGACGCGGGTGAGCTGGTGGCGGTGCTGGGGCGATCGGGGTCTGGCAAGTCGACGCTGCTGCATCTCCTCGGCGGTCTCGACCGGCCCGACGCGGGCAGCATCGCGATTGCCGGGGAGTCTCTGATCGGATGCTCGGAGCGTGCGCTCACGCGGATCCGCCTGCGACACGTCGGCTTCGTGTTTCAGTCCTTTCAGCTGATCGAGGAGCTCAGCGGCGAGGAGAACGTGCTGTTGCCCACGCGCCTCGCCGGAGCGCCACGCGGCGGCGCGCGACGCGCACGACGCCTGATCGAAGAACTGGACGTCGCCGCGGTCGCCGACCATCTACCGCATGAGCTCTCCGGTGGGGAGCAGCAGCGCTTCGCGATCGCCCGAGCGCTCGTCAACGAGCCCGACCTGATCCTCGCTGATGAGCCAACCGGCAATCTCGATGCCGCAGCGGCAGCAGACCTGCTCGCGCTGCTGCACGCGCTGACTGCTGAGGGAGGATCGGTGGTGATGGTGACCCACGAGCACGATGTGGCCGCGGCTGCCGACCGCGTGTTGGAGATGGCCGATGGCCGCCTCGAATGAGCGGGCTCTGGCAGGATGCGCGCGCCGGCCTCGGACGCCACCGCTGGCGCAGTGCTCTGTCTGCTGCCGGTGTCGCGCTGGCCGCGGCGATGCTCGCGACCGCCTCGGTGGTCGGCTTCGGACTCTCCACGGGCTTCCAGCGCAGTGCTCGCGCGGCCGATCTTCCCGACATCATCGCGCGCTTTGACGACCAGCCGCTGAAGCAGGTCGCGCGCCGCCTGCGCGCGCTCCCGGATGTGGCCGCGTTCTCGTTCCGCCTGGAGCTGACGAACGTCCGCATCGCTGCCGGCGGACATCTCTCGCGCCAGGGCGTCGTCGAGGTGATCAGCCCCGGGCGCCGCGGCTACGGACTGCTCTCCGGGCGGGAGCTGTCCTCGCGTAGCGGCGATGCAGTGGTCGAACAAGGGGTGGCGCGCGCGTGGGGACTGCGCATCGGATCCCCGCTCGAGGTCAACGGGCTCGAAGGGGTGCACGTCAGCGGGATCGCCGAGTCGCCTGACAACGTCGCATACCCGCTGGCCGCGCCGCGTATCTACCTCTCGCGCCCCGCGCTCGAAGCGCGCTTTGGAAGCGAACGCGAACCGCAGGTGAACGCGGCCGAGATATGGCTGAAAGATCGCGCTCAGCTGAATCTGGTGCTCGTCCAGGCGCGCGCCAGCAGCTACGGAATCCACGGCCTTCGCCTGGTGACCCGAGAAGGGGTCCGTGTGCTGCTCGACCAAGCGGCGGGAATCGTGATCGCACTGCTGGTGGCGCTTTCGGCGATCGCGCTGCTGACCGCCGCAGTGATGCTCGCAGCCTCGGCAAGCGCAGAGGTGCAACGACGGCTCGTCTCGATCGGCGTGCGGCGCGCGATCGGCGCAAGCCGGGCACATGTCGCGATGGCCCAAGCGCTCGAGGCGGCGATCGTGGCCGTGCCGGCGGGCGCACTGGGCGTCGCCGTTGGAGCGTGGGTGGCAAGCGGCCCCAGCGACAGATTGCTCGAGACCATCAACGAGCCCCCACCGGGCGCTGAGCTTGCGATCCCGCTCGTGCTCTGCTGGGCGCTGGCGGTAGCGATCCCGGTGCTCGCCTCGGCCTGGCCGGCGATCAGAGCCAGCCGGCTCCCACCGATCGCGCTGATGCGCGGCGCAGAGCTTCGCAGGCACCGAGGAGGTGGCTCGGCGGCGTCCGTGCGAGCCCTCGGCGGGCGGCTGCTTCCCGGTCTCTGCGCCCTCGGCGTCCGGCTCGTGAGCGCCCGGCGAGCGCGCCTTGCATCGACCCTGGTCGTGCTCGGCGTGTCGGTGGGGTTCATCCTGCTGATGCTCGCGCTGGCCTCGGAGCTGGGCACGCTGGAGTCAGACCCGAGCGCGCTGGGCAAGCGCTATCAACTTGCGGCCTCGCTGCCTGCGTCCGCCGCCGGGCGTGTGGAGCGACTGGCGGGCGTCGTCGCGGCTGCTCCGCGATACGAAGTTCAGGCGCTCGATTCGTTCTCGCTCGGCGAGACCATCGACCTGGTCGCCTACCCCGGCGATCACACCACCTTCGAGGCGCCGCCGCTCGTGAGCGGGCACCGCCTGCGAGGAGACCGCGAGGTCGAGGTCGGAAACGGCCTCGCCCAGGTGCTCGGGTTGAGTGTGGGCTCGGTGCTCGCCGTCGCGTTGCCCAACGGACGCGAAGCGCGCTTTGAGGTTGCTGGTGTCGTCAACACGCTGCAGCACGACGGACGTGTCGCCTACGTCTCCGCCGCGGGCCTGCTCGCGGGCGAACCGGGGGCCCACGAGCAGCTCGCGGTGCGCTTGACGCCGAGCGCGAGCCCGGGCGCGGTCAGCGCCCAGCTGACGGCGCTTGGGGCTGTATCGGCGCCCACCGCCGGCGCCACAGGCCAGGGTCGCAGCCTGATCGCTGCCCTGACGGCGATCCTGCGCGCGGTCGCGATCGTCGACGGGTTCGTGTGCCTATATGCGCTGGTCCAGGCCCTCGTGCTGACGGCTCGCGAGCGGCGCGCGACGATCGCGGTCCTGCGCGCGAGCGGAGCCAACGCCGGCGCGATCCGAGGGCTCCTCGGCGGCGCCGCGCTCGCCGTGGTCATCCCCGCCGCGATCATCGGAACCGCGCTCGAGCGCTTCGCCCTCGGGCCGGCGATGGCGCATCTGGCCGTGGGGTATGCATCGCTCGAGCTCACCGCTGGGGTCAGGGATGTGGCGGTGGTGGTGCTTGGGCTCGGCGCATTGGCCGGCGCAGCTGTGGTGTGGGTCGCCCGGCAAGCGACACGCGAGTCGATCATCGCCGCTCTACAGGGATGACAGCGGGCAGCTCCGATCGCGGTCTCACCCGCCGTCAGGCGCTCGCCGAGCTTGCGCTGGGCGCGTTCGTGCTCGCCGGCTGTGGAACCGGCGCGGGGCTGGGGCGCGCCGTCGATGGCTCCACGCTGAGATCGACCTACGTCGATCCCGGCGCTGACGGGACGCTTCGCAGCGGACCCGGGGAGCCTCTCCTGGACCGCACCGAGCTGGCACCGCGCGCGCTGCCCGGGATCGTCCTCGCGACGCTCGCGCACGTCACGGATGCGCACGTTCTCGATGGGCAGTCTCCCGCGCGGGTGCCGTTCCTGCGCCGGCTGGGAGCGCCCTTCAACTCGACCTTCCGTCCCCAGGAGGCGTTGACGGCGCAGGTTCTGGCGGGCGCGCTGCGCTCGGTCGGGGCGCTCGAGCCGGATGCGGTGATCCAGGGGGGAGACCTGATCGACAACGCGCAGAGCAACGAGCTCGAGCTGGCCCTGGCTCTGTTGCGAGGCGGTCGCGTCCTACCCGGTAGCGGAGCCCGCGGCTACTCAGGCGTCCAGTCCGCGCAGGATCCCGACCCGTTCTATTACCGTCCCGACGTCGACGCACCGCGCCATCCGGGGCTCCTGCAGTCGGCCACGCGCGCGTTTGCGAGCAGCGGCTTGAAGGTCCCGTGGTATCCGGTCCTGGGCGACCACGACCTGCTCGTGCAGGGGGTGCTTGCGCCGACGCCGCTCACCCGCGCAATCGCGCTCGGATCTCGCGCGGTCTGGGACCTCCCCTCGAATCTGAGCCTCCCGCACGGTTTGTCGAGCGTCGCCGGCTCGGCGGTCTCCTCTCCGGATGCTCTCGGCGAGCCGGGCTTGATCGCCGAGCTGATCAACCGGCTGCGCGCTGCTCCGGCGGTGACGGTCGATGCAGATCCCGCGCGGCGCGAGCTGGACGGGAGCGAGCTGCTCGCCAGGCTCCGCGGCAAGAGCGGCTCGGGGGGCTCCGGAGCGCTGATGGATTACAGCTTCGACGTCGGCACGAGGGTGCGCGTGATCGTTCTCGACCTCGTCAGACGCGAAGGCGGATCCGGCGGCCTGGTGCACGCCACGCAGGAGGCCTGGCTGGCGAGCGAGCTGGCCCGTGCCCGTGGACGCTGGGTGCTGGTGATCTCCCACCAGCCACTGACGAGCACCGCGGGCGGTGAGCGGCTGCTCGCGCTGCTCGACCGGGAGCCGCGCGTGCTGGCGGCGATCTGGGGCCACACGCATCGCAACCGGATCGTGCCGCGCCAGAGCGGCGCGGGAGGGTACTGGCTGATAGCGACCTGCTCGCTGATCGACTACCCGCAGGAGATGCGGGCGCTTCGCGTGCGCAACACGGACGGCGGAGGCGTAGTGCTCGAAACGTGGATGCTCGACCACGCGCCGGATGGAGCGCTCGCGGACGTCTCGCGCGAACTGGCCTACCTCGACGCGCAGGGGGGCCGGCCACAGGGCTTCGCGGGTGGAGCGCTCGACCGTAACGTGAGGCTCTACAAGCGCTAGAGATATGTATGAAGGCGCGGGTCGCGCGGTGTATTACAACGCCAGCGCCGCGAACCAACGATCTGCCGCCTGCCACTGCTCGACCACGCGAAGCCCGGCTCCCGTGGCAACGGTGCCGAGGCCGTCGATGCTCAGTCGTGCCCAGGGAAACCACCTGCTGCGGGCCTGTGTGCTCTCCAGGCTGACCTTCAGGGTGCGCGTGGGCACACCTGGGGACTCCACCTCCACGAGTATCTGCCCGCCGGGACGCAGCAGGCTCTCGACGCGGCTGAGCAGCTGTTCGGGGGCTCCGCCGATGCCGACGTTGCCGTCCAGCAGGAGCGCGCTACCCCATCGCCGTTCGCCGGGGATGCTGTCGAATATCGAGGCCTCGATCACCTGCGCTCCGCGACCCCGCGCGAGTTGCACCGCCAGGGGCGAGATGTCGAGGCCCACGGCGGCGACTCCGAGACGAGACAGGGCAAGGACATGGCGTCCGGGACCGCAGCCGACATCGAGGACCGGCCCGATCGCGCGTTCGAGCACGCTGCGCTCCTCCGGGGCGGATGGCGCCACGTAGCGCTCGAGAGCGATCGGCTGCTCCTCGCCGTCGCGGTCGAACACCCGCAGCGAGACCGGGTTGGCCTGACCGGCCGCCGCGCGCAGCAGCTCGGCCCCATACAGATCCACCGCTGAGAGCAGCGACAGCGAGTCGACGCTCAAGCGGCGCTCCTCGACAGCTCCCGCGCGACCGTTGCGAGCGCTCGAGCAAAGCGCGTTGCGGGCGCGCCGGCGGCAACGGCAAGCGCGTCTGCGTAGTCATCGACGTCGCGCAGCCGTGGCAGCCGTGCGGTTCGCAACCCCAGCGCATCGAGCCGCTCGCGCTGGATCTCGCCCGTGCGCGCGGTGCTCATCGGCACGCCGAGAAATACGCGCGCGTCGGCACGACGCAACCCGATCGCCCAGTAGCCACCGTCCGGCGTGAGACCCAGGACGGCATCGTTTCCGCGCTCACACAGCAGGGCCAGGCCGGCGGACAGCAGTGCGGGCGTGACCTGAGGCGTGTCCATGCCGATCAACAGCGCCGGCCCGGCGATGTCCGCGAATGCGCCCGCCAGCCGTACGCCCAGATCCCCGGCGGCCTGCGGCAGGACCTCAAAGCCCCCCGGCATCCAGCCTCCGGGCTCGCCGGCGAGAACCAGGACGTGCCGCGAGGCGGGCGTGGCAGCGATGACCTCGAGCGTGTCGAGCAAGGCCGCCTGCGCAAGGCCGGCTGCCTGGACGGGGTCCAGCGGCGGGCACAGGCGCGTCTTCGATCTGCCGGGCACCGGCGCCTTGGCGATGACCACGAGGGCTGGCGCCGGGTAGGACATGGCACCCAAGCTATGGCTATTGGGCCACGAATCACATTACGGAAGTGGAAACGTGGGTCCAGCATCCGCCGCTGGCGATGCTGCGGTGGGAGACTCGCGAGATGCACTCAGCCTCTGTGGAGACCAACCGGCACGTGCGGGGATCGGTGCTGGTGGTGGACGACGAGCCCACGATCGCCGAGGTCGTCTCGCGCTACCTCGAGCGGGCGGGCTACGACGTGCGCACCGCGGGCGATGGCGCTCTGGCGATGCGACTGGTGCTCGACAGGCGTCCCGATCTCGTCGTCCTCGACCTGATGCTCCCGGGGTTGAACGGACTGGAGGTCATGCGGCGCCTGCGCGAGGTGGACCGCGATCGCGTCGCGATCATCCTGCTGACGGCCAAGGGCGAGGAGTCTGACCGGGTGGTGGGCCTGCGCCTCGGCGCCGATGACTACATCGTCAAGCCGTTCTCGCCGGCTGAGCTGGTCGCACGCGTGGACGCGGTCCTACGACGGGTCGACACCGCACCCGAGAGCGGGCCCGCGCTGGAGTTCGACGGGCTCACCGTGGATCCGGCCGCACGGCGCGTCCTGGTCGACGACCAGGAGGTCTCGCTGACCCAGCGTGAGTTCGAGCTGCTGCTGTTCTTCGCCCGTCACCCTGCACACGCGTTCACACGCCAGGAGCTGATCGACCAGGTCTGGCACTACTCCTTCTACACCGACACCACGACCGTCACCGTTCACGTGCGCCGCCTGCGTGCCAAGATCGAGCGCGATCCCTCGCGTCCGCGCTTCCTCGAGACGGTGTGGGGCGTGGGGTATCGCTTCGTGCCATGAGCACCTGGCTCCCGAACAGCAGCGTGCGTGGTCTCGCATCGGTGCTCGGTGCTGCCCTCGTGGCTTCCCTGGTGTGCTTCCTCGCGTACGGGTCGCACGCCGGTTGGACATGCCTGGCGATCCTCGCACCGGTGAGCCTGGCCAGCGTCCTGGTCGTGGAACGCTACCTGGCCTCGCGTGCAAAGCTCGGGGGGATCCGGCGGCAGCTGTCGATCGGCGGCGCGATCGTCGTCGCGCAGCTGTTTGTGGCCACCGGCCTGTTCGTGGCCTTGATGACAAGCTCTCCGCAGGACGGGCTGTTCACCGTAGTCCTCGCCGCCTACGCGGGCGTCGTCGGCGTGTGGGGCGCCCGGGCGATCTCGAGGCGGGTCCTCGGCGACATCGACGCGTTGCGCCAGGGGCTCGACGCGATCGGCGAGGGCGCCCGCACGATCGAGATCGCGACCCAGGGTGGGGACGAGCTCGCTCTGCTGGCGCGCGACATCGAGGCAGTGGCTCTGCGCCTGTCTGCTGAGGAGAGCTCCCGTGTCCGCCTGGAGGGAGCGCGCAGAGAGTTGCTGGCAGCGATCTCCCACGACGTGCGTACCCCGATCACCTCTCTGCGCCTGCTCAGCGAGGCGCTGGACGACGATCTCGTCGACGGACCCACACGACGCGAATACGTGTCGCGGATCGGGGTGCACGTGCGCGCACTGGGAGCGCTGATCGACGATCTGTTCGAGCTTTCGCGATTGGAGGCAGGTGACATCAGCTGGACGATGGAGCGAGTACCGCTGAAGGATCTCGTCCTCGAGACCGTCGATGCGATGCGCGCACAGGCAGAGGCAGGGTCCGTCTCGATGCACGCCGAGCTGACCGCCGATCTCGAGGCCGCCAACGCCAATCCGGAGCAGATTCAGCGTGTGCTCTTCAACCTGATCCAGAACGCGATTCGCCACACACCCGCCGATGGGAGCGTGACCGTCCGCGCGCTGGCGGCGCCCGACACGATCGAAGTCGAGGTGCTCGACACGGGCGAGGGGATACCGGCGGCCGAGCGCGAGCGGATCTTCGAGGCCTTCGTGCAAGGCAGCGGCCGGGCGGCGCGTACGGACGGCAGTGCCGGTCTCGGCCTGGCGATCTCCCGCGCGATCGTGGAGGCGCACGGTGGGCGAATCTGGGTCGCGGACGCGACCTTGGGCACAAGCGTGCGATTCAGCTTGCCGTGCGCGAGCTAGGGCAATCCCGGGGATGATCCGCCCGCGGCCACTCGATCCCGATCGCCCTCCGCCCGGGCCGTTCAGGGCAACCTTCTGGCGCAGCCCGCTACGCGGGCCGTGGCTGACCTCGCTGCTGGGTCTGGCGCTGCTGATCGCGATCCCGCTGGTGGCGCTCACCGGCTTTCTCTCCAACGACGCCTACAACCCGAGTCTGGGGGGCAACTCGGTGGGGCGTCAGCTCGGTCCGCTCGACTTCTATCTGTTCCGCTGGCCGACCCATCCGGCCTGGCTGTACGCGTTCACCCAGGGGCTACACGTGACGATCGGGCTTGCCGCCTTCCCGATCCTGCTGGCCAAGCTGTGGTCGGTGATCCCGAGGTTGTTCGAGTGGCCGCCGACCCGCAGCCCGGCGCACGCGCTCGAGCGCCTGTCGCTTGCGTTCCTGGTCGGGGGCGCGCTGTTCGAGTTCGCAACCGGAATCCTCGACATCCAGTACGCATACCTGTTCAAGTTCTTCTTCACCAACGCCCACTACTACGGCGCGTGGGTGTTCACGGCCGCGTTCGTCTTTCATGTGGCGCTCAAGCTGGGCACGATGCGCGCGGCGCTGAGCGCCAGGCGCGGGCTGCGGCCGCTGATGGACTCGCTCGCCGACACACGAGCCGAGCCGGCGGAGCCCGTCGCAAGCGATTTGATCGCCACCAACCCCAGCGCGCCAACGATGTCGCGCAGAGGGATGCTCGCAACCGTGGGGGCCGGCTCGCTGTTCCTGTTCGTGCAGGGTCTGGGTGACTCGCTCGGGGGCCCACTCAGAGCCCTCTCGGTCCTCGGCCCTCGTGACCGCTTCGGCTCGGGCGCCAACGGCTTTGCGATCAACCGTACAGCGGCCGCGGCGCAGATACAGGCGCACGAGATCGGAGCCGCCTGGGCCCTGCAACTGAGCTCGGCTCAGCAGAGCCGGCGGCTCTCGCGGGCGGAGCTTCTGCAGATGGCGCAATACACCTACGACCTCCCGATTGCGTGCGTGGAGGGATGGTCGAGCACCCAGCGCTGGACGGGCGTGCGGGTGCGCGATCTCGCTTCACTGCTCGGCGTGCGCTCGCAGTCGACCGCGACCGCGGTTTCGATCGAGCGAAACGGTGTCTTCAGCGCGGCCACGCTCGCCCCCAACGAGCTCGACGACGATCGCACGCTGCTGGCGCTGAAGGTCAACGGCGCCGACCTGTCGATCGATCACGGCTTTCCCGCCCGCATCATCGGGCCGGCGCTGCCGGGGGTGCACTGCACGAAGTGGGTCGCCAAGATCACCTTCGGCGAGGTCTAGATGGTCGATTCCGCTCTGCGCTCATTCCGCCGCGTCTACGGCGCCGGCCCAGTGCATCTGCTGGGGGCCCTCGCGACGCTTGCGGTCGTGGCCGTGGCCGCCTCCGGATGGTTCGACGAACCTGCGATCAGCCTGAAGTACATCCTGATCTGGTTCGCCGGCGCGATCGTGGCGCACGACATGCTCCTGCTTCCCCTCTACTCGGCGGTCGATCGTCTCGCGCTGTCCCGGGGGTCTGAGCTACGCGCCGGCGAGCGGCCGACTCGACCACCGGGCTGGGTCTATGTGAGGGTTCCCGCGCTCCTCAGCGGTCTCGTCCTGCTCGTCTTCGGCCCGGAGATACTGCGCCGTGGGGACTACACCTTCCACGTTGCAAGTGCTCAGCACCAGCAGGTCTACCTCGATCGCTACCTGATCCTGGTTGCAATCCTGTTCGGCCTCTCGGCGTTCGCATACGCCATTCGACAGGCCCGCTCGAGAAGCTCTCAGGGGCGCTGATCGCAGACGGGCATGAAGCTCTCAGGGCCGCTGATCGCCCGTTGGCATGCTGGCGAGAAGGCGCGTCATGTCGCGTGTGGCGCGCGCGCTGCCGAGCACCGTTCCGGTGACCTTCGAGCGCCCGATGCGCGGGTTGTATGACACGGGCAGCTCGAGGATCTGCCAGTCCGCCGCTGCTGCCCGCAACACCATCTCCAGGGGATAGCCGAACGCGCGGTCGCGGATGCGAAGATCGAGCAGCCGCTGACGTCGCGCGGCGCGCATCGGGCCGAGGTCGCCCAGCGCCACTCCGCTGCGCACTCGTAGGAGCCTCATCAGGACGCGATTGGCGACGCGGGCGTGCGCTGGCCACGAGCCCGCAGACGCACGACGCCGGCCGAGTGCAAGATCGGCCTGGCCGCGCTGCACGGGTGTCACCAGCCGCGGCAACTCGGCTGGATCGAACGAGCCGTCGCAGTCCATGAAGCAGACGATCTCCTCCTCGGCGGCCACCAGGCCCGCGTGACAGGCCGCGCCGAAACCGCGTCTGGCTTCGTGCACGACCACTGCTCCCAGGCTCGCGGCGAGCTCGCCCGAGCCGTCGCTGGAGCCGTTGTCGACCACGATCGCGCGATAGCCCGGGGGCATCCCGGCAAGCACCGCGGGTATCGCGGCGGCCTCGTCCAGGACGGGCAGGATCACGTCGGGCATGCGCTCGCCCCGCTGCTCAGGATCAGGCCCACCGGATGTGGGTGCCGGTGGCTGGGATGGGTACCCCGGGAAGGTTTGCGAGCACATGCTCGAGGGTCGTTGCGAACGCCCCTGCGCTCTGGCCCATCAGGCGCGTGAGCTCGCTGACGGGCGTCGGTACAGACCCGACGCCGTTGGCATAGTCGGTCGCGTAGCCGAGCAGCGCGTAGGGAAGCTCGGCCTCGCCGCACAGCACCGTCTCGGGGCCCGCCGTCTGACTGACGGCGCTGACCCCGCAGCCCGCCAGCATGCGGATCTCTGCGCGGGTGTTGAAGCGCGGACCGTCGACGTGTCCGTAGCAGCCGCCGTCGCGTGCGTACAGGCCGGCTGACGCTGCGCCCGCGAGCAGCGCCGCGCGCAGCGGCTCCGAGAAGGGTCCGTCATAGACCCAGTGTCCGCGGCCCGGTGCTCCGGGCTGGTCGTGCAGCGAGCAGATCGAACCGTCGGCGAGGCGGTTGGCGATGAAGTGCAGATCGTCGAACACGATCAGGCTGCCCAGCTCGATCGAGGGGTCCACCGCTCCGCAGATCGTCACCGCGATCACGCCGTCGACCGCGTGCTCGCGCAGAGCCAGCACGTTGGCGCGATGGTTGACGTGGCTGGAAAGCCGCCTGTGCCCCTCGCCGTGGCGGGAGACGTGTGCGATCTCCACACCGCACCACTCGCCGAGGCTGACCTCCGCTGCGCCGAACGGCGTCGTGACACGGTGGGGCACGGCCTGCTCCAGGCCGGGAAGCGAGTAGGTGCCCGATCCGGTGATGATGCCGAGCCTCATCACGCCATCCTAGGTGCGGCGCGGATCGCGCACGGGCAGCCCGAGGTGCGCACGCGCGCCATCAGCGGACGAGCTCTTCGATCTCGCGACGGTGGCTCATTCCCAGCGAGCCGGCGTTCGGACGAAAGTGGATAGCTTCGGCGAGCATCGGCGCGGCGGGAACGAACGCCAGGATCAGGTAGGCCCCGACGGCGATCACGAAGCGACGCAGACGCCGCGCACCGGAGAGCGCGGCGAAGGGCAGGACCCACAGCAGATACCAGGGCGCCAACCAGCTCAGCGAGCCTATGAGGGCAAGCAGGACCACGGCCGATGCTGTGATCCAGTCCGCGGGGCGGCGCGCGACCCACACGGTGCACCCGGCGATCGTGAGCAGCAACGACAGCGAGATCAGCGTGCGCAGGGTGGCGGTCTCGCCGCCCTGGCCAAGCGCGAGGCCGATCAGGTTGGGCAGCCCGAGGCCGGTGACGAGGTGGCTCTGGGTCGAGAGCCCCGGGAGGTGAAGCCCGAACGCGATCACGCTGGCGAGCCCCAGCAGCGTGGCTGCCACGACTGCGCCTCGCAGAAAGCTGCGCGGATGCCCGGCGAGCAGGAAGATCGGAAAGAGGACAGCGGCCGAGGCCTTGACGAACGCTCCCGTTACGAGCAGCGCGCCTGAGCCACGAGCCGACCGTGGGACGCGCAGCAGGAGATAGGTGGCGAGCATCACCGGGAGCGCCATCAACACGTCGTTGTGATCGGCGCCCAGGCCCCAGATCAGCACGATCGGGTTGGCGCCGACGAGCACGATCGCCGACGTCGGCGATCGCCGGAGCAACTCCGCGCACTTCCAGACAAGCGCGAGCGTGGCCAGGCTCGCCGCCGCCAGGATCAGCTTCAACGCCCACAGCGATGCGCTCACCCCGAGCGGAACGAGCGCATAGGTGAACAGCGTGAACAGCGGACCGTAGGGGCTCAGCAGCCGGTGCCAGTTGCTGAGCTGATAGCTGGGATCCCCATGTGGCTCGAGCAGCGGGATGGTGGCGTACGGATTGAGATGGTGCACGACGCCCATGCGTCCGTAGTTGACGTAGTTGAACACGTCGGTGTAGGACAGCGGCGGCGCGAGCAGGAAGATCGCATGCAGCGCGAGCACCGCGCCCACCGTCCATCGCGCTCGCAGCCGCCACACAGTGGTGAAGGCGATCACGTAGAGCACGTACATCACCCCCATCGCTGCGCTCACGAGCCACGCGAGGGTGTCGTAGTTGCTCGTCAGCTGCGGCCACAGTCCGCCGAGCGGTCCCACCATCCAGGCTGGGAAGAACCTCGGCCTGGAGATCGGCGTGAGGAAGCTCGGACGCTCGGCGGCCGCCACCACCACGAGCAGGCTGATCCCGACCAAGCCGATCAGGGAGACAGCTGCGAGAGCTGCTGCGAGGCGCTCCCCGCGGCGCACGGAGGTAGGCAGCGACAGGCGCGGTGGGCCTGCCGGCGCCGTCCTGCTGGTGCCAGCGCTCTCCGCTGCGCTCGACGCCTGTCCGCTCAGCTCGAGCATGGTGGTCCGGTGAGCCCTGCAACCAGCGTGCTCGTGGAAGCGTTTCCCGCCCGCGCGAACCCGACCAGGGAATCGTCGGTCAGGGTCGCGTAGAGCACCCTCGGCGAGGAGCCCACTGTGGAGCTTGGGCCGCCGAGCCCGATCAGGCGCCGTCCGGGAGCGAGCTGCAGGTGCTCGGTCACGAGGAGACTGGCAGAGGCGGGGATGTCGCTCGCCTGACCGTCCGCGGGCAGCGAGCGCTCGATTGGGTGCCCAGCGCGTGCGAGGTGCACCGTGAGCGTGACCCGCCGCTGCGCTCGCGATGGGTTGGACACGATCAGACCGCGAGCGCTACAGGCTGTGCTGAGCGGGTGCAGGGTGCGTTCTCGAAGCAGGCGCAACTGCGACGGCGCATGCGTGCGCCGCAGTCGCGCGTAGTAGGGGCGCAGGTCGAAGAACCACAGGTCGCCCAGCGGGCTGACCAGCGGCCTCTGTTCGAGCAGCGCCTGCAAGCCGGCCTCCAGCCGGTGGCCCTTTTGTGCCTCGAAGGCGCCCGGATCGACCCACAGCCCGGCAAAGCCCGCGGCAGAGACGGCGGCGAGCACATATGGGAGCGGCTGGCCGTCCAGTTGGGCTGACCAGTCGGATGCCCTTCCCTTCATCGCACCGTAGCTCCACAGCAGCGTGGAGGAGTGCAGGTAGCCGCGCAGAGGCTCGTACTTGGTGGCGTAGGTTGCGAGCTGATCGCCGACGGGCGTTTCGGGATATCCCTCGGGGAAGGGCACATAGGGGAGCTGAAAGACGCTTGCGCCGCGAGGCAGGCGCTGTTGGATCGCCCCGACGAAGTGTTCGTCGCTGCGCCATTGGCGGGCGGTCGCGGAGTAGCTGGGTATGAACGAATCGCTGCTCTGCTCATAGACCCCGAACACCAGGATCGCCACCAGCGAGGAGCTCGCGAGCGTCCTGCCCCAGCGCATCGGGCCCAAGCGGGCGAGCAGGCGCTCGAGCAGAACCGACACCGCGAACAGGCAGAGAAACGCGATGAATATCGAGATTCGATTCCAGGCGCGGATGTCTGGAGTGATGAAGACTTCGATCAGGCTCGCGATCCCGCCTACGGTGCCGACCGCGAAGGCCACCGCCACGCCGACGCCCGCATGTCGCAGCCGGCTGTGCGCGCCGAGCAGGCTGGCGGTGCCGAGCAGCGCGGCGAGCGCCACCAGGACGAGCCACAGGAATCCGATCGTCCCGACGCTGCCGAGGCTTGCATAGCAGGCCTCGCAATAGCCGGGTGCGATCGTGTGGTCATAGCTCGTGGCCAGATCGCTCAACACCTTGATGTGGCTGTCGGGCGCCGGGAGGATCAGGTTGGCGAGCCTCAGCGAGAACGCCTCGCCCGAGCTTTCGGTGAACGCCGCCGAGCGTTCGAGGGTCGCGTTGCTGCCGTGCTCGACTCGATAGATCAGGCTCGGTGAGAGGTTCAGAGCAACGCTGGCGCTCACCGCCACGGTGATCACCAGCCCGGAGATGGCCGCCCGGCGCCGGCCGCCGATCAGCGCGACGATCGTGCCCGCGAGCAGCATCACCACCGCGAAGGTCGCGTAGTAGAGGTTCTCGGAGCCGACGAGCACGCACAGCGCGAGCGTGAGCAGCGAGCGACGCGAGAGCCACGCCGTCCACCTGTGGCGCGAACGCGCACGCCGGGTGAAGAGCGGCGTGGCCGCCAGCAGCTCCAGGAACAGGTACGCCGAGAGTGGTATCGCGTAGTAGGCCGAAAGCAGGAGGTGTGACTCGCCGCGAAAGAAGTGATACGGCAGCAGCGCGAACAGGATCGAGGCGACGCCCGCCGCGCGAGCTCCGGCGCCGAGGCTCCTGAGCACCACGTGAGAGGTGAAGCTCGCGAGCGCGAAGCTGAGCAGGAAGAACAGGTTGACCACAACGGCTGGGTTGGCGGAGAAGATGCTCAGCCCGCGCACGACCAGCAGGTTGAGGTTGTCGGCTCCCTGTGGGTAGTCGCTCAACTGCTGGCCGAAGGGCGCTCCGAGGCTCGAGTTCGACAGGTATGAGCCGTGTTCGGCGATGCCCTTCACGAGCATCAGGTAGAACTTCGTGTCGTCGACCGGTGCGTAGCGCAGCGGAACCGCAAGGTCCGCTCGCCACAGACGCAGTACCCAGACGGCGCACAGGAGGCTCACGCACGCCACGAGCAGGCCCTCCAGTGCCAGCCCCAAGGCACCCTCTGGCCACCGCGGTGAGCGCAGGCGCGCTCGGCGTGGGGCCGGCGCGTCGCGCTGAGCTGTGGCGGGCACCACGATCGCGGCCTGCTCGACCGGGCTCAAACGCGCCTCGCGGCGAGCCGCTCGCGGTTGCATCGCACCTCGATCAGACCCGGCCGGTCTGTGCAGCCGTCCATCGCTCCACGCTACGGCATGGCGCCACGTCGCGAATCGGCTGTGGCGGGAGTTTCTCCCCGCGTAATCTCTTTGGCCGTACGCTGCGGGGGATGAACGAGGCGCTCGCCGTAGCCGGGGCCGTGAGGCGCAGCTCGGTCCGGCGGCGAAGCGCGAGCGGCGTGGTACGGACGAGCGGGCTGGTCGCGCTCGCTGCCTGTGTGGGCGCCTCGGCTTGGATCGTGCTGGGCGCGGCCGACGGCAAATATCTGCTCGAGCTGCCCAACGGCGCCAACCCGCCGTGGGTCGACGGGCCGCTGCACGGGCTCACCGGAACGGTCGGTTCGCTCGGGTCCAATGGCCTGAGCGCGGCTCTGATCGTTATCGCGGCCGGGTACCTGGTGGCGCTCGGGTGCGCGCGGACGATCTCGCTGCGCACCGCGATGGTGGCGATCGTGCTTGCAAACCTCGCCTTCACGCTGGGTCCGACGATCGTCTCGAGCGATGTGTTCGGCTACATCGCATATGCACGCGAGAGCGTCTCCCATGGGCTAAACCCCTACGTCTCCGCACCGATCTCCCTGGGCCGCGACCCCCTTCTTCAGCTGATCTACTGGAAGCACCAGCCGAGCCCCTACGGGCCGCTCTTCACGGTCCTCAGCGCGCCGCTCGGCCTGCTCTCCACGAGCGCCGCGCTGTGGATCTACAAAGCAGCCGGCGGCCTGGCGAGCCTCGCGATGGCGCATCTCGTCGGCGGGATAGCCGCGCGCCGCGGGCTGGATCCTGCGCGTGCGGCGATCTTCGTGGGGTTGAACCCGGTGCTTCTCTTCTACGCCGTCAGCGGCGCGCACAACGACCTCTTTGCGGCTCTCCTCGTGGTCTTGGCGTTCGTGCTGACGCTGCGCGGAATCGAGGCGGCGGGGGCGGCCGTCGCGGTCGCGGCCGCGGCGATCAAGCTCACCGCTGGGCTTGCGCTGCCATTCGTGCTGATCGCTTCGGTCCGTCGCGGGCAGGCGAGCAAGGGCGCCGCACTGGCGATCGGCGCGATCGGGGTGCCGGCCGTGGCGCTGTTCGGCTTGCACTTCTTCGACCAGCTTCACCGAATCAGCACCGACCCACTGTTCGACACCGTGTTCAGCGGGCCCGATCGTCTCGCCTCGCTGCTCGGGTCACACATCAGCGGGAGCGTGCGCGCGCTGTGCACGGGCGCCGCCGGGGTCGCGGTGCTGATCGCGTTCGTCTGGTCGGCCAGGGGCGCAGACGCGATCACCGCGGCTGGATGGGCGTTCCTCGCGCTGATCGCATCGATCGCGTCGCTCGCCCCCTGGTACATCGTCTGGCTGCTGCCCTTGGCGGCGCTGTCTGCAAGCAAGCCGCTGCGGCTG
The DNA here is from genome assembly GCA_963763695.1 of uncultured Solirubrobacteraceae bacterium. Lineage (GTDB taxonomy): Bacteria > Actinomycetota > Thermoleophilia > Solirubrobacterales > Solirubrobacteraceae > Palsa-744. The sequence goes on from CAVXPM010000002.1 coordinate 74,529, forward strand.
GCGACCCTGCTTGCCAGCGCATACCTCCTGATCGTCCACCTTCCCGCGCTCGGGGGGGTTCCCTGGCTCTCGCAGGCGGGGACTGCGGGCGCCGGCGTATCCCGGATCGCAACCACCGCACCGACGCCGCGCGGGGGGTCACCGCGATTCACGGGCGCTCCCGCTCAACCGGCTGAGCTCGTAGCGTTGACGAGCGCATCCCCGTCGGGCGAGCGCAGATAGAGCACGTAGCGCTGCACCCGTCGGCGGCTGACCAGTCCAGCGTCGCTGAGGACGGCGAGGTGCTGGGAGACCCCGCCCGCACTCACGCCGAGCTGGCCCGCCATCTCGATCGTCGAGCGGGGGTGGTCGAGCGCGAGCAGCAGCGCAGCTCGGTTGCGACCGAGCAACTTGGAGAGCGCATCGGGTGGCGCCGGCTGCGGCGGGTCCCACAGCATGCCCACGCCGCGGGCGGGATAGACGAGCGTAGGCTGCCACGGGGGAGCCGTCACGACCATCATCTTCGGCCACACGAACACGCTCGGGACGAGCAGCAGGCCGCGCTCGTCCAGGTCGAGCGTGGACCGATCGCAATGATCGATCCGCAGCACTCCCTCCTGCCAGCTGATCGAGGGATCGAGATCCGCGAACAGCTGACGGGTGCCGCCGTTGGCCATCTGGCGAGAGCGATGAAGGACATCGTGCTCGAGCAACGAGCGGATCCGGTCCCAGTGGGGCGAGAGGGCACGAGCCCAGTAGGCGCGCATCAGGTCCGCCAGCTCCCGCACAGACCCGTGCGGGTCGCTCAGGAACGGCTCTAGCAGCGCCGGCATCGGTCCGGTCCGGTAGGCGTAGCGAACCTCTCGCCGGATCTGCTCCGCGGGCGTTTCGAGCATCGCCGCCAGCTCGTCGTCGAGTTGGCGGAGCGGGCTGCTCGGCGGAGGGTTGATGAAGTCTGGGTTGTAGGTCTCAGACCCCTGTAGGGCGCGCAGGAGAGACAGGTCCAGGTCGGCTGTGTTGCGACGAGTCTCCTCTACCCAGGAGAGGTGAAGCGCGCCGCGGGCGGGGTCGTCCAGCGCTTTGAGGCTCGCAATCATCTCGAGCATCGGCGAGATCGCGAAGCGCACGCCGGTCAGGGCCTCGGTGTTGAAACGGGCGAGGATCATGGTGAAAGGATCGTCCGGAGGTCGCAACGACCGGAGCGATTTAGGCGAGTCTAAATCGTTTAGTACGCGTACGGATGACCGCGACAGTGGGTTCATGTTCAGTCATCACCTCCTGTACGACCTCGGGCTCGAGCGCCAGCGCGATCTCCTGACCGACGGCCAGCACGGCCGAAGCCGCTCGCTCGAGAAGGCCGAAGATCGGGAATCGCCTGCCGCGGCGCTGCCATCGTCGGCATCTCCGGTTCCGCGAAATGCGTTCAACCAGCGGCGACGTGCCGCCGTTCCGGCGGCCTGGGTCCGCCACGGCGGTTAGCTCCCGTCCGCGTCCTAGCTCGCGCGCCGCTTTGGTGGCTCGCGATCCGCTTCGCGGCGCCACCGACGTGTACTAGCCTCCCCCGCGCCGTGGCCTCGGTGAATCTCTACAGCGACACGCAGACCCGACCGTCTCCGGCGATGCGCTCTGCGATCGCCTCTGCGGAGGTGGGCGATGAGCAGCGCATGCTGGATCCGACCACGAGCGCGCTCGAGCGCCGGGTCGCCGTGCTGCTGGGTCACGAGGCGGCCGTGTTCCTCCCGAGCGGGACGATGTGCAACGAGATCGCCCTGCGTCTGCACGTGCGCCCGGGGGGAGACGAGTTGATTCTCGACCGCACCGCACACCCGGTCACCTCCGAGGCCGGCGGTCCCGCGCAGCTTGCGGGCGCAATGGTTCATACGCTCGACGGCGAGGGGGGAATCTTCACAGTCGAGCAGCTCGAGGATGCTCTACGCACGCGCCGTGACAGATACGCGCCGAGGTCGCGAGTCGTCTCGGTGGAGCAGACGACGAACATGGGTGGTGGGCGCGTCTGGCCGCTCGCGACGATCGAACAGGTGCTGGACCTAGCCGATCGCAACGGGCTGCGCACACACCTCGACGGCGCACGCCTGCTCAATGCGGTCATCGCCAGCGGCGTGTCGGCGAGCGACTACGCTGCCGGTTTTGATACAGCCTGGATCGACTTCACAAAGGGGCTCGGCGCGCCCGTCGGCGCGGTGCTCGCCGGTTCGCGCGAGCTGATCGAGGAGGCGTGGCGCTGGAAGCAGATGCTCGGGGGAGCGCTGCGTCAATCGGGGATCCTGGCGGCGGCGTGCCTGTATGCGCTCGATCACCACGTCGAGCGCTTGGCGCAGGACCACGAACACGCCCGCGTGCTCGCCGAGGGCCTCGCCGAGATACCCGGCATCGCGATCGATCCTCGCGCGGTGCAGACAAACATCGTGATCTTCGCCGTGGATGACGCCGTTGAGCTAGTCTCGCTGCTCGCAGAGCAGGTCGAGCTCTTGGCGCTCGATGCAACGCACGTGCGTGCGGTCACCCATCTCGACGTCAGCGCCGAGCTGCTCGCACGTGCGCTCGAGCAGATCGCGCGGGTGCAGGCAGCGCGTCGCTGACGCAGCCCGATTCACTCGTAACGGTGGGCCTTGGCGTCATACAGCGCTTCGTCGGCGCGCTCGAGCATCGCGATCGGATCGCCGTCCTCGAGCGTCGCCGTCCCCCACGAGACGGTGACCCCGTGGCAGGCGGGATCCTGCTGAACGGTGAACGCAATTCGTTCGGCCACGAGGTCGGCTCCTTCCTGGCTCGAGCCGACCAGCATGAATGCGAACTCATCGCCGCCGAAGCGGAACGCGCCGTCCTCGCCTCTGAGCTCCTGGAGGTGAGCGGCGACGGCGCGCAGCACCTGATCGCCCGCGGCGTGTCCGAAGGTGTCGTTGACGTACTTGAAGCGGTCCAGGTCGAGCAGGCACAGCGCGAGCTCTCCGTCGTAGCGGCGTGCTCGGGAAGTCTCCATCGCCAGGCGCTCGTCGAAGCCGCGGCGATTCGCCAGCCCGGTCAGGACATCGTGGCGGCTGGCGTGCAGTTGCATCTCGAAGTCGCTCGCATGCGCCATGTGCGCCCCGATCACGCCGCTGAGCAGCGCGAGGGTCTGCAGGTCGGCCTCGTCGAATGCGTACGGGCGAGGGTCATAGACCTTCAGCACACCAACGCTCCGCTCCTCGTACTTCAGCGGTACGCAGACCATCGACATCGCGCCCACCCGCTTACAGGCGCGGATGTCGACTCGCTCATCGGTCGCGGCATCCTCGCAGTACAGCATCTCGCCCCGCGCCAGGCACAGGCCCGAGAGGCTCCCGCCCACCGGCAGGCGCAGGCCGACATAGGGCTCGGCCGCGCCGCTGGCCACGTGGTAGACCATCTCGTCGTGCTCGGCCAGCTCCACGACCGAAGCGGCGGCACCCAGCAGCTCGCGCGCCCGGCTCACGACCAGCTCCATCACGGCGTCCAGCTCCAGCGCACTGGAGGTGACCTCGTTCTGGGTCTGGATGATTGCGAGAAGCCGAGCAGCCGGAAGTGACGGAGCGGGCACGAGTAGATGATCGGCACGCAGGCCGGGAAAATGAAGCTTTGGAGAGCGATTCCTTCACATGGCGGCGGTCGCGCTCGCCGACCCGCGCGCGTCGGAGGTGTCCGCGACGGTCAGCGGCCGGGCGATGCTCTCGAGGCTTTCGCCCTCGGCTTTCACGCCGAACACGATCTCCGCGAGGCCGCCGAGGATCATCATCACCGCGCCGAGGCCCAGTGCGAGGAACACCTGCTGATAGCTGTTGGTGTTGATCATCCTGCTGAACACCTGCGGTCCGATCACGCCGCCGATGCCCGTGCCGACCGCGTAGAAGACCGCGATGCACAAGGCTCTCGTCTCCATCGGGAAGATCTCTGAGACCGTGAGGTAGGCCGCGCTCGCGCCGGCGGAGGCGAAGAAGAAGACCGCGCAGCAGCACGCCGTGAAGGTGATGTCGTTGAGGTCGTGGGCCTTGAACAGCAGGCCGGTGATTATCAGCAGGGCGCCCGAGAGGATGTAGGTACCGGCGATCATCGGCTTGCGACCCAACGTGTCGAACAGGGGACTCAACAGCAGCGCCCCGGCGAAGTTGCCGACGGCGAACACGGCCAGGTAATAGGGGGTGTTGCCGGACGGCGTATGGAAGTACAGACTGAGCACGTTGCCGAACCCGAACAGGATCGAGTTGTAGAGGAAGGCCTGGCCCACGAACAGGGAGAGGCCGAGAATCGAGCGGCGGGGGTAGAGGGTCGTCACCGAACGGACGATCAGCGAGAGGGGGATCGTCTTTCGCTGACGGATCGTCAGAGGCTCTCCTTCGGGCTCGCTCAGCTGCTCGCCAGTCGACTCGTTGACCTGGTGCTCGATCTCGCCGACGACCTTCTCGGCCTCCTTCTCGCGTCCGTGGATGAACAACCAGCGTGGGCTCTCGGGCACGTTGCGACGCACCAACAGCACCGCCAGGCCGATCACCGCACCGAGCACGAACGTCAGCCGCCATCCAAGGTTGGCGGGGAAGATCGAGGTGTTGAGCATCACGACCGCGAGCAGCGCCCCGCCGACTCCGCCCAGCCAGTAGCTGCCGTTGATCGATACGTCGACCCGTCCGCGATGTTTGGCGGGTATCAGCTCGTCGATCGCCGAGTTGATCGCGCTGTACTCACCGCCGATGCCCATACCCGTCAAGAACCTACAGGCGAAGAACCACATCGGGGAAAGCGAGAGCGCAGTGAGGACGGTGCCGAGCAGGTAGATCCCCAGCGTCACCATGAACAGGCGCTTGCGCCCGAAGCGATCTGTCAGTTGCCCGAAGATTATCGCCCCGATGCACGCGCCGAGGATGTAGAGCGAGGCGGCCCAGCCCGACACGTCCCCAGGGGTGAGACCGGTGCCGGCGCCGTGTTCGGAGATGCGGCTCGAGATCGAGCCGACGACGTTGACCTCCAAGCCATCGAGGATCCAAGCCGTGCCGAGGCCTGCCACGACCATCCAGTGAAATCGCGACCACGGCAGCCGATCCAGACGGGCCGGGATCTTCGTTTCAATCGTGCCTGTTTCAACGCCCTCGCTCATGCTCACTTCCCTCGTGGTGACGCCAGGGACCCTCTGCCCTGGCTGTGCGCTCAGCGAAACAGCTGGCGATCCTTTACCCCGCCAGGGCCGCCGCGAACCGGGCTGCCGGCGCCCCGTTCATCGCGGGCAAGCTGGGCGCGCGGCGCCCAGCGGTCAGCTCGCCGTCGCGAACCTGCCGCCGGCGGCCTTGGCCTCGTACAGGCGGGCGTCGGCTGCGGCCATCAGCGCGTGCACGTCCTGGGCGCCGTCCCATTCGGCGATGCCGGCCGAGAAGCTGTGGTTCGCGGGCGTCGCCTGGATCAGGCGGTCGATCAGCTTGTGAGCCTGCGCGAGGCCGCAGCCGGTGAACGCTGCCACGAACTCGTCGCCGCCGTAGCGGGCCAGCAGGTCATCCGGGCGCAGCACCGAGCTCCAAGCGGCCGCGTTCTGCTTGAGCAGCAGGTCACCCGCGTGGTGGCCGTGGGCGTCGTTGAGCTCCTTCAGGCCGTCGATGTCGAGCATCGCCACGCACAGCGGCCGCTGCTCGCGGCGGGCCCGGTCCATCTCGCGTGGGAGCAGCTCGCGCCAGGCGCGACGGTTGCCCAGACCGGTCAGCTCGTCGGTGTGGGCGATCCGTTCCAGGCGCGCCAGCAGTTCGACGCGCTCGATTGCGACGGCCGCCTGGGCCCCCAGCAGCGCGATCGTCGCCCGCACGTTCTGCTCGGGCGCGGAGACAGCGCTGCGCCAGTAGAAGGCCAGCACCGCGACGGTGACCTGGTCTCGAGCCACCGGCTGCCACAGGGCGCGGCTGACCGCGCCGGCTTTGGCGCGGTCGAGCTCGATGTGGTGGTCTGTGACGCAGGCGAAGCTCGCTTGTCCGGTGAGAAACGCCTGCGCCGCGCCGGCCGTGCGCTCGGCGAGCACGAGCTCCTCGGCGACGATCCTCGTCCCGGCGACCGCGGCGGGGAGCAGAGCGCCGCCGTCCGCGCGTGGCTCCCACAGGACTGCTACGTCGGAGCGCGCCACGCTCGCCGCGGTGGCGCACAGGTCGATGCGAGTGGCGTCGGCGGTCGGCTCCTGGAAGATACGATGCATGGCGTCCACCACGGAGCTCAGGTTGGCGGCGTTCTCTGCCGCCTGCTGGCGCTGACGGCGCACGCGGCGTACGAGCGCGTCGATGAACACGCCCGCGATCAGCAACGACGCCATCGTCGTCAACCACCGCGCTGCGGCGATCGGCTCGTGTCTGGTGGCCATCACGGCTCCGTATGCAAGCCCCGCCACGACCACATGCAGCGTCGCCTCGCCTCGCTTGAAGAACGAGAACGCGAACAGGGCCACCCACAGGTACCAGATGCCGTAGTAGCTGACGCCGTCCCCGCTGTAGTACACGGCGCGCGTTATCAGGGCGGTGCCGGCGAGCATGACCGGGTGAAACGTCCACAACGGCATCCGCCGAAAGACGACGAACACGACCGCAGCGCCGAGGTAGGCCAAGGCAATGTTGAGCTCCAGTGCGCCGACGTTGGTGTGGGGGGCGCGTGGCAGGAAGATCGAAAGCTGCCCGATCGTGGCGCCCGCGACGAACAGCCAGCCCAGCATGACGCCTGGCTCCCAGGCGGCGAAGTCCGAGCGCTCGCGGGCAGGGGAGGCGACTGGAGCCTTCATCCGATTCAATCGGCACGCGGGCCCACTGTCTTGAGGATCGGCTTCAGGCTGGCTCGGGCGGCGCGGCCTCACCCGATGCGAGGACCCGCTGTGACCAGGCGACGTCGTGCCAGGCGCCATGCTTGAAGCCGATGCGCCGATACGTTCCCACGGCTTCGAAGCCCATCGCGCGGTGCAGTCCCACGCTGGCCTCGTTGGGAAGCGTCATGCCGGCCACCGCGATACGGAATCCACGCTCTGTCAGTCGCGCCAGGAGCGCCTCGTAGAGCTTTCGCCCGCCGCCGGTCCGGCGACGGCCCAGCTCGAGGTAGATGCTGACCTCACACGCCCAGCGGTAGGCGGCGCGCGAGTGAAAACGACCGCCGTAGGCATAGCCCACGACGCGTCCCTCCTCTTCGAGGACCAGCCACGCATGACCGCGCGAGGCCGTGGCGATCCGCTCGGCCATCTGCTCCGGTGTGGGAGGCACGGCCTCGAAGCTCACGGCCGTGTCGGTGATGTAGGGCGCGTAGATCGCCGCGCACGCAGGTCCGTCCTCTGCGGTGGCGTCGCGTACGTTTGTGTGAGCGGGAGAGCCTTTCACGATGCGCGCATTAGCTAGGTCGAGGGCGCTCCGCTCGAGAGAGGCGCCCCATGTGCTTCGCGGCGGACGCCGCTGTCTGAGGGGAAGACCAATAGCGCCACGAGCAGGCCAAGCGCGAAGATCCCGGCGGCCCACCAGAAGGCTGTGGTGTAGCCGTGGATCGAGGCCGCGCTCGCGACCCCGGAGCTGCCCGCATGGCTACGGGCGTAGCTGGCCGCTGCGGTGGCGAAGAAGGTGCTAAGCAGCGCCGTGCCGACCGAGCCGCCGACCTGCTGGGAGGTGTTGACCATCGCCGAGGCCACTCCTGCCTCGGTGCGCGGCACGCCAAGCGTGGCCGTCCCGAAGGCCGGCGCGAAGATGCAACCCATGCCCAGCCCGATGACGATCAGGCCGGGCAGCACGTCCGCCAGGTAGCCGCTGCCGGGGTGCAGGCGCGTGAAGAGCAGCATCGCGATCAGGCCGAGGGCCATGCCGCCGGTGACCAGGCGCTTTGCTCCGATGCGATTTAGCAGCAGCGTCTGCACGGTCGTGGCCGTCACCACGATCACACCGGTCATCGGCAGGAACGCCAGGCCGGTCTTGACCGGCGAGAAGCCGAGGTTCTGCTGCAGGTAGTAGGTGAGGAACAGGAACACCCCGAAGACCCCAGAACCGGCCAGCGCGATCGACGCGTAGGCGCCTCCGCGCGCGCGATCCCAGACGATGTGCAGCGGCAGCAGTGGGTGGGCGGCGCGTTTCTCGATCGCCACGAACGCGCCGAGCAGCACCACGCTCGCAGCCAGCGCGACGATCGTCACGGGCGCCGACCAGGAGTGCGTCTCCGCGTTGGAGAAGCCGTACACCAGCGCGAACAGACCACCGGAGGCCACGAGCACGCCGGGGAGATCGATGCGGGGACGTTCGGGATCGCCCTGGTTTTGCAGCAGGCGCAGAGCCAGGGTCGCTGTGGGCAGGGCGATCAGCAGGTTCACATACAGGCACCAGCGCCAGGACAGCGCTTCGGTGAGCACGCCGCCCAGCAGCAGGCCGACCGAGGCTCCACCGCCCGCGATCGCCCCGAAGATCCCGAACGCCTTCGCGCGATCGGGAGAGTCGGCGAACGTGACCGTCAACAGCGAAAGCGCAGAGGGAGCCAGCAGCGCGCCGAAGACCCCCTGCAGCGCACGGGCGCCGACGAGCACGCCAAAGGATTGCGCCAGGCCACCCGCGGCCGACGCCAGCGAGAACCCGATCAGGCCGGCGATGAACGTCCACTTGCGCCCGAACAGGTCGCCGAGCTTGCCGCCCAGCAGCAGCAGGCTCCCAAACGCCAGCGCGTAGGCGGTGATCACCCACTGGCGGTTGTCGGTGGAGAAGTGCAGAGACTTCTGGGCGGAGGGCAACGCGATGTTCACGATCGTCGCGTCGAGCACGACCATCAACTGGGCGATGCCCAACAGCGCGAGCACCGCCCAGCGGTTGGGCTCGGCGTGTGCGCTCACGCCGCCGGCTCGGGCCGCGTCGGGCACGGCTGCTGCGGGGGTTCGGCTGTCGAGCGCATCGCCTAGGTCCTAGCAGGCGACGCTCCTCCACAGGGGGCCTCGGGCGAGACCTCTACCACCGAGATCGGGCGCACCTCCACTATCCCTGCATGATCGGGCGCATCTCGACTATCCCTGCATGATCGGGCGCACCTCGACTATCCCTGCATGATCGGGCGCACCTCGATTGCGCCGCCCATGCTCGCAGCAGGGATCCTCGCGGCCAGCTCGATCGCCTGGTCGAGATCTTCGGCCTCGAACATGCAGTAGCCGTCGAGCGCCTCCTTGGTCTCCACGAACGGCCCGTCCGTGGTCAGCGTCCTGCCGTCCTGCACGCGCACCGTCGTCGCGGTCTCAGGCGGCTGCAGGCGGGTGCCCGGCGTGACGCCGGGCGTTTCGTTGATCGCCTGCCAGCCGGCCGCGATCGTCTTGCGCTCCTCCTCGCTGAAGCTCATGAAATCGCGCGCCTCCGGGCCCAGGTTGATCAGCATCATGTACTTCATCGCATCCTCCTTGTTCGAGTGCTCGCGTATGAGACGAACGGGGGGCGTTGGAATCGACCGCCGCGCCGGTGCTGGAAGTTTCGCCGCCAGTGCCGCCCACCACACGCCTCATCTGCGTCCCGCTGCTGGCGCTAACGTCTGATCGTGCCCGCGACTGCGCCTCCGGCGTCCGAGGAGACCGACCCGGAGCCGGTTTCAAAGCGCGCGACGGTGGCCAGGACGGGGATGGCGGCGCTGACCCTGGGCGCGCTGGGTGTGGTCTTCGGGGACATCGGCACGAGCCCGCTGTATGCGCTGCAGACCGTCTTCACCGCCGACTCCCATGCCGTGCACGTCAACCCGGTCGACGTCTACGGCGAGATCTCGCTCGTGTTCTGGACGATCACGATGGTCGTCTCGGTCAAGTACGTGACGTTCATCATGCGCGCCGACAACGGCGGCGAGGGCGGGATCATGGCACTGACCGCTCTGCTCCAGGAGGCACGTGTCAAGAGCGCGAAGAGGAAGGCGGCGCTCGTCACGCTGGGCATTCTCGGCGCTTCGCTGTTCTACGGCGACGGCGTGATAACGCCCGCGATCTCGGTGCTCTCGGCGGTCGAAGGCGTCAAGGTGGCCGTGCCGAGCCTCGGCGGCGCGGTCCTGCCGATCACGGTCGTGGTGCTCACGCTGCTGTTCGCGATCCAGCGCTTCGGCACCGGCCTCGTCGGCAGGCTGTTTGGTCCCGTGATGGCTGTCTGGTTCGGCCTGCTGGGGATCGTCGGCGTGGTCGAGATCGCGCACCATCCGGGGATTCTGCGTGCCCTCTCGCCAACCTACGGCGCGTCCTTCATCCTGCACGACGGCGGCGTCGCGTTCATCTCGCTCGGCGCCGTCGTGCTCGCCGTGACCGGGGCGGAGGCGCTGTATGCCGACATGGGCCACTTCGGACGTGCTCCGATCCGCCGTGCTTGGTTCTGGCTGGTCTTTCCGACGCTCACGCTGAACTACCTGGCACAGGGGTCGCTGATCCTGCGCTCGCCCAAGGCGGTCTCCAACCCGTTCTTCCTGCTCCTACCGGCATGGGCGCAGGTTCCGATGGTGCTGCTAGCGACCGTGGCCACCGTGATCGCCTCCCAGGCGGTCATCTCGGGCGCCTTCAGCGTGACCCAACAGGCGGTGCAGCTGGGGTTCCTACCGCGGTTGACGATCCGTCACACCTCCAAGCGACAGGTCGGTCAGGTCTATGCCCCCGGCGTCAACGTGGGGCTGTTCGTGGTCGTGCTCGCGATCGTGATCGGCTTTGGCTCCTCGGCGGCGCTGGCGTCGGCCTACGGCGTCGCGGTCACCGGGACCTTCATCCTCAACACGATCCTGTTCCTCTCGGTTGCGCGGCTGCTGTGGCACAAGCCCAGGCGAGTGATCGCGCTCGGCGCGCTCGTCTTCCTCACGATCGAGGTCTCGTTCTTCGCAGCCAACCTGACCAAGGTGGTGCATGGCGGTTGGCTGCCGCTGGCGATCGCGGCGCTCGCGTTCATCGCGCTGATGACGTGGCGCCGCGGACGCGGGATCGTGAGCGCCAACCGCCGCCGCGAGGAGGGGCCGCTGCTCGACTTCATCCGCGAGCTGGACGCGCGCGAGCCGCCGGTGCAGCGCGTGCCCGGGACGGCCGTCTTCCTGAACGCCGACTCCAGGACGACGCCGCTCGCGTTGCGCGCGAACGTGGAGCAGAACCACGTGCTGCACGAACGCGTGATCATCGTCTCGATCGAAAACCAGCGGGTCCCGCACGTCTCCGGCGCGGACCGGCTGACAGCCGACGACCTCGGCCGCCCGGCCGACGGCATCACTGGGCTGACGGCACGCTTCGGCTTTCGCGAGGACCCGGACGTGCCGGCGGCGCTGCGTCTGGCCGTTCGCCGCCACCTGCTCGAGCGCACGATCGACGTGGATCGCATCTCCTACTTCCTTTCGCAGATCACGATCACGCAGAGCGACGCCCCGGGCCTGGCGCGCTGGCGCAAGCGCCTGTTCCTGACGATGGCCCACAACGCGGCCAACCCGGTGAGCTTCTTCTGCCTCCCGGATGAGCGCACGGTCACGATGGGTCAGCGCATCGCGCTGTGAGCTGCGCGTGCGAGTCGCTCCAGCGTCTAGCGCAGCTCGGCTGAGCTCTTCCCGAGCAGCTGACGGGCGATTATCAGCAGCTGGATCTGCTGGGTACCCTCGAACAGGTCGAGGATCTTGGCGTCGCGCGCCCACTTCTCGAGCAGCAGCTCCTGGCCGTAGCCGAGTGAGCCGCACAGGCGCACGCATCTCAGCGCTACATCGACGCAGGTACGCCCGGCCTTGGCCTTCGCCATCGACGCTTGAAGCGAGTTGGGCCTGGCGTTGTCGGCCATCCAGCACGCCTGCAGGGTCAGCAGCCGCGCCGCCTCGTAGTCCGCCTGCATCGTCAGCAGCTCGGCCGCGGCGGCGCTCTGAATGCTCGGCGGCGCGTCGGGGTCGGGCTCGACGCCGGCCTGGCCAAGCAACCTGCCGGTCTCCTCGAGGCAGGCGCGCGTGAGTCCCACCGCCATCGCTGCCACTAGCGGACGCGTGTTGTCAAAGGTCTGCATTACTCCGGCGAAGCCGCGCTTGACGTCGACCTCGGGCGAGCCGAGCAGGTTCTCGCGGGGCACGCGGCAGTTCTCCAGACGGAAGTCCGCGGTGTCGGAGGCGCGGATGCCCAGCTTGTGCTCGAGGCGCTCCAGATGCAGCCCGGGGTTGTCGCGCTCGACCACGAACGACTTGATCGCCGCGCGTCCGACCGAGCGATCGAGGCTCGCCCATACAACGATCAGATCGGCGCGGTCGCCGGAGGTGACGAAGATCTTCTCCCCGTTGAGCACGTATTCGCCGCTCTCCTCGTCGAGCACAGCCGTGGTTCGGATCGCTGCCGAGTCCGACCCGGCCTCCGGCTCGGTGATCGCCATCGCAGCCCACATGCCGTTGAAGCGCCTGAGCTGCTCGTCGTTTGCGACCGAGGCGATAGCGCTGTTGCCGAGGCCCTGGCGGGGCATCGAGAGCAGCAGCCCCACGTCACCCCAGCACAGCTCCATGATTCCCAGCGCGGTGGACATGTTCGAGCCGTTGCGCACCTCGCCCTGCTCGGCGCCGCTGCGCCTGACCCCGGCCGCGCCCGAGCCGCCCGACTCACTGGCCTCGTTCATCCCGTCGATCAGCGCGGCGAGCATGTCCAGCTCCTTCGGATAGGCGTGCTCAGCCTCGTCGTACTTGCGCGAGATCGGGCGAAATATCTCTCTGGCGACCTGGTTTGCCTGGAGCACCAGCGGGCCGAACTTCCTGGGTACCTCTAGGTTGATCATCGCTGTCGCTTTCTCCCACTCGCCGGGCCGCTCAAACGAGCAGCGCACCCTCGAAGACGCCGACGGCCTGCAGGTCTCGATACCAGCGCTCGACGGGATGCTCGGTGACGTAGCCATGTCCTCCGAGCAACTGCACGCCCTCGGAGCCGATCTGGGCGCCCTTGCGCGCGCACAGCATGTGCGCGACCGCGACCTCGCGGGCGAAGTCGGCGCCGGCGTCGGCGCGGCTGCCGGCGCGCAGGGTCGCAAGGCGCATGCCCTCCAGCTCGATCGCGATGTCGGAGACCGCGAAGGCCACGGCCTGGCGGTGGCTGATCGGCTCGCCGAAGGCGATCCGCTCGTTGACGTAGGGGATCACGTAGTCGAGCACCGCCCTGGCTGTGCCCAGCGAAAGCGCGCACCAGGCAAGGCGCGCCCGGCGCACGCACTCCGCATAGACGCTCGGGTCGCCGCCGGCGAGCAGTGCGCCGGCCGGCACGCGTACGTCCTCGAGCAGCACATCGCCGCAGCCGGCGGCGCGCACGCCCATCGTCGGGTTGGCCTTGGCGAGCACGCCGGGTGTGTTCGTCTCGAGCACGAACAACGCCGCTCCGTGGCCCTCCAGTCGTGCGCCGAGGATCAACAGGCTCGCCTGCGTCGCCAGCGGCACGAGCGTCTTCAGGCCGCTGAGCAGGAAGTCCTTGCCCTCGCGCCGAGCCACGGTCTGCGGCGCGAGCGGATCGAACAGCGCGCGCGGCTCGTGCAGCGCGAGCGCCGCCGCCGGGATGCTCTCGCCGACGAGCGCCGGGAGGTAGCTGGCCTGCTGGTCGCCGTCGCCCCACAGGCTCAGCGCGCTGGCTACCGACGCCGGCGCGAGCGCCGCTACCGCAAGACCCATGTCACCGTGCGAAAGCGCCTCGGCGGCGAGGATCGAGGTGACGCTCGAGCGCTCGCTCACCGCTCCACCGAGCTCCTCGGGCACGCCCAGCATCGTCAGTCCCAGCTCGCCGAGCTGCTCGAGTAGCTCCGCCGGCGCCCCGCACCCGGCGTCAGCGACGCCCGCGGCCGGTCGCAGGCGCTCGGTGGCAAAGGCGCGAAAGCTCTCCTGCACCATCTGCTGCTCATCCGTGGGGGTCAGGTCGAAGAGACCGCGGTCGCCGGCGCGCGCCAGGCGCGCGGGGCTGGCTTTGCTCGTCGCTGCCTTGAACGTCCGTTGCGATGCGCTGACCGCGCGAAATCCGTCGCGCGTGGCGCGGTAGATCGCCCTCTCGGCGGGCTTGCGCGCTGCGAGACGATCGATCAGCTCAGACCCGGCGAGCCTGCCGAGCGCGCGCAGACCTAGCCCCATGCCACGTTCCGCGACGCTCATCGGGTGACCGTCCCTTCCAGGTGGATCGGGCCCTGCTCGTTTGTCGAGCGCACGAAGAAGCGCGTGTGCTCGCGATCCTGGGTCCGGAGGAAGCAGACCCGGCCGGGCAGCAGGATCGGCTTGCGGAAGTCGACCTCGACCGCATAGGAGTCAGGCAGCGCCGCCCCGAGCGCCGCCAGGCAGCGGGCCTTGGTCCACATGCCGTGGGCGATCGCGCGCGGGAAGCCGAACAGCCTGGCGCTCAGCGCGTGCATGTGGATCGGGTTGCGATCGCCTGAGACAGCCGCATAGCGCCGGCCGAGATTGCCGGCCAGCATCCACGGCTGTGGCTCTGGGGCGGCGTCGCCGTCACCTGCGCGGTGCTCGCCGGCGACTGCACAGGCCGGCCGCCGGGCGGCGGCAGGCACGGCCCCGGCGGGGCCTGCGCCCGGCGAGCCTTTGCCTCGGTCGCGGTGAAGCATCGTGCTGTGCTCCTCCCAGACCAGCTCCTGTGCGATCCGCGCCTCGGTCACGATCGTGAAGGTGGCGCCTCTGGGGTGCGCTTCCAGGGCGAGCGCGCGGACACTCAGGTCGAGCGCCTGATCGGCGGCGATCGGACGGTGCAGCACGATTCGATTGCTCACGTGCACGAGCCCGACCGCGGGAAATGGAAAGGACCCATCGCTCATCAGCGCCATCTGCAAGGGGAACGCGAGCAGATGCGGAGCGCTCGCCGGCAGCCGCTCGTCCAGAGCGAATCCGCACACGCGCGCATAGGCGGCGAGGCGCTCGCGGCTCAGCCGCGCGCCTGCGAGCGTCAGCTCGAGATCGGGCAGCTCGCTTCCGCCGCCTGCCACGAACGAGAGCGCCGAGGCGCCGGGTATCAGGGGCAGGCCGGCGCGCATCATCAGACCGAGCGTGCCCGGCGCCACGGAGAGCTGCACGGGTGGCGCTCATCCGCCGCTGCCGCCGGCCGCTCGAGTTCGTGCGCGCCCTGCGCGAGCGTCGCGCTCGCCTCTCCCGAGCGAGCGCAGTCCGGGCTCGACCGTGGCGATCAGCAGCTCGGCTGCCGCGTCGGAGCCGATCGCGCCGGTGCGCAGCCACCAGTGCGCCAGCGCCTCGCAGGCGCCGAGCAGCGCGGTCGCGAGCGCCTCGGTCTCCGCGGCCGCGCCGGCGCGCCGGCGCGCCGGCAGCAGCGCGAGCCGGGACTCGGCGATCAGCCCGATCAGGCGGTCGCGGTACTCGGCCACGCGCAGCGCGATCTCACCGCCCGCGGGCAGGGTCTCGTCGAACAGCACCCGCCACGCGTCGCGGTCCTGCTCCACGAATGCGAAGAACGCGTGCAGCCCGTCGCGGAGCGCTTCGGCAGGGCCGCCGGCGGCTGCGCTGGCCTCCGCCACGGCCCTCACCATCGCGTCTCCGGCCGGCTCCATGCAGGCGATGTAGAGGCGGTCCTTGTTGCCGAAATAGGCGTACAGCAGCGGCTTGGTCACGCCCACGCGCGCAGCGACGTGGTCCATCGTCACAGCGCCGAAGCCCCGCTCCGCGAACAGCGCGTGCGCGATCTCGAGGATCTGGCGCTCGCGCTCGACGCGCGGCAGGCGAGCGCGGGCTGGCGCCTCCTGAAACATCGCGGCAACTTACCACGATATAAATTTATATGCCGGTAACTAGCTTGTGGCCGGTCGCGACCCCGAGCGGCGGCTACTCCGCGAGGAGTATCCGCAGAGCCCGCAACCGCCCGCTCGGCCTATATGCGAGCGCGTGTTGCGCGGCTAACGTGTCGGTCATGTCTCTGGGGAGCCCGCGCGCACGCAATCTCACGCTTGTGGTGGCCGGCACCGTCGCGTTGTTGCTCGACGCGAGCCTGCACGAGCATGCCGGCGTCGCAGCGCCTGTTCGCACCGTCCTGGCGCTCGCCGCCTGCGTCCCGCTGCTGTGGCGCGAGCGCGCGCCGGTGGCGAGCCTGCTGGCCCTCGAGGTGGGCCTGGTCACATGCGTGGTGGTCTTTCACCCGTATGACGCCGCGATGGGGATCCTGATGGTGCAGCTCGTCACCGTCGCGATCCTTGGAGACAGGCGCCGCTCGCTGGTGGTCGGCGCGATCACGGCGATCGTGCTCGTGGTGACGATCGCGCTGCTGGACAAGACCGGGAGCTTCCTGGACGCGGGCGCGCTCGCTCGGCTGCTGCTAGTTCTCGGTGCGGTCGTTGTCGGCGACACCGTTCGCTCGCGCGGCGCGCTGCGGATCGTGCGCCGCGAACGCCAGCTCGACGCAGCCCGCGAGAGCGAGGAGCGCTCGCGCCAGCGGGTGATCAACGAGCGCCTGCGGATCGCGCGCGAGCTTCACGACACGCTGGCCCACGCGCTGGTCGCGATCAACGTGCGCGCGGGCGTCGCGGCGCATCTCGGCGCAGCGCAGCCCGACACGGGCGCATTCAGCGAGATCAAGGACGTATCCGCTCAGGCCCTGCACGATCTCCGCGCCACGCTGGACCTGCTGCGCGAGGGCGACGAGGAGGCTCCCACCCTGCCGGCGCAGGATCTCGAGGAGCTGCCCCGCCTGATCGACCGGGTGCGCGCGGCCGGCCTCAGCGCGCACGCGCACGTCCGGCTGAACGGCACCGAGGTTCCCGCGTCGATCAGCCAGACGGCGTTTCGGATCGTGCAGGAGTCGCTCACGAACGTGCTGCGCCACGCGCACGCCTCGCGCGCCGAGGTACGCGTCGGGCTTGCAGCCGGGGTGCTGGAGATCGAGATAGTCGACGACGGCCGCGGCGCGAGCACGGCCGCGGGCGAGGGACCGGGACACGGGCTGCTCGGCATGTCCGAGCGCGTGGTCGCGCTCGGGGGCGGCGTCGCCGCCGGTCCGCGCGACGCGGGCGGCTGGCGCGTGCACGCCAAGCTGCCGCTCGGGAGTGGACGGCCGTGAGCGCGACGATCAGCCTGCTCGTGGCCGAGGACCAGGCGATCGTACGGGGCGGCTTTCGTGCGCTGATCGATGCCGAGCCCGACCTCGTGGTCCTCGGCGAGGTGTCGACCGGCGAGCACGCCGTCGCAGAGACCAGGCGTCTGCAGCCCGACGTGGTGCTGATGGACATACGAATGCCGGGCATGGACGGCCTGCAGGCCACCCAGCAGATCACCGACGACCCCGCTTCGGCCGGCACGAAGGTGCTCGTGCTGACGACATTCGAGCTCGACGAGTACGTCTTCGGCGCACTCAGGGCCGGTGCGAGCGGCTTTCTCCTGAAGGGCGGCGAGCCGACCGACCTGCTGCAGGCGATCCGCACGGTCGCGGCCGGCCACGCGCTGCTCGCGCCGAGCGTCACGCGGCGCCTGATCGAGGCCTACACCTCACAGCCGGAGGTGCGCCCCGCCCCGGAGGCGATCGCCGAGCTGACCGATCGCGAGCGCGAAGTGCTGCGCCTGGTCGCGGCCGGACTGAGCAACGCGGAGATCGCCGAGAACCTTCAGCTCAGCCCGCTCACCGCCAAGACGCACATCTCGCGGATACTCGCCAAGCTCGACGTCCGCGACCGCGTGCAGCTGGTGGTCCTCGCCTACGAGACCGGACTCGTGACGCCGAGCGCCGGCTTCTGAGCCCAGCGGGCGCTTCTCCCGCGTGACCGGCGATCCTGTCGGGGGCGCGCTCAGCCCGCGCGCCCCCGAGAGGATGACGAGACGTCCAGAGTCCGCCGCCACGCTCATCCTCGGGCGCAGCTCCGCCGAACAAAACTCAAGGCCCCGTCCCTCGCGCCGTGCGCCTACGGCGCGTGGATGGAAATGCTCGTGCTGCAGATCGACGACGAACATCCCCCTCAGGCAAGCGCCCCCGCGCAGGTGGCGAGTGAGACCGATGAGCTGTTCGAGCGCGAACGCGAAGAGCACGTCGACGCCGACACGCTGGAGCGGGTGCTCGAGGCGCTCCTGCAGCGCTATCCGCGCGTCCCGGTTGCGGCGTTGAAGAGCGATGGCATCTCGACTGCGATACCTGCTTCGATCGCGCTCCGGGAAAACCCGGTCCTGCAAGCCCGCTCCGGGCTCGACCTGGTCGTCCACGAGGATCGCCTGCGCCTGCTCGCCACCTGGGATCGGGTCCTGGCCGGGGGAGCGGCACGCTGCCTGGCGCGCCTGGCAGCGAAGCCGGGGGAGACGGTGGCCGTCTACGGGCTCGATCTGAGAGAGCGCCACGGGGTGGTCATCACCATGTTCGTCCCTGCCGAGCCCTCCGCGCAGATCTCCTGCGAGCCGGTCGAGGCCGCAGAGCCGGCGCCGCGGCTCGCCACGATCGCCAAGGACGAGCGCAGCTTCATCGTCGAGACCGACGAGGCGCTCACGAAGATCCTCGGCTGGAGCGCAGAGGAGATGGTCGGCCGGCGCTCGATCGACTTCATCCACCCCGACGACCACGCGCTTGCGATCGACAACTGGATGGAGATGCTGGCCACACCGCAGCTGGGACGCAGGGTGCGCCTGCGCCACCTGCATCGCGATGGCGGCTGGGTCTGGTTCGAGGTCACCAACCACAACCTGCTCGACCGACCTCAGCAACGAGTGGTCAGCGAGATCGTGGACATCTCCGAGGAGATGGCCGCCCACGAGGCGCTGCGGGCGCGCGAGCAGCTGCTCGACAGGCTGGCGGGAGCGATCCCGCTCGGACTCTTCCAGATCGACGCCGGCCGCGAGATCGTCTATACCAACGATCGCCTGCACGAGATCCTCGGCGTGGGACGGGTGGCAGGCGTCGAGCAGCAGCTCGCGAGCGTCGTGGCGGATGACCGCCCGAGACTCGAGCGCGCTCTCGACGAGGTGCTGGGAGAGGGGCGGCCGATCGACATCGAGCTCGAGCTGTGCCTCCCCGCTCGCGCGGATAGGCGCTTCTGCGCGGTCAACCTGCGGGCGCTCAGCCTCGAGGACGGCACGATCAGCGGGGCGATCGCGTGCGTCTCGGATGTCACCGACAGCACGCGCATGCGCGAGGAGCTCAAACGGCGTGCGACCTTCGACGAACTGACCGGCTGCTTGAACCGAGCGTCGATCATGCGCGCGCTACAGGCGGACATCGACGAGCGCGGCCCCGATGGCGAGCGGGCGGTGATGTTCGTCGACCTGGACCGCTTCAAGGAGATCAACGACAGCCACGGGCACGCCACCGGCGATGAGCTGCTGCGGGTCCTCTCCGCGCGCCTGCGCGAGGCGGTGCGCGACGGGGATCTCGTGGGTCGCATCGGAGGCGATGAGTTCCTCGTGATGTGCCCCGACGTGGGAGGCTCCGCGAGCGCGATGACGCTTGCGGGGCGGGTGGCGGCCGCGCTGCAGGAGGAGGTCTCACTGGAGCTCGCTCGCGCGCAGCTGCGGGTCAGCATCGGCGTCGCCTTCTCACAGGGACAGCAGGCCGACAGCGACGCGCTGGTCGCGCTGGCCGACGATGCGATGTACCGCTCCAAGCGAGAGCTGGGCGGGACGCCGGTCAGCGCCTGAGCGGACTCGCTTCACCGGCCTCGGGCCGCGCGGCGGATCGACAGCGCGAGCAGGCACAGCACCGCGACGGGCATCACCCACCAGGCCGCAACCGAGGTCTCGGCGAGCAGCGCAGTGAGCCCCAGGGCGAGCACGACCCCAAGCGCTGTTCGCCAGTCATCGCCCACAACGAAGTCCCACACGCCCGCGAGCAACGCGCTCAGCCGTGCCATGCGCCGCCCTGGGCGTGCTCGGGCGCCTGCTCGGAGCCGGCAGCGCGTGCGCGCGGCGCTCCACTCGGAGCTTGCACCATCCGCGCCATCGCGATCGCCGCTGCGAGCAGCACGGGGATGATCACCAGCAGGGCCGCGTCGCCTCCGGGCCAGCGGGCGCCGGCGCCCTCGGTACCCCAGAAGATGCCGAACGAGCTGAGCATCACTCCGACGGCGAACTTCATCGTGTTCTCGGGCACCCGCGCCAGCGGAGCCCGCGCCGCTGCGCCGGCGACGACGACGACGAGCACCGCAAGCCCGGCCGCTGCTCCAGCCAGCGCGACGCGGTGCTGGTTCGCGCCGAAGGTGAGCACGATGAACACGACCTCGAGCCCCTCGAGCAGGACTCCCTTGAAGGAGATCGCGAAGGCGTAGCCGTCGAAGCCGGCAGGTCTTGCGCCCGCGGCGCTGGCAGCTTCGCGCTCCTCCTGAAAGCTCTGGAGCTCATCGTGCTTGGCCTTCAGCCCGGCTGAGCGCAGGATCGCCTTGCGCAGCCATTGCAGCCCGAATATCAGCAGCAGGCCGCCGACCACCACACGCAGCAGGTCGATCGGAAGCGCGGTCAGCGCCGGCCCGAGCGCTGCCACGATCGCGGCGAGAGCGAGCGTCGCCGCTGCGACTCCGCTCATCGCCGAGGACCAGCTGCGGGTGGTGCCGACGGCGAGCACGATCGTCAGCGCCTCCACCGCCTCGACCGAGCAGGCGAGGAAGACCGAAAGCGCGAGGCCTACCTCGGCGCCGCTCATGCCCGCGCCGCTCGCTTCGCCAGCGGTTGCGCGCGCCCGTTGCGCTGCGTGTAGGCGAACCAGCCGGCGCCCGCCAGGGCGAGCAGGCACGAGACCCAGAAGTTCAGCCGCTCGCCGAGGATGTGATGGGCAGGGTCGACGCGCAGCAGCTCCTCGAAGATCCGGAACGCGGAGTAGCCGGCGACGTACAGCGCGAAGACGCCCGGAGGGCGCACGCGCCTGTGCGTGATCACCCACACGAGGGCTGCGGCGAGAGCGAGGTCCCAGATCAGCTCGTAGAGGAAAGTCGGCTGGAAGGTCGCATATCCAAGGTAGCCGGCCGGCCGGTGCGCGGGGCTGATCTGCAGGGCCCACGGCAGGCTCGTCGGCCCGCCGAACAGCTCCTGGTTGAAGTAGTTGCCGACCCGGCCGATCGCCTGGGCGGCGAGCAGGCCGGGGGCGGCGGCGTCCATGAAGCGAGTCACGCTCACACCCGCGCGGCGCAGCGGGATCACGCCGCCGATCACGCCGCCGACGATCCCGCCCCAGATCCCCAGGCCGCCCTGCCAGACGGCCAGCCAGCCCCACCAGTTGTGCGGCACTTCGTTCCAGCTGGTGATGTCGTGGTAGAGCCGGCCTCCGAGGATCCCGGCGGGCACGCCCCACAGCGCCACCGTGTAGACGAGGTCGGGATCTCCGCCCTTGGCCTTCCACAGCCTGCGGGTCAGCAGGATCGCAGCGGTGATGCCGACCACGTAGCACAGGCCGTAGAAGTGCATGAACAGCGGTCCGACGTTGAACCCGTTCGACGACGGGCTGGGAATCGAGGCTGGCATCGCTTCTCTGACGGTGGCTCTCGCAGGCGCTCTGGAGGAATGCTAGGGGTTCGCCACCGGCTCGATGGTTGCTACGTCGATCACGAAGCGGTAGCGCACCGCGCTCGCTTCGACGCGCTCGTAGGCCTCGGGCACCTGCTCGGCGCCGATCAGCTCGATCTCGGGGACGATCTCGTGCGCGGCGCAGAAGTCCAGCATCTCCTGAGTATCCGGCAGGCCGCCGATCGCCGACCCGGCGAGGCTGCGTCGGGCGCCGATCAGCGTGAAGGCGCCGACTGCGAACGGTTCGGATGGCGCGCCGACGTTGACGAGCGTGCCGTCGACGCGCAGGAGACGCAGGTATGCGTTGATGTCGAGATTGGCAGAGACCGTGTTGAGGATGAAGTCGAAGCTGCCGGCGAGCTCTGAAAACGTGCTCTTCTCGGAGGTCGCGTAGTAGTGGCTGGCTCCGAAGCGCAGGCCGTCCTCCTTCTTGCTGAGCGTCTGGCTGAGCACCGTCACCTCTGCGCCCATCGCCGCTGCGATCTTCACCGCGATGTGGCCGAGGCCGCCCATCCCGATGATCGCCACCTTGCTGGCCTCGCCGATCCCCCAGTGCTTGAAGGGCACGTAGGTCGTGACGCCCGCGCACAGCAGCGGCGCGGCGTCGTGCAGCTCGATCCCGTCGGGGACCCGCACGACGAAGCGGTCTCGCACCACGATCTGCTGGCTGTATCCGCCGAAGGTCGGCTCGCCGTCATAGCCCCGCCCGTTGTATGTGGCGACCGCGCCCTTGGCGCAGAACTGCTCCTCGCCCGCCTCGCAGTACTCGCACTCACCGCACGAGTCGACCAGGCAGCCCACGCCGACGCGGTCTCCGACCGAGTGAGCGCTGACCCCCGAGCCGACGCCCGCGACGATGCCCACGATCTCGTGGCCGGGGACCATTGGGAAGATCGAGCCGCCCCACTCGTCCTTGACCTGGTGGATGTCGCTGTGACAGATGCCACAGAACTTGATGTCGATCAGCACGTCTCGCTCGCCGAGCTCTCTGCGCTCGATCGTCGTCAGCTCGAATGGGGCGCCTGCTGATGGGGCGCTGATCGCGGGGGTGGCGGTGGTGGGCACGAGGCTCTCTTCCTTGACGGGGACGGACGGGCGATTGAGGGGCAGACCACGAACGCGGGGCGCCCGCGTGGGGTGCCGATGGCTCCCGCTGACTCATAGCAGGGCCCTGTCCGATAGGCGCCGGGCGGGGCGGATTCGCCGCGCGCCGAGGCGCCCGGCCGGGCCGGGCTGGATGCGGCGCGCGTTCAGGCTTCGATCGTGACGAGCGTGCCGATCGGCGTGTAGGGCCAGATCTGCGCGGAGGCCGCTAGCGGCAGCTCGACGCAGCCGAGGCTCTGCGGGGTGCCGAAGGACGAGCGGTTGAAGTTGTGCAGCGCGTCGCCGCCGTTGAAGTAGCTGATCCACTTGATGCCGGGGTCGTGGTAGTGAGAGCCGTCGGGGTTGGTCCCGCTCATCGTTCCTTCGGGTATGTGCTCGAACACTGGGAACGTCCCGAGCGCGGTTTCGGCTCCGGAGATGCCCGTGTTCGCCGCCGAGGTGAGGACGGTCTGGCCGTCGTGCCACAGCGTCAGCTGCTCCGGGACTTCGCGATGGACGTATACGTAGCTGTAGCCGCCGGCCTGGCGCTTGCCGGCGATCGCATCGCTCAGCAGCGCGTGCCAGACCGTTGCCCCGGCGATGCCGTCGGCGGTCATTTCGTGGTTGTTCTCGAATTTCATCACCGCGGCGCGCGTGATCGTGTTCGCCTGGCCGGGGCTCCACATCGCCTGCAACTGGTGCGGGGTGTTCGACCAGCGCCAGGCGAAGGCACCGCTCGGCGGCGCAACCGCGGCCTGTACCTCGGCGCTGGGCGACCGAGCCACCTCTGCGCCCGCCGGCTTCCAGTCGAGCGGCAGGTAGCCCGCCTGGGCGAGCAGCTGCTGCAGGCGCAGCGTCGATCCGGGCGGCACGGTCCATTCGACCTGGCTGGTGCTGCGAAGTCCCTTGCCCGTGCCTGCGATCACGCTGACGGGGCGGGGAAGCGCCACGTGCAGGTGGGACCCGAGCGCGGCTCCGAAGCCGGAAGGTGTGAACGCGAGCGTGTGGCTGTTGACCTCGCGCCAGTGCCCGGGCGCGCTCGGCGACAGCCGCGGGCGGGCCGAGCCGAGAGCTTCGCTGACGGGCTTCGAGAAGGTCAGCAGGATCGGGGTGGCGGGGGCGATCTGCGCGCCCGCAGCGGGAACGGTGACCATCACCGCCCCGCGCGACGGGGGGAACCAGCTGATCTGCGTAGGCGCACCCATGCTCTCCCAGGAACGTGGCGCGGCGGCGATCTCGATGGCGCCTGTCGCTGCCTGGCTGCCGAGCGAGACCGAGCTCTGTGGGGCGCTGAGCGGGTGCTGGGTCAAGCTGGCGGTGCTCCCGTAGGCGACCGCGCTGACGGGGTGATCGAAGCTCACCTGCACCTGCGCGCCGCTGGGAACGGTGAGCCAGTGCTCGGTCACGTGTGCGACCGGTGCCCGTAGCGTCAGCTGCTCGTGGCGGACGCTTCCCAGCGCCCAGCCGAGCCAGCCGGGGCGCCGGACATCCACCCGCACCGACACCTGCTCGCCGGGTGTGAGCCGCTTCAGCGGCGTCAAGCGCCCGCCGTTGATCGCCAGAGGCACGCTTCGACCGTCCGCGGTGAACGCCTGGACGCGCTCGATCTTGCCACCCAGCGCCTGTACGCTCACGCGCGCCAGCGCGCTCGAGTCGCCCGCGAGGGTCACGCCCGAGAAGCTCCAGTGCGCCCACCGCCAGCGCCGCGATCAGGATCACGACGACGACTGCGATTCCGAGCAGCAGACGGGTTCGCGCGTGTCCGTAGGAGACCGCGCCTTGGTAGGTCGACTCGATTGCCACCCACAGAGGATAGAACCGCGGGGCCCTGGCCGGGCCACATGCAAGCAGGCTCCCGTCCGGGCTTTGCGAGGGGCTAGATGGTGTCCTGGCCGAGCAGTGGAGAGCTTGCGGGCGCAGACTGCCCGGCGTTGATGTCGAGCCGGGTGATCGCCAGGTAGCCGACGAACGCGAGGATCACCGCCGTCAGCGCCAGGCTCACCGGCCCAGTGCCGAGATCGAGTCCGCCGCGTGCGTGGGAGACCGCCAGCCAATCGGCGAAGGAGGCGCCCAGCGGGCGGGTTATGACGTAGGCGAACCAGAACGCGAGAACCGGGTGCAGCGAGAAGCGTCGATAGCCGATCGCCGGAACCGCGATCCACACGGCGAACATCACGCCCGAGGCGAAGTAGCCGAGGTGGAGCGTCATCGCGGTCATGTCACCGGCCGCGGTGCCCAGCGCGAAGGTCGCGAGCACGGTGGCCCAGTAGAAGGTCTCGCGCCGGCGGGTGTAGATGCTGTGAATCGAAAGCGTTTTCTCGCTCGCGTACCAGGCCAGGAAGATCGCTCCGAGCACCACGATGTAGAAGGTCGTCGAGGCCACGTAGGGCACGCCGAGCACCACGTGCAGCGCGTCGGCGGCCATCGTGCCGAAGACGCTGACCATGACCACCGCAAGCCAGTAGGTCCACGCCACGTAGCGACGCGCGGAGAACTGCATGGCGAGCGAGCCGACCACGCCGGCGAGCGCCAGGGCCACCGCGATCGCCGGGTTCAGCGCGTGGGTCAGAAAATCGGAGGTGGACTCGCCCATCCCCGTGGTGAGCACCTTCGTGATCCAGAAATAGACGGTGATCTCGGGGACCTTGCTCGCCAGCCGGCCCGCTTGAGCGGCGGCCTGTCCGCTGCCGATTGCGCCATCACCCGCGTGGGGCGAGCCGGCAAAGAGAAACGCTCGCGCGGGCGTGTCCCAACGCTCTAGGATCCTCCGATGAGCGCTGCGCAGAGCTGCTCCCATCTGGACCAGGTCGACGTGCTCGAGGTGCCTACCCGAGCCGAGGTGCCGGGCTGCGAGGAGTGCCTGAAGATCGGGGGTCAGTGGCTGCACCTTCGCGTCTGTCGCACGTGCGCCAAGGTCGGCTGCTGCGATTCCTCGCCGAACCGGCATGCCTCCGCCCACGCCGCCGCCGAGCAGCACCCGATCATGAGCTCGATCGAGCCGGGAGAGAACTGGTCGTGGTGCACGATCGATGAGATCGCCTTCGTCCTCAGCTGAGCGCAGCCCGCACGCACACGCTGAGTCCGTTTGCCGTATCGCTCCGCCGGGAGGAGGCGGCGTGGCCTGCTCGGGCGATACCCATCGGTCTACTGCTTGCGGTCGAGGTGGCGCTGGAGGGCATCGAGGCCGCCCTGCCAGAGCACCACGTAGGGGGTCAGCCAGCGCGCCAGATCCGCAAAGCCCTCGCCGCGCAGCGCGTACACGCGCTGCTGCCCCGCCGCGCGAGACCTAACGAGACCGGCTTCACGCAGGATTCGCAGATGGCGCGAGGTGTTGGGCTGGCTCAGTCCCGTCGCGGCCACCAGCTCGCCGACCGATCGCGGTCCCGCGATGAGCAGATCGAGCAACCGGCGGCGGGCCGGCTCGCCCACGGCCTCGAACGGCGTAGTCATCCTCAACACATAATCAGATCATTATATGTTTGTCAAGGCATGTGTCGTCTGGACGGCGCTGCGTTCGTTCACGGTGCAGACCACTACCCTGCAACAGGAGGAAGCCGATGCAATACCTGATCCAGATCTACACCGGCGCGGCGATGGAGTCGTGGGAGCACCTCTCGGAGGAGGACCAGCGGGCCGTCACGGGGGAGTACATGGCACTCAACGAGCACCCGGGCGTCACCGGCGGCGCCCAGCTGCAGCCGCCCTCCACCGCCACCACCGTGCGCGTGCAGGACGGACGCACGCTGCGAACGGACGGACCGTTCGCGGAGACCAAGGAGGCGCTCGGCGGCTACTACCTACTCGAGGCCGAGGACCTCGATGCGGCGATCGAGCTCGCGGCGCGGATCCCGGCTGCGCGGATGGGAGGGGCGATCGAGGTGCGTCCCCTGGTGGAGCGCTGATCGAGCAGGTCTTTCGCGAGCAGTGGGGCCGCGTGCTCGCTGCGCTGGTGGGCTACCTCGGCGACTTCGACCTCGCCGAGGAGGCCTCCCAGGAGGCATTCGCGATCGCCGCCGAGCGCTGGCCGCGCGACGGCGAGCCGGCCGACGCGGCGGCGTGGCTGATCGCCACCGCCCGCAACCGTGCGATCGACCGGATTCGCCGCAGCCGCACGCTGGCGAGCAAGACGAAGCTCCTGGAGGTATCCGAGGCGATGGAGCACGAGATAGAGCAGAGCTCCTTCCGCGACGAGCGTCTCGAGCTGATCTTCACCTGCTGCCATCCGGCGCTCTCCACCGAGGCTCAGGTCGCGCTGACGCTGCGCGCACTCGGTGGCCTTCAGACCGAGCAGATCGCCCACGCCTTCCTCGTCTCCGAGACGACGATGGCGCAGCGCCTGGTGCGCGCCAAGCGCAAGATCCGAGACGCGGGGATCCCCTTCCGGGTGCCGCCGCCCCACCTGCTCCCGGATCGCCTGAGCGCAGTCCTAGCGGTTGTCTATCTGATCTTCAACCAGGGCTACGGCAGCCGCGACCCCATGCTCAGCGCACAGGCCATACGCCTCGGTGTCTCGCTCGCCGGGTTGATGCCCGACGAGCCCGAGGTGCTCGCGCTTCTCGCGCTGATGCTGTTGAACGACTCACGCCGCGCGGCGCGCCTGCGCGACGGCGAGCTGGTGCTCCTGGCCGATCAGGATCGCTTGCTGTGGGATCACGCGCAGATCCAGGCAGGCAGGCAGGCGCTCGAGCGCGCGCTGTCTCTGCGCGGCGGGACCCCGGGCGGGATCTACTGCCTGCAGGCCGCCATCGCGTCATTGCACACCGAGGGTCACAGCGACTGGCCGCAGATCGCGCTTCTCTACGCGGAGCTCCATCGCCTCACCGGTTCGCCTGTTGTGGCGCTCAACCGCGCGGTCGCGCAGGCCGAAGCGGAGGGCCCTGAAGTGGCGCTCGAGACGATCGCGCAGATCGATCTCGACAGATATCACTATCTGCACGCTGCGCGTGGCGAGTTCCTGTGCCGGCTGGGGCGCTCCGGCGAGGCGCGCGCGGAGTACGAGCGCGCTCTGGAGCTGGTGCGCTCGGAGCCCGAGCGGCGGCTGCTGCAGCGGCGACTGACCGCGCTGCGCGAGCCCGGCGCCTAAGCGTTCGGTCCGCCTGATCCGGCGGCGGTGCGCAGGTGCGCCGTCATCCCGGTCACGTTCAGCAGGCGCTCGACCTGCGGGGAGCCGCGGGTGACCGTGAGCTGCTGGCCGCGCTCGCGGCAGCGCGCGCGTGCCAGCAGAATGATGCGCAGGCCGGTCGAGTCGATGAACTCGAGCTGGTGAAGGTCCAGCACGACGCTCGTGCTGGACGCGACCTCGGCGTACTCCACTGCGTTCGCGAGCAGCGGCGCGCTGGCCATGTCCAGCTCCCCGTCGAGGCTTACGACGGCCCGGCTCTCTTCCAGCGCTACATCGACCCGAAGGTGATCCTGGACCCCCACGATCGTCTGATTCTAGCCCACGCCGGCCCGCGAGAGATGCTCGATGCGCTCTCAGCCGAGGTTCGGCTGCGAGGCCGTCAGCCGTAGGCCGAGCAGCGCCATGTCGTCGCGCAACTGCCCGCCCGCGCGTTCGATCACCTCCCGCTCGATGCGCTCGAGCAGGCCTTGCAGGCTCAGTCCGGGCGCCTGCGAGCACACCTCGAGCAGACCCTGCTCGCCGAGCTGGGCGCCGGTCGGGCCGGCCTCGGGCACTCCGTCGGTGTAGAGCACAAGCGTCTCGGCCGCCTGCAGCTCGAGCTGCACTTCGTTGACCTTGATCGTGTCAAGGACGCCGAGCAGCGTGCCTGGGCGTCCGATCTGGGAGGCATCGCCGCCGGCGCTGACGAGCACCGGCGGCGGATGCCCGCCGAGCGTCACGGTGAGCCGCGCGCGACCGGGATGGGGCTCGATCGTCACCAGGCAGGCTGTACACATGTCGGCGCCTGCGGGCTGCAGGCGCAGCGCCTCGTGCAGCGTCTGCAGGATGCCGGTGGGCGTCTGTCCGAGCATCGCCGCCGCGCGCAGCGTGTGCCGCGCCAGCGCGGTCACGCCGGCGGCATGCGAGCCCTTGCCGCAGACGTCGCCGATCGCGAGCAGCCAACGGCCCGGCCCGTAGGCGCACACGTCGTAGAAGTCGCCGCCCACGTCGTTGAGCTCGCCGGCCGCGCGATACAGCGCCCGCGTCTGCACGCCGGGTATCTCGGGCAGCGACTTGGGCAGCAGCGCGGCCTGCAGGATGTCGGCGATTCGCTTGCGCTCGGTGAAGAGGCGGGCGCTCTCCACCGCGGTGCCCGCCCGGCGTCCCAGCCGTACCGCGAGCGACAGGTCGGATGCGTCGAGGCGGCGAAGCGAGTCGGAGGTGATCAGGGTGAGCGCTCCGAGCGTTCGCGTCGGCGCTGCGAGAGGAACCATGACGATCGCGCGCGCGCCGACGCTCTGGAGCATCTCCAGGTGCGTTGCGTCGCGTGCATACGCGGCCAGTCCCTGCGGAGTCACGTCGGAGTACAGACGCGGGCGCCCAGAGCGGATCACCGCGCCCACCCCCACGGGATCCTCGAGCGAGGGGCGGTAGCTGCGGTCGATCGCTTCCGCCAGCTCGAGCTTCGACGGGTCGGCGACGTGAACGGCCACGCGTTCGATGCTGCCGTCCTCGCCGAGCACGTCGACGGCACACAAGTCGGCGAGCTCGGGGACGGCCAGCCGCGCGATCTGCGTGAGCGTCTCGGCGTAGTCCATCGAGGAGGCAAGCATCCGGCTGGCCTCCGCCATGAAGCTTTCAGCCAGCTGCACCCGCTTGACCTCGGTGATGTTCTCGTAGACGTTGACCGAGAACAGCAGCTCCCCGGTCTCGGGCTCGAAGATCGGGGTCGGCCGCGCTATCAGCCAGCGCTCCTCACCGCTCGCGCGCACGACGTTGCGGACGAGCAGCGGTTCGGGATCGCCGCCTGCGAACAGGCGACTGCGGGGCATCTGCTCGGGTCCAAGCTCGCGACCGTGCTCGTCGAGGACCAGGAAGCGCTCCATCAGCTCGTTCAGATCGGCGTCGGTCAGCTCCGCTGGAGAAGCGGCCTGGAGGAGATCCGCGGCTGCCTGGTTGGCAAAGACGATCCGGTCCTCGGCATCGGTCACGGTGATCGCCTCGGCGAGGTTGACCAGGATCGCCTCCAGGCGTTGCTCGACGATCCGAACTTCCGAGAACAGGCGCGCGTTGTCGATCGCCAGCGCCGCCCGGCGGGCCAGCTCGCAGACCACGTCGAAGTCCTCCGGCTGGTAGGAGGATCCGCCCCGCAGCCGCAGCACCGACAGTGCGCCCAGGGTGCGGCGGCGGGCGACGAGCGGCGCGACGATCGCGGAGTGGTAGCCGTTGTCGATCATGAACCGAGCGTGCTCCGAGCCCGCCGCGAAGCTGCGCAGGCGGCTGCTGTCCATGTACGCAAGCAGCTCGGGCTCTCCGCTTGCGATCACGCGCGCCGCGGGATGCTCGCCCGCCGGATCGAGCTGCTGGCGCTCGCGTAGCGCGTTCAGAGCGACAGCCACGCGCTCGTCCACGGAGGCGATCGCCTTCTGGCGGATCGAGCCATCCTGATCGAGTAGGTCGATCACGCACAGATCGGCTAGGCGCGGCACCGTCAGGCGCGCAACGCGCCCCAGCGTCGTGTCCATGTCGAGCGACTCCGCAAGCGCCATCCCTGCCTCTACGAGCAGTTCCACAGCAACGTCCGCGGCGCGCGCGGGCTGGCGAGCGCCAGGCGTTGGCTCAGGGCCGGATCTCACTTGCGCCTCCGGTTGAGCGCGCTACGCGTGCCTGCGCGCGGGTAGCTCTGCTGGGCGAATTCGTATGAGCCGACACGATGGAGGTGATGGTCATGCGCACCGTGGCGTGAGGAAGCGAACCAAGCGCGCGCGTCAGTATGAGCACATCAAGGACAGCGAGCGCGCGAGCGGCGCGTCGGAGAGTCGCGCCGAGGAGATCGCGGCGCGCACGGTGAACACGAGCGTGCGCGTAGTGGAGAATCGCGCAGGCACTCGCGCGGCGCCGGCGCTATCCCTCCGCGGCGCCCGCAAGCTGCTTGTGCACGCGGATGGCGGTGCCGTGCGCAGAGGATCGGATCTGCACCGCATCGCAGAGCTCGCGTACGAGCCAGAGACCGCGACCGGTGTGCTGATCCGGTGACGCGGGAGCTCGTCCAGCGAGGGGGTCCGCGATGTGGCCCGCGTCCTGGATCTCGCACAGCAGCGTGTCGTCCTCTCGCCAGAGCAGCGCCTTACCCTGCCCACCGCCGTAGCGGATGCTGTTCGTGGCGAGCTCGTTGACGGCCAGCACGAGCTCCTGGGTGGCATCGGTACCGAGCAGCTCCTGCGCCGACCACTCCGAGAGCGCCCGGCGCAGAGACCCCAGGTCCTGTTCACCGAACGTGAGCTCTCTCACCGGCGTGCGCGGCGCCGGCAACACACCCACGAAGGGTGGTTGCTTTGGCAGGTTGGGGTTCGATACGCCACCGGAGGCCTCATCGTGGCCGGCTCCAAGAGGATGAGAGCGCTGTGCGGCTTCGATTACCTGATCGTCCAGGCCGTCCACGTCATATGGACATAGCAGGTACTTCTGCGGTTGGCCGAGCGCGCACTACCAGCGCCCATACCAGCGTCGTCGTCCACCGCCCGTTGGCAGGCCGCCTACGAAGAAGCCGATCAGCCACAGCAGCACCGCGATCACGAGCACGATCCAGAGGAAATGCACCGCAAACCCGAGTCCACCGAATATCGCCAGTATCAGGACAAGGGCAAGGAGAGCCACCATTCGCGAACCCCGTTTCAGTTTGCCGACCCCCCGACGCAAAGAGCGCCGGGCCTAGCTCCTCTAGATGATTGATTCCACGGTTTTAGGCGCAGTAGTTGACGAGTGCGCGGCTGGGGCGGTGGAGCTGGTGGTTGAGGGTGATGGCGGCGGCGAGGCAGAGGAAGCGTTGAAGGACGCGCTCTCTGAGGCCTCGGAGGGTTCGTGCGCCGTGGCGCTCGAGAGTGAGGATGTCCTTGCAGGTCCAGAAGATGCTCTCGATCCGTTGGCGGATCGGCGCGAGGTGTGGTCCTTGGCCGGGCTCGTCTTTGCGGCGGGGCCGGATGATCGTGGCGTCCATCTCGCTGACGGCCTGGGCGAATGCTTTGCCGGCGTAGCCCTTGTCGCCGATCAGCGTCACGGTGCCCTGGCGGCGGGTGCGCGCCAACAGCTCCAGCGCGACGTCGCGCTCGTCGCGTTTGGGGGAGGCGAGCGTGATCGCCCGGGGTGTGCCGTCGGGCGCGAAGATCGCGTGCAGACGGAAACCCCAGAAGAACCGGCTGTGGCTCGCGCAATACCCGTAGTCGGCGGCGTCCGCGAGCTCCGAGCGCTTGACGGTCTCACGGCTTCTCGCGCACTCGACAGGGGTGCTGTCGACGAGCAGCAGGTCGTCGTAGAAACCTGGGCTCTGGGAAGCGAAGCACTGCATCAGCCACTCCAGGGTGTCTGTCAGCCGGCGGCGGCGCTTGAAGTAGCCGGCCTGCCCGGGGATCCTTGGGAACAAGTGGCGCAGGCGCTTATCCGCGACCGCGAGGAACCTGCGGTCAGACGGGATGCCCATGATCGCCTGGGCAACACAGAGCGTGACGACCTCCGCGTCTGTGACGCTCCTTTTGGCGTTCCCCGGCCTCTCAGGCAGGAGATCGTCAGCCGTGCAATAAACAGCGGTCAGCAGCAGGTCGAGGTCGGCGTCCATCGTGGCCCCCTTGGTCGACGGTGTGTACAGAGCACCGCCGACTTCGACCCTGCTGCTTACAAATCCTCGATATCCACGCGCAACGCCGTGGAATCAACCATCTAGCTGCCCGCATCGTCATTGCGCCAAACGTGACGAGCGTCGCGGCCCAGTCTGTGGTGAGCCTCCGGCCCCGTTTGGCCACCAGCCCCTTGCCCGGTTGCCGCGGTTTCCGCGTGGCCTGGCTGGGTAGGCAAAGGGGAGCAGCAAACACCATCACCACCAAGGAGCAGACATGGCATCGCAACTGGAAGGACAGCGAATCGCGTTCCTCGTCGCGCAGGAGGGCGTGGAGGAAGTGGAGCTCACCGAGCCCTGGAAGGCGGTCAAAGATGCGGGCGCGACCCCCGAACTGGTCGCCCCGGAAAAAGGTGAGGTGCAAGCGTTCAACCACCTCGACAAGGGTTCTACCTTCTCGGTTGACAAGACCCTCGCCGAAGCCAGCCCGGGCGATTACGACGGTGTCG
Organism: uncultured Solirubrobacteraceae bacterium; assembly: GCA_963763695.1. GTDB lineage: Bacteria > Actinomycetota > Thermoleophilia > Solirubrobacterales > Solirubrobacteraceae > Palsa-744. The sequence continues at coordinate 107,197 of CAVXPM010000002.1, forward strand.
TTCTGCCAGGCGGCGTGTCCAATCCGGACCAGCTGCGCACCGAGCCTGAAGCTGTGAGCTTCTTGCAGCGGTTCTTCGCAGAAGGCAAGCCCGTCGGCGTGATCTGTCATGGACCGTGGACCTTGATCGAGGCCGACCTCGTGCGTGACCGCACGATCACCTCTTGGCCCTCGCTGAAAACCGATATACGCAATGCGGGCGGAAACTGGGTCGATGAGGAAGTCGTGGTCGACGAGGGTCTGGTCTCGAGCCGCAATCCCGATGACCTGCCGGCCTTCTGCGCGAAGATCGTGGAGGAGTTCGCCGAGGGTCCTCACGAGGTCGCCGGCGCCGGAGCAACCAGCGGCGCAAACGCCTAGAACACGCGTCGTGTTTAGCCCGATCAGGATCGGGCAATTGATGAACGCCAGTAAGTCGCCCTGCGGACGGCGGTCACGAGCCCCCCGTGGCCGCCGTCCGATCGGGTGGGGGCTGATCGCGCCGATTCATGTGGGTTGATTCATGTGGGATGTGGCCGGATTCACGTGGGACCACTTGCGTGATCGGGGATCACTTGCGTTGATCGGCGAGGCGCAGGCCGAGGATCTCGAAGGCGCCCTGGCGAGAGATGTCAGGAGCGGCGGCGAGCTGCTCGAGGATCGAGCCCAGGCCCTCGACCCTGGCCGCACGCAGCACCGCCTCGGCACGCCCGGCGCGCAGGGGGCCGAAGCGCAACTGCAGATCGCGCGGCTTCAGTTCGACTTCGACGCTGAGGCGGTCGGCGTCGATCGAGTCCTGCGCCTCGGCGACGATCGCATCGGCGAGGATCTGCGTGTCCGATATGCGGTCGGTCGAGAAGTAGGCGCGGGCGGCCAGTGTGGAGAGCACGCGCGGAACGACCGCGCGGGCGAGCGAGACCGGCCCGACCGTGAACGTGAGCCGGTCGCCCGAGCGCAACGCCGCGCCCGAGATCGCGATGGGCTCCGCCGCAAGTTGATCTTCGGCCAGCTCGAGCGCGAGTGCGTGCGAGGTGTCGAAGTGCATCCTCATCTCGGTGCCCGCGCCGCCCATGTCGTCGAACTCGACGCTCTGCGCCAGCGCGCGGATCACGGGCAAGCCGATTCCACCCGCGATCTCCTCGTGCTCGACCTCGCGCGCTCCGATCCCACGGCCGTAGTCGCGGACGACCACGTCCAAGCCGCCGGCGGCGACGTAGATCTCGACCTCGAGCGGCCCTTCGTCCTCATATGCGTGCAGGACGACGTTGTTGCAGGCCTCGCTGACGGCGGTGCTCACGTCGTTGAACTCGATCGGATCGAGCGCGATGGTCTCCGCCAGGCCGCTCAGCGCCTGGCGTACGAGCAGGACGTTCTCTGCCCTGTTTGAGAGGTTCAGACGAACGTGGGGAATAACAGCCACCGACGCACCGCTGTCGCGTCTCACAAGAGCGCAGCGAAGCCGACCATGAGGGAGGCCCGCGGCTCGCGGGTCTCCATGGGGCTAGTGCGCCTCTCCGGGCGCTTGCGTCAGCGCTCTCAACTGGTCAAGTGACCGCCGCAGCAGGCGGGAGACCTGCATCTGAGAGATCCCGATCCGCTCGGCGATCTCGGTCTGCGTGAGATCCTCCACGAAGCGCATCTTCAGGATCAGGCGCTCGCGCGCCGGCAGATGCCCGAGCACCGAGGACACCGTCGCGTCGAGCTCGACCAGCTCGTAGCGCTCGTCCTCGCCGCCGATCAGATCCACGTAGGCCGCGCCTGCGTCGTCGTCGGCACCTGGGCGGGGCGCGTCGAGTGACACCGTCTCATACGCCTGGATGGCCTGCAGCGCGTCGATCACGGCCTCGCCGTCGAGCTCGAGGTACTCGGCGAGTTGGTTGGCGGTCGGCGCGTGCCCGCGCTCGTTGGCCATGCGCTCCTGGGCGTCGCGAACCTTCAACGCGCGCTCCTGGGCGCCGCGCGGAACATGCACCGCCCAGCCGGAGTCGCGGAAGTAGCGCCGCATCTCGCCGAGGATCGTCGGCACGGCAAAGGACTGGAACGGGTGGCCGCGGTCCACGTCGTAGCGGTCCATCGCCTTGAGCAGGCCGAGCGAGGCCACCTGAAGGAGGTCTTCGAAAGGCTCGGAGGAGCGCCCGTAGCGGCGGGCCAGGCTGCGCGCCAGCGGCATGAAGCGCTTGACGAGCGCCTCGCGGGCGCCGACGTCTCCGTGTTGCTGCCAACGCACGAACAGCTCGCGCGGATCCTCGCGGGTCACCTGGATCGTCCGCGGTGTCGAAGTGACGGTAGCTATCCCTGACATCTCGACTCCTTCCTCGATTTTCTGGCCCCTTCGAGACTCTACCGACTCTGGGTCCAGTAGGTCACCAAGCGTTACCCGGCTTCCGGTTGCTCCAAACACGATTTGCCGCCGCGATGCTGAGCTGGCGCGCGACGCTCCGCCACGGCAGTCGGTTGCGCACAGCGCAGACGATCGTCTACAGCGCGAGGAGGCTTTTGGAAATGTGACAACTGGTACTATTCCCAGGCTTGGCACGCCTTCGGGGGAGCTACTGGACCGAGGCGGACTTGTCATCTTCAAGAGGGAGAGAATCGATGCGCAGAGCACTCGCCTGTCTCGGCGTGGTGGGCGCCGCGGCAATGGCCTTTTCCGGCGCCGCGTCCGCGACGCCGACTGTGACGGTCAAAGCCGAGGCCGTCCCGATCCCCGGCTTCCCGCACACCGGCAACATCCTCGGCGCCGGGGCCGCCGTGCAGTCTGAAATCACGATCAGCGGTTCCGAATACGGGGGCTACCCGCCGCCGCTGATCGGCGTCAACGTGTTCCTGCCGAAGGGCACGAAGCTGCACCCACAGGGCTTTCCGACCTGCGCGGCTAACATCATCGTGATCCAGAAGGAACCGAAGAAGTGCCCGAAGGGCTCCTCGGCCGGACCGGTCGGTCACGCCAACGGGTTCGTGGTGTTCGGCGGCGAAAGGGTGCCCGAGGAAGTGAGCATCGAATCCTTCTACGCCGCTGGGGGCGGTCTGAACTTCTACGTGGAAGGGCACACGCCGGCCTCGATCGAAGTGGTCTCCACGGGTAGGTTCGTGAGCCTCGGCGGTGGCGGCGGATTCGGTCCCGAGGGCGTCGTCCAGGTCCCGCTCGTCGAAACGGTTCCCGGCGCTCCCGATGCGTCTGTGGAAAAAATCGTCACCAAGCTCGGCTCGGCGATCAAACAGGGCAAGAAGACGATCTACTACGGCACGGTGCCGAAGAGCTGCCCCAAGGGCGGCTTCCCATTCAAGGTGGAACTCACGTTCGCCGGGCTCGGCGGTCTTGCGCAGCAGGTCGTGCCCGTCAACGCCAAGGCTCCCTGCCCCAAGAAATAAGGCGCAGCAGCGAGACCCTTTGGGGGACACGGCGCACGGCGGCTCCATCGCGAAGGTGGAGCCGCCCGCGCCGCGCCGGCAACGAGCGGCACACGCCGCGCCCGAACGGCGCCACCAGCGGGGCGAGCTAGGCTCACGATCGTGTCAGGCGAGTCCATGCAGACGGTCGCTGAGATCCTCGCGGGCAGGACCGGCGAGGAGATGGAGCTCAACCAGCGCTACCTGAATCCGCAGATGGGCAGGATCCTGCGCACGCTTGGATTCGACAAGACGTGGACGGGAGGCGAAGGCGCCCACCTGATCGACGCCGCGGGCGAGCGCTACCTCGATCTCTTCGGCGGCTATGGGGTGTTCGCGATCGGGCGTAACCACCCGCAGGCGATCGAAGCCGTGCAGGAGGTAATGGCGTCCGCCACGGGCAACCTGCCGCAGCTGGGAGTCACGCTGCTGAGCGGTGTGCTCGCGGAGCAGCTGCTGGCTCGGGCGCCCGTGAGCGTGGCGGCGATGATCCCCGCCAACACCGGCACCGAGGCGGTCGAGGCCGCGATCAAGGTCGCCCGCGCCGCCACCGGGCGCCCGCGCGTGCTCTACGCCGAGCATGCCTTTCACGGCCTCACGCTCGGGTCGCTCTCGATCAACGGCAACGCGGAGTTTCGCGATGGTTTCGGCCCGCTGCTCGCAGGTTGCGAGCCCGTCGGGTTCGGCGACTTGGAGGCGCTCGAGCGCGAGCTGCAGCGCGCAGACGTCGCCGCGTTCGTGGTCGAGCCGGTCCAGGGCAAGGGCGTGAACCTGCCCCCGGCGGAGTACCTCGTGGGCGCACAGCGGCTGTGCAGGGAGGCGGGCACGCTGTTCGTCTGCGACGAGGTCCAGACCGGGATCGGGCGCACGGGACGCTTTCTGGCGCTCGAGCACTGGGAGCTGGAACCGGATCTGATCTGCGTCGCCAAGGCGCTCTCCGGCGGCCTGGTCCCGATCGGCGCCGTGCTCGCCTCGCGTGCTGCCTTCGAGCGTGTCTTCGATGGCATGGAGCGGGCCGTCCGTCATGGTTCCACGTTCGGCGGCAACGATCTAGCCGCGGCCGCCGCGCTGGCCACGCTGCGCGTGCTCGAGCGCGAGCAGCTGGTGGAGCACGCCGAGCGCATGGGCACGCTGCTGCTCGAGCTGACACAGCCGCTGGTCGAGCGCTATGAGGTCGTCCGCGAGGTGCGCGGGCTGGGGCTGATGTGGGCGATCGAGTTCGGGCCGCCCGCGGGCGCCGGCGCGCGCAGGCTGTGGGAGAGGGTCGAGCGCCGCCAGCCAGGGCTCTTCTCGCAGCTGATCACCGGGCCGCTGTTTCACGAGCACCGGATCCTCTGTCAGGTCGCCGGACACCACATGAACGTCATCAAGGCGCTCCCGGCGCTCATGATCGAGGAGTCCGAAGTGCGCCGTTTTGCCGCTGCGCTGGAGCAGACGATCGCCTCCGCAGAGCGCTATCCGAGGGCGATGGCGAGCTTCGGCCTGCGCACCGGCCTCAGGGCCGCGGCCGCGCGCCGCTAGCCTCTCTGGCCGTGCTCGTAACCAGAGATGACATCCGCAACGTCGCGATCGTGGCTCACGTCGACCACGGCAAGACCACGCTCGTCGACGCGATGCTGTGGCAGTCGGGGGCGTTTCGCGTCGGCCAGGACGTGGCCACGCGCGTGATGGACTCGATGGACCTCGAGCGCGAGAAGGGGATCACGATCCTCGCCAAGAACACCTCGCTGCGCTACCGCGATGTGAAGCTGAACATCATCGACACGCCGGGGCACGCCGACTTCGGCGGCGAGGTCGAGCGCGGGCTGACGATGGTCGATGGCGTGCTGCTGCTGGTCGACTCCTCCGAGGGGCCGCTGCCGCAGACGCGCTTCGTGCTGCGCAAGGCGCTGGAGGCGAAACTGCCGGTGATCCTCGTGGTCAACAAGGTCGACCGGCCCGATGCGCGCGTGGCCGAGGTCGTCGACGAGGTCTATGAGCTGTTCCTCGACCTCGACGCCGACGAGCACCAGATCGAGTTCCCGATCGTCTATTGCAATGCCAAGGCGGGCGTTGCATCGCTGCAGTACGACAGCGAGCTGGAGGGCGGAGTCCCGAGCGAAGGCAGCCTCGCGCCGCTCCTGGACCTGCTGCTCGAGCGCATTCCCGCTCCCACCTATGACCCCGAGCACCCGTTGCAGGCGCTCGTCACGAACCTCGACGCCTCGCCCTACGTCGGGCGCCTGGCGATCTGCCGTGTGCGCAATGGCACGATTCGCAAGGGCCAGCAGATCGCCTGGTGCCGCGCCGACGGGTCGATCGCAAGGGTCCAGGTGGCAGAGCTCTACGTGACCGATGCGCTCACGCGCGTGGATGCGCCCGAGGCGGGGCCGGGGGAGATCATCGCGGTCGCCGGGATCGCGGAGGTGACGATCGGAGAGACGCTCGCCGACCCCGACGATCCGCGGCCGCTACCGGTGATCACGGTCGACGAGCCGGCGATGTCGATCACGATCGGCGTCAACACCTCGCCGCTGGCGGGCAAAGACGGCGACAAGATCACCGCGCGACAGATCAAGGCGCGCCTCGATCAGGAGCTGATCGGAAACGTCTCGCTGCGCGTGCAGGACACCGTGCGCCCGGACACCTACGAGGTGCAGGGCCGGGGCGAGCTGCAGCTGGGCGTGCTGGTGGAGATGATGCGCCGCGAGGGCTTTGAGATGACGGTCGGCCAGCCGCACGTGGTCGAGCGCGTGATCGACGGCAAGCGTCACGAGCCGGTCGAGCACCTGTCGGTCGACGTGCCCGAGGAGCACGTTGGGACGGTCACCCAGCTGCTGGCCGCGCGCAAGGGCCGCATGGAGCACATGATCAACCACGGCACCGGATGGGTGCGGATGGACTACCTGGTGCCGGCCCGCGGACTGATCGGCTTCCGCACGGAGTTCCTGACCGAGACGCGTGGCACCGGGATCATGCACCACGTCTTCGACCGTTGGGAGCCTTGGGCGGGCGAGCTGCTCACGCGCCAGAGCGGTGTGCTGGTGGCCGACCGGCGCGGCGCGACGGTGACCTTCTCGCTGTTCACCCTGCAGGAGCGGGGCTCGCTGTTCGTGGGTCCCGGCGAGGAAGTCTACGAGGGCATGATCATCGGCGAGAACGCCCGCTCGGAGGACCTGGATGTCAATCCGGTCAAGGAGAAGCACCTGACCAACATGCGCTCCTCGACCTCCGATGTGCTCGTGCGACTGGATACGCATCGCAAGCTCACGCTCGACGAGGCGCTGGAGTTCGTGCGCGAGGACGAGGCCGTCGAGGCCACGCCGGAGAACGTGCGCATGCGCAAGGTGGTCCTGCCCAAGGTCGAGCGTCTGAAGGCGGTTCGGGCAGCGCGCAAGTAGGCGTCCAGGGCCGCTCGGGTGCGCTCGCCCAGCGCGTAGTCTGTCCGCCAGATGGCGAACGCGACAGCGGTCCAGGACCCGCGCCCAGGCGGAATCGAGCTGCGCGGACTGGTCAAGTCCTTCGGCGGCCCCGACGGGCCGATCCGGGCCGTGCGCGGCATCGACGTGACGATCTCCGGCGGGGAGACCGTGGCGCTGCTCGGCCCCAACGGCGCCGGCAAGTCGACGACGCTGGACATGCTGCTGGGCCTGCTCGCGCCCGACCGCGGAACGGTCTCCGTCTTCGGGCGAGCGCCCGCGCAGGCGGTCGCCGAGGGAGCGGTAGGGGGGATGCTGCAGACCGGCCAGCTGATCAGGGACCTGTCGGTGCGCGAGCTGGTGGCCATGCTGGGATCGCTGTATCCCTCGCCGCTGGATGTCGAGGAGGCGCTGGCGCTGGCGGGGATCGCCGAGATCGCCTCCCAGCGAACACAGAAGCTCTCCGGCGGGCAGACGCAACGTGTGCGACTGGCGGTCGCGCTCGTCAGCGACCCGGAGCTGCTCGTGCTCGACGAGCCGACGGTCGCGCTGGATGTCGAGGGCCGCCACGCCTTCTGGGCGACGATGCGCGCCTTCGCCGCACGTGGCAAGACGATCGTGTTCGCCACCCACTACATCGAGGAGGCCGACGCCTACGCCGACCGCGCGGTGCTGATGGCCCATGGTGAGATCGTGGCCGACGGTCCGACGACCGAGATCCGCGCGCGGGTCGGCACGCGCACGATCCGCGCGACGCTGCCCGAGGTGGCGGCGCAGCAGCTGACGCTGCTGGCGGGCGTGAGCAGCGCCGAGCGTCGCGGCGAGGCTGTCGTGATGCGCTGCTCGGACTCCGACGCGGCGATCCGGGCGCTGCTCGCCGCCCACCCCCAGGCACGCGACATCGAGATCGCCGCGGCCGGGCTCGAGCAGGCCTTCCTGGCGCTCACCGGTGGGAGCGAGCAGGACTGATGCCGCTGACCTACACGCGCTACGAGCTGCTGCGGACGCTGCGCAACCGTCGCTTCCTGGCGCTCTCGCTGGGCTTTCCCCTGGTCCTCTTCTTCGCGATCGCCGGACCCAGCCGAAACGTCCACGACTTCGCCGGCTCGGGGATCTCCGAGCCGCTGTACTACATGGTGGGGCTGGCCTCGTTCGGGACGATGGGCGCGATGCTCTCCACCGGTGGCAGGATCGCCGGGGAACGCGCGGTCGGCTGGAACCGCCAGCTTCGCATCAGTCCGCTGACTCCGGGCGCTTACGTGGGCGTGAAGGTACTGACCGCATACATGATGGCGGCGATCAGCCTGCTGGCCCTGTATGCGGCCGGTGCATCGCTCGGTGTCAGCCTGTCGGCGGCGGAGTGGCTGAAGATGACCGGCCTGATCCTGATCGGCCTCGTCCCGTTCGCCGCGCTGGGTATCGCGATCGGGCACACGCTGACGCCGGACTCGATCGGCCCCGCGATCGGTGGCAGCATCTCGCTGCTCGCGTTCCTCGGCGGCACCTGGTTTCCACTCGGCCACCACGGCTTCCTGCACGACCTCGCTCAGTACCTGCCCTCCTACTGGCTCGTGCAGGCCAGCCATGTGGCGCTCGGCGGGAGGCCGTGGAGCGCGCTCGGCTGGGCCGTGATCGGCGCCTGGACGCTCGTGCTGAGCATCATCGCGGTCCGCGCCTTCCGTCGCGACACCGCGCGTGTGTAGCGGTTGCCACAGGTCATTTCCGGCGGCAGCGCCTCTCGTCGCCCGCGACTGTAGGGTACCGCCGATGACCATGACAAAAGCGTCTCTCACCACCAAATTTGCCGTCCTGCTCGCGGCCCTCGCCCTCGCTTCGCTGATCCCCGCCGCGCTCGCGGGCGCAGCCGAAGGGACGATCCACTTCGCGCCGGAGAGCTTCGCGCAGTACCAGCAGCAGCTCGCCGCCGGCAAGATCAAGGCCGTGACGATCAACAAGCGCCTGCGCTCCCTGCGCCTGACCCTGAACGACGGTTCCTACTACCTCGCCAAGTACCAGCCCCACGAAGAGCCAAAGACGCTCAGCGAATTGAAAGCCAAGGGCGTTGCGGTCAACGTCCTGCAGTCCAGCGAAGCCGTCAAGGAAGTGGCCAAGAAGCCGGTCAAACACAAACTCCGCTACATCGCCGGCGGGATCGTGGTCGTGGTCGTGGTGGTCGTCGGGCTCGTGCTCTACGTCGACCGCAAACGCAAACGCGAGCGCGAATAGCTCCTCGGCCGTCGGGGAGCGCCGGCGCTCAGCAGTGCGGGCGCCGGCGTAGGTGCAGGTGCGGGTGCGTGCCCTGCGCAAGCGTCTTCATCGCCGCGCCGATGTCGTGGGCGAGCAGGTCGACCATGTCGCGTGAGAGGTTCTCCTTGACGACCATGCGCAGCACGGTGACGTGCTCTGCGTTCGGCGGCAGGGTGTAGGCAGGCACGATCCAGCCACGCTCGCGCAGCAGGTGGGACAGGTGGTTCAGGTCGACCTTCTCAGGATCGTCTGCGCGCAGGGCCACGATCGGGAACAGCGAGCCGTCGGTGAGCAGCGACAGGCCGTCGATCGCGGCCAGCTTGCGCGCCAGCGTCTGGGAGTTCTCGAGCAGCGTCGAGACGATCTCCTCGTAGCCCGAGCGCCCCAGGCGCAGGAAGGCGAAGTACTGGAGGATCACCGAGGAGGACGGTCGCGAGAAGTTCAGCGAGTAGTTGGGCATGTCGCCGCCGAGGTAGTTGATGTGGAATACGAGCTCCTCGGGCAGATCGGAGGCGTCGCGGAAGACGACCGTGCCCATACCCGGGTAGACGAGGCCGAACTTGTGGTTCGAGACGTTGATCGAACGCACCGAGGCCAGCCTGAAGTCCCACTCCTCATCGGGCCGTGCGAACGGTGTGATGAAGCCGCCGGAGGCGGCGTCGATGTGCAGCGGGATGTGCCAGCCGGGCTCGGCAGCCACGCGCGTGAGCAGAGCGTCGATCGAGCCTAGATCGTCCATCTGCCCGGTGAAGGTGGTGCCGAGCAGCCCCGCCACCGCGATCGTGCGCTCGTCCAGCAACGGCTCGACCTGCTCGGCGCCGATCGTGTAGCGCCCATCCTCCATCGGCGCGACGCGCGCCTCGACCTCGAAGTAGCGCGCGAACTTCTCCCAGCAGGTGTGCACGTCGGCGCCCATGACCATGTTCGGCCGGTCCGTCGGCAGTCCGGCCTGCTCGCGCCTGCGCTGCCACGAGCGCTTGTGGGCGAGCATCGCCAGCATGATCGCCTCGGAGGAGCCGATCGTGGCCGTGCCCTTGGGCTGCTGGTGGGCGGGCGCGTGGAACAGGCGCGCGATCATCGAGACGACGCGTTGGTGGACGACCTCGGTCTGCGGATACTCGTCCTGGTCGATCAGGTTCTTGGCCAGCGTCTCCGCGGCGAGCCTGTCGGCCTGGGGCTCCATCCAGCTGGTCACGAACGAGGCCAGGTTGAGCGCTGGATTGCCATCCAGGTTGAGCTCGTCGTGGACGAGCTGATAGGCCGACTCGGCGGCGATCCCCTCGGCCGCGAGACGGTACTTGGGGATGTCGCGCGAAAAGGATCGGCCGGCGTAGGTCGGTGAGAGCTGCTCCTCGGAGTCGATGTTCAGCTTGTGCATCGGTGGGTTGCTCTCCTTTGGCTGAGGGCGCCGGGCGGAGCCGGCGGGCGCAAGCGGGTTGCTGGGGAGATGATGGCGCGCCGCGGCGTCGCCTGCGTGACTTCGACCAGTTGAGAACAAGACTTAGTCTTATGATAGTTTCGGGGCGTGCCTGCGAGCGAGCTCCCACGCCGCGAGCGGCCTGCGATCGAGCTGAAGGACGCGAGCGTGCGCCTGGGGGGCAGGCTCGTGTGGAGCGATGTCTCGATGCACGTTGGAGCCGGTGAGTTCGTGGCCCTGCTCGGAGCGAACGGCTCGGGCAAGTCGACGCTGCTGAAGGCCGTGCTCGGGGCGCTGGCGCTGGCCGGCGGGAGCGCGAGCGTGCTCGGCCGGCCCCCGGGCCAGGCGAGCCGCTCGATCGGCTACCTGCCCCAGCGCCGCGCCTTCGACGCGGGCATGCGCCTGCGCGGGCGCGACATCGTTCGGCTCGGCCTCGACGGCGACCGTTGGGGACTGCCGCTGACGCTGCCCTGGAGTCGCGCCGGCGGCCGCGCGGGAGCGGCCTCCGAGCGCGTGGACGCTGCAATCGAGATGGTCGGCGCCGGCGCATATGCCGATCGAGCGATCGGGGACTGCTCGGGAGGCGAGCAGCAGCGGCTGTTGATCGCGCAGGCGCTCGTGGCAAGACCCGAGCTGTTCCTCCTGGACGAGCCACTCGACAGCCTCGATCTGCCCAACCAGGCCGCCGTCGCAGCGCTCGTGGCGGAGCTGTGCCGCTCAACCGGAGTGGCCGTGCTGCTCGTGGCGCACGACATCAATCCACTGCTCGGCTATCTCGACCGCGTGATCTACCTGGCGCGTGGCCGCGCGGTGGCGGGAGCGGTGGAGGAGGTCATCACGACGGAGACCCTGAGCGCGCTCTACGGCGTACCCGTCGAGGTGCTGAGGGCCTCCGATGGGCGTCTGGTCGTCGTCGGGCAGCCCGAGCCGCCGGCCCACCACCACGATCGACACGAGCACCCCCACGCTCACAACCACGTCCATGCCGGCTGAGCTGCGCGCTCCGCAGCTGGGCTGGAACCTCCTGCGCGACGCGGGCGAGGTACTCGAATATCACTTCATGGTCAACGCGCTGATCGCCGGCGGGATCGTGGCGGTGATGGCGGGAGCGGTCGGTTGGGTGATGGTGCTGCGTCGCGAGACCTTCGCCGGGCACACGCTCTCGATGATGGCCTTCCCGGGGGCGAGCGCGGCGACGCTCGCGGGGGTCCCGGCGGCATGGGGCTATTTCGCCTTCTGTGGGGGCGGAGCGCTCCTGATCGGGCGCTTCGGCGGCGCCCCGCGTCGCGCCTGGAGTGAGGAGTCGGCGAGCATCGGCTCCTTCCAGGCGCTCGCCCTGGCGGCGGGATTTCTGTTCGTGAGCCTCTACGGCGGGGTGCTGGGAGACCTGGAGAGCCTGCTGTTCGGCAATCTCCTCGGCATCTCAGACGCGCAGGTGCTGACCCTGGGTGCGGTAGCGCTCGCGAGCCTCGCCGCTCTGGCCCTGCTGGGACGCCCGCTGCTGTTCGCCTCGGTCGATCCGGATGTGGCGGGTGCCCGCGGGGTGCCGGTGCGGTGGCTGTCGGTCGCGTTCCTGGCGCTGCTCGGCCTGGCGGTCGCCGCGACCAGCCAGATCACCGGACCGCTGCTGGTGTTCGCGCTGCTCGTGATGCCCGCCGCGAGCGCCCAGGCGATCACCGCGCGCCCGCTGCCGAGCCTCGTGCTGACGCTCGCCCTGGGACTGGCGGTCACGTGGCTCGGCCTCGGCATCTCCTACTTCTCCGTCTACCCGGGCGGCTTCTTCATCGCCACGATCTCCTTCGTCCTCTACTTGGTCGTGCGGATCTGCGCCGCACTGCTTGCTGCGCGCCGGCGCGAGCCGCCGGCGCCGGCACCGGCGCCCCGCGGGGTGATCGCCTGATGCTCTCTCAGGAATTCATGCGCAACGCGCTGCTGGCGGGTAGCTTCGTTGCGCTCGCCTGCGGCGTGAGCGGCTGGTTCGTGGTCTTGCGCGGCCAGGTGTTCGCAGGCGATGCGCTCAGCCACGTGGCCTTTCCCGGCGCGTTGGCGGCCGCCGCGGCGGGGCTCGACCAGCGCATCGGGCTCCTGATTGCGACGGTGCTCGCCGGCGCCGGGATCGCGCTGCTCGGGCGGGGGGCGCTCACCGTGCGCGGCGGGCGCAGCGCGGGCGCGGCGCCGGCCGACGACACCGCGATCGGGATCGTCTTCACCTTCATCCTCGGGCTGGGGCTGTTCTTCCTGACCCGCTTCGGGCTGAGCTCCGGTGGTGCGAGCGGCATCCAGGCCGCACGCACGCTGTTCGGTTCGATCTTCGGGCTCGGCGCGGGCGAAGCGCGCCTGACCGCCGCGGTGGCGCTGGCGGTGACGCTCGCGATGCTCGTGCTTGCACGTCCGCTGCTGTTTGCGACCGTGTCCCCGGAGGTGGCGGGCGCGCGGGGAGTGCCGACACGGCTGCTCGGGGTCGCCTTCCTGGTGGCGCTGGCCGTGGTGGTGGCGGAGGCGACGCAGGCGCTCGGAGCGCTGCTGCTGCTCGGGCTGCTCGCCGCCCCCGCAGCGGCCGCGCACCGGATCGCCCGGGGACCGGCGGCGGGGATCGCGCTCGCGGGCGCCTTCGCGCTGATGTCGGTGTGGGGCGGGCTGGCGCTCGCCTACGCGCTGCCGACGCTGCCGCCCAGCAGCGCGATCGTGGCGATCGCCGCCGCGATCTACTACGGATCGGTGCTGTTCGCATGAGATCGTCCTGGGTGCAGGGAGCCGAGGCGCAACTCGCGGCAGCCGGGCGCAAGCGCGGGGGTGCCCGCCGCGCGCTGCTTGAGCTGCTGGGCGCCCAGAGCTGCGCGCTCACGGCGCTCGAGATCGAGGACGCCCTCGGCGGCGGCGCCTCGCGGCGCGTGAGCCGGGCGAGTGTGTACCGGATCCTCGACGAGCTCGAGCGCCTGGGGCTTGTGCAGCGGGTCGAGACGGGTCAGGCGATGGTGCGCTACGAGCGCGTGTGCGAGCAGGAGGAGCACCACCATCACCTCGTCTGCGACAGCTGCGGCCTGGTCATGCCGTTCTCAGACCCGGCCCTGGAGCAGGCGATAACGAGCCTCAGCGAGCGGGTTCCGCTGGCTGTCTCCGAGCACGAGATCGTGATTCACGGTGCATGTCGGGACTGCGTGGGATGAGCGCCGGGCGTCCCCACAGGTAGGCGCAGACACAGCCGAGCACGAACACCGCCACGACCAGCAGCACCGGCCCCGAGTCCTCCGTCAGGCTGCCGAGCACGCCGGCGGCGAGACCTCCACTCAGCGCCGCGAGCCAACCGGCGTCACCGCCGACTGGCGCGAGCAGCCGCGCCCTGGCGCGCACGCCGAGCGCCGCGCAGATCAGCGCGACCGCGGTTGCCAGCGGCATCGCCTGGTTGCCCAGCTCGCTCCAGGCAGCGCTGAAGCGGCGCACGATCACATCGCGCAGCTCCCCCGCCGAGCCGGCGCGCAGGACGCTGCCGGTGAAGTGCCCGGTGCCGTGCGCGGTCAGCAGGTCGATCAGCGCCAGCCCCACGAGTCCGGCGAGCGGGCTGATGAGCACGATCAGCGCGCGTCTGCGCCGCAGCGCCCCCCGCGCGAGCATCGCGACCGCGACCGCGAAGGCGCCGCTGACGAGGATCACGCCGCCGACGCCCGCACCGATTCGCGCTGAGCCCTCGATCACCGCCAGCACGACGCCCGCGGCTGCCATCAGCGAAGCCGCGCGGCGCCCGCGCGTGGCCGGATAGAGAGCGCCGGCGACACCGGCGAGCACGAGCACGGCGAGGCCGGACTTCAGCTCGTTGCCGATGCCGTAGAAGCGTGCGCCGAGGATCGGATCGGGACCCGGCAGCGAGCGCATCAGCAGCTGCGTGTGCGCGAGCGCATCGCCGCTCAGCGCGATCGGCGTTGCGATCGTGGGTGCGAGCAGCGCCCGCGGCCACGGCACGAGCAGGTCGGTGATCGCCCCCAGGCTCAGGCAGGCGAGGGCGATCGTCAGATACTCGACCGCTGCGCTCGGCTCCAGCGCAGCCGTGATCAACGCTGCCATCGGAGCCCACAGCACGCCGATCGCGCCGACCCTCAGCGCCCAGGCTCGCGCTGTCGCCCACGGCGCGGCCGCGAGCGCGAGCGCCCCCCAGGCGCCGAGCAGCCAGGCCAGCGCGCTCAGGCGCCTTTGGCCGATCACGCGCAGCCGCGCCATCAGCGCGCGCAACGCGCCAGAGCGCAGCGCGCCGTCGGTCTCGATCGGCCTGCCGCGCATCGCCCGCGGAAGCGAGCCGGCGCCGAGGTGGGCGAGGATCGTGGGTGCCAGATCGACCGAGACGAGCAGGCCCCGCTGTTGGGTGCTCGGCGAACTGAGCTCGCGCCCGCCCCCGCCGGCCAGTCCGACTGCGGCGATCCACAGCAGCGCGCCCTGGCGCGGATCGGAGCTTCGCTGCACCACCAGCAGCAGCTCGCCGCGTGCGCGCGCAGCGGCGAGCGCACGCAGCTGCGAGCGGACTTCATCTCCCGGCGCAAGCTCGGCGATCACCAGGCGTCTGCTCGCGAGCGCCGCCTGCGCGCGTGCGGGCAAGCTCGCGGATGAGCCGATCGAGAGCATTGCGATCGCACCGTGTGGATCGGCTGCGACGGCTGCGGCCGGTGAGCCGGCTGCGGTGACTCCGACATATGCAGCGCCTGTCCGCAGCTGCCCGGCGAGCAGTCCCGGGCGCAGCAGCTGCGGGGCATTCGCGGCTCGCTTCAGAGCTGCGGGCCAGCCCACGATCGCGCCGCCGGAGCCCGCTGGGAGCAGTTGCAGCCGCGGTGGCGCGCCGGAGCCGTAGGCCGCGGAGGCGATGCGCGCCCCCTGGCCGATGTCGAGCGCGAGCTGGGCCGGCGAGTAGCTTCCCTGGCTGGCCGACATCATGCCCACCGACGAGCCGGGAATGCCCGCCAGCTCGGACTCTCCGGCGGGCGCGAAGACGAGCAGTACCGACGGCGCCGGCGAGGCGCGTGCGGCGGCGGGCGAGGACAGAACCGCCAGCGCCGACGCGCACAGGAGAACGGCTCGCGCCGCCCTCCGCCCGGTTGGGCTCAGACCTCCGCTCCCTCGGTCGCAGGCCGGCGCGAGCCGGGGTGCCCGACGGCGGCGGGAGCGTGCCCGTCGGCCTCGTCGGCCGCGGCGGCCGTGACCGTCGGTAGCGCGCCCTCGATGTTCAGGCGCGGGAGCAGACGTGAGAGCGCCTGCGGCATCCGCCAAGTGATCGGGCCGAGCAGGTGCAGGGTCGCGGGTAGCAGCAGGCAGCGCACCACCAGGGCGTCGAGGAAGACCGCGCTTGCGAGGCTCAGGCCGAACTCCTTGATGACGCGATCTTCGCCGAGCATGAACGACAGGAACACGCACACCATGATCGCCGCGGCTGCCGTCACGACGCGGCCGGTGAGCGCGAGACCCTCCGCGACCGCGCGCGAGTTTTCACGCGTGTGCGTCCAGCGCTCGTGGATGCGCGAGACGAGGAACACCTCGTAGTCCATCGAGAGCCCGAACACGATCGCGAACAGCATCACCGGGATGAACGACTCGATCGGCCCCTTCTGCACGCCCATGATGCCTTTCAGCCAGCCCCACTGGAAGATCGCGACGATCACGCCGAGCGAAGCGCCGATGCTCAGCAGGTTCATGACGGCCGCCTGCAGCGGGATCACGAGCGAGCGGAAGACCACCAGCAACAGCAGCGCCGAGAGCAGCACCACCACGCCGACGAACAGCGGCAGCTTGTGTCCGAGCGTGGTTGCGAAATCGACCGCTCCGGCGGTCACGCCGCCGACATAGACGGTGGCTCCGGTCTGCCTCGTGAGCGGGGGGATGACCTGCGCGCGCAGGCGTTCGACGAGCTGCGTGGTCGCATACGCCTGCGGCGAGGAGCGCGGGTAGACGGTGATCGTCGCGACTTCGCCGGCCGGGTTGAGTTTCGCGGGAGCTACCGCGGCCACCCCTGGCGTGGCCGAGATCGCGGCGCGGAGCCTTTCCACGGGCACTGCGGGCGTGGTGGTGTGGGGCACCTTTGCGACGACCAGCAGCGGGCCGTTGAAGCCCTGGCCGAAGCCTTCCGCGAGCAGCTCGTAGGCGCGGTGGGTGGTCTGACCGGCGGGATCGTTGGAGGCATCGCTGGATCCGAGCCGCAGCCCGAGCGCGGGCGCGGCGATCGCCAGCATGATCAGCGCCGAGACGGCCGCGATCGCGCGCGGGCGGCTCTGCACGAACGCGCTCCAGCGAAGCCACGCTGCGCCCGCGGAGGCCGTGCTCGAGGTCGCGCCGGGGGCGAGCGGCACGGTGGCCTCTCTGGCTGCGCGGGCACGCGCCCGGCGCCCACCGGCGGCCACGCGGGGCCCGGCGAAGGTCAGCAGCGCCGGCAGCAGGGTCAGCGAGGCGAGCATCACGAGCAGCACTCCGATCGAGGCGGAGATGGCCACGCCGTACAGGAAGCTGACGCCGAGCAGCATCATTCCTAGCAGTGCGATCACGACGGTCGAGCCGGCGAACAGAACTGCTCGACCGGCGGTGTCGATCGCCTGCACGACCGACTCACGCGCGTCCTGGAAGGTGGGCCCGGGAGTGGCGTAGGCCTCGCGGAAGCGAGTGAGGATGAACAGCGCGTAGTCGATTCCCACGCCCAGCCCGATCATGGCGGCCAGCTCGGAGGAGAAGTTTGGCGTGTCGACGACGTGTGTGAACAGCGCGATCGCGCCGAGGCCGGTGCCGAGACCGGCCAGGGCTGTGACGATCGGCAGCCCCATCGCGACCACCGAGCCGAAGCTCAGAAGCAGGATCACGATCGCGGCGAGCAGCCCGACGGCCGTCGAGATCCCGAAGCCAGCCTGCTGGGTCGCCTCGATCGCCTGTCCACCGAGATCGACCTGCAGGTTCGCGCTCTGCGCTGCGCGCGCCACCTGTACGACGCGTTCGGGCGCGCTCTTGGGCAGCAGGTTCGCTTTCTCGTCGAAGACGACCGTGGCGAACGCGATCTTGCCGTTGGCCGAGATCGACTTGCCCGCCGATGCCCCGGCGTATGGGCTGATCACAGCACTGACGTGCGCCAGCTTGGCGACTTCGGCGAACATCGCGCTCATGCGGGCACGCACCGCCGGGTCGCTGACGCTGCCGCTGCTCACCTTGAACGCGATCGAGTCGCGGTCGCCGGCCTGAGCGGGGAAGCTCTTCTGCAAGGTGTCGGCCGCGCGCTGGGCGTCTGAGTTGGGCAACGTGAAGTTGTTCGAGTAGCTGGTACCGGCAGACTGCGCGAAGGCGTTGACTGCGAACAGCAGGACCACCCACCCGATTCCGACGTACAGGCGGTGCGTGGTGGACCAGCGGGCGAGCTTGAGCATGGGGATGTCTCCCAGGGGGATCGGCGCTACGGGGATTGTGGCTAAGCGTAGTAAGCCCGAGCGCGAAGAGCGGGGTGCCTTCCGACTGTAGCGCCGGATTCCTCGGGGGCGATCGGGGATTGGCCTTGGAAGGGCAAGCGACGCCGCGGCGGAGGCCTGCTGCTCAGTTCACGCTCGGGTCGCTCGGCATTCGCGCGACCAGCGCGTAGCTACCGCCCTTGCGCGTGAGCACATCGCTCCACAGCTCTTCGGGCTCCTCGGAGAAGACATCCTCGGGGCCGGCGGAGTGAACGATCCAATCTCCCTGGTCCAGCTCCGCGTCGAGCTGTCCCTCGCTCCAGCCTGCGTACCCGGCGAAGACGCGGCCGCGGGCAGTGACGCGTGTGAGCTCCTCGATGTCTGCGTCCGGCGTCGGAAAGCCGATTCGCCCGAGCACCAGCAGCGCCGCGGGCGCCGGATCGAGAAACTCGGCCAGCAGCACGATCGAGCTGGGCTGGACCGGGCCGCCGATGTAGACCGGCTCGTTCTCCTCGAGCGCGGGCTCGAGCTGCGGCACGGCTTCGCCGACGGTGAGCGCCGAGGGGCGGTTCAGAACGACCCCCATCGCGCCCTCCTCGCTGTGCATCCCGATCAGCACCACCGTGCGCGCAAAGTTGGGGTCGCGAAGCGCCGGAGAGGCGAGCAGGAGCTGACCTGACAGCGAATCCTCCATGATCCACTGAGGCTAGCGTCCATTCGGGCGCCCAACGCACCGAAAGGACTTGAGATACGTGGGCGAGATTCGGGATTTCGACGTGGTCGTTCTCGGCGCTGGGCCCGCCGGGGAGGTGTGTGCGGGTCGCCTGGGCAAGAACGGCAGGGCCGTCGCTCTCGTAGAGCAAGATCTCGTGGGCGGCGAATGCTCGTTCTACGCGTGCATGCCCTCCAAGGGCCTGCTTCGCCCGGCGCAGGCTCTCGCCGAGGCCCGGCGCGTCCCCGGCGCCGCCGAGGCCGCCGAGGGCGATCTCGATGTCGGGGCGGTCCTGAAGCGCCGTGACGAGATCATCCACGACCGCGACGACTCATCGCAGCTGCCGTGGCTGGAAGACCGCGGGATCGTGCTCGTACGCGGGCACGGGACGCTGGCCGGGGAGCGGGAGGTGCAGGTGGGCGAGACGCTGCTGCGCGCCCGCCAGGCCGTCGTGCTTGCGCCTGGCACCCGTGCTTCGGTCCCGCCGATTCCTGGCCTCGCCGAGGCCAAGCCGTGGACCAATCGCGAGGCGAGCACCGCCGAGCGGATCCCGGCATCGCTGCTCGTGCTCGGTGGCGGGGTTGTCGGCGTGGAGATGGCCCAGGCCTACGTCTCGCTGGGGGCCCGGGTCACGCTGATCGAGTCGCTGCCACGGCTGATCGCCGCGGAGGAGGAGTTCGCCTCCGAGCAGGTGCGCGAAGGGCTGCAGGGACTGGGGGTCGAGGTGGTGCTCGGAGCCAAGGCCGTCTCGGTCTCGCGCGAGTCCTCGGGAACGACCCGCTCGGTGACCGTCGAGCTGGACGGTGGCCGCTCGCTCGAGGCCGCGGAGCTGCTGGTCGCTGTCGGGCGCCGCCCGTTGACGGACGCGCTCGGGATCGAGTCGCTCGGCCTGACGCCGGGCGAACCGATCGAGGTGGATGGGGACATGCGCGTACCGGGACGCGACTGGCTGTATGTGGTCGGCGACGCCAACGGTCGGGCGCTGCTGACGCACATGGGCAAGTATCAGGCACGCGTGGCGGCCGATCACATTCTCGGGCGCCCGGGCGCGTCCTCGGCCCTGCTCACGGACGGGAAGCGCTCGCCGCGCGTGATCTTCACCGAGCCGCAGGTGGCAGCCGTCGGCTACACGCTCGCGGCGGCCCGCGAGGCCGGGCTCCACGTGCGCGCGGCCGATGTCCCGGTGAGCGCCAACGCCGGCGCGAGCTTCGTCGGACACGGCGCGCCCGGGACGGCTCGCATCGTCCTCGACGAGGAGCGCCGGATCCTCGTCGGCGCCACGTTCACCGGGGTCGAGGTCGCAGAGTGGCTGCACGCAGCGACGATCGCGGTGGTCGGCGAGGTCCCGTTGGAGCGCCTGTGGCACGCCGTGCCCTCGTTTCCAACCCGCAGCGAGGTCTGGCTGCAACTGCTCGAAGCCTGCGAAGAGGACGACCGCGCGTGATCGGAAACGAGGAGCCAGACGTGGAGGTGAAGCAACTCGAAGAGCGGATCGCGGCCTTTCCGGGATGGCACTACCGCTTCGAGTTCGACAACGGCGTGAGCACGCCGGTGAGCGACCGCAGCGTGGTCAACCGCCACGAGCAGCGGCGACGCTACTTCTTCGAGCGGCTGCTGGCGATCACCGGGGACTCGCTGGCGGGGCGGCGGGTTCTCGATCTCGGCTGCAACGCCGGCTTCTGGTCGCTGGCGGCGATCGATGCGGGAGCGGACTTCGTGCTCGGCCTCGATGGCCGCCAGGCCTACATCGATCAGGCCACGCTCGTATTCGAGCAGAAGGCGATCGATCCGTCGCGATATCGCTTCGAGCAGGGAGACGTGCTCGGGCACGATCTCGGCGCCGGCTTCGACGTGGTGCTGTGCCTCGGCCTGATGGACCACCTCGCCAGGCCGGTCGAGCTGTTCGAGCGGATGGCGGACGTCGGCGCGGAGCTGATCGTGATCGACACCGCCGTGTCGCGCGCGCGTGCGAGCCTGTTCGAGCTGAGCAGCCTCTACGACCGCCGCGACGTCATGGCGGATCACGCGCTGGTGCTGATCCCGAGCAGGCCCGCGCTGGTAGCGCTGGCGGCCCAGTTCGGCTACGAGGCTGTGCCACTGGCGCTCAACATCACCGACTACGCGGGCATGCAGGACTACCGGCGCAAGCGCCGGCTGGCGTTCATCTGCGCCAAGGGCCGATCTGAGGCCAGGCCCGAAGCCGAGCCGCCACCGTCGCTGATTCCGTGGTGGATCCGCGATCCGCGCGCGCTGCTCACGGCCTGACGCCCGCGGCCGGCGTCCGCGTGCGCTACTCGACGCCGGCGAGGGGCTTCCTAGCCGACCGAGAAGATCTCGAGGCGGCCGCTGAGCTGGTGCTCGTCGGCGTTGCCCTCCGGCTCGACCACGTGCCCGTCGACCACGATCGGGCTGTTCCAGTGGCCGGAAGCGCCCTGCAGCTTGGCGATCGGGCGGGGGGAGCTGGGGCGATAGACCTCGATGCCCCCCGCGGCGGGGTC
Source organism: uncultured Solirubrobacteraceae bacterium (assembly GCA_963763695.1). GTDB lineage: Bacteria > Actinomycetota > Thermoleophilia > Solirubrobacterales > Solirubrobacteraceae > Palsa-744. Next base: position 128,234 of record CAVXPM010000002.1, read on the forward strand.
ATAGACGTACAGCAGGCCACCGGCCAGCACCGGGCTCGTGCCGGGCGTGGCGTTCTCCCACGCCTGGTACAGGCGCCCCGCGCGAAGCACGTAGGCGGCGGTGCCGTTTTCATCGGCGACGAACATCGTCGTGTGTGCGTCGTGGCGCCAGACGGCGGGCGCGGTGAACAGCTCACCCCCACCCGGGATCGACAGGCGCTGGAGCTCGCCGCCGAGAACCCGATGGTCCTGCGACGGCGGATGACCGTCCAGGCCGGAGAGCGCGAGCACGCGCAGCACGCCGTCCTTGCCTGCCAGCGCGATCCGATCGCCGCCGAGCAGCGCCGGGGCGCTCGAGCCGAGATCGGTGTCGCCGGCGTTCAGCTGCGCCTGGTCGACCGGTGTGAAGGACTGGCGCAGGCCGAGCGCCGGGAAGCTCAGCTCGAGCACGCTGTCGCCGAAGTCGCTCGTGCCGTTCCAGGGCGCGTTGCCGGTGTCGAGCAGGAGCCGCCCGCCACCGGGCTCGACGACCGCTCCGCCGCGCGAGAGGATCGCCGAGTCGCTGGCCGCGCAACTGCTCGGGGCGAGCAGTTCGCGGCGGTTGGCGCACAGCGTGTTGAAGATCCGCTGCACGCGTCCGCTGGAGCGGGCGATCGCGACGAGGTGGCCCTGGTAGGGAGGGGGGTCGCCGAAGTAGCCGCCCGTCGTAGCCAGCACCGAGCCGCCGTCGATGTTCAGCGCAGCGGCGATCTTCTCGTGGCTCGGATCGCGCGTTATGCGCACGGGCCAGCCGCCCTGCTCGCTGCCGGTCGCGAGCGAGAGCTTGTGGATGAGCCCGTTCGGCGAGGCCGCGTAGACCGACCTGCGATCGGGGTCCGCGACGGGGCTGGCGGTGGTGATCTGCGAGCTTGCGGCCCAACCGGAGATCCCAGGCGGGGTGAACGTCCACAGGATCCGCGCGCTGTCGGCGTCGATCGCGAGCGTCCTGCCGTACGTCGTGGTGGCCACGATCACGTTGTGCGACGCGCCCTCGACGCTGACCCCGTGCAGGTAGATGGGCGACGCGTCGACCGTGCCCGGCAGCGCGACGCTCCTGTGGCGCAGGCTTGCGACGTTGGCCGCCGTGATGCCGGTGGAGCCTTCGCTCGAGTCGCTGCGTTGCGGGTTCAAGCCGAACTCGGGCCAGTCGAGCAGCCTCGCGGCGGAGGCCGAGCTGACGGCCTGGATCGCTGCGGCGCTGGTCCTCGGCGTCGAGACGTCCGCCGGTGCGCTTGACCCGCAGGCGCTCGCCAGCAGACAGGCGGCGAGTGTGAGCGCAAGCCGAAGGTGAAGTGGGGACAGGCGCACGCGGCCTTCCGTTCTAGCGCATCGCCCGCGCAGCACGAGGACTATGCTGAGCCGCCACGGGTGATCGAACGCAAGGGGTGTAAGCATGGCCAAGACGCCGCAGGTCGGTGAGCAGGCGCCCGACTTCGAGCTGTCCGGCACCGACGGTCCGTTTCGGCTGTCCGAGCATCGCGGCGAGCGCGTCGTGCTGCTGTTCTACCCGGGGGACAACACGATGGTGTGCACCAAGCAGTTCTGCTCCTATCGCGACCGGGGCGGGGACTTCGCCGCGCTGCAAGCGACCGTTCTCGGCATCTCATCCCAGGACCTGGCCTCACACGAGGCGTTTGTCGCCAAGCACGGCCTCAACGTGCCGCTGCTGGCCGACGTCGACAAGGTGGTCGCCAAGGCATACAGCGCGTTCTCGCCGGTGGCCGGTGTCAAGCGTGCGGTGATCGTGATCGACGAGGACGGCGTGGTCCGTCATCGCCACGACCATCTGCTCGGTCTGGACTTCCAGTCCGTGGATGAGCTGAAGGCGACGCTGGACGCACTCCCGGTCCAAGCGGCCCAGCAGCCACGATCTACCGAGTGAGCCTGGCTTGAACGGCACGAGTATCGATGGCTAGTCGTGCGCATGTCTGAGCAGACGGTCTCCACGTCCCCGGAGGCGCTCCGCGAAGGGACGCGCAGCCACCCTGTCTTCGCTCGCATATACGCGAAGGTCGCCGAGATGAGTGAGCGCCGGGGTGGCGCTGAGCATCGGCGCAAGCTGCTCGCGGCCCTGAGTGGCCGTGTGGTCGAGGTGGGCGCTGGCAGCGGCGCGAACTTCACCCACTACCCAATGTCAGTCAACGAGGTCATCGCCGTGGAGCCCGAGCAGTATCTGCGCGAACGCGCCCGGCGCGCAGCGGCACTGGCGCCGGTCGCCATCTCCGTGGTGGATGGTGGCGCCGATCGTCTCCCTGGTGAGGCGGGGTCCTTCGATGCGGGCGTTGCCGCGCTCGTGCTCTGCACCGTGCCCGACCAGCAGCGGGCGCTCGCGGAGCTGTTCCGAGTCATCCGTCCGGGCGGCGAGCTGCGCTTCTACGAGCACGTCGTCGGGCACTCCAAGTTGGAGGCGCGCTTTCAGCAGCTCGCCGACGCTACATTCTGGCCTCACGTCGCGGGTGGCTGTCACCTGGCGCGCGACACGACGGCCGCAATCGAGCACGCCGGATTCGTGATCGAGACATGCGAGCGCTTCCCGTTCAGCCCAGCCGCCTTCCTTCCGCCCGACACGCATATCCTCGGCGCGGCGCGCCGGCCCTAACAGCCGGCTTGCGTCCAGCCAACCGCGCCCAGCGCCACGTACGGGCGACACGCCACCACCTGGGCGCGGATCAGGTACTCGCTGGGCGTTGCTCGGCGTCGCCGGCCTCACCCGCGTCGCAGTCGCAGCCGTCCTCCTGCCGGCAGCAGTCAGCCTTGGCGCTCGGCTCACAGCATGTGGCCTGCTGCTCGGGCGCACAGCAGGAGCTCGTGGTCTCAGCAGAGGTCAGCTCAGCCATGCGGAAAGCTCCTCCAGTGCATCGGGGATCACGTAGTAGTAGGCCCACAGTCCCTGGCGCTCTGAGTCGACGATCCCGGCGTCTCGTAGCCGTTTGAGGTGGTGGGAGAGAGTCGGTTGTGAGATGTCGAACAGCGCCACCAGCTCGCAGACGCAGACCTTGCCCGCGTGCCTGCGCAGCACGTCCACGAGCTGCAGGCGGATCGGATCGCCGAGGGCCTTCGCGACCGCGGCCATTCCGAGCGCCTGCTCACGGTCAACGTCCGGGTAGACGACGGGCTCGCAACAAGGCGCACCTGCCGCCCGCTTCTGCTTTGGGGACAGCTCCAGATCGATGAGCATCAATCTACTTATATCAATAAAACTCATATCTATCGATGTAATACGATCTTCGCCATGAGCGTGGGCGACAAGCCGGGTAGGGCTGCGGTCATCACCGACATCCACGGCAACCTCCCCGCGTTGCAGGCGGCGCTCGCGCGGATCGAGCAGCTGGGCATCGAGAGCGTGTTCTGCGGTGGGGACCTCGTCGGTTACGGGCCGCATCCAAACGAGGTCTGTGCGCTGGTAGCCGAGCGTGCCATTCCCACGATCTACGGCAACTACGACTTCGCGATCGCGCGCGATCTCGAGGACTGCGGCTGCGCGTATGTGACCGCGCATGACCGCGAGCTGGGTCAGCGCTCGGTGGACTGGACGCTCGCGCACACGAGTCGGCGCTCCAAGGACTTCATGTGCGGCCTGCCGTTCGACCTGCGCTTCCCGGTCGCAGACGTCGATGTCCACCTTGTCCACGGTTCGCCGCGGAAGGTCAACGAGTACCTCTTCGAGGACAAGCCGGCCAGCCTGTATGAGCGCTTGGCCGCCGCCGAGAGCGATCCCGTGCTCGTGTTCGGCCACACTCACAAACCGTGGGTGCACGAGTACGGCGGGGTGCTGTTCGTCAACTGCGGCTCGGTCGGCAAGCCCAAGGACGGCGACCCGCGCGGCGCCTTCGCGGTGCTCGAAGCAGCCGCCGGTGGCGTTGCCGTCAGCATCGAGCGGATCGAGTACGACGCCGGTGCGGTGGCCGCCGAGGTCCGCGCGGTCGGCCTGCCCGGCGAGCTCGCGGACAAGCTGGCGGCCGGGGCATGACAGACGACGGCCGGGGCGTGACAGACGACGGCCGGGACGTGACAGACGACGGCCGGGGCGTGACAGACGATCCGCCGCTCGCGCGCAGGCTGCTCGCCGAGCTGCTCGGTTCCGCGTTCCTGGCCGCACTGGTGATCGGCTCGGGCATCGCGGCGCAGAACCTGTCACCGGCCGATGTGGGGCTACAGCTGTTCGAGAACGCCGCAGCCACCGCAGCAGGGCTGTTCACGATCATCCTGATGTTCGGACCGGTGTCCGGAGGGCACTTCAACCCGGTCGTCTCGCTCGCCGACGCGAGCTTCGGTGGCATCCGCTGGCGCGACGCGCTTGCCTACATACCCGCCCAGGCCGCCGGTTGCGTCCTCGGCGCGATCGCCGCGAATGGGATGTTCTCGCTGGCAGCGATCAGCATCTCAACCCACCATCGCGCCTCGGGGGCGCACCTGCTCTCAGAGGCGATCGCAACCTCGGGGCTGCTGCTCGTGATCTTCTCCCTCGCCCGCACGAGACGCACAAGCAGCGCTCCCGCGGCGGTCGGCGCCTACATCGGCGCCGCCTACTTCTTCACCAGCTCCGCCAGCTTCGCCAACCCGGCGATCAGCGTGGGGCGGATGTTCTCCAACACGTTCGCCGGCATCGCCCCCGCCTCGGTACCCGGGTTCGTCGTGGCGCAGCTCGCCGGGGGCGCCTGCGCGCTGGTCGCGCTCAGAGTGCTCTATCCCGACGTGACCCCCGCCGAGGCGGCAGAGGTCCTGCTGCCCCACCACCGCGAGCAGCCAAGCCCCACGCGCTGAGCGCCTCGATCTAGGCAGCCTCGGAGTAGGCGCCGGCTTGGTCGGTCTGGCTGTCGGCCGTGCCTTCGCGCAACGGCATCGTGGCCGGTCTGACGACCGTCAGGGCGACCAGGATCGCGCAGCCGACGAGCGCCGCGCCGATCCCAAAAGCAAGGTGGTAGCCGCTGGTCAAGGCCGCGGCGCTGGAGTGCCCGCTCTTGACCAGTTCGGTGGTGTGCGAGGCCGATAGGGTGGCGAGCACCGCGAGGCCGAGCGCACCGCCGACCTGTGCGGTCGTGTTCACCAAGCCCGAGGCCAGGCCGGCGTCGCTGGGTGTGGCACCGGACATCGCAAGCCCCATCAGCGCCGGGAAGCAGATGCCGGCGCCGGTCCCGAACAGCACCATCACCGGGAAGATGTCGGTGAGGTAGTTGCCGTCGACCGGGGCGCGCATGAACCACAGCAGCCCCATCATGATCAGCCCCAGGCCGGGGAACATCAGCCTGCGCGCGCCAAAGCGCATCGCCAGCGGTTGCGCGTAGCGCACCGACAGAGTTCCCATGATCAGCGTCACCGGCAGGAAGGCGAGACCGATCTGCAGTGCGTCGTAGTGGAGGATCCGTTGCATGTAAAGCGCCCCCAGAAAGAACATCCCGAACATGCCCGCGACCGACAGCACCTGAATCAGGTTGGCGCCTGTGACGTTACGCGAGCGGAAGATGCGCAGCGGCATCAACGGCTTCGAGGCGCTCGCCTCGCGGAGGATGAAGATGGCAAGCAGCACGAGCGCGGCGGCGCCCAGCTCGAGCGTTCGAGCCGCGCCCCAGCCGTCCTTGGCGGCCGGCTCCACGATCGTGTAGACGCCCAGCATCAGCGCGCTGGTGATCAGTAGCGCACCGGGGATATCCGCCCCCTCGCCGATCCCGATTCCCTCGTCGCGCTCCAGCAGTCGCAGGATCAGCACGGCGGTGACGATCCCGACCGGGACGTTGATGAAGAAGATCCAGTGCCAGTTGATCGCCTGGGTGATCACACCCCCGGCCAGCAGGCCGACCGCGCCACCGGCGGAGGCGACGAAGGCGTACACGCCGATCGCCTTCGCCTGGTCGTGCGAGTCGGGGAACATCGTGACGATCATCCCCAGGATCACCGCAGAGGTCATCGCGCCGCCGAGCCCCTGCAAGAACCTGGCGCCCACGAGCAGCGCCTGCGACTGGGCCAGCCCGCACAGCATCGATGCCGTGGTGAAGATCGCCAGCCCGACGAGCAGGATGTTGCGGCGCCCCACCAGGTCGCCGAACCGTCCCGCCAGCAGCAACAGACCGCCGAATGCGATCAGATACGCATTGACCACCCACGCCAGGCTCGACGTGGAGAAGCCCAGATCGGTTTGGATCGAGGGAAGCGCGACGTTCACGACGGTGACGTCGAGCACGATCATCAGAACCCCCGCGCACAGCACGTACAGGGCGATCCAGCGCGAACGGTCCTCAGTCATGTTCTCGAGCCTCTCTCGTAGTGTTCGGAAGCGGTCATTGTGCAGACGACTGCTCGCCGGGAAACTCATCGTTCCAAGCCGCTGGTGTGCGCTCCGACGAGGTCTGACGCGAACTGCTCGTCGCTCTAGCGCGGTAGCGCCTCGGCCGCCTCGCGACCTTCGGCAGGGCGCTCGGCGGCGGCACGCGAGGCGTAGATCTCGGCCAGCTCCAGCTGTATGTTGCGGGGCTCCTCGCCCGGTCCCGGTGAGCGCCGGTGCCAGACGCCATCGCCGTCGAGGTCCCACGAGCTCTGGTTGTCGGCAAAGGCGCGTTCGAGGGTGTCCAGGAGCTCCGCGCACAGCTCCTCGGCCTCGATCGGCACGGCCAGCTCGACGCGGTGGTCGAGGTTGCGCGGCATCAGGTCAGCCGATGCGATGTAGATCGTGTGCTCGCCGCCGCGCTGGAATGCGTACACGCGCGAGTGCTCGAGCAGGCGCCCGACGATCGAGACGACGCGAATGTTCTCCGAGAGACCCGGCACGCCCGGGCGCAGACAGCAGATGCCGCGCACGTTGAGGTCGATCTTGACGCCGGCCCGCGAGGCCGCGTAGAGCGCGCGGATGCAGCGGCCGTCCACGAGCGAGTTCATCTTCATCGCGATCCGCGCCGGTTCCTGCGCTGAGTGGGCCTCGACCGTCCGCTCGATCTGGTCGATGATCCCGTCTCGCAGCTGGTTTGGGGCCACCAGCACTTTGCGGTAGTGCAGCGGGCGTCCGTAGCCGGTGAGGTAGTTGAACATGTCGGCCACGTCGGCGCCGATCTGCTCGTCGGTGGTGAACAGTCCGAAGTCGGTGTACAGGCGTGCGGTCGCAGAGTGGTAGTTGCCGGTGCCGATGTGCACGTAGTTGCGCACGCCGTCGCCCTCGCGGCGCACCACGAGCACGCACTTGGCGTGGGTCTTCAGCGACGGCTGACCGTAGACGACGTGCACGCCCGCCTCCTCCAGCGCCTTGGCCCAGTGGATGTTCATGCGCTCGTCGAAGCGTGCCTGCAGCTCGACCAGCGCGACCGCCTGCTTGCCGCGTTCGGTCGCGCCGATCAGCGCCGGTACCAGCGGCGAGTCGTCGCTCGTGCGGTAGACCGTCTGCTTGATCGCGAGCACGTTGGGGTCGGCGACGGCCTGCTCGACGAAGCGCTCGACGGAGGTCGAGAACGAGACGTAGGGATGGTGTACGAGCAGATCGCCTTCGCGCATCGCCCCGAGCACGTCCGGGCGCTCGCCCTCGTGGCGCAGCAGGCGCGGATGGGTGATCCCGACCAGCGGCTCCTCGCGCAGCTCGGTGTGGCCGGGAAGGCGCACGATCTGCCACAGGGCGCCCATGTCGAGCAGCCCGTCGACCGGATAGACCTCCTCGTCCTGCACGCCGAGCAGTCCCTGCAGCGCCTCGCGTAGCGGCTCCGAGCAGCTCGCGCCGACCTCGACCCTGACCACCTCGCCGAAGCGCCTGCGGCGCAGCTCGTCCTCGACCGCCTGCAGCAGGTCGGCGGCGTCGTCGGAGACCTCCAGATCGGCGTCGCGCGTCACGCGGAAGACGTCGTAGTCGGCGATCTCCATCCCTGGGAACAGCGCGTCGAGGTGGTGGGCGATGACGTCCTCCAGCGGCACCAGCAGCGCCGGCTCGGAAGCCGGCTGCTTGAGCGTTACAAACCGGGGGAGGATCTCCGTCGGGACCTTCACGCGCGCGAAGACGGTCTGGTCGGTGATCGGATCGCGCACCAGCACCGCGAGGCTCAGGGAGAGGTTCGAGATGTATGGGAACGGGCGCCCCGGAGCGACCGCGAGTGGAGTCAGGGCGGGAAAGATCGCCTTCTGGAAGTGGCGCGCCAGTTCTGCGCGGCGCTCTTCGTCGAGCTCCTCGACCCCGACCACCCGGATGTCCGCGGCGCTCAGCGCCGGGCGCAGCTGTCCTTCGAAGCAGCCGGTCAGGCGCCGGCTCTGCTCCAGCACGCGCTCGCGGATGCCCGCGATCGTCTCGGAGGGGATCAGGCCGTCCTGGCTGGGGTTCTCGACGCCGGCGTCGATCTGGTCGCGCAGGCCGGCCACCCGGACCATGTAGTACTCGTCGAGGTTGGTCGTGTAGATCGCGCAGAACTTGACCCGCTCCAGCAGCGGCACGGTCTCGTCCTCGGCCAGTTGCAGAACGCGGTCGTTGAAGTCGAGCCAGGAAAGCTCGCGGTTCAGATACAGCGCGGGATCCCCTCCTTGCTCGGGTGGGGAAGGGTTGGCGCGAGCATGCTCGCTGCTGTGGTGGTCTAGATCGTGCATCGCTTCCAAGCTACACGCTGAGGCGCGATTTCGGAGCCGCCCGGCGCCGGTAGGTGGCGTCGCGCTAGGCTGCATCCGATCGGAATGGCTCGCCAGCTCTGGCTACTTCGTCACGCGGATGCCGAGCCCCATGGCACCCGGGAGGACTCCGAGCGCAGGTTGACTGCGCGGGGAGAGGCGCAGGCGCGCGTCGCAGGCGCGGCGCTGGCCTGCCTGCAGGCGGGCTTCGAGGCGATCCTGGTCAGTCCCAAGGTCCGTGCCCGACAGACCGCCGAGCTTGCCTGCGAGGCCTGGCCGGCGCCCCAGCGCGAGCGCCTGGAGGTGCATGCGTCACTGGCGGGAGGCTTCGAGCGCGCGCAAGCGCTGGATGTCCTCTCGGCGCTCGGCGCCGAGGCACGGGTGTTGCTCGTCGGCCATGAGCCCGACCTGTCGAACCTGCTCGCCGCCCTGACCGGCGCTCGCGCCGACCTCAAGAAGGGCGGTCTGGCGGTGGTGCGCCTAGAGGGGGGGCGTGGGGGAGAGCTCACGGTCCTGCTGCGACCCCGCGAGCTCGCCCTGATCGCCGGTGGCTGCAGCACCTGACGCGTCCTGCGGGGAGCCGGCGACTCCCCACTCCGCGGGAAGCGAGGATGGCACATCGGCCGGGTCCACGACCTCGAGCGATTCCGCGGCGAAGCGGTAGCCGATGCCGAAGTGGGTGTGGATGTAGCGCCACTCGGGCGATGCCTTCTCGAGCTTCTGGCGGAGCTTGCGTACGAACACGTCGACGGAGCGATCGCCCCGGACCATCGTGTATCCCCACAGCCTCGAGTAGATCTCCTCGCGCTCGAGCACGCGGCCGTCGGCCGACGCGAGCAGCTCGATCAGCTCGAACTCGCGCCGTGTCAGGTCGATGCTCTCGCCGCTCACGTACGCCTGGAAGCGGTCGGGGCGGATCGCCACGTCGCCGGCGAGGACCGGCTTGGTCTCGGTCCTGGTGGCGGTGCGCCGGCGGCGGCGCACGACGCCCTGGACACGGGCGATCACTTCCTCGGGGTGGCACGGCTTGGTGATCCAGTCGTCGGCTCCGAGTCGCAGGCCACGCACGCGCTGGGCCACGGTCGAGGGACCTGTGCAGACGACGATGCCCAGCTCGGGAAGCGCCTCACACAGGCGCTCCAGCCAGCTCCAGGCCTGCGGTCCGAGGACCGCGAGGTCGACCACCAGCGCGCTGAGGCGCATTGACACGACCGCCTCAGGGGGAACAGGGCTGGCGAGCACCCGGTGCTCCCAGCCCAGCCGGTCGAGGCGCTTGGAGAGGACCTGGATGAAGCCGCTGTCGCGATCGAGGACGGCGATCCGAAGAGAAGCTGAGGATGAGGCCGGACCCTCGGGGGCCGTTGACGGGTCCCCTGAGGCTTCGGCGCGCACGCTTGCCGTCATCGCTGCGAAGTGTAGGTGATGAAACGAGCGCCCGATCGGTTAGAGACAAAACGTAACAGGATCTTCACAGGCTCGATTTCGCTGTTTCCGGGGTCGGCACGGGCTGCGCGGGAGGCCGCGGCTGCGCGGGACGCCGCGAAGGTCAGGGCTTTTAGTCCGGAATTGCGCCGAACGGGCGCGATGAGTCTGAGAACTCACGGAACAGGCCGGTCACCACGAAGGCCACCTGCTCGCCGATGTCGACGGCGTTGTCGCCGATCCGCTCGAGTGCGCGGGCGACGAGGGTCATGTGCATGGCCCACTCGCGCGTGTCGGGGTCGTCGCCGATCTCGATCGCCAGCCGGAAGATATCGCGGTTTAGGCGATTGATTTCGCGATCCTGTCGCACCAGGTCCTCGGCCAGCCCGACATCGCGCCCGGCGAAGGCCGCCTTGCTCTGGACCACCTCCGAGCGGGCGAACGCGCCCATTCGGGCGAGCGCCTGCAGCAGTTCGTCGTGCACCGGCGGCTCGTTGCCCGAGAGCGGGATCATCTTCGCGATGTTCACGCACTGGTCGCCCATGCGCTCGATGTGCTTGATCGTGTGCAGCAGCGCCGCCACCAGGCGCAGGTCGCCGGCGACCGGCGCCTGCAGCGCGAGCAGCGAGAGGATCCCCTGGTGGACCTCCAGGTAACGCCCGTCGACACGGTCATCGTCGGCGATAACCATCTGCGCCAGCTCGACGTCCTGGTGGTTGAGCGCCTCGAGTACGCGGTCGAGTTGCTCGACGATCAGATCGAGGCCGCCGAGGGCGTGCTCCTCGAGCTCGCGTAGCTGCGCCTGGAAGTGCTGGCGCCCGTGCGCGCCGTCGGAGCTCGGGGACGGCGAGCGTCCGGCGAGCGCCGGTGAGCCCGGGCGCCCGCTCTCGCCGCTAGCCGAACTTGCCGGTGACATATTCCTCGGTTCGCGAATCGTGGGGTTTGGTGAAGATCTCCTGCGTCGGGCCGACCTCGACGAGCTTGCCGTCGAGCATGAAGGCCGTGCGGTCTGCCACGCGGGCGGCCTGCTGCATGTTGTGGGTGACGATCACGATCGTCACCCTCCGCTTCAGCTCGTCGATCAGTTCCTCGATCTTCAGCGTTGCGATCGGGTCCAGCGCAGAGCAGGGCTCGTCCATCAAGATCACATCCGGGTCGACCGCCAGCGAGCGCGCGATGCACAGGCGCTGCTGCTGGCCGCCCGAGAGGCCCGCGCCGGGCTCGTCGAGGCGTTCGGAGACCTCCTCCCACAGCCCGGCGCTGCGCAGCGCCGTCTCGACGCGAGGGCGCAGCTCGCCCCGGCGCGAGCTGAGGCGCAGGCCCGCGGCGACGTTGTCGAAGATCGACATCGTGGGAAACGGGTTCGGCTTCTGAAAGACCATGCCGATCGCACGGCGGACCGCCACGACGTCGACCGACGGGTCATAGACGTCGAGGTCCTCGAGCATCACTCGTCCCTCGGCGTGCGCGCCGGCGATCTCCTCGTGCATGCGGTTGATGCAACGGACCATCGTCGACTTGCCGCAGCCGGAGGGGCCGATGATCGCGGTCACCTCGTTCGGGCGAAACTCGAGGTCCAGGCCCTTGACCTGTTCGGCCTCGCCGTAGAAGGCGCGCAGTCCTTCGAGCTTTACGCTCAGGCCCGGCTTGGGCTCGACCGCTGCCTTCTCCGATGCCGGCGCGGAGGTCGCCGTCGAGGGGAGCGGTTGTGGAGCACTCGCCGAGCTCCGCTCGAGCTCGGCGCGGGCCTTGGGGTCCGCGTCAGCCACGTTCGTGGGCGGTCGTGTGGATGTCATGCAAGGCGACTCCTTCGCGAGACGAGGCGGGCGATGAGGTTCAGTATCAGGATCATGACGACCAGTGTGAGCGCGGCTCCCCATGCCCTGTGTTCCACAGACGCCGTCGGAGAGGTGACGTCGCTGTAGATCTGCACGGGCAGCGAGTTCATGAACTGGCCCAGGCCGAAGCTCGTCTTCAGCGTAGCTCCCGCGGTGAACAGCAGCGGCGCGGTCTCCCCGGCGGCGCGCGCGACCGCCAGCAGCACGCCGGTGACCATCCCCGGTAGCGCCGTCGGCAACACGACGCTTGCGATCACGCGCCAGCGCGGTGCGCCGAGCGCGAGGGCCGATTCGCGCAGCGCCGCGGGAACGAGCAGCAGCACGACCTCGGCCGAGCGGATCACCACCGGCAGCATCAGCAGGCTGAGCGCGAACGCGCCCTTGTATCCGGCATAGGTGCTGCCGGTGCCGACGACCAAGACGATGTAGATGAACAGGCCGAAGACGATCGAGGGTACGCCGGTGAGCACGTCGACGAAGAAGCGAACCGTGTTGGCGAAGAAGCTGTTGCGGCCGTACTCCACGAGCCAGATCGCCACACCGATGCCGATCGGGATTGCGATCGCCGAAGCCAGCGCCACGATCTCCACCGTGCCCAGGATCGCGCTCTTGATCCCGCCGATGCTCGAGCTTTTGAAGAACGTGTTGCCGGTGGGATCTGTCGTGAAGAAGCTCGTGCTCCACGAGCCCAGGCCCTTTGCCAGCAGGTAGTAGACGATCAGCACCAGCGGCACGAGCGCGATCACCGTCGCGAGCAGGATCGAGCCGCGCGCCAGCTTGTCCTTGCGCCTGCGCGCTGGGCTGACGGCGAAGCGCGCAAGGCGCTCGCTTGCCGCTCCCTGCGCGCTCATGCGCCGCTCGCCGCGTCGGCTGCCAGAACGCCGGCACCGCCGCCGCCCGCCGCGGCCGCCGGGGTGGCGCGGGTGCCGCGCGCCGCTCTGACGACGAAGAATCGCGCCACGCCGTTGACCAGCAGCGTGAGCACGAACAGCACGAGACCGGCTGCGAACAGCGCTGAGCGGTGCAGCCCCTGCGCCTCGCCGAACTCGTTGGCGATCACCGCCGCGAGGCTGTAGCCCTGCCCGAACAGATGGCTGCCCAGTTGCGGTGCGTCGCCGATCAGGATCGTCACGGCGATCGTCTCGCCGATCGCGCGCCCGAGACCGAGCATCGCGCCGCCGACGATGCCGGAGCGGCAGTAGGGGAGCACCGCCAAGCGGATCATCTCCCAGCGCGTGGCCCCGAGGCCGAGCGCGGCCTCCTTGTGATCGGAGGGGACGGTGCTCATGACCTCGCGGCTGATCGCGCTGACGATCGGCAGGATCATGATCGCGAGCACCAGGCCGGTGATGAAGTAGTTGGGGATCGTGACCAGGCCGCCACCGACGAAGGGGACGAAGGAGATGCGGTCCGCGACCCACTGCTCGGCGCCGCGCAGCTTGGGGGCGAGGAAGAAGATGCCCCAAAGGCCGTAGACCACGGAGGGGACTGCTGCCAGCAGCTCGACCAGGATCGTCAGCGGGCCGCGCAGGCGCAGGGGGCACAGCTCGGTCGCATAGATCGCGCTTGCGACCGCGATCGGGACCCCGATCACGAGCGCCAGCGCCGACGTGATCAGCGTTCCGAGCAGCAGCGGCAGCGCGCCAAAGCGTTCGGCGCTCACGTTCCAGTCGTTGTTGAACGTGAACCCGAACACTCCCGCGTGCGCGAACGCGGGAGTGGATTCCCCTACGAGCCGGACGAAGAAGTAGACGATCAGGACGAGGATCAGCGCCGCGAGCGCCGTCAGCCCGTACTTCAGCGCCCGGTCCGGCAGTCGGGCAAGTGGCGAGCGCTCGAGAACCGAGCGCTCGCCACCGGGTATCGCTGTTGCCTGCACGAACCCCTGTCTATCGAATCCGCGGTCGGCCCGTCACGTCAGCCGCTGAGCGACGTGCCGTTGCACTGCAGGCCCGCGGCAGCTTCCTTGGACTTTGCGAGGACTGCCGCCGGGAGGCCCGCGTAGTCGGCCTGGGAGAGGATCGACTGGCCCTGTCCGAGCCCGTATTCGAGGAACTTGACCACACCCTTGGCTGCGCTTTCGCCGCCGGGAATGCCCGCCTTGCAGAGATCCTTGTTGAGGACGATGAACGTCTGCGAGGTGATCGGGTAGGCGTTCGGCGAGCTGGGGTTCTTGATCTTGATGCCGAGGTTGGGCGGGACGACAACGCCTTCGCCCGCAGCAGTCGTCGAGGCGAGCGAGGGCACGACGAACTTCCCGGCCTTGTTCTTCACGGCGGCGTATGTGAAGTTGTGCTGCAGCGCGTATGCCTGCTCGATGTAGCCGACAGCGCCGGTCGTCTGCTGCACCGCACCGGCCACGCCGGCGTTGCCCTTCGCGCCCGTGCCCGTCGGCCACTGCACCGTCTTGCCTTCGCCGATCTTGCTGGCCCATTCGGGGTCCACCGCGGCCAGGAAGCTCGTAAAGCCCGCAGTCGTGCCCGAGGAGTCGGAGCGGTGGACGACCGTGATCGGCGTGCTGGGCAGCGTCACACCTGGATTCAGGGCCTTGATCTCCGGGTCGTTCCAGGCTTTGAGCTTGCCGATGAAAAGGTCGCCCACGGCTTTGCCGTCGAGCTTCAGGCCAGCTTTGACGCCGGGCAGGTTGTAGGAGACGGTGATCGCGCCGAGGAACATCGGAATCTGCACCCCGGGGCTGCCGTTCTTTGCCATCGCCGCTTCGTCGGCCGGTTTCAGCGGCGGGTCACTCGCTCCGAAGTCGACGGTTTTGGCCTCTACCGCCGTGATCCCCGCGCCCGACCCGATCGCCTGGTAGTTGACGGTCATCCCAGACAGCGAGGAGGCCCACTGCTGGTAGACGGGGGCGGCGAAGGTGGAACCCGCTCCGGAGATCGTCCCCGATCCGCTGCTCGAGGTCGTCGGGGCGGCGGCGCTGCTCGAACTGCTCGAGGAGCTCGAGCTGGAGCTTCCGCATGCGGCGAGGCCCAACGCGAGCAGCGCACAACTGGCGAGTGCGCCCATCTTGTTCTTGATCACTACGTCTCCTCTGAGTCGTGGTCTCTTGGCGGCGGCGAGCACACGGCTGTGCGCCGAACCGGCGTGGTGCGGCGTAGTCTCCTCACCCGCGGGTGGCCTCCATGTGAACATTTCGTGAAGGCTGGGGTTGGAAGCGGTAGCCGAATCCGGGGTGGGTGTGGATGAAGCGGCGATCGGGAAGCGCCACCTCGAGCTTGCTGCGCAGCTTGCTGACGTAGACGTCCACCGAGCGGTCGCCGCTGCGCAGCTCACCGCCCCACACGGTGCGATAGAGCTCCTCGCGGGTGATGATCGCGCCGAGACGCCGTGCCATTGCGCCAAGCAGCTCGAACTCCCGCACAGACAGGGTCAGCGGCTGGCCGGTCGCGAGCACGAGCCCCTCCTCCAGCCTGATCTCCAGCTCGCCGGCATAGAGGATGTCAGCGGGAACATCAGCGCTCTCCGGAAAGGCCGCCACGACGCGGAAGCGTCGCAGGCCGACGAGGCCCAGGAGTTGCAAAGTGGTTATCCGACTGTGAAAAAACTGTGAAAGACGGCAACCCCACGGCCAGGCGCAATATCCTCGCGGCATGAGCTTGTTCAACCGCAGCGTGGACAGCGCCCTGCTGGCGCTGGTGGAGGAGGCCGGACGCAACGTGCAGCGCTGTGGCCTGCTGCTGCGCGACCTGTTCGTGGACTATCCCGAGCACGCCACCTTGGCCCAGGACGTGAAGGTCTGCGAGCAGGAAGGCGACCGCATCACCCACGACATCATCCACCGCCTGGCCGGCCGTGGACGCGTCGGGGCGCCGTTCGACGCGGGCGACGGCTACGCCCTGGCGACGGCGCTCGACGACATCGTCGATCACTCCGAGCAGGCCGCCGCGCAGCTCGGCCTGTACGGCGTGGAGGCCCCGATGGAGCAGGCGGTCGAGTTCACCGAGGTGCTCGTCGGCGCCGGCGAGCAGATCGCACAGGGGCTGCGCGCGCTGCGCACCGGCACCGAGCTGGGCCCGCACCTGGTGGAGATCCATCGCCTCGAGAACGAGGGCGATCGCCTCCAGCGCGACGGCGTCGCGTCGTTGTTCGCGGGCGGTATCGACCCGATGGTGGTGATCCGCTGGAAGGACATCTTCGAGTCTCTCGAGGCCGCTGTCGATGCCTGCGAGACCGTAGCTCACGTGCTCGAGGGCATCACGCTCAAGCAGGGCCGGCGCAAGCGCTGAGGAGCGCTATCGCAGCGTCGTCGGCGGGGCGCTCACCTGCAGCTGCGCGCCTTTCGGGTCGCCGATGAAGAACAGCTGGAACGGGACCGACGCGCCCGCGGGCACCTGGGCCAGGACGGCGCGGCCGGCCGCGACGATCCTGCTCCCCCGGCGGGCGGTGGCGTAGACGACCAGTTCGCTCTGAGCCACCGCCGAGTGGTTGACCACGGTGCCCTTCGCACCGAGGCCGCTCCCGGGTTCTTCGAACACGTGCGAGCCCGCGACGCTGAGCTTTGGGATCGCAGCGGGCACGGCGGCGCCTTCGCCGACCCTGGCAGTCACGCTTGCCGCGTTCGGCGCCCCTGTGACCTGATCGTCGATCCAGGTCAGCTCGCCGTGTGCTTCGATCAGCGCGGCGGCGACGAGCGAGTGCACGAGCCCGGGCGTGGTGTTGGAGTAGACGGTGACGCCACGCGCGTCGTGGACGGCGATCGCGAGCGGGACGTCGGCGACGGCCCGGTTGGAGAGGTTGCGAAGCGTGACCGTCGCCACCGCCCCTTCGCTGCTGCGCAGCAGCGCGCTGCCCGCGACCTCGATCGTCTTGCTGGGGCTCGCGATCGAGAGACCTTTCGCCGTCGCTACGCCGGCGGCAGCTCGCAGCGCCTGCTTTTCGAGCTTCGCGCTCTTTTCGGCCGTCGTCTCGCAACCGGTGAGCGCGATTGCCACCAGCACGAGCGCAGCTCGCCTCACCCGAAGGCTCCACTGATGTAATCGCGCGTGCGCTGCTTGCTGGGCCTGTCGAACACCTGCTCGCTGGTGCCGTACTCCACCAGCTCGCCGAGGTGCATGAAGGCGACGTGGTCGGCGACGCGAAAGGCCTGTTGGAGGTTGTGCGTCACGATCACGATCGCCACGCTCTCGCGCAGCTCGACGATCAGCTCCTCGATTGTGGCCGTCGAGATCGGATCGAGCGCCGAGCAGGGCTCGTCGAGCAGCAGCACCTCCGGCGAGGCGGCCAGGGCGCGAGCGATGCACAGCCGCTGCTGCTGGCCGCCGGAGAGCCTCAGAGCCGAGCGATCGAGGTCTCCGGCGAGCTCCTCGAACAGACCCGCGCGGCGCAGGGCCAGCTCGGCGGCCTGCTGTAGCTCGGGAGTCCGCCGGCGGCGCCGTCCGCGCGGGGGAGCCTGCTCGGCGAGTGCGTAGGCGACGTTGTCATAGATGCTCATCGGGAACGGGTTCGGCTGCTGAAAGACCATCGAGACGCGCCTGCGCAGCTCGTTGACCTCCAGCTCGTAGATGTCGGTGGCGTCGAGCGTGATCCTGCCCCTGCGCGTGGCGCCGGCGGTGATCTCGGTGAGCCTGTTCAGCGAGCGCAGCAGCGTGGTCTTGCCCGAGCCCGACGCACCGATCAGCGCAAGGACCTCTCCGCGGCGCACGGGCAGCGTCACGTCGCGCACGACCCAGTTCTCACCGTAGGCGAGCGACACCGACTCGATGTACATGCGCTCGAGCACCTGCGCGGCGGCTGGGCGCGGGTGGCGGCGTGCGCCACCGGCCGGCGAAACCGCCGCACCGTTGACGGCGGGCGCCGGACGGGGCGCTGCGACGTGCGGCTCGTTTCCGAGTGCGATCCGCCGTATCGGCGGTGGCATCAGCGGGTCCATCCTCAGCGCCCTCCGGGCATGAATCGAAGCAGTGTGAAGAGGCCTCCGCGGGCACGGGAGGGCTGGCCACGGTTGACCAGGTGGGTGACGAGCGCGTTCAAAGCGAGCACGATCGCAAGCAACACGAACGCGGCTGCATAGGCCTTCTGGTGGGCGTTGCCCTCGCCGGCGGGCGAGTTGTTGTAGACATAGCTCGTCAACGTCGAGCCGGTGCCCCGCAGCGCGCCGAGAAGCGGGACGTGCCCGACCGGTTCGTTCTTGAGCGTCGCCCCGAGCAGGACCGTCACGATTGCGGTGTCGCCGATGATGCGACCCATCCCAAGCACGATTCCGCTCGCGATGCTGGGTCGCACCGCTGGCAGCAGCACGTGCCAGCTCGTCGTCGCACGTGTCTTGCCGAGCGCATAGGAGGCCTCGCGCAAGCGGTCTGGGAGTTGGGCGAGCGCCTCACGCGTGGCACCGACCACCAGCGGCAGCGCCAGCAGCGACATCACGATCCCGGCGTTGAAGAAGGACTCGCCGAGCGAGCCCTTGGCTGCGCCCTGGGAGAGAAAGCCGAGGAAGCCCTGGGAGAGGATCAGCAGCCCGAAGATCGCGAGCACGATGCTGGGCACGCCGGCGAGCATCTCGATCGCGGACTCGACCGCGCGCGCCAGCCACGCCGGCCGGGCGTACTCCGACAGCCAGCAGGCGATCGCCACGCCGAGCGGAGCCGCGATCACGGTGCCGATCGCGGTGACGACGAAGGTCCCGATGATCGGGTCGCTGAAACCGCCGCTCTGGCTCTGGTGCAGCGAGGGCGCGGGCGATTCGACGAACAGGCTCGGGCGCAGGTATGAGATGCCCTTGACGAGCATGAACAGCACGATCGCGAGCGCCACCAGGCACAGCCCGATACCGGTCGCCCAGCACAGCCCGTAGCAGAGACGATCGATCAAAGGCCACGAGGAGCTGCGCTCCCGCGGTGGCCGAAGCGCCGCCGGCAGCGTCGGGGAGCCGGCAGCCATCAGGCGCGGATCCCGTAGCGCTTCAGCGGCTGCTTGGCGGCCCAGCCGGCAAGTGAGAGCATCGTGGCCGAAACCAGCAGCACGGCGCCCATCGCATAGATCGTGTGCGCGAGCGGGCCGATCGTCAGCCCCTCCGATTCCTGGAAGATCGAGGCCGCCAGCGGTCGCACCGGCTCGAACAGGAACGTCAGGCCGTCGAGCGGGTTGGCCGCAAAGCCGCGGCTGCCCGAGACCATCGCGAGCATCACCGCCTCGCCCAGTGCTCGCGCGGTGGCCAGCACCGTGGCGGCGGCGATCGCCGGCCAGGCGGTGCGCAGCGAGACCCGCCAGATCGTGCGCCAGCGATTTACGCCGAGCGCCGCCGAGCCCTCGCGCCAGGCCGGCGGCACCGCCGCCAGCGCGTTGGCGCTGATCGCGACCATGATCGGCAGGATCATCACCATCAAGATCAGGGTCGCCGTCGCCAGGTCGGCGCCGTTGAGCTGGACGACGTAGATCACCGACTGCTTGCGTGGGTTGCTGATCAGGTGTTCGTTGATCCACGGAGCGAGCGCGAGGATGCCGATCAGCCCGTAGATCACCGACGGCACCGCGGCCAGCAGCCTGATCACGGGGTCAAGCGTGCGGCGCAACCAAGCGGGCGCGAACTCGGTCAGGAAGACCGCCGCGAAGGTGGAGATCACGAGTCCGATCCCGACGGCGAGAAGCGTGGTCAGCAGCGTGCCCCAGATCAGCGGCCACGCGCGGAAGTACAGCAGCCCGTGACCGGCCGTCGGCGTGCCTTCGCGCATCACCCGCAGCTGCGTGTCGACGTCGCCGCCCGAGCCGAACCAGCTGAGGCCGTTGTAGGAGAACGACGGCCACGCTTTGACCAGCACCGTCACGACCATCGCGGCGATCAACACGAGCACCGCTCCGGCCAGCACGCCGAGCGTCAGCTCGGCGTGCCTGTCGGTGGGAGCGCTCGCGCGCCTCAGGCGGCGTCGCACGGTTTCGATGCCGCCTGACAACGCTGTTAGTGAACTGGAATCCAGCTGGAGCTGATGATCCGTTTGGTGGCCGCGTTGCCGCTCGTGACCCAGGCGATGAACTTCGCGGCTTCTCCCTTGGGGACGCCTTTTGTGACCATCCAGAAGTTACGCACGCCGGCGTACTGGCCGGACTTCGCGTTGCGCAGGTTGCAGGGAATCCCGTTGTAGGCGACCGCGTTCACTCCACCTGTGTAGGCGAAGGACACGAACCCGATCGCCTGTTTGTCACTGGATACAGAGTTCTGCTCGAGGCCGTTTGAGGTCTTGGCCGTTGCCGACGGGGAGATCTTCAGCGTTTCCCCGAGGAAGATGTGCTGGAAGGCATCCTGGGTACCGGAAGCCCCGTCGCGGTCGAACAGGTCGATCGGCCCGGAGATCTTCGAGCCCGGGACCTGGCTCCAGTCGCGGATACGCCCGGTGAAGATCGCTTCCACGCTTTCCTGGGAGAGGTTCGAGATCGGGTTGGCGGGGTTGGTGATCACGCATACGCCGTCTCGCGCGATCTTCGTGAACACGAGGCCGGTTGGGTCGACGCCCCTGATCGGGTCGCGTGAGGAGTCGCCGATGTCAAAGCGCCCGCTGGCGGCGCCGCTGATGCCGATGTCGGACTGGCCGCCGCCGACCTTCGGTGCGGCGAGCTTCGGGAACGCCTGGTGATAGGCGGTGGCGAGTTTCTGGGCGAGGGGAAGGACCGAGGTCGAACCGCCGATGATCAGGCTCCTGGCGGCGGCGCCGGCCGGGATGGCCAGGACAGCAGCCAGGATCGCGGAAATGACGAGGGTGCGATGCGCGCGCACGGTGCGGGCTCCTTTGAGTTGGAAGTGGGTCTATCTGGAGCGATCGGTCGCTCGGGTGGGCAAACAGGCGAGGGTGTGAATCGATGCGGTGGCCGCTCGACCGTACCCGCGAGAAGACTGTCTGTCCCCGATTTGTATGGTGTTTCGTTTTTGTGAACGCCGACGGGACTTCTGAGTTGTGCGCAGTTTCGCGTAATGGTGGTCATGTGTACATTTTGTGAAGGGGTGGCAATGTGTACATTTTGTGAAAGACGCAGAGGGGGACCGGCGGCCATGTGTCGTTTTTGTGAACGGCATTGCTTTTGGACGAATGTCGTGTGACGCTGGCAGCGCCGCCGCTCGACGGCAGGAGCGATGTGCCGTCCGCCTAGGTCATGGGGACGGAACGCTTCGCTGTGCGCGGCAAACACGCTATGACCGACGAGTCCACAGCTCCAATCCCGCCGACGGAGCCCGCCGCCCCCCCGGCGCCGGCCTCCCCTTCCAGTAACGGCTTTCAGGCGAACAAGCCGACCGTCCGCTCGGGATTGGCCAAACGCCGTAACCCGGTGCTGGCGGCTGCGAAGACGTTCCTCTCGACGGTTCGCCGGCTGATCCTGCGCGATCCGCTGTCGCTGTTCCTGCTGCTCGCCTCGATCGGGCTGGCGATCACCTTCTCTGCACTGCTCGGTGAGATCAAGCCGAGCAGCTCGGGCATCCAGGTACCGCTGAGCACGGTGCAGACGCTGAGCAAGGACAGGGACATAACGGCGGCGACGCTGCTCGACCACGACAGTCGCGTCGAGCTGACCACCAGCGCCAGCGCGCCGGCGGTCTCGGCCGGGGGCACCCTCGGCGCCCCGAGTCCTGCCGCGAGTGGCGCCACGGGCGGCACCGTGACCGCGCTTCCCGCGGGCGGCACGCCGCAGCACCTGTGGACCGCCTATCCGGCCTCGGGCGCGGCCACGCAACAGCTGCTTCGGGAACTGAGCGCCGGCGGCGCGACCGTCTCGGTCGACCAGCAGACGGGCAAGCCGACCAAGGCGATCGTCGTCCAGTTCCTGATCCCGATCCTGCTGCTGGTTTGCCTGTTCTCGCTGTTCACCAGGGTCGGCGGCGAAGGCGCAGCCGGCGGCCTCGCCTCGTTCTCATCCTTCGCAGGCAAGGGCAAGCGTCGCGGCAAGGGCACGACGGACCGCGTGACGTTCGCCGACGTGGCCGGCGCCGGCGAGGCCCTGGCCGAGCTCCGCGAGATACGCGACTACCTGGCCGACCCGACCAAGTACCTGGCCGTCGGGGCCGCGGCCCCCAAGGGCGTGCTGCTGGTCGGGCCCCCCGGCACCGGCAAGACCCTGCTCGCCAAGGCGGTCGCAGGCGAAGCCGACGCCTCCTTCTTCTCGGTGTCGGGTTCGGACTTCGTCGAGTCGCTCGTCGGCGTCGGCGCGGCACGTGTGCGCGATCTCTTCCGCAAGGCCCGCAAGGCGGCTCCGGCGATCATCTTCATCGACGAGCTCGACGCCGCCGGACGCAAGCGCGGCGCTGGCATCGGCCAGGGCAACGACGAGCGCGAGCAGACGCTCAACCAGATCCTCGTCGAGATGGACGGCTTCGGGGGCGACGGCGGGCTCGTCGTGATGGGCGCGACCAACCGTCCCGACATCCTCGACCCGGCGCTGCTTCGCCCTGGCCGCTTCGACCGCCAGATCGTTGTCGACAACCCCGACGTGCACGGCCGCCTGGAGATCCTGCGCCTGCACGGCGGCAGACGGCCGCTGGCGCCGGACGCCTCACTGGAGGAGGTGGCGCGCCAGACACCGGGCTTCAGCGGCGCGGAGCTCGCCAACGTGATCAACGAGGCTGCACTGCTGAGCGTTCGCGACGGGCGCGGGCAGATCGATCAGGCCACGCTCGAGGAGGCGATCGAACGTGTCGTCGCCGGTCCCGCCAAACGCCACATCCTGAGCGAGCAGGAGCGCTGGCTGATCGCGATCCACGAGTCCTCCCACGCGGTCGTAACCGAGGCTCTCGGGCACACCACAGCGACACGCAAGCTGTCGATCGTCGCGCGTGGGCGCCAGCTGGGCATCGCTGCGCACATGCTCTCCGACCGTGACCAGGTGATCATGACCAAGCCCGATCTGCAGAGCCAGCTGATCGTGATCACCGCCGGGCTGGCCGGAGAGCGGATCGCCTTCGGGCACACGTCTACGAGCGTCAACGACGACCTGCACGCGGCGACCGCACTGGCACGCAGCATGATCACCTCGTTCGGGATGTCCGAGGCCCTCGGCCTGGTCACGATCGGCGAGAAGAGCGGCGAGGTGTTCCTCGGCGCCTCGCTGCAGGACCTCGGCTCGGTCGGTCCCGAGACGCTGAACCTGATCGACAACGAGATCGAGCGGATGGTCGGCGACGCCGAGGCGCGCGCGGGAGCCATCCTGGACCGCAACTGGAGTACGGTCGAGGAGACCGCCACCGTGCTGCTCGAGCAGGAGACCCTCTCGGGGGTCGCGCTCGACGCCGTCCTGTCCACGGTTCAGGAGGCCACGCTCGAGGCGTTGCACGACATCCGTCGTGCAGCTCCCCGCGATCCAAAGCGGATGCCATGAGGCGTCCGTCGCCGGCGATGTTCGTGGCGCTGATCGCGCTCGTGTTCTCGATGACCGGGGGTGCCGACGCCGCCCGCCACGCGATCCTCAGCGCCGTCGCCGGTCATCCAGTCAGCACCAAGCCGCTCTCCGGCGGCATCCTCGTGCTCGGGCGAAACCGGAAATTCCCGGCATCCGCGATACCGACGGTCAGGGAGGCGAGCCGGGTCGGCGGCAAGACGGCCGAACAGCTCGCGGGCAGTTGCCCTCCCGCGACCGTCGACCTCGGCAGCTGGTGCCTGGACACCGCTCCATATCCGCTGACCAACGCGCAGGCCGGCAAGAACAACTTCATCTTCGCGAGCAAAGCCTGCGAGGCCGAAGGCGGCTGGCTGCCATCGGCTGCCGAACTGCTCGGGGCAGCTGAACGCGTGAAGCTCGAGTCGACCATCCACGACTCGCAGCTGACCGCCACCGTCCAGCAGGACCCCAGCAGAGGTCTCAAAGACGAACGGGAGATGAGCTCGACCCTGGTGACGACCGAAGCCGGCTCGACCGCGGCGGGCTTCGAGGGGGTCAGCGAAGGCGCCACCGGCAACCCGCGCCAGGGCCAGGCAAACCCGATTCCGCTGCCGGCAAGTCCTCTGCCCGAATCGCTGCAGTACGTGACCGTGTTCAGCAACGGTCAAAAAGGCGGATTTGCAGGCTCGGAGCCGGTCATCGACGCTGAGAACTTCCGTTGCGCCTTCAACAAGACGCCGGGCGCGCTCAACAACTCAGAACCTTGAGCTCCTTCTGCAAGCTCGTGCTGCCAACCCTGCTCGTGGTGGTGCTGTGCGCGCTCGAGGCCGCGTCCGCGGGTGCCCTGATCCTGCCCGGGCAGACGCTCGATGGGCCCAGCAAGGACATCCTCGGCTTCGGGGGCGTGGCGATGGCCGATGACGGGACCGGGGGGGCCGTCTACCTCAAGCGCGAAAACGGCGTCGCCCACGTGTTCGTCGCCCGCTACAGCGGCGGGCGCTGGCTCGCCCCGATGCGGGTTGACACCGAACAGCCCTACGCCGCAAGCTGGCCGCAGATCGGCGCCGCTGACGGAGGGGAGCTGCTGGTCGTCTGGGCGACGCCGTTCGCATCGGAGAAAGAACGTCCGGTGAACGAGCTGCTGGGCGCGCAGCTCGCGCCGGGATCCTCGACATTCTCACCGCCGCTGATCATCGACTCCAACATCAACGAAGGCAACGGCGCGAGCCCCGATCTCACGATGAGCAGCACCGGTCAGGCGGACGTCGTCTACCGCGTGATCACGGAGCGTTTCGGAGAACGCAACAGGATCACGCTGCTGCATCCGGGCGATGTGGTCGAGGATGTCCGCGTCGCGCGCTTCGACGGAGCCCGGTGGTCGGCACTGGGAGCGATCAACCGCAACAGGAGCGCCTCGATGCGGCCACCGACCCAGGCCAACGCGCCGAGAATCGCGATCGGACCGACCGGCAACGCGATCGTCGTGTGGCAGGAGCCCGAAAGCGAAGGGGTCGCCCGGATCTGGGCGCGGAGGCTGTTCGGTAGCGCACTCGACTACGTGCTGCCCGTGACCGCCACGAGCTACAACGGAGCGTCCATCAACACCGACGCCGACGCGCCGACGGTTGCCCTCTCGCGGCTGGGGCAGGCGGAGGTGGCCTACCGCCAGAGCGCCGGGCAGGGGTCGCCGCTGCCCGGTCCGCGGATCTTCCTGAACACCCTGCCCGATGGCGAATCGGCCAGTGGCTCGGAGTTCGTGGGGGCGAGCATCCCCGACCCGGAAGTCGCCGGCGGCGCCAACGCCGTGGTCGGGCGCCCCGGCATCGACATCGACGAAAAGCAGGACATGCGCCTGCTCTACGACAGCAACGGAACGCCGCGCGTGATCGACGGCACCGACCGCGGTCTGTCGGGCACGGTCTCGCTCGGTCCCCCGTTCGCGGGATCCTCCGGCGCGCCGGCGAGCGAAGTGTCGGCGGCGAGCGTGATGAACCCTGAAGGCGGAGGCATCTCGGCCTGGCCGAGCGCCGATCCGAACGGTGCACCGGCGGTTGCGATTCGCGAGGACTACTCCACCGGTGCTGTGCAGACGGCGCTCGTCAGCGGCGGGGCAGGGGGAGCGATCGGCGAACTGGCGGTCGGGCGCTCCCTGCTGGGAGATGGGCTCGTGGCCTTCCAGCAAGGGCCCGTAGGCGACGCGGCGATCGTCGCTGCACAGGTCAGCGCACCTCCGCAGCAGTTCATCGTGAGCGTTCCCAGAGGCTGGCTCGAGCCCTCCCAGGCCAGCGTCAGCTGGGAACCGGCGATCAGTGCCGACGGACCGTTGAGCTACGAGGTGATCCTCGACGGTCGCGCTCTGCCCGTCCCGCCAGGGACCGACCAGCTGCGGATCGACCCCCACGGTCTCGGCAGCGGAGCACACACGCTGCAGGTGCTCGCAAGCGAAATCTTCGGCGGCGGCACGCTTTCGGTGCCCGCACCGCTGCTGATCGACGGTCAGGCGCCGACCGTGAGCGTCACGAAGTCCAACCATTCGGTGCTGGTTCGCGTGAGCGATTCCGGTTCCGGCGTGCGCGCGGCCAAGGTGAGCGTCAGCTTCGGCGACGGCACCCATGCCCACGGCCGCGCCCGTTATCGCCACCGCTACAGGCATGCGGGCACCTACGAGATCGTCGTCCACGCCCAGGACCACCTCGGCAATGCGGCCACGCTCGACCGATTGGTGAAGCTGCGATGAGCCTCCGCGCAGCAAGGCCGGCGCTCGGCGTCGCGCTCGGCGGCTTGGGAGCGCTCGCGTTCGTGCTTCCCGGGCCGGCTCGCGCCGATGTCTTCGGTTCGGCTGTGCTGGTGTCGAGAAGCGGCAGCGAACAGGCCAGCTTCGCCCACGACGTCGCGATCTCGGCGAACGGGCGCTACGTGGTCTTCGACGGCGTGTTCGCGGGCAAGCACGGAGTCTGGCGGCGCGACCTCGCTACCGATGAAGTCGCCGAGGTGGCAGGCGACACGAGCGCAACCGAAGGCAAGCTTGGGAAGGGCGATGCGGCGCTCCCCTCGATCAGCGAAGACGGCGAGTACGTGAGCTTCACCACGACCGCGAGGCTCGCACCCCACGCCGAGAAAGCCGAAGGCGAAGCGGCGAACGTGTTCGTGCGCAACATGAACATCGGCGGCCCAAGCATGCAGGGCGCCATCGCAGCTCAGGGTTCGAGCGCCTGCATCGAAGAAGAAGAAGAAAAGGCGCCCCTTGCCGAATACGGTCAGCTCTGCCCGTTCACGATCGCCTCCGCGGTCAACGGCAGAAGCGAAGGGCTCAGCTACGAAGGCGGCTCGACCAGGTACGGCGCGGTGGCCAGCGGTCGTAGCGCGATCACGGCCGACGGGCGTCACGTGGTGTTCGTTACGACAGCCACGTCGAACCTGCTCGACCCCGCGAACGTCACAACGCCGCCCTTGCAGGTCGCGGTGCGCGACACAGCCACGCGCACAACCGAACTGGTCAGCGTTCGCGACGAAGTCGCCAGCGGGAGGCCGGTGCGCGACCCCGAAACCGGCGGGCCCGAGACGGTGAGGGGCTCGGAAGGATATACCGGCGCGGTCTACTCCGACGCAGGCGCCAGCCCTCCAGAATTCAAAGGACCGGAACAGTACGCGCTCACACCCCCGCTCGGCGCCTCGATCAGCGCCGACGGTTCGACCGTGGCGTGGCTGGGCGTGAACATCGCTGAACAGGCCAAGGTGCTGTCCGGAGAAGCGAGCCTCAAGAGCAGGTACGCCGAGCCGCTCTGGCGCCGGATAGCCGACGGATCCTCAGCGCCCACCCGCAGGATCACGGGCGGCTCCGATCCGGAAAGCCCCGCCTGCATCGCAAGTGGAGAGCAGCTCACCGGCGAAACCCGCGCCGATCCCTGCCAGGGCCCGTTCTATACGGGTGCGGCCGGCGCGTTCGAACCGCCTGGGACGTGGCCCGGTGGAGGGTCGGTCGAAAACTTCGTGCCGCAACTGAGCGCTGATGGCTACACGGCCGCCTTCCTTGCGCAGGCGCCGACGCTCACCCGCGCCGAAGGCTTCGCCCGGGGCCTGCTGCACGCCGACCTCTACGTCGCCGACATGCACGGTGGGCGTATCCGCACCGAAGCGCTTCAGCCACTGACCGAATTGGCCAGCGGCGACGAATCGGACCTCGCCACGACCGGCTCGATCGTCGATTTTGGGATCTCGCCTGATGGCACGCAGGTCGCGCTCTCCACGCAGAGGACCCAGTTTCCACTCGGAGCTCCCGCCTATGTGAGCACGCCGATGTCCGAGCCGGGCATGAGCGAACTGTTCGAGGTCGACCTCCAGAACTCGACCCTGACGCGTGTCACGAAGAGCTATGAAGGCGGTGCGGGCGAACACCCCCACCAGGAAGCCAGCTCCTCGAGCGATCCCTATGGGCTCGGCGACGGCGCGCTGTCGCCCTCGTTCGCCCGCAATGGCAACGTGCTGGCTTTCGCCTCGACCGCCTCGAACCTCGCCTATGGAGACGGCAACACCCCCGCGTTGCAGAACGGGAAACTGGAAAAAACCGAATTCGACGGCAGCGATGCGTTCATCGTCGAACGTAGCCCGTTCGTGGCGACACCGATCGAAAATGACATCTCCAGCCCGCCTTCGCCTCTGCAAAGTCCCGCATGGCGTTTGGGTGTCACCGCCGCCAACCTGAGCGACGGACGCGTGCGGCTGTATGTGACCGTCCCCGGCGCCGGGCATCTCGGTGCCGATGCGGCCAGCGTGGTGCGCATCGTGCGCAAGATCCGGATTCCAAGAGCGCGCGCCCGGCGCCGGCGACGCAGCTCGACCGTCACCACGCTCCTCACGCGGACCGTGGCAAGCGCGACCGGTGCGACCGTGGGCCCCGGCGGGGTCGTGCAGATCACACTCGTGCTCGCGCCGGGCTACGCATCGCTGGCGCACGCCGCCGCCGGCCTGCCCGCGAGCGTCACCGTTGCGTTCTCCGCCCCCGGCCACTCGACGCTCCGCGAGGTCATCCCAGTCTCGTTCAAGGCCACGCTCGCACGCAAGCCAAAGCCGGCCAAGAAGCATCGCCATACCCTCCGCGGCAGGCGTGGATGATGCTTCGAGGGCCACACGTCAGGGTTGGGCTCGTCGGGCTGCTGGCTGTGCTCGCGCTCTCCTGGGGACCGGGCGTCGCAGGCGCCGCCCACCCGCTCGAATGGCGCCTGGAACAGCCCAGTCCGCCTTCCAGCTCATCCGGGGAATCCGCCCCCGTCCCGATCGGCCTCGGGCACGTCGGCGACATCGAGTTCTGGGCGCCGAACCGCGGGCTGCTGATCACCAACGGCGATCCGCCGACGATCCCAGCCGGACTGTGGGCCTACAACGGCGAAGGCTGGCACGAGCTCGCGACCGTCTGCGGCGCTACCGACGGGCGCATCGCGTGGGCCGCCCCCGACGAGTTCTGGACGGTCTCCGACGGACGTCCCGGGCAGGCCTCCAACGCGAACGGCGAACCGGCGCCGTTGCAGGACAACACGCTGTGCCATTTTGCCAACGGAGCGGTGATCGGCTCCTATGCGGCGCTTGCGTTTCGATCGAACTCATATCTGGCGATGCACGCGGCGGCGTGCCTCGGCACGAATGACTGCTGGTTTGGCGGAGAACCTCTCCCCGAACCGCAAAAGGGCGCCTTTCACCTGCACTGGAACGGCAGCTCGGTCAGCGCCGAACCAGGTCCGCAGGCACACACGGTGCAGGACATGAAGACCTTCGAAGGACATCTGTACGAGAGCGTGGCGCTGCGGCTGTCGGATCATGGCTTTCAGGAAGAAACGACTGAAACCGAACACCCGTCGATCCTGCACGAGATCTCACTCTCCTCCTCACCCTTCCTACCGCTACAACCACGCTCGCCGAGCACCGGCGCGATCGTGCCTGCCTACAGCGAAGGAGAGTTCCCCGAGGCGCTCGACGCGCTGCATCTCTCCTCCGATGAAGAAGCGCTGTGGGGCGCCGCCGGGCCCGTCGCAGAACCGCCCTCCGAATCCCAGGCCGCCGCGGTGACCGTGATCCGCTATGCGCACAACTCGGCCACCGGGGAACTCGGAGGCACCGAAGTGATCGGGCCTGCAACCACCCCCTCGGGAGCGACGCTGTTCGGCACGAACGTTGTCAACTCGGTCGGCGCGGATCCAGGTACCGGCAGCGCCTGGCTGGCGCTTGACTCGCGCGGCGACGTCACTAGTCCGACGCCCGGCGTCAGCGCGCGCGTCGCGCACGTCTCCTCCGCAGGCACCGTGACCGAAGAACTTCCCTCGGCCCGAGAAGTCGGCGAAGGGGTCGGACCGAAGGGCGCGGCCGAGAAGCTCACCTGCCCGGCGATCAACGACTGCTGGATGGTCACCACGCAGGGATGGCTGTTCCACCTCAGTGAAGGCAACCCCCTGCCACGCGACAACGATCCCGCATTCGCGGGCCTGATCAGCTCCCGCCCCAAAGACGAAGGCATTCCCCAGACACCGTCGGATTCGATACCGGCCGACAACTCAGGGCTCCTCGGTGAAGCCTCGCTGTCCTCCACGGTGCTTCCCGAAGTCAAGCGCACGACGCCCGAATCGAGAGTGGCGGTGGCGCTGCTGTCAAAGCTCCACAGTCGCCTGATCCACGGCACGACGCTCGAATTGAGCTTCCATCTCGCGGTCAAGGCGCGCGTGAAGCTGGTCGCCAAGCGCCGCGGCCGGGTGGTTGCCTCCACCCCGTCGAGAGCCTTCGCAGCCGGCAACCGCCGCCTGCTGCTGCGCCTGAACCCGCGTCGCTGGCCGACCGCGCTCGAGCTCCAACAGCGCGCACTCGCGCCGTTGCCGACGGTCGCCGTGCACAACGAAGGCCCGCTGGCATCGAACACCGTCGGCACATCCTTCCGAGTGCTGCCGCACCCCAGCTCGTTGACCGGAACGGACCAGCTGCCCGGAACGGACCGACTGCCTTGAGGCACCTGCGTGTCCAGGTCCGCCGGTCTCGCGCGACCCGGCCACTGCAGCGCTGCCTGCTGGGCCTGGGCGCACTGGCCGCGTTGGCGATCGGTGCGCTCGGGTTCGGCGCCCTGCTCTCCTCGGGCGCATCGCCCTCGGCGGCGCAGGCCAGCGGCGGAGGGGAACCAACTCCCCAGACCGACGCTTCGCTGCCATTGAGGAAAGTGACGATGATCGGCTCCTCGCCGCAGGAGTCTGCGAACGAGACCTGGGGTGTCGGCGAAGTCGGCCTGGGTATCGGCGAATTCCCCACGCGCGTGCTCAACTACAACAGCAATGCGGGCTGGTCGCTCGCCCCGAGACCGCAGGACCACGCCGGTCAGCCGCTGGCCCATCTCAAGCTCTTCCAGCAGGCCAACCTCCTCCATCCAAGCCCGCTGGACGGCCAGATGACGCCCGACGGCAGCGGCGTTCTCGCGGGCAGCGTGGGATCCAAGGAACAGGCTCTGCTCGTGCGCAAGCCCGGCGGCGCATTCAAGGAAACGGCCGTGCTGGCGCGCGAAACCGAAAAAGCCGAAGCCGAAAAGGCGACCGTCGAAAAGGCCGCTGCGGAAAAGCTCGAAGCCGAAACAGCCGAAGCCGAACAAGCCGAAGTCGAAGCCGGAAAGACCGAAGCCGAAAAAGCCGCAGCTAAAAAAGCCAGGGAAGAAAAGGCCAAAGCCGAAACAGCCGCGAAAGAAAAGACCGAAGACGAAAACCCCGTGCTGAAGTCCAGCGAGGAGCTCTTCGGCAAGAACCGCGCGCCGCTGATCGCCCCGGTCGAAGAAGAAGGCGCCAACGCCGGAGCCTTCCTCGTTCCCGTCGGCGCATCGACGCAGCACCGGGTGCTGCACTGGGATGGAAAATCGGAAAGCTGGAGCGGCGAAAAGATCGAAACGACCAGCGAAAGCGGCCTGCAGGTGCTCGGGATCGGCGCCACCTCGCCAGCAAACGCGTGGATGCTCGTCGAGCCAACCTCGGGCTCGGAAACGGCCGCGCTCTACCGACGCCACGAGAATGCTGAACACGAATGGAGCTGGCGGCCGGTGACGCCGCACCGAGTGGAACCGCCCGAACCCGAAGTGCAAGCACTGGAAGCGGAAGGCGAGCAACTCCAAGTCCCTGGCGAGCCCGAAGTCGAGGCACAGGCTCTCACCGTCACCAGCAAGGGGGTGTGGGTCGATGGCCGGCGTCACGTGGCCGCACGGTCGACGACTGTCTACTTCGAAGCCGAAGAACACAACGAACTCAGAGGCGCCGTCAAGGCCAGCTGGTGCGCGATCCCGGTCGTGGGGAAAGCGTGCACCTACTCGCTCCCCGAAGAACTGCCCACGGGAGCGATGCGCAGCTTCGCGTGGGCCAACATCTCCTCCGAAGCTCCATATGGAGAACGGGTGATAACGGGCTTCAACGAAGGCGTGTCCCTGCGCCTCGACGGCAGTTCCTTCACCAGGGTGCTGGCGCTTGGAGGAACCTCCACGGATCCTCCCGGCGGCGTCTTCGGGGCTGCGTTCTCCAGCGCCAAGGAGGGCTGGCTGGGCGAGGAACTCCTTCCGGTGCACCTGACGCTGCAACCGCAGGCCAGCCGGCTGACCTCGTGGCCGGTCTCGTTCCGCCACACCCTGCTGGCGGTGGCGCCGCAGCCAGGCGTGCCGATCGGTGCGCTCTCGAGCGAAGCGGTCGCGGTGGGCGACCTCGGCGAGGTGGCCCGCTACGAGCCGGGCAAGGGCTGGATGCCGGAAAGCCTGCTCGGACCCGGCGGTCGCCACGAGTCGCCACGGCTGCGGGCGGTCGCGTGGCCCACACCACAGCGCACCTACGCAGTCGGCGACAAAGGCGAAATGTGGCTGTGGCGAGGGGAGACCGGCCTCTGGGAAAAAGACCCGGCGACGCCGGTGAACTTCATCGGCAACCTGCTGGGCGTTGCGTTCGACCCCAACAACGCCTCGCGCGGGTACGCGGTGGGGGCCGGTGGCGTGCTGTTGCGATACGGCAAGACCTGGAGACAGGAAACCGGACTCCCGGCGCAGGTGGTGGGAGCCAGCTTCACGTCGATCGCCTTTGCCGGCTCGGAGGCGATCGTGACCTACCGCCAGCTGCCAGATCGCTCGAAGGACCAGTATGTCGGCGGACTGCTGGTCAACGAAGGCTCGGGCTGGCACGTCGACGAATCGGCTGAACAGGCCGCTGGATCCGCAGCTCCGTGGACCGTTGCCGGGCTGGCGGACGGGGGCGCGGCGTTCTCGGCGGGCGGCTCCATATACGAGCGATCGGCCGCGGGGGAAGCCTGGCACGCCAGCGCCACGCCGCTGCCCGGCGGCGGTGAACCGGGCTCGCTTGCGCTCTTCCGCGAAAACGGGGAACTGCGCGTGATCGCGGCTGGAACGCCGCCCGATTACTACGACGCCGAAAGGGTGCCTCAAGCGGCACCGGGTTCGCCGCCGACGCTGATCGAACCCTACGCCCTCCTGTCGGAAAGCGCCAAGGGTCTCCTGCGCCAGACGGCGAGCGGCTGGAGTGACGAGGAGCACGAACTCAACGACGTCCAGCAGCCGGGCGGCAACTACTCCCGCTACGACACCGTCTATCAGCCCGATCCGCTGGCCGCCGTCCTGATCAATCCGACCGGCAACGAAGGGTGGGCCGTCGGCGGCTTCGTCGAAGCCGAAAACCACGAAGGCGTACTGGACACCGCCGATGTCGACCGCTATCCCGCCGACGGCACGACTCCGGCCGGGGCCGGAACCTCCTCGATACCGGCGCCCGGCAACGCCACTTTCGCGTTCGGCGGGGGAGCGCAGTGCGCGGCGCCGTGCGCCGACCGCGCACGGGCAAGGATCGGACCCGACGTGTGGTTGCAGTCGGCCCTCTCGCGAGCCGGGGAGGTCTCGGGTGCTCGCGCGTTCCTGTACACGGGCCCGCGTCTGAGCACGTTTGAAACGAGCGGAGCGAAAGTCCTCTCGATCAACTATGAGCGCGAGCTCGCTCGCTATGCCCAGCTGCTCGCGGGTAGCCCACTCCCGAGCTTTGCCGCTGCATCGCCGACCGACCTCAACGAAGCCGGTACGGAGACGACGTTCAAGGAAGCCTTCTCCGGGTTTCCCGCGCCCTTCGGAGGTGTCGGGGAAAACCCGGGCCTGGCACCGGCCGGCCGCTCGGAAGAGAGCTGCGCCGGTGTGCTCGGCTGCCAGACGGCCTATTACGCGTTCACATCCGTAGGAAGCACGGGGACCGTGCGTGTGATCGTGCTCGACAACACCGCGGACGTCGCTGCGCCGCAACGGGAATGGCTCGCCGGCCAGCTGCGCGCCGCTGCGGCACAGACGGGGGCCGGCCACCCGGAACCGGCGATCGTGGTCGGCAACGCCGATCTCTCAGCGCAGGTGGAAGCCAAGGACGAAGCGGCGCGGCGTGTAACCGAAACGCTGATCAAAGAAGGCGCTTCTGCGTACTTCTACGACGCGCCCGAAAGGAACGTCAAGAAGACCCTGAGCGTGGCCGGCGTCTCCGGCTCGCTCCCCGCGTTCGGCTCGGGGACGCTCGGATATGTGAGCTACACAGCCGAGAGCAGCGGCGCGTTCCTCGGCGCCAGCGGCTTCTTGCTCGGTGAAATCGACGCATTGCATCCCAAGTCGAACAACGTCGCCAGCGTGACCGTGCGGCTGATACCGAACATCGGCGAACTCGCGCTGGAAGCCAAGGATGGGACGCTGCTGCGGCGCAGCCAGCTGGCGGAATTCGCGGCGCTCGCACGCCGCCCGCGGGCGGGCAACCGCGCGGCGAATGGCTCCACGAACGTGGAAACCGATCCCTACATACCGATCCCCTCGGAATGCGAAGGAGCGGCGTGCGCAGAACGCATCGTCCCGGAATATGCCTTCACCTCCTCGAGGACCGATATCGGCGACTTCGTCGAACGGAACACGGCCGCAGCCGCGCAGCCGGCCGTCGAGCAGGATCCGACCACGCACGAACCGATTCACGAACAAGTGTCGAAGTCGGGCCTGTTCTGCGCCTTCAACGCCGGTACGACCACGGTGACGATCAGCGCCGGCGGACTGTCGGCGTCGCTGCCCGTGACCGTACAGGCGGGCAGCGTGCGCCAACCCTGCGGCACCGTCCCCCTCAAAGAACTCCCAGCCAAGCCGTCGCAGGTCAGTCTCGCGCCGCCGCCGCCACCGGCCCCGGTGAGCGCCAATCCCACTCCAACGCCGGCCTCGACGGCGCCGCTGATTCCCGTCCCACTGGCGCCCACGCCGGCGCCGCCGCCGCCGGTGCCGGTGGCGGTCGTGCATCCACCGACGCCGCTTGCCTCCGCGCCGTTCCTGCTTCCCGCCGCGGTGGCGGCCGCCCCGCTGGCCTTCGTACCGCCGCCGCTCCCGACGCCCGCGCGTCCTACCCCGCCCAGCGGCACCTCTCCGGTTACCTCGCCGATCGAGGTCGCCGAACACGAAGAAGAGGAGGAGGAGGCGACAGAGTCCGTGGGCAACCAGGCCGTCGCGTACAGCAGCGGCGAACACGAGCCCTCGCCCGCGTACATCCTCGGCGTGATCGTGCTCGCGGCGTTTGCGGGCGCAAGCATCAGGCGGCGTCCGCGCCGGGGACAGCGCCCGGTCCAGATGGCCCCTGCGGGCGTCACGGCAACACGCCGCCAGCGCCAGCTCGGACGCGAAGCAGCGCGCCGTAACAATGTGACCAAGTGGTGAAGAAGTGCGGTGATGAATTGGTGAACGCGGTTGTCGCGGCGCCAGCGGTGTGCCACGGTGAGAGAGCCTTGGCATGAAGTCGAACTGGAGACCGATGTCCGCCACCCGACGCGCCCGCCGGACAGTGCTCGCTGCGATGCTGCTCGCCGGGGTAATGGCCGTCGCCTTCGGCGCTCAGGCCCAGGCCGCCACCTACGGCGAGGAATCGCGCTACGCCCTCGGCTCCAAAGTGACGCTGGCCGCGGAAACCGATGCGTTCGGAGTGGATCAGGAAAACAACGTCGCCTTCGTCGGCTACAAGTCTGGCGAATCAGGCAAATACGGCCTCAAGGAGGTCAAAGTCAACGCCGCCAACAAAGGCGAAGTGCTGGGCACGGTCACGTTCAAGCCGCCGAGCGGGACAAGCGTGGGGCTCTCCGAAGAAGCAACCGGCATCGAGGGTGTGGCAGTGGATGGCGAACGGCACGTGGTCTATGTACTGGCACGCTACGAACAGGAAGCAGCGCCGAAGGGAATCGGAGTCTACGTCGCCGGTGCGCTGTACGCCTTCTCCACGATCCCCAAGGCCGGGAAGCTCGAACCCGCCCCGCACACCGCCGAAGGCCTGCTGGCCAACTTCGCCGCGCTTGGAGCCACCTCGCTTCAGCCAAACGTCGCGCTCGCGTATCCGCAGGGGATCACGCTGGACCCCAAGACGCACGAAGTGATCATCCTCGGCGAAGCCGAAGAGGGTAATTACTCGGCCGCCAACGAAAAACGCCATCTGGCGCTCCAACGGGTCTCCGAACAAGGGGAACTCGGCAAGCGCTACGTCTCCGCCAAGACCGTGCAGGAAGAAGGCTCCTCGCCCGAACTGGCGGATTCGCCCGTGGTGACCACGAGCGGCAGGGTGTTCTTCCAACGAGGCGAAGTCAGCACCAAGAACCCCGAAAGCCTGCTCGCGGCGCCGAGCAGCTTCGAATCGAGTGCCCCTCCGACCACGGTCTTCCAGTTCACGCCCTTCGAAAATGAAACAATCACCGAGAAGCTCCTGACATTCGACAGTCCCAGCTCCGGCGAAAAACTCGGCGCCGCGCTGACCTACGCGCCCACCGCAGAAGGCGAAGGCAGGTTCTACTCCGCCGCCGAAATCTATCCCTACGTCGTCAAAGAAGGCCACGTCGAAGAAGGAAACGGCGGACCATATCCCGGCGCCCTGGGATTGAGCTACACCGAACAGGGCGAAACCGCGAAGGTGAGCGAGCGCGGCTGGACCGGC
Organism: uncultured Solirubrobacteraceae bacterium; assembly: GCA_963763695.1. Taxonomy (GTDB): domain Bacteria; phylum Actinomycetota; class Thermoleophilia; order Solirubrobacterales; family Solirubrobacteraceae; genus Palsa-744. The sequence continues at coordinate 164,355 of CAVXPM010000002.1, forward strand.
GGACAAGCAGAAGGAATCTGCTCAATCGGGGGTCTCGGCGAAACCTATGCCATGTATGCCGCCGGCAAGGAAAACAAGCTGTTCGCGCTGAGCATCCACAAGACGTTCCCGCCCGAAGAAAAAGAAGAAGCCGAAGTGATCGAGCTCGGGCCGAACGGCAGCGGCTGCCCGCGCGCCGAAGCGGCGCCGATGCGCGCTGAAGTCAACGGGAAATCGGTTGCCACCGCGGCGACAGGCACGCCCGTGAAGTTCAGCGTCGAACTCACGGCAAATGCCACAAGCGTCGAATGGAGCTTCGCGGATGGCGCGACGCAGACGGTGACGACCGGCGAGTACCAGACTGCGACAATCAAACACGCGTTCGCACAGGCCGGCAAATACAAGGTCACGGCGAAGATCCACACCGACGACCTGACCACCGAAGAAGTCAAAGGCGAAGTCGAACTCGAAATCACGGGCGAAACCAAACCGATCGCTCCGCTGGTCACGAAGCAGCCGGTGAACGCGTCGGTGACCGAAGGCGAATCCGCGAGCTTTGAAGCGGAAGCATCAGGCACTCCGGCACCGAGCGTGCAGTGGGAAGTCTCGACGAACGGAGGGTCGACCTTTGCGGCGGTGGGTACCGGCACCTCGGGCGGTACGACCGACAAGCTGACCGTTTCGGCGACTACGTCCGCGGAGAACAGCTATCGGTACCGTGCGACGTTCACGAACTCGGCCGGGAGCGCGTCGAGCGGCTCGGCAACGCTCACGGTGAACGCCAAACCGGTCGCCCCCAAAGTCACCAAGCAGCCGGTCAGCGTGGAAGTCACCGAAGGCGAACCCGCAAGCTTTGAAGCGGAAGCATCGGGCACTCCTGCTCCCAGTGTGCAGTGGGAAGTCTCGACGGACCACGGGGCGAGCTTCGCCGCAGTGGGCGCCGGCACTTCGGGCGGCACGAGCGACAAGTTGACGGTGTTGGCGACGACTCTTGCGCAGAGCGGCTATCAGTACCGGGCGACGTTCACGAGCTCGGCAGGCAGCGCAAAGAGTGCCACGGCGACGCTCACCGTGAAAGCGAAACCCGTGGAACCGACCGTGACCAAGCAGCCGGCGAATGCCTCCGTCCTGGCAGGCGAATCTGCGACCTTTGAAGCGGAAGCCTCGGGTATCCCCGCTCCGAGCGTGCAGTGGGAAGTCTCCACGGACAAAGGAGCCACGTTCGCAGCCGTGGGAGCCGGCACGACAGGCGGCACGAGCGACAAGCTGACCGTCTCCTCGACGACCGTGTCCGAGAACGGCTATCAGTATCGCGCGCGGTTCACGAACTCCGTAAAGAGCGTCACGAGCAACGCGGCGACGCTGACGGTCACCACGAAAGCGGTGGCACCAATGATCACGAAGCAGCCGGTGAGCGTCGAAGTCACCGAAGGTGAAGCGGCGAGCTTCGAAGCGGAAGCGTCGGGCACCCCTACGCCGAGCGTGCAGTGGGAAGTCTCCACCGATGGAGGGGGCACCTTTACCGCCGTCGGTGCCGGCACCTCGGGCGGAACGTCTGACAGTCTGACGGTCACCTCGACGAAAGTGTCCGAGAGCGGCTACAAGTACCGCGCGAAGTTCACGAACTCGGCGGGCAGCGTGACCAGCGCCACAGCGACGCTCACCGTCAAGATCAAACCTGTTCTGCCGAACGTGACGAAGCAGCCGGTGAGTGTGGCTGTGACCGAAGGCGAATCCGCGAGCTTCGAAGCGGAAGCGTCGGGCACCCCTGCTCCGGGCGTGCAGTGGGAAGTCTCCACGAACGGCGGGACAGCCTGGGCGGCTGTGGGTGCCGGCACCTCGGGCGGTACCACCGACAAGCTGACGGTCTCGGCGACGACACCCGCTGAGAACGGCTATCAGTACCGCGCGACGTTCACGAACAGTGCTGGAAGCGCGACGAGCAGCGTCGCAACGCTCACGGTGAACGCCAAACCGGTCGCACCCGCGGTCACGAAGCAGCCGGTCAGCGTGGAAGTCACCGAAGGCGAATCCGCGAGCTTTGAAGCCGAAGCGTCCGGGTCTCCCGCTCCGGGCGTGCAGTGGGAAGTCTCGGCGGATCACGGGGCGAGCTTCTCCGCTGTGGGGACGGGCACCTCGGGCGGCACGAGCGACAAGCTGACCGTGTCCACCACGACCCTTCCTGAGAGCGGCTACCAGTACCGAGCCAAGTTCACCAACTCGCTGGGAGCCGCGACAAGCAGCCCAGCGACGCTCACCGTCAAAGCGAGGCCCGCGGGCGCGCCCACGCTCACGAGGTCTCCCGGGGACCAGGCGGTGACGGCGGGCGATTCCGCGAGCTTCGAAGCGGAGGCGTCGGGCAGCCCAACTCCGAGCGTGCAGTGGGAAGTCCTGACCAGCGGCGGGACCGCCTGGATGCCGGTCGGCGCGGGCACCTCGGGCGCCACCAGCAACAAACTGACCGTGGCGCCGACCAATACGTCCGAGAACGGCTCCCTCTACCGAGCCAAGTTCTCAAACTCGCTCGGTACGGCGACCAGCAACGTGGCGACGCTCGCCGTCAAAGCCAGAACCCCAGAAGCCCCCAAGCTCACCAACTCGCCCGCCAACCACTCGGTCAAGTCAGGCGAAAGCGCGACGTTCGAAGCAGCGGCCTCGGGAAGTCCCACGCCGAGCGTGCAGTGGGAAGTCTCGATTGGGGGAACCGCCTGGGCGAACGTGGGCGCGGGCACGACGGGTGGCACGAGCGACACACTGACCGTCGATTCCACGAGCACATCCGAGAACGGCTACAAGTACCGCGCGAGGTTCACGAACGCATCGGGCGCAATCATCAGCGGCGAAGCGACGCTCACCGTGAACTCAGGGTCACTCGAAGGCTTCGGCGGGGTGCTGGGCATCACGGCGGTTGCGCCGAACGCAACGATCGTAAGCAACTCGACGAAAGTGAGCTCCGGTGGCGCTTTGAGGATCGAGGTCGGATGCCCGGCCGGTGCGACGAGCTGCATCGGAACCGTGACCTTGCGCACGCTTCACGCGGTGAGCGCCGGTAATCACGTGAGCAGGGCACCGCTTACCCTGGCACGCGTGTCCTTCACGGTGGCCGCTGGACAGACGAAGATGCTGACCCTGCATCTCAGTACCAAGGCTCGGACGCTGCTGAGGCGCCAGCATGGCCGCCTGCGCGCACGCGCAACCATCGTCGCACGCAATCCGGCCGGCGAAGAGCGCACCGGCTCCAGGGTCCTGACGTTGGCGCTCGCCAAGCGTAAACACTAACGTTCTGCCTGCGACGTAACAGCGTTGTGAAGAGAACGCTAAGCCGATTGCTACGTTTGGCTATCACAGCATCGTAACCTGTGTGACTCCTGGCGATGAGAGAGTGAGCGTGGGAGTGGACGCTACCTACGTACGGGTACGAGGCTCCCAGCGCCATCAAGCAATGGAAGCTGACATAGGAGGTAGCAACAACATGAAGTCTCTCTCTGCGCGCCGCATCGTACCGGCGTGCGCGATGGCCATAGCTGCAGCGGCAGCTCTGGCCGCACCTGGCGCCGCCAGCGCCAGCCTGGGCGAACAGTGCTCGGGTGAAAACCTGCTCGGAAACGGATCTTCCTTCCAAAAGATCGCGCAGGTCGAAGTCTGGACCAAACAGTTCAACAGCTCCACCAACCTCGCTGCCTGCAGCGGCACGCAGGGCGACGGAAAAACTCCGACCGTGACCTACGAATCGACGGGCAGCGGGACGGGCATGGAAAAGTGGGGCCTGAACGGTCACGCGGTGGAAATTGGTAAATACGGCTACATCGGGACCGACGAACCGCCGAACGCGGAACAGAAAAAAACGATTGAAACTGGTGTCAAATCGGTAATCGAGGAGGTCCCGGTCGTCCAGGGCTCGGTGGCGGTCATCGTTCACCTGCCCGAAAACTGCATAGCATCGGGCGAAGCCAAAACCAAACACCCCGAAGGCCGTCTCGTGCTGGGCAACCTGACGCTGGAGAAGATCTTCCGCGGCGTTATCAACAAGTGGAGTGAAATCACCGAAAGCGGTGACAAACTGACCGGCGCGGGCTGCGACCCAGAAACTCAGATTCAGCGGGTTGTGCGCTTCGACCAGTCTGGTACGACGCACATCTTCAAGAAGTACCTCAGCCTGATCAACACCGGCAGCTTTGAAACTGAAAAAGGCGGCACGAAAACGTGGACAGGCATCTCTGAAGGCAGTGAAAACACGAACTGGCCTTCAGGTCTCGTCCCGGTTGTAAGGCCTCCCGCCAAGGGCGGCGGCGAACTTGTGAAAAAGGTTGCCGAAACCCCTAGCAGCATCGGTTACGCAAACCTGGCCGACGCACGTGCCAACCCCAAGTTCGGCACCGAAGGCGGCGCGGGCAAACCGACGTTCTGGGCACAGATCCAGCACAACGGCGTGGTCACCGAAAAAATGACGTACGCTGACCCGTCGGACAACCTGGAGGTTCCGACGACGTCGAACTCCAACTGCCTCAAAACGGTATACACCAACAGCACGGTCAAATTCCCGCCGAAGCACACCACTGAAGCGTGGAATGAAGTCACGACGAAGACCAAAGAGGCCAAGTACACGATTTGCGGCCTGACCTACGACCTGCTGTCGAAAGAATACTCCAAGGCCTCGAGCCTGGGTACGACGCAGGGCGAGGCGACGAGCGCCAGCAACTACCTGAAATATGTGCTGAACACCGAAGCCGGTGGCGGCCAGGTAGCGATCGAAAAACGCGACTACGAACGACTCCCGAGCACGCTCGTGAAAGAGTCGCTTGCAGGCGTAGCGGAAGTGACGTTCTAGCCAACTGAGCGGAAGCGAGAGGCGAGGAAGCGAGAGGCGACTCGGCCTCATCGTTCTCGGCAGCGTTGGTCAGCACTTGGGCCGTCCCGCATGGGGCGGCCCAAGTCGTTCCATGGGTCCTACTGCCGCTTGCCGAGGAAACGCGGGCGGCCGGCTTGCCGAGAAATCGGTGTCGAGAAGCCGGTGGTGTCGGGTTCGAGAAACCGGTGTTGGTCGGTGCTCAGCGCGTTACGCAGCGCGAGCGACGATCACGCGGAGCGACTGTCACGACGCGTTTGGTGCCGATTCGCGCATCGCCCTGGACGCTCGTCTCGACACGACCCTGCTCGAACAGGACGAGTCCAGGGAAGGAGTGCGAGACGCTGGCGCGCCGGGGGCGTGCCGCCAGCGCATCATCGCCGCGCGCCGCCATCCGGCAGAGCACCAGGAACAGCGTCGCGATCAGCAGCCAAGCGGCGGGAATCAGGATGAGGAGCATTGGACCCTGTCTCTCTCTAGGGGGCCCCGTCCACGAGGACTGGCGGGCTTGCTCCTACTATCGGACAGCGCCTCGTGGTCCTTGAGCCTCCGGCGGGACGGTCCGACGAGCGTCCAGGACGCCGTTGCTACTCGATCTTGGGTTGTGGTGTCAAGTCGGAGATCTCACCGACGTCCGGCGAGGTCTGCCAGGGCCGCTTGATGACCAGCCAGCTGGCCGCTCCGACCAGCAGGATCGCGCACAGGATCCAGCCGAGCGCTGTGGTGCCGACGCCCACGTACTTCAGCCCCGAGGCTGTGACCACGAAGGTGATGACCGGCCTGATGTAGCGGTCGGGCACGCTCGAGGAGAGCAGCGAGCCGATCAGCACGGCGGGCACGCTGCCGAGGATCAGCGACGTCGTCACGCCGAATTCGATGTGCCCGAAGGCCACGGCGCCGAGCGCGGCGGCGATCGTGAGCGGTACCGCCTGGCTGAGATCGGTGCCCACCAACTGCTTGGCGCCAAGCGTGGGATACAGGAAGAGCAGCAGGATGATCATCAGCGAACCGGATCCCACCGAGGTCATCCCAACGACGACGCCGCCGATCATGCCGATCGCGACGGTTCGCAACGGACGCGGAACTATGTCCAGCACGGCCGCCGTGCGGCCCTCGTTCGTGCGCCGGTCGAGCACGTAGCGCAGCACCATCGCCCCCGCGCCGAGCAGCAGCGCGGCGCCGAGCGCCGTCTCGATGTTCTGCTGAGCTGCCTTGGCGTGCCCCATCACGTGCAGCAGATAGGCGCCGAGGAAGGCCATCGGCACCGAGCCGAGCACCATCCAGCCGACAAGGCGCTTGTTCACAGTCCCCCTACGCAGGTGCACGCTCGCGCCCACGGGACGCATGACAACAGCAGCGACCAGGTCGCTGGAGATCGCCGACGAGGGTTTGACACCAAACAGCAGAATCAACATCGGCGTCATCAGCGCGCCGCCGCCGGCGCCGGTCATCCCCACGAGGAGCCCCACGATCGCGCTTCCAAGGACTATGTATGGATCGACGTGCATTGAAGTTGGCGCGAGCAGCCCGGTGGCCCGGCCATGGGCCCCTTTGCCGCTCTCGGCGGCACACCATAGATCAATTCCTCACGTCCGTGGTGCGGTCGATGCGATAGCCACCGAGCGACCATCTGGCTAGCGTTTCGATGGCGGCTGGCGGCGTGGGAGAGGTGCGGTCTGGCACGCAATTCGGAGGGTTGCGGAGGTTTGGCTCGCGTTTATCCGCTGCGGTGGGCTTGCTTTAGGTTTGGTTGGTGTTTATGATGCGTTTTCGTTAGCGCGGTTACGGAATCTCGACATTTGTTGGGGTTGGGAGGGTCAGTATGGGGGCCCGTGTGGCGAGCAAGGAGGCTGATCAGGCTGTGAGTGTCGAGGCTGGTGGTGGCACGGAGGAGGGGGTCGCGTGGGTCGCTCCGTTGGCTGCCTCGCGTGGGTTGTGGGGGCGTGGGGGCCGGCGTCGTGTGTGGGCTGCGGGGATCTCTGAGGTTCGAGGTCCGGCGGCGTCGATGCGTCGCGATGCGTTGTTTCGCCGGATGTTGTTGTTGGCCGATGTCCTTTCGATCGTTGGGGCGTTCGTGTTGACGGTGGCATTGTCGCGGCGTTCGGTGCAGTTGACGTGGGTGGGGATAGCGGCGATCCCGATTTTGGTGGTGTGCGCGAAGTTGACCGGTCTTTATGACCGAGACGAGACGTTGCTGCGCAAGACGACGTTGGACGAGGCGCCCAAGCTGTTGCAATTGGCGACTTTGTGTGCGCTGGTGGCGTGGTTGACGGGCGGTCTGCTGGTTCGTGGCCAGCTCGACCGCCATGAGGCGCTTTTCCTGTGGTTGGCGCTGGTGGTGTTCTTGATCGTGACGCGGACCGCTTCGCGGGCGTTTGCGTTGCGAATCGCGCCGGCTGAGCGGTGTTTGTTCATCGGCGATGAGATGTCGGCGGAGACGATCCGGGCGAAGTTGACGGGTCATGGGGGTGTGAAGGCGCATGTCGTCGCGCATCTCGATCTGGACAAGGTCGCGCCGTGGTCGACGGACAGCTTCTCCGAGGCGCGTCTGGCGGAGATTCGGGATCTGGCGCAGACGCTTGATGTGCATCGCGCGATCATCGCGCCACGCAGCGTCGACGCGGGGGAGATGTTGAACCTGGTGCGCACGTTGAAGGCGGTCGGGGTGCGGGTCAGCGTGCTGCCGCGTCTGCTGGAGGTGGTGGGCTCCTCGGTCGAGTTCGACGATCTGCATGGCGTGACGGTGATGGGCGTGCGCCGCTTCGATCTGACGCGCTCCTCGGCTGCGTTCAAACGTGCCTTCGACCTCATGGGCGCGACGCTTGGGCTGCTTGCGGTCTCGCCGCTGCTGATGGCGATCGCGGTGGCGATCAAGCTCGACAGCCGCGGCCCGGTGTTCTTCCGCCAGCTGCGTGTGGGTCGCCACGGCAAGCGCTTCCACATGCTGAAGTTCCGCACGATGGTGCCCGATGCCGAGGCGCTCAAGGACGGGCTGCGTGACCGCAACGAAGCGCAGGAGGGCCTTTTCAAGATCGCCGACGATCCCCGCGTGACGCGCGTCGGGCGGCTGTTGCGTCGCAGTGCCCTGGACGAGCTGCCGCAGATGTGGAACATCGTGCGCGGCGAGATGAGCCTCGTGGGGCCCCGGCCGCTGGTCCTCGACGAGGACGAGCGGATCGCTGGCTGGCACCGCCGTCGCCTGGAGCTGACACCGGGCATGACCGGCCCCTGGCAGATCCTCGGGCCCGCGCGCGTGCCCCTCAGAGAGATGGTCGCGATCGACTACCTGTACGTCGCGAACTGGTCGCTCTGGAGCGACATAAAGATCCTCCTGCGCACCGTCACCCACGTCCTCGCACGCCGCGGCCTCTAACCGCGGCCTCTGACCAGGCGCGGGCCCCTCCAACGAGGCGCAGCCCCTCCAACCAGGCGCGGTACCTCCCAGGCGGCACATCCCAGGCGCAGCCCCTCCAACCAGGCGCAGCCCCTCCAACCAGGCGCGGCCTCCAACCAGGCGCAGCCCCCTCCAACCAGGCGCGGCCTCCAACCAGGCCAGGCCGGATCGGGCCAGGCCGGTCGCTAGCTCGTGCGGGCGCCCTGCACGAGCCGCACGAGAGCATTCGAGATCTGCTCGCATACGACGTCTGTGGCGAACCGGCGCTCGGCCTCCGCGCGCGCCTTGGACCTGACTCGCGCGGGAGCCAGCGCGAGGCTTTCGAGCGTGTCTTCGATCGCGGTGGCCATGCCCGCGACGTCGCCCGGTGCCACCTCGCGTGCGACCGAGCGGTCGACGGCCTCGATCGAACCGACCTCACTCGTGGCCACCACCGGGACCCCGGCAGCGAGCGCCTCCAGCACCGACATCGGACACGGGTCGTACTTGCTCGCCAGCAGCACCACGTCGGCCCGTTCGAGCTCCCCTGGCATCTCACGCGCGGGGACGCTCCCGCCGTACTCGGAGTTCTCGGATGGCAGGTCCTCCAGGAGCTTGCTGTAGTCCGACCACAGGCTCGGGCCTCCGATGACTCTAAAGCGGACCTCGGTTCCCCGCTCGAGCAGTGTCCTGGCTACCTCCACGATGTCCTCGAGACCCTTCCGTACCGACAGCCTTGTCGGCACCAGCACGACGGGGGGCTGGGCCAACGGCCTCTCAGAGGGGGAGAAGCGCTCGAGGCGGACGGGGTTGGTGATCACCACGGTCTTCTCGAGCGGAAAGCGGTAGTCGTGGACGATGTGGTCGCGGAATACGCTGCTGATGCAGATCAGCAGGCTCACCCTGCGAATCTTGACGAATTGCACCAGTGCCCGAAACGCCATGATTGCCGACACGACAAAGAATGTGTAACGCGGCTGGCACCTGAACGCCAGCGCGCGCTCTCTGAGCTGCCATCTCAACTCGCCGGCCATGTGACTGTCGGGACGAACCACGAGTGGCACGGAGCGCACGACTTTCGAGGGCACGCCGAGCGACTCGATCGTCTGGTTTTGATAGATCAGGTCGTAGGGCTGCTCACTGTGCCGGCGCGCTATCTCCTGACGCAGGCGAAGAGAGCCGAGGGCGCGCGAGAGCAGCCCTGAGGCGAACGCTGCGAGCTTGTTGCGGCTGTACCAGCGGTTCCACCGCCAGTCACTGGTACCCCAGATGAAGCTGAGGTTCTCGTGTGCGGCGAGGCGCGGGGGCAGGTTTCGTCCCGCGCCTGGAAAGAAGCAGTCAATTTGGTGACCGCGCCTGGCGAGACCGTCGAGCAGCTCGGTCACCACACCGGGCGCGCCGCCGGACTCCAGGGGAGCGCCGCCGAGCCAGGCGATCCGAAGAGATTCTGGGGATGACACGAGGCCGGACCCTATCAGCCGACTTGACAGGAGATCCGGCCGTGGCGGCCGTGAAGCACGTGCTCGACGTGCTCTGAGATTCTCCTCTTGAACTCGGCGACGGAGAAGCGCTCGGCGTTCTCCACGGCGCGCGTGGAGTCGAAGTCGAACTTGTCGAGATTACGGATCGCGCTCGCGAACGAGTCGGGATCGTCGAGTTGCGCGAGGCTCCCGGTCTCACCGTCGATGACCGTCTCGAGCGCTCCCCCCGCGCTTGCCGCGATCACCGGCCGTCCGGCCGCCTGAGCCTCCACCGCGGTGATCCCGAACTCCTCGATGCCGGGTACGACCACCGCGCGGGCGCTCGCATACAGCTCGACGAGGCCCTCGTCGCTGACGCGCCCCAGGAACTCCGCCTCGGGGTAGGCAGCGCTCAGTTCGGCGTGTGCCGGGCCTGAGCCGACGATGCGGATCGGGACTCCGGCTCGTCGCGCGGCCTCGAGCGCGATCTGAACGCGCTTGTGTGCGACCAGCTCGGAGACGACCAACAGCGAGTCGCCTGGAGTGCCGGGGGCGAAGCGCTCGGTTTCCACCGGCGGATGGATGATCGTGGCGTCGCGGCCGTAGAAGCGCTTGATCCGCTCGCGCGTCAGCTCTGAGTTGGCGATGTAGGAGTCGATCCGTCGACTGGCCGAGACGTCCCAGCGACGTATCCGTGCGAGCTGTGCGCGCAGCAGCGGACGCCACAGGGCGGGGACCTCGCTGAGTGCGCGGCTCTGCTCGTACCACGCATAGCGAAACGGGGCATGGCAATAGCAGATATGCACTGCTCCGGAGGGTGCCCGCATCCCGTGCGCGAACGCGCTGCTGCTGCTCAGCAGAACCTCGCAGTCGCGTGGCTGAAGACGCTCGACAGCTGCCGGATAAAGCGGCAGCATACGCCTGAAGTTGGTCTGATTCAGGTGCAGGCGCTGCAGCGGTGAGGTGGAGATGCGATGCCCCGCGAAACGCCGGTCGGTCCCCTGCTCGTCGTAGAGCAGCGTGAAGATCGGAGCGGCCGGATACTCATCGGCCATCGCCGCGAACGTGCGCTCCGCGCCGCGCATGACCAGCAGGTAGTCATGCGCGAGCACGACGCGCTCGCCCATGGGCGAAGGAGCAGAAGTGGGATTCACCCACGCAACATACAGGCCCGGCGGGGACGATCGACTCCGGGTAACCACCTTGAGGAGCGCGCCGAGCCGGGGAATTGTGGACGCCCCGAGCCGGGGAGCGCGTGGGCCTCCACGCTGCAGGTCTTTGGATAATCTCAAGCGGTGAGCGAGCGGACCGAGCGGCAGGCCTCCAGTGCCGCGCTGTACCCCGAGGGGCTCGCATGCACATTTTGATAACAGTCCCGTGGGGGCAGCGCCTGGGTGGCGCAGAGGCGATGCTGCAAACGGTTCTCGACGGGTCTCGCGCGCAAGGACACGATCTGGAGCTCGTGTTCTTGGAGCCGGGACCGTGGCCGGTTGAACTGCGCGACGCCGGCTTCCGGGTCGAGGTGCTGAACGCGGGGCGTCTGCGCGAGGCTCACCGCTGGCTGGCGACGGTCTGGCGTCTCGCGCGGATCCTGCGTAGAGACCGCCCCGAGCTGATCCTCAACTGGTCGGCGAAGACGCAGCTCTACGGCGCGCCGGCCGCCGCGCTCGTAGGCATGCGCCGGCAAGTGCTCTGGTGGCAACAGCTGATTCCGGCGCGCAGCAGCTGGCTCGATCGCGTCGCGACCGCGCTGCCAAGCGCCGCGGTCGGCTGCTACTCCACCGCCGCCGCCGTGGCGCAGGGGCGACTGCGGCCCGTGCGAGACACGTTCGTGGTGGCTCCCGGCGTCGAGGTGCCCCAGGCGAGCTCAGCGGCACCCGCGAGCGTTCGCAGCGATGTTCCCGTGGTGGGCCTGGTCGGGCGGCTACAACCGTGGAAGGGCCAGGACCGGCTGCTGATGGCGCAGGCGATCCTGGGGGAACGGGAGATCGCGATTCACCTGCTGATCGTCGGTGGCGACTCCTACGAGCTCTCGCCGGAGTACGCAGCGTCGCTGCCGGCGCTCGTGAGCACGCTGGGCCTGGAGGGATCGGTCACGATGACCGGACAGGTCCCCGACGCCGGCCCCTACGTCGAGCAGATGGATGTGCTGGTCAACGCGTCGGACCCCGAGCCGTTCGGCATCGTCCTGCTCGAGGGCATGGCGCGCGGCGTCGCCGTCGTGGCCGTCGACTCAGGTGGTCCCGCGGAGTTCGTCGAGCACGGTCGCACGGGGCTGCTGGCTCGTTCGGGACGTCCGGAGGATCTGGCCGAGGCGCTCACGCCGCTTCTGCTCTCGCCCGAGCTGCGCGCGCAGCTCGGCGCCGGCGGGCGCGAGCGCTTCTTGCGCGATTTCACCGACGTGGCGATGCGTGAGAGCTTCTTCTCCCAGCTCGAGACGCTCCTTCGGGGTGTAGCGGGCACCGCGTCGTGAACGGCCTGCGGGGAACGACGGGCCCAGATCTGGAGTCCGTCGGGACGCCGTCTCGCACGCCGCCAGGCGATGTGACAATCGTGGCCCATCACGTGGGCTCCGTCGGCGGGATGGAGCGCCAGCTCGCCGAGCTGGTGCTCGGATTGCGCCGGCTCGGCCACGATGTCACCGTGATCGCCCACGCGTGCGAGCTGCCGCTGGAGGCGGGAGTCCGCTTCCATCGCATCCGGGGTCCGAGCAGGCCCTTCCTGATCGGCTATCCCTGGTTCGTCCTCTTCGGCTCCCTCGCGGTGCGCAGGTGGCGGCGGGGCGTGGTGCAGGCGACGGGTGCGATCGTGGCCAACCGCGTCGAGGTGATCGCTGTCCACTACTGCCATCAGGTCGGCGTCGTCACCTCCAGCCGCGACAGCCTGATCTATCGCGCACACGTGAGGGCGATGGGGCTGCTCAGCAGGGTCGGCGAGCGGCTCTGCTTCAACGCCAACACCTCCGCCCGTTTCGTCTGCGTCTCGGAGGGCGTCGCGGAGGAGATACGCAGCCACTACCCGAGCGCCGCTGAGCGCGTGCTGACGATTCACAACGGTGTCGACACGGAGAAGTTCGCACCGGGTCGTCGTCACGAGCAGGCCGCTGCGCAGCGTCGGAGCATGGGCATCGAAGCGGACCGGCTGCTCGCCGTGTTCGTGGGCAGCGAGTGGAAGCGCAAGGGCCTGGAGGCCGCGATCAGAGCGCTCGCGCTGAGCCCGGAGTGGGACCTCGCCGTGGCCGGAGACGGGGACGAGCAGCGCTATCGAGAGCTCGCCGGCCAGCTGGGTGTCGGCGAGCGGGTCCATTGGCTGGGCGTCGTGCGAGACGTTCAGATCGCCTATGAGATGGCGGACGCCTTCGTGCTGCCCTCGAGCTATGAGACGTTCTCGCTGGTCACCTTCGAGGCCGCGGCCAACGGCCTCGCGATCCTTGCGGCTCCGGTCAACGGCGTCCGCGAGCTGATTCGCGACGGCGAGAACGGGTTTCTCATCACCCGGGAACCGGGGATGATCGCCGGGCGCATGCGAGAGCTGGCGGCAGACCCAGCGCTCAGGCAGCGGCTGGGTCGCGCCGCGCGCGCCTCCGCGCTGGACTACAGCTGGGAGCAGATGGTGAACAAGCACCACCAGCTCTATCAGAGCATCGAGACCTCCAGGCGCACCTGAGGGCTCCCGGTCCGGCTCACGCCTGGGCCGAGATGCCTGCCAGGATGTCGCTCACGAACGCGCACGCCCGTCGTTGCTGAGCGAGCCTGTCGAAGGGTTCGGATTTCCTCTGCAGGAGCGCAGCGCGCCGCTCTGCGATCGCCTCGACGCTCAGCTCCTCCAACAGCTGCGCCAGCGCCTTCACGTAAGTTTCACTCCAAGGGCTCTCGCCGGGCAGCCTCCACATGTAACCCTCGTCGAGGTCGTAGGCCGCCGGCACCTCACCGGTGACGATCGGGAGCTCCGCGGCCAGGTACTCGCTGAGTTTGGTCGTATAGCGAAACGAGCCGACGCCGTCGACGCTCTGCGAGAGGCTTCCGACATCGAACGCGGCGAGGTAGTCGGGCACCTCCTCCGGTGTCACACGGCCAGCGAGCACGACCCGCCCGCCGAGATCCTCCGCGGCGTCGCGCTCGAGGTGCTCGCGTCCGGATCCGTCGCCAACGATGCAGACCACGACATCGCGGCGTTTCACCTGGCGAACCGCACGAACCAGCTCGGTGCCGTAGGCATAGCCGACATGGTCATTCCAGTGCAGCGTCCCGACCAGGCCCACGACCAGTGCATCCTCGGAGATCCTCAGCTGCGCCCGGATCCTCTTGCGGGCGCCGTCGGAGGCGTGGCCGCGGGTCCACCCCGGCGCAGTCATCCCCCGTGGTGCACCGAAGGTGAGGGCTCGTCCGACGAGGTAGGGGGTCCAGCCGATGAAACCGGCGCAGCGCCTGCACAAAAGACGCTCATACAGACTTCCGAGCATTCCCACCAGCCGCGAGTGAAGGTGCAGGTAGGGGCCGACCGCGTCACCACTCGAGACGATGTAGGGAATCCCCATCAACAGGTCGATTGCGATCAGTGTCACGCCGCCGGCCGTGCCGGTTCCCTCCATCACGATCAGCTCGGGGCGCTCTGTGCGTACGGCCTTGATCAGTCCGCGCACCGAACCGAGCTTGCTCGTGCGATCGAAGGCAAATGTCTGCGGCCGCAGTGGCTCGAGCAGGCCGAGGATGCGCGCGTCCTCGATGTGCCCCTGGCCTTGGGTGGCGAAGCAGAGGACCCGGCCGCCGTCCCGGCCGGCGCCCTGCGCCTGTGGCGCGCTCAACGGCGGTCTCCGTGAGGCGCGCCCACGTTGCGAGCGACGCCGCTGTCGCCCATCCGAGGCGGTTCTCCTTGCATGCGGGTCGCAATACTACGCGATCGTCGGAGCTTCCAGGTCGCGGCGCAGCGAGGTCACGCCAAGCCGCGAGGAGGGAGATACGGCGCTGCACGGATCGTTGCCGGCGCAGTCACGGCCGCTGATCCTCCGCTAGACTTTAGCAACCAATTACGCGATTCCTTATGATGGCTGGGTCCCGCGCCAAGGACGGATACCGCAGCGATGAACGAGACCACTGACGCCACCGCCATCTTTGCTCCTCTGTGGAGACGCAAGTGGTTGATTCTCCTCGTCGGCGTGGTGGTGGGTGTTGCAGCCTACTTCTACTACAAGGCTGAAGAACCGACATATCAGTCGACCACGCAGCTGTATTTCCCCGGCACCGTCGAAGAATCCACAGCGGGTGAAAAAAGCAGTTCGAAATCGCCGGCCGCGAGTCTCAGCTACCAGGCAGCTGTGATCAACACGATCGTCGTTGAAACAGTGCGCCACACCCTCCGCAACGAGCACCAGGACGCGCTCGCGCGTACGGCCATCGCCCGCGCGAAATCGCCGGAAAAGACTCAGTTCATAATCATCACAACCGAAGCCCACACCGCGACGGGCGCGGCCACGTTCGCGAACCTGATCGCGCAGACCTACACCAAGCGCCAGCGCCTACAGCGTGACGAAGGGATCGAACGCTCGATCTCGATCGCCCGCCGCCAGCTGCGCCGAATCGAAGCGGCGAGCACACCCAAGGTCACATCGAAATCGACGGCCTCGAAAGGGAAAACGCCGACGCTCAGCTCCCCGAGCACGTCGAGCATCCTGCAGATCGCGAACCTGAGCAGCAAGATCAACCAGCTCGAAGCGAGCCTGCTCTCGAATGGCGCCCAGCAGATCAAACCAGCCAAGCCCACGGCCGCGCTGATGCTGTCGCCGAAACCCAGGAAAAACGCGATCTTCGGCTTCGTGCTCGGGCTGGTGCTCGCGGCGATCGCCGCCTATGCGGTCAGTCGCTTCGACCGCCGGCTGCGAACCCTGGCCGGCATCGAAGCCCTGTTCGGGTTCCAGATCCTGGCCGCGCTGCCCAAAGTCGGACGGCCGGTCGTCCACAGGGACGGACAGTCCTCCCCGTCGAAGCTCCTGCTCGAGCCGCTGCGGCGCATGCACAGCACGCTGATGCTGGGAGACGATCAGGAGAGCCGGCGGGTGATCCTCGTGATCAGCCCGGACGCCGGCGATGGCAAGTCGACGCTCGTCGCCGACCTCGCGCTGGTGCAGCGCGAAGCCGGAGCACGCGTCGCTGTCATCGAGGCGAACTTCCGCCGGGCCGTCCAGGCCAAGCTGCTCGGCCTGGAGGCGGCGCATGGCCTGGCCGAGGTGCTGACGGGGCGGCTCTCCGCGAACGAGGCGATGGAGCGTGTGATGCCGCCGGCGGGCGCTGTCGAGAGCGAGTCCGAGGCGGCTGGCGCGGCGGTCTTGACCGCCACCCAGCCACGAGCCGGCTCGCTGTTCCTCCTGGCCGGGACGCGAACGGTCCCCAATCCTCCCGCCCTGCTGGCGAGCGAGGCGATGGCCGAGCTGCTCCGCGCCACCGCGGCTGACTTCGACTACGTGTTGGTCGACGTGCCCTCGCCGCTGGAGGCGAGCGACGGCATGCCGCTGCTCAAGTTGGCCGATGGGATCGTGATCGTCGCCCGCGCCGGACACACACGCGAAGCTTCCGGGCAGCGGCTGATGCAGCTGCTTGCGCAGACCGGCAGCGCTCCCGTGCTCGGGGTCGCCGCCAACTGCGTCGCAGAATCGGACATCGAGCGTTCGGGCTTCTCCACACGCAACGGCAGGGCCTGGTCGCGCAAGCTGTTTGCGCGATGAGCCAGTCCCGCCTGCGCATCTCCGGCTCAGGCGGAGCGTTTCACCCGGCGGTAATGGATCGTCGCGCGCGCGAGCTTGCGCTCGTCGCCGTTGCTGGGTTCGTGCCGGCGGTGATCGCGCTTGGGATCACCGTGTCGCTGCCCTACCGTGACCTGCCGCTGATCCTCGGCGGCGTGATCGGGTTGGTTGGGATCGTGGCGTTGATCGTCAGCAGCCGGCTCGAGATCACGGTTGCGCTGCTGGTGCTCTACCTCGGCCTGCTCGATGGACCGATCAAGCTCGGGGTGGGAGCCCACGAACTCACGGCGGCGATCCGAAACGTTTTGATCCTGGCGGTCTGCCTCGGGGGGATCATGCGCATCATCGTCCGCCGCGAGCGGATCAAGCCGATACCGCTCGCGGGCTGGGTGCTGGCGTTCGTCGCGGTCACCGCGATCGAGATCTTCAACCCGAGAACGGAAGGCGTGCTGAAGGTAATCGGCGGCTTCCGCCAGCAGCTGCAGTGGGTTCCGTTCTTCTTCTTCGGCTATCTGCTGATGCGCTCCAAGACGCGCTTCCGCCGGCTGTTCTTGATCGTCGGCGTGATCGGGCTGGCAAACGGGGTCGTATCGGCATATCAGACCGAGCTGACCCCGGCCCAGCTGGCGCGCTGGGGTCCGGGCTACCAGCAGCTGATCTACCCCACGAGCGGCACCGGCAGGACCTACTCGAGCGAAGGCGAAGCGCGCGTTCGACCTCCCGGGCTCGGCGACGAGGCCGGATCCGGGGGCGGCTGGGGGGTGATCGCGCTGCCGTTCGGTCTCGCGCTGCTCGCCTTGCTGCCACCGCGTCGAAGATGGATCGCGATCGTGCTGTGTCTCGGTGCGCTGCTCGCGATCATCACCGGCCTCGGACGCCTGCAGGTCATCGGCGCGGGCATCGGCGTGCTCGCATTCGCCGGCCTGGCGTCGATCGCAGGGCAGCGCGTGACGCGCACGATCGGGATCCTGCTCGCGATCGTCGTCGTGGCGGTGCCGGCCGGTGTGCTGCTGACCTCGACGCTGCGCAGCGGCACCTTCAAGCGCTACGAAAGCATCAACGTGGCCTCCTCTTCGACCGCGCTTCACAAGGAAAGCGCCTTGGCGCTGATCCCGCGTTACCTGGAAGCCGCTCCCTTCGGCTTCGGCTTGGGCAGCGTCGGCGCCGTCGCGTCGTTCGGCGGCAAGACCACCGAATTGATCAACGGCCACGGTGTCAGCTCAGAGACGCAGTACAACCTGATCGTGAACGAACTGGGGGCGCCCGGGCTGGTGGTGTGGGTGGCGATGGTCTTCTACATGCTCGCGCTGATCGTGCGCGGAATGCGGCGTGTGCGCAACAGCGATCTCGGTATCGAGCTGGCGGCCATGTTCGCCCCGTTCGTGGCGCTGTTCTTCGAGTCGTCCTCCGGCCCGATCTCCTCGAGCGCCTCGGCGGGACCGTACTTCTGGTTCGCCATCGGCGTCGCCGCCTACTGGCTCGTCGGGCCTGGGCTCAAGAGCATTCCCAGGGGCCTGCCGGAGGGTGTCCCGGTGGCCGCCGCGCCGCCTCTCCTGCAGGCCCAGACGACATGAGGCTGCGCCGAAGCAGCGCCGCGCGCGCCCCGCGCGACGGGATGGGATCGCGCTTGAGCCAGCTGATCGGCGATCGCCGCCGCTCGGTCGTGGCGCTCGCGCTCTGCTCGATCCTCTCCGGCTTCACCGAAGCCGGAACACTCGCGCTGCTCGCCGAGATCGGGGCCACGCTGGTCACTGGCGCCAAAGAGCTGCACTCGCACATCGGCCCGTTTTACGTGCATGCGTCGCTCGGCGCGTTGATCGGCGTCGCGTTCGGGCTGACGATGATTCGCATCGTCCTTCAGATCCCGCTCTCGATCCTGCCCGCCCGGATCACGACCGACGTGCAGGCGACCACGCGCAACCAGCTGTTCGAGGCATACACGGAGGCCTCGTGGGGGGTGCAGTCGCAGGACCGCGAGGGTCAGCTGCAGGAAACGATGACCGGGCAGGTGATGCAGGCGACGGTCGGCGCCCAGCAGGCGACGATCTTGATCAACGCGGTGTTCACCTTCGTCGTGTTGATGATCTCGGCGATCGTGCTCAATCCGCTCGCCGCGCTGATCGTTGGCGTCACGTCGGTGATGCTGTTCGGGCTGCTGCGACCGCTGCGGGCGCGCGGCGTACGCAACTCGCGCGGGCTCTCCGCGGCGCAGGTCGAGTACGCGGGGGCGATTGCCGAGGCGATCCGCCTGGCCGAGGAGACACATGTCTTCGGCGTCGTGGGCCCCCAGCGCGAGCGGATCGCGACCTACGTCGAGAAGTCACAGCGTTTCCTGTTCAACACGCAGCTGCTGGTGAGGCTCGTGTCGAATCTCTACCAGAGCCTGATCATCCTGTTGCTGGTGTTGGGCATCGCCGGCCTGTACTTCATCGCCGGGCCCGGGCACGCGGGCTCGCTCGGTGGTGTCGTGCTAGTGCTCGCGCGCGCGGGCACCGCGGGGCAGATCGTGCAGGGGGCCTATCAGGGCATCGCCCAATCGCTGCCCTTCATCGAGCGTACGCAGGAGGCGATGCGCCGCTACACCGACAGCCGCCTGCGCGACGGTGGCCAGCCGCTCCCGCGGGTCGACAGCATCGCGTTCGAGAACGTCTCCTTCGCCTACCGAGCAGATCGCCCGGTGCTCTCCAACATCAGCTTCCAGATCGCGGTCGGAGAGGTGATCGGGATCATCGGTCCATCCGGGGCGGGCAAGTCGACGCTGATGCAGCTGCTGCTGCAGCTGCGCACCCCCGACGAGGGGCGCTACCTGATCAACGGCGTGCCCGCCACGCAATACGCGCTCGAGGACTGGCACCGGCAGGTCTCCTACGTTCCCCAGGAACCACGTCTGCTGCACGCCACGGTCGCGGAGAACATCCGCTTCTTCCGCCCGATCGACCGCGAGGCCGTGGAGCGCGCAGCGCGTCTGGCCCGCATCCACGATGACATCATGGAGTGGGGAGACGGCTATGAGACGATCGTCGGCCCACGCGCCGATGCGGTCTCCGGTGGCCAGCAGCAGCGGATCTGCCTCGCCCGCGCGCTCGCCGCGCGGCCCGACGTGCTCGTCCTCGACGAGCCGACCAGCGCTCTCGACCCGAGCTCCGAGGCGCTCATCGGCGAGTCCCTGATCGCGCTCAAAAACGAGCTCACGCTGTTCATCATCGCCCACCGCATGTCGACCCTCGACATGTGCGACCGCGTGATGGTGATCCTCGACGGGCGTCTGGCGGCGTTCGACACCAAAGCCCTGCTGCAGCGCGACAACCCCTACTACCGCCACGCCTCGAACCTCGCAGCCGGGGTAGTCGAGCCGCAGCCCTACTGAGCGTGGTCCAGCCAGATGCCGGCATCCGTGCATGAGCGGCCCTGAGCAGTTCGGGCCCGGCGCTCCCGGGCTCATCTCCGCCCGCGGTCGCATGCCGGACTTCTTCATCGTCGGGCACGCCAAGAGCGGCACCACGGCGCTCTATGAAATGCTGCGCCGCCACCCGCAGATATACATGCCGGAGGGCAAGGAGCCGTGGTACTTCGCCGATGAGCTCCATCAGCGGGCACCGCCGCGCCCGGAAGGAATCGCGGCGAGCCTGGAGGAGTACATGCAGCTGTTCGCAGCCGCGCGGCCCCAGCAGCTGGCCGGCGAGGCCACGGCCCTGTATCTCTGGTCTCACACGGCCGCCCAGCGGATCGCGGCCGCGAACCCCGAGGCGCGCATCATCGCGATCATGCGCGAGCCCGCGAGCTTCCTGCGCTCGCTGCACCTGCAGTTCATCCAGACCTACGTCGAGGTCGAGAACGACTTCGCGCGCGCGATCGCGCTCGAGCCCGAAAGGCGCGCCGGCCGGCAGATGCCGCGCTACACGTACTGGCCGCAGGCCCTCCTCTACTCCGAGCACGTGAGATACGTGGCCCAGCTGCGCCGCTACCGCGATCTGTTCGCGGCTGAGCAGATGCTGGTGCTCGTGTACGACGACTTCCGCAGCGACAACGCCGCCACCGTAGGGCGTGTGCTGCGGTTCCTCGGCGTCGACGACACCCAGGCGGTCCCCTCGGTCGAGGCCAACCCGACGGTGCGAGCGCGCTCGCAGCGCATCAGCGAGCTGGTCCATGCCGTCTCGGTCGGGCGCGGCCCGGTCTCGCTCGCGGTCAAGGCCGCGCTGAAGGCGGCGATGCCGAAAGAGCTCAGGCGCGCCGCCCTGCGCACGACCCAGCGCCGCGTCCTCTTCACCGAGCCCCGCCCGCCCGACGAGCGCCTGATGATCGAGCTGCGTCGCCGCTTCAAGCCCGAGGTGCTTGCCCTCAGCGAGTATCTCGACCGCGATCTCGTGGCGCTGTGGGGCTATGAGGAGGTTTGAGCGCTCGAGCCGGGTAGCCGTCGTCGGCGTCTCCGCGGCGATGCCCTGCGGGGTCAGCGATCACGCACACCGGCTCGCCGCCGCGATGGGCCGCGATGGCATGGAGTGCTCGGTGCACTGGCTGTATCGCCAAGCGGACTCCTCCGTTACCGGCTCACGCGCTGAGATCGGCGCCTGGAGCGCCCATCTCGGCGATCGGCTGAGGAGCGATCCACCCGATGCGATCCTGTTGCACTACTCGGTCTTCTCCTATTCACATCGAGGAGTTCCCCTGTTCGTGCACCCTGTGCTTTCGGCGCTGCGCGGCTCGCGCGCGCCGCTGATCTCGCTGTTGCACGAGTTCGCCTACCCCTGGCGGCGCGGAGGGCTGCGCGGCGGCGCCTGGGCGGTGAGCCAGCGCGCCGCCCTGATCGAGCTGGTGCGGGACTCACGCGCGCTTGTGGTGACGACCGATGCGCGCAGGCGCTGGCTCGTCTCGAGGCGCTGGCTGCCGGCTCGTGCGAGCGTCACCGCTCCGGTCTTCTCCAACCTGCCGCCGTCGGGCGCCGTGCCGCCCGTCGATCGCGAGCAGCCCGTGATCGGCTTCTTCGGATACGGGCACGAGGCCGCCGAGCCGACACTGGCGCTCGATGCCATCCGTCTGCTGCGCGAGCGAGGCCGTCCTGTGAACCTGAGACTGCTCGGCGCACCCGGGCGCGACTCGCAGATCGGCGCATCGTGGCTCGCGGCGGCCGGCGCTCGCGGCGTCGCCGATGCGCTGTCGTTCTCCGGCACGCTCGCCGCGCAAGAGCTGGCCGACGCGCTCGCCGAGTGCGACATGCTGCTGTTCCTCGACAGCCCCGGTCCCACTTCGCGAAAGACCACGCTCGCCGCCTCGCTTGCCTCGGGCAGGCCCGTCGTGGCGATCGACGGGCCAGACAGCTGGAGCGAGCTGGTCGAGGCCCAAGCCCTACGACTGGTGCCGGCGAGCGCAGACGCTCTCGCGCACGCCACCGAGGAGCTGCTCGCGGACGAGGACCTGCGCCGCTCGCTCGGCGCCGTCGGGCGGGCATTCGCGCACCAGAACATGGATGTCGCCGCCACCGCGCGGGCGCTCGCCACGCTGGTGCAGGACACGCACAGCTCGACCGCTGCCTGAGAAGCTCGGGCGGCGAAGCTCGGCCCGGGAAGCTCGGCCCGGGAAGCTCGGCCTGTAGCGCGCTCGGGAGGGGACTCAGACGCGCGACGCCGCCGCCGGCGCCTGTCCGCGGGCATCGTGCTGGTGCGCGCCCGCGGGCGGCGGGACCCATGTCGAGCGCACGCTGCGATATGCCTCGCGCAACGCGTCGACGTGCTGCCCGGGAGAGAACCGCCGCGCCACCATCTGCCTGCCCGCCTCGCCGAGTGCGCGCTGACGGCTCGGGTCCGCGAGCAGCTCGTTGAGGGTCCGCGCGAGTCCGGGGGCGTCGCCGGGGGCCACGAACATGCCGTTCACCCCGTCCTCGAGCCAGTCGCCGACTCCGCCCGTGGCGCTCGCCACCACCGGGCGCCCGGCGGCGAGCGCCTCGATCCCGACGAGGCCGAACGGCTCGGGCCAGACCGAGGGTATCGTCACCACCGAGGCTTCTGCGAGCTCGTGCGCGAGATCCTCGGCGCTGAGCCAGCCGGTGAAGCGGACGCGGTCGAGTACGCCCAGGCGGCGCGCGAGCCTGCGCGTCGCCTCCAGGCGCCAGCCGTCGCCGCAGATGACGAACTCACCGTCCACCTCAGCTGCGGCGCGGATCAGCACGTCGACTCCCTTTGGAGCCACGACCCTGCCGGCGAAGACCACGCGGCGACGCTCGTCGTGACCGTGGCCGACCTTCGCGTCCATCGTCGTGAACAGCGGGATCACGCGCCGGCGTGGGAGGCCGTTCGCTTCGAGGTGGCGGTCCACCGCACTCGAATACGAGATCGCCAGGTCGGCCTGTCGCAGCGAGCGCAGGGCACGACTCGCCCTCCTGTAGGCGGGTGGAAGCGTGCGCGGGTCACGCGTATGCGCACATCCGCGTGCGATCAGGTTGGGCACGCACCCCGGTCCGTGCGGACGCGAGCACTCCTGCCCGGGAGCGAAGTAGTGAACACCCGAGGTACACGCTGTGTAACCGTGCGTGCTGATCAGCACCGGCGCGTGTGTGCGCATGAATGCGACGACGTCGGGATCGTCGAATTGATGGAGGTGAATCACAGCGGGCGTGCAGGACATCGCCCCGGCCAATCTCTCGGCCGGTGAGATGCGCTCGTTGAACAGGTCTGGACAATGGTGCACGGTCACACCAGGCGGGACCGCCTCCGATCCGATCCGCGCGGCCGCGATGTGCACCTCGAAATCGTGCGCGCCGAGTGCGGCCGCGCTCGCCATCACATGTGTGGCAACGCCACCGTCCCTGGTCCAGCGCGGTGTCACCATCAGCACCGGACCGAGATTCACCTGCACGCGCTCGCCTCGCCTGCGCAGCTGTCGCGGTGAGCCGAAGGCGTCGAGTGCGTTTCGGCCATCAGGTGCCAGATCATAGCCAAGCCGCTCTCCCCCGCAGCAGGCGAATCGAACCGAACGAGACGGCACACGATATGCCAGACTGGGCCGATGGCAGACCCTCACAGCGCCGGCGCGGGGGCCGCAGCAGAGAGTCCACGTCCGAAGGTCCTCTACGTGATGGGGGCCGGTCGCAGCGGCAGCACGATCTTGGGGGTTGCGCTTGGAAACTGTGAAAACGTGTTCTTCGCCGGCGAGCTGGACCGCTGGCTCGCCCGGGCGGGGGTGCCACGTGCGAACCGCTCAGGCGCAGAGCTGTGGAGCGCGGTGCGCGACGGTGCGCAGGATCCGAGTGCGCCGCTCGAAGGCAAATCTACCTACCTGGAGCGCTCATCGGCGCTCCTGGACCCGCGCAAGTGGGCTGCGCGCAGGCGTTTGCGGCGCACGTATCGGAGCGTGTCGGAGCAGCTCTACCTGTCGATCGCCCGGGCGACCGGCGCCACCCACGTGGTGGACAGCTCGCATTATCCACTGCGCGCGCGTGAGCTGCAGGCGCTGTCAGGCATCGATCTCTACCTGCTGATGCTGGTTCGCGATCCGCAGAGCGTGGCGGCGTCGCTCGGGCGAAGCGACGTTCCCGAGCGACGCTTCGGCCTGCTGGCCGCGAACGCCTACATGGCGCTGACACATGCGCTCTCGATATGGGTGTTCATGCGTCACCGGCGCGATCGACGCCTGTTCATTCGTCACGAGGACTTTCTCGCCAGTCCGCAGGAGGTGCTGCGTCAGATCCTGCAGCGGTGTGACTGCGATGCGCAGATCCCAGATCTAGGCGCCCTGCGTACGGGTGCTCCATTTCACGGAAATCGTCTGATCGACTCAGAGCTGGTTTCGCTTGGCGCGCCGGCGAGCACGCCGGCGCCGGGCTCCCGCGTGACCGCGTTGCTACAGCTGCCGTGGAGGATGAGCTTTTCCCGCCTGCGGCCTGCCGTGCGCGTGTCCCGCAGCGAGCGGCGAGACGCATCGCCCGCAGCTCGCGTCTGACGCCGAGCGCCGCTGATCGTGCTGCGGGAGGGCTCCACTACACTGCCCGCGGTGTGCTCGGCAATCCGACACGGCGCTCGTCACTGACCTCCATGGAGGAGGAGCCGGCGCGCGGGCGTCTGAAGGTGATCTACGTGATGGGCGCAGGGCACAGCGGCAGCACGATCCTCGGCGTGACGCTTGGCAACTGCGCCGGCGCGTTCTACGCGGGAGAGGTGGAGGAGTGGCTGGTGAAGTC
Source organism: uncultured Solirubrobacteraceae bacterium (assembly GCA_963763695.1). Classification (GTDB taxonomy): domain Bacteria; phylum Actinomycetota; class Thermoleophilia; order Solirubrobacterales; family Solirubrobacteraceae; genus Palsa-744. The sequence continues at coordinate 188,919 of CAVXPM010000002.1, forward strand.
GGGTAAGCCGTTCTGGGGTGGCAGCGAGCGTGCGCGCTTCTGGGCGCAGGTGAGCGCGGAGGTCGACGCAGAGGGACTGTTCGGCGCCGAAGTCAACCGCCGCGTCGAGCGCTCCTCGGCGGCGCTGCGAATCGACCTGTGGCCGGCTCGCCTGCGCCTGCTCAGGCGCTACCGCCGGGTTGCGCAAGCTCTCTTGCAGGCGATCGGACGCTCGTCTGGATCGAGTGCGGTCATCGACACGTCCCATTTTCCCCTGCGTGCTCACCAGCTGCAGAAGCTGTCGGGAATCGAGCTGTACGTGATCCTGCTCGTGCGCGACCCACAGAGCGTGGTCGCCTCCAACCTGCGTGAGCTGAGTCCCCACGAAGTCGCAGAGCGGCGCTGGCGCACGCTGACGATGAACGCCAACCTGTTCCTCACCCAGCTTCTGGCGGTGCTCGTCTTCCTGCGCCAGCCCCGCGCGCGGCGTCTGTTCGTGCGTCACGAGGAGTTCTTGGCAGACCCAGAGCGCGTCCTGCGCGAGATCCTCGACATGGTCGGCTCCACAGCCGCGATCCCGGATCTGAGCGCGCTCCGGATCGGCGTGCCGCTGCAGGGCAACCGGCTGATGCGGGCACAGACGATCGCACTCGAGCGCTCCACGGCAGCGGTCACGCGCTCCTCGCTGCTGACGGCGTTGCTGCAGCTGCCGTGGAGCTGCGTGCTCTCGCGCCTGCGCCCGGCGGTCGCGCTGGGAGGTTCTCGTGGCGCTGCTTAGACGCGCACTCGGGTCGGCCGCGCGGCGGATGGACCGTCCCGAGCTGCTCGCCGCCGTGTACGGGACCGCGCGCGAGGAGCTGCACGAGCAGATTGCGATCACCGCGATCCTCGCCGGCGCGTTGCGCGAGCAGGCGATCTATGTCGACGTGGGGACAAACAGAGGGCAGGTACTCGGCGAGGCGGTGCGCGTGGCGCCGCGCGGGCGGCACATCGCCTTCGAGCCGATCCCAGAGCTTGCCGCGCAGGTCACGGCGAGCTTTCCGCAGGTCGATTGCCGCCAGATGGCCATCGGCGCCGTTGCCGGGAGCGCCGAGTTCTGCCACTTCCGTTCGCTCGACGGATGGAGTGGGCTGCGCCGAAGCCCGCTGATCAGCGATCAGCGGGGCGATCCCGAGTACTTCCCCGTGGAGGTCTCGACGCTCGACGCCCAGCTCGGCGAGCTGGCACCCGCGGTGATCAAGATCGACGTCGAGGGCGCCGAGCTGGAGGTCCTCGAAGGGGGCCGCTCGGTGCTCGTGCGGGCGAAGCCGCTGGTCATATTCGAGCACGTGACTGCTGCCTCGGCACTGTACGGTGCGGCCGCCTCGGCCCCATACGACCTGCTCGCGGGGCTTGGCTACACGCTCTTCACGGTCACGGGCCAGGGGCCGGTCACGCGCGAGGACTTCGCCGCTGAGACCACGGTCGTCAACTGGCTGGCGCGACCCGACGACGCGCCGCCGGCGCACTGAGGTGGCCGCGGGGCTACGGGCCGGGCCGGGCGGGGCGAGGCCTACGGGCCGGGCGGAGCGGGGCGAGGCCTACGGGCCGGGCGGAGCGACGGTTTCTTCGGATTCCGTGCTCGCGCCCGGCGTGCGCGTGACCGTGACGGAGAACTGGGGGCTCGTGCTGTCGAGAGCGTTTGCGTCGCCGGGAACGCGGACCCTCAGCGTGTAGCTGCCCGCGGCGGGGAAGGAGTAGGCGATCGAATAGCCGGCACTCTGATCGACCGAGCCCTTCGCGACCACGTGGAATCCGAAGCCGGCGGCGCTGCCGCGTTCGAGATACACGGCGTGGCCGAGGGGCGCAGAGGCCACCGTGCCGGTGATCTCGATCGGAGCCTGAAGGCTCGCCGAGGTCGGAGTGGTGGCCAGCGTGAGCAGGTACCTGACCCCCTCGAACAGGGGCGTGGAGGCGTCCGCGGCGTCGATCACGCGGTAGCTGGTGCTCTGGGACGGCGAGACGGCGAAGGTGTAGGCGCCGTGTTCGTCGGTGCTGGCTTTGGCGAGCACCGCGAAACCGTGTCCGGGGGTGCGCCCCAGCAGCGTGACCGGCTTGCTTGCGCCTTCAGCGGCAACACCGGTGATCGTCAACGGCTGGCCGGGGGCCACGGGGTCGGCAGAGGCCTGGATCGTGAGGCGAGGATTCTGCGCCTGGGAGATCTCGAAGGTGATCGGTTCGGAAGCCGTGGGCGCATCTCCGTTGAGCCGCGTCACCACTCGCACGCTCACTTCGCCGGGGTACCTGAAGCCGTGCACGAAGGCGAAGCTGCCATCTGCGGCGATGTGCCCAAAGGCGATCGCGTGCCACTTTTCGCCGCTGCCGGCGTACTCGCGTTGCAGCGTCACGCGCGTGCCGACGTCGCGCGTGCTCAGCGGGCTGACCTTGCCGCTGAACGCGACGCCGTTGCGTGCGGGAGAGCTCGCGCTGCGGGTGCTCAGCGGCGCCGTCATCGGCCGCGCGGTGAGGGTCAGCATCGGAGTCACCCGCACGATCGTGCGTGCACCGAGAGCGAGCGGCGTCCTCACGATGAACGTGGTGTTCGCCTGCACGCTGGGGGCGATCAGCTGATAGGAGCCATCTTCTGCGGTTTTCGTGGCGCCGACGTCCGCGAGTGCTGAAGGGCCGGCGCCGTGCCGGCGCGCGGAGACGGTGATCGCTTCGCCCGCCACGCTGGCGCCCGCGGGGCAGCTCAGCTTGCCGTGGAGTGTCACCGATTCACCGGCGATCAGCCCGGAGGTGGCTGCTTCGATGCTCACGCTGCAGCCCTCGCGGCCCATGCGCGCACGTTCGTTTCGCCGCGGCGAGCGGAGCTTTTCTTCCGGCGGGTGGGGTTCGCCGGGAGGGGTGGTTTCGGTGACGGTGGGTGGGGTGGGGGCAGCGGCTTCGCCGGGAGCCGTGGCTTCGAGCTGTCCCGAAGCGATCTGCCTGCGCCTGGCGCGCCGGGCTTCGCGTTCTTCGCGGCGGACGGCGCGTTCTTCCCTTACCGACGTCGCCGAGGGGCCGCCTTCGATCGCGCGCTTGGATCGAGCCGATGCGCCCGCCGGTGCGAGCAGGCCGGCGGCGAGCAGGCAGCCGAGCAGCGCCAGAGCGAGCCGACGAAGATTTTGGGGCACGTGCGAGCTCCTTGGCCGAAGAGGGACGAGCAACTGCTCGCAAGCCCTATCGGCGGTATCCGTCGCGCGCTTTAGCGAGCAGACCTGACAGCACGAAACGTCGAGCGAGTCGCGCAGCGGCTTGCCCACACGATCACTATGTTTGCGCTCATGTGCGGGATTGCCGGCAGCACCGATGATCCGGAGGGCCGCGCGGTACGCGCGATGTGCGCGACCATGCGCCACCGCGGGCCCGATGACGAAGGTGTGCACAGCGACGCCTCCAACGGAGTCAGCATCGGCATCCGCCGGCTGGCGGTGATGGATGTCGAGGGTGGCCACCAGCCGATCGGCAACGAGGATGGAACGGTCTGGGTCTCCTTCAACGGTGAGATCTACAACCATCGCCAACTGCGCGAGGATCTGCGCGCCCGCGGGCATCGCTTCTCGACCAGCTCGGACACCGAGGTGCTCGTTCACCTCTACGAGGAGTACGGCGATGCTTTCGTGCACGCTTTGGAGGGCATGTTCGGGCTGGCGCTGTGGGATCAGAAGCGGAGACGGCTGTTGGTGGCGCGCGACCGTTTCGGCGAGAAGCCGATGTTCTTGCACGAGCGCGGCGGCGAGCTGACGTTCGCCTCCGAACTGACGGCCCTGCTGGAGGTCGCCCCCTACCTGCGCGAGCTGGAGCCGGCGGCGATCGACGCGTTCTTCGTGTTCGCCTACGTGCCCGGACCCGACACGATCGTGCGGGGAGTGCGCCAGCTGCCGCCCGGGCATCTGATCAGCTGGGAGCGGGAGACCGGGGTCAGCCAGCGACGCTGGTGGTCGGCGGGAGAGCGGGCCGTGGCGCCCCGCGAGCGCTTCGAGCCGCTGGTCGCCGAGGCCCAGCGGTTGTTCGACGAGTCGGTAGGAACGCGGATGGTCGCCGATGTGCCGGTGGGCGTCTTTCTGAGCGGTGGCGTGGACTCGACGCTGGTTGCGCTGGCCGCCGCGCGCGAGTCGTCCCAGCGGCTGCAGACGTTCACGATCGGCTTTGACGTGGGCACTGTCAACGAGACCGTGCAGGCGCGCAGGACGGCCGAGTATCTCGATAGCGAACACCACGAGCTGACGCTCACCCAGGAGGAAGTCGCGCAGCGCACCCCCGCACTTCTGGCGAGCATGGACCAACCGCTGGCCGACCGTGCGCTGGTGCCGCTGAACGCACTCTCGGAGTTCGCGAAGCCACGCGTCACAGTGGCTCTCGGCGGAGAGGGAGCGGACGAGCTGTTCGGTGGCTATCCGCGTTACCGCTGGCTGGAGCGCTCCGCGCAGCTCGACGCGGCGCTGCCCAGCTCGGCGGCTCGCCCGTTCGAGCGGATGCTCAGCGGCTCGGGACGCCTCGGCGGCGGCGGCGCGCGTCTGGCCGCTCGGCTCAACGGCGCTCCGCTGTTGGAGCGCAATCTCGACTGGGTCACCGCCGAACGGCGCCGCCGTCGCGAGGCGCTCTACGGTCCGCGGCTCGCCGGCGTCGGCGAGCGCCACGTGCTCGACGATCTCGCCGGTCGCGCCGGCGATCTCGACGGCAATGGGGTCGTGCGCTGGCTGATGCACCTCGACCAGATCGACTACCTGCCGGATGACGTGCTGGTCAAGACCGACCGCGCCGGGATGCTGGCATCGCTTGAGATTCGTACCGTCTTTCTCAGCCGCGAGCTGTCCGAGTTCGCCGCCTCGGTTGCCACCTCCGTGCATCTCGGCGGCGGCGGCAAGGCTCTGGTCCGCGCGATGCTGCCCGAGGGAATCATGATCCCGCAGCGTTTCGGGCGCTATCGCAAGACGGCGTTCCGGGTGCCCGCGGCGGATTGGTTGCGGGGGCCGCTCGAGCCCGTCATGCGCCGCCAGATCGAGCATGGCGTCATCTACGAGGAGCAATACTTCAACCGCGACGCGGCAGCGCAACTCGTGCGGGAGCACACGGCGTGTGCGGCCGATCACAGCGATCAGCTCTGGCCGCTGCTGGCGTTCGGGTTGTGGGCAGACCGGTTCTACGGCCGCGATGACCAGTAGACCGCGACTGCTGATCATCACGCCGGACTTTCCGCCCTCGCCGGGTGGGATCCAGCTGGTGGCGCATCGGCTCGCCGTCGAGATCCAGGCATTCGACACGCGGGTGGTCGCGCTCGGAGCGGAGGGCGCGGCCGGCTTCGACGACGCGAATCCCACCTACGCGGTGCGACGGGTGGGCGCGCGACGGCTTCCGCGCGGAGCACGCAGCGCACTGCTCAACGCCGCGGCGCTCGGCGACGCGCTCGCCTTCCGTCCCGACGTCACGCTCAGCATCCACAGCGTGACCAGCCCCGCGGCGGCCGCGATCCGGCGAGTCCAGCACAGCCCGACGGTCCAGTACTTCCACGCGGAAGAGATCGGCGCCAGACCGAAGCTCGCGGCGTTTGCGGTGCGCGAAGCAGACGAGGTGATCGCAGTCAGCTCCTACACGGCGGGGCTGCTCGCGGCGATCGACGCGGTGCCCGCCAGCACCCGGCTGATCTCTCCCGGCGTGGACATCCCGAGCGATCCATCGCCGCTGGAGAACGCCCGCCCGACATTCCTCACGGTGGCCAGGATGGAGGAGCGCTACAAGGGCCACGATGTCCTCGTTCGCGCGCTCCCGCTGGTGCGGGCGAAGGTCCCGGACGTGCAGTGGGTCGTGATCGGCGACGGCTCGCTGCGCACGGGCGTGGAAGAGCTGGCCGGCGCCTACGGCGTGGGCGACGCGGTGCGCTTTCTCGGAGCCGTCTCAGACGAGCAGCGCAACGCGTGGTTTCGCCGCACTCATCTGCTGGCGATGCCGAGCCGCCTCCCCGCCGGCGGCTTCGCGGGGGAGGGGTTCGGGATCGTGTTTCTCGAGGCCGGCGCCTACGGCAAGCCGGTCGTGGCCGGCAACGTGGGTGGCGCGCTCGACTCGGTCAGCGACGGTGAGAGCGGTCTGCTGATCGACCCGCTCGACCCGCTCGCGGTGGCTGAGGCGATCACTCGACTGCTGTTGGACCCAGCGCTCGCGCGCAGGCTCGGGGAGGCCGGGCAGCGCCGGGCGCAGAAGCTCTCCTGGCCGTTGATCGCCGGGCGAATCGAGTCTGTGCTGCTCGAGCTGATCTCGCGCCGGTAGCGCGCGGTCCTAGTTTGAGATCACACTCGTCGCACGACGCCACTCGCGCCGTGCTCGCTTTTCAAGCAACGCTCGCGCGAGGGTGAGCGCGTCGCTCTTTTCCTGTTCGATGCCGTCGAGCGAGATTCCCTTCGTACACAGGAACGCCGCCCTCTGCTTGGTTCGGTAATCGTTCATTCCGGTGAAATCGGTGACGTTGGACGCGAGCGCGACACAGTCGTAACCGAACTGCTTCGCGAGATCGAACACAGCTTGCCTGCTGGGAATCAGGAGGATCCGATAGTCGACCGCGTTGCGCGGATTGTCCAAGCTGTCCTCGTGCGCGACTCTGAACACGCTCGATGGAGCGAGCGATACGGCGGTGTCGATCACGATGATCTGCGCGCCCGTGGCAGCCATCGTCTCGAACAGCTCGACCGGCTTTGCGATGTGATACATCAGCCCGAGGCACAGCACGATGTCGAACTTTCCGTTGAACGCGTGCTCGAAGATGTTGCCCAGCTCGAAGCGGTAGCGCTCCGGATTCACACCATTGGCCTCGAACACGAGATTTGCCTGGTCGACATGCATCTGGCGCCCGTCGACGCCGAGCACGAAGTCCGCGCCCGCTTCGATCGCGGCCAGCGACCAGTAGCCCGCATTGGAGCCAAGATCGAGGACCGAGCGGCCCTCCAGTGAACCGCCGCAAACGTCGATCAGGCGGTCGAGAAAGAGGTGACGGCGCTGCTTGTGACGGTTCACATAGTCGGGGCGATAGATGGGCGTCGCGGCACCGTTCGCGAACTCGAACCTGTAATGCCACACAGGGAACTCGGCGATCCGCTGCTCTAGCTCTTGACGCTCCACATAGCCCCCTTGGTCGGTGTCTGCTCGCCGAAGCGGCCTGGATTGTAGTACTCCATGTCTAGCGGGCTCAAACGAGAGCGGTTTGCGAGCGCGCGACGGGTGCCAGCCCGCGGCGGGTGACAGCGCGCCGCTTGAGTCTATGCTGCTCGACGTCGCCACCGGGCAGGTTGCCGGAAAGTGAAGAGCCTTGCGAATCCTCTACGTCAGCCACACCTCCGAGATCAGTGGGGGCGAGCACTCGCTGCTCGGCCTGCTGGCTCAGCTGCCGAGCTCGGTGGAGCCGCTGGTGGCGACGCCGCCGGGCCCCCTGCAAACCGCGGTGGCGGCGCTGGGCATTCCGACCGCAGCCACGCTCGGCACCGCCGGGAGCCTCAGGCTGCATCCGCTGCACACCCCGCGAGCGCTGGGCGAGCTGGCCGCCGGCGCGCTGCAAGTGAGCCGGATCTCCCGCCGTTTTGGCGCCGATGTCGTGCACGCCAACTCGATCCGCGCGGGGATCGTCCTCGGCCTGGGACGGCTGGCGCCGGCCGCCACCGTCGTGCACGTGCGTGACTGCCTGCCCCCCGGTCCGGTCGCCAACGCGACGTTGCGCATGATCGCGGCCACTGCCACGACGATCGTCGCGAACTCGGGCTACACCGCACGCGCCGTGCTGGCGATGGCGCCGCGGGCGAGGATCGAGGTGGTTCACAACTCCGTCGATCTCGACCGCTGGGACCCGGCACGCCTCGATCGTGACGAGGCCCGCCGGGCTCTCGGGCAACCGCCGGAGCGCCTGCTGCTCGGCGTGGTTGCGCAGTTGAGCCCGTGGAAGGGGCAGGACACCGCAATCGAGGCGCTCAGGCTGCTGCGCGACGAAGGCCTCGACGCGCACCTGCTCCTGATCGGCTCCGCCAAGTTCCTGGCGAGCGCAACGCGCTTCGACAACGAGACCTACCTCGCCGGCCTGCGAGCGCGGATCGCAGACGCCGGCCTGCAGGAGCGCGTGTCGCTGCTGGGGGAGCGCGCAGACGTTCCCGAGCTGGTGCGTGCGCTGGACATCCTGCTGCTCCCTTCCGAGGAGGAGCCATTCGGCAGAGCCCTGATCGAGGCGATGGCGCTGTCGGTCCCGGTGCTGGCCACGAACGTCGGAGGACCGCCGGAGATCGTCGAGGACGGACGCGAGGGCTACCTGCTCACGCCGCGCGATCCGCGCGCCTGGGCAGCTGCGATCCGGCGCATCGCCGAGAGCGCCGACCGTGGCTCAGAGATGGGACGGGCAGGACGGCTCAGGGTGGAGCGCGATTTCAACGCCGAGCGCCACACGGAGACTATGCTCGCGGTCTATGAGCGCGCGATCGCCCGTGCCGCTGCGTGAGGCCTCCGCGCCGCGGCGCGACTCCCACACGCACAAGCCGGCGCTGCTGTGCATCGCGCAATCGTTCTCGCCCGACACCACGCCGACCGGCATCCGCGCGGGCAAGCTGCTCGGGAAGCTGAGCGCGCGCTGGGAGATAACCGTCCTGAGCGAGGCTCAGGGGCCCGCTCGGCGAGCGGGGGCGCGGGTCGAGGTCGTGCGCGCCCGGCGGCCGAGCAGGCTGATCGCCTCGCTGCGGCGATTGCGGCTGAGCAAGCTGCTCGAGCTTGGGGTCTGGCCCGACGAGTCGATCTTCTGGACGTTGCCGGCGATCCTCGCCGGCAGGCGCCTGATCAAGCAGACGGCGCCACAGGCGATCGTGGTTTTCATGATGCCCTACTCGAGCGGGCTGGCGGGCCTCGTCCTCAGTCGCATCCACGGCCTGCCGCTGATCCTCAACCTCGACGACTCGCCAACCTGCACCGACATGCACCCGTACTTCCCCACACGCCTTCACTTCCGTCTCGCGCAGGCACTCGAGGATCTCTATATCAGACGGGCCGACGCGGTCGTCTACGTGTCAGAGACCAACCTCGAGCTGGTGCGTTCGCGCACGGGCGAGGCCGACCGCGCCAAGCTAGGGCTCGTGCGCTACGGAGCCGACCGCGTCGAGGCTCGCACGCCGCCCGCGGCGGGTGAGGACTTCGAGGTCGCCTACGTGGGCGCGATGTCGGGGTGGTGGAGCCTGATCGAAGAGGACGCCCCCCCGTCGCCGGCCCGCCGCCTGTTCGCCGCCTGGACTCGCCTCGGGCGCCACGAGCGCGCGATCCTCGATCAACGCACATCCTCGCCGGCGGTGATCGGGCGCGCGCTGCTCGAGCTGCTCGCAGCGCACCCCGACTGGACGGGGCGCCTGGGGCTGACCGTTCTCGGCAACCCCTACCCGGCCGACGTAGTCGCGCGGGCGCTGGCCGGCGCCGGCGTGGCGAGCGTCGTGAAGGTTCTCGATCCCGTTCCCCACGAGCAGGTCGCCGCCATGCTCGCGCGGGCGGACCTGTTGTTCCTCACGCTGCCCAGGCGAGTGGACGGCTCGCGCGGCGGGCGAATCTCGGCAAAGACCTATGAGTATCTGACGAGCGACCGCCCGATCCTCGCGGCGGTGCCGCAGGGCGAGAACTGGGACTACCTGCTGGGCAAGCCCGGGGTGTGGCTCGTGGCGCCCGACGACCAGGCGGGTATGGCAGCGGTGATCGCCGAGCTGGCCGGCGCCAAGTTCGCGGGAGAGCCACGCAGCTTCGATCGTGAGGAGCTGCGCGGGCAGCTCTCGTATGAGACCCGCGCGGTCGAGTTCGAGGCGGTCCTGCGCGCAGCTATCGCGCGCGGCGCTCAACGCGCGAGCAGCTCGCCGCGGTAGGCGCCGTCGATCGCCTCGGTGAGCGCCTGCACGTCGCCTGTCGGTAGGATCAGCCCGCTGCGCGGGGAGTCGATCAGCTCCTTCATCCCGGTGTCCTGGCTGACGATCACCGGGACGCCGCAGGCGAGCGCCTCGGCGGGTGCATAGGCGAAGCCGTCCTCGTAGGCGGGGTGCACGCACAGGCTGGCGGCGCGCAGGTGGGGCAGCGGATCGCCGGGGGAGACGCTGATGCGGCGATCGGCGGCGCACGCGCTCTGGACGAAGCGGCGCATGCCGCGCGTGCCCCAGCCCCCGACGAGCACGAGCCTCAGCTCGGCGTGCTCGAGCCGGCGAAACGCGTCGATCAACAGTGGCACGCCCTTGTGTACCGCGAGGCTTCCCACATAGACCACGTCGAATCGCTGCGGCTGCACCCTCTCCCGCGGGCTGTAGCGCGGGTCGGGCGTCAACGGAAAGTCGACCAGGCGCTCCTCGGCGAAGCCGGCCCGCAGGAACGACTCGCGCACGTAGCGGGAGGACACATAGATGCGCTCGACCTGGGCGTACTCGGCGAGGTTGCGCTTGACCAGGTGCGTGCTCCAGGACCCCTCGAGCGGGTACTGGCGGTGAGCGAGCGCGTGCTGGCGGGCGAGGTGCTCGATGTGCGAGTTCGCCGAAACGAGCGACGTCGACTCATATCCCGCTCGACGGGCCGCCGCCAGCTGGGTCAGGGCCTGGCCGTTGAAGGCGATCAGATGATCGGCGCGCGACAGGTGCTCGGCCGCATAGGCGTCGAACTCGGCCATGAATGCCCGCGTCCGCAGCGCCGGAGCCAGCGGCGGCTGCAGCGGCAGGGCGGACAGCGCGTTTGCCAGGTAGGGGAGACCGAGCACGTGGCGTGGGTGTTGCGGCGTCGATCGGGACAGGGACGCGCGTGTCGATGCGTTGATCGAGTGCGTCGAGCGTTGCCCGCGCTCGAGTGCGTCGAGGATCTCCTGCAGGTGCCTGCCGAGGCCGCCGGTGCCGAGCGGCGCCGAGCACGAAACGAGCACCTTCCCGTCCGGCAGCCCCGCCAGCTGAGTGCGCGCTGCGCGCTGGCGCCATGCTGGGCCGAGCGGACCGTCAGGCGGGCTCTGCGACGCTCGCGCCTCAGCCGATGTGCTCATAGCCCCAGAGGCTCACGAGATCACGATCGAGATACTCGCTCAAAGCCTCCACCTCCCCCTTGAAGCGCCGACGCAGCTCGAGCATGAGCTCCTCGTCGGGCGGGGGAGGAGCGCCCATGACGACGTGGCGCTGGGTCGCCTGCATCGCCTTCGTGCGCAGGTCCTTGGGCGTGAGCGTCTTCACAGCCGCCTTCAGCGCGCGTGAGACCGGTCCGCGGCCGACCGAGATCACGTTGAGCAGTTCGTCGGCCTGCTGGGAGCGCATGCTGATGGTCGTGGAGTTCGCATCGACGACGTTCACGGGTAGCTCGTCATCGACGTCCAGGAACCGGCGCACCCGGCTCACGGTCGCCGTGTTGTCACGACGGAAGTCGTCGTAGATCAGGATCAGCACCTGCTGTGGGGGAAAGACCGCGTGATAGCGCTTGAGCTGCTCGACGTAACGGACGTGGCGCGAGTACATCAGCAACTGGGGACGATGGGAGCGGCGTGGGATCTGCTTGCCTTCGCTGCGTGCCTGCTCCAGTGAGATCGCCGTGCGGAGGTCCTTCTTGGACTCGACATGGGTGCGCAGCAGCTGGAGGTGAAGCGAGCGCAGGAAGCTCGCCGGCTCGCGCAGGATGGCGATGATGCGTGCGTCGGGTCGCAGCTCGCCGATCCGTTGGGCGGCGGTGGTCGACCACAGGTAGGCCGAAGACGCCTCGCCCACCCGCTGTTGCGCCCCGGCGTCGTCGAACAGGGCCGCGTATTGCTCGAGCGTCTCGAACGGCGGCGCCGATCTCGGCGGCTGGAAGCGAGGACGCATGTCGGTGGCGAAGAACCACGGCTCCTTCAGCTCCGGTAGGTAGATCTGCGGATGCCCACGCAACATCTCGTAGAGGGCGGTGGTCCCGCTCTTGGGGTTGCCGACGATGAAGAAGTCAGGTACTCGCGGCGTCGGCGGGCGAGCTACCGGCGAGACCTCAGTTGACGCGGTCATAGCCCCACAGGTTGACGAGATCGCGGTCGAGATACTCGCCCAGCGCGAGCACCTCCCCCTCGAAGCGCCGGCGCAGCTCGATCGTGAGCCGTTGATCCAGTGGCTGGGGCTCGCCGTAGAGCAGATTGCGCCGGACGGCATCGAGGCCGCCTCGGCGCAGCCGCCTCGGCGTGGATGCCTTGATCGCCGCCTTCAACGGTCGCGCGAGCGGGCCCTCTCCGAGATAGAGCGCGCGCACGCCCGCGTACAGGCGCGGGGAGCGAACGCGGACGGTCGGGTTCGCCTCGGTCTGGCGCAGCGGCGAGATCTCCTCGACTCCGAGGAACCGCAGCACCTTGCGTAGCGTTGCCGCGTTGTCGGCGCGGAAGTCCTCATAGATCAGAACGAGCACCTGGGCGGGGTCGAAGACCGCGTGATAGCGGCTGATCTGCTCGACGTAGCGCACGTAGTCGGAGTAGATCAGTCCGGGTGCGAGGCGCCGCGCGGCCTCCTGGCGGCGCGCGGGCTCGAGCGCGATCGCCTTGCCTAGGTCGCTCTCGCTCTCCACGTGGTCGCGCAGGAGCTCCATGTGCAGTGAGCGCAGGAAGCTCGCGGGCTCGCGAAAGATCGCGATGATGCGCGCGTCTGGGCGCAGCTCGGCGATACGACCGGCCGCGAGCTGGGACCTCAGATATGAAGGCGAAGCCTCGCCGCTTCGCTGTCCGGGCGCCGCCGCGTCGAACAGCGAGAGGTAATCCTCGAGTGTGTCCGGCAGCTCGGTTTGGTTCGAGCGCGGATGCAGCTCACGAGCGAAGAAGCGCGTCTCCTTGAGCTCCGGCATGAAGATCTGAGGATGGGCTCTGAGCATCTCGTACAGCGCGGTGGTGCCGCACTTGGGATGCCCGACGATGAAGAAGTCTGGCGCCCTGCTGTCAAATCCGCGACGTTCCGGGGCCTGCTCGGTCGACGTCGCCATAGCCCCAGAGTGTAATCAGGTCACGATCGAGGTAATCGCGATCGGCGCGTCGTCCTCGACGTTCACGAATCTGAGCATCTCGTGTACAGCCGAAGCGGCTCGTTACCAGACTGTGGCGATCTTGACAACCCTCTGTCGAGCACCCTAAGCTGGGCGTGGTCCACAGGTCTGATCGTTCTCGACTCGCCACCGCACGGATGCCCGCCACATACCACCTAACCCATTTGCGCACCCTCGAGTCCGAGGCGATCCAGGTCATGCGCGAGGTCGTCGCCGAGTTCGAGCGTCCGGTGCTGCTGTTCAGCGGCGGCAAGGATTCGATCGTGCTGCTGCGCCTGGCCGAGAAGGCGTTTCGCCCGGCGCCGTTCCCGTTCCCGTTGATGCACGTGGACACTGGCCACAACTTTCCCGAGGCGATCGAGTATCGCGACCGCCGCGTGTCCGAGCTGGGCGAGCGGCTGATCGTGGCTTCGGTCGAGGATTCGATTCGTGCCGGCAGGGTCGTCGAGGAGACGGGTCCGCGCTCCTCGCGCAACTCGCTGCAGACGGTGACGCTGCTCGACGCGATCGCAGAGCACGGTTTCGACGCGGCCTTCGGCGGCGCGCGCCGCGACGAGGAGCGCGCGCGGGCGAAGGAGCGGATTCTCTCCTTCCGCGACGAGTTCGGCCAGTGGGAGCCCCAGCGTCAGCGTCCGGAGTTGTGGAGCCTCTTCAACGGGCGCCTGCGCAAGGGTGAGCAGGCGCGCGTCTTTCCGATCTCCAACTGGACCGAGCTGGATGTCTGGCAGTACATCTTCGAGGAGCAACTCGAGGTGCCCTCGATCTATTTCGCCCACGATCGCGAGGTCTTCGCGCGCGACGGGATGCTCTACGCTGTCAGCCCATTCGTTGAACTGATGGAAGGGGAGCAGCCCTTCATGGCGAGCGTGCGCTACCGGACAGTCGGTGACATGAGCTGTACGGGAGCCGTCGAATCCGATGCGCTCACGCTCGAGGCGGTCGTGGCCGAGATCGCTGCCACCGAGATCACCGAGCGGGGACAGACACGTGCCGATGACCGCGCAAGTGAGGCGGCGATGGAGGATCGCAAGCGGCAGGGCTACTTCTGATGTCAACCCCTTCGGATCGCTCGAGCAACGGCAACGGGCCGCACGCCGCGGAGGGCGCTGTGGCGCTTGCGGGGGCAAGCGCCACAGAGGCGTTCAGGAAGCTCAGCGAGCGGCCAGCCGATCTGCTGCGCTTCGCCACGGCCGGCTCGGTGGACGACGGCAAGAGCACGCTTATCGGCAGGCTCCTGTACGACTCCAAGCAGGTGCTGAGCGATCAGCTGGCCCATGTGGAGCAGACCAGTCAGCGCATGGGACACGACTTCCTCGACCTGTCGCTGCTGACCGACGGCCTGCGCGCAGAGCGCGAGCAGGGGATCACGATCGACGTCGCCTACCGATACTTCGCCACGGCTCAGCGCCGGTTCATCATCGCCGATACCCCCGGCCACGAGCAGTACACCCGCAACATGGTCACCGGTGCCTCCACGGCCGACCTCGCGATCGTCCTGATCGACGCGCGCAAGGGCGTGATCGCGCAGTCCAAGCGCCACGCATTCATCAGCTCGCTGCTCGGCATCCCGCATGTGGTGGTGTGTGTCAACAAGATGGACCTCGTCGACTTCGACGAGGAGGTCTTCGACGAGATCGTCGAGGACTTCGACACGTTCGGCGCGCGCCTGGAGATGCCCGACGTCACCTTCATCCCGATCTCGGCTCTGCTTGGCGACAACGTGGTCGATCGCTCCGAGGCGATGCCCTGGTATCAGGGGCCGCCGCTGCTCTACCACCTCGAGCACGTGCACATCGCATCGGATCGGAACCTGATCGACGTGCGCTTTCCGGTGCAATGGGTCATCCGCCCGCCCGCGAGCAGCCTCGCCGACTATCGCGCCTACGCCGGCCAGGTCGCCGGCGGCGTGATGCGCCCGGGTGACGACGTCGTCGTGCTCCCCAGCGGCCAGCACTCCACGATCGCCGGCATCGACACCTTCGACGGGCCGGCCGATGAGGCGTTCCCGCCGATGTCGGTCGCACTGCGCCTCAGCGACGACATCGACGTCGGGCGCGGTTCCACGATCGTTCGCAAGCAGAACCAGCCGACCGTCTCGACGAGCTTCGAGTGCCTCGTCTGCTGGATGTCCGAGCACCCGCTCGATCCGCGCCGGCGCTATCTGGTCAAGCACACGACGCGCACAGCGATGGTCGCCGGGGTCGATGTCCGCTACCGCATCGACGTGGAGACCCTGCGCCGCGACGACGAGGTCAGCGCCCTCGAGCTGAACGACCTCGCGCGCGTGCACATGCGCCTCAGCAGCCCACTCGTGTTCGACTCCTACCGGCGCAACCGCGTCACCGGCAGTTTGATCGTGATCGACGAAGCCACCAACGAAACGGTGGCCGCCGGCGTGATCCTCGACACAGAGGTCGAGGACGTAGCAGAGCCTGAGTCAAAGACCGAGCGCAGCCCCAACGTCAGATGGCAGGGGTCGCGGATGACACGCGAGCGGCGCTGGAGCACGCTTGGGCACTCCGGCGCCACGCTGTGGTTCACGGGACTGCCGGGGGCCGGGAAGTCGACGGTGGCAGCGGCCGTGGAGGAGCGGCTCATCCAGGGGGGCCAACCGGCGTTCCTGCTCGACGGCGACAACCTGCGCCACGGTCTCAACGGCGATCTCGGCTTCGACGAGGACGCCCGACGGGAGAACGTGCGGCGTACCGCGCACGTGGCGAGCCTGCTCGCGGAGTCCGGCACGATCGCGCTGGTCAGCCTGGTCAGTCCCTATGCCGCCGACCGTCAGGCGGCGGCGGCCCTGCACGCACAGAGCGAGCTGGGCTTCCTCGAGATCTTCGTCGACGCGTCGCTCGAGCTGTGCGAGCAGCGTGATCCCAAGGGCCTGTACGCGCGGGCGCGCTCAGGCGAGCTGGCCGGCCTGACCGGCGTCGGCGCACCCTACGAGGCGCCGGCCGAACCAGACCTCGTGCTCGGTAGTCACGAGGAAACGGTGGAGCAGGAGGTCGAGCACGTAATCGACCTGCTCGTGGCGCGCGGGCTGCTCGCCGACAGACCCTGACAGCCCTCTGGCTCGAGCCGGCCCGCAGCTAGCCGGCTCAGAGACCCTCGACTTCGACCCGCGCTCGCGCTCGCCGTCTCCGCGCGCGAGACGCCGGGATGGCTCTCTTTAGTGCTTCGTGGCGGCGGGGGCGGAGTGCAGGATCACGGTCGTGCTCGACCCGGACGCGAGCGGTCCCTTGCCGAGCTGGACGTAGGCGCGGTAGCGCCCGCCGCTGCGGACGCTCACGATCGAGCTGAAGCGCGACATCGCTTTGGTGGCCGACAGCGTCCGAGTGCTGAACTTGTTGGTGAACTTGGTCGTCTGTTCGGAGTCTCCGTGGGGCCGTGTCGTGCCCTGCAGCTGGAAGAAGACCTGGGCGTGGAGCTTGGCCGGTGTGACCGTCCCATACAGGCGCACGAGGCCGGGCCGACTGGACGTGCGCACCTTCAGCGTCACGCGAACAGCGATCTGCTCTGTGATCACCGGGCTGTAGAGCGGGCGAGGATCGAGCGTGGCGACGCGGAACTGCGTGTTCGTCGTGAGCCCCGCGACGCGGAAGCTGAACGCCCCAGCGGCGTTGGAGACGCTCGGCACGCCAACTGCGGCGAACGGCAGTAGATAGGGGTACGCGCTGGACTGCAGCTCGATCCTGCGATTGGCGTTGCCGGGCCCGACTAGCGTGCCGGAGATGGCGAGGGTCCGTCCGAACACTGTGGGCACGGTCGGCTTGACCAGGGTGATCTTCGATTTGAGCGCCGTCGTGGTGAACGCCCGATCCCTGCCTTCGGCGGTCCCGATCGAGCTCGTGGCCACCAGCCGGTAGTGATACCCGACCAGGAACCCGGCGACGGTCTGACCGACCTTGACAGTGGTTTTGCCCGCCGGCAGGGTGGCGGGAATCGTCTGCAGCCCGTAGGCGATCGTGGGCCCGTACTTGAAGTAGTAGCTAGTTGTCTGCGCCCCGGGCACGACCGTGCCGTCGAGCTCGGCCGAGGTTCCGCGCACGTGCGTGACCGTTCCGGTGACGGCGACCGGCTTTTCGCCCTTCTTGGCGGCCTGGGAGGCAAGCGGTGTGAGCGCTGTCACACAGCCCAGAACGGCGAGCCCCGGCGCCACGCGCTTGGCGATCGTCGATCTCGTCATGCCGGTGTGCTCCCTCTGTAGGTTTGCTCGAGTGCGAGAACGGTTCAGCCGCACGCGCCGCTGTATCTCAAACACGGTGCTGTTGGGATCGATTCGGTGAGCTGCAGAGCGGTTCTGGTTGGCGTACGGTTGACTGCGAGCCTCGCTCAGCCTAACCGAAGCAACGAGCGCAACGAGCGCGCCGAGGACGCCCGCGCAACGGTCCCGGCGCTCGCGTGGCCGGTTCCCGCCCGCACAGAACGGCGGCGAAGCGCCTTCACAGGATGATCACGCCGCGTCCGCTGGGCGCGGCGAGGATGTCGAGGATCCAACCGCGCCCAGGCGCCGCGTCCGGCCGCGGCCTCTCTCCTCGGGGCCCAGACACCGAAGGTAGGTCACGCTGTCCACCGAATCGATCGCCGGCTCAACGTCGTCCGCTCTCGCTGCGGGTACGCGCTGCGCGCGCTGCCAGGCGCCGCTGGCTGCCGATCAGCGCTACTGCCTGGAGTGCGGCGAGCGGCACCTGGCGCACAGCGAGCTACTGCTCGGGTCCATGCCCGGCTCCGGGGGCGCGCGTGAGCCGCTGCCCGCGACGGCGCTCGCTCCGGCCGGTGCCGGCGGTCCGCCCGCAGCTGAGCCGGGCGTGGCACAGCGCGGCAACACGCTGCTCGTGATCGCGGGCGTCGGCGTGCTGTTGCTGGCGATGGGTGTCGGCGTGCTGATCGGACGCTCCGGCACGAGCAAGCAGAGCGCAGGCCCAGCGCAGGTGATCAGCGTCGCGCAGGCGCCCAGCTCTACGAGCGGCGCGGCGGCGGGGGCGCCCGTCTCGCAGGCATCGTTCGTGAGCGACTGGCCTGCTGGCACGGGTGGCTACACGGTGCAACTGCAGATGCTGCCCGTGGCGGGCACCGCGCTCAGCGCCGTCGAAGCCGCCAAGGCAGCGGCCGGCGCGAAGGGCGCGAAGTCGGTGGGCGCGCTGAAGTCCGAAGAATTCGCCAGTCTGAGTCCGGGGAGCTACGTGATCTACTCCGGTGTGGCGCACAAGAAGGGCGAAGCCGAAAAGACACTCGCATCGCTGAAGAAGAGCTTTCCCGGCGCCAAGGTGCTGAGGGTCGCAAGCAGCGCCGGCGCCGGCAGCCCGGCGGCCTCCTCGGGCTCCTCCAGCTCCACCGGCGCCGGATCGAGCGAGAGCAAACCGGCCCCGCCCACGGTCCTGGAAACGCTCAAGAACACGAAGGGCAAGAACTACGAGGAAAAGTCCAAGGCGCTGCCCAACGTGGTCTCGACGGGCTGAGCGATGGGCATTCTGCGAAACGACAGCCACAGCGAGCCCGCCGCGATGGCGGCGCCAGCGCGATCGCAGGCGCTACCCACACCTGCGGCTGCACCCGTGCTCGCGGCCCCGGCCCCGGCCCCGGCGACGTTGCCGGCTGCGCGCTCGGAGCTGGGTCGCCGGCGCGACCGGCTGGCAGAGGAGGTCACCGAACTGCACTGGGATCTCGGCGGTCTCGCCTACGAGATGGCCATTCGCGACCACTTTCGTCTCGACGTGCTGGTGCGCCGCGCCGCGGTCCTGCAGGAACGCGACGCCGAGCTGGCCGAGGTCGAGCGGCTGCTGCGCATGGAGCACGACGGCACTGCGGGCAGTTGCCCGCAGTGTGGAGCTCCCCACAGTCGCGGGGCGGTGTTCTGCTGGCAGTGCGGAACGGCGCTGATGCAGCGCCTGCCCAGCGGCGCAGCCGAGGATCAGACCACGGCGGTGATGGACGCGCTGCTCGCACCGCAGGGGGGCGCAGGATCCTCTTCGAGCCCGGGCGAGTGAGCGGCGAGGAGGATGAGCGCCCGAGCGCCTCGATCGTGCGCTGAGTGCGGCTCGCCGCTGGACGCCGCGCAGAGCTACTGCCTGGTTTGCGGTGAGCGTGCGGGAGCGCCCGGCACGCTGCTCGAAGAGCTCAAGCGCCGCGCAGTTCGCCAGGGCCCGCGCCAGGCGCCGCCTCAGCTCCAAGCGCCGCATCTCCCTCGGGCGCCGCTGCTCGCCACACCGGCGAGCGCAGCCGCGCCCTCGCGTGCCCCCAGGCGAGCGCTCCCGCTCCCGCCCGCCAAGGTCTGGGCGCTGCTGGCGATCGTGTTCCTGGGCTTCGGCCTGCTGATGGGGGCCACGGTGGGCTCACCGCCGAAGGACGCGCTCGCCGCCTCCGCTCGCCGGCTGGACGTCGTTCTGGCGCCCACGGCCACCGCGCCGACCTCGACCGCGACCTCGACCGGCGAAGCTTCGCCGCCGAGCGCCGGCGAAGCCGAAACGCCGGCAAGCGAATCGACGCCCACTCCCGAAGCACCGAGCGAAGCCACCAAGACCGCGACGAGCGCCCCGCGCGCCACCAGGCCAGCGACGCAGCCCGCCGCGGGATCGCCCCAGGGCAAATCGCGGCCGTCGGGCGAAGGCACGGGCGCGGGACCGGCGACGAAGCTACCGCCGATCAAGCACGTGTTCGTGATCATGCTCTCCGATCAGCCGTATGCGGCCGCGTTCGGCCCGGTCTCACCGGCGCACTACCTGGCGGGCACGCTCGAGCGGCGCGGAACCCTGCTCGTGCGCTATGACGCCGTTGCCCACGAGGAGCTGGCGAACGAGATCGCGCTGATCAGCGGCCAGGGGCCCACGCCGCAGACAGCGGCCAACTGCCCGACCTACGCCGATGTGGTGCCGAGCGGGGTCGGCGCGGCCGAACAGATACTGGGGGCGGGCTGCGTCTATCCGCGCGCCACGCAGACGCTCCCCGGCGAGCTCGCCGCCAAGCACCTCACGTGGAAGGCCTACGTTCAGGGCAACGGCGAAGGCGCGGGCGCGTGTGCGCACCCGCTTGCGGGCCAGAACGACCCGAGCGCCAACCAGGCCGCCGGCAGCGGCCCCTACGCGACGTTCCGCAACCCGTTCGTGTACTTCCACTCGATCGTCGACTCGCCCAAGTGCCCCGCAGAGGACGTCGGCCTGGGCGCGCTACAGGCCGACCTTCGCTCGCCAGCACGGACACCGAACCTCCTCTACATAGCTCCCGACCGCTGCGATGACGGCAACC
The DNA here is from genome assembly GCA_963763695.1 of uncultured Solirubrobacteraceae bacterium. Lineage (GTDB taxonomy): Bacteria > Actinomycetota > Thermoleophilia > Solirubrobacterales > Solirubrobacteraceae > Palsa-744. The sequence continues at coordinate 209,160 of CAVXPM010000002.1, forward strand.
CCACGCCGTGCACGACCGGCGCGCCCGCCGGGCTACTGCCGGCCGACGCGTTCCTCGAGCAGGTCGTGCCAGAGATAATCCGCTCCAGGGCCTACAAGCAGAACGGCCTGATCGTGATCACCGTCGATCAGGCCCCTTCCAGCGGCGAATTGGCCGATTCGAGTGCGTGTTGCGGACAGCCGAGCTTCCCCAACCTCGCGCCGAGCGCCGCCGCCGGGCTCTCGCCGCGCGGTGGCGGCTCGGTGGGGGCGCTGTTGCTCTCGCCCTACCTCAAGGGAGGGGTCACGAGCCAGGAACCGTACAACGACTTCTCGCTGCTTCAGAGCTTCGAGGACTTCTTCGGGGTGAAGCATCTCGGCTATGCGGCGCTACCTACGGTCAAGCCCCTGGAAGCCGCCATGTTCACCGCCACACGCCAGCGCTGAGCGCCGCTCAGGCGCCTGCGTATTCGATGCTGAGCATGCGCGGATAGTCGGTTGCGGCGACTTCGAACACCGCATTCGCGCCCGTGCGCGAAACGAGCTTCGCCGGGGTCGAGCTGTTCAGCAGCGGATCGTATGCGCTGACCCTCGGTGCGCTCTGGCTTTCCGGCAGGTTGGCCAGCGTGATGTCAAAGGTCTCATCGGGCAGGTCGAAGCGACGGACATCGCTCGGCGCGGCGCTCGGTTGGTAGAGCGTGAGCAGGTTGCGGGTCATCACGTAGACCGGTATCACGAAGCGGGTGGGGGAGGCCTGGAAGGGGAACACGGCGAGCACATCGCGGTCGTACAGCGACGGGTGCGCGGAGCTGCCGTCACCGGCGAACTGCGCGTGGTTGCCGACCTGGGCGATCGAGTCCAGCGCCAGCTGGCGCACCGGCCCGGTGAGTGTCGGCCCCTGGAACTGACCCAGCAGCCTGTGCACGGCGGTCATCGTTTCACCGCCGGCAGCGTCGCCGGGATAGGTGCCCGGATGCTGTTCGGCCGCGGTTGTGAACGCTTCGCTGATGCCGAGATCGCCGCCGTACTCGCGGTTGACCCCCTTGCTCACATTGGAAACGAAGCTGCGCATCATGACCTTTGCCTGGAAGTGTTCCTTGTCGGCGCTCGTCAGCGCTGCGGAGGGCCCTGAGGCGGGCGTGATTCCGTCCGGGCCGCTCACCGTGCCGTGCGGGCGCATGTCGAACTCCGTTATCCACTTCTGTACCGGGGGACCGCCGGGAGGGCCGACTTCACGGCCGTGGGGGTTGCCGTATATCGGCGTGCTGAAGGGGGCGATGTCGCGGATCAGCGTCTCGGTGGCTGTGCCGGTCAGCCAGAACTCGGGGAACAGAGACTGATAGGTGGGGATGAACAGCGGTGGCGCGTGCTTTGCGCTCGACGACGCGTCGGAGGCACCCAGGGCGTTGACCTCGCGGCCGGCGTTGAAGTTGAAGACGCCAGGAAAGTCTTTCACCGTCGTGTAGGGATGTTTGCTTAGCGCGGTCAGGCCGACCGGGGTGTTGCCTCCCGAGATGAACGGGGTCTGGCTGGCAAAGCCGTCGCTGATGCCGACTTCAGGTGAGAACCCGTTGGCCGGATTGCGGATGTAGCTGACCGTTTCTGCAAGTAGCGCTTTACGGATTGCCCTGTTGACGAGCTTTTTCGGAGCCGTTGCCTGCGCGTGCACGACCGGCGCCCGCGCCGCGGCGCTCACGGCGGCCTTCGTGGAGCCAGATTCCGCTTCAATTTCACTTTCACTGCCGGTTTCGGTTTCGCGTTCGGCTTCAGCCGGCGCCGCGAGGCTGTCTTTTTCAGCTTCGGCTTCAGCTTCGGTTTCGCCGTCGCTTTCGCCTTCGGCGTCGATATCGCTTTCAGTGCTTTCAGCAGTGAGCGCCTGGGAGCCCGTGGGCGTGGAGTTGCTGTAATAGTGTTCGGCGTTGAGGAACTGCGAGCCGAACGTCAGCTCGTTCCAGACCTCGATGTCATAGCCCCCGGGTCCCACCACGCTCGAGGCCACGCGACCGACCGCAGCGACATAGTCCAACCAGCCGTTGAGCGTTTCCTGGAAGGCCGGGTTGGGAGCGCCGCTGGCCAGCAGCGGCGCCTCGAAGGGCGCGAAGCGCAGCGTGGTGCCTCCGTAGGATCCCGCGGGTAGCGCCTGCGCCAGGGGCCGTGAGAGGGTCGCCACGCCGTTGGCCGAGACCGCGGAGATGAGAACATCGGGATCGCCGCCGAAGGCGAAATGGTTGAAGCCGGTCTTGCCCGGCACCACCAGGGCTGCGCTCGTTTCGCTGAGCTTGACCGTCTGCGCACCCGCGGGTGCCGCTTCGAGCGTTTCCAGCGTGACGTGCTCGAGCGGGGCGGGCGCGCCGCTGTTGGCGTCGAGCACGATCAGCGGCCGCAGCCCGTGCTTGTGAAGCGCAGTCAGGCGCGTGACGATGTTGCCGAGGTGGTTGGCTGAGAAGGAGGTCGGGTCGCTGTAGGAGATCGCGTGCCAGCTGATGCCCATGCGTGCGAGCTTGTAGCCGCTGTCCTGCAGCAGTTGCGCGTCGTCTTCGGCCAGGGCTGCGTTGATCGGGAAGTCCACCCCCACGGCTTCCAGGAGCCGCGACGCCGGCCAGGTGTCCAGATATGCCCGCCACGGTTGGATCCAGAACGAGCGCGCGCTGAAAGGAAGCTCGGTGAGGAAGCGCGAGTCGATCGGATCGGTGAGCGTTTCACCGCTTTCGCCGGGAAGTTCGGTGGGCCTGCCGCTCGTCACTTTCGTTTCCCTCGTGCCACCGCCGCCGGACGGCGTTTTGCGTGGGGATCTTGCGGACGTTTCCGCCGGCGCTCTGCCCGCTGCGGTGCCGGCCGGCAGGAGGACCTGCACCGGTGTGGCCGGCGGTGCGGGAGCCTGCGGCGAGGTGCGACGCCCGCGCCGGGCCAAGCGCTGCGCAGCGCATTCGCGGATGCTGGCCTTGCGCGTGGCGCCCTTGGAGCAGGCGACGACGCTGTGGCGGCGGGAGCTGGAATGTGTGCGGGCGCTCGCCGGCGTCGTCGTCGCCCCGAGCGCCAGCAGCGTGAGCGCCGCGGCGAACTTCGCGCCGGCGGACGCCGAGCGCGAACGGGAGCGAAGCAGAGAGTGAATGGAGGAGAGCGCTCGCGGCATCTGTGGGAGAGACCTGACGTGGTGCGCTCCCCTGATCGGCGCTGCTTGAGTACTGCATTACTTCGTGCGAGCGTCGCGGACGTTCGTCCGTGTCAAGCCCTTGCGATGCCGCGCGGGGGCTAGGAGACGCCGGTCAGGATCTGCTCGTAGGTGACGGGCTCGCGCCGCTGGGAGGCACGGGCGAGCACCCACTGCAGCGCCAGCGTGTGACGCGGGTGATCGAAGTCACCCGGGTGCAGGTCGAGGCGCATGGATTGCCCGCTCAGCAGGCTGCCGGCCCGGATCGCGGCGGGCGAGAGGAGACGTTGAAGCACGTGATCGCCGCCGGCGCTCCAGGCCGGAGATATCCGTCGCAGGACCGGCTCGCGCTGCTCGTTGCGGGTCGAGTGCAGGCGCAGCAGCCCAGCCCACCAACGGAACCTTCGCGGCAGCACGCGTCGAAGCTGCGGAGTGTAGGCGTAGGCCGGAGCCACGAAGCCGTCCGGCTCGATGCCCGCGAGCTTGAGCACGCGCCAGCCGGCCTCCACGGCGCGTCTGGTCTCACCGGGGTCCAGGCCCACGAACTCGGCGGCGCGGCGGTCGTGCATGCGTGCGAGCGCCCGACGGGAGGGCACCCGCCTCAGGTGCTCGTGCTGGAAGCCGTGCTGGGCGATCGAATCGCCGGCGCGGCGGCGCTCGCGCAGCCAGCTGGCCATCTCCGGGGAGCGTTCGTTGAGTGGATGCAGGTCGCGTGCGGGAATCACCAACAGCGTGACCCGGGTGATCCCGTGGTCGTCGAGCCAGTCGCGGATCAGCGCGCAGCGCTCGAAGGTGGCCGGCTCAACATCGTGCAGCGCGACCGCGATCGTGGGCCGGGAGCTAGGCCGCACGTGCGGCTCCCCGCGCCGGCGAAGCGAGCACGCGCGTGTAGCTGTCGGCCAGGCGCTCCAGCGCTCGCTCCCAGGTCCGCTCCTTTGCAGCCGCGACGCCCGCGCGCGCAAGCCGCTCGCGCAGCAGCGGCGAGCCCGAGAGCTCCAGCAGCGCCTCCGCCAGCGACTCGCGGTCGGGATCGCAGAGCATCCCGCTGATGCGATCCTCGATCAACGACAGCGGGCCGCCCTCGGCGACCGCCACGACAGGCAGACCGCTGGCCTGCGCCTCGAGGATCACCTGGCCGAACGTGTCGGTGGCACTTGGGAACAGGAACAGGTCGGCGTCTGCGTAGGCGCGCGCGAGCGCCGGGCCCTCGAGCCAGCCGAGAAAGGTCGCGCTCGCGCCGAGGCGCTCGCGCAGGATCTGCTCCTCCGGACCGCCGCCCGCGACGAGCAACTGCAGCCGCGGCTCGCGCTCCAAAGCGAGCAGGAAGCTATCGGCGAGCAGCTCCACGCCCTTCTCGCGTGTGATGCGCCCGGAGTACAGGACGTTGATCGCGTCGAGGTCGCTGCGCTCGCTGCGCAGAGCCGGGTCGAAGCGCGCGGTGTCCACGCCGCGATCCCAGCGCATGATCCGCGCGCTCTCGACGGCGATGCCGCCCAACGCCCGGTCGGCGGCCGGGCTGGGGGAGAGAACCACGTCACAGGCGCCGTAGAAGGCGCTCACCGCCACCGCCATCGCGCCCGCGACCCGCTCATCGCCCGAGCGCAGCCCCGCATAGGCGGTCAGCTCGGTGTGGTAGCTGCCCACCAGGGGCAGTCCGAGCGCACGCGCGAGCAGCGCCCCGGAGGCGCCCACCGGACCGGGCGAGCACACCTGCACCGCGTCGAAGCGCCCATCCGCGAGCGTCTGCACCGCAGCGGGCAAGCTGGGGATTCCGATGCGCAGGTCGGGATAGAACGGCACGTCGATCTCGGCCACCGCCGAGAGGCGCCGGTCGACCTCGGGGTCGGTGCCGATCACCTCGATCTCGAAGCCGGGAACGCCGCGCTGGCGGATCTCGGCGATCGTGCGCGTGACACCGTGTGTGGAGCCGATGCCGTCGACCATGATCGCCACCCGCGGCGTCTCGCCGTCGCGGCGGCGACGCTCGGCCGGCGCGGCCCACCCGAAGCGGCCCGCCGAGTAGGGAATCGCCGCCAGCTTGGCCTGCTCGCTGGCGAGGAAGGCAGTCGCGGGGGCGTAGGGGATCGCGGCGATGCTCGCTTCGAAGATCCCCTCGGCGGCGCTCAGCAGATCGTCCCCGCCCGTGGCGGCTCCGAGCGCCACGCCGACAGCGCCGCGCAACTTGCGCTCGTGCACGCGACAGGCCCGACGGTAGAGGCCGGCGTGGCTGAAGCTCTCGTCCTGCATCATCTCGAGCAGCCCGCGCTCGTCGAGATGGTCCAGCTCGACCGCACTCAGCCACGCTCGCAACAGACAACGCGCATCCGCGGGCGACAGCTCCCCGCCGCCGGCGCCGTGACGGGCGTCGGCCTGGCTGAGCAGGCGCCGCATCATCGCCAGGACCCGCAGCGGGTCGGGGCTCGACGACGGCGCACCTCTGGTGTCCAGGCCCAGCGAGCGAAGCGCCAGTGCGATTGCGGCATGCGCCCACTTGGCCGCGCTGCCCTGGGCGCCGCGAGCGAGCACCTCTCCGGCGCGAAGGTGGCTGAGGAACTCCGCCGGCGTGCGCGACCGGGGCGCCTCGGTGAAGGTCCGTCCGATGTCCACGCCGGCGTGATCGTCGCTACCGCCGATGCCGATCGCGTCCCTGGTGACCACGTAGGTGGCGGCCGGGCTGTTCAGCTCCGGTGCGCGGGCGCCGTTGCGGATCTCCCAGATCGGGAACAGCTCCGCCAGGCGCCGCCGGTGGCGGGCCGTGAGGGGCGCAGCGACCGTGTAGTAGGGGTGGGCGAGCGCGCAGGTGATGTCGCGCTCGTGCATGTAGCCGGCGCACAACTCGACGTCGCCGCTGTGCGCCTGCAGCCACGCGTGATCCTCGGGGGTGATGCCGTAGCAGAGGACGTGTACGGCCTGGGGCTCGCCCCGGAAGCGTGCGGTCAGCTCCTCTGAGACGAACACATCGCGCCGGCCGGAGATCTCGAGGACACCCGCGATCGTGTCGTGGTCGGTGATCGTCACGAAGTCCATGCCCCGCCGCTTGGCGAGTGCGTAGACCTCCTCAGGGGGCGTCGCGCACTCCGGAAGGCCGGCAGCTCGCTGCACGCCCAGGCGCGACTCCTGCGAGGCGGTGGAGTGACAGTGCATGTCCACACGGCTGCTCTGCGTCTGGCCAATTGTCTTCTGATCGTTCATACCAGACAGATTTGCCTGCAAAGACGCAGCTTTTGTGACCAGTCAGCAACGATCGTGTGAAGCGACAGTGAACGACCGCGCGCGTCAATCGGCGCCGTGGGCGGATCAGTGGGGCACCGGTGCGCCCAACAGGCCGGCCGCCACGCCGCTTCGCGTACCGCGGGTCCAGGCAATAAGCTCTTCCGCCATGACGAGCCTCCTGACGACTCCACTCGCCTCTGCCCTCAGCTACTTCCAGGCGATCATCCTCGGCCTGCTGCAGGGCGTTAGCGAGCTGTTTCCGATCTCGAGCCTCGGACACACCGTGCTGTTCCCGACGCTGTTCGGCTGGAACAAGCTGGTGGACGCACAGTCGCAGTCGGAGTCCTTCTGGCTGGCGTTCGTGGTGATGCTCCACGTGGGTAGCGCGCTGGGCCTGCTCGCCTACTACTGGCGCGACTGGGTCGAGATCGTCAAAGCGTTCTTTCGCACGCTGGCCACGCGCCGGGTGGAGACCTCGACCGAGCGCCTGGCGTGGCTGATCATCCTCGCGAGCATCCCCGCCGGGGTGATCGGCCTGGCCCTGGAGCACCAGTTGCGCACGCTGACCGCCAAGCCCGAAGTGGCGGCCGTGTTCCTGATGGTCAACGGCTGCATCCTGCTGGCCGCTGAGCGCTTTCGCCGCCGCGCCGAGGTGCGCGAACTGGCGGTGCGCGAGGGCGCCAAGCCAGACGGCGCGCGCGAGCTCGACACGCTCGAGTACCGCGAGGCGCTGGTGGTCGGGGTTGCGCAGTCGACGGCGCTCGTCGCCGGGATCAGCCGTGGCGGGGTGACGATGGGCACCGGTCTGGCGCGTGGCCTGGATCACAGCGATGCGGCGCGCTTCGCCTTCCTGCTGGCTACGCCGATCATCCTGGCGGCCGGGATCGTCAAGCTCCCGGATCTCTTCGGCCACCTCGGCAACGGCATTCGCGGACAGGCGTTCGTGGCGTGCGGTGTGGCCGCGGTCACCGCGGTCTTCACGGTGCGTTTTCTGGTGCGCTACTTCAAAACCCGCACGCTGACCCCGTTCGCGATCTACTGCCTGCTGTTCGGCCTGGCGATGGTCATCTACACGCAGAGCTAGCGGCAACGATCCCGATCGCGCTCAGCGCATGAGCGCTGGGACGCCGCTTGTCGGGTTTGGCGGCGTCGTGCACCATCATTGAAGGCGATGCCCGTTCCGAGAACCCCGCCAAAGATGTTCGAGACGCGCAGCCAGGCCTGGAAGGAGGTCGGGCTGCTGCGCCAGATCAGCCCGCGGGTGGTCAAGCGCGCCCGGCTGGAGGCGCTGGTGCTGCTGCCGCTGTTCGTCGGCGTGGTGGTCCTCTACGACCACCGCGTGAGCCTGCTGGGCAAGCAAGTCGGCGGCTACCACCGCCACGGCGGCGCCTACGTGCCGGCGCACATGGAACTGGAACAGGCGCTCGACACGCCCGTGACGGTCGTCACGGTCATCCTCCTGATGATTCTCGGCTGGGCGATCGCGCGCGACGTCGGACGCGGGCTGGGACCGGCGCTCTTCCGTCGCCTGGACCCCGCGACCGCCGGAACGGTCGGATTCCTGATCCGCCTGGCCACGGTCGCGCTGGCGCTGCTCGTGGCGCTGCGGGTCGCCGGAATCGAAGCCAGGACGCTGGCGCTCGGCGGCGCGTTCACGGCGGTGATCTTCGGTCTGGCCGCCCAGCAGACGCTCGGAAACCTGATCGCAGGCACGGTCCTGCTGAGCGCGCGTCCATTCCGCGTGGGCGACCGCGTGCGCCTGCAGGGCGGCGGCCTCGCCGGCCAGATCGAGGGCACCGTCAGCTCGCTGGGGCTGCTGTACACGACGTTCGCGACCGGCGAGGACGTGGTGATGGTGCCCAACAGCGTCGTGCTCAACGTGGCGATCCTGCCGCTGCGCGAGCCCGAGGCCGTCAACCTGCGGGCGCGCCTGCGCGCCGGGATGAGCCCCGGTGACCTACAGGAGATCCTCGAGAAGTCGCTGGAGACGCCACTCCGCGATGCGCCGCGGATCACGCTCGAGGAGCTCGACGGAGACGAGGTGGTCGTGCGCATCGCAGCCACGCCGCGGACGGCCAGCCAGGGTCGTCAGCTGGCCAGTGAGCTGCTGGGCATCGTCTCGCGCGAGACACGTCCGCGCGAGACGACGCAGTAGCGCAGGAACAGGTGCGACTCGCTCCCCAGCACACCGCGCAGCTGGAGCTCGACCGGTGGCACCAGTTCGGCGCCGGCGAGAATCCGCAGCGCCTCTCCGCCCGAGGGCTCGCCTCCCGCGAGCGTCGGCGAGATCGACAGATACAGCTCGTCAAGCAGATCGGCGGCCAGCAGCTGGCAGGCCAGGTGCGGGCCGCCCTCGCACAGCAGGCTGGCGATCCCGAAGCGCGCGCGCAGCTCGGACATGGCCGCGTCCAGATCCAGGCGTCCGTCGCTCGGCGCTCGCAGGTAGTCGAGCTGGGCCTCGCTCGGCGGGAGGCTCGCGGCGGACGCTGTTATCAGCAGCACCCTGGCCGCGGGCTCGGCCAGCAGCGGAATCTCCTCGTCGAGAGCCAGGCGCCCGGAGACGATGCAGGCCAGCGGCTCTTCGCTGAGGCCACGCTCGAGGCGCAGCCGCCGGCGGGCCGCGTCGGGGATCATGCGTCCGTAGCGCTCGGTTCGCACGGTGCCGGCTCCGACGAGCACGCCGTCGACGGCCGTGCGCAGCCCGTGGAAGAGTGCGCGGTCGGCGCGCCCGCTGAGCGGCCCCGAGCGTCCGGCGAGCGTTGCGCGCCCGTCGGCGGTGGCGATCATGTTGAGCAGCACGCGTGGACGGTGTGCGGGCGTATCGGGGCGCTCCCACAGGCCGAGCTCCTCGACGATCTCGGCGACCGTGCCGGGATCGCCCGCTGGAAGCAGGCGGCTCAGGCGCAGCGGCCGGTCCTCCTCGGTGCTTGGAAGCTCGCTCGCCTGCCCACTCATCGGCCCACCCTAGCTGCGCCGCTGCGTGCCCGGCGCGCAGCGGCCGGTGCCGATCTGCAACCTTTCCATAACACTTCGGCGTGCCTACGTGCTACGGTCGTGCTGAATGGCCGGCACAAGACCGGCGAAAGTAGTGCAAGCGCTCGCAGGTCGAAGCTTTGAGAAGCATCCTCCGCGTAGCAGCACGCACATACCGTGGAGGAGTTCACATAATGCCTACCGGCACCGTAAAGTGGTTCAGCGACGACAAGGGGTTCGGCTTCATCACCCCCGATGACGGCGACAAGGACCTCTTCGTACACCACACCGGGATCAACGGCGAGGGCTACCGCTCTCTGCAGGAGGGGGCCAAGGTCTCCTACGACCCGGAGCAGGGCGACAAGGGCCCCAAGGCCGTAAACGTCCAGGCGATCTAGAGCGCAGCGACAGATCCGCTTTCGCGAGGGCTCGCTTCGGCGAGCCCTCAGCATTTCCAGGGATATTCTGGGGCGTCTGACATGTCCTCCAGCGACGCCACCATCCTCCCGCTCCGCGACGCCCCGCTCGAAGGTGTCAGGGGCCGGCTGACCAGACGCAGCGGCGGCCGGCGTGTCCACGCAGCCGCGGGCGCGCTGAGCGGTGCGCGGGCGGGCGCGCTCGCGATGAGCGCGATCGTGATCCTCAGCTTGATGGTCGTCGTCCTGGCCGCGAACCGCCCGAGCCTGCTCGCGCCGACCACGCACAGCGACTTCTACCCGCACTGGATGGCTGGGCCGTTCGGCGGCCTGCTGCCGTGGCTGACCGAGAACAGCAGCGTCCTGAAGTACCTCTTCACGGGCTCGCTGATCGTCATGTACTGCGCGTACCTGATCGTTCTGCGCGCTGCGCCGCGGCTGCCCGTGCGCTGGATCGTGGCGGCGATCCTCGCCGTGCACGCGATCTTCCTGCTGTCTCCGCCGTTGGCCTTGACAGACGTCTTCAACTACATCAACTACGGGCGCATGGAGGTGTTGCACAACCTCAACCCGTACACCACGATCCCGATCTACGAGCCCCACACCGAGCCGAGCTACATCCTCAGCAACTGGCACGAGCTACTCAGCCCCTACGGTCCGATGTTCACGCTGCTCACCTTCGCCGTCGTCCCGCTCGGAGTCGCCGGATCCTTCTGGGCGCTGAAGGGGATCCTCGTGGCCTGCAGCCTGCTCACGATCTTGCTCGTGTGGCGCTGCGCACAGCTGCTGGGGCGCAACCCGCGCAGCGCGATCGTGCTACTCGGCCTGAACCCGATCGTGCTGGTGTGGGGGCTGGGGGGCGACCACAACGACTTCCTGATGATCCTGTGCATCATGCTCGGCTTCTACCTGCTGCTGCGCGGGCGCGAGAGCGAGCGCGAGCGCGCGCAGGCGGGACACGCGCAGGTGGGGCAGGCCCCCGCGCGCGAGGGGTGGGCGGCGCACCGCGTGATGAGCTGGTTTTTCCCGCTCGCGGTCACCGAGATCGGCGCGGGCGCGGCCTTCGTGCTGGCGGTGGGCCTGAAGGCCTCGGCCGCGGTCCTGCTCCCGGTCGTGCTGATCGGCCTGCTGCGCGCGCCGCGGCGCCTGCTCCAGGTCGTGATCGGGATGATCGTGATGGGTGGCGCGGTCGGAGCGATGAGCCTAGCTGCCTTCGGGCTGCACATCCCCGATCTCAGCACTCAGGGTCGCCTGGTCACCGGGGAGAGCGTTCCCAACCTGATCGGGCTGGCCATCGGCGCGGGCGGTGAGAGCGAAGGCCTGCGTTACGCGATGAGCGGCGTCCTGGTCTTGACGGTGCTGCTGTGCTGCCGCATGGCCTGGCGCAGGCGTGACGCGATCACGGCATCGGGCTGGGCGAGCGTGGCGCTGCTGGTCACGCTCAGCTGGGTGCTGCCCTGGTATGTGCTCTGGATCCTGCCGCTTGCGGCCCTGTCCTCCTCGCGCAGGCTGCGGACCGCGGTGCTCGTGCTCGGCGCCTACCTGATCCTCGTCTGGGTGCCCGTGTCGGGGGGCATTCTGCACGGGATCGGCTTTCGACCCGAGAACACACCGCTCGGACGTCTGCACCAGCGCTATGTCCGGGAGCTGTTGAACTAGATGGTTGATTCCACGGCCACGCACCGCCGGCTGGCACGTCTGGCCTTCGCCGGGCGGTGTCCTCGACCTCGGCCCTGCCACCAGCAGGGCCTTCGGCCTGCGTCCTTGCCCGACTCGACCATCCGCACCCCCGGAGCACGGCACCTCGCCGTGGAATCAACCCTCTAGCGCTAGTCGCCCTCGGCGCCGGGTGGACGGCGCTCGAGCTTGCGCTGGGCGGCGTGGCGCTTGTCCTGCAGTCGTCGTTGCCGAGCGGCTCCCGTGGGGCGCGTCGGGCGCCGCCTGCGGGGAACGGCGAGCGCGCGCTCGAGACGCTCGGCGAGGCGCGCAAGGGCCAGCTCGCGGTTGCGCGCCTGTGAGCGCTCGTCCTGTGCCACCGCCACGAGTCGCGGACCGACTCGCTCCAGCACACGGCTGCGCTGCTCCTCGCTCAGCGACGGCGAGCCGAGCACGTCGAGCACCGCCTCCACGCGCGACGCGGTGACGTTGGCGTGCTGGCCGCCGGGACCGGAGGAGCGGCTCGCGCGCAGGGTGATCTCAGCCAGCGGGATGTCTGGTCCCCCGCGGATCCGCAGGAGCTTCGCCCGTCCCTCAGCTTCGCTGTCGGATGGGCACATCGAAGCTCACTTCGGTTGCTCTGAGGAAAGGTCGTGGACGGCTTTGACGCGCTGCTCCTCGCCGGGGCGGACCCGTCCGTCGCGCCCGATGTAGCCATCCTTGCCGCCCGTACACAGGTAGACGGCGTCGACGTCGCCGACGTTACGCAGCTTGCGTACGGTGGCCGCGTCCACGCGCGCCATCCCGCCCTCGTCCAGGCGCTGCACCGAGCCGTCGCCGAACTCCATCTCGATCGCTCCGCGGTGTACGAAGTAGAGCTCCTCCTGGAGGTCGTGGTAGTGAAAGCCCGTTTCGATGCCCGGCGGCAGGATGATCGCGTTGACGCCGAAGGCGTTCACGCCCAGGCCCTTGCGCACCTTGCGAAAGCCCGGCCCGTCGCCGAGATCCTCGAGGTGCGCTACGGCGTATCCCTCACCCTGTGTCACGGCTGGAAAGTCACTCGAAGCCTCCATCTGCTGCCTCCTCAATGCTTAGCCACGGTCCCGCCCTCGGGCGAGAGCGGGCGACCCTCGCTCGTCCAGCGTGCGAGGCCTCCACTCATGGAGTATGCCTCGAAGCCGGCGGCGCGGAATGCCTGTGCGGCCATGTCCGAGCGCCCACCCAGCCGGCAGTAGAAGATCACCGGCCGCTCGCGCTCGATGCTGTCCGCTTCGGAGGAGAGCTTGACAAGCTCGATCAGGCGCGTGCGCTCGATGTGTCCGGCCTCGTGCTCGTACGGCTCGCGCACGTCGATCAGCTGCAGGCTGGGATCCTCCGCGAGCCACGCCGCGACGCGCTCGGGATCCACGTCCAGCGGCGGGAGTGGCGGATCGGAGCTCATGCACTGAGCCTAGATGGTTGCTTTCGCGTCCGGGGGAGGCGCGAGCCTGGCGGCGCATCACTAGGATCAAGGCCATGGAGGCGCTCAGCGACGTCTACACGATCCCCCAGGAGCACCTCGACTTCTGCGCCACGATCGGACAGATAGCGCGCGAGCGGATCGCACCGCGCGCGGCTGAGATCGACGAGCGCGCCGAATACCCGTGGGACGTGCGCAAGGTGCTCGGCGAGCAGGACATCCTGGGCCTTCCGTTTCCCATCGAGTACGGCGGCACCGGGACGGGCACGCTGATGCTGAACATGGCCGTCGAGGAGATCGCCAAGGTGGACGCGGCCTGCGCGCTGATCCTGATGATCCAGGAGCTGGGCACGCTCCCGATCCAGCTGTTCGGCAGCGACGATCTGAAGCAGCGGTTCCTGCCGAAGTGCGCCACAGGCGAGTGGTCACCCGCGTTCGCGCTGTCGGAGCCGGAAGCAGGCTCGGATCCGGCGGGGATGAAGACCACGGCTGTGCGCGACGGCGAGGAGTGGGTGATCAACGGCACCAAGAACTGGATCACGAACCTCGGCGTAGCCGACTTCTACATCTGCTTCGCGGTCAGCGACCGCGACACACGACGGCTGACGGCGTTCGTGGTCGAGGCCGACCGTCCCGGCTTCAGCGTGGGCAAGCTCGAGCACAAGCTCGGGATCCGCGCCTCACCGACGGGACAGCCGATCTTCGAGGAAGTGCGCGTGCCCCAGGAGAACGTCATCGGCGAGGTCGGCAGGGGGCTCTCGGTGGCGCTCGGAACGCTCGAGCGCACGCGCCTGGGCGCGGCGGCGCAGGCGGTCGGGATCGCGCAGGGTGCGACCGACTACGCGGTCGCCTACGCGCGCGAGCGCCGGCAGTTCGGCAAGGCGATCAACGAGTTCCAGGGAATCCAATTCAAGCTGGCCGACATGGAAACACAGACGGCTGCCGCGCGCGAGTTGCTCTACAAGGCCTGTGCGATGGCGGATCAGGGCCACCCGCTGCGCGCGAAGTACTCCTCGATGGCCAAGGTGTTCTGCTCGGACACGGCGATGGCCGTCACGATCGAGGCGGTTCAGGTCCTGGGCGGCTACGGTTATGTCAAGGAGTACCCAGTGGAGCGGATGATGCGAGACGCCAAGATCACGCAGATATATGAGGGCACGAACGAGATCCAGCGTCTCGTGATCGCGCGCACGCTCAAATAGGACCAGTCGAGCCTCCACCCCGCCAGGCGATGCGCGCGCCCCAGCCACCCGATGATGCCTCCAACCACCTGCGGCGAGTGGGCATGGCCGCGCTGCTCGCGATGTCCGCGGGCCTGGTCGTCCTCGTCCTCTGGCAGGGGTTCAGCTCGATCGGGGCGGTGCGCGCGATCGAGGACGTGGCGCTCGGCGTGATCGTGGCGGCTGTGCTGATGGGAAGCGTCGCCTTCGTGGCGGTGCGCCTGGCCAACTGGCGCGAACCGGAGTCGGAGTCCGAGTTCGAAGAGATCGTGCGCAACTCCGAAGTGCTGGCGCGCGAAGGGCTCGCGGTGGCACCCGAAGAAAGTGACTTCCTCGACCTCGATCCGCTCGACGACGAGGACTTCGAGGAGCTGGTGCGCGACGCCCTGGACGACCTGCCCGATCTGCTGCGCAACGCCCTGGCCCACGTCGCTGTGGTCATCTCCGACGGCGGTCGCCGCCGCGGAGCCTACGGCCTCTACCAGGGCGACGGCGCCACGCGCGACCACGCCCACGACCGGATCGTGATCTTCCGCGACACGCTGCGCCGCGACTTCGGTCACGACCCCGACCTGCTGCGCGATCAGGTCACGCGCACGGTGCGCCACGAGCTGGCCCACCACGTCGGCTTCGACGAGCTAGGCGTCAGCCGCCTGGACCTCTGATCTGACGTCCGTGGACGCTGCGCGGGACGGCGTCCTCGGTCGCTCGTGTGCCGAGCACGCTTCGCTCCCTGCGTCCTGGTGCCGCTTGATCCAGAATGCCAGATGGCGCGGTACCTAGAACGAGCGGTTTCCACACTGATCCCATAGGATCCCCGACCTCGCGCTCATCGGCGGCATGAGTTGCCGGCGCTTGAGAAATCGACCAAGGAGAGAGAACCACATGCCCGAAGCCGTGATCGTCGACGCCATCCGCACGCCCATCGGCCGGGCGGTCAAGGGATCGCTCAAATCGGTACGCGCGGACGACCTCGCGTCGGTGCCGCTGAGGGCGCTGCTCGAGCGCAACCCGCAGCTGGACTCCTCCTCGATCGTGGACGTGATGATGGGCTGTGGATTCTCCGAGGGCGAGTCCGGCTACAACATCGGGCGCAACGCAGCGCTGCTCGCCGGGATCGACCATCACGTACCCGGCACCACCGTCAATCGCTTCTGCGCCTCGTCGCTGCAGACGACGCGCATGGCCTTCCACGCGATCAAGGCCGGCGAGGGCGACACCTACATCGCAGCCGGCGTGGAGGCTGTCTCGCGCGCCGGTCAGGGCGCTCCGTTTGAGTTCCACCACCAGCTCGACGGCTCGGAGGGCTCGATCTACAACGTCTACATCCCGATGGGCCTGACTGCGGAGAACGTGGCCGAGCGCTGCAACGTGAGCCGCGAGGCGCAGGATGAGTGGGCGGCGACCTCGCAGGCCCGCGCGGTGGCCGCCCAGGAATCCGGTCACTTCGACGTCGAGATCGTGCCGGTCACCGCGCCTGCACACAAAGACAAGGATCGCGAAGGCAACGAGATCGAGGTGCCCGAGCAGCTCGTCACCAAGGACGACGGTCCGCGGCCCGGCACCACGCAGGAGAAGCTCGCGCAGCTGAAGCCGGTGTTCAAGCCCGACGGAACGGTCACAGCCGGTAACGCCTGCCCCCTGAACGATGGCGCTGCGGCGCTACTGGTCACATCGGAGGAGCGCGCCAAAGAGCTCGGCATGGCGCCGAAGGTGAGGATCATCGCCTCGACCGTGGTGGCGATCCGTCCCGAGATCATGGGCCTAGGGCCGATCCCGGCGATCGAGCAGCTGCTGAAGAACACGGGCATGACGATGAGCGACATCGACGTGGTCGAGATCAACGAGGCGTTCGCCGCGCAGATCGTGCCGTGCAAGGAAGATCTCGGCATCGACGAGGAGAAGCTCAACCCATTCGGCGGCGCGATCGCGCTTGGACACCCCTTCGGGATGACCGGCGCGCGCATCATGACCACGCTGATCAACGACCTGCAGACGCTCGACGGCACCTACGGCATCGAGTCGATGTGCGTCGCCGGTGGCATGGGCATGGCGATGCTCGTCGAGCGGCTCTAACGGACGACGCCGATCGCTATGAGCCTCCCGCCGGGCGAGCGGGGTCCTGCTCGCGTGCCCGACTTCTTCATCGTCGGGCACGAAAAGTGCGGCACCACCGCGATGTACAGGATGTTGCGCAAACACCCTGAGATCTTCATGCCCGACTTCAAGGAGCCGCGCTTCTTCTCAATGGACCTCGGGGCGCCGCAGCCCGGCGGCGCCCGCCCCCGCACGCTCGAGCAGTACCTCGCGCTGTTCGCCGGTGCGGACCCCGCCCAGCGTGTGGGGGAGGCCTCGCCGCAATACATCAGATCGCCGTCCGCGGCGAGCCTGATCGCCGAGCGCCAGCCCCACGCGCGGATCGTCGCAATCCTGCGCGAGCCGGCAAGCTTCCTGCACGCGTTTCACATCCAGACGGTGCAGAGCCGCCTGGAGCCCGAGCGCGACTTGCGCAAGGCGCTGGCGCTCGAGCCGGCACGCAGCGAAGGGCGGCTGCTGCCCGCGCACACGCACCCGTCGTGGCTGATGTACTCCCAGCACGTGCGCTACGTGGAGCAGCTGCGTCGCTTCGCCGAGCACTTTCCCGCCGAGCAGATCCTGACGCTGATCTACGACGACTACCGGCGCGACAACGCAGCCACCCTGGCCGGCGTCATGCGTTTCCTGGATGTCGATGACACGGTCGTGCTCGAGCCCTTCAAGGCGACGCCCGAACGCCGCAAAGCCGTGCGCTTCATGCCCCTGCACCGGATCTCGCGCAGGATGCGCCTGGCACGCAACAAACCGGCGTCGGCCGACCCGCTGACACGCGCCGTCGCGCGTCTCGCGCCGGTGGCGGCGCAGGATCTCTGGCGGCGTGTCGTCTACAAGGTTCCGCCCCCGCCGGATCGAGCGCTGATGCTCGAGCTGCGCCGCCGCTTCAAGCCCGAAGTCGAAGCCCTGAGCGAGCACCTCGGCCGTGATCTGATCGCCCTGTGGGGATATGACGCGCTCTAGATCGCCGGCCACCACGCTCGCCCCGCTCCGAGACTGACTGCTCCGGCGCTGACGCGATGCTCCGACGCTGCCGCGCATAGGCCCAGCGAGCAGGCTGCTCAGCGGGGCGGCATCCGCAGGGCACCGTCGAGCCGGATCGTCTCGCCGTTGAGCATGCGGTTCTCGACGATCTGACAGGCCAGCTGCGCATACTCCGCCGGGCGCCCCAGGCGCTGGGGGTAGGGGACGCCGGCCCCGAGCTTCAAGCGTGCCTCCTCGGGCAGCGCGGCCAGCAGGGGCGTGTCGAACAGGCCAGGGGCGATCGTGTTGACGCGGATGCCGTACTGGGCGAGGTCGCGTGCGGCCGGAAGCGTCATCGCCACGACCCCTCCCTTGGAGGCCGAGTAGGCGATCTGGCCGACCTGCCCGTCGTAGGCAGCGATCGAAGCGGTGTTCAAGCACACTCCGCGTTCGCCCTCCTGCAGCGGCTCGTTGGCGATCATCGCTGCGCTCGCGAAGCGCAGCGTGTTGAAGGTGCCGATCAGGTTGATCGCGATGATCGTCTCGAACGCGAGCAGGGGGTGCGGGCCCTTCGAGCCGGCGACCTTTTGCGCCCAGCCGGTGCCGGCGCAGCAGAGCGCGATGCGAAGGCCGCCCGCGGCGCTTGCCGCCTTCTCCACGGCCGCCTGCACCTGATCCTCCTCGCGCACGTCGCAGGCGATGAACGCGAGCCCCAGCTCGCCGGCCAGCGCCTGTCCCTTCTCGGCGTTGACGTCGGCGATCGTGACGTGCGCGCCGCGCTCGTGCAACGCACGCACGCTGGCCTCGCCGAGACCCGAGGCCCCACCCACGACGATCGCTGCGGAGCCCTCGATCTCCATCGCCGGGGAGCCTATCGAGAGCTGCGCCGCGAGAGCGTCAGGGCGAACAGCTCGTCCGGATCGGTCAGCCAGCTGACGAGCTCCAGGCCGGCCGCCGCGAGGTCTCCTTCCACACGCGCGGGAGTGAACTTGGCGCTTATCTCCGTCCTCAGCTCCTCGCCCTCGTCGAAGTGCACCGCCAGATCGAGGCCGTGGACGTGAGCGCTCACCTCGCGGCGGGCACGCAGACGCATCTCGATCCACTCCTGCTCGGTGTTGAAGAGCGCCACGTGCTCGAAGTCCTCGGGATCGAAATCCGCCTGCAGCTCGCGGTTGAGCACCAGCAGGACATTGCGATTGAACTCAGCCGTGACGCCCTGCGAGTCGTCGTAGGCCGCCTCCAGCACCGAGCGGTCCTTGACCAGGTCGGTGCCCATCAGGAGGTGGTCCTCGGGGCCGAGCAGTCGCGAGATCTCGCGCAGGAAGCGCCGCCGGCTGCCAGGAGGGAAGTTTCCGATCGTACCCCCGAGGAACGCCACGATTCGAGGCCCGATTGCGTCCGGCACGTGCTCGAGGTGGCGCTCGAAATCGCCGATCACACCGTGGACCTGCAGCCCCGGATACTCAACCGTGAGCGACTCGGCGCACTCGCGCACCATGCTCTCGGTGACGTCCACGGGCACGTAGCGCTCGAGCGTGCCCGCCGCGCTGAGTGCGTCGAGCAGCACGCGCGTCTTGGCGGCGGTGCCGGAGCCCAGCTCCACGAGCTCGACCGCGCCGGTCAGCTCAGCCAGCTCGTCCGCACGTTCGCCGAGGATCGCGCGCTCGCAGCGCGTCGGGTAGTACTCCGGCAGCTCACAGATCTGGTCGAACAGCTGCGCTCCGCGAGCGTCATAGAAATGCTTCGGCGGCAGCTCCTTGAACGGTCGCGTGAGGCCGTCGAGCACGTCCTCGGCCAGCGAGCGCTCCTCGGCGCCGTCGAGGTGCGAGTCGATCAGGATCTCCGGCGCCGTGGGCGCCCCTCCGGGCAGTGGCTCCATCACGTATCCCTCGCCAGGCGCAGGCCCGCGAAGATCTGGCGGCGCTCGGGTAGATCCCAATTGCGGAACGTGACGCTCGCCACGCGCGGGTGCGTCGCCCACGAGGCGCCCCGCAGCACGCGGTAGCGCTCGCCGAAGAACACCTCGGAGTACTCGCGATAGGGATGCGCGACGAAGCCGGGATAGCCGCAGAAGTGGGAGCTGGTCCATTCCCACACCTGTCCGCTCGCTGCCGCTTGCTCGTGCGTCTGCTGGATCCAGGTCGCCGCCCTCTCCCACTCGGCCTCGGTGGGCAGACGCGCTGCGTGCGCGCGAGCGAAGGCGTCGGCCTCGAACCAGGAGACGTGACAGACGGGGGCCTGCGGATGGCCGGCTGCCACGCTCTGATGATGCGTGATGTCGTACTCCTCCTTCCACGCCCAGCCCTCGTCCGACCACCACTCGCGCCGCTCATAGCCGCCGCCCTCGCTGAAGGCCATCCAGCTGGCGTTGTCGACCGGGCGCCGCGCGATCGCGAGCTCGCGCAGCTCGATCGTATGGCTGGGGCGCTCGTTGTCGTAGGCAAAGCCGGCTGCGCCGGCGCCGAGGACGAACGGGCCGCGCGGAACCTCGAGCCATCCCGCGGGCTCGCGCAGCGGCGTGATCGTCGGCTCGCCTGCAGGCAGCAGGCCCGCGATCGCGAGCGTCTGGCGCATCGTCTCGGAGTGCTGGAGCTCGTGGCGCAGGACCATCTCGTAGATCACGCCGTCACCGAGCCCGTCGCGCACGAGCGTCTGCACGCTGCGCTGCCTGACCTCGGCCAGGTAGGTGCGCGCGTCGTGTGAATCGAGGGCCTCGATCTCGCCGCGCACCGCGCGGGGTGTCTCGAATGCGTCGTAGAGACCCGCCAGATCGGCTCGCAGCAGGGGCTCACCGCCGCGACGATGAGCCAACCACAGGTCCTCGTAGGCGGCGATGTGACCCAGGTCCCAAACGAGCGGGCTCATGATCGGGGAGTGCACCGCCTCGAGCTCGGCCTCGCTCAGGTGCGCCACGAGCGCGAGCGTCAGCTGGCGCGCCTCGCCCATCGCCGAGAGCATGCGCTCGGCATCGGGAGAGAGGGGGTTGGTCTTTACCGCGCGAGCTGCCATGGGCGTGCTGTGCTGCGTCACTCTAGAACGTCAGTCCGCAGCTTGGCGAAAGCGTTACAGATTGATCACTCTTCGGTGTAGTTCCAGCGCTCGATCACCCTCTTGCCGTGCTCGTGCCCGAGCACGCAGCGCGCCGCCGTGGAGAGCGCCAGGCGCGCGCCGTCGGCTGGCGCGAGCTCGATCCAGCGAGCGCCGAGCACGCGCAGCATGTGCCCGTGAGAGAACACCGCTACGGCGCCGTCGAAGCCGTCGAGCTCGGCGATCGCGCGGTCGGCGCGCCGACCGACCTGTGCCGGGCTCTCACCACCGGGGCAGCCGTCGCGCCAGAGCTCCCAGTCGGGTTGCTCGGCCTTGATCTGGGCTGAGGTCAGACCGTCGTAGTCGCCGTAGTCCCACTCGAGCAGGTCCTCGCGAACCTGTGCCTCGGCGCCCAGCCCGCACAGCTCGCACGTTTCGCGCGCCCGCGTCGAGGGGCTCACGAGCACGGCCGCGAAGCGCGCCCCGCTCAGCTGTCCGGCGAGCGCCCGGGCGGCCTGACGTCCGCGCTCGGTCAGCGGGATGTCCGTGCGGCCGGTGTGGCGCCCGTCGCGGCTCCACTCGGTCTCGGCGTGGCGCACCAGCAGCGTCTCGCCGGCGCCGAGAGCTTCGTAGAAGCTCATCGCAGCGGACCCGGCGGCGCGGCGGCGTCATCGACGATCACGCTCAGCCGCTCGCGCCTGAGCAGGCTGGCCGGGACGTGGCGGCTCTCCTCGCCCAGCATCGCGCTGACCGCGTCGGCCTTGCTCGCATCGGTGGCGAGCAGCAGGCAGCCGCGGGCGGCACGCAGCACCGCGAGGCTCAGCGTAATGCGCTGCGGCGGTGGCTTGGGCGAGTCGGTCACGCCCAGGCAGACGGAGTCGGGGCCTGCATCGAGCTCGGTAGCGCCGGGAAAGAGGGAGGCGATGTGCCCGTCCGGACCGATGCCCAGCACGACCAGGTCGAGCACCGGTGGACCGCCCCCAAGCGACGCCAACCGCCCCCTCAGCTCGGCTGCGTAGCGGCGCGCGCCCTCCGGCGGGCCCAGCTCCCCCTGCATGCGGTGGACCTGCTCGGCCGGGATCTGAGCCGGGTCGAAAAGCGCCTCGGCGGCGAGGCGATAGTTGCTTTCAGGGTCCTCGGGGGGCACGCAGCGCTCGTCGGCGAACCACACCTCGACCTGCTGCCAGAGCTCCGCCTCTGCGGCCAGCAGCTCATAGGTTCGCCCCGGGGTGCTGCCGCCGCTGAGCGCGACGTGGGCGACACCGCGCTCAGCCTGTGCCCGTTGCAGATGGCGTAGCACGTGTGCGGCGGCGCGCCCGGCGACCGACTCGGCGTCCGGACAGGTCGTCAGCCGCGTCACGCCAGCATCGCCCGCGCGGCCTGCAAGGCCGGCACGTAGGTGGGGTCGCGCAGCAGCGCCTGGCGAATGCCCTCGCCGAGAACGCCGTGCTCGCCGCGCGATGCCCCGGGGATCGTCCAGGTGTGCTCCTGCCCGCGCGCGCTGCGCGTTCGTGCGTGCAGGCCACCCGGTCCGCGGCCGAGGCTCAGGCTGCGCCCCGAGGCGGTCTCCAGGGTCAGTCCCTCCAGGCCCGGAACCCGTAGCTCCGGCGCCGCCTGCAGCAGCAGGCGCACGTCCTGGCGGCTCGCGTGAGCCTTGCCCGTGAGCGCGTCGCCATGAGCCACGAGCGGGCCCGCGCGCCAGCCGAGGCGCGATGCCAGCCAGCCCGAGAGAAGCACCGCGGCGACGGTCGAAGCGGGATGGTGGCGCACGGTCAGGCTCGTGATCGTCTGCAGTTCGCGGCGCAGCGCGGGCGGATCGAAGCTCGCGGCCAGACGCTCGCGCCAGGGGGTCGAGCGCAGCCACGCCAGATCGACCACGTAGGCCTGCTCGGTCAGGGAGTACGCACGATCGAGCGCTTCCTGGGCGATCGGCTCCTCGACGGAGTCCACCAGCACGGCCTGGGAGAGCGCTAGCAACTCGGCCATGATCTCGTGATGGCCGTGCGGTGACCACAGCAATGTGGGCAGGTCGGTGACGACCAGCGGGTCGGCGATCGTGAGCAGGTCGTCGAGGTGGCGGTCGCCCAGTTCCACGACGACGGTCTCGTGCAGCAGGGCCAGCTCACCCGGAGCGCTCTCGCCGTCTGAAGCGATCATCACGCGCGCGTCCAGTCGCTCGCGCTTGGGCTCGTAGGCGAGCACCACCAGGCGCGAGGCGTGGTAGCGCCCGACTCCGCGCAGCCGGTTTGCGATCTCTCCGCTCCATTCACGATCGACGAACGCGATCATGTTGAGCACGCGCGCGGGGACGTAGTTGTCGTGCTCTGCGTGAACTTCCACGAGCAGCTGGCGCAGGGCTGATTCGATCGCGTCGGGCGTGGTTCCCTGCGCGCTCCACACCGCGTCGCTGCGCGCAGAAGCGCCACTCATCAGATCGCGCGCCAGTGATCGCCCTCGCGCAGCAGCCCCTCGGCCTCCTTCGGTCCCTGCGAGCCGGCTGGGTAGATCGGCAGAGGACCGGGCTGTGCACCCCACGTGCCCACGATCGGGTCGCAGATCCGCCACTGTGCCTCGACCTCGTCGTTTCGTGTGAACAGCGTTGCGTCACCGCGCATCGCATCGGTTATCAGCCGCTCGTAGGCCTCGGGCGACTGCGACAGGAAGGCCGTGCCGTATTGGAACTCCATGTTGACCGGGCGGATGATCATGCGCGTGCCGGGGATCTTGGCGCCGAGGCGCAGCGAGACGCCCTCGTTCGGCTGGAGGGTCAGCACCAGCTGGTTTGGCTGCACGCCCAGCGACCCCTGCTGACTGAAGGCGAGGTGGGGCACCGGCTTGAGCGTGACCGCGATCTCGGTGATCTTGCGCGCGAGGCGCTTGCCGGTGCGCAGATAGAAGGGCACTCCCGCCCAGCGCCAGTTGTCCACTTCCAGGCGCAGCGCTGCGTAGGTCTCGGTGTTGGAGCTCTCGGGCACGCCCTCCTCTTCGAGGTAGCCCGGAACGCCATCGCCGCCGGCGTGTCCGGGCCCGTACTGCGCGCGCACCGCCATCTTGGCGATCTCCTCCGGGGTCGGCTGCGGAATCGCCTGCAGCACCTTGACCTTCTCGTTGCGCACCTCTTCGGAGGTGAAGCTCACGGGCGGCTCCATCGCCACGTGGCAGAGCAGCTGGAGCATGTGGTTCTGGATCAGATCGCGCAGCGCACCCGACGTGTCGTAGTAGTCGGCGCGCGAGCCGATGCCGAGATCCTCGGCCGCGGTGATCTGAACGCTGTCGATGAAGTTGCGATTCCACAACGGCTCGAACATCCCGTTGGCGAAGCGGAACGCCATCATGTTCTGCACCGTCTCCTTGCCCAGGTAATGATCGATGCGGAACACCTGGTTCTCTTCGAAGATCGAGAGCACGCGGCGATTGAGCTCGCGCGCCTGCTCGAGCGTGGTGCCGAACGGCTTCTCGATGATCACGCGCACCTCGCCGTTGTCGTGCTGGGCCAGCTCGGACTTGCCCAGCTGCTCGACGATCACGGGAAAGAACCCCGGCGCGGTGGATAGGTAGAAGGCGCGATTCAGCGGCTCGCCGTCCTGCTTCTCGAACTCATCCAGGACGCTTCTCAGCTCGGTGTACACCGAGTCTTCGTCGAAGGTCCCGGGCACGTACTTGACGTTCTCGAGCAGCCCTTTGAGCACGTCCTCGTCGGGCGTTCGCCGGGAGAAGCGGCGGATCGCCTGCTCGCACTCCTCGCGGTAGTCCTCGTTCTCCTTTTCTTTGCGCGAGACGCCGACCAGGTGAAAGCGCTCGGGCAGCGCGCCCTCGTGGGCGAGGTTGTAGAGCGCGGGCAGCAGTTTGCGCCGCGCCAAATCGCCTGTTGCGCCAAAGATGACGAGCGTGGTCGGAGCGACCGGAAGGCGCTCCAGGCCCTCGGTCAGTGGGTTCTCGGGCTCGGTCTCTCCGGTTGGGTGGCCGACCTGGACCGCCACGCTCAGCTCCCTGTGCCCGAGGCATCGCTGCCTTTGCGCGGGGCGCTCTTGACCGCATGACCCCCGAACTGGTTGCGAAGCGCCGCGAGCACGCGGTCGGCGAAGTCGCCGTTGCCGCGCGAGCGAAAGCGCGCGTACAGCGACGCGGTGATCACGGGAGTGGGGACGTCGTGGGCGGTGGCGTCCTCGATCGTCCAGCGGCCCTCGCCTGAGTCCTCGGTGTAGCCCTCGATCGCGCCGAGGTCGTTGCCGTCGGCCTCGAACGCCCGCGCGGCCAGTTCGCACAGCCACGAGCGCACCACCGACCCCTGTCCCCAGAGGTGCGCGATCTTGGCGTTGTCGAGCTCGTACTCGCACTTGTCGAATACGTCGAAGCCCTCGGCGTAGGCCTGCATCAGGCCGTACTCGACGCCGTTGTGGACCATCTTCACGTAATGCCCCGCGCCGGAGGGGCCGAAGCGCATCCACCCGCGCGCGCCGATCGCCTGCACGCTCTGCTCATTGGTCTCGGGAGCCAGCACGTCGAGGATCGGCGAGAGGCGCTTGACCGCTTTGGCCGGGCCGCCGACCATCATGCAGTAGCCGACTTCGAGGCCCCATACGCCGCCGGAGACTCCGACGTCGACGTAGTCGATGCCGGCGGCTTTGAGCTCCTGAGAGCGGCGCTTGTCGTCGGTCCACCTGGAGTTGCCGCCGTCGACGATCATGTCGCCGCGCTCGAGCAGCTTTGCGAGCTTGTCCACCGTCTCCTGCGTGGGTGCGCCCGCGGGCACCATGATCCACACGATCCGCGGCGCCTGCAGCTGCTTGACGAGATCTTTGAGCGAGTCCGCGCCCGCGGCGCCGTTCTTGACGGCCTGCTTGACCGCCTTCTCGTCGAAGTCGAAGGCCACCACCTCGTGCTCGGAGTCGCGGCGGATGCGGTGAACCATGTTTCCACCCATCTTGCCCAACCCGACGAAACCGATCTGTGTCACTTTTGCTCCTTGATCGTCGCGGTGAGAGCGCGCAATGCGCTCGCAGGGTCCTCGCCCTCGAGCTGTACCCGCTCGGCGCTCAAGCCGAGCTCGCGCAGCGTGTTCAGATCGCCGATCGCCTGGGCGTCCTTGAGCGTGGTGAAGGTGTAGGGCTGCCCCGGGATCTCCACGTCAAGGGCGCCGTCGTGGAGGAGCTGCAGGAAGCGCCCGCTCCTGGGACCGCCCTTGTGGAACTGGCCGGTCGAGTGCAGAAACCGCGGCCCGTAGCCGAACGTTGTGGTCGCCTTGGTGGCCCCGCGGATCTCACTGCGCAGCTCGGCCACCGCTTCGTCAAAGGCAGCGGAGGGCTGTACGTAGCCCATGATCGCCACGTATTGCGGGGGCCTCGCGCCGAGCAGCAGCGCCCGCACCGCAGCAACGGAGGCGTCCTGCACGGCCGGCAGCTGCTTCTTGCGCTCATATTCGCCCAGCACCGACTTGGTCGCATCCTTGGCCTGCTGGACGTTGGGCTGATCGAAGGGGTTGATCTCCAGGCCCCAGCCGACGACCGCCACGGCGAGCTCTGCCAGCAGGAACACGCGACCCAGATCCGCAGGTCCAAGGGTCGGGATCGTTATCAGCGGGTGGCCCGCCTCGGCCAGCGCCTGCGCCTGGGCGGCGAGCCCCTGATCGGGTGAGTCGAGCACGGGCAGGTAGGCGAAGACGCGGTCCTCGCCGTAGACATCCGGCTCGCCCACGGGCTCTTCGGCCACCGGCAGGATCCCGCTGCCGTGCTTGCCCGTGGACTCGGCCACCAGCTGCTCGAGCCACAGCCCCAGGCCCGGCAGCGACTCCGAGATCAGGAACGTGAGCTTGTCGCGCCCGCCGCGCGCCAGCGCGCTCAACGCCGCGCCGAGCCACACGCCAGCAGGCAGCTCGGCCGCCTGCCCGTCTGCGGCCGTGCTCAATCCGGTCTCCCACGCCGACGCTGCGCCCTCGAGCAGAGCGCGGACATCGACGCCCATCAGCGCAGCCGGCACGATCCCGAACGGCGAGAGCGCGCTGTAGCGCCCGCCGATGTCGGGGTCCCCGAGGAACGTCCGCCTGAATCCCTGCTCCTCGGCGAGCTTCGCAAGACCTGAGCCGGGGTCGGTGATCGCGATGAAGTTCGTGCCGTCCGGCACGAGCGAGTGAAAGTGGGCGAACAACGACAGCGGCTCGACCGTGCCGCCGGACTTCGAGGAGACCACGAACAGGGTGCGGCGCGGCTCGATCGCGTCCTCGATCGCCCTGATCGTGGCTGCGTCGGTCGAGTCCAGGACGTGCAGCGACGGGTGGCCGTCGCGGTGCGCGAACGAGCGTCGCAGCACCTCCGGGGCAAGCGAGGAGCCGCCCATGCCCAGCAGCACCACGTCCTGGAAGCCCTGATCGCGAACCTCGTCGGCGAAGGCCTCGATCTGGTCGAGTCCGGCCAGCGTTCGCTCGGCGATCGTCAGCCATCCCAGGCGGTTGGCGACCTCGGAGGTACCCGGCGCGCCCCACAGGCTCGCGTCCCCGCCGCGCAGCCGCTCTGCCACGCGCTCGTCCTGCGCGCGCCCCACCAGCTCCTGGACCGGCCCCTGCAGCGAAGCCGGGACGCGAACCTGGACGGTGAGGGTTTGGTCGCTCACGCCACGATCGTAGTGGTCACAGCGCAACAGTAGGCGTGCGGGCTGCCGATCGTCGGTTAGTTACGATCCCGCGCATGAGCACCACAGACGGGCACACGCGGGCAAGGCCGGCGCCGCAGGCGCTCGGAGCACCGGCGGGCGCGCGATGACACACGAGCGACTGCAGCTGCTGAAGCTGTGGGTGAGCAGGCTCTGGGTGCTGAGCCCGGAACGGATGTGGCTGGCCTCGGTGGGCTTGAGGCGCCGCGGCCACTGGGTGCTCGCGTTCTGGCTCAAGCAGTTGAACACCCTGCTCTACAGCAACTCGCTCGCGCCCGGGGCAACGGTCAGCCCG
Source organism: uncultured Solirubrobacteraceae bacterium (assembly GCA_963763695.1). Taxonomy (GTDB): domain Bacteria; phylum Actinomycetota; class Thermoleophilia; order Solirubrobacterales; family Solirubrobacteraceae; genus Palsa-744. The sequence goes on from CAVXPM010000002.1 coordinate 236,247, forward strand.
GACATACGCCTCGGCCACAACAGCATCGGCATCGTCGTCAGCAGCGACGTGGAGATCGGCCGCCGCGTGAAAATCTGGCAGAACGTCACGCTCTCGGCCGGGCGCCCGGGCCGCCGCCGAGACGGCGCCGAGGACGCGGCGCCCGTTCGCTCGCGGATCATCGTCGAGGACGACGTGAAAATCGGCGCGAACGCGGTCGTGATCGCTCCCCGCGGCGCCACGCTGAAGCTCGGGCACGGCGCGCGGATCGGCGCCGGGGCCGTCGTGACCAAAGACGTTCCCGCCGGGGGGACCATCGTATGCGCGCCCGCGCGCCTGCTGGAGGCCGACGTGGACGCCGGCGAGTCGACCGCGGCGCCCTGAAACGAGCAGTCGTGCATCACGTCAAAGCGTCCGAGCAGCTCGCAGCGCGGAACCGCCCAACCAATGAGCCAAGTGCGCGCAGCGCATCGAAGGGAGAACCTTGAGCCGTAACGAGAACGATCAACGACCGGAGCGCAACCTCGCCCTCGAGCTGGTGCGTGTCACCGAGGCCGCGGCGCTCGCTGCTGCGCCCCTGGTCGGCTCGGGGGAGAAGGAGGCAGCCGACCAGGCGGCGGTGGACGGGATGCGCTTCATGCTGCAGTCGGTGCAGATGGACGGAGTGGTGGTCATCGGCGAGGGCGAGAAGGACGAGGCGCCGATGCTCTACAACGGCGAGCAGATCGGCGACGGCTCGCCGCCCCAGGTCGACATCGCCGTCGATCCGCTGGAGGGAACGACGCTCGCGGCGCACGGGATGCCCAGCGCGCTGGCCGTGATCGCGCTCTCCAGTCGCGGCACGATGTTCGATCCCGGGCCGTGCGTGTACATGGAGAAGATGGCGGGGGCGCCTGAGATCGCGGACCTGCTGGACCTCGACCGCCCGCTGGGGGAGACGGTCAACCTGATCGCAGAGCGCAAGGGGCGACCGGTGAGCGACGTGATGGTCGTGGTCCTGGACCGGCCCCGCCACGAGGATGGGATCGCAGCCATTCGCGAGGCCGGAGCGCGCGTGCGCCTGATCGCCCACGGGGATGTCTCAGCGACCCTGCTGGCGGTGACCGAGCGCTCGCCGGTCGACCTGCTGTGGGGGATCGGCGGGACCCCCGAGGGTGTGATCTCGGCGGCTGCGGTCAAGTGCCTCGGCGGACAGTTGCTCGGCCGGCTGTGGCCGCGCGACGAGCAGGAGCGCGTGGCTGCACGCGAGGCGGGCTACGACCTCGAGCGCGTGCTGACACGGGAGGATCTCGTGGCGGGCGACGATGTGTTCTTCTCGGCGACCGGCGTCACCGACGGAGACGTCCTGCAGGGCGTGCGCTATCCGAGCGCCGGCGGAGCCACCACCGAATCGCTCGTCACACGCGCGCGCTCGGGCACGATCAGGCGCATCCGCGCCACGCACGATCGTGCCAAGCTGCGCGCGGTGGGCGGCGAGCGCTCATAGTGGCAAGGCGCCGCGAATGAGCCCGGAAAGACTCTGGCTGCTGTCGATCGCGCTGCGCGGGCGTGGCCACCCCCGCCTGGCGCTGTGGATCAAGAAACTGAACTCGGTCCTCTACCACAACTCGCTTGCTCCCGGCGCCTCTGTGAGCCCCGACATCCGCTTCGGGCACCACGGCTTCGGCACGATGGTGCACAGCAACGTGGTGATCGGAAAGCGGGTCAAGATCTGGCACAACGTCACGATCGCCGTGCGGGCCAGATCGGGCTGGAGCTCCGAGCACGGGATGATCGTCATCGAGGACGACGTGAGGATCGGCGCGAACTCGGTCGTGATCAGTCCGCTCGAGGGGACCCTGCGTATCGGGCAGGGGGCGCGGATCGGCGCGGGGACGGTCGTCACGCACGACGTGCCCGCCGGCTCCACGGTCGTGAGCGTCCCGGCGCGCGTGCTTCCCGGCGAGCGCAACGCCACAGCCGAGCTGGAAGGCGATCAGGCCGAAGGGCTCTAGACACGCGCCGTGGACGACCATCTAGGCAGGCGTGTTGAAGCGGCCCACCCTGGACTCCGCCAGATCGAGGCTCGCGAGCGAGCGCAGGAACCCGTAGGTGACGATCACGTGGATGCGCGATTGGGTCACGTTGTAGAGGCGACGGCTGAGCCGCGAGGAGATCGACGGATAGAAGTTGGCCACCGCGACCTCCACGTGCAGGCGCGAATGGTCAGGGTCCTCGCCAGCGCTGCGGCGGACCTCGATCTGCAGGTAGCCGCTGCCGCCCCGTCCTCGGCGTGAGACCAGCAGGCCGCGCTCGATCCGCCAGCGCACCAGGCCGTGAGTGGCATCCATCTCATATTCGGGGGCCTGAAAGGTCAGCAGCCGCAGCGGCGGTGTGAGCAGCACCACCGAACGCTCGCCCTCGGTGTATTGGATCCGGATCATCCCGAGCGTCGCGCGGGTCAGAAAGCGCCAGTACGTGCGGGCCAGGCGCTCGAGGTGCACGGGCGTCCAGATCTCTCTCAGCGTCGCCTCCTCGATCACGAGGTCGGCCTTCTGCACCGAACGCACCGCTTCGGTTCTCGGATCCAGGGAGGTCGCGTCCTCGAGATCCACGATCCTGACCAGGTCGGGGCGGTCTCCCCGCGGGCGGCGATTCAGGAACAGCCAGGCGGAGACGGCCGCTGCGAGCGCCCCCGCCAGCGCGACCGCGATCCACGCGAGCTTCATGTCGAATTGGGCCAGTCCACGGCCCTAGGCTATCCCCGCGCGGCGACACCCGGACGGTCGTGTCCCCGGTTGTTGATATTCAACAAGCGTGAGCCAACAGCCCAACAGACCTCCCCGCGCCAGGCCGGTCGCCGAGCTGTTCTTGGATCCGGTCGTTGCGCGTGCCGATGAGCTGGCCCAGAGCTGGGCCGTGACGCTGATCCTCGCCCAGCCGCTCGGCGGTATCGGCGGCGTACCGCTCGAGGACATCGCGCGCGAGGGGCCGGCGCTGTGCGTTCAGATCCTGCACGCGCTGCAGTCCGAGGTCGAGCTGGACCGCCTCACCGGTGACGGAGCTCCCGCCGGGCGTGAGCAGTCCGCGCCCGCCGGGCGCCTCGCCGCGATCGCCGGCGCGCGCGACGCCGCTGCCACGATCGAGGCCGTCGAGGCGCTGCGCGGCGTGGTGTGGGAGGCGCTGCTCGAAGATCTCCAGCGTCTGCTCGCCGAGCGCTCCGGCGCTCGCGCGCTGGCCGAGCTGTCCGATCGTCTGGCCCATGTGTGCACGCGTGCGCTCGCCGCTGCGATCGCCGCCCAGGCGCCTGGTCAACCGAGCCCCGGCGCTGCGCCGACGGCGGCGGCAGGGAGCGCGGGCTCCTCCGTACCCGGCGAGCCTGCGCAGCGCGCCAGCGCGGTGATCGTCGATGAGCGCGAGGGCGCTCCCGTGGGTGCAGCGGAAGCCCCGATCGGCGAGCGGCCGGTGGTTCTCGCTCCGCCGACGCCAGCGGCACGACCTCTCTCCTGGGATGAGTCTCCCCCGGTGCTTCCCGCTGCTCGCGATCACGAGATCGAGATCCGCGACGAACGCCGCGAAGAGGGTCCAGCGGCGTGGATCGACTCCATCGGAAGCCGGCTCGAGCGCTATCGCGAGGACGGAGCTCCGTTCGCTGTGCTGCTGGTCGAGCCGGTCGAGATGGATCGCATACGCCGCAGCGAGACACCGGAGGATCTACAGGATCTGACCGACCGCCTGCAGCAGGGGCTCGCCGCTGCCTGGTCGGGTTCGCTGACCCGCCAGCGCCAGGGGCGCTACTGGCTACTCGCTTCCGCCTCCAGCAGGCTCGGGGTGCGCGAGCTCGCCGTGCGCCTTGAGCAGGCGCTGGCAACGGCTGTGACGTATCGCGGGGCGCCGCTGGAGCTGGCTGTGGGGACGGCGAGCTGCCCCGAGGACGGAATCGAGGCCGCGGTCATCGCCGCGCACGCCGACGTGGGCCTCTACGCTGCGCGATCGGCAGCACGCAGCGCCGGCGCGCGCAGCACCGCAGTGGTGGACGGGCCCGCCTAACTCGCGTTCGGGTGCCTTCAGGCGGCGGGTGCGCCGCCCGCGAGCACCGAGCTCGGAGCGGTGAGCGGGAGTCCCAGCAGGGGGGTGTTGGGCGCGGTGCCCACCACCAGTGTCTTGATGCGGACCGTTTCGGTGATGCCGAGCGCAACCGCCGCCCCCGCCGTCAGATCCCAGTCGGCGCCGATGTGACTGTATGGACCGCGGTCGAGCACCGGGACGGTCAGGGCGTGGCCCGCGTAGCTGACCTCGATCAACGTGCCGCACGGAAGCGTGCGGTTGGCGACGCCGATCACACCAGGCGTGAGCGTTTGACCACAGGCGGTCTTCTTTCCATAGAAGCCCGGGCCGAACCACGTGGCGATGCCGCTGCCGTGCACCTTCGCCCCGACTGCTGCCGGAGCCGGAGCCGGAGCCGGCGAGGAGGCAGGGGCGGCGGCGCCTCCCGGCGAGGCGGCGAGGGCGCTGCCTCCAGGTAGCACGACGGCCGCCACGAAGGCGAGCAGAACCGTAGGTTTCGTCAAAATCAAACGCATCGTTTCCGACGCCTACGGGGTGAGCTGACGGGCTCGCGCGGCACCGAAGTGCGGCGCTACGGCCCTGACGGACCGATTCGCCCCGGCGGATCACTGCGATCCGCATTGGGTCCCCCGTCCACAGTGACCGTGGTCACGGTGGCTCGGCGTCCGCGGCAGTATACAGACCGTCGCGCGAAGCTCCCGGAGCGGTAGGTGCCCCGCCCGCGCGAAGCTCTCAGAGCGGCAGGCGCCCGAGCAGATCCTTGAGCAGCCGCTCGCCGGTCGACACGCCCGCTTTGGCCAGCTCGCTGACGATCTCGGCCGCGGTGGCCACCAGCTCGGTTCCCCCGGGGGGTGCCACGGGCCCGCTGGCACGGTCCATGTCCGACTCGAAGCCTTGGCGCGGAACCGACTCGTCGACCCGGGTAGTGGGCCGCTTGGGCGCCCTGCGCGGCGGCCTGCCGGTCTTGGTGCTCGTGGCGGTTTTCACCAGCGGCGTGCGCGTCGCTACGGCCGGGGCTGGCCGCGAAGGCGTCCCGGGCTTTGCTCTCGTCTCGGTGCGGGGCTCGGCCCTGGTCACGGCACCCGCCGCCGGTGTGACCCTGGCCGTGCCTCCCGCTTTGCCCTTCGCGCCTGCTCCGGCGGCCACTTTCGCCCGTGGGGCCGCTTTCGCTTTGGCGGCCACTTTCGCTTTGGGAGTAGCCCTGGCTTTGTTGGCGAGGACTTTGGCTTTGGGGGTGGGTTTGGCTTTGGTGGCGAGGACTTTGGCTTTGGGGGTGGGTTTGGCTTTGGTGGCGAGGACTTTGGCTTTGGGGGTTGCTCTCGCTTTTGGGGCGGCTTTGGCTTTGACGGGGCGCGCCTCGCGGGCGGGGGAGACGCTCGTGGCTTGTGGGCCGTTGCGCGCTGCGGTCCTGCGCGGAGTCGAGCGCTGGGGTCGGGTGCGAGGCAGGTTGGCGAGGACTCCGCGGGCTCCCTCTGGCGTGCTCGGACGGCCGTTGCTCTCGTTTGGCGCGCTCATCCTTACATCATTGCTTAAGGCAGATCGAGGCGCCTGTTGCAAGTGGATCGCCGGACCGGTCCGATCGGCGGGGACGCGTTAGCATGGGATTCCTTAGAGTTCATTTTCAGTTTGTAACGTCGGCAGGGCTGTGGCTGTATGTGCGACGGAGGAGTGTTGTGGCCATAATCTCGCGGACCCCAAGCGGTCGCTGTCGGGGCCTCGATCGATCGAAGAAATGGAAACACGTATGTCAGTAGTCGAGCTGCAGGAGCTGGATGAGGTCAAGGGCCTGGTTGCCAAGGGGCAGCAGGTAGGCGTTCTCTCCTATGCGGAGATCACCAAGGCAGTGTCCGAGCTCGACTTGGACGAGTCCGATGTAGAAGAGCTGCACGGCTTCTTCGAGCGCTCCGAGATCGAGCTCGTCGAGGACATCGACCCGGCTATTGCGGCTTCGGCGCAACTGGAGCGCGCGCCCGACAAACGCGGCCGGCGCAAAGCCAAAACGGCGCTGGACCTCAAGCCGGACATGACCACCGACTCGCTGCAGCTGTTCCTCAAGGACATCGGCAAGGTGCGCCTGCTGACCGCCCAGGAGGAGGTCGACCTCGCCAAGCGCATCGAGCGCGGCGATCTCGACGCCAAGCAGAAGATGGTCGAGTCGAACCTACGGCTCGTGGTATCGATCGCGAAGAACTACCGCAACCAGGGCCTGCCGTTCCTCGACCTGATCCAGGAGGGCACTCTCGGCCTCGTCCGCGCCGCCGAGAAGTTCGACTATCGCAAGGGCTTCAAGTTCTCCACCTACGCCACCTGGTGGATCCGCCAGGCGATCGCGCGCGCCCTCGCGGACAAGGCCCGCACGATTCGCATCCCCGTACACGTGGTCGAGAAGCTCAACAAGATCGGCCGCGCAGAGCGCAAGCTCGTCACCGAGCTGGGCCGCGAGCCCACGGCCGACGAGATCGCGGAGGTCACCGGCATCGACCCCGAGGAGGTCGACTCGATCAAGCGCTCCGCCCAGGCCCCGGTCTCGCTGGAGAAGCCGGTCGGCGACGAGGAGGAGTCCGAGTTCGGCCAGTTCATCGCCGACGAGCGCGCCGAGTCCCCCTACGAGCGCGCCGCTGAGATCCTCACGAAGGAGGCGCTGCGCGAGGCGCTCGAGAACCTCTCCTACCGCGAACGGCGTGTGCTCGAGCTGCGCTACGGCCTCGGCGGGGAGCACCCCCGTACGCTCGACGAGGTTGGACGCACGTTCAACGTCACCCGCGAGCGCATCCGCCAGATCGAGAACCAGTCGCTGAAGAAGCTGCAATCTCTGGCTGAGGCACAGAAGCTCCGCGACGTCGCCTGACGCATACATGAGGATCGCGGCGGGGTCGTCCAGCGAGGGGGGCGGCATTCAAGGCTTTGCCCGCAGGTGCCGATCAGGCTCGCATGTTCGATGTCAAGGTTGCGTTGCACGAGCTCGTCGAGAAGGAGGGCTCGGACCTGCACTTGAAGGTTGGCTCGGCGCCGCTCTATCGGGTTCAGGGCGACCTCACGCTCGACTCGGGCGCCGATGCGCTGACGCGCGCGGACACCGAAGGCGCCCTGCGGACGCTGCTCAGCGACGAGGCCAAGCTCGAGGAGTTCGCGCAGGACCACGAGGTCGACTTCTCCTTCGAAATCCCCGACGTGGCACGCTTCAGGATCAACGCGTTCCAGCAGCGAGGTCTGACCTCGCTGGTCTGCCGTGCGATTCCCCACCGCATCAGCACGATCGACGAGCTGTCACTGCCGCCAGTCGTGCGTGAACTGGCCGAGGAGGAGCGCGGCATCGTGCTGCTGACAGGCACGACCGGCTCGGGAAAGTCGACCACGCTGGCCGCGATGATCGACCACATGAACCACACGATGAGCAAGCACATCGTCACGATCGAGGACCCGATCGAGTTCGTACACACCGACAAGCGCTCGGCCATCAACCAGCGCGAAGTCGGCATGGACACCGCCTCCTTCAAGCGTGCCCTGCGAAGGGTGCTGCGCCAGGATCCAGACGTCATCCTCGTCGGCGAGATGCGCGACGAGGAGACCGTTCAGACGGCCCTCTCGGCCGCCGAGACCGGGCACCTGGTCCTTTCGACGATTCACACCGTCGACGCCACAGAGTCGATCAACCGCATGCTCGACTTCTTCCCACCGCACCAGCACGGCCAGGCCCGCAGCATGATTGCGGGAACGGTCAAGGGTGTCATCTCCCAACGCCTCGTGCCCGGCGCCGGCGGCGGGCGCGTTGCGGTGTGCGAGATCCTGCGCATGACCGGGCGGGTACGGGACATGATCATGGACCCCTCGCAGACCGGCAAGCTCGTCGAGGTCATCACCAGCGGCGGCTACTACGGCATGCAGACCTTCGACCAGGCGCTGTTCGGTCATGTCAAGGCCGGCCGCGTCACCTTCGAGGACGCCATGCGCGTGGCCTCCAGCCCTCACGACTTCAAGCTGCTGATGCAGGCCGACGGCCGGCGCGGAACCACGATGGAGGACGTCGCCGCCGCCGAGAGCAATCGCGATCTCGAATCCAAACCGCCTTCGCTGAGCCCCGCCTAGCCTCTTCCGCCACACGCCAGTACGGCGCTTTCACCACTTCAATTGGTAAAGTAACGGTTGAAATGGCCGTGGATGAGACTTGCCCCGTATGTATGACCGCACAGATCGTGTGCGGAAAGTGGACGCTGCTACTGATCCGCGACCTCGCCGAGGGCTACTCGCGCTTCTGCGAGCTGGAACGCTCGCTGTCCGGTATCAGCCCGCGCACGTTGTCCCTGCGGCTGAGGGCGCTCGAGGAGGAGGGCATCGTCGAACGTCACACCTTCCCGGAGGTTCCACCGCGGGTGGAGTACGCGCTGACCGCGAAGGGTCGCGCGCTGCTGCCGATCATCGAGGACATGCGCGCCTACGGTGAAGACTGGCTCGCCGAGGACTGCGCCGAGCGCGGCGCAGCGGCAGAGCTCGCGGTAGCCTGAGCGGCGCCGCGACCTGCAAGACGCCCTGCGCAGGGCCCCCGCCGGCAGGAGCGCGAGTGGCCGCCGCGAAGTGAGCCCACCATGCGTTCCCTTCAACTGCAGCGGGCACTGACCGAGTATCTGGAAGCGGCCGCCGCGCACCTGCACGCCGAGGTGGCAGCGGGCGCCGAGGTCCCGTTCGAGCTCGAGCAGCAGGGCCGGCGCCGCTCGAGCGGCCCTTCGCTCTACTGCTATCGACCGCTGACCGACGAGTTCATCGCCGCGCGCATGGACGAGCTCGAGCGCCTGCCGTCATATGGCGAGGCCGCGCGGCTCCTCGCCGACTTCGACGGGCTCGGACGCTACGTGGTCGGTGTCGGCGGCGACATCGCCCAGGCGGGTGGGCGCGCCGGGGTCCGGGCTGGACTGCGCGGACTGCTCGGCGAGGTGTTCAGCGAGCAGAGCGACTTCGTGCTGAGCAGCGAGCGTCTGGAGGCGGCGCTGGTGCGACTCGACAGCTCAGCGCTCGAGGCGATGAGTGAGGTCACGCTAGTTGCGACCCTGCACGGCTTGACGATCACCTCGCAGGAGCTGCACCTCACGCGCGGGCTCACGATCGCCCAGCCGCACGCTCTCGACGGGCTGCCCCCGGGCTCGCTCGCGCCTCGCGCGAGCCGCGAGGACGGCCACCTCGTTGTGGTTCTGACCGCGAGCGACGAGGAGCCCCGCGAGGCGCTCGCCGACGGGCGCGAGGTGCTGCGAGACCTGTTGCGCGCGCTGCGACTGTTCGGCGACGGGCGCGTGACGCTCGGCACGCTCGCCTGGGCGCGAATCGGGGAGAAAGGTTGGAGTCCGCTGGCCCTGGGTGCCGGCGGGCGACCGCACGGCATGCTCGTGGTCACCGGCGAGCAGGAGGACGAGCTACGGGCGTTCTGCAACCTGGTCTCCCGGCGTGCGCCCCACGACAACGAGCTGGCCTGGGCGCTGCGGCGCTTCGAGCTGGGCTGCGAGCGAGCGAGCCCCTACGAGGCGCTCAGCGACCACCTGCTCGCCCTGCGCGCGCTGCTCGAGCCCGAGGGTCCCCAGAGCGGTCTGCTGGCAGGCCGCCTGGCCGCGCTCTGCGCCACCCCCGCGCAGCGTCAGGAGCTGACCGCGCGCACCATTCAGACGATCGCGCTCGAGCGCTCGGTCGTTACCGGAAGCGCCGTCGAGCATGCCGGCGCGGAGGCGCTCGCGACGGATCTCGCCGATCACCTGCGGGCACTGCTGCGCGACGTCATCTGCGGCCATCTCGCTCCCGACCTGATCTCACTAGCCGACGAGATCCTCTACGAGCAAGACCAGTTGCTCGATGACGAGGACGAGTTGCTCGGTGACGAGCACGAGCTGCTCTACGAGGACGACGAGCCCGTGCAGGAGCAGGACCGGCTCGCACCGGCGATCCTGGCCGCTGAGCGCCGCTCAGGCGAAGAGGTGCTCCGCGATCCCATTCAGGCTCAGGAGATCCTGGACGTCTTCATCTAGGTAGGGGACAAGGATCGGCTCGCCCGCGTCGAGGGTCTGCGCGAGCGCCGCGATCGTCTCCGCGTCGCGGCGTACGAGCACGTCGAAGTCCGCGAGGTTGCCCGCCACGCGCCCCGCCAGATCCGCGCCGAGACCACCGGCGAGCAGGCTCGTGACGTCCTCCACGGTGTGTCCCCGCAGCCCGTCGCTGTGTACGCGGTTGACGATCAGCTCGCCGCGAGTCATACCGGCTTGGGTGAGCCGCTGCGCGAGATAGGAGGCCTCGCGCGCCGGCTCGGCCTCGGGCGAGGTCACGATCAGGAAGCTCGTCTGCGGCGAGCGCAGCAGCTCGGCCACTCCCGCGGTGCGTTCGCCGAAGCCCTCGATCACGCCCGAGAGCGAACGGAAGAATCGCGACAGCTCGCTGAGCATGTCCACGCCTGTGACGCGCGCGAAGATCGCGAACACCAGCGCGGTGCCGCGTCCGAACAGGCGTGCGGTCAGGCCTCCCGGCGATAGGAAGACCTGCAGCGCGCGCCCGTTGAGGAAGCCCAGTAGGCGGTTGGGCGCGTCGAGGAAGTCCAGAGCGTTGCGCGACGGCGGCGTGTCGAGCACGATCACGTCGAAGTTGTGCTCCTCGTAGAGCTCATACAGCTTGGCGATCGCGCTCAGCTCGTGCGAGCCGGCGACCGCGGTCGAGAGCTCCCTGTAGACCGGATTGGCCAGGATCTCCCGCAGCGCCTGCTCGTCGGGTGCCAGCCGCGTGACGATCTCGTCGAACGTCCGCTTTGCGTCGAGCATCATCGCCCACAGCTCGCCCTTCATCTCCACACCGGCCGCGGCGAACGTCTGCGCCTCGATCCGGCTCGGCTCGCCGGAGAGCTCCCGCAGCCCCAGCGCCGAGGCAAGGCGCTTGGCCGGGTCGATCGTCACCACCGCCACCTTCTGGCCCGCGGCAGCCAGGCCCAGCGCGAGCGCCGCCGAGGTCGTCGTCTTGCCGACCCCGCCGGCACCGACGCAGACGAGCACGCGCTTGCCCCGCAGGCGCGCCCGCAGCGACTGCTGCGCCGTGCGCGAGGGTGGGCTGGAGGCGGGGGTCATATCGCGATCCTAGTTCCCATGCAGGAATCCGAGCTTGCCATACGAATACCGGGCGGACGGCTTTCCAGCAATCGAGCATCGGAGCCCCCGTGGAAGGTAAGGCCAAGGTCATCGCGTTCGCCAACCAGAAGGGTGGGGTGGCCAAGACGACGACCACGCTCAATCTCGCCGCCGCGTTCGCGGAGGAGGGTCATCGCGTGCTGTGCGTCGACATGGACCCGCAGGGCAACCTGACGATGTCCCAGGGCATCGACCCCGACACGCTCGAGAAATCGATGTACGACGTGCTGGTGCACAAAGTCTCGATCCGCGAGGTGGTCCGCAAGCGTGAGGTCGACGTGGCCTGCGCCTCGATCGACCTGGCGGGAGCCGAGATCGCGATGTCGACGATGATCGGTCGCGAGCGCTCGCTGCAGAAGGCGTTCGAACCGATCCTCGAGGACTACGACTTCATCTGCATCGACACGCCGCCGAGCCTCGGTTTGCTCACGATAAACGCGCTGACCGCCGCCGACAAGGTGATCGTCCCCGTTCAGTGCGAGTATCTGTCGATGCGTGGGCTCATCCAGCTCCAGAACACGCTCGCGATGATTCGCGAGAACCTCAATCCCGGAGTCGACATCGAGGGTATCCTGCCGACATTGGTGGACTCGCGCACGATCCACGCCAAGGAGGCGATCGAGATCCTCGAGGAAAACTTCGGGGATCGCGTGTTCGCCTCACGCATTCGCAAGACCGTCCGCTTCGCAGAGGCCCCGGTGAAGGGGATGTCGGTCCTGAAGTACGAGCCGGACGGTGTTGCTGCACAGTCCTACCGGCAACTCGCGCAGGAGGTTCTCACCCATGGCCAATCCTAAGCGCGCGAGCATGCGCGAAGGTCCCCTCGCCGCTCTCTTCCGCAAGACTGAGGAGGGCGCGGAGCCGCCCGCAGGAGCGCCTCCCGCCAAGGCCACAGCTGCGGGCGAGAGCGCCAAGGCGCCGCCGTCCCCGGCGGAGACCGCGCATCCGCGCGAGAGCGGGCTGCCGCATCCCGCTCTGAGCGCCACGCCGCGCGAGGCGCCCACACAGGCCCGCGTGCCATCGCCGCAGGAGCGCCTGCGCCACGCCTTCTCCTCGGAGATCCCCGAGAACGTGCTCGAGCGTCCGAGCAAGCGCCCGTTGATCGAGGAGTACCGCGAACCGGCCCGTGCGCCCGCCACCGTCGGGCAGCCCATCATCCGCGTCGTCGGGGTGGGGGGCGCCGGCGTCAACGCCGTCAATCGCATGGTCGAGGCCGAGGTCGAGGGCATCGAGTTCCTCGCGGTCAACACCGACCTGCAGTCGTTGCAGCAGTCCACTGCCGATCTCACCTTGCACATCGGAGCCGAGCTGACACGCGGCCTCGGCTCCGGTTCGGACGCCAACGTCGGGCGCAAGGCGGCGATGGAGGACTACGACCGCATGAAGGCGCTGCTGAAGGGCTCGGACATGATCTTCATCGCAGCCGGCGCAGGCGGCGGGACGGGCACTGGCGCCGCCCCGATCGTGGCTCGGATCGCAAAGGAAGTGGGCGCGCTCACCGTCGCGATCGTGACCAAGCCCTTCGGTTTCGAGGGCTCGCGCAGACGCGAGCAGGCCGAGCACGGCGTGAGCGCCCTGGCCGAGGAGGTGGACACGCTGATCGTCGTACCCAACGATCGGCTGCTCGGGGTGCTCGACAAGCAGACCGCGATGGTCGAGGCGTTCCGCGTCGCCGACGACGTGCTGCGCCAGGGCGTGCAGGGAATCTCCGACCTGGTCACGCTCCCCGGCCTGATCAACCTCGACTTCGCAGACGTACGCACGATCATGAGCGAGGCGGGCAACGCGCTGCTCGGGATCGGCATGGGCGTCGGCGAGCACCGGGCCACCGAGGCGGCCCAGCAGGCCGTCTCCTCGCCGCTGCTCGAAACCTCGATGGACGGCGCGCGCTCGATCCTGCTCTCGATCACAGGTGGCCCGAACCTTTCGCTGTGGGAGGTCAACGAGGCGGCTAAGTCGGTCTCTGCGGCTGCGCATCCGGACGCCAACATCATCTTCGGCGCGATGGTCGACGAGAAGCTCGACGACGAGGTGTGGGTCACCGTGGTGGCCACCGGCTACGGCGATGAGGGCAGGCGCAAGAGCCTGAACCGTCTCAAAGAGCCGGCCGTGGCCGGCGAGGTCAAGGTCCAGCGCGCCGGACCCGCGCGCCCCAGCCGTGAGCGCCGCGGCGGCCTCGCGGTCGACGAACTAGACGTGCCCGAGTTCCTGCCTAACTTCTAGCCGGCGCCGGCTCGGCGTCTCGCCACCTGGCCAGCTGTGGTATCGCTCTGCAATGCGCGCAGCTGAGAAGGGCGTCATCGCGGCGGGACACCCGCTGACCGCAGAGGCGGGCGCCGCGGTGCTGCGCGAAGGCGGCAACGCGGTCGACGCGGCTGTCGCCGCGATGCTCACCTCGTTCGTCACCGAGTCGCTTCTGACCGGGCTCGGCGCGGGCGGCTACATGCTGGTGGCGGGAGCGGGCGCAGAGCCGACCCTGCTCGACTTCTTCGTACCGGCCGCGACGCGCCTGGGCGATGGCTCGGAGGCCCAGCTCCAAGGTGTCGATGTGTCCTTCGGCGATGCCGCACAGGTGTTCCACATCGGCCCGGCCTCCTGCGGCGCGTACGGCGTTCCAGCGGGCGTCTGCGAGGCGATGCGCAGGTGGGGCACCATGTCCCTGCGGGACCTCACCGCCCCGGCGGCGCGCATGGCGCGTGAGGGCGTCGCGCTGAACGCCGGGCAGGCCTACGTCGCCGAGATCCTGACCGACCTGCTCACCTCCACGCCGGAGTGCGCTGCGCTGTGGGCGCCGGGGGGGCGCATCCTGCGCGAGGGCCAGATCCTGCGCAACCCCGATCTGGGGGACGCGCTGGAGCGCCTTGGCGAGGACGGCGTGGACCCGTTCTACAGCGGCGAGATCGCCGACGCGGTCTGCGACTGGCTGGCCGAGCGCGGCGGCTCGCTGAGCCAGGCGGATCTCGCCGGATATCGCGCCATCGACCGCCAGCCGGTCGAGATCACCTATCGCGACCGCAAGATCCTCACCAACCCGCCGCCTTCGGCCGGAGGCACCCTGATCGCCTATTCGCTGGCGCTGCTCGACCGCGGACCCACGCCGCCGCCGCTGAGCGGGGTGGTCCAGGCGATGGCCGCGGCGCAATCCGAGCGCACGGCGGCGTTTGTGGAGGGTCTCGGGCAGCAGGGCTTTCTGGAGCGCTTCCTGGCCAGCCGCCTCGGCTCGACCACGCACATATCGGTGATCGACGGCGACGGCCGGGCCTGCAGTACGACCTGCACCAACGGCGAGGGCTCCGGGGTGGTGGTGCCCGGCACGGGCATGCACCTCAACAACGTGATGGGCGAGGAGGATCTCAACCCGCTCGGCTTCCACCGCCACCCGGCGGGCAGGCGCATGCCGAGCATGATGGCGCCCTCGATCGTGATGCACGACGGCGAGGTCGAGCTGGTGCTCGGAAGCGCCGGCTCGAACCGCATCCGCTCTGCGCTGCTGCAGACGATCGTCGCGGTCGTCGATCAGGGCCTCAGCGCCCGTCAGGCGGTGGACGCTCCTCGCGTGCACTTCGAGGACGGCGTGCTGTTCGCCGAGCCGGGAGTCGAGGTCGGGGAACTGGGGGAGGACATGCCGATCGTGCGCTTCGGCTCGCTGAACCTGTTCTTCGGCGGCGTGCAGGCCGCGCTGCGCAACGACGGCGTGCTCTCGGGCGCCGGCGATCCGCGGCGGGGCGGGGTGGCGGTGAGCCTGTGAGCAGGGCCGTCGGCTGCGCCCTGCTGGCGGCGCTCGCGTTGAGCGCGTGCGGGGGGGTCAAGGCCGCTGACCTGTTCATCCTCCACCGCAGCGGCTCGGGCGCCGGTGCGCAGCTGACGCTGCTGGTCAACGAAGAAGGCAGCGTGCACTGCGACGGCGGCAAGGCGCTGAAGCTGAGCGACTCCGCGCTCGTGCAGGCGCGCGCGATCCAAGAAGAACTACACGAAGCCGCCGCCAGTCACCTCTCGCTCCCAGCCCGCGCCGGGTCGGTGCTGAGCTACTACCTGCGCGATGAAAACGGAACGGTGCGCTTCAGCGACAACTCCGCCGGGCAGCCCAAGGTCCTGCGCGAACTGCAGCTGTTCGTGCTGGAGACCGCGCAGCGGGTGTGCGGCCTCGCGCAGTAGCGCTTCGCCGTCGCCTATCCGAAGCGGACCTTGCCATTCGACAGCGCCCGCGCCTGGGCGCGCTCGACGAGGTCCAAGCGCTCGATCGCACTCGCCAGCAACTCGGCCAGCAGTCGCAGCCGGGCGTTCTCCGAACGCAGATCCAGCAGCTCCTGCTTGGCCTCGACCGCGAACTCGATCGTGGCGGCCATCGCGTAGGCGTCCAGCCGGGCGAGCTCCGGCCCCTCCAGCTCGCGGTCGGTCGCTTCACGCACCAGCTCGCTGTAGAGCTCCTGTGCGGCCGCGGCCGCCTCGGCGTCGAGCTCCTCCGGCAGGTCGCTCACGAACGCGATCACGCCCGCCGGATATGGCAGCTCGTCCTGGCGCTCCAGCAGCGTGAACGGGCGCGTGCCACGCACGATGATGTTCAGCCGGCCGTCCTCCATGCGATCGAGCACCTGCTCGATCTCGCACGCACAGCCGGTTCCCTTGAGCTCCTCATCGGAAAGCCAGACGATGCCGAACTCTCCCTCTCGCGAGCCGCTCGGCGCCAGCAGGCAATGCTCGATCATCCTGCGGTAGCGCTCCTCGAAGATGTGCAGCGGAACGCTCTCGCCCGGCAGCGCCACGATCCCGAGCGGGAACAGCGGGAAGTCCCGTGTCGGTTGCCCGTCCATCGTGTGATCTTAGGAGGCTGGCCAGGGCGCCCAGCGCCTGCGCTCGCCTGTCTGCGCCGCTCAGGCGGCGGGCGCCTTGCGCGCGGCGAGCATCAGGTTGTAGAAGATCGCCGGCGGCAGGCGCGACTCCAGCAGGCTACGGTCGAGCTCCTGCAAAGTGAGATAGCCACGGTAGGCGAACAGCCTCCAGGCCCACGGGACCTGATCTGGATCGGCCGTGGACTCGAGCGTGCGGTTGGTCCAGCCGAACCAGTTGGCGAGCAGCTCCTCGCCGCTCACCCGCACCTCCTGAAAGCCCGCCTGGCGAGCCGCCCGGGCCAGCTCCCCGGGCGCGAACGCGTGTACGTCGACCACGCCCTCGAGCGCCGCATCGGGCTCGCCGCCGTCGCTCGCCGGCGCCGGATCGGCGCCCACCGCGCGCCGCCACAGCGGCGCTACGGCGCTCGCAAAGCGCTTTGGGACACTGGCCAGGCGATCGCCGTAGCGCGACGGCTCGCCGGCGAACATCAACGTCCCGCCGGGAGCCAGCACGCGCTCGAACTCCGCGAACGCACGGCCGAGGTCGGGGATGTGGTGCAGGACCGCGTGCCCGAGTACGAGGTCGAAGCTCGAGTCCGCGAACGGCAGCCGCTCGGCGTCGGCGGGCTCGGTGCGCACCTGCAAGCCGAGACGCGCGGCGTTGGCGGCGAGGGTTTCGAGCATGCCCGGTGAGATGTCGCTGCAGGTGGCTTGGCCGATCAGCCCGGCCCGCATCAGGTTGAGCGTGAAGTAGCCCGTCCCGGCGCCGATCTCGAGCGAGCGCCGGTAGTGGCCCGGCTCGTGGCCGAGCGCCTTGCACAGCTTGGCGCTGACCTGTCCGAGCCCGAGCTCGCCGAAGTCGATGCCCCACTTGGAGTCGTAGTGGCCGGCTGCCACGTCGTGATAG
This sequence comes from uncultured Solirubrobacteraceae bacterium, assembly GCA_963763695.1. GTDB lineage: Bacteria > Actinomycetota > Thermoleophilia > Solirubrobacterales > Solirubrobacteraceae > Palsa-744. The sequence goes on from CAVXPM010000002.1 coordinate 253,154, forward strand.
CGCGTGTTTGCCTCGCGGATCTCCTCGGCACTCAAGCTGGGCGGCACGGGTCGGCACCATATACTCGCGCGCCGTGCTCGCGCCTTCCACCCCCCGCAGATGACGCTCACGAGCGGAGTCATCTCTTGAGCTCAACCCCGCCGCCGCTGTTCCTGCAGCGAGACCAGCCCGAGGGCGTGCCTCCACTCGCGCTGACGGGCGAGCGCACGCTGCCCGACGTGCCCGAGGAGAACTACTGGTACCGCCGCCATCTTGTCGTCTACGAGTGGATCGCAGCGCGTCTCGGCGGCCTGCGGGTCATCGACATGGCCTGCGGCGAGGGCTACGGCACCGCGGTGCTAGCCCACAGCGCCGCATCGGCGGTCGGCGTGGACGCCAATCCGGAGGCCCACGAGCATGCCCGGCTGCGCTACACGCGGCCCAACCTTCGCTTCGTGCGCGACCTGGTCGACAGCTTCTCCGAGGAGGCCGACGCGGTGGTCTTCCTGCAGACGATCGAGCACCTGCAGCAACCGGGCGCCGTGCTCGATCATTTCCGCTCGCTGCTGGACGCCCAGGCGGGGGCCGCGGCAGCCGGGCGCCCCGCCCGGGCCGGCGGAGTCGTGTACGTCTCGACGCCCAACGTGCTCACGCTCGCTCCGAAGGGCGCCGAGAGGTCGGGCAACCCCTGGCACCTGCACGAGTACCGGCTGCACGAGTTCGAGAGCCTCTGCAGGGAGCACTTCGCGCACGTCGAGGTGTACGGGCTCTTCCACGCGCGCAAGCTGCGTGTACACGAGCGCGCCCTGCGCCTCGGCTGGGATCGCGTGCATCCGCGGCTCGGGATCACCGGGCGCTTCTACGGCTGGTTCACACCCGCGATCTCCGAGCGCGACTTCAAGCTGGTGCGCGCCGGCGAGGCCGACCTCGAGCAGGCTCTGGACTTCCTCGCGGTGTGCCGCCCGTGACGGCCGCCGCCGACGGCGACGCGCTGGCGATCGTCCTGCACACGCACATGCCCTACGTGGAGGGCTTTGGAACCTGGCCCTTCGGGGAGGAGTGGCTGTGGGAGGCGATCGTCGGCTCCTACCTGCCGCTGCTCGACCTGCTCGACGCGGGCGCGCCGCTGACGCTGTCGCTGACCCCGGTGCTCTGCGACCAGCTCGAGGCGCCAGACCTCGCGCCGCGCTTTGCGTCCTTCGTGGGCGATGTCCGCGGCGATACCCACCGCCAGGACGCCGCCGGGCTGCGCGCGGGCGGCTTCGATCGGCTGGCGCGCGAGATCGAACGCTCGTGGGGCGATTACGCGCGTGCGCTGCAGCGCATCGGCGAGCGCGACGGCGACCTCCTGCGCGCGCTCGGGCGCCATGCCCAGTGGACCTCGTCGGCCACGCACGCCGTGCTGGCGCTGCTGGCAAGCGATGCAGGCGTGCGCATGCAGGTGCAGACCGGGGTGCAGGCCCATCGACGGCGTTTCGGGGAGAGCTGGCGGGGCGGCTTCTGGCTGCCCGAGTGCGCCTACGCACCGTGGCTCGATCGAGCGCTCGAGGACGCCGGCGTGAGCGCCGTCTGCGTCGAGTTGACCAATCTGCTGGGACTCGGAGCGGCCGAGCACCTGCGCCCGATCCGAACGAGCGCCGGGACCCTGCTGGTGCCGATCGACCGCGTGACGATGTCGCTTGTGTGGAGCGAGTCGGGCTATCCCGCAAACGGCGCATATCGCGACTATCACCATCACACCGTCCACCACCACAACCCGTGGAGCAACAGTGGCGCAGCCTACGACCACGCCGCGGCGCTGGCGCTGGCCCGTACGCACGCCGCCGACTTCGTCGCTCGCACCCGCGACCGCCTGCAGCGCGCGCGTGGCGCAGGCGCAACGGGCGGCGGGCTGGTCGTGTGCGCGCTGGACACAGAGCTACTCGGACACTGGTGGTACGAGGGCGTGGCCTGGCTCGAGGCGGTCGTGGAGGAGTGCACGCGGCAGGATCTCGAGCTGCTGCGCCTCGACGACGCACTCGAGCGCTACGAGCCGGTCGAGATCGCCCAGCTCGCGGGGCAAGGAGAGTGGCAGCCCAGCAGCTGGGGGCTCGACGGCGACCTCGGCACGTGGTCCGCTCCGGTCGTCGCCGAGATGGCCTTCGCAGCCCGAGCTGCGGAGCTGGAGGTGCTCGCCGCGGGCTCGCGAGCGAGCACGACCGCGGTGCGCGAGCTGCTCGCGCTGCAGGCGAGCGACTGGGCATTCATGAGCTCGCGCGCGCTCGCCGCGCCCTACGCCCAGGAGCGCTTCTGGGGCCACCGGCGCGCACTGAGCGAGGCGCTCGCCGGGGGCGGCGGGGGCTCAGCGGTGGGTCCTCGTAACCTCGCGATCCACGCTGAGCGCGCGTCGCTGCTCGCCGTCTGAGCTATTCCCAGCGCAGCGTGGCGGGCGCTGGGCGCATCCGGATCACGCGCGCCGGGGCGCCCGCGACGACGGCGTTGGGCGCCACCGCCTTGGTGATCACCGTGCCGGTGCCCACGATCGCGTTCTCGCCGATGCTCGCGCCGCGCAGCACGCACGCGCCGTAGCCGATCCAGACGTTGTGCCCGACGGTCACATCGCGCTTGTAGATGCCCTGCAGGCGGATCGGTCGCTCGACCTCGGTCACGCCGTGGTCGAAGTCGATCAGCATGACCCTGTCGGCGATGATGCACTCGCGCCCGATCGAGACGTGCTGGAAGGCCGAGATCGTGCATTCCTGCCCGATCACGGTCTTGGCTCCGATGCTGACCTCGCCCTCGTGCACGCGGATCTTGCTCGCATGCCCGATCCACGCCCAGCGGCCGATGCAAGCTTTGCTCCGCGGCCGATCTCGAGCTTCACGCCCGGGCAGATGAAGCAGATGCCGTCGGTCTGCAGGCGCCGTCCGTGGCGGAGCTTCAACAGCGCCCAGCGCGCGAGCAGGATCGCGTAGTCGCGGCTCAGCATGTGGTTGGCGCGCATGAAGCGCAGCAGCGCCAGCGGACCGCCGCGCAGCGGTGGGGGGGCCTGGCGCGCGGCGGGCGGCGAGACGCTGCCGGAGGGTCCCGCGGTCGGTTCGGCAACTAGCTCCATCGCTGCCGAATCGTAAGGGACTGCGATGATTGCGCGCGATGAGCAAGAGCTCTCTCGCCCAGCGCCTGCTCGACGGCGACCGCCGAGCGCTCGCCCGTGCCATCACGCTGGTCGAGGATGACCGCCCCGAGGGCTGGGAGCTGGTGCGCGAGGTCTACCCGCACACCGGCCGCGCGGAGGTGGTCGGCTTCACGGGCCCTCCAGGGGTGGGCAAGTCGACGCTTCTCGGCGCCCTCACCAAGGCGCGACGCGAAGCCGGGCGAACGGTGGGGGTGCTGTCGATCGACCCGTCCTCGCCGTTCACGCAGGGAGCGCTGCTGGGGGACCGCATCAGGCTCACCGAGCACTTCCTCGATCAGGGCGTGTTCATCCGCTCGATGGCCAACCGCGGCGCGCTCGGCGGGCTCTCCGAGGCAGCGCTGCAGGCGGTCCTGCTGCTCGACGCGGCCGGCCGCGACGACGTGTTCGTGGAGACGGTCGGCGTCGGGCAGGCCGAGATCGACATCATCGACCACGCCGACACGATCGTGCTCGTGCTGATGCCCGGGTCGGGTGACTCGATCCAGGCGCTGAAGGCCGGCGTGATGGAGATCCCGGACATCATCGTGATCAACAAGGCAGAGCACCCGTTGACCGACACGATGGTGCGCGAGATCCGCGGTGTGCTATCGCTCGCCAATCTCGACCGCACGCCCGAGCAGGTGCGCGGAACCTGGCGCGTGCCGATCGTCAAGACCGAGGCCACGCGTGGCCAGGGCATCGAGGAGCTGGTCGCCAAGCTGGGAGAGCACCGCGCCCATATCCTCAGCGCCGGCCAGCTGGCCGAGCGGCGCAGGCGCAACCTGCGCAGCGAGGTGCTCGCGATCGCCACCGCTCGCATGCGCCGGCGCCTGGAAGAGGAGCTGCGCGAGGACTCCGAGTTCCAGCGGCTGCTCGACGAGGTGGTCGACCGCCGCCTCGATCCGGCGAGCGCCGCCGCCACGCTGCTGGCCCGCGCCGCCGGCGTGGAGCAAGCTGTCGAGTAGCGCCGCCCGCCGGCGCGGTGAGCCTGCGCTCGGTTAGGCTTGCAAGCGATGGACTACATGGACCTCGCCGATCGCAGCTGGCCGATCCTAGGGCGCCTCACGGGCATGCACACGGCCGTCTACCGCGCCACCGGCGGACGCATCGGGCACCGCCTGCCGGGAACGCCCGCAGTGCTGCTGCTGGAGCACGTCGGCGCTCGCAGCGGCAGGCTGCGCACGAGCCCGCTGGTCTACGGCGAGGATGGCCAGAACCTCGTGCTCGTCGCCTCCAAGGGCGGCTATCCGAAGCATCCCGCTTGGTTTCACAACCTTCGCGCCAACCCCGACACGGCCGTGCAGGTCGGCTCGCAGCGGCGCGGCGTGCATGCGCGGGTGGCCGGTGCCGGGGAACGCGAGCGACTGTGGGCGCTGATGGTCGGCGTCTACCCCGGCTATGAAAGCTACCGCCGGCGGACCGAGCGCGAGATCCCGCTCGTGGTGCTCGAGCCGCGTTAGGCGCCGAGCGCTCGCGCGATCACCATCTGCTGCACCTCGTCGGTGCCCTCGCCGATCGTGAGGATCTTGGCGTCGCGGTAGAAGCGGCAGACGGGGTACTCCTCGATGAAGCCGTAGCCCCCGTGGATCTGCACGGCCTCCTCGGCGCAGCGGACGGCCAGTCGACCGGTCTTGAGCTTCGCCTGGGCCGCTGTCAGCGAGAAGTTGCGTTTGGCGTCCTTCTCGAGCGCCGCCTTGTAGACCAGCAGACGCGCTGCTGCGATCTCCGTGGCCATGTCGGCGAGCTTGCTCTGGATCGCTTGGAACTTCGAGATCGGCTTGCCGAACGCCCTGCGCTCCTTGGCGTATTTGAGCGCCTCGTCGAGCGCGCCCTGTGCCAGCCCCACGCCCATCGCCGCGACCCCGATGCGACCGATGTCGAGGATGTGCAGGAACTGCTTGAAGCCGGCGCCGCGCGGGCCGAGCAGGTTCTGCTCGGGAACGTGGCAGTCGCTGAAGCTCAGCGGGCGAGTGTCGGAGGCGTTCCAGCCCATCTTGCGGTACGGCTCGCCCGGCTCATAGCCGGGGGTGCCGTTCGCGACGAGGATGTTGGAGATCTCCCTGGGGTGGGTCGAGTCGATCGGGTGCTCGCCGGTCACGGCCGTGATGCAGACCACGCCCGAGATGTCGGTCCCGGCGTTGGTGATGAACTGCTTGGCGCCGTCGATCACCCACTCGCCGTCGATCAGACGTGCGCGCGTGCGCGTGTTGCCGGCGTCCGAGCCGGCCTCCGGCTCGGTCAGCCCGAACGCCCCGAGGCGTTCTCCCGAGCACAGCCGCGGCATCCACTCGCGCTTCTGCTCCTCGCTGCCGAAAACGTACAGGGGCTGGGTCCCGAGCGAGGTGTGTGCGCACAGCGTGATCGCCACCGAGGAGTCCACGCGGGTCAGCTCCTCGACGGCCAGCGCGTATGCGAGCGTGTCCCCGCCGGCCCCGCCGTACTCCTCGGGAAACGGGATCCCCATCAGGTTCAGCTTGCCGAGCTTCTCCACGATCTCGTAGGGAAAGGACTTGGTGCGGTCGAGCTCCTCGGCCACCGGCGCGACCTCGCCCTCGGCGAATTCCCTCACCGTGCGGCGGATCAGCTCGTGGTCGCTTGAGAGGTCGAAGTCCATCGCGAGGGGGATTCTCTCAGGTCGTCTCTGGAAGGATGCTTTGCCGATGGCCCGCACACGCCTGATTCTCGACTTCCTCACGCGCGGGCGCAGCTACCGCTACGGGCCCCATCGCCCGCAGCGCGCCGATCTCTACCTGCCCCTCGGCGCCGGACCGCACCCCGTGATGGTTGTCGTCCACGGCGGCTCCTGGCACCGCCGCTACGGCAAGGTGGTGATGCGCGGGATCGCCGGCGACCTGGTGCGCCGCGGCTGGGCGGTGTGGAACATCGAGTACCGGCGGCTGGGGGAGGGGGGCGGCTGGCCGGCCACCTTCGAAGACGTGGCGGCCGCGGTCGACCACCTGGCCACGCTCGACGCGCCGCTCGACCTCGACAGCGTCAGCGTCCTCGGGCACTCCGCCGGGGGACACCTGGCGCTGTGGGCCGCCAGTCGCAGCCGTTTTCCCGCCACGATGATCGGCGCACAGCCCGCGATCGACTTCAAGCGCGCGATCGGGCAGGCCGCCGTGAGCGATCTCGCCGGCGCCTACAGGCTCTGGCACGGGGGCGCGGCCAAGACGCTGATGGGCGGATCTCCGCAGCAGGTGCCCGAGCGCTATGCGGTAGGCGACCCGCTGGAGCACGTGCCGCTCGAGCTGCCGGTGCTGCTGGTGCACGGCGTGCTCGATGAAACGGTCTCGATCGAGCTCAGCCGCCGCTACGCGCGTGACTCCAACGCGCTCGGGGGCGCCGTCGAGCTGATCGAGATCGAGGGCGAGGCGGGGCGTCACCGCGCGCACATCGACCCCCGCGGCGAGGCGTGGGCGGCTGTGGCCCAGTGGCTGGGTGAGGCGCTGCCCGTACCAAAGGGCTGAGCGCGCAGCGAAAGCGTCAGTTCTTCTGCTGATTTCAGTGGCTGGACTCTCAAGTCTGGCGCGCGGCGGTGCGATGGGTTCGGCGTGAGCCTCGTACGCATCCACTGCTACGGCTGCCCGCAGAGCGTCCCGGTGGAGGAGCGCGACATGGCCAGGGGCCTGCAGAGCGCCGGCTGGGCTCTGGCAAAGGGCGAGACCTTCTGTCCCCGCTGCGCGGCCGAGCGCGAGCTACCCGTTGGTGCAGGCGCGAGTGGTGAGCTCGAGCGAGGTGAGGCTACGCAGGCGGGCCTGGCGGCGTGCGCGGGCGCACCGGAGCCCTTCCTCGTGGGCTCCGCCGTCCGAGAGGCACGCGGTCCGCGTACCCGCAGGCTGCTTCGTGCGAGCCTCGGCGTGCTCAAAGACGACCCGCAGCTGCTGATCTTCCCGGCCGTCTCGATGACGCTGAGCCTGCTCGTCGGCGCTCTCGCATTTGCGATCTCGCTCGGCGCCAACGGCACTGCGCACAACGTCCGCGGCGTCCTGCTCCTGGCCACGCTCGTCTCGGCCTACCCGATCAACTTCGTCTCGCTCTACTGTGGCGTGGCGCTCGCAACGGTGCTGGCCGGTCGCCTCGACGGGCAGCCGCTGAGCGCGAGCGACGGCTGGAGCGCTGCGCGTCAACGACTCGGGATCATCGCCGCGTGGACGCTCGTGACGTGCACGGTGGGGGCGGCGCTGCGTCTGATCGAGCAATACGTGCCGCTCGGCGCCAAGCTGGTTGTCGCATTTGTCGACCTGTCGTGGTCGTTGGCGACGATGTTCGCCCTACCGGTGCTCGCCTACGAGGGCTTCGGGCCGCGCGAGACGTTCAGGCGCTCCTCGCAGATACTCAGGCAGCGCTGGGGGACTCAGCTCGGCGGGATGGTGGGCCTCGGCGTGGGGAGCGCGCTCGTGTACGTGCCGCTGGTCGCGCTGGTGGTCATCGGAGTGCTCAGCGGCGCAAGCAGCGGGACGCTGCTTGCGGTCCTCGGGGGCGCGGGCCTGTTCGCCGCGATTGCAGTTCAGAGCGCGCTCGAGCAGATCTTCAGGGTGTTCGTCTATCGCAACGCGGTCGGTCTGGGCACCTCGCCGAGTCCCTTCGCACAGGCCGACCTGCAGGCGCCCTTCGTCGCTCGCGGGCGCGGCGCGTTCAAACGCTAGAGAGGACCGACGCGCTGTTGTGAGCGCCGCGGGTCAGCCGGTCGGCGCGGCGTAGGCGCGCGCCAGCTCGACCAGCAGGCGCACCGCATAGCCGGAGGCGCCCTTGCCGACATAGGCGCGGTCCAGGTCCCAGGCCGAGCCGGCGATGTCGAGGTGCGCCCAGGAGACGTCCCCGACGAAGTTCGACAGGAACTCTCCGCCCACGATCGTGCCGGCCTTGCGCGCTTCGGGAGCGTTGTCGAGGTCCGCGTAGCGGCCCTTGATCAGCTCGCTGTACTCCTCGTGCAGCGGCAGGCGCCACACGATCTCACCGCTGCGCTCGCCCGCGGCTGTGATCTGTGCGGCGAGCTCCTCGTCATTGCTCATCAGGCCCGCATAGGTCGATCCGAGCGCGACGATCACCGCGCCGGTGAGCGTGGCCAGGTCGACGATTCGCTCTGCTCCCAGGCTGACGGCGTGGCACAGGCAGTCGGCCAGCACGAGGCGGCCCTCGGCGTCGGTGTTGTTGACCTCGATCGTCTTGCCGTTGGCTGCTGTGACGATGTCTCCCGGCTTGATCGCGCGGCCGCTGGGGAGGTTCTCGGTGGCGCCGATGACCGCCACCAGCCTGACCGGAAGCTCCAGACGAGCGATTGCCGCGACCGCCTCGATCACGGCCGCGCCGCCGGACATGTCGAACTTCATCTCCGACATCTTGGCGCCGGGCTTCAGCGAGATGCCACCGCTGTCGAAGGTCACCGCCTTGCCGACGAAGCCGAGCGTGGGGCCGCTCGCGTCGATGGCGCCTGGGCCCTCGTAGCGGATCGTGATCAGCGCCGGCTCCTGCTCGGAGCCCTGCGCCACGCTGGCAAAGGCGCCCATGCCCCGGGCCGCGATGCCCTCGCGTCCCTCGACCTCCACCGACAGAGCGGGGATCTCGTTGCCGAGCGCCTTGGCGTAGTCGCCGAGGGCACTCGGCGTGAGGTCGTTGCCGGGCCGGTTCTGCAGGTCACGTGCGCGGTTGACCGCCTCGGCCACGAGCGCCGCCTCGGCCACCCCCTGCTCGAGGCCCTCCCCGCCGGCGAGGATCAGGGCGTCGAGGTGCTTGGGCGGGGCCTCGCCCGGGCTGTCGTTCGCAGCACTCGACTTGAACCGATCGAAGCGGTAGTCGCTGAGGACGCTGCCCTCGACGAGGGCCCCGGCGATCGCCGCGTCGCTGGGACTGGGTAGCTCCCAGCAGAGCGTTCGCGTCGACAGCTCACGGGCGCGAGCGACTGTGAGCGAGGCCGCTACGCGCGCGCGCTCGGGCGTGAAGTCCTCGCGTGATCCCAAGCCGACCACCAGCCAGCGCTTGCCGTCGGCGTGCGTCAGCGCGAGGGACTTGAACGAGCGGCGAGCCTCACCCGAGGCGATCAGCTCGCCGAGCTCGGCGGGCGAGCCGGCGGGAGGCTCCTCGCCCTCGAAGACCCCGACAGCGGCAGTGTCCGCGTCGCTACTACCAGATGATTGAACGATCGCTGAGATTTGCATCCTCGCCACCCTATCCAGCTCGCCTGCGAGTCGCAGCCCCGGGCTTCGCGGCTGCTGTGCAGGCCCGCTGCGCCCACCCTGCAGGCCCGCTGCGCCCGCCGTGCAGGCCCTGCATGGGCCCCGCCGAGGCACAGCGGTCCACTACCATTCTCCCTCTTCCCATCAGCTCGCACGACATTAGGAGAGACTCGCTTCCATGCCCAATACAGTGATCCTCGGCGCTGCGCGCACCCCCATCGGCAAGATGGGCGGCGGCCTGTCCTCGCTGGATGCCACCGAGCTGGGCGGCCTGGCGATGAGCGCCGCGCTCGAGCGCGCCGGGGTCGAGCCGGAGCAGGTGGAGCACGTCGTGGTGGGCCAGGTGCTGCAGGCCGGGCAGGGGCAGATCCCCTCGCGCCAGGCCCAGATCAAGGCGGGGATACCGAAGGAGGTCTCCTCGGAGACCATCAACAAGGTCTGCGCATCGGGCCTGCGCGCCACCGTGATCCTCGACCAGGCGATCCGCGCGGGTGACGTGCAGGTCGGCGTGGGCGCGGGCATGGAGTCGATGTCCAAGGCCCCGTATCTGCTGCCCCAGGCGCGATTCGGCTACCGCATGGGCGACGCCAAGATGCTCGACGCGATGGTCCACGATGGCCTCACCAACCCGTTCTCGGGCAAGCAGATGTTCGTCGAGGCGACCGAGATCGGAGAGGAGCTGGAGATGACGCGCGCCGACCTCGACCGCTGGGCGCTGCGCTCGCACGAGCTGGCCCTCGCTGCGATCGACGAGGGGCGCATGTCGGAGGAGATCGTGCCCGTGAGCGTGAAGGGGCGCAAGGGCGAGACGGTCGTCGAGATCGACGAGGGTCCGCGCCGCGACACCTCGCTCGAGCGCCTGGCCGCACTCCCCGGTCTGGTCAGCAAGGAAGGCTCGCACACCGCCGGCAACTCGCCCGGCGTCAACGACGGCGGCGGCGCGCTCGTGGTCGCCTCCGGGGAGTGGGCGCTCGCCAACGGCAAGGAGGCGCTCGCCGAGATCCTCGCCCACGCCCAGAGCGCCAACGACTTCGCCTATCTCGCCACGACCCCTGCCAGCGCAGCCAAGAAGGCGCTCGAGAAGGCAGGCTTGCAGCCGGGCGACATCGACGTGTGGGAGATCAACGAGGCGTTCGCGTCGGTGACGCTGAACTCGATCCGGATGCTCGGCATCGACGAGGACCGGGTCAACGTCAACGGCGGCGCGGTGGCGCTCGGACACCCGATCGGCGCCTCGGGAGCGCGCATCCTCGGGAGCCTCGTGCTCGAGCTGCGCCGCCGCGGCGGCGGGCTCGGCTGCGCGGCGATCTGCTCCGGTGGCGGGCAGGGCGACGCGGTGATCCTCAAGGTCTAGATGGTTGATTGCCCGCCGACGCACCGCCGGCGGCACGTCGCCATGGGATCAAGCATCTAGTGGACGCGCGCGGAAACGGCGCCGGCGGCGCGACCGGCGATCGGGCGCGTGGGGCGGCGTTCTTCGACCTCGACAAGACCCTGATGGCGGGGTCCTCGGGGATCTTCTTCGCCAGGGCGGCCTACGAGACGGGGATGATCTCGCGCGGGAGGCTGGTGCGCGACGTCTATGAGAATGTGCGTTTCCGGCTGCTCGGATCGACCGACGATCGCGCCGACGACGTGCGCGAACGCGTCGGCAAGATGATCGCGGGCGTGCGCGTGCGCGACCTCGAGCGTCTCTCGCCGCGTGTGCTCTCCGGCGTGCTCCCGCGGCTGTATCCGGAGATGCTGCAGCGTGCCTACGCACACCAGGACGCCGGCCTGCCGGTCTACATACTCACCGCCGCATCGCAGGAGATGGCCGACCTGCTGGCCCGCGTGCTCGCCTTCGACGGGGGCCTGGGCTCACGCTCGGAGATCGTCGACGGGCGCTACACGGGTAGGCCCGCGGGCCCGTTCAACTACCGCGAGGGCAAGGTGCTGACGATGCAGGAGGTGGCACAGCGGGAGGGGATCGCGCTCGAGGCCTCCTATGCCTACTCGGACTCCGAGTCGGACCTGCCGATGCTGCGTGCGGTACGACACGCCGTGGTCGTGAACCCCGACTCGACGCTCAGGCGAATCGCCGCCGAGGAGGGGTGGGAGGTGATCGAGCTGGACCGGCTCGGACGGCGCCTGAAGTTGCTGGCCGCGGTCGGGGCCGGTACGGCGCTGGCCTCGCTCGGGCGGGTGCTGGCGCGTGGAACCGCAGGCCCCGGGGGGGCCGGGGACACGCCCTCGGCCGTGCTGCGGTTGCGAGCGCGTGGCAGCCGGTCGCGCAGGGCGCGCCACCGAAGCACCCGGCGGATCCGGCGCGGACGGGCCGAGCGTTGAGGCCGCGATCCGCGTCGGCCTGTGGTGCCATAGGCTGGGCCAGCTGAGCACGTAATGTTCGGGGAGGACGCTATGACGAGGCCTTGCACATCACTCAACCACGGCCCTGCGCGCCTGTGAGCCCGGCGGCCGCTCCCACCCAGGGCAAGATCCGCGTGGTCGTCGCCAAGCCCGGCCTCGACGGCCACGATCGCGGCGCGAAGATAATCGCGCGGGCGCTGCGCGACGCCGGCATGGAGGTGATCTACACCGGCCTGCACCAGACGCCCGAGCAGATCGTCGAGACCGTGATCCAGGAGGACGCGGACGCCGTGGGCCTGTCGATCCTCTCGGGAGCGCACATGACGCTGGTGCCGCGCGTGGTCGAGTTGTTGCACGAGCAGGGCGTGGACGACGTGGTGATCACCGTCGGGGGTACGATCCCGGCCGAAGACATCCCCGACCTCAAGCGCCTGGGTGTGGCCGAGGTGTTCACGCCCGGCGCGCCGACGCAGGCGATCGTCGACTTCATCCGCAGCGCCACCGGCGGCCGAGCGAGCATTTGATTAGCCGATTGACTCGTCAGTCAATCGCTCGACGCGGTAGGATCGCAGTCAACCCCCCACTTCCGCGGGGGCAGGCAGAACCCAAGGAGAAGCCCAGAGATATGAAGATATGCGTCCTGGTGAAGGAGGTCCCGGACGCCGCCGTCGAGAAGAAAATCAATCCCTCGACGGGGCGCATGGACCGCAGCGGGGAGAAGAACCTCAACCCGTATGACACGCACGCCATCGAGGCTGCGATGCAGATCAAGGAGGGCGGCGCGGTGCCGGTGGAGGAGATCGTCGCCGTGACGATGGGCCCCGACAGCGCAGTCCGCGCGCTGCACAAGGCCGTCTCGCTCGGCGCCGACCGCTCGGTCCACCTCTCCGACCCCGCGGTCGCGGGCTCGGACGTGGCCGCCACTGGATACGCGCTGGCAAAGACCCTGGAGCGCGAGAGCCCCGACCTGGTGCTGCTCGGGCAGCAGTCAGACGACGGCGAGTGCTACACGATCGGCGCGGTGGTGGCCGAGCACATGGGCATGCCCTCGCTGACCCAGGTGATCAAGATGGACATCGATGCCGAGGCCCTGCGCTGCGAGCGCCAGGCCGAGTATGGCTACGACACCGTCCAGATCAAGCTCCCGGCGGTGATCTCGGTGGGCGACGCGATCAACGAGCCACGCTACCCGTCGCTGAAGGCGATCATGGGCGCCAAGAAGAAGCCGCTCGAGAGCATCACCGCCGCCGATGCCGGGATCGACGCCGCGAAGGTCGGTGGCGAGAACTCGGCCGCGCAGTGGACAGCGGCCAAGGCGCCGCCGGCGAAGGCGGCGGGCGAGATCATCGAGGACGAGGACACCGGCGAGACGGTCGAGAAGATCATCGCCTGGCTCGACGAGCGCAAGCTTCTATGAGGGTGGTGCAGACGGCCGACCCAGCCCTTCGGGCTTCCTGCCCCCGGCCAACCGGGCCCCTCATCTTCAATCGTTAGGAGACGCTGAGAACAATGGCCAACATCCTGGTTTACGCGCTGCACTACGACGGCGCCATCAACAAGAACTCACTCGGCGCCGTCTCGGAGGGCGCCAAGCTCGCAGCCGAGCTCGGTGGCGAGGCGCACGCGATCCTGCTCGGCGAGAACGTGCCGCAGGAGCTGGCGGCGACGCTCGGCAACTACGGCGCCAAGAAGGTGCTCGTGGCGGAGGGGCCCGAGGGTCTCGCCCAGCCCCTGGTCGACGCGATGGCAAAGGCGATCGCCGACGGCGGCTACAAGTACGCGCTGTTCGGCGGAGGACTGCTCGGCTTCGAGATCGGCGCCGGTCTGGCCGCTCGCCTCGGTGCGGGCGTGGTGATGGAGGTCACCAGCGTGCGCGCCGAGGGCGGCGAGCTGATCGCAGAGCGTCCGATCCTCGGCGACTCGGCGATCTCCGAGATCAAATACCGCTCGCCGGTGGGCATCATCATCGGACGCCTGAACGCCTTCGAGATCAAGCAGAGCGGTGAGGGCGACGCTCCCGTGGAGCAGCTCGACTTCGAGCTCAGCCCGCACGCTTCGCAGGCGACGATGCTCAAGCGCGGCGAGCAGCGCGGCGCCGACGTGGACATCGAGGGCGCCGACATCCTCGTCGCCGGCGGGCGCGGCCTCGGCAAGGCCGAGGGCTTCGAGCTGGCCGAGGAGCTGGCCAAGGCGTTCGGCGGCAACAGCGCCGTGGCGGCCACCCGTGCGGTGGTCGACGCGGGCTGGTATCCCTATGCGGCGCAGATCGGCCAGACCGGCAAGACGGTCTCGCCGAAGCTGTATCTCGCGGCGGGGATCTCAGGCGCGATCCAGCACAAGGTCGGGATGCAGAGCTCGGAGAACATCGTCGCGATCAACAAGGACGCCAACGCGCCGATCTTCGAATTCTCCGACCTGGGGATCGTGGGCGACCTCAACAAGATCCTGCCGAAGCTGACCGAGGCCGTCAAGGCAAAGAAGGCGAGCTAGCCCGATGAGTCACAACGGCTCGAGCAATCGCAAGGTCGTACCGGCGGCCTTCCCGCCGCCGGTCGACTCGCAGAAGGAGTTCGTCAAGCGCGGCCTCGATGAGGAGGACGAGCTGATCGAGGTCGGCGTTGCGATCGTCGGTGGCGGTACCGCGGGCCTCGCGTGTGCCAACCGGCTGCTGCAGTTGCTCGGCGACGATCCCGAGATGATGGAGCGCCTCGGCGAAGTTCCGGTCGCGGTGATCGAGAAGGCAAAGACCTGCGGCGGGCAGAACCTGTCCGGCGCGGTGATGCGGCCGGGGCCGCTCGAAGAGCTCTTTCCCGAGATGACGCGCGAGCAGTGGCGTGAGGAGGGCTTCGCGTTCGGCGAGGTCAAGAAGGAGTCGGTGTACATGCTCACCGGCCCCAAGACCAAGCTCCCGGTCCCGATCCCGGCGGTGCCGAACTTCAAGAACCACGGCAACGAGGTCGTATCGGTGTCGGCGATGGCTCGCTACCAGCAGCGCCAGGCCGAGGAGGGTGGGGCCTACGTCCTGACCGAGACCTCGGCGACCCAGCTGATCGTCGAGGACGGCAGGGTCGTGGGCGTGCGCTCGGGCGACAAGGGCCGCGGCAAGGACGGCGAGCCGCTTGGGAACTTCGAGCCGGGCACCGACATCAAGGCGCAGGCCACGGTGCTTGCGGAGGGCTGTTGGGGTCACCTCACCGGGGCCGCGATCAAGGAGTTCGACCTCGCAGAAGGCCGCGAGCCGCAGGTCTGGGAGCTCGGCGTCAAGGAGGTGTGGAAGGTCAAGAAGCCGCTCGACCGGGTGATCCACACGTTCGTGCAGCCGTGGCCGCTGAAGGTCGCGGCCAAGTACGGACAGCTCGGCGGCACCTGGATCTACCCGATGAAGGACGAGAAGACGGGCGAGGACCTCGTCTCGATCGGGTTCGTCGTCGATCTCAACTACCGCGACGCGACGACCTCGGCGCACGACCTGCTGCAGACGTTCAAGACGCATCCGCTCGTCAAGGGCATCCTCGACGGTGGCGAGCGCGTTGCCTGGGGCGCCAAGGCGCTCCCCGGTGGCGGCTACTGGTCGATGCCCAAGCTCTCGATGCCAGGCGCGGTGCTCGTCGGCGACGCCGGCGGAATGGTCGACACGGCGGCGCTGAAGGGCGTCCACCACTGCATCAAGTCGGGCATGCTCGCGGCCGAGTCGATCTACGCCGCGCTGAAGCGCGGCAGCACCGACCTCTCCAATTACGAGGAGGCGGTCGAGCAGTCCACGATCGGCACCGAGCTCTACGAGGTGCGCAACACGCGCCAGGCATTCCAGAAAGGCTTCCTTCTCGGCAGCCTGCTGGCGGGCCCGTCGATCATGTCGAAGGGCAAGGTTCCACCGGGCCGGCAGGAGTGGCACCGCGACGACGCCGAGCCGATGTTCGTCGGCGACACGAAGGAGCGCTACCCGAAGCCGGACGGCAAATACACCTTCGACAAGCTCTCCTCGGTGTTCATAACCGGCAACGCCACACGCGACGATGCGCCGAACCACATCCGCGTCCAGAAGCACGTCCCGCGCGAGCTGGCCGAAACCTGGAAGTGGATGTGCCCGGCCGGGGTGTACGAGATCCCAGAGGACGCTCCCGAGAGCGGCGACGTGGACGTGGTCGTGAACTACACGAACTGCGTGCAGTGCGGAGCGATCACCGCCAAGGGCGGTCGGCTGACCGTCCCCGAGGGCGGCGACGGGCCGCTCTACCAGATCACCTGAGCCTGCCGGGCGGAGAGAGAAACGCAGAGGCCCGAAACCTCAGCGTTTCTGCAGTGTTAGGGGGGACGTGTCGAATGCTCCCTCGATCGCCCAGCGGCAACGCTCGCGTGCTCTGCGAGCGCTTCTGTGCGTGCTCTGCGCGCTCGCTCCGTGCACGCTGGCGCTCACGTCCTCCGCGGCGGCCGCCGGCCTGCGCAACGGCGTGCCGGGAAGCGTGCTGACGCCGGCCAAGCTGACTGTTGCGGCGACGCTCGAGCAGTGCCTCACGGCCGAAGCGCAGGACGAACGCGCGGCGACCTTCGCCGGCGAAATGACCGTTATCGCTGGGGCATCGAAGATGCAGATGCGCATCGACGTGCTCGAGCGCACGCCTGGCGAAGGCGCCTACCACACCGTCAACGGCCCGGGCCTCGGCGTCTGGCGCAGCTCCGCTCCCGGGGTCAAGGTCTACAAGTACCTCAAGCAGGTCACCAACCTCTCAGCGCCGGCCTTCTACCGTGCGTCTGTGCGCTTCCGCTGGCTGAACGACAAAGGCCGTCTGATCGCGGCCACCGAACTGCACAGCCGCCGCTGCGAACAGCCCGCGAGCACCACCCCGCCCAGCTCGCCCGTCACGCCGGCCCCGCCGGTCGCGCCGGTCCCGGGTATGCCGCTAGAATGAGTTCACGATGAAGACCAAGATCCACCCCACCTACACATCGGCCCACGTGCGCTGCACGTGCGGGAACGAGTTCGTGACCCGCGCGACCAAGGACGAGCTGCACGTCGAGGTCTGCTCCAACTGCCACCCGTTCTATACCGGCAGGCAGAAGCTCATGGACACCGGCGGCCGCGTCGAGCGCTTCCAGCGCCGTGTCGCCAAGGGCCGGTTGCACTCAGCGCAAGCTCGGTCAGCCCAGTAGCACGATGTCCGCGCGTCTGGCCGCGGGTTCACCCACGAGCACGGTCGCGCTGAGCCAGGCGACGGCGGCGCTCCCGCAGGCGCCCCCGGCGAACTCCTCCGAGGCCGCTGCCAACGGCGCGCTGCCCCTGGTCGAGAGCGGCCCGGACGGCGAGCTGAGCGCCCAGCGCGACGCGCCCGTCGGCGGGCAGGCGGTACTCGAGGGCGTGATGATGCGCGGAGTCGCCCACTGGGCGGTGGCCGTGCGCAAGCCGAGCGCCGAGCAGCTGCGCGACGGCGAGCTGGACCCCGAGCAGGCTGCGCTGGGCGAGATCGAGGTCAGCACGTTTCCGCTGGACTCGGCGATGAAGCGCCACCGCCTGCTGCGGTTGCCGATCGTGCGGGGAGTCGTCGCGCTCGGCGGCTCGATGGTGATCGGCTTTCGCGCGCTCGAGGTGTCGGCCAACGCGCAGCTCCCCGCCGAAGCTGTGGGCGACGGCGCAGAGCAGGAGAAACAGGACATCCCCAAGGGCGTTTGGGCCGGAACGATCGTGGTGGCGCTCGCGCTTGCGATCGTGCTGTTCTTCCTGATCCCCGTCGGCCTGACGAGCCTGATCAAGCATCAGCTCGGCTCATCGATTCTGTTCTGGCTGGTCGAGGGTGTGATCCGCACGAGCCTGTTCCTCGGCTACATGCTGGCGCTCTCGCGCGTACGCGACCTGCGCCGCGTGTTCGAGTACCACGGCGCCGAGCACAAGACGATCTCCTGCTACGAGGCCGGGATGCCCCTGACGCCGGCCAACGCCAAGCGCTTCTCGCGCCTGCACCCCCGCTGTGGGACGAGCTTCCTGCTGGTGGTGATGATCGTGGCGATCTTCGTGTTCGCGCCGATCGGGCTACCGGCGTGGTACTGGCTGATGATCACCCGCATCCTCGGCGTGCCGGTGATCGCGGGCATCTCCTTCGAGCTGATCAAGTTCGCCGGGCGCAACCGCAGCCGTGGCTGGGTGCGCGCGATCATGTGGCCCGGATTGAAGCTGCAGTTGCTCACCACGCGTGAGCCCGACCTCGACCAGCTCGAGGTCGCGATCGCCTCACTGCAGGCGGTGCTCGCCCTCGAGACGCCCGGCGAGCTGTCCGCCGCCGATCTCGTGGGCGTGGAGGTCGTCGCCTAGAGCAGCCATACACTGGGCTGCATGATCGAAGAGCTGGTGAACCAGATCGAGAGCCGGTTCGCGGAGCTGGGCGAGCAGATGACCGATGCAGAGGTGATCGCGGACCGCGATCGCTATGCGCAAGCGGGGCGTGCCTACAGCCAGCTCGAGTCGGCGGCCAAGCTGGCGGCGCTGTGGCGCCATGCGCAGGACGACGCCGGCGGCGCCGAAGAGCTGCTCTCGGAGATCGGCGAGGATCCGGAGCTGCGCGAGGAACTGAACGCGGCGCGCGAGCGCATCGAGCAGCTCGAGGAGGAGATCCGCCTGGCGATGGTCGAGCGCGATCCCAACGACGAGAAGAGCGTGATCGTCGAAATCCAGGGCGGCGCGGGCGGCGAGGAGGCCGGCCTGTGGGCGGGCGATCTGTACCGCATGCTCGTCCGCTACGCCGAGCAGCGCGGATGGCAGACCGAGCCGCTGGACATCGGCGACGGCAAGTACACCTTCGCGGTCAACGGCGACGGGGCGTACTCGGTGTTCAAGTTCGAGGGCGGAACCCACCGCGTGCAGCGTGTGCCGCAGACGGAGTCCCAGGGCCGGATCCACACCTCAACCGCGACCGTGGCGGTGCTCCCGGAGGTCGAGGACGTCGAGGTCCAGATCGACCCCAACGACCTCCAGATCGACGTCTACCGCTCCTCCGGCCCGGGTGGGCAGTCCGTCAACACCACCGACTCGGCTGTGCGCGTGACGCACAAGCCGTCGGGCATCGTGGTCTCGATGCAGGACGAGAAGTCCCAGCTGCAGAATCGCGAGAAGGCGCTGCGCGTGCTGCGCGCGCGCCTGTACGAGCGAGCGCTCGCCGACCAGCAGGCGGAGCTCGCAGCGGACCGCCGCTCGCAGGTGGGAACGGGCGACCGGGCCGAGAAGATCCGCACCTACAACTACGGCGAGCGCCGCGTCACCGACCACCGCATCAAGTTCACGGTGCACAACCTCGACCAGGTCCTGGAAGGCGAGCTGGACGAGCTCACGGCGGCGCTGCAGGGCGATGAGAAGCGCCGCCGCCTGGAGACGCAGGCGGCCGCCTCGTGAGGGGCACCTCGACGCGCGACGCGCTCGACGGCGCGATCACCGCGATCGCCGCCGCCGGCTGCGAGAGCCCGCGCCTGGATGCCGAAGTCATGCTCGCGCACGTGCTCGGAGTGGGCCGCGAGCGCCTGCTGAGCGAACGTGAGCTGAGAGTCGAAGGCCCTGCTGTGCGGGCCTTCCAGGACGCGGTCCGCCGGCGCTCGATCGAACGCGAGCCCGTGGCCTACATCGTGGGCAGGCGCGGCTTTCGACACATCGAGCTGGCCGTTGACCGTCGTGCGCTGGTGCCACGACCGGAGACCGAGCTGCTCGTCGAAGCCGGACTCGGCCTGCCGGCGGGAGCGCGCGTGCTCGATCTGTGCACCGGTAGCGGCGCGGTCGCGCTCGCGCTCAAGCACGAGCGCCCCGACCTCGAGATCACCGGCAGCGACATCTCTCCGGCGGCGCTTGCACTGGCCGCTGAGAACGCCCGGCGCCTGGGATTGGAGGTGCGCTGGCTAAAGCGCGACCTGCTGAGCGGGATCGATGAGGACTTCGACGCGGTCCTGGCCAACCCGCCGTATGTGGCCGACTCCGAGCGCTCGGCGCTGGCGCCGGAGATCGTGCGCCACGAGCCCCACGAAGCGCTGTTCGCGGGACCCGACGGGCTCGACCTGATCCGCGCGCTGCTCGGCCAGCTCGCCACGCGCGCGCGCCTGAGAACGGTCGCGCTCGAGGTCGGAGCCGGGCAGGCCGGCGCCGTGATGGAGCTGATGCGCCAGGCAGGGTTCGACTCGCTGCGCGCCGAGCGCGATCTGGCGGGGATCGAGCGAGTCGTGATCGGCGAGCGCGCCGGCTCATGAGCGCCCCCCTGAGCGCTGCGGACATCGAGCGCCTGCGGGCGTGCGTCGAGCGCGGCGGAGTTGCGGTGTTTCCCAGCGACACCGTCTACGGGGTCTGCTGCGATCCCGACAGCGAGCCGGCTGCGCGCCGTCTGCACGAGCTGAAGGGGCGCCCGCCCGCGCGCCCGGCCGCGGTCATGTTCTTCACGCTCGACGCCGCCCTGCGGGCTCTGCCCGAGCTCTCCGAGCGCGAGCGGTCAGCTCTGGCGGCGCTGCTGCCCGGTCCGGTGACGCTGCTGCTGGGCAACCCCCGGCGCCGCTTCGCGGCCGCGTGCAGGAGCGATCCGCTGACGCTTGGCCTGCGCGTGCCGTGGTTGCCCGAGCGGCTGCGGGCGCTGCAGGCGCTCGCGCTGGGCGTGATGCAGTCCAGCGCCAACCTCTCGGGCCAAGCGGATGCAAGCACCCTGGAGCAGGTGCCGGCGGCCCTGCGCGCCGCCGCCGATCTGGTGCTCGACGGGGGCCAGCTCCCAGGCGTCTCCTCGACGGTCGTCGATCTGCGCGAATACGCCGCCGAGGGCTCGTGGTACGTGCTGCGCGAGGGCGCGCTCGCGCGCGAGGCTGTCGCCGACGCGCTCGCGCTGGCCGGCTGAAGCGCGTGGGTCCTGCGCCCGTGCTAGCCTCGATCGGAGCTGCCGCGACTGGCGCCCTGAGGTGGAAACGACCACCGGGAAGCGGTCAGCGCACCCGCCGCGCGCCTGGGCACAGAGTCCTCATCGCCTGCCAAGGAGAGCGCCGTGAACGAGCTTAGCCCCGACTACTTCAACCGGCCGCTGGCCGAGGTCGACCCCGAGATCGCCGCGGTCCTGCGCGGAGAGCTCGAGCGCGAGCAGCGCACGCTGGAGATGATCGCGTCGGAGAACTTCGTGCCGCGCGCGGTGCTCGAGTGCCAGGGCTCGGTGCTCACCAACAAGTACGCCGAGGGCTATCCCGGACGCCGCTACTACGGCGGCTGCGAGTGGGTCGACATCGCCGAGCAGCTCGCGATCGACCGTGCCAAGTCGCTGTTCGGGGCAGAGCACGCCAACGTCCAGCCGCACTCCGGCTCGCAGGCCAACGCAGCCGTCTACCACGCGCTGCTGGCTCCAGGTGACACGATCATGGGCCTGTCGCTGGCGCACGGCGGACATCTGACCCACGGCATGAGGATCAACGTCTCCGGGCGCCTGTATGAGATCGCCGCCTACGAGGTCGATCGCGACAGCAGCCTGATCGACATGGACGAGGTCGCGCGGATCGCGCACGAGCGCCGCCCGAAGCTGCTGCTCGCCGGCTGGTCGGCCTATCCGCGCCAGCTGGACTTCGCCCGCTTCCGCGAGATCGCCGACGAAGTCGGCGCGCTGCTGATGGTCGACATGGCGCACTTCGCCGGGCTGGTTGCCGCGGGCCTGCACCCGAGTCCCTTCGACCATGGCGCCGATGTGGTCACCACCACCACCCACAAGACCCTCGGTGGACCGCGCGCGGGGGTGATCCTGTGCAAGGAGGCATACGCCAAGAAGATCGACTCGGCGGTGTTCCCCGGCCAGCAGGGCGGTCCGCTCGAGCACGTGATCGCCGCCAAGGCGGTGGCTTTCAAGATCGCCGCCAGCGAGCTGTTCGCCGAGCGCCAGCGGCGAACCGTGGACGGCGCGCGGGCGCTCGCCGAGGAGCTCTCGGCCGCGAGCGCAGCCAAGCACGGCGTCAAGGTCCTCAGCGGCGGCACCGACGTGCACCTGATCCTGGTCGATCTGCGCGACGCCGACCCCGCGCTCAGCGGCAAGCAGGCCGAGGATCGCCTGCACGAGATCCAGATCACGGTCAACCGCAACGCCGTCCCGTTCGACCCGCGCCCGCCGATGGAAGCTTCGGGTCTGCGTATCGGCACGCCCGCGCTGGCCACCCGCGGTCTGCAGCACGAGGACTTCGTCGAGGTCGGCGCCATCCTCGCGAGCGCGCTCACGCCCGAATACGAGTCCCGCGCGCAGGAGCTGGGCGAGCGCGTGGCGGCGATCGTCGAGCGCTATCCGCTGTACGAGAGCCTGGGCGCGCCGGCGGTCGTGTAGGAGGCCGCTGCGGTCGACCCCGGCGCGTGCGATGCTGTGCGCAGTCGATGGCGCATCCGAACCAGCTCGACGCGCTCTACGCATTCCTGGTCGCAGCGGCAGTGACCGCGCTGCTGACCCCGTTGACGATGCGCTTCGCCAGGAAGGTCGGCGCGATCGACGAGCCGCGCGAACGCGGCCTGTCCGAGCGCCCCACCCCTTTGCTGGGGGGCCTCGCGATCTTTGCGGGCGTGCTCGTCGCGGGGCTGATCTGGCTGCCGGGCGGCTACTTCAAGCAGCAGCACCTGTGGCAGGGCGTGCTGCTCGCGGCGGCGCTGATCACGCTCGTCGGCGCGCTCGACGACCGCTTCGAACTGCATCCCGCGCTGAAGCTCCTCGGGCAGGTGCTGGCGGCGGTGATCGTGGTGCACTTCGGCGTGGCCGTCAAGGCGATCACGCTGCCGTTCATCGGGCGCCTGAGCTTCCCCAACGCCGGTGTGACCAACGCCGGGCCGCTGCTGAGCGTGCTCGGACTGGTGGTGATGATGAACGTGGTCAACTTCTCCGACGGAGTCGACGGCCTCGCGGCGGGCGTCTGCGTGATCATCGCGGCGACGATGGCGATCATCGCCTTCGACCTCAACCGCCAGCAGCCGGGGGTGCTCGCGGCGCTCACCGCGGGAGCGGCGCTCGGCTTCCTGCTCTATAACTTCCCGCCGGCGTCGAGCTTCATGGGCGACTGCGGCGCCCAGCTGCTCGGCCTGCTGATGGGTGTGATCACCGTCGAGGCAGCGGTCAAGACGGCCGCGGTGGTGTCCTTCGTGCTGCCGTTGATACTGCTCGCGGTTCCCTTCCTGGACACGACCTTCGTGGTGCTCAAGCGGCTGAAGTACCGGCAGCCGATCTACCGCCCCGACAGCGAGCACTTCCACCATCGCATGGCGCGCATCGGCTTCTCCAGCCGGCGCACGATCGCATACCTGTACGCGTGGACGCTGATGCTGGCCGGACTCGCGCTGGCGCTGCGCTTCGTTCCCTACAGCGACCACAAAGGCCACCTGCACACGGGCTGGACGCTCGTGCTGCTCGGCCTCGGGCTGCTGGCGGCGGCGGCCAGCGTGTACCTCGTCTACGTCCTCGAGATCCTCAAGTTCAGGCGCCTGGACGCGATCCGCCTGCGGCGCCTGCGTCCCGACGCCTCACCAGCGGAGATCGACGTGCACGTGGTTCAGGATCTGGAAACCGGCGAGTTCAAGGCGGTGTCGCACGCCGGGAACGGCGAGGTGCAGGTGGTGGACGGGTCTGTAGCGGGGCAGGCTCAGCAGCGGGTCGGCGAGCTGCAGGTGGATGAGCACGGCATAGGCGCAAAAGAGGAGCGTGGCGGCGCACAGGCGCCGATCGCCGCTGACGGCCGCTAGCGGCAGCAGCCAGACCCCGTACCAGGGCAACAGCCACGCCGTTGAGAGCAGCAACGCGAGCGTGGCCCAACCGGCGGCCACGCGCCAGTCGCCGCCGCGAGCGGCGCGCCACAGGCAGGCGGCGAGCGCCACGACGAAGCCGGCCAGATACAGCTGGCGCCACCACAGCGGCGTCCCGTTCAGACCCACCAGGCGGGCGGTCTCGGCGGGGATGCTGTGGCTCGCCACGAGCTGCTGCTGCTCGCCGATCGCGCCGAGGAAGCCGAGCGCGTGGACGCCGAAGCCGAGCACTCCCACCAGGCCGAGCGCCAGCAGGCTGAGGGCCGCGGCCGCAAGCACTGACCGGCGCTCGCGCCAGCGCGGTGAGGCCAGGATCAGGAACGGGAGCACCAGGCCGGCGGTGAGCTTGACGCCGACGCCTGCCACTAGCGCGCCCGCGCCCGCGCGCAACCGCGGCGCGCTGCCGGCGCTCAGGCTCAGCGCGAACGCGATCGAGGCGAGCACCAGCGTGTCGTTGTGCGCACCCCCGACCGCCAGCACGAGCAGCACCGGGTTGAGGCCGACGAACGCGACAGCCGAGCGCCGCGAGCGCCCGAGCCTGCCCGCGGCGCGCGCGACCAGGGCGATCGCCGCAAGGCTCGAGATCACCGCCACCGCCTTCAGCGCCCACAGCCCAGCGGCGAGCCCGAGTGGCGCGACCGCGTAGCTGAGCAGCGTGAACGGCGGCCCGTAGGGTGAGTGCAGGAAGGGCCAGCCGATGAACCCATAGGAGGGATCGGTGAACGCTTCGGCGGCGACGTGGGTGTAGGGGTCGAGGCCGTGCAGGGCGCCCATGCGCGCGAATGCCAGATACCCGAAGACGTCCTGGGAGATCAGCGGCGGACCGAGCGCAAGCAGCAGATGGGCAGCCACCACCGCCCCCGCCAGCACGCCCAACGGCAGCGCTCGTGCGTTCGCCAGCACGAGCGCGTAGCTCGCGCACATCACGAGCATCAACGTCTGAAAGCCCCCGCTACCGAGGCCCAGGTGCAGCCCCGAGAAGGGGCCGGACAGCCAGCCCGGCCAGCCTCCGGCCCGTGCTGGCACGTATTGCGAGGGGGCCCCGGCGGCGCCCGCGCTCACGAGGAAGACCGTTACCAGCACCCCGAGCAGCCCGAGCACGCCAAGCGTTCGGAGGATCGGCGAGCCGCCCTTTGCGCGCGCGCCGCTGCGCCGAACCGCCGTTGTGCCCTTTGCGGACGCGCGGGGTATGGGAGTGGTGGCCTGCATCGCGCTCATTCTTACGTCTGCTCGACCTGCAAGTCTCCCGCGGGACCGGTACCCTGTCCACACAGCTGCGCCCGCCGGGGGTTCCCGCGTGTTGGCGTGCGCCCCTGTCGAGACGTCCCGAGTGGACGCGCTCATCCCCTAAATGCGACGCCGTAACCGCAAACGCAATTCGCGCCGGGCTCCCGGGCCCAGCCGCGTCCTGATCCTCTCCGCAGACGTCGGTGAGGGTCACGCTGCCGCTGCGCGGGCGCTGGCACAGCAGATCGAGGACTCGCCCGAGGCGGCAGAGGTCACCCTGATCGACGGCCTCGCCGCGATGGGTCCGCTGCTGCGCCCGGTGGTCGAGGACGGCTACCGCGTGCAGCTGCGCTTCTTCCCCTGGACCTACACGGTCATCTACTGGATGCTCGAGCACGTGCTGCCCGTGCGCCTGGCGGCGCGGCGGCTGCTGTGCGCGCTCGGCTCGCGTCCGCTCGCCCGCGTGATCGCTGAGCACGACCCGGACGTGATCGTCTCGACCTACCCGGCCGTGACCGTCGTGCTCGCACGCCTGCGGCGCACGGGGGAGGTGAGGTGCCCGACGGTGGCCACGATCACCGACCTCACAGGCCTGTTCTTCTGGGCCCAGCCCGGGATCGACACCCATCTGGTCATGTACGGCGAGTCGATGCACTCGGTCGAGCGCATCGCCGGACGCGGCAGCGTGCAGCTGGTGCGCCCGCTGATCTCAGCCGACTTCCTCGAACCGCGCTGTCCGATCGAGTCTCGGCGTGAGCTGGGGCTGCCCGAGCAGGGGCGCATGGTCGTCGTCTCCGGGGGCGGCTGGGGCGTGGGCGACATCGCGGGCGCCGTCGAGGAGTTCACCAAGGCTCCCGAGGTCTCCAGCATCGTCTGCCTGGCCGGACGCAACGAGCCGCTGGCCGAGAAGCTGCGCAGCGACTTCGCCCGCGAGCCGCGCGTCCACGTCTACGGCTTCACCGACCAGATGCCCAACCTGCTCGCGGCGGCGGATGTGCTGGTGCACTCGACCGGCGGCGTCACCTGCCTCGAGGCGAAGGCCGCGGGCACGCCGGTGGTCTCCTACGGGCTGCCCGTCGGCCATGCCCGCCTGAACACCCGTGCGATGGCCAACCTGGACCTGTTGCGGCTGGCCAACGACACCGACGAGCTGCGCGAACACGTACGCGCGAGCTTCTCCACCGGCGACGGCGGCCAGCTGGGCGAATCGCCCGACGTGCCCTCCCTCCTGGAGGGGCCCGCGGCCGCGGACATCGTGCTGAAGGCCCCGCGGCGGGTCAACCCGATTCCGCTGTGGAAGCTGCGCGTGGCGGCCCTCGCCACGCAGATGGTGCTGCTCGTGGGCATCGGCTCGTGGATGATGTCGACCGACGAGGTCAGCGCGGTGGCGGCCAAGGTGCTCGACGTGGACACGCTCGTGCACGTCAACACCGCCAACGCCGACGTAGGCGTGATCGTCCACGCTCCGTCGCGTGACATCCCCCTGATAGCCGCCGAGCTGGCCGCGAAGGGCATCCATGTGACGCTCGCCGACGATTCCGGGGTGCCCAGCGTGCAGCGCGTCGCGAGCATCCACGCGCTTGGCGACGAGCTCCTACCGGAAGTGCCCGGCTCAAAGCTTTTGCGCTGGGTGCGCACACGCGGAACGCTTCACTCGCAGGCCCGCGCGCTCGGGCTGCGCCATCGCTACTACTTCCTGCAACCGCGCAACGGGCTCTCCGTCGGGCAACTGGTGCTGGCCCGCACCGCCGGCGCCACGCCTGTCCGCGGCAAGCTGCGGATCAGCGCGACGGGCCCGCTGCCTCAGCGCCCGATGCGCGCCGGCGACGTGCTCGTGGTCGAGCTCGACGGATCCACATCCTCGGTCGCCGGGCTGGAGCGGATCGTCTCCTGGCTCGGCTCCGACGGACTCGCCACGGAGCCGCTCGCCTCGCTCGTACGCTCGCCGGCCATCAAGGCCAGTAGCAGCGGCGAGCGTGCAAGCAGCGCCGCGCCGCTGACGAGCAGTAGCAGCGAGGCCACGAGCGGCACCCCGCCGAGGGGCGTGCCGCTGAAGCGCTCGCCCAGCAGCAGCGGCGCGAGCACCACCGGCACGACCGTCTGAGTCACGAACACCACCGGCCCGACCTGAATCGCCGGGCGCGATTGCAGCGCGCTCATCTCGCTGAGCACGCCGACGCCGGACGCGGCGGCCGTCGACAGGCCCCACAGGGCAGCCTGGAGCAGGTGATGGCTGGACAGGTCATCGGAGGCGAGCTTCGTCGCCACACCGCTCCAGCCGAACGCCAGGCCGGCGCCGATCATCGTGATCTCATCGCGCGAGCGCCCGAGCGCGCGCAGCAGATACGGCACGAGGCTCGCCACGCCCAGCCCGAGCAGCACGAGCGTGATCGTCAGCTCCTGAGAGGTGTGGGTGGTGCTGCGCGGCGGCGCGAACACACCCGCGCCGATCACGCCGAGCACGATCGCGCTCATCGCCATGTACTCATACCGGCCGGCGTGCTCGTTGAGCATCCGCTCGGCGAGGAACAGCAGCACCAGCAGTCCGGCTGCCAGCGCCGGCTGGACCACGACCAGCGGGGCCAGCAGCAGGGCAACCACCTGCAGCGGCCAGCCGAGGATCGACAGCCCCGTCCCGAGCAGCCAGCGCGCGCGCCTGATCAACCCCCACACGAGCGCCAGGCGCAGGTGCTCGGCGTGAGGCGCCTGCTTGGCGTCCATCGCCTGCAGGGCGATCCCTAGGCTGTAGAGGCTCGACGCACCGACCGCCGCCCCGATTCCCAACACCGTATCGACCATGTCCGCCTCCGATCATCGCACTCCAGCTGGCATGATCCCGGGCGCCATCGGGGCGGCTGCGCTGCTGGCCTACGCGTTGCCGGCCCTGGCGGGCGCGCAGCCGGTGTGCTTCCCACGCTCGCCCGCGCCGATCTCGCCACGGCTACGTCGCGCGCTGGGCGTGCAGGACACGACCGCGAGCGGGAGCGGCTACGCGCTGACCTTCGACGACGGCCCCCACGCCCAGGGCACCCCCGCGATCCTCGAGGCGCTCGCGCGCGAGCGCGTGGGCGCGACGTTCTTCCTGGTGGGCGAGCAGCTGCAGCGCAATCCCGGCCTCGGACGCGAGATCGTCGCGGCCGGCCACGAGGTCGCTCTACACTGCCACCGCCACCGCAACCTGCTGCGACTGTCGCCCCGGCAGGTGCGCGATGACATCGCACGCGCGCAGGACCTGATCGAGGCTCACACGGGACGCTCCCCGAAGCTGTACCGGCCTCCCTACGGGGTTCTCAACGCTGCCGCGCTGGCGCTCGCGCGCCGCCACGGCTGGCGCACCGTGATGTGGAGCCATTGGGGGCGCGACTGGGAGGCGCGGGCGACCCCCGCGTCGATCGCGCGGCGCGTGAGCGCGGGCGCGGGCGAGGGGGCCGTGCTGCTGCTGCACGACGCCGACGACTACTCCGCGGCGGGCTCCTGGCAGCGCACCGCGGCTGCGCTCCCACGCGTGCTCGAGAACCTCGCCGAGCACGGCCTGCAGCCCACCAGCCCCTGATCGGCCCGCGTCGCGGGCCTGCGGTGGCCCGTGCAGAGCGTGTTCGCCCGCTGCGGCGGCGGCTAACATCGACTGCTTGAGCACCGCCGTCTCGATCGAGCCGCGGGAGAGCGCCACTGCGATCCCCGCCCTGCGCGCACACCCCGTCTCCGCTCCCCGTACTCGCTGGTGGGTGGAGGTCGCGGCGATCGTGTGGCTGCTGTGGGTCTATGACGCGATCAGCAACCTCGCGCCGCTGCGCCTCAGCGCCGCGCTCGGGCACGCGCGCGGGCTGCTGGCGCTCGAGCAGACGCTCGGCATCGCTCCCGAGCGCGCGCTCGACCGCTGGCTGGCCGCCCACCACACGCTCGGTTTGGCGCTGTCGGACTACTACGACAACGCCCACTTCGTGGTCACGCTGTCGCTGCTGGCGTGGCTGTGGTGGCGCCGGGCGGACATCTACCGGCCGCTGCGCAACTCGCTGGTGCTCGTCAACGTGCTGGCCTTCGTCGTCTTCTGGCGCTACCCGGTCGCGCCCCCGCGGATGCTCCCCGGCTTCACCGACGTGGTGGCGGCGACCCACGCGATCGGCTCGTGGCACAGCGGTGCGCTGGCCGCGCACGCCAACGAGCTCGCGGCGATGCCCTCGCTGCACATGGCGTGGGCGCTGTGGTGCAGCGTCGCGCTGTGGCGGCTGAGCCGCCGCGCCTGGGTGCGCGTCCTGGCCGTGGCGTATCCGTGTGTGACCGCTGTGGCGGTGCTGGCGACCGGCAACCACTTCGTCCTGGACATCCTCGGCGGCCTCGTTGCGATGCTCGCTTCGCTCTCGATCGTGGCGGCCGTCGGTGGCGGTCACTCGCGACGCGTGCCACGCGTTGCTCCTCGGGTCCGTAAACGGCTGATTCTCGGAAATACCGACAATTCCGCGTAGCGCATGTCACAAAGTTGTTACGAAGTCCAAGACAAGCTAGACTACCGGCGCCGTCGCAGACAGTTGAGGGACGCTCCGATGGCCCCGTCGCATGACAGCGCGGGAAATATCTCGTCTGTAGGGTGGCCCTACCCACATGCCAGAACTCGACGCCAACGCCGATCCAAGCCGCCTGCCCGACATCGGGTCGGGGAGTGCGTGCCCGCAGGCTCCTGGATCTTGCCCGCAGGCCCCTGGATCTCGAAGCTGACGTGGTCTTTCTTCGCTACCTCGACGTGTGCCTGGTGCTCGCGACGGCGCCGTTCGTTCTGGCCGGCGGCCTGCCGCTGTTCGGCTACGGCGTCGGCGCCGGGGCCTGGCTGCTGACGCGCGCGGGCGTCGCCTTCACCCACGGCCAAGCGCGGCGCGCCAGCGACTCGCGCGTCAAAGCCGGGCTGCACGTGGCGGGCATGATGGGCCGCGTGTGGCTCGTGGCCGCCGCGATCATCCTCGCGCGCTCTGCCGGTGGCAAGGGCGACGGGATCATGGCCGCGGCGCTGCTGCTCGCCGCCTTCACGGTGTACCTCGTGATGTCGTTCGTGACCCGCGACAGCCCACTCCAGGGCGCGCGTCCGACCCGCAGCACGCCGAGCACCTCATGAGCGCCGCGGTGGACAGCCCGGGGCCGGCGACGAGCACGGCCCCACACAGCCCTCGGCGCAAGCTGAGCACCAAGCAGAAGCTGGCGATCGCAGCCGCGGTGTGGCTCGGCGGCATCATCGCGCTGTACCTGATCTTCGGCAGCGGGGGGCGCAACAACACCTACCAGCCGCAGAACGAGTTCAAGCTCGACAACTGGGTGAGCCTTGGCGTCTTCTCGATCAACAAGGCCGTGCTCTACCTGTTCCTCGCGGCGATCGCGACCTGCGTGAGCATCATCTACGTGGCCAACCGGATGCAGGCGCGTCCGAACAAGGTCCAGACCGCTGTGGAGATCCTCTACCAGCTGATGCGCGACAACATCACGGGCGGCAATCTCGACGAGAGGATGGCCAGGCGCTGGTTCCCGTTCATCGGCACGCTGTTCCTGTTCATCATGTTCTCCAACCTGGTCGGCTACATCCCGCTGCCGACCAACACCGAGCACGAGATCAACGTGCTCGGCCTGCACATCCCGTCCTTCTCGCTGTACGCTGCCACCGCCAACCTGTCGATCCCGCTGGTGCTCGCGCTGCTGGTGTTCATCTCGTATACCGTCGAAGGCGTTCGCGCCAAGGGTCCGATCGGCTATCTGAAAGGGCTCGTCCCAGGTGGCGTCACCGGTGGCATGGCCGTCTTCATCTTCGGCCTCGAGCTTCTCTCGAACGTGATGCGGCTGATGTCGCTGTCGATTCGCCTGTTCGCGAACATCCTCGCCGGCCACCTGATCATCCTGTTCATGGCCGGTGCGCTCGCGGTGATCCTCGGGGTCTCCGCGCTTGCCTGGTTCACGATCCCGTTCGGCATCCTGCTGTTCGCGTTCGAGGTCGGCCTGGTGGCCGCCCTGCAGGCGTTCATCTTTGCCACCCTCACAGCTATCTACCTCGGCGGCGCCGTCGCCAAAGACCACTAAAGGAGCCAATCGTCGTGCACATTGCTTTCATCACCTTCCTTGCGGCTGCGACCGAAGAAACCGCGAAGGCCGGCAAGTCGATCGGCCTCGGCGTCGGCGGTGGTCTCGGCGCCGTGGGCGCCGGCGTCGGCATCGGCATCATCTTCGGCAAGGCGATCGAAGCGATCACTCGCCAGCCCGAGATGCGCGACGAGATCACGCAGCTGCAGTGGCTCGGGTTCGCCTTGACCGAGGCGTGCTTCTTCTACGGGCTCGTGGCCGGCCTGCTGGCCGCGTTCATCGTCTGACGCGATGCTCGACTCGCTGCTCACCTCCGCCACCTCCGCCAGCCAGGTGCTTGCATCCAGCGGCGGCTTCCTGATCGAACCGGGCATCGGTCTGATGGTCTGGACCCTGATCGTGTTCGGCGCCACGATGGTCCTGCTCTCAAAGCTCGCGTTCCCGCGCATCAGCGCGGCGCTGGGACGCCGCCAGCACGCGATCGAAGAGTCGATCGACATCTCGGAGCGCACGCGCGCCGAAGCTGATCAGATCCTCGAGGAATATCGCGAGCGCCTGAAGGAGGCCAGGGCGCAGTCGGACGAGATCGTCCAGCGTGCACGCCAGGCGGCCGAGTCGCACGAGCACGAGGCCAAGGAGCACGGTCAGGAGATCCTCGCCGAGGCATCCAAGAAAGCAGAGCGCGACATCGAGGCGGCCACCAGGCGCGCGCTCGACGACATCCGCAAGGAGGTCGCAGATCTGACGATCATGGCGACCGAGAAGGTCACGCGCAAGACGCTCAACGACGCCGACCAGCGGCGTCTGGTCGAGGAGGCGCTGAGCGAACTGGACTTCTCCTCGATCTCATCCGAGGCCACGCAGAACTGATGGAGGAGCTGGCTCAGGTCTACGCCCGCTCGCTGTTCGAGGTTGCCCGCGAGCAGGGCAAGCTGGACGAGCTGCGCGAGCAGCTCGCGCAGCTCGCCGACGCGCTCGACGAGCACCGCGAGCTGGCCGTGTTCTTCTTCTCGCCCTACTTCTCGACCAAGGAGAAGCAGGAGGCGCTCGGGCGGGTGCTGCAGGACGCCGACCCGATCCTGCTCAACTTCCTCAGCCTGCTCATCGAAAACCACCGGATGCCGGTGATCTTCCGCATCCGCGAGCAGTACCAGCACCTCTGGGACGAGGAGAACCGCATGCTGCCGGTGGAGATCACCAGCGCGATCGAGCTCGACAGCGCGACCACCGAGAGCCTCGCCAAGAAGATCGGCGAGCGCGCCGGGCGCACGGTCACCCTGGCGGCGCGCGTCGACCCCGACATCCTCGGCGGCATCGTGGTCAGAGTGGGTAACTCGATACTCGACGCCTCTATTCGCAACCGACTGGAGCAGCTGCGCAGGCACGTTGCCCAAGGAGCCTCTTAGGAACATGCAGATCAATCCCGATGAGATCACCAGCATCCTGAAGAGCCGCATCGAGGGACTCGACAGCGGCACCGCCGAGCTGACCGAGGTCGGCACAGTGCTCTCGGTCGCCGACGGCATAGCCCGCCTGCACGGCCTGGAGAACTGCATGTCGTTCGAGATGCTCGAGTTTCCCCATGGCGTCACCGGCCTGGTCCTCAACCTCGAGTCCGACAACGTCGGCGCGGTGCTGTTCGGCGAGTGGGAGCACATCTCCGAGGGCGACACCGTCAAGCGCACCGGCGCCCTGCTCGACATCCCGGTCGGCGAGCAGCTGCTCGGACGGATCGTCGACCCGCTCGGGCGCCCGCTCGACGGCAAGGGCGACATCGCCACCGAGCAGACGCGCCCGGCGGAGTTCAAGGCTCCGGGAGTCGTTCAGCGCCAGCCGGTCAAGCAGCCGATGCAGACCGGCCTGAAGGCGATCGACGCGATGATCCCGATCGGCCGCGGCCAGCGCGAGCTGATCATCGGCGACCGCCAGACCGGCAAGACGGCGATCGCGATCGACACGATCATCAACAACAAGGACACCGGTGTGGTGTCCGTGTACGTGGCGATCGGTCAGCGCATGTCCACCGTCGTCTCGCTCGCGCAGACACTCGACGAAAATGGCGCGCTGGAGAACACGATCATCGTGGCCGCCCCGGCCGACGAGGCCGCGCCGATCAAGTTCATGGCGCCCTACGCGGGCTGTGCGATGGCCGAGTACTTCCTCTACGACGGCAAGCACGCGCTGGTCGTCTATGACGACCTCACCAAGCACGCCTACGCATACCGCCAGATGTCGCTGCTGCTGCGCCGCCCACCCGGCCGCGAGGCATACCCCGGCGACGTCTTCTACCTGCACTCGCGGCTGCTCGAGCGCGCGGTCAAGCTCAACGACGATCTCGGTGGCGGCTCGCTGACCGCGCTGCCGGTCATCGAGACACAGGCCGGGGACGTCTCCGCCTACATCCCCACGAACGTGATCTCGATCACCGACGGGCAGATATTCCTCGAGTCCGCGCTGTTCAACTCCGGGATACGTCCCGCCATCAACGTCGGCATCTCCGTCTCGCGCGTCGGTGGAAACGCGCAGATCGGCCCGATGAAGAAAGTGGCCGGGCGAATCAAGCTCGAGCTCTCCCAGTACCGCGATCTCGAGGCCTTCGCCCAGTTCGGCTCCGACCTCGACGCCGACACCCAGCGCACGCTGGCGCGCGGTGAGCGACTGGTCGCCACACTCAACCAGCACGAGCGCGAGCCGCTCGCGGTCGAGGATCAGACCGTGCAGATATATGCGGCCACAAATGGCTTCCTCGACCGCTTGAAGGTCGAGCGCGTCGGCGAGTTCCTGCTCGGCCTGACCGAACGGATGCACTCCCAGCACTCCGACGTGCGCGGGAAGATCGCCGCTGGGGACTGGTCGGATGAGACCCAGAAGGCGGTCAAAGAGGCCGTCGGGTCCTTCGCCCAGGACTTCGGCTACGACCTCGACGAGGAGGGCCAGGCGCTCGCGGACGGGGACGACGAGCCCCGCGGCCAGGACAAGCCAAGCGAGCGCGACGCGGGCGACTCCGAGCGCGAGCAGTCCGGCGAGGAGCGCCAGGAGGCGCAGGCGGCGGCCTAGTCCGGCCCGCCCGCAGACGCCATGGCCTCCCAGCGCGACGTAAAGAACAAGATCGCCTCGGTCAAGAACATCCAGAAGATCACGCGTGCGATGGAGATGGTCGCCGCGGCGCGGCTGCGCCGCGCCGAGCAGCGGATCGAGGCGCTGCGTCCGTATGCCGAAGCCCTGCGGCGGATGACCCGTCAGGCGGCCCAGGCCGCCGGCGCGGAGACCTCGCGCCTGCCCCTGCTGAGCGAGCACGCATCCGAAGAGACAGTGGGAGTGCTGCTCGTGACCGGCGACCGCGGCCTCGCCGGCGGCTTCAACTCACAGATAATTCGCGCCGGCGTACGTCTCGCGGGTGAGCTCAGCGAGGAAGGGCTACAGGGCGCCTGGTATGCCACCGGCCGGCGCGGGGTCTCCTCGCTCGCCTTCCGCGGCTATGAGCTGAGCGGCAGCTACACCGGCTTCACCGATCGTCCCGCCTACGCGGACGCGCGCAGCATCGCCGACGATTTGATCCAGGCCTACATCGACGGAGCGCTCGACCGCGTGGAGATGGTCTACAACTCATACGTATCGCCACTCACGCAAAGGGTCACCCGCGAGCGCCTGTTGCCGCTCTCACACGCCACGATCGTCGGCGAGGAAGCCGAGGACGCCGACCGGCCCTCACGAGAGGGCGAGCAGAGCGGCCGTGCGGAGGGGGCGCCGCGAGCGCTCGTCAACTACGAGCCGGACCCCGAGGAGCTGCTCAAGCGCCTCGTCCCGGACTACATCGAGATCTCGATCTACAGGGCGCTGGTGGAGTCCACCGCGGGCTTCTTCGGCGCCCAGATGACCGCGATGCGCAGCGCATCGGAGAACGCCGGGGAAATCATCACCGACTACACGCTGCAGATGAACCGCGCCCGCCAGGCCGAGATCACCCAGGAGATCATGGAGGTAGTGGCCGGAGCAGAGGGGCTGAGCTAGGACGTCCGATGAGCTGCGCGATACTTCGTCCTCGGTCGCTCGCGTACGTGGTACGCCACGCTCACTGCGTCGTTGTCTCGCTTGCCCCTCGAACGTCCTAGAGGTCGCCCCGATTACGAGAAAACTTGATAGATGACTAGGAGATCAGAGAGCTAATGCCAGCCAGCACCACCACAGAGCCCACCGAGTCGCGCCCGTCGAGCAACGAGGGCGAGGCCAAGCAGAACATCGGACGCATCGAGGAGATCCAGGGCGTCGTGATCGAGGCCGTGTTCCCCGACCGCCTGCCCGAGATCAACCACGCGATCACCGTGGCGCGGCCCAGGGCCGCCGCCGAGGAGGAGGCACCCGGCATCAGCCCCGGCGCGGAGGAGACCGTGATCGTGTGCGAGGTCCAGCAGCATCTCGGCGACGACCGCGTGCGCGCCGTCTCGATGGACACCACCGACGGTCTGGCCCGTGGCCTGGAGGTAGTCGACACCGGCGGCCCGATCACGGTGCCCGTGGGCGAGGCGACGCTCGGACGGATCTTCAACCTGCTCGGCGAGCCGATCGACCTCGGCGCGCCGCTGCCCGATGACGTCGAGCGCCGCGGCATCCACCAGAACGCGCCGCGCGCGGAGGATCTGACCCCGACCACCGAGATGTTCGAGACAGGCATCAAGGTCATCGACCTGCTCGCCCCTTACGCCAAAGGCGGCAAGGTCGGCCTGTTCGGCGGCGCCGGCGTCGGCAAGACCGTGCTGATTCAGGAGCTGATCCACAACCTCGCCAAAGAGCACGGCGGTCTGTCGGCGTTCTGTGGCGTGGGCGAGCGCTCGCGCGAGGGCAACGACCTGTGGCTGGAGATGAAGGAATCGGGCGTGCTCGACAAGACGATGCTCGTCTTCGGCCAGATGAACGAGCCGCCCGGGGCGCGCATGCGCGTTGCCCTGTCGGGCTTGACGATGGCCGAATACTTCCGCGACCAGGGGCAGGACGTGCTGCTGTTCATCGACAACATCTTCCGCTTCGTCCAGGCCGGCTCCGAGGTCTCGGCGCTGCTCGGGCGGATGCCCTCCCAGGTCGGTTACCAGCCGACCCTGGAGACGGAGATGGGCCAGCTGCAGGAGCGCATCACCTCCACGCGCGAGGGCTCGGTCACATCGGTGCAGGCGATCTACGTACCGGCCGACGACTTCACCGACCCGGCGCCGGCTTCGGTGTTCGCGCACCTCAACGCGACCACCGCGCTGTCGCGCTCGATCTCCGAGAAAGGCATCTATCCCGCGGTCGACCCGCTCGATTCGACCTCGACGATCCTCAAGGCGGAGATCCTCGGCGAGGATCACTTCCGCGTTGCCAACCGCGTCAAGGAGATCCTGCAGCGCTACAAGGAACTCCAGGACATCATCGCGATCCTCGGCATCGACGAGCTCTCCGACGAGGACAGGCTGACCGTGCAGCGCGCCCGCAGGATCGAGCGCTTTCTCTCGCAGCCGTTCTTCGTGGCCGAAGAGTTCACCGGCACCCCGGGCGCCTACGTGAAAATCGAGGAGACGATCCGCGGCTTCGAGGAGATCATCGAAGGCAAGCACGACGAGGTGCCCGAGAGCGCGTTCTTCCTGAAGGGCACGATCGACGAAGTCGTCGAGGCAGCCAAGAAATAGGCGATGGCGCGCACCAAGTTCCCAGCTGAAGTCCTGACGCCCGAGGGCGAGGTGTTCTCCGAGGAGGTCGAGATGCTCTCGACGCGCACCGCCGTGGGCTCGATCGGGCTGCTCGCCGGTCACGAGCCGATCCTGGCGATGCTCGAACCGACCGAGCTGCGCCTGTATCGCTCGGAGTCGGACGTGGTGCGCTTCGTCCAGGCCGAGGGCTACCTGCAGTTCGCAGAGAACCGCGCGCTAGTGCTGGTGGAGGAGGCGATCGCGCCGGAGGCGCTCGACCGCTCGAGCTTCGAGAGCAAGCTCTCAGACGCCCGCTCGGCCGCCGAGCGCGCCGAGGAGGGCAGCGAGGAGAAGGCGCGCGCCCTGCGCGACGCGCGCCGCTACGAGGCGTTCCTCGCGGTCGGGCAGTAGGGCCACGGGTGCACATGCAGACTGGCGATAACACCCACTTCAAGCGCCCCGGCTGGTTCACCAAGAACGTCTTCAACCGGATCGTTGCCGCGCTCACGCGTGGCGGTCTGAGCGTATGGGGCTCGCGCGTGCTGGAGGTTCGCGGACGCAGCAGCGGCGAGTGGCGGCGCACGCCGGTCAACCTGCTCACCTACGAGGGCGCTCAATACCTGGTCTCACCGCGCGGCAACAGTCAGTGGGTGCGCAACCTGCGCGCCAGCGGCGAGGGGCGGCTGATGCTCGGGCGTCGCAGCGAGCCGTTCAGCGCCAGCGAGGTCTCAGACGATCAGAAGCCACCGATCCTGCGCGCCTACCTGAAGCGCTGGAAGGCCGAGGTGGGGGTGTTCTTCGACGGGGTCGGACCCGATTCGCCCGAGCAGGAGCTGCGCGGCGCGGCGCCCAAGCACCCGGTCTTCCGGATCGGCTCGAGTCCCTCCTGAGCGCGCGGCGCTCGTGTACGCGCCGTCCTTCGCCGCCACCCACTAGCCTTCCCCGCCTCATGAGCCAAGCGCACGAGCCAATTGGAGTGATCGGCACCGGCTACGTCGGGCTGGTCACGGCCGCAGGCTTCGCCGAGCTGGGCAGCGACGTGTGGTGCGTAGACATCGACGCGGCCAAGATCGAGCGCCTGCGTCGCGGCGAGGTGCCGATCTACGAGCCCGGCCTGGAGCAGCTGCTGGCACGTAACGCCGAGCGGCTGCACTTCTCGACCGAGCTGGCCGACGCGCTCGAGCACGCACGCCTGCTGTTCGTCGCGGTGGGCACCCCGCCCACCTACTCCGGCGACGCCGACCTGTCGGCGGTGCACGCGGTCGTGGACGCGATCCCGGCTTCGAGCGAGCGTGCGCTCGTGATGAAGTCGACCGTGCCCTGCGGCACCGGCGCATCGCTACAGCGCGTATGGGGCGAGAACGGCAAGCAGGGCCTCGGCTACGTGTCGTGTCCGGAGTTCCTCAAGGAGGGCTCTGCCGTGCAGGACTTCCTCGGTCCCGACCGCGTGGTGATCGGCGACGACGGCGGCTGGGCGGGCGATGCGGTGGCCGCCCTGTACGCACCGCTCGGTGCACCCGTCGTGCGCACCGACGTGGCCAGCGCGGAGATGGTCAAGCTCGCCTCCAACGCGTTCCTCGCGACCAAGATCTCGTTCATCAACGAGATCGCCAACGTCTGCGAGGAGACCGGCGCCGACGTGGTCGAGGTTGCGCGCGGGATGGGGCTCGACGACCGCATCGGCGCCAAGTTCCTGCAGGCCGGCATCGGCTTCGGCGGCAGTTGCTTCCCCAAGGACGTCGACGCCCTCAAGCAGCTCGCCGGCAACTCCGGCTACCACTTCCAGCTGCTCACAGCGGTGATCGAGGTCAACGACCTGCAGAAGCGGCGTGTGATCGGCAAGCTCCAGCGCCATCTCGGCGGCCTCGCGGGCAAGCGCATCGCGCTGCTGGGCCTTGCCTTCAAGCCGAACACCGACGACATGCGCGAGGCCTCCTCGCTCGTCCTCTCCGCGCGCCTGCGCGCCGACGGCGCGGTGGTCAGCGCATATGACCCCGTGGCCGAGGAGCAGGCGCGCATGCTGGTCTCCGGGATCGCCTTCGCGGACTCCCCGCTCGACGCGCTCGAGGACGCCGATGCGGCGGTGCTCGTGACCGAGTGGAGCGAGCTGCTGGAGCTCGACTGGCCGGTGGTCGCCGCGGCCATGCGGGGCAACGTGGTGATCGACGGGCGCAACGCCCTGGACCCCTCGGCGGTGCGCGCGGCGGGCCTGGTGTACGAGGGAATCGGGAGGCGGTGAGCCCATTCAGGCGGTGATCCTGGTGGGGGGACAGGGCACGCGCCTGCGCCCGCTCACCTCGACGATCCCCAAGCCCGTGGTGCAGCTGGTCGACCGGCCGTTCATCTCGTTCATGCTCGAATGGCTGATCGGGCACGGCATCGACGACGTGATCATGTCGTGCGGCTTTCTGGCCGAGAACGTGCGCAGCGTGCTGGGCGACGGCTCGCAGCTGGGCATCCGGCTGCGCTTCGTAGAGGAGCCAGAGCCGCGCGGGACGGCCGGCGCGCTCAAGCTCGCCGAGCCACTACTCGACGAGCGCTTCCTGATGCTCAACGGCGATGTGCTGACCGATATCGACCTCACGGCCCAGATCGCCCAGCACGAGCGCAGCGGGGCGCGGGCCACGCTTGCGCTGGTGGCGGTCGAGGACCCGAGCGCCTACGGCCTCGTGGTCCTCGAGCCCGACAACTCGGTGCGCGACTTCGTCGAGAAGCCCGGCTCGGATGAGATCGAGTCGAACCTGATCAGCGCCGGCGCCTACGTGCTCGAGCGCGACATCCTCGAGCTGGTGGAGCCTGAGCGCAACGTCTCGATCGAGCGTGAGGTTTGGCCAAGGCTCGTCGGAGACGGCCTCTACGGGTTCCCCTCCGAGAGCTACTGGCTGGACATCGGCACGCCCTCGCGCTACCTGCAGGGCACCTTCGACATCATCGAGGGCAACGTCCAGACGGCCGTGCGCGAGCGCCTAGGCAGCGATCGGCTGGCCGTCGCGGAGGGCGCGACGGTGCACGGCAGGGTGATTGCGCCCGCGCTGCTCGAGCGCGGCGTGCAGATCGGCGAGGGCGCGCACGTGGGCCCCCTGGTCGTGCTCGGGCAGGACGTCACGATCGGTGCCGGAAGCGTGGTCGAGCGGGCGGTCATCCTCAGCGGCAGTCAGATCGGTCCCGGCTGCGAGCTGCGCGAGTGCATCCTCTCGCCCGGCTGCCGCGTGGGAGCGAGGACGAAGATATCCGGCGCCGCGATGCTCGGCGAGGGGGTCGCCGTCGGGGCTGACAACGTCATATCCCGCGGGGCGCGTATCTTCCCTGGTGTGAAATTGCCCGACCGGGCGATCGAGTTCTAGGAGCCGACCCGGCCTGGACGCCCGGCGAAAGGCTCAGATATCTCCCGCAGATGACAACCAACCCCGCACCACAGGAGGCGAGCAGCAGATGAGTGACACCGGCGCGACCGCCACACCCACCGCCGAGGACCTCTCGCGCGCGGCGATCGCTCGAGTCGATCCATCCGACCAGCTCGGCGACGTGCTCGCCCTGCCCGAGCACCTGCGCGACGCGCTGTGGCGGGTCGACTCGGCGATAATGCAGGACTGGGACACGGCCGCGGGCCTCGTCGTGGCCGGCATGGGGGGCTCGGCGATCGGCGGCGCTCTCGCCCGCGCAGCCCTCGGTGACCACGCCTCGAGGCCGATCTTCGTGACCCGCGCCTACGGCATCCCGACGTGGACCACGCCCGACACGATGGTCCTCTGCGCCAGCTACTCCGGCGACACCGAGGAGACCCTCGCTTGCTACGAGTCGGCCGGTGCGCTCGGTGCCAAGCGCACCGTGGTGACCACCGGCGGGCGCCTGGCCGAGATGGCGCGCGCCGACGGCGTGCCGGTGATCCCGCTGCCCGGCGGCTTTCAGCCACGCGCGGCGGTCGCCTACATGATCGTGGCGGCGCTCGAGGTGGCGGCGCTGTGCGGCGCGGGTCCGCGCCTGACCTCCGAGATCGACGTCGCCGCCTCGCACGTCGAGCAGCTCGTGGCCGAGTGGGGCCCGGATGCCGCCGAGGACTCCCTCGCCAAGAAGATCGCGCGCGGCCTGCTCGGCAGCACGCCCGTGATCGCCGGCGCAGGGTTGACCACGCCGATCGCATACCGCTGGAAGACGCAGATCAACGAGAACGCCAAGCAGCCCGCCTTCTGGCACGAACTGCCCGAGCTGGACCACAACGAGATCGTGGGCTGGGAGGGCGCGGGCGAGGTGGGACGCTTCTCGGCGATCTTCCTCGACGACTCCGACGCCCATCCCCGGGTGAAGGAGCGGATGGACATAACCGAGCGCCTGATCGCCGGAAACGCGGTCGCCAGCTTCCGTTTGGAGACGCGCGGGCAGACCGCGATCGAGCGCGTGATATCGCTCGTGCTGCTGGGCGATCTCGTCTCGATCTACCTCGCCACCCTGCGCGGCGTGGACCCCGGCCCGGTGAAGGTGATCGACGAGCTCAAGGCTGCCCTCGCAGCACGTTAGATCGTGCTGCCGACCATCTGGCCGGCGCTGGCTGTGTGATACGGTCGGGGCCGGCCGAGGAGCGCTGCGACGGGCTCCGATCCGCCACGCTCGGCCCCCCTGCAGCAAGGGCGCTCACCTGACCGGACAGGAGGATTCTTATGTCCGCCCCTACCGCCGTAGCCAACGACTTCAAGGTCGCCGATCTCTCACTGGCGGAGTTCGGCCGCAAGGAGATCACGCTCGCCGAGCACGAGATGCCCGGCCTGATGTCGATCCGTCACGAGTACGCCGACGCTCAGCCGCTGAAGGGCGCGCGCATCACGGGCTCGCTGCACATGACGATCCAGACCGCCGTGCTGATCGAGACGCTGACCGCGCTCGGCGCCGAGGTGCGCTGGTGCAGCTGCAACATCTTCTCCACCCAGGACCACGCCGCTGCAGCCGTCGCGGTCGGACCCGACGGTACAGTCGAGGACCCGCAGGGCGTGCCCGTCTTCGCCTGGAAGGGCGAGACGCTCGAGGAGTACTGGTGGTGCACTGAGCAGGTCTTGGTCTGGCCGGCGCCCGAGGATGGCGCGAGCGGCCCCAACATGATCCTCGACGACGGCGGCGACGCCACGCTGCTCGTGCACAAGGGGACCGAGTACGAGCAGGCCGGTGCTGTGCCCGATCCCTCCACGGCCGAGTCCGAGGAGCACGAGGTCATCCTGAGCGTGCTCACACGCACGCTCGGCGAGGACCCGCAGCGCTGGACACGGATCGGCGAAGGGATCAAAGGCGTCACCGAGGAGACCACCACGGGCGTGCACCGTCTGTATGAGATGGTCGACACCGGCGAGCTGCTGTTCCCGGCGATCAACGTCAACGACTCGGTCACCAAGTCGAAGTTCGACAACCTCTACGGCTGCAGGCACTCGCTGATCGACGGCATCAACCGTGCCACCGACGTGATGATCGGCGGCAAGGTCGCGGTCATCTGCGGCTTCGGCGACGTGGGCAAGGGCTGCGCCGAATCGCTGCGCGGGCAGGGAGCTCGTGTGATCGTCACCGA
This sequence comes from uncultured Solirubrobacteraceae bacterium, assembly GCA_963763695.1. Lineage (GTDB taxonomy): Bacteria > Actinomycetota > Thermoleophilia > Solirubrobacterales > Solirubrobacteraceae > Palsa-744. The sequence goes on from CAVXPM010000002.1 coordinate 295,056, forward strand.
GATCGACCCGATCTGCGCGCTGCAGGCGGCGATGCAGGGGTATGAGGTCAAAACGCTTGACGAAGTGATCGACACAGCCGACATCTTCATCACCACAACCGGCAACAAGGACATCATCAAGGCCGCCGACATGGAGCGCATGAAGCACCAGGCGGTCGTCGGCAACATCGGCCACTTCGACAACGAGATCGACATCGCCGGCCTGGCCAAGGTGCCCGGGATCGAGCGGGTGAACATCAAGCCGCAGGTCGACAAGTGGGTCTTCTCCGACGGCCACGCGATCATCATGCTGTCCGAGGGACGGCTGCTGAACCTCGGCAACGCCACCGGGCACCCGAGCTTCGTGATGAGCAACTCGTTCAGCAACCAGACGATCGCCCAGATCGAGCTGTTCACCAAGAACGACGAGTACGAGAAGAAGGTCTACGTGCTGCCCAAGCACCTCGACGAGAAGGTCGCGCGCCTGCACCTGGACGCGCTCGGCGTGAAGCTGACGCGCCTCACCGACGAGCAGGCCTCCTACATCGGCGTCCCCGTCGAGGGCCCGTACAAGCCCGACCACTATCGCTATTGATCAGGGAACCCCTGGCCGGCGCCATGCTGCGTCCTCGTTCGCTCGCGTACGCAGTACGCCACGCTCGCTGCGTCCTTGCCTGGCTTGACCAGCGATCCCCTGATTCGGGTGAAAGGATGAGCCGATGAGGGCGATGGTCCTTGCGGCGGGGCTGGGCACCCGCCTGCGCCCGCTCACGTTTGAGATCACCAAGCCGATGGTGCCGGTGCTCGACCGGCCGGTGATGGAGCACATCCTCGATTTGCTCGAGCGCCACTCCTTCGAGTCGGTGGTCGCGAACCTGCACTACTTCCCGGACTCGATTCGCGAGTATTTCGGGGACCGCATCAGCTACCGCTTCGAGCAGGAGCTGCTCGGCACGGCGGGCGGGGTGCGCGCGTGCGCGGATTTCTTCGGCGAGGACCCGTTCCTCGTGATCTCCGGCGATGCGCTCACCGACATCGACCTGACGGCGCTCGTTGCGCGCCACCGCGAATCCGGCGGGATTGCCACGCTGGCGGTCAAGCAGGTTCCCGACACGCGCGAGTACGGCGTCGTCCTGCACGACCGCGACGGGCGCATAACCGGCTTTCAGGAGAAGCCCGCCCCCGAGGAGGCGCTCTCGGACCTCGGCAACTGCGGGATCTACATGTTCGACCCGCGGATCTTCGACTACTTCCCCGAGCGACCCTTCGTGGACTGGGCGCAGGACGTCTTCCCGGCGCTGCTGGAGAACGACGTGCCGTTTCACATCCACGAGGTGCGCGAGTACTGGAACGACGTGGGCTCGCTCGGCGAGCTGCGCCAGGGCACCTTCGACGCCCTCGGCGGCCAGCTGCACCTCGAGATCGAAGGCGAGCAGTTCAGCCCCGGAGTGGTTGTGGCCGGCGCCTCGCCGCTGCGCGAGGACACCGAGCTGGAGGGTCCCGCCTGGATCGGGCGTGACGTGCAGATCGGCTCCGGCGTGCGCCTGATGGGACCGATCGTGCTCGGCGACGGCGTCAAGGTCGCCGACGGAGCGCAGCTGCGTTCGAGCATCGTCTTCCCCGGGACCGAGATCGCCGCCGGCTCGATCCTAATCGAGGCGATCGTCGGCCACAGCGGCATCCTGCAGAGTCTGCGCCGGCGCGAGCGGAACGAGAAAAGGCCCGCCTGAGCGAGCCCCTTCCCGGAAAGTGAGACTATGACATTTGTCATAGTAGCAGATAGCTAGCTGCAGGTAGCGTACGCCCTGCTCAGACCAGCTCGTAGCGCTCGCGGCGCTCCTGCGCGCGCTCGGACTCGCTCAGCGCGCGCACGAACAACGTCACCAGCGCCACGCCCATCACCAGCGACTGCTCCACCGCCATGATCAGCCCTGCGAGCGACTGATCGTCGATCGCCGAGAGCCCCCACACGCGCGCATGGTGGACGTAATAGGGGTACAGCGCAGAGGGCGCGAACGCCAGCCCCATGCCCAGCGCGCCCACGAACAGCTTGGTGGTGAGCATGTAGATCACCGGACCCATCCCGTCCAGGCGCAGCCGGGCGCGAATCGGGGACAGCAGATGCCACCAGTACAGCGAGCCGGCAAGCACAAAGCTGACGTGCTCGAGGACGTGCACCAGCGGATGGCGCACCGCGTCGTCGTAGGCGCCCGGGACGTGCCAGGCCCAGATCACGGCCACATACAGGAACACCGCGAAGGCCGGGTGCGCGAACGGTCCGGCGCGTCGCTCGACATCGTGCACCACACGCGTCACCGGGCGCAGGATCACCTTGGTGAGGCCGAGGATCGCAAGGATCGGCACCGCGTCGAGCAGCAGCATGTGCTGGATCATGTGAGCGAGGAAGAGCTGGTCGGCGAGCGCGTCGATCGGCGAGACGAGCGCCACCAGCGCCAGCGCCACCGAGCCGATGAAGCAGCACAGCCTCCACACCGGCGCCTCGCCTGCCGCGCGCGCAGAGCCGCCGGTGCGCACCCTGCGCCAGCGGCGCAGGTATACCCCGGCGACGAGCACCGCGGAGATCAGCACGCCGGGGCTGAACGACCAGGAGAGGTTGGGGCTCATCCACCCACGATTCTCCCACTCGCCGCCGCTGCGGGTCTTGCCCGGGCGCCCAGCGATTGCTCGTCGGGCTCCCAGCGCAGCTGTGTCGGGTTCTCGGTCGGGTCTCCCGGCGCAGCTGTGTCGGGCCTCCGGCGCACCTGTGGGACCTCGAGCAATCTGTCGAGGGCCATTTACATCCGCCGCGTTCGGGCGTAGCATCGGAGACATCGCACCCACATAAGGCCGACCGAAGGGAGCCTGTGATGCAGATCGACATCAAGGGTAGAAACGTCCCGGTCACCGACGCGCTGCGGACGCACGCCGAGCGCCGTCTGACCAAGGTCACGCGACAGGTCTCAGACCTGGCACGGCTCGAGATCGAGATCTTCAAGGAGCCAAATCCGCGGGTCTCGGATTGCCAGGTGGCCGAGGGCACGCTCTATCTCAAGGGCGTGACGCTGCGCGCACACGACGCCTCGCCTGAGATGCTGCACTCGCTCAACCTGATGGTCGACGAGCTTGCGCGCCAGGTGAAGCGCCACCGCGACAAACTGCGCCATCGCCGCGAGGCGCACGCCGCCGCCGCGCGGGTGGCCCGTGCCGCCGGGCAGGGAGCCACGCTGCCCTCGATCTGAGCTGCGCCCGAGCGCCGCCGGAGGGGCGCCTCCAACCTCTGCCTGCCAGCCGCGCCGCTCCGCGGCTGGCAGCGAGCACCGCTGCGGTGAGAGCTATCCTTGGGCCATGCCCTCCCTGCTAGATCGCGCGCTCAACGTCGGCGAGGCCAAGAAGTTCAAGAGCTACCAGAAGCGGGTGGCGCTGATCGGCGCCTTCGAGGGCGAGCTGGAGCACGACAGCGACGCCGAGCTGCGCGAGCGTATGGACGCGCTACGCGAGCGCGCCGCCGAGGGCGAGTCGCTCGATGCGCTGCTGCCGGAGTGCTTCGCGATCGTGCGCGAGACCGGCAAGCGCATCATGGGCATGCGCCACTTCGATGTCCAGCTGATCGGCGCGATGGCACTGCACGAGGGTCAGATCGCCGAGATGAAGACAGGCGAGGGAAAGACGCTGACTGCCACGCTCGCCGTCGTTCTGAACTCCCTGGCCGTGCGGGAGCGCGACCCGGACGGGGCGGCGGGCTCCGATTCTCCGCCCGAGCGCAAGGGCGTGCACCTGGTGACCGTCAACGACTACCTGGCGCGGCGCGACGCCGAATGGATGAGCCCGATCTACGACGCGCTCGGCGTGACCGTGGGGGTGCTGCAGAACATGCAGGCCTACGAGGAGAAGCAGCGCGCCTACGCCTGCGATGTGGTCTATGGGACCAACTCCGAGTTCGGCTTCGACTACCTGCGCGACAACATGGCGAAGGATCTCAGCGAAAAGGTCCAGCGCGGGCACCCATTCGCGATCGTGGACGAGGTCGACAACATCCTGATCGACGAGGCACGTACGCCGCTGATCATCTCCGGTGCGCCCGAACAGGCGGCCGACCTGTACGTCAAGTTCGCGCGGCTGGCTCCCCAGATGGTCATCGGCGAGACCCCCGAAGGCATGGACCCGCGCTCCAAGAAGCAGTTTCTGGCCGACTTCGACTATGAGGTCGACGAGAAGCAGAAGACCGTCGCGATCACCGAGCAGGGAGTAGCCAAGGCGGAGCGCTTCCTCGGGATCGACCACCTCTACCGAGCCGAGAACGGCCATCTCGTCAACCACCTGATCCAGGCGCTGCGGGCCGAGTCGCTCTACAAACGCGACGTCGACTACGCAGTGCACGACGGCGAGGTCAAGATCATCGACGAGTTCACAGGGCGCATCCTCGACGGCAGGCGCTGGTCGGAGGGGCTGCACCAGGCGGTCGAGGCCAAGGAGCGGGTCTCGATCCAGGAGGAGAACCAGACGCTCGCCACGATCACCTATCAGAACTACTTCCGTCTCTACGACAAGCTCTCCGGGATGACCGGCACGGCGCTGACCGAGGCGACCGAGTTCATGAAGATCTACGAGCTGCCCGTGGTGCAGATCCCGACCAACCGGGACATGGTGCGCGACGACCGCAACGATCAGGTCTACAAGACCAAGGAGGGCAAGTGGAGCGCGGTCGTGCAGGAGATCGCCAAGCGCCACGAGAACGGCCAGCCGGTGCTGGTCGGGACGATCTCGGTGGAGGTCTCCGAGCTGCTCTCGCAGCGGCTGACCAAGCGCGGGATCAAGCACACGGTGCTCAACGCGAAGCCCGAGCACGCGGCGCGTGAGGCCGACACGGTCGCCGAGGCCGGTCAGCCGGGCGCGGTCACGATCGCGACCAACATGGCGGGCCGCGGCGTCGACATCAAGCTCGGCGGCAACCCCGAACACCTGGCGGCGCAGCAGCTGGCCCGGGAAGGGCTGCAGGAGTCGGCCGATCCGCTCGCCTACGAGCGCCGGCTGCAGGAGATCCTGCCGGAGGTCGAGCGCAAGCTCGCGGACAGCCGCGAGCAGGTGACGGCCGCGGGCGGCCTGTTCATCTGCGGCACCGAGCGCCACGAGTCGCGTCGCATCGACAACCAGCTGCGCGGCCGCGCCGGTCGCCAGGGCGACCCCGGCGAGTCGCGCTTCTTCCTGTCGGCCGAGGACGATCTCGTGCGCCTGTTTGCCGGCGATCGCATCTACAAGATCCTCGACAAACTCGGCGGCGTCGACGAGGAGGGCCAGGAGGAACCGATCGAGGCGAGCATGCTCTCCAAACAGATCGAGAAAGCTCAGAAGAAGGTCGAGGAGCAGAACTTCCTGATCCGCAAACGGGTGCTCGAGTACGACGACGTGATGAACGAGCAGCGTCGTGTGATCTACGCTTACCGTGACGAGGTGCTCGAGGGCAAGAGCATCGGCGAGGAGGCTCGTCGCGAGGTCGCAAACGTGATCGAGCGCACGATCGACCAGTACACGCCCGGCGACTTCATGGAGGACTGGGATCTCGACGGCCTGTTCACCGCGCTCGGGCAGTTCTTTCCGCTCGACCTCGGCAGCGAGGAGCTCGATGCGGAGACCGTCGATCGCAACTCGCTCAGCGAAAGCATCGTGGCAATGGCGATGGAGCGCTACGAGGATCGCGAGCAGTCGCTCGGCGAGGAACTTATGGGCGCGCTGGAGCGCTTCCTGCTGCTGCAGATCATCGACGAACGCTGGCGTGAGCACCTGTTCGACATGGACTATCTGCGCGAGGGCATACACCTGCGCGGCTTCGCCCAGATCGACCCGTTGGTCGCCTACAAGAACGAGGCGTTCTCGCTGTTCGGCGACCTGATGAACAGCGTGTGGACCGACTACGCGCGGATGATCTTCAACGTGCAGGTCAACGTCGAGGGCCAAAACGGCGGCGGCGGGGGACCGGCGATACCGTCGTTCGCGGCAGCCGGCAGCTCGACGCGGGCGGGACGCGTGTCCTACTCCGGCGGCCACAGTGCCACCGGGGCCGGAGCACTGGCAGCGGCCGCGGCGGCCGCGGGCGGCGCGGAGGGCTACGCCGAGGGTGAAGAGCTGGAAGCGATGCCGGTGGTCGAGCAGCGCGTGCTCGACGACGAGCACCAGGTCGGGCGCAACGACCCCTGCTGGTGCGGCAGCGGCAAGAAGTACAAGAAGTGCCACGGCGCCTGAGCCGCGCCCCCCCACGGCGCCAGAGGCGCCGCCCCCCCACGGCGCCCCAGGCGCCGCCCCCCACGGCGCCTAAGGCGCGGCCCAACCCGCAGCTTCTCCCCGCGTTCGGTGTGCCCGCGCTCAGGCGCCCGGCAGGCCCCAGGGGGCGTCGATCGCCACGCGCCAGCTCCCGTCGGTGGCCTGCGAGTAGACGACGACCGACCGGCTTGCCTGCGAGAAGGGGCCGCCGTCGGCGCCGACGCCGCTCATTGTCAACGAACCCGTTGCGATCGCCACCGCGCCCGCGCTGAAGATGCGCTCGACCTCGATCTCGAGGCTCACCCGATGCTCGACCAGTGCTTGCAGGGCTGCGCCGATCGCAGCTCGTCCGCGGACCATCTTCCCGCTTCCCTGTAGCAGCGCTGCGTCCTCGACCCACAGCTCGAGCGCGGCGGGCACGTCACCTGCGTTGATCGCAGCGGCAAACGCGCTCGAGAGCGCCTGGGGGGAGTCGGCGGGCATTCGCCGCAGAAAGATATTCGTCCGGCGGCCTCGTCACCGCGTACCGTGGCTGCGCCGGCCGCGGCGGGATCCTCGCAGGCCGGTCGCTGTGCTGGGGTGGGCGCGGCGGCTGATAGCGTGGAGCGATGGCCACAGCCGCGCCCAGCGAGTCGACTCCCCAGCGCCTGGCTGCCATCCGCGAGCAGATGAAGCTGCTCTCGGACTATCTTTGACCCGGCTGCGCTGGGCGAGCGTGTGGCGGCGCTCGAGAGCGAGATGGGCGCCGGCGGCTTCTGGGACGACGCCGACCGGGCGGCGGCGGTGTCGGCCGAGCACGCACGCGCATCCCGGCGCCTGCAGGGCTTTGCCGCACTGGAGTCCGACGTCGGGGATCTCGACGGGCTCGCCGAGATGGCCGCCGAGGACGCGACGCTGCAGGGTGAGGTCGACGAGCAGATAGCGTCGGTCGAGGAGCGGCTCGCGGCGCTCGAGGAGCAGCGCCTGTTCTCGGGTCGCTACGACAGCGGCGATGCGCTGGTCAGCGTGAATGCGGGGGCGGGGGGGACCGATGCGCAGGACTGGGCTGAGATGGTGCTGCGAATGCTGATGCGCTGGGCCGAACGGCGCGGCTTCGAGGTGGAGCTGCTCGAGTTCTCAGAGGGCGAGGAAGCGGGCATCAAGTCGGCCACGTTCCGTGCTGCGGGCGAGAACGCCTACGGCTTGTTCGGCGCCGAGCGTGGCGTGCACCGGCTGGTGCGCCTGTCGCCGTTTGACTCCGCGCACCGTCGCCAGACGAGCTTCGCCGGGGTCGAGGTGGCGCCGGTGGTGAAGGACACCGGCGAGGTCGAGATCAATGAGGACGACCTGCAGGTGGACACCTACCGCGCCTCGGGCGCGGGCGGCCAGCACGTCAACAAGACCGACTCGGCCGTGCGCATCACCCACCGCCCGAGCGGCATCGTTGTGCAGTGCCAGAACGAGCGCTCGCAGTCCTCCAACCGCGCGACGGCGATGGCGATGCTGCGCGCGAAGCTGCTCGAGCGCAAGGAGCGCGAACGCCAGGCGGAGATCGCGAAGGAGAAGGGCGAGGCGCAGGACGTGAACTTCGGATCGCAGATCCGCTCCTACGTGCTGCACCCCTACACGATGGTCAAGGACCACCGCACAGGGCACGAGATGGGCGACGTGCAGCGCGTCCTCGACGGAGACCTCGACGGGTTCGTGCGCGCGCTCTTGCTCGCCAGCGCCTCCTCCGGCGAAGGCTAGTGGACGGTCTCGCCCAGCCGATCGAAAAGCGCCCGCTAGTGGGCGGGCTCGCCGAGCTGGTCGAAAGCGCGCTGCAGGAGGACGTGGGTGGCGGCGACGTCACAACCGCGGCCACCGTCGCGCCCGACGCAGGCGCGCGCGCGTTGATCACGCAGAAGGCGCCCGGGGTGATCTACGGGCTGCAGGCCGCCGAACTGGTCTTCACGACGCTCGATCCCGATGCGCAGATCGAGCGCCTCGTCGCGGAGGGGAGCTGGCGCGAGCAGGGAGGCCCGGTCATCTCGGTGCAGGGCAGCGCGCGTGCTCTGCTCACCGCGGAGCGCACCGCGCTGAACTTCCTCGCCCACCTCTCCGGCGTGGCCACCGCGGCTGCGCTCGCGGCGCGGGCGGTGCAGGGAACGGGCGCGAAGGTGCTCGACACCCGCAAGACCACGCCGGGGATGCGGGCGCTGGAGAAGGCCGCCGTCGCTGCCGGTGGCGCGGTCAACCACCGCGCAGGGCTCTACGACGCGGTTCTGATCAAGGAGAACCACATCGCAGCGGCAGGCGGGATCGGCCCCGCGGTGGCGCGTGCGCGTGCGGCCGCGCCCGCGCTGGCGGACACGCTCGAGGTCGAGGTACGCGACGCCGGTGAGATCGAAGAGGCGCTCGCGGCGGGTGCTCCGCGGATGCTGCTCGACAACATGGACGTAGGGCAGCTGCGCGCAGCGGTGGCCCAGGTCGCGGGGCGCGCAACGCTCGAGGCGAGCGGCGGCGTGACCCTGCAGACGCTCCGAGAGGTGGCCGAGACGGGGGTAGAATGGGTCTCGATGGGCGCGCTGACGCACTCCGCGCCCGCACTCGACCTATCGCTCACACTGGAGGCCCTGCCATGAACCTCCCGATGGCTCCCACCCTGGATCGCCCCACGGCGCTCTCCCCTACGGAGATCGCCGAGATGAAGGCGGAGGTGCGCACGCTCGCAGCGGAGCGCGACGCGGTGATCCTCGCCCACAACTACCAGGTGCCTGAGGTGCAGGACGTGGCCGACTACGTGGGCGACTCGCTCGGGCTCTCCCGCCGAGCGGCAGCGGTGGACTGCGAGACGATCGTGTTCTGCGGCGTGCATTTCATGGCCGAGACCGCCTCGATCCTGTGTCCCGAGAAGACCGTTCTGATCCCCGACCTCGACGCGGGCTGCTCGCTGGCCGCGTCGATCGATGCCGAGCAGCTGGGCGCCTGGCGCGCTCGCTACCCCGCCGGCGTGGTCGTGATGTACGTCAACACCACCGCAGAGGTCAAGGCGCTGACCGACTACTGCTGCACCTCGGCCAACGCCGTCGAGGTCGTGCGCCACATCTATGAGACCCACGGCGAGGACACCGAGATCCTGTTCGGCCCCGACATGTGGCTCGGCGCATACGTCGAGAAGGAACTGGGGCGGCGCATGCACGTGTGGGACGGCGAGTGCCACGTACACGCCGGCATCCGCCCGTCGGACATCGAGGCCATGCGCGCGGCGCATCCCGGCGCGGACTTCCTGATCCACCCCGAGTGCGGTTGCTCGACGAGCGTGATGGAGTACGTGGCCGCCGGCGACATCTCATCCGAGGGCGTACACATGCTCTCGACCGGGGGCATGTTCGAGTACGCGCAGACGGCCGCGAGCGAGCTGGGACGTGGCGAAGCGCGACGTAGCCAGGCGGTGGTGGCGACCGAGATCGGAATGCTCTATCCGCTGCAGATGGCTGCGCCCGACGTCGAGTTCATTCCCGCCAACGCCGAGGCCTCCTGCCAGTACATGAAGATGATCACGCTGCCCAAGCTGCGCGATGCGTTGCGCGAGATGCAGTTCGAGGTGCGCGTACCCGAGGAGATCGCCGTCAAGGCGCGCGTGCCGATCGACCGCATGGTAGCCCTCGGGTAGGCGGATACGTCAACAACCAAGTGATGTGGTAGGCGATTACGCTACCATCGGGCTGTGCAGCCGGGCCAAGATGCACTTGCTGAGACCCTCCTCGCCGAGATCTGCCGTCGCAGCGGGCTCAGGCAGGCTGAGCTGGCGCGCCGTGCGGGCCTTGATCGCTCGGTCCTCAGTGCCTACGCTCACGGTCGCCGCCAGCCTTCGGTAGACGCGCTGGGCCGCATAGCGAGCGCGGCCGGTCTCAGGCTGGAGCTGGTCCCAGTTGCAGGCGACCCAGCGGCGGAGCACGGAGGGAAAGTCCTCTCCCAAGTGCTGGACCTCGCCGGATCGATGCCTTACCGGCCACGACCCGAGCTCGAATATCCGCCGCTGATCAGGCTGCGTGCGTGAGTAAGCTCGGCGATCAGCTGCTTGGCGTTCACCACGCATTCGACGCGGCGCAGATACCGCATGCGATCGGAGGCGCGATAGCGCTCGGCTACTGCACGCTCGAACCTCGCGCCACGAGAGATCTGGATGTGAACGTCTTTGTTGGCCCCGAGCGGGCGAGGGAAGTGTTCGACGCGTTGCCCGAGGGGGTGGAGTTCAGTGGCCTGAGCTTGGAGCAGGCAGAAACCGATGGCCAGGTCAGGCTGCGCTGGGGGATCACGCCGATCGACCTGTTTCTGAGCGTACTGCCCTTTCACGATCACGTGGCGATGCACGCGCGTACGGTCCCGTTCGAGGGACACACGATCCCCGTTCTCGGCTGCACCAGCCTGACGGTGTTCAAGGCGATGTTCGATCGTCCGCGCGACTGGGTCGACATCGAAGCGATGGTCGAGGCCCGCACGCTCGACCTCGAGGAGGCCAGACGGTGGGTCCTCGAGCTTGTCGGCGAGGATGCCCGTGCCGAGAAGCTGGCTGCGCTGCGAAGGTCTTAGAACTCGTCTGCTGTGTGGGGGCCGACGCAGGCGACGGCCAGGTTGTCGGCGACGCCGGCGGCGATCTCCCGGACCTCCTCGAAGGTGACCGCGTCGAGCGCAGCGATCGCCCGGTCGGGGTCGATGCTCTCGTTGAAGACGACCTTCTGGGTGGCCGCGTAGCGAGCAACGGCATTGGTGTTCTCGAAGCCGAGCACGAAGCGACCGGCGGCATAGGCGCGCGCCCGCTGGACCTCCTCCGCGGTCGGACCGTCGTCGCGCAGCTCGTCGACGATCTCGCGCATGCGGGTGTAGGCCTCGACGCACTTGCTCGACTCGAGGCCCGAGCCGAGCTGCAGGATCGGGACGTCGGCGAAGGTGTGATCGGCGGCGTAGACCGAATAGCACAGGCCGCGCTTCTCGCGGATCTCCTCGAACAGCCGCGAGCCCATCGAGCCGCCGAGCAGCGTGGCGTAGATCGACAGGGCGGCACGTTCACGCAGATCTGAGACGGCGATCTCGGGGCGGTAGATCATGCGCAGGTGCGACTGGTTGGTGTCGCGCTGCTCGACCAGCTTCTGCGGCTCAAAGGCTGGCGCGGGGAGATAGGGATCGGGATCGGCCAGCGCGGGGAAGCGCGCGAAGCGCTCTTGCAGCTCCTGCTCCGGCGGCAGATGCTCGAGGTTGCCGGCCAGGAAGGCGCCGCCGTGCGAGCCCGACCAGCGGCGCTCGCGGAAGGCCACGATTCCCTTGCGCGTAAAGCTCTTCAGGTTCTCCTCGGGACCGAGCACGGTGCGACCCAGCGGATGCTCGCCGAAGGCCGCGCGGTCGATCAGGTACTCGGCGATCATCGAGGGCTGGTCATAGGCGCGGTTGATCTCCTGGATGACCACGCCGCGCTCGCGGTCGAGCTCCTCGGCGTCCACGCGCGGGCGGCCCACGAAGTCGCTCAGCAGGTCGATCGCCGCGGGTGCGCTCTCGGCGCGGACGGTGATGTGGAAGGCAACCAGGTCATGGCTGGTGTAGGCGTTCAGGACGCCGCCCAGGCGCTCGGCGGTCTCGTTGACGTCTTTGTAGGTGACGTACTTCTCGCCGCCCTTGAACACCAGGTGCTCGAGGAAGTGGGCCATGCCGTTCTCCTCCGGGCGCTCGCTGCGCGCGCCGGCGTCGAAGGCCACGAGGATCGTCAGCGCACGCGTTCCCGGCAGCTCGATCCGGTGGATCGGCAGGCCGTTGGAGGCAACCGTTGTGGCCATGATGTTCGCCATGCGCTCACCCTAGAAGGTTCCTCTTGGCTCGGCGATCAGAGCGCTCTACTACGCTTGCGCCGAGCCATGTCCCTGCTTCCCCGTCAGCCGCTGAAACTCGCGCTCGCGCTGGCGTTGGTGATCGTGCTGGCGGTGGGGCTGTGGCTGGGAGGACACCCCGAACACCTGCCGGGGTTCCTGCGCAACGCCTTCGTAGCCGACCGCCAGACCCTGGTGGTCGACGAAGCGATCGAGCGGATCTCGAGCGATTATTACCGCAAGATCCCCACCGGCAAGCTCGCCGACTCGTCGATCGCGGGCGTGGTGGCGAGCCTCGGCGATCGCTTCTCGCACTACCTCACGCCCCATGAATATCGCGAATTCGACGCGCCACCGCATTTCACCGGCATCGGCGTGGCGGTTGGCCCGCAGCACCGTGGGCTGTTGATCGCCCGCGTGTTCGACTCCTCACCCGCAGCGCACGCCGGGCTGAAGGTGGGAGAAGTGATCGTCGGCGTCAACGGCCGCAAGCTCGAAGGCCTTTCAGCTGAAGCCGCCACCACGCTCATCAAGGGGCTGCCCGGGACAGACGTCGCGCTCCAGATCGAAGCACCGCACCCCGCTCGCGGGAGGCGGCCCGCTACACGGACATTGAAGATCACGCGTGCGACGATCTCCGAGCCGGTGGTTGCGTCGAGCACCCAGGTCGTGCACGGGCTCAAGCTGGGCGTGGTCTCCCTGGCGACGTTCAGCCCGGGCGCCCACGGCGAAGTGCGCGAAGGCGTCGAACACGAGTTGCACCAGGGAGTGCGCGGGCTCGTGTTCGACCTGCGCAGCAACGGCGGCGGCCTGGTCGAGGAGGCGCAGCTGATCGCGAGCATCTTCGTGGCCAAGGGGACGATCGTGAGCACGCGCGGGCGCACACAACCCAGCGAGATCCTGACCGCCACGGGCGATGCCATATCGGCCAAGATCCCGGTCGTGGTGCTCGTGGACTCAAACACGGCCTCCGCGGCCGAGATAGTCACTGCGGCCCTGCAGGATCATCGTCGTGCGACCGTGGTGGGAACCCACACATTCGGCAAGGGCGTCTTTCAGGAGGAGCAGGCGCTCTCCAACGGCGGAGCGCTCGACATCACCGTCGGGGAGTACTTCACGCCAAACGGGCGCAACCTCGGCGGCGGTGGCGTCAAGCAGGGCGCCGGCATCACACCGGAAGTGCAGGTGCCCAAGGACGTGGACACCGCGCATGGCCTGAACGTGGCGCTGAGTACGCTCGCGGCCAAAGTCAAGTGAGCGGTGCCCGCCCGCGCGGGCGCGAGCAGGTTTCCACGCCCGCTCCGCGCGGAGCGCTGGTTGCAGTGCTGGAGCGACGCGGAAGGTTCCTGACAGCCGAGCCGCTGTTCCCCCGTCGCGACGGCGGCGGCGCCCCCGGACCGCGCCGGGGCGCAGCCGAGCGAATCGTCCTGCGCTCTCCGCGCCCGGAGCAGGGGCGTGGTGAGGCGCGCGCGGGCGAGCTCGTGCTGATCCACACGCCGCCGCGAGGGCGGGGGTCCAAGAGCGCAGGCGCTCGCATCGTGCGCGTGCTCGGGCGCCCCGATGTCGCCCACGACGTGATCGAGGCGCTGATGCTCGACCGCGGCCTCCGGCGCGGGTTCGATGCTGCGCTCGAGCGCGAGGCCCAAGATGCCGGCGAGCGCGTCAGGCTCTCCTCGGAGCCGCGTCGCGACCTGCGCGGCCTGGCGACGTTCACGATCGACCCTGTCGGCGCGCGCGATTTCGACGATGCGATCTCCGCCGAAGCGATCGGCGCGGGCGCCACGCGCGTGTGGGTCCACATCGCCGACGTGGCAGCCCACATCCCCGCGGGCTCGCCGATCGACCGTGAGGCTCGCAGGCGCGCAACCAGCGTGTATGTGCCGGGGGCCGTCGAGCCGATGCTTCCGCATGCGCTCTCCAGCGACGCCTGCTCGCTGTTGCCGGGCGTGGAGCGCGCGGCGGTCACTGTGGAGCTTGAGCTGAACGGAACGCAGGTGCAGAGGACGGCCTTCTATCGCTCGCTGATTCGCTCGGACATACGACTGGACTACGAGCAGGTCGATCGCATCTTCGCCGGCGCCGAGCCGGCGGCGGCGCCGTGGGGAGCGCCACTGAGCATCGCGCGGGCCGCGGCGGCCGAGCTTCAGCGAAAGCGCGAACGCAGCGGAGCGCTCGCGGTCGACTCCGAGGAGCCCGAGTTCGCGTTTGACGAGCAGGGCAACGTGAGCTCGATCGTCGCGCGCGTGCAGACCGAGAGCCATCGCCTGATCGAGCACTTGATGATCGCGGCCAACGAGGCTGTGGCGTCCCTGCTCGTGCAGCGCGAGGTGCCGTGCCTGTTCCGGGTCCACGAGCGTCCCGAGCCCGAGCGTGTCGAGCGGCTCGTCGCTCAGCTCGCCTCGCTTGAGGTGCCGACCCCGGCCGTTCCCGAGCACATGTCCTCCTCGCAGGCGGCCGAGCTCCTGGGCGAGATCTCCGTGCGCGTGAACGAGCACGTGCGGCGCAGCGGCCGCGGGCGCAGGGCGCTGAGCTCGCTGGTGCTGCGCTCGCTCAAGCAGGCCTACTACTCACCGCAGAACCTGGGCCACGCCGGTCTGCACTCGAGCGCCTACTGCCACTTCACCTCGCCGATCCGCCGCTATCCCGACCTGGTCTGTCATCGCGCGCTGCTTTCGGCCGTCGGCGCCGAAGCGCACGCACCGCCCAGCGCGGAGCTCGTCGAGCTGGGCGCTTGGAGCTTCTGAACGAGAGCGCGAGGCGATGATCATCGAGCGTGACGCCGACGACGTGGCTCGCTGCTTCGCGCTCGAGCGCACGCTGTTCGAGACAGGACCTCAGCAGGAGTTCGCGGGAGAGATCATCGGCCTGATCTCGGCCGGGGCCTTCATCGCATTCGGCTTTCGGCGAGACGAGCAGACGCAGGGAGCGCAAAGGCCATCGCAGCGCACGCGGAGCCGCCGTGCGGCGGTGCCCGGGGGCGAGGTGGGGGAGAGCTCGCCGGAGTTCGAGGGAATGCTCCCGGTGAGGGTCCTTCGCGCTTCGAGTGGTTCCGGCGCTGCCACGAAAGGCTCGCGCAGCGCCCAGGCGCGCGGCGGCGGACGACGGGGTCCGGCGAGCGAGGAGCGGCGCGATTGGTGGGAGCTGAACGAGCAGGGCACGATCCTGCGCGGCGAGCGCAGCGGGGCGACGTTGAGGCTCGGCGATCCGGTGGAGGTGCGCGTGGCGCGGGTGGACACGATTCGCGGGCGCGTGGACCTGCTTCCGTTCCAAGATCCACCGGCAGGCTAGGCTCGAACGATGGCCAAGGGCAAGGGCAAGCGCAAGATCGGAGCTGGGGACGTGGCGTCGAACCGCTACGCCTCCCATCGCTATGAGCTGATCGAGCGCTTGGAGTGCGGAATCGTGCTTGAGGGAACTGAGGTCAAGGCGCTCAGGACATCGGGCGCGCAGCTCAAGGACGGATATGCGGCGATGCGCGACACGGAGTTGTGGCTGCACTCCGTCCACATCCCGCCCTACGGTCCCGCCTCTCGCGAAAACCACGAACCGGAGCGCCCTCGCAAGCTGCTGCTGCACCGGCGCGAACTGGATCGCATCGCAGCGCGCGCCAAGGAACGGGGCCTGACGCTGGTGCCCACCCGCATCTACTTCTCCGGAGCGAACGCCAAGGTCGAGATCGCGCTGGCCCGTGGCAAGGATCTCTACGACAAGCGCCAGTCGATTCGCGAGCGTGAGACCAAGCGCGACATGGAACGCGCGGTCCGCGAGGCCCGACGCTAGATTCGCGCGCCCGACCCGACGCTAGATCGCGCGCTGCATTCGCGGCGGGACCCGCGTCGCGCTAGGCGACGCGGAAGCTGTGACCGGCGGAGGTGAGGATCTGGCTCTCGTGCATGCCTATGACCAGCGCGACGATCAGCCCGACATAGACAGCGCCGACGAGCAACCTGTTGCGCGGCGAGACACGGTAGTAGGCGGCCTGCTCGAGCGAGCGAGTGCCGCGCAGCTTCCAGCGCCGCCAGGTCTCCATCCCGCCGAGCAACACGAAGATGAGCAGGAACGGATTCCGCGTGACGATCAGCAGGGCGACCATAGCGGCCAGACCAAGGAACCACATCGCGGGTGCCATTGCCGCCATCGCCCTGCCGCCGTCGAAGGGAACCAGCGGCACCAGGTTGATGAGGTTCAAGAGAAAGCCAACGTATGCCAGCGCGCGCAGCATGTCCGAGTTCGTCGCTTCCCCGATCGCCAGGCAGACCGCCGCGCCGGCGGTGCCCAGGATCGGCCCGGCCAGGCCGACACGGGCCTCCGCGAGAGCGTCGTCAGGCAGCGCCTTCATCACCACAACAGCGCCGAATCCAGGAATGAACATCGGAGCGCTTGCCCTGATGCCTTCTCTGCGCAACTGGATCACGTGGCCCATCTCGTGCACGAACATCAGCACCACGAAGCCAAACGCGAAGGCCCAGCCCCAGAAGAGCGAGTACAGCACGACCGATACGAGCGCTGTGCCTGCGGTCGTGAGCAGCTTCAGTTTCGGCAGCAACAGCACGGCGCCTTTGATCGCAGCAAAGAACTTCGCCACGAGCGCAGCCACCGCAGCGAGCGCGCTGCCGATCCGCCTGCGCAGGGTGCCTGCCGGTCGCCGGTTCGGCGTACCGAACGGGTCCGTCCCGTGATAAGGCATGTGGCGCTCGGGAGCGAGCGGCGCTGGTGCTACCGCAGGTACCGAGCCCGGGAGGGAGAGCTCGCCATTGTCCATGTCTCCATTGTGGCAGCACCGATAAGCGTTGCCTAACGGTGTGGGGAAGGCGAATCGGGAGGGCGAATCGGACGGCGAAGGGACATCTCGGCCCCCGACGCTTTCGTTTTTTCCGGAACGAGCGGGGTCCATACGCCGTGAGGGTTGCGCCCTGAGCGAGCGCGAGCTACTTTCAATCCAGACGCGGAACCGAGCCGCAAAGAGCGAGGCCACCGAGGTGTGAGGCCGCGCCACCCACGAAGAATGGCCTTCGGGCCAGACCGAGCGGGTTCCTCAGGCGGCCCGGGTCCGCGTCGTTTTCGTTCTCCTGCGCTCCGGGGCTCTGGCCACAGGGCTACACTGGAAGCGCATCAAGCATTCCCCGGGGACGACAGGCTTCGACGTGGTCGGCTCGTGGGGATGGTTGCGAGTCGAGGTCCCGGGCGGCCTCGTAAAACACCCGGGAAAAACATAAGTGCGGACTCACACGAGTACGCCCTCGCCGCTTAGTCAATAGCTAAGCCGTGAGGTCTCGGGCCCCGCTTGCCTGCGGCGGGGAAGGCCGGGATCAGAAAGCAGGCTCACCTGGTGCGGTACGCCCCCGCCAAGCCGGGGAAAGCTAGGGGGCTGGTCCTCCACAACCCCGCCGGCGAGGCGAGTGGAAGATGAGATCAGAGCGCCGGCTACGCTCGTAGAAGCCATTCTCACGCGATCGCGGACG
>CAVXPM010000003.1:0-397582 GCA_963763695.1 uncultured Solirubrobacteraceae bacterium
TCGTGCCCGATACCGTGCCGCCCACCCGAGTGAGCCTCACGGCCGGCCCTCACAGCCTGTGGCTGTCTCGTGGTCACACCACGCTCGCGCCCGGCGACGGCGGCGCGGCGGTGCTCGACTCCGTGTTCCTCACACCGGCCCGATCCGATTCCGCCGGCGGCCTTCGCTCCGCCTCGATCGCGCGCTGGCGCAGCCTCTGTGGCCGGCGCTATCAGTGGGTGGAGATCGCGGCTTCCTAGCTGGTCGCTGGCCTAGGGCTTCGCCACGGTGACGAGCGCTGCGGATGAGGCCGGGACGCTGACGCTCAGCACGCCCCCCTTCACGATCAGCGACTGCACGTGCGTGGCCCCTGGCCACGAGCCGTCGCCGGCGACCGCGCTACCGCCCAGCGTGACGCCCGCGCCAGATGCCGCGGACGGGGCCTTCAGGCTCAGCACCGCTACCGTGCCGAAGCCCCTACCAACGCGTATATGCAGCGTCACCCCATGCGTGCCGAACGGGTCATCGTCGACGATCACGAAGTGCAGGCCCCCGCGGGCGCTGCGCAGCGCCCTGACGACCAGGTTGGACTTGTGCGTCGTGGCTATCCGCGTCGGTAGCGGCCGGTCTCCCACCAGCGCCTTTGTCATCAACAGCGCGTACCACTCAGGCTGCGCACCGAGCGTCCCGGCTTCCAGGGCAGCGGGGGAGGAGGCGCACAGCGGCGAATAGCCCATGCAGTTGGCGGGATTGCCCTGGAAGTTCATGCCCGTGGCGCCTTTGGCCATCGTCTCGGCGATGTAGCTCACGGCCCACAGAGCGGAGGCGAAGGTGTTGCTGATCCCAGGTCGCCCCCCGCAGGAGACGGTGTTCGTCTCATCCATGCGGAAGGCGGTCGCGCTCCCTCGCGACACCGCCATGAATCGCGCCAGCGAGACGTCCTCCTTTTCACGCGTGGACGGGCTGAGCAGTTCTTCGATGCTCGGCGCGGGCACCGAATCGCAACGCAGCGGATAGTGGTGGCCGGTGAGCAGCGCCGGGTGCTGACGGCGTACCTCCGCCGGGCCCCAGCGCTGAAAGGCGAGCGAGCCCGAGACTCCCGGTCCCGCCACGGGGATACCCGGTACCTTGGCGGCGATCGCGCGGCGGTAGGCGCTCACCTGCGTCTCGTACTCCGGGGGGGTCCAGGGAAGCGCGCGCAGGCCGTGGCTGCCGTAGGAGTCCGGCTCGTTGCCGATCTCGATCCCGGCGAGCCAGGGCCCCAGCGAGGCGGCCGCGGCTGCTGCCTCGCGCCCGGCGGCGCCTACGTCGTAGTGGGCCAGCCCGATCGTCAACAGCACCCGCCAGCCGCTCTTGGCGGCCAGCTTTCTCAGTCCGCGCAGGTCGGTGATGTCAAGGACGCTGCTCGCCCACGGCGGCCGTGGCGTGCGCGCATCGGTCCAGGCCACGCGTGTGTCGGCCGACGCGCCGCCCAGCCGCAGGATCCCTGGACCGAGTGAGCGCAGCAACGTCGCCAGGTCGCCGCGCTGGGCGTACTGCGCGAGCTGTGCCGCACTCGAGAGCTCGAAGGAGAGTCCGAGGAACCTAGGCGGGACCGCCGGACCCGGCAGGCGCTGGTCGATCGCGACGCTGACCTGCGCCGAGCCAGACGCCGGAGTGCGGGTGGGGGCTGGAGTCGAAGTGGGGGCGCCGCTCGGCGCCGGCGCTTCGGTGCCGCCGAGTTCGACGCCGTCGGCCGGCAGGGCGAGCCCGAGCACGCCGACGAGGCTCAGCATGCACACGCCCACGCGCAGCACTCGTGGGCGCGGCGCTCGGCGCCCAGTGGCTGTCCTACGGGGTGGCATCGCAACAGCAGTAAACAGGCATCGTCCGGCAAACTAACCTCTGAGTCGTGCCCGGTGCGCCTGTCACTCCGACGATCGACCGAATCATCTTGGGCGAGAATCTCGAGTTGCTCCCCGCCTTCGCCGACGCGAGCTTCCAGCTGATCTACATCGATCCGCCCTTCAACACGGGCAAGGTCCAGCAGCGAAAGACACTGCGCGCCGTTCGCGACGAGGAGGGCACCCGCAGGGGCTTCAAGGGCGCGCGCTACAGCACCGAGCTGCTCGCCCAGCACAGCTACGCCGATCTGTTCGAGGACTATCTCGCCTACCTGGCGCCGCGGCTGGAGGAAGCCCGCAGGCTGCTCAGGACCGATGGGACGCTGTACTTCCACATCGACTACCGGGAGGCTCACCACTGCAAGCTCCTGCTCGATCAGATCTTCGGGCGGGAGTGCTTCCTCAACGAGCTGATCTGGGCTTACGACTACGGTGCCCGCAGTAAACGCCGCTGGCCGGCAAAGCACGACACGATCCTGGTCTACGTCAAGGATCCGCTCGCCTACCACTTCGACTCCGAGCAGGTCGACCGCGAGCCCTACATGGCTCCCGGCCTGGTGACTCCCGAGAAGGTCGCGCTCGGAAAGCTCCCGACGGACGTCTGGTGGCACACGATCGTGCCCACCAGCGGAAGCGAGAAGACCGGCTATCCGAACCAGAAGCCAGAGGGGATAGTGCGGCGCATGGTCCAGGCATCGACCCGTCCGGGCGACTGGTGCCTGGACTTCTTCGCCGGTAGCGGCACGCTCGGCGCCGTCGCCGCCCAGCTCGATCGCCACTACGTCTTGATCGACTCCAACCCCGAGGCGGTGCAGATCATGAACACCCGCCTCAACCGGCCCGCGACCGTGGCAGGGGAGCGCGGCGAAGCATCCTGAGAGCTGCCGGAAGCACGTCGGCGGTCTCTACCTGCGAGCCTTTGGACCATGTTTCACATCGAGCTTCGCCAGTTCCCGCACAAAGCATGGAGCTTCAACCAGACCGAAGCCGAGCTGCGCTTGGTGGCGGTTCCCTGGGCACGCATGGAATGGCTCGAGTTCGGTGAACGCAAATGGAATCCGCACGAGGCCGAGATCACGATTCTCGAAGGCCCCAAGCTCGAGGTTCAGGAAATCTCCATGGGCCGAGGCTGGCGTGCCGCCCAGCGCCGCAGTGAGGACATCACAGAGCGCGTGATCGCCACCATCAAGCAGGCCGACGAGGAGCGCGCCCGCGCGCAGCATCCACCAGCCCCCGCCGCGCCTGCGCCGGCGCCATTGCCCGACCCCCTCGCACTGGGAGTGCAGCTGGCCGCGCTACTCGGCTCTGAGCCCAGCAAGCTGCTCGCCGCCTGGCAGCAGGCCAGCGCGGACTCCCCAGATTCATCGCCGAGCGAGACCCTCGCGATCGCTGAAGCGAGGCTTGCCGGCGACGGCGCAAACGCGGACTGATGCATCGCTAGACTTCTTGCTCGGCAGCGCATGGTGGGCGTAGCTCAGTTGGTAGAGCTCCTGGTTGTGGTCCAGGCGGTCGCGGGTTCAAGTCCCGTCGCTCACCCTCTCGACCCGCGTGGTCGTGATCACCGGGACGGGTGGCGGCCCCGCTGACCCTAAGGTGACGGCTCGATCTGGGTTGGAGGCGGTTTGCGCTCCAGCGGTACCCACAGGCCGTCCGCGAGGTCGTCCAGTGAAACATGGAGTCCGTCGGCGAGGATGACGAGCGTGGTCAGCCGCGGCTCCACCAGCCCTCGCTCGATTCTGCCGATCTCCGTGCGATGTAGCCTTGCGGCGTAGGACAGCGATTCCTGAGAGATGCGGGGTCTCTGTGCTGTGCGAATAGTTCGAGCAGTAGCCCCGAACGTTTTTAGATAAGCGTCGAGCTCCGCCTTGTAGGACTCCGGTGTGCTCATCCTTTGACTCTCGTGAGTGACAGAGAGATAAGCCACAGATGTTCAGATGGCGGCTTGCCGACTGTCTGATAGCCGTCCGCCACTCTGCAAGCCGCCGGATAGCTGTCTCCTCGTTGGACCAGCAGAGGTCCGTGCGAGAGCCCATTCGCGTCCTCGTCAAGACGCCGACGGCGGCGAATAGTTCGTGCAGTCGCAGAACCACCGCACCCTGATCTCGCTGGACACGGACGCGAGCGGGTTCCCCACCGGGCGGGGACCCTGCATGATCCACACATGACCGCAGTGCAACCACCCTCGCACGCACGCGTACAGCGCTGGAGGGCGGTCGATCGCTACGTCGAGGATCTGCTGATCCCGCATGAGCAAGCGCCGGATGAGGTGCTCAGCGTGTGCGCCGCAGCCGGTTTGCCAGATGCGCAGGTCTCTGCTTCCTACGGGCGGCTGTTGAGTCTGCTGGTGAGCATCGCGGGTGCTCGCTCGGTGCTCGAGTTGGGCACGCTGGGGGGCTACAGCGCGATCTGGCTCGCGCAGGCGCTCCCACCGGGCGGACGGCTTCTCACGCTCGAGGCAGCCGCCGACCACGCCACGATCGCGCGCGCTAACGTCGAGCGCACAGGCCTCACCGGCGTTGTGGAGGTGCGCATCGGGGATGCGCTGCAAACACTGCCAGCGCTCGTCGACGAGGGCGCGGGACCTTTCGATCTGATCTTCCTCGACGCCGACAAGACGCACAACGCGGTTTATCTGCCTTGGCTTCTCGAGCTTTCGAGAACCGGGACCCTGATCGTCGCCGACAACGTCGTGCGTGGTGGCGCGATCCTCGACCCACACGGCGAGGATCCAAAGCTCGGACCTGGTGGAATAAGTGGGCTGCGTCGCTTCTACGAGCTTGTTGGCGCCGAGCCGCGGCTCAGAGCGCCACCGCGATCCAGACCGCCAGCGGCAAGGGCCATGACGGGTTCCTCTTCGCACTGGTCACCGCCCCCGCCGCTCACAGCTGATCGTCACTTCGTCCGGGCGGCGTTCTGCCCTCCAGATCGCTTGCTACGGTCCCGCCTGTGAGCGGCTCTGCGCTAAGGCCCCTCAGGGTCGGGGAGATCCTGGACGCCGCGATCAAGATCTACCTGCGCAATGCGCGCCTGCTGATGGGACTCACGGCGGTCATCGTGGTTCCCTTTCAGGCTCTCAGCGCGGTGATCCTGCTCTCGACCGTTTCGACAGGCAGCGAAGTTCCGCAGGGCGGCTTCAACTTTAGCTTCGGCTCCACGCGTGCGTCCGATCACGCGGCCTCGGTTGGCGCTAACGCGATCCTGTCGATTACCTCGGTGCTGATCGGACTGCTGAGCACCGCGGCATGTGTGAAGGCGGTCAGCGACATCTATCTCGATCAACCGACCGACGGGCGTACGTCGCTGCGCTTTGCGCTGCGCCGACTCGGCTCGCTGCTGTGGCTGCAGACACTCGCCTTCGTGCTGCTCGCGCTCGCGTTCCTCGCCGTGGTGATCCCCGGCATCTGGCTGTATGCGGCGTGGTCGGTGGCCACGCCGGCGTTGCTGATCGAGGGTCGCCGGGGATGGGGAGCGCTGTCACGCTCATTTCATCTCGTTCGCGGCCGCTGGTGGCCGACGGCCGCTGTGCTGATCGTCGCCACCCTGATGACCGCGCTCGTCGGGGGCGCGATCGAGGCGCTGCTGGTCGGCGTGTTCGTCGTCGGTGGCGAGTCGGTCGTCGTGCTCGTGATCCTGGTGTCGTTGGCAGCCGCTGTCAGCGCGGTGCTGACGCGCCCCTTCTCTGCCACGATCAGGTCTGTTCTCTACTACGACCTGCGCGTGCGCCATGAGGGCTATGACGTCGAGTTGCTCGCCGAGCAACTCGGGATCGAGGCTGGCGCTCTGCCTGTTGGCTATGTCCCCGGGGGAGGACCCGAGGCGGTGGGGAGGCCCGGAGGCCCCCCGTTCTGGCCGCCGCCTCCTGGTTGGAGACCATCCGCGCCGGTGACACCGGTCGATGGCGAACAGCACTAGCGCCGGCCCCGGCTCGGCCGCCGTCGCGCGTCATGCGGCGCAGCGGATCCTCGCCGAAGCTCGCTTCCACAGCGCGGCGGTCCCGCGGCCCCTGCATGGTCTCCTGCGCGATATCGGAAACCTGATCAAATCGCCGCTCGGCGCGGTCGAAGAACTCGTCTCGAGCCTGGGCAGCGTCACGCCGGGAGGCGCCACCGTTGTTTGGGGGGCGCTCGCGGCCGTGATTCTGCTCGCGAGCGGACTGCTGGCCGTGCGCGGCGCCCGCCGCGCCCTGGACGCTCCCGCCGCTGCAGGCACGAGCGGTGAGCAGAAGCGGGCGCCGAGTGCGGGCCAGCTCGAGCGAGAAGCGCTTGCGGCCGAGCGCGCTGGGCGCAACTCGGATGCCGTTCGCTTTCGCTTCCGCGCCGGGCTCATGCGTCTGGCGGAGAAGCAGCGCCTGGCAGGCGCCGGCTCGATGCTCAACGCAGAGGTCTCACGTGCGCTTCGCTCGCAGCGCTTTGACGGACTGGCCCGCAGCTTCGACGAGGTCGCCTACGGAGGACGGGTGGCCGACTCGCAGGACGTCGAGATCTCGCGGCGGGAGTGGAGTCGCCTGTTGGGATCGGAGCGAGAGCGGTGAACAGCCAGAGCTCAGCCGCGCTGTGGCCCGCAACCGGCGATGCGCCGCCGAGCGAGCCGGTCGGTCAAGGCGCGGTCTTCCGCCGCCTGCCCCGTTGGTCGCTCCTGTGCCTCGCAGTGGCGGGCGTGTTCTTGGCGCTGGCGTTGCTCGGCGACGCCCTCGGGGGAGCCCCGAGCGGACCGGTCTCATCCTCCTACGCCACCGGCGGACGGGGTGTCGCCGCGTGGGCCGAGCTGCTCGCTCGAAGCGGCCGCAGGATCCGTCAGCTGCGTGTCTCGCTGGGCAACGCGCGCCTGGATCCTGCCGACACGCTCATCATCCTGGACCCCGACGCGCTGCTTCATTCCGAGGGCAGCCGCCTGCGTGCATTCATGATGGCGGGAGGTCGGCTGGTGTTC
This sequence comes from uncultured Solirubrobacteraceae bacterium, assembly GCA_963763695.1. Lineage (GTDB taxonomy): Bacteria > Actinomycetota > Thermoleophilia > Solirubrobacterales > Solirubrobacteraceae > Palsa-744. The sequence continues at coordinate 6,792 of CAVXPM010000003.1, forward strand.
GCGGCAAGCGAACCCGAGCGCACTCTCCCGGCACTGCTGGAGCGCTCGCCGAGCTGGAGCGCGAGCAGCTCGACACACATATCTGCCAACCCGAACAGCGCGGCGGGCGTCGCGGACGTGCGCGAAGTCAGCAGCGCGGGTGAAGGGCAGTGGCTTTCGTGGAGCTCCTTTCGTGTCGTGATCCCGAGCCCCGAGGGCGGGGCGCTGCTGATCGAGCGAAGCCTCGGCAGCGGACGCCTCGAGCTGCTGGCCGACGCCTCGCCGCTTCAGAATCGCCTACTGGCGTCCGCCGACAACGCGCAGTTCGGACTGGACCTGGCGGGTGCGCGCACGCGGCCGGTGGTGTTCGTGGAGTCGGTCCACGGCTACGGGCAGAGCCGCGGCCTGGCTGCGCTTCCCGGCGCCTGGTGGCTTGCGCTCGCCGGGCTCGCCCTGGCAGGAGCACTCTGGATTCTCGCCCGCGGCCGGCGCCTCGGAGGACCGCAGCCCGCAGCTGTGGCCGAGCCCCCGCCACGCATGGCCTACACCGATGCGTTGACGCTGTTGCTGAGACGAACCCGCGAACCGGCGCAGACCGCAGCGGCGCTCGAGCGTCTGCGCGATCGAGGATGATGGGCGACGTGGCAGGCGAAGACTTCGGTGCGGTGCCCCCTGTGCAGGAGCCGGTCGGGGTGGCGAGCACGCTCCTCGAAGCGGTCGCCGAGCAGATCCGGCCGGTAGTGGTGGGCCAAGAGGAGACGATCAAGCTGATCCTGATCGCCCTGGCATGCCGGGGCCACGTGCTGCTCGAGGGCGTGCCCGGCGTGGCCAAGACGCTGCTCGCCAGAGCGCTTGCGGGCACTCTCGGGGTGCGCATGCGACGGGTGCAGTTCACCCCTGACATGCTGCCCTCGGATCTGACCGGGACGATGACGCTGCGCGGGGGCGAGCTGGTGTTTCGCGAGGGCCCGGTCTTCACCAACGTGCTCCTCGCCGATGAGATCAACCGCACGCCGCCCAAGACGCAGGCGGCGCTGCTCGAGGCGATGCAGGAGTCACAGGTGACGATCGACGGAGACGCTCACCGGCTGGCGGCGCCGTTCCTGGTGATCGCCACCCAGAACCCGGTCGAGTACGAGGGCACCTACCCGCTACCCGAGGCACAGCTCGACCGCTTCCTGCTTCGGCTCCGCGTCGGCTACCCCAGCGCCGAGGACGAGCTGCAGATGCTGAAGCTCGCGCGTGACGGGGTCGATCCACTCGGCCTGAGCGAGATCCGCAGGGTGCTCGAGCCGCTTCAGCTCGAGCAGCTCGTGCGCGAGGTCGACGCCACGACCGTCGACGCGGAGGTCGCCGGGTATGTGGTGACGCTGGTGCGCCGCACCAGGGAGCTGCCGAGTGTCGCGCTCGGTGCATCGCCCCGCGCGGCGGTGCATCTGCTCGCCGCCGCGCGTGGCGCCGCGCGGCTGCACGGTCGAACGTTCGTCACCCCCGACGATGTCGCCGAGCTGGCCGGCCCGGTGCTTGCTCACCGTCTGCTGATGACGCCGGAGGCGGAACTGGAGCGCTTCGGCCCCGAGGACGCGTTGCGCACCGCCCTCGCCGAGGTGCCGGTTCCTCGCTGAGCCTCGTGCGCCCGCTGATCGCGATCGAATCGAGCTCGGCAGCGAGCTTCTCCGGCGCGCCGCGGTGACGCCCACGACGCGCAGTGCGTGGCTGCTCGGCGTCGTGGCTCTGAGCGCCCTGCTCGTGCCCGCCTGGATCGCGATCGCCGCGATGCTGGTGGTGCTCGCGGCGACAGCGATGGACGGCATGTCCGTGCGCCGCGCGCCGCGGATCGAGCGCAAGCTCGACGGCGTGCTCTCGCGTGGGGTGCCCTACAGGCTGCTCGTCGATGCGCTCGTGCCCGACGCTCGCCGGGTTCTATTGCGCCAGCCGGCTACCTCCGCACTCGAGGTACGCGTCGAGGCCGGCGCGCGCGGGCTGAGCGGTGAGGTGGTGGCTCTGCGCAGAGGACGCCAGCCTCTGCCCGGTGTGGCCGGCGCCAGCCTGGGCCCGCTGGGCCTCGCGCGCTGGCACCATCCCGCCGGCGCGGAGACCGAGCTGCTCGTATACCCGAACCTGGTGAAGGCGAGGAGCCTCGCGCTGCGCCTGCGCCAGGGGCGAGCAGCGCCCGACGGACGCTTGCGGCGCGGTCCGCTGGGGCTGGGAACCGACTTCGAGTCGATCCGCGAGTACTCCCTCGACGATGACATTCGCCAGGTCAACTGGCGTGCCAGCGCGCGCCTGGGGCGGCCGATGAGCAATCAGTACCGCGTCGAGCAGGACCACGACGTGATCTGCATGATCGACGCCGGCAGGCTGATGCTCGCGCCGATCGCCCAGGGCTCGCTGCTCGACGCCGCGCTGGATGCCACGACCGCGGTGGCGCTCGCTGCCGACGAGCTGGGGGACCGCTGCGGCGCGATCGGCTTCGATGGGAGCGTCCGCCTGAGCATCCCGCCCCGCCGGCTGGGCGGTCAGCGCGTCGTGCGCGCGCTGTTCGACATGCAGCCGACGCTCGAGGACTCGGACTTCGAGCGTGCGTTCATGCGCGTCGGCAGCTCGCGCAGGGCGCTCGTGCTCGTGTTCACAGATCTGATCGACGAGCGCGCAGCGCGCTCGCTCGTGCGCGCTGCCCCGATGCTGACCCGGCGACACGCGGTGGTCGTTGCCGGTGTCGATGACACGGCCCTCGAGGGGCTCATCGCGGCGCGCGAGCTCGACCCGCCGCGGGCCCTCGCCGCGCTGAGCGTGATAAGCGAGCGCGATCGCGCAGCCGCTCAGATCCGCCGCCTCGGCGCCGAGGTCGTGCTGGCGTCGGCCGACTCGCTGCCCGAGCGCTGCGTGCAGGCATACCTGCGCGCGAAGTCACGCGCGCGGCTGTGAGGTCCCGCGCAGCTGGTGACGTCCGCGGGTGAGGACCAGGCTCCAGAAGAGGGCCGCGAGTGCGATTCCGAGCGCCAGCGCGTCTGTTAGCGGGAGCGCGCGCGGTGTGACGAATCCCTCTGTCAGCCCCGCGAGCACCAGCCAGGGGGCCGTGCCCAGGACCATCTGGACCGCGCCGCGGGCCTCGCTGCGCAGCGCCTCGCCCCGTGGCCGCACGCCCGGCTCGATCAGCGCACGCGCCAGGCGCAGGCCGGCGACCCCGGCGATCGAGATGCAGGAAAGCTCGAGCAGGCCGTGAGGCACGATGTAGCGGACGAACACCGAGAACGTCCCCGCCTGGATCGTCAGACCAGCCAGCGTGCCGAGCAGCAGGCCGTTGTAGGACAGCATCGCAAGCGTTCCGAAGCCGAGCGTCAGGCCACCCGCGAACGTGAGAAAGGTCACCGCGATGTTGTGCGTGTAGATCGAGCTCGCCAGCGCTGCCTGGGTGGAGAGCCCCTGCGGGAGACTGCGGACATGCGGATCGGCGGCCGCGCGGTATGCGCCTGGGATCAACCCGATCGCCGAGTCGGGATCGTGGATCGCCCATACGGCCGTCAGCAGCGTTGGTGCGAACATCGCGAACAGGGCCACCGCCAGCAGCCGGCGGTTGGCCCGAATCTCGCGCCAGTAGCCGCGCGTCAGATACTCGCGCAGAGAGCCCTGGCGGGCCCGCTCGCCGTAGACCGCCTGGCGCGCGTTCAACGCGAGCGGCTCGAGACGCTGCACGATGGGATCGCCCGGGAAGGCCCGGCGTGCGAGCGCGAGGTCGGCGATCGCCACGCGGTAGAGCCGTCCGAGCTCCAGCACACCGTCGACCCCGAGGCGCTCCGGGCGACTCCCGGCTCGCTGCAGGAGCGCTTCGAGCTCTTCCCAGGCCGGTGTGCCCTCGCTCATGAAAGCCTCTAGGTTCATTGCGTGGAACTGGAGGATCGCATCACGATCGCCACGCCGGAGGGCGTCGAGTTGCAGATGGTGCTCGCCGGCAGCGCGTCGCGCTTCATCGCCGCCGCCGTGGACTTCGCGTTGCAGGTAGTGCTGATCGTGCTCTCGGCCCTGCTCGCGCTGGGGCTGATTGGTGGCGGGATCGGCGAGGCGCTGCTGGCGGTCGCGTCGTTCGCCGCGCTGTACCTGTACGACGTCCTGTTCGAGGTGCTGGCGGCGGGCCGCACGCCTGGCAAGCGGATGACCCACCTGCGCGTGGTGCGCGGGCAGGGCACCCCGGTGGACCTGCCGGCGAGTGCCATTCGCAATCTCCTGCGTCTCATCGATGTGCTCCCGTTCGCCTACCTGATCGGATTGTTCTCGATTCTGCTGACCGCGCGCAACCAGCGCCTCGGCGATCTCGCTGCGGGCACGCTGGTCGTTCGCGACGCGCCCACCCCCAAGGGTGAGCGGATCGCCAGGGACCTCGATGGCATCGACACCGCAGGCTGGGACGTGAGCGCGGTGAGCGTCGAGGAGCTCGCCGCGGTGCGTCGCTTCCTGGCGCGCCGTGCGGGGCTGGACCTCCGCGCGCGTGGCGAGCTTGCCCTGCGCCTCGAGCAGGGGCTGCGGGTGAAGGTCGCAGGCGCTCCGGAGCAACTGGATCCCGAGCGCTTTCTCGAGGCGCTGGCGCTGGCCAAGTCCGCCCGCTAGCGCTCGGCGCGTCTTCGGGTTCGAGTATCTTCTCGCCCGATTCTCGAAGAGTTCTGCAGATTGACGAGTTCGGAGGTCGGGATGGCTGAGATCGGAATGGCGCCGGTGCAGGATGGGGAGCAGGCCGGGGGAAGCTTTGGCGACGCATCGGGACCGCGCGCGGGGTTCTGGAGGCGCCTCGGCGCCTCGATCCTCGACGGGATCATCCTCGCCGTGGTCGGCGTGATTCTCGGCCTGATACTCAAAGGCGCGGGAAGCGCGCTGACGCTGCTCGTCGGGTTGGCTTACTTCACGCTGTTCGTCGGCGGAAGTCGCGGTCAGACGCCGGGCATGAGCGCGCTGGGGATTCGCGTCATCAGCTTCGATGGCTCGGGCTCGATCGGCTATGGACGCGCGTTCATTCGCTGGATCGGCGGCTACGTGTCCGCGATCGTGATCTTCCTGGGCTTCCTCTGGATGCTGTGGGACAAGGAGAAGCAGTGCTGGCACGACAAGCTGGCCTCCGACGTCGTCGTTCCCGTCTCGGCCTACCCGGTGGGCAGCTAGCCGGGCGTCGTCGCTGCCTGCTTGCGGGAGGCGGGCTCGGAGACTGGCGTCCAGCTCTGCAGGAAGGCCTCCGTGGCGGCCACGTCGAGTGGACGCGCGAACAGGAAGCCCTGTCCGCTGTCACATTGCTCGTCCTTCAGCAGCGAAAGCTCCCGTTGCTTTTCGATCCCCTCGGCGAACGTCTTGATCGAGAGCGCCTTGCCGAGTTGCACGAGCGTGCGCAGGAGCGTCTCGCCCTCCTGGTTGTGCGACAGGCCGGAGATGAACGAGCGGTCGATCTTCAGCGCGTCGACGGGGAAGCGCTGGAGATGCGCGAGGGAGGAGTAGCCCGTACCGAAGTCGTCGATCGCTATCCGCACCCCCAGCTGCTTGATCTCCGTAAGTCGCCGCGCGGTGTCCTCGATGTTTCGCATCAGCGTGGTCTCGGTTATCTCGATCGTCAGAGCAGCCGGCTCCAGGCCACTGTCTGACAGTGCACGCGCGATGTCGCCGACGAGCTGGTCGCTGTCGAGCTGGCGGCCTGAGACATTGACCGCCATCACGATCGGGTGCCCGCTCTCGCGCCACACCGCCGCCTGGGCGCAGGCCTCGGCGAGGACCCACCGACCGATCTCCGAGATCAGCCCCGTCTCCTCCAACATCGGGATGAAGTCGTCTGGCTGGACCACTCCCCGCAGCGGGTGCTTCCAGCGGATCAGCGCCTCGAGACCGGTGGGGCTCATGTCGCTCAGATCGAACGTCGGCTGGTAGGCGAGGAAGAACTCACCTTTCTCCAGCGCTTCGCGAAGATCCATCTCCAGCTCCATGTTGTTCTGCATGGCCGCCCGCATATCGTTCTCGAACACCGCATAGCGCGCCTTGCCGTCCCACTTGGCGCTGTACATCGCGATATCGGCCTCGCGCAGAAGCTCTTCGGCGGAGGACCCCTCACCGCAGGAGCCTTCCCCGGTGGCGATGCCGATGCTCGCGGTGACGGTTACGCGCGTCTCGGTCTCGCCGCCGAGAGTGAACGGATGCTGCAGCGCGTCGAGCAGGCGTTCGGCGATCAGCTCCGGGCCGGCCGCGAGCGAGAGATCCTCGGTGATCACCACGAACTCGTCTCCGCCGAGCCGTCCCAGCGCGTCCACGTCGCGCACTACACCCTCCAAGCGGGCTGCGACCGCGCGCAGCAGCTCGTCGCCCGCGCTGTGGCCGAGCGTGTCGTTGATTCCCTTGAAGTTGTCGATGTCGATGAACAGCGCCGCGACGGGTGTCTGGTGACGGCGCGAGCGGGCGAGCATCTGCTCGACGCGATCGAGGATCAGGGTGCGATTGGGCAGTCCGGTCAAAGGATCGTGAGTGGCGAGGAACGCCAGCTCCTCCTCGCGGCGCTTGAGCTCCTCATCGGTGCGCTGGCGCTCGATCTCGAAGCACTCACACATCCGCACCAGGCTGAACTCGAGGCTCAGCTGCAGGATGTTCATGGCTTCACAGAGCGTCTCCTGCGCGGCGTCTTGGCTGCCGGCACTGTCACGCAGTATCTCCGCCATCGAGTCGCGCCAGCACAGGCAGCGCCTCGTGACCACGTCCAGGGACGCCGCGCGATGCGCCGCCAGCTCGCCAAATATCTCCCATGTTTCCCGTCCCGCCTCACGGGCGACCTCGAGGCCCTCGCCTTCCATCCACCGCGCCACGGCGATCGTGGAGCTCCTGCTGATCCGTTCGAAGCTGTCCTGCACGACGGCGTCCAGGTCGCTGCCCGACGCGGCGGTGCGCAGGACCGTCATGTTCAGCACGTCCTCGGCGCGCGCCCGCAGGGCCTTGCCGAGCAGGCAGAGATCCTCGGCGGAACCGTTTACTGGAGCGGATGGTGGCATCGGGATTCGCATCGCATTCTTCCCCCAAACTAGAACTCGATCTCTACTTTCAGCCCAACAATCGACAAAAGGGGGCGGTTCCATGAGATCGAATCTGACTGGCTAGACAGCATGGGAGATGGGATCAGAGAGACATCTGCGTACAGTCCGCACAAGAACTCCGGGCCTGTGGAGCGTGTTCCACACGTGACCGGCGCCCGTCGCGGACGTCCAGCCGTCAGGATCTCGCGCGTGCCCGCTCCGCGCCTGGTGATCTTCGACTGCGATGGCGTGCTGGTTGACAGCGAGGTCATCTCCAACGAGGTCCTAGCCCGCGAGCTGAGCGTCCTGGGCCTGCCCACCACCCTGAGCGAGGCGCGCCGCGACTATCAGGGTCTGCTGCTGAGCGAGGTTCTGCGCGCCGCCGAAGCGCGCCTCGGCGGCGCGCTGCCGGAGGGTTGGATCGAGCGATACACCCGCGTCCGCTCGGAGGCCTTCAGGCGTGAGTTGCGCCCGGTGCCCGGTGCGGCAGCGCTTGTCGAGTGGCTGCGCGCGGAGGCGATCGCGACCTGCGTGGCATCCCAGGGCGCTCTGGCCAAGATCGAGCTTTCGCTCGAGCTGACCGGCCTGGACGCCCTGTTCCCCGAGGCGGTGCGCTTCTCCGCCGAGCAGGTGCGCCGCGGAAAGCCCTTTCCCGATCTCTTCCTGCATGCGGCTCGCGTGCTCGGCACGGCCCCTTCGCGCTGTGTGGTGATCGAGGACACCCCCTCGGGCGCAATCGCCGCGGCGGCGGCGGGCATGCGCGTGCTCGGCTACGCGGCCGACAGCGACCGGCGCGCGCTAGCCGACGCCGGCGCGGAGATCGTGATGTCGCTCGCGGAGGTTCCGGCGCTGCTCGGTTGAGCGGGCTCGCTGAGGCTCAGCGCTCGATCACGAGCTTGATCCAGTCCCGCGCGAGCAGGGCATCGGGCGCATCGGTCCATCCCACCACCCGTGTGGTGATGAGCTCAGGTCGAAGCGCGCCCGAGGCGGCGAGATCGAGCACGTGCCCGATCGCCGGGCGCGCGTTGGCGCGGCCGGTCTTGAACGTGATCCCCTTGGTGTACATCTCGAGCAGCGGCATCCTCGGCTGCTCGTCGAAGTAGATGGCACAACTCGTGCACACGCCGTCTGGAGCAGTCGAGCGCAGCGCGAGCGCCAGCCCGTCGGGATCGGCGCTCGCGTCGACGGTGATCGCAAATGGCCCGAGTCGCTCGGGGATCTCAGCCAGGGTCTGCGCTCCGAGGGCGTCCGCGGTCGCTCGCCTGCGCTCGTCGAGGTCGACGTAGAGCACCGACTGCGCCCCCAGCGCCAGCGCCAGCGCAGCCGCGTAGAGCCCGATCGATCCAGCGGCCGCGCCGCCGACCACCAGCACCGCGGCGCCGGGCTCGTCTGCGAGCGCCGGCGCGACCGTTCGCCAGGCGTCGCCGATGTTGTCAGACGCGCTCGCCAGCGCCGCCGGCTTCAGGTTCGCGGGCAGCTCGACGAGCATGTGCTCGGCGTAAGGGACGCACACGCTGTCTGAGAAGAAGCCGCCCCAGCGCGCCACCGCCGGGCCACACCCGTAGGTGGACATGAACGGGACCTCCGTGCAGTTGGCCGTTCGCCCGCGGCGGCACGCTGCGCACTGTCCGCAGGAGATCTGGAAGGGGACGCTCACGAGCGCTCCGGGCTCGAACGAGGAGACGCCGTCACCGACGTCGATCACTTCAGCCACGCACTCGTGCCCGATCGCGAACGGCGGTGGAAACGGCGATTGGCCGCCGATGATTAGCTGATCCAGATCGCAGGTGGCCACCGCCCGGGGTCGCACCAGCGCACAGGCGTCGGAGCTGATCTGCGGCTCGGGGACTTCCTGCCACTCAAGAACGTTCGGCGATGTGTAGGTGAGTTGGCGCACGCCCTGCTCCTCATGCCCGAATCAGGGGACCGGTCTAGGTCAGTAGACCAGATCGTCGCTGCCAGCGGCTGAGCGGCGGCGCGGGCTACTCCAGCGGCGTGGTGTAGGCGGCGCTCAAACCGCCGTCGATCAGGAAGGTCGAGGCGGTCACGAAGCTCGACTCCTGGCTGGCGAGGAACAGCGCCCCCTGGGCGATCTCCTCGGCGCGGGCGAAGCGGCCGATCGGCACGTGCACGAGCCGCCGCGCCGCCTGCTCGGGGTCCTTGGCGAACAGCTCGCGCAGCAGCGGTGTGTCGACCGGGCCGGGGCAGAGCGCGTTGACGCGGACGCCGCGCCGCGCGAGCTCGACGCCCAGCTCGCGCGAGAGGGCCAGCACGCCGCCCTTGGAAGCGGTGTAGGAGATCTGCGAGGTGGCTGCGCCCATCACCGCAACGAACGAGGCGGTGTTGATCACCGAGCCGCGCATGGGACCGTCGTTTTCGAGCAGGTGGGGGATGCCGTGCTTGCAGCAGAGGAACACGCTGCGCAGGTTGACGCTCTGAACGCGCTCCCACGCCTCGAGCGTCGTATCCAGCACCGAGCCGTCGTCGTTGGGTGAGATGCCGGCGTTGTTGAACAGCACGTCGATGCGCCCGTAGCGCTCGCGCACGCGCCCAAAGATCTCGACCACCTGCTGCTCGTCGGTGACATCGGCCTGGAGGGACAGCTCACCGGGACAGCCGGCCTGCACGTCGACCCCGACCACGCACGCGCCCTCGCGGGCGAACAACTCGACGCTGGCCGCGCCGATGCCGCCGCTGGCGCCACTCACCACGCACACCCGCCCTGCGAGCCTGCCCGCCTGCGTCATCACCCCTCCGTCGCGTAGAAGATCGTCTTCAGCTCGGTGTAGGCCTCGAGCGCGTGCGGTCCCAGCTCGCGCCCGTAGCCGGACTGCTTGAAGCCGCCGAACGGCGTGCTCACGCGCACCGAGGTGTTCGCGTTGATCGAGAGCACGCCGCTCTGTACCGCCCGCGCCACGCGCAGCGCGCGTGCGCCGTCACGCGTCCAGATCGAACCCGACAGGCCGTAGATAGTGTCGTTGGCCAGGCGGATCGCGTCGGCCTCGTGGCGGAACGGGATCACCGCTGCGATCGGTCCGAACACCTCCTCCTGTGCCACCCGGTCGCTCGGGCCGACCGGGCACATCACGGTGGGCGCGAACCAGAAACCCGGTCCCTCAGGGGCGCTTCCGCGAAAGGCGACGGGCGCCTGTCCGTCGAGGAACGAGGCGACGCTCTCGCGCTGGGCGGCTGAGATCAGCGGGCCCATCTGTGTGGAGGGATCGAGCGGGTCGCCCACGCGCATCGCCTTGACCTCCTGCTCGAGCAGCTCGAGGAACGGCTCGAGCACATCCTCTTGGACGATGATCCGCGAACGCGCGCAGCAGTCCTGGCCGGCGTTCCCGAACACCGCCGCGGGCGCAGCCGCGGCGGCCGCCTGCAGGTCGGCGTCGGCGAAGACGATGTTCGCGGACTTGCCGCCCAGCTCCAGGGTCACGCGCTTGATCGTCGCGGCCGCCAGCGCAGCGATCGTACGCCCGACCTCGGTCGAGCCGGTAAACGCGATCTTGGCTACGTCGGGGTGCTCGACCAGGCGCTGCCCGCAGGTGCGCCCGGGCCCCACCACCACGTTGACCACGCCCGCCGGGATGCCGGCCTCGAGCGCCAGCTCGCCGAAGCGCAGCGCCGTCAGAGGCGTCAGCTCGGCGGGCTTGAGCACCACGGTGTTGCCGGCCGCGAGCGCGGGCGCGAGCTTCCACGAGGCGATCGTCAGCGGGAAGTTCCACGGCGTGATCAGCCCGACGACGCCCACCGGTTCGCGCACCGTGAAGGCCTCGCCGCCGGCCACCGGAATCGTGTCGCCGAGCAGCCGCTCCGGTGCACCCGCGTAGTAGCGAAACGTGTCCACCACCATCCCCATCTCGCCGCGCGCGTCGCCGATCGTCTTGCCCGCGTTGCGGGCCTCGAGCACCGCGAGCTCCTCAACGTGAGCGGCGAGCGTGTCGGCAAGCGCGTGCAGCGCGCGTGCCCGCGCGCCGGGCGCGAGCGCGCGCCATGCCGGCAGCGCGTCCTTGGCCCGCGCAACCGCTGCGTCCAGCTCTGCGACGCCCGCGCGCGGAACCTCAGCGAGCACCGCCTCGGTGGCGGGCTCGAGGACTGTCAGTCGCTCGCTCAGCGCTCGGCCCTACGGATACTGCGCGATGTCGGGCAGAGCCTCCGCCGCGTCGAGTTCTTCGATCGTACGTACGGGCCCCTTGAACGTGCGTTTCGCCGACACCGTGTACCAGAGCGTCACAGCCGCCATCACCCCGATCGTCACGATCGGCGCGTAGTTGACCGCCGACCAGTTGAAGCCGGACTTGAAGAACACGCCTTCGGGCGCGAACGGCAGGCAGAAGATGACCACGCAGATCGCCACCCAGCTGAACGCGATCGGGTTCATCCATTTGTACTTCGTGCCCAGCGTCCACGGCCCGGCCTGGAAGGCGTCGCCCATCCGCCAGCGCAGGAACACGGGGATCGTGTAGGCGATGTACAGGCCGATGACGGAGATCGAGGTGACTGCGAGGAACGCGACCGGCGTGCCGAGGTGGTTCGGGAAGTACGCCGGGATCGTCACGATCATGGCGAACAGGCACACGAACAGCACAGCCCATGTGGGCGTGCGGTTCTTGCCGAGACGCCGCCAGAGTTTGTGGCCAGGCACGGCGCCGTCGCGCGAGAAGGCGAATGTCATGCGCGAGGCGCTCGTCACGCAGGCCATGCCACAGAAGATCTGCCCCACGGTCGAGATCAGGATCACGGCCTTGGCAGCCGAGGAGCTGAGCGCCGTAGTGAAGATCGCGAGCGCCGGAAAACCCGCTTTGAGCAGTTCCGGTTCCTTGCTCTTCTGGATCGCGAAGGTGATTGCGAGCAGCACAATCCAGCCGACCACGGCCGAGTAGAAGACCGAGCGCCACACGCCTTTCGGCGCCGCCTCGGCCGCGTCGTGCGTCTCCTCTGAGACATGTGCGGAGGCGTCATAGCCGGTGATCGTGTACATCGTCAAAAGGAAGCCGAGCGGCAGCACGTAGAACCAGTACATGTGGCCGCTGAAGCCCGACACGTTGGCACGGTGACCGAACACGTAGGAGAGGCTCGCGTGGTGGCTGGGGACCGCGACGAGAATCGCGACGATCACCGCGACGCCGATCAGGTGCCACCACACCGAGACGCCGTTGAAGATCGAGACGAGGTGGCTCGAGAAGACGTTGATCAGCCCGTGGACGATCAGCAGGAGGGCGAACAGGGCAAAGTTGACGTGGGCGGAGTAGTGAACATCGGTGGCCGCCGAAGCCTTGGTGAAGTTGAAGATGAAGTGCACGTTGTAGAGGCCGAGCAGGTTCATCAGGAACGTCGCGCAGACGTAGTCCACCGAGGCCACAACTGCCACCAGGCCGATCAGGTTGAACCATCCGGTGAACCAGCCCCAGCGGGCGCCGCCGAGCTTCGAGGCCCAGTAGTAGATGCCGCCGGCGGTCGGCATCGCGGAGGCCAGCTCGGACATCGAGAAGGCAACCATCAGGATCAGGACGCTGATGATCGGCCACATGATCGAGATCGCGATCGGCCCGCCGTTCTTGAACGCCTGCCCATAGGTGGTGAAGCAGCCGGCGAGCACCGAGATGATCGAGAACGAGATCGCGAAGTTCGAGAACCCGCTCCAGCCGCGCTTGAGCTCCTGTTTGTAGCCCAGCTCGGCGAGGCGCTGCTCGTCTGCGCTCAGAGTCTCGGTCGTGCTCATCGGTTTCGGCCCCCTCGAGGAGAAAAGGTTTGGACATCCGTCCTTCGATCGTGACAATAAGCGCGATCGCGGATGGAAGTCAAGAGCACACGCGACCAAACTTCTGCGCCCGGCACCGGACAGCTGGCCAAGGCCCGCGCGGGCGCCGGTCAGCCGCCGGGCAGCAGCCCGGCGAGCACGTGCTCGGTCCCCTGCAGGTGCTCGGCCATCGCGCGAACCGCGCGCATCGTGTCGCGCTCGCGCACGGCGGCGAGCAGACGGCGATGCTGGGCGTTGGAGGAGGCGAGAACCTGGGGAGGATGGGCGATGTAGGCGATCAGGTCGGTCATCGCGCCCTGGACCTCGGTGGCGGCCTGCACCATCCGTGGCGATCCCGTCGCTTCTGCCAGGCCGACGTGCAGGCGGATGTCCGCCTGGCGGTAGGCCGCGAAGTCCTCGAGCGACGCCTCGAGCGTCGTGACGATCTCCTCGAGGGCGTCCAGTTCGCTGCTCTGCGCGCGTTCGGCGGCGAGCAGCGCGACGGCGAGCTCGACGGCCAGGCGCTGGTCGCAGGTCTCGCGCCACTGCGCGAGCATCTCCCGCGAGGGCGGATCCGCGGGCGGCTGCGGGTCTGAGACGAAGGTGCCTCCGCGCCGCCCGCGGGTGGCGAACACGTGGCCGCTCTGCCCGAGGGCGGTCAGCGCCTGGCGTAGGGTCGAGCGGGCGATCCCCAATCGTGTACACAACTCGCGCTCGGCCGGCAGGCGCGCTCCCGGCGCGAGCAGGCCGAGCTTGATCGCGGTCCCCAGACGCTCGACGGTCTCCTCGAAGGCGGTGTAGGAGCGCACAGGAGCGAACACCGCGTCCGGGGCGGTGAGCGGGGGAGCCTGCCCGGGGCGGGCATGCTCGGAGAGCTCGCCACGGCTCTCCCGCCCGTGTGCGCTCACAACCGCTCGAATCCCCGCACGCGCTCCCAGTCGGTGACAGCGACCTGGAAGGCGCCGAGCTCGACGTCGGCGGCGTTGAGATAGTGCGCGAGCACCTCCTGCCCGAACGCCTCCCGCGCGACCGCGCTGGCGGCGAACAGCTCGCGCGCGTCGCGTAGCGTCTCGGGCAGCCGCGGGCGCTCGGCGGCCAGGTAGGCGTTTCCCTCGAGCGCCGGCTCCAGCTCGAGTCCGGCGTCGATCCCGTGCAGCCCCGACGCGATGATCGCGCTCAGCGCCAGGTACGGGTTCAGGTCGGCGCCTCCGGCGCGGTTCTCGAAGCGAAGCGACGGGCCATGTCCGACCACGCGCAGCGAGCAGGTCCGGTTGTCGTGGCCCCAGGCCACGGCGGTGGGGGCGAACGTCCCCGCCGCATAGCGCTTGTAGGAGTTGATGTTCGGCGCCAGCAGCAGTGTCATCTCGCGCAGGCACGCCAACTGTCCCGCAAGGAACGAGTGAAAGGCAGGCTCGTTGCGGGCAAACAGCGGTCCCTGCTCGTCGGCGAGCGAGAAGTGGATATGACAGGAGTTGCCCTCGCGCTCGTCGAGCTTGGCCATGAACGTGAGCGCCATGCCCTCATCTGCTGCGATCTCCTTGGCGCCGTTCTTGTAGATCGAGTGCTCGTCGGCCGTGCGCAGGGCATCGGCGTAGCGGAAGTTGATCTCGTGCTGGCCGAGGTTGCACTCGCCCTTGGAGTCCTCGACGACCATCCCCGCCGCACCCATGTCGTTGCGGATGCGGCGGATCAGGGGCTCGACACGGGCCGTGCCGAGCAGCGAGTAGTCGACGTTGTAGAGGTTCGCCGGGCGCAGCTCGCGATAGCCCTTGTGCCAGGCCTGCTCGTAGGTGTCCAGGAACACGACGAACTCGAGCTCGGTACCCGCGTTGGCGATCCAGCCGCGCTCGGCCAGACGCGCGAGCTGGCGGCGCAGGATCTGCCTTGGCGAGGCCACCACGTCGGAGCCGTCGAGCCAGGTGACATCCGCCAAACACATCACGGTGCCTTCCTGCCAGGGCACGGGCCGGAGCGTGTCGAGGTCCGGCACGAGCACCATGTCGCCATATCCGCGCTCCCACGAGGCCATCGCGTAGCCATCGACGGTCCGCATCTCGACATCCACCGCGAGTAGGTAGTTGCATCCCTCGGCGCCGTGCTCGGCGACCTCGTTCAGGAAGTGCGTGGCGGTCAGGCGCTTGCCCTGCAGGCGTCCCTGCATGTCGGTCATCGCAAGCAGGACGGTGTCGACCTCGCCGCGAGACACCGCCGCTGTCAGCTCGTCGAGGTTCACCGCGGTTGAAGGTACTGCACGCGGGCGCACACGGCGGTCGCGACGATCGGAGGAACTTGCCCGTGCGCACGAGAGAGCCGCGAATCTGCGCTTCGATCGCGCCGCCCACGTCGGCCTCCACATCGTCGCCCACCATCACTGCATCCTGCGGCCGGACGCCGAGGTCGGCCAGTGCCGCGGCGAAGAAAGCACGCGAGGGCTTGCCGACGACCACCGCGTCGCTGCCGCTGGCGTACTCGAGTGCGGCCGAATAGGCGCCGACGTCGAGCACCAGGCCGTCCTTCCTGCGCCCGAAGCGGTTGTGCTGCAGCGCGATCAGCTCGGCGCCTTCCATCAGGAGCCGAAACGTCTCGTTCAGCACCTAGGCGGTGAAGCGCCGCCGCGCCCGCCACCGGCTCGTCGCCGACGAAGAGCACGCCATCGATGTCCAGTAGGACGGCCGTCTTGCCTGGCATCTGCCAACTGTAGGAGGGCTCCTCCCACGACCAGGGCTGCTCCCAGGAACCTCCCAGCTCGACCGCGGGCCGCTCCCAGGTTCGAGGTCCATGGTCCTTGCCGTGAGCTCAACCATCGCTCCCCCTCACCGTCCGATACGCCCGCTCGCGCGCCGCTCGCGGGCCGAAGATCGCAACGCGGTCCCCGAGCGCTCGGATCCGGCGTGGGCGCGCCCGGCGCTGATCGCCCTGCTGGTGTTCACCGCCCTGGCCTACCTGGTCGACCTCAGCACGTCGGGCTACGCGAACAGCTTCTACGCCGCGGCGGTGCAGGCGGGCACGAAGAGCTGGAAGGCGTTCTTCTTCGGCTCGATCGACTCTTCCAGCTTCATCACCGTCGACAAGCCTCCCGCCTCACTGTGGCTGATGGCGCTGTCCGGGCGGCTCTTCGGCTTCAGCAGCTGGAGCATGCTCGTGCCCCAGGCGCTGGAGGGAGTGGCCGCGGTGGCCCTGTTGCACGCGGCCGTCAAGCGCTGGTTCGGCGCAGGCGCCGGGCTGACGGCCGGCGCGCTGTTTGCGCTGACCCCCGTGGCGGCGCTGATGTTCCGCTTCAACAATCCCGACGCGCTGCTCGTTTGCCTACTCGTCGCGGGCGCCTACTGCCTGACCCGTGCGATCGAGGCGGGGGCCACCAAGTGGGTGCTGGCGGCAGGCGCGATGGTCGGCCTGGCGTTCCTGGCGAAGATGATGCAGGCCTTCCTGGTGCTCCCGGCTTTCGGACTCGTCTACATGCTCGCCGCCCCGGGAGGGCTGCGCCGGCGGCTTGCGCAGACACTCGCGGGTGGCGCTGCGATCGTGCTCAGCGCCGGCTGGTGGGTTGCGATCGTGGCGCTCTGGCCCGCAGCGTCCAGGCCCTTCATCGATGGGTCTCCCAACAACAGCATCCTGAATCTGATCACCGGCTACAACGGTCTCGGGCGGATATTCGGGTCGAACGGACCCGGTGGGGGAGGGGGCGCCAACTTCAGTGGCCCGACCGGCCTGCTGCGCCTGTTCAACAGCGCCATGGGCGCCCAGGCATCCTGGCTTGTGCCCGGCGCGCTGCTCGCGCTGGCGGTCGGGCTGTGGTCGAGCAGGCGCGCGCCGCGCAGCGACCGCACGCGGGCCGCGCTGCTGCTTTGGGGAGGCTGGCTGATCGTCAGCGGACTCGTCTTCAGCCTCGGCAGCGGGGTCATCCACACCTACTACACCGTGGCGCTGGCTCCAGCGATCGCTGCGCCGATCGCGATAACCGGTTCGAGGTTGTGGAGCGAGCGCCACACGGCGCGCGCCCGTGCGCTCGCGGCGGTGGCCGTCCTGCTGACCGCCACCTGGTCGTGGGTGCTGCTCGATCGCACCGCGCAATGGCAGTCCTGGCTGCTCGTCCTGGTCCCGCTCAGCGCCGCCCTGGCGCTCGCCGGCCTGCTCGCGGCGCCGCGCTTGCGGCTGCTGGGCCGCGGTTTTCTACCGGCCACGGCCGCGTGTGCGCTCGTGGCCTGCCTGGCGGGACCGATCGCCTACTCCGCCCAGACGATCGCCACAGCCCACACGGGCTCGATCCCCTCCGCGGGACCGGGCGCGAGCGGAATCGGCGTGGGCGGCGCCGGAGACGAGACCGTCAGCAGCGCGCTTGCGAAGGCGCTCAAAGCGAACTCGGGCGCCTACCGCTGGGTGGCTGCGGTCGCTGGCTCGCAGAGCGCCGCCTCGCTCGAGCTGGCCACGGGAGGCGAGCCGGTGATGGCGATCGGCGGCTTCAGCAACGAGGGAGGCAAGATTACGCTCGCACAGTTCAAGCGCTATGTCGCCCAAGGCGATATCCACTACTACCTCGCAAGTGGCGGCGGTGGCGGTGGCATCCAGGTTAAGGCCGGTGGTCGCGCCCCCGGGGCAGCACAGCCCGGCGGCGGGACCCAGGGCCCACCTGGCGGCATCCCTCCCCGCGCCGCGTTCGCCAGCGCGGGCGCGGGCGGCCTGCCGGGCGACGCGGGCTCGAATGCAATCACCACCTGGGTCAAGGCCCACTACAAGACGGTCACCGTGGGAGGGCAGACGCTCTATGACCTGACCCAGGCGCGTACGTCGTGAGCGTGGAGCGGCGGCAGGTCCCCTCTCCGGTGGCTCGCCGCGCTCTCAGGCTCGCAACCGCCCGCTCCAACGGACGCGTACGCGGCGCACTACGAGGTCAGGGCGCTGGCCATCTCGTCGAAGGCCTGGACGTAGGCGTCGATCGCCTCCTCGGTGTGCACCACTGAGAGGGTCCACTCCTCCTCGCGCCCAGGCGTCATGTAGATGCCGCGGTTCATGTTCCAGAGCCAGGCCAGCTCGGTCACCGCCACATCCTGGCTCGCCTTGAAGCTTTCGTAGTCCACGATCGGCGTGGGCGAGAACGTGACGCAGCCCTTGGAGCCGATGCCGACCGCATAGCCGGGCAGCCGGTGGCGCTCGATCACCGCTTCGCAGCCGGCGAGTATGCGCGTGTTGAGCGCGTCGAGGTGGCGATAGGCGTCGGGCGTCAGCACCCGCTCGAGGCTCGCGCGCGCGGCGGCCATCGTCAGGGGGTTGCCGTTGTAGGTTCCCACCTGGTAGACGCTTCCGTCTTCGACCACGCTCATCACACGCTCGCTGCCACCGATCGCACCTGAGGGCAGGCCGCCTCCGAGGGTCTTGGCGAGGGTGACCATGTCGGGCTCCACGCCGAAGCGCTCGGTCGCTCCGCCGGCTGCGATCGCAAGACCTGTCTTGACCTCGTCGAAGATCAGCACGATGTCGTGGCGGGCGGTGATCTCGCGTACCTGCTGGAGATAGCCCGGCTGCGGCAGGACCACACCAAGGTTCATCATCGCCGCCTCCATGATCACGCAGGCCGGAGTCCGGCCTTCGCGCGCGAGGCGCTCGATGCGACGCTCGATGGCGTCGGCGTCGTTGAACGGAACGGCGATCGTCAGGTCGCTGACCGCCTTGGGGATGCCCGCACCATAGGGCAGCGATGCGAGATCGTCGCGATCGCCGATCTCCTCGTAGGGGACGCCGATCGAGACCATCACGGCGTCGTGATGGCCGTGGTAGGAGCCGAAGATCTTCATGATCGTGTCGCGTCCGGTGAGCCCCCGCGCGATCCTGATCGCGTCCATCGTCGCCTCAGAGCCGGAGTTGACGAAGCGCCAGCGGGGAAGGCCAAAGCGCTGCGCGAGGTTCTCGGCGACGATCACCGTGTCCTCGGTGACCGCTGCGAAGTGGGTGCCCAGCTCAGCCCGCGCGTGGATCGCCTCGACGATCGCGCGATGCGCGTGGCCCTGCACCATCGAGCCGAAGCCGTTGTGGAAGTCCCAGTAACGGTTGCCGTCGACGTCGGTCACCGCCGCACCGGCACCTGAGACGAGGTATATCGGCCACGGGTCGCGCAGCTGATAGGAGGAGGCGACCCCGCCGCTCAGCGAAGCGCGTGCCCGCTCGTACATCCCGGCCGAGCCCGGGGTGCGCTCGTTCAATCGTGCGAGCTCGAGCTGGGCGAGCTCCTCTACACGATCGTGATCGATCTGGATCGGGGAGGTGACGGACATCGGTGATCTCCTTGCGTGGCGACAGATCGAGGGGGGCGCAGGGCCGCCTGCGAGCAACTGCGAGCAGCTTAGAAGAGGCGCACGTCGGCGAGTCGGCGGCAGGTCGGTTTCCCAGGGAGCAGCGCTCGAGCTGTTGCCGTCAGCGAAGAGCTTCGGGAACGGCGCGCAGCCGGTGCTCCTCGAGCCCGGCGAGTTGACTCTCTGCCCGTTCGATCAGCTGCGCAATGTTGGCCGCCTGCAAGCGCGGCTCGCTCGCCTCGAGCTCTTGCAGCGCGAGCCACAGGGCGAGCTTGCCGCGCACGCCGAGCGTCAGGCCCTCGAGCTCGATCAGACGGCTGAGCGGCGAGTAGCTCAACCAGCGCCCGTTGAGCTTGAGGCGCCCGAGCTTCTCGGCTGTCCAGCCGCCGATGACCTTGAGATGATCCACGCGGACGTCGAGCATGCCGATCAGCTCGATCAGGGCGTCGCGGTCTTCGTCTATCTGCAGGGCGAGGGCCTCGAGGAACGGCCCGTAGGAGGAGCTACGGTTGCTGGAGGCGCTGCGGCGCGCGAGCTCGCGTCCGGCCGTTGCGCCTGCGAGATGGTCGTTGAGGTAGATCGCGAGCAACTTGCTTCTGTTCTAGAGGTACCCGTGTTGGTGGCGTTCTAGCCACTCTCGTCGCTCGAGACCCCCAGCGGAGCAGTGCCCGGCGGGTAAACTCGAGCGCATGCGCGACGACGTGGCCAGGAGCGAGCGGCGCTGCACCGAAGTGGCAGGTCCGTTCGACGGCTCATTCGCGCTGGCTGGACGCCAAGACCCCAAAGCCGTGGCTGAGTAGCTCGTGGCCGACCTGCCCGATCTCGCGGGCGTTCGTCACGAGTATCTCGACGCCGGTGGCTTGCGCATGCACGTCGTCTTGGCCGGTCCCGAGGACGCTCCTGCGATCGTGCTCGTCCATGGCTGGCCGCAGAACTGGTGGGCTTGGCGCAACGTGATCCCAGCCCTGGCGGAGCGCTTCAGGGTGATCGCGCCCGATCTGCGCGGCCATGGCTGGAGTGAGGCACCGTGGAACGGGTACGAGAAGGAGCAGCTGGCCACTGACGTGCTCGCGGTCCTCGACACATTGGGGATCGCCAGCGCGAGCTGGATCGGCCACGACTGGGGTGGCTGGACAGGCTTCCTTGCCGCGATGCGCGCGCCTGAGCGGCTCGAGCGGATGCTCGCCCTCAGCATCCCCCATCTCTGGCGTCCCGCGCACCCACGCCAGTTGGCGCTGCTCGGCTACCAGGGGCCTCTCAGCCTGCCCCTCATAGGGCCGCGCGTGGCGGGGCCGATGGCCCGCGCTGTCCTGCGGGCGGGTCGCGGAAGCGAGCGCCTGCCGGCCGGGGATCTCGCGCTCTTCGTCGAGCACATCCCCCCGGCCGTGACGGTGGCGATGTACCGAACCTTCCTCACTCGCGAGCTGGTCGCGCTTGCGCGAGGGCGCTTTGACGACAGCATCCTCCAGGTTCCAACGAAGCTGATGATCGGCTCGCGGGATCCGGTCACGAAAGGGATCTCAGGCGGGCCAGTCGATGGACAACCAAAGCTGGAAGTTGAGGTTCTAGGCGACGTCGGGCACTGGCTCCCGGAAATGCGTACCAAGGCCATCATCGACTGGGCTGCGAACGAGAGTGTCTGAACTCAGCTGTCCACGCTGCGGCTTTGCTGCCAGCGCGACCCGGGGGGAGCATCCAACCGAGTGCCCGCGTTGCCTCGCGCGCTCGGGAGGCATTCTGTCCGTCCCGCTCGAGGCGCCGGGCGTGGGCTCCAAGTCCCGCGGCATCTTCTCGAGGCTCGTAGGTCGTGGCCCAAGCGGAGCGGAACGGTGATGACCACATTTGACGCGTTGCCGGGGCAGCTGGAGATCCAAGATGCCGTCTCGGAAGGAGATCACCACCTGCGGATCTCCGGAGAACTGGACATGGCCTCAGCCGCGGAGCTCGTGGGCGTAATCGAGCAGCTTCGCGCCGATGGCACGACGGCGATCACCCTGGACCTCACGAACGTGGTCTTCATGGATTCCACCGGGCTGCGCGCAGTGCTCTCAGGTCAGCGGCTCTGCGAGGAAAGCGGCTATGAATTCCGTCTGATCCCCGGTCCTCCCGCCGTGCAGAGGCTGTTCGAGGTCACCGGGTTGATCGACACGCTCCCGTTTCATCAGCCCGGGCACTAACAAGCGAACCTCTCGGACTGCGCATGAGGATGGGCGTACGGGGTTCGGACTCCGGGTCATGCTCGGACAGTGGACGACGCTAAGGCGCTAGTACGGCTCTTCCGAAGGCTTGCCGGCTCTCGATATATGCGTGCGCGGCGGCGGCGTCGGCGAGCGGGAAAGTGCGGTCGATCGTGACCGTCAGCTCACCCGCTGCGACGCGCTCGAGCATGTCGGCGATTGTTGGGTGGAGGCGGGGGTACTCGTTGAGCAGCACCCGCCGAGGATGACACCGTGGAGCGAGTTGTTCTTCTCCCACAGGTCGCTCGCCTCGATCTTGGAGCCAGAGCGGGCTGATAGCCCGACGGTGACGAGCGAGCCTTTGTAGGCGAGCGCTGAAATGCTGTCGATCAGGTCCAGTCCTCCCACCGAGTCGAGAATCACGTCGGCGCCGCGCCCATCGGTCAGCTCGTGCGTTCGTTCGACAAAATTCTCCTTGGCGTAGTTGATGCCATGGTCCAGGCCGAGGTCCCGGAGCCGTTTGAGCTTCTCGTCGCTGGAGGCGAAACGGACGCGCGCCGGGTGTCGCGTCGACCGTCACACTGAGACTGGGCTCCCCGCAATGAGCTAAGCATCGTCGCTCCCTGCATAGCTGGAGAAACCCGCGATCTCGTAGCGCGTCAAGGAGGCCTGCCGGTCCACGACAGTCACCATGGCGTGGCCAAACGCGGCCGTGTGCGCCGTCTCGAGGTGCGAGTCGAGTGCCTCCTGGGTGTCCCATGGCTCGAATAGCCCTGCTTCCGGCACCAATGCACTTGGTAGGACAGCTTTCAAACCCTCAAGAGGCGCTCGAGGCGGTGCTCCGCGCCGGGGCGGGGCGAGGGCCGTGGACCAGCGAGTCCTCAACTACGCCTCATCTGCGGCGGCTCGGAAACGGCGCGGTCAAGCGGGCCGTGGTCGGGGCACTCCGCGTCCTCGAAGTGCCCGTTGAGCGTCGGGGACGCCCACGCTGCTGTGGAAGCAGCCATGGGTTGCGCGGTCTCGCGGGACTCTGTCAATAGCTGTCTGTCAACTGGTGCGCGCGGGCCCGAGCCGATTTTTCGCCGTGTGGAGGCCGGTGTCTACGGGCTGTTCTGACGGGGGTGCAGCTTTCGGCTTGCACGCTCGGGCACGGCGGTGCCGCGATCCGGGGACTCCTGGCGGAAGGCGGCGGATGGGGGTTGCTTGCCCCGGGGGGTTGGCTTCTCGGGGGTCCAGTGGGTGCGGGGGGTGGCGGCTTCCTTGGGCGCTTGCCTAGCAATCGGCCCGGTGCGCCTGTACTCTGGGCGCAGACCAGCGGGTCAAAGGGCTCGGGACTGGGATCGCAAGGGGGGCGTGGCGTGTCAGGATCACGGCAGGAGCGTGCATGCACTATCAGCGGCGGGGCTGTGGCGGCTCTGCACGGCAGGAGCCCGCGAGGTGTTGCGGCTCTGGGCCTCGGGCTGCTCGTTGTGCTGGTCGTGCTGCTGGGCGCCCTCGGTGCGGGGCAGGCTTGGGCGTATGAATGCTCCGGCGGCAGCCGTCCTTTCAGCGAGTGCGTCAAGCAGCCGCTCAACCCGCCGGGCGGTGGCCCTGACGTGATGCCGACGACGACGACGTATTTCGTGTACTGGCAGCCGACGGGCGCTCCGGCGTTCCCGGCAGGTTACGAGTCCGCGATCACGGCGTTCTTCAAGGGCGTTGAACACGACAACGGCAGCGACCAGAACTTCTATTCGGTGCTCGGGCAGTACGGGGCGAACTACGAGACGCATTTTGGCAAGGCGATCAAGGACAAGAATCCCTACCCCGCCGAATCCTCCGACTGCTCCGAAAACTCAGAAGGGCCGCCCCCTTCCAAGCCATGCATCTCTACTGGGCAGGTCAAGGCCGAGGTGCAGGCACTGCTCAAAGATCACAAGCTGCCCGCGCAGGCCTATGAAGCCGGCCGGTACAGCTCGCAGGAAGCCACGCACAGCTACTTCGTTCTGTTGCCACCGGGGGTCTCCGTGTGTGACAGGTCGCAGGGTTGCTCGGCCAGGTTCTGCGCCTACCACGACGCCATCCTCACGTCCGAACCCGCCGAAAACCTGGTGTTCGCGGTGATGCCGTATCTGCCTATCGTCAAAGCATGCGCAGACCCGCAGCACCCGAACGGTGCATACGAAGACGAGTTTCCGGCCCTCGAGCACGAGTTCGCGGAGATGGCCACCGACCCCTACGGAGTCGGGTGGGCTAACGAACCGGTATTCGGATCGGAAGAGGTCGCGGACATCTGCGCGGACGGAGCCTGGGGCGCTCCGAGTGCAGCGTTCGAAGAAAAAATGAGGTGGGGTACATCGCTCGGGACTGCGCCCAACGGTGCGCTGTACAACCAGGTGATCGACGGCCACGACTACTATCTGCAGCAGCTCTACAGCAACGCGACGGAAACCTGTGTTCAGCGTAAGGCGCTCCCGCCGGTGGTGAGCAAGATCGTGCCCACGAAGGGTCCGCTTGCCGGCAACACCAAAGTCAAGATCACGGGGCTGAACTTCGAAAACCCGACGGTCACGGGCGTGAGCTTCGGTAAAACGGCCGCGAGAAGCTTCACGGTCACCTCGCCGACCTCGATCACCGCGGTCTCCCCGGAAGCCGCGGCCGCAGGGCCGGCGGCCGTGACCGTCACGAGCACCGCGGGCACCAGCGCGAGCGTCCCCGCCGACCAGTTCACATACCAGGCAAAATAGGCTCGGCGGAGCAAGCCGCAGCAGCGCGGGTCGTCTGACCGGCGCGCCCGCACGCACTCATCGCCATGCAAAGGCGAGCCTTCGGGTGATAACCGCAGGGGCACTCGACCGGGAGGGCTTACAGACGTCTCGTCCCATCTGGCCGACGCGACACCAGAACGGCGCCCCATCTCCAGCCGATTCGTCGCGAAAATTACAACTATGCGCCCGAGTGGACTCGAACCACCACGGGGAAATCTCCCCACAAGGCCCTCAACCTTGCGCGTCTACCAATTCCGCCACGGGCGCAGGGGGGCGAGTATACCCGGGAGCGCGCGAGCGCCCGTGGGCCGAAAAGTCCGCAACTTGCATCCGTCCACGGGCGGCGCTACATTGCGAACACATGTTCGTTGAAGCGCATCGTCCACCCGAACGCGGAGGCATCCACGCATGGATCTGACCAAGCGCCAGCAGGAGATCTTCGACTTCATCCGCAAGTACTCCGCCAAGTACGGCTATCCGCCGACTGTGCGCGACATCGGCAAGGCGGTTGGTCTTGCATCGTCGTCGACCGTGCACGCGCACCTCGCCAACCTCGAGAAGATCGGGCTGCTCCGTCGGGATCCATCCAAGCCGCGCGCGATCGAGTTGCTCGACCGCGCGGTGGGCACGGCCGTGGACAGCGTCAGGGGAATCGTTCGCGCCGAAGGGCTGCCGCTGCTCGGCTCGGTGGCCGCCGGGCAGCCGGTGCTGGCCGAGGAGAACATCGAGGAATACGTGTCCGTGCCAGACATCGCGGGCGGCGAGGACGGTGAGTACCTCCTGCGCATACGCGGCGATTCGATGAAGGGAGCGGGCATCCTCGAAGGCGACTACGTGGTGGTTCACCCGCAGGACACGGCGAGCAATGGCGAGGTCGTTGTTGCGCTCCTGGGCGAGGAGGCGACCGTCAAGCGCTTCTTCCGCGAACCCGACCACATCAGGTTGCAGCCCGAGAATGACGCGATCGAGCCAATCCGCAGCAAAGAGGTCAAGGTTCTGGGCAGGGTCGTGGGATTGCTCAGGCGCGTGTGAGCGACGCCGCGGGCATACAGACACGTCAACCGGAGCGCCCGTGTACAACGGGTAAGGCGGTTACGCGCTAAGTTGACCAGGCAGGTCAGGCGGCCACGGAGGCGTGAGCCTTCGAGGAAAGTCCGGACATCACAGGGCAGGGTGGTCGAGGGATCGACCCGGGGAAACCCGCGGGAAAGTGCCACAGAAACAAACCGCCTACGTCCGCCGTCCCACGTGAACGGCGGGCCGGCAAGGGTGAAATGGTGCGGTAAGAGCGCACCAGCGTCGCGGTGACGCGACGGCTGGGCAAACCCCGCTCGATGCAAGGCCAAAACGGACCGTTTGCAGGCTGCCCGCCAAGGTCCAGGTAGGCCGCTCAGATGGATGGTCGCTCAACGACAGAATCCGGCTTATCGACCTGCTAAGGAAAAGCCCCGCTCCGGCGGGGCTTTTCTACGTCCTCGCGCCACCGCTACGTCCTCGGGCCCCGCTACGTCCTCGGGCGCCCACCGGTGACTACTCGGCGCGGTCCGGCTCTGGCTACTCCTGCGGGGCGCCGCTCTGCGCGGGCTCCTCATCCGGTGACTCGATCAGCGTCAGGTTGAGCTCCTTCAGCCGCTCATCCGAGACGGTGGCAGGGGCGTTCATCATCACGTCCTGCGCGCGCTGGTTCATCGGGAAGGCGATCACCTCACGGATGTTGGGCTCGTCGGCGAGCAGCATCACGATCCGGTCCACGCCTGGCGCGATGCCGCCGTGCGGGGGCGCGCCGACGGCGAAGGCGCGGCCGAGCGCGCCGAAGCGCTCGTCGACCTCCTCGTTGGAGTAGCCGGCGAGCTCAAAGGCGCGATAGAGAATGTCCTGGCGGTGGTTGCGGATCGCTCCGGAGGACAGCTCGTAGCCGTTGCAGATGATGTCGTACTGGAACGCCTTGATCTCGAGGGGGTCGATCGTTTCGAGCGCCTCGAGGCCGCCCTGGGGCATCGAGAACGGGTTGTGGCTGAACTCGACCTTGTGCGTATCCTCGTCCAGCTCGTACATCGGGAAGTCCACCACCCAGCAGAACCGGTATGTGTCCTGCTCGACCAGCCCGAGCTTGTGGCCGACGTGGACACGCAGCGCGCCGAGCAGCTTGCGCGCGGTGTTGCGCTCGGCATGGGCGATCATCAGCAGCGCGTCGCCCTCCACGGCGTCGAGCGCGGCGATCGTGCTGCGCTGCAGCTCAGGCTCGATGTGGCGCGCAAGTGGTCCGCGCAGGGAGTCGCCCGGCTCGATGAAGAACCAGGCGAGGCCGCCGGCGCCCTGCTCGCGCGCGAACGCATCGAGGCGGTCCATGTCGGCGCGTGAGAGCTCGGGCTTGGGCACGCGCATCGCCGACACGTGCCCAGCAGCGAGCGCGCGAACGCCGGAGCCGGCGAAGACGTCGCTGAGGTCGCGCATCTCCAGCGCGATGCGCAGGTCCGGCTTGTCTGTGCCATAGCGTTCCATCGCGTCGTCGTAGCTGATGCGAGGGAACGGCAGGGGTGTGGTGTGGCGGTCCGGGCGGAAGTCGCTGAAGAGGCCGTGCAGCACGTCCTCGACGACCTCGAACACGTCCTCCTGCTCGACGAAGCTCATCTCGATGTCCAGTTGGTAGAACTCGCCCGGCGAGCGATCCGCGCGAGCGTCCTCGTCGCGGTAGCAGACCGCGATCTGAAAGTAACGGTCGAAGCCTGCAGCCATCAGCAGCTGCTTGAACTGCTGCGGAGCCTGCGGCAGGGCGTAGAACTTGCCCGGGTGTACACGTGAGGGCACGAGGTAGTCGCGGGCGCCCTCGGGGCTCGACGCCGTCAGCGTCGGCGTCTGCAGCTCGAGGAAGCCGTGGCGCTCCATGCGCTCGCGCAGGCTGGCGATGATCCTCGAGCGCAGCACGATGTTCTTGTGCATGCGCGCCCGGCGTAGATCGAGGAAGCGGTAGCGCAGCCGGGTTTCCTCCGGCGCCTCCTCATCGGAGAAGACCGGGAATGGAAGCGGACCCGCCGGCCCGAGCACGTCGGCGTGCAACGCCTCGATCTCGATCTCTCCGGTGTCGATGGCTGCGTTGATCGTCTCCCGCGGACGAGCGAGAACTCGTCCCTCGATCCGCAGCACGGTCTCCTTCGGCGTGTGCGCGAGATCCACGGGCGAGCCTGGGCGCACGAGGATCTGCGTGATGCCGTAGTGATCGCGCAGGTCGAGGAAGAGCACCCCGCCGAGGTCGCGGCGGTTGTGCACCCAGCCGGCCAGCACCACGCTCTCTTCGACGTGCTCAGCGCGCAGCTCGCCGCAGGTGTGCGTGCGTATCCGCGTTGGACGGTGGGGTTGGGATTCGGATTGCGGTGCCAAGATCGACGCTCAGAGCCCTGCGGGGGTAACGAAGTCCCCACCGTATCCAAGACGCGCGCTTGGCTGCCTGCTTGACGGTGTAGTTCAGCGCTCGTAGGCGACGAACGCGACGCTTGGCTGGGTCTCGTGGATCTCGCTCCCGCGAGCGAGCCGCGCGGCCGCGTTGACCAGCGGCAGCGTCCCCCAGGGCGGCGAGCGCCAGCAGCAGGAAGGCGAGGGTGGGGTGGTGGACGATCGCCTGCACCATCAGCGCGAGCACGACACCGCCGCCTGCCCTGCCATCCAGATCAACGCTGTGGCCGCGCCACCGTGGGCGCCGGCGCGCCGGCTCAGTCTGGCTGGTGCTCCTCGTCGGCCTCGCCATAGGCACCGTCGACGTCGCCCTGCTCGAGCGCCGCATCCCGCATGATCCGCGCGGGCGTGTGCTGGTCTCCGTGCGAGGCGTGCTCGATCAGTTCCTGCTCGGCCAGCTCGAAGCCCTCGGCCTGTCCTCCGCCGGCCTCCTCGACTGCCCGGCGCTCTTCGCGACGGCGCAGCTCGAGGTCGCGCTCGGGATCGTCCATGGTCGTAAGGCTACTGCGTGTGCGAAGTCAGGCGCTGAGTTGCTCGTGGGCGCTCTGCATCAGCGTCTTCTCGCCCTTCAGCTGATCGAGCGCGGTGAGCATCGCATCCAGCTCGCAGTCCACCTTCTCGGGCCAACCCTTCGCGGGATGCTCGTCGAGCGTCTTCAGGCCGTTGCCGGTAATGATCGCAACGACGGTGTCGTCGGGCGCGAAGCGTCCGGCGGCGGCGAGTTTCTCGAGCACCGCGATCGTCGTGCCGCCGGCCGGCTCGGTCAGCAGCCCCTCGGTCGCTGCCAGCAGGTCGATGCCGGCGAAGATCTCGGGGTCGCTGGCGAAGCCGCCGGTGCCGCCACGGGTGCGCACCGCATCGATCACCAGGTATCCGTCGCCAGGTGCGCCGATCGCCAGCGAGTGGGCGGCCGTCTCGGGTGTGACCGGGTGAACCTCTGCTTCCTCGGCCAGGATCGCGCTGACGATCGGGTTGCAGCCACTCGGCTGGGCGATGTGGATTCGCGTGGGGTCGGTCTCGGAGAGTCCCAGCAGTTGCAGCTCGACCAGACCCTTGTGCAGCCGCGAGGACAGCGTCCCGCCTGCAGCGGCGGTGACTATGTGATCGGGAGACTGCCAGTCGAGCTGCTCGACGATCTCGAACGCTGCGGTCTTTGCGCCCTCCGCGTAGAACGGGCGCAGGGTGATGTTGGCGAAGTCCATTCCAGTGTTTTCTGCCAGTTCGCGGCAGCGGCGGTTGGCTTCGTCGTAGTTGCCCTCCACCTGGCAGACCTTGGCGCCCAACGCCATGCAGGCGCGCGCCTTGGTGCGCTCCAGGCGGTTGGGGTAGAACACGTAGGCGTCGACGCCGGCCTTGGCCGCAAGCGACGCCACGGCCGTGCCGACGTTGCCGGTGGAGACACAGCCGATCTCGCTCTTGCCGCGCTCAAGCAGGCGCGCGACCGACATCGAGACGACGCGATCCTTGTAGGAGAGGCTCGGCCTGTTGCTGGAGTCGTCCTTGAGATACAGGTTGCTCAGCCCCAGCTCGGCGCCGAGCCGGTCGGCCCGAATCAGTGGCGTGTATCCCGAGAACTGCCCCACGCGCGCCTGCGCGGAGGCGTCGACGATGGGCAGCAGCTCCTCGAAGTGCCAGACGTTCTGCGGGCGCTCCTCGCTGGAGACCTCGCGAAAGTGCCGGGCGGCGAGCTCGTAGTCGTAGACGACGTCCAGTCCCTTGCCGCAGTCGGGGCACGCGAACACGGTGTCGGCCAGCTCGTAGCGCTTGTTGCAGCGGTGGCAGGCCAGGCCGGTCGCGCACGAGCGCGTCCGCTGACTTGAACCCGGGAGACTCGGTGTGGTCTGTGTGCTCATGCTGCTACCTCGAACGATACGCCGGGCCAGGGCGTCTGTGCGCTGTGCTCGTCGCGCCCGAGCGCGATCCACAGCTCCTCTGAGATGTGCGGCGCGAGCGGGCCGAGCAGCTGCACGAGCACGGCCAGCGCCTCCAGCAGCGCGTCCCGGTCGGGGCCGGTGAGCGCGCTCTCGCGCGCGAGCACACGTTTCTCGAAGTCCTTGATTCGGTCGAACAGGCGCATCACGTTGCGCACCGCGCTGTGCATCTCGAGGTTCGCCATGTCCTCGGTGGTGCGTGCGACAGCGTTCTCGCACCACTGCGAGAGTTTCAGCCGGAGGTGCTCGGTGGTGTCTCTCACCTGCTCGTCATCCTCGGCGGCGTCGGCGGTCCCGACGTTCGCGCCGGCGAGCTGCCTGCTGGTGAACTGCCACACCTGTGCGAGAAAGCGGTGACAGCGCAGCACAGCCGACTCGCTCCAGTTGAGCGAGCGCTGCGGGCGCGCGGCGTAGAGCACGGCCAGGCGCACGGTGTCGGCCCCGTACTGCTCCACCAGCTCGTCTGGATCGACCACGTTGCCGAGATGCTTGCTCATCTTGCGCCCGTCGCGTATGACCATCTCGTGAAACAGGCAGCCGGCGAACGGCTCGCCGTCTGCGAGGAAGGCCAGCGGGCCGATGTCGCGCAGCGCCTTGGTGACTATCCGCTGGTCGAACACGAAGTTCCCGCTGTCGGAGCCGGCGACCAGGCGCTCGGAGGGCAGCCAGTGGCGCAGGTCGGGCAGCGCGAGTATCTGCTCGAGCGAGTCCTCGCGAGACTCGGGCGGCACGCACGCGGGAACCCACAGCCAGAGGGCGTCGAAGTGGCAGTCGAGCGTGTCGGTCTCGCGGCGGGCGGGGCCGCCGCAGCCCGGACAGGTGGTCTGGACGAACTCGTCCAGCTCGGCCAGCGGATTGCCGGTGCCCGTGGGGCGGATGTCCAGGGGCAGCAGCACCGGCAGTTGCTCGCGCGGCACGGGCACGCTGCCGCACTGCTCGCAGTAGACGATCGGGATCGGCGTTCCCCACGAGCGCTGGCGAGAGATGGTGAAGTCATACGCGCGGTAGCGAACCGCCGGGCGGGTGCCGGGCCAGGTCGGCGGCAGGGGCTGGCTCTCGGCCTCGTACCCAGCCGCACCATCGTCCGCCCCGTCCCCGTCCCCGTCCCCGTCGGCGTCGGGCAGCGCGATGCCGATCCTGCGCGCGATCACCTCGTCGGTGCGGTCGCGGCTGGGAATGCCCAGCACGGCGGTGGGCCCGAAGCGCGAGTCCACCACAGGGGAGATCAGAACGGGAAGCGCTGCACCGTCCGGGGCGTGCAGCACGCGCCCGCTGTCGATCACGGGCACTGTCTCGGCCTCGCGTGAGCTGCGCTCCCATCCGCCGGAGCGCATCTGCTCGAGCTGCTCCATCACGGCGGCCTCGAGCGCCCACGCCTCGACCTCCGGGTGACGCGGGGAGAGCAGCACGAAACGCGACTCTGCGGCGGCGTCTGGGTGGGGGGTGAAGACGGTCAACGCGCTGGCGTCCTCGCCGCTCAGCTCGACCTCGACGCCGTCGAGGCGTCCGAGCACCTCCTCCTGGGAGGCGAGGGAGACCTCGTCCCAGATACCGCTCTGGCCCAGCTCTTGCAGGCGGCGGTCGTTCTCGGGCACGTAGGCGCTGATCTTCAGATACCACTGTGGCAGCTCGATCAGGCGCACCGGGTTGTGACAGCGCCAGCACGTGCCGCCCGGCTCGACCTGGATCGAGGCGAGCGTCGTCTGGCAGGTGTCGCACCAGTCCACCGTGCCCGTGCCGCGGTAGATCAGGCCGGCCTCGAGCAGCTCCAGGAACAGCCACTGCGACCAGCGGTACATGAGCGGGTCGGAGCTGAGGAACGAGCGCTCCCAGTCGAAGGAGAAGCCGAGCCGCTCGAGCTGCCCGGTCATGTGGGCGGCGCAGCGGTTGACCCAGTCGTTGGGCGGCTCTCCGCCGGCGATCCCGGCCAGCTCGGCCGGCAGCCCGAAGGCGTCGTATCCGAAGGCGAACAGGACACCCTCGCCGCGGGCGCGGCGAAAGCGCGCGTAGGCATCTCCGATCGAGTAGCTGCGGACGTGGCCGATGTGGATGTTGCCCGAAGTGAAGGGGGCCGAGGGCTTGATGTAGAGGTGCGGCTGCTCGTCGCTCAGCGGCGGCGTCTTGAACGCGTCGCGCTCGCGCCAGGCCGCCTGGCGACGGGCCTCGACGGCATGCGGCCGATAGCGGGTGTCGATCCCCTCGCTCATACAATCGAGCATAGCCAAGGCCCCCGTGCCGGGTGTGACGATTGCTATGCTCAAACCTGCTTGGCTGCTCCCTCAGACAAGGCTTTCGCGGCGCTTCGCCGCACCCCTTCTGGCCCCGCCGAGTGCGGGGTCTTCTCGTCCGCGGCGACTGCGAGGATATGACGATGGAGATTGAGATCGGACGCGGCAAGAAGGCCCGTCGTGCTTATGGATTCGACGACATCGCGATAGTGCCTTCCCGGCGTACGCGCGACCCTGACGACATCGACATCTCGTGGAAGCTCGGTCCCTACAAGTTCGAGCTGCCGATGCTGGCGTCGGCGATGGACGGCGTGGTCTCACCGGAGACAGCTGGGATCATCGGCGGCCTCGGCGGCCTCGCGGTGCTCAACCTCGAGGGCATCTTCACGCGCTATGAGGACGCGGACGAGCAGCTCGAGCGGATCTCGGAGCTTCCCAAGGAGCTGGCGACGCGCGAGATGCAGGAGATCTACCGCGAGCCGGTCAAGCCGGAGCTGATCGCCCAGCGGATTCGCGAGATCAAGGAACACAAAGTCGTGGTGGCGGCTTCGCTCACGCCGCAGCGGGTGATCCAGTACTACGACATCGCGATGGAGGCCGGCCTGGACGTGCTGGTGATCCAGGGGACGGTGGTCTCGGGAGAGCACGTCTCGACCGTGTCCGAGCCGTTGAACCTGAAGGAGTTCATCCCGACGCTCGACGTTCCGGTGGTGGTCGGTGGTTGCGCCTCCTATCACACGGGTCTGCACCTGATGCGCACGGGCGCGGCGGGCGTTCTCGTCGGCGTCGGCCCCGGCGCTGCGTGTACGACGCGCGGCGTGCTTGGCATCGGCGTGCCGCAGGCGACGGCGATCGCGGACGTGGCTCATGCGCGCTCGACGCACATGCTCGAGACCGGCGAGTACGCCCAGGTGATCGCCGATGGCGGCATGCGCAACGGCGGTGACGTGTCGAAGGCGATCGCGCTGGGAGCGGATGCTGTGATGATCGGCTCGCCGCTTGCCCGCGCCTACGAGGCGCCGGGACGAGGCTTTCACTGGGGTATGGCGACTTTCCACCCGACGCTGCCGCGCGGAGCGCGGGTGGCGACGACCCAGAACGGGACGCTCGAGGAGATCCTGACCGGCCCGGCGCGCGAGAACGACGGCACGTTCAACCTGTTCGGCGGCCTGCGCACCTCGATGGCGACATGCGGACACAAGGACCTCGCAGAGTTCAACCGTGCGGAGGTCGTGGTCGCACCGTCGCTGCAGACGGAGGGCAAGGCGCTGCAGCGCGACCAGGGCGTCGGCATGGGCGCCACCAACGGGAAGGTAGCCGCGCTCGTAAATGACTGACGTCAGAGGCGTCTCCGGCTTCGCTTGGCGGCGTCCTCAGTCGCTCGCGTGCTGGCCGATCGACGACAGCATCGGCTCAACGATCGGTACGCCACGCTCCCTGCGTCTTGCCGGCCCCGCCGGGAACAGCTCTGACGATGGCCACTGAGACTGTCCCGACGCCGGCGGTCGAGCAGCGGACGGACACGCGTGCGGCCGTGCAGGAGATCGTGGTGCTCGACTATGGCGGGCAGTACTCCCAGCTGATCGCGCGCAGGGTACGCGACTGCGGGGTGTTCTCGGAGCTGCTGCCGCACCATGTGGCGCTCGAGGAGATCGCCAGGCGCAAACCGTGCGGGATCATCCTCTCGGGCGGTCCGGCATCGGTCTACGCCGAGGGCGCGCCGCCGCTCGATCGCGGACTGCTCGAGCTGGGCGTGCCGGTGATGGGCATCTGCTACGGCATGCAACTGCTGGTGCACACGCTGGGCGGCAGGGTTGAGGAGGCCGAGATCGGTGAGTTCGGCCGCTCGGATCTGCTGGTCTCCGATCCGGGCGTGCTGCTGAAGGGCATGCCCAAGGAGCAGACGTGCTGGATGTCCCACCGCGACACCGTCTACGAGCCGCCGCCGGGGTTCACCGCGCTGGCCTCCTCGAGCGGCTCGCCGGTGGCTGCGGTGGAGGACGCCGAGCATGCGATCTACGGCATCCAGTTTCACCCGGAGGTCGTGCACACGCCCTACGGCCAGGAGATCCTCACACGCTTCCTGACCGAGGTCTGTGACTGTGAGCCGAACTGGTCGGCGGCGTCGATCGTGGAGGAACAGGTGCGCCGCATCCGCGAGCAGGTCGGCGATGGAAGCGTGATCTGCGGGCTCTCGGGTGGCGTGGACTCCTCGGTGG
The DNA here is from genome assembly GCA_963763695.1 of uncultured Solirubrobacteraceae bacterium. Taxonomy (GTDB): domain Bacteria; phylum Actinomycetota; class Thermoleophilia; order Solirubrobacterales; family Solirubrobacteraceae; genus Palsa-744. Next base: position 40,575 of record CAVXPM010000003.1, read on the forward strand.
CGGCGCTGTTGGTGCATCGCGCGATCGGCGAGCAGCTGACGTGCGTGTTCGTGGACCACGGCCTGATGCGCAAGGACGAGGGCGAGCAGGTGGTGCGCACGTTCAGGGACACGTTCAAGGTGCCGCTGGTGGCGGTGGACGCGGAGACGCGCTTCCTGGACAAGCTCAAGGGCGTGAGCGAGCCCGAGGCCAAGCGAAAGGCGATCGGCGCGGAGTTCATCAGGGTCTTCGAGGAGGAGGCGACCAAGCTGGCCGGCGTGAGCGGGGGGGAGGACGCGCGCTTTCTGGTCCAGGGCACCCTGTACTCGGACGTGATCGAGTCCGGCGGTGGCACGGGGGCGGCGACGATCAAGTCACACCACAACGTCGGCGGCCTGCCGGAGGATCTGCGCTTCGAGCTGGTGGAGCCGTTGCGAGCGCTGTTCAAGGACGAGGTGCGAGCGGTCGGCGCCGAGCTGGGACTGCCCGAGCGCCTCGTCTGGCGCCAGCCGTTCCCGGGCCCGGGCCTTGCCATCCGCGTGGTGGGCGGCGAAGCGACCAAGGAGCGCCTGGACGTGCTGCGCGAGGCCGACCACATCCTGCAGGAGGAGATCCGCAAGGCGGGGCTCTATCGCGAGCTGTGGCAGTCCTTCTGCGTACTGCCCGACGTGCGCACCGTCGGTGTGCAGGGCGACGAGCGCACCTATGGGTATGTGGTGGTCGTGCGCGCGGTGACCAGCGACGACGCGATGACAGCCGACTGGGCCAGGCTGCCCTACGACCTGCTCGAGACGATCGCATCGCGCATGATCAACGAGCTGCGCGAGGTCAACCGCGTGGTGCTCGACATCACCTCCAAGCCCCCCGGCACGATCGAGTGGGAGTAGCCGGCGGGCCGCCTCCTCGTCCCTGACGATCCGACCTCGTGGTCCGATCGGCTGAGATTTTCGAGAGACCCGCTCGCCAGCACCCCGACCAACCGTAGTAGGGCCGGTCACCACACAACGTCTGCCCGCAAGTGCGCCGGACATCGCCTATGATGCTCGCAGCGCCGCGCGCTTACGCGTGGCCTTTTTACGTCATGGCTCCCTCGACAAAGACATACGTAGCAAAGCCGACCGATCGCGAGCGCAATTGGCTGATCGTCGACGCCAACGGCAAGACGCTCGGTAGGCTGGCCACGCAGATCGCGGACGTGCTGCGTGGCAAGCGCAAGCCCGAGTACACGCCGCACATCGACACCGGCGACTTCGTGGTCGTGGTCAATGCCGAGAAGATCCATGTGAGCGGCAACAAGCGCCAGGACAAGCGCTACTACCGCCACTCCGGCTACCCGGGAGGGCTGCGCTCGCGCACCTTCGAGGAGATGCTCAACAGGCGCCCGGAGGAGATCATCCGGCTGGCCGTCAAAGGCATGATGCCCCGCAACCGCCTGGCGCGCAAGCAGATCACGAAGCTCAAGATCTACGCCGGCCCCGAGCACCCGCACGTCGCTCAGAAACCCCAACCTTTGGAGATCGAGGCCTGATGGCCGACGAGGAGAACCGCGAGAACCCCGACGCAAACGCGCCCGAGCAGCCCGGCGCAGACGCGCCCGAGCAGTCCAAGGCACCAACTTCCGAGCAGCCCGAGGCACCGGCTTCCGAGCAGCCCGAGGCACCGGCGCCCGAGCAGTCCGAGGCACCGCAGCACGCGGTACCCTCGCCCGAGGCGGCTGAGATCGCCGGCTCGGTCGAGGACGCTCCACTCGAGGCTGCCCAGGAGGCCCAGGAGTCCTCGAGCGCAGCCAGCCCACGCGAGCTGCCGGTGGCGCACGCGGGCGGCGAGGGCCACGCGGTTCCCAGCGAGGAGGCGCTCGAGATAGCCGGCTCAGCCGAGGACGCTGCGCTCGAGGCGGCCCAGGAGGCCGGGGACCAGGCCGATGAGGACGAGGAGCCGGCGCCGCGTGAGAAACCGGCTGTTCCCGGCGCCCACCTCGAGGTCGACATCGTCCCCGAGGGCGTCGACCCGCTCGGACGCGGCGAGCAGTACGTGGACCCTTATGCGCTGGACGATGAGAGCGATCAGGGCGAGTCCTCCGGCGCCGATGCGCAGGAGGAGGTTCTCAGCGAGCCGATCGCCACGGCCGCGATCGACCTCGCCTCGGGTGCCCGCTACCGCGCCACCGGCAAGCGCAAGACAGCGATAGCGCGTGTGACGCTCAGGCCGGGCACCGGCAGCTACCTCGTCAACGGACGCACGCTCGAGCAGCACTTCCCGCGGATCACGCTGCAGCGCAACATCCGCCAACCGCTCGAGACGGTGGGCTATGAGGAGCGCATGGACGTCGTGGCAAGGCTTCACGGTGGCGGCATCTCAGCTCAGGCGGGCGCACTGCGCCACGGCGTCTCGCGCGCACTGCTGGAGGCCGACCCGAACCTGCGCGGCGAGCTCAAGCGCAGGGGCTTCCTGACGCGCGACTCGCGCGCCAAGGAGCGCAAGAAGGCCGGCTTGAAGAAGGCGCGCAAGAAGCCGCAGTTCTCGAAGCGCTAGGCCACGCCGTCTCGGGGGAGAGCATGGCCCGCAAGCTGTTCGGGACCGACGGCGTTCGCGGCATCGCAGGCGAGTTCCTCAGCGCCGAGCTGGCGCTCGCGCTCGGGCAGGCCGCAACGCGTCACACGCGCGCGGAGCGCCCGCAGGTGCTGATCGTGCGCGACACGCGCGAGTCGGGCGAGATGCTGCAGGCCGCGCTCGCGGCCGGCGTCGCTGCCGCCGGCGGAGACGTGCTGCTCGGCGGGGTGCTGCCGACCCCGGCCGCTCCGCTGCTGATCGGGCGCTACGGATTCGATCTCGCAGCGGTGCTCTCGGCGTCGCACAACCCCTACCGCGACAACGGGATCAAGTTTTTCGCGGGCGACGGCTACAAGCTCTCCGACGAGGACGAGCTGGCGATCGAGAGCAAGCTGGAGAGCGGTTCCGCGCCGGCCACGCCGGCGAGCATCGGGCGCATACGCGAGCTGAGGGGCGCACCCGAGGACTACCTGCGCGAGCTGCACACGCGCTTCGCGGCGCTCGAGCTGAGCGGCCAGCACGTGGTGCTCGACTGTGCCAACGGCGCCACATCCCAGGTCGCACCCGAGATCTTCAGGCGCCTGGGCGCGGAGGTGACGGTGATCGCCGATGCGCCCGACGGGCGCAACATCAACGCCGAGTGCGGATCGACTCACATCGGCGGCCTGGCCGAGCGCGTGGTGGCGGACGGACGCGAGATCGGCTTCGCCTTCGACGGCGACGGCGACCGTGTGCTGGCGGTGGACGGCAACGGCGAGCTGGTGGACGGCGATGAGCTGATGGCGCTGGCGGCGCTGCACCTGCGCGACAGCGGCCGCTTGGCCGGCAACGGGGTGGCGGTGACGGTGATGACCAACTACGGCTTCCACGCCGCCATGCGCGAGCACGGGGTGGAGGTGTCGATCACGCAGGTGGGCGACCGCTACGTGCTCGAGGAGCTGCGCGCACGCGGCTGGATGCTGGGCGGCGAGCAGTCCGGGCACATCATCGACATGGGCTTTAACCACACCGGCGACGGCATCGCCAGCGCGCTGCTGACGCTGGAGGCGCTGGCGGGCAGGGCCCTGCGCGAGCGTGACGCGATGAGCAAGCTGCCGCAGCGGCTCGTCAACGTGCCCGTGCGCGACCGCGGCGCGCTGGAGCACGCGCGCGAGCTCGACGCGGCGGTCCGCGACGCGGCACGCGAGCTCGAGGGACGCGGGCGAGTGCTCGTGCGTCCAAGCGGCACCGAGCCGCTCGTCAGGGTGATGGTCGAGGCGCCCACTGAGCAGGAGGCGCAGGACATCTGCGGACGCCTGGTGGCGCTCGTGCAGCGCGAGCTGGGCTAGCTCTTGCTCGCCGCTGTGCGCGGCGGTAGCGCTGGTATCTTCGGTCGGATGTGTGGAATCGTTGGCTACGTGGGCAGGCGTCCCGTCCAGGAGCTGCTGCTGGCGGGCCTGGCCAAGCTCGAGTACCGCGGCTATGACTCGGCCGGCATCTCGGTGATCGCCGACGAGCGGATCGAGGCGGTGCGAGCGGTCGGCAACCTCAGCGCCCTGCGCGCAAAGCTCGAGCAGAGCGCAGCCGGCGCCGAAGGGGCGGTGGCGCTCGCCGAGCGCTCCGCCACGACCGGCATCGGACACACCCGCTGGGCCACGCACGGACGCGTGAGCGAGGAGAACGCCCACCCCCATTACGACACCGGCGACCGCGTGCACGTGGTGGTCAACGGGATCGTCGAGAACTACATGACGCTCAAGGACCGCCTGTCGGCGCAGGGCAGCGTGTTCACCTCCGAGACCGACGCGGAGGTGATCGCGCATCTGATCGCCGAGCTCTACTGCGGCGATCTCGTCGAGGCGGTACGCGGGGCCTACTCCCAGCTGGAGGGTCACTACGCGTTCGTGGCGATGAGCCTGGACGAGCCCGAGCTGCTGGTGGGGGCGCGCAAGGAGTGCCCGCTGATCGTCGGGCGCGGCGAGGACGAGCAGTTCGTCGCCTCCGCCGTCCCCGCCTTCCTGTCTGAGACCAGGCGCGTTCAATACATAGAGAACGGCGAGCTGGTGGTGCTGCGTCCGGAGGGCGTGACGATCATGCGCGCGAGCGACGGCGCGACCGTGGAGCGCCCCGAGCACACGGTCGACTGGGACGAGGAGACGGCCGAGAAGGGCGGCTTTGAGACCTTCATGCTCAAGGAGATCAACGAACAGGCCGACGCGGTCGCGGATGCGATCTCCGACCGCACCGCCCGCGGCGACGGCGTCGACCTCCAGGAGGAGGGCGCTCTCGACGAGTCCGTGCTGGAGGGCGTCAGGCGGATCGTGATCGTGGCCTGCGGCACCTCCTACCACGCCGGCCTGATCGGGCGCTACGCGATCGAAGAGTGGGCTCGCGTGCCCGTCGAAATGGACATCGCCTCCGAGTACCGCTATCGCAACCCGGTGGTGGGCCAGGGCGACCTCGTGTTGGGGATCACCCAGTCGGGCGAGACAGCCGACACGCTCGCCGCGATGCGCCTCGCGCGCGAGCGTGGCGCACGCGTGCTGGCGATCACCAACGTGATGGGCTCGCAGGCCACGCGCGAGTCCGACGGCGTGCTGTTCACCCGCGCCGGCCTCGAGATCGGGGTGGCGGCGACCAAGACGTTCCTCTGCCAGGTCGCTGTGATGTACCTGCTCGCCCTGCGCCTGGCCGAGCTGCGTGGCGAGATCGCGCCGGCGCGCCTGGCCGAGCTGGTGTCGGAGATCAAGCGCCTGCCGCACTGCATAAGCGAGGTTCTGGCCGGCGTCGAGGAGCAGGTGCGCCCTGTCGCGGAGGTCTACTGGCAGAGCGAGTTCTTCCTCTACATCGGACGTCACGTCGGGCTGCCGGTGGCGCTCGAGGGAGCGTTGAAGCTCAAGGAGATCTCCTACATCGCAACCGACGCGTACGCCGCCGGCGAGATGAAGCACGGCCCGATCGCGCTGCTCGACGACTCCACGCCGGTGGTCTGCGTGGCAACCGACTCGCCGGTGCTGGAGAAGGTTGCGTCCAACATGCAGGAGGTAAGGGCGCGCGGGGCGCGCGTGATCGCGCTCGCGACCGAGGGCAACGATCAGCTGGCTCGCCAAGCGGACGCGGTCCTCACGCTGCCGGCGATCGACTGGATGCTGCAGCCGATGCTGGCCGTGATCCCGCTGCAGGTGCTCGCATACGAGATCGCACGCCGCCGTTCGCTGAACGTCGATCAACCGCGTAACCTGGCAAAGACGGTCACCGTCGAGTAGCTGGCGCCGATTTCTCGCAGGGGCCGACTGGGCGCCCTGATTCGCTGCTTGGCGCGCGGACCATCTAGCATCGCCTCTCGTGAGCTCGCTGCCCGACTGGCTGACGCCACTGCCCGACGCCGAGGAGATGCGCGCGATCGATCGCTGGGCGACCGAGGAGCGTGGCGTGGCGAGCAAGAACCTGATGGAGCGCGCCGGCGCCGGTGTCGCCAAGGCCGTCGAAGCGCTCGTGTCCGACGGCGCTGTGGCGGTGGTGTGCGGCAAGGGCAACAACGGCGGCGACGGACTCGTGGCGGCGCGTCTGCTGCGCGAGGCCGGACGCGCGGTGAGCGTGGTGCTGGTCGTGGCTCCCGACGAGCTCGAGGGCGATGCGCGCGTGAACCTCGAGCGTCTGCCCGAGCCTGCGCCCGTGCGCCTGGACGGCTCGCCGTGGGAGGGAGCGCCCGCGGGCTCGCACGCGAGTGACGGCGATGGTCCGCTGCCCGGTGCTGCGGTGATCGTCGATGCACTGCTCGGAACGGGGTTTCAGGGCGAGCCCCGCGGCGCGGTCGCGGAAGCGATAGAGGCGATCGGTCGCGCCCAGGCGCCGGTGGTCAGCGTCGATCTGCCAAGCGGCGTGGATGCCTCCACCGGGAAGGTCGCGGGAGTTGCTGTGAGCGCCACCCTCACCGTCACCTTGCACGCGGTCAAGGCCGGCCTGTGGATCCACCCGGGCAAGGCCCACGCGGGTGAGGTGCAGCGGCTTGGCATCGGCATCCCGCGTGGCGCGCCCATCACCGCCTCGATCGGGCTGATCGAGCCCGCGATCCTTGAGGCGCTCCCGCGCCGCGCGCCGACCGGCACGAAGTTCGACTCGGGCCACGTGCTCGTGGTGGGCGGCTCGCTGGGCCTGACCGGCGCGCCGACGATGACCGCGCGCGCGAGCATGCGCGCGGGCGCGGGCTATGTGACCGTGTGCGTGCCCACATCGCTGCAGACGATTCTCGCGAGCAGCGGAGTGCCGGAGTTGATGACCGTCGGGCTGCCCGATCGCGACGGCACGCTGAGCGTGGAGGGTGTCGGGCGCGTGCTCGAGGCCAGCGGACGGGGCGGCGCGCTGGCGCTCGGCCCCGGCCTCGGTCGCAGCGAAGGCGCGGTAGCGTTCGCTCGCCGCCTCGTGCACGACGCCAAAACCGCGATGGTGCTCGACGCGGACGGACTGAACGCCCATGCGGGAAGCCTGCGCAACCTGGTCGGCCGCCAGGCGCCGACGGTGCTCACTCCGCACGCGGGCGAGCTCGGCCGCCTGCTCGAGCGCGACAGAGCCGAGATCGAGCGCGCGCGTCTGGAGCACGTACGCGACGCCGCTGCACGGTCGTCCTCGGTGGTGGTGCTGAAGGGCGACGACACGCTGATCGCCGACGCCGACGGCATGGTCGCGGTCAGCCCCGGCGGCAGTCCCGCACTCGCCACGGCCGGCACGGGCGATGTGCTCACCGGCGTGATCGCAGCTCTGCTCGCGCAGGGCCTCGAGCCGTTCACGGCGGCCGCTGCAGGCGTGTGGCTGCACGCCGAGGCCGGCCGTCGGGCGGCGGTGAGACAGGGCGCGCCGGAGGGAGTGATCGCCACCGACGTGATTGCCGAGCTTCCCCGGCGCGCGCTCCTCGGCCGGGACGGGCCCGTCGGGCACTCGACGGCGAGCCAGGCGGCGTGACTGAGCTCGGGATCGTGGCGCCGGCAGCAGGCGAAGGTGAAGCCGCGGGTCGCGCACAGGCGCGTGTGAACCTGGCGGCGATCGAGCGCAACTGCGCGCGCCTGCGCACCGAGCTGCGCGGTGGCGCGGCGCTGTGTGCGGTCGTCAAGGCGGACGGCTACGGGCACGGGGCTGTGCAGAGCGCGCGCGCCGCGCTCGCCGCCGGCGCGAGCTGGCTGGCCGTGGCCAGCGCCGGCGAGGTGCGCGCGCTGCGCGACGCCGGCCTGGAGGATGTTCGCATCCTCGTCATGGGCGCGCTCAGCCCGGTCGAACTGGAGCAGGCCCTGGCGGCCGGGGGCGATGTGGTGGTGTGGAACGAGAGCTACCTCGAGCTGGTCGCGCGCGTCGGCGGAGGGCGAGTGCACGTGAAGTTCGACTCGGGCATGGGGCGCCTCGGTACGCGTGATCCGGCCGAGGCCTCGCGTGTGGCAGCCGCCGCGAGCGCCACCCCCGGAGTCGAGCTCGCGGGTGTGATGACCCACTTCGCAACCGCAGACGAGCTGAGCGACAAGGGCTTCTTCGCGGCGCAGCTGGCCTCGTTCAGGAGCTGGGCGGAGTCGATCAAGCGCGAGTACCCGCAGCTGCTCGTCCACGCGGCCAACAGCGCTGCGGTGCTGCGCGACCCCGCGGCCCAGTTCGACATGGTGCGCTGCGGCATCGCGATCTACGGCATGGACCCGTTCGGCCGCGATCCCGCGGCGCGGGCGCTCGAGCCGGCGCTCGAGCTGAGCTCGTATGTGGCTGAGACGAAGCTGTGCGAGGCCGGCGCGAGCGCGGGTTACGGGCGCCAGTTCGTGGCCGAGCAGGACACCTACATCGGCGTGCTGCCGATCGGCTACGGCGATGGCTGGCGACGCGGGCTGTCCAACAATGCGGACGTGCTGATCGGCGGGCACCGCCACCCGCTGGTGGGCACGGTGAGCATGGACAGCATCACCGTCGACCTCGGCGTCGACCGGCGCGCGATGGCGCTGCGCGGCGAACGCGCGATCCTGATCGGCTTCCAGGGCAGCGAGCGCATCACCGCCGAGGAGGTCGCGCGGCGTCTGGAGACGATCAACTACGAGATCACCTGCGCCCTGACTCCGCGCGTGCCCCGGCGCTATCACCGCGACGGCGTCGCGGCGCCCCCCGGCCGGTAGGTGTGAGGCCACGGTGAAGGGCGCAGGGCAGACGAGCAGGGCGCTGGAGATCGCTCGCAGCGGGCTGGCGGGTCGGCAGGCGTGGGTGGTCGGGGGTGCGCTTCGGGACCGCCGCCTGGGCCGCGAGACCACCGATCTCGACGTGGTCGTCGAGGGCGATCCCGCCGCAGCCGCACGCGCGGTCTCGCGGGCAGCCGGTCGCGCGGCCTGCTTTGCCCTGTCGGAGGAGTTCGGGTCCTGGCGGGTCGTGCCCCGCGACCGCTCCTGGCAGCTGGACGTGGAGCCGCTGCGCGCAGGCACCCTCGAGCAGGACCTGGCGATGAGGGACTTCACGGTCAACGCGATCGCGGAGCCGCTCGAGGGTGGCGAGCCGATCGACCCGCTCGGGGGCCTGGCCGACCTCGACGCCGGGCGTCTGCGCATGGCCGGCCCACAGGCGTTTGCAGAAGACCCGCTGCGGGTGCTGCGCCTGGTGCGCGTGGCGGTCGAGCTGGACCTCGTGCCGGAGGCCGAGACGGTGAGCTGCGCCCAGGCGCAGGCGCCGGCGCTGGGCGGCGTGTCCGCCGAGCGCGTGTTCACGGAGCTGCGCCGGACCATCGCCTCCCCGCGAGCGCGTGTGGGCCTCGAGCTGATGCAGCGGCTCGGTGCGAGCGCTGTGGTGCTACCCGAGCTGGAGGCGATGCGCGGCGTGGAGCAGAACCGCTTCCACCATCTCGACGTCTACGGACACACGCTCGAGGTGCTCGAGCGCACGATCGAGCTGAGCGGGCGCGCGGGCCCCCACGCGCCCGAGCTGGGGCTCGTCCTCGGATCGCACGCGGGCCAGGTCGGGGCGCTGCTGGCCGAGCCGCTGGCCGACGAGCTGCAGTCGTGGCGAGGCGCTGCGCTGGGGGGCACTGCTGCACGATGCGGCCAAGCCGCTCACGCGCGAGGGCGGGGGGGAGCGGCGCGTGACGTTCATCGGCCATGACGTCAGGGGAGCGAAGCTCGCGCGGGAGGTGCTCACGCGTCTGCGTGCGAGCGAGCGCGCACGCGCGCACGTGGCCGCGCTGGTGCGACACCACCTGCGGCTTGGCTTCCTCGTGCATGAGCCCCAGCCGCTTGCGCGGCGCAGCGTGTTCGCCTACCTCAGCGCGTGCTCACCGGTCGAGGTCGACGTGACGCTGCTGTCGGTTGCCGACCGGCTCGCCACGCGTGGCGAGCGCGCGCAGGAGGCGATCGACGCGCACCTCACGCTCGCCCGCGAGATGCTCCCCGACGCGCTGCGCTGGCATGCGCATGGCCCCGGGCCCCCACTGCTGCGGGGCGATGAGCTGGCGCGTGAGCTGGGCATCGTGCCCGGCCCACGGATCGGCGAGCTGCTCGAGGAGCTCGCCGCGGCCGGCTACGCAGGCGAGCTCCATACGCGCGAGCAGGCGCTCGACTACGCGCGTGGGCTGACCCATAACAGCTAGGCTGCGCCGGTGTCCGACCCCGATTGCATCTTCTGCAAGATCCTCGCGGGCGAGCTGCCTGCGCTGATCGTGGACGAGGACGAGCGGACGGTCTCCTTCATGGACATCGCTCCCGCCACCCGCGGCCACGCGCTCGTGATTCCCCGCACCCACGCCGCCGATCTGCTGGCAGTGACCGAGGAGGATCTGCACGCGGTTGTCTCGGCCGCGCGGCGTCTGGCCGGCCGCGTCGAGGAGCGCCTCGGCGCCGTCGGGGTGAACCTGATCAACTCCTGCGGCGCCGCTGCATGGCAGACTGTCTTTCACTTCCACATGCACGTGATCCCGCGCTACGAGGGCGATCCGCTGCGGCTTCCCTGGGTTCCCGCGCAGGGCGATCAGCAGCAGATCGCGGCCGCGGCGCAGGAACTGCTCGCGCGGTAGCGAAATGATCCCACCGCTACATCTGGCAGGCGGGCGTGTTGAATGGCACAGATGAGACGGACACCCACACAGATGCGACGGACACCCATCTACATAGTGGCGCTCGGAGCGCTCGCGCTCGCGCTGGTGCTACCCGCAGCGGCGCCCGCGACGCTCGCCGAAGTCGGCATGATCCCGGCCACCACCCCGGCAACCGTCGCCAGCTGCCCCGCCAGCCCCTGTCTGGCGGTCAGCCGCACCACCGGCTTCCAGGTCAAGGTGGGAGCGGTGCGCAACCCTCTCAGCCCGATCAAGGCGGGCACGCTCGTTGCTTGGACGATCACGCTCGGCAAGCCCAACGCCACGCAGATCAAGTTCTTCGACGCCAACGAGGGCGGCGTCTCAGAAGCCGGCATCGCAGTCCTGCGTGCGCAGCCCAAGCCCAACCTCACCTACAAGCTGATCGCCCAGAGTCCGCTGGTCAAGCTCCAGCCCTACTTCGGAAAGACCGCCCAGTTCCCGCTGGAAACCACGATTCCAGTCAAAAAGGGCGATGTGATCGCGCTGACCGTGCCCACCTGGGCGCCGGCGCTGGCGCTCGGCTTCGGCAACGACACCTCCTGGCGCGCCAGCCGCCCCAAGGCTCAGTGCACTAGCACCAGCGCTCAGACCACCGACACCCAAATCGGCACGCCGGTGCAGTACTACTGCCTCTACCAGACCGCCCGCCTGACCTACGGCGCGACGCTGATCTCCACCCCCTAACCGATCCCCGCCCCGTAGAAAGGGACTCTGGGGCCGGCTTCAAGAGGAGCTGCAGCCCGCCGGCCGGGCTCGACCTCAGGGGGCGCCGGAGCCGCCGGTCGGGCTCGATTCGGCGGCTGATTTTTCACTGCCGCCCGTCGCGCCGGTTCCGCCGCCGGTGGCTTTTTCGGTTTCTTTTGCTTTTTCTTTTTCTTCTGCTGCGGCGCCGCCGGAGGCTTCCGATTCAGCGCTGCTTTCTTTTTCCTTGCCGGCTTCTTCGCCGCTGGAGCCGGGGGATTCGCTGCCTGTCGAGGAGGTGCCGGAGCTGCTGGTGCTCGTTTTGGTCGCGGTGGTGGATGTGGAGGTCGTCTGGGCGGCGGCCTTTTCAGCGCTCGTGTCGCTCGGCGGCGTGATTTCGGGCGTGCTCTTGGGAACGGCGACGCTGACGCTGCTGCTGCCACATGCCGTTACTCCCAGCCCGAGCAGCGCCACGCAGGCCGCGGTCGCCGCGCGCGTCCTCAAAGCGGCCCCATGCGACGTCCGCAGGTCGGGCAGTCGTTCAGGTCCTTCTGGGCGAGCTGATCGCACCACGGGCAGAAGCGCAGGGTGTCGACCGACCACGGCAGATTGGATGGCGAGGGAGCCAGCGGCAGCACCTTGCCGACGACTTCGAGTTGCTCGTCGGTCTCGCGGTCCAGGTAGATCTGTCCGGGCTCGGCCTCGATCAGGACCTCGCGCCCGGTGGCGGGGTTGCGCAGGCGGTAGCGCTGTCTGCTGCTCATGGACGGCACTCTAGCTGAGCGTGTGGGCGTCCGATCCCGTCACCATCCTCGACGCGGACCCGCGAAACGGGCACGATCTTGCTCCCGTCGGCGTTGCGGGTCCCGTCAGCGTTGCGAGCGCCGCGGCCGAGGATAGGCTGGCGGTCCTTGCGCATCCTGATCTTCCACGGCTACCTCCTCAGCGGCACGGGATCGAACGTCTACAACGCGCGTCTGGCCGAGGCGCTGGTGGGGCTCGGCCACGAGGTGCATCTGCTCTGTCAGGATCGTCACGCGGAGGAGCAGCGTTTCGTGGATGCGGTGGGGGACTGGGAGAGCGGCTCCCTGCGCGTCCGCCAGCTCGAACGCTCCGACGAGCATCGCGACTCGACGGGGAGCGGCGCGGGCTGCGGACGTTGCGTGGTCTACCGCCCGGAGATCGGTGGCCTGCTGCCGGTATACGTGGCCGACCGCTACGAGGCGATCGAAGCGCGCCCCTTCTCGCAGTGCAGCGAAGCCGAGGTGGCCAACTACCTGCAGGCCAACATCGCTGCGGTGGCCGAGCTGGCAGACCGCGTTGCGCCGCAGATCGCCCTGGCCAACCACCTGATCATGGGTCCGCTGATCCTCGCGCGAGCGCTCGGCGTGGCGGTCCCCTATGCGGTGAAGATCCACGGCAGCGCGCTCGAGTACACGGTCAAGCCCGAGCCCGAGCGCTTCCTGGCGGCGTCGCGCGAGGGTCTGGCGCCGGCTGCGGGCATCCTCGTTGGCTCTCACCACACGGCCGCGAGCCTGTGGGAGGCGCTCGGAGACCCGGAGCTTGCCAAGCGCACTCGGCTGGGCCCTCCGGGCGTCGACATCCGGCGCTTTGCCCCGCGCGAGCCCGCCGCCGCGGCGGCCGGGCTGGCGGCGCTCACGGGACGGCTGCGCGGGGCGCAGGAGGTCCCGCGCGGGGAGCAGCAGGCGAGCGCCTTCAGCCGCGATGGACGCGCCGCGGCAGACGCGCTCGAACAGCTCGATCCGGCCGGCGGCGAGCGTCTGGTGGCGTTCGTGGGCAAGTTGATCGTGAGCAAGGGCGTTGACCTGCTCGGCGCAGCGTGGCCGCTGGTGCTCGAGCGCGAGCCGCAGGCCAAGCTCGTGGTGGTCGGCTTCGGCGCCTACCGCGTCACTCTGGAAGCCCTGCTCGCGGCCCTCAGCCACGGCGATCTCGAGCAGGCGCGAGAGCTGGCACTGGCCGGACGCTCGCTGGAGGAGCGAACGCTTGCGCCGCATCCGCTCCGGCACCTGCTGGCGTTCCTCGACTCGCTGCAGGGAGAGCGCCGCGAACGCTATCTGCGGGCAGCCGCGCGGCTGCCCGAGCGCGTCGTGTTCAGCGGGCGCCTGGAGCACGATGAGCTGGCCGATCTGTTGCCGGCGTGTGAGGCGCTGGTCGTGCCGAGCACCTTTCCGGAGGCGTTCGGCATGGTCGCCGCCGAGGCTGCCGCCTGTGGCGTACTCCCGCTCAGCGCCGCTCATTCGGGCCTGGCGGAGGTGAGCGAGGCGCTCGCCGAGGCCGTCCCTGCGCAGGTCGCGCCGCTGCTCTCATTCGCAGTGGACGACGATGCCGTGCAGACGCTCGCCGAGCGCCTGATCGGGTGGCTCGAGCTCGACCCCGACCTGCGCTCGAGGGCGCGCGAGGGGCTGGTGGCCACGGTCGCGGAGCGCTGGTCCTGGGATCGCGTCGGGCGCGGGGTGATCGCGGCTGCGCAGGGCGCGCTGAAGGAGTTGAGTGAGCCCTGAGCGGCGTGTGCGGCCCGGCTCGAGCGCGCGCCGGGGCGCCCGCTGCTTCGGATAGTGTTTCGCCCGCCCATGCTTCGTTTTCGCACGTCTATGAGCTTCGCCAACGCCGACCAGCGGTGCAATCGTCGAGAGCGTGACCGCGGTGCTCGAATCGGGGCGTGCGCGCTGCTCGCGACGCTGGCCGTGCTCACCGCCGGCTGCTCGGTCAAGGGTGCCGACAACGCGAACCTGATCGTGGGCAAGCAGCAGTTCGTGGCCAAGTGCGGCTCCTGCCACACGCTCGCCCGCGCCAGCACCAAAGGCATAGTCGGCCCCAACCTCGACGACGCCTTCCGGGCGAGCATCGCCGAAGGGCTGCAGCGCGGCTCGGTGCGCGGCGTCGTGGAAAGCCAGATCAAGCTGCCCAACCCCGAAGGCGCGATGCCCAAAGACCTGGTCAAGGGCTCGAAGGTCCAGGACATCGCCACCTATGTGGCGCAGTCTGTCGCGGCTTCGGGCAGCGACACCGGCCTGCTCGCAACAGCGGTCGAAGCGCCCGGCGCCGGCAAGCCGGCGGTCGAGACGGGCGGCAAGCTCGCGATCCCTGCGAGCCCCAGCGGCCAGCTCGCCTATACGACCAGCAAGGCCACCGCCAGCGCGGGACCGGTCACGATCGAAATGCCGAACATGTCAGGCGTGTCGCACAACATCGCCATCGAAGCCGGTACCAAGGGAGCCAGCGGCAGCGGCCCGGTGCTCGCGGCCAGCTCGTTCACCAGCAAGGGAGCAACTTCGGTGAAAGTGAACCTGAAACCCGGTACCTACACCTTCTTCTGTCAGGCTCCCGGGCACCGTCCGGCCGGGATGTACGGCACGCTGACCGTCAAATAGTGAGCAGGAGCGAGTAGGGAGCATGTGCGCCGCAGTGCGCGGGATGAGGTTCACCACACCCTCACGCGGCGCAGGGCCGCTCAGAGCAACGTGCGGATGACAAGTACGAGCGCCACGACTGCGACGATCACAGCGATCGCGTAGAGGAGGAAGCGAAACGCCTCATCCTCGGAGCGGAGCGGGTTCAGCACGGGCGCTCGCGTCGCTCGTCAGAGGACGTAGACGGTCGTGTAGACGACCAGCCACATGATGTCGACGAAGTGCCAGTAGATCCCGGGCACCTCGACGCCGCGATGCTCCTCGGGGCTGTAGTGGCCGCGGAAAGAGCGAATCGTCACGACCAGCAGCAGCAGCAGGCCGATGAACACGTGTGCGCCGTGCAGCCCGGTGAGCGAGTAGAAGATCGTCTGCTGAGCGCCGTCCTGGGGCGCGAAGCCGATGTTGGCGTACTCGTTGATCTGGATGAACAGGAAGGTGCAGCCGAGCAGGAAGGTGATGAGCATGCCGGCCTTCAACCCGAAGCGGTTGCCCTTCTTGATCGAGCTCTGAGCCCAGTGGATCGTGAACGAGGAGGACACGAGGATGGCCGTGTTGACGCCCGCCACCTGCACCGGCAGGCTCGTTCCGTGCGCCGGCCAAGGGTCGCCGTTGGCGATGCGGATGAAGAAGTAAGCGGTGAAGAAGGCCCCGAAGACCATGATCTCCGAGATGATGAAAAGCAGCATCCCGAGCAGCGCCGGCTCGACCCGCGAGCTGCGATTGGCCGCCAGCGGAGCGGCGTGATCGCCCGCGCCGCCGTGCTCGCCGTGGACGGCTCCGTGCGCCATGCTGGCTGCCTCCATGCGTTCCTCGCTATGCGGCTGGAGCCGCGCTGGTCGGGGCGTGCTGATCGACGACCACGTGCTCGACGCGTGCCGAAGTCGCGCTGCGGACGCGCTCGATCAGGTTCGAGCGCAGCCACCCGGAGCGCTCGCCCGGCAGCGTGGAGATGACGACGCTGTCGACTCTGAACAGCTCGAGCGCGTTGATCGCCGCGGTGTAGGGATCGGGATCTCCGATCATCCCCGAGCAGAGCAGCCCCGCGGCGCGCAGGTGCTCGAGCATCCTCGCCAGGCGCGCGCGAGCCTCTGCCGGGCCTCTGCCACTGCCATCGGCCTGGGGAACGACCGCGATGAAGAGCTGCTGCCCGCCGCGCGCCGCCAGCTCCTGGAGGTGCTCGAGCAGCTCTTCGCCGCTGGCGGTCTTGTTGGCGAGCACCAGCGTCACGCTGAACGGCAGGCCCTCCTGCTCGAGATCCACCACGACGTGCTCCACGGGGATGCCGGAGGCGTTCTGGATCCGTTCGATCAGATCGCGCCTCAGCCAGCCCGAGTGCTGGGCGGGGAGGGTCGAGACGATGATCGCGTCGGGACGGCGCTCGGCCACGGCGTCCATCGTGGCCAGGAACGGATCGCCGTCACCGACCTCGCCGCTGGCCTCGATTCCTTCGGCCGCCACTCGCGCGAGCGCGAGCTCCACGCGCACCTGCGCCGATTCGCGCACCGCCTCGTCATAGATCACCAGGCCCGCGGAGGGCTTGCTCTGTGGCACCACCAGGCGAAAGCGCACCTCGCCGCCGGCGGCCTGGGCGCGGACCGCATCGAGCAGCTTGGCGCCCCCGAGCGTGCGGTTGGCGAGCACGAGAACTTCCTTCATCGGATCTGCCTCCTCATTGGCTGGGCGCCCTCACGACGGCGGCTCCCGCGCCCGCGACCGTCGGCGTCGGAGCGGGGGCGAAGATGCCGTGGACTGCGCCAGGTACGCCGTACTCGTAGGGACCGCCGACAACGGTCGGCATGCGGTCGAAGTTGAACACCGGCGGCGGCGAGCTGACCTGCCACTCCAGTGTCAGGGCGCGCCACGGGTTCGATGGCGCGCGCGGGCCGCCGCGCCAGCTGGTGACCATGTTGTAGACGAACAGCAGCGTGGCGGCGCCGAGGCCGAAGCTGGCGATCGAGATGAACAGGTTCAGGTCGGCGAACTTGCTCGCGTAGGTCGCCACCCGCCGGGGCATGCCCTGCAGGCCGAGCACGTGCATCGGCCCGAAGGTGAGGTTCACGAACACGAACGTCAACCAGAAGTGCCACTTGCCGAGGCGCTCGTCGTACATGCGTCCCGTCATCTTCGGGAACCAGTAGTAGACGCCCGCGAAGATCGTCATCAGCGAGCCGCCGAACAGCACGTAGTGGATGTGCGCGACGATGAAGTAGGTGGCGCTGACGTGTATGTCGAACGGCACCATCGCGAGCATGATCCCGCTGATCCCGCCGAGCGTGAAGGTGGTGATGAAGCCGAGCGCGAACAGCATCGCGGTATCCAGGTGCAGCACTCCTCGCCACAGCGTCGCCAGCCAGGAGAAGATCTTGATGCCCGTCGGTACCGCGATGATCGCGGTCGTGATCGCCATCGGGATGCGGATCCAGGCGGCCATGCCCGAGGTGAACATGTGATGGGCCCAGACGGTGAACCCCAGTCCCACGATCGCCAGCAGCGAGAACGCCATCATGCGGTAGCCGAAGATCGGCTTGCGCGCCTTGACAGCGATCACTTCGCTGATGATCCCGAAGCCGGGCAGAATCATGATGTAGACCGCCGGGTGCGAGTAGAACCAGAAGACGTGCTGGTACATCAGCACGTCACCGCCCTTGCCGGCGTTGAAGAAGTTGAAGCCCAGCGCGCGGTCGAGCAGCACGAAGAACTGCGACGCGGCGATGAACGGAGTGGCGATCACGACCAGCAGCGAGGTCGCGAAGTTGGCCCACACCAGCAGCGGCATGCGGAAGAAGCTCATCCCCGGTGCGCGCATCGTGATGATCGTCACCAGGAAGTTCAGCGCGGTCATGATCGAGGACGCGCCCGCGAACTGGACGCCGATCGAGAAGAACGTCTGGCCGATCGGCGCGTTGACCGACAGCGGCGCATACGCGGTCCAGCCGTCGGCGAACGCGCCACCCGGGGCGAAGAAGCTCCCGAGCATGATCATCCCCGCGACCGGCAGCAGCCAGAAAGAGAGGGCGTTCAGGCGCGGGAAGGCCATGTCGGGCGCGCCGATCATCAACGGGATCACGTAGTTGCCGAAGCCGGCGAACACGGGAACCATGAACAGGAAGATCAGCAGCGAGGCGTGGACCGAGAACAGGCCGTTGAAGGTGTTGGCGTCGACGAAGTGCGAGCCGGGCTGGGCCAGCTGCGCGCGCATCAGCAACGCCAGCAGGCCGCCCACCAGCAGGAAGAAGAACGAGTTGACCAGATACTGGATGCCGATCACCTTGTGATCGGTGTTGACGCGGAAGTAGTCCTTCCAGCTGTAGGCCCCGTGGCTGGAATGGTCCTCCGGGCGTGTCGGGCGCCCGATCGCCCAGTGGAACCAGTAGTCGAAGCCGCCGATACCGACCAGGAACGCGAGCGGTACCGCGAGCAGCGCGACGGTGAGGATCGCATCGCCCGAGAGGTAGTGCTGGAAGGTCGAATGTCCGGTGGCCATCCGCACCAGCCAGGTCAGCGCGGTGGCGAATGCAAGCGCGCCGAGCATCATCCAGGCGGCCCGATAGAAGCCGGGGGCCCTGAGCCTGACGGCCATCAGCGTGTGCCCTCCGTGGCGGCCATCAGCCTTGTGCCCTCCGGGACGGTCATCAGCCTTGTGCCCTCCGGGACGGTCATCGCGCCGCACATTATCCCGTAGCTCCACTGCCCGCAGAGCTGCTCGCGGTCGAGGCCATCTGGCTCTGGATCCAGGCGTGGAATTGCGTTTCCGGCACCACGTGGACCGTCGAGCGCATCAGCGAGTGCCCGAGGCCGCACAGCAGGTTGCAGACGACCGGATAGCTGCCCAGTCGTATCGGGGTGGCGCGCCAGTGCGTGGTGATCCCCGGCACGATGTCCTCCTGGATGCGGAAGGCCGGAATCCAGAACGCGTGGATCACGTCCTTGCTGTGCAGGTTGAACTCCACCGACTCGCCCTTCGGCACATACAGCTGATCGCTTTTCAATGGCGCGCCACCGGTCACCGACGAGGGGTATTCATAGCTCCAGGCGAACTGCTGGCCGGTCACGCCGACCTGGATCTCGCGCGCGGGCTTCTTCTCGTTTTCGTGCAGTACCACGAACGAGTAGCTGACCAGGCCCAGCAGCAGCACGGTCGGAAGCGCCGTCCAGAACACCTCCAGGCGAGTGTTGCCGTGGATCGGAGGGCCGTCCTTGAGCTCCTCGCCGGGCTTCATGCGGAACTGCCAGACGCTGTAGAGGATGACCGCCACCACGATCACGAAGATCGGGATCGAGGCGAGCACCAGCACGTGGTACAGGCGATCGGTGTTCTTCGCCTGCGTCGCTGCCTGGACCGGGAACCAGTGGATCGCGTAGCTGAGCACCACCCCGATCGCGACCGCGAGCACCGCCAGCCCGCCCGCCAGGACGATCGAGCGCTGTCTAGACATTGGGCACCGTCCAGGCGCCTGGGGGGATGCTCTGGGCGGCGTTCCTCTCCATGCGGGCGTGATCCTAATGCCTGGGGCCCCGGACCGCTCGAAAGCCTGGGGCCCCGGCCGCTCGGAGCTTGACGCCAGCCCGCCGAGGCACTAGATTGAGGCAATAGTTGCTAGGGCTTGAAGGGTCGGTCCGCGGTCGGGGCGCCGCGGCACGGCGGTCGTGTAGAGACGAGAGACCCGAGGGACGAGGCAAAGGACGAGCAGATGCAGGTTCACGAAGGCATGAGTCACATGGTCCTGTCGGTCGGCCCGGGGCACACCCTGCGCGAGGTGGCCAACCTGATGAGCGAGCGACGGGTGGGGGCGGCGGTGGTCATGGATCCGGATGGCAACGGCCCCGGCATAATCACCGAGCGCGACGTCCTGATCTCGGTCGGCGCGGGGCAGGACCCCGACTCCGAGACGGTGGGTGCGCATCTGACTCGAGACGTGGTCTTCGCGGCGCCCGACTGGTCGTTGGAGGAGGCAGCCGGCGCGATGGTGCGCGGCGGCTTTCGTCACCTGATTGTTCTTGAGGGCGCCGAGACGCTCGGCATCCTGTCGGTCCGCGACATCGTGCGCTGCTGGACCCAGGATGGGGCGATCTGCCCGGTGCCCGACAAGGCGGCTGTGGGGTAAGAGGGGCGGCGCGTCTGCTTGGGGAGCAGACGGGTCAATGGCCGCGGCGGCCGGGCGCGGGATGGGGACCGCGCCCGTCTCGCCATGCCCGCTGGTAGCAACCGCTAGGCGTGCTCTCTTGCCCGGCGAGCGCTACACGTGTGAGGTCGCGGCCATCAGGGCGCGCCTGGCGGCTACGAGCGCCAGCAGACTGGCCGCGCACGCGCTCGCGGCGCCGACGGCCAGCATCGAGCCGGTGCTCGCGCCGAACGGCGCCGTGCTCTCGGCGGCAAGCGCTCCGGCCTGCAGTGGCAGGGCGATCGCGTAGAGCATCAGCGCGCTCGCGACCACGGCCATCGCCACGACCAGCAGCCCGCCTGCGAAGCTCGCGCGACGCAGTGCCCCGGGGGCAGGCTCGATTCGTGCCAGGACCGTGCGTGGAGCCAGCGCGCAGACAGCGGCGCAGGCCCAGCCCGCCAGCCGCCACGGAGCCTGGAAGAGGAGCATGAAGCTGGCCGGGAACTCATGGCCTGCACGCGCCGGGGCGATCGTGACGAGCAGCCAGGTCAGCGCCCCGAACGCGAGCACTGCGAACCCCGGCGCGAGCAGCGCGAGCGCCAGGCGCCGGTCGCGTCGCAGCCGAAGCTGCCTCAGCGCATGCCACACCAGCGGCAACCCGCCGACGGCGATCGCGCCCGCGCCCAGCAGCGCTCCCGCGAGGACCGCGCCGTGGGCGATCCCAAGCAGTGGATGCCTCGCGCCGGCCGCAGCGAAGCTCGCTTCCTCGGTGTCCTTCTGAAAGCCGATGCCGCTCAGGCAGAGCAAGATCCAACAGCAGAACAGGCCGGTCAGCGACAGGCGCATGCGCGTCACGGGCGAGACCTGCCCACGCAGCGCCCGGGTGGGGCGCAGGTGGGCATCGGCGGCGCCGAGCAGCAGCGAGGCGAGGCCTCCCGCGCGCGGCGGGTCGTCCTCGATCAGAGCTGTCACCTCGCTGCGATAGCGCTCGCGCCACGGCTGCGGGTAGAGACCCAGCAGCAGCCCCGCGATGCGCGTCGAGACGTTCGCGATCGTCGCGCTCACGCGGGGCTCGCCTGAGCGCGTAGGCGCGTGAGGCCGGTGCTCGCGAGCGCCGCCATCGTCGTCAGCTGTTCCTGGAGGGCCAGTTCTCCGGCCGCCGTGATGCGGTATGGGCGCCGCCGCCCTTGCGGCGCCAGCGGCTCGATCAGGCCCTGGTCCTCCAGCCGCGAGAGCGCGCCGTAGAGCGTGCCCGGCCCGAGATGGACGGCGGCGATCTGCTCGATGTCGGCCACCATCGCGTAGCCGTGCTTGTCCCCTCCAGCCAGGCTCGAGAGCACCAGCAGCGAGGGCTCAGACCAGCGTCCGAGCTCGTCGATCCGCGACATCCTGCTTCCCTCCTCGTCACGCACGCCTACTCGGCGTACTACTACGTTACGCGATGTATCGTAGCACGAAGTAGTGGCGGTGGGTCAGTGCTCCCCCTGAGCGTCCAGGGGAAGCTCGTCCACTTCGCGGCGGGTGTCTTTGATCCAGCGAAACAGGCACACCACCGTCAGGATCACCCCAACCACCGTGAACTCGATGAAGGTCGTCACCCCGACGAGCGCGAGCGTGATCCCGACGGCCATCAGCAGTGGCAGGATCGTCGGACCCGGCAGGTGGATCTCCTCGCCGGCGGGCGGGACCTCCGGGTCCAGAGGGCTCACGAGACGTACACCGCGGCCACCACGAAGGTGATGCCGAACATGAACATGCAGATCGCGCACACGATCAAGCCGGTGCGGATGTTCTTGCGTGCGAGGCGTCGGGTCATCATCTGCGGGGCCGCATTCTACAGGTGCGCGTCGGCGACCATCGCGCAGAACAGCAGCGCGAGATACGCCAGCGAGAACAGGTACAGACGCAGCGCCGAGCTGCGATCGGCGCGCTTGTACAGGCGCACCGCACCGCCGATGAAGCCCAGGCCCAGCAGTAGCGAGGAGACCAGGTAGATCGCGCCGAAGCCGCCCGCGCAGAACGGCAGCTGCGTGACCGCGTAGAGGAGCACCGAGTAGAGCAGGATCTGGCGCCTGGTCTCGCTCTCGCCGCGCACCACCGGCAGCATCGGCACGCCGACCTTGCCGTACTCCTCCTTCATCAGCAGCGAGAGCGCCCAGAAGTGCGGCGGAGTCCAGAAGAAGACGATGAAGAAGAGGATCACGGCCGTCCCGCTCACCGAGCCGGTCACGGCCGCCCAGCCGACCAGTGGGGGCACCGCTCCGGCCGCGCCGCCGATCACGATGTTCTGAGGGGTGCGCCGCTTCAGCCACACCGTGTAGACGAACACGTAGCCGAGGAAGCCCGAGAAGGACAGTCCCGCGGCGAGCGGGTTGACCGCGAGCGAGAGCTCGAGCAGCGACAGCGCCGCGAGCGTGCAGCCGAAGAGGAGGGCCGCGCGCGGCGAGATGCGCCCGGCGGGGATCGGCCGGTTCGCCGTTCGTGCCATGCGCGCGTCGATGTCGCGGTCGTACCAGTGGTTTACCGCGCCTGCTCCGCCCGCTGAGAGGTAGCCTCCGAGGCAGGTCAGCGCGACCAGCAGCGGCGAGGGATCGCCGGCCACGTACATGGTCGTGATCGTGGTCAGCAGCAGCAGCGACTGCACCTTGGGCTTGGTCAGCTCCACGTAGTCGCTGAGCAGCTGGCGCGTGCGCGAGTTGCTGCGAGCGCTCGCCAGCCCGAGGCCGGTGGCTGCGTCGATTGCGGGCGCTGCCCCGGTGGGGGGCGCCGCGCTCACTACACCCCGACCTGCGTGGCCCCGGCTGGCACCGTCGCCGCGCCGGCGCTGCCGTCGCTGCTGCTGCGCCGCTCCACCTCGCGGCGGATGTCCTTCATCGGCTCGGCCGAGCGCACGAGCGGGACCACGTCGAAGTTGTTGGCCGGAGGGGGCGAGCTGGTGAACCACTCCAGCGTGTTCGCCTTCCACGGATCCGGCCCCGCTATGACCCCCACCTTGACGCTGCGCACGACGTTCACGATCGTGACCATAACGCCTGCGCCGAGGATAAACGAGCCAATCGTCGAGATCAGGTTGTAGAGCGCCAGATGGCCCACGTTGTCGTACTCGTAGACGCGCCGCGGCATGCCGTCCAGCCCGATCACGTGCTGGATCAGGAACGTGACCAGGAAGCCTACGAACATCAGGTAGAAGCTCGCCTTGCCAAGGCCCTCGCTGAGCATGCGCCCGGTGATCTTCGGGAACCAGTAGTAGATCGCGGCGAAGATCGTGAAGACCGCGCCCCCCATCAGCACGAAGTGGATGTGCGCGACCACGAAGTAGGTTTCGTTGATCTGCCAGTCGACGGGGAAGATCGCCAGGAAGACGCCCGAGATCCCGCCGATCAAGAACAGCGCGATGAAGCCCACGCAGAACAGCAGCGGGGTCTTGAATTCGATCGTTCCGCGCCACAGCGTGGCGATCCAGTTGAGCATCTTGACCCCGGTGGGGACCGCGATCAGGAACGAGCTGAGCATCACGAACACGAGGATCGCCTCCGGTATCGGAGCCGTCAGCATGTGGTGTGCCCAGGTCAGGAAGCCGAGGAAGGCGATCGCCACGGTCGAGGCCGCGATCGCCTTGTAGCCGAAGATCGGCTTGCGCGCGAACACCGGCAGGATCTCCGAGACCAGGCCGAAGCCGGGCAGCACCATGATGTAGACCTCCGGGTGACCGAAGAACCAGAACAGGTTCTGCCACAGAAGCGGCGAGCCGCCCTGCGCGGGATCGAAGAAGTGGGTGCCGAAGTGACGGTCGGTCAACAGCATCGTCACTGCGGCCGCGATCACCGGCATCGCGAAGATGATCAGGATCGAGTAGGTGAGGATCGCCCACGCGAACAGGGGCAGGCGACCCCAGCTCATGCCGCGTGCGCGCATGTTGGCGATCGTGGCGTAGAAGTTGATCGCGCCGAGGATCGAGGACAGCCCGGTGAGGTGGATCAGGTAGATCCACGCATCCTGTCCGCCGCTCGGCGAGTAGATCGCGTTCGACAGCGGCACATAGCTCGTCCAGCCCGCTTCCGGCGGGTTCCAGAAGATCGAGGCGTAGAAGACGAGGCCTCCGGCTAGCAGCAGCCAGAACGAGAGCGCGTTCAGGCGCGGATAGGCCATGTCGCGCGCACCCACCATCAGCGGGATGAAGTAGTTGGCCAGCCCCGCCATCATCGGCACCACGAACAGGAAGATCATCGTCGTGCCGTGCATCGTGAACAGCTGGTTGTAGGTCTCCGGGGTGACCAGCGTGTTGTTAGGCGCGCCCAGCTGCAGGCGGATCATCAACGCCTCGACGCCACCCAGGCAGAAGAACACGAACGTTGTGACCATGTACATGATCCCGATCTTCTTGTGATCGGTGGTCGTGATCCAGCTCGTCCAGCCGCTTCGCTCGGAATCGGCAGCGTGGGCGGTGATCTGAGGGATCGGGGCTACGTAGGTGGCCATGTCGTGCGGAGAGCTCCTCGATGTCCTAGGGGTTTTCGACCTGTCCGGCGCCGGTCTGCGAGTTCAGTTTCGTCCGTGCCGCCTTCGCTTCGGCGTTGGCTTCGGTGATCTGCCGCTTCTGGGTCGCCAGCCATTCGTCGAACTGGGCGGGGGGCACCGCCCTCACGTCGGCGATCATCCGTGCGTGGCCGCGCCCGCACAGCAGCGCGCACTGCCCGCGGTACACGCCGGGCTTGGAGATCTTGAACCAGGTGTAGTTGTGATAGCCCGGCACCGCCTGGAACTTGCCGCCGAGTTCGGGGATCCACCAGGAGTGAACGACGTCGGCTGAGACGATGTCCAATGTAACGGTGGTGTTCGTGGGGACGACCATCTCCTCGTAGGAGTACGGCGCGCCCAGGCCGTCCGGTTCGCTGGCCCCGGGGTAGACGTACTGCCAGATGTACTGGCGCCCGATCACGTTGATGTTCAGCGATTTGCCGTTCGGCGGCAGCTTGCGCTCGGTGCTCGCGTACACCAGTCCGCTCTCGCTGGCGATCGCGTCACCGTTGGGCCCCGAGTTGGAGGGATCCTGGATCGAGCCGAGCTTGGCGAACGTGAGCACGGCCAGTGCGACCAGGATCACCGCCGCGCCCACCGTCCAACCGGTCTCCAGGCGGGTGTTGCCGCGGATCTGCGCCGCGACCGCCCCCTTTCGCGCCCGGAACTTGACGAGTGCGTACATCAGCGCGCCCTCGACCGCCACGAAGATCACGAGCGCCACGTAGAGCGTGATCTTGTAGAGGCTGTCGATCTGGTTCGCGTTGGGCGAGCCGCCCGACTTTGGCGTGAAGAACGAGAGGACTGGGTGGAGTAGATGGCCCAAGGCGGCGGGGATTCTATTCAGCCCTGGGCGGGAGGCGCTTGATGACGTTTGCCACGAGAGCTCATCTGCCCGTGAAATGTGGCGGGCGTCGTTCGAGGAAGGCCGTCGTCCCCTCCACGAAATCTTCGCTTCCGGCCATCTCGCGCTGAATCTGCGCCTCGAGCTCGAGCTGCTCGTCCATCCGCGCGTAGAGCCAGTGGTTGAGCTGGCGCTTGGTGGCCGCGTAGGAGCGCGTGGGCCCGGCCGCCATACGCGCTACGAGCGTCTGCGCCTCCTCCTGCAAACGCTCGTCGGCCACCACTCGGTTGATCAGACCCCACTCGAGCGCACGCGGCGAAGGCAGGCGTTCGCCCAGCATCGAGAGCTCGCTCGCCCGCGCCATTCCCACACGCGTCGGCAGGAACAGCGAGGAGCCGCCGTCGGGCGCGAGCCCGATGTTGACGAAGGCGAGCAGGAAGTAGGCGCTCTCGCCGGCCACGATCAGATCGCAGCACAGCGCCAGCGAGCAGCCGATCCCGACCGCCGCGCCGTTGACGGCGGCGATCACCGGCTTGGGCAACTCGCGGATCGCGTGCATGACCGGGTGGTAGCGCTCGGTCAGCGTCTTGTAGACGTCCGGTCGCCCGTCGGGCGTGGTCTCGACGTGGGTGTCCTTGAGGTCCGCTCCCGAGGAGAACGCCCGGCCCGCGCCGGTGACCACGAGCGCGCGCACGTCCTCGTCCTCGGCGCACCGGCGCAGGGCGCTCAGCAGGTCCGCACCGAGTTGCGCGTTCCACGCGTTCAGCGCCTCGGGGCGGTTGAGCTCGAGCGTCGCCGCGCCGTCCTTCAGGCGCATCCTGACGGTCTCGAGCTCGATGTAGGGCTCGCTCATTGATGTCCTCTTCTCATTCGAGGTCGGGGATCGCGGGCCGGAGCGCGGCCGAGCGGCGTCCGGACGGTGTTGATCCTATGGTGTGGAGTGTGAAACGACCGGTGATCGGCATATGCGCTGCGCTCGAGCAGGCCCGCTGGAGCGTGTGGGACCAGCAGGCCGCGCTGACGCCGCTGAGCTACCTCAGCGCTGTGCAGCGCGCGGATGGGTTGGCGCTCGTGCTGGCGCCGGACAGGCGCCTGGTCGAGGAGCCCGAGGAAGTGCTCGATCTGATCGACGGGCTGCTGCTGGCGGGAGGCGCCGACATCGATCCCGCCTCCTACGGGCAGGAGCGCCATGCGGAGACCGTGTCCACCGTGCCCGCGCGCGATGCGTTCGAGATCGCGCTGGCGCGCGCCGCGATCGAGCGCGACATGCCCGTGCTCGGGATCTGCCGCGGAATGCAGTTGATCAACGTCGCCCTCGGAGGCACGCTCGTGCAGCACCTGCCCGAGCACTACGGCCATCACGAGCACCGCCGGGTGCTCGGCTCCTTCGACGGCGCCGACCACCAGGTCGAGCTGGCCGAGGACTCGCTGGCCGCAAGCGCCGCCGGCGAGCTCGAGCACGCGACCAAGTCCCACCACCATCAGGGCGTGGCGCGCCTGGGCGACGGTCTGCTCGTCAGCGGCACCTCGACGCTCGACGATCTCGCCGAGGCGATCGAGCTGCCCGACAAGCGCTTCGTGCTCGGCGTGCAATGGCACCCCGAGGCCGATCAGAGCAGCACCGTCGTGGCCGCGCTCGTCGAGGCCGCCGCGAGGTTCGCCGGCGCGCCCGCCCCGCAGTAGGCCACACCCACCGGCCACCGCCCCTTCGGCTCGCGGCCCTTTGGCTATCCGGCCACCCCGCCGCTCGGCTCAACCGGCCGCCAGCCACCGGGGGACCGCTCGGGCGTCGCCGCCGCTCGCTGAGGCCGCACGGCCTGCTCGCGGAGCCGCAGGGCCTGCTCGCGGAGCCGCGGGCCTGCTCGCGGAAGCCGCTCGGCCTGCTGCAGGCTGTTCGCGGAGGCCGCTCGGCCGTCCTCGCTGCTCATATACTCCGAGGTCAGTGCGGCTCTCGAGGGCGATCAGGGCAACCGCATGGGGGATGGTCGTGGCCGGGGTCGCTGCACCGCTGCTGCGCAAGCGCATCGACGCTCCGCCACTGCTGATGCAGACGATCGCCTACGGCGCGCCGATCGGCCTGTGCGTGGCCGTGCGGCGCTCTCCCGCGCGCGACGCCGCCACGTGCGCGCTGCAGATGTGGGCCTATCTGGCCGCCTACAAGACGCCCCACGACGACGCCGACGCGCAGGCGCAGCGCGTGCACATCGACTATCCGATCGTGGCCGACCGCGTGCTCGGGATGGGCGAGCTGCCCTCCGTTCGCCTGCAGCGCGCGTTTGCGCACCAGGACGAGCGCGGCCCGCGGTGGCGTGCTCACGACCGCGTGCTCGTGTGGGCGCACTGGAGCTGGTTCCTGGTGCCTCATGGGACCCTGCTGTACATCCTCGCGCGCCGGCCCGCCGGCTTTCCGCGCGCCGCGGCGATGACCTATGCGGTGTTCAACATCGGCGCGATCTTCTACTGGGTCGCTCCCACCGCGCCTCCCTGGTATGCCGCCGCAGCTGGGAACGAGCGCTCCGCGCAGGTCGCTCCGGTTCGCCGCATGATGGTCGAATACGGAGAGTTCTTCTGGAGAGACAGCTGGGGCTCGCTCTACAGTGTGTTCGGTGGTAATCCACTGGCCGCGATGCCGTCTCTGCACTTCGCCACATCCGTGATGGCCGCGCTCCTGCTAGCCGAGGTGGGGCCGGTAGCGGGCGCTGTCGGTTTCACGTATGCGGCGACGCTCGGATTCGCGCTCGTGTACCTGGGAGAGCACTACCTGGTGGATCTGGTGGCGGGCACGGCGCTGACTGCAGCCGTGCGTCGCTGGGGGCCGCGGGTGGGGCCTGCGCTCGCCGGCTTCGGCCGCGCGGTGGCCGCCGTGGAGGAGATGGCCCACTAGCAGTCCGGACTAGGAGCGATGCGAGCAAGATGGCTTGGCGCGAAGCACGGGGGGAGGACAATCAGGCGCATGGCGCCGATGCTGGCGTGGGCGTCTCCGAGGAGGAGATGCCGCGTGTGGTGCTCACGCGCCGCCAGATCGCCCTGTTCGCACTGTTCATCCTGTCGGGCATCGCTTTCCTGTACTTCGTGCTGCCCAAGCTCGCCGGGGTCGGCACCACGGTCCACCGCATCGAGCGGGGAGACACCTGGTGGATCGTGGCCGGGGTGGTGCTCGAGCTGGCGTCCTTCGCCGGCTACGTCCTGCTCTTCCGCTCGGTGTTCGTGCGCGGCGAGAGCCGGATTGGCTGGGCTGAGAGCTATGAGATCACGATGGCCGGGTTGGTTGCCACACGGCTGTTCGCCGCCGCCGGCGCCGGCGGCGTCGCGCTGACCGCCTGGGCGCTGCGGCGCTCGGGGATGGAGCCGAGGGTGGTGGCCTGTCGCATGGTCGCGTTCATCGTGCTGCTGTACGTCATCTACGCCGGATCGCTGCTGATCGACGGCCTCGGGCTCGGTACCGGCCTGTTCCCGGGCGGCGGCTCGTTTGCGATCACGATCCTGCCCGCGATCGTGGCCGCCGTCCTGTTCGCGTTCGCCGGCGCGATCGCTCTGCTTCCCGGCGATCTCGAGCGCCGCCTGAACGGCTGGGCGTCGGGCTCGGGGCGCGTGGCCCACTGGATGGCGCGTGCGGTCACCGCGCCGGCGCTCGCCGCGAGCGGCGTGCGCACCGCGATCGGACTGATTCGCTCGCGCGATCCGGGCCTGCTCGGGGCGCTTGCGTGGTGGGGCTTTGACATCTCGGTGCTGTGGGCGATGTTCCACGCATTCGGCTCGCCGCCACCATTCACCGTGATCTGGATGGCCTACTTCGTCGGCATGCTCGGGAACCTGCTGCCGCTGCCGGGCGGCCTCGGCGGCGTCGAGGGCGGCATGATCGGAGCGCTTGCAGCGTTCGGGGTCGACTTCAACCTCTCGGTGCTGGCCGTGCTCTCCTATCGTGGGATCTCCTTCTGGTTGCCGACGCTTCCGGGAGGGGTGGCCTACTTCCAACTACGACGCACCGTGGCGCGCTGGCGCGAGCAGCAGCGAGCCGAAGCGCCAACGGCTCCACAGCTCGGCCCAGCCCAGCCCGCAGGCATGCCCACGGGCGTCCTGACGGGGGCAGAAAGCCAGTTCCCGTGCTAAGCTTTACAAAGTAAAGCGCCTCAGAAACAGCTCGCCGGCAAGGGGCGTGAAGGCGCAAGAATTGGAGATCAGATGAGCGACATAGAGAACGTGATCGTCGTTGGCAGCGGACCCGCCGGATACACCGCCGGCCTCTACACCGCGCGCGCCAATCTCCGTCCGCTGGTGATCGAGGGGTTCGCCTGGGGCGGGTTGCTCCAGCAGACCACCGACGTCGAGAACTATCCCGGCTTCCCCGATGGTGTGATGGGTCCGGAGATGATGCAGAAGTTCCGCGCCCAGGCCGAGCGCTTCGGGGCACGGCTGCTCTCCGAGCAGGCCGACCGCGTCGAGCTCTCGAGCGAGCCCGGCGGCGTCCACAGCGTGTGGGTGGGCGACGAGGAGCACCGTACGCGCACGGTCGTGCTGGCGATGGGCGCCGAGCACAAGAAGCTAGGCGTCTCCGGCGAGGAGGAGCTCTCCGGACGCGGCGTGAGCTACTGCGCCACCTGTGACGCCGCGTTCTTCAAGGAGTCGCCCACGATCATCGTCGGCGGCGGCGACTCGGCGATGGAGGAGGCGATCTTCCTGTCGAAGTTCGCCTCGAAGGTCAGCGTGGTGCACCGCCGCGACGAGTTCCGCGCGTCGAAGATCATGCTCCAGCGCGCACGCGCCCAGCAGAACATCGAGTTCGTGACCCCCTATCGCGTCGCAGAGCTCGTAGCCGGAGAGAGCGGCACGCTCGGGCACGCCAAGCTCGTCAACACCGACACCGGCGCCGAGCTTCAGCTACCCGTGTCGGGCACGTTCATCGCCGTCGGGCACGAGCCCCAGTCGGCGCTCGTGGCAGGACAGGTGGACGTCGATCAGAACGGCTACGTGGTCACCGCCGAGAAGTCCACGCGCACGAACCGGCCAGGCGTGTTCGCTGCGGGCGATTTGGTCGACCACACCTATCGCCAGGCGATCACCGCCGCGGCCTCCGGATGTCAGGCGGCGCTCGACGCAGAGTGGTATCTGCGCGACACCCCCGGCGTGCCCGTCCCCGCTGCGATGCCCGCCGGCGACCCCGCCGAAGCGCAGTGGGCGCCGGTCGCCGATCTCGCGCCCTGAACGCCGCTAGCCCAGCGGGGCCTGAAGCGCGCCCTCCAGCTCGAGCAGCCAGCGCTTGCGCTCCAGGCCACCCGCGTATCCTCCGAGCGCTCCGCCGCTGCGCAGCACGCGGTGGCAGGGGATCACGATCGGGATCGGGTTGGATCCGAGCGCGTTGCCCGCCGCGCGCGAGCCCCGTGGGCTACCCGCCTCGAGCGCGACCGCTGTGTAGCTGAGCACGCCGCCGTAAGGGATCGCGCACGCCGCCCGCAGGACCCGCTCTCCGAACGAGCCGATCAACGACCAGTCCAACGCGAGATCGAACGTGCGCCGCGATCCCGAGAAGTAGTCGTCCAGCTCCCTGCGCACCGTCTCGAGCTGCACCGAGGACTCCACGATCCGCGGCGACACGCGCCGCGCGAGGCCGTCCAGCACGGTCTCAGCGTTCTCCTCCGGGAAGGCCAAGCGCACGAGCCCGCGCTCGGTGGCCGCCGCCAGCAGCGGCCCGAACGGAGAGTCCACCGGCGTGTAGCTCACATCGGCAAGACCCTCGCCGGCGACGCGATCCGCCAGACGCCGGGCAGCCCTAGCCGCTGCGCGGGCACTTTCCTCCGCGGCGCCATCCTGCTCGCCCGGCGCTCCTCGACGTAGGGCCCGCACGATCGTCTCGTCGTCCTCGTTGGCCTGCACGATCGTCTCGTTCTCGTTGGCCTGCGCGATCATCTCGTCCTCCTCGTTCACACGGCTGTCGTTCATGCGGGCACCGTCTTTCGCAGCTTGGCCAGACCCTCGTGCAGCGAGCGGCGCGCCGCCGCCTCCGAGCAGCCGATCGCTGCCGCGATCTCGCGGTGGGGCAGATCGGCGATGAAGCGCAACACGACAGCCGAACGCTGACGCTCGGGCAGTTCTCCCACCGCAATCCACAACGTCTCATCGCGTGCGCCGGGAGAGGGCTCTGCGCGCCTGTCCACCGCTGCCGGATCAGCGATCGGCAGCGCCCGCCGGGCGCGGCCACGATGAGAGTCCAGAGCCTTGTTGTGGGCGATCGTGAGCACCCACGCGCGCAGGTTGGAGTCGCTGCGCAGGGTGGGGTAGGCGCGCAGCGCCGCGATGAAGGTCTCCTGAAAGCAGTCCTCCGCATCGGCCGGGCCGACCGACGAGACCAGGAAGCGCCACACGCTGTCGCGGTGCGTGTCGATGAAGCGTTGGAAGGGCGGAAGCGTCGCGATCACGATGGTCTAACGCGCCGGCCCGCAGAAACGTGAGGCGCTCAGCTCTCGTAGTCGAAGAAGCCCGCGCCGTCCGCTCGCCCGAGGCGCCCCGCGCGCACCAGGCGCAGCAGCGCCGGCGCCGGGCGGTAGCGCTCCTCGCGGTACTCCTCGTTGAGCGCTTCGAGCACGCCCAGCACGTGCTCCAGACCGATCGCATCGGCCCACTCGAACGGTCCGCGCGGGTGGCTGAGCCCGAGAACCATGCCCTGGTCGATGTCGTGCGCCACGCCCACGCCTTCGCCCAGCGCGAAGGACGACTCGTTGATCAGCTGGCAGACGATCCGCCCGAGCACCAGCCCAGGGGCGTCGCCGACCCAGACGGCGTGCTTGCCCAGCGCATTGAAGAACCGCTCCGCGCGGGTCGCGGCCAGCGGCGAGGAGCTCTCGCTGCGGGTCAGCTCCACCAGCGTCGCGTCCTTCAACGGCGGTAGCGCATGAAAGCCCACTGCGCTGCCGCTCGGGTCGAGCGCTCCCAGCGAACCCGTCGCGCACAGCAGCAGGTGCACGCTGCCCTGCGGCAGGTGCTTGCCCTGCCCGCGCCGGTCCGGGAGACCATCGCGCGCCTCGGGTCCACGCCGCGGCGGGGGAGAGGGGTTGCAGTCCACGATCAGCGCAGGCAGCACGCCGCCAGTCGGCTCGTGCGGCGAGCGCAACTCGTAGTTCGCATCGCTGGCCGCCCGGCGCAGTTCCTTGGCCAGCTCGCTCGCTCCGGTGATCACCACCACGCCCTCGCCGCCGTTCTCGCCCGGCTCGATCGCAGCGGGGTCATCCGCTCGGTGGGGAGCGCTCCTGCCGGCGTCGGTGCGGGCGTAGGTGTAGTAGCCGCGCCCGCTCTTGCGCCCGTGCAGGCCGGCCGCCACATAGCGGGCCGCGATCGGCGAAGGGCGCCAGCGCGGCTCGCCGAAGCTCTGCGCGAAGAAGCTCTTGGAGATCTCAAAGCCCACGTCCACGCCCACCAGGTCCATCAGCTCGAACGGCCCCATCCGAAAGCCGCCCGCCATACGGCAGATCCGATCGATCGTCTCGATGTCCGCGATGCGCTCCTGCAGCATGCGCAGCGCCTCCAGGCCGAACGGCCGGTTGCAGCGGTTGACCAGGAAGCCCGGTCCGTCGCTCGCGCGGATCACCGTCTTGCCCATCGCCTCCCCCGTCGCCTGAGCGAGCGCGAGCGCCTGCTCGCAGGACTGCTCGCCCGCGACCACCTCGAGCAGCGCCATCACCGGCGCGGGGTTGAAGAAGTGCATCCCCACCACCCGCTCGGGCCTGCTCGCCGCAGCCGCGATCGCGGTCACCAGCAGCGACGAGGTGTTGCTCGCCAGCACGCACTCCTCGCTCACGATCTCAGACAGGCGGCCGAAGAGGTCGTGCTTCAGCTCCAGGCGCTCAGGCACCGCCTCGATCACCAGCTCGCACGGCGCGAGCGCCTGCAGGTCATCGACCGCCTGCAGGCGCTCAGCGGCGCCAGCCAGCTCCTCGGCGCTCACGCGCCCGCGCGCCGCTTCTTTCTCGAGGCCACCCTGCACCTTCTCCACGCCGCCGCGCAACGCGTCTGCGATCGGGTCATACAGCAACGTGCGCGCCCCGGAACGGCACGCCAGCTGGGCGATGCCGGCACCCATCGTGCCGGCTCCCAACACACCGATGACGCTCGCTGCGCGGCCCGCTCGGCCGGCCGTGCCGGCCTCTTCATCCTGCTCGACACGCTGCGGTCCGGACATCTCTTCGTTCGCGAGGGTCCCCGCCTAGGCGGGGACCAGTGCGCCGATCCCCGTCATTTCGCGACCGATGATCAGTTTCTGGATCTGCGAGGTGCCCTCGTAGAGCGTCGTCACACGAGCGTCTCGGAAGTAGCGCTCGACCGGGTGATCATCCACGTAGCCCGCTCCGCCGTGGACCTGGATCGCGAGGTTCGCGCACTCCAGCGACGCCTCTGTCGCATGGAGCTTTGCGACCGAGGTCTCCAGCGTGTTGGGGCGACCCTTGTCCTTGAGGAAGCCCGCGCGCCACACGAGCATCCGCGACGCGTCGGTCTTCAGCACCATGTCCGCGATCATCGCCTGCACGAGCTGGAAGCTCGCGATCGGACGGCCGAACTGTTCGCGCTCCTTGGCGTACTTGACCGACTCCTCCACGCAGCCCTGGCAGATCCCCACGCAGCCCGCCGCCACCGAATAGCGCCCCGAGTCAAGCGCCGACATCGCCACTTTGAAGCCATCGCCGATGGTACCCAGCATCTGCTCGTCTGAGACCTCCACGTCTTCGAGCGCGATCGAGGCGGTGTCGGAGGCGTGCAGCCCCATCTTGTGCTCGATCGTCTGCGCTTTGTATCCCGGCTGGTCGGTGTCCACCAGGAAGCACGCCAGCCCCTTGTAGCCCAGCTCGGGGTCGGTCTGGGCGAAGATCAGCGCGACCTTCGCGTAGTTGCCCATCGAGATCCACATCTTCGCGCCGTTGATCACCCAGCCCGTGTCCGTCTTCTTCGCGCGCGTGCGCTGGTTGGCCGCGTCTGAGCCCGTGTCCGGCTCGGTCAGCCCGAAGCATCCCAGCCACTCGCCCGAGCAGAGCTTCGGCAGGTATGTCTGCTTCTGCTCCTCGCTGCCCCACTTGAGGATCGCCGAGCACACCAGCGAGGTCTGAACCGAGATCACCGTGCGGATCGCCGAGTCACCGCGACCGATCTCCTCCACGATCAGCCCATAGCTGAGGTAGTCCAGGCCCGCGCCGCCGTACTCCTGCGGCACGATCGCGCCGAGATAGCCCTGGGCGGCGATCATTTTCACCAACTCCAGATCGAAATGGTGGTTGCGCGCGTTTTCTCTGGTCCGCTCGATCACCTCTTTGTCGGTGAACTCACGCGCGGTCTGCTTGATCATGCGCTGCTCGTCGGTCAGGTCGAAATCCATCCCGCTCCTCTCAAGCTACTTGCTTGGGTGTCTTCCAAGGCGCGTTCACGCGCCTCTCTATCTCCTCCGCTATGCCCTCGATCGGCAGCCGCTCCTGGGCCAGCGAATCGCGATCGCGCAACGTCAACGTGCCGTCCTCGACGCTCTGATGGTCGATCGTCAAGCAGAACGGCGTGCCGATCTCATCCTGGCGGCGGTAGCGCTTGCCGATCGCGCCGCCGTCGTCGTACTCCGACTGCACGCGCACGCGCAGCGCACGCTGGACCTCGTGGGCCAGCTCGGGCTGGCCGTCCTTGTTCACCAGCGGAAGCACCGCCGCCTTCACCGGAGCCAGGCGCGGGTGCAGTCGCAGCACCGTGCGCATCTCGCCCGCGCCCGTGCCCTCGCGCTCGACCACTTCCTCGTCGTATGAGTCCACCAAGAACGCCAGCGTGGCCCGGTCCGCTCCGGCCGCCGGCTCGATCACGTGGGGCACGTAGCGCTCGCCGCTTGCCTGGTCGAAGTACTCGAGCTTCTGTCCTGAGAACTCCGTGTGGCGGGACAGGTCGAAGTCGCCGCGGTTGGCGATCCCCTCGAGCTCGGACCAGCGGGCTCCGCCGTCGGCGACGGTGGACGGGAACAGGTACTCCACGTCGCTGGTGGCCGAGGAGTAGTGGGAGAGCTCGTCTGCGTCGTGCGCGCGCAGACGCAGGTGGTCGGCGCGGATCCCCAGCTCCAGATACCAGCGTTCGCGCTCTGCGAGCCAGTGCTCGAACCAATGCTGCGCTTCGCCCGGCGCCACGAAGAACTCCATCTCCATCTGCTCGAACTCGCGCGTCCTGAAGATGAAGTTCCCCGGCGTTATCTCGTTGCGGAACGACTTGCCCACCTGAGCGATACCGAACGGCGGCTTCTTGCGCGAGAACTGCAGCACGTTCTTGAAGTTGATGAAGATCCCCTGCGCCGTCTCGGGACGCAGGTATGCGGTCGAGCCGGACTCCTTCACAGGGCCGATCGTGGTCTCGAACATGAGGTTGAAGTCGCGTGCCTCGGTGAGGTCACACTCGTCGGTTTCGCCCGGGTGCTTCGAGGGTTTGCGCCCGCACTGCAGGTCGGAGAGATGATCCGCGCGGAAGCGCTGGCCGCAGGTGCGACAGTCCACCAGCGGGTCGGTGAAGCCCGCCAGATGACCCGAGGCCTCCCACACGCGCGGGTGCTGCAGGATCGCCGAGTCGATCGCCACTATGTCGTCGCGTTCCTGCAGCATCGCCCGCCACCACTCGCCCTTGACGTTGCCCTTCAGCAGCACCCCGTAGTGGCCGAAGTCATAGGTCGAGCCGACCCCGCCGTAGATCTCCGATGAGGGGAACACGAAACCGCGCCGCTTGCACAGCGCCACGATCTTCTCCATCGTCACTGGCGATTGCTCGATCATCGGGGCTGCGCATGGTAGTCGAGCCATCATGCGCGCGCCGGTGGACGCACGGTCGCTGCGCCGGTGGCCGCGCGGGTGGCGCGTAAGATCCGCCGCTGTGGCGCGAGTGATGATCGTCGGTGGGGGCTGCAGGGGCCGGCATCTGGCCGCGCTGCTGGTCGGCGACGGACACGCCGTTCGCATCAGCACGCGCACGCAGGAGCGCCGCGGCGCGATCGAGCAGGCTGGAGCCGAGTGCTGGATCGGGACCCCCGACCGCCTCGCCACATTGCGAGGCGCGCTCGACAGCGTCACGATCCTGTGCTGGATGCTCGGCTCCGCAACAGGCACGCCGGGCGAGCTACGCGCCCTCTACACCACGCGCCTGGAGCTGTTCCTGACGCAGGCCATCGACACCACCGTGCGGGGCTTCCTCTACGAGGCCCGCGGCGAGCGCGTCGGCGAGGAGCTGCTGGGGGAGGGGGAGCGCACGGTGCGCGCGATCACCGAGCGCAGCGTCATTCCCTGCGCGATCCTCACCGCCGACCCGGACGCGCTCCGCAGCTGGCTGGAGGAGGCTCGCGCCGCGATCGAGGGCCTGCTCACGCGCGCATCCTCGTGACGCCTGTATCAAGCTCTGCGGCGCTCGCGCCGATGAGGCCCCACGATGTCCGGCGATCGCTCCCGATACGGCCTCGCGGTCTCGGCGCTCGGCGCTGTCGTGCTCGCTGTCTCGGTGTTCCTGCCCTGGTATGGAGTCAGCTTCACCAGCGCTGGAATCGCTCTCACCCAGCAGCTCGGCGCGCAGGCCGCCTCGCAGTTCGGCAACGCAACGTTGCAAGCGATGATGGGCGCCTGGCACGCAGACCTCAGCAGCCTCGCCGGTCAGCAGTTCGGGGCGCTCAGCGGCCACCAGGCGCTGCATGTGATCAACGTCGTCCTGCTCGTGCTCGCAGGCCTTGCGATGCTCGATGCGCTCCTGCCGCTGGCCCGCTCCGGCGTCACCATGCCCGCTGGAGCAGGCGCCTCGGTCGTAGTCCTCGGCTCGCTCGCCGCGGTCTGCGTGATCTACCGCATGGTGCACCCGCCCACGCCCGCCGGCGCGCTCGTTTCGCTATCACTGCGAGAGGGCTGTTGGCTCGCCCTGCTGGGCTCGCTGGCGATGGTGCTGGGCGGGCTGTGGCCGCGCGCCGTCAGCTCCCCCGATGCGCTCGACTCGCAGGTGCGCGGCGCCTGGAGCGGCCTGTCCGGCTGGACCCCCGGTAGTAGCTAGAGCGAACTCTCTCTGAGCGCTTGCGGAGCCCCGCGCTGAGCGAGCGGTCGCGCTATCCTGAAGGTAATCCCCGTAAAGCCGATCAGGATTCAGCACACGGTGCTATTCCCGTTTGGGTCCGGAGGCGGCTCTACACCCAGAAAGGAACACACATGGCTCTGCATCTTGGCGATGAAGCACCAGACTTCGAGGCCGACACCACCGAGGGCCGCATCAAATTTCACGACTGGATCGGCGACTCCTGGGCGGTGCTGTTCTCGCACCCGAAGGACTTCACCCCGGTCTGCACAACCGAGCTGGGCTACATGGCCAACGCCAAGCCCGAGTTCGACGCCCGCAACGTGAAGATCATCGGCCTCTCCGTCGACGCTCTCGGCAACCACGAGGAGTGGGCCAAGGACATCGAGGAGACACAGGGCACCGCGCCCAACTACCCGATCATCAGCGACGCCGACTTCAACGTCTCAAAGCTCTACGGAATGCTGCCCGCCGACACCTCCGGCGAGGCCGGCGCGCGCACGCCCGCCGACAACCAAACGGTCCGCAACGTGTTCGTGATCGGACCCGACAAGATGGTCAAGCTGATCCTGATCTACCCGATGACCACCGGGCGCAACTTCGACGAGGTCCTGCGCGTGATCGACTCGCTGCAGCTCACCGCCAAGCACAAGGTCGCCACGCCGGTCAACTGGCACCCGGGAGAGAAGGTCATCATCGCCGGCTCCGTCTCAAACGACCAGGCCAAAGAGGCCTACCCCGATGGCTGGGAGGAGCCCCGCCCCTACATCCGGATCGTGCCCCAGCCGACGAGCTAGGGACGCAACAGGGGCGCCGCAGCGAGCCACAGGACGCAGCAACCGCAGGAGACTCAGCAAGCGGGAGGAGCTAGGCGGGCGCGAGGCGCCCGTCGAAGCCCTCGAAGCCGCCGTCCGCCAGGCGCTCGAGCAGGTGCTCGAGGATGCGGGCGGTTGCGCCCCAGATGAGATGCTCCGCGACGGCGAACGCGTCCGTCTCGAAGGTGATCCCGCGACGCGTCATCTGCGTGCGCGTCCTGCCTGCGCGCACCGCGCTCAATCCCAGCTCGAGCACCGCGTCGACCTCGCGCGCCGATGGGCGCCAGATCAGCCCGGTCGGAATCGAGGCGACGAACGGGTGGATCACGTAGTTGGTGGCCAGCGTGGAGGTGGGGGGCAGCTCGCCGAGCAGCCGCGCGTGCTCGCGCTCGAGCCCGATCTCCTCCTCGGCCTCACGCAGCGCAGTCGTGGCCAGGTCTGCGTCCTCGGGATCGCGCCGGCCGCCCGGGAATGAGATCTCGCCGGCGTGGCGGCGTAGATCTGCGCGCCTGCGCGTGAGCACCACATGGGGCTCTGCGGCCGGGGCCTGGACGAACAACGGCACGAGAACCGCAGCAGCGATCTGATCTGCCGGCGGGCTCTGCTGGCCGCCGGCGGAAGGTGACTCAGGCGGCCAGGTGAACGCGCTCAATGCGCTCCTGGAACATGACCTCGCCATCGAGCGCGCGATGGACAGGGCACTTGGCTGCGATCACGCGGAGCTTCTCGACCTGGTCCTCGGGGAGGTCGTCGGGCAGGCGCATCACGAGCTGGAACTTGGTGGGACAGCCGCGCTCCGCGGGGCTGTACTCGACGTCGACCTCCACATGGCCGATGTCCCAGCCCTTGCGGGCGGCGTACATCTCCATCGTGATCGCCGTACACGACGCCAGGCTGACCGCCAGCAGCTCGCGCGGATCGGGGCCGGCGTCGTCGCCGCCGATCAGTGCAGGCTCATCGACTGTGATCTGGTGGTCGCGGACCTGAACCGTGTGCTTGAAGGCGCCCGCCTCGCGGCGTGCAGTGGCTTTCATCCGTGTCAGCGCTTGGGTGTCGTTCATCTGGGTCCCTTCCGGTCGCTCCGCTTTGCCCCTGAATGGATCATATCCCCGCCCACGCTAGGAGAGCGGGTTGAACAGCAGCCCCGTCAGCAGCTTGGGAAAGAAGTAGGTCGACTTGGGCGGCATGTTCTCCCCGGCGCCCGCCACCGCGCGAACCTGCTCGACCGGCGTCGGGCGCATCAGGAACGCAGCGTCGTAGTCGCCAGAGGCGACCATCGCGAGCGCCTCGTCGGTGTCGCGTGCATAGAAGAGCCCGTTGAAGTGCGCGATGTCCTCGTCGCTTAGACCGAGCGCGTTCTTGAGAACCAGTGTCTCCAGAACGCCAGTGTCCAGGTGCCTGTAGGCATCCGAGCGTCCGGCCAGCGCCGCGTCGGCGATCGCCTGGTCCTTGAGCGTCAGCCGGCGCACGAGCGCGCCACCTCCAGCGATGTAGCCCAGCTGCAGCGGGCCCTCGCCAGCCGGCGGCGCGAGCTGCTCGACGGATACCTCGCT
This sequence comes from uncultured Solirubrobacteraceae bacterium, assembly GCA_963763695.1. GTDB lineage: Bacteria > Actinomycetota > Thermoleophilia > Solirubrobacterales > Solirubrobacteraceae > Palsa-744. The sequence goes on from CAVXPM010000003.1 coordinate 80,143, forward strand.
GATCTCGAAGTCACGCTCGAGTGCCTGCTCGAGCGTCTCGCGGCGCTGCGCGTCAAGGCCGCCGATCAGGCGGTGGGTCGGGAACACCGTCAGCCCCGGGTCCTCCAGCGCGACCAGGCACATCAGCACGTAGCGGTGCTCTCCCTCGCCGCCCAGCTCATCGGCATAAGCCTGCATCGTCTCGTAGCGGTGGTGCCCGTCGGCGATCAGCAGCTCGGTATCGCTCGTGGCCGCCTGCACCGCCGCGATCGCCGCCGGGTCGGCGACCCGCCACACGCGGTGCACCGTTCCGTCGGCGTCGTTGACCTCTCCCCAAGGCGACTCGCGGGTGACCGGCGCAAGCGCCTCCCAGGCCGCGCCCGCCGGGTCTGAGAACAGCGAGAAGATCGGCGAGAGGTTGGCCCGCGTCGCCCTGGTCAGGCGCAGCCGATCCTCCTTGGGGCCCGGGTGCGTGCGCTCGTGCGGGCGCACCCGTCCCGGGCCGTAGGGCTCGATCCGCACCCGGCAGAAGAAGCCCCGCCGGATACGCGATCGTTCATCGGGACCGGTGTAGTGCTGGGTGTGCGCCCACAGCGCCGGCGCGGGGTCGCGCACGAGCGCGCCCTGCAGCTGCCAGCTCTCGAACAGCTGACCCGCCGACGCATACCGGTCGGGCTCGCCCTGCGGCAGGTCGATCGCCACCACGTTGAACGGCGAGCGTTCCAGCAGAGCCGCCCGCTGGCCGGCGTCGATCACGTCATAGGGGGGCGCCACCACGTCCGCCAGCGGCCCCGTGACCGAGGGGTCGTAGTGCAGGGCACGCAGCGGTTGCACGTCAGCCATGGCCTCCGCGCACGCTATCAACGCTGCTCGAACGCGCCCACGCTGCCTAGAGGGCTACCCTTAGCTGTACGGGGCGTGGCGCAGCCTGGTAGCGCACCTGCTTTGGGAGCAGGGGGTCGGAGGTTCAAATCCTCTCGCCCCGACCATTTTGACGAAGGACGAACCGGCCCGGTTCCCCGAGAGGGGGCTGGGCCTTCGGCGTGCCCGGGGCATGAGGAGCGGGTCCGGCGGTTGATTGAAATGCTGTTGGCTCTGAGGCCAAGCTAGATGGCGCGAGTTCGCATCTCGAAATCCCCGTGGCCTTTGATTCGAAGAGTCCGCGAGGACCGCGAGGACCGACTCGGTTCTGAGCCGGGTTTGCAAGCGAGAAGCGTTCAGGCAGCCAACCGCACAACCGCTGAAGGGGCAACGCGCGACTTGCAGCCGGGCAGCGTGTTATTCGAGTTGAGGCTGTCGAAGCCCAGACTTCCACTGGCCCCAACAATCGGAGACGCGCGCGTTTCTGGCGGCGTCCTCGCTGTTAGCTTCCAAAAATGTCGATGACCGCCCTACGTGGTTCGTCGCTTACGGGGGTCCGGGGCCGATCAGGCGAGGCGTGTTGGTAGCTCCCAATAGCCGGGGATCATGCGGGCCAGGACGCTGACCGCTTTGACCGATTCTGGTTGGTCGATGGTCTGCAAATAGCCGAAGGCATCGGTCGCTCCGGCCCCTGCCGCTTCCTCGAGTTGGTGGGCGGTGGATAGTGCAATGTGTTCAGCTTGAGCGAAATCACGTACCGCCCCTCTGACGGCACCGCGTACCGCTGAGATCGATGCCGTCCGCCACGTTGAGGCCAGGGTCATCGATCCTGGCTTGTCCTTCCAGCAGCTCCACCAATGCGTGGTCGGGGTTACTGCGATCAGTACGCAGGAGGGCCAGCTCTACCGTGTAGGTGCGGTCGCGTACGCGGCGGTTCAGGGCTGGCGCTTGAGCGTCGGAGAAAGCGCCGGTGACATGCAGGTCCTCCATCCAGTTGCGGGCAGCCATCGCGATTACCATCGCCGACAGGACCGCTATCTCTTCACGCGATGCCGGTCCGCGCTCCTCCCAAAACCGGGGATTGGGCGGAGTGGATGCTCGCAGGTGTGGTTTCGCTGTTGGAGCTGTTGGATCGGGCACTTGCTCGTGTGACATGGCATCTACTGTGCATCTGCGAGCGCGGGCCTGTCAAGAGCAAAATGCGACAACGTACACGGTGTCGCCCAAGCGGTAGCGGACGACTTCTTGCTGTTACAAGCGCCAAAGCCTTAGATCCCGGCGCGCTTGCTCGGGGCCGTGTTCGCGCAGGAGGACATCTAGGTTTTGAAAGTACTCCTGCCAGCGATCGGGATCGGTATCCGCGCCGCGCCGCCGCTTATCTCGCTCCCCGGCTATCAGCGGCTCGAGCTTGGCCCAACAGCCCACTACTGAGCCACCGAGATACCCAGCAACCGGCTCAAGGTCGATAATGTCGTGTGAAACCAGCGCTCCAAGGTTGTCGTAAAACCACATGAGCTCCCGCACAGGTACCTGCATGTCGGCGGGCAGCCCGACCAAACCCTGATCCAGATTAAACCGGTCATCGGGAAAGGTACGCACGAATTTCGCGTGTCTTCGCTAGCGCCTCTGACCTATGCTCTCGAAAGAGATCCACCAACACAGGCATCTGATTTGCCTGACGCGCCGTAACTGATTGCCGGCGCCCGAAGTAATATCCAGCAGTAGCACTCATCAGTGAGACGACGAGCGCCACCGCAGCAAGTGCGTTGCTGAGTCCGATGGTGGCCGACACGGAGATCCGACCAGACTATCGTAGGCGAGCGCTCCACTTCAAGCGCAATAGTCACGCCGTCGAGTCGCACATTCGGCGATTCGGCGGGGCCATCTATCGCATGCCCGCTCGGCTATCCGAGCGGCAGTCGTTTTCGAAGCGGGGGAAGTACGACATCGAACGTATCGCCCAGATGGTCGAGCCGGTCATCGAGCCGAACTCGGCCGAGCCGGTCATTCGAGTCGAGCAGCAAGTTCTTGGTAGGCCAATTCGCGCCCGCCGACAAACCAGACGGATCGTGCGGCGAATCACGTTTGGGACACAAAAAACGTGGCGCGGGAAAACGAGGTCATTTCCGCTGACTTGCCCGCCCGTGACCACCCATAACCATACAACCAGAAGGCGGCGCCTCCCCGCGCAGCGGTAGATCCTCTTTGCGACATCGCAGCGTTCAACCCTCCAGCTCTGCGCTTCGACCTTGCCACAGCCTTTTCGAGGCTAGTGCGAGCAGGACAACCACTGCACCCTCAAACAATATTACCAATGCGCCGGGCTTCTGGTGCCCCTCTATTCGAAGTATTACGCCATTCATGACCGCACACGCCCCGATAAACCCAATTGTTCCAACCACGACCGATCCTACGCGCCCCAGCGTCGACACCGAGTCGCGACGGTCTGCGTGCGGCTCTTCGACTATTCCCCGGCGCCACAAGGCGACCGTGATCAATAGGACGACCGCCCAGACTGGGCCGAGAATGACCACAACTCCGCCGGATGGTGCCTTACTACCGTCGATCCGCGAGAATACAATAGAGATCATGACTGCCGTCAGAGCGACGGCGCATATGCCCGACAAATATGAGCTTCCCCGGACCGTCGAGGGCAACCGTTCCCGCTTACCTAGAACCGTGGCGCCCCAACTCAAGAACACCACAAACGCCATCTCTCCCAAGAGCGTCGCTACGTGCGGCTTGGGCTGACCTTCGAGCCTGCGAGCAAGCCCGACGCCCAACGCCACAACGAACAGCAGCGAGAGCGCCAACGCTACGAGCGCCGCAGATTTCCCAGCGAGGCCACGCCGTCCGCGCGCATTACCAGCACTCGTCATCCATTACCCCAGACTCGCGTGCGTGCGCCTGTAGTTTCCAACTCCTGTCGGCACGGGTCGCGCATCGGTGCTTCAGTGTACCGTCACGCAGTGCTGGGGCGCCTATGGGAACACAGGCGGCTCGCTAAATGGAGGAGATGGAGGATTTTCATAACAATCCGATGTGCCGACCGGGAGTTGCCCAACCTTTACGCATGATTCCACATGTTCGACGTAGTATTCCGCGACATATTCGAACTTGTCAATACTGTCCTCGGCTTGGCTGCCAACATATTCCACGCCCGCTTCGACACAGCCCACGGGGAAGCCGCACCTCCCGGTTGGATCACTAAGGTTGATCGCATCGTTCCCGGCATAGAGATATCTATCGCCTTCGGTGGCGCTCGCCGGCCGGTGAAGCGGGTCTTGTTGGGTCCAGCGTCCGGTGGTGGGGTCGTAGTAGCGGGCACCGTAATGGAGAAGGCTGTTGGGGATGTTGCCTTTGCCTGTGTTTCCGCCGGGCATGCGGTAGCCGCCCTTGTAGCCGAAGGGGTATGGGATTGTTTGGGTGCCTTCGCTTTTGATGTTTTCGCCGTAGGGTCCGTAGCGGAAGGTGCGTTCGACTTTGCCGCTGGAGTTCACGAGCGCGATGACGTCGCCTTGCGCGTCGTAGAGGGGGTTGTAGTTGCCTGAGGGTCCGCGGATGTCGATGAGTAGCCCGGTGGGTGTGCGCTCGAAGGCGCTGACGCTGCCGTTGTTGTTTTCGTGGGTTACGCCGAGGAGGCTGTTGCCGACTTCGTTGGATGATCCTCGTGTTCGGAGGTCGTCTTGGCCGGTTCCGCCGTAAATGAAAGAGTAGGCGCTTTCGCTGGATGGGGTGAGCGTCGAGAGCTGGCTTGCGGCGTTGTAGGCGAAGGTGGTGCCGCTGGTGTCGCTCTTCGGGGTGATCGCGGTCTCCTCACCGGCTTTGTCGTATTCGTAGCCGGAGAGTTCGGTGGACGAGCTTTTTGAGCACGGAGTTACCACGGTTTGGCGGCATTCTAGCTCGTTAGCGGCGTTGTAGGCGTAGTAGGTCGCTTCCGATCCGGTTTCTTCGGCTTTGCTCAGGTTGACCTTTTGTTCGGTGCGGTTGCCGGCGCCGTCGAGCTTGAACTTGTAGAACGACGCGTTGCTCGTGCCGGTGGTGAGGGCCTTCGTCAGCCGGTTGAGAGCGTCGTAGGCGTAGCTGGTCGTGTTGCCACCAGATTCGCTGAGGGACTGTATGAGACTAGCGTCGTTTTCCCCGACCGCCGTCTTGTATGTGTAGCTCAGTGTCGGTACGGTCGTGCCGGTGGTGCCTTCCGGCGTGATTTTTTCTGGTCGGCCGGTGGCAGGTTCGAGTTTGTAGTTCTCGGTGACTTTAGATGGGTAGGTGATTTTTGTGAGGTGCTGGGCGTTGTCGTAGGTGAAGCTGTCGGTGCCGGCGCTTTCGGGCTCGGTCATGGATTCAAGCTCGTTGAGCCCGTTGTATTTGTATTTGGTGGTTCCGCCACCGTCAGTGAACGCCGTCATGTTCGACGCGGCGTCATATTCGTAGCTGTGGGTGACGCCGTTGGATAGTTCTTCCTTTGTAAGCCGGTTAAGCGAATCCACGGAGTATTTGACGGTTTCGGTGCTGTCTTCGCGCTTGAGGATGTTGCCGTCGGCGTCGTATTCGAATTTCACGGTACGCGCCGTGCCAGTTCCGCCGTATTCGATCTTTGTGACGCGGTCGAGTTTGTCGTAGGTGAGCGTCTCTTTGTGTCCGGTGCCGTCGGTGATGACTTCAGGTCGGCTGTCGGCGTCGACTTTGATCGTTGTGGCGGCCAAGGGCACCGGGGGTTTGATTTCCTTGAGGTTGCCGTGTTCGTCGTAGGCGTATTCGGTGGTGTGCCCGTCAGCATCTGTCGAGCTCTTGATGGTGCCGTTGGCGTTGTGCCCGAATTTGAGTTCCTTTTCAGAAGACAGCTGATCGTTGATGTTTTGCAAGCTGCCCGCTGGCGCACCAGCTTCGGCGGTAGGGCAGGCCGGCCCTTTGCTTTCTTTCGGTTCGCCTTTGTTGTAACAGGCATACTGTTCGTTGCCCTCCGGGCCGGCCGTTTCCGTACTCGAGTACGGGTTAGCTTTGTCCGCGTACCCGTAGGTCGTCACAAGCGCCGATTTGTTTGGTGTCGAGGGACATTTGCTTTCCGCCCCCGACGCACCTTGGACGCTGCACATCAGGTTTTGGCCGGCTTCGCCGTAGACATGGTTGATGGTGCCACCGCTTTCGCCGCTGCCCGGCGCCGCACCCGTACTGCTCGCCTGGCTACCGAAGGGGTTGTACGTCGCGGTCGTCACGTTGCCGTTCGCGTCGACAGTCTGTTCGACCTCATCGAGGACGTTGGCGCAGTACAGGGTTTCATGCGCTTTGGCGGCCGCCCAATCAGCATCCTTGACGACGGTCCCTTGCTGCTTTGAGGTGCATGGGGCCGGCGCGGACCCAATCCCGTAATACGTGAACTTTGTTGTCGGTCCGGTCGTGTGTTCGCTGTTCGTCGTCCTGATGATTTCTTTGATCCTGTGCTGTTCGTCGTAGGCGAGCTTGACCACGTTGCCCTTTGGTGTGGTGATCTTCGTCAGGTCGTAGTGTTCGTACTGGTATTTGGTGGTTTTGCCGTTCGCGTCGGTGTAGCTCGTCAGCTGCGCGCTCGTACCTTCGCCTTCATAGCCATATTTGATGTTTCGGGAGCCCGCAACATCCTTGATTTCGGTGTAGAAGCTCGGACTGCTCGAAAGGACAGAGTTTTCAAATTTGCGGCTTTGGGTGTCTGTCCATGAGGAGATCGCTTCAATGCCTTCTTTGTAGCTCGCCGTCAGCTTATTTTTGTAGCGATCTTCCGTGTCGATGACTTCACCGGAGGTGTTGTAGTCGATATGGCTCTGGCTCTGGTTATAGATCAGGCGCGATCCCGTCCCTTCGGGAAGGGTGCCGCATGGGGCGTGACCGGAGGTGCAATATGTCGCCTTGAGCCCTGGCGGCGTGACATAGGTGCCGTCGGCGTTCTTGCGGAACGTGTAGAACGCCCCTGATGGGTCGTAGAAGAGGACCGACCCGTCGGGGAGTTCTTCAACATCGGAGCGGTTTGAGTCCTGCCAGCGCCCGTCGTCCATCACCGCGGAGTTCAGATCGTTGAACGTCGTCGTGGTGGAGTAGCCCAGGCCGTTGGTGCCGTTCGTGTGGAGATCCTGGCTTTGGAGCATCAGGTTGCCGCTCGCGGCGTTGACGCTCATCATCAGCTTGTCGGTCAGCGGGGTGTTGAGCTGGGTGTACTGCGTCGAGGACCCAAAGCCACGCGGCTCGTACTCGACTTCGAGATACGGTTTGTCGCTCGCTGCGCTCGGCGAGGCAAACGTCAGCAGATTGCTCGTCTGGCTGTCCGTCTGGTCCTTCACGATCAGGCCTTCGTTGGCGTAGCCTTCCTGTTCTTTGGTTTCGCTGTTTTCCGGGGCATTAGCAGTATTCGCCCACTCCTGCACCATCCGCGTGGGATACCAGTAGGACCAGCCCGTCGCCGACCCGACCGAAGGGTTCACCGACGCATCAGAGTTGCTGACCGGGTTGGCGTAGTCCCCCCCTTTAGCGGTCCAGGCGTGCGTGCCGTCATAGGTTTCCCAGGTCGCGCTCGTCGTCCACGGCTTCGTCACGCGGTACACACCAACCGCCTTCGAGCTGCTCGTGCTGTGCGACTGCACATACAAACCAAGCTTTGCATAGAAGACCTGGGCACCCACAGGCAGTTCGCCGAGGTTGAACTTCAACAGCCCATGGTGCTCCTGGTGGGTGCCGTCATAGCCAACCTGCAGCGTGGAAGAGGCGCAGTAGCTCGTGGTCGGCGCTTCCGCGGCAAGCGTGCAAGCCTGCGATCCGGTTTCTTCGATCGTCGGATCGACCGCCACCGCACCGGACCCGAGCATTTCCCGCAGCCAGCCAGCGCTCGTGTCGATAGAAAGAACCCAGCCAGAACCCGAAGACGACAGCGAGCTCGGAAGGACACGGCCCGTCCCGGGACCCGCACTCGGACGGTACGCCAGCGGGGCGGGAATCCGAAACCACACCTTTCCCTGCCCATCGACCAGTTGCACCGTCCCATCCGTCTGGCGGCGCGGCTGCAAGCCCGCAGACGCCGACAATGCGAAGCGCAGCTCCGAAGGGGCCGAAGAGTCCTTCAACGTAGCCGTCTCCTGCACCCCGTTTGACCCCGACAGGTATTCAAAGTCGGTCGAGACGAGCGCTTCACGGTAGACCGCCTGATCGCCAGAGACACTCGGCATCACCTCGCGCGCACCATCCAGCGCGAACGTCACCGACCCCCCCGGCGAGCTAACCGAAACACCATCAGACAAAGAAGTCGGTATCAGCAGCGAAAAGCTGTTCGCTTCATTCTGATAGCTCCCGAGAGACGTCGGCACGAGATGGTTGCTGATCGCATGCCACGCTCCGTCGCTACCCCGATAGTTCACCGGAGTCGCAAACATCCGCGTCACCATCGGACGGTGAACCACCCGCCACGTATCCGAGTACGCCGTCGAGAGCTTAGAGACCAACGTCCCACCTGCAGGCGCCCCTGGTTCGCTGCTGCCGCCCGAGCCACCCTTCGAGACAACCGCCGGGCCAGGTTCCTGAAGCAGCTCATGGGAGATCGCTTCACGCACAGCCGGAGCTTCATACGCCCGGGCGGCGAACGCGCTCGACACACCCCCCAGCACCCCCATAACACCTACCAAGATCAGCCCACACGCACGCCGCGACAGCAACCCAAGCCCCATGACTCCGCCTCCAGCTCGAAATGGATCGGACTCACGCGGGCTCCGAAATTAACTCATGTTGCCCCTCCGAAAGGCCCAGACCTGAGCAAGGACATGTCTAGCCGAGTGCGGAGTACATTGTCAAGGTCCAAAAATCGGATTATGGACGTTTGTTCGACCAAGCAGTGATGATCATCACGTCAGGTCTGAAAGAGAGACATAAATAATGAACACGCAGGTATTGGGGCATGACAAGACTGTCGTCGCGCCTGTTCAGGGCGGTCGTGACCCCGATTGCCTTGAACAGGTGACGCGGTGGCAGCGACTGCGAAGCGGGGTCGAAAAGGCCGCAAAAGGCCACGAAGAGCCCCGGCGAAGTCAGGCACGCAGGGGCTTAAGCAGGGACTTAAGTGCGTGACGGGCGCGATGCGGCGGCTTCGCCCGAGCCCGGTGCTACGCGTGTAGCGATGCGTGTCGAGCTTTGAGGCCGATGGCTGCGGCCACGCGGTCCGAGACCCTGCGCGGCGTCGCTCAGCTGCACAGCGCGAACAGCGGCCAGCGACCGGGCACGCCCTTGAGCTCGTGGAATCCGCGCTCCTCGAACGTGAACGGACCGCCTACCACGGTGCCGTAGACGGTGCCCGAAACGAGCACCTCGCCGGCGCTCGCGAGCGCATTCACCCGCGCGGCGATGTGTACGGCCATCCCGCCGACATCGTCGCCGATCAGCTCGCACTCCCCGGTGTGCACACCGATGCGGATCTCGACGCCGAGCGCCCGCGAAGCCGCGGTGATCGCAAGCGCGCAGCGAAGCGCACGCGACGGTGGTCCGTCGAATGTCGCCAAGAAGCCGTCGCCCACCGTCTTCACCTCGCGGCCGCCGAAGCGGGCGAGCTGGGCGCGAACCTCGCGGTCGTGCTGGGCCAGTCGGTCGCGCCAGCGCCCGTCGCCGAGCTTTGCCGCGTGCGCGGTCGCAGCGACGATGTCGGTGAACATCACCGTCAGCAATCCGCGTGCCAACTCGCCTCCGCGACGCGCACCTGTGAGGAACTCCTCGATCTCCTCGACGATCGCGTCGCTGTCGCCCACGAACGGAAAGGAGTCGCTGCCGTCGAGCTCGACCAGCCTCGCGCCGGCTATGTGCTCGGCTAGATACCGCGAGTGGCGGATGTCCCAGCTGCGGTCACCGCTGCGGTGCATCACGAGCGTCGGTACCCGCACCTGCGCCAACGCGTCGCGAACATCGAGATCGACGGTCGTCGCGAGGATCGCCCGCGCCTCGGCCGGGCTGGCCGCCAGTCTCTGCATGCGCGCGAACCACTCGGCCAAAGCCAGGTCGCCCGACATCGATGGTGCAAGCATCTGCAGTGCCGGGTTCTCGCTGCTGCCCCAGGCGTCGGCGGTCCGTTCGCCCATCGCCCGACGCTCCTCGCTCGGCATCGCCCAGTCGTAGTCGGGAGCCCACGAGGTGCGCGCCACGGATGAGTACATGATCAGCGCTCCAACGCGCTGGGGATGCTCGGCCGCGAGCAGCGCCCCCACCAACCCGCCCAGTGAATATGTGAGCAGGGCCGCGCGTTCGCTGCCCGCCGCGTCGAGCACGGCGAGCGCGTCGAGCGCGTCCTGTTGCAGGCTCTGCTCCGCGAGCGTTCGATCGGAGAGGCCGGTCCCGCGGCGGTCGAACATGATCAAGCGGTTGAACACGGCCAGGCGCTCGAGGAAACGGCGTACCGCGGAGGCCTCCCACAGTTGCTCGATCTGCGAGATCCATCCCGGCAGGAACAACAGGTCGAGCGGTCCCTCGCCGACGACCTGGTAGGCGATGCTCGCCTCGCCGCTGCGCGCATAGCGCGTGCTCGCCACGATCACGCCTCTTCGATCAACGCTCGAAAGGGACCGGCCGGCTCGACACTCGCACCCGCTGCGTGAACGCGGTCGGCGAGCCACAGGTCCGAGGTCACCACGCGAACCGATCCCGGCTCCGCGAGCGCGGTCAGGATCCGCACGATCTCATCGTCGGCGGAGTCTTTACGCGGCCGAGGCGCATGGGCCACTGCGATCACCGTCGAGCGGATTGGCGGCGAAGGAGGCTGCTCGAAAACGACCGTGACCTCCGCGCCGCTGGCGGCGGCCCAGCGCTCGAGCATGTCAACGAGCCTGATCATGGCGCCGTGGCGATCCCTCCACCAGGCGTCGGGACGCGTGCCGATCACGTTCATGCCGTCAATGAGCCACTGCACCGTGAGCAAGCCTACGGGCCGGCCCCTCGGGGCGCAGCGCAGCGGCGCGTGCACAGAAGCGGTGTCTCGCGGGCGATCTGCTGGAGTACTGCGCACAGTGAGACTGGAGGGCATCCAGACCGGGGACATCGTCGAGGTCGACCACAAAGGCCGGCGCTTCCACGCGTTGGTCACCGGACCGGCGCCGGGAGGGCTTGCGCTACAGCCCACCGATCGACGTATCAACTACTACAGCTGCCGCAGCCGCGAGGTGATCGCGCATTGGGTCAAGCGCGGACGGCCTCGCCAGACGGCTGAGCCGCTGCGTCCCTCGCCACGTCAGTTGGAGCTGGAGCTGGACTAGCTCTCCGCTGGGGGAATCGCCGAAGCCTGTACTCGTCCCTAGCGTTCGGCGCCGTACGCCGCGGCGGCGTCCGCGAGACGGTCATCGCCCCAGAACAGCTCCTCTGCGACGAGCACGGTGGGGACGCCGAACACCCCCGCGGCGATCGCCTCGTCGTTGCGCTCGCGCAGTATCCGCTTGATCTCGGGGTCCTTAAGCCCAGACTCGAGCGCTCCGGGGTCGAGTCCGCTGCGACGCCCCGCCTCGAGTACCGCATCGCGCTCGGCGATGTCGATCCCCTCTAGGAAGGCCATGCGCATGGCTGCGAGCGCCAGAGTCTGCAAAGCCGCACGCCGCTCGGCGAAGAGCATTGCTCGAGCTATCTGCAGATCGCTCGTCGGCCATCGCGCGGGCCAGCTGATCGGCCCGAGTCCGTAAGCGGCGGCGCGCTGCTCGCAGTCGAGCATGCCGTCGGCTCTGCGCGGGGTCAGACCCCACGAGACGCGGTCGTGGGCATCGAAGACCACACCCGCCAGGACGACGCGCCAGCGTGCGTCGGGGAGCACCCCCGCGATCCGCTCGGCTGCGAGCCAAGAGTACGGCGACATCGCGCCGAAGAAGAACAGCGGAGGCGGAGTGCTCACGCCGCAAAGATCCCACAGCTCGAGCCGGCGCGACGAGCGGATCGCGACGCCGACAGATGCAGAAGCTCGAGCACCGCTGTTGCGCACGTGCAGATAGGGTCTGCGGGATGAGCGACCGTGTGCTGATCCTCTCGTGGGAGTATCCGCCGTTGATCGAGGGTGGCCTCGCGCGTCACGTGCGCAAGCTCGCCGAGGCGCTCGTTCGTCAGGGGGTGGGCGTGGATGTGCTGACGCGCGGTCTTGGGGGCGCCTCGGGGCTCGAGCGATCCGCACCCGAGCACATCGGAGGCGTTCAGGTTCACCGCGTGCGCGAGCCTCGCTGGCCGCTGGAGCTCGACCGCTTCGTGGCGTGGGTGAAGCGCATGAACGAGGACATGCTCGCCGCCGGTGAGGCGCTCGCCCAGGAGCACGACTACAGGCTCATCCACGGGCACGACTGGCTAGTGGCGCAAGCCTCCAAGCAGCTGGCTGACCGCTTGGAGGTCCCCTACGTGACGACCGTCCACGCCACCGAGCATGGTCGCCACCAGGGCTGGGTCGCAGATCCTCCGCAGTCGCACATCCACTCGATCGAGCGCTGGATGGCGCGCCGTGCCGACGCCGTGATCGTGTGCTCCTACTACATGCGCGGCCACGTGGCGGACATCTTCGACATCGACGAGCGGCAAGTGGCGGTCATTCCCAACGGCGTCGACCCGAGCGAACTGCAGCCCAGCGGTGACCTACAGTCGCTGCGCCGCGAGTTCGCCGCCCCCGCGGAGAAGCTGGTGCTGCTGGTGGGCAGGCTCGTCTATGAGAAGGGCTTCCAGCTGGCCCTCGAGGCGCTCCCCGGCGTGATCGAGCGCGTGGGGAACGTGCGCTTCCTGGTCGCGGGCAGCGGCACCCACGAGGCCGAGCTCAAGGCTCAGGCCAAGCGGCTCGGCCTGAGCGATCACGGAACCTTCGTCGGATGGATCGGAGATGACGTGCTGCACTCGCTCTACCGCATCGCCGATCTGTGCGTGATCCCCTCTATCTATGAGCCGTTCGGGCTCGTGGCGCTCGAGGCGATGGCCTCCGGGTGCCCTTGTATCGTCGCCGACACCGGAGGCCTGCGCGAGGTGGTCCCGGTGGGCGAGCGCGTCGGGCTGCGCTTCAACGGCGGCGACCCTGAGCACCTCGGTGTGATGATCGAACGCCTGCTGGTCGACGAGGCGCTGTGCGACAGGCTCGTGACAGAGGCCTCAGAGCACGTGTTGAGCTTTGACTGGGATGACATCGCGCAACGCACCCGGGGCATCTACGATGAGCTCGCCAAGCCGGTTACACGAGAGGGGGCCAGGGGATGACAGAGATGCTGGCGAGCCTGATGCAGGATGACTTTCCGCTGACCCTCAACCACATTCGCAGGCGCATGCGCGACTACAACCACGGGGCCGAGCTGGTGACGCTGCTGGCGGACGGGTCGGTCGCCCGCGCCAGCCACGCCGAGCTGACGCAGCGGATCGATCGGCTGGCGCGTGTCCTCGGCCGCCTCGGGGTGAGCCAGGGCGATCGCGTGGCGAGCTTTGCCTGGAACAACCAGCGCCATTTCGAGCTGTACATGGGCGCGCCGTGTGTCGGCGCGGTCCTGCACACGCTGAACGTTCGCCTGTTCGCCGAGCAGCTCACATACATCGTCAACCACGCCGAGGACAAGGTGATCTTCGTCGACGACTCGCTCGTGCCGGTGCTCGCGCCGCTCGTTGCGAGCTTCGAGGTCGTCGAGCACTACGTGGTGATGGGCGGCGGTGACGCCGAGGCGCTGCCGGGGGCGCTGCGCTACGAGGAGCTGCTGGCCGAAGCCGGCGAGGGGAGCTTTGACTATCCCGAGCTGGACGAGCGCCAGGCCGCTGCGCTCTGTTACACGAGCGGCACGACCGGCAACCCCAAGGGCGTGCTCTACTCACACCGCTCGATCAGCCTGCACTCCTCGGCCACGCTGATGGCGGACGGGAGTGCGCTCTCGCGCGCCGACAGGGTGCTCGCTGTGGTGCCGTTGTTCCACGCGAACGCGTGGGGGCTCCCCTACGGCGCGGCGCTGGCGGGCTCGGATCTGATCCTGCCCGACCGCTTCCTCGGCGCCGAGGCGCTCGCCGGCCTGATCGCGGGGGAGCGCCCGACTCTGATGGGCTGCGTGCCCACGATCTTCAACGACCTGCTGCGCTATGCCGACGAGCATCCCGAGCTCGATCTCTCCTCGCTCACGAACGCAGCCTGTGGTGGCTCGGCCGTCCCGCGCCAGCTGATCAAGGATTTCGAGGAGCGCCACGACGTGCGCATCTTCCAAGCCTGGGGAATGACCGAGACGAGCCCCGTGGCCACCTACGCCCGGCCGCGGGAGGGCGAGCACGACGACGCCTACTGGGACGACCGCGCCAAGCAGGGACGTCCGCTTCCGTGGGTCGAGCTGCGGCTCGTCGACGACGATGGCGGGGAGGTCCCATGGGATGGCAACTCGACCGGCGAGATCGAGGTGCGCGGCCCGTGGATTGCGGCGGGCTACTTCCGCGAAGAGGACCATGAGAAGTTTGACGCGGGCTGGCTGCGCACGGGCGACATCGCGGCGGTCGACGAGAAGGCCTTCGTCCAGATCACCGACCGTGCCAAGGACGTGATCAAGTCGGGCGGGGAGTGGATCTCATCGGTGGAGCTGGAGAACGAGCTGATGTCCCATCCCGATGTGATCGAGGCGGCGGTCATCGCAAAGCCCGACGAGCGCTGGGCCGAGCGTCCGCTCTGCTGTGTGGTTTTGCGCGAGCAGGCAGACGTCGATGCACAGCAGTTGCTCGAGCATCTGCGCGGAAAGGTCGCCAAGTGGTGGCTGCCCGACGAGTTCGCCTTCGTGGCCGAGATTCCCAAGACGAGCGTCGGCAAGTTCGACAAGAAGGTGCTCCGCGGACGCCTCGCCGAGGGCACGCTCGAGGGCCGCGTGGGGGTTTCGTGAGGACGTTTGAGGCTGCCGAGGGCGGGGAACAGCCCGCCTGAGGACCACTTGCGACCGGCGTAGCTGATAGACCTTGGACCCTAGAAGGCAGGCTCCAGCCTGAAAACGGCGAACCACACACAACGCTTTGCCACGACAACGCTCAACACACCACCAATGGGAGGTTGGCATGACTCGGACCGATGTCATGGCCTCGAGCAGGCCACAGGCAGTAGGCGCAGCGCCGAATAGGAGAGGACCCGCAGGCATTCTGCGCCGGTTCTCGCTCGTTCCGGTGGTGCTCTTGGTAGCGATGGCCCTGATCGGGCCGGGCACAGCACTCGCCGCTGAAAAAAGCTCAGAATCCGGCTACGGCCAGGAAGCCAACAAGCCCAAGGAAAGCACCGGCACCTCGCCGTCGAAAGAATCCAGCTCCCCGGCGAGTAAATCAGCGGAACCGAGCACCAGCACCGCTCCCACCGCGGAATCGGCGAAATCGAGCACCCTCCCGTTCACCGGCCTCAACCTGACCTGGGTTGTCGGTGGCGGCCTGCTCCTGATGGCGGCAGGATTCTCGATCGTCGTGGTACAGCGCCGCGAGCGCCGCGAACACTGAAAGCAAGCATCGGAGGTCTCGGCTCATGAGGGGCCGTCTGCTCAGCGCAGACGGCCCCTCTAGTCGTTGAGGGCGCTGGTTTGGGCCTTCACGGTCGCCGTACGGGTAGACAAACGCGATCGCGTCAAACCCGAGGAGGATCCCGATGGCAAAAGACCACGCCCTGAAGTCGGTCCGCGTCGGCTGCTCGGGATGGAACTACGCCTCCTGGCGAGGTGGGATCTATCCGGCCGGTCTGCCCGCACGCAGCTGGCTGGAGCGCTACAGCGAGCTGTATGAAACCGTCGAGGTCAATACGACGTTCTATCGCCTGATCAAGCGCGACGCGGTCGCGCGCTGGGTCGAGCAGACGCCGGATGGGTTCATCTTCGCGGTCAAGGCCAGTCGCTACCTGACGCACGTGAAGCGTCTGGCGAACATGAGCGAGGGCATAGCACGCTTCTACGAGCGGATCGAGCCGCTCAGGGAGGCCGGGCGCCTCGGGCCCGTGCTGTGGCAACTGCCGGAGACCTTTCACCGAGACGAGGAGCGTCTGGCGGGGGCGTTGGCGGAGCTGCCGGAGGGCCGTCACGCATTTGAGTTCCGTCATCCCAGCTGGTTCGTGCCGGCGGTGTATGAGCTCCTGCGCGAGCACGGCGTGGCCCTCGTCGTCGGCGATCATCCCGAGCGGCCGTTTCAGAGCTATGAGCTGACGAGCGACTGGTCCTTCGTGCGCTTTCACCACGGGACGCGCGGACGGCGCGGCAACTACTCAGAGAGCGAGCTGGCCGAGTGGGCCACGCGACTGAACGACTGGCGCCGGCAGGCAGAGATCTACGTCTACTTCAACAACGACTCCGAGCAGTTCGCCCCCGGCAACGCTCGCGAGCTGAAGCGCCAGCTCGATCTGCAGGCTGGCGGGGGCCCTGATGGCCGCTGACTCGAACGCAGGCGACAGTTTGCGCGGGTGGCCCAGGGAGCTAGTGTGGCTCCGAGGAACATCGAACCCCGCCCAGTCCCCGAGGAGCCGAGCGCCAGACATCGTGGACAGGAAGCTGGCGAGTGCGTCGCGCGCGACCGACAGGGGTCTTCTGGCCTCAACGAGCCATTAGATGAGTTTGCCGGCCTGGCGGTCGAGCAGGCCGGCGCGCCGCGCCGGCACCAGCAGGCCGGTTCAGAGGAACAGGGGGCGGCCTCTTTAGACCACTACGTGTAGCCGCCGCGCTCGCTGGCCGGTAGGGCGACGGCTGCTTGCACTACTTGCGTTGGGGCGTCCCACATGAGCATGTGGCCGCAGCGGGGCCATGTTTCTACGCTCGCGTGCTCGGGGAGTTGATCGGTAAAGCGTGATGTGCGAGCGCGGGCGATCCGATCCCTGTCTCCCCATACAACGCGCACGGGGATGTCCCTGGTTATCTGCTGACCGTCCGTGAATCTCAGTCGGCGGGTCTCTTTGAAGTGCTCGGGGAAGTGTTTGGACGCGAGTACCGTCCTCACCATCTCCGTGGCATCGTCGGTCGGAATATCTTGCGGATGTGCGGATATTTGCCGCAGCGACATTCGCCGCCCGATCCTCGTACGCAGTGGCTTGGTGGCGATGTTCTCGCCGAAAATCTGGCCGAGGCGCCAGTTGACCATCAGGATCGCGTCGGTGATAGGAGGAGAATGCTTGCGCCACAGGCCCGCTGGCGTGAGCGCCAAGACTGCATCGGCGCGCCCGAGCTTGGCGAGCTCAAGGGCGGTCCATCCTCCCGAAGAATGGCCGACGACCGCGACGCGTTCAAGACCGAGGTCGTCGAGTAGCGCCGCCACCTCTTCTGCCCAACCGGGCGGCGCGAAGGAGCTTGGCGGCGAGTGCCCGTGCGCGGGTAGGTCCACACTGAGAACCTCGCGCTGCTGAAGGAGCTGGGGCAGCAATGGCTTCCATATGCTGCGAGAGCTGTTTGTTCCATGCAGGAGCATAAGCGGCGCTCCTGAGCCTTCACGATCGAACACAAGCATGTAAACATCCGTATACCACATGCCTACAGATTCCGTCAAGAACCGCCTGCTAGAGGCCGCGATTACCTGCCTGCAACGCCAGGGTTACGCCGCGACCACAGCCCGCGACATCGCCGCAGAGGCCGACGCCAACCTCCGCTCGATCGGCTACCACTACCACTCCACCAGAGGACTTATGCTGGCCGCTATCTCGACGAACTGGCGGCGTTGGCTCGCACCGCTGATCGCGGCAGCCAGTAGCGACGGGCTATTGCCACAGGAGCGACTCGTCGAGGGCATGACTCTGTTCAGCACCGCCCTCTCAGAGAACGCTCCGATGGTTCACGCATGGCTGGAAGCCGTGACCCTCGCTCCTCGGGACTCCGAGCTACAAGCCGCCCTCGCGGCAAACCAGCAAGAGTTCCGCGCGGCCCTAGCAGCAAACCTCGCCGCCGCCGGCCAGCCCGAAGCCGACAAGCGAGCCGGCGCGGTCATCACAGTCTGCGACGGACTCATCATCGACTATCTGCTCTACGGAAAAGCTCACACACCCAAGGACATCGCCCATCGAGCGGCAGCGGCCCTATCCTGACCCGGGACCGCTGGTGGGATTTGCTGCCCGGCGAGCAAGTCGAGCCGCTCGCCGTCGTCCGTGTCGGGGTCTTCTTGTGCGAGCGATAGAAGACGATGAATCCGCCGGTCTGCTCAAGTCGAGATCGCGATCTGCAGGTCGATCGCCTCTGAGATCCGCAGGTCTCGCCTCGACGATGTACCGAAAATTGTACGACGTTGCGCAATGGCAACAGAATGTACTCTTATTTTGAGAGGGAACGCCTAAAAAAGCCTTTGTAATGCAGGGCTTTCGTGCGATGCGGATGAGAGGACTCGAACCTCCACCTGATTTCTCAGACACGGACCTGAACCGTGCGCGTCTACCAATTCCGCCACATCCGCGTGCTGGTGAGCCTGCGAAGATATCGCACTCGCCCTCGAAGGGACCGTGCGAGACGCCGCAGAGCGCCGTGGGGCCAGTCCAGCCCAGCCTATCGGCTCGATCCCGCGCCGAGCACTTTGCTAGCCTCGGGTCAGCACAGGCGCGCCGCTATCGTCCAGGGGACTAGGACGCCGCCCTCTCATGGCGGAAACCCGGGTTCGAATCCCGGTAGCGGTACTGCTGCTCGGCCCGCAGGTACGGGGCGTTCGCGTCTGGGATGCCGGAGACCGCGGGCATAAAGATCGACCGCCCCGCCAGGAACCTCGAGCGCCCGGAAACGCCTGGCCGGGCGATCCTTTCGGCGCCCGCGGGTGGTCGGTATGCGGTCAGGGTCTTGTGTCTCCCGAAGGCATATGGCCGTCGGAGCGAACCGACGCGTCAGCTCTAGCGGCGCTTACGGGCGGCGCGGATCGTGACCGTGGTGCGCAACGTGTATGTAGCCCCGCTCGCGTCACGCGCAACGCTCGTAGCTCCTACGCGCAGGACGTGCAGCCGGGCCAAGAGCCTTCGCGCAGCGGGTGAGAGATGCAATTTGACGACGACGGACTGGCCCCCGAGTACGGTGAACGAGGCGGTGGCCAGGGTCAGGATGATCGCCTTTGCCTTACCGGGCTGGTGCACGGCGGCGAGCGTACGCAACGTAAGCTTGCCGGTGCAGCGGCTCTCACCAATGGGACAACTCACTCTGACACTCACTGTGCCCAACGCGCTTGCGACCAGCGACGCGCTGGCCAGCTTCGCGATCGGCACTGGGGTGGCGCTGTGTTCCTGGGAGGGCAGCAATCCAATCGCCGGTTTCACGGCTGCGTTCGATGTCGTAGAGCCCGCACTGGAGGACGAGGACGAGGACGAAGACGGTGGCGTACCGGTCGTTTCTGGCGGGCCAGGTTCTTCTGTGGACGCCGCCAGGGCGACGTGCACTTCGCCCGCCTGGGTGGTGAGGCCGAGCGATCCGGTGAAGCTGCCGCTCGCCGGAGGCTGCACGGCGACCGTCACCGTGATCGCCTGACCCGGTTCGACCACGGTGCCCACAGCAGGCAGGCCGCTCGCTTCAAACGGGGTCGAGGGAGAGCGGACCGCGCTTACTTCGACCGCGGTCGCCCCTGTATTGGTGAACGTCACCTGGTGGGTGACGCGAGCCCCCACGGCGGCGGTGAACGTGAGCGAGGTGGGGGAGGGCGTTAGCGTGCCCGGCCCTGCGTAGCCGAAGATGCGCCCTTCGCGGTTGCCGACATAGATGTGCCCGTTGCTCGCGTCAGGACGGGAGAACTTGTTCGCTACGCCGATCGGCGCGCTCCAGAGCAGCTGCGGCAATTCTCCGGCTGGGACGGCGTTGTAGGCGCGCAGCGTGGCTCCTTCGCAGGGTTTCGTGGCCGCGGGCGAACATTGCGTCGTCCAAAGGACCGCCGAGCCGCTGGCCGTGCCGTTGGATGTCACGATCGGCGAGCCGGACCCGAAGGAGAAGCTTTCAGTTTCAGCGCTCGTCGCCGCGAGCGAGAGCCTCGGCGCGCCATTTTCGACGCCGTACTTGAAGAAGCGAAGGTTGTCACTACCGCCTTCGGTGGAGCCCGAGCCGGTCGGTGCAACGCCGGGAATGTAGACATATCCGCCATCGCCCGGCCAGACGGCCGAGCCATCCCACTCGCCGCCGTAGGGTCCGAGCTTCTGCACGACCTTGTCTTTACCTTCGGGGCCCTGCCCCATGCCTCCCAGTTCGTCGCGGTTGAGCACGTACAGATCGCCTTTCTTGCTCGACTGGACGAGCAGATTGGGCACGCTCGGCGTCCCGAAGTACTGAGACGGCAGCGCTATCGGCGCTGCCGAGCCGAGGTCGAGGTCTTCTTTATCGAGCGCGGCGCTGTTATACGGCGAGAAGAAATCCGTCGCGGCCAGGCCGCCTCCCGGCTGCACGGCTACGCGGACCACAGACTCGCCAAATTCGCTTTGAGGTGTCTTGCCGGGACCCTGCGCCGGGTCTCCGCCGTTACCGGTGGTGAACAGGATCTGGCCCGGCGCGTCGGAGATCAGACCTCCGCCCGACTGCCAGATGGACCCACCGTTGCTTCTGGATGATGCCCAGCGCGTGGTGAGCACTCCCGAGGTGGACACGCCCATGATCCAACCCGCGTACGGAAATTTGTCGCAATGGCTGCCGAACGCCGCATAGACCACGCCGTTCATCATCAGCAGAGCCGGCCGCTGGAGCTGCCTGAGTTGCTTCGAATTGCACGCCGGAAAGGTTCTGCGCTTCGCCTTCGATGGGTACGGGGAAACCGTGAACCTCATGACCGCTCCCCAGTTCGATCGCGTGCATGTACCAGGCGATCGGAGCTTTGTTCCCTGACACGTAGCTGTTTGCAACGAAGTACGCGATGTTGTGTTCGGTGTCGATCACGGGGGTTCCGGTGATCCCGATATGCGGTGCGAGATCCGTGCATTCGATCGGTTTTTCGCTCGCTTCCACAGGCACGCCGAACTGCTTTTCCCAGCGGACAGCCCCCGTGTTCGGGTCCAGGCCGTAGACCCAGTTGTCCTCCGTGGCCACGAGCAGCGTCCCGTTGGCCGTCAGCGGCTGCGCATAGATTTGACCCTGAAGTTTCGTTTCAAAGGCCTGTTTGAAGCCGCCGCCGCTCAGCAGCGCCGGCGTCAGCGACGCCTCATCCGGATACCATCCGGTACGCAGATTGTCTGCCGCGCCTGTTACTTCACCGAGTGCACTGCTCGTGCCGGGAAGGACGAGCATCGCTGTGGCGATGAGCGCAACTACCCAGTGCACACGGCCGTGGCGAGCCATCGACTTGATTCCTCGCATCGCTTGTCCCTCTCCGTGGTCTGTGACGACGCGCCAGTGCGCAGATACTCTGCATCCATGCCGAGCCCATTCTCCTGCTGCGGAGCGATTCTAACCAGTCCCCACGCTATGTCAATACCGGCGTCGCACATTGATGACAGCGCTCGAAGGTCGCGCTAGCGTCGAGCAGTGGATGCGCCCACGATCTCGGGGACGGCCGCCGGATCGACAACAGGCACAGATCGACAACAGGCAGATAGGCCCCGTGTACGGCACGCCGGCGGGCAGACCTTCATCCGCGAACTCGCCTCTGGCGCCGGCCCAGCCCCTCCGGCGCGACGCCGGCAGGCGCTGACGCCGCGCCTGTTCTTCCAATTGAACACCGACTCAGCATTCGAACTACCGGAAAAAAGTCGGAGACACGCCTCGACTTAGGCGTCCATAGGTACGAACCTTCAGGGCACGCGCGTGCGGAACTGGCTCCGACCGCGCGCCTGATCCCGGCGGGTTCCCTGTCCCGTCTGGCCCGGGGTGCCGCACACTTACTGGCGAAACTGAAGATTAGGCGGGAAAGAGATGGCATTCATGTACAAGACACGTCCCGTGACCACAAGACTGCGCCCGGGCCCCAATGGGCTGCCGCGTGGGCAGGTCACGGAGATTCAGCGCAGGCGAATGCTTGCCGCGGCGGTGGACGCCGTCGAGGAGGTCGGTTACGCACGCATGACCGTGGCGCAGGTCATCGGCCGCGCGCGGGTGTCGCGCAAGACTTTCTATGACGTCTTTGCTGATCGTGAGGACTGCTTCCTGGCGGCGTTCGAGCAGGCGCTCTCGCAGGCGAGTCTGATCACGCGGGAGGCATACGAGCGCGAGAGCGTCTGGCGTGAGGGTGTCCGGTCGGCGCTTGGGCGTCTGCTCGTGTTCATGGATGAAGAGCCCGGACTGGCCAAGCTCTGCGTCGTTGAGGCGCTCGCCGCAGGCGAGAAGGTGCTCGAACGTCGCGCGCAGATCCTCGACGAAATAGCCGAAGTCATCGACCACGGACGCTTCCTGACCAACACCAGCCGCGAACCTCCTGCGGTCACCGCCGAAGGCATCGTGGGTGGCGTCTTTGCCGTCCTGCACACCCGCCTGCTCGAAGAAGGCGACGAGCCCCTCACCAACCTGCTCGGCCCGCTGATGAGCATGATCGTGCTCCCCTACCTCGGGGCCAGGGCAGCGGCCCGTGAACTGGGCCGCCCGGCGCTCGAGGTCGTGAAGGAGAGGACGCCACGCGGGCAGTCGCGGTCGCGGGATCCCCTCGAAGGTCTGAACATGCGCCTGACGTACAGGACCGTGCGTGTGCTGATGGTCATCGGCGAGCATCCCGGTGCGAGCAATCGCGAGATCGCAGAAGGCTCCGGGATCATCGACCAGGGCCAGATCTCAAAGCTCCTCAACAGGCTCGCAAGGCTGAAGCTCGTAGAGAACAGAGGCGAGGGCCAGGAGAAGGGCGCCGCCAACGCCTGGCATCTCACACCGCGCGGCGCTCAGGTCGAGCGGGCCACGCGGCCGCGCTGAGCTTTTAGAGCACCGCCTTCGTCGGGAGGTGACACCGTCGCGATGATCGGATGATCGTCCGGCGGCGTCCCTCCCGCGCCAACCGTCCCGGTCGGTGACGGGGGGTCGGAGAGGAGGATGAGGTGCTTCGCTTCCTTCTGTGGCGGATGCTCGGCCTGGTGGCCGCTATTGCAGGCCTCGGGCTACTCGCGTGGTTTCTGGGCGGTGGGGCCGGAAGGGTTCTGCGTGGCCAGGCGGGCAGTGGCGCTACTCACCTGAGCCTTGGCGGCGGCGTGGCGGCGCTCGGCCGGGAGGCTGGCGCGATTTGGCAGTGGCGTCCGGTGTCGGGAGTCGCGGCCCTGCCACTGTGTACGGTGCTCGCCTGTGGCGCGATCACGATCCTCGCGGGCATACGCATCTCCATACGCAGCCGCCGGCGCTACGTGCGTCTGAAAGTCGACGCCTACCGGACCGACGACGCCGAGCCGGAAGCGCTCGTCAAGATGTTCGAAGCTCTGCACAAGCGCCTGTTGCGACGCTGGTGGCGTCGTCTAGTGTTGGGCCAGCCGTCGCTGGCGCTCGAGGTTCACCACTCTGGCACGAGCGGCTCGGGGAGCGCATGGATCGCGATCAGCTGTCCGCGGGGCCTCGAGTCGATGGTCGAAGCGGCACTGCAGAGCGCATATCCGAACTGTCGCCTGTCTGCGCCCGAATGTGAGCTTGGGATCGCGCCGCAGTTGCTGCGCTTGAAGAAGCGATCCGAGTTCATCAGGCGCGGCAAGCCGATGCTGCTCCTCGCGCGGGATCGCGAACCTGCGGTCAACCGGCTGCTCACCGTGATGGGAGCTTGCCGAGAGCCTGCGTTCGTGCAGATCGCGCTTACCCCCACGCCTGCGGCGTTCGAGAGCTTCGCGCGGTATCTGTTCAAGCACCGCGAGGCGCGGCTATCGCGTGAGCGCCGGGAGCATCTGTTCATGCAGGACCGCTCGATGGTCCTGGACGCGGAGTTGCGGGGAGGGCTGGACGTCCAGCACAGGCCACTGTTCTTCGCCGATCTGCGCATCGTGGCGCCGCAGCGGACGGTCTGTGAGCAGGTGGCCTCGCAGCTGCGCGTGGACACCGCCGAGAACCGCCTGGTCGAGCGGGGCACAGCGGTACGCCACGGGCTCCTCGGGCTCTACGGCCGGCGGGTGCAGCGGGGGGAGGGCAATCCGCTGCCATCCTTCCGCAAGGGCGTGTTCGCCGCCACCGAGCTGGCCTCGCTGTGGCAGCTCCCGTCAGTCGACTACGCAACCGTGCCGTTTGCGCGCTCTTCGCTTCCAATCGCGCCCGCGCCACCGGGAATATTTAGACCCTCCGGAGTCGATGGCACGCTGCGAGATGCGCGTGGGGCGGTGTCGATTCACCTCGAGCTACGCAGGCAGAACACCGCCGTGCCGGGAGCGGTCGAGCAGGGCAAGTCGAGCTATCTCGTCGCCACCGTCGCCGAGGATGTGCGCCGCGAGCGATGTGCGTTGATCTTGCTCGACCCAAAGGGCGATGCGGCGGAGGCCGCGTTGAGTGTGGTGCCCCCCGATCGCACCTGCACGCTGCTGGACTTCGCCAACCCGACATGTGGCTTCAACCCACTCGCCGTGGATGCACCAGCGGATGTCATCGCCGACTACGTGGTGGGCGCCCTGAAGAACCTGTTCACGGATGCCGACATTCGCGCCTCCTCGGATCGATATCTGCGCAATGCGATCATCGCGGTGCTCGCCCACGACCGCAGTGCAACGCTGTGGGACGCGGCTCGCCTGCTCTCGGTCGGCGAGGAGGGCTACGCATACAGGAGCGCCGTCGGCTCGAGGGTTCGGTTGCTGCCCGAGTTCAAGGAGATCTCGGAGTTCTTCACCGCCGAGCTCACCGCCCAGCTCGCGGACGCGCGCAGCACGACCACGGCCAAGCTCGACGCACCCGTCAACAAGCTGGCGCGGCTGTTGAACTCGGCATCGATCAAGCGCGTCCTGCTCAACGATTCGCTGCGGATCGACTTCGACCGGGTGATCTCCGGCGAAGAGGTCCTGATCGTGAAGGGAGCACTCGGAGCGATGGGCGCGGGCAACACCTCCGTGCTGATGCAACTGCTGATCGGGATGCTCGACGCTGCGCTCGCCCGTCAGCAGGATCTGCTCTCTGCAGAGCAGCGGGTCGCCGTCGCGCTCAAGGTCGATGAGGCTCCGCTCGTCATCAACCGTGGCTTTGCCGAAACGATGGCGTTGAAGCGCTCCGCCGGTTTGGAGACCGTGGCCTGCTGGCAGACCGACGCCCAATGGGTCGACCGGGACGTGCGCGACCAGCTCGATGCCCTGTTTGCTCACCGCGTCTATTTCGCCACCGCCTCGGCCCGCGACGCTCGCGCAGCGGTGGCGCTGACGATGGCTGAGTTCTCCGACACCGTGCGTCCGGGGATAGCCAAGCTCTCGAGTCTGGGTCGCCCGGACGTGCGTCTCCATCTGCCCAAGCACCACGCGATCGCGAGCTGGAGCACACCCGAGGGCCGCCAGTCGCCGTTCATCGCCCGCACGCTGCCGATGAGCGTCGATCGGGAGCGACTGGCGTTGCACGCCGCAGCTCAACTGTTGCGTGGGGGACGCCACCGTACCGACCTGCGCCAGCCCCATTGGGAACGCGCCGGCCGAGAGGCGCAGAGCGCCGGCCCGACCGACGGCGAGCCGTTGGCGAGCGAGGCCGCTCGGACATCCCCAACGGCGCCGCGCGCCACTGCGGCGCAGCAGCCGGCGCGCGCGCAGGTTCCCGCCGAGGGGTATCGAGAGCTGGTCGAGCTCGACAGCGCCCACACGGTGCGCCAAAGCCCGCGCGCCTCACCCGTCCGTGAGCTTCAGCCGGACCGCATCGACCTGGAGGTATTGAGCCTGCTCGGGAGCTTGCGGCACGTCCTCAGCAGCCAGTTGCACAGGCGAATCAATCCCGGACGCTCGCCGAGCACTACGCAACGGCGGTTGAAGCGCCTGGCGGACGCCGCGCTGGTCGAGCGTTTTCAGTTCCATCGCCGTGATGGAGGCGGCGTGCCCATGTGTTACGCGCTCACCGTCGAGGGTCGACGAGCGCTGGGCCCGAGCGATGCTGGCGCTGACAGCCTGGCGCCGCGCGATCCCGGCTCCGCACGCCCTCCGTCTGTCACGGGCGAGGATCGCCTCAGGCAGGCTCGCCACGACATCCACGTGGCCGGTTGGGTCCTTGCGTTTGCGGCCGCGCTCGGCGACACCGCCACGACGCTGCGTGGGGCCGAGGAAGCGATGCTGGCGGCGCCGCAACGCGCTACCCCCGCCGGTCGCGTCGCGCTCGGGCCCGTGGACCTACGCCTTCCGGGAGGGCGCGCTCCCCATGACTTCCTGAGAAGCGAGGGCGACGGTCGCAGGGTCGCGGTCGAGCGGTTCGAGACCGTGCGCCCCGATGCCCTGGTGGAGGTGGCCGGCGGCATCGATCTGATCGTCGAGCGCGACGATCGCCTGGCTCGTCTCGGCGCGGTCGCCAAGCTCGAGCGCTACGACCATTTCCTCGCCGGCTGGTCGACCCATACGAGCCGCTACGGGCGTCGCGCACTCGCCGTGCCCGTGGTCGTTTACGTGTGCCGCGACCGTTCACGTGCGCGCGAGTGCGCTCGACGCGCGGATGCCCTGCTGTGTGCATGCCGCGCCTACGCTGGGGAGTATCCGTTCGACTGGCAGTACCCGGGCAGGGAGCGGATTCTGTTCGCGGCCGAGCGCGACGTTCACGCGGGGATCCTGAGCGCCTACGGCGTCGCGCCGCTGCCTCCCTCGGTTCGGGTGGCTGCGGCTCAAGGCGATCCACGGGCGGGCGAGACGGTCGTCCTGCTGCGGGAGTTGCCGAATGCCGTCCAGCCTCAGAGCTGACGCCATCATCTACTCGGGCGCTCGCCCCGATCAGCGCTCGCGTGTTGCTACTTGGACGTACTTGGGCGCGCCGAGGACCATGCGGTTGGCCCTCCGTTTACGCAGTCGCCCCCACCTGTGACGCTGTCACCCCATCCCTGGGCGCTCGCAGGATGCAGTCGCGAGTGGGCTGAACGACCGGCCCGACTGCACGAGCGCCACCACGGATCGACGCATTCCAGAGCCAAATCACGAATTTGCGGGGAGGCCCACCGACTGTCAGGCGCAGGCTGGCGCGCTCGCTGCAGCCCTGCTGCGTGCCACCAGGCTAACGTCCTGGCCCCACTTTCTCTCTCCCTCGAGCCCGCACCAAACGCTCGCTGCCTATTTCGGCGAGCCACACGACCACCAATCGCTCGTCACGCGAGACGACCCCGGCCACCTCGCGATGAACCCGTTCGCGCCACGTTCGCCGTTCTCAGCATCGCGTCAGCTGGACTCCGAGGCCCCTTAAGGGGCTCTCGGCCTCTCGCCGCGCGCCGAGCCGTGTCTCCTCTCCGGCTTGACGGCTGCTGAGCGGCGTCCTATCAAGCGATCCCAGCAACCCCCCAGCCACCAGCAGCCCGGAGGCAGCCATGCAGAGCAACCTCTCCGTCACCCCCACCGTCGCGCGTATCGCCGTCCGACACGATCTCCCGGCCCAATCCCGGCGCGAGTCCGCGCCCAAACCCAGCAGGCGTCGAGCACGCGACCCGCAGCTGGCGTGCTTCCTCGACGATCATGGTCGCCCACGCGAGCTCGTATGCCAGCCCGGGGCCGACGGCACCCTGCTGGTGGTCGATCGCGACGCGGCCACTCGCCGCGACAGCCGGCTTCTGGCGCACCTTTCGGCCGACGAGCCGCCCGAGAACGCTGCGGTGATCTGTCGGCACTATCTGCGCGACACCCGGCCAAGCGGGCGACGCTGTCGCGCCCTCCGCGAGGAGGATCTGGCGCTCGCGCCAGTTGGCGGCCACGACGACGCGCTCGACGCGGCCTCGCCAGGTCTGCGGCTGGACGCGCAGGTGTGCGATCTCGACGGAGCCTCGTATGCGCTTCGCCACGTGCCGGGACGCATGTCGATCCCGCAGCTGCGGTGGTGCTCCAGTGCCGCTGCGCAGCCGGCTGAGCCGACCCCGCTGTGCCTGCGTGAGGTCGTCGCGCGGCTTGAAAGCTATGAGCCGATGCGAACGCTCACGATCCGTTCGCTCGCGGCACACGCTGAGGATCCCGCGGTCTCCACAGCTGTGCTCCGCGCCGAGCTCGTGCGGGTGCAGGAGAGCCCGATAGTTCTCAACCGCAGGCTGCGCGAGGTTGTGCTCGCGGCGCTCGAGCGAGATGAGCTCAGCATGAGCGAGATCGCGATTCGCTGTGGGCGGACCAAGCGCGACAGCAGGGGCAACGAAAGCGGAGAGACCAGCTGGCTCGCCCGACGCCTGGGCCTGCTGCCCGACAGCGGAAGCAGTGCGCCGACTCCGTGGATCCACATCGACGTGCTCGGGCTGATCGCGCGTCAGGGCATGGGTCTGAGTCCGCGCGAGGTCGAAGTGTGATGTGCAGCCGACCGCAGCGTCCGATCCTGCTGGTCGAGGCCGACCGGCGCGTCGGCGTTGCGCTCGCGGAGCAGTTGGCAGCCGACGGCTACGCCGTCGAGCTCGCCTGCAGCGTCGAGCACGCTCGGATCCTCGCCTCTCAGCGCGCTCCCGGCCTTGCGCTGCTCGGCGAGCTGGAGGCGCCTCGGGGCGCCCTGCGGCTGCTCGAGGAGATCCGCGGAGCGAAAAGCTCAGGCGCGCCGTGGGATAGCTCCCTGCCGGCGATCGTGCTCGGTGCGAGCAGCCGGCAGCTGGATGTCCTGCGGGCTTTCGATGCGGGCGCTGATGACTTTCTCTCAAAGCCTGCCGCCTACCTCGAGCTGCGAGCGCGGGTGAGGGCGATTCTGCGTCGGCTCGACGAGCCCGATCCTGCCCGCACACTCGAAGCGGGTCCCCTGACGGTCGACCTGCTCGCCCGGACCGCGGCCCTCGAAGCGCACACGCTCGAGCTGCGCCGGATGGAGTTCGAGCTGCTCGCGCAGCTGGCCCGCGATCCCGTTCGCGTGTTCTCCAAGCAGGATCTCCTGAAAGCCGTCTGGGGCTATCGCTCGAGCGGCTCCACGCGGACGCTCGAGAGCCACGCGAGCCGTCTGCGCCGCAAGCTCGAGGCGCACGGCTCCAGACGGTGGGTCATCAATGTGTGGGGCGTGGGATACAGGCTCCTCTGAGCTGTTGAGGCACGCCCGCGCGCTGCCGGGCGAAGACTTGACGGACCCCGACGGTCCAAGACGTGACGGACCCGGACGGTCCGCATCAGAACAGCCGAGCCGCTGGTCGCGGAAGTCCGCGAGCAGCGCGTTCGCTCACCGGCCGGCTCGCCGGCCCGACCCGCCTGCTCGCATGGCGGGCAGGCCGAGAAAGGAGGGGCCCGATGCCCTCTTGGAACGAAACCGCTGCGCACTCGCCAGATCCCCTGGCGCCCGTGGAGGAACTGCTCCACTGGTTGGCGGGGACCGCCGTTCAGCTCGCACTCGGCATCGCGATCGGACTGATCGCCGCCCGTCTGATGCGCAGGCAGCACCTGCACTGGAGCTGGGCTGCCGTCGCGCTTGCACTCCCCGCCCTGGTCCGCCAGAGCCTCGGCAGCTGGGCCGTGACGTGCCTTGGTGCCGCGCTCTGCGCCACCGTTCGAGGCAGACGCTGGCATCGCGAAGATCTCGATTCGGGCGCCGATCTGAGCGAGATCGCGACCCTTCGTCTCACCCCGCTGATCGTTGTCCGCTCGCGCTGGCGCGCCGCGCGCGCGAGCCTCGGCCACCGCGCCCGCCTGAGCGATCCAGGTGGGTTGCTGATGCTCGGGCGCGACGAGCAAGGCCGCGCCGTCTCGATTCCCTTCGGGACAGTGAGCGGAGGCCGGCACGTCCTGGTGGTCGGCGCAACTGGCTCGGGTAAGACGGTCACGCAGACCTACATGGCGGCGCGGGCGATCGAGCGCGGGATGGGCACGATCGTGCTCGATCCCAAGGGCGACGTGCACCTCCGCGATCGGCTGGAGCACACCGCCGCGCAGAACGGGCGAGCGTTTCACGAGTGGACACCCGCGGGTGCCTGCGTCTATAACCCGTTCGCGAGTGGGGGAGAGACCGAGATCGCCGACAAGGCGCTGGCCGGCGAGCGCTTCACAGAGCCTCACTACCTGCGCCAGGCACAGCGCTACCTGGGGCACGCGGTGCGGGCGCTTCGCTCGAGCGCAACCGAGGTGAGTCTGGCCGCGATCGTCGAGCTGCTGGAGCCGGAGCGGTTGGAGTGCTTTGCCCGGGGGCTCTGCGATGCCGATGCCCAGCGCACCTTCGACTACCTGGACTCGCTGAGCGCGCGCCAGCGCAGCGACCTGGCCGGCGTTCGCGACCGGCTGGCGATCCTGGTCGAGTCCGACGTAGGGATGTGGCTCGATCCCCGCGGCGCGGAAGGCGAGCGACTGGATCTGGCGTCGGCCGTGCGCGCGCGCTCGACCGTCTACTTCGATCTCCAGTCCGACACCCGTCCCCTGCTCGCACAGATGCTGGGTGCGGCGATCGTGCAGGACCTGCAGACGACGGTCGCCGGGCTGCAGGGTCACCCGATCGCGACGATGGTCGTGATCGATGAGTTCTCGGCCGTCGCAGCCGAGCAGGTCGTGAGGCTGTTCGGCCGGGCGCGCTCCGCCGGGTTCAGCCTGCTCCTGGGCACGCAGGAGCTCTCCGACCTGCGCCCGCCAGGCCGGGAGCGGCTACTGGAGCAGGTCATGGGCAACCTCTCGGTGCTCGTCGCCCACCGTCAGGTCGTCCCTGCCTCGGCGTCGCTGATCGCCGGGGTGGCTGGCACGAGGGGCGCGTGGAAGGTCTCGCGACACAGCGACGGTCGAGCTACTCGAACGAGGACTCGCGAGGGGGTACTCGATCCCGGGCGAGTCATGAGTCTCGCCCCCGGCTGCGCTGCCGTGATCGTGCCGGGATCGCCCGAGACCGTGCGCATCGCGCGCGTCTTCTCCTAGCCCGGAATCCCTCACTTCCTGGCCCGGAATCCCTCATTCCCAGTCCGCAGGCCATCACTCCCCAATCCGGAGGTCATCGCTCGCGCCGGCCCGGCGCGGGTCAAGCGTTCCAACAACCAGACAGGAGGACAGATGAATCTGTCAAGCAAAGCCCACGCACCGCAGGCAGCGATCCTCGAGTGGACAGCTGGGATCGGCGCAGTCACCGCCGAGGCGCTTGCACTGCGCGAAGGTCGATCGGTGCGATCGGCCCGAGCACATCTGCTCGCAGCTGAGCGTGCCGGGATGCTCACACGCGAGCGTCCGCTGAACGATCAGCCGGCTCTGTTCACGGCCACCCGCGCCGGGCTGCGAGCCGTCGGCCTCAGTGGATTGGATCCGGCCCGCGTGAGTGCTGCGAGCGCACGGCACTCGATCGTGTGCGCGCACGTCGCGGCCGCGCTCGAGCGCCTGTATCCCGATCACCGCGTGATGGGTGAGCGCGAGTTGCTTCGTGAACAGAGCGGGGCGCCACAACCGCTGGCCAGCGCGTGTCTGGGAAAGGGAGCAGACGGTGCTGCGCTGCTTCATCGTCCCGACATCGTGCTCTGGCCCAGGGCGTCCGCCTCGACGCTGCCCATCGCTGTCGAGGTCGAGCTGACCGTCAAGGCGTCCCGCCGCCTTGCAGCCATCTGCAGGGCTTGGGCCCGCAGCCGAAGTGTGAGTGGCGTGCTCTACCTGGCGGCGGGCGACGTGCGCGGGGCGCTCGGCCGTGCGATCGCCGCGGCCCGGGCCGGCGAGCGGATCGCCGTCGTCGACTTGGAGAGCCTGGGCGCGGCTTCGCTGAATGTGCCGGTGGCGCACGAGAGAACCATCCCCGAGCGCGCGTAGCTTTGCTCACCGGGGGGTCAACCATCCAGAATCGAGGCTCGAATGTCCAACTTCTCCGTCAACCGTGTGGTTTTGGTGGGGCGTCTCACACGCGACCCAGAGCTGCGCGCCCTGCCCTCGGGGACGAGTGTCGCCAGCATGCGCATCGCCTGCAACTCGTCCCGGCGCGAGCCCGATGGCGAGTTCACCGAGCGGCCGAACTTCTTCGACGTCAGCATCTACGGAGGTGCGGCCGACACCGTCACTCGCTACATGCGGCGCGGCAGCCGCGTCGCGATCGACGGGCGGCTCGAGTGGCGCGAGTGGGAAACCGCCGAGCAGCAAAAACGCCAGGCGGTGAGCATCGTGGCCGACACGGTGCAGTTCCTCGACAGCCCCGGCGAGCGAGCGGACGGCACGGGCGACGCCGATGCACAGCAGGACCGCGAGCTCGTCGGCGCGGGCGCAGGGATCGGGGAGGACGACCTCGGCTTCTAGCCACGGCGGCTCGCGGTGGGCGGCGGGAGCGTTTTTGGCGGCGCTCCCGCCGTTGTGGCCCCGAGGGGCCTTTTCGCGTTTAAGGGGGCGCTCGTAGCAGCTGCGCCCGGATGCACAGGGGGACGCGCTGTGAATACACTTGCGCGCCGCAAGGCCGAATCCAGCCCGCACCGCAAGGAGTCGCTTCGATGCCCGTCAACGCCCAAGCAGTCGGCAAGACCTACGAGCCCGTGCTGTATGCGGTCGGCCGCGAAAAGATCAAGGAGTACGCGCGCGCGGTCGGGGAGACCGATCCCGTCTATCTCGATGTCGAGGCTGCCCGCGCCGCCGGATATTCCGACGTCGTGGCGCCGCCGATGTTCGCGGTCGTCTACAGCGCCCCGTCGGTGGGTCCGCCGATCTTCGACCCCGAGATCGAGCTCAACTTCGCGATGATGGTGCACGGGGGACAGGAGTTCCAGTGGGGCGCGCCGGTCATTGCCGGCGATGAGATCACCACGACCACGAGCGTCAAGGACATCTCCGAACGCGACGGTCGCGGCTACTACGTATTCGAGTCGATCTCCAACAACCAGCGCGGCGAGCAGGTCTGTCGCGGAACGTGGACCAACATCGTTCGAGGAGTGTGAGCCGATGGCAGAGCTTCAGACGGGCGAGTCGATCCCCGAGGTCAAGGTCGTCCCCGACAAGTACCTCACCGTTCGCTATGCCGGCGCCTCCGGCGACTTCAACCCGATCCACATCGACGAGGAGTTCGCGCGTGCGGTCGGGCTCCCGGGGAAGATCCTGCACGGCCTGTGGACGATGGCGCAGGTCGCCCGTGCGCAGACCGAGGCGGCCGGCGGTCCGCAGCATCTCAAGCGCCTGGCGGTTCAGTTCCGCGGGATGGGCGTTCCCGAGCAGGAGGTGAGCGTGAGCGGCACCGTGCGCGAGGCCGCCGACGGGCGGGTGCTCGTCGATACCGTCGCCGAGCAGGCCGGCAAGCAGATCATCCGCAACGCCGAGGCCGAGCTGGAGCTCTCGAGAAGCACGCCCGCGGGGGCGCGGGCACGACGCCTACAATCCCTCCATGCTCACCTC
The DNA here is from genome assembly GCA_963763695.1 of uncultured Solirubrobacteraceae bacterium. Taxonomy (GTDB): domain Bacteria; phylum Actinomycetota; class Thermoleophilia; order Solirubrobacterales; family Solirubrobacteraceae; genus Palsa-744. Next base: position 113,123 of record CAVXPM010000003.1, read on the forward strand.
CCGCCAGGAGCGGATTCTGTGCAAGGTAGTAGAGGACTACCTGCGCACCGCCCAGCCCGTCGCGTCGCGCTCGATCGCCGCAGATCCCGACCTCGACTGCGGTCCGTCGACCGTGCGCAACGAACTGGCGCTGCTCGAGGAGCAGGGCCTGCTCGCGCACCCGCATGTCTCCGCCGGAAGGGTGCCCACCGACGCCGGGCAGCGCTATGTGGTCGACTGCCTGCTCAACGCCCCCCAGACACTGCCCGCTGTACCTCGGCGCCTGGAGCTTTCGCTGATCCGCAGGGAGCTGGACGAGGCGATGCGCGCCACCAGCGAGACGCTCTCGCAGATGACCAACCTGCTCGCTGTGGTCTCAGCGCCGTCGATGAACACTGCGAGCATCCGCCACATCGAGGTGCTGGCCCTCCAGCCCCAGGTGGTGCTGATCGTGATCATCACATCTACGGGCAACGTCTCAAAGATGCTCGCCGCATTCGAGCGCCCCGTCGACCCGGGCCTCGTGTCGTGGGCTGGTGAGTACCTCAACGAGCGGCTGGTGGGCCTCGTGCTGGGCGCTCGAATGCTCCAGCAGCGGCTGATCGACCCCAGCCTCTCGACGAGCGAGCGCACATTTCTGGATCGGTTTGCACCAGCCTTCGGCGATCTGTCCTCCGAGCACGAGGACGCCCTCTACGTCGAGGGCACCGCGCGCCTGTTCGAGTCCGGCAAGTTCGCTGACACGAGTGAGGTCAACGAGCTGATCGACCTGCTCGAGCGGCGGGTGGCGCTGCTGCGCGTCCTGCGCACAGCGCTCGGCGAGCCGGGGGTGCTCGTACGGATCGGGCGTGAGAATGAGCTGCCGGCGATGCACTCGCTCGCGCTGGTAGCAACCGGCTACGGGATGGCGCGACGCAAGCTCGGCACGGTGTCGCTGATCGGTCCGGTGCGCATGGACTACGCAAGCGCGATCGCCACCGTGCGCGAGGCCGCGTACGAGCTCTCGCGCTTCGTCGAGAACGCCTACGCCGAGAACTGAGCGCCAATGCCCCGCGACCCCTATGAGGTGCTCCGCGTCGCCCGTGACGCCTCCGAGCCGCAGATCAAGAAAGCCTTTCGCCAGCTGGCGCGCGAGCTTCACCCGGACGTCAACGCCCACGACCCCGACGCCGAGGAGAAGTTCAAGGAGGCCGCCGAGGCCTACGAGATCGTCTCCGATCCCGAACGGCGTGCCACCTATGACCGTTACGGGCACGAAGGTCTGCGCTCCGGCGGCTACTCACCCAACTTCGAGGGCTTCGGGTCGATCAGCGATCTCTTCAACGCCTTCTTCAGCGGCAGCGGATCCGGCCGGGGAGGACCGGCGCAGGGGGGTGACATCGGGGTGGCCGTGGAGATCGAGCTGCTCGAGGCTGCCCACGGCGCCAAGGTCCAGGTCTCCTACGACGCGGTCGAGCGCTGCAAGCACTGCCAGGGCAACGGCGCTGAGCCGGGCACTCCGATCGAGACATGCGAGCGCTGCGGCGGCGCGGGGCAACTGCAGGCCGTACAGCGCACGCCATTCGGGCAGATGGTGCGCACGATCGTCTGCGACGTCTGCCACGGGGACGGACGCGTCCCCAAAGAGCCCTGCCGCGAGTGCCGCGGGCGTGGACGCCTCGCCGCGAGGCAGGAGCTTGAGGTCGACATCCCGTCCGGGATCCCAGATGGTCAGCGCATCCGCCTCAGCGGGCGCGGGCACGAGGGCGAAGCGGGTGCGCCGGCGGGCGATCTGTACGTGGTCGTCAGCGTCCGCGAGGACGAGCGCTTCGTACGCGAAGGCGATGACCTGATCACGGCCCTGGACGTGCCCGCGCCGCTGGCCGCGCTCGGGGCCACGCTCGAGGTGCCCACGCTCGAGGGCAGCGCTTCGGTCGAGCTCGCCTCCGGAACGCAGCCCGGAGAGGTTCTCACAGTGCGCGGAGCCGGCATGCCCGGCCTGCGCCGCGGCCGCCCGGGAGACCTCCGTGTCGTCGTCAACGTCATCGTCCCACGCCGCCTGAGCGCCGAGCAGCGTGAGCTGATGGACCGCCTCAACGACAGCCTGACCGAGGAGAACCTGCGCTCTCAGGAGTCGATGTTCGCCAAGCTGCGTCGCGCGCTCGGCAGCCAGGCCGCGTGATTCGCCTCGCCATCCGCGTCGCTCCGGAGCAGGCGGAGATGGTGCTGGCAGAGCTGCTCGAGCTGACTCCGGCCGGGGTCGAAGAGGCGCAGGGCTCGGGCGGGACGGTCGAGTATGCGATCTACGGCGCGCCCGGCGAGCTGCCCGGCCTGCCCGACCTGTGCGCGCTCGTCGGCGAGGCGCTCGTCGAGGTCTCGACCACGGAGGTCCCCGACGACTGGCACGAGCAGTGGAAGCGCTTTCACCGGCCGGTCCTGATTCAGGCGAGCGGAGCGAGCGCGCGCGGCCAGAGGCCGGTGCCGGCGCTGCACATACGCCCTCCCTGGGAGGCGCCCAGCGAGCACTCCGCCACAGCGGTCAAGGAGATCGTGATCGATCCCGGCCAGGCCTTTGGAACGGGTGCCCACGCCAGCACGCGGATGTGCCTCGAGCTTCTGCTGGCGCTGAGCGCGCATGAGGCCCCGGCGGGCCCCGTGCTCGACGTCGGCACCGGCTCCGGGGTGCTGGCGATCGCGGCCGCCCTGCTCGGATACCGGCCGGTGCTCGGGCTCGACAACGAGCAGGCGAGCGTCATCGCCGCCGGCGAGAACGCGGCCGTCAACGGCGTCGAGATCGAGCTGCGCCGCTTCGACCTGCGCTCGCAGGCGCTGCCGTCGCCCGAGCGGGCTCGCAGCACCGGGGGCCCGCTCGTGGTGCTCGCCAACCTGCTGCGTCCGCTGCTGCTCGAGCTGGCCGACACGATCGCCGATCCACCCGTGCACCTGATCGCAGGCGGGCTGCTGCGCGAGGAGGCCGACGAGGTCGCCGCCGCGTTCGCCGGACGGCTCGGGATGCGCGAACGCGAGCGCCGCAGCGGGGGAGAGTGGGCGGCGCTGTGGATGTCCAGGGCCGCGGATTAGCCCGCGCCGAGCAGCTCCGTCGCGGCGCAGACGTTCGCCCGGAAGATCAGATCGATCGCCGCGCGCACGCCATCCTCCTGATCGAGCAGCGTGTCGGCGGCCCCGAGCGCCGCTGCGATCGTCTCGAGCGCGTCGCCGACCTCGCCGGGGTCTGGGTCGCGACAGGCCGCGATCGCCATGTCGAGCATCGCGCGCGCCTGCTCGATCACCCCGGTGAACAGCGCCGGCCCGACCAGGCTCGCGTAGTTGTACACGCGCGCCAGACGCCCCGACAGCGTGATCGAGGGGCCGCGCCGCACCGCTCGCGTCGGGGGCAGCGCGCCGCCGTCGATCAGCGCCGCCATCGTCCCGCCGAGAACCAACCTGGTTGCATCCTCGTCCAGGCCGGCCTGTCGCGCGACCCTGAGCGCCATGTAGAGCGTGGTCGCAGGTTGCCCATAGGGAGGATCGGACGCGAACACGATCCGCTCGGCCGGCACGCGCGCGAACAACTCGGTCACATCGAGCGGGAAGAAGCAGGAGATGTCGTAGAGCACGCCCGGGTGATCGGCCAGGCGCGAGGTCAGGATCCCCTGGTCGCAGATCGCACCGTGAGCCAGGATCAGCACCGCTGCGGGGTAGCGCAGGGCGAGATCCACGAGACCGTCGGCCAGCGGCGGCAGGCCGCGGCCCGCATGGATCAGGATCGGCACGGACGCATCCTCGGCGAGCTTGAAGATCCCGGCCATCTCCTCGCTGTCGAAACGGAAGTCCTGTGCTCTGGGATGGAGCTTGATGCCCCGCGCGCCCGCCGCCAGGCACCGTTCGCCCTCGCCGATCGGGCCTTCGGCAGGGTCCAGGCGGCAGAACGGCACGAGCCGCTCGCCGCTTTCGCCCGCCCACCTCAGCACGCGGTCGTTGGGCACGCTGTAGGAAGGCCTGCGCTCCGGATCGTGCAATGGGAACACGCACGCGCGCCTGGCCTGCGCGTCGTCCAGCTGGCCCAGCAGCTCCTCCAAGCTCAGCGAGCGGCCATCCTCGTCCAGACCCAGATGCGTGTGCGCGTCGATCACTTCCGCTGCCTGCGGGAGCATGGCCGCTGCGTCCGCCAAGAACGGCGCGAGCGCATTCGCGTATAGAGAGTCGTTCACGGTCTGCACCCTATTGTGTCCTTGTGGCCTGGCAGGTGGTGATCGCAGGTGGTGGATTTGCGGGGTTCTACGCGGCCCGTGCGCTCGAGCGCTTGCTGCCCGAGCAGAGCGCCCACGTGACGCTCGTCAACGACGCCAACTTCATGCTCTACACGCCGCTCCTGCCCGGCGCCGCCGGGGCCACGCTCGATCCCCGCCATGTGGTCGTGCCGTTGCGCTCCCAGTTGCGGCGTACCGATCTCGTGATCGGCAGGGTCACGGGGGCGGAGCCGAGCCGCGCCACGCTCGGCGTTCAGCGGATCGACGGCGAGCACCTCGAGCTCGGCTATGACCAGCTGATCGTCGCTCTCGGATCGGTCTCTCGGACCCTGCCGATCCCCGGCCTCGCCGAGCACGCAACCGGCTTCAAGTCCCTCTCCGATGCCACCGCGCTTCGCAACCAGCTGCTCGAGCTGCCTCGATATCGCCGAGTCACTCGAGGATCCCGTGCGGCGGGCTGAGTATCTCGGATTCGTGTTCGTGGGAGCCGGCTACGCAGGCGTCGAGGGACTCGCCGAGCTGCAGGACTTCGCCGTACAGGCGATCGAGCTGTATCCCCGCTGTCGCGCCCAGGGGATGCGTTGGGTGCTGGTAGAGGCGAGAGACCGGATCATGCAGGAGGTCCCCCAGAGCCTCTCGGAGTTCGCCGAACGCGAGCTGCGTGGCCGCGGCATCGAGGTGCGCACGAGCACCACCCTGTCGGAGGTGAGCGCTCACGGCGCGAACATCTCCACCGGTGAGGAGATCCCTGCGCGAACCGTGGTGTGGACCGCCGGCGTGAAGCCCAGCCCGGTGGTCGCCAGGCTCGGGCTGCCGCTGGATCAGGCTGGGCGGGTCGTGGTCGACGAGACGATGCGCGTGCTCGACCCTACCGCGCGCCCCGCGCGCTCTGCCGCACCCGGCCACGCCCAGGTCTGGGCGCTCGGCGACTGTGCCGCGGTCCCTGACGCCTCGCGGCCGGGGCAGCCGTGTCCGCCCACGGCCCAGCACGCCATCAGACAGGGCCGCCTGGTCGCTCGGAACGTGGTGAGGATGCTCGGCGGAGCCGAGCCGCGACCGTTTCGCTACCGCACGAAGGGTGTCGTGGCGGAGCTCGGCGGAAACCAGGCCGTCGCAATCACGCTCGGCATCCACTGGCGGGGCTTTCCCGCATGGCTGATCGCGCGCACCTACCACCTGCTGCTGATGCCCGGCATCGGGCGTAGGCTGCGCCTGCTCGTCGACTGGAACGTCGCGCTGCTGTTCGGCCGCGACGCCTCCTCTCCGGGCCGCCTCGGCAGCCCCACGCCGCTGAAGGACGATTGACATCGACCGGGCGCGTGCCCAGCCGCGTATCCTGAGCTGTTGATGGCGATACTCGAGCAGATCAAGACCGACCTGCATGGAGCCATGCGCGCCGGTGAACGCGAGCGGGTCGGCGCGCTGCGGCTCGTGCTCTCCGAGCTGCAGAAAGGCTGCCAAGGATGGTTCCGACGACGAGCTGGCCGTCCTGCGCCGGGAGCGCAAGCGCCGCTTGGAGGCCGCGCGAGCCTACCGCGAGGCCGGGCGTGAGGATCTCGCCGGCGGCGAGGAGGCCGAGGGGCAGATGATCAGCGCCTACCTGCCAGCGCAGCTCTCAGAGCAGGAGCTAGCGGCGATCGTGCGCCAGGCTGTGAGCGAGAGCGGCGCCGAGTCCGCCAAGGACATGGGCACCGCGATGAAGCACGCGATGGCCGCTGTCGACGGTCGTGCCGACGGCAAGCAGGTGTCGGGACTGGTGAGGGCCGCACTCCAGGGATGAGGACGCAGATCGAGCTCTCAAACGATGTGGCCGCCGAGCTGGCCGGCAGCCAGGACGCGGTGCTGCGGGCGCTCGAGGACCATCTGGACTGCAAGGTCTTCCTGCGCGGGAACCTGCTCACCTTCGATGGCGATGAGAACGAGACGAATGCGGGCGAGCGTGTCGTGCGCGAGCTCTCCGAGCTGATCGCCCGCGGCCACCAGATCGGACCGGGCACGGTGAGCGCGGTCACCGGCGCGCTCGACGCCCACCAGTCCCCGACGCGAGTGCTCGAGGATGTGGTCTGGAGCCACCGCGGGCTGCGGGTCGCCCCCAAGACCGTCAACCAGAAGCGCTACGTGGACTCGGTGCGCCAGAACACGGTGACCTTCGGCGTCGGACCGGCCGGGACCGGCAAGACCTTCCTGGCGGTGGCGATGGCCGCAGCGGCGCTCTCGCGCCATGAGGTGAACCGCATCATCCTCACGCGCCCCGCCGTCGAGGCAGGCGAGCGCCTCGGCTTCCTGCCCGGCGATCTGATGGCGAAGGTCGACCCGTACCTGCGACCGCTCTTCGACGCCCTGCACGACATGCTCGACCCAGAGAAGGTCTCCCAGCACATCGAGCGCGGCGTGATCGAGATCGCCCCGCTGGCGTTCATGCGCGGGCGCACGCTCAACGACTCCTTCGTGATCCTCGACGAGGCCCAGAACACGACCCCCGAGCAGATGAAGATGTTCCTGACGCGCCTGGGCTTCGGATCGCGGATGGTCGTCACCGGCGACATCACCCAGGTGGATCTTCCGCGCGAGCAGCAGTCGGGGCTGATCGTGGTCGGCGACATCCTCGATCAGATCGAGGGGATCGAGTTCGTGCGCTTCGGCGGCGCGGACGTGGTGCGCCACAAGCTCGTGCAGCGGATCGTGGAGGCATACGACGTCCATACCCAGCGCGAGCAGCCCGCTCGGTCGGAGCTCGGGCACGCCCCCGCGCAAAGCGGACGGTCGGCCATTCGCAGTGCCTGAGCGGCGATGATCGAGGTCGAGGTGCTCGCCGCCGGCGACACGCTCGGGGCAGCCGAGCGGGCCGAGCTCGAGCGCGTGTGCGCGCTCACCGCCGCACGCCTGGAGGTGCAAGACGGACACATCGCGATCGAGTTCGTCGATGCGCGCCGTATAGCTGCGCTCAATCTCGAGCACCGCGGCAAAGCGAGCCCCACCGACGTGCTCTCGTTCCCGATCGACGGCGCCGATCCGCTGCCCGGGGCGCTGCTCCACGGCGGTTCGGCCGAGGTGCCGCGTGAGCTCGGCGACATCGTGATCTGCGCCGAGCACACCAGTGATGTGCGCGAGGCGGTCGTCCACGGGATGCTGCACCTGCTCGGAATGGATCACGAAACCGACGACGGCGAGATGCTGGCGCTTCAGGACGAGTTGCTCGGACGCGCCCGGCGATGAGCCGCAGCGGCTTCGTCGCGCTGGCCGGTCGGCCCAACGTCGGGAAGTCCACGTTCGTCAACGCGGTGGTGGGAGAGAAGATCGCGATTGTCTCCGACCGTCCGCAGACGACGCGGCGGGCGATTCGCGGCGTTCATCAAAGCGGCGACGCGCAGATCGTGCTGGTGGACCTGCCTGGGGTGCAGCGTCCCCGCGACGCGCTCACCTCGAGGATGGCCCGCCGCGTCCAGCTCGAGCTCGAGGGCTCCGACGCGGTGCTGCTGATGCTCAACGGCGAGCAGGGCGTGGGGCCGGGCGACCGGTTCATCGCCAGGGCGCTCGCGGAGGCGAACGTCGGTGTCGTGATCGCGGTCAACAAGGTCGACCGACTGTCCCGGGCGCCGTTGATGGCGGTGCTCGAGCAGGCGGCCGAGCTGGAGCTGGACGCCGAGGTCTTCCCGATCTCGGCGCGGCGCGGCGCGGGCATTGCCGAGCTGATCGCGCAGCTGGCCACGATGATGCCCGAGGGCCCTTTCATGTTCGACCCCCAGGAGGTCTCCGACCAGCCTCGCGATCAGCTGCTGGCGGAGCTGATTCGCGAGGCCGTGATCCGCCGGACCTTTCAGGAGATTCCGCACGCGGTCGAGGTGGTGATCGAAGAGGTCGAGGCTCCGCGCGAGGGGCTCGTGAGGGTGAGGGCCCTGATCTGGGTCGAGAGCGACTCCCAGAAGGGCATCCTGATCGGTGCGCGCGGAGGGATGATCAAGGCGATCGGCACAGCTGGCCGGCGAGAGCTCCAGCGCGTGCTCGACTGCCAGGTCCACCTGGACCTGTCGGTGCGCGTGAGACGCGACTGGCGTGGCGATGAGGGCCTGCTCGACCGGCTCGGCTTCACCTGAGCCGGCCCACGGAGTTCCGACAGCCGCACAGGATCGATTTCCAGGAAGTTCCTGTCCATCTGACTCATTCCACCCTTGAGATGCGCCGTGAGCCCGATTGGGATACCTTCTCCCGGGAAGCGGCCTCGTGGGGAAGGAATGCATGTCGGCGAAGTACGCGATATTGGGACTCGTAATCGAGCGACCGGGCTACGGATATCAGCTCGCCCAGCGCCTGGAGGAGCGCTTTGGCTCCTCCGCGTTCGCACCGTCCGGCGTCTACTCCGCACTCGACCAGCTGAGCCGCGACCAATACGTGCGTCCCGCAGGCGAGATGGGTGCGGGACCGGCCAGGCGCGCTGCGCCGCGCACGATCTACGAGGCGACCGAAGAGGGGGTGGATCACTTCGAGACCTGGATTCTCGGCTCCTCGCCCGCGCCGCCGCTGCGCGACGAGCTGCACATGAAGATCGCCCTTTGCAGTCCCCGCAACGTGCCGCGACTGATCGACATGGTCTACGGCCAGGAACTGGCGTGCATGGGGCGCCTGCACGACCTCAAGGAGCTCTCCGAACGCGAGGATGGCGGCGAGATCCAGGAATGGTCGCGGCTGATGAGAGTCCTCGCCCGCGACGCCGAGATCGCGCTGTGGAAGGCGCGAATCGAGTGGCTGCAGAGCGCCAGGGAGCTGCTCGAAGAGCTCGTCAAGAAGGGACGAGGGCGCCCCGCCGACGGCGCGCACATCGCGGCTGCCGGGCGGATGGGCCGTTTGCGGGTTCTCTGATGGAGGCATCACTGCTCTCGCTGCAGCGAGTGAGCAAGAGCTACTGGCGCGGTCCCCACGAGCTCACCGTGCTCGCCGACCTCTCGCTCGAGGTCCATCCCGGTGAGCTGGTCGCGGTCTGGGGCAGGCGCGGTGCCGGCAAGACCACCCTGCTGAGGATCGCCGCCGGGTGGGAGACACTCGACGCAGGCGTGGTGTGCTTCGAAGGCGAGGATCTCTCCACGCTCTCCGAGCGCGCTCACGCACGTTTGATGCGGGAGCGCATGGGCTGGGTGGGCCGTGGCGGCCCCCGCAGCGAGCTGACGATGATCGACTACGTTGCGCTTCCGCTGCTGATCGAGCATGGCCGGCGTCGCGCTCACGCGCGCGCCAGCGATGCGCTGCGACGGGTCGGCATGTCCGACTGCGCCGATCAGCGCTGGGCGGGCCTCTCCGATGGCGAGCGGGCGCTCGTGGGAATCGCTCATGGAATCGTGCGCAGGCCACGGCTCCTGCTGATCGACGATCCCACCGCCAACCTCGGCGTGATCGAGCGTGAGGAGGTCGTGCAGCTGTTGCGCACGCTCGTCGAGGAAACGGAGCTTGCCGTGCTGATGACCGTGCCGGACATGCCCACTGCGATGCGCTCCCACCAGTTGACCGCGCTCAGCGGAGGCCGCCTGCTGGTTCCCGCGTCGGCTCCGCAGCGCGGAGGGAACGTCATCGACTTTCCCGGCGGCGAACGGTTCGCATAGGTGTCCGAGGTGGGGGCGAGCAGCTCCTCACACCCGGCGGGTGGGGGTGCTGTGCTGTCTTTGCATCAGCTCTACAAGCACTTCCCCGGCGGCCACGGGGACCCTGTGCGTGCGGTCGATGGTGTCTCGCTGTCGCTCGCCGCTGGCGAGCTGGTGGCCCTATACGGACCGAGCGGCTCGGGCAAGACAACCTTGCTGATGCTGGTCGCGGCGTTGTTGCGCCCAGATCGCGGGCGTGTGCTCGTCGACGGCCGCGACCTCTCGCAGCTGTCGGACAGGGATGCAGCGCGCTACCGCCTGCTGGAGCTCGGCTTCGTGCGCCAGGCGACGAACCTGATCCCGGGTGCCGACGCAGTCGACAACGCTGCACTGAAGCTGATGGGAGCCGACATCGGCGCGCGCGAGGCACGCCGGCGAATCGGGCCTCTGCTGGACTGCCTCGGTCTGCGCGAACGAGCGCGCCACCTTCCCGAGCAGCTCTCGATGGGCGAGCGCCAGCGCGTGATGATCGCGCGGGCGCTGTCGACCGAACCCAAGCTGCTCCTCGCCGACGAGCCAACAGGAAGCCTCGACACGAAGCGCGGCGGTGAGGTCTTGGGGCTTCTCTCAGGGCTCTGCCGCGAACGCGGGGTCGCGGTCCTGCTGGTGACGCACGACCCAGGGGCCGCCGCGTACGCCGATCGCGTGCGCACCTTGCGAGACGGGCGCATCGTCGAGCACGAGCACGAGCACGAGCACGAGCACAAGCACGGGCGCGCAGCCTTGCCGGGCAATGTCGACTGAGTCTCCGCGCAGGGCGCAAGGATGAGACTGTCGAGCATCGCCCGCCTTTACCGGGTGCGTGTGCGCGCAAGGCTCGTACAGGAGCTCTTCGCGGTGCTGGGTATTGCGATCGGGCTCGCGTTGCTGTTCGCCTCGCAGGTATCGAGCACGAGCCTGAACGGCTCTGTACGTGAACTCACAGGGGGAATCGTGGGGCGGATGCGCTTTGAGATATCCGCCCGCGACCGGCACGGGCTGCCGGAATCGATGTTGAGCGAGGTGCAGGCCCTCGCGGGCGTTCGCCTCGCCGCGCCGATCCTCGAACAGGGCGCCACGGTCCTAGGGGCCGGCCGCGCGCGTTCGCTTGACCTGGTCGGCGTCGACCCACGGCTGGCGCGCTCGGGAGGCAGGCTCGTGCAGGGCTTCGACGTGACGCGCCTCGCCAAGGTGAACGCATTGCTGCTGCCGGCCGCGGTCGCCCGCGCGGTAGGCGACTCCTCGCTGCAGAGCCTGCAGCTGCGCATCGGCGGCGAGGTCGTCACGGCGCTGGTCGTGCCCGACCTGATGGTCGGAGTCTCCGACGCCCTGGGCGCGAGCCCTGTCGCGATCGCCCCGCTCGGCTATGCGCAGGCGCTGAGCGGCATGCGCGGCAGGTTGACGAGCATCTTCGTTCAGCCCGTCCCCGGTCGCACCCAGGAGGTTCTCGGCGGCCTCAGGCGGCTGGCCGGCGAGCGGCTGAACGTGCGGCCCGCGAACTTCGAGGAAACGCTGTTCGATCGCGCGGCCGAACCGACGAACCAGTCGACCGGCCTGTTCTCAGCGATCAGCGCGCTGGTGGGTTTCCTGTTCGCGTTCAACGCGCTGCTGTTGGGTGTACCACGACGGCGACGGCTGGTCGAGGATCTGCGACTCGACGGCTACACCCGGCGGATGATCGCCGAGGTGCTGCTGTTCGATGCGCTGGTTCTCGGCATCGTCGCGTCGGTGGCGGGGCTGGCGCTCGGAGATCTCCTCTCGATCGCCCTGTTCGACTCCAATCCCGGCTATCTGTCGTTTGCGTTTCCGATCGGGACGAGTCGGATCGTCACCTCGACCAGCGTGCTGCTGTGCGTCGGCGGAGGTCTGCTGGCGGCGCTGGTGGGGGTCTTCGGGCCGCTGCGCAGCGCGATCTTCTCGAGCCACGCAGAGCTGTTCGCCTCCGCGCCTCGTCCCTCGCCTCGAAATGCGCTGGCGCTGCTCGGTGGCGCTTTGCTGTGCCTGGCCGCGACGAGCGCGATCCTGTTGCTCGCGCCCGCGGCGGCGATCACGGGGATCGTGACGCTGGCGGCGGCGCTGCTGTTGTCGCTGCCCGTGCTGCTCGACCTGCTGACGCGGGCGTTCGATCGCCTGCAGTCATTGGGCCACGCGACCTCTCCTTACCTGGCGCTCATCGAGCTGCGCTCGGCTGCCAATCGATCGCGCTCGATCGCCGTCGCTGCGACGGGTGCGATCGCGGTGTTCGGCAGCGTGGCGATCGAGACGGCGCACGGCGACCTCCTAGGCGGGCTGGACCGCGTGGCGCACGGGCTCAACGCGACCACCGATCTGTGGGTGCTCCCCTCGGGCGAGGTCAACTCGCTCGCCACGACGTCGTTTGCGAGTCCGTCCGCAGCTTCGGTCGCGCAGCTGCCCGAGGTCGCATCGGTCGCGGTCTACCGGGGCTCCTTTCTCGACGTGGGCGACCGGCGCACGTGGGTGATCGCGCCGCCGCGCGAGGTCGCTCACCCGATCCCCACAGGCCAACTGGTGAGCGGGAATCTGCGCGTGGCAAGCCAACGCCTGGATGCGGGCGGCTGGATGGTGATCTCGGCGGCGATCGCCTCCGAACGCCATCTGCACGTCGGGCAATCCTTTTTGCTGCCCTCGCCGCGGCCGACCGTGTTTCGAATCGCCGCGCTCTCGACGAACCTGGGCTGGCCGCCGGGCGCGATCATGCTGAACGCCGAGGACTATCGGCTCGCGTGGGGGAGCAGTGAGCCGAGTGCTCTGGAGGTCGAGCTTCGCGGTGGCGTCTCGCCGGGGGCCGGAGCACGCGCGCTTCGCGACGCCCTCGGAGCGGGTTCGGCGCTCGAGGTCCGTACGGCGGCAGAACGCGAGCGGGGATTTCGCGTCACTGCCCGCCAGGGCCTCGCGCGGCTCACAGGGATCTCCACGCTCGTGCTGATCGCAGCCGTCCTGGCGATGGCGGCGATGATGGGCGCGATGATCTGGCAGCGGCGAGCGCGGATCGCGGACATGAAGGTCGACGGTTTCAATCGTGGCCTGTTGTGGCGTGCGTTGATGCTCGAGAGCGGGCTTCTGCTGGGGGCCGGATGCTCACTGGGCGCGCTGTTCGGCCTCTACGGCCAGGTTCTTCTCAGCCGTGCTCTGTCCACGGTCACGGGCTTCCCGGTGGCCTACTCGCCTGGGCTCGCCGTGGCCGTCGCGAGCTTCGCGCTCGTGACGGCCACGGCGATGCTGATCGTTGCCCTACCGGGAGGAATGGCGACGCGGGTCAGGCCCGCGATCGCGCTCTCTGACTGACCGCCATGCGCACTACCTTTCGGGAAGATTCCAATTCCCGGACTTCAAGAAAAGACCTGTCGGGTACTTCGCCAGGTGCTGGCCTTCGGTGTGGTGGGTGCCCGCGAGCTGCTGTGGATTCGACCTAACGTCGCTTCGGAGGTGGCCCATTGGCGGTGTAGCGCCTGCGCCATTCCCGACCAGACGATCCGCCAAGAGGCCCTGCAGGCACTCAGTTCCAAGCGCCTGAACATCGAGGGGGCGGCGCTCTTCGCGGTACTCCCACCGCGGCGCGATGTGGCTCTGCTGCGCCTGCTGATCGCCTTCCAGGTGCTGCTCGACTTCCTCGACAGCCTCAGCGAGCACCCAGCACGCGACCCGATCCTCGACGGCTGTTGGCTGCACCTCGCGCTCAAGGACGCCCTCGAACCCGACGGCGCGATTCGCGACTACTACCTGCATCGTCCCGCTCATGGGGACGGCGGCTATCTGCAGGCCCTCGTGCTGACCTGCCGCCAGTGCGTCCTCGCGCTGCCGTCGTACCCGGCGATCCGTCCTCTGGCGATCCGGGGCGCCGAGCGCTGCGGCGTGCAGGGCTTCAATCACGACCCCGATCCGCTGCGCCGCGACAGGACGCTCCAGCTGTGGGCGGCGGGGAGCTTCCACTGCAGCTGGGGGGCGAGCTGGTGGGAGCTGACGGCCGCCGCGAGCAGCACGCTCGGCATCCTCGCGCTGCTGGCGCTGGCGGCCGACCCCGCCAGCGGAGCGCGCGAGGCGCGGGCGGTCGATTGCGCATACATGCCGTGGATCTGCGCGGCCAGCACGATGCTCGACAGCTACGTGGACGCAGTCCAGGACGCCGAGCAGGGATCGCACAGCTACATCGCCCACTACCCCAACGCAGCTGTGGCCGTCGAACGGACCTCCGAGCTGGTCAGGCGCGCCGTGTACGAGGCGAGCGTCCTGCCCGGGGGTGCGCGTCACGCATTGATCGCGGCAGGCATGGTCGCCATGTATCTCTCTTGCGACGAGGCCCGCACCGACGCCAAGCGCAACACGACGCGCATGCTCGTCGTCGCGGGGGGTACGCTGACGCGCCTGCTGCTCCCGATCATGCGGATCTGGCGAGTTGCCTCTGAGTTGCGCCCGGCGTAGTCAGAACTGAATATTCAGCCGCGCCTTGTGAGCCATTGCGCGGTCGCGATGATGGACCCACGCGATGACGGATGAGAACACAGCCGGAGTATTGCCCACAGGGAGAGACAAGCGGCGCCGTCCACGGCGTGCGCCGACGGGCAGCTCCGGTGCATCCAAAGCTGCGTCGTCTCGCCAGTGGCAGCGGACCGGACGCCCTGCCAAGCGTTCGGTCCGCAAAGGCGACGCCGGCGAGGGCGAGACGGTCCTGATAGAGCTGACGAAGGGGCAGGTCGATCACGTGATCCGCGCCGCTGGCCAGGGCGGGACGATGTCGGTGCTGCTCTCGGCGCTGAAGGATCCGAAGTGGACGCTGTCGCTGGGAGGCGACGAGTGGTCTTACCCGGCGCAGATGGACGACAGGCGCCTGTCACGCTCGCTGCTCTCGGGCCTGCTGGTGCTCTCCTGCTTTCCCTACGACGGCGGTTATCTGGGAATCGCAGAGCTTGCGCGGATGCTGGACATGAACACGAGCACCACCCACCGCTACGTCACCACGCTGCTCGCGGTGGGGCTGCTGGAGCGCGACCCCTCGACGCGCAGATACCGCATCGCGCCGCAGTAGTCACTGCCGGCAGGAGCGCCGCGGTAGCCGCTGCCGGCAGGATCGCGCCGCTCTCGTGACGGCCGTCAGTCCGCGCTCGCCGACAGCTTGCCCGCGAGACGACGCGAGATCCCTTCGACCGCCGCGAGATCCAGGTTGGGGCCCCACACGAACGGGACGCCGATCACCTCGAAGCTACGGCGGCGCAGACGCGCCACCTGGTTGTGCTGCAGGCGCGCACGTTCGTGCGCGGCCCTCGCCGCACGGGCCGCACCCTGCAGGAGCGCCTGCTGCTCGGCCCGCGGGATCTGCACGCTCTGCGAGGCGCGCGAGCGGTGACTCTTTCCGTTGACTGCCGCTGCGCCGATCAGCGTCAGCTCCTCGGCCGTGAAGCGTCGCGGCAGCAGCCCGTTGACGATGACCGCCTCGAGGCTTCGTTGCAGCTGGCTCTCCAGGGCGTCCTCCAGCTCGAGCGCCTCGCTGACCGCCATCTCGCTGCCGAGCGCGACCGCGAGATAGGCGCTCGAGGCGGGGTCGCCGAGCAGCTCCTGCACCTGTCTGGTCTGCCCCGCGATCGGCCCGACGCGCGCGATCGCGCCGAAGGTCTGGGGAGAGCGCAGCAGCCCGAGCGCGTGACCGGTCGCCGGCGCGTCGACGATCACGAGGTCATAGCCGCGCGAGCTGCGCCCACGCCCGGCGCGGGTGAGCTGCCAGATCTTGACCATGCTCACCAGCTCCCTGGCTCCCGGCGCAGCTGCGGCGAAGTACTGGAAGGTGCCGCTCGAGGCGAGAATGCGACCGGAGACGCGCCCTCCGAGGACCTGCAGCCACTCCATCAGCGCCCGGTCGGGGTCGATCGAGATGCTCGACAGGTTGGGCGCGAGCCTCGACGCGACTCCCGGCTGGCCCGGAGGCAGTGCGTACAGGCCCGCCAGCCGGCTCTGCTCGCCCACCTCGACCACGATCGTGTTGCGCCCGGCACTGGCAGCCAGCATGCCGATCGATGCAGCGATCGTGGTCTTGCCCACGCCGCCCTTGCCGGTGACGAACAGCAGCTTGCGGTCGAGCAGCGGTTGCATGGGCTGAGAGTGTGTCTGAAACCGCATGCGAGCGGCTGTACCTACAATCGATGCGATGAGCACGCCCCCTCGCGACCAGATCGGCGAGCAGATCGTCTACGACCGCGAGGGCCTGGTGGCATGCGTGGTGCAGGATTGGAGCACCGGCGAGGTGCTGATGCTCGCCTACATGAACGAGCAGGCCCTGCAGCGCACGCGCGACACGGGCGAGTTGCACCTGTGGAGCCGCTCGCGCGGCGAGCAGTGGCACAAGGGGGCCACCAGCGGCAACGTCCAGGCGGTGCGTGCGCTGCGCCTGGACTGCGACGGCGACACCGTGCTGGCGCTCGTCGATCCGGCGGGCCCCGCCTGTCACACAGGCGCACGGAGCTGCTTTCACCGCGGCGAGTTGGAGCCGGGCGCGCCCAGCGAGATCCTGCCGGCGCTCGAGCGCACCCTCTCCCAGCGCTCACGCGAGCGTCCGGCCGGCTCCTACACCGTGGAGCTGCTCGACGATCCGGGGCGGATCGGCGAGAAGGTGATGGAGGAGGCCGAGGAGGTCGCGCGCGCCGCGCGCGAGGAGTCCGACGAGCGCGTCGACGAAGAGGCCGCCGACGTGCTCTACCACCTGCTCGTGCTGCTGCGCAGCCGTGGCCGTTCGCTCACGGACGCCGAGCGGGTGCTCGATGGCCGTCGCGCCTAGCGCTCCCGGCGCCACAGCGGGCGCGCAGGGCACCGGCGCCTGCTCGAGCCTGCAGCCGAGCCTCGAGGATGCGCGTGAGCTCGCCGGCGTACACAACCTGATCCCGCTCAGCGTGAGCTTCATCGAGGACTGCGAGACGCCCGTCTCGGCGTTCTTGAAGCTGCGCGCGCTCGCGCCCGGCGAGCCTGCGTTCCTGCTCGAGTCCGCCGATCAGGGACAGCGGGTGGGGCGCTGGTCGTTCATCGGATTTCGCCCTCGCGCGGTGCTCAGGTGGTCGCTCGCCGACGGCGGGGACCCCTATGCGCTTGCCGCCGCGCACGTCGCCCGCTTCGACCAGGCGCCGATGCGCGACGCACCGCCGTTCACCGGCGGTGCGGTCGGCTTCTT
Source organism: uncultured Solirubrobacteraceae bacterium (assembly GCA_963763695.1). GTDB lineage: Bacteria > Actinomycetota > Thermoleophilia > Solirubrobacterales > Solirubrobacteraceae > Palsa-744. Next base: position 130,111 of record CAVXPM010000003.1, read on the forward strand.
CGGTTATGACCTCGTGCGCGCGGTCGAGCCGCTCGGCGATCCGCCGCCGGACCCGCTCGGGCTGCCCGACATGGCGCTGATGCTCTCCGATGCGCTCGTCGTCTTCGACCACCTCATGCACACGGTCACGATCATCGCCAACGCAGACCTGCAGGCCGAGCCGGACATCGAGCGGGCCTACACCGAGGCAGCACGCACGATCGCGCAGGTGCGCGACGTCCTCGCCGGGCCCGTCCCGCGCGGAGAGCCGGTCGCGCCCGGCGGGCGCGCCGTGCCCGCGTTTGAGTCCAACATGCCCCGCGAGCGCTTCGAAGCGATGGTCGCGCGGATCGTCGAGTACATATATGCTGGCGACGCCTTCCAGGTCGTGCCCTCGCAGCGCTGGTCGGCGAAGGTGCCGATCGAGGCGTTCTCCATATACCGGGGGCTGCGCGCGGTGAACCCGAGCCCCTACATGTACTTCCTCGACTTCGGGGACTTCCAGGTGGCGGGGGCGAGCCCCGAGCCGCTGCTGACCGTCAACGGACGTCGTGTCTCGACCAAGCCGATCGCGGGCACTCGCCCGCGCGGCGAGACTCCCGAGCAGGATCGCCGCATCGAAGCCGAGCTGCTCGCCGACGAGAAGGAGCTGGCCGAGCACGTGATGCTCGTCGATCTCGGACGCAACGACCTCGGCCGCGTCTGCGAGTACGGCAGCGTGACGGTCGACGAGCTGATGGAGGTCGAGCTCTACAGCCACGTCATGCACATCGTCTCCTCTGTGTCCGGCACGTTGCGCGAGGAGGTGGGAGCGATGGACGCGCTGCGCTCGGTGCTGCCCGCCGGAACCCTCTCGGGCGCCCCCAAGGTGCGCGCGATGCAGATCATCGACGAGCTCGAGCCGGTCAAGCGCGGCGGCTACGGCGGCGCGATCGGCTACCTCAGCTACGCCGGTGACCTCGATACGGCGATCCATATCCGCACGGTGGTCGTCAAGGACGGCGAAGCGCACGTGCAGGCCGGCGGCGGAACCGTCGCTGACGCCAAACCGGACTACGAGTATCGCGAGTCCGCCGCCAAGGCCCAGGCCGCGATGCGCGCCATCGCGCTCGCCTGCGAGCAGCCGGACTGGTCATGAGGGTCCTGGTACTCGACAACTACGACTCCTTCACCTACAACCTGGTGCAGTACCTGGGCGAGCTGGGGGCGCAGGTCGAGACCGTGCGCAACGATCGTGCCAGCGTCGCCGAGCTACTGGCCGCCGGCTATGAGCGCTGCGTGATCTCACCGGGTCCGTGCACGCCCGACCAGGCCGGGATCACCCTCGAGCTGGTGCGGCGGATGCCCGAAGCGGGCGTCCCCACGCTCGGTGTCTGCCTCGGCCACCAGGCTCTGGCGCAGGCCTTCGGAGGGCGCGTGCAGCTGAACCCACCGGTCCACGGCAAGGCCACGACGATCGAGCACGACGGGCGCACGATCTTCCGCGGCCTGAGCACGCCGCTGACGGTCGGGCGCTACCACTCGCTCGTCGTGGACTCCGATCTCCCCGACTGTCTCGAGGTGTCCGCTCGCGGCGGTGGCCTGCTGATGGGCGTGCGCCACCGTGAGCTGCCCGCCGAGGGCGTGCAGTTCCATCCCGAGTCGGTCCTCACCGAAGAGGGCCGCGAGCTGCTCGGAAACTTCCTGGCAGCGAACTGAAACGGTGGGCTGGTCCTCGATGCGAGACGATGGCATCTAGATGCCGAACCCGATCCTGACACGAGCGATCGACGCGCTGGCGTCGCGCACCGACCTGAGCACCGAGCAGACCGCCGAGGTGCTCGCGGAGATCATGCACGGAGAGGTCTCCGAGACGCAGATCGCGGGCTTCCTGATCGCCCTCAGGACGAAGGGCGAGACGGTGCAGGAGCTGGCCGGCCTGGCGCGGACGATGCGCGAGCTGGCCGTACACGTTCCCACCGCACGAGGCGAGCTGCTCGACACCGCCGGGACCGGCGGGGGACGCAGCTCCTTCAACGTCTCAACGACGGCCGCGCTGATCGCGGCCGGCGCGGGCTGCGCCGTCGCCAAGCACGGCAACCGCTCGGCCACCAGTCGCTCCGGCTCGGCTGACCTGCTGGAGGCGCTCGGCGCCAGGATCGATCTCACGCCCGTGGATGTAGCCCGCTGCATCGAGCAGGCGGGCTTTGGCTTCATGTTCGCCCCGGCGCACCACCAGGCGACGCGCTTCGTGATTCCGGTCCGCCGCGAGCTGGCGGTCAGGACGATCTTCAACCTGCTCGGGCCACTGACAAATCCCGCCGGTGCACGGCGCCAGCTGATCGGCGTCTCAGACGAGCGCTTTCTCGAGACGATCGCCGGCGCGCTCGCGATCCTGGGGGTGGACCGGGCGCTCGTGGTCGCCGGCGAGGACGGTCTCGACGAGGTCTCCGCCGGCGCTCCCACGCATGTGGTCGAGGTCAACGGCGAGGAGATCACGCGCTACGTGCTCACGCCCCAGTCGGTCGGGATCGCAATCGGGGATCGTGCGTCGAGCGAGAGCCCGCCCGGTGGCACGCCCGCGCAGAACGCCTCGGTCACCCTCGAGATCCTGCAGGGCTCGCCGGGCGCAGGCGCAGACCGGCAAGCCCCAGGCGTGGCGCTCGCGCTGATCAACGCCGGTGCCGCGATCTATGCAGCGGGCGGCGCCGAGACGATCGCTGCAGGCGTCGAGGCCGCGCGCGCCGCGTTGCGCGAGGGCGCCGCCGCCGGCGCGCTCGAGCGCTTCGTGCGGGCCAGTCGTGGACATGATCATGCCGAGGCGTCACGGTGAGGACCGAGATCCCCACCGTGCTCGATCGCATCCTCGCCGAAACGCGCGTGGAGGTCGAGCGCCGCAAGCGCGAGGCCCCGCTCACGTCGTCAATCGATCGGTCGCCAATCGATCGCAGCGCGCCACGGGAGCGCCGCTTCCACGCTGCGCTGAGCGCAGATCGGATCGGGGTGATCGCAGAGTTCAAGCGCCGCTCGCCCTCCGCCGGCGCGCTGCACGAGCGCCCAGAGCTGGCGGAGATCCTCGCCGCCTATCAGCGTGGGGGGGCGGTGGCCGCCTCGATCCTGACCGAGGGCCCGAACTTCGCCGGCTCGCTCGAGGACCTCCGGGTGGCTCGTGGCGCGTGCGAGCTGCCGCTGTTGCGCAAGGACTTCATCGTCGACTCCTACCAGCTCTACGAGTCCCGAGCCGCCGGCGCGGACGCGGTGCTGCTGATCGTCGCCGCGCTCGAAGCGGGGGAGCTGGCCGCTCTGCACGCGCTCGCGCTCGATCTCGGACTCGACGTCCTGGTCGAGGTCCACGATCGTGGCGAGCTGCAAATCGCGCTCGAGCTGGGCGCGGAGATCGTCGGGATCAACAACCGCGACCTCAGGGACTTCAGCGTCGATGTCGAGCGCACCGAGCTGCTGATGGATGAGATCCCGTCCGCGACGGTCGTGGTCTCCGAGTCCGGGATCGCCACGCCCGAGCAGCTGGCGCGCCTGCAGGCAGGCGGCGTTCAGGCCGTGTTGGTGGGCGAGACGCTGATGCGCGCGGACGATCCAGCAGCGGCGCTGGGGAAGCTGACATCCTTCTGACACCCTTTAGACACACCGGAGAAGACATTTAGATGTCCTTCACACCCGCCTCCCATCCTCTTCGTTGATGAAGCGCATGTTCGCCATCCCATTCGTCTCCGCCCTGATCGGCGGCGGCTTGGTCGTGGGAGTGCTCGCCGCCGCCGGCGACCTCGGCACCTCCAACCAGACCACGGTCACCACCGTGCAGGCGGCTCCGGCCGCCCCCTCCAACGCCTCGCAGGTCACGAAGGGCCTGACACCCCACGAAGTCTATGTCCGCGATGCGCCGGGCGTGGCGTTCGTGACCTCGACGATCGTGCAGAAATCAGAATCGCCTTTCAACCTCTTCGGCGGCGAAGCCCAGAGCAAAGGCGTCGCCACCGGGTCGGGCATCGTGATCGCCTCCAACGGCACCATTCTCACCAACTACCACGTGGTCGAGAACGCGATCAAGGTCACCGTGAGCTTCGAAAAAGGCAAGGCAGTCGAAGCGCAGGTCGTCGGCAAGGATCCCTCCAACGACCTCGCCGTGTTGCGCATCTCCACGGACGGCCTGACGCTTCACCCGCTCACGCTCGGCGACTCGAGCGCCGTCACGGTCGGCGACCCGGTCTACGCGATCGGCAACCCGTTCGATCTGGAACGGACGCTCACCACCGGTGTGATCTCGGCCCTGCAGCGCCAGATCACCGCACCGAACGGCTTCACGATCGACAACGTCCTGCAGACTGACGCACCGATCAACCCGGGCAACTCGGGTGGCCCACTGCTCAACGCGGCGGGCCAGGTCATCGGCATCAACTCCCAGATCGAGACGGGCGGTAGCGGCGGTGGCAGCGTGGGCATCGGCTTTGCCGTACCGATCAACACCGCCAAGTCTGAGATCGCCCAACTGGAGAAAGGTGGAACCGTTCGCGGCGCCTACCTGGGCCTGACCTCGCTGACAGTCGACGGATCGCTCTCGGCCCTCAACCTTCCGGTCAAGAGCGGCGCGCTCGTGCAAAGCGTCCAGAAGGGCACCGCGGCGGCCAAAGCCGGTATCAAAGGGGGCTCGGTGACTTCGAACACCGAAAGCGGCCAGGTGGCGGTCGGCGGCGACATCATCGTGGCGCTCAACGGCAAAGCGGTCAAGAGCTCTGAAGAACTGGCCAACGACATCGCTGCCGAGAAACCTGGCAATACCGTCAGCATCGAACTGGAGCGCGCCACGGGCAGCGGCGGCTACGCGAAGAAGACCGTCAGCGTCACGCTCGGGACCAGGCCAAGCTCGGTTCCGAACCCGAACACACCCGGAGGCTAGAGCGGGCACAGCGGGCGCCTTCGAGCGCCCGCTACCGTTGTGGACGATGAGCGAGCCGCCACCGTCAAGCGATTCCGCGACCCCCGTGCTGAGCGCCCTCGAGGCAGCCTTTACGAAGGTCAAGATCTGTGGCATCACGAACCTCCCCGACGCCGAGCTGGCGACCGGGCTCGGAGCCTGGGCGCTGGGCATGATCTTCTACGCCGAGAGTCCGCGACGGTGCTCGGCGGCCGAGGCGCAGGTGATCGTTGCCGCGCTGCGCCGCCGGGTCGAGCTGTGCGGCGTGTTCGTCAACGCCCCGCTCGAGCAGATCGTCCATGACAGCGAGGAGCTGGGTCTGACGATGATCCAGTTGCACGGCGAGGAGGGCCCGTCCTTCTGCGCGGAGGTTCGCCGCAGAACGGGGGCGCGCGTGATCAAGGCCGCCCAGGTCTCCGGGGCCGCCGACGTGCAGGATCTCGAGCGCTTCCATGTGGACTTCCACCTGCTCGACGCGCGATCCAAGGCCGTGGCGCGCCAGGGCATGCGCGGTGGCACGGGCGAGACATTCGACTGGGAGTTGCTGCGCGCGCGACGCTCGAACGTCCCGCTGATCCTCAGCGGAGGACTGACCGGCGAGAACGTGGCCGAGGCGATCGCGGTCGCGCATCCCTACGCCGTCGACAGCGCAAGCGGAACCGAGGCCGCTCCCGGGCACAAGGACCCCGTGAAGCTGCGCGCCCTGTTCGATGCGGTCAACGAGCTTCCGGCGGGACAAGCTCCAACAGGACAAGCCGCCATCGGCCAGCCGGCGTGAGCGCGAGCATCGACGAGCGCCCGCTCGAGCATCGCTTCGGCCCCTACGGCGGCCGGTTCGTCCCCGAGACGCTGATGCCGGCGCTCGCGGAGCTCGAGCAGGCGTGGCGCGCGGCGCGCGCGGATCCTGGCTATCGCAGCGAGCTGGACGGACTGCTGCGCGACTTCGGCGGCCGTCCCACCCCGCTCTACCGTGCGCGTAGGCTCTCCGAGCGCATCGGGCGCAGCGTCTACCTCAAGCGCGAGGACCTGAACCACACCGGCTCGCACAAGCTCAACAACGCCCTCGGGCAGGTCCTGCTCGCCCAGCGGATGGGCAAGCGGCGGATCATCGCCGAGACCGGCGCCGGCCAACACGGCGTCGCGACCGCGACCGTGTGCGCGCTGCTGGGGATGGAGTGCTTGATCTACATGGGCGTCGAGGACACCCGCCGGCAGCGACCGAACGTGCAGCGCATGGAACTGCTCGGTGCCTCCGTGCAGCCGGTCGACGCCGGGGCCAAGACGTTGAAGGAGGCCACCTCGGCCGCGATCCGCGACTGGGTGACCAACGTGCAGAGCACGCACTACGTGATCGGATCCGTGGTCGGTCCCGCTCCCTATCCGGCGCTCGTACGCGATCTGCAGCGGATCATCGGCGATGAGGCCCGGGCGCAGATCCTCGAGCGCGAGGGACGCCTGCCGCGGCGCGTGATCGCCTGCGTCGGAGGCGGCTCCAACGCGATCGGCACCTTCGCCGCTTTCATCCCCGACGCGGAGGTGGAGCTGATCGGAGTCGAGGCCGCCGGTGAGGGGATCGACACGCCCCGCCACGGCGCACCGCTGACCGTCGGGGGCCGCGCCGGGATCCTGCACGGGTCGCGCTCCGCCGTGATGCAGGACGAGGAGGGGCAGATCGTGCAGGCGCACTCGATATCGGCCGGGCTGGACTACCCGGGCGCCGGTCCCGAGCACGCCCATCTGCGAGACAGCGGGCGCGCGCGCTACGTCGCTGTCACCGACCGCGACGCGCTCGCGGCGTTCCGGGAGGTCGCGCGCCTGGAGGGGATCATCCCGGCGCTCGAGACCGCGCACGCGCTCGCATGGGTCGTGGCCCAGCCCGAGGGGGATCTCGATCTCGTGTGCCTCTCCGGCCGCGGCGACAAGGATCTGGTCGAGGTGCTGGGCAAGGCCGAGGGGTGAGCACGCAGGCTCTGAGCGGCGTGCAGCGGATCGCAGAGGCGTTCGCCCACACGGGCAAGCGCGCCGCGCTGATGCCCTATGTCATGGCCGGCTTTCCGGGCCTCCAGGAGTCGGTGCGGATCGGCGAGGCGTGCGTGCGGGGCGGCGCCGATGTGATCGAGCTCGGAGTGCCGTACTCGGACCCGCTCGCCGACGGGCCGGTGATCCATGCCGCGGGCACGCGCGCACTCGCGTCCGGGGCGAACATGAGCGGGGTGCTCGAGGTCGCGCGGGCGCTGTCTGCGAGCGTGCCGGTAGTGCTGATGTGCTACGCCAACATGGTCTTCGCGCCGGGCGTGGACGCCTTCGTCGAGCGCCTGCAGCGGAGCGGCGCCTGCGGCTTGATCGTGCCAGATCTACCGCTCGGCGAGGCGCCGGAGGTGCTCGAGGCGTGCGATCGCAACGGCCTCGCGCTCGTTCCTCTCGTCGCCCCGACCACCACGCCGCAGCGGATGGCCCAGATCGGCGCCCAGGCGCGCGGCTTCCTCTACACGGTCTCCGTGGTCGGCACGACCGGCGAGCGCGGCGCGCTCGCCGAGAGCTTCGCCGAGGTCGTCGCCAAGGCCAAGGCGAGCACCCGCGTGCCCGTCGCGCTCGGCTTTGGCATCGCCACCGCCGAGCACGCCCGCCAGGCGGCCGATGCGGGAGCGGACGGGGTGATCGTGGGCACGCGCCTGATTCGGGCGGCCGCCGAGGCCGACGATCCGGCGGGCGCCGTCGGGGCGCTCGTCGGCGAGCTCGCGGCGGGACTCGCCCCGACCGATTCGCGGTCGGCCAGCTAGGATTCCGCGCGCATGGGATTCATCCTCACCGTCACCGCCGGCCTGGTCGTTTGGATCGTGCTCTGGGCGTTGGGTGCCAAGGGCTTCGACGCGTTCCTGCTCGCCACGGCCATCATCCTCGTGGGAGCAACGCTGAAGATCCTCTCCGGCTACCTCCCCGGCCGTCGTAGCTAAAAGCCCAGTGCTCGCACGCTGGCTGGGCCTAGCTGCTCTCGCCGCCGCGGCGGCGGTGCTGGCCGGCTGCGCGGGCGCCGGCGCGTCGGGCGGCTCTGAAGCGACCGGGACCCAGCTCGCCGTCTACTCGAGCCTTCCGCTGCAGGGACCAACGGCGGGGATCTCCCAGCAGATGGTCAACGGCGAGAAGCTCGCACTATCACAGGCGGGCGGACACGTGGGCAAGTTCAAGATCGGCTATGTCTCGCTCGACGATGCCAACCCGACCAGCGGGCAGTGGTCTCCCGGTGTCACCGCCACCGACGCCAAGACAGCCGCGCAGGACACCAGCACGATCGCCTACCTCGGCGATTACAACTCCGCGGCGACAGCTGTGTCGCTACCGCTGATCAACGCCGCGGGCATCCTCCAGGTCAGCCCCGCAAGCCCCTACCAGGGACTCACCTCCTCACTCGACGCTGGGCAGGATGAGCCGGAACGCTTCTACCCGAGTGGGCACAGGACATTCGGGCGCCTGGCGCCTGGAGACGCGGTCCAGGCCGCGGCGCAAATCCAGCTGATGAGCGCGCTGGGGGTGCGCAAGCTGTACGTGCTCGACGACGAAGATCCGTTCGAGGTGCCGCTCGCGAGCCTCGTGGCAGCCGACGCCGCCGCCGCCGGCGTGACCGTGTTCGCGCACGACAGCATCGCCACGCCAACCGGCGCCACCTACACCGGGGAGATCGAAAAGATCGTCAAGAGCGGAGCGCAGGCGGTGTTCCTCGCCGGCGGCGGCGGTCCCGGCGTCGTGGCGCTCTGGCAGGCGCTGCACAGCGCCGACCCGCAACTGCTGCTGCTGGGGCCCAGCTCGATGGACAGCGAAGAATTCAGCTCCCAGCTGGGAGCCGCTGCGAGCAGCACCTACCTGACGACCCCGATCCTCGCCGAACGCCTCTACCCGCCCGCGGCGCAGCGCGTGCTCAGCGCCTACCGCAGGGACTTCGGCGGCGAAGCCGGGCCGTACGTGCTCTACGGCTATGAGGCGATGAGCGTCGTGCTCGATTCGATCCGCAGGGCGCGCGGACACGGCAACGACCGCGTGGCGGTGATCGAGCGCTACTTCGCCACGCGCAACCGCAACTCCGTGCTCGGGCGCTACTCCGTCCTGCCTAACGGCGAAACAACGCTTTCGCGCTACGGCGTGGACCGCGTGCGCGGCGGACGCGCGGTCTTCTGGCGCGCACTGGTCGTGCCGGCCGCCGCGGCCGCACCCGAACCGGCGCCCACGGCTAGCGCCGGCGGCTGACCGACTCGCAATGCGCTCCGCGGGAGACTCGCCGCCGGCGCCTGTCTCTCAGCCGCCGCTCTGCTGCAGGCCGAGCACCAGGCCAAAGCGCTGGACTTCGCCGCCGAGTGCGTGGCCACCGCCCGAGAGTGTCGTGATCGCGCGCAGGTAGGGGATGAACTTGGAGACGCTCGGGTCTTCGGTCAGGCCGACGCCTTCGAGCAGGGTTAGCAGCGTCGGCAGCTCGAGGATCAGGCTGGGCTGAGCGCCTCCTCCGAGCGCCGAGGAGGCCGCGCTGCGCGTTGCGGCGCCTGCCATCGTGCTCGGAGGGCTCAAGGCGGCCTGCACCGAGGCTTCGCCGAAACCGAGCACGAACTTGCTCTGCCCGTCGGAGGCGCGTCCGGCGGCGATGTCGAGCACCACGGGCAGCCCGGTCAACGCCACTCCGGCCGCCGCTTCGGTTCCCGGGATCGACACCGAGCGCGGCGAGCCGCCCCCTTTGTGCAACTGCGCCGCGAGCTTCGTCACGGCCGCTCGCGAGAGCGCCGGGTTCTTTGATGTGATCACGATCGCAGCCTTCAGTTCGAGCAGGCTGGATCCACTCGCGAAGATCCCGGCGGAGCCCATCCAACTCGCGAACTGCTGGCGCGCCTGTGCGTTGCTCGCGCCGAGCACTTCGAGCGGTGCGAGCATCGCGCCGAGCAGCGATTTGATGCTGAGCGCGCTCGTGCCCGAGGCTTCGGGGCTGGAGACGCCGGGCGTGGAGCCCAATGCGCCCAGGGCTCGCAGCGCGCCAACGTCCTGGCTCAGGCTGGTGCCGACGTGGCCGAGACCGACGGCCAGCCACGATTCGCCCGGCAGTTCGCCGAGTGCCTTGGCGCCTTCGGGATCGCTGGACAGCAGCCCGCCGCTGGAGGCGGCGGTGGGGAGCGTGTCCGCGTCGAGCGTCAGCGCGCCGGCGGAGGGCACGAGCGAGACGTTCGACTCGCTCGGGCCGGCCAGCAGTCCCATCAGCCCGGCGACGCCTTCGGGTGAGCTCGACGGCGAGGGCGAGCTCGTCGAGCCGGCCGCGGGGCTGCTGTAGAGGTGTGCGAGCGCGCCGGCGGGCGCCTTCGCAAGAAGCTTTGAATAGCCGCTCGAGCGCTGCAGCGACGCTCCCCCCTGGGCGGTGTCGATCACGCCGTGGATGCCCGATTCGCTGCCGATCACCGCGAGGCGGTCGACGAGCCCGAACGCAACTCCACCACCGCTCACCTGATAGGCGACTCCCCTGTAGCTCGTGGAGTGGGCGCCCGCGTGGGCGGCCTGGCTCGCAAGGAAGCTGCGCGCCTTGCCCACGTCGCTGGTGTCGAGCACGATCGCTCCTTGCGCGCCGTTCGCGCTGAACGGAAAGCTCGCCGTCGCCGAGGAGCTGCCGAGCAGTCCGGCCTCCAGCTCGCTCAGCAGCGAGCCCGTCGAGCTGAGCGAGCTGAGATAGATGCCGGCCGAGGGGCCGAGCCACGGCGCGATGTCGTGGGCGAAGTTCAACTGCGGGGCGCCGGGTGTCTGCAGCACGCCGAGCAGACGCAGGTAGGGGTCGCTCTGGCGGGTGAGCTCTCTGCCGGCCGCCTGCGCTGCGCTCTTCAGCGAGCCGCTCGGACGGACGCTGGCGCCGACGAACAGCGGCGCCGAGGCGGGAACGACCGTGGCCGGATCGGCTGAGCTGCCGGGCGAGGAGCTAGAGCCGCAGCCCGCGATCGCCCCTGCCAGGAGGGCGGGCGCCAGCAGCGCGCAGGTGCGCCGGCGGAGCTTGGCGCGGGGCGCGGGAGCGGGAGCGATGGAGGGCAACAAATGTCCTTTCGGCGACGGGGTCGGCCTGGGGTTCGGGGCGATCGTATGCCCAGCGCGTGACGTCACGCAAGGCCCAACGTTCTGCAATAGCCGCTGCAGACCGTGCGGATGAACGCCGGCTTGCACTTTCGCCGACGCCGAGGCGGAGCTGCGGCGATCGGCGCAAGGCCCGATGGGAGCTGGCCTTTTGCCGGTTCGGAGGGTACGGGAGATGGAAAGTGGGAGAAGATGTGCATATTGAGTTGCATTGTGGGAGGAAGTGGGATATCTTCGCGACAGCGAGCCGGGGTGGAGGGGCTCCTCCCACTCCTCCACCTCGGCTCGGTAAACAAGCTTGGAGCTTCAAAAGTGGTTCCTTTTCGCGGCACCTTCGACCATACGCTCGACGCCAAGAACCGCCTCACGGTGCCCGCCCGCTACCGCGCGGCGCTCTCCGAGGGCGTCGTGCTGGCGATGCCGGTGGACCTGAAGCCCTGCGTCGGCGTGTGGCGCCCCGAGGAGTACGAGCGCTACACGCGCCGGGCGCTGGCGGAGCTGCCGCCGCTCTCGCCCCGACTGAACGAGCTGGAGCGCTTCTTCTACGGAAGCTCCCACGACGCCGACCTGGACGCCGCCGGACGGGTGATGATCCCGGGGTTCCTCGGCGAGCACGCTGCGCTGGCCAAAGAGGTCGTGGTGGTGGGCGTCGGAGATCGTCTCGAGCTGTGGGACAGACGCGCCTGGAGCGAACATCGATCGACGTTGCTGAGCGGCGTCGCGGAGGTGACCGCGCGTGTCGACGACGCTGCTTGAGGGCAGGGACGCGCAGAGCGCCGAGGTCCGGGCCCCGGAGCTCGCTCGTCGCCGTCGCGGCGCCGGCGACGGGACCCGCCCCGCTCAGGGCCGGCGCGCGGCGCGCGCCCAGATCCAGGCCGGCTGCACCGGCACCGCGGCCCGCGCCTCGCACACACCGGTGCTCGCCGAGGAGTTGCTCGAGCTGCTCGACGCTCAGCCCGGTCAGACCGCGATCGACTGCACCTTCGGCGACGGTGGCCATGCGCGCCTGCTCGCAGAGCGGCTGGGGCCCACCGGCACGCTCGTGGCGATCGACCGCGACCCGCTGGCCGAGGAGCGCTTCGCAACGCTCGCGGCCGAGACGGCGTGCTCGGTGCGCTTCATTCGCTCGAGCTATGCGGAGGCGCTGGAGCTGCTGGCCGAGGAGGGCGTGCGCGCCGACATGACCTACTTCGATCTCGGCATGTCCTCAATGCAGGTGGACACACGCGAACGTGGCTTCTCCTACTCCTATGAGGCGCCGCTGGACATGCGCATGGATCCCGCGCAGGCGCTCACCGCGCGTCAGATCGTGGCCGAGTGGGACGAGCGCCGCCTCGCCCGTGCGCTGCGCGATTTCGGCGAGGAGCGACACGCGGGCGCGATCGCCCGCGCGATCGTGCACCGCCGCATGCAGACGCCGATCACGACCACGCTAGAGCTGGTCGACACGATCAAGTCCGCGATCCCCGCTCCGGCGCGCTTCGCCGGTGGCCATCCCGCCAAGCGCTCCTTCCAGGCCCTGCGGATCGCCGTCAACGACGAGCTCGGCCAGCTCGACCGCGCGCTGCCGCTCGCCTGGGGGCTGCTGCGCGAGGGCGGCGTGCTGGCGGGCATCTCCTTTCATTCGCTCGAGGACCGGCGCGTCAAGCGCTTCCTCGCCGATCGCGCCAGAGGCTGCATCTGCCCGCCCGACCTACCCGTCTGCGTCTGCGGGCGCGAGCCGCAGGCAGCCCTGTTGAGAAGGCGCTCGGTCGTGCCCTCGGCGGGCGAGATCGCATCCAACCCGCGCGCCACCTCGGCGCGACTGCGGGCAGCCAGGAAGCTGACGGAGGAGGAACCGGCATGACCCCGCCCGCCGCCGCGCCGGCCGTGCGCGCCCGCACGCTCGTCCCCGGCGCTCCGCTCACGAGGCCGACGCGGCCGAGACGCGTCTCGGGGCCCGTCAGGCGGCCGGTCTCGCCTCCCGCCACGCGGCGCTCGGTCGCGCCTGGCGACGCAGGGGTCCTCGCGGGCCTGCTCGAAGCTCTCCAGCGCGTCTCGAGCCATCGTCTGCTCGACCGCCTGATCAGGGGGCGCAGTTGCATCGCGCTCGTTGCGTTCGCCCTGATCGGAATCGTGACGCTCCAGCTCGAGCTGCTCAAGCTGAACGCCGGCATCGGGCGCTCGCTCGAGCGCAGCGCGCTGCTGCAGCGCGAGAACGCCACGCTCAGCATCGAAAACTCCGAACTGGCCGCCGGCAACCGTGTCGAGTCGACCGCGTCGCGCCTGGGGATGCAGCTCGTGACGCCGAGCGCGCTGCGCTTCCTGAGCGTTCGCGGGCACGCCGACTCCGCTGCGGCCGCCGCGTCTCTGAATGCCGCCGCTCCGCATATCTCCACGGCGAGCGGCGCGGAATCAAGCACGGCCTCCACCGCCGCCTCATCCGCCTCCGGGTCCTCCGCGGGTACGCCGTCCAGCGAATCCACATCCGGCGCATCGCCATCCGGGGAATCCACATCCGGCGCATCCGCTTCCAGCGAATCGCCGGCGAGCGAATCCTCGGCTACGCGGACGCCGTCCGCTCCCGCATCGAGCGCCCCGGCTGAACAGGGCGCTGCGGCTGCCGCGCAGTCGCCGAGCGCCGCGAGCGCGGAATCCTCCAGCACCGCCGAACAGAGCCCCGCCGCGCACGAATCCGCGCCGGCCGCGCCCGCGTCGTCGCCGAGCGTCGCCGCCCCGTCCAGCGCCCCCTCGGAAGCGACACCCGCCGGGGGCACCCAGGCGGGGCCGGCGGGATAGGCAGTGGCCGCCGTCCAGCACCGGATCGGGACGATCTTCGGGCTCTTCTTCGTCTTGCTCGTCCTTGCAGCCGGACGCACCGCATACCTCGGGGTGGTGCGCGGGAGCACGCTGCGCCAGGCTGCCAGCAACCAGCAGCTCACCGACGAAACGGTGATCGCCCAGCGTGGCGCGATCACCGACCGCAACGGCATCGACCTGGCCGTCTCCGAGCCGGCGCGCGACATGGTCGCCGACCCGTACCTGATCACCGATCCGCTCGGAACCGCACAGCGCCTGGCGCCACTGCTCGGCCTGCCCCAGGGGAAGGTCTTGAGCAAGCTCTCGGAGCACGCCGGGTTCGTCTACCTCGCCCGCGGAGTGCCCGCCAACCAGGCGCAGCAGATCCTCGCCCTGAAGATCCCGGGCATCACCGGCACCCCGATCATGCGCCGCGTCTACCCGCGTGGCACGCTCGCGGCGCAGGTGCTCGGCTTCGTCGGCACCGAAGGCAAGGGCCTCGCCGGGCTGGAGTACGCCCGCGACACGACCCTGCGAGGCCGGGCCGGCGAGCGGCGCGTGGTCAGCGACGCGATCGGGCAGCCGGTCTCGATTGCCGAAACGCACCCCGTGCACCCGGGCAAGGCGCTCACGCTCACGCTCGACGCCAACATTCAGCAGCGCACCGAAGACGTGCTCGCCGCCGTCGGCAGGGACTTCAGTCCCAAAGACGCCACCGCGATCGTGATGGACCCGCGCAGCGGGGCGATCCTCGCGCTCGCCAACTGGCCGCAGGTCAACGCCAACGATCCGGGCGCCTCCTCGCCCAGCGCGCTGGAGGACCGTGCGGTCGGCTTCGACTACGAACCCGGCTCGACGTTCAAGGTGGTGACCGTCTCGGGCGCGCTCCAGCAGGGACTGATCACGCCCGAAACGCCCTTCAACATCCCCGATCAGATCCATGTCGCCGACCGCACGATTCACGACGACACCGAACACCCCGAAGAAACCCTCACCACATCGCAGATCCTCGCCCGCTCGAGCAACGTCGGCGCAATCAAGATCGGCGGCCTGGAGGGCGCGACCCGCTTCAACAGCTGGGTGCACCGGTTCGGCTTCGGGGCGAGGACGGGGGTGGACCTATCCGGCGAGGAACGAGGCATGACGCTGGCGCTCGACCACTACTCGGGCTCCTCGATGGGCAACCTGCCGATCGGCCAGGGCGAGCTGGTCACGCCGATGCAGATGGCGAGCGCCTATGCGGCGATCGCCAATGGGGGCATCCTGCGGGTGCCGCACGTCGTCAGCGCAATCGGAGGCGAAACCCAGCCCGAGCCGGTGGGAAGCCGGGTCGTCTCGAGCGCTACCGCCGCAGCGGTGCGGCACATGCTCGAGGGCGTGCTCGCACCAGGCGGCACCGCCAGCGAGGTCTCGATCCCCGGTTATCAGCTCGCGGGCAAGACGGGCACCGCCAGCAAGATCGACCCCGCGACAGGCGAATACTCCAAAAGCGCCTACGTCGCTTCGTTCATCGGCTTCGCGCCGGCGTCAGACCCAAAGCTCCTGACCGCCGTGGTCGTCGACGAACCTCAGTCGGGCTCGATCTTCGGCGGAACGGTCGCCGCACCGGCATTCGGACAGATAATGAGCTTCGCGCTGCCCTACCTGGGCATAGCGCCCGGGTAGATTCCTCCGGCGGAGACGGAAACTAGACTCAAGCGCATGTCCGCGCGGGAGATCTTCCGATGAGGCTCGCCGAGCTGGCGGGCGCTCTGCCCGAGCCGAACGCGGCCGGCCTCTCCGTCCGCGACGCCGCGGTCGAGGTCACCGGCCTCGCCCACGACAGCCGTGCGGTCGAGCCGGGCGCGCTGTTCTTCTGCGTGAGCGGGTTTCGCAGCGACGGCCATGAGTTCGCCGCCGCCGCGCTCGAGCGCGGGGCTGCGGCGCTCGTGGTCGAGCGTCCGCTCGGCCTGGGCGCACCCGAGCTGCTCGTGTCATCCGTCCGCGCCGCGATGGCGCCGCTGGCGGCGTGCTTTCACGGGCACCCGTCGCGTGAGCTGCAGGTGATTGGCGTAACCGGCACCAACGGCAAGACCACGACCACCTACCTGGCGCGCGCCCTGTTGCAGGCCGGCGGCGTGCAGTGTGGCCTGCTCGGCACCGTCAAGTCGGTCATCGCCGGAGAGGAGCGGGCCGTGCAGCGCACCACGCCCGAGGCGATCGAGCTGCAGGGCGAGTTGCGCGCGATGCTCGACGGCGGCGATCGGGCCTGCGCGATGGAGGTCTCCTCGCACGCGCTCGCACTCGGGCGCACCGACGCGATCGCCTTCGCGGCCGCGGTGTTCACGAACCTCACGCAGGACCACCTCGACTTCCACACCTCGATGGAGGACTACTTCCTGGCCAAGCGGCGCCTGTTCCTCGCCGAGGACGGCAGCCGCCCGCGAGTGAGCGTGGTCAACGTCGGCGATGAGTACGGTCGGCGCCTGGCGCAGGAGCTCGACGGGGTGCTCACCTATGCCCTGGACGCGCCCGCGGACTACAGCGCCCGCGAGGTGCGCTGCACTTTCGAGGGTTGCAGCTTCACGCTCTCCACGCCCGCCGGCGAACGCCAGGTCACGCTACCGATGCCGGGTCGCTTCAATGTCGCCAACGCGCTCGCGGCGCTCGCCGCCGTCGATGCGCTCGGCGGCGAGCAGGAGCGCATGCTGGCCGCGCTGGAAGCCGGGGTGAGCGTGCCCGGGCGCTTTGAGCCGGTGGACGAGGGGCAGGACTTCGCGGTGCTCGTGGACTACGCGCACACGCCGGATTCGCTCGAGAACGTGCTCGGCGCCGCGGGTGAACTGACGGGCGCCGGCGGGGAGGATGCGGCCGGGCGGGTGATCTGCGTGTTCGGCGCCGGCGGTGACCGTGACCGCGGCAAGCGGCCGCTGATGGGAGAGATCGCAGCGCGCCTGGCCGACGAGGTGCTCGTCACCTCTGACAACCCCCGCTCGGAGGATCCCGAGCGGATCATCGAGGAGATCATGGCCGGGGCGCTGCGGGTCGAGCAGGGCCGGGGGGGTGCGCCGGTGAGGGTCCGCTCGTTGAGCGATCGCCGCGCGGCGATCGCTCAGGCGATCGCGACCGGGCGCAGCGGCGATGTGCTGGTGATAGCCGGCAAGGGCCACGAGCAGGGTCAGGAGTTCGAGAACGCGCGCAAGCTGCCATTCGACGACGCGACCGTCGCGCGCGAGGCTCTGCGCGAGCTGCGCGTGCGCGTCGGAGCAGGCGGTCGATGAGGCGCTGGAGTGCCGAGCGCGTGGCGCGCGAGGCGGGTGCGCGCCTGCTCGCCGCACCGGTGGCGAGCGACGGCGCCGCGCCGGGTCCCAGCGGCGTGAGCATCGACTCGCGCACGCTGCGCGCCGGCGAGCTGTTCGTCGGCCTGCGCGGCACGCACAGCGACGGCGGGAGCCATGCCCGCGCGGCGCTCGCCGCGGGCGCCTGGGGTGCGCTGGTCGAAGGCGAGCACGCCGCGGACGCCGCGGGCGCGGTGGACGCCGAGGTTGCGGGCGCCGGCGGCGCGGTGCTCGCGCACGAGGATCCGCTCGCCGGCCTGCAGGCGCTGGCCGGGGGCTGGCGGCGCGAGCTGGGCGCGCACGGCGCGAAGATCGTCGCGATCACGGGATCCACCGGCAAGACGTCGACCAAGGACATCCTCGCGGCGCTGCTTGCGACGCGACTGCGCAGCGCGGCCAGCCCGGGGAACCTCAACACCGAGATCGGGCTGCCGCTGGCGCTGCTTGCGGCGCCGGCGGACGTCGAGGTGGTGGTGCTCGAGATGGCGATGCGCGGCGCCGGGCAGATCGCCGAGCTGACCGCGATCGCCGAACCCGATGTCGGTGTGATCGTCAACGTCGGGCCCGCCCATCTGGAGCTGCTCGGCTCGCTCGAGGCGATCGCCGCTGCCAAGGCGGAGCTGATCGCGGGGATGGCGCCGGGCACCAGCGTGGTCGTGCCCGCCGGCGAGGCGCTGCTGAGCGGACACCTGCGCAGCGACCTGCAGACGATCAGCTTTGGCGAGGACGGCGATGTGACGCTGCTTCAGGGCGGCTCGGGCGGCGATGTCCTGATCGACGCACGCGGCGAGCAGATACGGCTGCGACCGTCCTTCCACGAGGCACACAACCTGCGTAACCTGCTCGCTGCGGTGGCGGCCGCGAGCGCGCTCGGGGTCACGCCCGCGGGTGAGCTCGAGGTGCGCTTCTCGGGCATGCGCGGCCAGCGCCTGGAGCTCGCGGACGGAATCGTCGTGATCGATGACTGCTACAACGCCAACCCGATGTCAATGCGCGCGGCCATCGACGAGCTGGCCACGGCGAGCGGGCGCCGCGTGGCGGTGCTGGGCGAGATGCTCGAGCTAGGCCCGGGCTCGCGCGCCCTTCACCGTGAGATCGGCGCGCACGCCGGCGCGCGCGGGATCGGGCTCGTGATCGGCGTGGGCGAGCTGGCCGGCGAGATCGCCGCTGCGTACGCCGGCGAGGCGCACGCAGCCCCAGACGCACGCGAGGCACACACGGTCCCCGATGCGCGCGCTGCGGCCGAGCTGCTCCCCGGCCTGCTGCACGCGGGCGACACCGTGCTCGTGAAGGGCTCGCGCGGGGTGGGCCTGGAGCTGGTGACCCAGAGCCTGCTCGCCCGCGCCGAGGCGGACGTCCCACCGGGGGCGCGACCGCTGGTGCTCGCGCCCGGCGCCGGGCCGGAGCGGCGCTGAATGGGGGAGGTTCTGTTCGGGGGCACCGCCGCGCTGCTGATCTGCATCTTCCTCAGCCCCAAGTTCATAGAGTTCCTGCGCAAGCGCGAGTTCGGCCAGCACATCCGCGAGGACGGCCCCGAGGGCCACCACCAGAAGGCCGGAACGCCGACGATGGGAGGCATCATCGTCTTCCTCGCGGTCGGCGTCCCGTACCTGATCCTGACCAACTACGAATGGCGCTCCGTGGGCGTGTTCGGCGCGGCGATCGCCTGCGCGCTGCTCGGCTTCGCAGACGACTACACGAAGCTCGTCAAGCGCCGCTCGCTCGGCCTGCGCGCGCGCACCAAGCTCGCGGTCACGATCGCGATCTCGCTCGCGCTGTGGTACGTGGCCACCCACCAGGCGCACCTCGCGCCGACGCTGTGGCTGCGCTTCGTCGACTACCACATCGACCTCAGCGGCCCGCTGTATCCGATCCTGATCTTCCTCGTGGTCGCGGGCACGACCAGCGCGGTAAACCTCACCGACGGGCTCGACGGGCTCGCGGCAGGCTGCGCTGCGATCGTGCTGCTGGCCTACGTCGGGATCACCTTCATCGCCGGCGATTTCGACCTGGCGATGCTCGCCGGCTGCCTGGTCGGCGCGTGCGTCGGCTTCCTGTGGTTCAACGCCTTTCCAGCGACGATATTCATGGGCGACACGGGCTCGCTCGGACTCGGGGGTGCCGTTGCGGGGATGGCGGTGATGACCAAGACCGAGGTGCTGCTGATCCTGCTCGGCGGGATCTTCGTGATCGAGGCGCTGTCGGTCGTGATCCAGGTCATCTCCTTCCAGATGACCCGAAAGCGGGTGTTCCTGATGGCTCCGATCCATCATCACTTCGAGCTGAAGGCCTGGTCTGAGACCAAGATCATCCTGCGCTTCTGGATCGTGGCCTCGATCTGCGGCGCGATCGGCTTCACGATCTTTCGCCAGAGCCGGGGGATCTGAGGCGATTGTCGTTTGGGCCGGAAGGCTTCCGGGAGCCGGTGTCGAAGTGAGTGGGGATGCCAGCAGCGCAAGCACGCCCGGGCAGCTCCAGGGCGTCGTCTCGAAAGCACGCTCAGCGCAGCACCCGCGGACGGGCTGCAGCCTCCGCCGGACAGTCGCTCGAGCATCGGCTGCTGCTGACCGCCACGATGTGCCTGTTGGCCTTCGGGGCCGTGATGGTCTACAGCGCCTCCTCGGCGACCAACCTGCTGCAGGGGCATGGCTACGGCAGCAGCTACCTGATCAAGTTCGTCGGCTACGGAGCGCTCGGCCTGGTGGTCATGCGCATCCTGGCCAAGGACGGTGTGGCGAAAGTGCACCGCATCACCGCGCCGCTGCTGGGCATCTCCTTCGTGCTCGTGCTGGCCGTGCACATTCCCCACGTGGGGGTGAGCATCAACGGCGCGCGACGCTGGATCGGACCGCGCCAACTGCAATTCCAGCCCTCCGAGCTGATGAAGATCGCGCTGGTGCTCTACTCGGCAGCGCTCCTGGCGCGACGCCCGCAACGTGTCAACGACCTGCGCGAGCTGGCCAAACCGCTGCTGTTCGTGGTCGGCTCGGCGTGCCTGCTCGTGTTCACCCAGCCCGACCTGGGCACCACGATGGTGATCGCGTTCACGATCAGCGCGATGCTCGTAGCGGCCGGTATCCCGATGCGAAAGCTCGGCCTGATGGCCGCCACGCTCGCGGGCCTGATCCTGATCTATGCGCTGGTCCAGCCCTACGCGCGCGCGCGGCTGACATCGTTCCTGGACCCCTGGGCGCACGCGTCCTCGAGCGGCTTTCAGGCGGTGCAGGGGCAGATCGCGATCGGCTCGGGCGGCCTCTTCGGCGTCGGCCCCGGTCAGTCGGTGCAGAAGATCTTCTATCTCCCAGAGGCCCCGACGGACTTCATCCTCGCGGTCGTCGCCGAGGAGCTCGGCATGCTCGGCGTGTTCGCACTGCTGTTCCTCTACGGCCTGATCGCCTACGCGGGCCTGCGCGCGGCGAAGGCTGCGCGCAGCCTCTACAGCGCGCTGATCGCCGTGGGGGTCACCTCGCTGATCGTCTCGCAGGCAATCCTCAACGCGTTTGCGGTGCTCGGCCTGGCGCCGCTGACGGGGGTGCCGCTGCCGTTCGTCTCCTACGGCTCGAGCAGCCTGATCGTGATGCTCGCCGCGATGGGGCTGCTGCTCAACGTCGCCTCCGGCGCGACCGGCCACGTGCGTGCGGTGGCCCCCTCGCGCCGTCGCACGCCCGACGCGCGGGCACAGGAACCGGGACGATCAGGTCGTGAGTCGAGCGCCGATGAGGATCGTGATCGCCGCGGGCGGGACCGCCGGGCACGTGGTGCCGGCGCTGGCCGTCGCGGACGCGCTGCGGGCTGAGGGCGCCGAGGTCGCCTTCATCGGTGGCGAGCGCGCCGAGGCCGAGCTCGTGCCGGCCGCCGGGTTCGCTCTGCACCCGATCGCCGTGGAAGGTCTCAGCCGCACCGATCCGCTGCGCGCCGCGCGCGCGCTGCTACGCGCCGGCGTGGCCGTGGCGCGCGCCCGCGCGCTGCTCGCAAAGCTCTCACCCGATGCGGTGATGGGTGGCGGCGGATACGTCGCCGGTCCGGTCGGCGCTGCGGCGCTCAGCCTGCGCGTGCCGCTGGTCTTGACAGAGGCCGACAGCCACCTCGGCCTGACCAACCGCCTGCTCGCGCCGTTCGCGCGCAAGGTGTGCCTCGCCTTCCCGATCGCTGGGCGCACGGGAGCGCGCTACCGCGTGACCGGGCGCCCGATCCCGCCGCCGGCGAGCGACCGTGCGGCGGCGCGAGAGCGCCTGGGAATAGCGCCCGATGCCACCTGCGTGCTCGTCTTCGGCGGCTCGCTGGGCGCGCGCACGATCAACCAGGCGGCCGTCGAGGCCTTCGCGGCGGCGCCCTTCTACGTGCTCCACATCAGCGGACGGCGTGACTACGCAGAGCTGGCCGCGCGTGTGGTTCCCCAGGGCTATGACCTGCGTCAGTACCTCGAGCTGGACGAGTTCGCCGATGCGCTGGCCGCTTGCGACCTGGTCGTGGCCCGCGCCGGCGGCTCGGTGTTCGAGATCGCCGCCCACGGCCTGCCGGCGATACTCGTGCCCTATCCGCATGCCGCCGGCGACCATCAGAGCGCCAACGCCCGCTGGATGAGCGACGCCGGCGCCGCAATCGTGCTCGCCGACGCCGAGCTGAGCGGCGCGCGCCTGGCGCGGGAGGTCGCGGCGCTGCTGGGCGACCGTGCTCGCCTGCACGCGATGGCGCTCGCCGCGGCTGCACTGGCGAGGCCCGAGGCGGCGCGCGAGGTCGCCGCCGAGCTGACGCGGGCGGCATCCCGGTGAGCGCCGGCGGGCGGCCGTGGGCGGGGCGCAGGCTGCACTTCGTCGGCGTCGGCGGGGCCGGCATGAGCGGCTACGCACGCGCGGCGCACGCCCTGGGTGCCACGGTCAGCGGCTCCGATGCGGCTGCGAGCGCCTACCTGGAGCGGCTGCGGGCCGACGGCGTGCTCGATGCCCAGGTGGGGCACCGCGCGGAGAACCTGCCGGCGGGCGAGGGCGTGGAGCTGATCTTCTCCTCGGCGGTCGCAGAGCAGAACATCGAGCGCACGCTGGCTCGCGAGCGCGGGATACCGGAGCGCCCGCGGGCGGAGCTGCTGGCCGAGCTGACGGCCCAGCGGCGCACGATCGCGGTGGCCGGCACCCACGGCAAGACGACGATCTCGGCGATGATCGTGCACGCGCTGCTGGGCGCAGGCATGGCGCCCGGCTGGCTGATCGGCGGATCGCCCGGCGGCGGCCTGGCCAATGCCGAGTGGGGGGAGGGGGAGTGGCTCGTGGTCGAGGCGGACGAGTCGGATCGCTCGATGCTCAGCCTGAGCGTGGAGATCGCGCTGCTGAGCAACGTCGAGCTCGACCACCACGCGACCTACGCCTCGCTCGGCGAGCTGCGCGACGCCTTCCGGCGGTTTCTCAGCGGGCCGCGCGCGGCGGTGGTGTGGGACCGCCCGGAGCTGTTGGAGCTGCGCGACGGCCCGGTTACGCCGTATGCGCTGCACGAGCCGGCGCTGACACCGGGCGGCTCGAGCTTCCACTGGCGCGGGCACACGGTCGCGCTGGCGGTTGCGGGCGCCCACAATGCGCTGAACGCGACAGGCGCGCTCGAGGCGGCACGCCTGACGGGCGCCGAGGCGCCGGCCGCGATCGCCGCTCTGGCGCGCTTCACCGGCGCCGGGCGGCGCTTTGAGAAGCTCGGGTCGACCCCGCGCGGGGCGCTCGTATACGACGACTACGCCCACCACCCGACCGAGGTGGCGGCGACGCTCGACGGAGCGCGCACGCTCGAGCACACCCGCCTGGTGGCGGTCTTCCAGCCGCACCTGTACTCGCGCACGGCCTCGCTGGCGCGCCAGTTCGGAGCGGCGCTCGCGCGCGCCGACGTGGTGGTCGTGCTCGACGTCTACCCGGCGCGTGAGCGAGCGGCCGATCACCCGGGCGTGAGCGGCCTGCTCATCGCCGAAGCGGCCGCCCAGCGGGCCGGGGGCAGGCCCGTGTACTGGCTCCCGCGCTTCGCCGACGCAGCGCCGGTGCTCGCCGGGACGCTGGGCGCGGGCGACGTGTGCGTGGTGATGGGCGCGGGGGACGTCGACGGCCTGGCGCGGGGGCTGGTGGCCACGTGAGCGGCCTGGCGCGGCCGCCGTCGGTGCAGGGCGAGTTCCCGCTCAGCCGCCTGAGCACCGTGCGCACGGGCGGGCCCGGTGAGTTCTTCGCGCGCGCCGGCGAGCGCGCCGAGCTGTTCGAGCTGCTGGCTTGGGCCGCCGCGGAGGGCCTGCAAACGAACGTGGTCGGGTCGGGCTCGAACCTGCTGATCGCGGACGAGGGCGTGCGCGGCCTGGTGCTCAAGCTCGACCGCCAGCTCGCGGCGATCTCGGTGCAGGGCCGGCGGATCCTCGCCGGCGGGGGGGCGCGCCTGCCGGCGGTGGCTGCGCGGGCGGCCTCGGCGGGGCTGTCGGGGATCGAGTTCGGCGTGAACATCCCCGGCACGCTCGGGGGGGCGGTGCGCATGAACGCCAACGCCTACGGCGGCGAGCTGGCGCGGGTGCTCGAGTGGGTCGAGGTGGCGAGCGAGCGGGGCCTGCAGCGCCGCTCGCCGCAGGAGCTCGGCTTCGCCTACAGGCGCTCGGCGCTCGCGCCCGGGGAGATCGTGCTCGGCGCGGCGCTGGCGCTGGTGCAGGCCTCGACGGGTGAGGTCCGCGCGCGGCTCGCGGAGATGCGCCGCCGCCGCCACGAGGCTCAGCCGCAGGGGATAAGGACGTTCGGCTCGACCTTCAAGAACCCCGAGGACCCGCGCGCAGAGGGCCGCAGCGCGGGGCTGCTGTTGGCCGCTGCGCAGTGCAACGGGCTGAGGATCGGCGACGCGCGCTTCGCGCCCAAGCACGCCAACTTCATCGAGAACCTCGGCGGTGCGAGCACCGCTGATGTGATCGCGGTGATGGCCGCGGGCCGGGCGCTAGTGCAGGAGCGCTTCGGCGTCGAGCTCGAGCCGGAGGTCCAGACGCTCGGGCCGGTGCGGTTTCCTTGGCGCTGAGCCGGTAGGGGTTGGCGGCGAGAGGTCGAACACCTCCGCATGGAACGCTCTCTGACCGCACGCTTCGCGCGCCCGTTGGGCCTGGCGCTGCCGTGGGCGCCCGGCCGGGCCTCCGCTGCCCCGCGGCGCCGGCCCCGCGCGAAGGGCCGCGGCTCGTCGCGCTCGGGCCTGGGGCTGCTGGAGCATCTGCGGGCGGCGCTCTGGCTGCTGTGGCGCCATCGGCGCGCGCGCCTGGCGCTGGCGGTCGTGCTGGTCTCGCTGCCGGTTCTCGGCGGAGGCTTCCTGCTGTTGCGCAACTCTGCGCTGGTCGCCGTGGAGCACGTTCAGGTGGCCGGTGTGCACGGCGCGGAGGCGCCGGCGATCGAAGCTGCGCTGAGCGCCGCAGCGCGGCACATGAGCACGCTCGACGTGAAGACAGGCGCCTTGATGGCTGCTGTGGCCCCGTTTCGGGTGGTCAGCGCGGTCAGGGCCCAGGCGAGCTTCCCGCATGGCCTGCGCATCGAGGTCTCAGAGCAACTGCCTGTGGCGGCGCTGCTGGTCAACGGCTCGCGCACAGCGGTGACCGCATCGGGGCTGGTGCTCGGACCGGCGCTCGTGTCGAGCACGCTTGCGACCCTCGGCGGATACCGCGAGCTGGTTGCCGGCCAGCGCGTCGGTGACGCCGCGCTGCTGGAAGCTCTGAGCGTCCTCGGGGCCGCGCCGAGGGTGCTCGCCAGGCATGTGGCGCGCGTCTACGGCGGACCGCAGGGCCTGACGCTCGCGATGCGCAACGGGCTGCTGGTCTACTTCGGCGACGCTGTGCGCCCGCACGCCAAGTGGACGGCGCTGGCACGGGTGCTCGCCGACCACAGCTCGGCCGGAGCGTCCTACATCGACGTGCGCGTGCCCGCGCGTCCCGCAGCGGGCTTTCCCGCGGGAGCGGGGCCCACGAGCAGCGAAACCACGAGCGGAGAATCGGCGAGCTCCTCCGAATCGACCGTGTCGGCGCTGGCTGCGGGGCTGACGAAGGAAAGCGGTGTGAGCCCTTCCAGCGGCGCCTCCAGCAGCCCGGCGAGCGGCGCATCCTCCGGGGCGTCGTCCTCGCCCGCAGGTAGCGAAGCGGCCACCGAATCGGGCCACAGCAGCTCCAGCGAAGCTGGCGAAACGTCGGCATCGAACGGAGCGGAAGCCGGCCAGGAAGCGGCCCCGCCAAGCGGCTGACCAAGCCTGATCCTCTACCTGAGAGTTAGGGCAGACCGGGCAGCTTCCTCAGGCAATGGTTGAGACTCCGGCGATCTGCAACGATCGTTGCGAGACTGGATGTCGTCGTTGACAGGGCGAAGATCCCTGCATAACGTGCACAACCCGGCGGTTCGGCGACGAGTATGCTGCGAACCATCAATTCCTACTGAAGGCTTCGGTCAGAACTCATCATGGAGAGCAGCTCTAGCTATCTGGCAGTTATCAAGGTCGTCGGCGTCGGCGGCGGCGGGACCAATGCGGTCAGCCGCATGGTCGACGCGGGATTGCGCGGCGTGGAGTTCATCGCAGCCAACACGGACGCCCAGGCGCTCGCGATGTGCGACGCGGACATCAAGCTGAACATCGGGCACGACTCGACCAAGGGACTCGGCGCGGGCGCCAACCCGGACGTCGGGCTGGCAGCCGCGTCGGAGTCGCGCGATGACATCAAGGAGGCGCTGAAGGGCGCCGACATGGTGTTCGTGACCGCCGGCGAGGGCGGCGGCACCGGCACGGGCGCCGCGCCGGTGATCGCCGAGATCGCCAAGAACGAGATCGGTGCGCTGACCGTCGGCGTGGTCACGCGGCCGTTCGACTTCGAGGGCTCCCAGCGCGGCCGTCAGGCGACCGAGGGAATCGAGCGCCTGCGCGAGGTCGTGGACACCCTGATCGTGATCCCCAACGAGAAGCTGCTCGCGGTGGTCGAGCGGCGCACCTCGATGCTGGACGCCTTCCGCGAGGCCGACAACGTGCTGCGCCAGGGCGTGCAGGGGATCACCGACCTGATCACGATCCCCGGCCTGATCAACCTCGACTTCGCCGACGTGCGCACGATCATGCACGACGCCGGCTCGGCGCTGATGGGCATCGGCACCGCCAGCGGCGAGAGCCGCTCGGCCGACGCTGCCAAGGCGGCGATCTCCTCGCCGCTGTTGGAAGAGTCCGTCGATGGCGCCACGGGCATCCTGTTGAACATCACCGGCGGCAAGGACCTCGGGCTGTTCGAGGTCAACGACGCCGCCGAGATCATCCAGGCCGCTGCCGACCCCAACGCCAACATCATCTTCGGCGCGGTGATCGACGAGTCGATGTCCGACGAGGTCCGCGTGACCGTGATCGGCACCGGCTTCGACCACCGTCCCGGCCGCGGCGCCCGCCGCGAGAGCCGCGAGGGCCGTCCCGATCGTGGCCCCCGCATCTCAGAGCGCCAGCGCTCCACGCTCGAGATCTCCGACGACGACATCGACGTCCCGCCGTTCCTGCGCTAGCGACTCGAGCGTCGTACTCGGTCCCGTGCCATCCCGTAGGACCGGGAGCCTGCGCTGCTGTCGATAGCCTGCGGCGCAATGGCCACGACCCCCCGCCGCACCGCCCTGTACGACCGCCACGTGGCCGCCGGTGCGAAGATGGTCGACTTCGCCGGCTGGGAGATGCCGGTGCAATACGAGGGCGTGCGCCAGGAGCACATGGCGGTCAGGAGCGCCTGTGGGATCTTCGACGTGTCGCACATGGGCGAGATCGAGACCAGTGGCCCGCAGGCGCTCGAGCTGCTCCAGCGCCTGCTCTCCAACGACGTCGCCCGGATTCCGCTCGGCGGTGCGCAGTACAGCGTGCTCTGCCGCGATGACGGCGGCGTGCTCGACGACCTCTTCACATACCGGCTCGGGCCCGAGCACTACCTGACGGTCACCAACGCCTCCAACCACGAGCGCGATCTCGAGTGGTTCGAGGCCCATGCGCGCGACTTCCCCGCCGCGCAGGTGCACGATCGAATCGACCGCTGGGCGATGATCGCCGTGCAGGGCCCGCTGGCGCGCGAGCGCGTGCAGGCGATCTCCGACTCGCCGCTGCCGCCACGGATGAGCGTCGCCGGCCGGCGCCTGGGCGGCGCAGAGGCGCTGGTGTGCGGGACCGGCTACACCGGCGAGGACGGCGTCGAGCTGCTGTGCGAGCCGGCCGCCGCGGAGGAGCTGTGGAGCGAGCTGGTGCGCCGCGGCGCCACGCCGGCCGGTCTCGGAGCCCGCGACACCCTGCGGCTGGAGGTCTGCTTTCACCTCTACGGCAACGACCTCAGCATCGAGCGCGGGCCGATCGAAGCGGGCCTCGGCTGGTGCTGCAAGGAGGACACCGGCTTCATTGGCTCGGAGGCCGTTCGTGCGGTGCGCAGTGCCGGGCCGGCCGAGAAGCTGATCGCGTTCGCCATCGACGGGCCCGGCATCGCCAGGCAGGGCAACCCGGTCGCGGGTGGCGGCGAGGTCACCAGCGGCACCCTCTCGCCGTGCCTGGGCACGGGAATCGGCATGGCCTACGTGCCCGCCGAGCGCGCCGCCGTCGGAACCGAGCTGGAGATAGACGTTCGTGGCAAGATGCGCCGCGCCGTGATCAAGGACAAGCCGCTCTACAGAAAGGGCTCCTGAATGGCCCAGGCCAGCTATCCCGACGACCTGCTCTACCACCCCGAACACGACTGGGCGCGGATCGACGCAGAGGACCCCGCGCTGGCCGTCCTCGGGATCACCTGGTATGCCCAGGATGCGCTCGGAGAGGTTGTCTTCTTCGACCCGCCAGCGGTCGGCACCACGCTCACAGGCGGTGCCTCCTACGCCGAGGTCGAGTCTGTCAAGGCAGTCTCCGACGTGATCGCGCCGCTCTCCGGCGAGATCGTCGAGGTCAACGACGCGCTCGGCGAGAACCCGGCCATGATCAACGAGGATCCCTACGGAGAGGGCTGGCTGGTCAAGGTCCGCATGTCCGACCCCGCCGAGCGCGACGCGCTGATGGACGCCGCCACCTACAGGGCCACGCTGGCTGGCTAGATGGCCTCGCCGCGGAATCAACCTTCTAGGCTCTGATAGTTGAGTCGCTACACCGCAATCACCCCCGAGGACCTCGCCGCGATGCTCGCTGCGATCGGCGCGGGCTCCGTGCAGGAGATCTTCGACCGTCAGATCCCAGAGGGGGTGCGCCTCGGACGTGACCTGGCGCTGCCCGCGGGGCTGCCCGAGCAGGACGTCTACGAGCACCTGCGCGCGCTCGCCGCGCGCAACACCAGCACCGAGGACGAGCTGAGCTTCCTCGGGGCCGGGATGTATGACCACTACGTCCCCGCCCTGATCGACATGCTCACCGAGCGCTCCGAGTTCCTCACCCCCTACACGCCCTACCAGCCCGAGATATCCCAGGGGGGACTGCAGGTGATGTTCGAGTACCAGACCGCCATATCCGAGCTGACCGGCCTGCCGGTGTCAAACGCCTCGGTCTACGAGGGGCCCTCGGCGGTTGCCGCGGCCGGCTATCTGGCAAAGCTCCACAACGGCCGCACGCGCTTCGTGGTCAGCGCCGGGATGCACCCCCACTCGATTGAGACGCTGCGCACCAACGCCCACGGCTACCGCATGGAGCTGGTCGTGGTCCCGCTCCGCGACGGCGTCACCGACCCCGACGCCTGGGCGCAGGCGATCGACGCCGACACCAGCGCAGCGATCTTCGCCCAACCCAACTTCTACGGCGCCGTCGAGGACGCCGCCGCGCTCAGCGCCGCCGCCAAGACCGCCGGCGCCGATGGCGGCGGCAAGGGCGCACCGGTCGTGATCGCCCAGGTCGACCCGATCTCCCTGGGGGTGCTCAAGGCGCCAGGCGAATGCGGCGTCGACGTGGCCGTCGGCGAGGGCCAGCCGCTCGGCAACCGCCTCGACTTCGGCGGTCCCTCCTTCGGCCTGTTCTCCGCGCGCGAGGAGTACCTGCGCCGGATGCCCGGACGCATCGCCGGCGAGACGCTCGACGTCGACGGCCGGCGCGGGTTCGTGCTCACCCTGCAGACCCGCGAGCAGCACATCAGGCGCGAGAAGGCCACCTCCAACATCTGCACCGCCCAGGCCCTGAACGCGCTTGCCGGGGTCGTCTACCTGACCTGGCTCGGGCGCCGCGGGATCGTCGAGCTGGGCGAGCTGCTGCTCGCGCGCACCCACTACGCGCGCGAGACGCTGAGCGCGATCGACGGCGTCGAGAAGCTCCACGAGCAGCCCGTCCTGCGCGAGCTCGCGCTGCGCCTGGACGCCGACGTCGCAGCCGTCAGGCGCCGCTGCGCCGCCCAGGGCGTCAACCCCGGCGTGGACCTGCAGGCGCTCACCGGGCACGAGGCAGACCGCGGGGGCCTGCTGGTGGCGATCACCGAGAAGCGAAGCCGCGCCGACATCGACCGTCTCGCCGGCGTGCTCGAGCAGGCACTGGCCGCCGAGCGGGAGGCCGCGCTGACCGTATGAGCCCGATCGACGAGAACCACCTGCACTCAGACCCCGGAATCGAGGGCCACCGCCCCAGTGAGAACGGCGCCCGCCCGCACACCGCCCGATCCGCTGTCATCTCCGCGCCCGCGGCCGGAGAGAGCCCGATGCAGCGCGATCGCGCCAGGACGATCTTCCAGAAGGGCGCTCCCGGACGCCGCGCGTTCACCTGCCCCGCCCTCGACGTGCCCGAGGTCGACCGCGAGACGCTGCTCGCCTCGCACCTGCGCCGTGCGCAGCCGCCGCGCCTGCCCGAGGTCTCAGAGCCCGAGATCGTGCGCCACTACGTGGGTCTGTCCAAGCGCAACTTCGACCTCGACTCGGGCTTCTATCCGCTCGGCTCGTGCACGATGAAGCACAACCCGCGACTGCACGAGCGTGTCGCGGCGCTGCCCGGGCACGCCCGGCTGCACCCGCTGCAGGACCCCGAGCGCGCCCAGGGGGCGCTCGAGCTGATGTGGAACCTGCAGCAGGCGCTCGCCGAGATCTCCGGCCTGCCCAACGTCTCGCTGCAGCCCTCCGCCGGCTCGCACGGCGAGCTTGCCGGCGTGCTGCTCAGCCGCGCCTACCACGAGGACAGAGGCGAGAGCCGTCACAAGGTGCTCACACCCGACACCGCCCACGGCACCAACCCCGCCACCGTAACGATGGCCGGTCTGGAAGTCGTGAAGGTCGCAACCGACGCCCACGGCGGCGTCGACGTGGAGGACCTGCGCGCCAAGGCCGACGGGGATGTTGCCTGCCTGATGCTCACCAACCCCAACACGCTCGGCCTGTTCGACCCCAACATCGCCGAGATCGCCGAGATCGTCCACGGCGTCGGCGCCACGCTCTACTACGACGGCGCCAACCTCAACGCCGTGATGGGGCTCTCGCGCCCCGGCGACATGGGCTTCGACATCGTCCACTTCAACCTGCACAAGTCATTCACCCAGCCCCACGGCGGCGGCGGCCCCGGCTCCGGTCCGATCGCCGTGTCAGAGCGCGTCGCCCCCTATCTGCCGGTGCCCGTCGTGACGCGCCTGCAGGACGGCTCCTTCGACCTCGACCACGAACGCTCGAAGTCGATCGGTCGCCTGCGCGGCTTCCAGGGCAACTACGGCTGCTTCGTGCGCTCCTACGCCTACATCTGCTCGCTCGGCGCCGACGGTCTAAAGGACGCCTCCGAGGTGGCCGTGCTCAACGCCAACTACCTACTGGCGCGCCTGCGCGAGCACGGCGTCGCGCAGTACCTGCCGCTCGCCTACGGCGATCTGTGCATGCACGAGTTCGTGCTCTCCGGCGGCCCGATGAAGCAGGCGCTCCAGATCAAGACGCTCGACCTCGCCAAGCGGCTGCTCGACTTCGGCTTTCACCCGCCCACCGTGTACTTCCCGCTGCTGGTCGAGGAGGCGCTGATGGTCGAGCCCACCGAGACCGAGACCAAGGAGACCCTCGACGCGTTCGCCGACGCTATCGCCGCGATCCTGACCGAGGCCGCGCAGGACCCCGAGATCGCCAGGAACGCGCCCTACAGCACCCCCGTTCGCCGCCTCGACGAGGTCGCCGCGGCCAAGCGCCCGGTCATCCGCGAGACCTTCTAGCGTCCAGTCCGTGCGCATCTTCTCCGGGATCCAGCCGACCGGGCGCAAGCATCTCGGCAACTACATCGGCGCGATCGCCCAGTACGTGGCCACCCAGGAACGCGGCGAGGACGGCATCTTCTGCATCGTCGACCTGCACGCCATCACAGTCGCCTACGACCCGCTCGAGCTGCGCGAGCGCCTGTACGACACGACCGCGATCCTGCTCGCCGCCGGCCTGGACCCCGCACGCTGCATCCTCTTCCGCCAGAGCGACGTGGCGGAGCACACCGAGCTGACCTGGCTGCTCAGCAGCGTCACCGAGCTGGGGCGCCTGCAGCGCATGCACCAGTTCCGCGACAAGTCCACGGCGCAACGCGAGCTGGTCTCCTCCGGCCTGTTGATCTACCCGGTGCTGCAGGCCGCCGACGTGCTCGCCTACCGCGCCGAGGAGGTCCCCGTCGGCGAGGACCAGCGTGAGCACCTCGAGCTGATGCGCGACGTAGCGCGCCGCTTCAACGCTCGTTTCGGCGACGGCGAGGAGGTGCTGGTGGTGCCCGAGCACCGCATCCCCGCGGTCGGCGCGCGGATCATGGACCTGCAGGATCCGACCCGCAAGATGTCCACCACGGGGGCGAGGGGAGCCGCCGGTGAAGACGGCGGGCAGGGCACCGTGTACGTGCTCGACGAGCCCAACGCGATCGAGAAGAAGCTCAAGAGCGCGGTCACCGACTCCGGCAGCGAGGTCCGCCGCGACCCCGAGAAGCCCGGCGTCTCCAACCTCATCGAAATACTGGCCGCCGTGCGCCGGCTCGAGCCGGACGCGATCGAAGCCGAGTTCGCGCAGGCGCGCTACGGCGAGCTGAAGAGCGCAGTCGCCGCCGCGGTGATCGAGTACCTGACGCCGGTGCGCGAGCGCTACACCGCGCTACGCGCCGACGAGGCTGCGCTCGAGGCGATCCTCGCCGACGGGCGCAACCGCGCCCACGCGATCGCCTCGCGCACGCTCGCCGACGTGCGCGCGCGCATGGGCGTCGGGCGCCCGGGCGCGTGAGGCGCCCACGGCCCGTCGGGCGCGGCCGCTACGGTGCGCGGATGTGCCCCGGGGAGGAGAGTGGATGAGCCTGGCCGCGCTCGAGCTCGACCTCGACGTCTTCAGCGGCCCCTTCGACCTGCTGCTCACGCTTGTGTTGCGCGAAGAGGTCGACCTGCTCGAGCTGCAGCTGGCCGAAGTGGTGCTCGCCTATCTCGACCACCTCGAGCAGCGCGGCGAGCTGGACCTCGAGACGGCCACCGAGTTCATCGTCCTGATCGCCGCGCTGCTGGAGCTGAAGTCGCGCCTGATGCTCTCCGGCGAAGAGGAGCAACTGCTCGACATAGAGCCCGAACAGGCCGCCGAGGAGCTGCTCGCACGGATGCTCGACGCGCGTCGCTTCAGGGCCGCCGCCACCCACCTGCAGGAGCTGCTGGCGAGCGAGGCCGGGGTGCGCTTCCGTACGGCGCCGCTGCCCGCGAGCCTGCGCCGCACGCTGATCCCCGCGCCCGAGGGCTCACAGCAGCCGGCCGTGCTCGGCGCCGCGATCGGGCGCCTGTTGACGCTGCCGCCGGCGATCGACCTGCGCCACATCGCCGTGCCCCGGATCACCGTCGCCGAGCGCCTCGAGCACCTGCGCGGGCTGCTGCGCAGAGGCGCCTTCAGCTTCGACGACGCCGTCCGCGGCGCCGACCGCATGACCGTCGCCGTCACGCTGTTCGCGCTGCTCGAGCTCTACAAACGCGGAGAGGCGCAGTGGGAGCAGCAGGAGTGCTTCGGAGAGATCGCCGTCAGCGGACCGGCCCAGCGCGACGCCGCGGCCCCGCTCGCGCTCGCCGCGGGAGGCTCCGGAGGATCAGCGCTGTGAGCGACGCCGAGTGGGCGCCCCAGCCACAGCAGAGCGCCGGCCCAGCAGAGCTAGAGCCGGATCTGCCCGAGCTCGCGCGCACCGTCGAGGCGCTGCTGTTCCTCTCCAGCGACCCCCTCAGCGCAGCCGAGCTGGCCGATGCCACGCAGGTCGGCGAGGGCGCGATCGCGGCAGTCCTCGCCGTGCTCGGCGAGCAGTACGCACCCGGTCGCAGGGGCCTTCGCCTGCGCGAGCTGGGCGGCGGCTGGACGCTCGCCAGCGACCCCGCCAGCGAGCAGGCCGCCAAGCGCCTGCTCAGCCGCCCGCGCGCCTCCACGCTCACCCCGGCGCAGGCCGAGACGCTGGCGATCATCGCCTACCTGCAGCCGATCTCGCGTCCGGAGATCACGCGCATCCGCGGCGTGAGCGCCGACTCCGCCACCTCCACGCTGCTCGAGCGGAGCCTGATCGAAGAGGCCGGTAGCTCGCAGTTCGGGGCCGTGCTGTACCGCACCAGCACCGCCTTCCTGAAGCTGTTCGGGCTGCGCAACCTGCAGGAGCTGCCCGACATCGCCCGCTGGGACCCCACGCCCGAGGAGCAGGCCGACCTGCGCGAGCGCTTGCTGCGCGCTGGCGAGGCGCGCGCCGGCGGCGGGGTCCAGGCGGAGCCGGGCAGCTAGGCCGGGGGGTCAGACGGCGCGCCGGCGGCGCGGTCCAGGCGGAGCCGGACAGCGGGGTCAGGCGGCGCGCGCCGCCAGCTGGCCGCAGGCGGCCGCGATGTCGCGCCCGCGCGTCAAGCGCACGGTGACCGGGATGCCCCTGGACTCCAGCGCCGCGCGAAACGCCGCGATCGACTCCCTACTCGAGCCCTCGTAGCGCGCCTTGGCATCGGGGCCGGCGTCGCCGTTGACGTCGCTCGGGTTGTACGGGATCAGGTTCACCTTGAAGATCTGCTGCGATGCGCTCGCGCCGGCGCCGCCGAGCGCGCGAGCAAGCTCGAGCGCCTGCTCGTAGCGGTCGTTGACGCCCGCCAGCATCACGTACTCGATGAACACGCGCCGGCGCTTTCGCGCGTAGAACGCGCGGCACGCCGCGAGCACGTCTACCAGCGGGTAGCGCTCGTTGACCGGCATCAGCTGCGTTCGCAGCGAATCGTCGGCCGCGTGCAGCGACAGCGCCAGGCGCAGCGGCATCTCGCTCTCGGCCAGGCGTTCGATGCCGGGAATCCACCCGACCGTCGAGATCGTCGTGCGCCGGTGGCTCACACCGAGGTCGGGCAGGCGCTCGCACGCGGCGAGCACCGCGTCGAGGTTCAACATCGGCTCGCCCATGCCCATGAACACGCAATGGTCGATCGCTTCGATGCGCCTGAAGTGAAGCGCCTGCTCGAGTATCTCCGAGGCGCTGAGGTTGCGCGCGAAGCGCATCGCGCCGGTCGCGCAGAACGTGCACGTGAGCGGGCAGCCCGACTGCGAGGACACGCAGATCGAGCGGCGCCCGTCGCGAAAGCGCATCAGCACCGCCTCCAGCGCCCGGCCGTCGGCGGTCGCGAACAGCGCCTTCAGGGTCCCGTCGCTCGAGTGTGCCTCCTCGCCGAGCGTGAGGCTCGAGAACGCCAGCTCGCGCTCGAGCGCGTCGCGCAGCGATGCCGGGATGTCGGTCATCTGCGCATAGCCATCGACGCCGCGCGCCGCCCACGCCCACACCTGGCGGGCGCGAAAGCGGGGCTCGCCGCGGTCGGCGAGGAGCTGGTCGAGCTTGTCGAGGTCCATGATCGTTCGCGGGCGCCCGCGGGCGTGGCCGGACTCCTATGGTTGCAGCAGATGGCCGCCTTCACCGACGAGCACGCATGCGACTAGCGAAGTTCCTGGCCCACGCCGGGGTCGCCTCCAGGCGCTCCGCCGAGACGCTGATCCTCGGCGGGCGCGTGAGCGTTGCCGGGCAGACCGTCACCGATCCCGCTCGCGATGTCGGCGAGCACAGCGCGGTGGCCGTCGACGGGCGCCCGATCGCGGGCCCCGAGCCGCGCGTGCTGTATGCCCTGAACAAGCCCGTCGGCGTAGTCTCAAGCGCCCGCGATACGCACAGCCGGCGCACCGTCCTGGAGCTCGTCCCGGCCGCCGGCCTGCGCCTGTACCCCGTCGGGCGCCTGGACATCGAGACCAGTGGTCTGATCCTGCTCACCAACGACGGCGAGCTGGCCAACCGGCTGATCCACCCGCGCTTCCAGGTGCCCAAGACCTACCGCGCAAGGCTGCGGGGCGGGCCGATCGGGCCCGACGCGCTGGCGGCGCTGCGCGCGGGCGTGCAACTCGAGGACGGCCCGACGGCGCCCGCACGGGTGCGCCGCCTGGGCTCGCACGAGATCGAGCTGACGATCCGCGAGGGCCGCAATCGCCAGGTGCGGCGCATGTGCCAGGCGGTCGGGCACCGCGTGGCCGAGCTCCAGCGCACACGCTTCGGGCCGCTCACGCTCGGCGAGCTGGCGCCGGGCGCCTACAGGCGACTGTCGGAGTCCGAGGCCGAGCGTCTGCGCCAGCTCTCGCTCTGACAGAATCGGCGCAATGCGATTGTTCGCCCTGCGGGGTGCCATCAGCGTCGAGCGCAACGACGCCAAGGACATCCTGGAGGCCACGAGCGAGCTGATGCAGCAGCTCATGATCCGCAACCTGCTCGCCCCCGAGCGAGTCGTCAGCTGCATCTTCACCGCCACCAAGGACCTCAACGCCGAGTTCCCCGCCGTCGCCGCCCGGGCGCTCGGCTTCGACCGCGTGCCGCTGCTGTGCGCCCAGGAGATCCCCGTGCCGCGCTCGATGCCGCGCGTGATCCGCGTGCTGATCCACTACCACGCCGACGAGGATCACCAGCCCGCGCACGTGTACCTCGGCGAGGCGAGCGGCCTGCGCGCCGACATCCAGGCCGCCCAGTAGCACCGGCCGGTCCGTCGCTCGCGCTCGCGGCCCGTCACAATGGATCGGTGGCGATCGAGTTCTCACAGCGCATCGGGCGCATCCCCGCCTACCCGGCCGCCGGCGGCTACGCCCAGCAGGAGCCGCTCGTGCGCCTCGCCAGCAACGAGTCCCCATTCGAGCCGCTGGCGGCCGTGCGCGCTGCGATCGACGGCGCGCTCGCGACCCTCAACCGCTACCCCGATCCAGCCAGCTCGCGGCTGCGGCTGCGTCTGAGCGAGCGCTACGGCGTGGCGAGCGAGCGCATCGCGGTCGGCAACGGCTCTTGCGACATCCTGCTCGCCGCCGGCGAGGCGCTGCTCGAGCCGGGCGCAGAGATCGTCTACGCGTGGCCCTCGTTCTCTGTCTATCCGCACCTGGCCGCCGCCTCCGGCGCGCGCGCCGTGACCGTGGCGCTCGACGAGAACGACCGCCACGACCTCGCCGCGATGGCGCGCGAGATCACCCTCGCCACGCGGCTCGTGCTGATCTGCAACCCCAACAACCCCACCAGCACCGCCGTCCCGCTGCCCGACATCGAGGCCTTCCTGGCGGACGTGCCAGACCACGTGTGCGTGATCCTCGACGAGGCCTACTGCGAGTTCAACCTGCTCGAGGACCCCGACGCCTCGATCGAGCTGCTGCGCGCGCACCCGAACCTCGCGCTGCTGCGCACGTTCTCGAAGGTCCACGGCCTGTGCGGCCTGCGCGTCGGCTTCGCCCTGTGCGGCTCGGCCGAGCTGCCGCGCGCGCTCGATCAGGTGCGCCAGCCGTTCTTCTGCAACGCACTCGCCCAGGCCGCCGCGCTGGAGGCGCTGGCTCACCAGGACGCCGTCGAAGAACGCGTCGCGCGCACGGTCGCCGAGCGGATCTCGATGCACGAGCGCCTCAGCGCGCTCGGGCTCGAGGTGGCCGAGTCGCAGGCCAACTTCTGCTGGCTCAGGCTCGGCGAGGAGCGCGACGAGGCCGAGGTCATGCAGGGCCTCGAGCAGCGCGGCGTGCTCGTGCGCGGCGGCAGCGCGCTCGGAAGCCCGGTGCCGGCGCTGCGCGTCACATACGGGCTGCCCGAGGAGAACAGGCGCTTCCTGGACGCGCTGGAGGAGGTCCTCGTGCCGAGCGCCGCGCGCTGAAAGCCCCGGCGCGCGCCTTCCGGCCCCCGCGCGCGTGTCCCCGGCCCCGCGCGCGCATCCCCAGCCCCGCGCGCGCCTCCCGCCTGAGCCGCGCCCGCGCCTCCCCGCCACGCTCCGCCCACCCCGGTCGTCGCGGCCTGTCTCTCACTTCTTTACCGCGCGGGGGAGGTCTGCTACAAAGAGCTTCGGATGATCTGCAAGCACTCGGCATACGTTTCGACCCGCACCCTTCGCGCATGTGCCGACTGGTCATCCCGCCACGCCTGGCGATTTAGCTAGGCGCTTCGGCCTCCCCGGCCCGTCGCGAGCGGGCGCAGGCGGCCGCCCCGGGCTCTCGTGAGGGAGTCGAGCGCCACCACAGGGTGCGAGAGCGCCTCCTCGCGAGCGGATCGGCGGGAGATCCAAGCTCCTGCGATCCGCCACCTCTAACATCCCCAGGCGTCACTGAAAGGACAAGTCGATGATGATCGTCATGAGAGAGTCCGCCACCGAGGAGGAGATCGGAGCGGTCATAGAGAAGATCGAGCAGGCCGGCGCGCTCGCCCATCCGATCAAGGGCGCACGCCTGACCGTGATCGGTGCGATCGGCGACGTCGAGCAGGACGTCAACATCGAAAGCCTCGGGCTCGAGGGCCAGCCAGGGGTGGACCGGCTCGTGCCGATCCTCAAGCCCTACAAGCTCGCCTCCACCCAGATCCGCCACGGCGAGCGCACCGTGCTCGACATCGAGGGGCGCAAGATCGGCGGCGATCACTTCGCGCTGATCGCCGGACCCTGCACCGTCGAAACGCGCGAGCAGACGCTGCACACCGCGCGCGTGGTGCGCGACGCCGGCGTGACGCTGCTGCGCGGCGGCGCCTACAAGCCTCGCACCTCCCCCTACGCCTTCCAGGGCCTCGGGCAGGAGGGGCTGCGGCTGCTCGCCGAGGCGAAGGCGGAGACCGGTCTGCCCGTCGTCACCGAGCTGATGGACCTGCGCGACATCGACGACGTGCTCGAGGTCGCCGACGTGATCCAGATCGGCGCCCGCAACATGCAGAACTACCCGCTGCTGAGCGAGATCGGACGCTCCGGACGCCCGGCCCTGCTCAAGCGGGGGCTGTCCGCCACACTCGACGAGCTGCTGATGGCGGCCGAGTACATCCTCAAGGAGGGCAACCCCAGCGTGATGCTGTGCGAGCGGGGAATCCGCACATTCGAGACAGATCACCGCCGCACCACGCTCGACATCATGGCCGTGCCGATTCTCAAGGAGCTGACGCACCTGCCGGTGATCGTCGACCCGAGCCACGCCGCGGGCCGGCGCGACCTGGTGCTGCCGCTGTCGCTGGCCGCCGCCGCGGCCGGCGCCGACGGCATCATCGTCGAGGTCCACCCGAATCCCGACGAGGCAGTCTGCGACGGGCCGCAGGCGCTCCTGGCCGACTCCTTCGCGGAGTTCGCCGCCACCGTCCAGCGCACCGCCGAGGTCGCAGGAAAGGCACTGAGCGCCGTCTGATGGATCGTGCCAGCAGGCGGGCTCGTTGAGGGTGGCGATCCTCGGTGTGGGGCTGATCGGCGGTTCGATCGGCCTCGCGGCGCGGGGGCGTCTGCAGGCGCAGGTGTGCGGCTATGACCCGGACGAGCGCGTGCGCGCCAAGGCGCTTGCGCTCGGTGCGATCGACGCGCAGGCCGAGGATGTCGCATCGGCGGTGGCGGGCGCCGAGATCGTGTTCGTCGCGGCCCCCGTCTCGGCGCTCGCCGAAACCGTGCGACTGGCGCTCGCCTGCGCCGGACCGGACTGCGTCGTAAGCGACGTCGGCTCGACCAAGCGGCCGCTGGCCGGCGCCGGCGAGGACGCGCGTTTCGTCGGCGGACATCCGCTCGCGGGCGCAGAGACCGCCGGCGTGGAGCACGCACGCGCCGACCTGTTCGACGGCGCCACCTGGTATCTGACACCCGGGCCGGGCACCGCGGGGGTCCTCTACGAGCGCCTGCACCGCCTGCTGGTCGCCTTCGGAGCCCGTCCCACCGCGATCGACCCCGAGACCCACGATCGCCTGATGGCCTGCGTCTCGCACCTGCCGCACGTGCTGGCCAACGTGCTCGTCAACCAGGCCGCCGGGCTGCTCACAGACGAGCGCTCCGGGCGCCTGCCGGCCATCGGACCGAGCTTTCGCGACGCCACCCGCGTGGCCGGCGCCAACAGCGCGATCTGGGGTGACATCTACATGTCCAACCGCGATGCTCTGATCGCCGGCATCGATGAGCTGGCGGCGCGCCTGCAGGACGTGCGCGGCTGGCTGGACGGCGAGCAGGCATCGGCGCTGAGTGCCTGGAACGAGCGCGCGCGCGCCGATCGCGACGCCCTGCTCGGAGCGGGCCTGGCGGGAGGCCCGGTGCACGAGCTGCGCGCCTCGGTGCCGAACCGCCCCGGCGTGATCGCCGAGATAGCGCTCGCGCTGGGGCACGCCGGTGTGAACATCGTCGACCTGGCGCTGTCGCCCTCGGCCGATCACAGCCAGGGCTCCGTGGCCCTCTGGATCCGCGGCGATCGCGAGGCCCAGCGCGCCCGCGAGCTGATCGTCGACCTCGGCTTCCCAGTCGTGCAAGCATGAGCGCCAACCGATGAACATGCGCTTCGAACCCGCGCGCGGCCTCACCGGTGAGCTTCGCGCACCGGCCGACAAGTCGATCTCGCACCGCGCAGCGCTACTCGGGGCGATGGCGAGCGAGCCGGTGCGGATCGAGCGCTACCTGCACGCCGCCGACACCGACTCGACCCTGCAGGCGGTCCAGGCGCTCGGTGCGCTCGTGGAGATCGACGGCGATCGGGTCGTCGTGCGCGGCGCCGGCCTGCGCGAGGCGCGCGAGCCCGACGCGCCGATCGACGTCGGCAACGCGGGCACGCTGCTGCGACTGCTGCCCGGCTGGCTGGCCGCCCAGGAGGGCCGCTTATTCACGCTCGACGGCGACGAGTCGATTCGCCGGCGTCCGGTCGACAGGATCGCCGCGCCGCTGCGCCAGATGGGAGCCGACCTGCATGCCCGCGGCGGGCGCTTCGCGCCGCTGGAGGTGCACGGCGCGCGGCTGCGGGCGATCTCCTATGAGCTGGAGGTGGCCAGCGCCCAGGTCAAGTCCTGCATCCTGCTGGCGGCACTCGCGGCCGACGGCGCCACGACCGTCGGCGAGCCCGCGCGCAGCCGCGACCACACCGAGCGCATGCTGCTGCGCGCCGGCGTGGCGATCCACCGCAACGGGCGCCACGTGACGGTGGTCAACGCCGACGAGCTGCTGCTCGAGCCGCTGCGGATACCGGGCGACGCCAGCTCGGCGGCGTTCCTGGTGGCCGCCGGAGTGCTAGTGCCGGGCTCACGCCTGCTGATCGGCGATGTCGGCGTCAACTGGACGCGCACCGGCTTCATGCGCATCGTGCGGCGCATGCAGGGGATCGTGCTCGGAGATCTCGAGGACGAGAGCGGCGAGCTGATCGCCGAGGAGCCGGTCAGCGACCTCGACGTCGCCCACGGCGCGCTCGAGGGCACCGTGGTGGAGCCAGACGAGGTGCCGCTGGCGATCGACGAGCTGCCGCTGGTTGCGCTGCTCGGCTGCTTCGCCGAGGGCGAGACGATCGTGCACGGCGCCCACGAGCTGCGCGTCAAGGAGACCGACAGGATCGCCGGCGTGGTCGACGGCCTGGGCGCGCTGGGCGCCGACATCGAGGCCACGCCGGACGGCTTTCTCGTGCGCGGGACCGGCGGTCTGCGCGGCGGCAGGATCGACGCCCGCGGCGATCACCGCATGGCGATGGTCGGCGCGATCGCGGGGCTCGCCTCGCGCGAGGGCGTCGAGGTCATCGGGATGGACGCCGCCGCCGTGTCCTATCCCGGCTTTGTCGAGGACCTGGCCGAGCTTTGCTCGTAGCGATCGACGGCCCCGCCGGGGCGGGCAAGTCGACGGTCGCGCGCGAGCTCGCGCGCAGGCTCGGCTTCACCTACCTCGACAGCGGAGCCATGTATCGCTGCGTCGCGCTGCTCGCGCTGCAGGCGCCCGAGCGCGACCCTGCTGCGCTGGCGCGTGCCTGCACGGTCCAGCTCGCTGCGGGCGAGAAGCAGGGACGGGTGCTGCTCGACGGGCGCGACGTCGGCGCCGAGATCCGCACGCCCGAGGTATCCGAGGCGGCCTCGCGAGTGGCCGCCGACCCCGGCGTGCGCGAGGCGCTCGTGGCCAAGCAGCGCGCGCTGATGTCCACCGGCGACTGGGTCGCCGAGGGTCGCGACATCGGCACCGTGGTGGCACCCGACGCCGCTCTGAAGATCTTCTTGACGGCCGACCCCGCCGAGCGCGCGCGCAGGCGCGCGCTGGAACTGGGCGCCGACGCGGAGACCGTGCTGGCCGAGCAGGCGATGCGCGACCAGCGCGACACGATGCGCGCGCACAGCCCGCTGCGCGCCGCGCCCGGCGCCGTGACGCTCGACACCACCGGCCTGGACATCGAGCAGGTGGTCGAGCGGATCGCCGGGCTCGCGCAGGAGCGCTAGTCATACTGGCCTGATGAAGGTCGCAATCGTTGGCTATCCGAACGTGGGCAAGTCCTCGCTCATCAACCGCCTCACCGGTACCCGCGAGGCGGTCGTGCACGAGCGTCCCGGGATCACCCGCGACCGCAAGGAGCTCGACTGCGAGTGGAACGGGCGCCTGTTCACGCTGATCGACACCGGCGGTGTGGACTTCGAGGACGAGGACCCGCTCGCGGGCTCGATCCGCGATCAGGCGCGCGCGGGCCTGGCCGAGGCGGACGTGGCCGTGCTCGTGGTCGACGCGCGCGCCGGCGTGCGACCGGGCGACGAGGAGATGGCCGACCTCCTGCGCCGCGCTCCGCTGCCGACGATCGTGGCAGCCAACAAGTGCGACGGCGTCGCCGAGCTGCCGCTGGCCGCCGACTTCCACCGGCTCGGACTGGGCGAGCCGCTGGCCGTATCCGCCGCGCAGGGCCTAGGCACCGGCGATCTGCTCGACCGCATCGTCGAGCTGTTGCCCGAGGGCGAGAACGAGCCCGAGGAGGGCACAGTGCGCCTGGCGGTGATCGGCAGGCCGAACGTCGGCAAGTCCTCACTGGTGAACCGCTTTCTCGGCGAAGAGCGCGTGATCGTCTCAGACGTCGCCGGCACCACCCGCGACGCGATCGACATGCCCCTGCTGGTGGGGGATCGGCGGCTGATCCTCGTCGACACGGCCGGGATGCGCAGGCAATCCAAGGTGGCCGACTCGGTCGAGTACTACACCGCGCTGCGCTCCCAGCGCGCCGCCGAGCGCGCCGATGTGGCGCTGGTCGTCTGTGACGCCGCCGACGGCGTCACCGCCCAGGATCTGCGGATCGCCGAGCTCGCGATGAAGGCCGGCTGCGCGACCGCGATCGTGCTGAACAAGTGGGACATGCAGGAGCATCCCGACAGCGACACCGGCGGGCGGCTGGACCTCGATCACGAGCGCGGACGGGTTGCCGAGAAGCTGCGTCTGCGCCCACGCGTGCTCACGGTCAGCGCCAAGACCGGCCGCCACGTGGCGCGCCTCTTGACCGAAGCGATCGCGCTCGGCGACCGCATGGCCGGCCGCATACCCACCCCCGAGCTGAATCGCTTCCTGTCGGAGACCGTGCAGGCGCGCCAGCCGCCGGTGGGATCGCGCAGAGGAGCGAGCGGACACCGTCTCAAGCTGATCTACATGGCCCAGATCGGCGAGCGCCCGCCTCGCTTCGCGATCCAGGTCAACTCGCGCGCCCGCGTGACCCGCGACTACGCCTATTTCGTCGAGAACCGCCTGCGCGCGCGCTATGCGCTCGACGGCATTCCGCTGATCATCGACTTCGTCGAGCGCGGACAGCGCGGAGCGCGCGGACGCGCCCGCGCCGCATAGACTTCCGCGACCTTTTGCCAACCTGTCCGCGGCCAGCCCGTGGGCGACTTATCCCTGGAGCTGATTCCGCGAACCATGACTGAGCTAACCGAGAACGAGTTCCTGTTCACCTCCGAGTCGGTCACGGAGGGACATCCGGACAAGATCGCCGACCAGATCTCAGACGGGGTGCTCGACGCGGTCCTCGCCGACGACCCCTACGGCCGCGTCGCCTGTGAGACGCTCGTAAACACCGGACTGGTGGTGGTCTCGGGAGAGATCTCCACCGACACCTACGTCGACATCCAGGAGATCGCGCGCGAGACGATCCGCAAGATCGGCTACACCGACGCCGACCTCGGCTTCTCAGCCGACTCCTGCGCGGTGCTCAACGCGATCGACAAGCAGTCCCCGGACATCGCCCAGGGCGTCGACAAGGCCTATGAGGCGCGCACCGACGCAAGCGACGACGACGAGCTGGACGTCGCCGGCGCGGGCGATCAGGGAATGATGTTTGGCTACGCCACCAACGAGACCGACACGCTGATGCCGTTGCCGATCTCGCTGGCGCACCGCCTCGCCGAGCGCCTGGCCGCCGTGCGCAAGGCGGGAACGCTCAACTACCTGCGCCCCGACGGCAAGACGCAGGTCAGCGTGCGCTACCTCGACGGCAAGCCGGTGGAGATCGAAAAGCTCCTGATCTCCACTCAGCACAGCGAAGGAGCCGAGGCGCTGATCCCCGAGGACCTCTGGGAGCACGTGGTCGAGCCGATCCTGCCGAAGGACC
The DNA here is from genome assembly GCA_963763695.1 of uncultured Solirubrobacteraceae bacterium. Classification (GTDB taxonomy): domain Bacteria; phylum Actinomycetota; class Thermoleophilia; order Solirubrobacterales; family Solirubrobacteraceae; genus Palsa-744. Next base: position 173,877 of record CAVXPM010000003.1, read on the forward strand.
TCTACGACCCCGTCAAGCTGCGCAGAAACTTCCTGGTCAACCCGACCGGGCGCTTCGTGATCGGCGGACCGGTCGGCGACGCCGGGCTGACCGGACGCAAGATCATCGTCGACACCTACGGCGGCATGGCGCGCCACGGCGGCGGCGCCTTCTCCGGCAAGGACCCGTCCAAGGTCGACCGCTCGGCGGCCTACGCGGCGCGCTGGGTCGCCAAGAACATCGTCACCGCCGGGCTGGCCGAACGTGCCGAAGTGCAGGTCGCCTACGCGATCGGCGTGGCGCACCCCGTGTCGGTGATGGTCGAGACCTTCGGCACCGAGCTGCAGGGACGCACGCGCGGGCAGATCGCGCGCGCAGTCGATCAGGTCTTCGACCTGCGCCCGGGCGCGTTCAGGGAGGAGCTGAACCTGCATCGGCCGATCTATCAGAAGACCGCCGCATACGGTCACTTCGGCCGCGAGGACAGCGACTTCACCTGGGAGCGCACAGACAAGGCGCCGGCGCTGCGGGCGGCTGCCGGCCTCTGACCGGGGGGGCCTCTAGGGTCAGGCGGTGTCCACCATCGCCCCCATCGAGCGCCGTCCGGACGGCGTCTCGGCTGTGTCGAAGTTCGCCAAGGTGCAGCCGATGACGACGGCGCGCGCGCTGCTCGGACCGTTCGACTACAGGCTGCCCGAGGCGCTGCGCGACGGTGTTGCGGTCGGCTCGATGCTCGTCGTTCCGTTCGGCCGGCGCGAGGTTCTGGGTGTCGTCGTGGGGCTCGCCGACAGCAGCGAGGTCGCCGAGGAGAAGCTGCTCGCGCCGCTGCGAGCGCTCGAGCTGGGTGTCCCGGCGGAGCTCGTCGGGCTGGCCGAATGGATCGCCGCGGAGTACTGCTCGACGGTCCCCCGCGCGCTCGGCCTGGTGCTGGCACCCGGCGCCGCGCGGCGGCTGAGCGGTCGCAAGCGCCGCGCCGTCGCACGCCCACGCCACCTCGCCGTCGGCACCCGCAGCCCGAGCGCCCCCGAGCTGACCGCCGAGCAAGCGGCGGTGCTGGCCCCGCTGATCGCGGCGCTGGATGAGCGCCGGGCCGAGCAGCGCCTGCTTCACGGCGTGACCGGCTCGGGCAAGACAGAGGTCTACCTGCGCGCTGCCGCGGCCGCGCTGCAGCGCGGCCGCGGCGCGATCATCCTCGTGCCGGAGATCGCGCTCACGCCGCAGATCGTCGGCCGCTTCATCGAACGCTTCGGCGACACAGTCGCCGTCCTTCACTCCCGTCTGACGCCCGGCCAGCGCTACGCCGAGTGGCGGCGCCTGCGCGAGGGGCAGGCCAGGGTCTGTGTGGGTCCACGCTCGGCCGTCTTCGCGCCGATCTCAGAGCTGGGCCTAATCGTCGTCGACGAGGAGCACGACGCCTCCTACAAGCACGAAGGCGACCCCCGCTACGACGCCCGCGACGTCGCCGCCGAGCGCGCCCGGCGCAGCCGCGCTGTGCTGCTGCTCGGCAGCGCCACGCCGCGCCCGGAGACCGTGCAGCGCGTCCCGGCCTCGGTGCTCGCCAGCCGCGTTGACGGGCGCGCGCTGCCCGGGGTGCAGGTGCTCGACATGCGCGGTGAGAGCCAGGGCCTTCATCCCCTCACCGCCGCGGCGCTCGCCGAGGTGCGCAGCTCGCGCGGCAAGGCGATCGTCCTGCTCAACCGGCGCGGCTGGTCGAACTTCCTCTCCTGCCGCTCCTGCGGGCGGGTGTGGAGCTGCCCGGAATGCGATGTCGCGCTCGTGCTGCACCGCGGCGGGGGCTACGTCGCATGTCATCACTGCGGGCACCGCGAGCCCGCGCCGACGCGCTGCGAGGACTGCTCCTCGACAGCCGTGGCCCGTCACGGCGCGGGAACCGAACGCCTGCAGCACGAGCTCACGCGGGTCTTCGACGACGGCAGCTTTCCCGTCTTCCGTCTCGACGCCGATGTCGTCGGCGGCGCTCCCGACGCTCTCCGCGCAGGCGCGCCCGCCGACGATGCGAGCGTGCCCGAGGGGGGAGCGGGGGCGCTCCTGCGCCGCTTCGAGGCGGCCGAGTGCGGGGTGCTGATCGGCACGCAGATGGTCGCCAAGGGCCACGACTTCCCCGATGTGAGCCTCGGTGTCGTGCTCGACGCGGACGCCACCCTCAGATTCCCCGACTTCCGCGCCGAGGAGCGGACGTTCGCGCTGATAGCGCAGCTGGCCGGACGGGCCGGGCGGGGGGGACACGGACGCGTGCTCGTGCAGACGATCGCTCCCGATGCGCGCGCGATCGTGCACGCCGCCCAACACGACAGCGAGGGCTTCCTCGCGGGCGAGCTCGAACGCCGGCGGGCGCTGCGCTACCCGCCCTTCGCGCACCTGATCAGGGTCGTCTGCGCGGCCGAGCAGACCGCGCCGGCGCGAGCCGCCGCGAGCGAGATCCACGAGCACATATCAGCAGGCGCCTGCAGGCTCGACGCGGTCGTGCTCGGTCCCGCGGCGCTCTTTCGACTTCGTGGGCGCGAGCGCCAGGTGCTGGTCGTAAAGGCCGCCGAGCGCCGCGCCGCCGTGCACGCCGTGGGCGAGGCCGTGCGCAGGATCTCCGCCGCACGGGCGCACGCCGGCGTCAGCTTCAGCGTGGACGTCGACCCGCAGTAGCGCACATGGGTGGCCGTCGTCCAGGAGGTTTCGCAGGCGCTCTGCCAACGCCGCGCGTGGCGCTCGTGCGGGCTTCGGCGCTCGCAACCCTGATCGCCGGCATCGTCCTCGCCGCCGCCGCTCCGGCGCTTGCGCAGTCGACGGGCATCTCCGGCACGGTAAGCGACGCGGGCACGGGCAAGCCGATCGAAGGGATCGAAGTCTGTGCGTTCGCGCCCGCCGAAGAAGGCCCCGTGGAAGAAGCCCGAGGCAGCTCGGGCTGCGCCAGGAGCGACTCCGCCGGTTCCTACACGATCTCCGGATTGGGACCCGGCAGCTACCACGTCGCCTTCGCCGCCCCGTTCATGGCTGCGATCGACTACGTGCCCGAGTTCTATGAAAGCAAGCCCTCAGCCGAGGAAGCGACGCCGGTCGCGGTCACGGCCGGCGCGGTGAAGGGCGGCGTGAACGCCCAGCTCGAAGCGGGCGCCGAGATCGCCGGAACCGTGACCCGAGCTTCCACCGGGACCCCTCTGTCCGGGATCACCGTGTGTGCCTTCGGACCGATCGGCGCTCCGAACACCTCCGAACTCGCCTCCTGCGCGCGCAGCGTCACGGACGGCGCCTATACCGTGCTCGGTCTGCCCGCGGGGAGCTACAGGGTGGTGTTCCTGGGCGGCGAAAGCTTCGCCTCGCAGGTCTACGCGGGCAAGCAGGCGCTCAGCGCAGCCGACCCGGTATCGGTCGGCGCGAAGGGACTGACCACGGGCATCGACGCCGCGCTGATGCCTCCCAACGCCTCGTCCGGCCCCTCGCCCGCGATCTCGACTGCGCCTGTGCCCGGCTCCCCGGTCACGGCGCCGGCGCGGCCCGGCGCCGGCGCCGTTCTCTCGCTGGCCGGCAGGCGGATCGCGCTCCGTCGCGGCCGCGCCCTGGTCAGGGTGCGCTGCGCGGGGGTCGCGCGCTGTCGCGGCGAGCTGATCCTGAGCGTGAAACGGACGGTCAGGGTCGGCCGCCGCGAGCTGCAACGCACCGTGTCCATCTCCAGGTTCGCCACGGTCTCGATCGCGCCCGGGGGCTCGCTCACGGCGCAGCTGGCGCTCAACCGCGCCGGGCGCCGGCTCCTGCGGGCCGGCCGCGGGCGCCTGAACGCCAATCTCCTGCTGCTGGCGGCAGGAGCTGGCTCGCATGCGCAACAGATCGCCAGCGTCGTGCTCATCGCAGGCGCGGCGCGCTGAGGGCAGCCCCTGGCGCTCGCCGCGCCTCATAAACTCAGAGCCGAAGATGTCGAGTGACGAGAACACAGCCGAGCACGCAACCCCCCCGGAGCACGCCCTGCCGAGCTCCGAAGAGTCCGACGTGGAGGTCGAGCGCGAGCACGACGCGCCCGAGCCCGCCGAGCTGGATCCCGAGACACGAGCGCGCCGCGACGCGGCGCTGCGTCACGTGCGCAAGCTCGGAGACCCGGTCCTGCGCGCGACCGCGCTGCCGGTCGAGCGCTTCGACGAGGCGCTGCGGGTCGAGATCGAGCGGATGGGTGTGCTGATGCACGACGCGCTCGGGGTCGGTCTCGCGGCGACGCAGCTCGGCGTGCTGCACCGTGTGCTCGTCTTTCGCGCATACCCCGAGGATCCCCTCACGGCGCTCGTGAATCCGGAGCTCGAGTGGATCAGCGAGGAGCAGGAGACCGCCGAAGAGGGGTGCCTGAGCCTGCCGAGCGTACACGTGGAGGTGGCCCGCCCAGCCCGGCTGCGGGTTCGCGCGAGCGACGCGTACGGCGCCGAGCTCCAGCTCGAGGCCGAGGGCCTGGAGGCTCGCATCATCCAGCACGAGATCGATCACCTCGACGGCGTCCTGATCCTCGATCGCATCTCGCGCCAGGCGCGCAAGGAGGCGATGCGCGCGATGCGCGAGGCACAGTCGGCTCCGAGCGCCGCCTGACGGCGGCGGCGCAGTTGAGCCCGATCTTCCTCGGCACCTCGGAGTTCGCCGCCGCCGTGCTCGAGCGCCTCGCGCGCAGCGAGGATCAGCGTCCCGCGCTCGCGATCACACGCCCGGATCGTCCCAGCGGCCGCGGACGCCGCCTGGCGCCCCCGCCGGTCGCCGAGCGCGCGCGAGCCCTCGGGATCGCGCTCGCCCAGCCCGAGAGCGTCAACTCCCCCGAGACGATCGAGCTGATCGCAAGCAGCGCTGCGCCTGACGCCGGCGGCGTGCGCCCAGCCGCGCAGACGATCGTAGTGTGCGCATTCGGTGCGCTGATCAAGGAGCCGCTGCTCTCACAGCACGAGATCCTCAACGTGCATCCTTCGCTGCTGCCGCGCTGGCGCGGGGCCGCTCCGATCGAGCGCGCGCTGATGGCCGGCGACGCCCGCAGCGGGGTCTCGATCATGCGCCTCACCGCCGGGCTCGACAGCGGGCCGGTATGCCTCAGCGGCGAGCAGGAGATCCGTCCCGAGGACACCTTCGGAACGCTCTCCGAGCGGCTGCAGGAGCTCGGCGGCGAGCTGCTCCTGCGGGCCCTGCGCGAGCGCCCACCGTTCCTCGAGCAGGCCGAGGACGGCGTCACCTATGCGGAGAAGATCACCCCCGCCGACCGCCTGCTCGATCCCGCTCGTCCGGCGCAACAGCTCGAGCGGGTCGTGCGCGCGCTGCAGCCGCACATCGGCGCCCGGGTCGCGCTCCGGGACGGCACCCTCATGGGAGTGCAGCGAGCGGCGCCGATCGACACCTGCGGCGGCGAGCAGCTAGAGCCCGGCGTGCTCGAGCGAGACGGACGCCTGCTGCTCGCGTGTACCCCGGGGATCCTCGAGCTGCTGGTCGTCCAGCCTCCGGGGGCGCGCGCGATGGACGCTGCGGCCTACCTGCGCGGTCGCCCCTCGCGAGGGCGCCGCTAGCGATCATGGGGGGCGCGCCGACTCCTTCACGTGTAGCGATCGCTCCCGCACGCGCCCGCGCCTACGTCGTGCTGCGTCGCGTGTTCGAGCGCGGCGCCTACGCCGATCAGGCACTACAGGCCGAGACCCGCGAGCTGGACCCGCGCGACCGCGCGCTCGCGATGCGCCTGAGCTACGGCGCCGTGCAGCGCAGGGCGACCCTCGACCACGTGATCGAGCGCCTCGCCGGACGCGCACCTGGGCGCCTGGACGCCCCGGTGCTGGCCGCGCTGAGGCTCGGGCTCTACGAGCTGCTCTACCTGCGCGGCGCGCCCGACTACGCAGTGGTGGCAGACGCCGTCGAGCTCGCCAAGACCCAGGGCCGCGCCGGGCACGGCCTCGTCAACGCGGTCCTCAGACGGGCCGCACGCGAAGGGCCCGACGCGATCCTCGGGGGCCTCTCAGACGCGACACCCGAGCAGGCCGCGATTCGCCACTCCCATCCGCTGTGGATCGCGCAGTTGTGGTGGCAGGCGCTCGGTGCCGGCGAAGCGCGCGCGCTGATGGCCACCGACAACGAGCCGGGGGAGCTGGCAGTGCGCGCCAACACCCTGCGCACCGACGCTCAGACCCTCGCACGCGTGCTGCCGGTGCGCAGCCACGGCGACCCCGACATCCCGGAGGCGCTGGTGCTGGAGGAGCCCTACGACATCCACGCCGGCCCGCTGTGGAAGGCCGGGGCCCTGCAGGCGCAGTCGCGCGCCGCGATGCTCGTCGCGCGCACGCTCGCCCCCCGTCCAGGCGAGCGCGTGCTCGACCTGTGCGCCGCCCCCGGCGGCAAGACCACGCACCTGGCAGCGCTGATGCAGGGCGACGGCGAGATCGTGGCAGTCGAGCACGACCGCCGCCGTGCGGGCGCGCTCGCACGCACCGCCGAGCGCCTCGGCGCCAGCAACGTCCGCGTCGAGCTGGCCGACGCCGCGCTCGCGCGCCCCGAGGGGCCGGTGTTCGACCGCGTGCTCGTCGACCCGCCCTGCTCGGGACTGGGCGTGCTGCAGGCGCGCCCGGACCTGCGCTGGCGCATGAGCGCCGACGCGATCGCCGAGATGGCCCTCCAGCAGCAGAGGATCCTGAGCGCCGGCGCCGAATCTCTACGTCCGGGGGGCGTGCTTGTCTACTCTACCTGCACCATCTCCCCAACTGAGAACGAGCGTCTGATCGCCGCCTTTCTGGACTCCAACCCCGACTTCGCGCCTGACGATCTCGCGGCAGAGCTGCCCGCGCTGGCGATGTCGCGCGGTGGCCGCACAGACACTTCGCCGGTCGCCTCGCGCTGTCTGCTGACGCTGCCCCACCGCGATCACACCGCCGGCTTCTTCATCGCCCGCCTGAGAAGGAGCTGACGCGGTGGACCGGGAGCCCCAGTCCCCACCCAAGGCCGCGATCGATCTCGGTCCGCAGTGTCCGAGCTGCGGCGAGCCGTGGCTGCGGCCCACCAACCTCCCGGGGCGCTACCGCTGCGTGTACTGCCTGCACCGCTTCGAGCTGACATCGGTGTGCCCCAACTGCGGCGAGCACTCCACGATCGTACGGATGTCATCCACGGCGATCCTCAAGTGCAACAACTGCGGCGACTCCATGCTCCAAGCCGTATGAGCTCATATGGAGCGGGCGTCGGTGCGACGGTAGCTATATGAGCGACGCGGCGCGGGCGCTGCTGCGCGAGCTGCGCGTCGCGCCGTCGATCCTCTCAGCGGACTTCGGGGAGCTGCGCGGGCAGGTGCAGGAGGTGCTGGACGCGGGGGCGCGGGTGATCCACGTCGACGTCATGGACGGGCACTTCGTGCCGCCGATCACCGTCGGTCCGCTGATCGTGGAGGCGCTCGCGCAAGGCGTGCGCGAGGCGGGAGCGATGCTCGAGGTGCATCTGATGGTCGAGCGTCCCGAGCGCCAAGTTGCCGACTTCGTCGAGGCCGGCGCCGACTCGGTCACCTTCCACGCCGAGGCAACGCCGCACGTGGCCTACACAGCCAACCTGATCCGCGAGAGTGGCGCGTGCGTGGGGCTGGCAATCAACCCCGCGACGCCCGTCGGCGCGCTGGCGGAGCTCATCGGTGCGATCGACGTTGCGCTCTGCATGACGGTCAACCCCGGCTGGGGCGGGCAGCCGTTCATCGCGCACTCGCTGCAGAAGCTGGCGCGGGTGCGGGCGCTGGTCGGAGGGGAGGTCGCGGTCGAGGTCGACGGCGGCATCGATCCCCGCACAGCGCCCTCCTGCCAACAGGCCGGCGCGAGCCTGTTCGTGGCGGGCTCGGCGATCTTCCACGCCGCCGATCCCGGCGCCGCCTACGCGGAGATCGTCGCGGCGTTGAACCGCGAGCGTTGACGCTTTAGGCGAGCGCCAGGCGCGCGGAGGCGCCGCGCCGGTAGAGCACGCCGAGCATGATCGACAGCAGCAGCGTGGCTCCCGCGTAGCCGATCTCGGCGCGCCACACCTCGCCTTTGACGAGCGGGCTCACCATCCATCCGACGAACGCCAGCGCGGCCAGCAGCCAGCAGCCCGCCGAGGCGCGGGCGCGGTCGCGCGCGAGCGCCGCCTGGTTCAGCGCGCCCGATACGAGATGGAAGCCCATGCCCACGCCGATCAGCGCGAGCCCGACGCGGTTGTAGGGGTATGCCTGTCCGAACAGGTGGCTCATCACGAATGGCCCGACCGCGAGCAGCCCGACCGCGACCGCGAGTGCGAACGCCCCGATCGCCAGCACCGTGACGCGAATCGCGCGGGCGAACGCGTCGTGACCCTCGGTCGTCTCCAGGCCGGTGAGGTGCGGTAGCAGCGAGGTCTGGATCGCCTGGAAGAGCTGTAGCGGCGCCCGCGCGATCAACAGGATGTTGAAGACGACCCCGGCGAGCACACGACTCGTGGAGGTGGCGTCCACGGTCAGCACGGCCGCGTTGAGCAGGACCTGCTCGGCGACCATGATCCCCGAGACGACCAGCGCGAAGTTCGATCCCCGCTGCAGCGAGAGCTCCTCGGCCGCCACCGCCTCCTGCACGCCCTCCGCCGCCGGGCCCGCAAGCGCGGCGTCGACCTCCTCGATCTCGGGCGCACCGTGGGGTAGCTCAGAGCCATAGCGGCGCTCGCCGCTATGGCGCGCAAATGCCCATGGCACGACCACCAGCGAGACGAACGGAGCCGCCGCGATGCCGATCGCCACCGCGATCTGGCCGTGCGCGAGACCGACGGCCACGGCGATCACGAAGCAGATCCTGGAGACCGACTCCATCAGGACGAGGCCGCCGTAGAGAGCGAAGTACTGGTGGCCGGCGAGCCAGCCGCGCGCGAAGTAGGAGGCCGCGTAGGCCACGGTTCCGACGACGAGCACGTCGTACAGGCCGCTGGAGTGGTTGAAGACGTGTAACACCAGCTCGTTGCGCAGGATCAGCGCGACGACCAGGAAGACCAGCGCGAAGCTGAACTGGATCGCGATCGGAATACGCAGCGAGTGCTGGGTCTGCCCGCGTGCGCGGCGCTCGGCGATCGTGCGCGAGAGCAGCTGTTCGATCGGCCGGTAGATCACCGAGATGGTCACGAACATCACCGACCACAGCAGGTCGATGCGCTTGGCCTCGACCGGGCGCAGGACGTGGCTGGCGAGCGAGAAGTACGCGAACGTCAGCAGCCCGGTGGACGCGATCCCGATCGAGAGGATCCGCGCGCCGCTGCCGTATGAGCGCGTCGGGCGCGCGCCAGAGGCCCTAGAGGCGGACAAGCAACATCGTCCAGGGGAACGGCGAGCGAAGCTCCACGACCTCGCCGTGGCGGCAGAGCAACTCGACGAATGCCCGCCTGGACCAGTGGTTGAGATGCCCCGGGGTGTTGCCGAGTGCGCCCCAGTAGGCTCCTCGCGCCATGTTGAGCATGCGCCACAGCGGCTCACGCGGGACCGAAACGAGCAGGAAGCGCTCGGCACAACGCGCCATCTCCTCGATCGTGTGCGCGGGGTGGGGGACGTGCTCCAGCACCTCGATCGCGCTCGCAAGCTCGAACTCCGAGTCGGCGAAGGGCAGGTTCTCGGCCTCCATCACGCGGTACTCGAGATTCGGCGCCTGGTGCTCCATCCAGCCCTTCTGGATCGACTCCTCCTCGAGGTCGATGCCGACGACGCGCCCCGTGCCGAGACGCGCCGCCCAGCGCTGCACGAGCACGCCCTCGCCGCAGCCCACGTCGAGCAGCGAGCTGGGCGCGGCGCGTGCGAACAGCTCGTCCAGGTCGCGCTCGAAGGCGGCCATCAGGCGGCGCACGACCGGATTGCTCGAGCCGTACTTGTCGTAGGTGTTGCCCGTCACCACCCCGTCATCGGAGACCGTGACCCCGCTCACAGCCGTACCGTCTCGCGCCGGGGCTCGTTCTCGCGCTGGGGCTCGTGCTGGCCCGGCTCGTAGTGGGAGGGAGCCACGCCCAGCTGCAGCTCGATCCTGCGCACCCGCTCGAAGGTTCGCTGGGTCATCACGCGCTGGGCTGCCAGCAGATCGCCGATCACGCCGAGCGCCCACAGCACGACCGCCGCGATGAACAGCACGGCACCGAGGATCAACGACTGCACGTGGCCCTTGCCGCTGCCTTCGATGTAGGCCACCGCGAAGCGGATCCACACACCGACCGAGGCCACGCCGATCAGCAGCGCAAGGCTCCAGAAGATGCGCAGCGGCTCGTACTGGGCGTAGATCCGGAAGATCGAGACGGCGTTGCGGCGCACGTAGGAGCCCATCGAGGGGAACAGCCGCGACTCGCGGGTCTTGGGGTTGGTGCGGACCGGGACGTGATCGATCGCGACCAGCTGCTTGCCGGCCTGGATGATCGTCTCCAGCGTGTAGGTGAACCTCGAGACGACCATCATCTGGATCGCGGCCTCGCGGTTGTAGGCGCGAAAGCCCGAGGTGGTGTCCGGCACCGAGGTCGAGGACGCCTGGCGCACGACCCACGAGCCGAGGCGCTGCAGCGCCTTCTTCAACGGCGAGAAGTGCTCGATCCCGCTGACCTCGCGGTCGCCGACGACCATGTCCGCGCGGCCGTCGAGGATCGGGCGAACGAGGCGCGCCACATCGGCTCCGTAGTACTGGTTGTCTGCATCGGTGTTGACGATCACGTCCGCGCCCAGCTTCAGGGCGGTGTCGATGCCAGCCTGAAAGCCGGCCGCAAGGCCCTTGTTGTTGGTCAGACGCACGAGGTGATCGACGCCGAGCTTGCGGGCCACCGCGATCGTCTCGTCGGTCGAGCCGTCGTCGATCACCAGCCACTCGACCGCGTCGAAGCCGTCGAGCTCCCGCGGCAGGTCGGCGAGCGTCTGCGGCAGCTGTGCCGCCTCGTTGAAGCAGGGGATCTGGATGATGAGCTTCATGGGCGTCCGATTGCCTAGACTTCGCTTCCGGCAGTATCCCAAAGCGCAGGTCACGGTCTTGGCGCCAGCTGTCGAGCCCAGCCCCCCGGCGCCGGTGGGGCTCCACTACGTCCAAGGCTAGATGCAAAGCGCGACGCTCACCCGGCTGAGCCCGGGCTCGACCCGGTTGACGCGGCTGCGTGCCGTGCCCGCCTCGAGATGGGCGCGCGTGGGCTTCGCGGCGATGTGTGCGGGTGCCGTGATCGGGTACTTCGCCTACCCCACCTATCCCACCTACGACTCGTTCTACGCGCTGTTGTGGGGGCGCGACCTGCTGCACCTGCACCTGCCCGACTTCAGGGTCTACCGCGGGCCGACCGAGCATCCGCTGGCGATCGCCTTCGGGATGTTCTGCTCGATCTTCGGCCAGGGCGGCGCCAGGCTGATGGTGCTCGGTTCGATCGCCTCGTTCGTGGCGGGCGTCGCCGGCATGTACCGCCTCGGGCGACTGTGCTTCGGTCCGGTCGTCGGACTGATCGCGGCGCTGCTGCTGCTCAGCCGCTTCTTCGTCGAGAACCTCGCCGCCCAGGGCTACCTCGACATCTCATACCTCGCTTTGATCGTGTGGGCGATCGTGCTCGAGGTGCAACGGCGCCGGCGCGGCACGCCGGTCTTCCTGATCCTCGCCGCGGCCGGCCTGCTGCGCCCGGACGCGTGGGTGCTCAGCGGCGTGTACTGGCTGTGGTGCGCGTGGCCCGCTGCGAACCGCACCCGCCTGGCCTACCTGGCGATGGCCGCGATCGCGCCCATCGGGTGGGCGGCGCTCGACGCGATCGTGACCGGCAACCCGCTCTACTCGCTGTCGGCCACCGCCGGGCTCGCCCAGGAACTGGAACGCACGCAGGGCCTCGGCAGCGTGGCCAGCTCGCTGTGGACCTACACCGACCGGATCGACAAGCTGCCCGTGCTGCTCGGCAGTCTGATCGGGATCCCGCTGGCGATCTGGATGGCGCCGCGGCGCGTGCTGGTCGGGCTCGCCGCCCTGGTGCTGCTGATCGGCGTGTATCTGGCCGAGGGCGCAGCGGGGGCATCGGTGATCGACCGCTATCTGCTGGGCACAGCCACCGTGCTGCTGCTCTTCTGCGCGGTGACGATCGGCGGCTGGGCGATGCTCGAGCGAGGCTCGGTGCTGCGACGGATCTGGATCGCGGGGGCGGCCGTGCTCGTCCTCTACGGCGGCGCGTCGGCCGCCACGACGCTCAGCCTGTCCAGCCTGCAGACGACGCTGGCCTACCACGAGGACTTCCACAAGGGTCTCGCGCTCGCCCTGCAGAGCGCCCCCGTCAAGGCCCAGCTGCGCCGCTGCCCGCTGGTGTCGCTGCCGAACAACAAGCTGATCCCCGATGCCCGCTGGATCCTCGACAGCGTCGGCCAGCACGACATCCTCGCCCGCAGCGAGGCCCGCGCCGACGTCACCAAGGGCTCGCACACGCTCGAGCGGCGCATCCGGCGCGGCAGCGTGGCGGTGTATCCGCTCGGCAGCGCCGTGTTCGTCGAGGCGATCGTCGACGTCGGCGACGACGCACGCGACCAGGTGCCGCTCAGCGGCTTCCGGCGCATCTACACCAGCCGCTATTACGCGGTCTATGCCAACTGCTGAGCGGCCCGCGGGGGAGGCGCCGGGGAGCGCGCGGCGCTGGGCGTGGCCTGCTCTGGCGCTCGTGCTCGGGGGCGGTCTCGCCCTGCGCCTGTGGGGCGTGGGCGAGGGGCTGCCCTATGTCTTCAACGCCGACGAGGCGGATCACTTCGTGCCGAAGGCCGTCAAGATGTTCGAAACCGGCAGCCTCGACCCGCACTACTTCGCCAATCCGCCGGCGTTCACCTATCTGTTGCACCTGCTGTTCGCCGTCTGGTTCGGGGGCTCGAATGGCGCGATCGCAGCGCTGAAGCTGCACCCCGCGGAGGTCTACACGCTCGCCCGCGTCGCCGCCGCGCTGCTGGGGACGGTGGCCCTGTGGCTGCTCTACGCGGCGGGCGCGCGACTGTTCAACCGCGCGGTGGGACTGCTCGCGGCCGCGATCGAGGCGGTCGCCTTTTTGCCCGTCTTCTACGCGCACCTCGCGCTCAACGACGTGCCCACGCTCGCGCCGCTGTCGCTGTCGCTCCTGGGCAGCGCCGGCGTGCTGCGCAAAGGGCGCCTGCGCGACCACCTGCTGGCGGGCGTGGGCCTGGGGCTGGCCTGTGCGAGCAAGTACACCGCGGGGATCGTGGTCCTGGCGCTGCTGGCGGCCGTCGCCGTGCGTTTCCTCGACGGTGACGGTGACGGCGAGGGCGACGGCGAGGGCGCCGCCCGCACGCTCGCCGGCCTCGCGGTCGCAGGCGCCGCCGCGCTCGGCGCATTCCTGATCGCCAACCCCTACGCGCTGCTCGACTCGCATGGCTTCCAACGCGAACTCGTCCACCAGTCGACTCTGTCAGCCGAAGCCCAGGGCAAGCTCGGCGCCCCAAAACAGGGAGGCCTCGTCTATTACCTGTGGTCGCTGGGCTGGGGGCTGGGCTGGGTGCCCGCCGTCTTCGCGCTCGGCGGCGCGCTCTCGATCTGGCGCGCCAAGCCCCGACTCGGCTGGCTGCTCGTGCCGGCCCCGCTTGCGTTCCTGGCGTTCATGGGTCTGCAGGGGCGCTACTTCGGACGCTGGTTGCTGCCGATCTTCCCGCTGCTGTGCCTGCTGGCTGCGTTCTTCGCGCTGCAGCTCGCCGCCGCGGGCGCGCGCTGGGCGAGGCCGCGCGCGGGCGCCCGGCGAGACGTCGCGCTGCGCGCCGGGCTCATGTTCGTGCTCGTCGCTGCACTGCTCGTCCAAGGGCTGATCTACAGCGTGCACTCCGGGCTCGTGCTCGCGCGCGCCGACACCCGCAACCTGACCCGCAGCTGGATGCTCGCCCACATTCCCAGCGGCAGCCCGATCGTCGTAGAGCCGGTCTCACCCGACGCCTGGGCCCATCGGACCGCGCCCGGAACCTCGACGGCGGCCGACCCCCAGCAATGGAACAAGTACCCCTCGATGCTCTCGCGCATCTCCCCGAGCGGCGAGCTGCTGGCTTCCACGACGCAGGTCTCGATCGAGAATTACGAGCGCACGCTCGCCCCGTCGCTGATCGACTACTACGTGAAACACGGATACTGCTGGGTGATCAGCGGCTCCACCCAGTCCGGACGGGCGTTCGCCGATCCCACCGCCGTTCCCCTGGCGATCGCCTACTACCGCGCGCTTGCAAGGCGCGGGGAAGTGGTCTATCGCGCCTCGCCCTACGGGCGCAGCCAGGGGCCGGTGGCGTTCGGCTTCGACTGGAGCTTTGACTACTACCCGCTCGCCTACGAGCGCCCGGGACCCGCGATGAGCGTCTATCGCCTGCACGGAGCGCGCTGCGGACACCGCTGAGCGCCCGCGCCGGTCCGGGCTGCAAGCGGGGTTATCCTGACTCGGTATGCCCAGTTGCACCGACACCGACAAGCTGCACCTGACGCGCGCGATCGCGCTCGCGCGCAACGGCAGCGGCGCCGTCAAGCCGAACCCCGTGGTGGGAGCGGTCGTGGCGCGCGACGGCGAGGTCCTCGGCGAGGGCTGGCACCGCGAATACGGCGCCGCCCACGCCGAGGTCAACGCGATCGAGGCGTGCGGGATGGAGGACCTGGGCGGCGCGACGCTGTACGTGTCGCTCGAGCCCTGCTGCCATGAGGGCAAGACACCGCCGTGCACGGAGGCGATCCTGCAGGCGGGGATCAGGCGCGTGGTCGTGGCCTCGGACGATCCCACTGAGAAGGCCTCCGGTCGGGGCCTGGGAATCCTGCGCGACGAGGGCGTGGAGGTGGTGCTCGCAGGCGGCGAGCTCGCCGCCGAGGCGCGCCTGCTGAACCAGGCGTTTCGCAAGCACGCGCGTGTCGGGCGTCCCTGGGTGCTGTTCAAGTCTGCGATGACGCTCGACGGGAAGGTCGCCACACGCACCGGGGACTCGCAGTGGATCAGCGGCGTCGAGAGCCGCGAGATGGCACACCGCTGGCGCGCTTCGGTGGATGCCGTGGTCGTCGGCATCGGCACCGCGCTGGCCGACGATCCCCAGCTCACCGCCCGCCCCGACGGGCTACCTGCCGAGCCCGGTGCTCAGCCCCGCCGGGTCGTGTTCGACTCGCTCGCGCGCGTGCCGCCAAGCTCGCGGCTGGTGGCGGCCGCGGCCGAGATACCGCTGACCCTGGTCGTCTCGCGCGCGGCCCCGCGGGCCGACACCGACGCGCTCGAGGCAGCCGGGGTGCACGTGCTCGTTGCGACAGGCGAAAACGAGCCCGCTCGCGTTCGCTCGGGGCTCGATCAGCTGGGGGCGCTGGGCGTCGCCTGCGTCCTGCTGGAGGGCGGTCCGCATCTCGCCGGAGCGTTCCTCGATGCCGGCGAGATCGACGAAATCAGGCTCTTCCTGGCGCCGCTGCTGCTCGGCGGAAGCGCGGCCCGCGACCCGCTCGAGGGTGAAGGGGTGGAGCGCATCTCCGAGGCGCTGCGCGCGTTGACGATGAGCTACGAGACGGTGGGCGAGGATCTGCTGATCTCGGCGCGCCTGCGCGAGTGGTGAGCGCGGCCATGAATCGGGGGGGAGGCAGTCGATGTTCACGGGCCTGATCGCAGATCTCGGGACGGTCTCCGCTTTGCAGCAAGACCACGGCGGCGCGCGGTTGCAGATCGACAGTCGCCTCGCACGAGCGCTTCACGAGGGCGACTCGATCGCCGTCAACGGCGTCTGCCTCACCGCCACCGACGTCGACGCGCAGAGCTTCGCCGCGCAGGCGATGATCGAGACGCTCGAGCGCTCTTCGCTCGGGGCGCTCGCGCAGGGCGCGCGGGTCAACCTCGAGCTGGCGCTGCGTGCCGAGGATCGCCTCGGCGGCCATGTCGTGCAGGGACACGTCGACGGCACCGGCATCGTGCGTGAGATACGCGAGCAGGGCTTTGCGCGTGTCCTTCAGATCGAGACCGAGCCGCGTCTGAGCCGCTACCTGGTGGAGAAGGGCTCGGTCGCCGTGGACGGCGTGAGCCTGACCGTGAGCGCCCTCTACGAGCGTGGCTTTGCGGTCTCGCTGATCCCCGAGACGCTGCAGCGGACGAACCTCGGTCGTCTCGGCGAGGGATCGCTGGTCAACATCGAGGTCGACATCCTGGCAAAGCACGTCGAGCGGCTGCTGGAGGCACGAACATGAGCGCACCCAACACCACAACCCCATTCGCGACGATCGAGCAGGCCATTGAGCAGATCAGGGAGGGCAAGATGGTCGTGGTCTGCGACGACGAGGATCGTGAGAACGAGGGCGATCTGACGCTCGCAGCGCAGTTCGCGACGCCGGAGGCGATCAACTTCATGGCCAAGGAGGGGCGGGGTCTGATCTGCCTGTCGCTGACCTCCGAGCGCTGCGACGAACTCGGCCTCGACCTGATGGCGGCCAAGAACGAGTCGTCCTTCGAGACCCCTTTCACGGTCTCTGTGGAGGCGCGCGAGGGCGTCACGACCGGGATCTCGGCGCACGATCGCGCGCACACGATCCAGGTGGCGATCGACCCTGAGAGCGCCCCCCGCGATCTCGTCCAGCCCGGGCACGTGTTCCCGCTGAAGAGCCGCGCCGGCGGCGTGCTCGAGCGCGCGGGCCAGACCGAGGCGGCTGTGGACCTGGCGCGCCTGGCGGGACTGAACCCCGCAGGCGTGATCTGCGAGGTGATGAACGACGATGGCACCATGGCTCGCGTGCCCGACCTGGTCGAGTACTGCGCGCGCCACGGGCTGAGCATGGTCACGGTCGCCGACCTGATCGCCTACCGCCGCCGCCACGACAAGCTCGTCGAGCGCGTCGTCGCCACACGCCTGCCGACGACCTTCGGCGACTTCACCGCTGTCGGCTACCGCTCGCTGGTCGACGACAAGCACCATGTGGCGCTGGTCAAGGGCGACGTCGCGAGTCGGCCCGACGTGCTCGTGCGCGTCCACTCCGAGTGCCTCACAGGCGACGTGTTCCACTCTCTGCGCTGCGACTGCGGCGAGCAGCTCGAATCGGCGCTGTCGATGATCGAGCGCGAGGGTTGCGGGGTGCTGCTGTACCTCTCCCAGGAGGGCCGCGGGATCGGGCTGCTGAACAAGCTGCGCGCCTATCGCCTGCAGGAGGACGGCTTGGATACGGTCGAAGCCAACGAGCGTCTCGGGCTGCCGGCCGACCTGCGCGACTACGGGATCGGCGCGCAGATCCTCGTCGACCTCGGCCTCGGCTCGATCAAGATCCTCACCAACAACCCGAAGAAGATCAAGGGCCTGGAGGGCTACGGGCTATCGGTCAGCGGGCAGATCCCGATCGAGCACGCGCCCAACGAGCACAACCAGGCATACCTGCGCACCAAGGCCCAGCGAATGGGTCACACCCTGCACCATCAGGGCCTGAACCTCGACGAGGAACTGCTGCGCACCGAGCGCGGCGCCGACGCCGACGCCGCGCAGGATGGGAATAGCTTCCCGCGCGACGCCGCGGGCGAGCCGGGCGAGCCGGGCGAGCCGGGCGCGGCGTGAGCGGCTCGTATGCGATAGCGGTGGGTCGCTTCTACGAGGACCTCGCCGAGCGGCTGGTGGCCGGCGCGCAGGCGGCGTTCGTGCACAGCGGCCACGAGCAGGCGGAGGTCTTCGACGTCTCCGGCGCGTTCGAGCTGCCGCTGGCGGCGAGCTACGCGGCCGGCACCGGTCGTTTCGACGGCGTGGCGTGTCTCGGCGCGGTCATCCGCGGTGAGACCGACCACTATGACTTCGTCTGCGCGCAGACGGCCGCCGGGATCATGCGCGTGGCGCTCGAGACGGGTGTGCCGTGTGCGTTCGGCGTACTCACCTGCGAGACGATGGAGCAGGCGCTGGCGCGCGCAGGAGGCGACAAGCGCGACCAGGGCGCTCACGCGGCCGAGGCCGTGATCGCCATGGCGGCGCTGCGCGCTCGGCTGACGAGCGGCTAGACTGCGGCGAATGGCCAAGGTATGTCACAGCTGCGGCAAGGGTCCGGCGTTCGGGCAGAGCCGCAGCCACTCGATGGTCGCGACCAAGCGGCGCTTCGATCCGAACCTGCAGAAAGTCCGGATTCTCGTGGGCAAGGCACCCCGGCGGGTATACGTCTGCACCCGCTGCTTGAAAGCCGGCAAGGTCACCAAGGCTCTCTAAGAGCCTTCCGAGCAGCCCCCAAGCGTCCGCCTGACAGCGGATCCCCCGCCGAAGGTGATAGACGTGTCGCAGTGACCGATACCAATCTGGTCCGCTTTCGCGCTGCCGTGGCGGGGGCGCTCGCCCACCTGGAATCCCGCCGCCAGGAGGTGAACGACCTCAACGTGTTCCCCGTTGCCGACGGCGACACCGGCGACAACATGGCGCTGACGCTACGGGCAGTGCTCGAGGAGCTGGACCGGCTGCAGGGCAGCGACGAGGGTCGCACGATCGACGAGATCGGTCGCGAGGAGATCGTCCAATCGGTCGCGCGAGCTGCGCTGCTCGGCGCGCGGGGAAACTCGGGCGTGATCCTCTCGCAGCTGATCCGCGGCGCGGCCGAGGAGCTGGTCAGCCGGCCGGGACAGCTGATCGACGCGACGCTGATCGGGGCTGCGCTCGCCAACGCAGCCGATCGCGCATACACCTCCGTGCGCGAGCCCGCCGAGGGCACGATCCTGACGGTGGCGCGCGAGATGGCGCACAGGATCGTGACCGATGTGGCGCACAGCCCGGAGAACCCACGCATGGGTCCGGCCACAGAGCCGGGCATCCAGGACAAGGCGATCGCGGCTGCGCTCGAGAGTGCGGTCCACGCCGGCCAGGACTCGGTCAAGCGCGGACCAGAGCTGCTCGCGGCGCTACGCGACGCCGGGGTCGTGGACGCCGGCGGCTATGGCCTGACGATCATCTTCGCCGGCGTGGTCGCGGCCCTGCGCGGCGAGGCGCCGCCGCAGCTCGACCACTACGAGCCGGCGCGCATCAGCCATCCCCAGCACCACTCGAGCACCTTTCGGTTCTGCACCAACTTCGCCGTCACCGGCAGCGAGCTGAGCGCCAGTCGCTTCTTCGGAGCGCTCGAGCAGCTCGGCGACTCGGTGCTCGTGGTCGGGGACGCCAGCACCCTGAAGGTCCACCTGCACACCGACGAACCCGAGCGCGCGACCGCCGTGTTCGCCGAGGCCGGCGAGGTCTCACACCTGGACGTCGCGGACATGCACGCGCAGGTGGCCGAGCGCGAAGAGCGCCTCGCGCTCGACGGTGCGAGCGTGGCCGGCGCGGACGCGCCGGGAGCGTCGAGGAGCAGCCTGGAGCAGCCCATGCAGGCGCAAGCGGACTCGGCCGCGCCGGGAACGCCGACGAGCGGCCTGGAGCGTCCTTTGCAGGCGCCCGCGGAGTCGGTCGCGCCGCGAGGACGCAACCAGGCTCGCTGCAGCGCCGTGGCGGTGGTCAACGGGGAGGGGCTGCGCGAGATGTTCCACGAGCTGGGCGTGCACACGATCGACGGCGGCCCGACGCTGAACCCCTCGACCTACGACCTGCTTGCGGGCATCCACGACGTGCCCGCCGAGGAGGTCGTGCTGCTGCCCAACAGCGCCAACGTGATCATGGCGGCCGAGCACGCGGCCCGCCTGTCGGACAAGCAGGTACTGGTTGCGCGCACCACGAGCCAGCAGGCCGGCCTCACCGCCGCGGTGGCGCTGTCGCTCGAACGCTCGCTCGAGGAGAACGGCCAGGCGCTCGCCGAGGCGCTCGCGCGCGTTCGCACCGGCGCGGTCGCGCCGGCGGCGCGCGACGACGCCCAGGGACGCTTCGGCCGCGGCGAGGCCGTCGGCTTCGTCGAGGACGAGGTCTTCGCCTGGGGCGATCCGCGCGAGACGCTGCAGGCGGTGCTGGGCACGCTCGCCGAGGGGGTCGACGGAGATCTCGCACCCGAGCTGATCAGCGTTCTGGCCGGCGGCGAGGCGCCGATCGGCCTCGGCGAGATCGGGAGCATGGTCAACGGCGGGATCGAGCTGGAGCTGCGCCACGGAGGTCAGGCGGCCTACTGGTGGCTGCTGCTGGCCGAGTGAGCGGACCGGCGCCGCGCCCGCGTTACGACCGCCGAGACGATCATGATGGGCGCGCGATGCCCGCCACAGAGACCAAACCGCCAGGGGATGGCGTTGCGGTGGCCTCGCTGCTCGGGGTGGCGGGAGTGCGTGCTTTCGCCTCGCGCAGTGTCCTCAGCCGAGACGAGCTGATCGGTGCGCCGGTGCGCTGCCCTCGGCCCTCGCGCCTGCAGGAGCCGCTGGCGGGCGCCGCCAAGCGGGTTGCCGCGGGCCTGCGCACGCTGGGACTGCTGACGGTGGGCGACCTGCTCGAGCACCTGCCGAGCGACAGTCGCGAGGCTCGCACCGTGGCCGGCCTGCGCGCCGGCGAGCAGGCCACGGTGGCGGTCGAGGTGCGCGCCATCGCGGCGCGGCCCGTGCGCCGGCGCGGCATGCGCCCGCTGGTCGAGGCGAGGGCCTTCGACGCCACCGGGACGATGCGCGCAACCTTCTTCAACCAGCCCTGGCTCGTCGAGCGCTATCCGCCGGGGACGCGCCTGCTGCTGCACGGCAAGGCCGACGGGCGCGGCGGGTTTGGCGTCTCCCATCATGCGCTCGCGGGCGACGGCGGCTGCGGCCGAGCCGAGGAGCCGGGCGACGGCGCCGCGGTGGCGCACTATCCGGCGGCCGACGGGGTCACCTCGACGCAGATCCTCACACTGGTGCAGGGCGCGCGCCAATCGTTGCAGGATGTACCGGAGGCCCTCTCGGCGGCCACGCGCGTGACCGAGGCGCTCCCGGACCGGGCCAGCGCGCTCGCCGCGATGCACTTTCCACGCACGCGCGAGGATCTCGAGACAGGTCGCCGGCGACTGGCCTTCGAGGAGATGTTGCTGACCCAGCTGCTGTTTCTGCGACGCCGCGCCGGGCGGCGCTCGCAGCTGGGGGCCGCGGTGCTCGACGATGCCCCCACGCTGAGCGAGCGCTGGCTGCTCGACGGGCTGCCGTTCGCTGTGACCGGCGACCAGCGCCGCGCGATGGATGCGATTCGCGACGATCTGGCCGGGGCGGCGCCGATGCAACGGCTGCTGATGGGCGAGGTCGGCAGCGGCAAGACGGTGGTGGCGCTGTTCGCGATGCTCCGCGCCGTCGAGCACGGCCGCCAGGCGGCGCTGATGGCGCCCACGGAGACGCTCGCCGAGCAGCACTTCGCGACCGTCCAGCGGCTGCTCGGCGCCGAGCCGGTAACGGCGGCGCTGCTGACCGGCTCCACGCCGGCGCGGCGCAGGCGCGACGTGCTGGGCAAGCTCGCAAGCGGCGAGCTGTCGCTGATCGTCGGCACCCACGCGCTGATCGAGCCGGACGTGCGCTTCAGGGCGCTGGCGGTGGCGGTGATCGACGAGCAGCACCGCTTCGGAGTGCGCCAGCGCGCGGCGCTGGGAGAGCAGGACCCGGCCGACCCGAGCGCGCCGGCGGCGCACACGCTGCACATGACCGCCACTCCGATACCGCGCACGCTGGCGCTGGCTCGCTATGGGGATCTCGACACGAGCAAGCTGCACGAGCTGCCCCGTGGCCGCCAGCCCATCCGCACGCGCCTGGTGAGCGGCGAGGGGCAGCGCGCGGAGGCGTACGAGCTGGTGCGCGGCGAGCTGGCGGCGGGCCGGCAGGCCTACGTCGTGTGCCCCCTGATAGACGAGCCCGAGCCCGATGGCGCGGCCGCGGCCGCGCTCGCCACCACAGGCTCCTCGGCCGGCGTGCGCGCGGCCACCGCTGAGCTTGCACGCCTGCGCGCGGGGAAGCTAAAGGACACGAGCTGGCACTGCTGCACGGCGGCATGCGTCTGCGCGAGAAGCAGGAGGCGATGGCCGCGTTCGCCTCCGGGCGCGCCCAGGTGCTGGTGGCCACGACGGTGATCGAGGTCGGGATCGACGTGCCGAACGCAACCGTGATGTTGATCGAGAACGCCGAGCGCTTCGGGATCTCACAGCTGCACCAGCTGCGCGGCCGGGTCGGCCGGGGCGAGCACCGCTCGACCTGCCTGCTCGTCGGCCCGCCGGCGGCGGGCGCCGGCTCGCGCCTGCGCGCGCTGGTCGAGCACTCCGACGGCTTTCGCCTGGCCGAGATAGATCTCGAGATGCGCAGCGAGGGCGAGCTGACGGGAACGCGCCAGTCCGGTCTCGGGCAGTTTCGGGTCGCGCGCCTGCCCGAGGACGCCGCGCTGCTGGAGCTGGCGCGCGCGCAGGCGGAGGCGATCGTGGCCCGCGATCCCGAGCTGGTGAGTCCCGAGCACGCGCTGCTGGGACTCGAGCTGGAGCGCCTCGGCGGCGAGCGCCCCGAACAGCTCGCCGTGTAGGGCTCCCCGGCGTGCGGATACCGTGTCTGAGCATGCGTGTGATCGCAGGACGGCTGGGGGGCAGACGCTTGAGTGCGCCGGGCGGCAGCGCCACCCGCCCGACGTCCGATCGCGTTCGCGAGGCGCTGTTCTCGATGCTCGGCGAGGTCGAGGAAGCGATCGCGCTGGACCTGTTCGCGGGCACCGGTGCGCTCGGGATCGAGGCCATCTCCCGCGGCGCCCGGCGAGCGGTGTTCGTCGAGCGTGAGCGCAGCGCGATCGCGGCGCTCGAGGCGAACCTGACGGCGCTCGGGATAGATTCCAGCGCCGCCGAGGTCCGCCGCGGCGATGCGCTGGCGGCGCTGCGGAGCGCACGCGGCCGCAAAGAGACATACGATCTGATCTTCATCGACCCTCCCTACGCGCGGGCGCGCCAACTAGGACAGGAGCTCTCGGCTGCGTTGCCGTCGCTGCTCGGGTCCGGGGCTCGGATCGTCGTCGAGAGCGACCGTCGAGCTCCACTGGAGCTCGACGCCAAGGTCGAGCGGCAGAAGCGCTACGGCGACACCTTGATCACAATCCACCGCCATCAATGACACGACCTGACATCGCGATAGCCGTGTGCCCCGGCAGCTATGACCCGCTCACCAACGGGCATCTCGACGTGATCCACCGCGCGGCCAACCTCTACGACGAAGTCGTCGTCGCGGTCGTCAACCGCTCGGTTCGCAAGAGCAGCGCGCTGTTCGGGATCGAGGAGCGCGTGGGCTTCATCGAGCGTGCGCTCAGCGACCTCGACAGCGTGCGCGTCGAGCCGTTTTCGACGCTCGTGGTGGACTTTGCGCGCAGCATCGGCGCGCGCGCGATCGTCAAGGGCCTGCGCGCGATCTCCGATTTCGAGTACGAGCTGGAGATGAACCAGCTCAACCGCCGGCAGGACCCTGGGATCGAGTCCGTGTACCTGATGGCGAGCCCGCAGTACAGTTTCCTTTCATCGAGCGGCGTCAAGGAGCTCGCCACGTTTGGAGGACGGATCGACGATCTCGTTCCAGACGAGGTGGCCCGGCGCTTGCAGGAAGAGCTGAGACGCTGACGAAATGGAAATGGACGACCTTATGTGGCATCGCATTGACGGACCGTGGGGCGAGAGGTCGCACGGAGGTGGCTTCTGATGGATGTCCTGGTACTCATAGACAAGCTCGACGACTTGGTGCACAACGCCAAGACGATTCCCCTGAGCGATTCCGTGCGGGTCGACAAGGAGGAGATCTACGACATCCTCGACCAGATGCGCGCCACGATCCCCGAGGAGATCAAGCAGGCGCGCTGGATCGTCAAGGAGCGCCAGGAGATGCTCGCGGAGGCCAAGAAGGAGGCCGAGCGCATCATCAAGGACGCACGTGAGCGCCAGGAGCGCCTGCTCGGCGAGGAGGAGGTCACCAAGCAGGCCGAGCGTGCGGCGGAGGACATCGTCGAGGACGCGCGAGCACGCGAGCGTGAGATCAGGCTCGGCGCCGAGGACTACGCCGATGAGATCCTCAACACGCTCGAGATCAACCTCTCCAAGTTCATCGCCGCCGTCCAGCGTGGACGCGAGCGCCTGCAGGGCAAGGACGAGCCGGCCGAAGTCAGCTAGCCGGAGTTGAGCCCTCCAGCCCGGGGAAGCGCTCGCTGCAGGTCATCGGCGATCTGGTGGAGACGCCCATATTCCCAGTGCTCTCGATTGGGTAGGGTCAGTACGTGAAAGCTCAGACGGCCAGATACAAGCTGCTCGTAGCCAGGACGCTGTGGGAGACCGGGATGGTCGATTTCGTGCGTCCGGACCGCGCCGCGCGCACGCTGGCGGCGCTTCACCGCTGGGGGCCGACGCCGGCGGCTGCCTACGCCGGCTCGGCGATCCGCTACCCGGATCGGGCTGCAATCGTCGACGACCGTGGCACGTTGACGTTCGCGGAGGCACACGAGCGCACCAACGCGCTTGCCCACGAGCTCCGTCGTGCCGGGATCTCAGAACAGGACGGTGTGGCAATCATGTGCCGCAACCACCGCGGCTTCGTCGAGGCCACGATCGCCTGCTCGAAGCTGGGTGCCAGCGCGCTGTACCTGAACACGGCCTTCGCCGGTCCTCAGATAACCGACGTGCTCGCACGCGAGGACCCCGCGGCGGTGATCTACGACGAGGAGTTCGCCGGGCTCGTGGACGACGGCGCTGCAGCCCGCAAACGCTTCATCGCCTGGAGCGAGCCACGCTCCGGCGAACCGGCCGGGGACGCAACGCACGCGCACTCCGCGCCGCTGCTCGAGGAGATGATCGCCAGGGGCGAGCGCTCCGATCTCTCGCCGCCGGCCGAGAAAGGACGGGTCGTGATCCTGACCTCGGGCACCACCGGCGCGCCCAAGGGCGCTGCGCGCAAGCAGCCCGACTCGCTGGAGCCGGTGGCGGCGCTGTTCTCCAAGATCCCCCTGAAGGCCCGCCAGACCACCATGATCGCCGCGCCGATGTTCCACTCGTGGGGCTTTGCGCACTTCACGCTGGCGCTGCCGCTGTCCTCGACGCTCGTGCTGCGACGCAAGTTCGATCCCGAGGACACGCTGCGGGCGACCGCGCAGCACCGCGCGAGCGCGCTGGTGCTGGTGCCCGTGATGCTGCAGCGGATCCTCGACCTCGGCCCCGAGACGATCGCCCGCTATGACCTGCGCGCGCTGAAGATCATCGCCCTCAGCGGCTCTGCGCTGCCGGGCGAGATGGCGACGCGGGCGATGGACGCCTTCGGCGAGGTCCTCTACAACCTGTACGGCTCGACCGAGGTCGCTTGGGCCACGATCGCCACGCCCAACGATCTGCGCGCGGCGCCGGGCACCGCCGGTCGCCCGCCGATGGGCACGTCGGTGAAGCTGCTCGACGCCGACGGGCGTGAGGTCCCGCGCGGACACAGCGGGCGCATCTTCGTGGCCAACGAGTTGATGTTCGACGGCTACACCGGGGGCGGCGGCAAGGAGGTGGTGCGCGGTCTGATGAGCACCGGCGACGTCGGGCACTTCGACCAGGATGGACGCCTGTTCGTCGACGGCCGTGACGACGAAATGATCGTCAGCGGCGGCGAGAACGTGTTTCCGCGAGAGGTGGAGGACCTGTTGGCCGACCACAGCGAGATCGAAGAGGTCGCCGTCGTCGGGGTGCAGGACAGCGATTTCGGCCAGCGTCTGAAGGCCTTCGTCGTGCAGCGCAACGGCGCCGCTCTCAGCGAGGAGGAGGTCAAGTCCTACGTCAAGCAGAACCTCGCTCGCTTCAAGGTCCCGCGCGAGGTCGTCTTCCTCTCCGAGCTGCCGCGCAACGCGACCGGCAAGATCCTCAAGCGCGAGTTGCACGAGCGCTCCTAGAGTCCTAGAGACCCCGCTCGCGCCGCCCGCGGAGAGACCCCGCTCGCGCCCCGCGCGCCGCTAGCCTGGATGGCGATGGCGCGGGCTACTCACGACTTCGACCTCGCGGGGCTGCGGCTCGTGGCCGGAGAGGGCAGGCGGCTCGAGCTGGAGGTGCCGATCGAGCCGCTCGAGCTGGGCGGCGAGCGCTACCAGGCGGTGCCGTCGAGCGTGCCCGCCGAGCTGACGGTCTCGCGCATGAGCGGCGGCGGCTACGCATTGCGCCTGCGCTTCGCCGCCGCACTCACAGGACCCTGCATGCGCTGTCTGAAGCCCGCCGCCCCACTGCTCGAGATCGACGCGCGCGAGGTCGACCGTCCCGAGGAAGGCGAGGAGCTGGACAGTCCCTACGTGCACGAGGAGACCGTCGATCTGGGCACCTGGGCTCGAGACGCCTTCGCGCTGGCGATGCCGGCCAAGATCCTCTGTCGCGAGGACTGCGCGGGGCTCTGCCCGATCTGTGCGGCCGACCTGAACGAGGCGGGGCCCGAGCACCACCACGACTCCGCACCCGATCCGCGCTGGGCGAAGCTCAGCGAGCTGGAGCTCGAGTAGCGCAGATGGACTGCGCACCGACCCTGGTAGCCTTCTGTGCCCGATGGCGGTCCCCAAGAAAAAGCAGTCGCACAGCCGCACGGCCAAGCGTCGCGCGCAGCACAAGATCGGCGCGCCCGCGCTGAACGCGTGCCCGCACTGTCACAGCCCGCGTCGTCCCCACCGGGTCTGCTCGGTGTGCGGCACCTACGCCGGTCGTGAGATCGTGACGCCCGGTGCGCACGACCACGATCACGATCACGACGACGCCTAGAGCGCAGTGACGCCGGGGGCGTCGTCCCTCTCCCCAGCGCCGCAGCAGACGCAGCGACCGGTGGTGGCGGTCGACTGCAACGGCGCCGACCTCGGAGCCGCGGAGGTCGCCGCCGGCGCCGCGATGGCCGCGCACGCTGGCGCGCGCGTAATGCTGTTCGGTCCGGCCGCCGAGCTCTCCGGCATGCCCGCCGGCGTCGAGGTCATCGACGCGCCCGTGTCGATCGCCAAGGCCGCGGACCCGGTCAAGGCCGCGCGCAGCACACCCGAGGCATCGATCGTGCAGGCCGCACGGGCGGTGGCCGAGGGCAGGGCCCAGGCGCTGGTCTGCGCCGGCGGGACCGGCGCGGCGCTGGCCGCAGGCACGTTCAACATCAAGCGCGCCCGCGGGATCTACCGCCCGGCGCTCGCGATCCCGCTGCCGGTTCCACACCAGCCGGTGACGCTGCTCGACGTCGGTGCCAACGCGGATGCCCGGCGCGAGCACATCGTGCAGTACGCGTTCATGGGGGCCGCGCTCGCGCGCGTCGTGCTCGGCGTGCAGCACCCTCGCGTGGCACTGCTCTCCAACGGCGAGGAGGCCGGACGCGGGAGCGCCCTGGTGCTCGAGGCCCATGCCGAGCTGGTGGAGCGCGTGGGCGCGGGGCTCGACGCGTTCGAGTTCGTCGGCAACGTTGAGGGCGGCGACGTGATGGGCGGCGTCGCAGACGTGATCGTCACCGACGGGTTTACCGGCAACGTGGCGCTGAAGTTGATCGAGGCCGTCTCCCAGACGATGCTCGGAGCGATCCGCGACGCGGCGATGTCCTCCACGCGGGCCAAGCTCGGCGGAGCGCTGCTGCGCGGGGCGCTCTCGTCCTTCCGCCAGGAGATCGACCCCGAGGCCAACGGCGGCGCCTACCTGCTGGGGCTGCGCCGCCTGGGCGTGGTGCCCCACGGCCGTTTCAAACGGCGTGGCTTCGAGCAGGCGATCCTGCGTGCCGAGCGGGGCGCGCAGGCGGACATCGTCGGTCAGACCCAGCGCGCGCTCGAGCTGGCCGGCGCGCTCAGGCGCTCCCCGGCGTCCGCGCCGGACGCTAGCCTCAGCGAGGCAGGATGAGCGACGCCCGCGAGCCCATATTCGAGCTGATCCGCGCTCACCTCGCCGACGAGCTCGACGCGGACGCCGAGCAGATCTCCGAGCAGACCCGCTTCAAGGAGGATCTCGAGGCCGACTCGCTCGACCTCTACACGCTCGTACAGGAGCTGGAGGACACCTATGGGGTGAGCATGTCTGACGAGCAGGCTGCTCAGATCCTGACGGTGGGCGCGGCGGTGGACTTCGTGCTGAGCCACCAGGGAACCGCCGATGCGGGGCGATGATGCTGCTGGCAGACCTGCTGGAGGAGCTGCCCGAGGACCTCGCGCGCCAGGTGTTCACGCATGCGTCCTGGAGCGAGCGCCGCAGCGACTCCTACACGCGGCTGGCATTCCTCGGCGACAGCGTGCTGGCGCTCGCCGTGACCACGCACCTGTATCCGCGCCTGGAGGCCGAGCGCTTCGGTGCGGGACGTCTGACGAAGATCCGCGCCCAGGCGGTCTCGGGCGCCTCCTGCAGAGCGGTAGCCGAGCGCCTCGGGCTGCCCGAGCGGCTGCGCGCTGCGGCGCCGCCGGGCGGACGCGCCAGCGCAGCGGCGCTGGTTGGGACCGAGCGCGTGCTCGCATCGGTGATCGAGGCGGTGATCGGCGCCTGCTACCTGCAGTCCGGCTACGAGCGCACGGCCGAGGCCGTCGTCGAGGCCTTCGGCCCGGAGATCGAGGAGGCGCTGGAGAACCCCGTGGACTTCAAGTCCGCGCTGCAGGAGCTGCTCGCGCGCCGAGGCGCGGAGGTCAGCTACGAGGTCACCGGCGAGGAGGGCCCGCCACACGAGCGCACCTATGCGGTGGCGGCTCACGTCGATGGACGCGAGCTGGGCACCGGCAGGGGCAGGAGCAAGAAGCACGCCGAGCAGGAGGCTGCGCGTGTGGCTGTGGAGAGCCTGGCGGACCCATGAGCACGCATCGCCCACGGGGGATCGCATGCGCCTGAAGTCCCTGTCCTTGAGTGGCTTCAAGTCGTTCCCCGACCGCACGCGTCTGGACTTCGGCGAGGGCGTGAGCGTGGTCGTCGGCCCCAACGGCTCGGGCAAGTCCAACGTCACCGACGCGGTCCTGTGGGCGATGGGCGAGCAGTCGCCGCTGGCGGTCCGCGGCCAGTCGATGCAGGACGTCATCTTCGGCGGTGGGCGCGGCGTGCAGCCGCGCAGCGCGGCCGAGGTGGAGATCGTGCTCGACAACTCCGACGGAACGGTCGAGCTGCCGCTGAGCGAGATCTCGATCGTGCGCCGCCTGGATCGAAACGGCGAGGGCGGCTACCGCCTCAACGGCGCCCGCTGCCGCCTGACCGACGTGATCGAGGTGCTCTCCGACACCGGCCTCGGCAAGGAGACCCACTCGGTCATCTCCCAGGGCCGGGTCGACTCGATCGTCACCTCCAAGCCGCGCGAGCGCCGGCTGCTGATCGAGGAGGCCGCCGGCCTCGGCAAGCACCGCAAGCGCCGTCGCCGCGCCCAGCTCAAGCTCGAGCGCACGCAGGAGAACCTCGATCGCGCGCTGGACATCGAGCGTGAGGCGCGCACGCGCCTGCGCCCGCTCAAGCGCCAGGCCGAAGCGGCCGAGCTGCACGAGCGCCTCGAGCGTCAGATCCTGCAGGCGCGCTGGGAGCTGGCGCGCGACGCCGCACGCGCATGTCGCGTGGAGCTGGGGGCGGCGGAGGCCGAGGTCGGCCGGGCGCGCACGGCACGCGGCGAGATCGAGTCCAGGCTGGAGGAGACGATCGACCGTCGCGGCGCTGCCGAGCGAGCGCTGTCGGAGCGCACCGAACGTCACGACGCGCTCTCGCGTGGCGTCTATGAGGCGCGCTCGGCGCGCGAGCGTCTCGGGCTCCGCGCCGAGCAGGTAGCGACCGGATCCCAGGCGCTTGAGCGGAGGATCGAGCGCGTGCAGCGGGAGCTCGAGGATCTGGCACCACGGGACGCCGAGGGCGAGCAGGACGCGGGCGCCGCGGGCGCCGGGCGGATCGCGGCGCTCGAAGCGGAGCTCGCGCAGCTCGAAGCCGGTCGCGAGCAGGAGATCGAGCGCGAAGTCGCGACGCTGGCCGAGGAACGCGAGCGCCAGCAAGCGCTCGTGGCGCAGATCGCCACCGAGCTCGACGGCGCCCGCGCGGCGCGCGCGCGCGCCGATCAGGACGCCGAGCGCACGCGCGATCGCCTGAGCGCCGCCGAGCGCGCCGTCCAGGAGGCCCGTCGCGAGGCGGCGCGGGTCGGCTCCGAGCTTGCGGCCGCCAACCAGTTCCTGCGCGGGCACACCCGCTTCAGCGCATCCGGCCAGGGCGACTCGACGCGGGCGCTGAGCGAGGAGCTGAGCGTCCACGACGGCTACGAGCTGGCGCTGGCGGCCGCGCTCGGAGGCCGCCTGGATGCAGCGCTCGTCAAAGACGTCCAGGGCGCGGAGGCGTTGCTCGACCGAGTCGGGCCCGACGGCGGCAGCGCGCTGCTCTCCGGCCACGCCCACGGCGCCGGCGAGAGCGCCTCAGCCGCTCAAGCGCCCCCGGCCGCCGGCGCTCGCCGGCTGCTGGAGCTGCTCAGCGGACCGCCTGAGGTGATGGCGCTGGCAGCGCGGCTGCTCCAGGACGCCTGGGTCGTCGAGCGCCTTGAGGACCTGCAGCAGGAGTTCTCCGGGATTGCGGCCACGCGCCAGGGCCGCGTGTGGTTCGCCGCCTGGGGGGAGGTGCGCCAGCTGAGCGAGGGCGGCACCGAGCGCGTGCTCGCGCGACGCAACGAACGCGATCGCCTGATCGCGACCGCCGAGCGCGCCGCGCAAGCCGAGCACGGCGCCCGCGCCGCCAGCGAGCAGGTCGCACAGCTGGTGCGTGACGCCGAAGATGCCCGCGCGGGCGCGGAGGGGGCGTTGCGCGAGTCCGAGCGGCGGCGGGCGGAGGCGGCGGAGTCGGTGCGGCGCACCGAGTGGCTGATCGAACAGCGCCGCACGGCGCCGGCGGATGGACCGCAAGCGGTGCGCAAAGCCGAGCTGGAGGGTGAGCTGGCGGCCGAGCGCCGGCTGCGCGAGCGTGTCGAGCACGAGCGGGTTCAGCGCCTCGCCAGACTCGAGCGCCTGCGTGCGCAAATCGATTCGGACCGGGCCACTGCACCACGGGCGCAGCGTCTGGCGGCGGCCCTGGCGCTTGCGGAGCAGGCCGTCCAACAACGTGTCGTCGAGCTCGAGCAGGAGCTCGCCGCCGACCGGCAGGCCGGTGAGGCGATGGCTGCGCAGCTGCGCAGCTGCGCAGCCAGGGAGGCCGAGATCCAGGCGAGCCTGCGCGCGGCCGGCGAGACGGTGACAGCGGCCGAGGTCGGCGCACAGCGCCTGCGCGACCAGGCCGCCGAGGCGCAACTGGAGCTGGAGACCGTCGCCGGGCGCCTCGGATTGCCGACGCCCGAGGAGGGCGCAGACGCAGAGCCGACCGCGGGCGCGGGCGAGGGCGAGGACGAGGACGGCAGCGAGCAGCTGCAGCAGGAGGCCGTCGATGGCCTGCGCACGCGCGTCGAGCGGCTCACGCGCCGGCGCGAGGCGCTCGGGCCCGTCAACCCGCTCGCGCAGGAGGAGTACTCCGAGGCGCTCGAGCACGTGGAGGAGCTGGAGGCTCAGCGCAGCGACCTCGAGACGGCGCTGCGCGAGCTTCGGGGAGTCATCCGCGAGACCGACCGCCAGATCCAGGAGACCTTCCAGGAGACCTTCCAGGCGGCTGCGCGTAACTTCGAAGAGCTCGCCCGCGACGTGTTCCCGGGCGGCTCGGGCCGCCTGCGCCTGGTGGCCGAGGAGCCCGGTCCGCGTCCCGTGCTCGGCGGACAGGCGCTGGCGCCCGACGGCGAGGACGCCGAGGCGGCCGCCGAGGCCGAGAGCGAGGCGGAGCTGAACGCGGAGGAGGAGCAGCTGCCGGGGGTCGAGATCGAGATCACCCCGGCCGGCAAGGCGACCAAGCGCCTCACGCTGCTCTCAGGAGGCGAGAAGTCGATGACGGCGCTCGCGTTCCTGTTCGCGGTGTTCCTCGCCCGCCCGTGCCCCTTCTACATCCTGGACGAGGTCGAGGCTGCGCTCGACGACCTGAACCTCGACCGTTTCCTGGCGCTTCTGCGTCGCTACGCCGACCGCGCGCAGTTCATCGTGATCACCCACCAGAAGCGCACGATGGAGGCGGCCGACTGGCTGTTCGGCGTCTCAATGGGTCAGGACGGCGTCTCGAAGATCCTCTCGCGGCGCCTTCCCGCCGAGCAGCGCGAGACCGAGCAGACGGCCGAGGTCGCCGAGGTCGCCTGAGAGCGGCGCTGCTATCGTCGCGCGGCCCGTGGCCCGCGACTGGAGCGATCTGTTCATAACCGCCCCGGCCGCCGGAGCCGCCGGTCAGGCCGGCGCGGGATCCGCGGACGGCGAGGACGAGCAGGCGGGCGACGCTCGCCGCCAGCGCGGCGGGCTGTTGCGCAGGCTGCGCGAGAGCATGTCGAAGACGCGCCAGGCGCTCGGCAGCGAGATCCAGGCGACGCTGTTCGGAGACCTCGACGAGCAGACCTGGGAACGCCTCGAGGAGGCGCTGATCATGGCCGACGTCGGCGCGAGCACCACGGCGTCGGTCGTGGCGACGCTCGAGAGCGAAGCGGCGGCGGGCAAGCTCGAGGGCGGCGAGGCGCTCAGCGAGCGCCTGATCGGGCTACTGGCCGACACCGCGCGCGTGGGTGACGCGCGGATCGACATCCGGCCCGTGCCGACCGTGATCATGGCGGTGGGCGTCAACGGCACCGGTAAGACCACCACGATCGGCAAGCTTGCCTGGCATCTGCGCAAGGAGGTGGGGGCGAGCGTCCTGCTGGCCGCCGCGGACACGTTCAGGGCGGCTGCTGCAGAGCAGCTCGAAGGCTGGGCCGCGCGCGCCGGCTGTGAGGTCGTCACCGGACCGGCGGGATCGGATCCCGGTGCGGTGGCCTTCGAGGCGATCGCCCAAGCGCGCAGCGAGGGAGTCGACGTGGTGATCGTGGACACGGCCGGGCGCCTGCACACGCAGGATGACCTGATGGGCGAGCTGGCGAAGGTCCGCCGCGTGATCGCGCGCCAGCTCGAGGGCGCGCCGCACGAGACGCTGCTCACGATCGATGCGACCACCGGGCAGAACGGCCTGCGCCAGGCCAAGCTGTTCGCCGCGAC
Source organism: uncultured Solirubrobacteraceae bacterium (assembly GCA_963763695.1). GTDB lineage: Bacteria > Actinomycetota > Thermoleophilia > Solirubrobacterales > Solirubrobacteraceae > Palsa-744. The sequence continues at coordinate 206,653 of CAVXPM010000003.1, forward strand.
GGCGCAGGTCAGCGGCGTGGTGTTGACCAAGCTCGACGGAACCGCGCGCGGAGGGATCGCGCTGGCGATCGCGCGCGAGCTGGAGCTGCCGGTGAAGCTGATCGGGGTGGGCGAGTCGGTCGAGGATCTGCGCCCATTCGACCCCGATGACTTTGCCCGCGCACTGATCGCGGAGAGCTAACCTGCACATATGTGGATCCTTTGGCTGGTGGCGGCTGCCCTGCTCGGCATCGGCGAGATGCACCAGGGCGGCTTCTACCTGCTGCCGTTCGCGCTCGGCGCCGCGCTGGCGGCGGTCCTCAGCCTGATCGGCGTCGGGACACTGCTGGCGGCGATCGTGTTCGTGCTCGCCTCGGTGATCGTGGTCGGGGCGTTGCGCCCGGTCGCCCGCCGCCACCGGCGCCTGCCACCGGCGATCCGCACCGGCGCAGCCGCGTTGATCGGCCGCCGGGCGATGGTTCTCGAGCGCATCGCCAACGACGAGGGGGTCGGCTGCGTGAGGATCGAGGGTGGAGAGGTGTGGACCGCGCGCAGCTATGACGAGGACGAGGTCATCGCCGTGGGCGAGCGCGTCGAGGTCGTCGAGATACGGGGCGCGACGGCTCTCGTGATGCACTGAGCTGGGCAGCGTCCCGCGCACACGCTGCGCTTGCCGGCCGGTCATCTCCGCTGAGCATCGGTTTAGGGGTACGCTCTGAATAGTCACGAGAAAGGAATTCGCCCCATGGTCGCCCTGATCGTCATTGCCGTGATCGTCGTGTTCGCGTTGATCGTGGCGTCGCGCTCGATTCGCGTGATTCCGCAGGCGCGCGCCGGCGTGGTCGAGCGTCTCGGTCGCTACAGCCGCACGCTCGAGCCCGGGCTGACGATCGTCACGCCGTTCATCGACCGCGTCAAGCCGCTCGTGGATCTGCGCGAGCAGGTGGTGAACTTCTCGCCCCAGTCGGTCATCACCGAAGACAACGTGGTGGTGGGAATCGAGACCGTCCTTTACTTCACGATCACCGACCCGCGCTCGGCCTCCTATGAAATCGCCAACCCGCTGCAGGCGATCGAGCAGCTGACCGTCACCACGCTTCGAAACGTGATCGGCGGTCTCACGCTCGAGGCCACGCTGACGGCGCGCGAGAACGTCAACACCGAGCTGCGCACCGTCCTGGACGAGGCGACCGGCAAGTGGGGCATCAGGATCAACCGCGTGGAGATCAAGTCGGTCGACCCGCCGCCGGACATCAGGAGCGCGATGGAGAAGCAGATGCGCGCAGAGCGCGACAGGCGCGCGGCGATCCTCACCGCGGAAGGCGAGAAGCAGGCGCAGATCCTCACCGCGGAGGGCGCCAAGCAGGCCGCGGTCCTGAACGCAGAGGGCGCACAGCAGGCCGCCGTGCTCGACGCCGAGGGCGAGCGCCAGGCGGCGATCCTGCGCGCCGAAGGCGAAGCCAAGGCGATCGACACCGTTTTCACCGCGATCCACGAGGGCAAACCGGATCGCGAGCTGCTCAGCTACGAATACCTGCAGATGCTGCCGAGCCTGGCCGAAGGCGACTCCAACAAGGTGTTCGTCGTGCCTTCCGAGTTCGCCCAGGCATTCGGCGGGATCGGCGAGGCGCTGGCGCGCCGCGTGGAGCCGGGCGCCCCCGCGAACGGCACACCGCCGCAGCCCCCGCCGGCACCGCGCTGAGGGCCGAAAGGGTCACGCGCGCCTGAGCTTGGCCCGGCGGCTGCGAGAATCAGGCGCTCATGTTCGACTCGCTCGCGGAGAAGCTCCAGGCAACGCTGGCCGACGTGCGCCAGCACGGCACGCTGACCGAGCCGGACATCGATGCGGCGATGCGCGAGATCCGCTTGGCGCTGCTCGAGGCCGACGTCAACTTCAAGGTCGTCAGGCAGTTCACCGCGCAGCTGAAGGAGCGCTGTCTCGGCGCGGACGTGATCGGCAAGCTCAATCCCGGCCAGCAGGTGATCAAGATCGTCGCCGAGGAGCTGACCGAGCTGATGGGCGGAAGCTCCGCCGGCCTGAGCTTCTCGCCGCGGCCGCCGACCGTGATCCTGATGGCCGGCCTGCAGGGCTCGGGCAAGACCACCGCGACGGCCAAGCTCGCGCGCTACCTGCGCGAGGAGCACTCCTCCTCGGTCGCCGTGGCGGCATGCGACGTCTACCGCCCGGCCGCGGTCGAGCAGCTGGTGAAGGTCGGCGCCCAGGCGGGGGCCGCGGTCTACGAGCAGGGCACCGATCGCGACCCGGTCGAGATCGCCACGTGGGCGCTCGAGCGGGCCAGGAGCGAGGGCAAGGACGTGTTGATCGTGGACACGAGCGGGCGCCTGCACGTGGACGAGCAGCTGATGGCCGAGCTGGTGCGCATCCGCGATGCGGTCAAACCGACCGACGTGCTGCTCGTGGTGGACGCGATGACCGGCCAGGACGCGGTCAACGTGGCCGAGAGCTTCGCCGCGGCGGTGCAGTTCGACGGTGTCGTCATGAGCAAGCTCGACGGCGACGCGCGCGGTGGTGCGGCGCTGTCGGTCAAGGCGGTCACGGGCAAGCCGATCCTGTTCGCGTCCACCGGCGAGAAGCTCGACCAGTTCGAGCGCTTCCATCCCGACCGCATGTCTCAGCGGATCCTCGGCATGGGCGACGTGATGAGCCTGATCGAGAAGGCAGAGCAGCAGTTCGACGAGGCCGACACGCGTGAGCTCGAGCGCAAGCTGCGGCGCAACGAGTTCGGCCTCGACGACTTCCTCGATCAGCTCAAGGCGATCCGGAAAATGGGGCCGCTGACGAGCCTGCTGGGAATGATCCCCGGCTTCGGTGGCCAGCAGCTGAAGAACATGAAGGTGGACGAGCGCGAGCTCGACCGAATCCAGGCGATCATCCTGTCGATGACGCCCGAGGAGCGCCGCCGCCCGGAGCTGATCAAGGGCTCACGCCGGCTGCGGATCGCGCGCGGCTCCGGCACCAACGTCCAGCAGGTCAACAAACTGGTCAAGCAGTTCGGTCAGATGCGCAAGGTCATGCGCCAGGTCGGGCGGGGCAAGATGCCCGATATCGGCGCGCTGATGCGGGGCGCGCGCTGAGCTCCAGGCGTCCGGGCGTCGCACTCCAGCCCTCCGTCTCGCGCCCGTCAACCGCTAAGCTCCCGGTTGACCGAGATGTGACAGACGACCAGCCGGCAGACGATCGGCTGGCAGGCAACCAGGTGGCAGACAAACAGGTGGCAGACAAACGTCTGTCAGGCTGAAGCAGCCAGAGAGGAAACCGTGGCAGTCAGGCTCAGGCTCACGCGAGTGGGCGGCAAGAAGGATCCGATGTGGCGCGTCGTCGTCGCCGACCAGCGCTCGCCGCGCGACGGTCGCGTGATCGAGACGATCGGCCACTACAACGCGCAGACTAACCCCTCGACGATCGTGATCGACGAGGAACGAGCGCGCAACTGGCTCGCACGCGGCGCCCAGCCGTCGGACACGGTACGCAAGCTGCTGCGCATCAAGGGCATCGAGACCCGCACGGGCTAGCGGCCCGCGGGGGCCGCCACAGAGATGCTCACCGAGAATCCCAGGCGCCTGCTGGAGTACCTCGCGGAAGGCCTCGTCGACGATCCCGACGCGGTTGCAGTCGAGCAGTTCGAGGAGAACGACGGCACGATCGTGCTCGAGCTGTGTGTTGCGGCGGACGACTACGGGCGCGTGATCGGCCGCGGCGGACGTACCGCGCATGCGCTGCGCACCGTGGTCAAAGCGGCGGCCGCGGGCGAGGGAAGCCACGTGCTGCTCGACATCGTCGATTGACCGGCACGCCTGGCAGCGCCGGCGACGGCCCGGCGCACGACGCACCGGTGCGCATGGGGGTGGGCCGGGTCGGGCGCCCGCACGGCCTCGACGGCAGCTTCTACGTCACGCGGCCGCGCGCGCGGCTGCTGAGCCTCGGCACGAACGTCGAGCTGGCCGAGCGGCGCACGAGCATCGTGCGCCGTGCCGGCACCGAGCAGCACCCGATCGTGCGCCTCAGGGGAATCGAGACTCGCGAGGCCGCCGCAGCGCTGCGCGGCCAGGAGCTGAGCATCGACAGCCGCGACGCGCCACGGCTGCAGGAGGGAGAATGGTGGGCGCACGAGCTGACGGGCTGCACGGTGACCGACGGAGAGCGCCGGCTCGGCACGGTGGCGCGAATGATCGAGTTGCCCTCGTGTGAGGCGCTGGAGGTGATTCCCGACGATGGGGCTACGCCGCTGCTGGTCCCGATGGTCAAGGATGCGATCCGCAGCGTCGACACGGCAAGCCGGCGGATCGAGGTCGACGCGGGCTTTCTCGACCCGACTCCGAGCGCCCAGGCGCCGCCCGCACCGGGCCAGGCACGATGAAGATCGACATCTTCACGCTGTTTCCCGAGTGGTTCGGCTGGTTCGCCTCCCAGCGCCACGTCGGAAACGTGCTCGAGCGGGGCTCGAGCCTCGAGTGTGTGAACCCGCGCGAGTACACGCCGCTCAGCGGCGGCCAGGTCGACGACATGCCGTTCGGCGGCGGGGCCGGCATGGTTCTGCGCGTCGACGTGCTCGACAGCGCGCTGCGCGGGCACTATGGCGTGGACCCGGTGCAGCTGCGCGAGCAACGGCGGGTGATCGCGCTGGCGCCCGGTGGACGGCTGCTGGACGATCGGCTCGTGGACGAGCTCGCGCGCGAGCCGGCGCTGACGCTGCTTTGCGGGCGCTATGAGGGATTTGACGAGCGTGTGGTGGAGCACTTCGCCAGTGAGGCGGTCTCGGTCGGGCGCTACGTGCTCAGCGGCGGCGAGCTCGCGGCGATGGTCCTCTGCGACGCTGTCATGCGCAAGCTGCCGGGGGCTCTCGGTCACGAGGAGTCGGCTGCCGAGGAGTCCTTCAGCCTGGCACTGGAGGGGGATCCCGAGTATCCCCACTACACGCGACCGGCCGAGTACCGCGGCTGGCGGGTACCCGAGGTGCTGCTCTCCGGCCATCACGCCCGTATCGAGCAGTGGCGGCGCGAGCGCAGCCGCGAGCGCGGCCGCCGGCTCGAACCGGAGCAGCGGGAGCGCTGACAGATCCCGGTGCGACGTGGGCGGGCGGCGGTTCGCTACCATTGCTGCCTCGCGCCGGCCGCGCTCCCAAAGGAGCCTGCAGGGTCGATCAAGGCGCGTGCTTCCTTCTGTCATGAGCAGCGTCATCGAAACCATCGAGCGCGCGCAGCTGCGCCGCGTTCCCAAATTCTCCCCGGGTGACCGTGTCAAGGTCCACTTCCAGGTGATCGAGGGTGCGCGCAGCCGCGTGCAGGTGTTCGAGGGGGTGGTCATCAAGCGCCAGGGCCACGGCGCCCGCGAGACCTTCACGGTGCGCAAGCAGTCATTCGGAGTTGGCGTGGAGCGCATGTTTCCCGTGCACTCGCCCAAGATCGAGCGGATCGAGCTGGCTGCCCGCGGCGATGTGCGCCGCGCGAAGCTCTACTACCTGCGCGACCGGGTGGGCAAGCGTGCACGGGTGCGTGAGCGTCGCTACACCGGTCCCGAGGAGATCGTCCAGCCGGGCCTGCTGTATGAGTCCTCGCAGGCGACCGACGCGGACGGGGTCAGCGCCGAGGAGGCGATCCTCGAGGTGCCCACCGATGGCGCGCACAACTTTCAGCCGACTAGTGACGGCCCTGTAGAGGGTGCCAGTCAGGAACACGTTGCCAGCACGCAGGACGGGGTCGCGACGGGGGCCGAGGCTGGCGCAGAGTCCCAGTCGCCGCCCGATGGAGGGCCAGCCCCGGCAGCGGAGGCGGGCGATACCTCCTCCGATGCCGCCCGCGCCAGCGAGGGTGCCCCCGCCGGCGACCAGCAGGCGTGAGCCCGGGCGCTGGGAGCGGCAAGGGCGCGGGCTCCGGCGCAAGGTCTGGCAGAGCTCGAGCGCGCCCCGCGGGCAACGCGGTCGCCGACTCGGTCGTCGGTGCGAAGGCGGGTAGGAAGAAGAGCCCGAAATCGACGGTCGGGGTGGTCGTGGAGCTGGTCGTGATAATCGTCGTGGCGCTGGGCCTCGCGCTGATCATCCAGGCGGTCCTGATCAAGCCCTACAGGATCCCCAGTGGCTCGATGGAACCGACGCTCGCCGTCGGCCAGCGCGTGCTGGTGAACCGCATCGGGATGGACTTCGGCAACCCGCATGTCGGCGAGATCGCGGTCTTCCATCCGCCCGAAGGCGCCGAGCAGCAGGAGTGCGGACCCGTGCTGCACGACGTCACGCCAGGGGGGGCGGCCTGCGCGCAGCCGAATCCCAAGGAGGCGAGCGTGAACTTCATCAAGCGCATCGTCGCGGGCCCCGGCGATGAAATGTTCATCAAGGAAGGCCACGTCTTCCGCAAGTCCGCCGGCGCGAGCCAGTTCGTCGCCGAGAAGGACTCCTACATCCGACCGTGCCCCGAAACGGCGCTCCCAGACTGCAACTTCGTCAAGCCGATCAAGGTTCCGGCCGGCCACTGGTTCATGATGGGCGACAATCGTGGCGAGTCCGACGACAGCAGGTTCTGGGGACCCGTCCCCACAGGATGGGTCATCGGCCAGGCCATCGCCACCTACTGGCCACCCGACCGCATCGGGATCTTCTAGCGACGGCGCAGGGCCGCAGGACGAGATGCCTCCTGCCTCCCGGCGTAGCTCCGGAACATCGGCGCGCTCGCGGCGCAGGCGCCGCCGGGCGAGCAGCGGCCAGCGCCTGTTCGCGTTTGACCGCCGCCTCGGCTTTCGCTTCGTCGCCGGCGCAGACGAGGCCGGCCGTGGGTGCCTGGCGGGTCCGTTGGTCGCGGCCGGTGTGTTGTTCGACTACGACGCGCTCACCACACGCGAGCTGCGCTCGCTGGCCGCTCTGAACGACTCCAAGCAGCACAGCGCGGAGGCGCGTGAGGAGCTCTACCCGCTGGTGCTGCGCAGTGCAGCGCGCGTGCACGTGGTCAGTCGCTGCGTTCGCGGTATCGACGCGCGCGGCCTGCACAAGACGAACCTGGCCGCCCTGCGCGACGCCCTGCGGGGTGTCACCCGTGAAGCCGTTGGGGAGGTGCTGTGCCTCGTGGACGGATTCTCGGTGGCCGAGTTCGAGCGCCCTCAGCGCGCGATCGTGGACGGCGACGCGACGAGCGCGGCGATCGCAGCCGCGTCGATCGTCGCGAAGGTCACCCGTGACCGCTTCATGCGCCACGCCGAGCTCGAGCACCCCGGCTGGAGCTTTGCCGAGCACGTCGGCTACTCGACCCCTTCGCATCGCCAGGCGATCCTGCGCAACGGCGTCTCCCCGCTGCACAGGATGTCGTTCCAGTCGCTGGCCTATCAGCAACTCGCGCTGTAGGGGCGCCACCAGCTACCAGGCACCCTCGAGGTGCTCGAGGCGTAGGAGCTTGTCGCGGGCGTCCAGGGTCACTCCGATCGCGTCGAAGCGGATCTCGCGGGACACGGGCCTGCTCGTGCGCTCGTCGGTCAACCAGGCGGCGGCGAGGCGACGCAGGCGCGAGCGCTGACGGGGACGCAGCCCGGCGAGCGGCCCGATCGCCGGATCGAGGTCACGCGAGCACGTTGGCCGCTGTCGTGTCTTGACCTCGACGAACACGAGCGCTGCGCTGTTGCACACGATCAGATCGATCTCTCCATGGCGGGTGCGCACGTTACGAGCGAGCATGCGGTAGCCAAGACGGACCAGATGAGCCGCAGCGAGCTCCTCGCCGACCCGTCCGCGGACGCTCGGCGAGGATGGGCGGGGGTGCTCAGTGGGGCACATCCTCACCAGGCTAGGATCCAAACCGTGACGCGCGGGACGTCATTAGTGCCCTTTCAGCGCGCATCCCGTGTCACGGGTGTGTCCTTGCGCAGGACCTATGCGGGCCGGCGGAACGGCACACCGACGCTGCGCGCAGCCGTCGAGCAGGAGCTTTTGGATAGCCTGACCAGGTGTCCGTCGAGCCTTCCAGCGCCCACCCGACAGGCCGCACGCGGGGTCCGCGCTCGCTGGATGGCGTGTCGAGCTTCATGGGGATGCGCTGGGAGGATCCGGAAACGGTGCGGCTGCGGATCCGCCCTGAGCTGATCAACGGCGGAGGCCTGCTGTCGGGAGTCGTCACCTACGCTCTCGTGGACTACTGCATGGGCTCGACGCTGTGGGTGCAGACCAGCGAGCAGGAGCACATCGCGACGATCAACATCGCTATCAACTACATCCAGACCGCGGTCGAGGGCGAGATCGTCTGCCACACCGAGCTGGACCGGCGCAACAAGACGGTGGGCATCATGAAATCGACTGTTCACGCCGAGGATGGGCGCCTGCTGGTGACGGCCGTCGGCAGCTACGCGATCTTCCCGGCTCGCAAGCGGCCCCCGATCCCCGCAGAGCACTGACCGCGACCGCGCTCACGATCGCCGGCTCGGACTCCGGCGGGGGCGCCGGGATCCAGGCTGACCTGAAGGCCTTCGCGCGCTGCGGCGTGCATGGCACGAGCGCGATCACCGCGCTCACCGCGCAGAACACGCTCGAGGTCCGTTCGGTCCATCCGATCGCACCCGAGGTCGTGCTCGCCCAGATCCGCGCCGTGATCGCGGACATCAGGCTGGACGCGGTCAAGGTCGGAATGCTGGGCACGGCCGAGGTGACGCTCGCGGTAGCGCGGGCGCTCGACGAGCTCCCGGCCGGGACACCGGTGGTGGTCGACCCGGTGATGGTCTCGGAGTCCGGCGCGCGGCTGCTCGAGCCCGGCGCCCAGCGGGCGCTGATCGAGGAGATCCTGCCGCGCGCAACAGTCCTCACCCCCAACCTCCACGAGGCCCGCGCGTTGGCCGCCGTTCCCGAGCCGGGCGCCGGCGCGCTCGCGGCGGGTGTCGCCTCGAGGGCGGCGGGAGCTGCGCAGGAGGACGAAGGGGACGACGGCGAGCTGCTGGCGCGGGCGGTGCTGGCCCTAGGTCCCAGCATCGTGGTGCTCACCGGCGGGCACCGCAGCAGGGCGAGCGACCTCTTCCTGGACTCGGCTGGGAACGGGTGCGCGGTGAGCATCGACGGCGAGCGTCATCCCGACGGCGCCTCGCACGGCTCGGGCTGCACGCACTCCTCGGTGCTCGCAGCGCAGCTGGCGCTCGGGCTCACGCCGCTTCAGGCCGCGCGCGTGGCCCGCTCGCTCGCCGGGGCCGCGGTGGCTCGGGGCTTGCGCGACGTGGGGGCCGGCGCCGGGCCCGTCGACGTGATGGACCTGGCTTGGATGCGAGCGAACTGAGCTCAGAGGGCCGCCGGTTTGCCATAATTGGACGCGATGAGGCTACTGCGCATGAAGCCCGGTCATGGCGAGATCGTGCTCGCCGAGGGCGATGTTGCGGTGCCGGAGCAGGAGCGCGAGCTGATCGAGGCCTTCCGCCGCGAGCTCGACGCGGGCATGTGGGCAGCGGTGCCGAGCGAGCGGACGGGCGGGCGCCGCGAGGCCGAGCTGGTCAAGAGCTTCGCCGAAGTGCCGCGCGACGCCGAGCGTGTGATCTTCTTTCCCCGGGCGGCAGGCGGCGCGCCCGGAGCACGTCTCTAGCGTCGATGGCGCTCGCGCTGGGCACGGGCGCGGTCGTCCTGGTCGTGCTCCTGTGGGAGCTGATGCGCCCGGTGCTCGAGCGCGCGTTGCTCCAGGCGCGCCTGACGCTTGCGCGGCGACGCAGCGTGTCGGGCGCAACCGGCTATGACCCGGGTCGCGAACGGCGCGCCGAGCAGCGCGCCCGCGCGCTGCTTCGCTCGTGCGTGGAGGAGCGCGATTGGGAGATGTACAACGAGCTCGGCTTCCTGCGCGTGTGGGGCGGACTCGGAGAGCGTAGGCCGGGCGAGCACCCGGCCTACGCCTACCTGATCTACCCCCACAAGCCGATCGTGGCCTACGTGCCGGGCACCGGCGAGCTGCTCAACGAGTACTGCGTGGCCTTCCCCGACCACTCAAAGCCATACGGCAGCTCGCGCCTGCCTCACTCCGACGACGTGCTGGCCAAGTGGATGGCGCTGACGGCGGACGAGCGCGGGCTGATCGGCGAGGCCAACATGCACCTCCCCGGCCGCCAGATCGACCCCGAGCGGGTGCGCCGTGACCTGGTGCGCCTCGCGCGCTGGGAGCGCGATCCGCTGCAGCGCTCCAAGCACGATGAGCGATCGCAGCTCGGCCGGCACGGTAGTGTGCGCGCCGCGTGAGTCCCACCAGCGCCTTCGACGTCAAGCACCGTAGCCGCGCCCTCACCGAGGGCCCCGAGCGCGCAGCGGCGCGCGCCTACCTGCACGGCATCGGCTACACCGCCGAGGACCTCGCAAAGCCGATCGTCGGGGTGGCGCACTCGTGGATCGAGACGATGCCGTGCAACTTCAACAACCGAGTGCTGGCCGCCAAGGTCAAGCAGGGCATCCGCGCGGCGGGCGGCACGCCGATGGAGCTCAACACGATCGCGATCTCCGACGGGATCACGATGGGCACCGCCGGGATGCGCGCCTCGCTCGTCTCCCGGGAGCTGATCGCGGACTCGATCGAGCTGGTCGCCTCCGCTCACCACTTCGACGCGGTGGTCGCGATCTCGGGCTGCGACAAGACGATCCCGGGCACCGTGATGGCACTCGCGCGCCTGGACGTGCCGGCGCTGATGCTCTACGGCGGCTCGATCCGCCCGGGCTGGTACAAGGGCCAGGAGGTGACGATCCAGCAGGTCTTCGAGGCCGTGGGTGCGTACGCCGCGGGCAAGATCACCGAGCAGGAACTGCACGAGCTCGAGGAGGTGGCCTCTCCCGGCGCGGGTGCTTGCGCGGGACAGTTCACGGCCAACACGATGGCGATGGCCTTCGAGGTGCTCGGCATCTCCCCGGCCGGCACGGCGATGGTGCCGGCCGAGGACGGGCGCAAGCTCGAGGTGGCGGTCGAGGTGGGCGAACTCGTGATGGATGTGCTGCGTCGCGGTCAGCGCCCGAGCGAGGTCATCACCAAGCAGGCGCTCGAGAACGCGATCGCGGCGGTGGCAATGAGCGGAGGTTCCACGAACGCGGTGCTGCACCTGCTGGCGGTCGCGCGGGAAATGGGCGTAGCGCTGCGGATCGACGAGTTCGACCGCATCTCCGAGCGCACGCCGCTGCTGTGCGACCTGCAGCCTGGCGGCCAGTACGTGGCCACCGAGCTGTATGAGGCCGGGGGCGTGCCGGTGGTGCTCAAGCGCATGCGCGAAGCAGGCGTCCTCAACGCGGACGCACCGACGGTGACCGGCCGTACGATCGGCGAACACGCCGAGGAGGCGCAGGAGACCGCCGGCCAGCGTGTCGTGCGCGCGCTCGACGAGCCGCTGAAAACGACCGGCGGCTTTGCGATCCTGCGCGGCAACATCGCCCCCGACGGCTGCGTCGTCAAGCTCGCCGGCCACGAGCGACGCGTGCACACCGGCCCCGCGCGGGTGTTCGACGGCGAGGAGGCAGCGATGGCTGCGGTGCTCGGCAAGGAGATCGATGAGGGCGATGTGGTGGTGATCCGCGGCGAGGGTCCCGCGGGCGGCCCAGGCATGCGCGAGATGCTGGCGGTCACGGCGGCGCTCGTCGGGGAGGGCCTGGGCGAGACCGTGGTGCTGATCACCGATGGGCGCTTCTCCGGCGCGACGCACGGCTTCATGGTCGCCCACGTGGCGCCGGAGGCCGTCAGGGGCGGCACGATCGGCGCGCTGGCCGACGGCGATGAGATCACCGTCGACGTCGACGCGCGCACGCTGTCGGTGTCGCTGTCGGACGAGGAGATCGCTGCGCGCCTCGATTCATACGTTCCGGCGCCACGCGCCGAGACGCACGTCGACGTGGCGATCCAGAAGTACGCGAAGCTGGTCGGAAGCGCCGCCCAGGGCGCGGTCACGAGCTGAGCGCCGGCTCGAAGCGGGTCAGCGTCGCGCACCGCGCCCAGGCTGGACTACTCCTCGAGGAAGCTCGCGAGCAGCGCGTTGAACGCGGCCGGGCGCTCGAGCATCGCCATGTGGCCGGTGTCCTCGAAGATGACCTTGCGCGAGCCCGGGATCAGTTCAGCGAACACGTCTGCGTCGCGGACGTTGATCAGGCGGTCGCTGTCGCCCCACACGATCAGCGTCGGGCAGGCGATCTCGGGCAGGCGGTCACGGAAGTCGTAGTCGAGGATCGCCTGCAGCGCCTGCACGAAGCCGGGCTTACCAGCGCCCCGAAGCTGCTCGGCGGCGAGCGCGGCCGGCAGCCGGCCGGGGTGCGCTGTGACGATCTTGAGCGTGGCCTCGCGCAGCCGCGCGCGGCGGGCGACGGTGTCGGACTTGGAGGCCGTCCAGGCGCCGCCGGCGGCGAGGATCCGCTCGAGCCGGCGCAGGCTGGGCATCGCGCGTGTGGTGCGGGGATCGCTGTGGGTGGAGATACCGGCGGCGGAGACCAGCACGAGGCGCTCGACGCGCTGTGGAAACGCGATCGCGAGCTCTGCGCCGATGAAGCCGCCCATCGAGTTGCCCACCACCGCGGCCGCGTCGACGCCCAGCGCGTCGAGCAGGCGGTCGAGCAGCCGGGCATAGCCAGAGATCGTGATCTTCGCCGCCGGCATCGGCGAGCTTCCCGAAGCCGGGGAGATCGATCGCGAGGACGCGGTGCTCGGCGGCGAGCACGGGCAGCTGCTCGAGCCAGTTCGGCCAGGAGCCGGACAGGCCGTGGACGAACACCAGCGGCGGTCCCTGACCGAGCTCGATCGTGTTGACGGGCGTGCCGTCGATCGTGAGCCAGCGCTGGTGGGTGCGCCAATCGACGTCGAGCCACTCCGAGCGCCCCGTCGGCCCGTAGATGGTGCTCGCGCCTGCGCGAAGATGGGTCGCGTGCTCGGTCGAGGAAGAGGCGCTCACAGCTCTGAATGTAGCCGACGGGGTGCAGGCGGTGCCCTCGTGGCGGCGAATAGGCGAGGGCATGAACAGCCCCGCTGAAACGGACACCGGCCATGAGCAGTCGCTGCGAGCCGTCTGGGAGGAGGCCGCGCGGCTGCTCGAGGAGGATCTGGGTAGACGCGACGCGGCCGAGCGCACGCGCCGCGCCTACACCAGCGACCTGCGCCAGTTCGTGGAGTGGGCGATCGAGCAGAGGCTCGCCCCGGCCGAGGTGGGACCGAAGGCGGTGCGGCGCTATATCGCCCACCTCTCCGAAGCAAAGGCCGCACCGAGCACCTCGGCACGCAAGCTGGCGGCGCTGCGCGCGTTGTTCTCCAGCCAGCGTGAGCACGGACAGATCGCCCACAACCCAGCCGACCTGGTCTCCACGCCGCGCCGCGGGGAGCATCTGCCGCGCGTGCTCAGCACGCGCGAGGCTGCGCGCCTACTGGATGGCATCCCCACCGGCGGGCCGCTTGAGCTGCGCGACAGGGCAATGTTCGAGCTGGCGTACTCGTGCGGGCTGCGGGCCGAGGAGATCGTCTCGCTGCGCACCGCGGACGTGGACCACGACGGCGAGCAACTGCGGGTCGAGGGCAAGGGCCGAAAGACGCGCTTCGTGCCCGTCGGCGAGCCGGCGATGGCAGCCGTCAGGCTCTACCTGCAGGGCGGTCGCGGCAAGCTGGCAGCGGCGGGCCGCGATGCGAGCGGGCGCTCTGCGCCGAGCACGACCCGGGTCGGCGCGAGGGAGGCGAGCGGGGGTCTGAGGGACGCTCTGTTCCTGAGCAAGACGGGACGTTCGCTTGGGACGAGCGACGTGCGGCGCAGGCTGCGCACGTGGACGGCGCGGGTCGGCGTGGCGCAGGACAGCTCGCCGCACGCGCTTCGGCACAGCTTCGCGACGCACCTGCTGGACGGTGGGGCAGACCTCCGCAGCATCCAGGAGATGCTCGGCCACGCGAGCGTGTCCAGCACCCAGATTTACACTCGGGTAGAGTCCGCGAGGCTTAGAAGCGCCTATGCGCGCAGTCACCCTCGGGCCTGAACAGGGGGATGGAGCCCTGGAGACGAACGTCAAACCGATCGAGCTGCGCGAACTGTGGCGGCGATACAAGAATGATGGTGACACTCGCGTACGCGAGCGGCTGGTAGTCGCCTACTCGCCGCTGGTCAAGTACGTCGCGGGACGCACCGCTGCGGGCCTGCCGCCACACGTCGAGGAGGCCGACCTGATCTCCTACGGCCTGGTCGGCTTGATCTCGGCGATCGAGCGCTTCGACCTGTCCCGCGACATCAAGTTCGAGACGTACGCGATCATGCGCATCAAGGGCGCGATCATCGACGAGCTGCGCTCGCTGGACTGGGTTCCCCGCAGCGTACGCGCCCGTGCTCGCGAGGTCGAGCGCGCCAACGCCAAGCTCGAGCACACGCTGCAGCGGGCGCCCACCGACGCGGAGATCGCAGCCGAGATGGGCATATCGGTGGAGGAGCTGAACGACTCGCTGCTGGCGATCTCGCACTCCTCGATCGTCGCCCTCGACGAGCTGTGGAGCGTTTCGGATTCCAGCGGCGACCAGGTCTCGCTGATGGACACGATCGAGGATCCCGGCGCGCCCGACCCCGCGCGGGCGCTCGATCTCGGCGATCTCAAGGACCGGATCGCGGACTCGATCGCGATGCTGCCCGAGCGCGAGAAGCTCGTGATCGCGCTCTACTACTACGAGAACCTGACGCTGCGAGAGATCGGCGAGGTGCTCGGCGTGACCGAGTCGCGGGTCTCCCAGATGCACACCAAGGCGGTCCTGCGCCTGCGCTCGCGCATGCAGGAGGAGTCCTTCGACGACTGATCGCGAGCCCCGGCTCGCACGGGTCGCGCAGCGCGGGCGCGCGCGCCCGGCTACCCTGGTGGGCCATGGCAACGCGCACGATCGTCACCTCCCAGCCTGACGTGGCATGCGATGTCTGCGAGCGGCGGCTGCTGCGCGGCGAGCAGCACGACATCTTCCTTGCAGCCGGAAGGCGCCGGACGGTATGCGAGCTGTGCGCTCCGCGAGCGGCGCACGAGGGTTGGATGCGCGAGCGCGACAACCAGTCGCTGACGCTCGCGCCGCTGCGCGCAAGGCGTGGACGCAGCTTCTTCGAGCGCCTGCGCCAGGTGGGACGGGCGCCCGCGATCGCGCCGGATGACGCATCGTCCGCGAGCCCTGCGCCGAGGGCTACGCGCGGGTATGACTTCCTCGAGGCTCCCGAGCGCTCGAGCGCCGAGAGGAACGCCGCGCAGCCGGCCTTCGCGGGGGCAGAGGCTGAGCCGTCCGGCGAGCCGCTCGATGTGTACGGCGCCGCGGAGCAGGAGAGCGCCTCCTATGCGGCACGCGCCCTCGATGTCTTCAACGCGAGCGAGTTCCCGCGCCGCGTGGCGGGCGTGGCGCGTTCGCTCGGCGCCGCGCAGGTCAACGTGCGCTCGGCCGAACACCTGGAGAGCGTGATCGTGATCGTGGTCGCCTGGGAGCTCTGCTGGTACCGCTACCAGGTGGATCTCAGCGAGGAACTGCCCGAAGCGCGTGTCGTCGCGCAGGGCACCGAGCTGAGCGAGCTCGAGCGCGAGGAGCACGGCGAGAACGCCGTTGCATCTGAGTCCGGCCTGCTCGCGCTGACGCGCCCTTAGCTCGCGGTTGCAGCGCTTGCTTATTGGCGCACGGGGAGTAAGATCGCCGTAGAGATGATCTATTGCGTCGTACCCAAGCCACTCGCCGATGAGCTCTATCCGAAGCTCGTCGAGCATTACAAGGACGACGAGAACGTCGAGGTGATCGTCGATCGCCGCGACTTCGATCGGCGGGCTCGGTACGGCAGTGGGGGCGCGAACATGAGCGCCCCCGACGAGGAGTCGCAGCGGCGCGTGGTGCGTGACCGTCGCCGGGCACGCGTGGCCGGCGACATGTTGCCGCTCGCTCGCGTTTCCTGACGCGCGCCCACCCGTTTGAGAGGCCGGCGCGCGCGGCGCGTCCCGGTCGGGCTGCATAATCCGTGCGATGAAGGTGATCGTCCATGTCGATGGGGGTGCCCGCGGCAACCCGGGCCCGGCGGCGGCCGCCTGCGTGATCAGCTCCGAGACCGGCGAGCCGCTTGGCGAGCACGCGCAGCTGCTCGGCCGGGCGACGAACAATGTGGCCGAGTACCGCGCGCTGCTGCTCGGCCTCGAGCGAGCGCGCGAGCTCGGCGCAAGCGAGATCGAGGTGATCGGCGACTCCGAGCTGATTGCCAAGCAGGTGCGGGGTATCTACAAGGTCAAGCACGAGGCGATGCGCCCGCTTTATCTCGAGGCGATCTCCGCCCTGCGCGACTTCGAGCGCTGGTCGATCCGGACGGTGCCCAGGGCGCAGAACGCCGCCGCAGACGCGCTCGTGAACGCCGCCCTGGACCAGGCAGCAGCAGCTCGCTCGATGTGAGCAGGCGCAAGTGTCTTTAGTGCAGTGACTGAGCCGAGCGGGCGATGCCGAGCATCTGCTCGTTGGTCAGATCCTCGAGCAGCGTGTTGGTGACCCAGTAGAGGACCTGTCCGTCGCGCCAGGCGACGAGATGGATGTGGCTTCCGTCGGCGAAGATGCGGTAGTCGGTGTGGCCGATCCGCCGGGTTTCGTTGGGATGGGCGACCAGCGGCGGGTTCAGCCAGTCGGAGCCCTCGAAATCGTAGTAGCCGCCGAGGCCGTTCTGCTGGAAGGGCACCACGAACGCGTGGCGCAGGTGGTTGTCGTTGTCGCGCAGCGTGTATACCCGGGCCGGCTGCTCGACCGCGGGTCCCGTCTGCAGGCCGGGGTAGAGCGCGCGGAAGGGAAGGTTGACCGATTCCTTGACGAGTTCGTTATCGCCCGTCGAAGGTGTCGGGAAGAGCCCGATCGAGGCGCTGCTATTGGTGGGCGCATGAGAGCTGGCGTGCCTGGAGGAATGCGAACGCGAGGAAGGCGCCGCCTTCGCTGCCGGCGCGGGCGCACTCACTTTCTGCTGGCCGTGCAGGAAGTCGTTGAGCGTGGCCTGCTCGAGTTCCGGGGTGCTCGTCACGTAAGAGCCGCCCTTGATCGTGAAGTTGGTGTTGGCCGCGCGGAACTTGACCTGGCGCAGCGGCTTGGTCTGTGAGAAAGCTATGAGCTTTGCGAGCTGGATCAGCTGTTCGGCCGAGGGGCTGAACCCCGATGTGACGATCGCATGGCCCACGGCCCGCGCGACCTTGTTGAGCTGGCCGGCGACATTTTCGGGCGAGATTTGCTCGCGCAGGGAGCGCAGGAAGTCCTGCTGGCGAGCCACGCGTACGAAATCCGAGTCGCCATGGCGGTAGCGCACGTATGAGAGCGCGTTGTTGTAGCAGAGCTTCTGGTAGCCCGGCTGGAGGTTGATTTCGGAGTAGTTTTCTTCGGGACCGCCGGTGTTGACGTGGTAGTAGCGGTGATCGACGTTGACGTACACGCAGCCCAGCGTGTCGACGACCTGGATGAAGCCCTTGAAGTTGACGTCGATGATCCCGTTGAGCGTCAGGCTCGGAAAGACTTCGTGTTTGATCGTTTCGGCGGCCAGCACCATCGAGCCGCGCACACCGTCGAGCATCGCCCCGTAGGTGTAGGCGGCGTTGACCTTTTCCTGCGGGTAGTACTGACCGGTCGCGGCTTTGATGTTGACGAGCAGGTCGCGGGGGATCGAGAGCACCGAGGTCTGACCCTGCGCGGGGTCGAAGCGCACGAGCAGGATCGTGTCGCTGTGGGGCGGGTCGGTCCGATCCAGGGCGTCCTTGGAGGCAGCGCGGCGGTCTGAGCCGAGGATCAGATAGGTCTGGGGGCCACCTTCGTATTCATGTGTGACGAGGCCCTTGGGCGCGCGGATCTGGTTTATGCCCGAGAAGATTTCGTGGGCGACGCCGGCGGCCGTGTTGAGCGCCACGACCGCTGTGGCCGTGCCGCTGAGCACCACGATCAGTACGCCGGCGATCACGAATCGCTTCCACATGCCCCACCACAGCGAGGGTGGGCGCTCGTCCAGGGATGTTGGTAGCGAGCTGCTCATGCGATCAGTGAAACGCAAGCTGCGGCTGCCCCCCGACGGCGCGCTCGAGTACAGCCTAGCGAGGCGATCGGAGCCCAAGCGCCGGGAGGATGGGTACGCTCGCTCGCATGCTCAGCGCGCGCAACCGGGAGCTGTTGGGGCTGATCCCCTCGGCGCTGCTCGTCACGGCCGGCTTCACTGCGATCTTCATCCAGGCTGAGAACAACTCGCCGCGCGCGTCGACCAACCTCACGCTCAACCACGCCTCGAGCGTGTCGCTTGCCTACGGCGCGCTGTTCCTCGGGCTGTGCCTGGCGGCTCACCTGGTGATCCGCTTCGCGCTGCCCTACGCCGACCCCTACCTTTTCCCGCTCGTGGCCGTGCTGGCGAGCGTGGGGATCGTGATGGTCTACCGCATAGAACCGGTGCTGGCGCGCCAGCAGGCGCAGTGGATGATCCTCGGACTGGTCCTGTTCGCGGCCACGATCCTCGCTCTGCGCCGTGGGGGCGTGGGCGTGCTCGAGCGCTACCGCTACACCATCGCCGCGGTCGGGATCGGGATGACGGTGTTGCCGCGGCTGCCTGGGATCGGCGAGCAGGTCAACGGCGCCTATTTGGACATCCACGTGGGAAGTGTCTCCTTCCAGCCGGCCGAGCTCTCCAAGGTGGCGATCGTGATCTTCCTCGCGAGCTACCTGCGCGACAACCGCCAGATCCTGGTCACGGCGGGCCGGCGGGTGCTCGGGTTGACGATCCCGCCGATGAAGCAGTTCGGTCCGATGCTGATCGTCTGGGGGGCAGCAATGGGGACACTGCTGCTGACCCGCGAGCTTGGCACCTCGCTGATGTTCTACGGCGCCTTCCTGGCGCTCCTCTACGTGGCCACCGGGCGCTTCTCGTTTCCCTTCATCGGCCTCGTGTTGTTCGGTCTGGGGGCGTGGTTCGTGGCAGGCCACGTCGGTCACGTGCACGCCCGCTTCCTCGCCTGGGAACACCCGCTGGACCTCAGGCTCTACAACAGCCCAGGAGGCAGCTACCAGCTCGCCCAGGCGCTCTTCGCCCAGGCCGACGGCGGCCTGCTCGGCACCGGCTTCGACCAGTCGCTGCTGCAATACCCGGTCGAACTCGCCAACCATCAGATCGTGCGCCGCTCGATCCTGCCGGTGCCCGAAAGCGACATGATCTACGCGGTGATCGTCAACGAGCTGGGGCTGGTCGGCGCCTCGGCGCTGCTGCTGGTCTACCTGCTGCTGGTTGCGCGAGGGTTGAAGACGGCGATGGTGGCCCGCGATTCCTTCTCGAAGCTGCTTGCCACCGGGCTCTCGTTCGTGATCGCGATGCAGGTGTTCGTGATCGTGGGGGGCGTCACGCGCGTGATCCCGCTGACCGGGGTGACGCTGCCCTTCGTTGCCTACGGTGGCTCCTCGGTCGTCATGAACTTCGTGCTCGTGGCCTTGCTGCTCGTGGTCTCAGACCGCGCCCGGCGGCCCTACGAGCGCTCCCGCCGGGCCTGAGCAGGCGGCTCGGAGCGACGCCCGGCCCTCGCCGCGCACGACGGCGCTCAAGGGCAGGGGAGGCCCGCACGCCGTCGAATTCCGGCGGATGACTAGCTCGACGAGCACCAGCGCAACGCCGCGAGTATTCGTGTGTACGTCGCCGGCCTCGAGGCACAGTCGCTATCGCGGCCTCGGAGAGCCCCGCGAGCCGACCGCGGGCTTCTGCTCGCCGGCCGGCCTTCACCGCCGCCCGTGGCTCGCTCGCCTGCAGCGTGCGCTGGCCGAGGAGCTGTTCGTATTGCACTTCCAGCCGATCGTCTCGTTGAGCGACGGGACGGTCTCCCACTACGAGGCGCTGCTGCGACTCGCCGATGAACCCGACGGATCGCTGGTGGCGCCCGGGAGCTTCCTGCCGGCCGCAGAGCGTTACGGGCTGATCCGTCACATCGACCGGATGGTGCTCGACCGGGTCACGGCGATGCTCGGCGGCGAGCATCGCCGCCACGGAGTGCGCATCGCGATGAACATCTCTGCCGTATCGGTCACCGACCTGCGCATGCTTGCGTGCATCGAGCGGCGCCTGCGCGAGCGCGCGGTCGAGCCTTCGGCGCTCGTGATCGAGGTCACCGAGACGGCCGCAATCTCAGACATGGACAGCGCCAAGGCCTTCTGCGCGGGGCTGCTCGCGCTCGGCTGCTCGGTCGCCCTCGACGACTTCGGCGCCGGATTCGGCTCCTTCCAGTACCTCAAGCACCTCCCCTTCAGCCACCTGAAGATCGACGGTGACTTCATCAGGGGTCTGCCCGCGTCGCGGACCGATCAGCTGGTCGTCAAAGCGCTCGCCGGCGTGGTACGGGGCATGGGCCGCGAGACGATCGCCGAGTTCGTTGGCGATCAGCCGACGATGAGCATGCTGCGCGCCTACGGCGTCGACTACGCCCAGGGCTACGAGGTGGGACGCCCACAGGCGTTGCTGCCGCAGCTGGCAGCCTAGGGTCGGACCCCCTAGGAGCTTGCGCCGGGCGCGGGAAACTGACGGCGCATGGCCGCATCCCAACCACGGTCGCCGATCAGCCGCCGGGCGAGGATCGAGAGCTTGGCCGAAGGGGTGATCGTAATCCGCGCCGGTGGACGGCGACGCGTGATCGCACGCTCGATCACCTTCGCCACGCGCTCGGGTCCAGCGCCTAGCAGTCGCATGGGACCGGCGTAGGCGCCCTTGGTGACGGCGCCGACCGTGGCGTTGAAGTGCTCGTAGGGGTCCCCGGAGGCGCCCTCGAGGGCGCTCATCGAGGCGGTGGCGGCGTCGGCGAAGTCGGTGGTAATGAGCCCCGGCTCGAGCAGGATCACGTCGATGCCGAAACCGCGCAGCTCGAAGCGCAACGCGTCGGAGATCGCCTCCAGCGCGTACTTGCTCGCGTGATAGTGCCCGCCCCCTGGAAACGACAGGCGCCCGCCCATCGAGCCGAGGTTGACGATTCTGCCCCAGCGCTGGGCGCGCATCGCCGGCAGCACGAGCTGGGTCAAGCGCACGAGCCCGAAGATGTTGGTCTCGAACTGCCTGCGCACCGCCTCCAGCGGCACGGTCTCGATCGCGCCGCTCTGGCTGTAGCCCGCGTTGTTGATCAACACGCCAACCGCGCCCTCGGCGTCCACGACCGTGTCGACAGCTGCCTGCATCGAGCGCTCGTCGGTCACGTCGAGTGCCAGCGTGCGACAGCCGGCAGCGGCCAGATCGGCGATCGACTCGGGCCTGCGGGCGGTCGCGTAGACGGTGTGCCCCGCGCGCGCCAAGCGCAGTGCGGTGGCGCGGCCGATACCGCTGGAGCAGCCGCTTATGAGCACCGCCTTGGACGCTCCGGACATCGGCGCAGCATATGCGTTCACGCGAGCCCTGGCGAGGTAGGCTCCCCGCATGACCACTATCTCGCCTGACACCCTTCCTGACGCGCTGGGCGCCCCCGCGCGCGACTTCATATCCCAGAAGCACGGCCTGCTGATCGGCGCCGAGCGCCCAGAGGCGGCAGACGGGCGCAACTTCGCAAGCGTCGACCCGGCAACCGGGCACGAGATCGCGCAGCTGGCCCACGCAGGCGCCGAGGACGTGCGCCGCGCGGTTGCTGCGGCGCGCGCGGCGTTCGCCGAGGGACCCTGGTCCACGATGCCGGCGTCCGGGCGCGAGAGCCTGATGACGGCGCTCGCGCAGGCGATCGAAGACCATGACCAGGAACTGGCTGAGATCGAGTCGCTCGACAACGGCAAGCCGGTGGGACTCGCTAAGTACGTGGATGTGCGGGGCGCGGCAGCGCACCTGCGCTACTACGCCGGTTGGCCCACCAAGATCGAGGGCGGCGTGCTCCCCGTGAGCGCCCCCAACATGCTCTGCTATACGCGCCGCGAAGCGGTCGGTGTGTGCGCGCAGATCGTGCCGTGGAACTTCCCCCTGCTGATGGCCGCATGGAAGCTCGGGCCGGCGCTGGCGGCAGGCTGCACGACGGTGCTCAAGCCGGCCGAGCAGACGCCGCTGAGCGCGCTGCGCCTGGGCGAGCTGGCGCTCGAGGTCGGCTTTCCTCCCGGTGTCGTGAACGTGCTCAGCGGCGACGGCGAGACGGGGGCGGCGATGGTGGATGACCCCGGCATCGACAAGATCGCCTTCACGGGCTCGACCGCCGTCGGGCGTGAGATCGGCGCCAAGGCCGGGCGCGCCCTCAAGCGCGTGACGCTCGAGCTGGGCGGCAAGTCTCCGAACGTGATCCTTCCCGACGCCGACATCGACGCGGCCATCAAGGGCTCCTACCAGGCGCTCTACTTCAACTCCGGCCAGGCCTGCAACGCAGGCTCGCGCCTGTTCGTTCCCGCGGAGCGCTTCGACGAGGTGATGGGCGGACTGGCAGAGCAGGCCGACGCGGCGCAGCTCGGCCCGGGTCTGGATCCACAGACCCAGCTCGGGCCGCTGGTATCGGCCGAGCAGCGCGACCGCGTGATGAGCTACATCGAGTCCGGGCGCGAGCAGGGAGCCGAGCTGCTCGCCGGCGGCCAGACCGCGCTCGGCGACAGCGGCGGCTACTTCGTCGCGCCCACCCTGTTCAGCGTCACCGACGACGAGCTGCGGATCGCGCGCGAGGAGATCTTCGGGCCTGTGCTGGTCGCCTCGCCCTACGACACGCTCGAGGAGGTCGCCAGGCGCGCCAACGAGAGCGAGTACGGCCTCGCCGCCGGGGTGTGGACGCGCGATCTCTCGAGCGCGCACCGGCTGGCGTCGATGCTGCGGGCGGGCATGGTCTACGTGAACACGTGGGGCCTGGTCGATCCCGCGGCCCCGTTCGGGGGGTTCAAGGCATCGGGCATCGGCCGCGAGCACGGCCACGACGGCCTGGACGCCTACCTGGAGACCAAGACCGTATGGACGGCGTTGTGAGCCTCGCCGCTCTGTGAGCGCCGCCGCGCAGAGCGTTGGCGGCGCGCGGGTGCGCTCCGAGCGCTGGACGCCTGCAGCGGGGGGGCTGCTCGCGCTTGTGCTGGTGGCGGGCGCCGCTGAGATCGTCCTCGACGGGGCGAGTGGGCACTCGGCGCTGATCCCCAAGCAGCCCGCGATCGCGGGCTGGCTCGGAGGAGTCGGCGAGCGCCTCGGCTATCGCGTCTTCCTGATCGCGCTGCTTGTCTCGGTGGCCGCCTACATGGCGCTCGTGACATTCGCGCGCAAGCGCGAGCAGAGCCTCATTTCCAAACGCGTGGCGATCGCCTTGATCGGGGCGCTGCACCTGATCGTGTTCGCCGGGCCGATCCTGCTCTCGACCGACGTGTTCAGCTACATCGCCTACGCGCGCATGGGCGTGGAGCACGGATTGAACCCCTACCTGCACGGTCCGTCGAGCATCGCCAAGGACCCTGTCTACCCGTACGTCGGGCAGGACTGGAAGCACGTGGCGACCGCCTACGGCCCGTTCTACACGCTGCTCTCCTACCCGCTCGGCGTGCTCGGCGTGAAGGGCGCGCTGTGGGGCATGAAGCTGATCGCGATGCTCGCGAGCGCCGGCACGCTCGCGCTGATCTGGCGCTGCGCGCGCGCACGCGAGTTGAACCCGGTGTGGGCGATACTCGTCGTGGGAGCCAACCCTCTGTATGTGATCTATGGGCTGGGGGGCGCCCACAACGACATGGTCATGCTGCTGGCGATGATGGCCGCAGTCAGCCTCACGCTGAGCGGGAGCTCGCGCGGTCGCCAAGCCAGCGCAGCCGCGGTCGTCGTGGCGGGCGCCCTCGTCAAGGCCACGGTGGCCGCGCTGCTGCCGTTCATGCTTGTCTCCCGGCGGCGGCTGGCGCCGATTGTGGGGGCGCTCGCGATGCTCGCGCTCGGCGCCGTGATCGGCTACGCCGTGTTCGGCATCCACGGGATCGATGTCGTCTCGGCGCTCAACCGCGACGCGGCGTTCGTCTCGACCGACAGCTTCGCCAACGAGATCGCTCACCTGTTCGGCAAGCCCGGGGTCTTCCCGGTCGACCACGCCCTGCTCAAGGGCGCGCTCGTGTTGATCGTGGTGCACCTGCTCTGGCGGACCTGGCGCGGCTATGACTGGATCGCCGCATCGGGCTGGGCGCTGCTTGCGATCTCGGTGACCAGCACCTGGCTGCTCGCCTGGTACATCCTGTGGCCGCTTCCGCTCGCCGTGGTGACCCGTGAGCGGCGCCTGCTGATCGCCACGCTCGCGATCCAGCTGCTGTATGTCGCCCATCAGATGACTCCGCTGCTGGCGCCGGTCTCATGAGCACAGAGCTCCCCTTCGACATCGGCTGGATTCGGCGAACGGCTGCCCGAGCGGCTGCGCGCGCGCGAGCGCGAGCAGCACGGCCTGGGCACGATGCGCCTCGTCGAGAACCTTGTGCTCGTGACGATCGCGCTGCTGCTGGCGATCGCCACGGTCGACGACGTGGTGCTCCAGACCCATGTCAACCACCGGCTCGGGGCGGATCTGCGCAGCTGGCGCCAGTACACCGGCCACGACTACCGCAGCGTCGGGGTGGAACAGGACATCTACGGCCACAGCACCCGCGACATCGTCTGTGGCAACACCTCGCCGGGCGCACCGCGGGAGCGCACGCAGCTGTGCCTGGTGATGAGTGGCCCGGTCAGCAGCGGGCGGCGCGCGGTGCACTCCGGCTGGTATCTGCCGCCCAAATCAGAAGACCGTCGCGACCTGCGCTACGGCTGCTTCGGGCTGGCCAAGAACGAGGGCCTGTGCCCGCGGTGAGCGCGATCGTGTCCGCCCCGAGCGCAACGAGCACGGCCACGCGCGCGTCGCTGCCACGGTGGTGGCCGCTCGGCGCGCTCGTCCTGGCGGCGGCCGCGCTTCGCCTCTCGACACTCGGGCTGCAGAGCTTCTGGTACGACGAGGCCTTCACCCCTGTGCACGTCCTGCACCCGAGCCTGTGGGCGACGCTGCGCTCGGTCGTGCACACCGAGAACACGCCGCCGCTGTGGTACGTCCTTGCGTGGGCGGACTCGCGCGTGCTCGGCGCCGGCGCGCTCGCACTGCGTCTGCCCTCGGCGCTGGCGGGCATCGCCACGGTGGCGGTGGCGTGGGCGATCGGCCGCGAGCTGGCGGGGCGGCGTGCGGCGATCCTCTGTGCTGCCTTCGTGGCGGTCAACCCGCTGTTCATCTGGTACTCCCAGGAGGCGCGCGCCTACGGGCTGTTCGTGCTCAGTGCGGCGGTGGCGATGCTCTGCTTCCTGCGCGCCCGGGACGAGCCAACGCCTCAGCGCATGGCGGCGTTTGCCCTGAGCGGCGCGGTGGCGCTGCTGACGCACTACTTCGCGGTGTTCCTGCTGATCCCGATGGTGTTGCTGCTGGCACGTGATCGATCGCACCGGCGCGCGGCGCTCCCGGCGATTGCGGCGCTCGTGATCGTGGGCCTCTCGCTGCTGCCGCTGATCTCGGCGCAGGGGGGACACGGCACGCAGTGGATCGGACGCTGGCCGCTCTCAGCTCGCCTGCAGGCGATCCCTCAGTACTTCCTCACCGGCTACTCCGGCGCGCCGCTGGGCCACGGCGTGGAGCTGCTGGTTGCGCTGGCGATCCTCGCCGCGCTCGGCATCGGCCTGTGGCACATGCTCGAGCCCGCCGCCGTCGATTCGCCCGCGGCGGACGCTCGCGAGCGCGAGCGAGGCGGTGCGCAGCTCGCGCTCGCGATCGCCGCCGGCGGGGTGCTGATCCCGATCGTGCTGGCGCTGCTCGGAGCCGACTATCTCGCGCCGCGCAACCTCGTCGCGGCGATGATCCCGGTGACGGCGCTGATCGCGGTCGTGCTCTCCTCGCCGCTGCGCTCGGCGGGGGTGGCTTCCTCGCTGGCGCTGGCGCTCGCGGTCTCGATCGTGCTGGCCTTCCTCGTGATCTCGATCGACGTCGATCTCAGCCCGCGCCTTCAGCGCGGCAACTGGCGGGACGTCGCGAGGGTGCTGCACGGCGGACCGGGCGAACGCGTGATCACAACGGTCGAGTTGGGGGCAGCTCCGCTCGAGTACTACCTGCCTGGCCTTGGCAACCTACGCCCGGGAAGCTCGGTGCGAGTGAGCGAGATAGACGAGACCGGCTATGCCCCGCTGCGTCCCAGCGCCGGTGAGCCGCCGGCTCCCGGATTTCATCTCTTTGCGCGCCTCGACCTGGACGGGCTGATCGTGTATCGCTTCCGCTCGCGCGTGCCGCGGACGGTTTCCGAGGCGGCGCTGCGACGGCGTGTGATCACGCTGGCGCATCCGGAGGTGCTCGTGCCCGGGACCGGCCGCTCTTCCGCCTAGGGTGTGCTGGTGACGCTTAGGATTGCCTAGAAGCCCTCCATCGAGAAAAGGATTTAGCTTTCCGTTATGCCGCAGTCGACCTTGGAGGCTTGCAGCGAGGCTCAGATGGCGCTGGAGCTCGCCTGCGAGCACCTTCTTTCCCTACAGGACGACGCGGGCTGGTGGCGGGGAGAGCTACAGACCAACGTCACGATGGATGCCGAGGACATGCTGCTGCGCGAGTTCCTGGGCATGCGCCGAGCCGAGGAGACCGAGCGCTCGGCCGCTTGGATCCGCTCGCAACAGCGAAGCGACGGCACGTGGGCGAACTTCCACGGCGGCCCCGGTGAGCTCTCGACCACGATCGAGGCCTACTGGGCCCTGAAGTTGGCCGGAGACCCCGTCGAGGCGGAGCACATGCGCGCCGCCGCGGACTTCGTCCGCGCGGAGGGGGGACTCGCAAACGCGCGCGTGTTCACTCATCTCTGGCTTGCGCTGTTCGGCCTGTGGTCGTGGGATCGAGTCCCGGCGTTGCCGCCAGAGGTGATCCTGCTGCCGGCGTCGGTGCCGCTGAACGTCTACGACTTCGCCTGCTGGGCGCGCCAGACGATCGTCGCGCTGTCACTCGTCAAAGCCCACCGCCCGGTGCGCCCGCTGGCGTTCGACCTGGAGGAGCTACGCGTTCCCGGCGGCGGCGCCCCGCGCGAGCGCACTCGCCGCCTGACGCTGCGCGGGCGCTGCCTGATCGCGCTGGACCGAATCGCGCGCGTCTACGAGCAGCATCCCCTGCGGCCGCTCAGGCAACTGGCGATCGCACGGGCCGAGCGCTGGATCGTGCGCCGTCAGGAGGCGGACGGGTCGTGGGGGGGCATCCAGCCGCCATGGGTCTACTCGCTGATGGCGTTGCACCTGGGCGGCTATCCGCTCGATCATCCGGTTATGCAGCGCGGGCTCGAGGGCCTCGGGCGGTTCATGGTGGAGGACCGCGACGACGCCCGCGGTGTGGGCGCGCCGGCGGGGGACAGCCGCCGCCTGGAAGCCTGCCAGTCGCCCGTGTGGGACACCGCCCTGTCGATGGTGGCGCTCGCCGACGCCGGCCTGCCTCACGAGCACCCCGCGATGGCGCGCGCGGCCGACTGGCTCTTGAACGAGGAGGTCACCCAGAGCGGCGACTGGGCCGTCGCCCGTCCGGGGCTCGCCCCCGGGGGCTGGGCGTTCGAGTTCGCCAACGTCAACTACCCCGATGTCGACGACACCGCCGAGGTGGTGCTCGCGCTCGAGCGCGCCCGCGGCATTGGTGGCATGGGCGCGAACGGATCGCACGAGGCCAGTTGGCGGATCGATCGGGACGGCACACGCGACGGGCGCATCGACGGCGCGGTGCAGCGCGCGTCGCGCTGGGTCGAGGGCATGCAGAGCAGCGACGGCGGATGGGGCGCATTTGACGCCGACAACACACGCTCGCTCGTGCGCGAGCTTCCGTTTCTCGACTTCGGTGAGGTGATCGACGAGTCGAGCGCCGACGTGACCGGACATGCCCTGGAGATGCTCGCAGCGCTCGGGCTGGGGAGGACGCCGGCGGCGCGCAGCGGGGCGCAGTGGCTGATCGATCACCAGGAGCCAGGCGGATCGTGGTTCGGACGCTGGGGCGTGAACCACGTCTACGGGACCGGCGCGGTCGTGCCGGGACTGATCGCGGCGGGTCTCGCTCCCTCGCACCCGAGCATCAGGCGCGCGGTCAGATGGCTCGAGGCGCACCAGAACGAAGACGGCGGCTGGGGCGAGGATCCCCGCTCCTACGACGACCCCGACTGGATCGGGCGCGGTCCCAGCACCGCCTCCCAGACCGCCTGGGGGCTGCTGGCACTGCACGCCGCCGGCGAGCGCTCGGTGGTCGTGAGCCGGGGCGTTGAATGGCTGGTGGCGACCCAGCGCGCAGACGGCGGTTGGGATGAGCCGCAATACACCGGCACGGGCTTCCCGTCGGACTACTACATCAACTACCACCTTTACCGGCTCACCTTCCCGATCATGGCGCTGGGACGCTGCCTGCAAGCCAGCGCGGACGGCGCGGGCGCACAGGCGGACGTGGCCGAGCAGCAGGGGTGATGCTCGTCGGCGCCGAGCCGAGCGGCGTGCCGAGCGCCGACGCGGTCATGGCGCGGGCCGCGACGGAGAACTTCCCCGTCGCCGGGCGCCTGCTGGCGCCGGCGGTTCGCGGCGACCTGCGGGCCATCTACGGCTTCGCGCGCCTGGTGGACGAACTCGGCGACAGCGTCGTCGGTGACCGCCTGGCGGCCCTCGACTGGCTCGAAGCCGAGCTCGACCGGGCCTTCGCGGGCGCGGCCGAGCATCCACTGCTCGTGCGCCTGCAGCCGACGCTGGCTCGAGGGCAGCTCACGCGCGAGCCGTTCGTGCGTCTGATCGAGGCCAACCGCGTCGATCAGCGAGTCTCGAGCTATGAGACCTGGCAGGAGTTGCGTGCCTACTGTGCGCTGTCGGCCGATCCGGTGGGCGAGCTGGTGCTGGGCGTCTTCGGCATGGCGAGCCCTGAGCGGATAGCCCTGTCGAACTCGATCTGCACCGGTCTGCAGCTCGTCGAGCACTGCCAGGACGTCGCCGAGGACCTGGCTGTCGGGCGCGTATATCTGCCCGCCGAGGACCTTGCGCGCTTCGGCTGCTCGCCAGGGCAGCTGGGCGAGCAGCATGCCGGAGGTCCGTTGCGCCTCGTGCTCGCCTTCGAGCTGGCCCGCGCGCGTAGGCTGTTCGAGGACGGTGCGGCGCTGATCGACTGCTTGCGCGGCGCGCCGCGGCTGACGGTGGCCGCGTTCGTGGCCGGCGGCCGAGCGGCGGCCATGGCGATCGAGCGCGCCGGCTACGACGTGCTTGGCGGTCCACCGAGCGCAGGCCGAGGGCGCGTGCTCCTGGCGCTCATGGCCACGCTGCTCGAGCGCAGCCGGAGGAGCGCGTGAGCGCCCCGGATCCGGCCACGGCCGCGGCCTACCGCTACTGCGAAGCGGTGACCCGCAGCGAGGCGGCGAACTTCTACTACGGCATCCGCTTGCTCGACCGCGACAGACGGCGCGCGATGTGCGCTGTGTATGCGTTTGCGCGGCGGGTCGATGACATCGGCGACGGCACGCTCCCGCAGGCGGAGAAGCTCCAGCGTTTGGACGCCGAGGAGTCGGCCCTGCTCGCGGCCGCGCCCGGGCGCGAGCAGATCCCGCAGGCGCTGGATCGCGTGATGCTGGCGCTCGCCGACGCGGGCGAGCGCTTCGGCTTGCCCGCCGACGTGCTGGGCGAGCTGATCGAGGGAGTTCGCATGGACGTCGGCGGAGTGACCTACGAGACCTTCGACGAGCTCGTGCTCTACTGCAGACGCGTGGCCGGCGCGATCGGCCGGGTGTGCCTGGCGATCTTCGGCGTGCGCGGCGGCGCTGGGAGCGACATGGCGCAGGCGCAGGTGCTGGCGGACGACCTGGGGGTAGCGCTGCAGCTCACCAACATCCTGCGCGATCTGCGCGAGGATGCTCAAAATGGCCGTGTTTACCTACCCGGCGAAGATCTACGACGCTTCGGCCTGCTCGGTGAGGGCCACCAGGACGGCGCACCGGCCCAGCTCGCCGCGCTCGGCGCAGCAGCCGCAGCCGAAGAGGGCGAGCATCGCGAGGAACTGGAGCAGGTGTTCGCGCTCGTGCGCTTCGAGGCCGCTCGGGCGCGGTCCTGGTTCCGGCGCGGCCTTGCGCTCGGCGGGCTGCTCGACCGTCGCAGCGCCGCGTGCGTGCTGGCGATGGCCGGCATCTACAGCCGGCTGCTCGACCGCATCGAGGCCGATCCCGAGCAGGCGTTTGCGCGTCGCGTATCGCTCCCGGCGCACGAGAAGGCCTGGGTGGCGGCGCGCGGGATGATCGGGGGCAGGTGAGCGGCGGGCGTCGAGTGATCGTGCTCGGCGGCGGGCTCGCCGGGATCACCGCAGCGCTCGACTGTGCAGCGGCGGGCGCAGAGGTGACGCTGCTGGAGGTGCGACGCAGGCTCGGCGGGGCGGCCTACTCGGTCCAGCGCGGAGGGCTCGAGATGGACAACGGCCAGCACGTCTTCCTGCGCTGTTGCGTGGCGTACCGCGGGCTGCTCGCGCGCCTGGGAAGCGAGCACCTGGTGACGCTTCAGCCGCGCCTCGAGATCCCGGTGCTAAAACCCGGCTCGGAGCCGTATCTGCTGCGCCGGGGCACGCTGCCCGCGCCGCTGCACCTGGCCGGTGCGCTCGCGCGCTATCCACACCTCTCTGCACGCCAGCGCCTCGGAGCGGTGCGCGCTGCGCTCGGGTTGATGCGCCTGCAGCGCTCCTCGCGCGGGCGGCGCGAGCTGGAGCTGGACACGCTCACCCTCGGCGCGTGGCTCGCCCGCCACGGACAGGATCAGGCGGCGGTGGCCGCGCTGTGGGACCTGATCGCGCTGCCGACGCTCAATCTTCCCGCTGCCGAGGCCTCGCTGGCGCTCGGCGCTTTCGTATTGCAAGCCGGCCTGCTCGACACCGCCGATGCCGGCGATATCGGCTTTCATCGGGCCACGCTCAGCGAGATCATCGCCAGGCCCGCGGAGAGAGCGCTCGCACGCGCCGGTGTGCAGGTGCGCCTTGGCTGGCGGGCGGAGCGCCTGCAGCGCACTGCGCGCGGGCTGGAGGTGCAAGCGCGCGGGCGATCGCAGCAGGGCGAGTCAGACGATCGGCCGCTCAGCGCTGACGCGGTCGTGGTTGCGGTGCCCCACGTTCGCGCCGCCCGTCTGCTCGAGCCACTGCTGGGCAACCGCGCGCGCTCGCTGGCGCGGCTCGGGGCCTCGCCGATCGTCAACCTGCACATCGTCTATGACCGCGAGGTCTGCAGCGAGGCGTTCGCCGCCGGCGTGGGCACTCCGGTGCAGTACCTGTTCGATCGCACTTCCGCCGGCGGCGCGCCCGCCGGCTGTCAGTATCTGGCCGTGTCACTGTCCGGCGCCGAGCAGGAGATGGGGATGAGCGTGGAGGCTCTGCGCGCGCGCTACCTGCCGGCCATGCAGGCGCTGCTCCCGCGGGCGCGCAAGGCGAACGTGGAGAGCTTCCTGGTCACGCGTGAGCACGCGGCCACCTTTCGCGCTGCTCCCGGCGTGCAGGCTCTGCGGCCCGGGCCGCAGAGCCCTCTACGCGGGCTGGTGCTCGCCGGCGCGTGGACGGCGACAGGCTGGCCGGCGACGCTCGAGGGAGCAGTCCTCAGCGGACACGCGGCTGCTGTGAAGGCGCTGCAGAGCCTCGGCATCACAGCCGCTGGAGCCGCTAGCGCGTCGCTCCCGGCCGAGCCTGCCGTCTCGGCCGACGCAGCTCACAGCCGATGAGCTCGCTGCTGGTCGCCGCGCCGCTCAGGCTCGAGGCCGCTCTGATCTCATCGGCCGCGGGTGGCGCGGTGGTGCGCAAGACGGGCATGGGACCAAAACGCGCCAAGGCCGCCGCCGGAGAGCTGGCCGGGCATGCGGGTAGCGCGGTGCTCGTGCTGGGCTTCTGCGGAGGCCTGGATTCGACGTCGGTGCCAGGCGAAGTGATCGTCGCCGAGGAGGTCTACGCAGCCGCGGATGAAGGCCACGCCGAGCAGCGCACGCGCTGCGAGCTGGCGGCCGAACTGGTGGAGCGCCTGACCGGCCGAGGGATGAAGGTGCGCGCTGGAAAGGTGGTGTGCGTCTCGCGCCTGGCGCTCGGCGAGCGCCGCGCGGAGCTCCACGCCAGCGGGGCGATCGCTGTGGACATGGAGTCGGTGTGGCTTGCCCCCGGCGCCGGCGAGCGCCCATTCGGAGTAGTGCGCGTGGTGCTGGACAGCCCCGAGCACGAGCTGCTGCGCCCCCAGTCCGCCTTCGGCGCGATCCGGGCGGCCTGGGCGCTGCGCCGTGTGGCAGGTGCCCTTCACGACTTGCGGCCGGGCGTCTAAGGTAGGCCAAATGGCGGTCAAAGTGAGGCAGAGCACACGCATGGGCTGGTACCTGATGCGCCAGCGCATCGCCAAACGCGACAAGTTCCCGCTGATCGTGGAGCTCGAGCCGCTGTTCCAGTGCAACCTCGCCTGCTCGGGCTGCGGCAAGATCCAGCACCCCGAGCACGAGTTGCGCCGGCGGATGCCCGTCGAGCAGGCGATCGCGGCGATCGAGGAGAGCGGCACGCCGATGGTCTCGATCGCCGGCGGCGAGCCGCTGATCCACCCTGAGATCCACGTGATCGTGGCGGAACTGCTCAAGCGCAAGAAGTTCGTCTACCTATGCACCAATGCGTTGCTGCTGGAGAAGAAGCTCTCCAACTTCAAGCCGAGCCCGTATTTCTCCTGGGCGATCCACATGGACGGCCTACGTGAGCGCCATGACGCGTCGGTCGAGCGCGATGGCGTCTTCGACAAGGCGGTCTCGGCGATCAAGGCGGCGAAGGCGGCTGGCTTTCGGGTTACCACCAACACCACCTTCTTCACCCACGATTCGCCCAAGACGGTGCGCGAGGTGCTCGACTTCCTCAACGACGACCTCGAAGTCGACGAGATGATGATCTCGCCCGCCTACGCCTATGAGAAAGCGCCCGACCAGGAGCACTTCCTCGGCGTGACCCAGACACGCGAGCTATTCGGCGAGGCGTTCGCGGGCGGCCGGCGCAAGAAGTGGCGTCTGAACCACAGTCCGCTGTTCCTGGACTTCCTCGAGGGCAAGGCCGAATTCGATTGCACCGCCTGGGGGATTCCGAGCTACTCGCTGTTCGGCTGGCAGCGCCCGTGCTACCTGATGGCCGACGGCTACACCAAGACCTACCAGGAGCTGATCGACACAACCGATTGGAGCCAGTACGGGCGTGGCAAGGACCCCCGCTGCGAGAACTGCATGGCCCATTGCGGATACGAGCCGACAGCGGTGCTGCAGACGACGCACTCGCTGCGTCAATCACTGCGCGCCCTCGCCGGCTGACTCGCCCGCGCGCGCTCCGCTTGAGCGGATGTCGCGCCAGCTGAGGTTCTCTCCGAGCAGCGCCGGTACGCCGAGAGCGAGTGCGGTCAGCACCTCGACCGCCTGCAGGATGATGCCATAGGCGAGACCTGGCCCCGAGCCGACGCCATAGGCCGCGAGCACGACCAGGCAGGCGGCCTGAAAGACGCCCACGTTGGAAGGGGTGGCGGGCAGGATCGCGCTGACGTTCACGGCCAGCAGGATCGCGGCCGCCGAGACTAGGCCTGTGTGCAGGCCGAGGGCGAGCACGACCATGTAGCAGGCGAGCATCTGCAGCGCCCAGGCCAGCAGCTGAAAGGCGATCGCAAGCGCGCCAAAGCGGGGACGGGCAAACACGGTCAGCCCGCGGCGGGCCAGGCTCAGCGCGCGCCCGACGGCGTCGGCCGCACCGGCCACACGCGTGTGGCGCGAGCGGCGGGCCAGCGCGAGCAGTCGCGGGCCGAGGACCACGAGCAGGCACACCAACAGCGGCCCTCCCACCGCCGCCTCCACGCCGGTCAGATGACCGTGCAGGAGTGGGACGCTCGTGAAGGTGATGGCCGCGAGGATCGCTAGTGCCAGCAGGTTTATGAGCGTCTGGGAGAAGACCGTGCCGGCGATGATCGGCAGCAGGGTCCTGTTGGATCCCTCGATCCTGCGCGAGAGCACCAGCACCCGCGAGGGCTCTCCGATTCGCCCGGGAAAGACGGCTGAGCCCATCACCCCGATCATCGTCGCGCGGACCACGGGCCAGCGTGGGATCGCGGTGTCGGGCAGCGCGGCGCGCAGCACGGCGTGCCAGGAGATCGATCGCATCACGAGCGACAGCGCCATCAGCACGAGCGCCATCGCCACCCAGCCGGGAGTCGCCGTGATCAGGGCGTGGCCGATGCGGGCAAGGTCCAGGCGCGAGAGCGCGAAGGCGACCAGAGCGCCCAACAGCACAACGGTGAGAGCGATGCCGGCGCGGCGACGCCCACTGTGCGAAGGGAGGCTCGGGGGGTTCTCCGATGCACCCATTCGGCGGGGTCTAGCAGGTCGGCCGACCGTCAGGCGAGCCGTTCGCGGTCATGCTGCCTGCAGGCGGCGGTGCAGGAGCGCTGCGTCGGGCTCGCTATGCTCGCTGGCGCAGCGATGAGGCCCGCTCCATAACCGCGGTCAGGCCGCTGATGGCTTCTACGTCACCGTCACTCGAATATCAGTGAGGTCGTGTCGTGGAACCCGAACCGAGAGCAGTGGGCGAGGCCAATGTAGGGGTGGGGCCGATCGGCGCGCGGACCATGCGCGTGGATCGGCGGGAGCTCGCTGCGATCTTCGCCGGCGGGTTCCTCGGTGCAGTGGCGCGCTCGGCGCTCGCCGAACTGCTGGCGGTGCCCGCCGATCGTTGGCCTTGGGCCACGTTCGCAGTGAACATCACAGCCGCACTCGCGCTGGGCTACATCGTCACCCGCCTGCGCGGGCGCCTTGCGCGGTATGACTACCGGCGCTCGTTCCTGGCGAGCGGATTCTGCGGCGCGCTGAGCACCTTCTCCACGATGATGGTGGAGCTGTTGAAGATGATCGACGCCGGCGACTGGGGGCTGGCTCTCGGCTATGGCACGGCGAGCGTCACGGGCGGCCTGGCGGCGATCGTCCTGGCGAGCACGCTGGCCGTGCGTGTGCGGTGGCCTGGATGAGCTTCCTGGCGCTGTGGGTCGGGGTGGGGGCGCTCGGGGGAGGCGCGTCGGTGGTGCGCTTCCTGCTCCACGGGTTTGTCTCGGCAAGGACGACCGGTTCATTTCCCCTGGGTACGCTCGTCGTCAACCTCAGCGGGACGCTCGTGCTCGGGATCCTTGTCGGGGTGGGCCTGCACGGGAACGCGTACCTGCTGGGGGCTACGGCTGTGATCGGCTCCTACACCACCTTCTCGACATGGCTGATGGAGTCCTACACGCTCGCCGAGGACGGTAGGCACCGGATGCTCGCGGCCAATCTCCTGCTCAGCGTCGTGCTGGGGATCGGCGCGGCGGAGCTCGGCCGGATCATCGGCGGCGGATGAGCCCGCGCGCGCTGGAGCTCGACATGCCTGCGAGCGGCCGGCGGTGCGTGGACGCGCAATCAACCATCTAGGCTGCAGGGGACAGAGCAAACTTCGACTCGAGAGGAGCCATCGTGAAAGCGACCTGGAACGGAGCGACGCTGGCCGAAAGCGATGACACAGTGGTGGTGGAGAGCAACCAGTACTTCCCGGCCGAGAGCATCAACCGCGAGTACTTCATCGAGAGCGACACGCACACGACCTGTCCGTGGAAGGGCGAGGCGAGCTACAAGACGGTTCAGGTCGACGGCCAGTTCAACGCAGATGCGGCCTGGTACTACCCCGAGCCGAAGGACGCCGCCGCGGAGATCAAGGACCGCTTCGCGTTCTGGAAGGGCGTCACGGTCGAGCCCTAGAGCGGCGCAGACGCCACAGCAGGTAGGCGACCACTGCGATGTTGACCAGCAGCGCGCCCAGCTTCAGCAGCGTGGCGCTTTTGGTCAGCTCCCAGATCTCTGGGATGAACAGCAGCGAGGTGGCCACCACGGTCAGCCACTCGCCCCAGCGGCGACGTGTCCACAGTCCATACGCCTCGGTGCCCTCGAGGACGCCGTAGGCCAGCGCGATCACGCCGAACACCACGTCCCGGTTGGAGCTGATCTTGCTCACTTTCTCGATCAGCCGCTGAATCCAGTTGCTCTTGGGGTCCAGCCCGAGATGTTGGACGAAGGTGGTGATTTCGCTCGCCCAATTCGCGTGCGGATGGGTCACGAGCACGACTCCGATGACAACGAGCACGACCGCACGAACAGCGCGCTCGGCTGCGATCCACGGCAGCAGCCGGTCGTGGCGGGTGGACCCGTCGCGGCTCTCCTCCATGGGTGGATGTTCCCTGTTCGAGCGGCGGGAGAGCGCCAAGGGTCAACCCGCCAATAGACTCAGAGGCCTGCGGGAAGTCAGCACGACAGGGGACCTCATGAGCGTCACAAGCAGCCAGCATGGCGATCGGAGTGCGTTGTGGGGAGTGCGTCTGGCGACGCTCGTGACAGCTGCGCTGCTCGCCTGCGCCGCGTGGCCCGCGATTTCGAGCGCGGCTCCGCTGAGGTTGAAGCTCGGCACGCAGACACTCACCCGTTGCGGTGTCTCGCCGCTGTCCTACTGCGCACGGCTGGAGGTTCCGCTGGACTATCGCGCCAGCGCCGGCCCGGACATCTCGATCGCCTATCGCTGGTATCCCGCCGCTGCTGCGCTCGACGGCGCAGCAGCGGGCACGGTGGTGCCGGTCGAGGGCGGCCCCGGCTACCCGTCGATCGGCTCCGTGCAGGGCGGCTACAGCGTGATGTACGGAGCACTGCTGGAACACTGGAACATGCTCGCGGTCGACAACCGCGGCACCGGCGCCTCCACGCCGCTGAGTTGCCCGGCGCTACAGGGGTTCTCCGGGCCGACCGGAACCGAAGCCTTCCAGCAGACCGCCGCGGGCTGCGCGCAAGCGCTGAACCACCGCTGGCACTATCCCGATCACAGTTGGGTACACGCCTCGGATCTATTCACCTCGGCACCGGCCGCCGATGACCTTGCAGCTGTGATCGAGGCGCTGCAGCTGCCCAAGGTCGACCTCTACGGGGACTCCTACGGCTCGTTCTTCGCGCAGGTGTTCGCCTCGCGCTTTCCGAAGCTGCTGCGCAGCATGACCCTCGACTCGACCTATGAGACGAGTGGCCTCGACCCCTGGTATCGCAGCAGCGCCGCGGCGATGCCGGCCAACCTCAACGCGGCCTGCAGTCGCGCGCCGGCCTGCGCTGCCGCCGGCGGCTCCTCGTGGGCTCGCATCGGCGCCCTGGCCGCAGCGTTGCCCGCCGCGGGAGTCGTTCCCGGGCCAAGCGGAAAACTGGAACGCGTGAGCATGAGCAGGATCGGCCTCGTCGATTTGCTCAACGACGCGGCCGGCGACCCGCAGATCTACCGCGAGCTCGACGCTTCGGCGCGGGCGCTACTCGAACACGGCGACTCCGCGCCGCTGCTGCGCCTGTATGCGCAGCGCCTGATCGAAGACGAGTCCTACTTCGGAGCCCCCCTGCACGAATACTCGGCCGAGCTGTACCTGGCGGTCTCGTGTTTGGACTACCCGCAGCTCTTCGACATGAGCGCCAGCCCGGCCACCCGCGCGGCCCAGCTCGCCGCTGCCGAGGCGGCGCTGCCCGCATTGACCTTCAGCCCCTTCAGCACCACCGAATGGCTCGAGCAGGACCAGAACACCGAGGCCTACACCGCCTGCCTGGACTGGCCCGCACCGACGGCCGCGCAAGCTCCGACGACGGGAACGCTGCCGCTGTTGCCCAGCACGCTGCCCGTGCTCGTGCTCGGCGGTGAACTCGACACCTGGACGCCGCCCCGCGACAGCCCCAAAGTCCTCGCCGAGCTCGGCGGCCACAGCCGCTTCGTCGAGCTGGCCAACGCGACGCACGTCGTCGGGGAGGGGGATACGGCCTGTGGTTCGCAGCTGATCCAGGAGTTCGTGCTCGACCCCGAAGCGCTCGACGCGCTGGACACCTCGTGTGCGTCCGCCGTGCCACCGATACACACCGTCGGTGTGTATCCGAGCGCGCTCGCCGAAGAGCCCCCGATCTCGCCTTCGCCCGGGAGTGGCAGCTCGCCGATCGCATTGCGTCTCGCCGCTGCGGCGGTGGCCACGGCCGGTGACGCAGTGGCGCGTCATTCCGCGAGCGAACTGAGCTTCGATCGGGGGCTGGAAGGTGGGAGCGTGCTCGCCACGCAGGGCGGCAGCGTCCTGACCCTCGATCACGACCAGCTGATCCCTGGCGTCGAGGTGAGTGGCACCGTGAGGCTTCAGCCCGCCTCGCTTCCGGCCGACCGCGAAGCGGCGCTGGCCTCCCTGACCACGACCGGTAAGGGCTTGAAGCGTGGCGTGTTCACCGCCAGCTGGACGACGTCCGGGACTGACCCCGCCCAGGTACTGGGCACGGTGGGCGGCGAATCGATCGCCGGTAGCCTGCCCGCGCCGTAGCAGCCGGAGCAGCTACGCGTGGGAGCTATAGCTCCAGCAGCAGCGTCACCGGACCGTCGTTTACCAGCTCCACTTCCATGTTCGCTGCGAATATGCCGCGCTTGGCAGCGCAGCGCGCGCAGAACACGTCATACAGGGGCGCTGCGTGCTCGGGATGAGCCGCCGCTGTGAAGCTCGGGCGGTTGCCACGGCGGGCGTCGCCGTAGAGGGTGAACTGGCTCACGCACAGGATCTCACGCTCTCCCAGCGCCTCGTTCATCTGACCGGCCGCGTCCGGAAAGACCCGCAGCGCAAGGACCTTGGCGGCCAGACGCTCGGCGGCGGCCTCGTCGTCCTCGTGGGCGACCCCGAGGAGCACGAGCAGCCCTGCGCCGATCTCGGCGATCAGCTCGCCCTCGACGCGCACCCCCGCGCGAGTGACCCTCTGCACGAGCGCCCGCATCTCCTGTCGAGTATGGCATAGTTAAGTAAGTGCTTAACCAATTCGGTCCCGTCACCCCACCACCGGCCGTCGATCTCCTGTTCGCCGCGCTGGCCGATCCGACGCGACGCACGATCGTCGATCGGCTGTGTCGCAGCCCTGCGTCGGTGAGCGAGCTGGCGCGTCCGCTGCCGATGTCACTCCCGGCGGTGGTGCAGCATCTGCAAGTACTCGAGGACAGCGGCCTCGTGCGCTCGAAGAAGGTTGGGCGCGTGCGCACCTGTCGCATCGAGCCAACCGCGCTGCGCCGGACCGAGGACTGGGTCGCCGCGCGGCGCAAGAGCTGGGAAGAGCGCCTGGACAGGCTCGGTGAATACCTCGCCGAGAACCCCGACGAACCACGAACATAGGAGCTAGCCCGTGAGCGAGCGATCGACCAGCCACGCCACCTTCGTCATCGAGCGTATTTACGATGCGCGCCCAGCGCGCGTCTTCGCCGCCTGGGCCGATCCGCGTGCCAAGGCCAGTTGGTTCGGTCCTGCTGGGGAGGCGAGCAAGGCCGAGCACTCGCTCCAGTTCGAGGTCGCGGGTAGCGAGCATCTCGCCGTCCTCGGCCCCGGCGGGTCGCTCTACACCTTCGACGCTCGCTACCACGACATCGTTCCCGATCGGCGGATCGTCTACGCCTATGAGATGCATCGCGACCACACACGCATCTCGGTCTCGCTCGCGACGGTCGAGTTCGAGCCCGCAGCGAATGCGACGCGGCTGACCTTCACCGAGCAGGGGGTCTTCCTGGATGGACACGACACGCCGGCTGAGCGCGAGCACGGCACGGCGGCGTTGCTCGACGGGCTGAAGGCCCATCTCGAGCGCCGGGCCGAGAGCGTATGAGCTCGTCCTCGTCCTCGTCCTCGTCCTCGTCCTCGCCGTCGCCCACGGCCACGGCCACGGCCACGGCCACGGCTCCCGATTCCCCGGGGCACTCTCGATCCGTTACTCGGAGCGTATGCTGACGCGCCTCGGCGCGCGTCGCACGCTGGTGGCAGGGCTCGTGCCGATCGGAGCGGGACTCGCCCTGCTCGCGCTTGCGCCCGTTCACAGCACCTACCTGACCGGCGGGCTGCCTACGATGCTGCTCCTCGGCAGCGGCGCCGGGGTCTGCTTCCCGGCGCTGATGGGCCTGGCGATGTCGCGGCTTCCACTCCGGCGGATGCGGGCCTGGCCTCGGGTCTGTTCAACACCACCGCGCAGGTCGGAGGGGCGCTCGGGCTGGCCGTGCTCGCGACGTTGTCGGCTTCACGCAGCGCGCATCTGAGTGCGCAGGGCGAAACGAGCGCCGGCGCGCTCACCGGCGGCTATCACCTCGCGTTCTGGATCGCTTCCGGGCTCCTCGCCGCGGCGATCGCGGCTGCGCTCAGCGTACGCGGGCCGCGAGCACTGCCTGGCGCGGAGCGGCTCGCCAACGGCGAGCCCGCGACGGAAGCCACGGCACGCTGAGCGCGCGCAGCGGCGCGCAGGCGCATGATGCCGCGCATGTCCTCGCGGGCGGTGGCAATGATGTCCACGCGTGAGTCCGGGTCATCGACCCAGCGCACCGGCACCTCGTGAATCGCCAGCTTGCTGCGCTGGGCCAGATACAGCAGCTCGGTGTCGAAGAACCACGAGTCGTCCTCGATCCGCTCGAGCAGCGGCTCGATCAGCTCGCGGCGGGCTGCCTTGAAGCCGCACTGTGCGTCGGAGAAGGTGACGCCCAGCAGCAGGTGCAGCAGCAGGTTGTAGGAGCGTGAGATCAGCTCGCGCTTGAGCCCGCGCGTCACCTGCGAGCCGGGCGCGAGCCGCGTGCCGATCGAGATGTCACCGCGGCCCTCGAGCAACGGCACGAGCAGCCCGGGTATCGCTGTGAGATCGGTCGAGAGATCCACATCCATATATGCCACCACGTCTGCTTCACTGCGCCTCCAGGCGGCGCGCAGCGCACGGCCACGGCCCTTCTGATCGAGGTGCAGCACGTCGACCCGAGGGAGCTCGGCGGCCAGGGCCTGCGCGACTTCGAGCGTGGCGTCGGTGCTGGCGTTGTCGGCGATCGTGATTTGGACAGGGAAAGCGAACTGCTCGTTGAGGTAATCGTGCAGGCGACGAACGCTCGCCTCGAGTATGTGCTGCTCGTTGTGGACGGGAAGCACGATCTCGACGTCGGTTTGGGCGCCTGCGATCGCGGAGGACCGGCGTGCGACTGCGAGTGGAGGGTGGAGCTGGGTGCTTCGATCTTGGATGTGGGGGGTGAGTGTGCTCATTGTCTGGAGCCTCGGCGTCTGGGATTGGGTATGCGGATGTCACACATGGTGTGCGTGCGAGCGCGAACGGCGGTGTGTGTGCGCTGAGAGATCGGTGAGGGTGATAACGGGGGGCGGCGCGACGACCTGGTGCGAGCAGTCGTCGAAGACGATCACGCCGCCGTGGGGCAGCCGCGCGGGCGCCAGGCGAGGGCCGCTGAGGATCGCCGCCTTCGCGTGGATCTCGGCGAGTAGGGCGCTCGGAGCCAGGGCTGTCACTTGGACGACCCCGGTGTAGGCCGGCCTGCCGGTGGCCGGGTCGAGCAGGTGGTGGGCGGGGCGCCCGCCTGCATCCATCCAGCTGCGCCGCCCGATGCCGCTCGTGGCCACCCCGGTGCGGGGAAGCTCGAAGGTATGCAGGGTTCGCCCGTCGAACGGGCTTTCGACCTTGATCGGGCGCGTCACCCGAGCTGTGCCTCCAACCGCCAGATCGCCGCCGCAGTTGATGGCGAAGGCGGAGTGAACACCGAGCTCATACGCGAGCTCGTCTGCGAACAGGCCCTTGGCCAGGCCGCCGCTGTCGAGCTTCAGCCCCGGGGGCCGCGTGATCGTGGCGCCGGCGAGGTCCACGTCGATCTCGCCCCACCTCGCACTGGCCGCTGGGGCGCCGGGGGCGCGGAGCGAGGCGAGCTTCAACGCCATCGGCAGCGCCAGCGGGTGGCGGATGTCCGCGCGGTAGCCGGCGGCCTCGATCTCGCTCACGAGCGTCGCATCGACGAGCCCGCCCGTCATCGCTGCGGCTTCGAGCACCGCCTGCGCGAAGCGCGCCATCATCGGGCTCACCGGGACGACGCTGCGCGGGTCGCGGTTGAGGCGGGAGAGCTCGCTGTCGGGGATGAAGCGGGAGAAGCTCTGATGCCAATCGAGCAGCCGGCGTCGGGCAAGCGCCACAGACTCGCCGGCTGTGCGCTCGGTCGTGTCGCCGCTTACCAGGATGGTGCAGGTGGACCCGAAGCACTCGAACGTCGCGCTTTGCTCGTGCCCGTCCATCACGATTGCGAGGTCGTCACCGTGGAGGCGGATTTGCTCGATTCACCGTTGCTCGAGGAAGCGGAGGATTCTTCACTCGTGGATTCGCCACTGGAGCTTGTGCTGGTTTCTTCGCTGGCCTTGGGCGCTTCGGCTTTGGTGGCCGCGCTCTTGGTGGCTTTCTTGCCGCTGGAGGTAGCACTCGCCACGAGCGTGGTTGCCGCACTGCTTTTGCGTGTGGCGGCTGCGCTCAGAGCGGGGTCGTGACCGGAGGCCAACTGCACGTAGACGGCGAGGAACGCCGCGGTGAACAGGGCGAGAGCGAGCCCCGTGACCGATCGCCGCACGGTGCGCGCGCGACGGCGCATGGCCTCGCGACGACTCTCTGCGAGCCGCTTGGGGTCAAGCTGCTCGCGGGTTCGGGGAGGAGAGCTTCGTGGTGGTATGTGCTCTGAGTTCATTTGTTATCCAATCGGGCTTTGCGGGGGGTAGGGGCTTTCACCAGTGTCGTCGAGGCGCATCTGAGTCAGCTGGTGTGCGCCTGAGAGAAGTCTGAGCGGGCGGGAGCCCTCGTAGCGACCGGCGGCTGGGGCGTTTGCGGGCGGCGCGTCATCCGGACCACAAGTAGGGCGAGTGGGGGTGCGACCACGATCACGGTCATCGCCAAGAACCACGCCTGTCCCGCGTCGGTTCCCTCGCCGAGGGAGTGCGCGATCCCGAGGATCCAGGCCAGCGCGGTGAAACGGTGAAGCTTGCGCCAGCGCTGCACGCCGATCTTGGTCCGGGCGTAGTAAGAGAGAGCGAGCAGTGCCAGCGCCCAGAAGGCGACGATCCCCATGCTCGTCCAGAATGTCTTGTAGCCGCTGAGGAACGGCACGGCGACGTCGGCGAGGCTCGGGTGCAGGAAGCTGTCGCCGATCAGGGTCAGCCCGTGGACGACCAGCGCAGCGAGGGTGGCGAGTGACAGCGCCTCGTGTAGCACTCGCATGTCGGCACCCTTGCGCTTGACCAGGCGTCCACCCATCAGCAGGCCGACACAGACCGAGATACTGGACAGGATCAGCGCGGCGATGCCCGCGGCGCGGCTCGTGATCCAGAAGATGTGCGGGCCCGTTGTGGTGGCGAGGAGGTTGAGCTGCGAGGTGAGCATGGCTACATCAAAGCTCCGTTTCCTGTGAGCACGCTGTGAGGCGCCTGAGCGGTTCGACAGACTTCTCGGTAGCGGCGCGTCGCGCCGTACTGGCGGGAGCTAGCCACCGAACCGCTGCACGAATGCCTTGACGGTGTCGCTCGAGATCGCAAAGCCGACGCCGCTCGAGCCGCCCTGGCCGCCGGCGCTGCTCGAGCCGGAGATGATCTGAGAGTTGACGCCGATGACGGCTCCCGTGGAGTCGATCAGGGGGCCCCCGGAGTTGCCGGGGTTGAGCGCGGCGTCCGTCTGGATGACGTGTGAGACGGTGGCTCCGTCTGGCGCTTTGATCTGGCGATTGAGCGCCGAGACGATGCCGGTGGTGAGCGTCCAGTTCAACCCGAACGGGTTTCCGATCGCATAGGCGCTGTCGCCGATCTGCGTGGTCGCCGATTCGCCTAGCGTGAGTGGATGCAGCGTCAGCCCGCTGGCGTCGATCTTCACCAGCGCGAGGTCCAACGGCTTGTCGGCGGCGATCAGCGTGGCCGCGCGCGTGTGTCCGCTTTCGCCATCGAGTGCAACGGTGATCCTGGCCGCGCCTTCGACCACGTGCTCGTTGGTGAGTATCAGGCCGTTGCCGGCGAGCACGATCCCCGAGCCGCTGTCCGAGCTACTCGACGTCGCGCGGATCGCGACCACTCCGGGGGCGTCGCGTTCGTAGATCTGACGCGGCGTGAGCGCACTGCTGACCTTCACCCTGCTGGTGAGGGCGGTGCTCCCGGCCCGAGGCCTCTTGACAATGGTCGTGTGCGCTGTGAAAGGATGTGCGAGCGCCACCACTAGCGCAGCGGCGACGCCACCGAGGACTGCAGAGAGAAATGAGACCGTCATTGGGTGGCGCATGCTCGACCTCCGTGGATGGGAGTGGACACTGAGCTTGGCCGCGGCCCCTGAAGCGGGTTTAACCTGTGGGTAAGCACATGCTAAGAGCGTGACGGCGGGCGACACCGCGGAGGCCGGGCTGGCGCTCGGCGGTGTCGCCCCGGGTTGCGCTGCCCTAGGAGCGGGCGGTGACGGCAGGCGTCGAGATGCGTCCTGCACGCTTGCTCGGATGGGCCGGCTGGATTGCGACCCTCGTTGCGGCGGGTGTGCGGCGCTCGATGCTCGACCCGGCCGAAGCGGCGTGCGGGGTCAGGCGGCTCGCGTGGGACATCACGAACACGAGTAGCCCGAGCAGGGCGGCGTCGAGAAGGACGATGACGGCGATGGCTAGCGGGAGGGACATTGGGGGGCCTTTCGGTTCGCTCTCGGTTACTGGAAGCGAGTATCGAGTGCCACCCTCAGCCGACTGTGGCCTTTGGCTGAGATATCCCTGAGACCCCTATTGCATTTCAGGCACCGTTGTTCGAGGGCGCTTCGGGGGCTGAGATGGGTAGCGTGACGATGAAGGCCGCGCCGCCGCCTGGGGCGTTGTGTGCGC
Source organism: uncultured Solirubrobacteraceae bacterium (assembly GCA_963763695.1). GTDB lineage: Bacteria > Actinomycetota > Thermoleophilia > Solirubrobacterales > Solirubrobacteraceae > Palsa-744. Next base: position 251,172 of record CAVXPM010000003.1, read on the forward strand.
TGATACGGCCGTGGTGGGCCTCGATCAGTCCGCGCACGATCGCAAGGCCGAGGCCGGCTCCCGCCTTACCCCGCTCGCGCCCGCCCTCGGCGCGCCAGAAGCGCCCGAAGAGCTGCTCCTGTGCTGTGTCGGGAAGCCCCGGTCCATGGTCGCGCACGGTGAGCGTGACCGAGTCGCCGCTCTGGCGTACGCTCACCTCGATCGGCGTGCCTTCGGGCGTGTGAACGAGGGCGTTGCGCATCAGATTCGCAAGCACCTGACGCAGGGCGTGCGCGTCGCCTGAGACGACCGCTTTGACCGGGGCGCTCAGCTCGATCGCCCGCTCTGGGGCGGTCGCTTCCGCGTCGAGCATGGCATCGCGGGCGAGCACCGACAGGTCGACCGGCGCGTGCCTGAGCTCCGGCGCTTCATCCAGCCGCGCCAGCGTCAGCAGATCCTCGACGAGCACGCCCATGCGCGTGGACTCGTCCTCGATCCGTCGCATCGCCATCGCGGTGCCGGCCTTGTCGCTCGCGGCGCCCATGCGAAACAGCTCGGCATAGCCACGGATCGAAGCCAGCGGCGTGCGCAGCTCGTGCGAGGCGTCGGCCAGGAACTGGCGCAGGTGATCCTCGCTGGCCTGGCGTTCGGCGAACGCGCGCTCTAGGCGGTCGAGCATTGCGTTCAGCGCGAGCCCCAGCCTGCCGACCTCGGTGCTCGAGGTCGCGGGACTGACCCGCCGCGAGAGCTCACCGGCGGCGATCGCTCCGGCCGTGACCTCCATCCGGTCGAGTGGCCGCAGGCCCAGGCGCACGACGAAGAAGGCGGTTATCCCGAGCGCGGCGAGAACGCCGGCGATCACCAGCCCCTCGACCAGCAGCAGTCGCTTCAGCGTCTGATCGACTTCGCTCAGCGGCACGGCGACCAGGGTGATGCCCGGATCCTCCGGATCACGGCGTGCGAAGACCCGGTAGCGCAGGCCGGAAGAGCCCACCGAATCGACCGTGAACAGCTTGTTGAGGACCACATGCGCTGGGAGCTTCGGTGCGGGGGGCGCCGCCTGGCCATAGGAGAAGGGCAGGCTGCCAATCACTTTGTCCGCGCCGTCGCGGCGCTGCCCGTAAGTGCCGGGCGGAAGATTGAGCCCGCCCGCGGGGCCCTGGTGCTCGCCTTCGTTGCGCGAGCTTTCTTCTTTGTTGTCCTGCACGCTGCTGTCGCCGTCGGCGGGCCTGAAGCCGGCGCTGTCAAGCGCCTGGGAGACCGCGGCGCCGGCACCGCGCACCAACTGGTCGATTCGGCCTTCCAGGAACGAGCGCTGCTCGAAGTAGGTCACTCCGCCGAGCAACACCAGCCCGGCGGCTGCGAGCACCAGCACGCTCGCGAGGACACGAGCGCGTAGCGACGCCATCAGGAACGAGGCGCCTGCAGCGCGTATCCGACCCCGCGCACGGTCCTGATCAACGATGGCCCATGGGCGTCGAGCTTCTTGCGCAGGTAGCTGATGTAGGTCTCGAGCACACGCCCATCTCCGCCGAAGTCGTAGTTCCAGACGTGATCGAGCAGCTGCGCGCGGGTCATCACCCTGCGCGGGTTGAGCATCAGGTAGCGCAACAGCCGGTATTCGGTCGCCGTCAGCTCGATCGACTCGCCTGCTCGGGTCACCTCACGCGACTCCTCGTCGAGCTCGAGATCCTCGAACACGAGGCGGCCGGACTCGGCCGCGGCCTGGCCGGTGCGCCGGAGGATCGTGCGGATCCTCGCCACCAGCTCCTCGAGGCTGAAAGGCTTGGTCATGTAGTCATCGCCGCCGCCGCTGAGCCCACGGATCTTGTCCTCGGTCGCGTCGCGGGCGGTCAGGAAGATGATCGGCACTCCGGTGCGCTGAGCGCCGAGACGGCTGGCGACATCGAAGCCTTCCATGTCGGGAAGCATCACGTCGAGGACCATCAGGTGGGGTTTGAAGCTTGCAACGGCCGCGAGCGCCTCGCGTCCGGTGCCAGCCGTCTCCACCGCGAAGCCCTGAAAGCGCAGGGCCATGCTCAGCACCTCCACGAGGTTCGGCTCGTCGTCGACGACGAGCACGCGATTGATGTCGCCGTTGTCGGTCATCGGGGGCGGGGGAGTGGAGGAGAGGAGCGCATGATCTGCTTGCTCGTTGTTGCGGCGAGGTGACCAGCTTCACCGCGCCGTCTCAGGGTAACCGCTGAAAAACCTGAGAGCTTGCTGAGAGTTGCTCAGCGAGTCTTGCCTCTAAGATCAACCCCATGAAGCTGGTCCCGGGGAAGAGCCTGCGCAGGCGCAGCGCCTGCGCTTTCGCTGTGGCACTCGTCGGTCTCGTGTTCGTCGTGAGCGCAGGCAACGGCGCAGCAGCTGCTGGTTGGTGGACGCCACCGCAGCAGCTGACCTGGTACTGGCAGTTGCAGGGCGCGATCGACAACGCCCAGCCCGTGGCCGCCTACGATGTCGACGCCTTCGAAACGAGCGCAGCCGAGGTCGCCAGCCTGCACGCCGAAGGCAAGCACGTGATCTGTTACGTGGATGTGGGCACGGCGGAGAGCTTTCGTCTCGACTACTCGTCGTTCCCGGCCTCGGTGCTCGGCCGCTCCAACGGCTGGCCGGGCGAGAGGTGGCTGGACATTCGCCGCCTGCGGATCGTCGAGCCGATCATGGCTGCGCGCTTTCAGATCTGTCGTGAAAAGGGCTTCGACGCGGTCGAGCCCGACAACATCGAAGCTTATGCCAACCGCTCCGGCTTTCCGATCAGCGCCCGCCAGCAGCTGATCTTCAACGAGTGGGTGGCGACCGAGGCGCACACGCTGGGAATGGCGGTACTGCAGAAGAACGACAGCGAACAGAGCACCACGCTCGAGCCATACTTCGACGGGGCGTTGAGCGAGCAGTGCAACCAATACCGCGAATGCGCGAACTTCGACGTCTATCTGTCGGCTGGCAAGCCGGTGCTCAACGCCGAGTATCAGCGTCAGCCAAAGCAGTTCTGCGCGGCCGACAACGCGGCCGGCATCATGGGGGCCCGTTTCAACCTGGCGCTCAACGGGGTCCGCTTCGAACCCTGCTGGCGGGGCGCGCCGGGTCGGCCTAGGCCCGCCGCAGGCGCAGGTCGAATTCCATCGTTGCTTTTCCGGTCACGTTGACAAAACCACCCACGCTGGGCGCGGTCATGCCGAATTCGCTCCACGGGAAGCTCAGCGCCCCGACCGCCTCGAGCGTGGAGCCGGAGAGGCTCAGTTCGACAGGCAGCGTCTCCTTCTTCGCGACGCCGTGAATGGTGAAGGTGCCGGTCAGCGACAGGTGCGCGACTTGACCCTTGATCGCGGCCGCCGAGACGCTCAGCGGCGTCAGGAGCACGAAGCTCGCGGTCGGATAGCGGTCACTTTCCAGGCCGATCGAGTGGATTCTTTCATCGCGCATCGATTTGTCGCTTTTGAGCGTGTTGACGGCCACGCTGAAGTTCGCGGCGGCGATCTTGATCGTGCCCCCCGATTCGCTGATCGTGGCAGCGCCGGTGATCTGCGAGGTACGCCCGACCGCGTCGCTCTGAGCGGGCAGGAAGGCGAGCTTCTCGCGCACGCGATAGCCGGCCTGAGAGCCGCTGGCGATCTTCCAGCTGCCGTTCAGAGCGGTCGTCGACGACGATGAGCTCGAGCTGGTCGCGCTGGAGCCCGACGCGGCCGAGGTCGCGGTCGAGGCACCGAGCTTGAACGGTTTGGGGGAAGAGGTTGGGAACAGCACGAAGTAGACGAGCAGGAACACGACGATCACGGCGATCACGCCTGCGCCAAGCAGGCGCACGGCGATCTGTTTGCGCGGGCGCCCCGACAGGATTGCCATCGTCTTTTTCGTCCTTTGCCTCGAGGGGAGCGGCCGAACGAGCCGCCTGGACCCGTATCAGAGACGCTTCTCATCACGGCCGCATAAAGGCTCCGTGGGAGATCTGTAAGGGCCGGCGGTTCCCAACGCAAACGGCCCGTCGCCACGCGGGCGGCGCAGGCAAGCAGAACGAAAAGCGACGCGGTCCCGAGCCGTGTGAGGAACCCGGTCCCTCCGGCCCGAGGGCCTTTGGGCGGGTGGCGCGGCCTCACACCTCGGTGGCCTCGCTCTTGACGGCTCTGAACCGCGTCTGGGGAGACGGTAGAAGCCGTGTCGGTCGATTGCAAGGGGGCCGCGAGGCCCTTTCCGCACCTTGCGGATAAAACGTCAGCCGGTGACGGCGTCTGGCTGCAGAAAGCGCTGCAGGCCGTCGCGCACCCACTCCGGCACCTTCGTCTTGCGCAGGGTGTCGCTCGCCACGCACACGTGCCGCAGCACTCCCTGGACGAGCAGCTCGTGGCCTCGCATCACATCGAGCTCCGTCGTGATCGCGGTGGTGCCCAGGCGCGTCACGCGGGTGTTGAGCTGCAGCACCTCGTCGAAGCGCGCAGGTGCTCGAAACCTGAGGTTCGCCTCTGCCACGACCGCGTCGACACCGTGGTCGAGCAGCTGCTGCCACGGTCCCAGCGCCACGCGCCACATCTCGGTGAAGGCGACGTCGAAATAGAGCAGGTAGTTGGCGTTGAACACGATGCCCTGCGGGTCGCACTCGCCGTAGCGGACCCGCAGCTCGTGGACGAAGAAATCGGGCACCTAGCTAACGGCGCCGAGCTGCGGCGAGGCGCAGAAGGCACACCTTCGCGCCTTGCGGGGAATCTCACTCATGCACTCCGAGCACGGGCGGGTTTCGGACTCGACGTCGACGCCGGTCTTGCGGCGGGCCATCAGCGCGTTGACGGGCTTGACCACGAAGAAGAAGACCGCTGCGCTGGTCGAGAGGAAGGCGACGAGCGCGTTGATGAAGTCGCCGTAGTGAAAGGTGCTGTGGTTGATCGAGAACGACAGGCTCGAGAAGCTCGGCTTGCCGACGAACACCGCGATGATCGGGGTGATGAGGTCGCGCACGAGAGCCGTCACGAGCGTCCCGAAGACGACTCCGATCACGACTCCGACCGCTAGATCTACGACGTTGCCCCTGAGCAGGAACGCCTTGAACTCCTTGACCATCTGGGCTCCTCCCGTTGGCGGCCGACGCGGACCGATGGTTCGCTGCACCGTACCAATCGCTCGCCGCCCGATGGCTCCCGCAAGCTGAGCTGCTCAGAGCTTGACAGCCCTGCAGATCGCGGGCACGTTCGCTTCGTTGACGAACACGGGCGCCATCACGCTGCCTGGCACGAGCGAGTGAGGATGGCCGAGCAGGTGTCCCAGCTCATGCACGACGGTCAGGCAGAACATGTTCCAGTCGTCCCTCATCGCGCTCGCGGTGGGCCACTGCCAGAGGGCGAGTGAGATCGTGCATTGCGTGTAGGTGCTCGCCGGCGCCTGGAGGTCGTTGGCTCCCAGCGAGGAGTCGAATGTGACCCATCCGTCGGTGCTGGGTTCCAGGCCGCCCGGAACGGAGCGCTCGGCGAGGATCGTGAGCTGCCCGCCGCACGGCACCGCTGCCCAGTAGCGCTCGGCCACCGTAAGGGCCAGCGAAGCTGGATCGGCCGCGAGCCTTGCGTTGAGGCGCTGCGCCGATGCTCTGCGGGCGTTGGCCTGGGCTCGGGCGTGAGTCACGCGATGGGGCTGGGCCTCGGCGCTAGCTGCGAGCGACAGGCTCGCGGCGAGGACTGCCAAGGGGAGTAGGCGCTTCATGTAGAGGATGCTCGTCCAGCGCAGGCACCTGGAAGCTCCTCTTTTGGGGGTAGCTTCGGGGGAGCCGCTGCGGTAGCTTCGGAGGAGACGCCCTCACCCTTCGGCGCCTTGCTGTCGATGAGTACTCGAGCGCCCTGGGGCGCCGTGGATCACCTTGCCCACACGAGAGCCAATAACGGTCGTGCTCGCGCGCTTCGATGATCTGCTTGCGGGCGGACTGCGAAAGCTGCTCGACGGCGATCCGAATCTCGAGGTCGTGGCGGCCGACGTGGAGCACGGACGCATCTCCGTGGTGTTGCAGGGGCACCGCCCGGATGTGGCGGTGCTCAACGCACACCAGCTGCTCGAGCCGGCGGAGGTACGTGAGCTAACGCACGCCCATCCCGAGACGCGCCTGGTGCTGATCGCAAGCGACACATCGGCGGCCGAGTGCGCGCAGGCTCTCGCGCTCGGCGCAAGCGCCTATCTGGGCCGCGACACCCAAGCGCGAGACCTGCTGAACGCCATCTACCTCGCTTCCCGCGGCATGCAGGTGACGGCGCGCACGCACGGCGGCCAGAGCGATCCGGGGAGCGGTCAAGCGCTCTTGACCCCGCGCGAGCTCGAGGTCCTGGCGCTCCTACAGCAAGGCCGCTCCAACGCCGAGATCGCGCTCGAGTTGCATGTGGGCGTCGAGACGGTCCGAACCCACGCACGCAACATCTTCCGGAAGCTCGACGTCTCCTCTCGCCACGAGCTCACGGCGCGGCCCGCCGCTGAGCCTTTCGCGCCGTCGCAGCCTGCGCACGAGCAGCCCGCTCGCAGACGCGCTGCCTCCCGTCCGGCGTCGCGCCGACGCGGCCATGGCCCGCTTCCGCGGCGTTAGCACGCCCGGATGGCAATAGACGGATGACCTAACATCGGCTGTAGGGCTCACGCGCGACGCTGAAAGCGTCGGGTTATGTTCTAGGTCGAAGAGACCGGGGAGCGTATCCCCCTATAGGGCGGCGCTAGACGCCGCAGTCAGGAGACGCCTATGCAAGCTGGCGTCCCACAGATCGAGTCGCCTGCGCGCGCCTCCCTCGCAGCAATCCGGCGTCCCGCATCAATCCGGCGTCCCGCATCTCACGTCTCGAGGTCGGCCCGGCTCGGCGCGCTCGCGCTCGGCCTGATCTCAGCCCTCTTCTTTGCAGCCAGCGCCTCGGCCGCCACCGCTACCGTAGGGCTGGGGACGGCGGCGAGCTTCTCGGTGCTGGGCGGCTCCACGGTCACCAACACCGGCCCCACCACCATGTTCGGAGACCTCGGCTTGAGCCCTGGATCGTCTGTCACCGGCGCGCCGCACGTGCTCGGCGCGACCCACGTCGATGACGCGGTTGCGATCGGTGCCAAGAACGCGCTCACGACCGCCTACAGCGACGCCGCTTCTCGCCCGAGCAACGGCTCGGCCGGCACGGAGCTCGCGGGTCAGACCTTCCTGCCGGGCGTGCGCACCGCAAGCAGCTCGCTGCTGCTCTCTTCGGGGAGCGTCACGCTCGACGCCCAGGGCGATCCCAACGCGGTCTTCATCTTCCAGATCGGCACGACCCTGATCACGGGCTCGAACACGACCGTGAACCTGATCAACGGCGCCCAGGCCTGCAACGTCTTCTGGCAGGTGGGCTCCTCCGCCACGCTCGGAACGGGTACGCGCTTCGTAGGCACGGTCATGGCCGCGGAAACGATCACCGCCAACACCGCTGCCACGATCCATGGCCGGCTGCTCGCAAGTACAGCCGCTGTGAACCTCGACACGAACACGATCACCACATCCAGCTGTGAAGCCGGTACCACGGAAACGACCACACCGGCCGAAACCACGTCGCTGGGCGAAACCCAGGCGATCGCCGAAAGCCTCAAAAGCACCACGGCGCCAACCTCCTCCTCCTCCTCCTCCACCACCACCACCACCGCCACCACTCCGGTGCTCGCGCCGAGCCTGGTGGCGGCGCCGCTTCCCGCAATCGGATCGCGGAGCACTGTCACCAGCGCTCAGCGCGCCTCGGCCCGACGCGCCGCCAAGCGAGCCGCGGCTCGTCGCGCGGCTCGACGCGCGGCGGCACGTCGTCGACGCCGGGCAGCTGAACGACGCTCGCCTGCCCGTCCGGCAAGCCCCACCCATCGGGCGGCCTTCACCGGCTGAGAGCCCTCGCCCGGACCGGGAGCCAGCGTCTCCCGGTCCGGCCGATCCCAATCTCGTGAGGATCGATTCCAGTCCGCTGCGCATGCGAAGCGTCAAGAGCTCCACGCTGGTGGCGCGGTGTCACGTTGGGCGTCTGTTCGTCCTGGCGATCGCCGGGGCGATCATGCTCCTCGCGGTGGGGGAGCCCAGCGGCGCTAGCGCCGCGAAGCGCGGAGGCATCGCGGCGAGCCAGCCGCTCGCGCAACTGCTCAGCGCTCATCTGGCCCGCAGCGGCCCGCGCTCGGGGGCTTCGATTCTCACCAATATCCCGGCTCAGCGACCGATCACAGGCGAGTCGACCACGCTGCCGGTGATCGGGCGCCGCGTGGGGCCCGGCGGCATCCCCTGGCTGCACGTGATGCTCCCGGGGCGTCCCAACGGCTCGAGCGGCTGGATCGCCCAGCAGGGCACGAGGTCGCTGCAGACGAGCTGGCACCTGACGATCGACCTCGCGGCTCGGAGGGTACGTGTGTATCGCTCCGGCCGGGTGCTGCGGAGCTTCAGCGCTGTGGTCGGCAAGCCATCCACGCCCACCCCGACCGGGAGCTTCTTCGTCGAGGAGACGCTGCAGATGTATCCGGGTGAGCTCGGCGGCCCGTTCGCGCTTGCCCTGAGCGCCCGCTCGGACGCGCTGCAGGAATTCGAAGGAGGCCCTGGGCAGATCGCGTTGCATGGGCGCGACGGGCTCGGGGGTACGCTCGGGAGCGCCGAATCGCACGGCTGCGTGCGCCTGGATACCGCGAGTATCGACTGGCTGGCGAAGCGGATAGGACCGGGAACGCCGGCGACGATATATCGCGGCTGACGAGCTGGGAGGCTTGGGGGCCGGTCGCATGACCTCCGGCGCTCGCGGCAAATACGCTCTGCGGATGGACACCTTGCAGAGGCTGCGCGACCGTCTGGCCGAGCTTTCCGATCTGGCCTCGGTGGAGATGCTCCTGAGCTGGGACCAGCTGGTGACGATGCCCCCTGAGGGCGCCTCCGGCCGGGCACAGCAGCTCGGCACGCTCGCTCGACTGACACACGAGCGCGCGACCGCGGCGGAGATCGGCGCGTGGCTCGCCGAGCTCGAGGTCTCGGCGCTCGATCAGCTCGACAGCGACATCGTGCGCTTGGCGCGGCGCGACTGGGAGCGGGCCCGGCGCGTGCCCGACGAGCTGGCGGCCGAGCTTGCACGGGCGAGCACCGACGGCCAGGAGCGCTGGCAGCTGGCGCGCCAAGAAGATGACTTCGCCGGTTTCGCGCCCGCACTGGAGCGCAACGTTGAGCTGGCGAGAGCCTATGGGCAGTGCGTGGCCGAAGGCGACCAGAGCCCCTACGACGGGCTGCTCGCCGACTACGACTTCGGGCTGGGCACCGAGCAGCTGCGGCGCGTGTTCGGGACCCTGGCGGGGGCGCTCCAGCCACTGGTGCCAGACGCACAGCTACGCTCACCGGGCAAGGATCTGCAGGTGCCGGTGGGCGCGCAGCAAGCGGCAGTGGAGGCGACGCTGCGGCGCGTGGGCGTGGATTCGGCCAGCTGGCGAGTCGACGTCTCGGCGCATCCCTTCACAGCCTGGATGGACCGCCGCGACACGCGCGTGACCACCCGCTACAGCGACGGCGAGGTCGAGTCTTTGCTGAGTTCGTTGCACGAGTACGGCCACGCGCTCTACGAGCGCCAGATCGACCCGCTGCTGGCGCGGACCAACCTCGGCTGCGGCACCTCGATGTCGATCCACGAGTCTCAGAGCAAGCTGTGGGAGAACCACGTGGCACGCAGCCCCGCGTTCGCCGAGGTGCTCGCCGGCGAGCTGGGGGCGGCGGGCTTCGCGGTCGCACCGGCGGATCTGCACGCCACGCTTGTCGGCGTCGAGCCCGGGCCGATCCGCGTGTCTGCCGACCCGCTCACCTACCCGCTGCACATCATCTTGCGCTTCGAGCTGGAGCTGGCCCTGATCGAGGGCCACCTCGCGGTGGCCGAGCTGCCGGACGCGTGGCGTGAGGGCATGCGCAGTCTGCTCGGTGTGGAGGTGTCCTCCGACGCGCTTGGCTGCCTGCAGGACGTGCACTGGGGGGCGGGGAGCTTTGGCTACTTTCCCAGCTATGCACTCGGGTGCCTGATCGCTGCACAACTGTGGGAGACGCTGGAGGTCGAGCTGGGATCGCAGGAGCAGAGCCTGCGCAGCGGCGAGGTGGCTGCGATCCAGGGCTGGCTGGCGCAGCGGGTGCACCGCCACGGACGTCGACTGGACACGATGGCGCTGGTCGAGCAGGCGACCGGACGCGCCCTGGAGATCGAGCCGTTCCTACGCTATGTCGCGCCGCTCGCTCGAGCTTGAGCCCAGCGCAATGCTCGGGCGCGTGAGGTCCTTGATCGGCAGCGGTACGCCGAGGAAGGGGGCTCCCTCGCGTGGTCGCTGAGTCGCGACCGTTCACCCGCTGCGCTGCCGCAGATCGCGCTCGTGCTCGCCGCGAGCCCGTAGGAGCTCGCGCGGGAGAGCGTGCTCGAGCGCGGGCGGATTGGCTTGGCTTCGCTTGCGAAGCCGGCGCACCGTTTGCAGCGGGCTGAGGCGGCTCCCGTTTCGGCGTAGGCCGAACACCACCATGCTCGGTCGCGTTGCGCCGCCCAGCGCCTCGAGTATCTCGCGGCAGGCAAGGCGTGCGAGCGGCGAGCTGGTCTCGGCAGCGGTGAGGTAGAAGCTCGCCATGCCGGCGAGGATCAGAGCGTGCTGGCGCGCGTCCTTGAGCGAGCTCGTGGCCTGGATCGCCATCGTTGCGAGGAGCTTCAATCGTTCTGCGGCTTCCTCGGGAGAGTCGTAGTAGTCGAGAAGGTTGCGCTGCCCCACGGCGGCGTCTTCGGGCGCGTCGACGAGGCTGTCCAAGAGCGAGTGCAGCGCCCCGACCCAAGGCCAATATGCAGCCTCGATCGCGTCCGCTTCGGCTTCGGAGAGCCGCGGCTGGCCGGCGGCTGCGATCAATGCGAACAGGCCGAGCGACGAACCGGCGGACGCTGCGGTCTCCCACCAGCGCAGCCCGCTACCCTGCGGTGTCACTTTCAGCGCCCATCGTGCGAGGTGGCGCTGGCCGCCGTTGGGGTCGCTCAGGTTCAGGCTCTGGTAGGTCACGATGCGCCCGGTCACCCTGCGCGCGGGGCGCGACACCGAGGCATGCGAGGGCAGCTCGCACAGCGCGCTCCTGCAGCTGTCGACGATCTCGCTCAGATAGCCGGCGTCGTTGCGGTGCGCCTGGTGAGCGTAGTAGTCACCATGGCAGGCATCAGGGTCCAGTGACACGAGCAGCGCCTGGTGCAGCCGGCGGCTGTTGGCGAGCGGGTCGGGGCTTGGCTGCTCGGAGAGTGTGTCCACGTAGTCATAGATGGACTGGAAGGCCACCTGCGCACGCACCACCTGCGGGCGCAGCTCGCGCGGCGCGAGGATCGCATAGGCGGCCGATCCGTCGATGTTTCCCCGCTTGATGCGCTGGGCCTCGAGAGCGAGCTCGCGCAGAGCACGGTTTGGGATGGCTTCCGCGCGCACCTGCCAGTTGCTGGCCTCGCGGCGGATCTGTGGATAGATGCTCAGCCAATACTGCATGGCCGCCTTGAGGAAGGCCACGGCAAGCGCTGGGCGATGGGTCACTCCGGTAGCTGTCATACAGACAGCATCGCCCTGAGAGTTGGATCTCCCCAGTCACTCTTGAAAACCTGCACGAGGAGGCACTCGCGCTGCCGCCAGTCCTGGCAGTGCAATGACGGCGAGCGCCACGCAGATGATGCCCGCGAGCGTGAGCAGGACCAGTCCGATCCCCAGGGAGAACGGCGCCGGGAAGCCGACCGACAGCTTCAGCCAGCGGCTCGCGAGCGCGTGTCCGTAGACCCCGAGAATCGTGCCGTCGAGGCAGCCGACGGCCAGCAGGATCCCGCTCTCGATGAGCAGCGAGCGCCACAGTTGGCGGCTGTCGAAACCGTGCGACTTGAGCGACGCAAGACGAGCACGACGCTGCCAGATCGCGGCGCTGAGTGCCGAGGCGATCGCGAGCGATGTCGCGATCAGCAGTAGCAGCGAGATCTCGCTGAGGCTTCGGATCCCCTGGCGTGCGCTTTCCTCATACCGTGCCCTGCGTTCGCTGAACGTCTCGACGAGCAGGCCCGGCCGTCGACCGAGCGCGTGTTCGACCCGGCGCCGGCCTGCCGCCGGTGTCACGCCGGGCGTGAGGTTTATCTCCAGCGCGGTCGGGTCGCTGCTCTGCCAGTGACGACGGTAGTCCGTGTCGTTGAGCGTGATTGCGCCCGGTGCCCAGCCGACGTTGGTGGTGAGCGCTGCGACCCGCAACTTCACCGCGCCCGAGGGAGAGGGAAGCGTGAAGCTGTCTCCCACGTGCAGCCCTCGTTCGGCTGCGAAGCCGTTCGACACAGCGGCCCAACCACCCATTCGTATATGGCGGGTGGCGCTGAGCAGGTCGCCTTCCAGCAGCTGGCTGGGCTGAATCAGCGCGCTGTCGGCCGGTGCTCGCGCGCGGATCCAGAGCCTTCGAGCCCCGACGTCGAGCAGCTCGCCCTGGTATTCGCGGACCGAGGCCACCCCCGGCTCGCGCGAGATCGCCGCCACGGCGCCGTCGGCGTGAAAGGTGTTGATCGTCAGGAAGTTGTTATCGGTGGTGACCCAGATGTCCGCCGTGTCCAGGTACTGCACGAGGGCGGCGTCGAGGCCCGAGAGCAGGTCCCGCCGGGCGCCCTGGATCGCAACCATCCCGTACAGCGCCAGGGCGGCCACTCCGGCCAGGGCGACCGACCGGGTTGCGGTCGCGTCGAGTTCCACGACAGCGAGCGCGAGCATGCTGCCTTTGAGTCGCTCGCTCACGGGCCTCAGGATCGAAACCACCAGAACGAACATCGACGGTATGAGGCAGAACGCTGCGAGCGCCAGCACGACACCGCCGACGATGCTGAGGCGTGGTTCGAGCAGGACTGTGACCGTCACGCCGGCCACGAGCGCCGCTCCGAGCGCTCCAAACGCGATCACGCTGCGGGCGCTGATGCTCTGGCCGGCCTCGCCCGAATCGTGCAGGACAGCGTCTGCTCGCCGGCTGCGCCTGAGGTCCAACAGCGGGAGCATCGAGGCGAGCACCGTGGCGAGCACCCCGGCGGTGAAGGCGAAGAGGACGGTGGTGAGCGGTATCACCGGTTGCGTGCCGATCGGAAATGCGGACGTCAGGTAGCTCGGCGCCTGGTGAAAGAGCACGCGTGAAAGCAAGTCACCGAGCACGATTCCGACCAGCGAGGCCGCCGCGCCCAGCATGATCGCCTGCGAGAGCAGGATGGCGAGCACCTGGCGTGGGCCGAAGCCCTGCTGGCGCATCTCTGCTACGAAACGGCGACGCTCCGGGACGGTCAGCAGCATCGCGTTGAGCGCGAGCAGGAACCCGACCATCGCGCTGATCGCTGCGAACAGCGTGTTGGATTGCGCGGTTGGGGTGGCGGCCGCCTCCAGCACGTTCAGTTCGCGATCGGCCGGCTCGAGATCCAGCTGATTGCCGGCGACCTGTTTCAGCTCGCTCTCGACCTGTCGTTCCTTCCCGCGTTCGGGCTGGACAAGCACCTGGTTGACGCGCCGTGGTTTGCCGGTGATTTCCTGTGCCATTCCCAACAGGGTCACGACGATCGGACTGTTGGCCACGGGGCCGACGATCTGGCTGCCGAGCACAGCGCGCACTTCGACGCCATGCGCGTCCCCGCCGGAGAGCACCGTCACACGCTGGTTGGCCTGTGCGCCGATGCTCGTGGCCACATCGGATGGAAGTCCAAGCCCGCCGGCGACTATCAGCGCTCCCGATCCCAGGTTCTTGGTGGCGCTGCCTTCGAGTGCGATCTCGCTGTCCGCCACCCCGATCAACTGCACCGACTCGCTGCCCCCGGGGCCGGCGACCACTACGTTCTCGCGCAATAGAGGGGCCGCGACCCTCACTCCCGGCAGCAGCGCCACGCGTCTTGCAATGCGTTGCTGGAAGCCGGCCGGCGAGCGAGCGACCAGCTGGAAGCGCGCTTTACCGGTGACGCCGTGAACCAGCTGGCCCGCGGTGCTGACCAGGCTGGAGTTGGCGACGAGCACTCCGAAGAGCAATGCCACGCCGATGGCGATGCCGAGACCCGCCAGCAGCTCCTGGGCCTTGTGGTTGCTCAAGCGCCAGCGGTAGAGATCGAGGAGCGCGCTGACGCGCAGGCCGAGGATCTTCGGCTTCGGCAGGGATCTGCGCGTCATCGCAGACGCACGAGAGCCAGCTCCGCATCCAATCCATCGCTCAGCTGCCCGTCGCGCAGGGTGAAGGTCCTCGACGTGAACGAGATCGCCTGCGGATCGTGCGTGACCAGCAGCCCGGGAATCTCTCGTTCCTCGCAGATGTCGCGCAGTAGTTCGAGGATCTCACGGCTGCGCTTGGAGTCCAGGTTGCCCGTGGGCTCGTCGGTGAGCAGCAGCCGTGGCTCGTTGACGAGGGCCCTGGCGATGGCGACGCGCTGGCGCTCTCCCATCGACAGCTGTGCAGGCGTGTGCCCGCCCCGACCACCGAGTCCGACCCGCGCGAGCCAGGGGCGAGCGCGCTCCCTGGCCTCGCGCAAGCTCATTCCGTCGGCCAGGAGCTTGACGGCCGCGTTGTCCAGAGCTGAGGCGCCGGCGATCAGGTGAAACGACTGGAAGACCAGGCCGACGTCGCGCCGGCGGTATACGGCGCTCTCGCTGTGGGAGAGCTGCGAGATGTCCCTCCCGGCGAAGTGAACGCTGCCCGCATCTGGGACTGAGAGGCCGGCTGCGAGTTCGAGCAGGGTCGTCTTCCCCGAACCGCTTGGGCCATACAGGGCAACGAGCTGCGTCGGCGCCAGCTCCAGCGAGACGCCGTCGACCGCGCGGACCGTCTCGCCCCCGCTCGGATAGTGCTTGACGACGTCTCGCAGCTCGAGTGCGCTCACGGCTGCGAGCGCAGCCTTCCGGCGGCACGCTCGGGAAACGGCACGAGGTTGCCAGGCTGATCGGTCGAGCGGAGCTTTCCGCCTCCGAGCGACATCAACCTCCGTGCCTTGCGGATCGGCGCGATGTCTTCGGAGGCGATCACGATCGCGACTCCGCTCGAGTTGCGCAGCGAGCGCAGCAGCTCGTAGAGCTGGACGCCCTCGCCGGGCTTTAGCAGCGCCGTGGGTTCGTCGACCAGCAGCACCCGCGGCTCGTGGACGATGATCTGTGCGAGCGCCACTCTGGTTCGCTCCCCCTGCGACAGGCGCCCGGCCGGGAGGTGGGCCAGACGCTCAGCACCGACCCGCTCGAGCGCCTTCCACGCCGGCTGCCTCGCTTCGTGCAGGCTCATGCCGTCGCTCAGCAGCGGAAGCGCCACATGCTCGACGGTCGGCTTGTTGCGTTCCGGGCGCCAATCCGAGCCGAGCAGGCCGATGCCGCTGCGACGGCGCAGCGCGGCTCGCCGGTCAGGAGACATGCAGGTCATCTCCTGTCGGTCGAACCAGACACGGCCCTCGTCGGGAAGCTCGCGACCCGAGGCGATCCGCAGCAGGGTCGTCTTGCCCGAGCGCCGCATACCCCAGATCCCGACGAAATCTCCCTCGTCGACCTCGAGTGAGAGGTCGTCCAGGACGGTCGTGTGGCCACGGCCTTCGACGAAGCGCTTGGTCACGTGCTCGAGTGCGAGCAGGGTCATCGTTGCGGGTGGGCCGAGGGCTCGGCTAGGAACTCCTCGATCCATCGGCGTGCGAGTGCGATCCATCTCAGGTCGGCTTGGAGGCTCTCATCCACCGCGACTCGGGTGAGGTTCATCGCGAGCCCGACCCAGGAGCCCATCGGCACCTCCGCTTCGGAGCCCTTGCGAATCATCTCGAAGCACTCCCGCTCGTAGGCGTCCAGCGCGCATAGGAGCTGAGGCGCGTCGTGAGCCCTCGACAGCGCAATCCGCGCCTGCAGCTCTACGCGTACGGGCTCTCTGGTGATGGGGCTCGCCATCCATGCTTGCAGTGCTGCCGGGGCGTCTCTGGTTGCGGAGTAGACGCGCTGGCCTTCGCCGCCGCCGTGGAACGCGGCCTTGGCCGCCGAGGAGACGAGTCCGTCCTCGACGAGCCGTTCCAGGGCGCCGTAGACGCTCTGGCGCGTGACCCTCCAGGCTGGTCCGAGGCGCCGCTCCACGAGCGTCGCCAGCCGATATCCGCTGAGCGGCGCCTCCTCGTTGACGAGCAGCGCGAGCAGGGCGCCACGCAGCGGTGATCCACCTGCGTGTCTCCTATCCGGATTGCTCTGCGGCATCGATCCTCGTCTCGCCCCGCGCTCGGCCCGACACGATACGGGAATCCTCTGCACGGAGGCATGTGAGGCAAACAGTTCTGACAGTCTGCCACGCAGTCGGTGATGCGCATCCGCAAATGTTTTGGCAAATGTTTTTTAGTAACAACCCGTCACACGTGACCTAGGCGGCGTCTCGCCGGACCGTGATGATTGTCTGTGATGACCAACGATGCGCTTGGCGGCGCCGCCACGATCTCCGCAAACCATGCCAATGGCGAGCCCGTGCACATCGAGCTCTCGCGTGCGCAGGTCGACCAGGTTGTGAGAGCCGCGAGTGACGCCGGCAACATTTCGCTGCTGCTGACGGGGATCGGTGACTCACGTGAAGCGCTCGAGCGCGCGGTGGCGCAAGTGGGAGACACCGACTCGCATCTGTCCTCCTCGTTGCTCTCTGGGCTGCTCGTATTGGCAGCGTTCCCGGAGGATGGAAGCTCGCTCGGCAACGCCGAGGTTGCGCGCATGATGCGCATGAATCCGAGCACCGCGCACCGCTACATCACCACGCTCGTGGTCGCCGGGCTGCTCGAAAAGGACCCAAGCACTCGACGCTACCGGCTGGCACGGTGAGGGGAGACTCCTCGCTGCGCGGTGCTCCGGCCGCGATGGTGACGGCGCCGTCACCGAGCACCGCCGAGGAACCCCAACCGATTCTTGCCGAGGAAGATGCTCACGTCGTGCGCAACGAGGTCGGCCTTGCAAAGCTGGAAGCGCTCCTACTGGGTGATCGGGATGTGCCGGTGATCGTGCTGACCGAGGCGGAGGACCTTCCCCGCCCGGTGCTCGCGCCGACGCGCGTGCGCGAGGTCGTGGGATCGAAAGCACTCATCTGGTTCCTGCCGGGCGAGCAGCTGCCGCGCCGGTTGCGGCTGCGCCTCGGTCGCTCACTGGCGGTCTGCCGGGGGGCCGTGCGGATCTTCTGGCCGGGGGTCTCGCAAAGCAGCGCCGCCGGCGCGCATCCACTCGTGCCCGTGCTGGACGGAGAGCCCGAAGAGGATGCGCTGGCCGAGCTCTCGCGCCAATTCGACCTGAGCCGGCCCAGCGTTCGCGTTGAGATCGAGATGATCGAAGACCTCCGGTCGATCCTGCAGAGCGAGTTGAGCGCGACCGCTGCAGATCTTCAGCACACCGCCCAGCGCCTGCGCGACGCGAACATCGAGCGTCACGTGGCGATCACGCGCGTCGAGCGGCTGGAGGAGCGCCTCGAGCCCGCCGCCGCCCCGAGCACAGCCAGCTTCGATGAGTTGTTGCACGTCCTCATCACGCGCGAGTGGCTGCGAGCCTTCGTTCCCGCCGCCCGGCGCGAGCACCCCCTCGGGGCATACGTTCTCGGCACGGATCTGACCGCTGTGGCGCGGGCTCGACCGTCGTTCACGCACGAGCGTCTCGCCTGGGTTTGTGCGATGGTCGCCTGCGGCTATGCGCGCCGCGTCTCCAGCATCGCTCCGCAACCGCTGCGCGCGGGGCGCAGAGGAGCACAGCTCAGGCGCGGCGATGGCGCGCGCGGGTGGTATTGCGATCTGGAGGCGGACACGCCACTGCAACTGCGCTACTGGATCAGGCGAGATCGAACGGTCGAGTTTGCGGAGCTCCTCGAGTTGCCTGTGGATGGGCACCGCTGAATCTGACAGGCGCCAGGCATTCCCGTGGGTGTGGAATCGACCTCTAGGCCCGCACGAGGTACTCGCTCTTCAGCCACGCGAGCGTCGCCTCCAGGCCGGTCGGATAATCGACACGGGGCTCCCAGCCGAGCACGTCCCGCGCTCTGTGAGAGCTGAAGTCCTGGTTCCTGCCCAGCACCTGCACCGCTTGGCGCGAGAGCAGCGGCGGCGTGCGCAAGCCGGTCGCCTTGCGCAGCAGCCGGTAGCCGTGCTCGAGGGAGAAGCCGACGCCGTTTGCGATCCAGTAGGGCACGCTCCAGCGCACCTGCGAGCAGCCGAGACCGTCGGCCAGCCCATCGGTGAACTCCTTCCAGGTGATCCCCAGGCCGTCGCTGACGTTGAACGCGTGGCCCCCGGCGGCGTCATGGCGAAGCGCGAGCAGCGCGGCGTCGATGAGGTTCTCGACATAACAGAGACCGGCGACCGCGCGACCGCCGTCGACCAGGAGCATGCTGCGGGCGCGCATTGCTTTGGCGATCTCCCCGACGACCTCGCTCGAGCCCGGGCCGTAGACGGTCGCCGGCCGCAGGATCACGCTCTCGAGGCCGCGCTCCTGTTCCACGCGGCGAACCTCGGCCTCCGCCTCCAGCTTCGTCTGCGCGTACCAGTTTCGAAACCGCGTGGCTGCGTAGTTCTCCTCGATCGCCGACCCATCGGGATGGCCGTAGACGTCGGTGGTGCTGAAGTGGACGAAGCGCTGCACCGACGCATCGACTGAAGCTTCCAGCAGGCTCCTCGTACCCTCCACGTTGGTGCGGGCAATCTCCTGCCTAGTGGCCCAGTCGGACACCAGCGCGGCGCAATGGAACACGTAGCGGCAGCCCGCAACCGCGCGAGTGAGCGAGGGCGCGCTCGTGAGGTCGCCAACAGCGATCTCAACGTCGAGTCGCGCGAGTCGCGAGGTGTCGCTTTCCGCGCGTACGAGGCAGCGCACCGCATAGCCCTTATGCACCAGGCGCTCGGTCAGGCGCCCGCCGATGAACCCGGTGGCGCCCGTGACGAGGCAGATCTCCTGTTGCGATGGATCAAGCTGCTTGCCGCGAAACGCACGCGGCTCGCTCATCGCGGAAGCCTGCGTCTGCGTCTGCGTCGATCGTCGACGGAGCGTCGCTTTGGCGATATCGCGCACGACGGACCAGTTCTTGCTCGCGCCGCTATGGCACTCGGCGAGCACCACGTCGAGCGCAGCGAGGAAGCTCCGCGCCTCGCTCTCCGAGAGAGTCAGCGGCGGCAGCAGCTTGATCACGTCGTTCTTGCCGGCAGCCATCGTGATCACGCCGTGGTCGCGGTGCAGCGGGATCACGATCAGCTGAGGGAAGAGCCCCTCGCTCGCCATGTGGATCAGCCGCCAGTTCAGGCGCGCCACGCGCGAGCTGGGCGCGCCCAGCTCGATTCCGATCATCAGTCCCTGACCGCGAACCTCCTTGATCATCTCGTAGCGTTGCTGAAGCTCGGCGAGGCCCTCGCGCAGCATCTCGCCGACGTTCGCCGCGTGCTCGATCAGACCGTCGCGTTCGACGACGCGGATCGTGGCCAACCCGGCTGCCATCGAAAGACGATTGCGCCCGAAGGTCGACTGGTGCACGTAGCTTCGCTCGAGCGTCCCGACCGCCTTCTGGTAGACATCGCGGCTCGTGACCATCGCCGCCACGGGCATGTAGCCGCCGCTGAGCGCCTTGCCGACGAGCACGAAATCCGGCTCCAACGCCCAATGCTCGAGCGCGAACCAGCGCCCCGTGCGTCCGAGCCCGGTCTGGATCTCGTCGACCACGAACATCGTTCCGTAGCGCTTGCACAGAGCCTGCGCAGCCTGCAGGTAGCCCGTGGGTGGAAGTGTCACCATGCGACCCTGGATCGGCTCGACGATGAAGGCGGCGACGTCCTTCGCACGCAGCTCTGCCTCCAAACGGGCGAGGTCACCGAACGGAACGCGCTCGCAGCCGGGAAGCAGCGGGCCGAATCCCTCCTTGAAGAACTCGTCGCCGACCAGCGAGAGCGGGCCGAGTGTGACGCCGTGAAACGAGCTCTCGCAGGAGATCAAGCGGGGCCGGCGCGTAGCGGCGCGCGCGAACTTCATCGCCGAGTCGACCGCCTCGGCGCCCGAGCTGGCGAAGAACACGGCGTCGAGACCCTGTGGCAGGCGCTGCGAAAGCGCTTCGGCGAGCATCCCGGCCAGCGCCGAGTAGTGCAACTGCACGCCGTCCACGAGATTCGCGGCGAGCGTCGCCTGCAGGACATCGCGGACGTCGGGATGGTTGTGACCCAGGCTCGCGAATCCCTCACCCGTGTGGAAGTCGAGATATGCACGGCCGGCGGCGTCGTAGAGATAGGAGCCCTGCGCCGTGGTGTACCGCTCGTCGAAGCCGAGGATCCTCAGTACCTCGACAAGCGAAGGATCCAGGTAGCGAGCGGCCAACTCCAGCGTCTCCTCGGTGCGCGCGATCGCGTCGGCGAGAACTCCCAGCGAATCGACGGCGGGGGCAGGTTCAGTGATCTCGTGCATGACGATCGGAGGGGTGGAGCTTCGATGGTTGAGCGCTAGAGCGGCGAGCGTATTGGAACGTGCGCGCCGCGCTCGGCGCAGACTCGTCGCGGAGCAGGACTCGCACCTCTATCGAGGCTGGGGAGCCGGCGCTCGGACGCCTTCGAGCATCAGCTCGAGATGGCGCCGCCAGTCTGCGCTACCAGGTTTGTAATACATCGTCGATGTGATCCCGCACATCATCATCGGATAGTCGCCAAAGCTGAGATCGTCGCGCACGGCGCCGGCTCCCACAGCACGCTCGATGACTCGCGTGACCACCTCGGCCAGTGCCGCCTTCTCCTGCTCGATGCCCTCCCAGTCGAGCTGGTTGGCGCCCATCATCGCCAGTTGGAAGCCCATGTCGTCCTCGACCGCTTCGGCGGACTCGAGCATCATCGTCTCGAGCGCCGCGAACGGATCGGCGATCTGCTCAGCGGCGCGGGCGATCTCTGCGAAGACGGTAAAGCGGTCGCGGACCATCGCCGTGAGCAGCGCCTCCTTGGTGGGGAAGTGGCGGTAGACCGTGCCGATGCCCACGCCGGCATGCGCCGCCACATCGTCCATCTGCGCCTGGGGCCCCTCACGCGCGAACAGCTCGCGTGCGGAAGCCATGATCCGCTCGCGGTTGCGCCGGGCATCGGACCTGAGTATGCGTTGATCTGTGGGCATCACATTTACAAACGGAACTCTAGCTCCGTATGCTAGGTTTCGGCAAGAGGAACCGTACTTCCGCTTCCTAAAGATTGCTCAAGCGCATCCCGAGAGGCCCCACATGATCCTCACCACCGCTCCCACAGGCCAGATCGGCCCCCAGCTGCCCGCCGTCGAGCCCAGGTTTGGGGTGCAGGAATGAGTTCCGCACGGTCGCCTCGCTCCGGACCCGATCTGAGCTCGACGCGCGGCAAGAACCTGGCACTGCTGCTGCTGGCGATGACGCAGTTCGTGGTCGTGATCGACGCGTCGATCGTCAACGTGGCGCTGCCGTCGATCGGAGCGCACCTGCACTTCTCGCGCGACAACCTGACCTGGGTGGTGAACGCCTACACGCTCACGTTCGGCGGTTTCCTCCTGCTCGGCGGACGGATGGCCGACCTGCTCGGGCGCAGGCGCATGTTCATGATCGGCCTCGTGGTGTTCTCGCTCGCATCGTTGGCGGGTGGCCTGGCGCAGTCGGAGGCATGGTTGATCGCGGCGCGGGCGATACAGGGCCTCGGCGCGGCGATCGTCTCGCCGGCGGCGCTCTCGATCATCACGACCACGTTCGCCGAGGGCGCCGAGCGCAACCGCGCGCTTGGCATCTGGGGGGCCGTGGCGGGGGCCGGCGGCGCCGCAGGGGTCCTGCTGGGCGGCATCCTCACGAGCGGACTGAGCTGGCGCTGGGTGCTGTTCGTGAACGTGCCGATCGGCATCGCGGCCGCGATGCTGGCGCCCCGTGTGCTGCTCGAGAGCCGCTCCGAAGACGGCACGAAGGGCTTCGACATCCCCGGCGCTGTGACGGTCACCGCCGGTCTTGCGCTGCTCGTCTACGCGGTTGTCGACGCCGTCAACGTGGGGTGGGGCTCAACGGGCACCGTGCTCAGACTCGCGGGCTCGGTCCTGCTGCTTGCCGCGTTCGTGGTGATCGAGCGCCGCCAGCGCCACCCGCTGCTGCCGTTCTCGATCTTCCGGCTGCGCACGCTCCGCGGTGCGGACATCGTCGGGCTGCTGATCGGCATGTCGCTGTTCTCGATGTTCTACTTCATCTCGCTGTACCTCCAGGATGTGCTCGGCTTCTCGCCGATCAAAGCGGGTCTGTCCTACCTGCCGTTGGCAGTCGGAATCATCATCTCGGCCGGCGTCGCCTCTCAGCTGGTCACGCGTGTCGGCTTCAAGCCGGTGCTCACCGGAGGTCTGTTGCTGATCGCAGGCGGCCTGCTGTGGTTCTCGCGGGTGCCCGCCCCCGGAGGGTCGTTCAGCGCGGACGTGCTCGGGCCGTCGCTGCTCGCTGCCTTCGGGCTCGGCTTCTCTTTCGTCTCGGTCACGATCGGGGCGGTGACAGGAACCAAGCCGCACGAGGCAGGTCTCGCCTCCGGGCTGATCAACACCTCCCAGCAGGTCGGTGGCGCGCTCGGACTCGCGATCCTCGCCACCGTCGCCAACAGCCGCACGCAGAGCCTGCTTCACGGCGCTCAGCACAGCACGTCTGTTGCCCTCACCAAAGGGTTCGACCGCGCCTTCCTCGTCGGCGCTGGCTTTGCGATCATCGGCGCGATCCTCACCACAGTGCTGGTCTCCTCGCGCGACAGCCGCGAGCAGGCCGAAGCGGCGCGACGCGGCGAGCTGGACCCGGTGGCGGCGTAGGCTTCAACCAGTTGTAGTGCGTGGCTCTCAGGGGAGTCGCGCGGGCCGAATAGCACTTCCGGGGGTTCGTCTCAACGAAGCGGTGACGCAGGCCAGCTCAAGGCTCCGACCGCGTTTCAGGGCTCGCGGCGACGTCGCTGAGGCGGCGCTCGAGGAACTGCTGCTCGGGTCCCGGCTGGGTCAGTTCGAGGGCGCGTGCGTAGGCGGCTCGCGCCTGGTCGTTTCGGCCGAGCCGTCGCAGGAGGTCGGCGCGCGTCGAGTGGTAGTAGCGGTAGTCGTCGAGCTCGAGGCGGTCGAGCAGGCCGAGTGCCGCTTCGGGTCCATCGAGCTCGGCGACAGCGATCGCCCTGTTCATAGTCACAACCGGCGAGCTGGTGATCTGCTCGAGCCTTCGGTACAGGAGTGCGATCTTCGCCCAGTCGCGTGGATGCTCGAGGTGGAGGTCGGCGATCGCTGCCTGAATGATGTAGGGGCCGCCTCCGCGGAGAGCGATTGCGCGTTCGAGCAGCTCGCTGCCCTCCTCGATCTGGCTCTGGTCCCAGAGTGAGCGGTCCTGGTCGTCGAGGAGTACAAGCTCGCCGTCGCGGAACCGGGCGCCCCTGCGCGCGTGGTTGATCAGCATGAGCGCAAGCAGCGCGCGCACTTCGGCTTCGTCGGGCATCAGCTCGACGAGCGAACGGGCGAGACGGATCGCCTCAACCGAGAGCGCGGTGCGCCCGTCGCTCCAGCCTTCGTTGAAGATCAGGTAGATGACCGCCAGGACCGCGTCGAGCCGCTCCGGCAGCAGGTGGTCGGGCGGCACGGCGAACGGTATGCCGGCGTCACGGATCTTGTGCTTGGCGCGCGTCAGGCGCTTGCTCATCGTCTCGGACGGGACGAGGAAGGCGCGTGCGATCTCCTCCGTCGTGAGGCCGCCGAGGGTGCGCAGCGTGAGTCCGACCTGCGCATCGAGCGCGAGCGCCGGGTGGCAGCACATGAAGATGAGCTCGAGCCTCTCATCGGCGAAGGTCGTTTCGTCCATCGTCTCCTCCGATCCGCCTTTCAGTTCCCGCCCCAGCTGTTCGGTCTTCACCGCCAGTGTCCGCTCGCGCCGGATGCGGTCGATCGCGCGGTTACGCGCCGTCGCTATCAGCCAGCCTGTGGGGCTGGTCGGGACTCCGTCCTGCGGCCAGCGTTCGGCGGCGATGGCGAACGCCTCCTGGGCGGCGTCTTCGGCCAGCTCGACGTCGCCGAGAAAGCCGACAAGCGATGCCAGTACGCGCCCCCAGTCATCGCGGAAGACCCGTTCAATCACTCACGAGCTCCTCTTCGCGGACCGGCCGCACTTCGATCGCACCCGAGGCCCGCAGTTCCTGCAGCTCGCCGGCGACCGCGAGGGCGCCGTCCAGATTCTGCGCCTCGACGACAATGAAGCCACCCAGGTAGTCCTTGCTGTCAACGAACGGTCCGTCGGTCAGCAACGTCCTACCCTGTCCGTGGCGGACGGTCGTCGCCGACTCGACGTCCTGGAGCCGTAGCCAGCCGGTCACATTCGGTCGCTTCAGAACCTCGGCGATCCCGGCGTTGATCTGCCGGCGCTCCTGCTCGGGTGTTCGATCGCGAACATCGATGTCGGTGTAGGCCAACAGGGCGTATTTCAAGACGGCTCCTTCCAGCGTGGACAGTGTCGTTCTCTTCTAGACGAACGGCGCGCGCCGTGACGGACACCTTGCCCGAGTTCGCGCCGTCTGTCCGTCTGGACTGCGTTCGTTCGTCACCTATGCAGAACCGGCCCATGGGTGGGCCACGACGAAAGGAACAGACATGACGGACATGTCAGCAGAGAGTCGCCGCAGGCTCGGCTGGATCGTCGGACTGACCTCGACCGCCTACTTCATGGTTGTGCTCGATGCGCTGGTCGTGGTGACTGCGCTGCCGCACATGCAGCGCGACCTGCATGTCGGAATTTCCTCGGTGCAATGGACGGTGAGCGCGTACGGCATCGCGTTTGCCGCTGGCATCATCCTCGCTGCGGCCCTCGGCGACCGCTTCGGGCGCCGTCTGGTCTTCAACCGTGGCCTCGCGCTGTTCACGCTCGCCTCGGCGGCGTGCGCGGTTGCCCCGAACCTCCCCGAGCTGATTGCCGCTCGCACGGTGCAAGGGCTCGGCGCCGCGCTGGTCCTGCCGCTCAGCCTGACGATTCTGACGACGGCGTTCCCGCCCGAGAAGCGAGGCATGATCGTCGGCGTCTACGGCGGTCTTGCCGGTCTCGCGGTCGCGCTGGGCCCGATCGTCGGCGGCGCGATCACGGAAGCGATCAACTGGCACTGGATCTTCTGGCTCAACGTGCCGATCGGCATCGGGGCCGTGCTGCTGGGCCGGCGGCTGCTACCCGAGAGTCACGGCGCGCCGGAGCGGCTGGACCTCGCCGGTGTCGTGCTCGTCACGACCGGGGTCGTCGCGCTCGTATGGGCGCTCACTCGCGCCAACGCCGCCGGCTGGGCCAGCGCCGAGATCCTCGGCAGTCTCACCACCGGCTTCCTGCTGCTGGGCGCCTTCCTGTGGTGGGAGCGACACACCGCCGAGCCGATGGTGCCGCTACGGCTGTTTGCCAGCCGCGATTTCGCGATCGGCAACCTCACCACTTTCCTCCTGCACGGTGCCACGTTCGCCGCGGCCTTCTTCGTAACCCAGGAGTTCCAGATCGCACGTGGCTACTCGCCGCTCGGCACGGGACTGCGGCTGCTGCCGTTCTTCGCAACGCCGATGTTCGTCTCGCCGCTCGCCGGTGCCTTGTCCGATCGGATCGGGCGTCGGCCGATCATGATCGTGGGCCTGGCGCTCCAAGCACTCGGCTTCGTCTGGGTCGCAGCACATGGCTCGCTCGCCACCAGCTGGATTGAGCTCGTCATCGCCCTGTTCGTTGCCGGCATCGGCCTTTCGATGGCTCTGCCGACCGTGCCCACCACGGTGCTGGACGCCGTCGCTCCGCAAGAGATGGGCAAGGCGTCCGGGATCAACTTCATGGCGCAGCGATTCGGCACTGTCTTCGCGCTTGCGATCGCCAGCGCGGTGTTCGCGGCCTACGGCCACCTCGGAAGCCCCGCCGCTGTCACGGCCGGATTCCGGCCGGCGCTTTGGATGTGCGCCTGCTTCGCGGTGCTCGCGGTCCTGAGTGCGGCTGCCATCACCTCACCCCGCCGCAAGGGCTCGGCACAGGCCGAGCAGGCGGGCCTGCCACTCGCCGCCTGAACCCAACGTTCAACAACAGCAACCACCAAAGGAGACTCACGATGTCGAACATCCTGCACCGCCTCTCGATCGACGCGCCGCCCGAGCACGTGCACCAGCTGGCAGCGACCAGGGAGGGGATCGAGCGGTGGTGGACCTCTCGCCCGGTCACCGGTGAGGACTCCGTCGGCGGCCGGCTCGAGGTCTACTTCAGCAACCCGGACAGGCCGGCGGCCGTCTTCGAGGTCCTCGAGCGAGCGCCGCAGCGGAGCTTCTGGCGCTGCGTCGAGGGCCCGCAGGACTGGCTCGAGACGAGCATCGCCTTCGCCCTCACACCTCGCGCCGATGGCGGAACGACACTGCTGTTCAGCCACGAAGGATGGAGGGAGGAGAACGAGTTCATGAACGGCTGCTCCACGAACTGGGGCGCCTACCTCACGAGTCTGAAGTCCGGAGCCGAGGGTCGCGGTTTCAGTCCCTACCCGGCCGGCGAGATCAGCCGCTGGGACTGAGAGCGTCCGACGCCGGCGGCCTGCGCGGTCGCCGGCGGCAACGCCGGTATCGGGCCGAACGACGAGAAAGGACATGAGATGCCGATTCATTGCGAAGCTGTGTATGACGCCACGACGCAGGAGGTCTTCGAAGCGCTCACGAACGGCGAGCGGTTCACGGCCATGACCGGCATGCCCGCGCAGCTCACCGATCGTGTCGGGGAGCCCTTCTCACTGTTCGGGGGAAGAGTCGAGGGCCGCCAGATTGAGCTGTTGCCCGGCGAGCGCGTCGTTCAGGCGTGGCGGTTCGGGTCAGAACACGAGTCCCCGTGGGAGCCGGGCGTGTACTCGATCGTCCGCTTCAACCTGTCTGCCGAGGGGCGCGGCACGCGGCTCGTGATCGACCACGACGGGATTCCCAGCGAGTGGCACAATCACCTCGAGGCGGGGTACCCACAGTTCTATCTCGAGCCGATGATTGGCTACTTCGCGGAGAGGACCTCGCCTTCACCGTGGGGCTGAGTGCGGCTCCCTAGCTCGCCGGTTGCCCGCGGCGCATGAACAAGTAACCGCCGCCAGCCAGGAGCAGCAGTGCGATGACGACGATCGCCACAATCAGGCCAGTGTTGCTGGAGCTTTTGCTCGAGCTCTTGGTGGCTGTGCCACTCACCCCGGGCGCGCCTTCCGAGCTGCCGTTCAGCGCCAGCTGTGGCGCGGCTCCCGACGCGTCCACGTAGACGAGGCCCTTGGTCGTGTTCAGGTGCTGGACGAACGGCGTCAGGTTGCCGTTGGTCAGGTTCACCGTGACGACCTGATCGCCCACGCCGTCATTCGAGGCCAGCCCGGTGCCACTGACGAACGGCCCCGTGACCTTGTAGAGGGCGGAGGCGGACACCGCGGGCAGACTCGACGTCGGGCCTTTGTCGACCACGTAGAGCGTGCCGCCGGCGGATGTCGTCCAGAGCAGGTCATCGAGTCCGAACTGAGTTTTCAGCACGGTCAAGCCGGTGCCCTTGAAGATGTTCGACGCAAACACGAGCTCGAGCGCCGTCTGATCGTCGATCACGTAGCTGCCCCCGAAGCGGGGCACGCTCTGCGGGACGATCGCGCCGGAGTCGACGTCTCCGAGAGCGAGTTTCACGGTCCCACTGCCGGTGTTGGCATTGGCCGCGGAGGCATCGTCGAGGAACGTCGCGCTCAACGCCGCCGTGCCGGTGCCGCCGGGGCTGGTGGGGGCGGTCAAGAGGGTCTTGAAGACGGCGGTGCCGGTTTTGGTGCCGGCGTGAGAGCCGGTAATCAGGATGTTCCCCGCACTGTCGACGCTTACCTGGTCGGTCCCTCCGCCAGTGTGAAGCGCCGTCGGCGTGGAGGCACCGCGGGGGTCAGGCGAGTAGGTGTAATGCGTGAGCTGCTGGCCGCTTGGCGCGGAGGGTGTGACTGTCACGAGGCGTGTGTTTGCGTCCTCGTTGAGAGTGACGATCACGCGGTGGTGCAGCGGATCTGCGCCCATCCCGTCGATCTTTTCCGGGATCGACCACGTGTTCACCACCGCGCCAGAGGGCGTGTACTCGATCAGGGTGCTGTTGCCGCCACCCCCTACGCTGAGCGTTTTGTTCTGACAGCCCATGAACAGATTGCCTTCGAGGTAGGCAAGGTCGTCGCAGTTGGAGGCGCTCGCGGGAGCGGGAGCGGCGATCTTCGTGATCGTGTAGCCGGCAGGGACCGATGGCGCGGGCGTAGACGCGCCATAGGCGGCCGCGCCGGAGATGGCGATCGCGATGAGAACCACCGCCAGCGCTGCTGGCAGCCGAAGGCTTGGCTGCAGGCCGAGACGGTATGGCTCGTGAGTCGGGTGCATGGTGATTCCTCCGGTTAGCAGGGCACTTGCCAGTGACCCGAGCAGGGCTGGGCCGGCTCGACGATGCTCACCCTAAGGACCCCCCGTGGCACCCGCGTTATCAAGTTGTAAACGCGCACCCTGCCCATCTGAATCGGCCCGGGCCCCACCGAGGATGAAGCAAAACACATCAATCAGGTTCCACCAGACGTCTTCCTTCCACGCCGCCACCTCCTCGATCTGCGCGAGCCTGATGTCGGTTCTGCGGTCCTCGATCATCGCTGCCCGGCGAACTGTTCGGGCCGACGCAGGCGAAGGAGATTCGACACCGACGAGGCGCGCCGACGAGGCGCGCTCGTGAGCCCATCGTCGCGTTCTCAGCTATCGAGCTGGTGCTGCCTTTGCTGAACATGGCCCACACGGAGTCCACCTCGCCGGAGTGCCCCGCGACGTGCATGGCCAATGCTGAGCGGATTACCGGCAGCAGGTCGCGTGGCTCGCTCACTTCACGAGCTTTCGACAATTTGAATTTGACTCCTGCCGGTGACCCCGTGACGTTGACGCGGAAGGCGCACCCTAGGCAGTCCTTGCGCATCCGCAAGGGGTCGTTCCCTTGGTGCGCGGTTCGAGCGTGTCCGCTTCGCCCCAGCCTTGGACGGATCGTAGAGCCCCGAGTGGCGACATCGGCGCAATCAGGCTCTCTCCTCTTGAGGTGAGCGTCCGGCGACGCGATCGCCAGACGGCGTTCGTGCAGCGCTTCGCCAGTTGTATCGAGCGCGCGGGCATCGGCAGAGGGCAACGCCGGGTGGCAGTGCGATAACCACTGTGCGTTCGCCGGGTCTGCCGCTGGTCGTCAGGTCCAATGTGCTCCCTGGGTTGCTACATTGCTCTCGGGTCGTACACCTGTTCAGGTGAGCCTACGATCCATCTTGAGGCAAGCCTTGGGAGACCGGGGCTGGTGTTCTTAAGAGCGTGGCCGCAGCGCCAACGCCTCTTCGCAGACGTCACGCCCGATCGACGCGGACAGGCGTTCCATCCGGGCGGATGAATGAGATGTCGACCCCGAGTCGCATGGCGTTGGCGATGTTGGCCAGCTGGCCGAGTGTGAGGTTGCGACGGCCCGCTTCGACGGCGGAGATGTAGGAGGGGGAGACTCCGAGGCGCTCGGCGACCTCGGCTTGGGTCAGTCCGAGCGCTTGGCGGGTGTCTTTGAGCTCGCGGCCGACGACCTTCGCGTGGATCTCGGATACCGCGGTTCGCGGCACGGCCTCAGGCGGCGGTGGAGTAGCGGAAGCTCGCGGCGATCGGCTCAGCCGCGGCGATCTCGGTGACATTGACGTGGAGGTCTCCGCTGCGGTAGCCGAAGGGCTGCAGTCGTGCCCAGCGCTCGGCGCCATCAGTCCGCGTAATGCGCTCCGCGGTCTCGGGGTCGACGATCGCGAGGTCGGGGTTGATCCAGTCGGCGTGCGGCCCGCTGATGCTCACGTCGTCGCCATCAGCGAGTAGCTGAGCGACAGGCAACTCCACCCACTCTTTGGTGTCTGGGTCGCGCTCGAAGGTCGTGAAGTTGACTTGGATCATGATGAGGCTCCCCTTCGATATCGGGTGCGAGAGTTAACCTCTTGAGTTATGATGCTACCACGACTTGCGGAACGCATGGCGGCATCTCAGAACTCGCCAGGGCGCAGAACCTCGCCTCGTTGGAGCATCAACTTCGCCCTGTCCGCCAGCGCCTGCGCGCGGTCGGGCAACAGGAACCGCGCCATTCCGAGCAGGTCGGAGTCGCTGAGCAGGCGACTGAGCGCGTCATGCTCCTCGGCGAGCAGACTCGCGGCGCCGTGCCGGTGGCGGGCAACGACGAAGTCGGAGTAGTTGAGGATGGCCCGTGGCAGCGCAAACGCGTAGCCGTGATCGATCAGTGTCAGCCGTTCGCCGTCCCACCGCCAGTTCCCGTCATGACGGTCCTGCTGGGCGATCAGCGAGTCGAAGAACGCCGCGGGCAGGCACCAAGTCGGATTCAAGGTCGGCGCTGCGTCCCGTGGCCATCCAATCGCGCGTAGCGAGAGCGAGCCATCCTCACTGGCATATTCGCGCAGCACGCACGGCACGACGATCTCATCCCACGGTGGCCCGAGCGCCACGGCGAGCCGCCAGCTGGCCGCCTCGTGCAGCGGCGGCGTCTCGTCGGTCTGTCCGTAGGCGATCGCGTTGGCGACGTGCACGCCGGAGAACGGCTTGTGGAACACGATCGCTCCACCGGCGAGCTCCAGCTGCTTCGTCGCATTTACACCGGGAGAGGTCGTGGGCGCCGGCGGGCCGGCGAACGCCTCGCTGAGCATCCGCTGCTCGATCGCGCGAGCTCCCTGACTCGCCCGAACAGCCGCTATCTGCGCGTCGATCTTCACGCGTCCAAGTGTTCCCGTGCGTTAGGACGCCCTGGTCGGTGCCCTTCCGGCGCCCGATAGGGAAATCCCTGGGGAATCCCCCGCCGCCGTGATACTCTGCAAACCACCGTATTTGCAGGCCTTTTGCAGTGCCGGAGGAGGGACTCGAACCCCCGACACGCGGATTATGATTCCGCTGCTCTA
Organism: uncultured Solirubrobacteraceae bacterium; assembly: GCA_963763695.1. Taxonomy (GTDB): domain Bacteria; phylum Actinomycetota; class Thermoleophilia; order Solirubrobacterales; family Solirubrobacteraceae; genus Palsa-744. Next base: position 282,002 of record CAVXPM010000003.1, read on the forward strand.
ACCGACTGAGCTACTCCGGCCCGGAGATGCTGGAGTCTAGCCGTAGCTTGATCGCGCTCGCGCTCGCGTCGGTTAGCCTGGCTGTTTGTGACGTCTCCGGTCCTGCTCGCCGTTCCCAACGTCTCAGACGGCCGCTCCGAGAGCGTGATCGCGGCGATCGCGGCGGCGTACAGCGCGGACGCACCCTCGAGCGATGGGGCGACGGACCGTGACGTGCGGCTGCTCGACGTTCACAGTGACGCGGACCACCATCGTTCGGTGTTCACCCTGGCAGGGCGCCAGGGTGCGCTGGCCGAGGCGCTGCTCGCGGGCACGCGCGCTGCTGTGGAGCGGATCGACGTGATGCACCGCGGCGAAGATCTGAGCGATACCGGCCAGCACCCACATGTGGGCGCGGTGGATGTGGTGCCGATCGTGTATCTCGACCCAGCGGCGCGTGGCTCTGCGTGCGCCGAGGCGCTCCTCGTCGCCGAGCGTATCGGCGAGGAGCTCGCGATACCCGTGTTCCTCTATGGCGAGCTGAGCGGCGGCGACTCGCTCTCCTTGCGCAGCCGGGCCGAGCTGCGCAGCGGAGGCGTGGCGGGCATGCTCGAGCGCATGACCGCGCGCAGCGGTCCCGCGAGCGAGACCGTCCCAGCGCTTGCGCCGGATTTCGGGCCACCGCGGATGCATCCCACGGCCGGTGCGACGCTCGTCTCGGCGCGCCCGCCGCTGGTGGCGTTCAACGTGCAACTGGCGCCCCCGGCGACGTTGCGCGACGCCAGGCGGATAGCAGCGCTGATCCGTGAGGGAGGTGAGCAGGGGCTACCGGGCCTGCGCGCGATCGGGGTCCTGCTCGGAGGCAACATCGCCCAGGTCTCGATGAACGTCGAGCGCCCCTTCGAGCTCCCGCTCGCCGCCGTCGTGGAGGCCGTCGCGCGACACGCCGTGCCCGCCACCGCGGAGCTGGTCGGCCTCGTTCCTGCAGCCGCGCTCGAGGGCTTCCCAGCGGAGCTGGCGATGCCGGCCTTCGATCCCGCCCGCCACGTGATCGAGAACGCATAAGCTGCTGGTAGTGGCTCAGACCAGACGCAAGCGCCAGACCAAGCACCGCGGCAACGCCGCTGGGGTGGTCGAGTCGCGCGGGCGCACCGGGCGCAAGCCCACCGCAGCCGAGAAGAGCGGCAATCCACGCGACCTGACTAAAGAACGCGAAAAGCTCCTCGACAAGCGCGATCGTCCGCCGACCTGGCGGGGGGCGTTTGTCAAGGCGATGTTCGCCACGATCGTGATGCTGCTGATCGTGGTTCTGCTCCTTCACCAGTCCAATCAGGCGATCGGCCTGTTCCCGATCGTGCTCGCCGGCTACACCGCCGTGAGCTACTACACCGATCGCTGGGCCTACAAGCGCCGCCAGGCCAAGAAGGCCAAGTCTGGCGGGGGCGGCGCTGGCGGCAAGGCCTCGACGCGATGAGCGCGCCCGACATCCGTGCGTTCACCGTCGGGCCGGTGCAGGAGAACTCATACATCGTGCGCGCCGACGAGCAGAGCAGCCGCGCGGTGATCGTCGATCCCGGCGATGAGGCCGAGCGGCTGCTCGCCGCCGCAGAGGCGCTCGGGGTCGAGATCGAGGCGATCCTGATCACGCACTGCCACTTCGATCACATCGGTGCGGTGGCGCCTGTTGCACGCGCGACGGGAGCGCCGGTCTACTGTCCGCAGATCGAGCTGCCCGTGCTGGCCGACCTGATGAGCTGGGTGCCGCCTGGGTTCGGTCCGTTCGAGAGCTACGCGGCCGAGCACACTGTCGCCGGCGGCGAGCGGCTGAGCCTGGCGGGAATGGACTTCGAGGTGATCTTCACCCCCGGGCACAGCCCTGGACATGTCAGCTACGCGGTCTCCGGCGCACTGCTCTCGGGCGACGTGCTCTTCCAGGGCTCGGTCGGGCGCGTTGACCTGCCGGGCGGGGACTGGCCCACGCTCGAGCGCTCGATCGAGACGCTGATGAAGGCCCATCCGCCGCAGACCGCGGTCCATCCCGGACACATGGGCGCCACAACGCTGGCCCGCGAGCTGGAGAGCAACCCCTTCCTCAGCGAGATTCGTGCTCGTCTCCCGCGTGCCCCGGCCACGGCCGACGCGCCGGCCCAGCAACGTTGAGCGAATCCAAGATCAAAGCGCCGCGAGGCACCTTCGACGTGCTCGGCGAGGACGCCGCGGCCCGCTCAGCGCTCGAGGCGCGCGCGCGAGCGATCCTCGAGCGCGCCGGATACGAGCGCATCGAGACGCCCACCTTCGAGGCCACCGAGCTGTTCTCCCGTGGTGTGGGCGCCTCGACGGACATCGTGCGCAAGGAGATGTTCACCTTCCAGGACGCCGGTGCTCGCTCCCTGACGCTGCGCCCCGAGGGCACCGCGCCCGTGTGCAGGGCCTATGTCGAGCACGGCATGCACAAGCGCCGCCAGCCGGTGAAGCTGTGGTACCTGTCGAGCTTCTTTCGCCACGAGCGCGCGCAGGCGGGGCGCTTCCGGCAGTTCTGGCAGGTGGGAGCCGAGGCGCTCGGGTCCGAGGACCCAGCCGTCGACGCGGAGTCGATCGTGCTGTTGGCCACGCTGCTCGCCGAGCTCCAGGTCAAAGAGGTCCGGTTGCGCCTGTCGAGCCTCGGGAGCGTCGAGAGTCGCAGCGAGTACCGCGAGCGCCTGCAAGCCCATCTGCGTGCTCACGAGCAGAGCCTCTCAGCGGACGTGCGCTCGCGCATCGAGCAGAACCCTCTGCGCGCCTTCGACTCAGATCACCCTGGCACGCGCGCGGTGATGCAGGCTGCGCCGCGGCTGCTGGAGCACCTCAGCAGCGAGGACGCGGAGCATTTCGAGCAGGTGCGCGAGCTGCTGGACGCGGCTGGGGTCAGCTACGAGGTCGACTCCACGCTCGTGCGGGGCCTGGACTACTACACGCGCACGGTCTTCGAGTTCACCTCCGACGCGCTGGGCGCCCAGAGTGGCGTGGGCGGCGGCGGGCGCTACGACGGGCTGGTCGAACAGCTCGGCGGGCCGCCGACGGCGGGGATGGGCTGGGCGGCCGGCATCGAGCGGATCATGCTGGCCGGCGAGGCGCCCGCTTCGGCGCCTGCGCCCGTGGAGCTGTTCGTGGCGCTCGGCGACGCACACGCAGATGTGCGCAGGAGAGCCTTCGCGCTGCTCGCCGAGGCGCGCTCGGCCGGACTTGCAGCGCAGATGGATCTCGGCGGGCGCTCGCTGAAAGGTCAGCTCGGGCAGGCGGATGCGATCGGGGCACGCTTCGTAGCGATCGTGGGGGAGGGCGAGACGATGCTCAAGGACATGCAGGCTGCCCGCCAGACGCCAATCGCCACAGATGCGGTTGTGCACGCTGTGCTGCGCGGCCATCACGCGCTCTGATCACTGAAGCGGGTGCGCCTTGGCGCGTGCCAGCAGCAGCGTCACCAGTTCCTGCTCGGTGGCGGCGGGTATCGGTTGGGTGATGCTCGTCGCCGATAGCGCCACCTCGGCGGGTCCCACGGAGAAGCCGAGGACATCCACGTAGATCGGCACGGCGACTTCGACGAAGGGGAAGGTGAGCGCAACGGTCACGCGAATGCCGAACGTGGCGCTGGCTCCCGGTGCGTCGATCGGCAGCTTGGAGATGGTGAAGTGTCCCCAGCGCGCTTCCCGGACGGACTTCTCGGAGAAGTTGCGCGTGAGCGCCCGCGCGAGGCATGCGCGCACGGCCGGCCCCTGCATTGCAGCGAATTCACTTGCGATCGTCCGTTCCTGTTTCAGCACCCGCACCGACGAGGCGATCTGTTCGATTTCCAGTTCCTGACCGCGCTTCAGGGATGGTGAGGAGACTTCGGCGAGGTGCGCCGCGAAGAAGATGTGCCCGTGAGGCGCGAGACGTTCACAGGCGGCGTATTCCCGCTTTTCGCGTGTGCTCGAGGGTTCGTGGCGTCTTTTGACGAGCGACGCTTCCGGGATATCGGAAACGCTCAGGTTCACGGCACGAGCGAACGCCAGCGCCTGCGCGTGGGTGCTCGGCGGCCGTGCAGGGTGAGTCGCGGCAGCAAACGCCGACCTGGACGTCACCGGGCTCTCCCGGGTCGGAGCGGCGCCGCTCGCGGCCGCTCCGTTGGCGCCGCCGCAGGCCGAGACGAGCAGGCCCGGGCCGCACAGCAGGAGGAGTCCTGCCAGCCGGTATCCACGGGCCCCTCGCCGCGGGTAGCCGTGTATCGGCGGACGCTGATCGTCGTTTTGCTCTGAGCCCGGCGCAGACGGCTTCATCGGAGTCCTATCGGCACCGAATCCCGGGTGCTCAAATGGCCGCCGCTCGGCACCGAAACCGTCCATGGCCTATTTCGGCGTTCAACTTTTTCCTCGGGGATGCCGAAGTTGGTCGGGATGGCTCAGCTTTCCCGCCCTTATCAGGTTGCGCTCGCCGTGCTCCTCCTGCTCGCGGTGGTGTGGGCCGTTGCGATCCGGCCGCACTCCTCGAGCACGGGCGGCTCAGGCGCGTATCCCGTCGCCTCCGCGCCGGCCGCACCGGCGAGCAGCTCGGCCAGCGCGAGCAGCTCGGTCTACCACGGATCTGCTCCCGGGGTCGCGGGTCTCACGCGAGCGATCGCCAAGGCCCATGGCGCGGTGCTCACCTCGGAACACAACGCAAAGCAGCTGACCGAACGCTCCGCGCAGGCGTCGAGCACGACCGCGGGCGCAGGCACCGCGGCGGCGGCCGGAACGAGCGCGACCAGCTCCCATGCCGTGGCCAAGACCGCGCCCGCGGCCAAGGCTCCCGCTGCGAGCGTCGCTGGGACCCCGAAGGTGGCCAAGCAGGGGATCAAGGCGCAGAGCGGCGCCGGACGCACGCCCGCGCGCCAGGCTCTGGTGGAACGTGCGCTGCACGAAGGCAAGGTCGCGGTGATCCTCTTCTGGAGCAACAAGGGCACCGACGATGTGGCGGTCCACGAAGAACTGCGCGTGCTCGAGGCCGTCCATCACCTCATTCGCCCGCTGGCCCGCACACCTCAGGTGCGCCGCAACCTGAAGCTTTCCGGACTGGAACTGCAGAAGCCCTTCGCGGCGTTCTTCGCGAGCGCCAAGGACGTGGCCTCGTTCGGCTCGATCACGCGCCGCGTGCAGATCTACAGCACACCGACGATCCTGATCGTGGGCAAGAGTGGCAAGACGACGGTCATCACAGGCCTCACCGACGCCTACTCCATCGAGCAGGCGATCGACGAAATCAGGCATCCCTAGCCTTACACTCGCTCGTGTGAGCGCGAGCGCGGAGGAGCTGACCAACCATCTGGAACGGCCGCTTGCGCGCGGCCACACACCCGCTGCTGCATTCACGGGCGCGGCCGGTGGAGCGGCCTGCGGCGATCTGATCCGCGTCTCGATCGCAGTCGATCCCGAAAGCGATCAGGCGGTGATCTCCGACGCCGGCTTCGACGCGAGCGGTTGCGGCGCGACGGTGGCGGCGGGCAGCGCGGTCGTGAGCATGGTTCGCGGCAGGCCGCTGTTGGCAGCGGCGCGGATCGGCGCGGAGGATGTGGCCGGCGAGCTGGGAGGCCTGATCGCGGCCAAGCGCCACGCCGCGGAGCTCGCCGCGGACGCGCTGCACCGTGCGCTCGGCGGTGCTGCGCGCGCGGGCGCGCAGCTCGCATTCGATCCGGCGAGGACGCTGGTGGCGATGAGCGGAGGCGTTGACAGCGCGGTCGCTGCGCTGCTGGTCTCCGAGGCGGGCTCAGAGCCGGTTGGGGTGACCCTCGAGCTGTGGTCCGATCCCGAGAACGACGGCGATCTGAGCTGCTGCTCGGCTCAGGCGGTGCGTGGCGCACGCGATCTGGCGCACGGTCTGGGCATGGCGCACCTGTCGATCGACCTGCGTGCGGAGTTTCGCGCCGGGGTGGTCGACGGCTGGCTGTCCGACCACGAGGCGGGCCTGACGCCCAACCCCTGCGTGCGCTGCAACGGGCGCGTCCGCCTCGACGCGATGCTGGAGCTGGCCGACCGGCTCGGGTCCCGGACGCTCGCAACCGGCCACTACGCCCGCGTGCAGCAGCGTCTGGACACTCCCCTACTGCGCATCGCGGCCGATGCGTCGAAGGATCAGAGCTACGTGCTCTGTTCCCTGCGGCCCGAGTCGCTCGCGCGGATGCGCTTCCCGCTCGGGGAGCTGCACAAGCCGCAGGTGCGCGAGCTGGCCGGCCGGGCCGGGCTCGCTGTGGCGGGCAAGCGCGACTCGCAGGACCTGTGCTTTCTCGCAGGCACCCGCCAGCGCGACTTCCTCGAGCGCCACGCTGGCCTCGGCGCGCGCCCCGGACCGATCCTTGACCTGCGGGGGAGCACCCTCGGCGAGCACTCCGGCGCATATCTCTACACGGTCGGGCAGCGTCACGGTCTTGGCATCTCGGCGGACCAGCCGCTGTACGTGCTGGGCACCGACGCGGCGGCCAACTCGGTCACGGTCGGTCCCCGCTCGGAGCTGCTCACGGCCGAGCTGGCCGTCCGGGACGCGGTTCTCCACAGTGACGCGAGCAGCGTCGATGGGGTGCGGGTGCGCTCGCACGGGCGCCTGCGCGCGTGCCGTCTCCCGGCTGCGGCGCAGGCAGGGAGCCACGAGCGCATCACCGTCCAGCTCGATGTGGCGGCCGAGCGTACGGCGCCGGGACAGATCGCGTGCCTCTACTGCGGCGATCTGCTCGTCGGCTACGGCACCATCGCTCAGCTGCAGTGAGAGACCCTAAGATCGTCGCACGATGACCTCTGACGAGATACGCGAGCGCTACCTCGGCTTCTTCGAGGAGCGCGGGCACCGGCGCACACCGTCGGCCTCGCTCGTGCCCGCGGCCAACGACACCTCGGCGCTGCTCACGGTGGCGGGCATGCACCCGCTGAAGCCCTACTTCCTGGGACAGGAGACGCCTCCGGCTGCGCGTCTGACGAGCTGCCAGAAGGTGTTTCGCACGGTCGACATCGACAACGTGGGCAACACCGCCCGCCATCTCACCTTCTTTGAGATGCTCGGCAACTTCTCCTTCGGCGACTACTTCAAGCACGAGGCGATCGCACTCGCGTGGGAGCTATCGCGCGATGTGTTCGGCTTCCGCGAGCAGGACATCTGGGTGACGGTGTTCGAAGGCGACGAGGCTCTGGGACTCGGTCCCGACGAGGAGGCGATCGAGCGCTGGCTGGAGCTCGGGGTGCAACGCGAGCGGATCGTGCGGTGCCCGCGCTCGGAGAACTTCTGGCAGGTCGGGCCGAGCGGACCCTGCGGGCCGTGCTCTGAGCTCTACATCGACCGTGGGCTTCGCTACGGCTCCCCGGAGGATCTTCCCGGGGGCGAGAACGAGCGCTTCCTGGAGTACTGGAACCTGGTCTTCATGCAGTACGACCAGCAGCCCCGCGCCGACGGGCAGGGATCTGAGCTTCGCGCGCTGCCGGCGAAGAACATCGACACCGGCCTCGGCCTGAACCGGATGGCGGCGATCCTCCAGAACAAGGAGTCGGTGTTCGAGACAGACCAGTTCCAGCCGCTGATCGAGCTGGGCGAGGAGCTCTCGGGCAGGCGCTATGAGCAGGACTTCGCCACCGATCGCGCCCTGCGCATCCTGGCCGACCACTCGCGCGCGATGACCTTCCTCACCGCCGACGGCGTCGTGCCCTCCAACGAGGACCGCGGCTATGTCCTGCGACGGGTGATGCGCCGCGCGATCCAGCAGGGACGCGCGCTGGAGCTCGAGCCGGGGTTCCTGACACGTTACGCAGAGCGCGTTCGCGAGCTGATGGGCGGCGTGTATCCCGAGTTGATCGAGCACGCCCAGGCCACCGATATGTGGCTTTCGGCTGAGGAGGAGGCTTTCGGACGAACGCTCGAACAGGGCCTGGGAGCGCTGCGCTCTCACATCGCCCGTGCGCGCGAGCAGGGCCACGACTACGTCCGCGCCGAGGACGCGTTCACGCTGCACGACACCTACGGCTTCCCATTCGAGATGACCAGCGAGCTGCTGGGCGAGGAGAACCTCTCGATCGAAGGTGACTTCGAGCAGCTGATGGAGCGCCAGCGCGAGCGCGGACGTGCAGGCGCACGGGCGAGCGCGGTGGCTGGCTCAGAGGGGGCCGAGGTGCGCGCCCTGGCAGGCTCCTTCGCGGGCGAGAGCGGCTTTGCGACTCGCTTCACCGGCTATGAGACCGAGCAGCAGGAGACGACCGTGGGCGCGCTGCAGACCCTCTCGTCGAATGGCACGGGCGGCAATCGCTCGGGTCCGGGGCGCTACCTGGTCAAGCTGACCGAGTCTCCCTTCTACGCGCCGGGTGGCGGACAGGTCGCAGACGCGGGCACGATCGAGTGCGAGCGCGGCCACTGCCGCGCTCGGGTTGAGGAGGTCTTTCGCCTCGGCGACGACCAGGCCCTTGCGGTGGTGGTGGAGGAGGGCGAGCTACACGCGGGCGAGGCGGTGGTGGCGAAGGTCGACCGCCTGGCCAGGCACGCCACGGAGGCCAACCACACCGCAACGCACCTGCTGCAGGCGGCGCTGCGCGAGATCGTCGGCAGCCACGTGCGCCAGGCCGGCTCGTATGTGGGGCCGGACAAGCTGCGCTTCGATTTCAGCCACGGACAGGGGTTGAGCGTGGAGGAGCTGCGGGCGGTGGAGGACCGCGTGAACTCGTGGATCTCGCGCAACGACCCGGTCTGTGCGATCACCACCACGCTCGAGGAGGCCCGGCGCCTCGGAGCGATGGCCCTGTTCGGCGAGAAGTACGGCGATGTGGTGCGGATGGTGCAGATCGGCGACGGGCACTACTCCCGCGAGCTTTGCGGGGGCACCCATGTGCGCTCCACGTCGGAGATCGGGCCGTTTCGGATCCTCGGCGAGACCTCCAGCTCGGCCAACGTGCGCCGGATCGAGGCCCTGACAGGGCCGGTCGCGGTGGAGCTGCTGCGCGAGCACGACCGCCTGCTGAACGAGATCGCCACGCAGCTGCGCACCCGCGCAGAGGATGCTCCGCGCGCGCTTGAGTCACTCACGCAGGAGCGCAAGAGGCTGGAGAAGGATTTGAAGGAGAGCGGGTCGCGGGTTGGCGCACCGGGGCAGTTCGACGTGGAGGAGCTGGCGGCTCGCGCTGAGGAGATCGACGGAGCGCGGGTGCTGAGCGCGGCGGTCGAGGTTGCCGACGCGAAGGCGCTGCTGGAGGTGATGGATCGCTTGAAGGGTCGCCTGCGGGATGCCGCGATCCTGCTCGGCACCGCTGCCGACGGTCGGGTGTACCTCGTGGCGAGCGTGGCGCCCGCGCTGGTGGCGCGCGGTGTGAAGGCGGGAGCTGTGGTGAAGAGCGCGGCGGAGGTGGTGGGCGGCGGGGGAGGGGGACGCGACACGATGGCCCAGGCGGGCGGACGCGATCCCGAGAAGCTCGGCGAGGCGATCGCTGCGGCGCGCGCCACGATCGAGTCGGCTCTCAACGGGTAGTCGCGGTGCGGGTCCTTGCCCTGGATTACGGAAGCGCCCGCTGTGGCTGTGCGCTCAGCGACCCCACCGAGACGATCGTGACGCCGCTTGCGACCGTGGTGCGACCGGCCAGCAAGCGCGGTCTGGCGGAGCTTTCTCAACTCGTGCAGAAGCGCGAGGTGGGTCGGGTGGTCGTCGGACTGCCACTCTCGCTGGCTGGAAGCGACACCGAGCAGACGCGTGAGACGCGAGACTTCGCCCAGCGCCTCGCGCAGCGGCTAGGCGACCATGTGCCGGTGGAGATGCACGACGAGCGCTTCACCACACGGATGGCCCAGCGGATGGATGGCGAGCGCAACGCGAGCGAGGACTCGCGCGCCGCGGCGCACCTGCTGGAGAGCTGGCTCGCAGGGCGAGCGCGTTAGGGTCCTGGTTCTTGTCTCGCGGCGACCGATCACGGGAAGGCACACGCACCTCCGAAGAGCGCGAGCGCGATCGCGAAGAGCGTGCGCGCCGTCGCGCGCTGCGCTCCGGGGCGCCGGCGAGCGAGCAGTCGGGCGGCCGCTCAGAGCCCGCGGAGTACATCTCAGAGCCCGCGGAGTCCATCTCCGAGCCAGCCGAGTCCATTCCCGAGCCAGCCGAGTCCATCTCCCAGGCCACCGAGCCGGCACCCGAGACGCCGCCGGGGCACGCGGCTTGGCCGGAGCAGCCGCACGAGAGCCATGCCGCGCCCGCGGATCCGGACGAGGGCGCTCACGCCGCGCCGCCGGAGCAGCTCCACGAGAGCTACGCCACGCCCGAGGAGCCCGCAGCCGATCGTGAACCAGCAGAGCAGCAGCCCGAGCACGGCGGGCCGGCGGAGCCGTCGGATGCCCTCCTCGCGCGCCACGAGCTGGCGGAGCCGTCGGACGCCCTCCTCGCGCGGCACGAGCCGGCGGAGCCGGCTGCCCCGATGGCGCCACCTGAGCCCGGCGAGGCGCCCGGAGCGGAGCAGCCACCAACCGAGCGGTTCGACATCTACGAGGAGCCGGCCGATGAGCTCGAGGCGGCAGCGGTGCCCCAGGAGCCTGAGGCGGCCTACGTTGCCGTCGAGGAGCACGGCGAGCCGCATGTGGGGCCCGAGATGGCGCGCGAGCCGCACGTGGCGCGCGAGCCGCATGTGGCGCCCGAGATGGCGCCCGAGCAGACCGTGGCGGCGGACGGGTTGCGCAACCCGCGTGTGCCGCTCGTGCAGTCCGAGCGCGCGGGTGCGCTCAGGCGGGTCTCGGGGGCCACGGTGACGGGTACGGCTCAGGGACGATCGCGGCGCTCGCCGCTGGCGCGTCTGGCTGCGCTGGTGGCGCTCCTGGCGGTGATCGCAGCGGTGGTCCTGGTGGTCAAAGCGCTACACGGCGAAAGCAAGGTCAAGCCACCGGTCGAAGCGGCGGCGGTGAAGGTGCTCATCCCCGAGGGCAAGACTCGCGCCCAGATCGCGGAGATCGCAGCCGCGGCGAAGCTCAAGGGCAGCTATCGCGTGGCCTCCAGGCGCTCGGCGGTGCTCGATCCGACTCGTTACGGCGCTGCGCGCGGGACACCCGACCTCGAAGGCTTTCTGTTCCCGGCGACCTACGACATGAACCCCGGCGATTCGGCCAGCCGGCTGGTGTCCAAGCAGCTCCTGGCCTTCCGCGAAAACTTTTCCAGCGGCGACATCGCGCGCGCCCGCGCTCTGCACGTGACTCCCTACCAGCTGCTGATCGTGGCCTCGATGATCGAGCGCGAGGCCCAGGTGCCAGGGGACAGGCCGAAGATCGCAGCGGTCATCTACAACCGGCTGCGCGCCGGTACGCCGCTGGGGATCGACGCGTCGATCTACTACGCGGTGGAGTTGCAGAAGGGCATAGCCACCTATACCCACGAACTCACCGAAGCCGACCTGCACATCAACTCCCCGTATAACACCCGCACCCACACGGGACTGCCGCCGACGCCGATCTCAAACCCGGGGGTGGCGTCGATCGAATCGGCTGCGCACCCGGCGCACGACGCGTACCTCTACTACGTGGCTGGAGCGGACGGCTGCGGCGAGCAGGTCTTCTCCACGACCCAGGCGGCGTTCGAAGCCAACGTGGCGGCATATCAAGCGGCGGTGAGCAAGAACGGCGGTCACCCGCCGGTCTGCAAGCACAAGTGATGCGCCGTCTCGGCGTGCTCGGCTGGCCGGTGGCGCACAGCCGCTCGCCGGCGATGCACAACGCCGCGCTGGACGCCCTCGGGATGAGCGGCTGGCACTACCAGCGGCTGCCGGTGCCCCCCGCCCTGTTCGAGGAGACCGCTCGGTCCCTCGGCGCTTCGGGCTTCGTCGGAGCCAACGTCACGATCCCGCACAAGGCCGCTGCGCTGTCGCTGGCGCAGGACGCCAGCGCCACGGCGCGGGCGATCGGCGCAGCGAACACGCTCAGCTACAGGCCTGACGGCACGATCGTCGCCCAGAACACCGATGCGCCTGGGCTGATCGAGGCACTCGGGCAGGATCTGCGCGGTCTGCGTGCGCTCGTGCTCGGAGCCGGCGGTAGCGCGCGGGCGGCCGTCTGGGCGCTGCGCGAGGCGGGGGCGGGCGAGGTGTCGATCTGGAACCGCACACCCGCACGCGCAGAGGCTCTCGCGCGCGAGCTCGGCGCGCGCGCGGTGCCCACGCCCGACGCGGCCGACCTGCTCGTCAACTGCACCTCGGTCGGCCTCGAAGCAGGTCACCCGGGCGCTGAGCTCGAACGCTCGGCCACTCAGCGCGAGACGCTCAACCATCTCGGGCTGACGTTCGATCAGGTCGGTGAGTACTCGAATGTCGCCGATCTCGTCTACCGATCAACACCCACTCCGCTCATTGCCGCCGCCCGCGAGCATGGGTCGCGGACCGTGGACGGACTCGAGATACTCGTCGCCCAGGGCGCGCTCAGCTTCGAGGCGTGGACCGGCCGCGCGGCGCCCCGCGAGGTCATGGCCCGCGCGGCCCGTGAGCAGGAGCGTTCCGTCTAGCGCCCAGGGGAGCGAGCGGGGATGAGCGAGGTGCCCCAGCAGGCCGACCCCGACCTGCATGCAATCTTCGCCATGCCGGGCGAGGATCGCCGCTCCGATCCGGTGATCTCGCTCGAGCGTTCCTCCGAGGAGGACGCCGAGAGCGATTCCGCCGTCGGCGTCCAGGTCGAGCCGCGCGTGGAGGTCGAGCCGAGCGTCTTGGTCGAGCCGCGCGTGGAGGTCGAGCCGAGCGTCTTGGTCGAGCCGCGCGTGGAGGTAGAGCACGTGCTCACAGGCGAGCGCGCCGACGTCGAGGAGACCGCAGAGGGGTATGAGGTAGGCGGCGCTGTGCGGGGGGAGGTCACGGATCCCAACTCGCTGGGAGTGACGCGGCCCTCCCAGCGCGGCTCCTCGCCGCGCTTCTTGACCGATGTGATCGTCGCGATGGGACTCGCGTCGCGGCGCCAGGTGGACGACGCGCTGGAGAGCTCACGTTCGCTTGGGATAACACCTGAGCGTGTGCTGCTCGACAGCGGTGCGCTGAACCAGGACGCGCTGTCGCGGGCTCTGGCGGAGCGCTACGGCCTCGACCATCTCGACCTTGGCGTGTTCTCGGTGGACATGAACGCCGCGAACCTCGTCAGCACGAGCGTGGCCAAGCGCTACCAGGCGGTGCCGGTCGCGTTCACCGACAAGCGCACGCTGCTGGTGGCGATGGCCGATCCGTCGAACGTGCTTGCGGTCGACGACATCGCGATCATGACCGGCTTCGAGATCCGGGTTGCGGTGGCGCCGAGCGACGACATCGCGGGGCTCGTCTCGCGCCTGGATCGCCTGGAAGACGTCGTCGGCGAGGGGAGCGCGGGCTTCGTCGAGGAGGAGGAGGACGGCGGCGAGGTCGTCGCGCTGCACGAGACCTCCGATGACGCACCGGTCATCAAGCTCGTCAACCAGCTCGTCGCCCAAGCGGTCGAGCGCGGCGCCTCCGACCTGCACCTGGCCCCGGACGGGCGCGAGATGCGGGTGCGCTTTCGCATCGACGGCGTGCTGCAGGACATCACCACCGTGCCGCGGCGGATGGCCGCTGGGGTGATCTCGCGCATAAAGATCATGGCCGAGCTGAACATCGCCGAGAAACGCCTCCCGCAGGACGGCCGCGTGGGCCTCGTGGTCGACGGGCGCCACGTGGATCTGCGTGTGGTCACGCTGCCCAGCGTCCACGGCGAGGGCGTGGTCATGCGCGTCCTGGACAAGGCATCGGTCGTGGTCGAGCTGGACAAGCTCGGCATGGCCGACACCGAGCGTGAGCGCTTCGAACGCGCCTGCCGCGAGACCCACGGCGCGGTGCTCGTGACGGGACCGACCGGCTCGGGCAAGTCGACCACTCTGTATGCGGCTCTGCAGCTCTTGAACACGCCCGAGAAGAACATCATCACGGTCGAGGATCCGGTCGAGTACGAAATGAGCGGGCTGACCCAGGTGCAGGTCTCGGCCAAGGTCGGCCTGACCTTCGCGGCCGGGCTGCGGGCGATGGTGCGCGCCGACCCCGACGTGATCATGGTGGGGGAGATCCGCGACCGCGAGACCGCTCAGATCGCGGTCGAGTCGGCGCTCACCGGCCACCTCGTGCTCTCGACGCTGCACACCAACGACGCTCCTTCGGCGATCACGCGCCTGACCGAGATGGGGATCGAGCCCTTCCTGGTGGCCTCGGCCCTGGACTGCGTGGTGGCCCAGCGCCTGGCGCGGATGCTCTGCCCGAACTGCAAGAAGCGCACGATCATCCCCGCCGGGGTCCTGGTCGAGAACGGCTACAAGGCGCGGATGGAGCTTGAGGCCTACGAGCCGGTCGGCTGCAGGCGCTGCGGCGGCAGCGGCTACCGCGGCCGGGTGGGGCTGTATGAGGTGATGAAGATGACACCCGAGATCCAAGCGCTCGCGCTCGAACGAAAGCCTGCCGAGGCGATCCGCGACGTGGCCGTGCGCCAGGGGATGATGCGCCTGCGCGACGACGGCCTGCAGAAGGTCCGCCAGGGGCGCACCTCGATCGCAGAGGTCGCGCGCGTCGTCGGCAGCAACTGAGCGGGCCTCGCCTTTTGGGCCGCGCGGAGCGCTCGTATCTTCGTCCAGGCGCCGCTGCGGGGGTGAGACGCGGCTAATGGTCCTCGTGAGATCTGTCGATGCGCAGACCCATGGACATCGATTTCGCAGATCTGCTGATGGAGGTCGTAAACCGGCAGGCCTCCGACCTCCACCTGAGCTCAGGCGCGCACCCCACCGTCCGTGTGCGGGGCCGTCTCGAACCGCTGGTGGATTACCCCAAGCTCTCCTCCACCGACACGCGAGAGATTGTCTACTCGATCCTGACGGGCGATCAGCGCCAGCGTCTGGAGACGAACTGGCAGCTCGATTTCGCTTACTCGATCCCTGGCCACGCCCGCTTCCGTGTCAACGCCTACTACCAGCGCGGCGCGATCGGCGCGGCCTTCCGCCTGATCCCGTTCGGACTCACCTCGATCGACGAGCTCGGCCTGCCACCCGCGGTCCACGACTTCACGCGCAAGCCACGCGGGTTCGTGCTAGTCACCGGCCCGACCGGCTCGGGCAAGTCGACCTCGCTCGCGTCGATGATCGACGAGATCAACCGCACGCGCGAGGAGCACATCATGACGATCGAGGACCCGATCGAGTTCCTGCACGCGCACAAGAAGTGTCTCGTCAACCAGCGCGAGCTCGGCTCAGACGCGCAGAGCTTCTCCGAGGCGCTCAAGGCCGCCCTGCGCCAGGACCCGGATGTGATCCTCGTCGGAGAGATGCGCGATCTGGAGACGATCTCGACCGCCCTGACAGCGGCCGAGACCGGTCACCTCGTGTTCGCCACGCTTCACACCCAGGACAGCGCTCAGACGATCGACCGCATCATCGACGTGTTCCCAGCTCACCAGCAGGGCCAGGTGCGCGTGCAGCTGTCGGTGGCCCTGCAGGGCATCATGACCCAGCAGCTGCTGCCGACGAGCGACGGCACGGGGCGCGTGGTGGCGACCGAGGTGCTGGTGCCCAACCCGGCCATCCGCAACCTCATTCGCGAGGGCAAGACCCACCAGATCTACTCGGTCCTGCAGACCAGCTCCGCGTCGGGGATGCAGACGATGGACACCTCGCTCGCCGGCCTGGTGCGCGGCGGGCAGATCACCCAGAAGCTCGCCGAAGCGCGCTCGTCGACCCCCGAGGAGCTCAGGCGCCTGCTGGGAGCCACCTCGCTGGCGGCAGCTTAGGCGCAGGGCGGAATGAGCACCTACGTCTTCAAGGCCATCGATCTCGCCGGCGGCAAGGCCCGCGGAGAGGTCGAGGCGGACTCCAAGCAGGCGGTCTCAGACCAGCTCAAGCAGCGCGGCCTGATCGTCCTCGACATCGCCGACAAGCACAGCTCGCGCGAGATCGAGCTGGCGTTCATGCAGCGGGTCAAGGCGACCGAGCTGGCGGTCTTCGCCCGCCAGCTCTCGACGATGATCTCCTCGGGCATGAGCATCCTGCGCGCGCTGTACGTGCTGGAGGAGCAGACCGAGAGCAAGTTCCTGAAGGAAACGATCGTGGCGGTGCGCAAGGACGTCGA
This sequence comes from uncultured Solirubrobacteraceae bacterium, assembly GCA_963763695.1. Taxonomy (GTDB): domain Bacteria; phylum Actinomycetota; class Thermoleophilia; order Solirubrobacterales; family Solirubrobacteraceae; genus Palsa-744. The sequence continues at coordinate 298,048 of CAVXPM010000003.1, forward strand.
GGCGGGCCTGTCGCTCAGCGATGCGATGGCGCGTCATCCAAAGGTGTTCAGCCAGCTTTTCGTCGCGATGACGCAGGCGGGGGAGATGGGCGGCGTGCTCGAGGACGCGCTGATCCGCGTCGCCGACCAGCTGCAGAAGGACGCCTCGTTGCGCCGCCAGATCAAAGCAGCGATGGTCTACCCCACGATGGTGATCATCTTCGCTGTCGGCGTGATGATGGCGCTGGTGGCCTTCCTCGTGCCGGTTTTCGTCGGTGTCTTCAAGCAGTTCGGAGGCGAACTGCCGGCGCTGACCAAGGTCTCGGTCGGCCTCTCCGAAATGGTCACCGGCTACTGGTGGCTGATGTTCGGCTCGGCCGCAGCGATTGCCATCTCGTTCATCAAGTGGAAGAAGACGACTTGGGGCCGGCGCCAATGGGATCACTTCCGCCTGCACGTGCCGATGAAGATCGGCGCGATCGTCCAGCAGGTCGCCGTGGCGCGCTGGTCGCGCACCCTGGCGTCGCTGACGAGCGCCGGCGTGCCGCTGCTACAGGCACTCGACATCACCGGGCGCACCGGTGGCAACGTGGCGATCGAAGAGGCGATGGAGGGCGTGATCGCATCGGTCAAGCGCGGCGGGACGATCGCCGCGCCGCTCGCCCAGGCGCCGATCTTCCCGTCGATGGTCACCCACATGGTCGGCGTCGGTGAGGAAACCGGCGCGCTCGACGCGATGCTCGACCGGGTGGCCGAGTTCTACGAGGAACAGGTCGAGGCGTCGGTCAAGGCGCTGACCTCGATCCTCGAGCCGATCATGATCATCCTGATCGGCGGAATCGTTGGCTTCATCGTGATCTCGATGTACCTGCCGCTGTTCGAAGTCTACAACCACATCGGCAACTAATCCGGCGCCACGTCGGGCAGGATCGACACCCTGCGAGCGGCGCCCGCGCCGCTCACGGCCAGCGAGATGCTGCCCTGCAGCAGTTCGAGCAGCTCCGCCCCGGCCAGCTGGCGCCGCCAGCCGCGCAGGGTGCGCACGTCTGCCTCCTCGCCGCCGTTGCGTCCTGCGGCCACTATCGCCTGCAGATCCGCGCGGGCGGCCAGTAGCTCGTAGGCGAGGCCCGCCTCGCGCGCGCGGGCTCGTAGGAGAGCCTCCCCGAGCGCGATCAGCGGCGCGTCATCCGCTCGCGGGGCGGGCGGGCGCTCGGTGGGTGGCGCCGCATCCGGGGGACGTTGCAGGCCGCGAGAGACGACCTGCAAGAGCTCCTCGGCGCGTCGGCCTTGGGCGTTGGCGCCGAGGCCGCGGACGCGCTCGAGCTCCCCGCGTGAGGACGGCTTGCGCCGCGCCACCTCCACCAGCGTGGCGTCGCCTAGCACGCTTTGTACGGGTCGGTTCTGGCGCTCGGCGCTCTGCTCGCGCCACTCCACCAGCTCGCGCGCCACCGCGCGCGCCGGCGCGTTCAGCCCATGCACCCGCGGCAGGCGGGCGAAGATCGCCGCCGGGTCGCGCTCGTCGCTCGAGAGCGCCAGCGCGAGGCACTCCTCGCGTGCCCAAGCGAGGCGCCCCAGAGCCTGCAGACGGCCATCCAGCTCGCCGGCCAGCTCGAGCAGGTGAACGACGTCCTCGCGGGCATAGGCGAGCTGCTCTGGCGAGAGCGGCCGCGCATCCCAGCGCGTGAAGCTCGCGGTCTTGGCCACGCGCAGGCCGAGGACATCGCCCAGCAGCGAGTCATACGAGGACTGGGCGCCGAGGCCCGCAAAGCCTGCAGCCACCTGCGTGTCGAAGACGTTCGTGATCTCGCACTGAAGCCAGCGGCGCATCAGGGCGATGTCCTGGCGCCCGGCATGGACGACCACTTCCACAGCCGGGTCGGCGAGCAACTCGGCGAGCGGCGAGGCGTCGAGCCCCTGCTCGAGCGGATCCACGAGCGCGATTCGCTCGGCCACCTGCGGGCTCTCGGGGACCGCCAGCTGCACGAGGCACAGCAGCGTGCGGTAGCGGCCCTCGCCCATGAACTCGGTGTCGAGTGCGATCCTGCCCGCGTCCCGCGCCGCCTCGGTCAGCGCCCGCAGTACGGGCGAGTCGATGCCGGCGCTCACCGCTTTGCACCCGCAAGCAGGTAGAGGACCTTGCGGTGGGGCAGGCCGGCCTGCAGCGAGACGTCGGTGCTGTGCGCGCGGATCCATCTCGCCGGCGCCGAGCAGGCCGGATTCAGCGACGCTGCCTGGTGGCTGCACAGGGTGTTCAGGAACGCGTAGCGGACCTGACCTTCGGCAATCAACCGCTCGAGCTTGGCCACGGAGGTGAACACGCGGCCGCTGTAGGTGGTGAGGATCAGAATCGGGCGGGCGTCCTGCACGATCAGCGAGCCGATCTGCGTGGAGGACTCGGCGGCGACCTCATAGCGGGCGCCGTGCTGGTGGGCGCGCAGGTAGGAGCTCACCAAGCGCTGCTCTTCGCTGGGAAGCGCGCCCACGTAGCCGGCGTCGGTGACGTGGGTTTCGATCGCTGTCACGTCGGACCTGATCGGGACGGCGAGCACCGCGACCAGCGTGAGCGCGGCGACCGCGGCCGTGGCGAGGCCTGCGCGCGCTCCGGCGGGCGCTCGCGTCAAGCGCGCGGCGGCGGCCAGTGCGATCGCGCCGAGCGCCCCAGCCAGCGCGATCCACCAAGTCCCCGGGCGCCCGTAGAGCAGCCGCTCGGCGTAATAGGTGCCGATCGCGAGCGACACCGACAGGACCGCCAGACGGGCGAGCCCTCGTAGCGACGAGGCCCAGGCCACGCCGATGCCGAGCATCGCTGCCACCACCGGCGTGAAGCCCTCCACATAGCGAGGATGCAGACGCGTCATGTGGCTGAACAGCACCATCCCGGTCAGCATCCAGACGATCAGCCCGGTCGCCGCAGCGCGACGGATCCTCAGGCGGGTGTCGGAGGTCTCGCTGCGCGAGGGGTTCTCGGTCCTCACCCGGGCCGCGCCGACGGCGGAGGTCTTGCGCGTCACCGGCGTAGCGACAGCCTCATCCACAGCAGGGATCTCGCGCGTGGCGGGCGCAGCGGAAGCCTCGCCGACGCCGGGCACCGCGCGCTCGAGCGGTGGGCCGGATCCTTCTGTGGTCTCGCTCGTGCCCGGCCCCGGCTCCGGGAGACCGCCCGGTGGCGCCTCGGGGTCGTTCCCGGTGCGAAGCCCCCACAGCAGCGCGGGCACCCCGAGCAGCAGCGCCATCAGCAGCTCGAGCCCGAGGCGCTCGCCCGAGAGCGGTCCGATCCTCGCGAGCAGTCGAGTGGGGGACGGCGGCACGATCGGTATGTGATCGCGCTCGGACTGGGTTGCGACTGGATAGTGGTGGGAGGCCTCGTATTCGGTGTTGCCGGGTTCGGGCGATTTGCCGCCGAGGCGATCGGTGCCGTTGAAAACGAACGCTGCGTTCCAGGCGCTTCCGTTGGTGGAGCCGATCGCGTAGGGGCGATCGTGCGCCGGCGCGATCAGCGTCGCCGTCAGCCAGGACAGCGCCACGACCACATACACCACACCGGCCAGCGCCAGCCTCGCGATCCGCCGCGCGTGGGTTTCCGGCATGCCGAGATAGGCCAGCACCGCGATCCCCGGAAGCGCCACCAGCGACTCGAGCAGCTTCACGTTGAACGCCAGTCCCAGCGCTGCCGCGCCCGCCAGCAGCCACGCCTGGCTGCCCGTCTCGATCGCTCGCGCGATGAACAGCAGCGCGAGCACGATCAGGACCATCATCACCGCGTCCATCGTGTCGCTGCGTGAGGTGATCACCTCCACCGGCAGTACCGCGATCGCCAGCGCAGCCGCGATTCCGGCGCGCGCGTCCCAGATGCGCCGCACGGCGGCGTAGAGCAGCGGGACCGCCGCGACCCCCGCAAAGACCTCGGGCAGCTTCAGCGTCGTCGAGCTGAAGCCGAACAGCTTCACGCTTGCCACCTGCAACCACAGGTCGACCGGCGGCTTGTCGATCGAGACGCTTCCCCCCGGCTCGAACGCGCCGAAGAAGAAGTTGTGCCAGGAGAAGCTCCATGCTGCGCACGGCCGCGTCGTAGAACGGATCGGGCGAGACCTTGCTGAGCGCCGCCAGGCGCAGGACGCCGGCGAGCAGCGTGATCGCGGCCACGAGCGTCCACTCTGCTGCCCGACTCGATCTTCTCATCGCGGGAACGCTAGTCTCATCGGCTCGTGGCGAGCGACACAGACAACAGCAGCGAGGATCTCACCGAGGGGTCCCATGGGCCGCGGGAGTGTATGCCCTGTCGAGGCAGCGGTCAGGTGATCTCCAACCTGGGCGGCTCGCCCAGCAGCGTCAGCTGTCCGTGGTGTGGGGGCCAGGGCGTGCGCGCGCCCGGCATCGACGCCCAGGCGGGCTGGCCGACCGAGGCCGAGGTCAAGGGCGCCGAGGTCCAGGGCGCCGAGCCCGCGCCGGCTGTGGTGCCCGAGTCCTAGGACGGATTCCCGCCCGGACGCAGCGTCCGGGTTCATGCGTTTAGGTTTCATGCACCTATTAAGGTTCTCTTCCCTACGGCCGATGCAGGCATGGACAAAGCCAGTACCGAGGTGCCAAGGCAGAGCGTTCTGATGAAGGGCGCGTAGAAAAGCCGGCGGCTCTCGATAGGGGGACGCATCGCCGCTCGAGGCGATTACCAAGGGCTGGCGCCCATGTAAACGGATCCTAGGAGGATTCACCATGTTGTATCGACTGCGCCAGCGCTCGGGAGATGAGGGTGGTTTTACCCTCATCGAGCTTCTGGTCGTAATTCTGATCATCGGCGTTCTCGCCGCGATCGCCATTCCGTCGTTCCTCAGCCAGAAGAGCAAGGCCACCGACGCCCAGGCCAAGGAGCTCGCTCGTACCGCTCAGACGACCGCTGAGACGATCGGCACCGACAACAACGGTAGCTATCTAGAAGTCACGCTGCCCAAGCTCAAGGAATACGAGCCGTCGATCCAGACCACCGCGAGCACCACGGAAGCCTACCTGAGCGCAGCCTCGGGAACGGCGACCACGTTCACGGTCACCGCTAAATCGACCAGCAAAGACACGTTCACCGTGAGCCGCAACGCGAACGGGGAAATCAGCCGAACCTGCACGCAGGAAGTCGGTAGCAAAGGCTGCCCGAACCTGAGCTGGTAGCAACTGAGAGCGCGCATATCGCGTGCCCGAAGTCAGTTAGTCGGAAGGCGGCCCCATGCGGGCCGCCTTCTGCGTTTTTGGGGAAGAACGCCGCGGACGCCGATACAGCTCGTGGCGCGCGAGCTCTACGCAACAGCCCCTATTCGTCCGCAACAAGCATTGCACTCGTCAAATGAGTCGGCTGTTTGCCGATGGGGTCCTATGAAAAATCCAACCACTCCTCGGCGGCTACGGAGCGATCAGGGATTCACCTTGATCGAGCTTCTGGTCGTCATCCTGATCATCGGTGTTCTCGCCGCGATTGCAATTCCGTCGTTCCTCAGCCAGAAGAGCAAGGCCACCGACGCCCAGGCCAAGGAGCTTGCTCGTACCGCTCAGACGACGGCGGAGACGATCGCCACGGACAACAACGGAAGTTACCTCAAAGTCAGTGCCGCCGAACTCGAAAAATACGAGCCATCCATCGAAACCGCCGTCTCGACCAAGGAAGCCTACCTCTCGGGTGCTGAAGGAACGCAAAACACGTTCAAGGTCGTCGCCACATCCACCAGCAAAGACACGTTCACGATCGAACGTAGCGCGACGGGCGAAATCAAACGGACCTGCACGCAGGCGGTCGGCAGCAAAGGCTGCCCGACCCTGAGCTGGTAGGACCGTCGTGCGCAGTGCAGACGCTTCAAACGCTCAGCCGCGGCGGATTGCCCATGACCCCTCGGGGGCCACGGGCAATCCGCCAGCGAGCGTTCACACGCGCTGAGCCGTCAGCGAACGCACATGCGTTGAAGCTAGAGGGCGCTCACGCGTTGAAGCTAAAGAGGGCGCACCAACGCGCCGATGAGTTCTCGATGAGACACCGCCGCCTCACACGACTGCGCGAGAATCGCGGCTTCACCTTGATCGAGCTTCTGGTCGTCATCCTGATCATCGGGGTCCTCGCCGCGATCGCGATCCCGACCTTCCTCAGCCAGAAGAACAAGGCCACCGACGCTTCGGCCAAGGAAATGGCGCGCAGCGCCTCTCAGGCGAGCGAGACCTACGCGACCGACCACAGCGGCAGCTACACGGGCCTGGAACCAAAAGTCCTGCACGAATACGAGCCCGCGATCCAGACCGCCGCCGTCAACAACAACGCATACGTGAGCGTCGCCAAAGCAGAAGAATCGGGAACCGGCTACGTCGTCACCGCGACCGCTGCCACGAGTGAAGACACGTTCACGATCACGCGCAAAGCCAACGGCGAAGTCAAACGCACCTGCGTGGCGGCGGGCGCCAACAAAGGCGGCTGCCAGACCGGCAGCTGGTGAGCTCCCCCGCAGCCGGGAGCTCCCGCGGACACGGGACACGGGACACATCCTGTAGGGCTGCGATGCGAGTGTCGCTCAAGCTCTGCGGCGCGGATGACGATTAGCTGAGCATGGAGGCCGTAACCTTCGCGGGTCTGCTCGGGGCGATCGTAGGCTCGTTCTTGAACGTCGTCACCTACCGGCTGCCGCGCCGCGAGTCGCTCGTCAAGCCTGCTTCGCACTGCCCCAACTGCGACGCGCCGGTCAAGCCCTACGACAACATCCCGATCCTCTCCTGGCTTCTGCTGCGCGGGCACTGCCGCAGTTGCTCGCAGCCGATCTCCCCGCGCTATCCGCTCGTCGAGGCGCTCACCGCAGCGCTGTGCGTGGGGGCGGTGCTGATGCACCGATCGCCTTCCGCGATCGCCCTGAGCATCGCGCTGATCCTGATCGTGGTGCCCGCTGCCCTGATCGACCTCGAGCACCAGATCATCCCCAACCGGCTCACCGCGCTGGGCGCCGCGCTCGCGCTCGCGATCGGCCTGGCGCTCGATCCCGGCGGCGAGCCGACGCGCCTGATAGGCGCGGGTGCAGCCGGTGGCTTTCTGCTCCTGGCGGCGCTTGCCTATCCCGGGGGGATGGGAATGGGCGACGTCAAGCTGGCAGGCGTGATGGGGCTGTTCCTCGGAGCCGCAGTGGCGCCGGCGATCTTCGTCGCGCTCGTGCTCGGTGTGTCGATCGGCGCGCTGATCATCGCGCGCGAAGGGGTGCAGAAGGGACGCAAGACGAAGGTGCCCTTCGGCCCCTTCCTGGCGCTCGGAGCCCTGCTCGCGGTGTTCGTCGGCCAGCCGCTCGTCGATCTCTACGTCAATCACTTTCTCCACTAAAGCGCCGGGCCTGTGGCGCCGATACCCCACTGCGGGCCTCCCGCCCTCTGAAGCCGAGCCCTTCCGACATGCAACTGCCCACACGAATCCCTTCACCAAACATGAAGCTCAGCCTCCCGCGCCGTCGCGGCGCCGAGGTCGTGGGCCTCGACATCCAGCCCGGGTTCGTGGCGGCCGTCAAGGCACGCGTGAACGGCTCGATCGTCGCCGAGCGAGCCGTGTCGGCGCCGCTTGCGCCGGACACGATGCGCGACGGCGAAGTCCTCGACGGGGACGCGCTCGGGGACGTCCTGCGCGATCTCTTCAACGAGAGCGGAATGGGCAAGCGCGTGCGCGTGGGCGTCGCCAACCAGCGTACGGTGCTGCGCATCCTCGAGCTCCCGCCGGTCACCGACCAGAAGGAACTCGCCGCAGCTGTCAGCTTCCAGGCCCAGGAGCAGGTCCCGATGCCGCTCAGCAACGCGGTCCTGGACTTCCACCCGCTGGGCATCGTCGAGACTCCCGCCGGCCCGCGCCAGCGTGTGGTGCTCGTTGCCGCCCAGCGCGACATGGTCGAACGTCTGCTCGCCGCCGTGCGCCGAGCCGGCCTGACCGCAGAGGGGGTCGATCTGTCCGCCTTCGCTCTGATCCGCTCGCTTTACCGGACCGGCTCCGATGACGCCGGACGCGTCCTCTACCTGAACGTCGACGGCCTCACCAATCTCGCGATCGCCGAGGGCCCCGTCTGCCGTTTCACCCGCGTGGTCGGAAGCGGCCTCGAGGGCATGGCGATCGAGCTCGCGGAGCGGCGCTCGATCGCGCTGGAGGAGGCGCGCTCGTTGCTCGCCGGCGTCGATCTGAGCGCGCCGGCGATGGTCGAGCTTCCCGCCGCCGAGCCCGAGCCGCTCGTCGGCGAGCCTCAGCAGCACCCCGACGGGCCTCAGCAGAACCCCGATGAGTCCGTACACGAGGCGGGGGAGGCGCCCGCCGGTCGGACACCCGCCGGCCGGGAGGCACCCGCGAGCTCCCAGGCGCTCCGCGACGAGGAACGCGCCATGAGCTATGAGCAACAGCTTGCCGCGGTCGCATCTCCCCCCGCGGGCGACCCTCCTCCCGAGTCCCACGCGGAGCCGATCAGCGATCTGGACCTCGTCAGCGTGATCGAGGATGGGATCCGCGAGATATCCGGGGAAGTGCGCAACTCACTGGACTTCCACCGCTCCCAGGAGGGCGGCGGTGAGGTCTCACATGTAGTGCTGAGCGGATCGGCCGAGGACATCCCCGGATTCGCCGAGGCGCTCCAAGCGTCGCTCGGAGTCGAGGTGCGTCGTGCGGAGATCGGCGTCAACGACGCCGGGATCGGTGAGGCGGTCGCGCCGCACCGGCTGGCGGTAGCAACCGGCCTTGCCGCGATGGAGGTCTCGCAATGAGAGCCGTCAACCTGATTCCCTCCGATCAGCGCTCGGGAGCCCCGGTCGGTGCGGGACGCTCGGGTGGCGGCGCCTACGCGGTCGTCGCGCTGCTCGGCGGCATCGCGCTTCTGGCCCTGCTCTACGGGATGGCTCGCCATCAGGTCTTGAGCCGGCGCAACCAGGCGGCGACCCTGTCCGTCCAGGCCCAGCAGGCGCAGGCGGCTGCGAGCCGACTGGCTCCCTACACCACCTTCATAGCGCTGCGCGAATCGCGCGAGCAGGCTGTCAGCCAGCTCGTCAACTCGCGCTTCGACTGGGCGCACGCCTTCCACGAGCTCGGGCGGGTGCTCCCGCTGCAGGTCTCGATCACCTCGCTCAACGGCACGATCGGCTCCAGCGCCGCAACGACCGCCACCGCTCCCAGCGCTCCCGCCGCAGCGACGAGCACCGCCGCTGCCGCGAGCTCCTCGGTCGCGTCCGCGACGCCAGCTGGATCGGTCCCGACGTTCACCCTCGACGGCTGCGCATCGAGCCAGCCGGCGGTCGCCGAGATGCTCGAGCGTCTGCGCCTGATCGACGGTGTCAGCGAAGTGACCCTGCAGAGCTCCACCAAAGGCACGACGAGCGGCTCCGGCGCAGCGTCCAGCGGCGGCTGCCCGGGACGCGCTGCCGCCTTCGCGGTTCAGGTCGACTTCGACGCTCTGCCGTCCGTCCCCACCACCGGCCCCTCTTCCAAAACGGTCGCAGCCACAACGGCGGCGCCTGAATCCAAGTCCACGGGATCGGCACCGGTGGCACGATGACCGGCCGCGACCGTACCGTCCTGATCGTCGTGTCCGTGCTCGCGGTGCTCGCAGCGGGGTGGATCCTCGTGGTCTCCCCAGAGCGCGGAAGCGCAAGCAAGCTGGAATCGCAGGTGTCGAGCGCGCAGAGCGAACTCGCGAGCGCAGAAGGCAAGCTCGCGAACGCCCGCAGCGCCCAGGCGCAGTACGCGTCCGCCTACACCTCCGTGGTGAGCCTCGGTAAAGCGGTCCCGCCCGGCCAGGAAATCCCCTCGCTGATCTATGAGCTCTCGCTGGCCAGCAACCAGAAGGACGTCGAATTCAACTCCATCACCTCGGGCTCGGGCGCGGCCGGCAGCGGCAAGGCGAGCGCGACCGCCGGCGCGGCCGTCACTGCCGCCGCGGGCTTCACCCAGATGCCCTTCACGTTTATCTTCGACGGCAGCTTCTTCAAGCTCGAACAGCTCTTTCACCGGCTCGACCGCTTTGCGAGCACGACCTCCTCGGGCGGTATCCGCGTGAGCGGACGCCTGCTGACGATCCAGAGCATCAAGCTCGCGCCCGCCGCCACCAGCACGTCCGGGGAATCGAGCGGTACGCAGATGCTCAGCGGCACGATCACCGCGTCCGCCTACCAGTTGCCCGCTGGGCAGGGCTTGACCGGTTCCACGACCGCCACCTCCGGCGCCACGCCCGCGGCCGGCTCCACCACCTCGAGCTCCCCTGCCGCCCCGGCAGTGGCGAGGGTGACGCCATGAGCGCGTTCTTCAACAACCTGAAGGCCGACCTGCTCGACAGGCGCCTGGCGCCCCTGCTGGCGCTCGCGGCCGCCGCGCTCGTGGCCGCGATCGCCTATGCGGTGTTGAGCGGCGGCTCGAGCACGCCCGCGCCGGCCACCGTGCCCGCGATCGCCGCGACGCTTCCGAGCGCCGGCATCGCCGCCACTCAGACGACGCCCGAAAAGGCCGTCGCAGAGATCACGAGTGGAAGCTCCGAACAGCGTCACGGAGCCGCGCGCGATCCCTTCGCGCTGCTGCCCGAAGCCGCCGCGGTCGCCGCCGCCGCAAAGAAGGCCGCTGCGATCTCCGTCTCGGCCAACCCGACCGGTACGGGCACGAGCACCTCGGGCTCGCCCGGGAAAGGCACCGCAAGCGAACCCGCAAAAACCGAATCTGGCACCAGCGGCAGCGAAAAATCGACCACCACGCCCACCGCTCCAGCCAAACCGAGCAAGCCGAAGACGATCTATCACGTCGCGATCCTGTTCGGCGTGATCCCCCCAGGTGTCACCGCCGCGAACGCCTCGCTGACCCCATTCGAGAGCCTCAAGCTGCTGAGTCCGCTGCCCTCCGCGCAGCAGTCGCTGCTCGTCTTCCGGGGCGTCACCGCCGGTGGCAAGAGCGCCACGTTCACGCTGGTCAGCGAAGCGATCCTGCACGGCAGCGCGAACTGCCTGCCCAGCGCCTCCCAGTGCCAGGCGATCGACCTGGCTCCCGGTCAGACCGAGCAGCTCGAATACATCGGGCCCAGCGGCGAAGTCTCCCTCTACGAACTGCGGATCGTGAGCATCGTCTCGGCCAAGGCCTCGACAGCCGCCGTCAAGAACCTCCTGCGCAGCCAGTCCAAGGCCGGAAGTGAGCTCCTGCACGAAGACGGGCTGACCGCGATTCCCGACCTGCACGCCTCGAGCCAGGCCGGCGTGCTCGTCTTCGCCAGCCACGGTGCCCGCGCGGCCCACGCTCACGCCGCCGCACGAGCGCATCGCTAGAGCCGGGCTCTCAGCAAATAAGCTAGGAGCCGTGGTGCTCCGCCTCATAACCGCCGGCGAGTCGCACGGTCCTGGTCTGACGTGCATCGTCGAGGGCCTGCCGGCTGGTCTCGAGCTGTCCCCCGAGGACATCAACGGGGACATGGCACGCCGCCAGCTCGGCCACGGCCGCGGCGGACGCATGAAGATCGAGCGCGACGCCGCCGAGGTCACCGCGGGGGTTCGCCACGGACGCACGCTCGGCGGCCCGATCGCCCTGCAGGTGCGCAACCGCGACTACGCCAACTGGGAGGAGCGGATGAACCCGTGGCCCGTGGCCGAGCCGGTTGCGGAGGTGCACCTGCCCCGACCCGGGCACGCCGACCTGGTCGGCACACAGAAGTACAAGCAGAGCGACGTGCGCAACATCCTCGAGCGCGCCTCGGCGCGCGAGACGGCGGCCCGCGTCGCCGGGGGCGCCCTCTGCAAGGCATTTCTGCGGGCGCTCGGCGTGAGCGTCTACTCGCACGTGATCCAGATCGCCTCGGTCCACGCTCCCGAGCGCCGCGACGCGCTCACGGCCGCCGACTTCGCCGCAGTCGACGAGTCGCCGGTGCGTTGCCTGGACGCGCAGGCGAGCAGGGAGATGGTCGGCGAGATCGACCGCCTGCGCAAGGCCAACGAGTCGCTCGGCGGCGTCTTCGAGGTGCAGGCCTTCGGGCTGCTACCCGGTCTCGGCTCCCACATCTCCTGGGAGGAGCGCCTCGACGGGCGCCTGGCGATGGCGATCTGCTCGATTCAGGCCCTGAAGGGCGTCTCGCTGGGCGACGGCTTCGCCGTTGCCGGCATGCCGGGCTCTGAGGCGCACGACGAGATCTTCTTCTCCCCCGAGCGCGGCTACTACCGCGAGACCAATCGCGCCGGGGGCCTGGAGGGTGGGATGACCACCGGCTCGCCGCTGGTGGTGCGTGGCGCGATGAAGCCGCTGCCGACGCTCACCAAGCCACTCAGATCGGTCGACACCGAAAGCCACGAGGCGGCCCAGGCGCTGCGCGAGCGCACCGACTCGTGCACCGTGCCCGCGGCCGGCGTGGTGGGGGAGGCGATGGTCGCGCTGGTGCTGGCCGATGCCTACCGGCGCAAGTTCGGCGGCGATCACATCGACGACGTGATCGAGGCAGTGCGGGCCTACCAGCAGCGCATCGGATGGCTTTCGTCCTGATCGGCTTCATGGGCGCGGGGAAGTCGACCGCCGCCCGCGAGCTGGCCGGCGTGCTCGGGGCGCAGCTCTTCGACAGCGACGAGCTGCTCGCGCAGCAGCTCGGTCATCCTGTCGCCGACGAGTTCGAGCTGAACGGCGAGGAGGCGTTTCGCGCGAGGGAGGAGGAGCTCGTCTGCCGCCTGCTGCGCGACGCCTCCGCGGACAGCGTGATCGCGCTGGGCGGCGGCAGCGTCCTGTCGCCGCGCGTGCGCGAGGCGCTCGGCGAGCATGTGACGGTGCTGCTCGAGATCGACCCGGACACGGCCTGGGAGCGCATTCACGCCTCCGCCGGCGCCGCCGCACGCCCACTCGCCCGAGACGCCGACGCGTTCCGCGCCCTGCACGCCACACGCACGCCGCTGTATGAGCAGCTGAGCGACGCGTTCCTGGGGAGCCCTCCGCTCGGAGGCGCGGCGCGCGCGCTGCCGGCTCTGCGCGCGCTGGCCAAGGCGCCGTCCGGCTCGCGTCTGCTGTGGGCCCGCTCGGCCTCGGGCGAGTACCCGGTCATGATCGGCGCCGGCCTGCTCGCCGAGGGCAACGACGCGGCGCTCGAAGCCGCATGGCCGCTACCGCGCTCACGCTCGCGTCGCTACTGCGTGAGCGACGAGAACGTCTCGGCGCTCTACGGGCGCAGGCTCGGCGAGCTGGCCGGCGAGATCGCGATAGCTCCGGGCGAGAGCAACAAGACGCTCGCCAGCGCACAGCGCGTCTGGCAGGGCCTCGTGGCCGCCGGCATGACCCGCGCCGACCACGTGGTGGCGCTCGGCGGGGGCGTGGTCGGCGATCTCGCCGGTTTCTGCGCTGCGACCTACCAGCGCGGCGTTGGCGTGGTGCAGGTCCCGACCACGCTGGTGGCGCAGGTCGACTCGGCTTATGGAGGCAAGACCGGCGTCGATCTGCCCGAGGCCAAGAACTACGTGGGCGCCTACCACCAGCCCGCCGCGGTGCTCGTGGACCCCGACACGCTCGCCACGCTGCCGGCGGCCGAGCTGGCGGCCGGCTGGGTCGAGGTGCTGAAGACTGCGCTGATCGCAGGCGGAGCGCTGTGGGAGGCGGTCGCGGGCGGGGGAAGCTCGATGCGGGCACGATCCTCGAATGCGTGCGCACCAAGCTGGCGGTCGTCGCTGCGGACGAGCGCGACGCAGGCGGGCGTCAGGTGCTCAACCTCGGCCACACGATCGGGCACGCGATCGAGACCGCCACCGGCTATTCGCGCTACCGCCATGGCGAAGCGGTCGGGCTGGGGCTGCTCGCCACGCTCAGGCTCTCCGGCCAGCAGCAGCTGCGCGACCGCGTGCTCGATCTGCTGCGCGCCCGCGGACTTCCCGTGACGCTCCCCGGCGTTCCCGTGCAGGACGTGATCGAGGCGATCGGCCGCGACAAGAAGCGTGTCGGCGCGATCGTGCCATTCGTGCTCGTGCGCGGCCCCGGCGAGATCCTCCACGGCTGTGAGGTCGCGCCCGGGGACGTGCTCGATGCGGTGCGGGAGCTCGCCTCGTGAGCGCGCGACGCCCACGGATCGAGGTCATGCACGGCGTGAACCTCGACCAGCTGGGCAACCGCGACCCAGCGCTCTACGGCGCCCTGACGCTGCCCGAGCTGGAGCGCACGATCGAGCAGCAGGCCGCGAGACTGGACATGCACACGAGCTTCTTCCAGACCAACCACGAGGGCGCGTTCGTCGAGCGCCTGCACGCGCTGCGCGGCCAGGCCGACGGGATCGTGCTCAACCCGGGGGCCTGGACGCACTACGCCTGGTCGATCCGCGACGCACTGGAGATCGCCGCTGTGCCCGCCGTCGAGGTTCATCTCTCAGACCTCGCCAACCGCGAGCCCTGGCGGCACGTCTCGGTGATCGGCGATCTGTGCTTCGCTAGCGTCTCGGGCAGAGGCCCGGACGGGTACGGCGATGCGCTCGGGCTGCTGCGCGAGCGCCTTCGCGATCACAGGGGCGATAACGGAGAGGAGCGGTGATGGCCGTGCAGGAGACCCAACGCCCGAGCCGCGTCGAGCGCCTGGCGGCCGAGCTCGCGGGCCTGGATCTCGACGCGCTGCTCGTCGACTCGCTCGTGAACGTGCGCTACCTGACGGGTTTCAGCGGCAGCGCTGCGCTCGCGCTCGTGATCGGCGAGACCGGCGCCCCCCGGCTCGGCCCCCACCGTTTCCTGACCGACTTCCGCTACACCGCCCAGGCGGCAGAGCAGGTGCCGGCGCAGTTCGAGCGCCAGATCGTCGCCGGCGAGCTGCTCGAGGCGCTCGCAGCGCCGCTCGCCGAGGGCAGCGGACGTCTCGGCTTCGACGAGACGAGCCTCACGGTGAGGGCCCACCGCCGGCTGAGCGAGATGCTCCGGAGCGGCTGGGAGCTGGTGGCCTGTAACGGAGCCGTGGAGCGCCTGCGGGCCGTCAAGGAGTCCGCCGAGCTGGATCGCATCCGTGCTGCCAGCCGGCTCGCCGACGAGGCCCTTCAGGGGGTGCTCGAAGCCGGCCTGGCCGGACGCAGCGAGCGTGAGGTGGCAACGGAGCTCGAGCTTCGCATGCGCCGCCTCGGAGCCGATGGCCCGAGCTTCCCCCCGATCGTCGCCGCCGGTGCGCACGGCGCGCTCCCGCACGCCGAGCCGCGCGATCGGGAGATCCCGCGCGACGTGCTCGTGACGATCGACTGGGGTGCGCTGCACGAGGGCTACTGCTCGGATTGCACGCGCACCTACGCCACCGGCGAGGCGATCTCAGAGCAGGCGCGCGAGGTCTATGCGCTGGTGCTCGACGCACAGCAGCAGGGAGTGGCAGCGGTCCGCGCGGGCCGCAACGGACGCGAGCTGGACGCGGTCGCACGCGAGGTGATCGAGCGCGCCGGGCACGGGGAGCGCTTCGGCCACGGCCTCGGCCACGGCGTGGGCATGGAGGTCCACGAGGCGCCGAGGCTGGCGCGCACCGCCTCCGAGGAGCCGCTGGCCGCCGGCAACGTCGTGACGGTCGAGCCCGGCGTCTACCTGCCGGGCGAGCTGGGCGTGAGGATCGAGGATCTGGTGGTCGTCGGCGAGGACGCTCAGGAGGTCCTGACGAACCTCTCCAAGGAGCTGACGGTCATCTCCTGAGCGAGCGCGGGGCGTTGCCGTGCGGCGCTCGGCGAAGGCCATCGGCGCTCGCGCGCAAACAGGCGAAGCGACATCCACGCCGCCAGCGGCAGCGACCACGCCAGGAACAGCGCCGCCTGCGCGTCGGGGGAGACGTGCCCCGGCAGCGACTGGAAGCTGATCCACACGAGCACGCTGCTGGCCAGCGCGAGCAGCGGCGGGCGCGAGGGCCTGGCGTCGAGCTCCCAGGCGAGCAGCGCGAGCACGAACGGCAGCGGGTAGTAGACAGCGTCCCAGGTGTCCAGCAGGCAGCGCAGCAGGAGCACGAGCGCGAGCGCGAGCAGCGCCTGGCGTGGATCGAGGCGGCGGCCGCGCAGCCACAGCGCACCTGTGAGCAGCACGCCGCAGAGCATGACCGAAGGGTGGCTGACCGCTCCACTCCAGCCGGGCGCGACTCGATAGCCGGCCTTGGCTTCGCCGAAGAGCCCGTGCACGACCGCTCCATGGTGGCCGAAGAACCACCAGATCTGCCACGGTTGAAAGATCTGCGACGGCGGCGCGGCGGTTGCGCTGGCGCTCGTCACGAAGCTTCCCGATGAGGCGAGCACCAGCGGTGCGAGCACTGCGCCCGCGGTGGCTGCTGCGCCCGCCAGCGCGAAGGCGCGGCGGCCGCCCTGGGGTAGCGCCAGCAGCACCGGTCCGGCCGCGAGCAGCGCCCACTCCTTGTTGGCGATCGCCAGCCCGAGCACGATGCCGGCGGCCAGTGGGCGTTCGCGCGAGGCGAGCAGCACCGACGCCACACACAGGCAGGCTCCGAGCAGCTCCTCCGGATGGCCCAGTTCGAAGGCGCGCAGCGTGATCGGGTTGGCCACGCACACCGCTAGCGCGACCGCCTTGGCCAGGTTCGAGCGCCCCTCGGCGCGCATCCGCGCCACCAGATACACGCCCAGCGCCGCCGCTGCCAGCAGGCACGGCAGCGCCACCATGCGGTAGACGGCGAGCTGCCCGCCGCCCCACAGCTCGGCCAGCAGCGCAAACGGCGCGCGCTCGACCAGCGAGCCGCCGTAGGCGGGCGCGAGACGCAGAAATCCGAGCACATGACCTTGCGCGAGCGCCTGCAACGCCGGCCGGGCCTCGGTGTCGTAGTCGTTCCAGGCGAAGCCGTAGAGGCTCAGCCACGCCATCGCCGCGCAGCCGCCACCGGCCAGGAACGCACACATGGCGTTCTCGCGCAGACGTCGCCGCATGGTTTGACATCGGCGCCGGGGGCGCTCAGCTTGAGCTCACTCCGATGCCGGTGCGGGCCCGCGGATCACTCCGTCGTGGCGCTCGAGATGACGGCCGCGCCCGAGTAACCGCTGCAAGACGCCGATCCGGGCTGTTGTGGGCGGGCTGTGTCAGCAGACGGCCGATCGCTATCGTGGTCGAGCCCAGCAGCAGCCGCCGGGAATCCTTAATCACATCGATATTTGGCTCTAGAAAGGGCTGATCGGTCATCATCAGCACAAACCAATTCAAAGGCGGAAACCACATCGAGGTCGACGGCACGATCTTCAAGATCGTGGAGTTCCAGCACGTGAAGCCGGGCAAGGGCGGTGCGTTCGTGCGCACGAAGCTGCGCCGCGCCTCCGACGGCAACGTGATCGACCGTACGTTCAGGGCCGGTGAGAAGTTCCGCGAGGTTCGCACCGAGGCCAGGAAGATGCAGTTCCTCTACGCCGACGGACAGGACGCTCACTTCATGGACAGCGAATCGTTCGAGCAGATCGCGGTTCCCGAAGACACGTTGCGCGAGGCGCTGCGCTGGATCACGCCGAGCAGCGAGGTGGACGTGCTGTTCATCGACGGCGACCCCTCCGACGTGCAACTGCCGAGCGCGGTCGACCTCGAGGTTGCAGAGACCGAACCGGGGCTGCGCGGGGACTCGGTCTCCGGCGGCGGCACCAAGCCGGCCACGCTCGAGACCGGCGCGGTCATCCAGGTCCCGCTGTTCGTAGAGCAGGGACAGCGCATCCGCGTGGACACGCGCTCTGGTGACTACATGGCGCGCGCCTGATGCGCCGCACCGACCAGCGCCGTGCGGCGGTGGTGGCGCTCTACCAGCACGATCTCACGGGACGGCCGCTGCTCGAGACGCTGGGGCCCAACGCGTCGCTGTTCGCACGTGCGCTGGCCCATGCCGCAGCAGACCGCGCCGAGGAGCTCGACGCGGTCATCGACCGCCACGCGCACGGCTGGGCGGTGGAGCGCATCCAGCCGCTCGAGCGCTCGATCATGCGGGTCGCCCTGGTCGAGATGCTCCACCCGGACGCCGCGCCGGCGGATGAGCCGATACCGCCCGAGGGGGCGATCGAGGAGGCGGTCGAGAGCGCCAAGGTGTTCTGCGGATCGCAGGCTCCTGGCTTCGTCAACGGGGTGCTCGGCGCAGTGCTCCGCGAGGTGCGCGAGAATGCGCACATCCGATGAGTGAGAACCTCCGCGTCGAGCGCCTCGACGACCTGATCACCCGCCTGGAGCGCGCAGCCGAGCAGTTGCGCTCGGGCGAGCTATCGCCCGACGCAGCGGCCACGATGGTCGAGGACTGCGCAGCTGTGGCGACCCAGGCCGCGGCCGAGCTGGAGCAGCTCACGCGCGCCGAGGTCTCCGCGCCGGCGCCCGGCCAGGACAGGCTCCTCTAGGCGCAGGGCGCCGTAGCCGGTCTGTGACCCCAAGCTATCCCGATCACCTGCGCCAGGAGGTCGAGCGCTACCTGGAGGGCATGCGCTTCTCGCACGAGCCGATCACCGATGGCCTGGAGGAGGCGATGCGCTACTCGCTGCTCGCCGGCGGCAAGCGCATCCGTCCCGTGCTCGCGCTGGCGACCGCGCGCGCGGTCGGCCTCGAGCAGCAGCAGGTGCTGCCGCTGGCCGGCGCGATCGAGCTGATCCACACCTACTCGCTGATCCACGACGACCTGCCCGCGATGGACGACGATGCGCTGCGCCGCGGGCAGCCCACATGCCACGTGAAGTTCGGCGAGGACGTCGCGATCCTGGCCGGCGACGGCCTCTACGCGGAGGCCTTCCACCATCTGCTCGTGCATCAGCGCTCGGCGCCCGAGCGTGTGCTCGCTGCGGCCGGCGAGCTGGCCGGCGCCACCGGCGTCAGCGGCATGGTCGGCGGGCAGTATGCGGACGTCAGCCCCCAGACCGCCTCGGGCCCGGCTGCGCTGCGGCGGCTGCACGAGCTGAAGACCGGCCGCCTGATCGGGGCTTCGGTGCTCTGCGTACTACTGTTGACGGGGATCCGAGATGGATCGGAGACAGCGCCCTTTCGCCGCTTTGCGGCCGAGCTGGGCATTCTGTTTCAGATCGTCGACGACATACTCGATGTGACCGGCACAGACGACGCACTGGGAAAGCCACGAGGTAGCGATGAGCGTCACGGAAAGCGCACGTACGTGAGCGAGTTCGGAATCGATCGCGCCCGGGAGCTGGCGGGCGAGGCCCATGGCTCAGCGCGCGAGGCCCTGGCCGAGGCATCCGCCGCACGCGGCAGCCGCCACGACGCGAGCGAGCTCGAGCAGATCGCCGACTTCATCTACACGCGCACCTCATGAGCCTGCTGGAGAACATCGACGGTCCCGAGGACCTGCACGGCCTGTCCGAGCCCGAGCTGCAGCAGCTCGCCCAGGAGGTGCGCGAGCACATCATCGACACCGTCGGAGAGATCGGCGGGCACTTCGGTGCCAACCTCGGCACCTGCGAGCTGGCCGTGGCGCTGCACTCCGTGCTCGAGTCCCCTCGCGACAAGATCCTGTGGGACGTCGGCCACCAGGCCTACCCGCACAAGATCCTCACCGGCCGGCGCGATCAGCTGCCCACGATCCGCCAGTACGGCGGCCTCGCCCCGTTCTGCTCGATCGCAGAGTCCCCGCACGACATCATGGGCGCCGGGCACGCCTCCACCTCGATCGGCTACGCGGTGGGGATCAAGGAGGGCATGCGCCAGCTCGGGCGCGAGCGGGTACACGCCCAGGACGGCCGGGACGCACACGGCCAGGACGGCCGGGACGGGAAGGTCGTGGCGGTGATCGGCGACGGCGCCATGACCGGGGGCGTGGCCTTCGAGGCGATCGGCCATGCCGGTGGCCTGGGGACGCCGATGGTGGTGGTGCTCAACGACAACGGCATGTCGATCGCACCCAACGTGGGCGCGCTGTCACGCTACTTCAACCGCGTGCGCCTGAACCCCAAGCTGTGGCACGCCCGCGCGGGCGTCGAGGGCGGCCTGACGCGGCTGCCGGGCGGTATCGGCTCGGCCTTCGAGCGCCTGGGGCCGCACCTGAAGGAGTCGATCAAGGCGTTCTGGGCGCCGGGGCTGTGGTGGGAGGAGCTCGACTGGGCCTACATGGGCGTCGTGGACGGCCACGACGTTCGCGCGCTGCGGGAGGCGCTGCGCGAGGCGGTGGCGGCGGAACGGCCGGTTGTGGTGCACATCGCGACCGTCAAGGGCAAGGGCTTCGCGCCCGCCGAGGACGGCGGCCTGGAGGGCATGGAGAAGTGGCACGCGGCCAAGCCCAAGTCGATCCTCAACGGCTCTCCCACGAGCGCCACGCTGGCGCCGCAGTCATCTGACGAGAAGGGCGCCTACCCGGGCCTGCAGTACACGCAGGTCTTCGGCGAAGCGCTGGTGCGCGAATGCGAACGCGACCCGCGCGTGGTCGGGATCACCGCTGCGATGAACTCGGGCACGGGCCTGAACATCCTGCAGAAGGCGATGCCCGATCGCTACTTCGACGTGGGCATCGCAGAGCAGCAGGCGATCCTGTTCGCATCGGGCCTGGCGCTCGAGGGCGTAAAGCCGGTCGCTGCGATCTACTCGACCTTCCTCCAGCGCGCCTACGACCAGATCGTCCACGATGTCTGCCTGCAGAACCTCAACGTGGTCTTTGCGCTCGACCGCGCGGGCCTGGTCGGCGATGACGGTCCCACCCACCACGGGGTGTTCGACATTGCCTACCTGCGCTGCCTGCCCAACATCGTCCTGATGGCGCCGCGCGACGAGGCGATGCTCGTGCACATGCTGCGCACCGCGCTCGAGCACGACAGCGGGCCGATCGCCCTGCGCTACCCCCGCGGCGAGGGCATGGGCGTCGCGATTCCCGCGCGCCCGGTGCCGATCGCGATCGGCACCGGTGAGATCCTGATCGAGGGCGACGCCGGCGACGCATCGACTGTGGCCGGCCGGCGGGTGGCGCTGATCGGCTACGGAACCGGTGTCGCCAAGGCGCTCGAGGCGGCCGCGGAGCTGAAGGGCCACGAGATCGCTGTGACGGTTGCAGACGCGCGCTTTGCTAAGCCGATCGACGCCGGGCTGATGGCCCAGCTCGCAGCCGAGCACGACCTGCTGGTGACCGTCGAGGAGGGAGTGCTCGCGGGCGGCTTCGGCTCAGCCGTGTGGGAGACCCTCAACGAGACCGGAGCCGGGGCGGGCGGGGTGCGAATACTGCGCGTGGGGCTGCCCGACCGCTACGTCACGCACGGCAAGCCCGCGCTGCTGCACGAGGAGGTCGGCTTCACCGGCAAGCGAATCGCCGAGCGCGTGGTAGCAGCGATCGGCGATCGCCAGTCGGCGATCCTCAGCGCCTGAGCCGCAGCGGTCGACCGCTCGGCAGCGAATGACCGCTCGGCAGATTGGCGCTTCGGGCTGCGGGGATTGGCACTCGGCGGCGATTGACCGTTCAGCAGCCGCAGATGCCGTTCCGTTCGGCGCATGCGCCGAACGGCGGGGCCGCACATGTGCGGCCCCGGGCCATGCCGCATGCGGCATGGACCAAATCAAGCAGATCGCAGGCGGCTTTAAATGAAACGGCCCGCCGGGGAGAGCGGGCCGTTTCGGGGAGGAGGGATTCAGGAGAGATGATGTTGCACTCTCAATCCATAGTCATGATGCCGAGCCCAGGCCCGCGTCTGTGTGACATCGATCACAGAAATCGCCGGGAGCCGCTTTGCGCAGGCGACGGGGTCGGTGTGCAAGGGTTCGCGGAGATGGGCAAGCTTCGTCTCGACACCCTGCTGGCCGAGCGTGGCCTGTTCGCATCGCGCACGCGCGCAGCGGCGTCGGTGATGGCCGGCGAGGTGCTGCTCGGAGCCGGTGGGCGTCCGGCGCAGAAGCCCGGCCAACTGGTCGACGTAGAGGAGATCCTGAGCGTCAAGGAGCGCCCCGCGTTCGTGTCCCGTGGCGGTATCAAGCTCGCCAACGCGCTCGCCGGCTCGGGCCTGGTGGTGCACGGACGCCGCGCACTGGACGTCGGCGCCTCCACCGGCGGCTTCAGCGACTGCCTGCTCCAGCGGGGAGCGCGTGAGGTGATCGCGGTCGATGTGGGCTATGGCACGCTCGACTACAGCCTGCGCACCGACCCGCGGGTGGTCGTGATGGAGCGAACCAACGCCCGCACGCTGACCCCCGAGATGCTGATGCTCGCGGCGGGAGACGGCCCGCTGCCGGATCTTGCCACGCTCGACCTGTCGTTCATCTCGCTCAGCAAGGTTCTCGGCGCGGTGATCGGCTGCCTGGCCGGCGGCTATGACGTGCTCGCGCTGGTCAAGCCCCAGTTCGAGCTGGGCCGCGGTCGCATCGGCAAGGGCGGCGTGGTGCGCGACGCGGGCGACCGCCGCGAGGCGCTGCTGGGCGTGGGCGCAGCCGCGCTCGGCCTCGGCGCGGCTGTGCTCGGCTACCACTCCTCGCGGCTGCCCGGGCCGAAGGGCAACCGCGAGACGTTCATCTGGCTGGCCGACCCCGCGCGGGGGCTTGGCACACGCGACCCGCTCGCGCTGGAGGCGCTGGCGCGCGAGGTGGAGCCGTGAGGGAGATCACGGTGCTCACCCATCGTCGCCCCGACGACACCGGCGAAGCGCTCGAGCTGCTGCTGGCGCGAGCGCTCGAGGCCGACGTGACCCTGCGCCTGGACAGCGAGGAGACCGCCAAGCACGCCCTGACGGCCCGCCCCGGGCTGCTTGTGGACGCCGAGGTCAAGCGCGAGGTCGACCTGTGCATGGTGCTCGGCGGCGACGGCACGATCCTGCGCGCCCTGCAGCACTACGAGGGCACGAGCGTGCCCGTGTTCGCGATCAACTTCGGCGAGATCGGCTTCCTCGCCACGGTCGAGCCGCAGCACATCGACGACGGGATCCGCCGCGCGCTGGAGGGCGACTTCGAGCTGCTGCGCCTGCCTGGCATCGTGCTCGAGATCGGCGAGCAACGCCGAACCGCCATCAACGACGTGGCGATCCACCGCAAGGTCGGCGAGCGGATCGCCGAGCTGGCCTACGCGCTCGACAGCGAGGAGGCCGGCAATGTGCGCTGCGACGGCCTGGTGATCGCCACCCCGGCCGGCTCCACCGGCTACAACCTCGCCAACGGCGGCCCCGTGATGGCCTGGGGAGTGGAGGGCTTCGTGGTCTCCTTCATTGCGCCCCATTCGATGAGCGCGCGCGCGCTGGTGGTCGCGCCCGACGATCATTTGACCGTGTTCAACCGCTCACTCGAGCCGCTCGACGTCGCAGTCGACGGCAGGCCCGTGGGGGAGATCCAGGCGGGCGCCACGATCGGCGCGCGCTTCGCTAGCGACGTGGGTACGCTCGCACAGCTGCCCGGATCGTCCTTCTACCGGCGCCTGCGCGAGAAGTTCGGCCGGCTCGCCAGCTGAGCAGCCGGCCGCGCCGGCAGAGCCTGACGCTGCTTTCAGGCCACGCTGGCGCTGGTGTGCCCAGCCGGGTGGGTGTGCTCGGCGGGCGCATCGTGCTGCATCGATGAGATGAACTCGTCGAGCTGAGCACGCGAGAACCGCCTCTGCCCGCCGGGCGTGCGGAAGCAGCTGATGTGCCCCGCGTCCGTCCAGCGGCGGATCGTTGCCAGCGACACGCCCAGGTAGAGCGCTGCCTGCGAGCTGGTGAACACGAGACGCCGGTCGTTGCGTGTGACTGAGGGGGATAGAGCTGTTGACATGGGTCATCTGTCGTCGCCCGCGACCGGCAACTTGAGCGCAACGGACGTTTGTGGACGTTTGGTCCGCTTTGCAGCCGGTCGTCTGCGCCGGCGCACGAAGTCCTCCCCCGGCGTACCGCCGCCACGTTTCGCCCAGACGTGTCCAACCCCCGCGATCAGGGCGGATTTGGCGCTGGACGTGGGAATCCGAGGTGACCTCGAGATGTCCACCGTCCGCTCGTCTGCAAGCAAACATGCACAAACCTACGCAAAGGTGGACATCCTGACTCATGGCTGTACTATCTGCAACGAAGCTACTCAAGTGGCGGCGAACCTGTGGATGGAGACAGACGGGAGCCGCTTTCGCACATAGGGCCTCCCGGCCATTGCCAAGGAGAAACGAATATGAGCTACAACCGTTAGAGCTTGAACAGACGAGCTCGTTGAGGGCGCCGCGCTTGTTTGCGCGGCGTCCTCTCGTCTTTAAGGCCCGGCTTCGTTCAAGCTCCGAGCTTCGTCAAGCTTCGGCTTCTCGGGCCTCGTGCCCCGGCTTCGAACGCTCCCCCGGCTTCGCGGGGCTTCGCTCTGGAGAGGCCCGCTCAGATGGGAGAGGGCTGTGCCATCTTGCGCACTCGCTGCTCGAATCCGAGCTCGGTCGCGAAATCCGCCTCGTCATTGCGCACCAGCGCAGCAGGACCCTCGGCGACCAGCATCGCGACGAACTTCTCCACCAGCTCGCCGTCCAGCTGACGGCCCGCCACGCGGCGAAGCTCGGCCATGGCGTCCTGCGGCGTCATCGGCGAGCGATAGCTGTCGCGCGCGGTCAGCGTGTCGTAGGTCGAGCAGATCGCCACCACGCGCGAGGCGAGCGGTATCTCGCCGCCGATCAGACCGGCTGGATAGCCGCCGCCGTCGACCTGCTCGTGGTGATACAGGATCGCGTCGGCCACCGGCCCGTAGCCGTCGAGCTTGCCCACCAGCGTGGCGCCGTCCTGCGGGTGGCGGCGGATCATCGACCAGTCCTCGTCGGACAGCAGCTTCGAGCTCAGAATGCGGTCAGGGAGCGTGAACTTGCCGACATCGTGCAGCAGGCCGACGGTGTGGATCAGCTCCTGCTCCTCCTCGCTGCAGCCGATCTCCGTCGCCAGCTTCTTTGCCAGGCGCGCCACCGCGGCGGCGTGGCGGGCGGTCGAGCGGTCACGCAGGGCGAGCGCGTCCATCAGGGTCGCCAGGACTCCGAACTGAAGTGAGGCCAGCTGGATCGAGCGGGCTTCGAGCTGGTCGGCCCGGTCCTCGGATCGGAGCAGCGCGACCGTCAGGTACTGGAAGATGACCAGTACGAGGATCGCGCCGAACAGCACCGAGAGCCCAAGGTTCGTGTAGGCGACCGCCAGGATCGCCGCGAGCACGCCGGTGGCGAGATGGCCCGGGAGGACCGGGATGAACGCGTCGCGGACCTGGCGCAGCAGCGGACGATCCTCATCGCGGCGCACATCGATCGCGACCAGGACGAAGTTGAGTGCGATCGTCACCATGAACACCACGAACACGATCAGCCCAAAGGTGATGCCCTGCGTGATCGCCTGATTGCGGTGGTCGTGTACGTCGCCGGCCAGCGCCCGCACGATCAGGCCGCCGACGAGTGGAAAGACCGAGAACGTGGCGAGGTTGTTGAGCCAGAGGGCGAACGGAAGCCGTCGCGACGCTGACGTTAGGACCATCGCCGTGACGCCGAAGAGCACTGCGGGAGTGGGGCCGAGCAGGCTCATCGTGAGCACCAGCGCGACGTGAGCGGTAGTCAGTTCGCCCGAACCGATCGGAGCGCTGAGTCGCTGCCCGACCAGCGCGAGCGCTCCGAGCAGGCCGATCAGCGCCAGCGGCTGCCAATCTTGCGAGCGCGACAGGTAGACCGCTGCTGCAACCGCTCCCGCGAGCAGTAGCGCCTCGGCCGCCCAGTAGATGTAGGTCGTTCGCTTGGAGTCGAGCATCGCGTAGGGCCTGTCCCTCTTAACGGCCGATGCGACGTCGTCCTAAAGGGGCAAAAGGCCCGCTGGACGGTTAGAGGCCGTCGAGCGGCGCCCGAACGCCCGCTAGTGCAGGCCGTGGCACGAGGGAGCCGACGCCGGCGTCTCAGTGCGGCAGAGGATCGTCCACAGGCTTCTGAAAGCCGGTGGGGCCCGCTTCGCCGCGGATTGCATCGACAGCCCCGTCCGGTTCGGTCTCGTCGTCCTCGGGGGGCGGGTTCCGCGCGAGCGGGATGCGAGCGAACCCGATCGTGATCAGGGATGCGCCGATGCCGACTACGAGAAAGGCCACGCGCGAGGAGGTGAGCGCGACGAGCGCTCCGCCGAGTGTGAGGCCGAGCGCAGGGGAAAGCGCGCCGATCGATTCCAGCGCGCCCATCACGCGGCCGTGCAGGCGCGAGGGGGTCAGCCGTTGCACTGCGCTGACGAGCGGAGCCCACTGAACGCCGTTGCCGATCCCGCCGAGCAGCGCCGCGGCGCACGCCACGAGCAGCGTCGGCGCGACCGCGAAGCCGATGTAGGCAAGCCCTACCGCGAGCGTGCCCACGCTCAACATCGAGCCGAGCGAGCGGTTCGGAGCGCGGGCGAAGACGATGCTCCCGACGACCACGCCCACGCCCCACATCCCGACCAGCAGCCCGTAGCCGCGGTCGCCGGCGTGGAGCGTGGCCTTCGCGTATGCGACCTCGATCGGGCCGGCGGACTCGAAGAAAACGAGCGCCGCGGCCTGCATCAGGATCAGCGCTCGCAGGGCGGGGACGCTGTTGATGTACTGCCACGCCGCGCGCAGCCGAGCCGCAACCGAGCCGCCTGCCGCCTCCTCGACGTGCGGGCGGACATCCACCAGCAGTGCTCCGCACGCCAGGAAGGACGCTGCGTCCAGGAACAGCGCGGCGGGTGCGCCGGCGGCAGCGACCAGAGCGCCGGCGCTCGCCGGCCCGAGTACGAACGTTGCCGAGAACGCAACGTTGATCGCCGCGTTCGCCTTCTGCTCGGCGGCCTGCTCATCGCTGTCTGCCAGCTCCTCGTTCTCCCGCGCCACGCCGCTCTCGCTCTGAACGTGCTCGCGCGCAGCCCGTGCCGCGGCGGTGCGCAGGAGCGCACTGGCAGCCAGCGCAGCGGTTCCGTCCAGTGCCACCAGCAGCAGGATCGCCGGCAGCCAGAAATGGCTGAGCAGCACAGCGAGCGTGATCGTGACCACACCCTCGAAGAAGTAGAGGCCGCTCAGCTCGCCCTGGCGCGTGGAGGCCTCCACCCGCGCCACGAGCGCCGGGACTGCGAACGCGGGGAGCACCTGGGCCGACACGAGCAGCGCTGCGACCGCGATCGCGCTGTGGGTGTGGTCGTACACCGCCAGCGAGAGTGCGACTACGCCGAACCAGGTGCCCAGCCGGTTGACGGTGTAGGCGGCGACGATACGTCGCAGCCGCTGCGACCGAAGCGGAGTGCTCACGCCGCCACGCTAGCGTGCGCGCGTGACAGGTCGATGCCAGACTCCCAAGTACACGCACTCGGCGCACCGATGGGCGCTCGCGCGACGCATTCGCCGCCCCCGCGCGTTGCACGGTCGGTCCTCTCCAGCCGCTACTGTCGGGCGCATGGAGGCTGGCACCCCAGGGGTCTCGCGACCGATACGGGTCATCATCGCCGACGATCACGGCATCGTTCGCGATGGCATTCGTGCTGTGCTGCAACGCGAGGCGGGAGAGTTCGAAGTGGTCGCCGAAGCCGCCGACATCCCATCGCTGGTGCGCGAAGTGCGCGAGCACAAGCCGGATCTGCTCACGCTCGATTTGACCATGCCGGGCGGCTCGAGCCTGGGCGCGCTGCCCACGCTGTTCATCGCCCATCCCACGCTGGCCGTCGCAATCCTGACGATGCGCGAGGATCCGGAGTACGCGCGTCAGGCGCTCAGGGCCGGCGCACGCAGCTACGTGCTCAAGGAGGCAGAGCCGGCTGAGCTGCTGCAGGCCTTCCGCCTGGCCGTCGCCGGAGGCAACTACCTGCATCCGCGCCTGGGTGCGCTGATGGCCACCGGCGAGGACGGCGCCACCGACGGCGTCGCCCTGAGCGAGCGCGAGCGCGAGGTGGTGCGCCTGATCGCCAACGGCTACACCAACCCCGAGATCGCCGAACAGCTCAACGTGGCCGAGCGCACCGTCAAGACCTATCGCGCTCGCGCGATCGAGAAGCTCGGGTTCTCCTCGCGCGCCGAGATCACCGCATACGTGCGGCGCATCGGCCTCGTGGAGTGACGCCGCGCCAGCGGCGAAGGGCCTGACACAACCGGCGAGGGGCCTGACGCAACCGGCGAGGGGCCAGACGCACCCGACGAGGGGCCTGACGCAACCGGCGAAGGGCCTGACTTCAGTAGGAGGGACTCACGGTGGGGCGCCCGGCGATCGGTACGGTCAGCCGCACTTCGGTCCCGCGCTGCGGCGCCGGCACGAATTCGAGCTCGCCGCCGATCAGCTCGGCGCGCTCGCGCATGCCGCCCATCCCGAAGCCGCCCTCCAATCCGTCGCCGCGCGGCCCCAGACGCCCGCTGTCGGGCAGTCCCTTGCCGTCGTCGGTAACCGACGCGCGCAGCATCCCGTCGCGCTCGACCACCGCGATCACCGCGCTCGTGGCCTGCGCGTGGCGGCTCACGTTGGTGAGCGCCTCCTGCACGATTCGATAGACCGTGCTCTCCAGCTCCGGGTCCAGGCGCCGGCGCTCCTCTGGGTCCGCACCGTTCTGTGCGCCGCCGGACAGCTGGATCTCGGTCGTCACATCGAGGCCGTCGATCGCCTGTGCACGCCTGGCCAGCGCCTGCAGTGCGGCCTCCAGGCCGAGGTCGTCCAAGGCGGCCGGGCGAAGCTCGGTGATCAGGTGGCGCAGGCCGTCGATCTCGTTGCCGAGACCCTCCAGCACCGTGTCCACCGCTGCGCTCAGCGCCTCCTTGTCCTCGAGATCGCGCGCATTGGCCAGCTGCAGGCGCAGCGCCCCGATCCCCTGAATGCTTTCGTCGTGGATCTCGCGCGCCCAGCGCGTGCGCTCGCGCTCGCGCGCCTCCATTCCGTAGCGCAGCCTCTCGATCTCGACCGAGCGCTCGGCCGCCAGCCGCTGCGCCACGCTCGCCGCGAACGCCCGCAGCGCCTCGCGATCGGGCTTGCGAAAGCCGCCGTCGCTGCGCAGCGCGATGATCAGCCCGCCCCCCTGCCCCTCCATGCTCAACGGCTCGATCAGCACAGCCCGAGCCTCGAGACCGAGTTCGTGCAGCCATGCCGCTTCCTGGCCGCGCGGACGCTCCAGCGACAGCGCCTGCCCGGCGAGATAGATCTCGCCGAGAGCGCTGCCCTGCACGGGCATGATCCGCAAGCGCGGCGTTCCCGCTCCGCTCGCCGCCGCCACGCGCAGCTCGCCGCGCTCCTCGATCACGATCATCAGCGAGGTCGAGTCCAGCAGCGCGAGACCTCGATCGGCCATCAGGCGCAGCAGCCACAGCTCAGATCCGGAAAGCACCGGGAAGATTATGCCCAGCGGCGCCCCGGACTCGTACGCGAGCAGTCAGGACAGCTCGCCGGCGAGCGCTCCAGGCGAGGTCGCCAGGGGAGTCGGGCTAGGGGTGCTAGGGGAGTCAGGCGAGGTTGCTAGGGGTTGCGGCCGAGCGGCGGAGGGCTGATCGTCCCGACCCGTGTGTCCTCGGCGCTCACCAGCGAGGCCGCGCGAGCGCGCGTCAGCAGCTCGGCGCCGCTGGTCGCCTCACCCCACGCGGCCAGTCCAACCGAGACCCGCAGCGGCCTGCGTTGACCCTGGGCTTCCACCTTGATCGTGCGTAGCCTGTCGAGCACGCGCCTGGCGACCATCTCGCCGCGCGGTCCGTCCGCTCCCGGCAGCACGATCAGCAGCTCGCGATCGCTTGGGCGCCCGATCCTGTCGAAGCGGCGAAGCTCGCGTCGCAGCGCGCCCGCGACATAGCCGAGCGTCTGCTCGCGCAGGGCGCCGCCGTGCTCGCGCGCCATCTCGTCGAGGTTCTCGATCACCACCAGCAGGCAGCTCAGCTGCGTGCCGAAGCGTTCCGCGCGGTTGATCTCCTCGTCCAGGCGCTCGCTCAGCTCGGGCGCCGCCAACCATTCCACCCCTCCATTGGGCGGTCGCGAGCGCGAGTGTGGGTCGTTGGCAGCCATGCCTCTTTGGACCGACGATTCTACGGGCCGGTGGACGTCCGTTCCTGGACCGGTGACACCCAATTATGCTCGCTGGCGCTCCAATCCACGAAAATCTCGGTGCAGCGAGCGCGGCGCCGCTTCGCCGGGCCCCCGGGCGCTGACGCGCGGTCCGTCCCCGGGCGCTGGTAGACCTGCGCGCATGCTCCAAGAGCTGCGTGTCGAGAACCTGCTCCTGATCGAGAGCGCCCAGCTGCGCCTGGCGCCTGGCCTGAACGTGCTCACGGGGGAGACGGGAGCCGGCAAGACGGTGCTTGCGCACGCCCTCGACCTGCTGCTCGGAGGCCGCGCGCGCGCCGGGATCGTGCGTCCAGGCGCCGGCGAGGCGTACGTGGAGGGGATCTTCGAGCTTCCCGACCCGCTTCGCGCGCAGCTCGCCGAGCAGCTCAGCCCCGACGCCGAGGAGCTCGTGCTCGCGCGCCGCGTCGGCAGCGACGGGCGCACGCGCGCCTATCTCAACGGCCGTTCGGCGAGCGTCGGGGACCTGCGCGACATCGCCGGCGCGCTGCTGGCCTTCTACGGACAGCACGAGCACCGCAGGCTCACGCTCGCGGCAGCCCAGCTCGAGATCCTCGACGGCCTCTGCGGCAAGGGGCACGCAGCGAGCCTGCGCGCATGCGCCACGGCCTTCGCCAGCGTGCGTGAGCTCGAATCGCGGATCGAGCAGCTGCGCGAGCTGGCATCCCAGCGCGAGCGCGAGCTGGACCTGCTCGAGTTCGAGCTGGGCGAGATCGACAGCGTCTCTCCGCAGGAGGCCGAGCACGAGCATCTGTTGGCGGTGCGCGAGCGGCTGCGTCGCCTCGATGCGCTGTGCGCCGCGGCCGGCGGAGCCGCCGAGGCGCTGACGGGCGAAGCCGGCGAAGGGTCCGGGCGCGGGGGAGCACTGCCGCAAGCGATGGCCGGGCTGGATGCTGTGGCGGGCGTGGACCCGGCGCTTGACCAGCTCGGCGAGCGCGTGCGTGGGCTGATCATCGACTCGCAGGAGCTCGCGGGCGATCTGCGCGACTACACAGAGCACGCCGGCGCGCTGGCGGTCGAGGGTCTCGGCGAGCAGCTCGCCGGAGCGGAGCTGTCACTCGATGCGATCGAAGAGCGCCTGGACGCCGTCGAACGCCTCGCGCGCAAGCACGGCGGCAGCATCCGCGCGGTGCTCGACTTCGCCGTAGAGGCGCGGGCGCGCCGTGAGCAGCTGAGCGGCGCCGAGGTCGCGCTCGCGCAGAGCGCCGAGAGCCTGCAGCAGGCGCGGGTGACCCTGGAGGGGCACGTCCAGCAGCTTCGCCGCGAGCGCCGCACGGCGGCCAAGAAGCTCGCCCAGGCGGTCCGCGCCCAGCTGGCCTCGCTGGCGATGGGCGACGCCACCTTCGAGGTTCGCCTCGGCGAGCGCGATGCCGGCCCGACCGGCGCCGACAGCGTCGAGCTCGTGATCGCCCCGAACCCCGGCGTGCCCGCAGCTGCCCTGCGCGAGATCGCCTCCGGCGGGGAGCTCTCGCGGGTGATGCTCGCGATCATGAGCGTGGCCAACGCCTCCGCAGGCGGCGCCACGCTGGTATTCGACGAGGTGGACGCGGGCATCGGCGGGCACACCGCTCGTGCGGTCGGTGCCCGCCTGCGCGAGCTGGCCGAGCGTCGGCAGGTGATCTGCATAACGCATCTGCCGCAGATCGCCTCGCTCGGCGAACGTCATTTCTCGATCGTCAAGGACACCGCAGCCGAACCCACGCGCACGACTGTCGTGGAGCTCGCCGAGGGCGAGGTCGTCAGCGAGCTGGTACGCATGCTGGGCGCCGATGACGCCGACAGCACCGCGCGCCGTCACGCGCGCGATCTGCGCCGCGCCGCCTGAACGCTCGCAAACACTGCGCCGCTGCGCCCTGGGCGTTACTCTCGCTTGCGATGGCAGCAACGCGATCGAGTCCTGCAGGACGGCTGCAGGCGCCGGCGGCCACAGTGCCCGGCGGCGGCCCCGCAGCGCGCGTCGTCGCGGGATCGGTGCGCCCGGGCCGGCGCACGAAGCTGCTGGTCAAGCACCTGATCGGCGGCGATGTCGCGCTGATCGACCACCTCGACATCGATCGCGTCTCGGCCGAGGAGCTGATCGCGGCCGGCGTGGTCGCGGTGCTCAACTGCAGCCCGTCCTCCAGCGGCTCCTATCCCAACCTCGGCCCTCAGCTGCTCGTCGAAGCGGGGATCGTGCTCGTCGACGTCCCGGACGACTCCCTGTTCGAGGCGGTCTCCGACGGCGACCCGATCACGCTCGAGCTCGACCCGCCGGGCGCAGGGCGCCCGAGCGCGACGGTGCGACGCAGGGGCGTCGTGTTGGCCCGTGGTGAGCTGCTCGACCTCGAGCGCGTGTGCGCCGAGACGGAGGCCAGGCGCAGAGAGGTCGGCGAGGCGCTCGAGCGCTTCGCCCACAACACGATCGAGCACATGCGAGAGGAGCGCGAGCTGCTGACGGGACGGATCGCGCTGCCGCGCTTTGCGACCGACTTTCGCGACCGCTCCACGCTGGTGGCCGCACGCGGGGTCGGCCACCAGCGCGACCTCCGTGCCCTGCGCCCGTTCATCCGCGACATGCGTCCCCTGATCGTAGGCGTCGACGGCGGCGCCGACGCGCTGCTCGAGGCGGGGCTCACGCCCAAGATGATCGTCGGCGACATGGATTCCGCGAGCGAGACCGCGCTGCGCTGCGGCGCCGAGCTGGTCGTGCACTCATATCCCGACGGGCGAGCCCCCGGCTGCCGGCGCCTGGAAGATCTCGGCCTGGCGTTCAAGCTGGTGCCCGCGCCCGGCACCAGCCAGGACGTGGCGATGCTGATCGCGGCCGAGAAGGGCGCCCGTCTGATCGTGTCGGTCGGCTCGCAGTTCAACCTCACCGAGTTCCTCGATCGCAACCGCCAGGGCATGTCCTCCACGTTCCTGACCCGTCTGCGCATAGGCGAGATCCTGGTGGACGCCAAGGGCGTCAGCCGCCTCTATCAGCCCCGGCCGGGGCTCACGCCGCTGCTGGTCGTGATCGCCGCCGGCCTGATCGCGATGATCGCCGTGATCGGCCTGACCCCGGCGCTTCGCGACGTGGCGGAACTGCTCTGGCTGAAGCTCGGCGCGCTGCTCGGCTCCGGCGGCTGAGCCGGCCCGAGGCCATCGTCGCGGATGTTCGACTACCGCTATCACGCGCTCTCGCTCGCAGCCGTGCTGTTCGCGCTGGCGCTCGGGATCCTGATCGGCGTGGCGATCGGCGACACGAACCTCGTCTCGTCGGCCAAGAACGGGATCGTCCACAACCTCAACTCCGAAGTCAGCGACGCGCGCAACCAGGCGGCCCAGCTGCAGGGACGCCTGGGCAACGAGGAAGCCTTCGCCAACGGGCTCTACCCGCTGGCCGTGCACGGACTGCTCAGCGGACGCAACATCGGGCTGGTCTTCCTCGGCGCCTCCTCGGACGAGGTGAACTCGCTGGTGCGCCAGACGGTCACACAGGCAGGCGGCTCTCTGGCGACGGTCGTGGCGGTGCGCGAGCCGCTCGATCTCGCAGGCATCGACCGTTCCGCGGCGGGCACGCACTACACGCCGCTCGCCGGATCGACCGCGCTGATCGAACGCTTTGGCCAGCTCGCCGGACGCCAGCTCGTGAGCGGCGGCCAGCTCGTCGCCAAGGAGCTGCTGAGCCGGGTCCGCGACAGCCTCCTGAGCGCCTTCGACGGCCAGCTGACACACCTCGAAGGGCTCGTGCTGGTGCGCGCGCAACCCGCCGGCATGAGCGCCGAAGCCAGCGAAGACAGCGCCGCGTTCGCTTCCGGGCTGCTCGCCGGAGTGGCCGCCGTGGGCGTTCCGGCGGTGGGCGTCGAGTTGAGCAGCCAGAAGATCTCCCAGGTGCCCTGGTACAAGGAAAAGGGCCTCTCGAGCGTCGATGACCTGGACACGATGGCGGGGCAGGCCGCACTCGCCTATGCGCTGGCCGGAGACCACGGAACCTTCGGCACGAAGGCCACAGCCGACTCGCTGCTGCCGAACGTACCGAGCACTGCTTCGGGGCCCTGAGCGCGTCCGCTCGCGACGCTAGCTTGCACCCATGCACGCGCTGCCCTTCCTGATCGCGCTGGTGAGTGCCGCGGTCCTGGCGCCGCGCGTGCTGCGCGCGCTCGCCGACGGCGGGCACCGGCGGGCAAACTATCGCGACCGCGCGCTCCCGTTCCCCTTCGGCGTGCTCACGCTCGCTGCTGCGCTGCTCGCGCTGGTCCCGCTGATGCTGCTGCAACGGCTCACCTCGACCGCTCTGTTTCACGCCGAGACGCTTGCGATAGCGGTGTATGCGCTGGGGGTGCTCGCGCTGGGACTGCTCGACGACACGCTCGCCCCCGACCCGGCCGCTGCGCCGCCGCGAGCCGCCCCGCGCGGCTGGCGCGGCCACGGCGCCGCTGCGCTTCGCGGCGAGCTCTCCACGGGCACGCTGAAGGCAGCCGGCTCGCTCGGGCTGGCGCTGCTGGCGATGAGCTACCTCGGCCTCTCCAACGGGCGCTGGCTGCTCGCCACGGGCGTGCTCGTGCTCGCCACCAACGTGTTCAACCTGCTCGATCTGCGCCCGGGGCGCTCGACCAAGGCGTTCGTGCTGCTCGGTGCGGGACTGACGGCCGGCTCGAGCGAGCTGCGCCCGCTGTGGGCGCTCGGCCTGTTCGCCGCCCCGGCGCTCGTGGCCGGCGTCTATGACCTGCGCGAGCGCGCGATGCTCGGCGACACCGGCGCAAACCTGCTCGGCGCGCTCGCGGGCCTGTGGCTGGTGCTGACGCTGTCGGGGACAGGACAGCTCGTGGCGCTCGGAATCCTTGCTGCGATCACGCTCTACGGCGAGCTGCGCTCGATCTCCGCGCTCGTGGAACGGACTCCGGGGCTGCGCGAACTAGACTCTTGGGGCAGGCCCTCATGACCTTGCACACTTCAGACCGTCACCCTCAGCCCCCGAGCAAGACCCGCTTCATCTTCGTGACCGGCGGCGTCGTCTCCTCCCTCGGCAAGGGCATCGCTGCCTCCTCGATCGGGCGGCTGCTCGTCTCGCGGGGACTCACGGTCGGGCTGCAGAAGTTCGATCCCTACATCAACGTCGACCCCGGCACGATGTCGCCCTACCAGCACGGCGAGGTGTTCGTGACCGAGGACGGCGCCGAGACCGACCTCGACCTCGGCCACTACGAGCGCTTCACCGACGCCAACACCAGTCGCGCCTCGAACGTCACCGCGGGCGGCATCTACGACACGGTGATCCGCCGCGAGCGCCGGGGCGACTACCTGGGAGGCACGGTCCAGGTCGTGCCCCACATCACCGATGAGATCAAGCAGCGGATCGCGCTGATCGCGGAGTCCAGCGACGTGGACTTCGTGATCACCGAGATCGGCGGCACCGTCGGCGACATCGAGTCGCTGCCGTTCCTGGAGGCGATCCGCCAGTTCCCGGTGGACGTCGGCCGGCGTCGGTGCATGTTCATCCACCTCACGCTCGTGCCCTACATCGGCCACGCCGGCGAGCTGAAGACCAAGCCGACGCAGCACTCGGTCAACGAGCTGCGCCGCATCGGCATCGCCCCCGACATGCTGATGTGCCGCTCGGAGGGCTCGCTCTCCGACGAGATCCGCAAGAAGATCGCGCTGTTCGCCAGCCTTCCCTCGGAGGCGATCGTCTCGGCCAGCGACGTCGACAACATCTACAAGGTCCCGCTCATCTTCGACGATCAGGGCGTGGACGATTTCATCCTCGAGCACTTCGGCCTGGAGGCGCCCGAGCCGGATCTCACCCGCTGGAAGGAGCCGATCGAACGCTCGGCCCGGGCAGCCCTCTCTCCCAGCGGACGCGCCGTGCGGATCGCCCTGGTCGGCAAGTACGTGCAGCTCGAGGACGCCTATCTCTCGGTCTGCGAAGCGCTCCGCCACGCGGCCTCGCTGCAGGACGCGACGGTGCAGATCGACTGGATCGACTCCGAGCGCCTCGAGCGCCCGGCCGAACGCGAGGCCGAGCCCGAGCAGAGCGACGGCGAGGAGGGATCGGAGGCCTCCGCCGCGCAGGCGCAGAGAGATCCCTTCGAGGTGCTCGCCCAGGCCGACGGCATCCTGATCCCCGGCGGCTTCGGCGGTCGTGGCATCGAGGGCAAGATCACGGCCGCCGGCGTGGCGCGGCGCGAATCGATCCCCTACCTGGGGATCTGCCTGGGCATGCAGGTGGCCGTTGCCGAGTTCGCGCGCAACGTCGCCGGCATGGAGGGCGCCAACTCGACGGAGTTCGACATCGAGACGCCCTACCCGGTGATCGACCTGCTGCCCGAGCAGAAGGAGGTGGCGGACCTCGGCGGGACGATGCGCCTGGGCGCCGACCCGATCAAGCTCCACGCCGATACACGCGCCCGCGAGATGTACGGCGAGGCCGTCATCTACGAGCGCCACCGCCACCGCTACGAGGTCAACAACCTGCTGCGCAAGCGCCTGCAGAGCGCGGGCCTGCGCGTGTCGGGTACCTCGCCGGACGAGCGTCTGGTCGAGGTGATCGAGCTGGATGAGCACCCCTTCTTCGTCGCCTCTCAGTACCACCCCGAGTTCAAGTCGCGTCCCGAGCGTCCCGCGCCGCTGTTCCGCGACTTCATCGCCGCGGCGCTCGAGCGCGCCCAGGGCGCCGCGATCGTCGAGGATGACGCGCGCCACGGCGGCGAGGATGATCTGCGGTTGCAGGATGCGCGTGGCGGGCAGTCACGCGCCGCAGGCCAGAGCGCCGCCCGGTCGTGAGCGTCTGTGAACCGCTCTCACGAGTGGGGGCTCTGGAGCACCGCTACCTGAGTGGGACCTTCGCCGAGCTGTGCCGCATCGAGAGCCCCTCGGGGCGGGAGCGGGAGTGCGCCGAGCGGGTGATCGCCGAGCTGCGCGCTCTGGGGGTCGGCGTGCAGGAGGACGGCGCGGGTGCTCTGAGCGGCTCGGACTGCGGGAACCTGCTCGCGCGCATCTCCGGCGCGCGCGGTGGCGAAGCGAATGGCGCGAGCGGCTCTTCGCGGAGGCGCTCGCTGCTGCTCTGCGCGCATCTCGACACGGTTCCGCTGCAGGCTCCGGTGGAGCCCGTGCTGAGCGATGGATTCTGGGAGAACGCGAACGAAGGGATCCTCGGTGCGGACAACAAGGCCGCGGTCGCCGTGCTGCTCGCGCTGGCGCGCCATGTCTGCAACGAGGGCGCGCCGGTGGATCTCGAGCTGCTCTTCACCGTTGGCGAGGAGCGCTCGCTGGCGGGTGCGCGCGTGTTCGACGCCGCCGGCCTGCGCAGCGACTTCGGCTACGTCTTTGACCATGCCTCCCCGATCGGCGAGGTCATCGTGGCTTCCCCGACGCACTACCGCCTGCAGGCATCCTTCCGTGGCGCCGCCGCCCACGCAGGGCTACACCCGGAGCAGGGTCGCAGCGCGATCCTGGCCGCCGCGCGCGCGGTCGCCTCGCTGCCGCTCGGGCGCCTGGACGAGGAGACGACGGCCAACATCGGAACGATCCAGGGCGGCACCGCGCTGAACGTCGTTCCCGAAGGATGCTCCGTGGTCGGCGAGGTCCGCAGCCTCCAAGAGGAGCGCGCAGAGTCGCTCGTCGCCGAGATCGTCGATCGCATGCACGAGGCCGCCAACCTCGCCGACTGCGACTGCGACGTCGAGGTCGGCGTGGAGCGGACCTTCGCGGGCTATCGTCTGCGCGGCGCAAGCGAGCCGGTGGCGGCCGCCGAGGCGGCGCTTCGCGCCTGCGGTCATGAGCCCGTGAGGGTCACCAGCGGCGGCGGCTCAGACGCCAACGCGCTGATCGCGGCGGGCTTTCAGACGGTCAACCTCGCCAACGGCACCGAGCGGGCCCACGAGCCCGGCGAGCGCGTGAGCGTGACCGCGCTCGAGCAGATGCTCGACGTCGCGCTGGCCCTGCTGCAAGCGGCGGCGCCCTCGCCCGATGCAGCCCTGTAGCGTCAAGCGCAGATGCTGAAGCTCCGTCCCGCCACAGTGATCGAGGTCACTCGCCCCGAGGCGCCGGCGGGCCTGGGCGCGCCCGAGCAGCGGCTGGTGGTGCAGCTCACGGGGAACGCGACCGGCCAGGGCGCCAATGGACCCAGGGCCGCGATCGCAGACGTCGGGCTGGTCGGTCCCGCGCAGGTGGGAGATCAGGTGATCGTCAACGTGCAGGCGCTCGACCTCGATCTCGGATCGGGCGGCTTCGACGTGGTTCACGTGAACCTCACGCGTGGACTGCAGGCCAGCGGCGAGAGCGCCGCCAACGTGATGAAGCTCAACTACACGAGCCTGCAGCACGCGATCCTCCCGGTCGAGGAGTCGCGCCTGGAGATACCGCTCGAGCGCTCGGTCGCGGTGCTCGCGCTGCACGGCCAGCTCGCCGCGGTGGCCTGGGCCTTCTCCCAGAGCGCCCCCGGCAGCCGCCTGGGCTACGTCCAGACCGAGGGCGGCGCGCTTCCCGGCGGACACTCCCACACGGTGCGCTCGCTGCGCGAGCGGGGGCTGCTGACCGGCCACCTCACCGCGGGAGCGGCCTTCGGCGGCGAAGGCGAGGCGGTCACGACCGCGGGCGCGCTGCACCACGGCTTTCGCTCGCTCGGCTGGGACGCGGCCGTGTGCGGCCCCGGGCCGGGGATCGTGGGCTCGGGTTCGGCGCTCGGACACGGCGGCATGGTGGCGCTGGACTCCGCCCACGTGTCGCTCGCCCTCGGCTGCCAGACGCTGCTGGTGGCGCGCATGTCCACGAGCGATGACCGCGTGCGCCACCGCGGCATCTCCCACCACACGCTGACCGTCCTGGACCTGCTGCTCGAGCCGGTGAGCGTGGCGCTGCCGGCAGGGATGCGCTCTCCCGTCGGCGCCGATCTGCGCGCGGGACTCGGCGCGGTGTTCGGCGGCTCGGGCTCCAGCCGGCCGGCGCTGGCGCTCGACGTGGAGCGACCGGTGCGCATCACGCGTCACGATTGGCGGCGGGCGAGCGTCGATTTGCCGGCGTTCGCGGCCAGTGGGCTTGCGGACCGGACGATGGGCCGGGGACCGGCCGAGGACCCGCTGTTCTTCGGCGCCGCGCTCGCCGGCGGCACGGCGCTGGCGGCGCTGGCGGACAGCGAGGAGACCGGGGCCGATGGCGCATCGAGCTCCCCGCGAGCCTTCCAGGCGCTGGGCGGCGAGACCGTCTATGACGGACGTCTCGTCAGCGTCCGCAGCGAGCGATTCCGCCACGCCGACGGCGAGGAGGTGGAGCGCGAGATCGTGCGCCACCGGGGCGCGGTCGCAGTGGTGGCGCACGACAGCGAGCGGGTATGGCTCGTACGCCAGCCGCGCGAGGCCGTCGCTGAGCCCGACCTGCTCGAGCTGCCCGCCGGCCGCCTGGACGTGGAGGGGGAGGCGCCGCTGCAGGCGGCCCAGCGCGAGCTGGCCGAGGAGATCGGCCTGGGAGCACGCCACTGGGAGCCGATCCTCACCTACTACTCGAGCGCCGGCTTCACAGACGAGCGCGTGTACCTGTTCGCGGCCACCGACCTGTTCGAGTCCAGCGCCGACAGCGAAGAGAACGAGCGCATCGAGCTCGTGCGGTGGCCGCTCGCGGAGATCGAGCGGGCGCTCGCCGATTGCGAGGACGCAAAGACGCTGATCGGCCTGATGTGGCTGGCGCGCGAGCTGAACGCGCCGTTGCAGCCCCAAGGAGGTGCAGGCGCAGAGGCGAAGCCCGCAGGATGACGGCCGCCGAGATCGCCGCGCCGAGCGTCTCGGAGGGCATCGAGCACCTGAGCCTCGACTTCCTGGCGTACCTGGAGCTGGAGCGTGGGCTCTCGCGCAACACCCTGCAGGCCTACCGCTCCGACCTGCTCCAGTTCGGCGAGTTCCTCGATCGCCGAGGTCTGGACCCCGTGCATGCGACCCACGGCGAGCTGGCTGCGTTCCTGACCGAGCTGGCACGAGGCGACGGCGATCATCCCCCGGCGGCGCCGACGACGCTCGGGCGCAAGGTGGCCTGCCTGCGCTCCTTCTACCGTCACCTGCGCCGCGAGGGGATCATGGAGCACGATCCCACGGCCGAGCTGCACGGGCCGCGCAAGCCCCAGCGCCTGCCGCGCGTGC
This sequence comes from uncultured Solirubrobacteraceae bacterium, assembly GCA_963763695.1. GTDB lineage: Bacteria > Actinomycetota > Thermoleophilia > Solirubrobacterales > Solirubrobacteraceae > Palsa-744. The sequence continues at coordinate 337,915 of CAVXPM010000003.1, forward strand.
TCTCCCGCGACGAGGTCGCGCGGCTGCTCGAGCAGCCGCAAGGGGCGGGCGCCCTGGCGCTGCGCGACCGTGCGCTGCTCGAGCTGATGTACGCCTGCGGGCTGCGCGCCTCGGAGGCCGTGGGCATCGAGCTGCGCGATGTCGATCTGGAAGAGGGAATGCTGTGCGCGCGCGGCAAGGGCTCCAAGGAGCGGATCGTGCCGGTCGGGCGCCAGGCCGTGGCGGCACTGCGCGCCTACCTGCGCTCGGGGCGAGGAGAGCTGCTGGGCGAGCTGGCCGAGCAGCGGCTGTTCGTGAACCGCCGCGGTGGCCCGCTGACCCGCCAGGGGCTCTACAAGATCGTCCAGGGCCACGCGCGCCGGGCGGGCCTGGAGGAGCGGATGAGCCCGCACACGCTGCGCCACTCCTTCGCCACGCACCTGCTCGCGGGAGGCTGTGACCTGCGCTCGCTGCAGGAGATGCTCGGACATGCAGACCTCGCCACCACCCAGGTCTACACCCACCTCTCGGCGGACCGCCTGAAGGACGCGTACTTCAGCGCCCATCCGCGGGCCTCGCGGTGACCTCGCCGAGCGGCCCATGAACGCGACGCAGGCCCGCAGGGCGTTCGTGCTCGTGATCGACGCCTGCGGCGTGGGAGCGCTGCCGGACGCTGCCAGCTACGGCGATCAGGGGACCAACACGCTCGCGCACCTCGCCGAGGCGGTGGGCGGGCTGAACCTGCCGACGCTCGAGTCCCTCGGGCTCGGATCGATCGTCTCGATAATGGGCGTGCCCGTAGCGAAGGATCCGGCGATATACGGACGCCTGCACGCGCAAGGGCCGGGGAAGGACTCGATCAGCGGGCACTGGGAGCTGATGGGCGTGGTGGCCGAGCGGGCGCTACCCACATACCCGCAGGGCTTCCCGGCGGACGTGCTCGCGCGGCTCGTGGCGGCGATGGGACACGGGCTGATCTGCAACCGTCCCGACAACGGGCTGGCGGCGATCGAGGAGTTCGGGGCCGAGCACCTGCGCAGCGGGGCGCTGATCCTCTACACCTCCCAGGACTCGGTGCTGCAGCTGGCGGCGCACGTCGACAGGGTGCCCGCGAGCGAGCTCTACCGCGCGTGCGAGGCGGCGCGCGCGGTGATGAGCGCCGAGCACGCGGTGGGCAGGGTCATCGCGCGCCCGTTCCGGGGCTCCCCGGGCGCCTTCGAGCGCACCGAGGGCCGCCGCGACTACGCTTTGGAGCCACCCGCGCGCAGCTACCTGCAGGAGCTGCAGAGCGCCGGCGTGGCGGTGCACGGGGTGGGCAAGATCGAGGACCTGTTCGCGGGCGTGGGGATCTCCGAGGCCCATCCCGGTGCGAGCAACGCACAGTCGCTCGCGAGCGTCGATGCGCTGCTCGAGCGCCTGCAGAGCGGGATGGTGCTCGCGAACCTGATCGAGACCGACCAGCTCTACGGGCACCGCAAGGACGTGGCGGGCTTCGAGCGCGCGCTGCGCGAGATCGACAGCCGCCTGGCGGCGATGCTCGAGCAACTGCGCGAGGGCGATCTGATGATCGTCACAGCCGACCACGGCGTCGACCCGACGCACCCGGGGACCGATCACACCCGCGAGCACGCGCCGCTCCTGGCGCTGAGCGGCAGGATGCTCTCAGCCCGCGCGCGCGGCAACGGGCTCGGCGGCTTTCGCCACGACGGACCGCTGGCGGACGTGGGCGCCACGGTGCTCGCCTGGCTGACCGGAGGCGAGGCCGACGGGCTCCCGGGCAGCGCTTTCATAAGCTGAGGGCGATGCCCGAGCTTCCCGAGGTCGAGACGATCCGCCGCCAGCTGGCGCCGCTGGTGGAGGGACGGAAGCTTCGCCGGATCGAGATCCTCGATCCGCGCTGGTCGCGCCCGCTCGCGCCGCAGGAGCTGGCGAGCGCGCTCGAGGGCAGGCGCATCGAGCGTCTGGGCCGGCGCGGCAAGTACCTGCTGTGGTCCTTCCAAGACGATGTGTTCCTGTCCCAGCACCTGCGCATGACCGGCGCGGTGCTGGCCGATCCCGATCCCGAGCCGGCACACACTCGGGTGCGCATGCGACTCGGTCCCGCTCCGGGGCAGCGCGGGGAGCGGCGCCTTGCGATCGTCGACCCCCGCCGCTTCGGCACCGGCGAGCTGCTGCTCGGAAGCGCCGCCCAGGAGGCGTTCTTCGCTGCCCGGCTCGGCCTGGAGCCCTTCGACGAGCTGTTCACCGCAGAGCACATGCGCAGCCTCACGCGTGGCAGGACCGCGCCGATCAAGGCACTGCTGCTCGACCAGCGCAGGATCGCGGGCGTGGGAAACATCTATGCCGACGAGGCGCTGTTCAGGGCCGGGATTCACCCGCTGCGCCCCGCCGGTGGGCTCAGCGCCGCCCAGCGCGCCCGGCTGCGCGAGACGGTGATCGAGGCGCTCACCGCGGGGATCGACGCGCGCGGAGCGACGATCGACGACTTCCGCCACGTCGACGGCGTGAGCGGCTCGTTTCAGAATCAGTTCCTGGTGCACCGCCGCGAGGGCGAGCCCTGCGGCAGGTGCGGATCGACGATCGTGAAGATGGTCGTGGCCGGGCGCGGGACCTACGTGTGTGAGACCTGTCAGGTGCGCCCGCGCGCTAAGCGGCGAGCAGCTCGTCCAAGCGGCCGCTCTCGGCCGCTGCCTGCACCTCGGTGAAGCCCCCGAGCAGCTGACCGTCGACGATCACCTGCGGGAACGTCATCATCCCGGTCCTCTGTGCGAGCTCCACGCGGCCGCTGGGATCGCGCGAGAGGTCGATCTCCTCGTACTCGACTCCGCGCGATCTCAAAAGACCCTTGACACGGGCGCAGAAGGAGCAGGGATCGGTTGTGTACACAATGACCTGGCTCATGCTGGAGGAGTATAGAAAGCGGGTCTGGAAAGCCGGTTCGGGTCTCCGGTCGGGTCCCTAGACTCGGTGGCGATGGCTGGACCTGTGAAGACCGAGGCGGTGGTGCTGCGCTCGATGCGCTACGGCGAGGCCGACCGGATCCTGCACCTCTACACCCCGGCGCGTGGGCGGGTGAGCGCGATCGCCAAGGGGGTGCGCCGCGCGCGCAGCCGCTTCGGCGGTCGCCTGGAGCCGTTCTTTCGCCTGAACATCGAGCTGCACGAAGGACGCAGCGAGCTCCTGACGGTGACAGGTGCGCAGACGGTCGACGGGTATGCGCGCCTGCGCGGAGACGGGCGCGCGCTGGACGCGGCCGCGCGGGCGTGCGACGCAGTGGGTCGCCTGTTCGAGACCTCAGAGCCCCATCCGGGGGTGTTCAACCTGCTCTGCCGCCAGCTCTCGCTGCTCGATCAGCGCGCCGAAGGCACCGGCTCGAGGAGCGGCTGGTCGGCGGCGCTGGCCTTCAGGTTGAAGCTGCTGCTCGCGGCGGGCCTCGCACCGCAGCTCGGGGCGTGCGCCAACTGCGGCGAGCGCGAGCACCTGGTGGGCTTCTCGGGCGCGGCCGGGGGAGTCGTGTGCTCTGCCTGCGAGGCGGGCTCGTTCGCCCTCGGCGAGGAGGCCTACCGGTTCATGACAGAGGCGCTGGCGCGCTCGCTGACGCAGGCGCCCGAGGCAGGGGACCCGGCGCTCGGCCAGGTCGAGCGTGCGATCGCGGTCACGCTCGAGCACCACGCGCACCTGCGCCTGATGCCGGCAGCGGCGCGCGCCACCTGAGGGCGGCGCTGTATCGTGAGCTTTCGTGGATGAGGGATTGCCGATCGCCTACCAGCTGCTTGAAGAGGGCGTGCCCGTGCTCGCCTCCGACGGCGAGCAGGTCGGCACCGTGGGTGCGGTGCTGAGCGCGCCCGAGAAGGACGTCTTTCACGGCCTGCTGATCAACACCCCCAGCCACGGCATCCGCTTCCTCGAGTCGGCCACGATCGCATCGATCCACGAGCACGGAGTCGACCTGCGGATCGACTCCAGCGCCGCGCAGAGCCTTCCCGCGCCTGAGCACCAGGCGCCGGTGTTCGACGAGAGCCCAGACAAGCAGGAGAAATGGCGCCACTGGGTTCACACCATCACCGGGCGCGGGGACTGGAACCGCGAGGCCTGAGTCGCTGTTGCGCGTGGCGGCGACCGGGACCACCGAACCGGCCCGCCGGTGCCTGCCGAAGCCGCTGCCACAATTGAAGCGATGAGCCCTGCAACACAGGCGCAGAGCGTCGCCAGGGACTTTGCGGAGCGTCGAGCCGATGAGGAGGAGCGGCTGCTCTCGCCGCTCGCCGCGCGCTCCTATCCGGCGCTGCGTCTGAGCGAGGAGGAGGACTGCTCGCTGCGCACGCCCTTTCAGCGCGACCGCGACAGGATCGTGCACAGCAAGGCCTTTCGCCGCTTGACGCACAAGACCCAGGTGTTCGTGGCGCCGCGCGGAGACCACTACCGCACGCGCCTGACGCACACGCTGGAGGTGACGACGATCTCGCGCACGGTGGCGCGCGCGCTGCGCCTGAACGAGGATCTCGTGGAGGCGATCGGCCTCGGCCACGACCTCGGCCACCCGCCGTTCGGGCACATCGGCGAGGAGGTACTCGACCGCTGCCTGAATGAGCGCTTCGGCCGACGCTTCCGCCACTACGAGCACTCGCTGCGGATCGTCGAGCGCCTCGAGCGCGAGGGCGCGGGCCTGAACCTGACCGAGCAGGTCCGCGACGGGATCGCGCGCCACTCCAGCCGCGCGCCGCTGCCCGAGACGCTCGAGGGACGGATCGTGCGGGTGATCGACCGCGTGGCCTACATCAACCACGACATCGACGACGCGGTGCGCGCGGGGCTGCTGCGCGAGCAGGAGCTGCCACAGGAGCCGATCGAGGTGCTCGGGACGAGCGGCTCGACGCGGATCGATGCGCTGGTGCACGACATGGTCGAGCACTCCGAGCAGGCCGGCGAGATCGTCCAGGGAACGCAGGCGGGACGAGCGATGGCCACGCTTCGCGACTTCATGTTCGAGCGCGTGTACCTCGGCCCGGCGGTGCGCGCCGAGCACGTGAAGATCGCGGCTGTGCTCGAGCGGCTGTTCGAGCACTACGTCGAGCACCCCGAGCTGTTGCCCGCTGGCGCCGGACGCGGGAGCAGTCCCGAGGACGAGCTCGCGGAGCGGGTCACGGACTATCTGGCGGGCATGACAGACAGGTACTGCATCAGGGCCTACACCGAGCTGCAGGTGCCGCAGGCGTTCGCCCGCTAGCGTTGCCGGCGTGGCGCTCTACACAGCCGAGTCCAAGGATCGCGTACGCGACGCGGTCGACTTCCTCGAGCTGGTCTCGGCGCGGACCGAGCTGCGCCGCGCGGGCCCCGCTCGTTACGAGGGCCTGTGCCCGTTTCACGACGAGCGCACGCCGTCGTTCGGCATAGACCCGGCGCAGAAGGTCTACTACTGCTTCGGCTGCCAGGCCTCGGGCGACGTGTTCACGTTCGTGCAGGAGACCGAAGGGCTGGACTTCAAGGGCGCGCTGGAGCTGCTCGCCGAACGCTACGGGGTGGAGCTCCAGCGCGAGGAGGAGGACCCGCGCGAGGCGGAGCGCCGCAGAAGCCGGGAGCGGCTGCTGGAGCTGCTCAACCGCACCACCTCCTACTACGAGCGCTACCTGTGGGAGTCCAGCGAGGCGAAGCCCGCTCGCGAGTACCTCGCCGGGCGCGGCCTGGGGGAGGAGATCCTGAGAGAGTTCCGCGTGGGCTACGCGCCGAGCGCGTGGGACCGTGTGCTGCTCGCCTCGCGCAGGGGCGGCTTCTCGGAGCGCGAGCTGTACGCCACCGGCCTCGCGCAGCGCTCGAAGGAGAACGGCAGGCCATATGACCGCTTCCGCTCACGGATCATGTTCCCGCTGGCGGACGTGCGCGGGCGGGTGCTCGGCTTTGGCGCGCGCGCGATGCGCGAGGAGCAGCGGCCGAAGTACCTGAACACCTCCGACAACGACGTCTACCACAAGGGCCTTCACCTGTATGGCGCAGACCTCGCCCGCGCCCATGCGACGCGCGCGGGCGAGGTGATCCTGTGCGAGGGCTACACCGACGTGATCGCCCTGCACCAGGCGGGGATGCGCGGCGCGGTCGGCCTGATGGGCACGGCGCTGACGGGCGATCAGGTGGGCGAGCTGGCGCGGATGGCGCAGACCGTGCTGCTGGCGCTCGACGCCGACAGCGCCGGCCAGGAGGCGATGCTGAAGGCCTCGACGCTGGCGGCCAAGCGCAAGCTCGAGCTGCGCGTGGTCTCGCTGCCGGAGGGCGCCGATCCGGCGGAGTCGATCCAGCGCGATGGCGCCGAGGCGATCAAGGGAGCGGTCGAGCGCTCGGTTCCGTTCGTGCGCTTCCGCGTGGAGCGGGTGCTGGCCAACGGCGACGACACCAGCCCCGAGGGCCGAGACCGCATCATCGAGCAGCTGCGACCGGTGTTCGCCACGCTGGCGCCGAGCGCGATGCGGATGGAGCTGACGAGGATCGTCTCCGGGCGCCTGGCGCTCCCCGAGCGCCTGGCCGAGACGCTGCTGGCCGGTGGCGGGCGCTCGGCGAGCACCGCGCAGCGCTCCGGAGACGCGCGGCGGGCCGGCGCAGGTCCAGGCTCCGCGCGGGGCGAGGGTCCTCCCCAGCAGAGGCCGGGACGGGGCGGGGTGGAGATGACGCGCCGCGAAGACACCGAGCGGGCGTTCCTGGCACTCTGCATCGCCTCGCCCGACGACGGCGTGCAGGCGCTTTCGAGCCTCGACCTGGACGAGCACTTCTCCAGCGCGCTGCTGCGGCGCGCCGCCAGGCGCCTGCGTGACGGCGACCTGCGCGAGCCGATGAGCGATGCGCCGGGGTCGAGCGAGCGCCTCGACGAAGACCCTCAGCTCAAGGGCCTGCTGGCCGAGCTGGTGGTGGAAGCCGGTCGCGACGCATCCGACACGGCGATGCTCGACGTGCAGCGCCTGCAGCTCGAGCTGGCGCGCGTGGACCGCCAGATCCAGCGCGCCCGCGGTCTCGAGCAGGGGGACATCAGCGCCCTGGCAAGACACAAGGCCGAGGTCAAACGCGAGTTCGACCGCGCCTACGGCCGGGTGCTGGAGGAGACCGGCGAGCGGGCCTGAGCGGTCGGGCGGGCTGAGGGATCGGGCGGGCTGAGTGGTCGGACGCAGCTCAGGGCCGGGGCGGGTCGCCTCGCTGCGGTGTCGTCTGCGGCCACCAAAAGACACGTTCCGGGCACGAAGTTGTCGCGGTGGTGGCTGTGTTTGAGGCAATTTCATCCCAGGAGCCGAGGACAATTTGATGCATGGATCGGTTGTCGCTCGAGGAGCTCTTGGCTCGTGGCCTGTCTCTCGCGGCGATCGGGCGACGCCTCGGCCGACACGAATCGACGGTGGCCTATTGGGTGGAGCAGCACGGCCTCCAAGCGGCCCACTGCGATCGACATTTAGCGCGCGGAAGCTCTCGAGCAGGAGACCCTGTGGGAGTTGGTCGCTGAAGGAGCGTCGATCGCTGAGATTGCCGAGAGCGTTGGTCGCAGCAAGGCGACCGTTCGCCACTGGCTCAGGAGGTTCGGCCTGAAGACCAGCGGCCGTGCCGGTCGCAGGCCGTCGAGCGCTGTGACGGGAGCAAAGGAAGCGGGCCTGGCATCGGTGAGGATGCAGTGTCCCCGCCACGGCGAGACGGACTTCTGTCTGGATGCCCGGGGGTGCTACCGCTGCAGGCGCTGCCGCTCGACCGCGGTGACACGCAGGCGCAGGAGGATGAAGGCGATCCTCGTGCAGGAGGCGGGCGGGGCGTGCTGCATCTGTGGCTATACAGGCACCATGCGCGCGCTGCACTTCCACCATCTGGAGCCGACCGACAAGCGGCTGGAGATCAATGCCAAGGGCGTCTCGCTGGCCCTCGAGACGCTGCGTGCCGAGGCGCAGAAGTGCGTGCTTCTGTGCTCTAATTGCCATGCTGAGGTCGAGGACGGAGCGGCGTACATCCCGCCGGACATGCGGAAACGTGGTCCACCGGTCCAAGGGCTCTGACGATCCGGGGTAGCTCAATTGGCAGAGTATTCGGCTGTTAACCGAACGGTTGTGGGTTCGAGTCCCACCCCCGGAGTGACGTTCCGCACAATGGCTCTAGGCCTGTGCGGAGCATTGGGGCGACGGCCTTGGTCAGCGTGGCGCGATCGAGAGTCGGTCGCCGGCAAGATCGTGATCACGCTCGTAGCCACAGGTGCGTCCAGCTAGCCGGCGTCCCATGCCGTGGGCTGGTTTCCGTGCGCGGGAATGCCGCCGGCGTCCTTGAGCATCCGGGCGACATGCAGCAGGTTCCAGGTCATGAACGTGGTGTTTCGGTTGGTGAAGTCGTTCGTGGGTCCTCCGGATCCCTCGTCGAGGTAGCTGGGCCCGGGGCCGACCTCTCCCATCCAGGCTGAGTCTGCTTGCGGCGGGATCGTGTAGCCGAGATGCTGCAGCGAATAGAGGATGTTCATGGCGCAGTGCTTGGCGCCGTCCTCGTTGCCGGTGATAAGGCATCCGCCCGCCCGGCCGTAGTAGGCGTACTGGCCTTGGTCGTTGAGTAGATGGCTGTTGCCGTACAGCCGCTCGATCACCTGCGTGCATACGGACGATTTCTCGCCGAGCCAAATCGGACCGAGCAGCACGAGCATGTCGGCAGCGAGAACCTTCTCGAAGATGGCCGGCCAGTCGTCGCGCTCCCAGCCGTGCTCGGTCATGTCAGGCTGGACGCCGGTGGCGATGACGTGATCGATCGCGCGGATGGACTCCACCAAAACTCCGCTTCGCCGCATGATCTCGATGGAGAGGTCGGCGAGCGCCTGCGTGTTGGAGGGCTCGGGTGAGCGCTTGAGCGTGCAGTTGATGTAAAGCGCGTTCAGGTCTGAGAAGTCCCAGGGCGAGTCTTCGCACAATTGCTCCTGCATGGGTGTGAGGCTGGCCATTTCTTCCTTTCGTAGGTCAGTTCTCGCGCCGCTTCACCGCGCCGCCTCGGGGTCGAGCTGCAAGGCGACCGAGTTGATGCAGTAGCGCTCGCAGCCGTTCGGACCGTCGTTGAAGACGTGGCCGAGGTGTCCGCCGCACGTCGCGCACGTGACCTCGGTGCGGCGCATGAACAGGCTGTGGTCCTCGTGCAGATCCACGTTCTCACGGACGGCAGGATCGGTGAAGCTCGGCCAGCCGGTGCCCGAGTCGAACTTCGTCTCAGACGAGAACAGCTCGGTGGCGCAGGCAGCGCAACGGTAGACGCCGTCGTCCTTGGTGTTGACGTAGCCGCCGGTGAACGGGCGCTCGGTGCCCTTGCGCCTGAGCACGTTGTACTGCTCGGATGTCAGCTCGGCGCGCCACTGCGCGTCTGTCTTCTCGATCGGGGTCTCGATGTCGGTCATGTTCGCCTTTCACTCGTGGTCGCAGGCACTCAGACCGATCTGAGGCGAAAAGGGTTCGACTCGGCGAGGTCAATGCTCCTGGCTTGCGATCAAGGGCGCCAGCAGCGCTCGGAGCGCGAGGCGTCCGCGATGCAGCCTGCTCTTGAACGCCGCCTCGCCGAGCTCCAGTACCGAGGCCGCCTCGCGCGTGGAGAGGCCTTCGACATCGCGCAGCACCACGGGGGCGCGCAACTCGATCGGGATCTCGCTGAGTGCGCGGTGAAGCGTCGCTCTCAGCTCCTCGTTCTCAGCCTGGTCGGCCGGCCCGGGCTCGCGAGCGGGGAGGTCGCTCACGGGCGCCAGCTCGCTGGAGACAAGCAGGCCGGGGGGCGGGCGGCGCGCCAGATGCCGCTGGGCCTCGTTGAAGCCGATCCGGTAAAGCCACGTGAAGAAGCGCGCGCGAGCTTCAAAGCGAGGCAGCGCACGCCAGGCTCGCAGGAAGGTCTCCTGCGCCACCTCGTGTGCCTCGGCGTCGTCGAGACCAAAGCTGCGCAGCGTCGCGAACAAGCGCTCTGCGTGGCGCATCACGAGCTCTTCGAAAGCATCCATGTCGCCGGCTCGGGCGCGCTCCACGAGCACGTCTTCGTCGATATCGCTGCCGCGCGAGACGCTGCTCACGGGCTTTCCCGCGGGGCTTCGTCGAGGCGGCTGCGCACGGTCGAGAGGATCGTCTGCGCCACAGGAGCGCCCGTGTGGTCGTGCAGAGTCCCGAGCGCAACGATCAGGGCGCCGAGCGCGCGCAGGAGCTCACGGCACTCCGGACATTCCTCGATGTGGCGCTCTAGACGTGCGCGCTGCGTTCGCGAGAGCTCGCCGTCGAGGTACGGCGAGCTATTGGGTGGCGTCCATGCGTGGTCCAGGCGGAAACGCATACGGCTGAACAGACCTCTCATGCTTGACGCCAGCCTAGTCGCAGGTGTGCCAACGCGCTTGCGGACCTGTCTCAGCAAGTCCAGCTCGACGTTCTCAGAAGCCCGCTCGGGCTCTGGTGAACCGCTTTGCGCCGAAAGCGGTCTCACTCCCGACTACCACCCTTCCCGACTACCACCCTTTGACAAGAGGAGACGGATGCCGACAGAGACAGCGATATTTGCCGCAGGATGCTTCTGGGGTATCGAGGCCGAGTTCCGGGCGATGCAGGGCGTCACGGGTACGCGTGTCGGCTACAGCGGCGGGACGGCCGAGCATCCAACCTATGAGGGGGTGTGTCGCGGAGGAACCGGACACGCGGAGGCTGTGGAGGTCGTCTTCGATACTGGTATGACCTCCTACGAGGCCCTCCTGGAGAGGTTCTGGTCGATCCACAACCCCACTACCCGCAACCGGCAGGGATGGGACATCGGCAGCCAATACCGCTCGGCGATCTTCACCGCCGATGACGCGCAACAGGCGGCCGCGCTCGCCTCGCGGGACGCTCGACAGGTGGCGAGACGTCGGAAGATCGTCACCGAGATAGCGCCCGCTGGGCGCTTCTGGCCGGCCGAGGAGTACCACCAGCGCTACTTCGAGAAGCAGGGGCGAGCGACCTGTGCGGTCGACGTAAACGCTGCATGAGGGCGCGAGCCAAACGCAGCGCTGGGTTCCCTAACGCATCCGGACACTAGGCAGCACGGCTCAGAGCTTCCAATAGCGCGAAAACGTGCCGAACGCGTAGGCCGCCTGACAGGCCCCAACGAACGGCGAGACCGTTGGTAGCGGTACGGCAGCCGAACATCTCGACCGTTACCGCCTCGATGCCATGGCGCTGCGAACGCACGAGCATGAGGACGGTATCGCCGGCGCGTCCTGGGCAGTTGAAGTTGCCGTTTGGGAACTCGGGCAACGAGTTCACGGCGCTTACGAGTGAACGGACGACTGCGGCGTTGCCGACGTAATGGCGCACGGCGGAGGGCGCCTGGAGCGTCGTGCGGGGTTGGACGCCGGCAGGATAGCGGCACAGCAGGATTGCATTGGCGTCGTTGCTCAGAAGCTCATCACGGCCTGCGGCGGGCTTGGGCAGTCGCACGAGCGGTGCAGGTGGACAGACCAGGGACGTGAGCGGGGGGGCGAAATTGCTCGCGTGAGCGGCGACCGAACTACGCACGTCTCCACATCCGCACACAACGAGCGCGACCGTCGTTACAGCGAGGAGCCTTGTCGCGCGGTGGTGCAAGCTGGATCAACCCCCGGGAAGAGCCGGTTGGTTCCCCGGTAGTTCCTTTCGACCGAGCTGCTCGACCAGCTCGGCGGCGACAGCGCCGGGGTCATTGGCGGCGATCCAGTCCCGAAAGCCCCGCGCGCGCACTCGGATCGAGGGGTCTGAGAGCGCGCGCTCAACAGCGAGGCGCAGCGGCCGGGCGGAGACGAAGCGCCGTGGCAGGCGCACGCCGGCGCCGGCCCAGTCGAGGCGGGCGGCGTTCTCGTTCATGTCGCCGACAGCCGGGCAGGCGACGACGGCGCAGCCGCTGGCGAGGGCGCGGGCGAGGGTGCCGTGGCCGGCGTGGCAGACGACGATGTCGCATTCGGGCATGGTGCGCGAGTAGGAGACCCAGTCGACGAGGCGGGCGTTGTCGGGCACGGGCAGCGGGCGGGAGGGCAGGCGCCGGTTCCAGGTGGCAAGGACGCGCAGGTCGGCGTGCGCGAGCCCGGTGAGGGCCTGGTGGAGCATGCGGTGCTGCGGGTCCTGGGCGGTCGAGGGAGCGATCAGCACGAGCGGCTGCTGGCCGGGCGGCGGCTGGACGTCCTCGGCGGGAGGCTCCCACATGAGCGGACCGACGACGTGGACGTGCTCAGGCCAGCTGCGGGGATACTCGAGCTCCGGGAAGGTGGCGACGAGGGCGAGCTGGCGGCTGATGCCGCTGTGGAAGTAGTCGAGGGCGGGCAGGCCGAGCTGGGTACGGGTGGCGTTCAGCTCGCGCCGTCCCAGCTCGAGTCCGCGCTCGACCTGGGATTGGGCGCGGCGCCAGAAGGCGCGTCCGAGTCGGCGTCGGGGCAGGCGGGCGCCCAGCGAGTAGATCGGGAAGTGGGATTCGCCGTGGGGGTAGACGTGGGGGATCAGGGTGGCGTAGGGCGCACCGTGGATCTCGGCGGCGAGGGCGGGGGCGAGGGTGAGGATGTCGGCGACGACGACATCAGGCTGCAGGGAGCGCACAAGCGGCAAGGTGTCGCGGGTTGCATGGACGACGGCCTCGTAGAAGTCGAGCGGCTCGGGCCCGGAGGGGAAGACCTTGTACTCGGGGGCGGCGGCGAAGCCGATGCCCTCGGCCTCGACGGCCTGTTTCCAGCGGACCCAGGTCTGCAGCGTCACGGAGTGCCCGCGAGCGACGAGCGCGCGGCCGAGGGCGATCATGGGGAATGCGTGGCCGGGGTCGCCAAAGGCGCCCAGCAGGACCTCCATGGGCTACTCGGCGGCCAGCTCGGCGAGGAGCTGCAGCTGCTCGAGACGCTCGGAGGCGGTGAAGGCGGTGGGTGTGACGCCGAGGGTGCCGACGCCGGCGTCGCGGTAGACGGCGAGGCGCTCGCGCACCACGTCGGGGGGGCCGCACAGGGAGACGGTGTCGATCAGCGAGTCGGGGATGGCGGCCATGGCCTCGTCGCGCTTGCCTTCGAGGTAGAGGTCCTGGATCGTCTTGGCCTCTTGCTCGTAGCCGTAGCGGCTAACGAGCTGGTTGTAGAAGTTCTGCTTGCGCGAGCCCATCCCGCCGACGTAGAGGGCGATGAATGGTCGCATGGTGTTGCGGGCGTGCTGGAGGTCGTCGGTGATGAAGACGTTGACGGTCGGCGCGATGTCGAAGTCGTCGAGCGATTTGCCGGAGCGGTCGGCGCCTTCCTGCAGCAGGGGCCGTAGCTCGGAGACGTGCTCGGGTGAGAACAGGGTGGGGATCCAGCCGTCGGCGATCTCGCCGGCAAGGGCGGTGTTCTTGGGGCCGATGGCGGCGAGGTAGATGGGGATGCGCTCCTGGACGGGGGAGATGGTGAGCTTGAGCGCCTTGCCGGGGCCGGCGGGGAGCGGCAGCTCGAGCGTCTGGCCATGGAGCTCGACGCGTTCGCGGGCGAGGGCCATGCGCACGACGGCGACGTACTCGCGGGTGCGTTGCAGCTGTTGGGCGAAGCGCTGTCCGTGCCAGCCCTCGGCTACCTGCGGGCCGGAGGAGCCGATGCCGCAGATCATGCGCCCGCCGGAGAGCTGGTCGATGGTGGCGGCGGTCATGGCGGTCATGGCGGCGGAGCGGGCGGGCATCTGGAAGATGCCGGAGCCGAGACGGATCTTGCTGGTCTGCCCGGCGAGCCAGCCGAGCACGGTGGCGGTGTCGGAGCCGTAGGCCTCGGCGGCCCAGACGGAGTCATAGCCGAGACGCTCGGCCTCTTGGACGATGGTGAGCTGGTCCTGGGAGCTGAGGCCGAGACCCCAGTATCCGATGTGCACGCCGAGCTTCATGTGCAAGTTTCCTTTCAGAGGGAGGTGGTGCGTTGCGGGCGCAGATGGCGTGACCTAGGCTGGATCGTGCACTGTCCGCAGGCGTGCAGAGCGTGCGGTCGGTTCACAGCCTATGCGAAACGCAACCCGCCAAAGAAACAGCTCGGTCGAGGGCCTGCGCATGGCTATCGACTGCATGCCGGTGGCGACGCGCGAGGCGATGCTGCGCGGGCTCCGCTCGAACAAGCGGATCATCGTGGGGGCGTATGTGGACGAGCTGGGCGGCGTGTGCCCGATGCTCGCGGCGCACCGCAGCGGCGGACGCACGGACTTCCTGTCGTTTGCGAAGTCGTGGGACCGCTTCACGCGTGCGCGCGGCAGGGCTCGCGAGGCGACGGCGCGCGAGCTGCGGATCCTCGAGGCGCACCTCGAGGCGAGCATGCAGAGCGCGACGGATGGCCTGGAGCTGGACGAGGCGATCCGCGAGCATCGCCGGCTGCTGGCGGCGAGTCGTAGGAGCGTCCGGCCCGGCAGGCGCCTGCCCGATCGGGCGGACCCGTCGGGTGAGATCCGGGCGCTGCGCCTGGTGGGCAAGCGGCTTGGTTTTGGCGGAGACAATTCCGCGAAGGCGCCCGTTCGAGGGTCGCTGTGGCCGGTCACTTCGCGGGCCTGACGAGTCGCGGCGAAAGGCCCTGTCCCGAAGGCCCTCCCTCTACAGGGAGTCGCCGGGGCGCACGAACATCATCTCGGGGACGATGCAGGCGGGGGAGACCTTGAGCAGGTAGCGGACGGCCTCGGCGATGTCCTCGGGGCGGATCATGTCCTCGGCGGCGACGTGGTCCTTGACGAAGTCGGTCATGGGGGTGTCGACGAAGGCGGGGCACAGGGCGGTGGACTTGATGCCCTCGGCGCCGAGTTCCTTGTTCATGGCTTCGGTCCAGCCGACGACGCCGTGCTTGGTGGCTGAGTAGACGGACAGCCAGGGCTCGCCGTGCTTGCCGGAGATCGAGGCGGTGTTGACGACGATGGCGTTCTTGTGCTCACTTGCGGCCTGGCGCAGCAGGCCGACGCATTCGCGGTAGAAGAGGACGATCGAGCGGAGGTTGATGTCGAGTTGCATGTCGAGGCGCTTGGTGTCGATGTCGGAGACGGTGGAGCCGACGCCGACGCCGGCGTTGTTGACGAGCACGTCGAGGCGCCCGTGGCGCTCGGCGTGGGCGTGGACGACCTTCTTGATCTCATCCTCATCGCCGAGATTGGCGGCGACGGCGTGGACGTCGAAGCCTTCGTCGGCGAGCCCCTTGGCGGCGGCGTCGAGCTTGTCGGGTCGGCGGGCGGCGACGGTGAGGGCGTATCCCTCCTGGCCGAGCACGCGGGCGATGGCAAGCCCGATGCCGCTGGATGCTCCGGTGACTATGGCTGCGCGGTCTGCTGACATGAGGTCCCTCCTGAGTTGGGCGGATGCGAGGCGGCCCTGCTGTCAACAGGACGGCGGGCGGAAGCATTCCATTATCCCGCTGGTACCGTCTGCGAGGCGCGGGCGGCGCAGTTGGCCGAGAGGGGCGCGAGGGCCCGTAGCTCAGTTGGTTAGAGCTGCCGACTCATAATCGGTAGGTCCCTGGTTCGAGTCCAGGCGGGCCCATAGGTTGTCGTTATCACAACGAACCTGCTGCAAACGGTCATGTTCTGATGTCCGGTCGCTCAACTTCGGTGCGGGCGAAACAGTAGCCGGCGAAGGAAGGGTCGCGCGAACGGATCGGGTGCCGGGGCTTGCTGCGCGGTGGGGTCTCGAGCGTATCGCGAGGAAGCTACTAGCTGCCGCCGCTAAGTCGTGCGACCAGTTCGATCATTGCGTCAAGCGCGGCCTCTAGCGGCTTGGTGTCGCGTTTGACCTGAGTTAGGAGCAGGCCGCCCTGCAGGGCGGCTAGCAGCGCGAGGGCGAGGGCGTCGGGGTCGGTGTTGGGCGTGAGCTCGCCTCGTGCGTGCATCTCTCGTAGACCGCTCTGGATCGTGGCTTCCCATCGTTTGAAGCCCTCGGCGACGTGGGCTCTTGCGTCGGGATCGCTCTCGGCTAGCTGGCCTCCGAGAGAGCCGATTGGGCAGCCGCCGATGCAGTGGTGCTGGCGCTGGCCAGCGATCACGAAGTCGCGCCAGGCTCGGAGGCCATCCAGCGTGCTGAAATCGAACATCTCCTGCCCTCCGACCATTGTCTCCGCCTGGTGGTCAACCACGGCCCAGACCAAAGCCGTCTTGTCCTCGAAGTAGTGGTAGAGCTGCGAGCTTGAGACGTCCGCTGCCGCGCGTACGTCCTCGATCGTCGTGTGGGCGACGCCCTGCCGGAAGATCAACCCGGCCGCCGCGTCGACGATGCGCTGACGGGTCTCCAGGCCCTTGCGCGTCAACGGCCGAGAGGAGGGGCTAGCCGTGTTCATATCGCAGATTCTACCAACAGAATGGATCGCCCTATCCATTCTGTGTTAGAGTGGAATGCGCGATCCATTTCGAGGGTCGCGACAGCCACTCAGCGACAGCCACTCAAAGGGAGAGCGCGATACATGTCACTCCAAGGCAAGACCGCCCTTATCACCGGCGGCACTTCCGGGATGGGCTCCGCCACCGCACTGGCGATGGCCGAGAAGGGCGCGTCGGTGATCATCACCGGCCGCGATGAGACCCGCGGCGCGAGCACCGTGGAGAAGATCCGGGCGGGTGGGCACGATGCGCAGTTCATCGCCGCTGATTTCGCGGAGATGTCCGAGGTGAGGCGCGTAGCCGACGCAGCGGGCGAGATCGATGTTCTGGTCAACTGTGCCGGCTTTGCCGCCCTCGCACCGACGGCTGACACCAATGAGGCGGCGTTCGACGGGCTCTTCCAGATCAACGTTAAGGCGCCATTCTTCCTCGTCGCCGCGCTCGCCCCGGAGATCGCCGCCCGCGGCGGCGGATCGATCATCAACGTCTCAACGATGGTCGCGAGCTATGGCCAGCCAGGGATGGCTGCCTACGGCGCCTCGCGCGCCGCGATCGAGCTGCTCACCAAGGCGTGGGCCGCCGAATACGGGCCGCAGAACGTCCGGGTCAACGCGGTCGCTCCCGGTCCGACGTTGACCCCGGCATTGGAGCCGAGGTTGGACATGGCCAAGGAGTTTGCCAAGCAGATTCCGCTCCGCCGCGTCGCTGAAGTGCACGAGCTGTCCGACGTCATCACGTTCCTCGCGACCCCGGCTGCCGGCTACATCAACGGGGCGATCATCCCCGTCGACGGCGGCCGCCTCGCGATCTGAGTCTCCACAGCCGCACCCCGGATCACCAATGACCATGCCTGTAAAGGAGCCAAGGACGCAAATGCAAACCACCGCAGAAAAGACCGTGTTGATCACCGGCGCCAACGTCGGGATCGGCAAGGACATAGCCCGGCAACTGGCATCACGTCCCGAGACCGCTCGCATCTACCTGGCGTGCCGCAACGAAGACCGGGCGGCAACAGCAAAGGCCAATCTCGAAGCGAAAACCGGCCGGCGCATCTTCGACATCGTTCTCATGGACGTTGCCGATCCGCGCTCGGTCCGCGCCGGCCTGGCAGGCATCGACGGATCGATCGACGCGCTGGTCATGAACGCCGGTGGAATGGGCGGCAAGACGCCGATGAAGTTGACCGCGGATGGGGCCACTTACATGTTCGCGCAGAACGTTCTTGGCCACGTTGTCCTCCTCGAGACGCTGCTGGCCGAGGACCGGCTTGGCGAGGTGGCGGTCTTCGCCGGAAGCGAGGCAGCCAGGGGAATCCCGAAAATGGGGTTCAAGCGGCCGTCGTTTGACTCAAGCTCCGCTGACGAGCTCGCCACGGTCATCGACGGCAGCTTCTTCGCCGGCAAGCCTGACGTCAACTTGGCCTATGGGCAGGCCAAGTTGATCGGCATTCTATGGATGGCCTACCTGGCCCGCCAATACCCCGACCGTCGATTCATCTGCGTGAGCCCCGGCAACACCACCGGCACCCAAGCACCCGATGACCTCGCATTGCCTTTGCGCATAGCGGCCAAGTACGTCATGCCCCGCCTGGGCATCGCCCACAAGCTTGACGTGGGCGCGAAGCGACTGGTCGACGGTGTCACCGACCCGACCCTGTCCAGCGGCGTGTTCTACGCCAGCGCGGGGGAAGTCCTCAAGGGTCCCGTGGTCAACCAAACGGACATCTTCCCCGACCTGGGCAACCCGTCGTTTCAGGACCACGCCAACGAAGCCATCCACCGCTTCATCACCCAAAAGACAGTCACGTAGCTTCAGGACAGCAGCAGTGCCGTTCAGGATGGACGTCTGGCTCCATCGCAAGCGCCCTTGCGATTGCAGCGCCGTTCGGCCAGGCGATCTCCTCGGAAGCGCTTCCGACCCAACCACAAAGGCGAAAAGGAGGTGAGCAAGACCCACCAGTATTTTGTCAGCTACTGGAAGGGAATGAGACGCCCTGGTCATGTAGCACGATGGGCATGGCACGCCTGCGGGGAGGGCAAAAGCGATCGGATCAAGTAAAGGCTTCCGCAGCCAGCCAAAGAAGTGGTGGGAGTCGTTCCACAAGGCGACCGACCTTTCTCGCCGGACGCGACGAACCCAGGAGCATCAGCATCGGCGGTGGTCTGCTGACATGGGACAACGGACTCAACCGAACCGAAGGTGCCACGACCGGCGAAACCAGGATGCTCACGAGCTATGGGCTTTCGAATCGACGACGCCGAAGCTGGGCGCTTCCGTTCGTGGCGTCCAAAGGCCAGGTGGAACCCCAGCGTGCTGAGCCCTACGGGTATTCGAGCCACACCGCGAATACGGTGTTCTGGATAGCGCCGAGGGCGCTCGAACTCGCCCTGCACGGCGGCGGAAGGGTGGCAGCTCAGCCGTCTATTCGGCAGGGTTGCGCTGAGCGCCCCGCCAGACCCGTTGCCGGCCGCGATGCGATGCTTGCCAGCTCGCTCTCATCGCTGCCCATGACCAACTGCCCCCCATTGCGTGCCCGCGAGGCGCTTTCGGCTCTGAGCAGCCGTTCGCTGAGCGCGACGGAGCTCACCGAGGCCACGATCGAGCGAATCCGTGACTCCACGCTCGGCGCAGTCGAGCTTCTCGACGAGCAGGGCGCACGCGATCAAGCCCGAGACGCCGATCTTGCGCGCGCCCGCGGCCAGGGTGGCCCGCTGGCTGGCCTGCCGATCCTCGTCAAGGACGTGATCGACGTCAGCGGCCTCCCGACACGCGGCGGAACCGCAGCCTGGCGACGGCTGCCCGAGCGCGACGCCGCGTGCGTCGCTGCGCTGCGGGGCGCCGGGGCGGTCGTGATCGGCAAGGCCCACACCAACGAGCTCGCCTTCGGCATCGACGGGCGCAATCCGCACCGTCCGCCGTGCTTGAACCCGCACGATCACGATGTCCTGCCGGGCGGGTCGTCCTCGGGGCCGGCCGTGGCCGTCGCAGCCAGGCTCGTGCTCGGAGCGCTGGGGACCGACACCAGCGGCTCGATCAGGGTGCCCTGCGCTCTGTGCGGTGTGGCCGGGCTACGACCGACGCGCGGCCTGCTCTCGCTGCGAGGCGTGCTGCCGCTCGCCCCCGCCTATGACGTCGTCGGCCCGATCGCCGCCTGCGTGGATGACCTCGGCCTGCTCTTCGGCGCGCTGCTCGACGGCGAAAGCCGCGCAGGCTCCGGCGAAGCGGGCGCCCCGACACCGAGCCCCAACGGCGAGGGCCAGGATCACGAGGAGATCCGTCGCGTCGTCCTGATCGAGAATCTGCTCGAGCCGGCCGTCTGCGATCCAGGGGTCGCGCGTCTCGTGAGGGGCGCAGCAGAGGTCATGGCTCGCATGGGTCTGGAGGTGGATTCCGTCTCGATTCCCAGCTTCGAGCAGGCCTTGGTGGTGCACCGCGACGTGCAACTGCCCGAGGCCGCCCAGTCGGTGCGCGCCCTCGGCGTGCCCGAGACAGAGCTAGGGACAGAGGTCCGCGAACGGGTCCGCCGCGCAGATGAGATCCCTGCCGAGCACCACATGCGCGCTCTGCGAGAGCGCCAGCGGATCGCCGGGGCGATCCACCGGGTGCTACCGCCCGCCGGGGTGCTGCTCGCGCCCGGGTGCCTCGTCGGCGCTCCAGCCCGCGACGCGCGGGAGCTGCGCATAGGCGTCGGCCCGGTGCGCTCGGTGCGCGACGTCCTGCTGTCCTGCACCGTCCCCTTGACCCAGTCCGACGGTCCGGTGCTGGCCGTACCGGTGGGATGTCTGGAGAGTCTGCCCGTTGGCGTGCAGCTGCTGGCGCGGCCTGGGTGGGATCGGTCGCTGCTCGAACTTGGCAGGAGACTCGAGCTGGCCCTGGACACCTGAGCTGGATCGATACCTGAGCGTAATCGACCGGCGAGGTGGTTACGCCGCACGCTCACAGCTCGACAGGCCGCAGCTGGTCTGTGCTTTCGACGGTGACAAATAGTCACATCGGGCTCGTCTTGCAGCATTAGGGTGAGCGAGCTGTGCACACACCGGATCGCGCCGACCCCCTGAGAACGCCCATATTTATAAAGATCTGCTTAAGCATGCCTAGGGCAGCCGCGCGACACCGGCCAGCCCGTATGCTGTCCCGCGTGGACCTTTGGGGGCGCGCCGCCGCGCGAATCGGTGTTCGTAGTGCTGCGCGTGGTGTCAGGCCGGCTCCGAGGAGAGCGCCGAGTCGCATCGCGTTGCCGTGTTTGCTGGCGCTCGCCGTCGGCGTGATCGCCTGCTTCGGCTACGCGAGTACGGCCTCCGCGGCGGTCCCCGAAGGGATTCACAAGATTCAGCACGTGGTGATGATCATGCAGGAGAACCGTTCGTTCGACTCCTACTTCGGCACCTATCCAGGCGCCAACGGCATTCCCGGCAACGTCTGTCTCCCAAACCCCGAAGGCGGCTGCGTCTCCACCTTCCACGACAGCGCCGACAAGAACGCCGGTGGACCGCACGGCACCGAAGCAGCCGTGGCCGACATCGACGGCGGACGTATGGACGGCTTCGTTGCGCAGGCAGAGTCGAAGTTCGGCTGCACCGAAACCGGCGGATGCGGAAACTGCAACGGCATCCCCGAATGCGGACGCGACGTCATGGGCTATCACGACGCCCGGGAGATCCCAAACTATTGGACCTATGCACAGAGCTACGCCCTGCAGGACAACATGTTCGAGTCCGCCGCCTCGTGGAGCCTGCCCGAGCACCTCTACCTGGTATCCGGTTGGTCGGCGCTGTGTCCGAAGGGTGAATCCAGCTCGCTTGAATGCGTCGGCTCACTATCTCCTGCCACTCCCGCCAAGGGATGGTCCGCGCCGATCGAACCCGGCCGCGCCACCTACGGCTGGACGGATATCACCTATCTGATGGCCAAGGCCGGGGTGAGCTGGCGCTATTACGTAAGCGAAGGCAGCGAGCCCGATTGCGAGGACGACGAAGCGGTCACCTGCAAGCCCACGAAGCAGAACTCGCGCACACCCGGCATCTGGAATCCGTTGGCTGACTTCACCGATGTCAAACAGGACGGCCAGGTGGGCAACATCCAATCGCTAAACAACTTCTACAGCGACGTTCACAACGAAGCCACATGCGGTCTCCCGAACGTCAGCTGGGTCGCTCCCAGCCTCAAGGTCTCCGAGCACCCACCGTCGCTCGTCTCGGAGGGCCAGCAGTATGTGACGACGCTCGTCAACCAGATCATGCGCAGCCGCTGCTGGGGCAGCACCGCGATCTTTCTCTCCTGGGATGACTGGGGTGGCTTCTATGACCACGTGCAGCCGCCGTCGGTCGACGAAAACGGCTACGGGCTACGCGTGCCGGGCATCGTGATCAGCCCCTACGCGCGTGCTGGATACATCGACCATCAACAGCTGAGCCACGACGCCTACCTGAAGTTCATCGAGGATGACTTCCTCGGATCCCAGCGCCTGAACCCAGCCGTCGACGGGCGCCCCGACAAACGCCCGGACGTCCGCGAAGAAGCCCCTGGGCTCGGTAGCCTGGCGTCCGACTTCAACTTCAACCAGACTCCCCGAGCGCCACTGCTGCTGGCCTCCGATCCGCAGCCCGGGGCCGCCTCCCAGGCCCCGGCCAGCCAGAAGCCGCCCGCGCTGGAAACGGTGCCCGCGCAGTTGCCCTCGGTGGGCTCCGCCAGGCTCAACGCGACCGTCAATCCAGATGGCGCCGCGCTCAGCGACTGCCATTTCGAATACGGCCAGTCACTCTCCTACGGCTCGAGCGTCCCATGCGCCTCGACGCCCGCCGCGGGGAGCAGTCCGGTGCCGGTCTCGGCCGCCATCGGCGGCCTCGCCAAGAACGCGACCTACCACTTCCGCATAGCGGCGGCCAACGCCGCCGGTACGAGCTACGGGCCCGATCTTCAGTTCGCGACCGCCACCGATCCCCCCACCGTCGAATCGGAAGCTGCGGGCTCCGTCACGCGCAGCTCCGCGGGCCTCAACGCCAAGGTCAACCCCAACGGAGTGCAGGTGAGCGATTGCCACTTCGAATACGGCACGTCCAGCTCTTACGGCTCGAGCATTCCGTGCTCATCCTCGCCCGGTTCCGGCACCACCCCGGAAGCGGCCTCCGCTGTGGTCACCGGCCTGTCCGCGCAGAGCACCTACCACTTCCGGATCGTCGCCACGAATGCCGGCGGGACCAGCTACGGCAGCGACGAGACGTTCGCCACGTTGCCCTACGCGCCTTCCGTCCTCACCAGAGCGGCATCGGGCGTCAAGCCGAGAAAAGCCCAGCTCGAACGCGACTGTCAACCCCGAGGAAGCCGAAGTCAGCGAATGCCGCTTCGAGTACGGCACGTCCGCCTCATACGGGTCGAGCATTCCCTGTAGCGCGCTTCCGGGATCGGGTACCAGCCCCGCCCCCGTCTCGGCCACACTCAGCGGCCTGGCCCCTAACACGACCTACCACTTCCGGATCCTCGCCACCAACTCGGTTGGCACGAGCTACGGCAAGGACCAGACCTTCACCACCTGAGGAGAGCCGCGCACGTTCTCACCCTGCGTGAGGGTACGGCGCGCGAACCGCCCCCGGCACTTCCTCGGCCTGCCACCTCATTCAAAGCCGGCCACGCCGCCTTCGCTCTTGACGCACGCCGACGTGTCGAGCTGGTCGGGAGTGGAGCTGACGATCGCGAAGTGGCCTTCGCTGGTCGGCGCCACCAGCAGCGTTCCATGGCATTTTTCGGCCTTCAGCTGGCACAGGTCTCGGCCGTGCGGGGCGCTCACGCAGTGTGTGCCGGAGGTGCTGTAGGCGCTGTCCACGAGTTCCTGCATCCGTTCGGCCGACACCGCACCGCCGGCCGGCAGCAGCGAGAAGATCGCCAGCACCACGAGCGCCGCAGCCGCGCCCGCCACGTACAGCCGTCGATGGCCCTGCGCGAGCCACGCCTGCAGCTCGGCGAGAGTCGATCCGCGTGAGGCGTGGCCGTCCATCTCGCGCTCAGGATATAGCCCGCGCCGAGGCACCCTCTGCGCAGTTTCTTCGCTGCTCTTGACGGGGCGTTGATAGGAAGCTCAGGAGGCCTTAGCCCAAGTCCGCTTTCCTGGAAGGTCGTGATGGCCAGCCCGATTCCGAGTATGACGCGCAGGCAACTGCTCCGCTCAGCGGGGATCGGTGTCGCCGGGCTGAGCCTCTCCGGTGGTCTGGGTGAGCTGGTCAGCACCGCTCTGGCCACGCGCAGCCCCGGCCCGCCACGGACGCCGAGCTGGCACAGCCGCCCCGACCTGCGCATCCCAGCGCTCACCGTCAACCACAGCGAGTCCGGGACCTCGACCGATCCCATCTTCGTCGCTCCCTACAACGCGCCCAACGACGCCCAGGCCGGCGCGGTGATCGTCGCCACCGACGGCGAGCCGATCTGGGAGAACCCGCTCCCGGGGAAGGTCACAACCAACTTCCGCGTGCAGAGCTACCGCGACAGCCCCGTGCTCACCTGGTGGGAGGGAAGCATCGAACTGGGCCATGGGGTGGGCGAGTACGTGAT
This sequence comes from uncultured Solirubrobacteraceae bacterium, assembly GCA_963763695.1. Taxonomy (GTDB): domain Bacteria; phylum Actinomycetota; class Thermoleophilia; order Solirubrobacterales; family Solirubrobacteraceae; genus Palsa-744. The sequence continues at coordinate 361,722 of CAVXPM010000003.1, forward strand.
CGCCGATGCCGGCTACACCACCGTGCGCCGCGTCCGCGCCGCGCGCGGGCTGCGGGGCGATCTGCACGAGTTCCTGATCACGCCGCGCGGCACCGCGCTGCTCACGAGCTATGTCGTGAAGAAGGCCGACCTCTCGAGCGTCGGCGGCTCGCACGCCGGGACGATCCAGGACGCGATCTTCCAGGAGCTCGACCTGGCCAGCGGCCGGGTGCTACTCGAGTGGCACAGCCTCGATCACATCCCGCTCGAGGACTCCTATGCCCCAGTCGGCGCCGACTGGGACTACTTCCACATCAACTCCGTCGGCCTTGACGGCGACGGCAACCTGCTCGTGTCCGCGCGCAGCACCCACACGGTCTACAAGATCGACCGCAGCGGCTCGATCGTCTGGCGCCTGGGAGGCAAGCGCAGCGACTTCGGCATGGGTCCGGGCAGCGGCTTCGCCTGGCAGCACGACGCCCGCCGCCAGCCAGACGGCACGATCACCGTCTTTGACAACGGCGCCACCCCCGCCGTAGAGAAGCTCTCGCGCGGCCTGGTCCTGGATGTCGACGAGGGAGCCATGACCGCCACGCTGCTGCGCCAGTACACCCACCCCAAGATCCTCACCGGCAGTCAGGGCAGCGTGCAGCCGCTCCCCAACGGCAATGTGTTCGTCGGGTGGGGCGAAGCGCCGCGGGTGTCCGAGTTCCACCGCTCCGGGCACATGCTCTTCGACGCCGAGCTCGGCTCGGCATACCAGTCCTACAGGGCCTTCCGCCTGCCCTGGAGCGCCACACCCGCGCATGCGCCCGCGATCGCCGTCGCAGGACGCGGGCGGGCCCGCACCGTGTACTCCAGTTGGAACGGCGCCACAGACGTTCACACCTGGCAGCTGCTCGCCGCAGAGCAGGCGGGAGCCCTGCAGCCCGTCGCGAGCACGCGCGCCGCGGGCTTCGAGAGCGCGCAGCGCATGCCCGTGGCCGCCTCCCGCGTAGCCGTCCGCGCACTCGATCGGGCCGGCGTGACGCTCGGACAGTCCAGCACACTCGCGCTCGCCAGCTGAGTAGCCCGTCAGTCGTGGGCAGCTCACCGCCGAGCAGCCTCTCGCCGGATCTGTCCCGGCTGGGTCGAGTCCTCACTGCGGCGGGCGCTCGCCCTCCCAGTAGTCGACCGTGTCGCCGAGCCGGAACATCTCGCGCAGGCCGCTGCCGTCCGGGCGCCGCTCGCAGGCTGCCAGCTTGCCCGAGTCGGGGTACACCACGATGTCGGGCTCGCCGCTCGTGCTCATCGACAGGAAGCGAATCGTCTGCTCGCTGCGGTTGATCAGCTGATGGGCACCTGCCGCTCCGCGCGGGAACGCCACCACGTCGCCCTCTGCCAGCTCGCGTGTGCCCTCCTGGGTGCGCAGGATCGGCGCGCCGGCGAGCACCACGATCATCTCCTCTTCGGCGAGGTGGTAGTGGAACGGGTAGGACGCTTCGCCTGGCGGCAGCTCCCACAGGCTCAATCCCAGCCGTTCGCTGCCCGCCTGGCGCCCCAGCCGCGCCCGCCCGACGCGGAATCCGGGCTGCTCACGAGGCTCGTCGAAGCTCGGATCGTTGATGTTCGCCACGGGCGCATCCTACGCTCCGAGGGGCCCATTCCGCTGCGAACTAGGCGCTCAGCACCGCCTTCATGCCGCCGCCGCGGACGTGCTCGCCCAGTGCCTGGGGAGCGTCATCGAGACAGGCCAGGGTCGTGGTCACCGACTCCGGCGCCAGACGCCCGTCGCGCATCAGCTCGAGGACCTCGGGGATCAGCGCCCGCACGTGGGTACGACCGACGTGAAGGGTGACGTTGCGCACATACATCTTCAAGATCGGGATGCGGGTGGCGCGGTGGAAGCTGCCCACGCTCGTGCAGATGCCGTCAGGCGCAGTGTGTGACAGCGAGACGCCGAGGTGACTGACCGTGAGGTCGACCACAAGCGGAGCCGGTGCGCACCCGCGCAGCTCGCGCGGGGTGAGCGCGTCGATGCCCAGGCGCAGGGCGTGCGCGCGGACATCCGCACGCGCGTCGACCATGCGCACGTTGCGGGCTCCCAGCGCTCGCGCGATCAGGCCCACGTACAGAGCGACGCTCGCACCGAACGGCGAGCGGCGATTCAGCGCGCCGACGATCAGCACCTCGCTGTCGGGGTCGCAGCTCAGCAGCGCAGGGAGATGGGGCGCCACATGGCGGTACGCGTCGCACACGTTGTCCGCGAGGCTAGCCGCCGCAGCCGGCTCGATTCCCTGCGGGAGCGCCACCAGCATCGCCTCCGCGAACGGCACCGCCAGCTCGTCCGCGAACGTCCCGCCCCAGTGCCCCGTCGCGACTCCCATGCCGTACGCCGACACCGGCGGCACGCTCGTGCAGCTGCCCGTGTGACCCGCCCGGCACGGCCGGCAGGTTCCGCAGTTGATCTCGAAAGGGACCACCACGCGGTCTCCCGCCTTGAAGCTCTGCACACGCTCACCCACCGCCAGGACCTCCGCCACGCATTCGTGACCCAGGTGCAGCGGCAGCGCAAACGGACTGCTGCCGAGCGCCAGCGGACAGTCGATGTCACACGTGGCGGCCGCGATCGGGTGCAGCACCGCGGCGTCAGGGCCGGGAGCCGCCGGCGCCGGCACATCGCGCCAGCGCAACCTCAGCCCCGGCGCTGCCTGGAGCGCGCGCATCCGCCGGCGGGTGGGGGAGATGCGCTCGCGCGCGCCTTCGGTGAAGGTCGTGGCCAGGCGCTGCACGCGCTGGCCGCGGTCTCGTTCGAGCAGCACCCCCAGCGCCGCGCTGGAGCTCGGCGAGAGCAGGCCCGCGTAGTGGCCGACCCAGCCCCGGGCGCGCAGGCCGCGGGCCGGGCGAGCGTGCCCGGGTGGCCCGTTGTCGCTCAGGCCGATCGGCGGGCGGGGCTCGAGGATCGGATCCGCTTCGGGCATTGCGCTCCCTTCGGCTCGACAGCAGACTAGATAGATCGCTCCAGGCGAAAAACGCTACCACCGGGCTGTCAGGACCGGCGCCCGGTTTAGCCTCGATCAATGCGGGCAACCCAAAGAGCATGCCCACACATACAGACCAGGTTCCCAACATCCCCCTCCGCGGCGGCTCAGAGATCCCGCAGCTCGGCTTCGGCGTCTTTCAGGTGCCCCCCAAGGAAACCGCCGAGGTGGTCGCCCGCGCGTTGGCCACCGGCTACCGCCACATCGACACCGCAGCCGCCTACCGCAACGAGGCCGAGGTTGGCCAGGCGATCCACGCCTCGGGATTGGAGCGCGGCGAGATCTTCCTGACGACGAAGTGCTTCAACGACGACCAGGGCTATGAGCAGGCCAAGCGAGCCTTCCACGCGAGCCTCGAGCGGCTCGAGATGGACTACGTCGACCTCTACCTGATCCATTGGCCGGTGCCCGCCCACGACCGCTACGTAGAAACCTGGAAGGCCTTCATCGAGTTGCGCGACGAGGGCCTGGTCCGGGCGATCGGCGTCTCGAACTTCCAGCCGGCCCACCTCGAGCGCGTGATCTCCGAGACCGGCGAGACCCCCGCGATCAACCAGATCGAGCTGCACCCCTACCTCCAGCAGCTCGGCCTGCGCCACGAGCACGAGCAGCTGGGGATCGTCACCGAGGCCTGGAGCCCGCTCGCGCAGGGCGAGGCGCTCGAAGATCCCGCGATCGTGGAGATCGCCGAGGCGCACTCCAAGAGCGCCGGACAGGTGGTGATCCGCTGGCACCTGCAGATCGGCAACGTCGTGATCCCCAAGTCGGTCACGCCCGAGCGGATCGAGCAGAACTTCGACGTCTTCGACTTCGCGCTGAGCGAGGCCGAGGTGGAGGCGGTCAACGGCCTCGACGCCGGTCGGCGAACCGGACCCGACCCGGACACCTTCGTTCGTCCCTAGTCAAGCAATCCCGGACACAGGGGTCAAGTACGTGCTCCGATCGTCCGATGCTGAGGTGTGCCGGCTTCGCCAGAGCAACGATCCACCGACGCAGACGCTCTGAAGGGCGCCGACGTTCTCAAGAGCGCCGACGTTCTCACCAACACGGGACACGCCGTGGTGGCCGCCATGCGCGAGCTGCCAGAGGCTCTGATCTTCGTCTTCGACAGGCAGCTCAGGTTCGTGGTCAGCGCCGGGCAGGCCTTCGACCGGATCGGCATTCCCTCGGCCTACGGTGAGGGAAAGCCGGTCGCCGCTGCGTTCCCGGCCGAGGTGTGGCGCCTGGTCGAGCCGCTGTTCCGTTCCGCGCTGGAAGGCGAGACCCGCTCCCGCGAGGTCTGGAGCGAGGGGCAGCGTCACTGCCTGATGGTCGACGCGGGACCGCTCGAGCTCGAGCGGTCCGAGGGCGATTCCGCCGAGCCGGCGGTGGCCGGCGGCGTTGCGGTCGTGCTCGACATCACCGCTCGGCGTCAGGCGGACCTGCTGGCACCCAAGTCCGCCTCCGGCGGCTTCGAGGAGGTCTTCGAGCAGGCACCGATCGCAACCGGCCTGCTCGATGGCGACGGGCGCTGGCTGCTCGTCAACCGCGCGCTCTGTGAGATCACCGGCTACACCGCCGATGAGCTGATCGGCAAGCGCTTCGACGGCATCGTCCACCCCGATGACGCCTTCAACGACCGTGAGCAGCGCCGGCGCCTGCTCGCAGGCGAGATCCCGGCCTTCCAGATCGAGAAGCGCTATTTCGACGCCGCCGGCGAGACGGTTTCGGCGATCGTTTCGATGTCGCTCGTGCGCGACGAAGAGGGCGAGCTGCTGCACTTCATCGCGCAACTGCACGACACATCCGTGCGCCGCGACCTCGAGGAGCACACGCGCAACCTCGCAGATCACGACGAGCTCACCGGCCTGCGCAACCGCAGGCTCTTCGAACACGACCTCAAGCTCCAGGTGGCCCGCGCACAGCGCTACGGCGAGGACGCCGGGCTGATGCTGCTCGACCTCGACGACTTCACCGAGCTGAACGCCCTTCACGGCCAGAAGGCGGGCGACGACACGCTCGTGGCGGTCTCGCGCGGGCTCACCCGCAGGCTCAGGGAAACCGACCTCGTCGCCCGCCTCGGCGGCGATGAGATCGCCGTGATCCTGCCCTACATCGACCTCGAGGGCATCGCCGTCGTGGCCGAGGGGCTCGCCCGCGTGATACCCGCCTGCACCGTCGAGGTCGGAGACGACGTGCTGCACCCGCATGCCAGCATCGGCTACGTGCTGATCGACGAGCGCACCGGCAGCGCCGAGCAGGCGCTGCTCGAGGCCGAGCGCGCGCTGCGGGCAGCACAGCGCGCAGCGCCCGATTTCGACTAGAAGCAGCCGGTGCGGCCAATACGCTCAGTGCATGAAGCCGAAAGAGCGCCTGGCAGTGATCGATCTGGGCTCCAACTCGTTTCGGCTGGTCGTGTTCATGGCCGGCGAGGGATGGTGGAAGCGCACCGACGAGATCCACGAGCCGGTCCGTATCGGCGAGGGCCTGCTCGCAAGCGGGAGCCTCGGCGAGGAGCCCATGCGCCGCGCGCTCGCCACACTCGACGTGTTCGCGCACTTCCTGCGCGCCAGCAAGATCGAGCCCTCCTCGGTGGACGCCGTCGCCACCAGCGCGATCCGCGACGCGGCGAACGCCGAGGTCTTCCTGGAGCGGGCACGCGCGTGCTTCGGCGCGCCGATTCGCGTGCTCAGCCGCGAGGAGGAGGCCCGCTACGGCTATCTCGCAGCGGTCAACTCGACCACACTCACCGACGGCTGCGTGCTCGATCTCGGCGGCGGCTCGATGCAGCTCGTCGATGTCGCCGGACGTCTCGCGCGCGGCTCGGACTCCTGGCGGCTGGGAACCGTGCTGATGAGCGAGCGCTTCCTGCCGCCCAACGGGCCGGCCAAGCGCAAGCAGCTGGATGAGCTGCGTGCGCACGTCGCCGCCGAGCTCGCGCAGGCGGCCTGGCTAGCCGGGGCTGGAGCGCGCGAGGGCGCGCGCCTGGTCGGCATCGGTGGCACCGTGCGAAACCTCGCCGCGGCCGCCCAGCGAGCGGCGGCGCTGCCCTCCAACGGCGTGCAGGGGATGGTGATCGAGGCCGGCGCTCTCGACGAGCTGGTCGAGCAGCTGGCTTCGCTACCGGCCGCAGAGCGCGCGAGCGTGCCCGGCATCAAGCCCGCGCGCGCCGACCTGATCCTGGCGGGCGCCGTGGTCGTGCAGGGTGTGCTGCGCGCCGGCGGCTTCGAGGGCCTCGAGACGACCGAGGCGGGGCTGCGCGAGGGGGTGTTCTTCGAGCGTCTGCTCGGCGAGCGTGAGCCGCCGCTGTTCGAGGACGTGCGCCGCGCCAGCGTGATCAACATGGCAGCCCAGTACCACGTCGACATCGAGCACACCAAGCACGTGGCGATGCTCGCGCTGGGTATGTTCGACGAGCTCGCGCGCCTGGGGCTGCACGATGGCGATCCGCGCGAGCGCGAGCTGCTGTGGGCGGCCAGCATGCTGCACGACATCGGCATGTCGATCGACTACGACGACCACCACAAGCACTCGCGCTACCTGATCCTCAACGGCGGCCTGGCCGGCTTCACCCCTGTGGAGACTGCGATCATTGCGCAGTCGGCGCGCTACCACCGCAAGGGCATGCCCGCCGCCGGCCCGATGGCGTCGCTGTTCGGCGCTGGCGACGCCGCCACCCTGGACCGCTGCGCCGCGCTGCTGCGCCTGGCCGAGGACCTCGAGCGCTCGCGCGACCAGCTCGTGCGCAGCACCCGCATCGAGCTGAGCCACGGTACCGTCGAGCTGAAGCTGATCGCAGACGGCGAGTCGGCCGTGCCGCGCTGGGCCGCCGGCCGCGAGCGCGAGCTGTTCGCCCGCGCCTTTCACCGCGATCTGTCAGTCGCCGCCTGAGCCTGAGATCGCGGGACTGCGCCTCGGCCTGGGCCGCGTTCAGGCTGCTGCTAGCGCGCGTTCGCGCCCGGCGCAGTCGAACAGCGTCAGCCCGTAGGGATAGGACACCGGACTGTGCCAGACGTGCGGTCGGATCTGCTTGCAGGCAGCGAGCACGGCCTTGGTCGCCAGGTTGCCTCCACGCGTGGAGTACTCGCCGCCGAGCACCACCCAGCGAGCTTCGCCGCGCTGCACGTAGCGCGCCAGACGGGGGCCGTCGAGTGCGGGATCGTTGCCGCTGTAGCCGCCCAGCGCCCCGGCCTGCCAGTTCAACAGCATGAACGGCGCAGCCGTGTCGGAGGCCACCGTCAGCAGTTCCCAGCGCGTGCCCGGCCGGTGGGCGCGCACGTAGGTTCCGATCGCGCGGTAGATCGCCAGGTCGCGGTGGCTGACGCCGAATCCGTTCGCGGTGCCCGCTGCCGCCCTGGGACCGGCCGCCGGGAAGGTGCCCTCGACCGGTGCGAGCCAGGTCGAGGCCGCATAGCCGGTCGGCACGATCAGCAGCGCCACGAAGATCAGCGCGAGTGCCGGCAGCGCCAGGCGCCGCCAAGCGATCAGCGCAGCCAAGCCGACCACGCCCGCCCCGAAGAGCACCGGCACGAACCACAGCATGTAGTGCTCGCGGTGCATCAGCACCACCTCCGTGGCCACACCCGCCGCGACCGCCACCGACGCGAGCGCCAAGCCCCAAAGCCGCCAGCGTCCGCGCGCGAGACTCAAGAGCGCAGCCACGCCCGCCCCTGCCATGGCGCCCGTGCCGGGTGCCAACGCGGAGATGTAGTACGGATGCACGATCCCCTTCGAGGTGCTCAGCACGGCCGCCTCCACGACGAACCAGCCGCCTAGAACGAGCGCTGTGGCCAAGCGCGGATCGCGTCGCCCGACAGGCGCGTCGGTCGCGGCATCGTGCGTGGAGAGTCGCCCGACAGGCGCGTCGGTCGCGGCGTCGTGCGTGGAGCGCGCCGGTCCCGCCACGTCCTCCTTGGGCGCCCCGACGTCGGGCAGCCCCGCTCCATGGTCGTTCAACGGCGCGGCGCCCCGCAGGCTCTCGGCGTCGGACCCGCTCGTGCCGCCGCGGCCACGTTCAGACAGGGCCAGCAGCGCCACCGCGAGCAGACCGAACAGCGCGAACGGCAGCATCCAGCCACCCTGGTCGCCCAGCCCTTTGCCGAGCAGGCGCAGCGGCCCCGGGGGCCCGCCGAAGGGGATCGGGTTCTTGGCTCGCAGGCGCCCGGACGTCGACGTCGGCGAGGAGATTTCCACGCCCGCTGCGCTCGTCGAGGGGAGCTTTGCCTTGGCTTTGTGCGCATGGTGGGGGAGGGGCACCCGCGCGCCGGGCTTGACGATCACCGAGTTCGGCCCACCCGCCTGGCCTTCGACGCGGCCGAAGCCGTTGTATCCGAACGTCAGACCCAGCTCGGAGTTGTTGGTCGAGCCGCCCACGAACGGGCGCTTGGAGGCGGGTGTCGCATCGACGAAGGTGATCCAGGCGAACGACACCGCCACCGTCGCGAGCCCCGCCACCAGCAGCTGTAGCGCCCGCCGCGGCAGCGATCGGGGTGCGCACGTGAGATATCCGAGTGCAATGCCCGGCACCACCAGATAGGCAGCGAGCGTCTTGGTGTTGAAGGCCAGTCCCACCAGCACGCCGCTCCAGATCAGCGTCCGCCAGTGCCCCGTTTCGCACGCGCGCAGGCCCGCGCCGCAGGCCAGCACCAGCAACAGGATCAAGAGCGCGTCCACGCCGTTCTCGCGTGAGACCGCCACGAACGACGGGAACACCGCCATCGCGAGCGCTCCCGCGAGCGCCGCGAGCGCGCCCAGGCGGCGCGCGAGGATCACATACAGCGCAGCCACGGCCAGCACGCCCGCAAGCGCCTCCGGCAGCAGCAGGCTGAGCGGCGTGAAGCCGAACAGCTTGGCGCTCGCCGTCTGCACCCACAGCGCAAGCGGCGGCTTGTCCACCGACACCAGGCCGCCAGGGTCGAACGACACGAACAGGAAGTTGTGCAGCGAGCGCAGCATCGACTGGTCGCCCGCCGAGTAGAAGATGTTGGCCCAGCCGTTCTGGGCCAGACGGTGCGTGTTCAGTACCGCAGCGAGCGCCACCGCGACCACGAAGCCGGCGTGACGCACGCCGATCGAAGCCCACAGCCGCGTGCGGCGCACACCGCCGAGCTTCCCCGTCGGGCGCTCCTGGAGTGACCCCGGGGCCGCGTGGCTTGCGGTCTGCGGCAGCGAGCTCATTTCGTCGATCCTCCGGGACGTTCTCAGCTGAGCGTAGTCAGGAGGAGATCGAGGTCGTTCTCGTCGTTCCACGCCCCAACCGACGCCCGCAGCCAGGGTCGATCGGGAATGTTACGCAGGATCACCCCTGCCTCGGCAAGCCGTACACGCTCGCCTTCGGGGTCCTCGCTCGCGAACGACACCAGCGTGGTCGCTCCGCGCGGGGCGGGCTCACGCCCACGCTCGGCCAACAGCTCGGCCAGACGAGCGGCCAGGCCGAGCGCGCGCTCGTGCACCGCCGCCCAGCCGGCATCCGCGAGCACGGCCAGCGCCGCCAGCGCAGCCGCCACCGTCTCCGCGTTCAGCGCCAGCGTGTCGAAGCGCCGCGCGTCCTCGTGCAACTGCGCCGCCACCCCCGCCGCCGGGTCGGCGAGGTTGCCGTAGCCGCGCCTGGAGACGCTCAGGCGCTCGCGCAGCTCGGGCGTCACGTAGAGCATGCCCGTCCCGTCGGGACCGCACAGCCACTTCTGCCCGGCGCCCGCATAGGCATCGCAGCCGAGCGCGCGCACGTCCACCGCCACCGCGCCCACGCCCTGGGCGCCGTCGAGCAGCACCGGCACGTCGAGCCCGCTCAGCTCGGCCGGCGCGAAGGAGCCGCTCAGCCAGCCGACGTGCGAGCAGGCCACGAGCTGCGTCTTGGGGCCGACCGCTTCCGCCAGCTCGCCCAGCGGAACCTGGCGGATCTCCACGCCGCGCAGCGCCTGCGCCGCTCCGAGCGCTCCTAGCAGGCCCGGGTGCTCCTCGTCGCTCGTCAGGATCTCATCGCCGCGGGCCAGATCCAGACCGCCGATCGTCTGTGCGATGCCCTCGGTCGTGCACGTCGTCAGCGCCAGATCGCCGGTCTCGCAGCCCAGTAGGTGTGCATAGGCGCCGCGCAGGGCGTCCGTCAGCTCGCTACGGCGTTCGAAGTGAGCCATCGAGCGACCGTCGTCCAGCTCGCGCTGCAGCTCGCGCGTGGCCGCCTGCGCCGCGGCGGCGGGCAGTGGGCCGTCGGTGCCCGCGTTCAGGTAGGCGACCCGTTCGGTCACCGGAAATGCTGCTCGCAGCGCGCGGGCATCCACACCGCGAGAATACCCGTCCGCTCGGGCGTTCCACCGGCTTCGGCGTCTGTGAAAACCGTATATAAGAGGGTGTGGGCCGCACGCCGGCCCGGCTCTTGGTGGCCAACACGGGGGAAGGTGGGTCGAGATGTCAAGCGCACAGCAGGCGCCCCTGTGGGAGCCCTCCGAGGAGATGCGCACCGGCAGCGAGCTGGCGCGCTTCATGGCCTGGACCGGCGAACGCCGCGGGCGCCGCTTCGCCGACTACGGCGAGCTGTGGAAGTGGTCGATCGATGAGCTGGAGGACTTCTGGGCCGCCGTCTGGGAGTTCTGCGCCGTGCGCTCCTCGAAACCCTACGAGCGGGTGCTCGCCGCGCGCGAGATGCCGGGCGCGCGCTGGTTTCAGGGGGCCGAGCTGAACTACGCCGAGAACGTCCTGCGCCCCGGCCGTACGGTCAGTCCCGAGCGCTCGAGCGAGGTCGCAGTGGTACACGCCTCCGAGGGGCGCGCACTGGCCGAGATCACGTGGGGTGAGCTGGAGGCGCAGGTGGCCGCCGCGGCCGGCGGCCTGCGCAGCCTCGGTGTCACGCGCGGCGATTGCGTGGTGGCCTACATGCCCAACATCGCCGAGACGCTCGTCGCCTTCCTCGCCGTCTCGAGCATCGGCGCGATCTGGTCGAGCGCCGCACCGGAGTTCGGGGGGCGCGCGATCGTCGACCGCTTCGCCCAGATCGAGCCGAAGGTGCTGTTGAGCGTCGACGGCTACCGCCACGGCGGTAAGGACTTCGACCGCAGCGCGGTCGTCGCGGGCATCCTCGCCGAGCTGCCAAGCGTCAGCCACACGGTCGTGCTGCCCTACCTCTCACCCGACAGCGAGCCCTCCGCGATCGCGCCCGACGCGCTCAGCTGGGCGCAACTGCTCGAGCGCGGAGCGGGCGTGGCGCTCGACTTCGAGCAGGTCCCCTTCGAGCACCCTTTGTGGGTGCTCTACTCCTCGGGCACCACCGGGTTGCCCAAGGCGATCGTGCAGAGCCACGGCGGCATCCTCCTGGAGCAGCTCAAGAAGAGCCGCCTGCACCTCGACCTGCGGCCTGGCGACCGCATGTTCTGGTTCACCACCACCGGCTGGATGATGTGGAACTTCCTCGTCGGCTGCATGCACTCCGACGCAGCGATCGTGCTCTACGACGGCAGCCCGGCGCACCCCGACCTGGGCGCGCTGTGGGAGCTGGCCGCGCGTGCCCGCGTCAGCTGCATGGGCGTCAGCGCCGGCCTGCTCTCCAGCACCGAGAAGGCCGCTGTGGAGCCCGCGCGCGACCACGAGCTGGACGCGCTGCGCGCGATTGGCTCAACCGGCTCGCCGCTGGCGCCCGAGAGCTATCGCTGGGTCCACGATCACGTCGGCGCGAACGTCTGGCTGTTCTCGACCAGCGGCGGCACCGACGTGTGCACCGCGTTCGTCGGCGGCTGTCCGCTGCTGCCCGTGTACGAAGGCGAGATGCAGGCGCGCATGCTCGGCTGCGCGGTGCAGGCCTGGGACGAGCAGGGACATAGCGTCAGCGACGAGGTCGGCGAGCTCGTGATCACCGAGCCGATGCCCTCGATGCCGCTGTACCTGTGGGGAGACGACAGCGGCGAGCGCCTGCACGAGAGCTATTTCGCGATGTACCCCGGCGTGTGGCGTCACGGCGACTGGATTCGCATCACCCCGCGCGGCGGCGCGGTCATCTACGGGCGCTCGGACTCCACCATCAACCGCCAGGGAGTACGTATGGGCACCAGCGAGATCTACCGCGCAGCCGGCGCTGTGGACGAGGTCCTCGACGCGCTCGTCGTGGACGTGCCCAAGGCCGACGGGGAGCTTTCGATGATCCTCTTCGTGACGCTGCGCGAGGGCGTCGTGCTCGACGACGAGCTGGCTGCGCAGATCAAGCGGCGGATTCGCGAGGACTGCTCGCCGCGCCACGTGCCCAATGAGGTCCGCCAGATCGAGGAGGTGCCGCGCACGCTCTCGGGCAAGGTGCTCGAGGTGCCCGTCAAGCGGATCCTGATGGGCATGCCTCTCAGCCAGGCTGCGAGCGTCGAGTCGCTCGCCAACCCAGCCTCGCTGGACTACTTCGTGGAGATGGCGAAAACGCTCTAGTGAGCGCGAGACGCGTCGCCGTGAAATCGACCAGCCAGCTTCAACCAGCCAGCTTCCGGTAGGGGCAGCCGGGCTTGAGCAGCTCGTTGACGAACGTGCCCTTGCTGGCCGCCGTCGCAAACGCTCGCCACAGCGCCGACGGCACGCCTTCATAGGCGTACAAGCCGCCTGCGATCAACCTGACATAGGCCTCTTCCGCGTGCTCGTCATAGCCGATCGCGGCGATCCAGCTCGAATCGACGGCGTGCATCTCGGGCATGTGACGAATGGTTCCACTCTATTGAGTGCCACTCCGTCATCTGCAGGTCTGCGGCTCGGCCGACCAGCGTCGAGGCCGGTGACGCCGCGCGGCGTGCGGGGGACGCGCGAGATTGCCTCCCATCAAAGGCCCATCGAGCGTCCCACGATCTCCTTCATGATCTCGTTCGCGCCGCCGTAGATGCGGGTCACGCGCGCATCGGCGAAGGCGCGCGCGATTGGGTACTCGAGCATGTAGCCGTAGCCGCCGAACAGTTGCAGGCAGCGGTCCACCACGCGGCCCTGCAGCTCCGTGCACCACCACTTCGCCATCGCGGCGTCCTGCGGCGTGAGCTCCTGGGCGTTCAGCGCCTGCGCGCAGCGGTCGATGTAGACGCGCCCCACCTCGATTTCGCTGCGCAGCTCGGCGAGCGTGAAGCGCGAGCTCTGAAACGAGCCGATCGGCTGTCCGAACGCCTTGCGCTCGCGCACGTACTCGAGCGTCCATCCCAGCGCCGCCTCCGCCGCCGCCACCGCCGAGGCGGCGATCGACAGGCGCTCCTGGGGCAGGTTCGAGACGAGATACAAAAAGCCCTTGCCCTCCTCGCCGAGCAGGTTCTCGACCGGCACGCGCACGTCTGAGAAGGACAGCTCGGCCGTGTCCTGGGAGTGCTGGCCGATCTTCTCCAGGTTGCGCCCGCGCTCAAAGCCCTCCATGCCGCGCTCGAGCACGAGCAGGCTGATACCGCGGTGGCGCTCGGAGGGATCGGTCTTCACCGCCGTGATCACCAGGTCGGCGTTGATGCCGTTGGTGATGAACGTCTTGGAGCCGTTGACCACGTAGTGGCCGTCCTCGCGCTTCGCGCTCGTGGACATCGCCGCCAGATCCGAGCCGATCCCCGGCTCGGTCATCGCCACCGCCGTCACCAGCTCGCCGGAGGCGATCCCAGTGAGCCAGCGCTCGCGCTGGGCCCCGTCGCAGTAGGCCAGGAAGTAGGGCAGGCAGATGTCGTTGTGCAGCGTGATCCCCAGGCCGAAGCCGCCCACGGCCGCGCGCTGTGTCTCCTCGCCGATGATCAGGTTGAAGCGGAAGTCCTCGGCGCCCGCGCCGCCGTGCGCCTCCTCCACGGCCATCCCCAGGAAGCCGCCGCGCCCGGCGCGCTCGAACACCTCGTGCGGGACGATGCCCTCGCGCTCCCACTGCCCGTAGCGGCCCTGCTCGCCCAGCACCTCGCGCTCCAGGAACGTGCGAAAGCTCGCCCGGAAGTCCTCGTGCACGTCCTCGTACAGGTTGCGCCGCATAGGACGCCTGACCCTAGCGGTAGCCGGGCTTGGCCAGCAGCAGCTGGATGTCCTGGATGCGCCGCTCGCGAAAGCCGCCCTCGCAGTAGCTGAGGTAGAGGTCCCAAAGCCTGCGGAAGCGCTCGTCGTAGCCGAGCTCTGAGAGGTGCTCGCCGGCGGCGCTGAAGCGCTCGCGCCAGCGCTCCAGGGTGGTGGCGTAGTGGGCGGTGATGTCCTCCAGGTGGACCTCGCGGAAGTCCGTCGCGCGCGCCACCGAGCGCGAGATCACCTCCATCGAGGGCAGGCAGCCGCCGGGGAAGATGTAGGTGTTGATGAAGCTGCGTCCGCCCTTCTCCACCTCATAGGCGCTGTCTTCGATCGTTATCGCCTGCAGCAGCATCGCCCCGTCGGCTTTCAGCAGCTCCGAGCAGCGCCTGAAGAAGGTGCCGAAGTACTGCCAGCCGACCGCCTCGATCATCTCGATCGAGACCAGCTTGTCGTAGCTGCCGCTCAGCTCGCGGTAGTCCTCCAGCAGCACGGTCACGCGATCGCTCAGGCCGGCCTCGCGCACACGCTCGCTCGCATAGGCGTGCTGTTCGCGTGAGATCGTGGTGGTCGTCACCCTGCAGCCGTAGCGCGAAGCCGCATACACCGCAAAGCCGCCCCAGCCCGTTCCGATCTCGAGCACGTGGTCGGAGGGAGCCAGCTCGAGCTTGGCGCAGACGCGCTCGAGCTTTGCCAGCGACGCCTCTTCGAGCGTGGCCCCGGGCTCCTCGAAGACCGCGCATGAGTACATCATCGTCGGGTCCAGGAACAGTGAGAACAGATCGTTGCCGAGGTCGTAGTGGGCTTCGATGCGCTTGCGCGAGCGCACCGGCGTGTTGCGCGCCAGCCAGCGCAGCCAGCGCTGCACAGGGATCAGCACCGGCGCCAGGCAGCGGCGCAGCGTGTCGAGGAAGCCCACGTTCAGCGCCGCTATGCGCGTCAGCGCAACGAGGTCCTCGCAGTCCCACAGGCCGCTCATGTACGCCTCGCTGAGACCCAGGCTGCCGCGCAGCATGTGGCTGTAGAAGCGCTCCGAGCGCACGCGCAGCACCGCCCGCAGCGGACGCTCCGCGAGGATCTCCCCGAAACGGAGCACGCTGCCCTCGCCCTCGCCCTCGATCAGCACCAGCTCGCCGCCGCTCAGGTGCGAGAGCACGCGCAGCGCGATCCACCGCGCCAGACGATCGCCGGGGCGCTGGAACCAGCGCCCGCGTCCGAGCGCCTGTCCGCCCGCGGAGCCCGCGGTCCCCGTCGCGGTGGCTGTGCCGCTCTCCCCGGCGGCCTCCAGGGTGCTCATGTCGAGACCGTCCCCGCGCCCGGGCGCCCGCCGCGCTTCGGATGGGGGTAATAGCGCGCGCCGCGCAGGCGCAGCCGCAGCGCGTGCGTGTAGATGCGCGCGAGGATGCGCAGCGTCAAGAACGGATAGCGCGCCAGGGCCCTGGCCATCGAGGCGCCGCTCAGCTCGCGGCGGCGCAGCGCGAGCGTGGCGTCGAAGGCGCTGTGTGGCGCGCCCGTGCCGGTGCCCGCGCCCGTGGGGTGGGACTCGATGTGGATCGACAGGCGCTCGGAGGGCTCGGTCAGGCGCCAGTCATAGGCGTGCTCCATGCCCATCAGCGGCGAAACGTGCAGCTGCTTGGCGAAGTGGCCCACCATCACCTTGGCGCTGCCGTGGTCACTCGCGGCTGTGACCGCCATCACGTAAGAGTGGCGCTCGCCCCACGGCGTGTTGGTCACCTGCGCCACCACCGCCCGCACGTGCTCGCCGGTGGGCTCGAAGCAGTAGTAGAAGCTGACCGGGTTGAAGCAGTATCCGAAGTAGCGCAGGTGGGTGAGCAGGCGGATCGGACCCTCGACCGCGGTGCCGGTGCGCTCGAGCACCAGCGCCCGCACGGCGTCCGGGAGCGGCGTGTCGGGGTCGCCGAGGTAGTCTGCGCGGCGAAACCAGGCCAGCGCAGGGCGCCGTGCGGACCACAGCAGGCGTCCGTCGAGGATCTCCGGCAGCTCGTCCAGGTCGATGTAGGCCATGAACAGCGGATAGTGGAACTCGTCCTCCAGGCGCTCGTGGCGGCGGTGGCGCACAGATCCCTCGTACAGGCAGCTGTTCACAGCTTCACTCCGAACGGCTCGCACGCACGCAGCGCGCTGCGCACGCCGTCCTCGTGAAAGCCCCAGCCCCAGTAGGCACCGCAGTAGTGGGTGCGCGCGTCCAGTCTGGAGATCGTCGCGTGTTGCGCCTGGGCGGCGACGCCGGCGGGGGTGTAGACGGGGTGGCTGTAGTCGATCGTGCGGATCACCTTGGCGGGATCGATCGCCTCGGCGCGGTTGAGCGTCACGCAGAAGTCACGGTCGGCGTGCAGTCGCTGCAGGTGATTCATGTAATAGGTGACAGTGCTCACCGCCTTGGGCTCGCGCAGCAGGTGAAAGTTCCAGGCCGCGCGGGCGCTGCGCCGGCGGGGCAGCAGCGAGCTGTCGGTGTGCAGCACGGCCTCGTTGCGCTGATAGGGGATCGCGCCGAGGATCTCCGACTCGCGGACGCTCGGATCGGCGAGCATCGCCAGCGCCTGGTCTGAGTGGGTGGCGATCACCACCTGGTCATAGCGCTCGGGCGAGGCGCCGCCGCATGCGATCTCGACGTGCTCCTGCTCGCGCCTGATGTTGTGAACCGGCGCGTTCAGGCGGATGCGCTCGCGAAAGGGCGCCGCCAGCGCGTCCACGTAGCGCGCCGAGCCGCCCGTGACGGTCGCCCAGTGCGGGCGGTCGCGGAAGCCGAGCATGCCGTGGTTGGCGAAGAACTCGGCCATGAAGCGCACGGGAAAGGTCTGCATCGAGCGCGGGTCGGCCGACCACACGGCCGAGACCTGCGGCACGATCAGCCGCTCGATGAACGTGCGCGAGAAGCGCCCGCGGGCGAGGAAGTCCCCGAGCGACTCGCCGCCGTGGGCGCCCTCGGGGCGCTCGTGGGCGAGCATCCGGCGCAGCGAGCGGTTGAAGCGCAGCAGGTCGACGATCATCCGCTGGAAGCTCACGCTGAGAAGGTTGCGCGGCTGGCAGAAGAGCCCACGGGGCGTGCCGCAGTACTCGAAGTCCTCCTCCTCGCCCTTCACCGAGAAGCTCATGTGGGTCTGCTGTGTGGCCACGCCCAGGCGCTCCAGCAGGCGTGTGAAGTTGGGGTAGTTGCGGTCGTTCATCACGATGAACCCGGTGTCCACGTGATGGGTGGCGTGCTCTGTGTCCACCCTGACGGTGTTGGTGTGCCCACCGGCGTAAGCACTCGCCTCATACAGCGTGATCTCGTGCTCGCGGTGAAGCAGGTGCGCTGCCACGAGCCCGGAGACCCCGGCGCCGACGATCGCGATCCTCACAGCGCCACCCGCCACGCCGCTGGCTCAGCGCGCGAACAGGGTCTGGAGATCTCTTCTGGCGCGCTCTGCATCGGCTGAGCTTATGTACGCGGGCCGTCGCGCGGTGGATCATCGCCGCAAACGTGAGGAGCCTGGGGAGGAGTGCGAGGCGCCCACGTCGAACAGAAGCGCCGTGAAGCGTGCCGCCGCCACCAAGGTCCCCGAGCGCCCGCCCGTCCCGGTCAACGGCACGAGCGAGCACCAGAGCCTCTCCAAGTACATCCAGGCCCGCTTCGAGGAGTGCTCGCGCTCGCAGAAGGACGTCGCCCAGTACATCGTCGACCACCTCGACGAGGCCGCCTTCCAGACCGCCGAGGAGCTCGCCCGCCGCGCCAACACCTCCAGCTCGACCGTGGTGCGCTTCTCGCAGGCGCTCGGCTTCGAGGGCTTTCCCGAGCTGCAGGCGGCCGCGCGCGAGGAATACAGGCGCGTGAACGCCAAGGCCGCCACCGACGGCGCGCCCGCCGGCGCGAGCTCCACGCCGCTGTTCTCACTCGACCAGAACGAGTTCGAGGCGGCGCTGGCAGCCGATCATCTCAACGTCGAGGAGACCGCCCGCAAGGTCTCGCGCAGCTCGGTCGAAGCGCTGATCTCGGGAATAGTGAGCGCCGAGAAGGTGCTCGTGGCGGGCACCGACCAGATGGCCTTCTTCGCGAGCTACCTGCGCCACCTGCTGATGCTGCTCGACCTGCGCGTCGACGTCGTCGCCAGCCCCTCGCAGGAGGCGCTCAGCCGGCTCGGGCGGATCGACACCTCCACGCTGGTCATCGGCCTCTCCGCCGGGCGTCCGCACCCGCTGGTGGTGCGTGCGATGAAGCTCGCCCGCCACCGCCAGGCGCGCACCGCGGCGATCACCGACGCCACCCTCTCCGAGGTTGCGAAGCTCGCCCAGATCAAGCTCTACTACTCCTCCAACAGCCCCGCCTACGTGCGCTCGCACTCGGCGCTGCTGAGCGTCATCCAGGCGCTCGCCTACGGCGTCTACGCGCAGGACACCGCGCAGTACGACGACCGCATCAAGGCCTTTCGCTTGAAGTAGGCGCGCCTACACAGCGGCCTGCCGTGGACCGCGCGGGACGGGGTGGACGCCTGCCGTGGGGCGGCAATAATGACTTGGTATGAACTTCGCTCCGCCCGCTCGCCACCTCCTGCGGGCAAGGGACCTGGCCGACGCCCGCTACTTCGAGCAGCTCACCGTCAGCGACATGGCTCGCGCGGCAGGTCTCTCTCGAGCACACTTCAGCCGCGAGTTCCGGCGCACCTTCGGCGAGTCGCCGCATGCCTACCTGCTCACGCGGCGCCTCGAGCGCGCCGCGGCGCTGCTGCGCAGCACGGACCACTCGGTGGCCGAGATCTGCCTGTCGGTGGGCCTGCGCAGCATCGGGTCGTTCACCACGAGCTTCAGCCGGACCTATGGCATGTCCCCGACGGCCTACCGCATCGCCTTCCCACCGGCGGCTCGCCAGGCGCAGGTTCCAGCATGCGTGATGCGTGTCTACGGCCGTCCCGAACTGCGCACGTTTCGAGAAGACAGCCGCTCGGCGCGCACTTAGCATCGGGGAGGACCGTTCAATCTCAGACCAGGAGGACCCGATGATCAAAATTGCCAACGCACAGCTGTGGGTGAACGACCAGGACGAGTCGCTCGCGTTCTACACCCAGAAGCTGGGCATGGAGGTGCGCCTCGATGCGACCTTGCCGGAGATGGGTGACTTTCGCTGGCTCACCGTCGGCCCCGTCGGACAGCCCGATGTGGCGATCGTGCTGATGGCCATCCCGGGCCCGCCGGTGATGGACCAGCAGGCCGCCGAGGAGCTGCGCAGCGTGATGGCGAAGGGCTTCGCGGGGACGGTGTTCCTGACGACCGAGGACTGCCGGGCGGCCTATGAGGATCTGGTTGGCCGCGGCGTCGAGTTCAGCGAACCGCCCGAGGAGCGCCCGTACGGCATCGACTCAGGCTTCCGCGACCCGTCGGGCAACAGCATACGCCTGACACAGGTTCGGGAGATGGCCGCCATTTGAGCGGCGCAGGCGCCGCCCGGAATACGGTTGGGCTGTGAGCGAGCAGACCTCCGCGGGGGCTCTGGAGCGGGCGAGGATCGGGGACCTGCGCGCGATCGTCGCTGAGCTGCCCGCGTTCTGGGGCGAGCGTGAGATGGCCGGCCTGCACCAGGCGCTCTACGTCCACGAGTTCGGTGACTCGGCGCTGCTGATCCGCGACGGGGAGGGGCGCGTGATCGCCTACCTGCTCGGGTTCGTCTCGCCGGCGCGGGTCGGCTACGTGCATCTCGTGGCCGTTCGCGAAGGGCATCGCGGGAAGGGCCTGGCGCGCCATCTGTACACGGAGTTCGAGTCCTACGCACGCGCTCGAGGTGCGATTGCGCTGAAGGCGATCACGGGTCCCGAGAACCACGGCTCCAAGGCCTTCCACCGGGCGATCGGCTTCACGGTGCGCGAAGTTGCGGGCTACTCCGTCTCCGGTGAAGCGCGGCTGGTGTTCGAGCGCCCGCTCGCATAGGTCCTCGGCGCGCGCCTCCGCCGATTCGGCACATCGCGATGACGGTTTGAAGCCAGATCGTGGACGCATCGCCGGATACACTCCTTTCATGCGCGACGAGGCGACATTCCGGGTCAAGAGCGGCCTAGCCGAGATGCTCAAGGGCGGCGTGATCATGGATGTGGTCACCCCGGAGCAGGCCAAGGTCGCAGAGGATGCGGGCGCCGCCGCGGTGATGGCCCTGGAGCGCGTCCCGGCCGACATCCGCCGCGACGGAGGCGTGGCGCGGATGTCCGATCCGGAGATGATCGCGGGCATCCAGGAGACGGTCAGCATCCCCGTGATGGCCAAGGCACGGATCGGGCACTTCATGGAGGCGCGCGTGCTGGCTGCACTCGAGGTCGACTATGTCGATGAGTCCGAGGTCCTGACGCCGGCCGATGAGGCCAACCACATCGACAAGTGGGACTTCAAGGTGCCGTTCGTGTGCGGAGCCACCAACCTCGGGGAGGCGTTGCGGCGGATCGGCGAGGGGGCGGCGATGATCCGCTCCAAGGGCGAGGCCGGCACCGGCGACATCGTCGAGGCGGTCCGTCACATGCGCCAGATCACAGGCGAAATCCGCCGCCTGACGATGCTCGAGGCCGGAGAGATCGCGACCGCGGCCAAGGAGATCGCCGCGCCGCTTGAGATCGTGCGCGACGTAGCCCGCGAGGGGCGTCTTCCGGTGGTGCTGTTCTGCGCCGGCGGTATCGCCACGCCGGCCGACGCCGCGCTGATGATGGCGCTGGGAGCCGAAGGCGTGTTCGTCGGCTCGGGCATCTTCAAGTCCGACGATCCGCCCACACGCGCCCGTGCGATCGTCGCGGCCACAACCCACTGGCAGGATGCCGAGCGCGTCGCCGAGGCATCGCGTGGGCTCGGTCCGGCGATGGAGAGCCTCGAGAGCTCGAAGCTGGAGGGCGATCAGCTCCTGGCGCAGCGGGGTTGGTAGCGCCCGGACCGCTCGCGGCCGGCGCTGGCCCTCCGGCGCAGATGGTGGGCGTGCTGGCGCTGCAAGGCGGATTCGAGGCGCACGAGCGCATGCTGCAGCGGCTGGGTGCACGCACCCGCCAGGTGCGGGTGGTGGCCGACCTGGAAGGGTTGGACGGGCTGGTGGTGCCGGGGGGGGAGTCCACCACGATGACCCTCGGCATCGAGCGTGAGGGTCTGGCGGCGCCGCTGCAGGCGCTCGCCGCCGCCGGCACGCCGCTGCTCGGATCCTGCGCCGGGCTGATCATGCTCGACAGCGATCACCTCGCGCTGATGGACATGCGCGCCGAGCGCAACGCGTTCGGCCGCCAGATCAAGAGCTTCGAGGCCGATGTGCAGTTGCGCGGCATCGAGGGCGGCCCGATCCGCGGGATCTTCATCCGCGCGCCCTGGATTGCCGAGTACGGCCCCGGCGTCGAGATCCTGGGCGAGCTCGACGGGCATCCGGTGGCCGCCCGTCAGGGCCGGCTGCTCGCCGTCGCCTTCCACAGCGAGCTGAGCGATGACGATCGCCTGCACCGCCTCTTCCTCGAGGAGGTCGAGCAGGCTCGCCTCAGCCGTACGGGCGCCGGGGAGATGCGTGTCTAGTAGGCGGGCTCGGCGACGGACTCGAAGCGCACGACCTCGCCGTCCTCTGCTTCGATCACCAGACCGTCGTCCAGCAGCAGATCGACGTGGCCGAGCACCTCTGAGAGCGTCAGGTAGGCCTGGGTGACAGCCACGTTTCCCCACAGCGCATGGGCGATCTCGTGGGCGGTTCGCGGCTGCGCGGCGATCAGGCCGTGGATCTTGCGGGCACGGCGCCGGTGCTGGCGCAGGCGCTCGTCGATCAGCGCGACGTGGTCGCTGATCGCCGGCCCGTGGCCGCCGAGGACCAGCGAGAGCTCGTCCGCGCGGGTCTTCTGCAGCGAGTCGATGTAGGCGACCAGGGCGCGGGGTCGGGGGCCGCTGTACTCGCCTGGGCCGGCGTTCAACGGGCGGCTGAGCAGGGGGTTGGAGGAGATCCGCGCGAGCAGGTGGTCACCGGCGAGCAGCATCGAGCGGGACTCGTCCAGCAGCACGGTGTCCGACGGGCTGTGGCCGGGGCGGTGAAACGCCTGCAGCGAGCGGTCGCGGAGCTCCACCACGCTCCCATCGGCGAGCGGCCGGGTCACCTGCACCGCCGAGCCCCAGCTGCGGTAGCTCGCCGAGACCGAGCGCAACGCGGTGACGATTTCGGACGGGATGCCGTGGCGCAGCATGATCGCCTGGGCGAACTGGTCATCGGCTTCGGCCTGCTCGTCGAAGCCGGCCAGATACGGAGCGAGCAGATCGAGCGCCGCCACCTCTGCGCCCGAGCGCCGCGCCAGGATCGCGGCGAGTCCGAAATGGTCGATGTGCTGATGGGTGATGATCAGCAGCTCGAGGTCCTCGATCGTGTGGCCGCGGAGCGCCAGCGCCTGCTCGAGCTCGTCCAGCGCCTTGGCGGAGTTGGGACCGGAGTCGATCAGCGTGAGCGGCGAGTCCTCGATCAGGTAGGCGTTCACACGCCCGACGCGAAATGGCGTGGGGATCGCGAGTAGGTGGATCCCGGCTTCGGCTGCCGTGTCGAACGCCTCGCGCTGCTGGCGCTGCTGCTCGTCCTCGCCCTCCGCGGGCTCGCCGTAGCTCACGAGCGGATCAGCGCGAGGACCTCGTCGCGGCGGCGCTCCATGTCCTGCGGCGAGACCAGCGACTCCAGGCACAGGCGCAGCAGCGGCTCGGTGTTGGACGAGCGCACGTTGAAGTGCCAGTGCTCGTAGTCGATCGAGATCCCGTCGAGTCGTTCCTGGCGAGCGTCTGAGTAGCGCTCGGCGATCTCCGCCATCCTCGCGTCGGCGTCCGAGACCTCCGAGTTGATCTCCCCGGAGATGAAGTAGCGGCCGCGGTAGGGCTCGAGCAGCTCGGACATGCTGCGCCCCTCACGCGCCAGCAGCTCGAGCACGAGCAGCGCCGGGATCGTGCCCGAGTCCGCGCAGTAGAAGTCCCGGAAGTAGTAGTGCCCGGAGACCTCTCCGCCGAACAGCGAGCCCTCCTTGCGCATGCGCGTCTTGAAGAACGCGTGCCCGACCCGATTGACATATGGAACCCCGCCGGCCGCGCGGACCGTGTCGGGGACCGCGCGTGAGGCGCGCACGTCGTAGAGGATCGCCTCGCCCGCGTGACCCTTGCCGAGCAGCGATTGGGCGAGCAGAGCGGTCATGAAGTCTCCGTCGACGAAGCGCCCGCTCTCGTCGATGAAGAAGCAGCGGTCGGCGTCGCCGTCCCAGGCGATGCCCAGGTCCGCTCCCGTCTCGAGGACCTTCTCTACGACGAACCGGCGGTTCTCTGGCAACAGCGGGTTGGGCTCGTGGTCGGGGAAGTTGCCGTCGGGGGTCCAGTAGGTCTCGATCAGCTCGAGGTCGAGGCTCTCCAGCAGCGGGCCCACCATCGGACCGGCCATCCCGTTGCCGCCGTCGAGGACCACCTTCAGCGGCCTCGCCGCTCGCACCGCGTCGGCGTCGATGAACTTCAGCGCCGCAGTCTGGAACTCCGCGTAGACGTCCACCTCCTCGGCGGTGCCCTCGCGCCCGCCGGTGGATGGCACCGAGCCAGACTCCAGCTCGGCTTCGACCTCGCGACGGATGTCCTGGATGCCGGAGTCGCCCGACAGGGCGATCGCTCCCTCGCGCACGAGCTTGGCGCCCGTGTAGGCCTTGGGGTTGTGCGAGGCCGTGCACATCAGCCCGCCGTCCAGCTCGCGCGAGCCGACCATGAAATAGAGCATCTCGCTTCCCACCTGACCCGCGTCGAGCACGTGCACGCCCTGCGAGAGCAGGCCGCGGCGGTAGCGCGCCGCCAGCTCGGGAGCGCTCAGGCGCATGTCGCGCCCGAGGCCGACGCGCAGCTCCTCCACGGGCTTTCCCGAGAGGCTGGCGAGCACGCGCGCGAAGGCGCTGCCGATCAGCTCGGCGATGTCGCCGTCGATCTCCTCGCCATAGAGGCCGCGCACGTCGTAGGCCTTGAAGATGTCGGGGGACAGCGATGCCGGCATGGCTGGATCCATCCTATGTGCCCGCGCCGTGGGCCGCGCGTCGCCCGGCGGACGCATTCGCGAGGCGGATTCGTAGACTTGGGGTTATGTCGGGACACTCCAAGTGGGCGAGCATCAAGCACAAGAAGGCGATCGTCGACTCGCGCCGGGGCGCGCACTTCTCCAAGCTGACCCGGGCGATCACGGTCGCAGCGCGCGACGGCGGCGGCGATCCCGATGGCAACCCGGCGCTGGATCTCGCGATGCGCAAGGCCAAGGAAGCCTCGATGCCGAAGGACAACATCGAACGCGCCATCGCCAAGGGCACCGGCGAGGGGGGAGAGGCCGATGCGATCGAAAGCGTCCTCTACGAGGGCTATGGCCCCGGCGGCGTGGCCGTGCTCGTGGAGGCCCTGACGGAGAACCGCAATCGCACCGGCGCGGATGTCAGGCACGCGTTCTCCAAGAACGGCGGCAGCCTCGGCGAGCCTGGCTCGGTGGCCTACCTGTTCGACAAGAAGGGCACGATCGTGATCGACGCCGAGCGCTACTCCGAAGATGAGCTGATGGCCGCCGTGGAGGCCGGCGCCGAGGACATCTCCACCGATGAGGACGTCTTCGAGGTGATCACCGAGCCGGCCGACTTCACCGCCGTGCGCAGGGCGCTCGAGGAGGCCGGCGTGGAGATGGAGAGCGCCGAGACCTCCTATCGAGCGTCGAGCCTCGTGCCGGTGGACGAGGCGCAGGCGGGCAAGCTGATGCGGCTGATCGAGTCGCTCGAAGACAGCGACGATGTCAGCGACGTGCACGCGAACTTCGACGTCTCGGCAGACGTGCTGGAACGTGTCGCCGGATAGCGCCGCGCTGCGCCCGCCCGTCGCGATCCTGTGCGGCGGACGCGGCACGCGGCTGCAGGAGCACACCCAGGAGATCCCCAAGCCACTGGTGGAGATCGGCGGTATGCCGATCGTGTGGCACGTGATCCAGCTGTATGCAGTGCAGGGCTTCACCCGCTTCCTGCTGGCCACCGGCTACAAGGGCGAGCTGATCGAGCGCTTCGTCGCCACCCACAGCTGGCCTGCCGGGGTGAGCGTGGAGTGCGTCGACACCGGCCTGGACACGCAGACCGGCGGGCGCATCCGCCGGCTCGCGCCGCAGCTGGCGGGCGAGGAGCTCTTCTGCGCCACCTACGCCGACGGCGTGGCCGACATCGACCTCGACGCGCTGCTGGACTTCCACGCCGCACACCGTTCGCTCGCCACGATGACCGTGGTGCGCCCGGAGCTGCAGTTCGGGGTCACAGAGCTCGAGCCCGACGGGCGCGTCAGGGGCTTTCGCGAGAAGCCCCGCTCGGAGCACTGGATCAACGGCGGGTTCTTCTGCTTCGGCGCGCCGGTGCTCGACTACGTGGCGCTCGACAGCGTGCTCGAGCGCGCCCCGCTCGAGCGTCTGGCGGCCGAGGGGCAGCTGCGCGCGCACCGCCACGAGGGATTCTGGGAGTGCATGGACACCTACAAGGACGCCGTCGCGCTCAACGACCTGTGGGCCTCCGGCGAGGCGCCGTGGCGCCTGTGGGAGCGCGACGGGGACACGCACGCCGATCACGCCGCCGGTCCCGCCGCCACAGCGCTGCGCTAGCCAATCTGCTCGTGGACTTCGTGAACGTTTGAGGTGTCGGGTCCGGCCTCGGGTCAGGGGCTCTGGCGGCGCGTGCGGTAGAGCGCGACCGGCTGGCGGATCCCACGCAGGCGCCGCTCGCCGGCGAAGGAGAAGCGGTAGGCCTCCCCGGCGGACTCGCGCAGCTCGCGCTCGATCAGCAGCGAGCCGGGACGCGCCACCGAGGTGATGCGGCTCGCCAGGTTCACCGGGCGCCCGAACCAGTCCCCGGCGCGCGGTAGCGCAAGCCCGATCGCTGCGCCGGCGCGCAGCTGTGGAAAGTCCTCGCCCTCCGCGTCGGCAGCGTCGATCAGGCGCAGCGTGGCCTCGAGCAGGGGCACGGGCTCGGGCGAGGCGAGCATCGCGGCGTCGCCGATCGTCTTGACCAGCCGCACCGGCGCCTCGGCTGCGTCGGTGGCGAGCGCTTCCAGGCGCACCGCCAGATGGCCCAGCTCCTCGGGCGGGACTTCCTCGCCCAGGCGCGTGAAGCCGACCAGGTCGGCGAAGCACACCGCGACCTCGCGCGAGCCGGGCAGGCGCCCGCCGCCGCGCTCGAGCGCGTTGACCACCTCGCTCTCGGTCGTGTGGCGCAGGTGCAGCGCCAGCAGGCTGCTGACGAGCGGATCGACCAGCGGATAGAGCGCCCCTGCTGCCTGGGCGTACTGACGGGCGAGCTCGCCCTCGCTCATCCCGGGCTTCAACACCAGCTTCAAGGGCAGCGCTCGCAACGTCTCGGCGGCCTGGGCGAGCCCGCGCCCGAGCACGCGCAGGAGGTCGAGCACGTCCTCGTCGGAGAGCCCTGCGTCCCGCGCCACATGGATCATCCGCGCGGAGGCCAGCTCAGCCTCGGTGTAGACGGGTTCGTCGGGCTCGGGGATCGGCAGCCCCATCGCCCGCCGGGCGAGCACCAGGAAGTCCGGTTCGACGCCGCTGATCTCGGCGATCTCGGCGGCCGTGTAGCGCTCGGTGCCAACGATCAGGCGGTCGGCCGGCAGCAACACGACCCTGTTGGTCTGTGTCGCGCGGCGCAGCTCCGACAGCGGCACACCGTCCTGGGCGAGCTGCTCGAGCAGCGCGAGGCGCTCCGTGCGCCGCTCGCCCTCCAGCCCCTGCAGCAGCCCCTCGGCCTCGAAGTCGATCTTCTCCTGAGCCATCCAGGCGCAGCGTACGCCAGGCAGGCGTCCGGCGGCGGGCGCAGAATCAGGAGCCGTGATCGTCCTCGGCATAGATCCCGGGCTGGCCAACACCGGCTACGGCGTAGTGACGCGCAGGGGTGCGCGCCTGGTCGCGCTCGACGGGGGTGTGATCCAGACCGAGCCCGAGATCCCCCAGGAGCGCCGGCTGGCCGACATCCACGCGGCGGTCGAGCGGCTGCTGGAGGAGCACGCCCCCGACGCGCTGGCGCTCGAGCAGCTCTACTTCGGCCAGAACGTGCGTACCGCCTTCGCCGTCGGGCAGGCGCGCGGCGCGGTGATGCTCGCCGCCGGACAGCGCGGCGTTGCGTGCGCGAGCTACACCCCGCAACAGGTCAAGAGCGCAGTTTGCGGCAGCGGACGGGCGCCAAAGGACCAGGTGGCGCGGATGGTCCAGGTCCTGCTCGGGCTGAGCGAGGAGCCCCGGCCCGATCATGCCGCCGACGCGCTGGCCGTCGCCGTCTGTCACGCCAACTGCGCTCCCCTGGCGAGCGCGCTGGCGCGGGTGGGCGCGTGATCTCGATGCTGCGCGGCGAGGTCGCCGTTCGCCGCTCCGACCACGTGGTGCTGCTGTGCGGCGCGGTCGGATACCGCGCGGCGGTCTCGGCGGAGACGCTTCGCCACGTGCCCGCCGTCGGCGATCAGGCGACGCTGCACACGCACCTGATCGTGCGCGACGACGCGCTGGCGCTGTACGGCTTTCACTCCGAGCAGGAGCGCGACCTGTTCCTGATGCTGCTGTCGGTGCAGGCAGTCGGACCCAAGGTGGCGCTCGCCGTGCTCTCGGCGGGCACTCCGCGCGAGCTGATCGCGGCGCTCGCATCCGGAGACTCGGCCCGCTTTCAAGCGGTTCCCGGGATCGGCAAGCGCACCGCCGAACGAATCATCGTCGAGCTGCGCGAGAAGGTCGGTGTCGAGACCGCGTCCGGTGCACGCACGCCGATCGTGGCGCGACGCGGCGAGCCTGCCCATCCGCAGGCGCTGGCCCGTGAAGGGTTGCTCGAGCTCGGCTACGGCCCCGAGGAGGCCGACGAGCTGCTCGCCGATGCAGAGGGAGACAGCGCCGAGGATCTGCTCGGACACGCGCTGCGCCTGGCGCGGACGGGCTCCTAGATGGTTGCCCGATGAGCGATGCCGTCGCGCGCATCCAGACGCCCTATCTCGTGCCCGAGGACGAGCTCGACCGTTCCCTGCGTCCGCGCCGGCTGCGGGAGTTCGTCGGCCAGGAGACCCTCCGCCAGCAACTCACGGTCGCGATCGAGGCCTGTAGCGCCCGCGGTGAGGCGCTCGACCACGTGCTGCTCGCCGGGCCGCCCGGCCTCGGCAAGACCTCGCTCGCGCAGATCGTGGCGGCGGAGCTGGAAGTGCCGTTCGTGCAGACCGCCGGCCCGGCGCTCGAGCGCAAGGGCGACATCGCGGCCTTCCTGACCGCGCTCGAACCCCGCAGCGTGTTCTTCGTCGATGAGATCCACCGCCTCGCGCGCACGCTCGAGGAGACCTTCTACCCGGCGATGGAGGACCACCGCCTGCCGATCACAGTCGGGCAGGGCGCCGGCGCGCGGGTGGTGACGCTGGAGCTGCCGCCGTTCACGCTGATCGGCGCCACCACCAGGACCGGCCTGCTGACGACTCCGCTGCGCGACCGCTTCGGAATCCAGGCGCGACTCGAGCCCTACACGACCGCGGAGCTGGCGATCATCGTGCGCCGCTCGGCGGGCATCCTGGAGATTGGACTGGAGGAGGACGGGGCGCTCGCGATCGCGGCGCGCAGCCGCGGCACGCCGCGCGTGGCCAACCGCCTACTCAAGCGGGTGCGCGACTTTGCCGAGGTGCGCATGGAGGGAGTCGTGACCGCAGCCGCCGCGCACGCCGCTCTGGAGATGCTCGAGGTCGACGAGCGCGGCCTGGACCGTCTCGACCGCAAGATCCTCGAGACGATCTGCTCGAAGTTCGCCGGCGGCCCGGTCGGCCTCTCCACGCTGGCGGTCGCCGTGGGCGAGGAGCAGGACACGATCGAGGACGTATACGAGCCCTACCTGCTGCAGGAGGGGCTGATCAAGCGCACCCCGCGCGGACGCGCAGCCACCCCCGCCGCCTTCGAGCACCTCGGCCTGCAGGCGCCCGTGGCGGGCGGGCAGTCGCTGTTCTGAGAGGAGCGAGGGGCCTCGATCGGGCCGCTCTGAGACCGGGGCCTTCGGGCCTTGGCTTGCGTAGTCTGTGTATAGAGACACGATGGCCCATCCCTTCATCTGCCCAAACTGCGGTCACCGCACCACCGAGCTGGATCGCAACATCGGCTTCACGCGCCAGCGCAAGGGGTGCGCAAAGTGCGGATTCGCGTTCCTGTTCGAACTCCTCGACGACTACTACCCAGCGCCCGACGCGGCCTTCTTCGTGTGCGACGGGGAGGGACGGATCGTGGGCTGCGGCAAGAACTCCTTCGCCTTTACGGGCCTGGAGGAGGAAGAGGTCATCGGCCAGCGCGTCGAGGAGGTCCTCGGCCTGCGCTTCTCCAACGGCGACGATCCGGTGGCCACCGTGCTCGAGTGGGGGGTGCGCGCACTGGAGATCCCTGTCGACGTCTCCGGCGAACGTGACGTGGCGGCCGCCGCCAAAGCGGACATCTTTCCCGCCTACGACGACGACGGCGGCCTGTTGCTTGTGCTGACCCCCGACAAGTAGTCTGCTCTGAGATGCACGATCGCCGACGCAATCTCCTGATCCTGCTGATCGTCGCGGGCCTGATCGCCGGGTCGGTGGCCGCGATCGCTGCCAAAAAGACACGCCTCGGCCTCGACCTGAAGGGCGGCGTCGAGCTCGTCTACCAGGCCAAGCCCACAGCGCAGTCCAAGGTCGACACCGAATCGCTGAACCGCGCGATCGACATCATGCGCAAGCGCGTCGACAAGCTCGGCGTCTCCCAGCCGGAAATCCAGCGCTCCGGAGAACGGGAAATCGACGTAGCACTGCCGGATGTGAGCAACTCCGGCCGCGCCGAACAAGAGGTCGGCAAAACAGCCCAGCTGCAGTTCTACGACTGGGAGCCCAACGTGATCGGGCCGAACGGCACGCCCGCGGGTAGCGAAACGACGGTCACGGGCGGGCCCAACGCCGGCGCGGCCCAGTACGGGCTGCCCGAGTACCAGGCTGTGACGCGCGCCGCCAAGCGCGCGCCGATCCTGCGCGCCAGCGACACCACCTGGGAGCGCGGCTGCACCCCGCAGCAGCTGGCCGGCTGCATCTACGGCAGCTGGTACCTGCTCGAACCCAAGCACGAAAAGGTGCTGCGCGGACCCGAGGAAAGTGAAAAGAACCTCTACGCCGACTACAAAGTGCCGCTGGGAGCCATCACCAAGGCGGTGCGCGTGAACCCCGGGACCGTGCTCGCACAGGCGCGCCCGGTGGAAAGCACCGCGGGCAAGGTCACGCAGAAAAGCCCGAACAGCTACTACGTGCTCAACGACGAACCGGTCCTGACCGGCGCCGACGTGACCAACCCGCAGCAGGGCTTCGACGAAGGCTCCGGCGGCACCGGCCAGCCCAACGTCACGTTCGGCTTCACCTCGCACGGCAAGAACGTCTTTGAAGGCGTCACGAAGAAAATCGCCGAACGCGGCCGCGAAGCGCAGCTGCCGGGGGTCGGGCGGGAAACCGCAGAGCAGCACTTCGCGGTGGTACTCGACGGGCAGCTGATCACGACGCCGTCGATCGACTACACCAAGTACCCCGAAGGGATCGACGCCTCGACCGGCTCGCAGATCTCGGGTGGCTTCACGATCTCCTCGGCGCAGGAACTGGCTCAGGAGCTGCAGTCCGGCGCGCTGCCGATCCGCCTGGAACTGATCTCCAACTCGCAGGTCTCCGCGACGCTCGGCAAAACGGCGCTCAACCAAGGCCTGCTCGCGGGTCTAGCAGGCTTCCTCGTCGTGTGCCTGTTCCTGCTGGTCTTCTACCGCGTGCTCGGCGCAATCGCGGTCGGCGGCCTGGTCATCTACGGCCTCTACTACTTCGCGCTGATCAAGCTGATCCCGATCACGCTCACGCTGCCGAGCATCGCCGGGCTGATCCTGACGATCGGGATCGCGGCCGACGCGAACATCGTGATCTTCGAGCGCGTCAAGGAGGAGATCCGCGGGGGAAGATCGGTCATCTCCGGCATCGCCACCGGTTACAGGCGCGGATTCGCGGCGATCGTGGACGCCAACGTGGTCACGTTCATGACCGCCTTCATCCTGTTCGCGCTGGCCACAGCCGAAGTCAAGGGATTCGCCTTCACGCTCGGCATCGGCACGCTCGTCTCGCTGTTCACCGCAGTGCTCGCAACGCAGGCTGCGCTCGGCTCGATGGGCCGCTCGAAGCTCGTCTCGCACCCTTCCGCGCTGGGCGCGGCGCGCCAGGGGCGCGGCTGGACGTTCGACTTCATGGGCGCCTCGAAGTGGTTCTTCTCGCTGTCGGGCACGATCCTGCTCGTTGGCGCGCTCGCGATCGGCGGAAGCGGGCTGAACTTCGGGATCGACTTCAAGTCCGGCACGCGCATCCAGACCGCCTTCCAAAGGCCGGCCAGCGAGAATCAGGTAGCCGCGGCGATGTCCTCCGCCGGCTACGGCAACGCCCAGGTGCAGAAGTTCGTCAACAAGAGCATCGGTGGCACGGGCTATCAGATATCGACCAAGACGCTGAAGCCGGAAAAGGTCAAACAGGTCCACGAAGTCCTCGAAACCAAGTTCGGTACGAAGAACTTCTCCTCGACCTCGATCGGGCCGACGTTCGGCAAAACGGTGGCCAACAGCGCCGTCATCGCGATCATCGCCTCGCTGCTGGTGATCTCGATCTACATCGCGTTGCGCTTCGAGTGGAAGTACGCGGTGCCGGTGCTGATCGCGCTGATGCACGACCTGCTGATAACGGCAGGGGTCTATTCGTTGACGGGGAGGGAAGTCACGACGGCCACTGTCGCCGCTCTGCTGACGATCCTGGGGTACTCGCTGTATGACACGATCATCGTGTTCGATCGTGTGCGCGAGAACGTACCGCGGATGCCGCGCGCAGCGTTTTCGCAGATCGTCAACCGCTCGATGTCCGAGGTGCTGACGAGGTCCCTGGCCACGAGCTTCTGCACCCTGCTGCCGGTCGCCGCGCTGCTGCTCTTCGGCGGCGAAACGCTGCGCGACTTCGCCTTCGCGCTGCTGATCGGGATCGCCTCCGGTGCTTACTCCTCGATCTTCATCGCCTCGCCGGTGCTCACGCACTGGAAGGAGCGCGAGAGCTCATACCGCGTGCGCCGCGCGCGGATCATGCGCGAACTGGGCGCCGTGCCCGCCTATGCGACCGTCGCCGGGGGTGAGCCAGAGGACGTCGAGCCGACCGAGACCAAACGCAAAAAAACACGGCGTGGCAGCTTGATCGCGCCGGAGGAGCCCGGCGAGCAGCTCTCCCGCGACGAGTTCCAAGAACTGGTGCGCGACCTCGACGTCGACGCCGAGCCCGCCACCGCTGCGCCGCTCCAGCCGTCGCTGCAGCGCTCGCCCAAGCGGACACGCGCGAACGGCGGCAAGGCGACCACCGCCCCCGAGGCGCCCGTTCCGGAGCGCGAGGCGCCGGCGCCGGAGCGCGACCCGGCCGCCGACCTCACGCCCGAAGACCTGGTCCTCAAGGAAGACCCCAAGCCGCGCTCGAAGAACCGCCGCCCGCGCAACCGCCGCCACGGGCGGGCCCGCTGATGGGACTTCTCGGTTGGGTGATCATGGGCCTTGCGATCTGGCATTTCACGATCTTCCTGCCCGACCGCTTCTGGGGCGGGATCGTGGGCGCGTTCGTCGGCTCGCTGGTCGGCGCGATCCTCGTCGGGCTGATCATCTACGCGGTCAAAGCCTCCGCCCTGCAGATCCCCGGCGAAAAGGCCACCAACATCGGCGTGGTGCTCTACGCGGTCCCCGGGGCGCTGATCGGGATGGGCGTGGTCTATGCCGAGGGGATGCGCCGCGAACGCGTCTCCGGCGCGACCCCGCCGCACTACGACTGAGCGAGCGCCCGCGCTCCCCGCTGGCGAGATCGCCGCGGGCAAACGCTGCGCAGTCGGCGGTTCCGTCTCGTCGTGGCCGTACTCTCGCCGGGATGAGCCTGTGTCGCTTCGAGATCCCTGACTGTCCGCCCGAGCAGGTTCGCCGACTCGAGCACGAGCTGGGGGTGAGCGCGGCGCTCGCGCAGGTGCTGGTGCGGCGTGGCCTTGCCGATCCCGAGGCGGCGCGTGCGTTCCTCGCGGGCGCCGAGGAGCACCCGCCGGCGGCGTTCGCGGGGATCGAGGAGGCGGTGCAGAGGATCCTCGGCCACATCCGCGGCGGGACTCGCATCACCGTCCACGGCGACTACGACGTCGACGGCATCTGCTCGACGGCTGTGCTCGTGGGCGCGCTGCGCGAGCTGGGCGGCGACGTGGACACCTATCTGCCGGACCGCGCAGGCGATGGCTACGGCCTCGCCGCCGCCACCGTGCGGCGCCTGGCGGCGAGAGGCACCCGCCTGCTGATCACGGTCGACTGCGCGATCACCGCGGTCGCCGAGGTCGCGCTCGCTCGCGAGCTGGGGATGGAGGTGATCGTGACCGACCACCACGCCGCTCGCGCCGACGGCGAGCTGCCGGACGCTCCGATCGTGCACCCGGCGCTGTGCGGCTACCCGTGCGCAGAGCTGTGCGCGACAGCCGTGGCCTACAAGCTCGCCCAGGCCGTGCACGCTGCCGCCGGGCGCGACCCGCAGCAGCTGCGCCACGAGCTGGACCTGGTGGCGCTCGCGACGATCGCCGACGTGGTGCCCCTGCTGGGCGAGAACCGGGCGCTCGTACGCGCCGGCCTGCGCGCCCTGGCGGGCACCGCCAAGCCCGGCCTGCGCGCGTTGATGGCGGTTGCCCGCGTGGACCCGGCCAAGCTCGACGAGCGCTCGGTCGCCTTCGCGCTGGCGCCGCGGCTGAACGCCGCCGGGCGCCTGTACCGCGCGGACGCCGGACTCGAGCTGATCCTCACCCGTGACCCCCTGCGCGCGGCCCAGATCGCAGCTGAGCTCGACGCGGCCAACAGCGAGCGCAGGCAGCTCGAGCTGCGCATCCGCTATGAGGCCGAAGCACAGATGGACGAGCTGGGCGAGCGCGGGGCCTACGTGCTCTGCGGCGAGCAGTGGCACGCCGGCGTGATCGGGATCGTGGCCTCGCGCATGGTCGAGCGCAGCGGGCGCCCGGTCGTGATGATCGCGCTCGACGGCGAGACCGGCAAGGCCTCCGGGCGCAGCGTCGAGGCATTCGACCTGCTCGCGGGGCTGACTGCGTGCGGCTCGCACCTGCTGCGCTACGGCGGGCACCGCGCCGCCGCGGGCCTGGAGATCGAGCGGGAGCGCGTGCCCGCCTTCGCGGCCGCGTTCGCGGCCCACGCCGAGGCAGTGCTGGCCCCGGAGGATCTGGTGGCGGCCGAGCGGGTGGACACGCTCGTCGGCTGCGATCAGCTCGGCGTCGAGCTGGCCGAGGAGCTGCGCAGCCTCGCCCCGTTCGGGCGCGGCAATCCGGGCGTCTCGGTGATGATCTCAGACGCGGTCTTCGCCGACGTCCGTGCGATGGGCGAAGGCAAGCACGTTCGTTTCACCGTCGAGTCCGCCGGAGCGCGCGCACGGGCGGTGGCGTTCGGCAACGGCGGGCGCTTGGAGGTCGAGCAGGGCGCTCCCGTGCAAGCCACCTTCACACTCGAGATGAACGAGTGGAACGGCGTCAGCGAGCCGCGCCTGGTGCTGCGCCAGGCGGCGCCCGCGCCGCAGGAGATCACGCTCCACAGGCGCCCCGAGCCCGTCCCGGAGCCGGAGGTGCACGAGGCGCTCGTGCTGTTCTAGGGCCCCCGCTTCAATACCGGTGGCCTGTCCCCTACCCTTTAGTGATGGCTATCGCCGAGGATCCCAAGAGCACACAGTTGACCGAGGCTCCCGGCGTGGATACGGGCGATCCCGGCTCGCAGGCCGCGGCCTCTTCCGAGACCGCGGGAATCGAGCCTGCGCCGCGCGCCGGCGGGGAGGCGCAGGCGCTGACGCTCAGCGTCGCAGAGCGACGCATGCTCAGCGACCTGTTCGCGATCGTCTCGGAGCACGCAGCCGACTCCACCGTCGAGATCGACCGCGCGCGCGTCCAGGACGCGTTCGTGTTCGCCTGCGAGCACCACGCCGCCCAGCGGCGCAAATCGGGCGAGGACTTCATCGTTCATCCCGTCGGCGTGGCCCGGATCTGCGCGGGCATGCGACTCGACACCGAGACGCTGTGCGCGGCGCTGCTGCACGACACCGTCGAGGACACCTCGGCGTCGATCGAGGAGGTCCGCGAGCGCTTCGGCGATGAGATCGCGGCGATCGTCGACGGCGTGACCAAGCTGACCGGCATCACCTTCCAGTCGCGCGACGAGGCGCAGGCCAACAACTACCGCAAGATGATGGTCGCGATGGCCACCGACGTGCGGGTCATCCTGATCAAGCTCGCCGACCGCCTGCACAACATGCGCACGATCGAGGCGATGCCCAAGCAGAAGCAGATCGAGAAGGCGCGCGAGACGATCGAGATCTACGCGCCGCTGGCTCACCGCCTCGGAATCCACGCGATCAAGTGGGAGCTGGAGGATCTCGCGTTCGCAACGCTGCACCCGCGCAAGTACCAGGAGATCAAGGGCCTCGTGGCCCAGCAGCGCGAGGAGCGCGAGCACTACGTCAGCGAGGCCGGCGACTACCTGCGCGGTGAGCTCGGCAAAGTCGGCATCGAGGCCGAGATCGCAGGGCGCGCCAAGCACTTCTACTCGATCTACTCGAAGATGACCAAGAAGGGGCGCGAGTTCAACGAGATCTATGACCTCACCGCGATGCGCGTGATCGTCGACTCGGTCAAGGACTGCTACGGCACCGTCGGCGTGATCCACTCGCTGTGGAAGCCGCTGCCGGGACGCTTCAAGGACTTCATCGCGATGCCCAAGTTCAACATGTACCAGTCGCTGCACACCACCGTGATCGGTCCAGAGGGCCGGCCGCTGGAGATCCAGATCCGCACGCTCGAGATGCACGAGATGGCCGAGTTCGGCGTGGCGGCCCACTGGCTCT
>CAVXPM010000004.1:0-592074 GCA_963763695.1 uncultured Solirubrobacteraceae bacterium
ACAAGCAGCCCGCGCCCGGCAGCGGCGAGGAGGGCAAGCGCTGGCCGGCGGCCAACGAGGACGCCAAGCTGAAGTGGTTGCGCACGATGCTCGACTGGCAGAAGGAGCTCTCAGACCCGCGCGAGTTCATGGAGACGCTGCGCACGGACCTCTTCGAGGAGGAGGTGTACGTGTTCACCCCCAAGGGCGAAGTCAAGTCGCTGGCCTCGGGAGCTACGCCGCTGGACTTCGCCTATGAGGTGCACACCGAGATCGGCCACCGCTGCGTGGGCGCGCGCGTCAACGGCAAAATCGTGCCGCTGCACTACGAGCTGCGCTCCGGGGACATCGTCGAGATCCTCACGGCCAAGCGCGAGCGCGGCCCCTCGCGCGACTGGCTGGCGATGGTCAAGACGACCCGCGCGCGCAACAAGATCAAGGCCTGGTTCAAGGCCGAGTCACGCCAGGACACCGAGCACACCGGCCGCGAGCTGCTCCAGGAGCAGCTGCGCAAACAGGGCCTGCCCGCGCAGAAGATCACCGGCTCGGCGCTGCTCGCGGACGTGATCCGCGAGGTCGGCTACCGCAAGGCCGACGACTTCTACATCGCCCTCGGCGCCGCGAAGATCTCACCGAAGCTCGTGGTCAGCAAGGTGATGCAGCGCCTCAAGCAGGGCGAGTCAGCCGACGGCGAGGACAGCGCAGCGGACCTGATGCGCGTCGGTCGCGCCCGACGGCGCCCGACGAAGTCCTCGGGGCAGTACGGGATCAGGGTGGAGGGCGTCGAGGACGTGATGCTGCGCCTGGCCAAGTGCTGCCGCCCAGTCCCCGGCGATGCGATCGTCGGCTACATCTCCCTCGGGCGCGGGATCACGATCCATCGTGGCGACTGCCCCAACGCGGCGGTGCTCGCCAAAAGCCCCGAGCGCTTCGCCGATGTGGCCTGGGAAGGCGATCAGTCGACGGGCTTCATCGTGGAGATCCAGATCGACGCCTGGGACCGCCATCGCCTGCTCGAGGACCTCTCACGCGCGTTCTCGGAGTCGGGCTCCAACATCATGGAAGCGCGCTGCCTGTCGATGGGTCCGATGGTCAAGAACCGCTTCGTCGTCGAGGTGGCCGACACGCACACGCTGAAGGGCGCGATCACGCGCCTGCGCAACATCGAGTCGGTGTTTGACGCCTACCGGGTCACGCCCGGCGCCGCCGCTTAGCGTCGCTCCGGCGCGTCCGCGCAGCGTCGTCACGGCGCGTCCGCGCAGCGGTGGCCGTGCGACCGGGGCCGCTAGGAAACGACGTTGAGCGCTTCGGCGAGCACCGAGTAGCGTGCTTCGGCGACCTCGCCGAGGTAGTCGCCGTCGACCTGCAGCGGCAGCGGACGCCCGTCGGCGCTGCGCACCGTCATCTCCCTGAGCTCGCGCAGCGCGCTGACCTGTCTGTGGCCGGCGACCTTCGCGTTCGGTGAGAAGGCGCGCCAGGCGATGAACGGCATCGACAGCGGCGTGGGCCGGTGCAGCACGCCGCCGGCGAGCAGCCCCGAGTCGAGCGTCGCGCCGTCGACGATGTCGATCGGACGGTTCTGGAAGTAGGTGAAGGGCGAGCCGTTCTGGACGATCGCGGTGACGCCCGAGAGCGTCTCGCCGCCGGCCTCGACCTGCAGGCGCGGCGGGCTGAGCAGATAGCGGCGCATGAATGTGCTGACGGCCACCCAGGTGAAGTAGTAGGCCCCGAGGCGGGCCTTCAGGTGCGGGTTGGAGTCGACGCGCTCGACCACGCTGGCGTCGAGCCCGAGGCCGGAGGCGAACGTGAAACAGCGCCCGTTGACGACGCCCAGATCGACCTTGCGCGGCCGCCAGTCATCGGCCATCGCGAGCAGGTGCTCGGTCGCGTCGACCACGTCGCCCGGGATCCCGAGCATCTTGGCGAACACGTTGGCCGACCCGCCGGGCAGGCAGCACAGGGGAGTGGGGGAGCCGAGCAGGCCGTTGGCGGCTTCGTTGACCGTGCCGTCGCCGCCGAAGGCGACCACGACGTCATAGCCCTCGTGCGCCGCCTCGCGGCAGAGCTCGGTGGCATGCCCGCGCGCCTGCGTGTCGACGGCGTCGACCTCGAAGCGGCCCTGCAGCGCGTAGACGACGAGGTGGCGCAGCCGGTCAGAGACCGTGGTCGCGTACGGATTGACGATGATCAGCATGCGCCGCTTCTTGGCCGGATCGGCGAAGTGGAAGGGCGCGTGCTCGGGGTCCTGGCGCGGAGGGGTCTCGGGGTCCTGGTGCGGAGGGGTCTCGCGCTCGCGTGGGGGGCTGCTCACAGCCTGGCCTACACCACCGGGGCGGCTGCGTTACCGTCGCGGGCGACCCGAGGTTCGGCTTGCGGGCGCGCCGAGATGGTTGCTAGACTGCCGCACACATAGCTGGACACATCCAGAGGGGTGAAGGGACTGGCCCTATGAAACCCCGGCAACCACCGTACGTCACAGCGGGAAGGTGCCAATTCCAGAGAGATGTGTGGCGGGCCTTCGCGCCCTTCGCCACACCGTGACAAGGCGAAGAACAGAGCGAAGGGAGCCCAATGGCTGTCAGTCATCTTCAGTGCAAGGAGTGCAAGGCGGAGTATCCGCTCGAGGCGCTCTACGTTTGCGAGCAGTGCTTCGGCCCGCTCGAGGTGGTCTATGACCACAGTCGCACCAGCCGCGACCTGGGCGAGTTGCGCCGCCGCATCCAGGGCGGTCCGCAGAACATCTGGCGCTATGCGGACTTCCTGCCGCTCGCCGGCGGGCCTCCAGGCCCCTCCGGGCGCCTGGCATCGCGTGTCGGCCTGCCGGCGGGCTGCACGCCGCTGATCAAGGCGGACAGGCTCGCCGAGCGCCTCGGACTGCGCGAGGTGTGGGTCAAGAACGACGCCGCCAACCCGACGCACTCTTTCAAGGACCGGGTTGTCTCGGTCGCCGTCACGCGCGCCCGCGAGCTGGGCTTCCAGACAATCGCCTGCGCCTCCACGGGCAACCTCGCCAACTCGGTGGCCGCCCACGGAGCGGCGCTGGGGATGGAGTCCTACGTGTTCATCCCGGCCGATCTCGAGGAGCAGAAGATCCTCGCCACGGGCGTCTACGGAACCAACCTGGTGGGCGTGGAAGGCAACTACGACGACGTCAACCGCCTGTGCACCGAGCTGTGCGCTGAACGCGAGTGGGCGTTCGTGAACATCAACCTGCGTCCCTACTACGCTGAGGGATCCAAGACGCTGGCGTTCGAGATCGCCGAGCAGCTCGGCTGGGAGCTACCCGACCGTTGCGTGGTGCCGATCGCCTCCGGCTCGCTGTTCACGAAAATCGCGCGCGGATTCGAGGAATGGCGTGACCTCGGGCTGCTCGAGGGCGAGCTTCCGAGCATGAACGGAGCTCAGGCCGAGGGCTGCTCGCCGGTGGCCAGCGCATATGCGGCCGGCCAGGATGTCTGCCGCCCGGTCAAGCCGAGCACGATCGCCAAGTCGCTTGCGATCGGCAACCCCGCCGACGGCCCCTACGCGCTGGATCTCGCACGTCGCAGCGGCGGCGGCGTGGACGCGGTCAGCGACGAGGAGATCCGCGCCGGCATCAAGCTGTTGGCCGAGACCACGGGCGTGTTCACCGAGACCGCCGGCGGGGTGACCACCGCAGTGCTGGCAAAGCTCGCCGCGCGCGGCGAGATCGACCAGGACGAGCGTGTCGTGCTCGTGATCACCGGCGAGGGCCTGAAGACGCTCGACGCGGTGCGCGGAACGTTTGAGACACGCACGATTCAACCCACCCTCGAGTCCTTCGAAGCCGGTGTGCCCCACACGGTGAACGCCTGATGGCCGTCGTGGTGAAGATCCCCACGCAGCTTCGCTCGGCGTCCGGCGGTGAGGCAGAGACGGTGCTCGACGGCGCCACCGTGCAGGAGGTCCTGAACGGGCTGTTCGAGCGCTTCGAGGAGCTGCGTGCGCGAATATCCGACGATGACGGCTCGCTGCGGCGCTTCGTCAACGTGTACCTCGCCGGCGAGGACATCCGCTTCCTGGAGGGACTGCAGACACCGGTCTCCGACGGGGCCGAGCTCACGATCCTGCCCGCCGTCGCCGGAGGCTAGTCCTCCCGAGCGGGCGGGTAGCGTTCGTCCGAGCGCTAAAGGCCCTCCGGCTCGGCTGCGCCCGTGCGCGCCTCCAGGCGCCTGCGTAGCTCCGCGCCGCGTCCGGCGGCGACAGCTCGCGCCGCCCGCGCCTCGGTAAGCTCGAGGCCGTTGGAGCGCGCGAAGTCGAGCAGGTCTTGGCGCTCCTCGCCCTCGCGCGCGGTGCGCAGGAACAGCCAGCAGAACAACGCCAAGGTCAGGATCGACTCCTCGACCATCATGATCGCTCCGGCGAGATTCTGGTCAGCCAGCGGGGAGATGTGGTAGACGGCGTCGCCGTGCAGGTAGAAGGGATAGAAGACCGACCCCGACCACAGGAAGATGTTGCCCAGGACGGTGCCTGTGAGCCGCACCGCCACGATGTAGAAAAGCTTGCCGAGGTTGCCGAACCACGGCGGTGTCGGCAGCGGGCCCAACAGGCACATCCACATGTTGATCCCGAGTCCGAGGAACAGCGCATGCTCGAGCGCGTGTACGCCCGAATGGCGAAGCGCCGCCTGATAAAGGCCCGGCAGGTGCCACACGTACAGGTCGACCGCCCACAGAGGGAATGCGATCGCGGGGTGCGCCAGCGCACGCAGGCGATCGAAGAAGCGGATGCGCAGGACCGGGGCGAGCAGCGGCCCGGTCAGACCCAGCACGATCAGCAGCGCGGCGATGTCGCCCAGCAGCAGATGCTCGATCATGTGCACGTAGAGCAGTTCCTGGCTGTCGGGGCCGAGTGAGGTGAGCGCGGCGCCGATCACGACGAAGCCTGCGTAGAAGCAGGCCTGCCGCCAGCTGGGCACGGGGTGCTCGTCGAGCGCCAGCGTGCGTGCACGGCGCGCGTAGAGCACCGCCACGAGCGCGAGCGGCCCGAGCTGGACGGCGGCCGAGAGGTCCGCCGAGACTGCAAGCGGCAGGGTGATCATCACCGCAGCAGATTACGCGAGCAGCAGGCGATCGCGAGAGGGAGCGAGTCGCTCCCATAGACTTCGCGGCGCATGAGCGCTCCGCCCCGTCGCATGCTCGCAGCGCTGACCGGGGGCGGGGGCGTGGTCGCGCTGGCCTTGCCCGCGAGCGCGCAGGCGCACGGCATCGTCGGCAAGGCCGACCTGCCGATCCCGGTGTGGCTGTTCAGCTGGACGGCCGCGATCGTGCTGGTCGTCTCGTTCGTCGCGCTCTCCACGCTGTGGCGCACACCCCAGCTGCAGGAGCAGCGCCGCCGGCGCCTTCTTGCGATCCCGCAGGCGCTTGAATGGCTCGCCGGCGTGGCCGGCGTGGCACTGTTCGCGCTGGTGCTCTACAGCGGCTTCGCGGGCGCGCAGGTGGCCAACGCGAACTTCTCGGTCACCTTCATCTACGTGATCTTCTGGGTCGGCCTGCCCGTGGCCAGTGTCCTCTTCGGCGATGTCTTCCGCGCGTTCAGCCCGTGGCGCACATGTGCCCGCGCGCTCGAAGCGTGCCTGCGGGCGTTGAGAGGCGGATCCGATCGCAAGCCGCCGCTGAGCTACCCGGCGCGGCTGGGTCACTGGCCTGCGCTCGCCGGTCTCGTCGGCTTCGCCTGGCTCGAGCTCGTCTACGTGGAACGCGACAGGCCGTCCACGCTGGCGGCGCTGTCGCTCGGCTACTTCCTCGTGATGCTCGCCGGGATGGTGGCCTTCGGCGTGGAGGAGTGGGGGGGATCGGCGGACGGCTTCGGTGTGTACTTCGGCCTGCTCGCCAGGCTCTCCGCGCTCGTGCGAGGCGCCGACGGGGCGCTCTTGTTGCGCCGCCCGCTGAGCGGGGCAAGCGAGCTGCGCATCCGTCCCGGCACCGTTGCGCTGATCTGCGCGTTGATCGGCACCACCACCTTCGACGGCTTCAGCAACGGCGGGATCTGGCGCAACAACGAGCCGAGCGTGCAGAGCCTGTTCGCCGATCTCGGCTTCTCCTCCACGCCTGCACAGGAGCTGGCCTACTCGCTCGGCCTGGTGCTCTGCATCCTGCTGATAGTCGCCGTGTACCGCGTCGGGATACTCGGCGTGAGCAGCGTGAGCGAGCGCTACCCAAGCCGCGAGCTTTGGCGGAGCTTCGTGCACACGCTCGTGCCGATCGCCTTCGCCTACGTTCTGGCGCACTACTTCTCGCTGCTGCTGTGGCAGAGCCAGGCGATGGGCTACCTGATATCCGACCCGCTGGGCGATGGCTCGAACCTGTTCGGCACGGCCGGATATCAGATCGACTACCACGTGATCTCCTATGCGGGCATCTGGTACGTGCAGGTCGCCGCGCTGGTCGCCGGCCACGTCGCCGGGCTCGCGCTCGCACACGACCGTGCGCTGACGCTCTACAGAGAGCCCGAAGAGGCCGTGCGCAGCCAGTACTGGATGCTGGCGGTGATGGTCGCCTTCACGAGCTTCGGACTGTGGCTGCTGTCATCCGTCGGCACCTGAGCCCGGCGCGGATGATAGGTTTTCACGATGGCGCCCCTGGCCTGCTTGACGCACTGGTACATCTCGATGCTTTACATCGTGCCCGTCATCACCGTCGGGGGCTGGGGCTGGTGGAGCTCGAAGCGCATGGCTCGCCGAAAGGCGGCGGCTTCCCAGTCGCAGCTCGCGGGCGTAGCAGAGCGCGGCGGCCCGGCAAAGGTTCATCCCGCCGTCCATTTCGACGTTTCGTAAGTTCTTAACGAGCGTTGAGGTACACGTGAGTAGCATGCTGTCTGCTACCGATATGACCTCAGAGACACTGATCCGCCCCGCCGCCGCAGACGGACTGACCGAGAGGTTCGATCCGACGGCCTGCCTGGACGAGCGCGTGCGCCACACCGCCGCCCAGAACGATCCCGTGGCACCCGGTCGCTACATACAGATCCAGGGCCCGGAGCGAACTTTGCTGATCCCGTTGGGCGCCGAGGCGATCCGCATCGGGCGCGGGCTCTCAGCCGACGTGCATCTGGACGAGAGCTCCGTCTCGCGACGCCACGCGATCATCGTTCCGCGCCCCTCCGGCGCGCGCGTGCTCGACGACCGCAGCTCCAACGGCACCTTGGTCAACGGCCGGCGCATCCAGCAGGCGGACCTCGAGAACGGCGACGTGATCATGCTGGGCCGGGTCATGCTGCGCTACCTCGAGCTCTAGTAACGGGGCGCGGGCTCAGAGCCG
Source organism: uncultured Solirubrobacteraceae bacterium (assembly GCA_963763695.1). GTDB lineage: Bacteria > Actinomycetota > Thermoleophilia > Solirubrobacterales > Solirubrobacteraceae > Palsa-744. Next base: position 7,257 of record CAVXPM010000004.1, read on the forward strand.
CCCACCGGGGGGTCGCCCCGGCGGGCGGGTGAGCGCCGCAGCTGTCGCGTGTAGCCGCGCACTCGTACCGTGCGGCCCTGCCCGCGGCGCCCAAGCGGGCGCTATTTGCGCCGCGCCGGGCGGCCGCTGCTTGCGCTAGTCCTCGACCGCGAAGGCCGGCTCGACCGAGCTCTCGCGGGCGCGCCACTCCTGCAGGCTCGCAAGAGAGCCGTCGATGATGCGGTTGAGGAACTCCGTGCGGTCGTTGATGTGCGGCAAAGGCACGCCCGGAATCGGCACTTCGAGGAACTCGCAGAGGGGCTCCCAGCCTTCGGCGACGTTCCACACGAGCAGGCGCTCGGGAGTGATCGCGCGTTTGACCTGCTCGTTGTGCCGGTTCATCGCGGCGATCATCTGCGCGGGCTCGGCGTGGCCGCCGGCGAAGGTGCCCTGACCCTGCCAGAGCAGTCCGTCGATCATGCTGAGGAATGCGCGCCATTGCGGATCCACGCAGCCCTGCGCGCTCGAGAGCAAGCGGATCAGCGACTCGCCGTTGCGTACCGCCCACACGGTCTGGCGCACGCTGCGCTCCCACGACTCGGGGTCGCGGACGCTCAGCAGCACCTTGGCCTCGGGATAGAAATCCGCAAGCTCGCGGTAGAAGTAGCCTCCGGGCCAGTCCACTGTCGATTGGTAGCCGTCGAAGATCCTCGGCCAGTCCGGCTCGCCCGCCAGCGCCCGCTCCCACAGAGGAGCCTGGTCGAGGTCGGCGAGCACGTTGACCATGTGGTAGCAGGGCCCCAGGCCCAGCATCTCCAGGGCCATCTTCTGCGTCAACGTGCCTGTACGCGGCATGCCCGCACCTATGAGCTTCATGTCTCTCCTTGCGCTGCCAGCTGATCGCTCTCGACGCGGCAGCAGCCGCATCGCCTATTGGGTCGTCCCCTCTGCAGCGCACGCAGCGCCGGACGCTGCGAACTCTACCCGAGGCCCGCGCGGAAGGCGAAGAAGCAGCGAACATTCGCGGTGGTGTGGCGATTCTGCTCTGCGCGGCGAGCTCCCCGCGGCTGGAGGCGCCCTCCTCTTCAAGCGCGGAATGTCCTCCCCTGCTTCAGGCCTTGAGGGTGCCCTCCTCTGAGCCTGGCGCGAACTGGTCGACGTCGAGGAAAGGCAGGACGTCGATGAGGCCCGTCAGCTCGAACAGGCGCTGAACGGCGCCGGGGCCGGGCACGAGCGAGAAGCGATATCCGCTCCGCTCGCAGAGCTTGCTCGCGCGCACGATCGCTGCCAGGCCGGTCGAGTCGATGAACAGCAGGCGCGCGAGGTCCAACGTGAGCTGGCCCGGGGTCTGCGCGCAGATGCGCGCAACCGCCGCTTCCAGGCTCGGAACCGAGGCGATGTCGAGTTCACCGCTCAAGAGCAGAGTGCAGCGATCGCTTTGCACGACCTCCTCGATGGCTAGGCCGGTCGGTGGCAGGGGCTCGATCATCGGCGCAAGTCACCGCCGTCGGGCCAGCATCTTACTTTCGGCATCTCGACCTCCGCACACGAATTGGCTGTGCGAAAGTCCCCCCCGGCTGCACGATCCGACCGCTTCCATCGAAAGCCGCGGACCCTGCTGTGCCAGCGTGTCCTAACGCTGTGACTGTTGCGCCTCCACGACCCCTCAGGAGCCAGGAAGGACGCCCGAGAACTCTAGCGCACGTATAGCTCACAAGCGTGGGATAGTTCGCGGGTGAACGAGGGGCGCGGGGTGCTTGTGATCGGCGAATCCGGGGGGCTCGCCGCCGCGCTGCTGCGCAGGCTCGAGCAGGGCGCGATCGACGCCGAGGCCGCGATGGGACTGAGCGACAGCGAGCTGTCGGGGATCCTCGTGCAGCCACGCTGGGATGCGGTCGCGGTGGTCACCCGTGACGACGTGCTCGCGCTGCGCCTGACGCTGTTGAGCGCGCACCTGCGACCGGACCTGCCCCTGTGGGTGACGATGTTCGATCGTACGATCACGCGCGAGCTACAGCACGTGGTGCCCGCGGTGCACGTGCTCTCACCTGCTGAGCTGGTCGCCGAGGACCTAGCTGAGCAGTGCGTTGCGGCCGCGGGCGTGCCGCGGCGACGGTCGTGGTGGGGGCACGGCACGCGGCTGGTCGACGATGCGCTCAGGCTGCTCGTGCGCGCGGGCGTGGGGCTGCTGCTCGCGTTGATCTTCCAGGGCGCGATCTCGATGATCGCGCTGCACGAGGGGGTGGTGGACGCGCTGTACTTCAGCACGAGGTCGGTCGCGACCGTGGCGGAGGCGCCGGGAGCCGCCGGCGGCTCCGGCTGGTTCAAGGCGCTGTCCGCGCTCGACACGCTCGCCGCGCTGCTGCTGGTGGCGGTGTTCACGGCGGCCCTCGTGCGCCGCCTCAGCCGCCCTCGCCTGACGACGCTGCTCGGCGGGCGGGCCGCGCCGGCACGCCACCACGTCCTGCTCGTGGGCTTCGGCCAGGTCGGCTTTCGCCTGGCGCAGGAGCTGCGCCGGCGCGGCGTGGCGGTGCTCGGCGTCGAGCAGGACCCGGAGGCGCCCTGCGTTCGCCTCGCCCGCGCCGCGGGGATACCGGTTGCGATCGCGCGCGGAGACGATCGCGAGACGCTCGAGCGTCTCGGCATCCGTCACTGTGCGGCGGTCGCCGCGGTCACCTCCGCCGACCTGGTCAACGTCGCGGTGGGCCTTGCCGCCAGCGATCTCGCTCCCGGCACTCCGCTGGTCCTGCGCCTGGGCGACGGCGAGGTCGCCGCCGAGACCGACTCGCTGCTGCACCTGGGGCGCATCTGCGACGCCCACAAGATCGCCTCGGAAACGATGCTCGAGGGGCTGCGCGCCGCGGTGCGGGAGCTCCCCGCGCGCTCGAGCCCGGGATAGCCTGGGCGAGCATGGCCGACACGAGCACGATTGCCTCGCTGGCGACTGCGGGGGGAACGCTGATCCTCGCGCTGGCCACGTACTCATCCACGCGCTCGGCCAACCGCGCCGCGCGCGTCTCCGAGCAGTCGCTGAAGATCGGGTTGCGTCCGGTGCTGTTCAACGCCCGTCAGCAGGATCCCGCGCAGAAGGTGAGCTTCATCGACGAACACCGCATCCACCTACACGACGGGCTCGCGGCGGCGCAGATCTCCGAGGAGAACCTGTACTTCGCGATCCCGCTGCGCAACGTCGCTGCGGGCCTGGCGGTGCTGCACGGCTGGCACATGCTGGTGGGCAGGCCCCGTGCCGATGAGCCGCTGGCGGCGCTGGAGGAGTTCCGCCGCCTGAACCGCGACCTGTACGTGCCCTCGGGCGACGTCAGCTTCTGGCAGGCCGCGCTACGCGACCCCGACGATCATCTCTACGGGCCGGCCCGCGAGGCGATCCGCGCCGGTAGCGGCCTGACAATAGACATCCTCTACGGCGACCACGAGGGCGGACAGCGCACGGTCACGCGTTTCTTCATCAGCCCTCGCACGCATGCCGCCGTGGAGGAGCCGTGGCTGTGGTTCTGCTCGACCGCGCGTCACTGGAACCTCGACCGCGACGATCCGCGGTAGAGCGCGGCCAGCCCGGCGAGCAGGCCGAGCGCGCCGAGGACGAGCGCGGCCAGCGCGAGCCCCGTGCTGGCGCCCTTGCCGGAGGCGGGCTTGGTGACGACGGCCGCAGTTGCTGCGCCCTCGGCGCCCTGTCCCGGTTGCGGGCCGGCCTCGGCCCCGGCGAGGTCTTGGATCACGCCTGCCTTGACGGTGACGTTGATCCGTGGGGCGGGGTGTTCGGCGCTGAGCGAGGGGTCGATCCAGTGCACGTGCGCGCCGTTGCTGTAGGTCTGGACAGTCTTGAATAGCAGGGCCTGTCCGGTGGCGCTGTCGGGGATCGCGAGCGACAGCGGGAGGTCCACGAACTGGCCGTCGTCGACCCGTCCCAGCGGCCCCTTCCAGCTCCACACGATCTGGGAGACCTCGCTGTCGATCGCTTCGCCGTCCTGCTCGATCGGGGTCGCGAGCTTGGCTTCGATCACCTTTGCGCTCCAGCCGGGCACGTTTTCGTAGCCCACGCTCGTGAAGCCGGGAGGAAACAGCGTGTCCACCCGCTCCACGTAGGCGCCCTGCTGCTCGCCGGGGACACGCACATCGAGCGTGGCGAACGCCCCGGCGGGGATCGTGTTGGGGTGCAGGCTGATGTGGGCCTGCGCGCTTGCTGGGAGGATCAGCGCCGCCGCGAGGATCAGCGGGGCTAGCGTGCTGGCTTTCATGGCAGGGTGCTCCTTCTGTGGGAGAGATGGATCGAGGCCGTGACGGACGTCATGAGGTGGGGGCTGAGGTGGAGGCTCATCGGATCGGGACCTGCACGGTGCGGGTGTGCTGTTCGAATTCCGAGACGCGGTCGACGAGCCTGATCGACCAGGTGCCGCCGGGAGAGAGCTCGGCGGCGTTCAGCGTGTAGTGACCGGGCCCTGACACGTTGGCCTTCAGCGCAAGCGGCCCGATCCGCTCGGCGGGGAGCTCGGCGGTGACGGTGAGTTCCTTGGTGGCGGTGAACTGCGCGCCGCTGTTGGCATCGAACAGGTAAAGGTGGACCGTGTTGAGGCCCACGCGGGCCGGTTCGACGGTCATCTCGAGGACGGCTGGCCCGATCGTGGTGTTGATCGAGAACGGGCCGCTGGCAGCGTCGATCGGCGGCGCGTAGCTGATCAGCGCGGCCGTGACGCCGAAGACGCAGAGCATCACGGCGAGCTCACCGCGCAGCGAGCGCCGCGCCTGCACGCCCGCTGCGCCCGGCGTGGCACCGGCCGCGACGATCCTCTGCAGCCGCGGAATGATCCGGCGGCGATTGCCGGCGCCGAAGCCGATCAGCGCGAGCAGCAGGCCGATCTTTACGATGACCAGCGCGCCATAGGTCGTGTGCGTCAGGGCGTGCAGGCTGCGCACGTCGATGTATGCCTGGATCGCGCCGGTGGCTGAGATCACGAGCACTGCAGCGAGTGCCAACGGCGAGAAGCGCGCGAGCGTGAGCGCCAGCAGGCGGCTGCGCTCGGGTCCCTCGAGCGCGCGCGTGGCGCGCGGCAGCGCCAGCAGCAGGCATGCGATGCCGCCCACCCAGACGCTCGCGGCGAGCACGTGCAGCACGTCGGATACGAAGAACACGCCGACCGGGCTCTCGATGCTCGCGTGACCGGCCAGCGCGGGAGTGACCGCGAGGTAGACGGCGCACAGCGCGACCGGCACGAGCAGCCAGGGGGGGCGCCGGCGCGCGCCCGCCATGTGCGCGCGGAGTGCGAGCAGCAGCAGTCCGAGCGCGATCCAGTCGAGGGCACGCAGGCCCCACACCTCCCCGTAGCGGCTTTCCAGGGTGCTCTGGATGACCGTCGCTTTCAGCGAGGACCACAGCGAGACGCCGGCCGCGGAGGCGCCCTGCAGCAGGATACCGAGCACGCTCACGAGCGCTCCGAGCACCACGGCCAGCGTCAGCAGAACGGTCATACGCTGTGCGAACGCGCGCGCGGCCAGCCCCCAGCGCAGCTCCTCGCCCTGCGCTGCGGCGAGCGCGGGCAGCCATGCGAGCGCCACGAAGGCCAGGCCGCCGAGGAGCAGGGCGATCGAGACATAGTCGAGACCCCTGACCAGCCCGAAGGCGAGCTTTGTGACACGCCCGCTCTGGTTGCGGGCGATCAGGGCGGCGACGCTCAGCCTGGGGGCGCCGGCGGCGTGGCCGAGGTTGAACACCAGACCGCCGTAGACGATGTGGGTGTCGGCTGAGACCACCCGGTAGGTCGCGGTGTAGGTCCCGTCGGGCAATCCGGGCTTCAGCCCCACGCCCAGCCAGCGCTCGTGGCCCCCGGGGTGGGAGACGTCGAGGTTGTCGACCTCCTGACCCTGCGCGTCGTATACGCGCACCGCGCCCAGCGTGCCGCCGACGGCCTGGTCGAACTCGAAGATGACCTCCCTGGGCTCGCTTGCCACCGTGGCGCCGGAGGCGGGTGAGCTTCCGAGCAGCTGGGCGTGGGCGAGGGCGCTGGGCGCGCCGGCGAGCATGGCGGCGAGCACCAGCGCGAGCACGGCCGATGCCCTCCGGGTGCGCGGGCGGCCGACTCGTCGCGAGAGCCTGCCACAAGGGCGGCTCACCGCACTACCAGGCCTCTCGTGGGGCGCTGTCCGGCGGCGGCCCGGGGGCCTCGCCTCCACTGGGCGGGGGCAGGCGCGAGCGGCGCCTGCGCACGTAAAGGACGAACAGCAGGCCGAGCGCGACCACGAGAACCAGCGCAACGATCGCACCCGTGGGTGTCTTTGAGCCGCTCTCGGGCGTCCAGAAGAGCTTCTCCGTCGACGGCGCCCTTGCGGGTGCCGACCTCGATCGGCACCCGCCAGTCGAAGATCTTGGTGCGCAGCGCCTGGTTCTTGACCTGCGGCGGCAGCGCGGGCGACATCCAGTGGATGCGGTGATCGTGCCATTCGAGCTGTCCGGTGCGGTCAACGAGCACCCAGCTCGGAGTGGCGGAAGGGGAGGCGGAGGCGGGAACCTTGACGTTGCCGAAGAAGCTCTGGTTGAGGTAGTAGGCGGGCGAGCGCGTGTTGAGCTGCACGGCGCCGTTGGCGAGCACGCGCGCGTAGGGTTCGTTCTGGTAGCCGAGGACGGTCACGTCCTGGCCGCTGTGATTGGTCAAGAGCAGGCGGTCAGCGAACTCCAGGACCTGCAGGCTCACGCCCGAGACGCTCGGTTCGACGGCGGTTATCTGCGAGCGGAAGTGAAAGCTCGAGCCCTGATCGCCGATCGGGTTCTCGCTCTCGCTGGTCGGGTTCCGCGTGCTGCCCTGCGCTTGTGCTGCGATCGCCAGTGCCAGCAACAGCGCGCTGCACGCGGCGATGACGAGTCGACGGGACATCGAGGCTCCTCGCGTCGGTACGTGGACAGGTATTCCCGGCGAGTGAGCGGCCCCGAGCGGGGCTTTGAGCGGACGCCTTCTAGCTCGCCGGCAGAGACGCCGGCGGGGGGCGCACCGCGAGCGAGCGAGCGATCAGCTGGCCCCCGTGGGAGGCGATCAGAATCACGCAGTTGCGCGCGGGTGGCGACGAGCGAGCATGCGGCCAGGAGAGCGCCCGCTTGCGCCGCAGCGCGAGCAGCCTCCGCTCACCCGGGTAGCGGCGCGCCAGCAGCGGAATCGCCATCAGCACGGCCGGCAGCAGACACATGATCGCGTGCAGCACGAGCGCTAAACTCTACTCCCTTATGCCGGGCGGGCGTCTAGGAGCGCTGCAGCGAGCTGGCGAGGCTGACGAGGATGTAGGCGGCGAAACCGACGCCGAGCAGGCGCCTGAACCAGTTCTCGCCGCGGCGCGCCTCTTCGTAGGCCCAGGCGCTCAACGACAGGTAGAAGAGCGCGCTACACAGCCGGTGGGCTTGCCCGCCGGTGAGATTGGCGGCGAGGCTCGCGGCCAGAGCGACGAGCAGCGGTGGGTTGGGGAACTGGACGATCGGGAACTCAGCCGGCCAGCTCCAGCGCGCGATGCGCCAGGGCGGCGAAGGGAAAATCGACATGCCAGTCCTCTCCTCGATGGACGCCCTTTCGATTGGCGCCGTTTGCGCCGATCGCGAAGATGTTCCCAGAGCGGCCCAGCGCCAGGGCTCACCCTGCGATCCCGCATTGGGATCACGTTTTCGCAGGTATCGGCGCCAGTTCGCCGCAGGGACTTGGAAGCACGGGTGTGAGGAGCTACTTTGAGGGAAGGATGAGCGAGCGGGTGGCATCTGCTTCGTGGGCCGGTGTGAGCGGCAGCGGCCGGACGCCATGAGCGCGGTTGCGGTGGGATCGCTGATCGCGAGCGGCGTGCAGGGAGGGGGCGAGCATCCCGTCACCGCGCACGACACGCTGATCGTGGTCTCGGCGATCGCGGCGATGGTCGGCGCGTTGGTGTTCATCTGCCTCTACCTGCGCCGCCGAGCGCGGCGTCCCAAGCCCGTCAAAGACCAGTGGCAGGCGCTGGCTGTGATGGGGGAGCTGTGTCCGTACGGCTGGCAGGCGCAGGTCACCCTGTACGGGTGGGGCGCGCCGATGCCCGCGGACGCGCCGCCGTCGCGGGCGCCGCTGGTGGAGCTCGAATGGAAGCAGTTCGACGAAGAGGAGGGGCGGATCGCGGTGGCTCGCAGGGTGTGGGCGCCGACGATCGGCGAGGCCCTGCAGCTGATGGTCGAGGACCGCCGCACCGACATCGCCCTCGAGGAGATCGAGCAGGCCGCGGCCGAAAACGAGGACGTGTGGTGGAACGACTGACCCGCTGGACCCCGGACTCTTGACATGTGACTAGTTGGTCACGTATGCTGGGCGTGTGGATCTGGTGTTCAAGGCGCTCGCCGACCCTACGCGCAGGAGCCTGCTCGACGCGCTGTTCGAGCAGGACGCTCAGACGCTGAGTGCGCTGGAGCAGCGCGTCCCGATGACGCGCTTCGGCGTGATGAAGCACCTGAAGGTGCTCGAGGAAGCTGGGTTGATCGTGACGCGCCGCCGAGGTCGCGAGAAGCTCCATTTCCTGAACCCCGTGCCGATTCGCCTGGTCCACGACCGCTGGGTCAGCAAGTACGCAGAGCCCTGGGTCACAACGCTCGGCGAGCTGAAGCACGACATCGAGGAGCAAGTCATGGAGAAGATCTTCGAGATCTACATCAAAACCACCCCTGAGCGACTGTGGCAGGCGATCACCAGCAGCGAGATGCGCGAGAAGTTCACCTTCGGCGTTGGCATCCGCTCTGACTGGAAGCCAGGCTCTCACTACGTGGCGGCCCATCCCAAGGCGCAGGGCGTGATCAGCGAAGGCGAGAACCTGGAGGTCGACCCGCCACGAAGGCTGGTCCAGAGCTTCACCGCGATGTGGGGCGAGGAGGTCCAGCGCGAAGGCGCCTCGCGGGTCACGTGGGAGATCGAGCCGGTGGCCGACTCGTGCCGTCTGACGGTGACCCACGATCAGCTGCACGAGAACGCCAACAGCGAAATCTACGGCGGCTGGCCGATGATCCTCTCCGGCCTGAAGACACTGCTCGAGACTGGGGAGAAGCTGACGACCCCCGGATCGTTGATGTACGCCCAGAGCCCAGGTGCGGCTGCCTGAGCGATGCGGATGAGGCCGGCCCTCGCGAAAGCGATCGATATCCTCGCTCTATGGCGGACCTCCCAGAGATCATCAGCGGTCCCGCGCCGATCCAGGTGCCGCGCGAGGGCGAGACCTTTCGCTGGAAGATCAAAAACGGACGTGCCGAACAGCACGTCTATGTGGAGATCGCTGGCTCGCTGCGCGCGGAGGCGTTCGAGGAGCCGCTGCGCTCGGCGATCGAAAGCAAGGGCGAGTCGGTGCTGCGCATCCTGCTCTCGCGCAACCACGTCCCCACACGGATCAAGATCACCTCGGCGGGGATCAGCGAAGTCGGCTCAGACCTGCAGCGGCGGATCGTCTCGCTCTAGGCGCGCCCGCGCGATGACGGGCTCGAACGGTGTGTGTCGGCGCCTGTGAGGGCTACCAGGTGCCGTAGCCGGAGGAGGCATACGGGCCGCCAGCTTTGCAGCCCCGCGTCGGATAGACGCCCGAGGGAACCTGGCACACGCGCGCAACGGTCTGTTCGGGTAGGAACTTGACGATGTAGAACGAGTCTCCGTTGGTGGCAAAGGCGGCGGCCATCTCGACGTTGAGCCCGGACGGCTGCCAGAGCACCTCGGCATGCCCTGCCGCTTCGCCCCATTTGATCGAGGAGTCGAGCGAAATCTGCGCAGCGGTCTGGCACAGCGAGTAGTCGCTCGTGGTGACGTAGCAAGTTTCGACCGCCGTCTGGACGTTCCTGGCGTTTGACTCAGCGACCGAATCGGCGCTCTTGCCCTTCTGGTTGAGGAACGCCGGGATCGCGATCGCGGTGAGGATGCCGATGATGAAGATGGTGATCAGGAGCTCGATCAAGGTGAAGCCCTGGTCAGCCCTCGTTGCTCGGCGCACGCGATTTGGCACCAGGATCTATCGGCAGTTCGAGCGTCCCTCATTAGCGAACAGACGCGCGCTGGCCTTGATGCGTTGGCTCCTTCGGCGCTGGCCGCGAGTCGTCGAGACGAGTACCCCATACTTCGCCGATGAGACGCGAACTTGGGACCTTTTGCTCCGGAGGCGTCTTGGGGCTGGCCGCTAAGGGGCGAAAACGCATTCGAATGCGGGATTGCGGCATGGGTCAGGCTGACGGCGCAACTAGGCAGATGACCCCACCCATGCGGCTGATTAGCGACCAGTTCTTGTCTCGGCGATGTAGTCGGAAAGCGTGTCGAGGGGGCGGTGAGCGCTCTCGCGGCTCGGACGTTGAAGCCTCGGATTGCATCCGGGCGAACGGCCATCCTGGTTGAGCGTGGAAGACGAGCCGACCACCGCTGAGACAACCGACCCGGAGGGGGATGCGGGTGGTCTTGGTGGATGCGGTCTGGCGCGAGAAGATCGTCCGCGACCATCCGGAGATCGACACGCATATGTCGGATGTCCTACAGGCTGTGACCAGGCCCGATCATGTTGCCGTCGATCCGATCTTCGCCGCGAGGACTCGCTACTACGCGCGGGGCGTGGGCCCAAGTGGATGGCTGCTGGTCGTCGTAAGCTATGAGCAGGTGCCGGCGCGGATCGTATCCGCGTTCGCCAACAACGACGTGCTGTATCTGCATGTCGGCGAGCCTCAGGCGGGGGAGGGGGAGGAGACGCCCGAGGGCCACGTCCTGCGCTACGCGTCCGGAACTAGTCGGATTGTGGGGCTGACGGTGCTCGGGGCACGGCGTGTGTTGGAGCGCGACGGGCTTGTTGCGGTCACGGTTCCGGGCACCGTTGAGACGAGCGCCGAGCAACTGGCGCCAGCGCTCGCAGCTGTTTAAATCGCAAGCCGGGTTTAGGTATCTCGTCGCATCGAGCGGCGGTTCAAGGCGCTCGGACGGTCCAACGGACTATCGGCGCCGGAGGTAGCGGGGCAGATGCAGGCGCTCGCTCTTACGGAAGGTGGCGGTCACATTGGTGCTACTGGCCCGTTGGCGTCTGTGCTGCCTCAAACGCCGGCATGACCTCGCGCGCGAAATGCTGCAACTGCTCTTTGCCGCCGGCAACCGTAAGAAGGGCATACTCGGCGCCGGCGTCATTCAATGCTGTGAGCTTCGCGCAGAGTTCGTCGGGCGTCCCATATAGCGCATGCTCCTCGGTACCCCCCGCCTTATCGGCGTAGGCGAGTACATGCGAGCCGCCCTTGCCTCCGGGAGAACGCGAAACGTCCACCGTGCGCTGGGTGTACTTCGCTAGGCGTGCCAACGCTTCCTCGGCGTCTGCGCGATCCTTGGCGACATAGAGTTGGCGCGCAACGGCGACCTGCATGGGATCGAAGGATCGCCCATACACAGCACGCTCAGCGCGATAGAGCGCGATGCGCTCGCCGATCTGCTGGGCGGATGCATACTGGTCGAGTATGAGGTTGAAGCCGCGTGCGGCCGCACGAGTGATAGATGATGCGCTGCCGGCTGCCATCCAGAGGGGCGGGTGCGGTTGCTGGGCCGGCGGCGGCTCGACCACAATGTCCTCAAAACGCCAGAAGCGGCCGCAGTGGGAGAAGCGCGAACGGGTGAGCCAGGATTGCGTGATGATGTCGATCGCCTCTTCGAACCGCGCGTCTGCCTCCTCGCGCGGAATCTGAAAGCCGGTGAACTCGCTGTGCCGGTAGCCCTTTCCTATACCGAAATCGAGCCGCCCACCGGATAGGAGATCGAGCGTCGCTGCCTCCTCCGCCAGCAGCACCGGATTGTGCCAGGGCAGTGCGATCACCGCTGGGCCAAGCCGCAACCTGGTGGTGCGCATGGCAACACAGGTGAGCAGCATCAGCGTGGCGGACACCTGGTTCCAGCCGGTGAAGTGATGCTCAACGAGGAAACTTGAATGAAAGCCGAGCGCCTCGGCTTCAACGTTGAAGTCCAAATAGTCACGGAATCCCTGCCCTGTCTCCGGAGGAAGATCATTGCTGTTAGCTTGCGCCGAGCAGAGGAGACCAAATCGCACGCTTCTAACTCCAAGAAATGTAGGGGGCGGCGTCCGTGTAGCGTCGGCGTCCGCAGCCAGCGCAATTGAAACAGCGCGATTATTAGGTCGGGCAGCTGGGTTGCATCACCGGTGAACCCTGCAGGCGCAGGTGCGGGCAACGCCTCCGTCAGAGTACTGAAGCTGCGCGCAAGCCGTTGATGGGGCACCCTCGCTCGCTCACGGGAAGCGAGCGTGAGGCTCAGCAGGGGCAACATGCACGCAACGGGCGATGAGCAGGGGAATCGAGCAGCTCAACGCGGAGCTTACGACTCAATGACGAACGGGGCGCTTCCTCGCAATTTCCGGGCCACTTGACTTTCATGCGTAGGAGCAACGGACGTGGAGTGAGCGACGACGTAGGTTGTGGATACCTAAGCTTTCATCACTGAGGTGGACATTCCGGCCTCGAACCTTGGGCCACCGTCCGTGAGCGTGACCTTGACCACTCCACCCTGCGGAACACAGACGGAAAACTTGCCGGCCGCTGACGTCTTGCCATATCGATCAGGGATACCAGTCAAGCGCTCAATGCGTCCACTTAAGCGTCGAGCGACGACGATGCGGGAGCGCAAAAACGACCCATTAGCAGGCCGATCTTCAGTGCGCCCGGCAAGATTCGAACTTGCGACCTCTCGCTCCGGAGGCGAGCGCTCTATCCACTGAGCTACGGGCGCTTCGAGGCCGAGTCTATTGCGGTTGGACGCGGGCGACCTGGAGACGATCAGAGCTGGGCCACGCTGCTCTCGTGACGGGAGCCACTCTCGGCGGCTTGGCGCGGACGGCGGGAACGACGGCGCCGATGAGGCCCCGAAGCCCTGCGGCCACGAAGGTCACGCGGTCCACGTAGTCGCGCCATAGCACGATCTGCCCCTCCTGTACGTCGAAGCGTCCGCAGACCCAGAGCTGGACGTGCAGCCGTCGGACCTTCAGGAGATCCGTCCGCTCGGTGAGCACGGTCGGGCCGTCGGCGGAGATGGCGTGCATGTAGACGTCGAACCCCGACGCGGCTCGGCCGAGCGTGGCACGAAACAGACGGCGCACATTTTCGCGGCCGTGAACAGTGGGTGCGCCGACGTTCGCGTACTCGACGTCCACCGACAGCAGCTTCACAGCCCGGTCCACGTCCCCGGCGCAGAGGAGATCCAGGAACCGCTCGACGACCGCCCTCGGGCTCGACGCGTCATCGAGCTGGCCCATTCGTGGGCCGGCCACCTGACCGGTCGCCTGCGGCTCTAGAGACGATGGTGCCATCAGCGACACGCTATAGCTCGCAAGGGCGGTTGAGACCTCCACAACCGTTGTGTTGAGCGTGTCAAGTCATGTGGTCCGCGCCCGCATTGGTCGTGCTTCTGCGGCAGGAGCCGTCGCCGCATCCTGGCGGTCTGCGGTATCGCTCGCAGCCGCCCCCAACCAGGAGCGTGGCCTGACCCGCCCCCGTGCGCTCCACCGTCGCTACCGTTGCGCGCATGGATCTTTCGCTCTTCTTCGCGGGCACGGCGGGCTCTGTGCCGAGCGCGCGGCGGGGCCTGCCCGCGGTGCTCGTGAGGCGCGGCGGGGACCGCCTGCTGTTCGACTGCGGCGAAGGCACGCAGCGCCAGCTGCTGCGTTCTGTGGGGCTGCTCGATCTCGACACCGTGTTCATCACGCACTTCCATGCAGATCACTGGCTGGGGTTGCCGGGCATGCTCAAGTCCTTCGCGCTGCGCGAGCGCACCGCGCCGCTGAGCGTCTACGGGCCGCCGGGCCTGGGTGAGCTGATGGGGGTGATGCGCGTGATCTACGGGCGCCTTCCCTACAGGTTGAGCATCGAGGAGCTGGAGCCGGCGCAGACGTTGGCGCGTGAGGGTTACCTGATCGCAGCGATTCCCGTGCGCCACAAGGGCGAGGGCGCCTTTGGCTACGCGCTCGTCGAGGACGCCCGCCCCGGGCATCTCGATGCGGGCCTGGCCAAGCAGCTCGGGGTGACTCCAGGACCGGACTTCGGGCGCCTGCAGCGCGGCGAGAGCGTTGGCGGAGTCAGGCCCGAGCAGGTCATGGGACCGACGCGCGAGGGGCGCAAGATCGTGATCTCCGGAGACACCGCTCCGTGCGAGGCGCTCGCGCTCGCCGCTCACCAGGCTGACCTGCTCGTCCACGAGGCCACTTTCGCGGAGGAGGAGAGCGAGCGGGCGCGCCTGACCCTCCACAGCACAGCGCGCCAGGCTGCCAAGCTGGCGCTCGAGGCGGACGTGCGGCTGCTGGCGATAACCCACGTATCCGGCCGCTACGCAGGCGGAGAGCTGCGCGATCAGGCACGCGCCGTGTTTGCAGCGACCGAGGCGCCGCGCGACTTCGACACGATCGAGGTGCCCTTCCCGGAGCGCGGCCGCGCCACGCTGGTGCGCTGGTCTGAGCGTCAGGCACGCGAGCGCGAGCAGCAGGAAGGGGCTCCTACACCGCCGGAGCCCGTCGCGTCCTCCTGATACATTCCGCGTGCTCCTTTAACCCGGTCCCGCGAGGCCAGGAAGGAAATGATGCAGGGCAACGAGAAGATCGTCCTGCGCGCGGAGGAAGTTGGCCGCGCGCTGACACGCATCGCGCACGAGATCATCGAGCGCAACCCTCACGATCCCGCTCCGGCGCTCGTTGGAATCCATCGCCGTGGAGCGTTTCTCGCGCAGCGTCTGCACCTGCTCTTGGAGGAGCTGCTCGATACCGAGGTGGCGCTCGGGGACCTCGACATCGGCTTCTACCGCGACGACGTGGCGACCCGCCCTGACGCCCCGGTGCTGCACGCGTCGCACATCGACTTCGACATCACCGGCCTGACGGTGGTGATCGTCGACGACGTGCTCTTCACCGGGCGGACCGTGCGCGCGGCGATCGAGGCGCTGTTCGCCTACGGGCGTCCCGAGCGCGTGCAGCTGGCCGTGCTGGCGGATCGTGGACACCGCGAGCTTCCGATCCGCCCCGACTATGTGGGCAAGAACCTGCCCACCTCGCGCTCGGAGCACGTCCATGTGCGCCTGCGCGAGCTCGACGGTGTGGATGAGGTGGCGATCTCCTCCCCCGCAGCGATCGCGAGCGGCGCATGAACCACCTGCTCTCGATCGAGGACCTGGACCGGGCGGCGATCGAACGGATCGTCACCCAGGCAGAGCGCTTTGCCGAGGTGTCCGATCGCGAGATCAAGAAGGTCCCAGCGCTGCGCGGGCGCATGGTCTTGAACCTCTTCTACGAGGCCTCCACGCGTACTCGCAGCTCCTTCGAGCTCGCCGCCAAGCGCCTGTCCGCCGACGTGGTCAACTTCGCCGCGAGCGGCTCCAGCGTGGAGAAGGGCGAGTCGCTGAAGGACACGGTGCTCACGCTGAGTGCGCACAAGCCCGACGCGATCGTGCTGCGCACGCCGTGGGCGGGCGCGGCCGAGCTGGTCTCGAAATGGTGTAGCGCCGCGATCGTCAACGCCGGCGACGGCAAGCACGAGCACCCGACCCAGGCGTTGCTCGACGTGTACACCCTGCGCAGGCGCTTCGGGCAGATGGACGGCGCCTCGATCTGGATCGTGGGCGACGTCGCCCACTCACGCGTCGCGCGCTCGAACGTCCTCGCCTTTCAGCGCATGGGGGCGAAGGTCACCCTCGCCGGGCCGCCGACGCTGATCCCGCGCGGGATCGAGGCGCTCGGCTGCGAGGTGCGCTACACGCTCGACGAGCTTCCATCCGCCGACATCGTCTACGCGCTGCGCATGCAGCACGAGCGCATGAGCGAGATGTGGGTCCCCTCGATGCGCGAGTACGCCGGCTGGTATCAGATCAACGGAGCACGACTCGCGGCCCACCAGATCCTGATGCACCCTGGGCCCGTCAACCGCGGCGTGGAGCTCTCGGGGGAGGTGGTCGACTCACCCCAGGCGGTCATCACCGCGCAGGTCGAGGCCGGCGTGGTCGTGCGCATGGCGGTCCTCTACGAGCTGCTGGCCGGAGCGCGCGAGCCGCGGCCCGTGGGCGAGCGCACGCCCGATCCGCACGCAAGCGCGGTCGGCGGGGCGAGGCTATGAGCGCGAGCGACACAGCCCGCCTGCTCGGGTCCGAGCTCCCGGGCGCAGAGCTGCTGCTGAGTGACGTGCGCGTGCTCGATCCGCGCGCGGAGATCGACCGGCGGTGTGACGTTCGCCTCAGCGCGGGCACGATCGCCGAGATCGCCGAGCCGGGCGCGCTGCAGGCGAGCGCGGAGGAGGAGCTGATCGAGGGGCGGGGGCGCCTGCTGCTCACGCCCGCCTTCTTCGATCCGCATGTGCACATGCGCACTCCCGGGCAGGAGCACAAGGAGGACATCGAGTCCGGCACCCGCGCAGCGGCCGCAGGCGGGTTCGCCGGCGTGATCGCCATGCCGAACACCGATCCGGTGCTCGACTCGGCGCCGCTGCTGCGCTCGTTGCGAGACGCTGCAGCCGGCCAGGCTCGGATTCCGGTTGGCTTCCTGCCCGCGATCACGCGTGGATTGCATGGAGAGCAGCTGACCGAGATGGCCGAGCTGCGCCAGCACGGCGCGCTCGGATTCAGCGACGACGGCAAGCCCGTGACGAGTGCGGGGATGCTGCGCAAGGCCCTGCAGTACCAGCGGCTATGCGGTGGCGTGCTCGCCCTGCACGAGGAGGATCCCACGCTCTCGCGCAAGGGCTCGATGAACGAGGGCGCCGTCAGCGCAGCACTCGGGATCGCCGGCATCCCTACCGTTGCCGAGTCGACGATGGTCGCGCGCGACGCTGCGCTCGCGGGCTACGAGGACGGCCGCGTGCACTTCCAGCACCTGAGCTGTGAGGCCTCCGTGGACGCCGTCGAGCAGGCCAAGCTGCATGGCTGGCGGGTCAGCGCAGAGGTCTCCCCCCACCACCTGCTGCTCACCGACGAGGAGGTACGCGGGATGGACACGCGTATGAAGATGCACCCTCCGCTGACCAGCGAGCGCGATCGCCAGGCGCTGATCGCGGGGCTGCGCAGCGGCGCGATCGACTGCGTGGCCACCGATCACGCGCCGCACGCGCGCGATGAAAAGGAGGTCCCCTTCGAGCAGGCTCCGATGGGCAGCACCGGCCTCGAGACCGCGTTTGCAGCGCTGCACACCGGGCTCGTGCTCAACGGTGTGATCGAGCTGGCGCTGCTCGTGCGGCGGATGAGCGCCGGCGCCGCCCTGTTCGAGCTGCCCACGCCGCTGATCGCTCTCGGCGAGCCGGCGAACGTCACGCTGATCGACCTCGACGCAGTGTGGGTCGCCGGCGAGCACGGCTGGGAGAGCCGTTCGGAGAACTGCTGCTTCGCCGGGCACCGGCTGCAGGGACGCGTCCTGTTGACCGTCGCGGGCGGCGGCGTCGCCTACCGCGACCGCGTGCTCGCGCTGGCCGGTGCCTGATGGCGCTGCTCTCGCGCGAGCGCGCCGCCCTAGTCGTGATCGATGTCCAGGAGGGCTTTCGCCCCTACGACGCCTTCGCAGGGGTCGCCGACGCCTGCTCCAAGCTGGTCGAGGCGGCCCGCATCCTCGAACTGCCGACGCTCGTCAGCGAGCAGTACCCGAAAGGGCTCGGACACACCGCTGCGGAGCTCGGGCTGCAGGACGAGCCACGGATCGAGAAGACCGTCTTCTCGGCCGTCCGCGCCGAGGGGTTCGACCTCGGCGGCCGCCGCCAGGCGCTTGTCTGCGGAATCGAGGCCCACGTTTGCGTGAGCCAGACCGTGCACGACCTGCTCGACGCAGGCGTCGAAGTGCACATCCCGGCCGATGCGGTCGGCTCGCGTCACGCGATCGACTACGAGCGCGGACTGGAGCGCATGGAGCGCGCCGGAGCGATCGTGGGCACCGTCGAGGCGTCGCTGTTCGAGCTGCTAGAGCGGGCCGGCACGCCTGAGTTCAAATCGGTCCAGAAGCTGATCCTCTGATGGGCGCGATGAAGAGCACCGCATACGTACTGCTCGAGGACGGCACGCGCTTCGACGGCGAAGCGTGCGGAGCGCCGGGGCACTGTGTTGGCGAGGTGGTGTTCACGACGGGGATGTCCGGCTATCAGGAATCCATGACCGACCCCTCCTTCGCCGGTCAGCTGATCGCGTTCACCTACCCGCACATCGGCAACTACGGCGCGAGTGCTCACGCGATGGAGTCCGAGCGTGCATGGGCGCGCTCGGCGATCATGCGCGAGGCGTGCAACCGCGAAGACGCTCCCACGGCTGAGCGCGGCTGGCTCGACTGGCTCGCGGACTGCGGCGTGCAGGGGATAAGCGGAGTCGACACGCGGGCGCTCGTGATGCACATCCGCGATGCGGGCGCGATGCGCGGGGGCGTCTTCCCCGCGGATGTGAGTGAGGGGCAGGCACGTGAGCTGATCGCAGCCGAGCCGGCGATGGACGGGCTGGATCTCGCGCGCGTGGTCACGCCACGCGAGGTCAGCCACCACGGCAGCGGCGATGGGCCGCGGATCGCGGTGCTAGACACCGGCATCAAGGCCTCGATGGTGCGCGAGCTGCTCGCCCGCGGTACGCGTGTGTCGCTTCACCCGTGCACCAGCAGCGCCGAGCAGTTGCTCGCCGAGGATCCCGACGCGATCTTCCTGGCCAACGGTCCGGGCGACCCCGCTGCGCTCTCCTACATCGTGGAGACCGTGCGAGCGATCGTCGGGCGCAAGCCGGTGTGGGGGATCTGCCTCGGCCATCAGCTGCTCTGCAGGGCGGTGGGCCTCGAGACGTTCAAGCTTCCCTTCGGCCATCGCGGTGCCAACCACCCGGTGCGCGATCTGCAGACCGGGCGCGTGGAGATCACCTCTCAGAACCACGGCTTCGCGGCGCTCGGCCCGAACGGTGCGCGCACGATCGACAGCGATGAGCCGGTGCGCTGGGAAACCGACTTCGGCGCCGCTGCGCTGTCGCATGTCAACCTCTATGACCGCACCGTCGAGGGCCTGGAGCTGCTCGACGTGCCCGGCGGCACCGTGCAGTACCACCCCGAGGCCGGACCCGGACCGCACGACAGCCTGTACCTCTTCGACCGCTTCCTGCAACGGATCGAGGCGGCTGCATGACGGGGCGCAGCCTTTTTAGGAGGGACCCCCCGAGGGGGTCCTGCGCGGGTCGCGCTCAGCCGTCAGATGGCTGGGTGGCCTGATGCCCAGGCGCGAGGACCTCCGCAAGATCCTGATCCTCGGCTCCGGACCGATCGTGATCGGCCAGGCGGCCGAGTTCGACTACTCCGGCGTGCAGGCCTGCAAGGTGCTGCGCGAGGAGGGCTATGAGGTCGTGCTCGTCAACTCCAACCCGGCAACGATCATGACCGACCCCGAGTTCGCCGACGCTACCTACATCGAGCCGCTGCTGAAGGGACCGGTGGCTCAGGTGATCGCCCGCGAGCGACCCGACGCGCTGCTGGGGACGCTCGGTGGGCAGACCGCGCTGAACCTCGCCAAGGAGCTGCACGACGACGGCACGTTGGAGCGATATGGGGTGGAGCTGATCGGGGCCAACTACGACGCGATCACCTGCGCCGAGGACCGCGACCTGTTTCGCGAGGCGATGGCGCGCGCCGGCCTGCGCATGCCCAAGAGCGTGATCGCGACGAGCCTTGCGCAGGCCCGCGCTGCGCTGGAGCAGCTCGGGCTGCCGTGCATCGTGCGTCCCGCTTTCACCCTGGGCGGGCGCGGTGGTGGGATCGCCCGCAACGCCGAGGAGTTCGAGCGGATCGCCGCGCAGGGCATCGAGGCGTCGCCGATCGGGCAGATCCTGCTCGACGAGTCGGTGATCGGCTGGGGCGAGTTCGAGCTCGAGGTGATGCGCGACGAGGCCGACAACGTGGTGATCGTGTGCTCGATCGAGAACGTGGACCCGATGGGCGTGCACACCGGCGACTCGGTCACCGTGGCACCCCAGCAGACGCTCACCGATCATCTCTACCAGCAGCTGCGCGACCAGGCGATCGCGGTGATCCGCGCCGTCGGCGTGGAGACTGGCGGCTCGAACGTGCAGTTCGCGGTCAACCCCGACACCGAGGAGATCCTCGTGATCGAGATGAACCCGCGCGTGTCGCGCTCCTCGGCGCTCGCGTCCAAGGCCACCGGCTTTCCGATCGCAAAGATCGCGGCCAGGCTCGCGGTCGGCTATCGCCTCGACGAGATCGACAACGACATCACCGGCGTGACCCCCGCCTGCTTCGAGCCCACGATCGATTACGTGGTCGTCAAGTGGCCGCGCTTCGCCTTCGAGAAGTTTCCCGGAGCCGACCCCACGCTGACCACGCACATGAAGTCCGTGGGCGAGGCGATGGCGATCGGGCGAACCTTCCAGCAGGCGTTCGCCAAGGCGCTGCGCTCGCGCGAGCTCGACAAGCCGCCGAGCCTCGGGAAGGTCTCCGACGAGCAGCTGCTTGAGGAGCTGGGCACGCCGGGCGCGGCACGCTTCGAGGCGATCCTCGAGCTGCTCGGTCGCGGCGTCGGAATCGAGGCCGTCAACGAGCGCACCGGCGTTGACCCCTGGTTCCTGCGTGAGCTGCGCGAGCTGGCGCTCGAGCCGCAGGCGCCGTTCGCCGGCGAGCGCTCGTTTCGCTCGGTCGACACCTGCGCGGCCGAGTTCCCAGCGCGCACGCCCTACTACTACTCGGGCTGGGAGCGCTCGCGGGCGAACGAGGTCAGGCGCGGGGAGCGCGAGTCGGTCGTGATCCTCGGCTCCGGGCCCAACCGCATCGGCCAGGGCATCGAGTTCGACTACTGCTGCGTGCATGCAGCGATGACCGTGCGCGAGTCCGGGCGCGACGCGGTCATGGTCAACTGCAATCCGGAGACCGTCTCCACCGACTACGACACCTCCGATCGCCTGTACTTCGAGCCGCTGACCCTCGAGGACGTGCTCGCGGTGGTCGAGGTCGAGCGGCCGTTGGGAGTGATCGTGCAGTTCGGCGGCCAGACGCCGCTGAAGCTCGCCGCCGCCTTGGCCGAGGCCGGCGTGCCGCTGCTCGGCACGAGCGTCGAGGCGATCGATCTGGCCGAGGACCGCGGGCGCTTCGGCGCGCTGCTCGAGCGCCTCGGATACAAGGCGCCCCCGTATGCCACCGCGCACTCGCTGCAGGAGGCGCTCGGCTGCGCCGAGCAGGTCGGCTTCCCGCTGCTGGTGCGCCCCTCCTACGTGCTCGGCGGCAGGGCGATGGAGATCGTCTACTCGCCCGACGGTCTGGCCGACTACCTGCGCCGCGAGGCGGGGGAGGGGGGCAACATCTACCTCGACCGCTTTCTCGAGAACGCCGCTGAGGTAGACGTCGATGCGCTGTGCGACGGCGAGGAGGTGTGGATCGGCGGCATCATGCAGCACGTCGAGGAGGCTGGCGTCCACTCGGGCGACAGCGCCTGCGTGCTTCCGCCGCACTCGCTCGGAGAGGAGATGCTCGACCAGATCCGCGCGGCCACGCGCGACATCGCGCTGGCGGTGGGCGTGGTCGGGCTGCTGAACGTGCAGTACGCCATCCATGCGGGCGAGCTGTACGTGATCGAGGCCAATCCGCGCGCGTCGCGCACGGTGCCGTTCGTCTCCAAGGCGGTCGGGCTGCCCTTGGCCAAGCTGGCCTGCCGGATCATGCTCGGCGAGCGGATCGCGGCGCTCGGGCTCCCGCGCGAGCGCCAGGGCATGGGCTTCGGCGATCACGTGTCGGTCAAGGAGGCGGTGCTGCCGTTCGACCGCTTCGAGGGCTCAGACGCGGTGCTCGGGCCGGAGATGCGCTCCACCGGAGAGGTGATGGGCATCGCCCGTGACTTCCCCACCGCCTTCGCCAAGGCGCAGGCGGCCGCGGGGGTCCCGCTGCCGAGCGCGGGCACGGTGTTCATCACGGTGACCGACTCCGACAAGGCGGGTGCTTCGGGGATCGCCCAGACGCTCCACGACAACGGCTTTCGCATCCTCGCCACGCGCGGCACCGCCGAGGCGATCGCGCGCATGGGTGTGCCGGTGCAGCGGCTGAACAAGCTCGGCGAGGGATCTCCGCACGTGCTCGACTGGATCGAGCGCGGCGACGTCGACCTCGTCGTGAACACGCCCACCGGCGTCGGCGCGCGCACCGACGGCTGGGAGATCCGCCGTGCAGCCGTCTCGCACGGCATCCCCTGCCTGACCACGCTCGCGGCCGGCGTGTCTGCAGCCCGCGCGATCGCCCGCGCGCAGCGCGACGGCGAGCCGGAGGTCCTCTGCCTGCAGGAGCTTCACGGCCGGCGCGTGCGTGGCCGCGCGCCCTCTGCGCAGGCCGGGGTGGCGTGAGCCAGGCGCCGTTCGCCCGGCGGCTGCTGCGGGTCGCGGGCGTCGAGGAGCTGGGCGCCTATCGCGTGCTACGGGTGGCTGAACCCGGCGGCGCCGAGCCAGACCCCGGCCACGCAGAGCCCGAGCCCGGCCAGTTCGCGATGCTTGCCGCGGTCGATGGCTGGGGCGGGGGGGATGAGCAGCGCCCGCTGCTGCCGCGCGCGTTCTCGATCGCTCGCAGCAGCGGCGGCGAGTGGCACTTCCTGCTCGAGGATGTCGGCCCAGGGACGCGGCGGCTGTGCGAGCTTGGCGTGGACGAGGAGCTGTGGGCGCTCGGACCGCTGGGGCGGGGCTTCAGCCCGCCGCACGCCGGGCGCCGGGCGATCCTCGTGGGCGGCGGCGTCGGCATCGCGCCGCTGGCGATCCTGCAGGACACGCTGCATGCGTCCACAACCGTGCTGCTCGGCTTCCGTGACCATGAGCGCGCCCAGGGAGCGGCGCTGCTGGACGGCGCGCGTGTGGCCAGCGACGACGGCTCGGTCGGCTACCACGGCCTCGTCACCGACCTGCTCGCGGGCGAGCTGGCGCGTGACCCGAACGCGGTCGTCTATGCCTGCGGGCCCGCGGGGATGCTCGAGCGCGTGCGAGCGATCTGCCAGGCGGGGGAAACGCCCGCCCAGCTGGCGCTCGAGGCGGGGATGGCGTGTGGCTTTGGCGCCTGCTTCGGCTGCGCGGTCCCCGCCCGCGACGGAGGCTATCTGCGCGTGTGCCTCGACGGTCCCGTGATCGACGCCGACGCGATCGAGCGCGTCGAGCAGCACGCCGGAGCGCCCGCGTGAGCGTCGAGTTCTGCGGTCTGCAGCTAGCCCACCCGGTGATCAACGGCTCGGGCACCTTCGACGCGATCGCCGCGCACAGGGTCTTCGGCGAGCAGCTCCTGAGCGCGTTCCCGTTCTCCGCATATGTGTCCAAGACGATCACCCTGCAGGCCCGGCAGGGCAACCCGGCGCCGCGCCTGTGGGAGGCGTCGGCGGGGCTGATCAACTCGATCGGGTTGCCGAACAAGGGCCTCGAGGGGTACCTCCGTGAGGATCTGCCGAAGCTCGCCGAGATCACCGCGGGCGAAGGGCGGGCGCTGCCTTTGATCACGAACGTCATGGGCTCGACCGTCGAGGAGATCGCCCAGCTGCTCGAGGCCTGCGACGAGCGCAGCGAGATCGCCGCGCTCGAGCTGAACGTGTCTTGCCCGAACGTCGCCACCGGCCTCGACATCGGCTCCGACCCGCGCCAGCTCGAGCAGGTGGTGCGCGCGGTGCGCGCGCGTACGAGCAAGCCGCTGGTCGTGAAGCTCACACCCAACACAGCCGATGTCGCGCTGTGCGCGCTCGGCGCCCAGGAAGCGGGCGCGGACGCCGTGTCGCTGATCAACACGCTGCGCGCGAGCGCGTTGGCCCCGCGTTCGGGTTCCGCGGGGCGCCGCGCGTGGCTCGGCGGCACGACAGGTGGTCTCTCAGGGCCGGCCGTGCGCGTCGTGGCGCTCGCCCAGGTGGCGGCGGTGGCTGCGCGCGTGAAGATCCCGATCGTGGGCATGGGGGGGATCCGCAGCGCCCGCGACGCGCGCGATCTGCTGGACGTCGGCGCGACGCTCGTGGCCGTCGGGACCGAGAGCTTTAGCGACCCTCGCGCCGGATCGAGGATCGCCGCGGGCCTGGAGGCCTTGCGCGCAACCTGAGCAGCTGTTCGCAAGCTCTGCGCGGATGATCGCGTGCGATACGCGCCATCTGCGCAGATGCGTCCGCACCACGCCCCCACATCGCCCTCTCGACTGCTCGAAAGCAGGTAAAAACCCCTGCAAACACGGTTGGGACCGTCCACCAACCTCGATTCATCTACACCTCAGCTTGAGGTTCAGGTGAATTCGTGACTTTTCTTTGATCGCGTGTCTCTGGTGTGTAGACTCGCCGCCCATGGCGCCGGCGACCGGAACGACGTCCTCGAACACCTCAACCGCCCCCGAGCGGTCCCTGAATCAGAGGATGGATGCGCTCGCGAGAGCCAATCAGATCCGCATCCAGCGGGCGCAGCTCAAGCGCGACCTGAAGTCCGGGCGCCGCTCGATCCACTCGCTGCTGCTGGAGCCGCCCGAGTACGTCGAGACGGCCAAGGTCTTCGACATGCTGCTCGCCGTTCCCAAGTACGGGCGCGTCAAGGTCAACAAGATCCTCGCTAACTGCCGGATCGCGCCCAGCAAGACGATCGGCGGGCTCTCCGAGCGTCAGCGCAGCGAGCTGATCTCGCTCCTGCACCACTGAGCGCCCGGCGCCTGCGCCCCGGCCGAGGCATCCTGCCGGACTCGGCAATAGGGTCCCCGGGGTGGCACGCGTGTTCGTCATCACAGGCCCCTCCGGAGTCGGCAAGGGAACTCTGATCCGTGGCCTGATGGAGCGCGTGCCGCTGCTGGAGCTGTCGGTCTCGGCGACCACCCGCGCACCGCGCGCCGGCGAGCGCGACGGGGTCGACTACCACTTCCTCACGCGTGAGCAGTTCGAGCAGAGGGTCGCTGAGGGCGACTTCGTCGAGCACGCGGACTATGCCGGCCGCAGCTACGGAACGCTGCGCTCCGAGCTGGACGAGCGCGTGCGCGCCGGCGTGCCGGTCGTGTTGGAGATCGAGGTGCAGGGGGCGCGCCAGGTCCGCGCCGCGATGCCCGAGGCGGTGCAGGTGTTCATCGCGCCGCCGTCGCTACAGGCTCTGCGCACACGCCTGATCGGGCGCGGCACCGACGACCAGAGCGAGGTCGAGCGCCGCCTGGGCGTGGCCGAGCAGGAGCTGGGGGCTCAGCCCGAGTTCGCCCACGTGGTCGTAAACGACCGCCTCGACGAGGCGCTCGACCGCCTCGCCGAGATCGTGGCCGGCAAGCTCGACTGAGCAGCACACGCGCGGCGACGCCGGGGGCTGAGCAGCGCGCACGCGGCGGCGCTGGGGGCGCACTACACTGAGAGGCCAACAAGGAAAGGCAAGCCCCCTGTGATCTCTCCCCGCATCGACCGCCTGCTCGAGCAGGTCGACTCAAACTACGCCGGTGTGATCGTCGCCGCCAAGCGCGCGCGCCAGATCAACAGCTACTACCACAACCTCGGTGAGGGCACCTTTGACGAGTTCCCGCCCCCGATGATCGAAACGGCGTCGAAAAACTACCTCACGATCGCTCTCGAGGAGGTAGCTGGGGGAAAGATGAAGTACCACTACCGCTAGGACGCACGCCGCGGGCTACGCCTGCCTGCGAACCGCCGCACCTCTACAACCTCTAGTCATGTCCCGGATCCTGCTCGGCGTCAGCGGCGGCATCGCCGCCTACAAGGCGCTCGAGCTCGTGCGCCTGGCGACGGGCGCCGGTCACGCGGTGCGCGTGGTGCAGACGCCGAGCAGCCGTCGCTTTGTCGGCGAGGCGTCCTTCGCCGCGCTCACAGGAGCGCCCGTGCTCGTCAGCGAGTTCGAGCGTGACCCCGCGCGCGGAGCCTTCCCCGACCAGCAGCCTCCCACGCACGAGCCGCTCAGCCACCTCGAGCTGATCGCCAACGCCGAGCTCTTCCTGATCGCGCCCGCTTCGGCCAACACGATCGCAAAGCTCGCCGCCGGCCTGGCCGACAACCTCCTGAGCAGCTGTGCGCTCGCGGCCGCTTGTCCGGTCGTGCTCGCGCCTGCGATGAACAACCGCATGTACGAGCATCCCGCCACCGTGGCCAATCTGCGGACGCTGAGCGAACGCGGCGTGCTGATCGTCGAGCCCGACGCCGGGCGCCTGGCATCCAGGGGCGAGCATGGGGTGGGCCGCCTGGCTGCGCCCGAGCGGCTGCTCGAGGTCTGCGAGGCGGCGCTCGCCGCGCACACCGAGCGGCCGGCTTCGAGCCTGCGCGGCCTGAACGTGCTCGTCACCGCCGGCGGCACGCGCGAGCCGATCGACAGCGTGCGATACATCGGCAACAGCTCCTCGGGGCGGATGGGCTTCGCGCTGGCGCAGGCCGCGCGTATGCGTGGCGCCGAGGTTACGCTGCTCGCCGCCAACGTCGCGCTCGCCGCGCCCGCCGGCGTGCAGCGCCGCGACGTCGTGAGCGCCGCCGATCTCGAGCGCGCCTGCGGGGAGATGTTCGCAGCCTGCGACGTGCTGCTGATGGCCGCCGCGGTCGCCGACTTCACGCCCGCGCAGCCCGAGCACGGGAAGATCAAGAAGGATGGGCGCACGGCGCTCGAGCTCGTGCTCGAGCCCACCGCCGACGTGCTCAGCGGCCTCGCCGCACGCCGCCGCGAGGGTCAGACGCTGGTCGGCTTCGCCGCCGAGCACGGCGCCGCGGCGGTGGCGGGCGCGCGCGCCAAGCTCACCGCCAAGCGCCTGGACGCACTCGTCGTAAACGACATCTCGCGCTCGGACATCGGCTTCGACGTGGACACCAACGAGGTCACGATCCTGTCCGGCACCGGTGAGCAGCGACACGTCGCGCGCACGAGCAAGGACGCGGTCGCCGACGCCATCCTCGACGTCGTTGAGGCCCTGCGCGCGAGCAGTTAAAGTAGCTCCATGGAGAGTGTTTACGACCTCTACCAGCGCGGCCTCGACCTGCTCGAGCACGGAGACCATCTGGCTGCGATCGTGCCCTTGAGCAAAGCGCGCGATCTCGAGCCCGACAAGGCCTCGATCCGCGAGGCGCTCGGGCGTGCGCTGTTTCACGCGCAGCGCTACGAAGGTGCCGCGGAGGAGTTCCGGGCGGTGGCCTCGGGGGCACCCACCAACGACTACGCGCTGTTCTGCCTGGGACGCTCGATGCAACTGCTGGGACGCCACCGCGAGGCCTGCAAGCCACTCGCGCTGGCCTGCTCGCTGCGACCCGAGCGTGCCGATTACAGGCTGTATCGGGATCGCGCTCGCCGCGATGCCGAGCGCGCCTGAGGCGAATATGGCCACCCACGCCGATGCTATGCTCGATTGACAGCTTTCGTACCGACCGATCAGAGATCGGCCAGCAGGTGCCGGTAGCAGTGCCGAGAGTGGGCGCCCGCCCGCTCTTTTTGCGTAAGGAGTGAGTTGATGACCCCGCTACAGACCGAAATCGAGAGGCGTCTAGCCGTCAGCGAGCCTGACATCGAGGTGCTGCTCGCCGAGATTCTCGGCGGTCGCTGCCTGCGCGTCTTCATCGACCATCCCGACGGCGTGACGCTCGCCATGTGCGAGCGCGTGACCGTCGAGCTGAACGATCTGCGCGAGCGCTACTCGCTCGAGGTCTCATCCCCCGGGAGCGAGCGGCCGCTGACCAAGCCGGCGCACTTCCGCCGCTTCGTCGGGCGCCGCGCAAGGGTGCGCGCGCGTCATCCCCTGCCGAGCGGGCAGCGTCCGGTGCAGAGCTTCACCGGAGAGCTGGTCGGCGCCTCCGATGAGGAGGTCACCTTGGCCGCCGACGAGGGCGTCATCGCGATCCCCTACTCGGAGATCCGACGTTCGAACCTGATCGAGGAGTAGAGGTCTATGTCACGCGAAATCCTTGAGGCCATGCACGCGCTGGCGCGCGAGAAGGGCATCGAGCCCGAGAAGCTGATGATCGCGCTCGAGGACGCGCTGCTGTCCGCCTACAAGAAGCAGCCCGACTCGGCCAAGTACGCACGCGTGGAAATGGACCGCGAGACGGCCGACTTCAGGGTCATCGAACTGATCATCCCCGAGCGCCTGGAGGCGCACCTGATCGTCGAGACGATCGACGAGGAAACCACCGTCGATCCCGAGACGGGCGAGATGCGCGAACCCGAGGAACCGGAAATCGACCCCAAGAAGTTCGCCGAATACCGCGACCAGATCGAGGAGCGCGACGTCACACCTGACGACTTCGGGCGGATCGCCGCGCAGACCGCCAAGCAGGTCATCCTGCAGCGCATCCGCGAGGCCGAGCGCGACATGATGTACGAGGAGTACCGCGACCGCGTGGGCGAGCTGATCACCGGCATCGTGCAGCAGTCCGACTCCCGCTACACGCTCGTGCAGCTGCGCGAACGCGTCGAGGCGCTGCTGCCCAAGTCCGAGCAGGTGGAGGGCGAGCGCTACGACCACTCGCAGCGCATCAAGGCCGTCATCAAGGAGGTCTCGCCCTCTACCAAGGGGCCGGCCATCATCGTCTCTCGACGCGACCCCGAGCTGATCAAGAAGCTGTTCGAGCTCGAGGTCCCGGAGATCGCCGATGGGCTGGTCGAGATCGCAAACGTCGCCCGTGAGCCGGGCTACCGCTCGAAGATCGCGGTCATCTCGCACACCGACGGCGTCGACCCGGTCGGCGCCTGCGTCGGTCCGCGCGGCTCGCGCGTGCGGATGGTCGTCTCCGAGCTTCGCGGCGAGAAGATCGACATCATCCCCTTCAACGACGAGCCCGCCAGGTTCGTCGCCAAGGCGCTCTCACCGGCGCGTGTACGTGAGGTGCTCGTCGACGACGAGGCCAAGCAGGCGACCGTGATCGTGCCCGACGACCAGCTCTCGCTGGCGATCGGACGCGAGGGCCAGAACGCGCGCCTCGCCGCGCGCCTGACCGGCTGGCGCGTGGACATCCGCTCCGAGAGCGAGTTCGCCGCCGAGGAGGCCGAGCACGGATACGAGGAGGAGGAGGTCCAGGGTCGCTGCGCCGCAGTGCTCTCCAATGGCCGGCGCTGCCCCAACGCCGCGCTGCCCGCATCGCGCTACTGCGGCCTGGAAAGCCACCAGGCGCTTGCCGCGATCGCCACCGACAACGTCAGCGACCTCGCCTCCGAGGGCGCAACTCCGGCGGCTGCCGAGGAGCAGGCGACATAGGCGCGCACGTGCCGCTGCGCCGCTGCGTTGGCTGCGGGCGGATCGCACCGAAGTCTGAGCTTGTTCGCATCGCCCTCGCCCGCGGCGTTGCCGGCCAGCGCGCGCGCGCGGTCTGCGACCGCAACGCCACGATGCCCGGCCGCGGCGCCTATCTGTGTCTCTGCTCAGAGCACAGCAGCCCGGCGCCGGAGTGCCTCGCCCGCGCAAGCAAGCGCGGCGGGATCGCTCGCGCGCTGCGCGCGTCCGTGACGCTCGACGCCAAGCTCGTAGAATCGATAGGCCGATGAGCAAGAAGCGCGTACACGAACTGGCCAAGGAGCACGGGCTCTCGAGCAAGGATCTGCTCGAGAAGCTGAAGGCCGCCGGCGTCGAGGCCAAGGCCGCCGCCTCTTCG
This sequence comes from uncultured Solirubrobacteraceae bacterium, assembly GCA_963763695.1. GTDB lineage: Bacteria > Actinomycetota > Thermoleophilia > Solirubrobacterales > Solirubrobacteraceae > Palsa-744. The sequence goes on from CAVXPM010000004.1 coordinate 36,754, forward strand.
GTCGAGGAGTCGGCCGCGCTGAAAGCCCTGGGCGTTGCGCCCGCTGGCTCGCAGGCGTCCAACGGCGCACCACCGGCGAGCGCCACCGCAACCGTCGCGCCGCCGGCGCAGAAAGCGCCCGCCACGACCGGGGCGCCGCCGGCGCAGAAAGCCCCCGCCGCGACCGTCGCGCCGCCGGCGCAGAAAGCCCCCGCCGCGACCGTCGCGCCGCCGGCGCAGAAAGCGCCCGCCACGGCTCCCGCCGCTCCGGCTGCGGCTGCGCCGCAGGCCACCGCCACCGCGCCTGCACCGCCCGCTGTTGCGGCGGCGCCCTCCACCAGTCCGGCGGCGTCCGCCCCGGCGGCGTCCGCCGGTGCCGCTGGCGCGCCCTCCTCTCCAGCTGTGGCCGGTCCGTCCACCACCGCTGCCAGCGCCGCCGCGGCCGAGCGCGACCGTGTGCGGCCCACGCGCGACTCGCGCACCGGAGAGCGTACCCCCGGTGACGTCGGTCCGGGCGGGCGCCGGCGTGTCGTGATCGACTCGCAGGCATCGCGCCGCCAGCAGGGCGGCCCGTCCAACCAGCCCCAGCGCCGCCCCCGCCGCGGACGCCGGCGCCGCGGAACCTATGACGAGACGATCGCGCCGATCGACAACTCGGCGATGGAGGCCACCGACCTGACGCGGGTCAACTCGGGCTCGACCGTCAAGGACGTCGCCGAATATCTCGGCGTGGCGGTGCCCGAGATCATCAAGAAGCTGATGTCCCTCGGCGAGATGGCCACGCTCACCCAGACGCTCTCAGACGATGCGATCCAGGTGCTGGCGGACGAGTTCGACAAGAAGGTCGAGATCGTCCACGCCGCCGACGACGTCGAGGTCGAGCCGGAGTTCCAGGACGCCGAGGAGGATCTGATCGAGCGCCCGCCGGTGGTGACGATCATGGGGCACGTCGACCACGGCAAGACCTCGCTGCTCGACGCGATCCGCGAGACCGAGGTCGTCGCGGGCGAGGCCGGCGGCATCACCCAGCACATCGGCGCCTACCAGGTCAAACACGCGGGCAAAGAGATCACCTTCCTCGACACCCCCGGCCACGAGGCCTTCACCGCGATGCGCGCGCGTGGAGCGCGCGTGACCGATCTCGCGGTGATCGTGGTCGCCGCCGACGACGGCGTCAAGCCCCAGACCGAGGAGGCGATCGACCACGCCAAGGCGGCCGAAGTGCCGATCATCGTCGCGGTCAACAAGATCGACAAGGAGGGTGCGCAGCCCGAGCGCGTGCGTACCGAGATGACCCAGCACGGCCTGCAGCCCTCGGAGTGGGGCGGGGAAACCGAGTTCGTGGACGTCAGCGCTAAGACCCACCAGAACCTCGAGACGCTGCTCGAGACGATCCAGGTCGTCACCGACCTCGAGGAGCTGAAGGCGAACGCCGGCGCCGATGCCTCCGGCACGGTGATCGAGTCCAAGCTCGACCCGGGTCGCGGACCGGTGGTCACCGTCCTGATCCAGCGTGGGACGCTGCGGGTGAGCGACGCGCTGGTCGCCGGCGCGCACTTCGGGCGCGTGCGCGCGATGCACGACTTCACCGGCAACAAGATGAAGCGCGCCATGCCCGGCCAGCCCGTCGAGGTGCTCGGCTTCGACGGGGTGCCCGAGGCGGGCGAGCTCGTGCGGGTGGTCGAGAACGAGCGCCGCGCGCGCCAGCTCGCGGGGGAGCGTGCCAACCGCCTGAAGACCGAGGCGCTCGCGCGCCGCTCCGGTCGCAAGGTCTCCCTCGAGGACGTCTTCAAGCTCGCCCAGGAGGGAACCGTCAAGGAGCTCGGCCTGGTCGTCAAGGCCGACGTCGCCGGCTCGCTCGAGGCGATCGAGGACGAGATCGCCAAGCTGCCCCAGCAGGAGGTCAAGGTCAACATCATCCACCGTGGGGTGGGTGGCATCAACGAGTCCGATGTGATGCTCGCGTCGGCCTCGGAGGGGGTGATACTCGCCTTCAACGTGCGCCCCGTCGGCGACGCCCGCCAGGTCGCCGATCGCGAGGGCGTCGAGATCCGCTCCTACGCCGTGATCTACCGCGCGATCGAGGAGCTGCGCGCAGCCATGCAGGGAATGCTCGAGCCCGCCGAGGTCGAGACGCCGCTCGGCCAGGCCGAGGTCCGCCAGCTCTTCAAAGCGTCCCGGATCGGCACGATCGCCGGTTCGTTCGTGACCGAGGGCAAGGTCACGCGCGGCGCACGCGTCCGCGTGGTCCGCGAGGGCACCGTGATCTACGACACCACGATCGACAGCCTGCGGCGCTTCAACGAGGACGTGCGCGAGGTCGCCGGCGGCTTCGAGTGCGGCATCGTGCTGACGAACTTCCAGGACCTGCGCGAGGGCGATGTGCTCGAGACCTACGAGACGCGACAGGTGGAGCGCGAGCTGTCCGCCTGAGCGCTCGCCCGGCCCGGCGGTGGCGTCTCGCGGCCGGGGCTTCGGCAGGGACCTGGGAGTCGGCGGGGAATTGGAGGCAATAGGATGAGCACAGGACGTATGCGTCGGGTCGACGAGGCGGTTCGTCAGGTGATCGGCGATGCAGTTGCAGGCGATCTGAAGGATCCTCGAGTGGGATTTGTAACCGTGACCGATGTAAGGACCAGCGCAGACCTACGCCACGCACGCGTTTACGTGAGCGTGCTCGGCGCCGACGGGCACCCCTCCGCCGCCGAGGAGCGCGAGTCGAGCCTCGACGGGCTGCAGAGCGCCCACGGCTTCCTGCAGGGACGCCTCGCCGCCGAGCTGCGCTTGAAGCGCACTCCGGCGCTGGAGTTCATCTACGACGAGACGACCGACCGCGCGATGCGCGTGGAGTCGCTGATCGAGGAGATGGGGGGCCGCTCGTGAGCGACGCCGCCACGCTCCAGCAAACGCGCGAGCTGGTGCTCGCGCGCATCCGCGACGACGAGCGGTTCGTGCTCGCAGCGCACGAGAACCCCGATGGGGACGCGCTCGGCTCGCTGGTGGCGATGCACGGTCTGCTGAGAGCGCTGGGCAAGGACTCGGTCGTGTTCATCTCTCCCCACGATCTCCCGTTGCCCCAGGAGTACAGGCTGTTCGACCTCGATGGCCTGATTCGCGAGCCGCCCGCCGACGTGGCACAGCGGACCGTCGTGTTCCTCGACTGCGGAAACATCGACCGCAACTCGGCCAGCGTGCTGCGCGACGGGGCGCACCTCCTGAACATCGACCACCACCACGACAACACGCATTTCGGCACGCTCAACCACGTCGTCCCGGACGCCTCCTGCACAGCCGAGATCGTCTGGGACCTGATGCACGGGCTCGACCTGCGTCCCACCCGCGCGATCGCGGACGCTCTCTACATCGGTGTCATCACCGACACCGGGCGCTTCATGTACGAGAACACCGGGCCCCGCGCGCACGTGATGGCCGCCGAGCTGATCGAAGCCGGCGTCGATGTCGGCGCGATCAACCGCCGCCTGTACGAGGACATGCCCGAGGCCAAGCTGACGCTGCTCGCGCTGGCGCTCGGACAGGTCCAGCGCTTCGACGCCGGCGAGCTGACGCTCGTCGCGCTGAGCGCCGGCGACTTCGACCGTGCCGGCGCCAAGGAGAGCTACTCCGAGGGGATCATCGATCACCTGCGCTCGCTCCAGCGCACCAAGGTCGCGGTGCTCGTGCGCGAGCTCTCCAGCGGCGAGCGCAAGGGCCAGCACAAAGTGTCGCTGCGCGCGACCGACGACGACGTGGACGTCTCGATCATCGCCCGGGCGCAGGGCGGAGGCGGGCACCGTCGCGCGGCCGGCTTCTCGACGACTCTGGCCGAGCAGGATCTCGTCGGCTTCCTGCGCGCTGCGATCACCGCCCAGTTGCACGCCTCCCCCGACGGCCGTGCGACCGCTACGGTCGTCTAGTGCGCCGCGGGCGCCGGTGCGGCTGAACGCGCGATGGACGGCGTGCTGCTGATCGACAAGCCGGCCGGGATCAGCTCGCACGACGTCGTGGCCAGCGTGCGCCGCGCGTTCGGGGGAGCGAAGACAGGCCACGCCGGAACGCTCGACCCGTTCGCCACCGGCCTGCTGCTGGTGCTCCTCGGGAGGGCCACCAAATCACAGAAAGCGTTGATGGAGCTGCCCAAGCGCTACGAGACGCTGGCCCGCCTGGGCGCGCGCTCGAGCACCGGCGACACCGAGGGCGAGATCACCGAGACGGGTCGTCTGCCGCCCGCCGATCTGAAGCTGCCCTGCGGCGAGATCCGCCAGCGCCCGCCGATCTACTCGGCCGTGAAGGTCGGCGGCGAGCGCGCCTACCGGCGAGCACGGCGCGGCGAGAGCTTCGAGATGCCCGAGCGGATCGTGACGGTGCACCGCTTCGAGCAGCTCTGGCGCGAGGATGGGGATCCCACCGCTCCCGATCCCGCCAACCTCCCGCGTGCGGAGTTCGTGATCGAGTGCGGCTCCGGGACCTATGTGCGCTCGCTGATCGCCGATCTCGGCGATGCCTACTGCCTGACGCTCAGGCGCACCGCGATCGGCCCCTTCGAGGTCAGCGATGCGAGCGCGCTCCCGCAGCGCGGGGAGCCCTGGGTCGACCCGCCGGTGATCGCGCTCGAGCGCGCGCTCGAGCTGGCGCGCCAATAGGCTTTGCGCCCGTGATCGTGACTCGCCTGCCCGACGTGGAGCGCAGCCGGGCGCGCAGCGTGGCGGTGGGCACCTTCGACGGCGTGCACCTCGGTCACCGCGAGGTGATCGAGGGTGCCGACAGCGTGCTCACGTTCGAGCCCCATCCGGTCTCGGTCGTCGCTCCCCAGCACACTCCCAAGCTGCTGACCACGCTCGAGCGCAAGGCGGAGCTGGTGGCCGCGCTGGGCGTGCAGGAGCTGATCGTGATCCCCTTCGACGAGGAGTTCGCAACGCGCTCCGCCGGCGAGTTCGTCGACGACGTGCTCGTCGGTGCGCTCGGCGCGCACGAGGTGGCGATCGGTGAGAACTTCCGCTTCGGTCATAAGGCCCAGGGCGATCAACGGCTGCTGCTCGACGACGATCGCTTCACGACCGTCGTCTACCCGCTGCTTGAAATCGATGGTGCGATCGTCTCCTCCAGCCACATCCGCGGGCTCGTGCTCGCCGGTGAGATCGCCGAGGCCAACCGCCTGCTCGGCGCTCCCTTTCAGATCCGCGACGAGGTCACCCACGGCGATGCGCGCGGACGCGAGCTGGGCTTTCCCACAGCCAACCTGGTCCCCGACGAGGCGCTGGTGTGTCCCGGTCACGGCGTCTACGCGTGTCTCGCCGACGGGCGCCCCGCGGCTGTCAGCATCGGCGTGCGCCCCACCTTCCAGACCGGGCGGGGCGAGCTGATCGAGGCCTACATCCTCGACTTCGACGGCGACCTGTATGGCAGCCGGCTGCGCCTGGAGTTCGTGGCGCGGCTGCGCGGCGAGCGGCGCTTTGACGATCCCGAGGCGCTGATCGCGCAGATGCACCGCGACGTGCAGCGCACGCGCGAGCTGACCGCCGCGGACGCCCGGGGCGCATAGGCCCGCGCGCGGGCGTCTGCTACCGTGCCGGGGCCATGGCAGCCATCACCAGCGAGCGCAAGCGCGAGATCGCCGCGAAGTTCGGCGCGGATGAGAAGGACACCGGTTCGACCAAGGTCCAGATCGCGCTGCTGACCGAGCGCATCAACGACCTAACCCAGCATCTGCGCGAGCAGAGCAAGGACCACCACTCGCGCAGGGGTCTGCTGATGCTCGTCGGCAAACGCCGCCGCTTCCTGGACTACCTGCAGCGCCGCGACCTCGAGGGTTACCGTGCCCTCATCAAAGAGCTCGGCCTGAGGAAGTAGCCGCGTGAGCGTCCTGGCCGCCGGGGCGCCGGCGCCGAGCTTCACGCTCGCCCGCGCCGACGGTGAGAGCTTCACCGAGCAGGACCTGCAGGGACGCACGACGGTGCTGGTGTTCTATCCGTTCGCGTTCAGCCCGGTGTGCACCGACCAGCTGCAGCTCTATGAGGGCCTGCTCGCCGAGCTCGGCGAGCGCGGAGGCGTCCTCTACGGCGTCTCCTGCGACTCGAGCTGGTCACAGAGCGCGTTCAAGGAGAAGCTCGACGTGAGCAGCGAGCAGCTCTCCGACTTCGAGCCCAAGGGCTCTGCCTGCGCCGCCTTCGGCGTGCTGCACGCCGGTGGCTTTCCCGAGCGCGCACTCGTCATAACCGGCCCCGACGGGGTGGTGCGCTGGAGCTATCAGGCCGACTCTCCGGGCGAGCTGCCGAGCCCGGATCTGCTGCGCGAGGGCATCGATTGTGCCTTCGCCGCCGCTGCTTCGGCCTGAGCGCGAGGCCGCGCTTGCGGCCTTCCGAGGCGTGTGTCCGCCGGCGGCGGTCCGCTAAGCTTCCTCCGTTCGGAGAATAAAAAAGAAACGGGCCGCCGACCGACGGGCGGTACAGGAAGGCAGTGAATATGAGTAGTGATGCTGTTACACGGGTTTCCGTGGAGATTTCAGGCAGCGAGATCTCGTTCGAGACCGGCAGGATGGCCAAGCAGGCCTCCGGCGCCGTCGTCGTCAGACAGGGCGACACGATGGTCCTTTGCACCGCCGTCGCCGGCAGCCTGCGCGACGTGGACTTTCTTCCCTTGACGGTCGACGTCGAGGAGCGCATGTACGCGGCCGGCAAAATCCCCGGCTCGTTCTTCAAGCGCGAGGGCCGCCCGGGCGAGAAGGGCACGCTCACCGCGCGCATGATCGACCGGCCGATCCGCCCGCTGTTCCCAAAGGAATGGCGCTATGACACCCAGCTCGTCGCGATCCCGCTCTCGATCGACCACGAGCACCCCTACGACATCCTCGCGATGAACGGCGCCTCCACAGCGCTGATGATCTCCGACATCCCGTTGCCAACGCCCGTGGGTGCCGTGCGGATCGGCAAGATCGACGGGAACTTCGTGGTCAACCCGAACGAGGCCGACCTGCTCTCCGACGCCGATGACGGCGGCTCGGAACTGGACCTGATCGTCGCGGGCACCGAAGAGGCGATCCTGATGGTCGAGGCCGGCGCCAACGAGATCCCCGAGGCGGAGATCCTCGACGCGCTCGACATCGCGCACGCGGAGATCAAGAAGATCTGCGCGCTGCAACGCGACCTCGCCGCCAAAGTCGGCAAGGAGAAGAAAGTCTTCGAGACGATCGCCGTCGACCCGGCGCTGCTGGAGGAGATCCGCTCCTCCCACGGCGAGGCCCTCGACCGGGCCACGCAGGTGGAGGACAAGCTCGACCGCCAGGAGGCCACCAAGGACGTCGAGAAGGAGATCCTCGAGCGCTACGCCCCGGCATCCGGCGAGGGTGGCAGCGAGGAGCAGCTCGCCGGCGCCAAACAGCGCCGCACCGCTGTGCAGATGGCCTTCGACAAGCTCGAGAAGTCGATCATCCGCGAGCGCATCGCGGTGCACAAGAAGCGTCCCGACGGTCGCGCCGAGAACGAGATCCGCGACATCACGATCGAAGTCGGCGTGACCCCGCGCACGCACGGCTCGGCGCTGTTCACGCGCGGACAGACCCAGGCGCTGAGCGTCGTGGCGATGGGCACCCTCAAGGAGGAGATGCGCATCGACACGCTCGGCCTGGAGACCAAAAAGTACTACTGGCACCACTACAACTTCCCGCCGTTCTCGGTCGGGGAAGCCGGTCGCATGGGCGGCGTCAAGCGCCGCGACATCGGCCATGGAGCGCTCGCCGAGCGCGCGCTCGCGCCGATGGTGCCCTCGATCGAGGAGTTCCCCTACTCGATCCGCGTGGTCTCGGACATCCTCGAGTCAAACGGCTCTTCCTCGATGGCCTCGGTCTGCGGCTCGTCGCTGTCGCTGATGGACGCCGGCGTGCCGATCAAGCGCCCGGTCGCCGGTATCGCCATGGGCCTGATCAAGGAGGGCGATGACTACATCGTCCTAACCGACATCGCAGGCGTCGAGGACCACCTCGGAGACATGGACTTCAAGGTGGCCGGTACCGAGCGGGGCATCACCGCCCTGCAGATGGACATCAAGATCACGGGCGTCACGTTCGACATCCTGCGCGACGCGCTCTCGCAGGCCAAAGAGGCGCGCACGTTCATCCTCGGCAAGATGGCCGATGTGATCAAGACGCCGCGCGAGACGCTCTCGCAGTTCGCGCCGCGCATCCAGACGATCCAGATCGACCCGTCCCAGATCGGCCTTCTGATCGGCAAGGGCGGCGAAACGATCAGAGGGCTCTCCGAGGAGTTCGAGTCCCAGATCGACGTCAACGACGACGGTCAGGTGCTGGTCTACTCGGCCAACGGCGAACTCGGAGACGCGCTCGTCGAGCGTGTGCGCATGATGATGAAGGAGGTCGAGGTCGGCGACGAGTATCTCGGCAAGGTCGTCAAGACGACGACCTTCGGAGCCTTCATCGAGCTCGCCAAGGGCACCGACGGGCTGCTGCACATCTCCAACGTCTCACCCGGCCAGCGTGTCGAGAGCGTCGAGGACGTGCTCAACAAGGGCGATGAGATCAACGTGCGCGTGGTCGAGGTCGACCGCGAGCGTGGCCGCATCGGGCTACGCCTCGCCGACGATCCCGACATCGCCGGCAAGTCCGTCGAGGAGCTCGCCGGCGTCGGAACCGGTGGCGGTGGCGGTGGCAGCCGCGGACCGCGCGAGGGGGCCGCGCGCAATGGTCGCGAGCGCTCCGAGCGCAGGCCGCGTCGCAGCGACGAGCGCGGCTCCGGACGCCCACGCCACGGGCGTGACCGCGATTGACCCGCAGCACCGTGCCGTCGTGACGGACGAGCACCGCATCACCACCCTGGACTCCGGTGTCCGGGTCGTCACCGAGCGCGTGCCAAGCGTGCGCTCGGTGGCGCTCGGATTCTGGATCGCCACGGGCTCGACCTCCGAGCACACCGGCCAGGCTGGGATCTCACATCTGCTCGAGCACATGCTCTTCCGCGGCAGCGCTCGCTACGGCTCGGAGGAGATCGACCAGATCTTCGACGCGATGGGCGCCGAGATCAACGCCGGCACCGACAAGGAAGCGACCTCGCTCTACACACGCGTGCTCGACCGCCATCTCGAGCACGCCTTCGATGTGATGGGCGACATGATCTGGCATCCGCGCTTCGGCGAGCTCGAGGCCGAGCGCGAGGTCGTGCTGGAGGAGATCGCGATGTACGAAGACGACCCCCAGGACCGCGTCTTCGACCTGCTCGGCGGGGCGATCTTCGGCTCGCACCCGCTCGGACGGCCGGTGATCGGCACGGCGGAGGTAGTCGGCTCCGTCAGCCGTGAGCAGCTGGCGAGCTTCCACGCGGCGCGCTACCGCCCGCGGAGCATCGTCATCGCCGCGGCCGGCTCGGTCGACCACGACGCCGTCGTGGAGATGGCGCGCGCGGTCGAGATCGCCCCTTCCGAGGGCGGCGCGAACGCCGAGCCGGCGCCCGCCGGCGAGGACCCGGCGGCGATCCCGGACTTCAGCCCGCGCGTGCGCTTCCTGGAGAAAGACACCGAGCAGTTCCACGTCTGCGTGGGCGGCGCCGGGCTGGCGCGCGAGGACGAGCGGCGCTTCGCCCTGCGCGTGCTCGAAGGGGTGCTCGGCGGGACCTCCTCCTCGCGCCTGTTCCAGGAGGTGCGCGAGCGCCGGGGCCTTGCCTACTCGGTCTTCTCCTACTCGAACCTGTACGCCCACACCGGCGAGGTCGGCCTGTATGTGGGCACGCGCCCGGACAACCTCGCCGAGGCCCTGGCCGTCGTTACAGCGGAGCTGGAGCGCTGCGTCGAGGACCCGGCCAGCGCGGAGGAGCTCGTCCGCTCGCGCGAGAACCTCAAGGGGCGTGTGGTGCTGGGGATGGAGTCGACCGGTGCGCGCATGAGTCGCCTGGGGGCATCGCTGCTCAACGAGCTGCCGATCCTCTCGGTCGATGAGATGATCGAGCGAATCGACTCGGTCAGCATCGAGCAGGTGCGCCAGCTCGCGAGCGCCCTATTCGCGCCGAACGGGCTGTCGGTCGCCGGCGTCGGTCCCGACGAGGAGCGCTTCCGCGCTGCGATCGAGCCGCTCGGCACCCCGGCCGAGGTCGAGGCGCAGGCGAGCATCCAGGGCGCTGGACGATGATCAAGGTGGCCGTCGCCGGCGCAGCCGGGCGCATGGGCCGGAGCGTCTGTGAGGCGGTGCAGGGCGCCGGGGACATGGAGCTGGTCGGTCGCGCCGACCCGCTGCTGGAGACCACGCTCGAGGATGTGCTCGGCGACGCGGAGGTGGTGGTCGACTTCACCCGTCCGGACACCGCCCTGGAGAACGCGCTGGCGTGTGTGCGAGCGGGAGTCCATGTCGTGGTGGGAACGACCGGCTTCGATCCAGCGCCACTGCGTGACGCGCGCCCCGCCGCGGGGCGCCCCCGGGCAAACGTGCTGATCGCGCCGAACTTCGCGATCGGTGCCGTCCTGATGATGCGCTTCGCCGCCGAGGCCGCCAGGCACATGCGCAAGGCCGAGATCATCGAGCTGCACCACGACGGCAAGCTCGACGCGCCCAGCGGCACCGCAGCGCGCACGGCCGAGCTGATGGCCGTCGCCTCGGGCGCCGCGCCGCCGCCGATCCACTCTGTGCGCCTACCCGGCCTCGTCGCCAACCAGGAGGTCATCCTCGGAGACCTCGGCCAGACGCTCACGATCCGCCACGAGACGATCAGTCGCGAGTCGTTCATGCCGGGTGTGCTGCTGGCGGTGCGAGCGGTCGGCGCACTCGAGCAGTCGCCCGTGGTGGGGCTCGAGAACGTGCTCTTCTAGCGGCGCCGGCGTTGGCGACAGCGGCATGTCGTCCGCGCCAGCGACGATGCTGGCCCGGTGCCGACCCGTGTACTGCGCTCCGCCGCCCGCGAGGTCTACGACGTCCTGCGCGCCGCCACCGCGACGCACCGCCGGCTGCGCGATCACCTGACGGCGATCCTGTTCGCAACCGTCGGCGTCGACGTCGTCTGTGCGCTCGTGGCCTTCCTGCTCGAGCGTCACGCCTCGGAAACAGAGATCAAGACGTTTGGCAGCGCTGCCTTCTGGACGACGACCCAACTGCTGACCGTCTCCTCGAACATCAAGAACCCGATCTCCACCGGTGCGCGCCTGCTCGACGTCTTCATGGAGATCTGGGCGATCACGGTGATCGCGATGCTCGCCGGAGCGTTCGGCAGCTTTTCTGCAGAAGCGCGGCCAGGAGCTCGACAAAGCCAAGACTTGAGTCGCCCCGGTGTCCACGCCCGATGGGCTTGGAAAGCTGTGCGCTGGAGCACCAGGGCGAACCCTCTCCTTGGGGACCTCCATCCCCAGCCGAAATCTTAGCCCTCGCGACGCCGCCGTGGGAGGATCCGATCAGCAGGGCCGCCCGGTGCGAACGCGCCGGGCTTCACCGAAGGTGCTCTTCTGTATGGGGACGCGCGTGAGATACTGGACCGATGAGCTCCCTCGGCACGATACTTACGGCGATCGTCACGCCTTTCGACGAGCAGGAGCGCGTCAACGAGGATTCCTTCGTCGCGCTGATGCGCTACCTGGCCGACAACGGCTCAGACGGCTTCGTCGTGGCGGGAACGACAGGGGAGGCCTCGACGCTCACCGACGAGGAGCAGCTCCGGCTGATCGAGCTCGCCGTTGACGAGCGCCCGGCGGGCAAGACGATCGTCGCGGGCACCGGCACCAACGACACGCGTCACGCCGTCTACCTGACCGAACGCGCCAGCGAGCTTGGCGCCGATGCGATGCTGTCGGTCACCCCCTACTACAACCGCCCCAGCCGTCTCGGGCTCACCCGCCACTACGAAGCGGTCGCCGCAGCCACCGACAAGCCGGTCCTGCTCTACAACATCCCCGGGCGGACCGCCACCAACATCCCTCCCGACCTGCTCGCCGAGCTCGCCCAGATCGAGGGTGTGGCAGGGGTCAAGCAGGCCAACGCCCAGGAGCTGCAGATGATCGACGGCCTCGACCTCTACGCAGGCGACGATTCGACTTTCCTCCGTACGCTCGAGCTCGGCGGCGCCGGCGTGATCTCCGTCGCCAGCCATCTGGTCGGCAGCGAGATGCGCCGGATGCTCGACGAACCGGAGCGGCGGGCCGAGCTCGACGAGTCGTTGCAGGACGTCTACGAGACGCTGTTCCTGACCTCCAACCCCACCTGCACCAAGGCCGCGCTCAACCTGCTCGGTCACGAGGTCGGAGGGCTGCGGCTGCCGCTGGTGGAGGCCACCGAGCAGGAGACCGCCGCTGTGCGCGCGATGCTCGAACACCACGGCCTACCGATCGTAGATCGCTCAGCGGGCGCTCCCGCGTGAGCTCAAAGCTGCGCGTCCTGCCCCTCGGAGGGCTGGGAGAGATCGGCAAGAACATGACCGTCGTCGAGCAGGACGGGCGGATCGTGGTCGTCGACGTGGGCCTGCGCTTCCCGACCCCCGAGATGGTCGGCATCGACCTCGTCCTGCCTGACTTCTCCTACCTGCGCGAGCGCGCCGAGGACGTCGAGGCGATCGTCATCACCCACGGGCACGAGGACCACCTCGGCGCGCTGCCCTGGGTCCTGCGCGACCTCGGCGACCGCCTGCGGGCACCCGTCTACGGCGGCGCGCTGACGATGGCGATGGCGCGCTCCAAGCTCGACGAGCACAAGCTGCGCAACGTCGAGCTGAACGAGATCGAACCTGGCGAAACGGTCGAGCTGGGTCCGTTCTCGCTGGAGCTGGTGCACATGACCCATTCGATCCCCGATGCCAGCGCCGTCGCACTCGGCACCGAGCTCGGCACCGTGCTGATCACCGGCGACTACAAGTTCGACCAGACCCCCGTCGACGGACCGCCCGCCGACGTCTCGCGGCTGGCCGAGCTGGGTCGTGAAGGCGTACTGCTGCTGTGCGGAGACTCGACCAACGTCGATCGGCCCGGCTTCTCACCGTCGGAGTCGGTGGTCGGCCCGCACCTCGAGGAGGTCTTCGCGCGTTGCGAGGGACGGATCGTGGTGACGAGCTTCGCCTCCAACATCCACCGTGTCCAGCAGGTTGTCGACGCCGCCCACGCGCTCGACCGCAAGGTCGCGCTGGTGGGACGCTCGATGCGCAAGAACGTCGGTATCGGGCGCAACCTCGGGCACATCGAGGTCCCGGACGGCCTGCTCGTCGGGCCGCGCGAGATCGGCGACTTCCCCGACGAGCGCGTCGTGATCATCTCCACGGGATCCCAGGGCGAGCCGCTCTCGGCGCTGCGGCGCATGGCCTATCGCGACCACCCGCAGGTGCAGCTCAAGAGTGGCGACACGGTCGTCTTCTCGGCCACGCCGATTCCCGGCAACGAGCGCGCGGTCAACGAGACGATCGATCGCCTCTACCACATCGGCTGTGACGTGATCACCCCCCGCGAGGCCCCCGTGCACGCCTCCGGCCACGGCTACGCCGAGGAGGTCAAGCTGATGCTGAACCTCGTCAAGCCACGCTACGTGATGCCCTTCCACGGCGACTTCAAGCGCCTGCGCCTGCACGCCCAGCTGGCAGAGGCGGTGGGCGTGGCGCCGGAGGACATCTTCCAGGGCGAGAACGGCCTGCCGCTGGACATCGACGAGCGCGGCGCGCGCTTCGGCGAGCACGAGGAGTCGGGGATGATCTTCGTCGACGGCGTCGAGATCGGCGACATGGCCGACGTCGCGCTGCGCGACCGGCGGATGCTCTCGGCCGATGGGATCTTCATCGTCGTGGTCACGATCGCCGAGCAGGACGGCTCCCAGGTCGCCGATCCGGAGGTGATCTTCCGGGGCGTGCCTTTCCTGGACGAGGCCGATGAGCTGCTCTCCGAGATCCGCGGCGCCGTCGATGTGTCGCTGCGCCGCGCCGCGCGCGAGGAAATCAGGGAGGTCGACCTGCTCCAACAGACCCTGCATGACGACCTCGCAAAGCTAGTCTATGACCGTCTCAAGCGCCGGCCGATGGTGCTCCCGGTCGTTGTCGAGGTCTGAGTAGGCGGGCAGGCGCACGGCGAAGCGCGCGCCGCCGCTGTGCGGCGTCGACTGCAGGCTGACGCTGCCGCCGTGTGAGACCGCGACCGCGTGGACGATCGCGAGGCCGAGCCCGAACGAGCCGCCGCGGTCGCCCGCGCCACGCACGAAGCGCTCGAACAGAGTCGCCTGTAGCTGCTCGGGGACGCCTGGGCCGTCGTCCTCGACGACGAGCTGCACCTGTCCATCGGCGCCGGTCGCGGTCGAGACGCGGATCTCGGTGCCGGATGGCGTGTGGCGCAGGGCGTTCTCGAGCAGGTTGATCGTCAGGCGGTGGAGTCGTCGCGGGCGCCCTCGACGATCGCGGGGTGTACGTCCAGCACGATCTCGTGCTCGGCGCTCACCGGCCCAAGCTCACCCGCCGCCTCGACCACGATCTGGGCCAGGTCGCAGGGCTCGCGCGCGACGATGCGCGCGGCATCCGTGCGCGCCAGCAGCAGCAGGTCGGCGACCAGCCTGCGCATGCGCTGCGAGGAGCGAAGCGCCGAGCGCGCCGCGTCGCCCTGGTCGCCGTGCAGCGATTCGGCCAGCAGCTCGAGGTTCGCCAGCACGCTCGTCAGCGGGGTGCGCAGCTCGTGCGAGGCGTCGGCTACGAATCGTCGTTGACGGGTGAGCATCGCCTCGCTCTCACCACGCGCCGCGTCGAGCTCGCGCAGCATGCCCTCGAGCGTTCGCGCCAGCTCAGAGACCTCGTCGTCGGCCTCCGATTGCGGCACGCCGCGCGAGGGGTCACGCGTGCGCGCGATTTCCGCCGCGGTCTGCGTGAGTTGAGCGATCGGTTTCATCGCTCTGCGCGCGATCGCCATCCCTGCGAGCAGCGCAAAGCCAGAGCCCATCAGGACACCGATCAGCAGACCCAGCTCGACGCGTTTCACCGTCGCCTCGTTGTCGGCGAGGCGCTCGCCGTACTGGATGATCACCCTGCCCCGCGCGAGACCGTTCTCGAAGACCACCGCGGGCCGGCTGACCACCCGGTAGCCGTTGACGTTCACGGGGCTCTGCATCCGCGGCGCACCGAAGTTCGGCGCGCCGCGCGGCGCCTGATCGACGATCGTGCCATCGACCGTGAGAACCTTGATGACCGCATGGTCGGCGTCGGAGGCGAAGTCGCTCAGCGCCGGTTCGATCTTGATCGATTCGGAGGTCGCCGTGATCTGCAGCACGTCGGGCAGGCGGCTGGCCGCGTTGTTGACCTGGTTGTTGAAGTCGTTGCGGATCCGGTGCACGGTCAGCGAGCCGATCGCGACCGCGAACGCGCACAGGATCACGAACGTCAAAAGCGCCGATACACCGGCGAGGCGGGTGCGGATCGGCAGCCTGTCGAAGCTCGCCGAAAGGCGACCGATGCCCCGCTTGAGGGACTCGATCGGCCTAAGCCCGAAGGACGTAGCCCGCCCCTCGAATCGTGTGCAGCAGGCGCGGGTCGCCCTCGGCCTCGAGCTTGCGTCGCAGGTTGGAGACGAACACCTCGATCGTGTTGGTGGTCGAGAATGGGTCATAGCCCCAGACCTCGTCGAGCAGGCGCTGGCGTGAGATCACGATGCGCTCGTTTCGCATCAGGTACTCGAGCAGCTCGAACTCGCGCTGGGTCAACTCGATCGAGCGCTCGCCGCGCACGACTTCGTGGGTGTCCGCGTTCAGCGTCAGGTCGCCCACGCGCAGCGGCGCCGAGCCGCGCGGCGGGCGTCGGCGCAGCAGCGCTCGCATGCGCGCCAAAAGCTCCTGGCGCTCAAACGGCTTGACCAGGTAGTCGTCGGCGCCCGCGTCGAGACCCTCCACGCGCGCCTCGAGCGCGTCGCGCGCGGTCAGGATCAGGATCGGAACGTCGTCGTCGGCTCGCAGCGAACGCGCCACATCGAGGCCGTCGACCTTCGGCAGGCCGAGGTCGAGGATCACGAGATCCGGGGCGAAGCCGCGGCCCTGCTCGAGCGCATCCTGGCCGTCTGCGGCGGTGCGCACGTCGTAGCCCTCCATGCGCAGCGAGCGCTGGAGGGCTTGGGCGATGTCCTCGTCGTCCTCGACGACTAGGACCCGTGGGGCGCGAGAGAAGTCGGTCATGGGTCTTTATGTAACTCGCTGGTGTAAAGCGATGGTAAGGCCCCGAGGCAGGTTCCGGGGCGCCGGCGTCGAAGTTGCGCGGGATGGCTGCGACCCGCAAACGTGCCCCTGCCCGCAAACCGGCTGCGCGAAAGCCCGCCTCGCGTGCGCGCTCGCGCCGGCGCTCCAGGCGCGCGCGCAGGGGAGGGGGACTGTTCGGGCAGGGCCCGCCGCGCCTGCCGACGCTCGACCAGCGCCAGCGCGACATCATCGGTCTGGCGCTCGTCGCGATCGGGATCTTCATGGGCTTCGTGCTCTACGGCGGCTGGAACGGCGGCCGCGGCGGCCATGGCGTGGCGGTGGCGCTCGGCTGGACGCTCGGGCGCGCACGCGTGCTCGTCCCCGTGGCGCTCGTGCTCGGCGGCGGCGTGCTGTTGATGCGCCCGGTGCTGCCGGCCTTGCGCCCGTTGCGCACCGGATCGGTGTGCCTGTTCGCATCGATCACCCTGGCTCTGGCCGCGGGAACGCTCGGAATCAGCTCGAGCCCGGGCCGCGACGGGCAGGCCTGGATCTCCGCGCACCTGCAGAGCCACGGCGGCGTGATCGGTCAGGCCCTCTACGAGGGCGCCCACCGGCTGATCCAGGACGTGGGCGTGAACATCCTCGTGGTCTTCCTGCTGCTCGCCGGCGTGATCCTGATCACAGGCGCTTCGCTTGCGAGCGTGCTGCGTGCGACCGGGACCGGGTTGGTGGACACGACGAACATGATGCGAAGCCTCAAACAGCGTCCCGAGCCGGCGCGCGCTCCGCGACCGGCGGCCGGCGGGCTCGGCGAGGATGAACGCGGCTTCCCGCTGCGCCCGCCCGAGCCCGACAGCGAGCTGATCGTGCGCGCCACCCACGTGGAGGCGCCCTCACGCGACTGGGCGGACGCGGCGGCGGCCGCGGCCTCCGAGGGCGTCGAGGCGCCTTGGGGGGTGGAGCCGGAGGAGCCAGACCCGGAGGCGGAGGCGCCCCACGAACCGTCCGCCCCGGAACCCGAGGAGATTCCCGACACCCCGGAGCCCGACGAGGACGAGCAGATCGCCGGGGTGGCCCACGCCGACCCGGCCGATCTGACGCCCCAGGGCCGACTGCGCGGCGCGGTCACCGACGACCCGGACTTCGTCTGGGAGCGTCCCGACGCCAACAAGCTCCTGACGCGCTCGACCGCCGAGCAGACCCGTCCCGACACCGCCGGACAGGAGCGCACCGCGATCAGCCTGGTCGAGGCGCTCGGCCACTTCGGCGTGCAGGCCAAGGTGATCGGCACCGTCGCCGGGCCGCACATCACGCGCTACGAGCTGCGCCTCGCACCCGGCATCAAGGTCGGCAAGGTCGCCCAGCTCAAGGACGACCTCGCCTACGCCCTGGCGGCCACCGACATCCGCATCCTCGCGCCGATACCCGGCAAGCAGGCCGTCGGCGTCGAGGTGCCAAACGCGCACCGGCGCATGGTACGCCTGGGCGACGTCTTCCAGGAGCCGCCGAAGGACTGGTCACCGCTGACCGTGTGGCTCGGCAAGGACGTCGCCGGCAAGGCGATCGGCGCGGATCTCGCGAAGATGCCCCACCTGCTGGTCGCCGGCACGACCGGCGCGGGCAAGTCCGGCGCGATCAACGCGATGCTCGCCAGCGTGCTGCTGCGCGCCACCCCGCGCGACGTGCGGCTCGTGCTCGTCGACCCCAAGCAGGTAGAGCTCAACCACTACGAGTCGATCCCACACCTGCTCACACCGGTCATCACGAGCCCGCGGATGGCCGCCAACGCGCTGCAAAACCTGGTCAAGGAGATGGAGCAGCGCTACGGGATCATGTCGCTTTCGCGGACCCGCAGCCTGATCGAGCTCAACCGCTCGCGCGCCAAGCGCGGCGAACCGTCGTTGCCCTACATCCTCTGCGTGATCGACGAGCTCGCCGATCTGATGATGGTCGCCCCGGCCGACGTCGAGGACTCGATCATCCGCCTCGCCCAGAAGGCCAGGGCCGTCGGCATTCACCTCGTGCTCGCCACGCAGAGCCCACGCGTGGACGTGATCACGGGCATGATCAAGGCCAACGTCCCCTCGCGCATCGCCTTCGCCGTCTCCTCACAGACCGACTCGCGCGTGATCCTCGACCAGAACGGCGCCGAGTCGCTGCTCGGGCAGGGCGACATGCTCTTCAGCCCGGTCGGCAGCTCGCGCCTGCAACGCATCCAGGGCGCCTACATCGACGAGGGCCAGATCGCCAAGCTGACCGACCTGTGGCGCCGCCAGGGCGAGCCGGAGCTGCGCGAGGAGCTGCTCGAGCAGGTCGAGCCCGAGACTCCAGAGGGCGCTCCGGATGAGTTCGACCCCGACGAGGATCCGCTGCTGACCGACGCGATCAGGCTGGTCGCCGAGATGCAGACCGCCTCCACCTCGATGCTCCAGCGCCGCCTGCGCCTGGGCTACACCAGGGCCGGGCGGATGATCGACATGCTCGAGCGTCGCGGCGTGATCTCGGGCTATGAGGGGTCCAAGCCGCGCCAGGTCCTGATCACCGAGGCCGACCTCCCACGCGTGCTGGCGGCGCTCAGCGAGTCCGCTACGCCCGTCAGCGACTAGCCTCTGGCCTAGATGCCCGAGATCGGAGCAACGCTACGCGAGGCGCGTATGCGCGCGCGCATCGACGTGTCGGAGATCGAGGCCACGACCAAGATCCGCGCGAAGTACCTGCGCGCGCTCGAGAACGAAGAGTGGGGTCTGCTTCCCGGGCCGACGTTCGTCAAGAGCTTTCTGCGTACCTACGCCGATGCTCTCGGCCTCGACGGGAAGTCGCTAGTGGAGGAGTATCGCCTGCACCACGAGCGACCGAGCGACGCGATGCTCGAGCCGATCGTCTCCACGCCGCAGCGCCAGCGTCGGCGCAGCACGCCGAGCGGCCCCTCGCGCGGCTATGTCGCAGCCGTGAGCATCGTCGGCCTGATCATCGTCGCGCTGGTGATCCTGCTCCTCAGCGGCAACGGCTCCCCCTCCAAACATGTCTCGAGCACGGCCACCGTCCCGGCCGCGCGCAAGCACGCGGCCGGCAAATCCCACCACTCCTCTAGCCATGGCAGCGCCACGTCCCCGCTCGTGGCGCTGTCGCTACGTCCGAGTGGCGTGGTGTACGTCTGCTTGATCGGCGACAACGGCCGCAAGGTGATCCCGGGGATCGACCTGCAGCCCGGCAAGAGCACGCCCACCTACCACGCCAGGCGCTTTCAGATCACCCTCGGCAACAGCTCGGTGAGGATGTACGTCGACGGTATCGCGCGCACGGTCGCGGCCTCGAGCGGGGCGATCGGGTACTCGATCACCAAGGCGTCCGGGCGCCAGCCGCTGGCGAGCGCCCAGCTGCCGACGTGCAAATCGAGCTCATCGTGAGCGCTCGCGCCGGCATCCTCGTCACCGGCACCGAGGTACTCACCGGCAGGGTCAGCGATCGCAACGGGCCGTGGCTCGCCGAACGTCTGCGCGAGCTGGGCGTCGACATCGCCTACACGACGATCGTCGGGGATCGCCCGCGGGACATGCTCGCCGCACTTTCCTTCATGCGCGAGCAGGCGGTCGACGTGGTCGTGACCAGCGGTGGGCTGGGGCCGACCGCGGACGATCTGACCGCCGAGGTGGTCGGCGGCTTCCAGGGACGCGAGATGGAGCTGGACACGGCGCTGGCCGAGCGCATCGCGGCGATTGTGCGTCCACTGATGAAACGCTGGCCCGACATCGATCCCGAGGCGATCGCGGTGGCGAACCGCAAGCAGGCCACGGTCCCGCACGGGGCGAGCGTGCTCGAGCCGGTCGGAACCGCGCCGGGCCTGGTCGTCGGCCCGGCGCAACCCGGCGCCGGGCTGACCGTGGTGGTGCTGCCGGGCCCGCCACGCGAGCTGCAGCCGATGTGGCACGCCGCCGTGGCAACAGACGAGTTGCGCGTGGCGCTGAGCGGTGCGAGCGTGCTCGAGCAGCGCACGCTGCGGCTGTTCGGCATCCCCGAGTCGGAGATCGCCGAGACGCTGCGGAGCGCCGAACGCGAGGGAGTCGACCTGTCGGCGATCGAGGTGACCACCTGCCTGAAACGGGGCGAGGTGGAGGTCGTGACGCGCTACGAGCCCGCGGCGGCGGGCGTGTACGAGCAGTTCGCGGGCGTCGTGCGCGCCAGGCACGCAGACACGCTGTTCTCCGAGGACGGGAGCACGATCGATCAGCAGGTCGCCGCGCTGCTGCGCGACGCGCGCTCGAGCGTCGCCACAGCCGAGTCCTGCACCGGCGGGCTGCTGGCGGCTCGGCTGACCGAGCTGCCCGGCTCCTCCGACTATGTCAAGGGAGCGATCGTCGCCTACGCAGACGAGGTCAAGGTCGCGCTCGCCGGCGTCGAGGAGAGGCTGATAACGACGCACGGGGCGGTCTCGGGCGAGGTGGCCGAGGCGCTCGCAGCCGGCGCGCGTGAGCGCCTCGGGGCGGACGTGGGCGTGGGCGTGACCGGCGTGGCCGGCCCGGGGGGCGGTAGCGAGGAGAAGCCCGTGGGGCTCGTCTGGATCAGCGTAGAGCTTGCCGGGCACGCGCCGCTGACGCGCTCGGTCAGCCTGCCGGGAGGACGGGCCGACGTTCGCGAGCGCGCCACCACGATTGCGATGCACCTCCTGCGCCGCGCGCTGATCGGCGCTTGAGCGGTACCGCCGGCGCCGGCAGCAGCGCGAGGCAGATCGCCAGCGCCCACGCTCCGTGGACGAACGTGGCGGGAGCGGATACGAACAGCTGTTCCGTCCGAGCGGCGGTCTACTTTGCTCTCTCCAACTGCGAACCGGAGGAGTTAGACCATGCCCGTGACCGATCAGGAGAAGGCAGCCAAGGCGCGCGACGCCGCTCTGCAGGGCGCGCTCACCCAGATCGAGCGCGAGTTCGGCAAGGGGTCGGTCATGCGCATGGGCGACGAGGGGGCGCAGGTGCGCTGCGACGCGATCCCGACGGGATCGCTGTCGCTCGACCTCGCACTCGGGATCGGCGGCGTGCCGCGAGGACGCATCGTCGAGGTCTACGGCCCGGAGTCCTCCGGCAAGACGACGCTGATCTACCACGTGCTCGCCGAGGCGCAGAAGCTCGGGGGCGTCTGCGCGTTCATCGACGCCGAGCACGCGATGGACCCGCTCTATGCGAAGACGATCGGCGTTGACATCGACGAGCTGCTCGTCTCCCAGCCCGACTACGGCGAGCAGGCGCTCGAGATCGCCGACATGCTCGTGCGCTCCGGTGCGGTGGACGTCGTCGCGATCGACTCGGTCGCCGCGCTGACGCCGCGGGTGGAGCTGGAGGGGCAGATGGGCGACCAGACCGTCGGCGCGCAGGCACGGATGATGTCCCAGGCGATGCGCAAGCTGGCCGGGAACCTGAATCGCACGCAGACGCTCTGCATCCTCACCAACCAGATCCGCGAAAAGGTCGGCGTCATGTTCGGCTCGCCCGAGACCCAGCCGGGCGGTCGGGCGCTGAAGTTCTACGCCTCCCAGCGTCTGGACATCAGGCGCATCGAGACGCTCAAGGACGGGACCGAGGCCGTTGGCAACCGCGTGCGCGTCAAGGTCGTCAAGAACAAGGTCGCCGCGCCGTTCCGCCAGGCGGAGTTCGACATCGAGTTCGGCAAGGGGATATCGACCTCGGGCTGCCTGATCGACCTCGGTCTTGAGCACAACATCGTCTCAAAGTCGGGCTCGTTCTTCTCCTATGGCAACGATCGTCTCGGACAGGGGCGCAGCAACGCCAAGGCCCATCTCGACGCGAACCCCTCGATCGCGAAGGAGATCGAAGACAAGATCTATGCGGCGTTGAACCTGGGCAAGGATCTGGTGACGCCGATCGACCGCGACAAGGACGTGCCGGCGCCGATCGTCAGCGAACCGGCGGTGGCCGCCGCCTAGCGGCATCGAGCACGAGCATCTTCAAGCTGCGACGGTCATCATGTGAGGGGATGGCTGGCCGCTTGCCATGCGGCTGAAGCGCCGGACGAACTGGGGAGAGGGCGTTCGGTGCGCCGCCTGGCGGACCGCGGACACGGCACGGATGCCTTGTCCTCGGTTTCTCTGGAGCGGCGCGAGTACCCTGTGCCGATGAAGCGCTACCACCTGACGACGTTCGGCTGTCAGATGAACGAGCACGACTCCGAGCGGATGAAGGGCATGCTCGAGTCGCTTGGCTACAGCGAGGCGCCGGAGCGCGCCGAGGCGGATCTGATCCTGTTCAACACCTGCTCGATTCGCGAGTCGGCCGACAGTCGCTTCCTCGCCCACCTGGGTGAGGCCAAACGGCTGAAGCGCGAATCCCCCGAGCGTGTCGTGGGGGTGGGCGGATGCTGGGCTCAGTCGTTGAAGGACGAGGTCTTCGAGCGCTTTCCGTTCGTCGACGTGGCGTTTGGACCCGGCCAGGTACACAAGCTCGCCGAGTTCCTGACGAGCGACTCGCTCACAGCCCAGGGCTTCTTCGAGTTCGAGGGCTTCACCGGCCACCTCCCCGCACGTCGCGAGCGGCGCTTCCAGGGCTGGCTTCAGATCAGTGTGGGCTGCAACTGCGCCTGCTCATACTGCATCGTCCCCTCGACGCGCGGCCGCGAGGTCAGCAGACCGCTGAAGGAGCTGGTGGGAGAGGTCGAGGCGATGGCGGCGGACGGCGTGCTGGAGGTGACGCTGCTCGGGCAGAACGTGAACTCCTACGGGCGCGACCTACGCGAGCGCGCGAGCTTCGCGGAGCTGCTCGGGGTGCTGGACGCGATCGACGGGATCGAGCGCATCCGCTACACCAGTCCGCATCCCAAGGACATGCGCGAGGACGTGATCCGCGCGCACGCGGAGCTTGCGAGCGTGTGCGAGCACATCCACCTGCCGCTGCAGTCGGGGTCGAGCAGGGTGCTCAAGGCGATGCGCCGCACCTACGATCGCGCCCGTTACATGGATCGCGTGGCGATGATCCGCGAGCACGTACCCGACGCGTCGCTGACGACAGACATCATCGTCGGCTTTCCCGGCGAGAGCGAGCAGGACTTCGCTGAAACGCTCGAGGTGGTGCGCGAGGTCCGCTACGACAGCGCGTTCACGTTCATCTTCTCGCCCCGCCGCGGCACCGAGGCGGCGGGCATCGAGGACGGCGTGGTGGCGCATCCGGTGAAGGTCGAGCGGATGGCGCGGCTGGTCGATCTCGTCCAGGGTCAGGCGCGCGAGCGCGCACAGCGCTTCGTCGGCCGCACGGTCGAGGTGCTCGTGGAGGGAACCTCGCGCACCGATCCCGAGCGCCTGCGCGGACGCACCCGCCACAACAAGGTCGTGAACTTCTCGGGCCTAGCTGCGCCCGGCGAGCTGACCGACGTGGAGATCCTCGAGGCGACCAGCCAGACGCTCGCGGGCGAGGAGCGTCTGCTGGCACGGGCGGCTGTGTGAGCCGGTGAGGATCCGCGCGGCGGTCCTCGAGGAGTTCGGAGAGCCGCTGGTCGTGCAGGAGGTCGAGCTGGCCGAGCCGCGTCCGGGCGAGGTGCTCGTGCGGCTGGTCGCCTGCGGCGTCTGCCACACCGACATGTACAGCGCCTCGGGCGCCGACCCCT
The DNA here is from genome assembly GCA_963763695.1 of uncultured Solirubrobacteraceae bacterium. GTDB lineage: Bacteria > Actinomycetota > Thermoleophilia > Solirubrobacterales > Solirubrobacteraceae > Palsa-744. Next base: position 60,434 of record CAVXPM010000004.1, read on the forward strand.
CGGGCTACGCGCCGGCGGTGCTCGGACACGAGGGCGCGGGGGTCGTGGAGCGCTGCGGCGAGGGTGTCTCGCTCGTGCGCGAGGGCGATCACGTGGTGACGCTGTTCTCGCCGCAGTGCGGCGAGTGCGTGCACTGCACGAGCCCTCTGACGAACCTGTGCCTGGCGATCCGCGAGCAGCAGAGCCTCGGCCACCTTCCCGACGGAACCACGCGCCTCTCGCGCGGGGGCGAGCCGCTGCGCCACTTCATGGGCACATCGACGTTCGCCGAGTACACGGTCATGCCCGAGATCGCGCTCGCGCGCATCGACCGCGAGGCGCCGCTCGATCGTGCCTGCCTGTTCGCCTGCGGCCTGTCGACCGGGCTCGGCGCAGCGATCAAGACGGCGGCCGTGCGCGAGGGCTCGACCTGCGTGATCTTCGGCGCCGGAATGGTCGGGCTGGGGGCGGTCGCCGGCGCGCGCCTGCAGGGCGCCGAGCGGATCGTGTGCGTGGACCTCTCGCCCGAGCGCCTGGAGCTCGCGCGCGGGCAGGGCGCGACCGACGTGATGATCGGCGGAGCGGACTCCGTCGAGCGGATCCTCGAGATGACTGACGGCTTCGGCGCCGACTACACCTTCGAGGCCACCGGCAACGTGGCGGTGATGCGCCAGGCACTCGAGGCGGCGCGCATGGGCTGGGGCCTGTGCACCGTCTGCGGTGTCGCCGGACGGGGCGAGACGCTCGATGTGATTCCGCGCCTGCTGATCACCGGCAGGCGCGTCTGCGGCTCATCGTTCGGCGGCCTGAAGGGACGCGAGGACGTGCCCGAGCTGATCGCGCGCTACCTCGACGGTCAGATCGACGTGGACCCCTTCATCTCGCACAGGATCTCCCTCGATCAGGTCAACGTCGGCTTCGAGCTGATGCAGGCCCAGGACGGCATCCGCAGCGTGATCGAGCTGTAAAGACCCAGGCGGGCAGCGCCGACCGTTGACGGCGTCCGCAACCTATGCGAACATATGTTCGTGCGCTGGAGCGACCAGACCATCGACGGGGAGGAGCAGCGCCAGCTCCCTGGATACCGGGATCCCGCCGCGGTGCGTCGCTTCCGGGCACCGGAGGCGCTCGACGTGCGCTTCTACGAGGTCAACGCCAAGTCGGCGCTCAACAAAGTGCCGGAGCAGTCGCGCATGCCCTTCCGCTGGACGGTCAACCCGTATCGAGGTTGCACGCATGCGTGCATTTTCTGTTTTGCTCGCCCAACGCACAAGTACCTCGACTTCGACGCGGGCCGCGACTTCGAGCGCGAGATCGTGGTCAAGGTCAACGCGCCGGAGGTCCTGCGCGGCGAGCTGGCCCGGCCGTCGTGGAAGGGCGAGCACGTCGCGCTGGGGACCAACACCGATCCCTACCAGTGGGTCGAGGGCCGCTACCGGCTGACGCGGGGCATCCTCGAAGCGCTGCGCGACGCGGGCAACCCCTGCTCGGTGCTGACCAAGTCGCCGCTGCTGCTGCGCGACCTCGACGTGATGCTCGAAATCGCAGAGCGGGCGAGCTTCAGCGCGTGCCTGTCGATTCCGACGCTCGACGAGAAGGCGTGGCGCTCGACCGAGCCACACACCCCCAGCCCGCGAGCGCGCCTGGAGGCGGTGGCGGAGCTGAACCGCGCGGGGATCCCGACGGGCGTGCTGATCGCGCCGCTGATGCCGGGGATCAACGACGCGCCCCACCAGGTGGAGCCGCTGCTCGCGCTGGCGGAGCAGGCGGGCGCGACGAGCATCGGCGGCCTGGCGCTGCACCTGCGCGGCGAGGTGCGCGAGGTGTTCATGGGCTGGCTCGCCACGCAGCGACCCGATCTCGTGCCGCGCTACCGGGAGCTCTACCGGCGCGGCGCATATGCGCCGAAGCAGGAGCGTGTCCGCCTGGCGCGGCTGGTGCGAAGGCGCGGCTCGGCGCCCGGTAGCTTCAGGTCGATGGGCGAGCGAATCGAGCGCCCCATTGCGTCCGCCGAGCAGCGCCGCGCGACGCCCGAGCCGCTGCAGCAGGTCCTCTTCTAGGCGCCCGACCGTCCAGGCGCCGGACCTTCCAGGCGCCTGCGTTCAGCGTTTGCCTTTGTTGGCTGCGGCCATCTCCGCGGCGATCTTGTGTGCGCCGAGCCTGCGGCTGAAGTTGGCGGCCAGGTCGGGGGCGAGACCGGCGAAGGCGGAGCCGAAGCGCAGCGTCAGCGGCGCTACATCGACCTCGGCGCGGTTGCGCTCGATCGCGCCGATCAGCGCACGGGCGACGTCCTCGGGCGAGCGCGTGCCGATCCCCGGCGGCAGCTCGACGCCCGCGTCGGCGAAGATGCCGGCGTCGCGGATGAAGCCGGGGAAGACGGCTGAGACCTCGACGCCATGGGCGCGCATGTCGGCGCGCAGCGCGGTGGCAAAGCCGCGCAGGCCGAACTTGGTGGCGTTGTAGATCGCGGTCTGCGGGGTGGCGGCCTTGCCGTTGAGCGAGGAGATGAACGACAGGTGCCCGCGCCCGCGCGCGATCATCGCCGGCGAGAGCGCGTGGGCGAGGGCGATCGGCGCGCGCAGGTTGACGGCCAGCGCACGGTCGATCTCGGCCATCGTGAACGAGTCGAGCGTGCCGGTGGCGGGCAGGGCGGCGTTGGCGACGAGGATGTCGACATCGCCCGCGTCGGCTACGAGCCGGTCCAGCTCGGCGGCCTCGCTGAGGTCGACCGACAGCGCGCGCGCGCCCAGCTCGGCGGCGAGCGCGTCCAGCACCTCGCTGCGACGTCCGGTCAGGACCAGCGTGGCGCCGCGCGCGCGCAGAGCACGAGCGAGCGCGTGGCCGATGCCGCCGGTGGCGCCGGTGAGAAGCACGGTGGAGCCGGCGATCTTCACGAGCTGTGACCCTACCCACATGCGGATCATCGCGTTGTTCGGGCCCACCGGGGTTGGCAAGACGGCAGTGGCGGTGGCGTTGGCCGATCTGCTGCGCGCCGGCGGCGAGGATCCGGTGGCGGTCTCGGCCGACGCGCTGCAGGTGTACACGGGTCTGCGGACGCTGACGGGCGTGGCCTCGGCGGCCGAGCGCGCGCGCCTGGAGCACCGGCTGGTGTCGTTCGTGCCGGTCGATGCGACGTTCAGCGTGGGCGAGTACTCGCAGCTCGCGCATGCTGAGATCGACGCCCTGCTGGAGCAGGGCCGGCGTCCGATCGTGGTGGGCGGCACGGGCCTCTACCTGCGTGCGGCTCTGGCTGAGCTGCAACTGCGCCCGCCGCCACCGGAGGGTCTGCGCGAGAGCCTGATGGCGACACTCCAGAGCGACGGGCCGCGGGTCCTGCACGCGCGCTTGGCCGAACGTGCGCGGTGGGCGGCGGAGGGCATCGAGCCGAACGACTGGCGGCGGATCGTGCGCGCGCTCGAGCTGCTGGAGCTGGGTGAGCTGGAGCCACCCGAGGGTCCCTCGCAGCTGTGGAGCGAGGAGCTGCGCCATCCAACGCTGCTGGCGGGCCTGGTGATGGATCGCGAGGCGCTGTACGCGTCGATCGACGCGCGCGTGGAGGAGATGATCGCGGCGGGCGCCACGCAGGAGGTCCTCCGCGCGCACGCTGCGGGCGCCTCGCAGACGGCGCGCAAGGCGCTCGGCTTCGACGAGCTGCTGGCGGGGGATGCGCAGCGGATGAAGCAGCGCACGCGCAACTACGCCAAGCGCCAGCTGACCTGGATGCGCAAGCTCGCGGGCGTGCGGACGATCGACGTGACGGGACGCGACCCTGCTGCTGTGGCGCGCGAGATCCTAGACTCCGGCGCCTGATGGGGACGATGAGATTCGAGAAGTGGCAGGCGCTCGGCAACGACTACCTGATCGTGGAGCGCGACCAGCTCGCCTTCGAGCTGACCCCGGCGCGCATCCGCAAGCTCTGTGCCGGGCACCTCGGCGTGTTCGCCGACGGCGTGCTGCTGCTCTGCGCGAGCGAGGACCCGGACACCGTGGCGGACCTGCGCATCTTCAATCCCGACGGCTCGGAGGCGGAGCTGTCGGGCAACGGCGCGCGCGAGGCGATCCTGTACCTGCGACGCCGCGGCTGGACGCAACAGGACAGCTTCTCGATCCGCACCAAGGCCGGCGAGATCCGCCCGCAGATCACGGGCGCTGACACCTGCCGCGTGGACATGGGCTTGGCCAAGCTCTACTCGGGTGACTTCCCCAGCGGCCCTCCGGACGGGCGCGGCGAGGTCAGCTCGGCGGGACGCATATGGGCCTTTCGCCATGTCTCGATCGGCAACCCGCAGTGCGCGATCCACGTGGAGTCGCTAGATCAGCTGATGGCGCTCGAGCTGCCGGCGATCGGGCCGCGGATCGAAGGCGACGGACAGTTCCCGAACCGCACGAACGTCTCCTGGTACACCGAGCTGGAGGGAGCGCAGGACGCCCGCGCCAACGCGCGCATCCGCGCGCGGATCTTCGAGCGCGGCGTGGGGGAGACGCTCTCCTCCGGCACGGGCGCGACCGGCGCAGCGGTCGCCTACCTCCAGGAACGCACTGCCCCTGCGCACCAGCGCTCCAGGCGCGTGACGGTGGCGCTCGACGGTGGCGAGCTGGAGGTGGAGGTGGGGGAGGACCTGCGCGTGAACCTGACAGGCTGGGCGCGCCCGGTGTTCGCGGGCGCGATCAGCGAGGACTTCGAAAAGGAGCTGCATGAGACCGAGTAAGCGCCTGGAGCGCATCCCGCCATACGCGTTCGCCCAGCTGGAGCGCACGATCGCAGAGAAGCGTGCGGCGGGCGTGGACGTGATCAGCCTCGGCATCGGCGACCCCGACCGGCCCACTCCGGCGCTGGTGGTCGAGGCGATGCAGGAGGCGGTGACGGAGGCCGAGACCCACCGCTACCCCTCCAACCGCGGCCGCGACGACTTCCGCGAAGCGGTGTCGGACTTCTATCAGCGCCGTTTCGACGTGATGCTCGACCGCGAGCGCGAGATCATCCCGGCGATCGGCGCCAAGGAGGCGATCTTCAACCTCAACCTGGCGTTCCTGGACCCCGGCGACTACGCCCTCGCGGCCGACCCGGGCTACCCCGTCTACACGGGCGGCCCGTGGCTGGCGGGCGGCGAGCCGGTGCTGATGGCGCTCGAGCCCGAGCGCGGATTCGTGCCGAACCTCGACGCGATCGACGCGGAGGTGGCGGCGAGGACGAAGCTGATGTTCCTCAACTACCCCAACAACCCGACCGGGGCGGTGGTGCCGGAGGGGTTCTTCGAGCAGGTGGTGGAGTTCGCGCGCGAGCACGAGATCTTGGTGGTGCACGACAACGCCTACTCGGAGATCACCTTCGACGGCTACCGCGCGCCCTCGTTTCTGGCCACTCCCGGCGCTAAGGAGGTCGGCATCGAGGTGTTCTCGCTGTCGAAGGGCTACAACATGACCGGCTGGCGCTGCGCGGTGGTAGTGGGAAACGCCGAGGCGGTGCAGACCTATTGGCAGCTGAAGACGAACATCGACTCGGGCCTGTTCGAGGCGGTGCAGCTGGCGGGGATCGCGGCGCTCTCCCCGGACGCGGACGCGGAGGTGGCCTCGATGAACGAGCTCTACCTGCGCAGGCGCAACCTGGTGTGCGACGCGCTGCACTCGATCGGCGTGAAGGTGCGCCCGCCGCGCAGCACGATCTACGTGTGGGCGCCCGTGCCGGCGGGCTTTGACAGCTCGGCGGCCTACTGCGAGCACGTGATCGAGCGCACCGGCGTGGTGCTCACGCCGGGCGCGGTCTATGGCCCGGCGGGGGAGGGTTGGTTTCGCATCTCGCTGACGACCCCCGACGATCGCCTGCTGGAGGCCGTCCAGCGCCTGGGCACCCTGGGCTAGAGAACAGGGAGACCCGTTCGCGCGTCGCCCTACAGCCGTAGTGGTGCCGGTCACTTCACATGTCGGTGTTGCGAGAGGTCCTAGACTGAGAGGTGGATGGATTCGAGCACCAACGGGCGCCCTCACGGCGCTTCACACCAGCCTCAGGGAAGCCGCAACGGGACCGAGCCGACGGCGCGCGCTGCTCAGCGCGCGTTCTGCATCGCGGCGCTGGCGGAGGGCGATGGGCTGCAGGAGCTGGGCGAGCTGTTGCGTACGGCGGGCGTGGGTGTGGTCGGCGAGATGATCCAGCACCGCGAGGCGCCGCACCCGAACACCTATCTGGGGCCGGGCAAGGTCGCCGAGGCGAAGGCCGCGGCGCTGGCCTGCGATGCGAACCTGATCGCCTGCGACGACGAGCTGAGCGCGCGCCAGGAGCGAAACCTCGAGGAGGCGCTGGGGCTGCCGGTGGTCGACCGCACGACGGTGATCCTCGACATCTTTGCCTCCCACGCGGGCAGCGCGGAGGGCAAGCTGCAGGTGGAGCTGGCGCAGCTCGACTACAACCTCGCGCGCATGCGCGGCCTGTGGAGCCACCTCGAGCGCCTCGGCGGAGGCATCGGCACGAGGGGACCGGGGGAGACGCAGATCGAGACCGACCGGCGCCTGGCGCGCGACCGCATCGCGGCGCTGCGCAGGCGCTTGGAGCACGTGAAGGGCACGCGCGCGGTGCAGCGCGCCGAGCGCGAGCGCGCGGCGTTGCCGACGATCGCGCTGGTGGGCTACACCAACGCGGGCAAGTCGACGCTGCTGAACGCGATGACGGGCTCGGAGGTGGGCGTGCGCGACCGCCTGTTCCACACGCTCGACCCGACCACGCGCACGCTGCGCCTGGACGGCCGCGCGCACCTGTTGACCGACACGGTCGGCTTCATCAGCAAGCTGCCCCACCAGCTGGTCGAAGCATTCGCGGCGACGCTCGAGGAGACGCGCCGCGCGGAGCTGCTGGCGCACGTGCTCGACGCCTCTGCGCCGGAGGCGCAGCTGGAGTTGATGAAGCACTCGGTCGAGCAGACGCTCGAGGAGATCGGCGCGGGCGAGCGCCCGCGCCTGCTGGTCTTGAACAAGGTCGATCTGCTCGACGAGCAACGACGCGACGAGCTGCGGCTGCGCTACCCGGAGGCGGTGCTGGTCAGCGGCGTCGACGGCGAGGGCCTGGAGGAGCTTGGCCGCCGGATCGAGCGCGAGCTTCGCCACACGCTGCGCTCGCTGGAGCTGCTGGTTCCCTATGCGGACGGTGGCAGCCTGGCGGAGCTGCACGAGCTGGCGGGCCTGCTCACGCGCGAGGACACCGCCGAGGGAGTGCGCGTGCGTGCGCTCGTGCCGGCGCGCCTGGCAGAGCGCTTCGCGCGCTTTGCGGTCGCTACCTAGCGCTCGTCGCCGGAGCCCGAGAGCACGCCGCGGCGCTGGCGCGAGAGCAGCTTCTCGAGATTGGCCCGCGCGATCTCGTCCAGCTCGAGCCCCAGCTCGCTGGCCAGCTGGGCGACATACCAGAGCACGTCGCCCAGCTCCTTGGACATCGCCGCTCGGCGCTCATCTGAGACCTCGCCGCGGTCGTCGCGGATCGCCTTCTTGGCGTGCTCGGCTACCTCGCCCGCCTCGCCCGCCAGCCCGAGCGCGGGATAGGCGAGCCACGCGGCGCGCGGATACTCGGCGGTGCGCCTGGCCAGGCGCTGGTACTCGGACAGCTCCATCGCGGCGATCCTATGCGCCTCGGCCCGCGCCGGCCACGCATGAAGTCCGACTTTGCGACGCACACTTGGGTTTCAGACGCCGGCGGCGTGCCGTGCGCTGAGATGCGTACGCTGCTCGATCTCGTCGTCGAGCGGATCCAGCTCGGCGGCGGGCATTCCCAGCGCGGCAGCGATCAGCCAGTCGGCGAACCACACGTTCTTCGGCAGCAGCGGCCCATGCAGATAGGTGCCGAGCGTGCTGGCGCTGCGGGCGCCCTCGACCCCGCTGCGCCCGTCGTTGCCGTGTCCCTTCAACACAGTCCCGAGCGGTGCCTGTCCGTCGCCGAGGTAGGTGCGCCCGCCGTGGTTCTCAAAGCCGGCGAGCACGCGCTGGTCGCGGTCACCGTCGAGCCCGACGCGGATCGCGACGTTGCCGATCAGGCGCGGGCCGTCCTCGCGAACGGTGCGGACGTCGAGCAGCCCGACGCCCGGGATCTCCTCCTCGCCGAGCGTGTAGGAATGGCCGAGCAGCTGATAGCCGCCACAGACGCCGAGCACGATCGCCCCGCGCGCTGCTGCCGCGTGCAGCCCCTCGCGCTTGTTCGCAATCAGGTCCTCGGCGCACAGTCGCTGGTCGCGGTCTTGTCCCCCGCCGATGTAGAAGAGGTCGTGGGCCTCCCCGTCGAGCGGCTCGCCGAGCTTGCTCGCGTACAGCTCGAAGCCGATCCCGCGCCAGGCGCAGCGCCGCTCGAGCACGATCAGGTTGCCGCGGTCGGCGTAGATGTTCATCAGGTCGGGGTACAGCGCGCACACGCGCAGCGTGCGGGCGCCCGCGGATGCGCCGGCACTGTCAGGCACTGAGCATCACCACGCTGCTGCCGACGTGCTCGTCGGTAGCGGCGATCGAGCGGGTGCGGGCGTCCTTGAAGCCGGCCCGTAGGCCCTCGCGAGACAGGCGCGCGACGCTCACGCGATCGAGCTCGATCACGTTGCGCTCGCGCGTGGGACGTGCGCCGGCCGAGGAGGCGTAGGAGGGGATCACGTTGCGCTCGCGCTCGATGCGTATCGCTCGCCGCTGCAGGCGCACGCTCAGGGCGCGACTCAGATACAGCGCCCGGTCGAGCTGGACGCTCTCGGGAGACGGCCCGTGGCCCTCGCGCTCGGCGTCGAAGGGCTCAAGCTCGGTGACGATCGCGCAGGCGAGCAGGCCGCCGGGCCGCAGGTGCGCGTGGGCGCGGGCGAGCAGCTCGGCTGCGCCCGGACGCGCCGCCGAGCAGCTGAATGGTCTGCATCGGCACGAGGCACAGCGCGTAGTCGTGGCGTTCCAGCTCGAAGCTGCGCGCATCGGCGTGGACCGTCTCGACCGGGCTCTTGCCGGCGCGCTCGTACAGCGCGTCGAGCAGCTCGCTGGCGCTGTCGAGCGCGGTCACGCTGTGCCCGGCGCGGGCGAGGTCGAGTGCGACCCGGCCGGTCCCAGCGCCGATGTCGAGGATCGCCGCACCCCGATCCTGGTTGCGGGCATCTTCGGCCAGCTCGCGCCACAGCGCCAGGTCTGCGCGGTATCCGCCGCACTCGATCTCGTGCCAGATGACCGCCGGCGAGGCTCCCTGTAGGAGCGCGCGCGGGTCGCTGCGCGTCACGACCATGCGCTGCCGGCCTCCCCGCGCGCGACCAGCAGCTCGCGCAGGGCGAGCATCGCGGTGTAGGTGGGGAGCGCATAGAGCGGCGCGTCGTCCTCGCCGTGCTCGGCGGCGGCCTGCTCGAGCGCCGCGGGGAGCTGCTCGCGAATGCGGATGCGGGCGGGTTCGACGCCGGCGTACTTCAGGCGCGCGGCGAGGTCGGCGGCGCGGTTGCCGGTGCAGGTGACGCGGCGGATACGCTCGGCGAGCAGCTCGAAGTCGGCGTCCCATATCCAGGAGACGTCGCGGCCGTCTGCGATCCGGTCGTTGAGGGCTCCGAGCAGATCGTGCTGGCCGGGCTCGAGGGCGAGCGTGCGCAGGACCTCGTTGGCTCCCGCGGGGTTCTTGATCAGCATGATCCGCAGCTCGCGCCGCACGGGCGCGGCGGTGGCGGTGCCCGGCAGCGAGAGGCTGACGGTCTCGCCGCGTCCGAACGCGGCCTTGGCGGTGGAGAGCCCGGCGGCGATCGTGGCGAGCGGTATCTCCAGTGCAGTTGCGAGCGCGGCGGCGGCGAGCGCGTTGTAGACGTTGTAGAGGCCGGGCAGCGCCAGTGAGACCTCGGCCTCCCCGGCGGGTGTGTGCAGCACGAAGCGCGCCGAGCGCACGCCCTGCAGCTGCACGTCGCTCGCGCCGATCGTGGGGGCGGGACGCGAGCGGCCGCAGTTGGGGCAGTGGTAGCGGCCGAGGTGTCCGAGATAGACGGCGTCGAAGACGTAGGGGGCGCCGCAGTTGCGGCAGTGCTTGGCGTCGGCGGCGTGAGCCATCCCGGCCAGCGCGAGCGTGTCGTCTTGCAGCCCGAAGTAGAGGGCGTCTGGGCGCTCGCGGCCGAGGTCTGCGACGAGTGGGTCGTCGGCATTCAGGACGAGCGTGGCTGCGCTCTGCTCGATCATCCGCTGCCAGCTCTCGGCGATCGTGTCCAGCTCGCCGTAGCGGTCGAGCTGGTCGCGGAAGAGGTTGCCCAACAGGATCGCGCGCGGTCGCAGCTGCTCGGCGAGCGTGGCCAGCCACAGCTCGTCCACCTCGAACAGCCCCAGCTCGCCCGCGATCGTGCCGTGCGGGCGGACGGCCTGCAGCAGCGTGGTCGCGATCCCGCCCGCCATGTTGGCGCCGGCCCGGTTGTGCACCACGTCGATCTCCGCCCGGCGCAGGATCTCGGCGGTCATCGTGGCTGTGGTGGTCTTTCCGTTGGTGGCTGAGATCAGCACGCTGCCGCGCGAGAGGCGCGCGCCGAGCAGCCCGATCGCGCCGGCGTCGAGGCGCATCAGGACCTTGCCGGGCGCGCTCGTGGCACCGCCGCCGCGCAGGCGCGAGAGCGAGCCGACGCTTCGCGCAAGCGCGAGCTTGACCTGCAGCGCGGCGCTCATCGGCCGGGTTCGGTCTCGGGGCCGGCGGGCGCGTGAGCGGGGGCGGCGGCGGCGAAGGGGCTGTCGTTCCCGGGTCGCTCGGGCACGAGCACGGTGACGGCGCTGGCGAGCGCGCGGATGCGCAGCGGCAGCTCTCCGAGCGGGTCGCCGTCGGCGTAGACGGTGAACGGGCGGTCGGAGCCGATCGCCACCTCGGCGGCGCGAAAGACGTGCACGGTGGGTTCGTTCACATGGGCTCCGCTGAAGACCTTGGGCAGGATGCGGGTGAGGAAGCGCAGCTTGCTGACGCTCTCGAGCACCACCACCTCGAGCAGCCCGTCGTCGAGCATCGCGTTCGGTGCGGCGCGCATGCCGCCGCCGTAGGTCTTGGAGTTGGCCGCGCCGACGGTGTAGGCGGTGAAGCTTCGCCGCTCGCCGGGGGGGTCGAGCTCGACCTCGAAGCGGGCGGGGCGCCAGGAGATCAGCGCGCGCAGTGCTCCGTAGGCGTAGACGAGCGAGCCGAGGCGGGCTGGAGCCTCGTTGGCGATGCGGTTGGCGTCGCTGTCGAAGCCGACCGATGCGATGCCCACGAACGCCCTGCCCAAGCGACCGCTCGCGGGGTCGACGGCGACGCCGAGGTCGATCGCGCGGGGGACACCGTTGGCGATGATCGCGCAGGCCTCGACAGCGTCCTCGGGAATGCCGAGCACGCGCGCCAGATCGTTTCCGCGGCCGCCGGGGAGCACGCCGAGGACCGCGCCGGGGGTCGCCCGCAGGGCGTCGGCGAGCACGCCGACCATGCCGTCGCCGCTCAGCGCCACGACGGTCTCGCCTGCGTCGGCTGCTTCGCGGCCGAGCTGGCGTGCGTGCCCGAGGTCGCGCGTGTCGCAGCGGCGCACGCTGAGTCCGTGCGCGCGCAGCGCCTGTGTGACGCGCGGCGCGAGGCGCCCGGCCTTGCCGCCGCCGGCGGCGGGGTTGACGATCAGGCAGACAGGCGCGGGCACCGGGCTAGCCTAGATGGTTGATTGCGCGGGCCACGCACCGCCGGCTGGCACGTGTGGCCTTTGCCGGCCGGTGTCCTCGGGCCCTCCCTGCGACCTGCGGGCCGGCGGCGAATCAGGGGGAGGCGGCGGCCTGAGCCTTGTTGCGCCGTCGCCGCCCGTACGCGGCGGCGATCGCCAGGGCGGCGATCACCACGAACACGCCGAGCAGCACTCCGGGCGCCAGCCCGATGCCACCGAAGGGCAGTGAGACGAGCTCCACGATGCCGAGCCCGATGGCGAGGAAGACGATGATCAGCACGATAATCAGGAGCACGCCGCGTATGCGCGCCACGGTCCCGGCGGAGGCGGGCGGCGCGAGCAGCCCCATCGCGCGCAGCGCGAACAGCTGGCGTCCGCTGGGGGGTGCCTGGCCGAGGCGCTCGACGGCGCTCTTGAGATCGCCTGCGCGGCGTTCTGCGAGTGCGAGCGAGGCATCTGCCATGCGCCGGATCTGCATCCGCTCCTGCGGGCGCGCGGCGGCGATGGCGCGCTGGAAGTAGCCGCGCGCGGCGTCGGCGTCGAAGCGCTCGGAGGCGCGTGCGCCGAGGATGGCCATCGCTGCGGCCTTGTATTTGGTCTCGGCCTGCAGCTCCTCGTCGGATCGTTGCTCGAGTGCCTGGATGGCCTCGAGGCCGCCGCGCTGCTCGAGGCGTACTTGGCGTTGTTTGGGAGCCATGCGCTGAGCATTCTAGGGCTTGCGCCAAGAGCGGCGCGAGAGCGCGTTGCATCTCAGCGGCTTGGAGCCCAGCAGGTATGCTCGGCCGCGTGTTGAGCTCTCGCCGTCATCGAGCCCGTGCGCTGGCGTGCGTGCTGTGCATGTCGCTCACGCTCGCGTTTGCCGGGGCGAGCGCGTCGTATGCGCCGGCAGCGGGACTCGGTGGAAGCAGCCCGCTGACCGAAGGCGGCGTGGAAACCGAAACCACGGCGAAAACGACAACGACCGGCTCGACAGAAACGTCGAACACCAAGTCGACCTCGGTGATCGCAATCGCGCTGGGGGCGGCGGTGCTGTTGCTGGCGGGGATCGCGTTCGTGATCATCCGCGACGCGCGCCGCCGTGCGCCGGCGAGCGACGCGGAGATGATCGCGCGCAGCTCGGCGAGCGATTCGGGGGTTGCGCTGCGTCGCCGTCGCGCCAAGGCCAAGGCGGCGCGCCGTCAGCGCAAGCGCAACCGCTAGCTGTCCGCAACCACCAGCTGTTGCCTAAGGCTAGTGCGAGCTGGAGACGCGTGTGGGCGGCGCGCTGGGCGTGCGGGTGCGAACGCGCGGGGGAGACGGCGGCGTCGGCGAGCCGTGCGGCCCACGTCGCGGTTTGGGCGGGCGCGGTGAGCGCGGGTGTGGATCAAGCGGGCCCCCTGGGAGCGCACGGGAACCCCCGTCCTCCTCGGAGGAGTCCGATACGTCGGGCTCGCGCATCGCCTCGTCGTAGCGGAACGGGACCCACAGCATCAGGGCTGCGATCGGCAGCTTGATCAGGGCGGCCAGCATCACGATCCATACCCAAATCGGCATCTCCCGGCCGATGGTACTACTGCAGTGTGCAAACGCATAGCGCCAACGAGCTGGAGCGCCTTGCAGGGGAGATCAGCGTCTGCAGGCGCTGTCCGCGGCTGGTCGCCTGGCGCGAGCAGGTGGCGCGCGAGCGCCGCGCGGCGTTCGCGGAGGAGGAGTACTGGGGTCGTCCGGTACCGGGCTTCGGCGACCCCGCGGCCCGGCTGTTGCTGCTCGGCCTCGCGCCGGCAGCGCACGGCGCCAACCGCACCGGGCGCATGTTCACCGGCGATCGCTCTGGCGACTTCCTCTTTGGCGCGCTGTGGCGGGCGGGCCTGGCCAGCCGGGCGCAGTCGCGTGCCCGTGGCGACGGGCTCGCGCTCAAAGACGTCTGGGTGACGGCCGCTGTGCGCTGTGCCCCGCCGGCCAACCGTCCGACACCGCAGGAGCGCGACCGCTGCCTGCCGTGGAGCATCCGCGAGCTGGAGCTGCTCGAGCGGGCACACGTGATCCTCTGCCTCGGGGCCTTTGCATGGGATGCGGCGCTGCGGGTGCTCGCGGCGGCGAGCGTCGATGACTGGGCGCCGCCACGCCCGCGCGCCCGCTTCGGACACGGCGCCGAGCTTGCGGCCGGTCGCTACACACTGCTCGGCTGCTACCACCCGAGCCAGCAGAACACGTTCACTGGACGCCTCACGGAGCCGATGATCGACACGGTTCTGCAGCGCGCACGGGCCCTCGCCGACGGTGGGGAAGAGGCGGCGAGCGGTTGAGTGAGCGAACCGGGGAGGAGACGGCGGGTGCCCGTCTAACCTTGAATGGTGCCCTACACAACAGCCGATGCCAGGCGACAGCTGCTCGACACGCTCGCGGCAGCGGCGGACTCGCTGGGGGCAGCGTTGGCTTCGCTGACGGAGGCCTACGAGCTGCTCGACGAAGGCAACGCGGATCGCGTCGAGCAGGAGCTGTTTCGCCCGGTGCAGACGGCTTATGGCCGCGCGCGGCGCACCCACGACGAGTTTGCTGCGCGCCACGGCCTGCCGGCGCGGACGTTCGAGCCAGCGGTCCCGGGAGCGCCCTCCAAAGGCGCCAAGGGCTTCCTCGACGCGGCTGTGCAGGAGATCGGCAGCGCCGATCTGACGCTGGCGACGCTGCAGGACTCGATGCTGCCGGTCGAGGTGGGGGACCCCGAGCTGCGCGCGGGCCTGGAGCAGGTGCGCGAGCTGCTGGGCCACCTCAGCACCCGTGCGCACGAGCTCGAGCGCACGCTTGGGCGCTAAGAGACCGCGGCGTTAGGAGACCGCGGTGTTAAGAGACGGGCGCGCCGTTGGCGGTGAGCCCGACCTCGATGTTGCCGCGGGTGGCGTTGGAGTAGGGGCAGACCTGGTGTGCGGCGCGCACCAGCTCGACCGCGGTCTCGGCGTCCTCGACGCTCGGAAGCGTGACGTCGAGCTGGACGGCGAGCAGGAAGCCGCCCTTGCCGTCCGGTAGGAGCGAGACGGCGGAGTCGATCGCGACATCGCCGGCGTCGGCCTTGGCTCGGCGGGAGACGACGCCGAGCGCGCCCTCGAAGCAGGCGGCGTAGCCCACGGCAAAGAGCTCCTCGGGGTTGGTGCCGCCACCCGAGCCGCCCATCTCTGAGGGCAGGCGCAGGTCGACCTCGAGCGCGCCATCCTCGCTGGCTCCGTGCCCCTCGGCACGTCCGCCGGTCACGTGCGCCTTGGCTGTGTAGATCGTGTTTGCCATCTTCTGCCTCTCCGTGGGGGTCCAGTTGGCTGCATGCTAGAAGACGCTTCGATGCCTGCGAGGATGGCGCGGTGATCGCCAAGATGCGCAGCACGGATGCGGTTGCGCCGGCCTGGGCCGGCGCGTGAGGCGCCTGGGACCGGCGCTCGGGGAGCGCGACTTCGCGCTTCTGTGGCTCGGCCTGCTGGGAATGGGGATCAGCATGCAGATGCTCGAGGTGGCGATCGGCTGGGAGGTGTACACGAACAGCCGCAGCGCTCTCGATCTGGGCCTGATCGGGCTGGCGGAGTTCGTGCCGATGTTCGTGCTGGCATTGCCCGCGGGCCATCTCGCCGATCGCCTGCCGCGCCGTCTGCTGGTCATCGTCTCGCTGCTGTTGAGCGCGGCGGTGGCGGGCGGCCTGGTGCTCGTGAGCAGCGCGGGCGTGCGCAGCGTGTGGCCATTTCTGACGCTTGCGCTGGGGGCGGGAACCGCGACCTCGATCGGCACCCCGGCAGCGCGCGCGCTGCCGACGACGCTCGTCCCCAGCGAGCTGCTCGAGAGCGCGATGACGTTGCGCTCGGTCGCAACCCAGGGGGCGCAGGTGATCGGTCCGGCGTTGGGAGGGCTGCTTTATCCGCTCTCGCCGGGCTTCGTCTACGGCGTGGCGGCAGGGATGTGCCTGCTGGCGGCCGCAAGCGTGACGGCGATGCGCAGGAGCCAAGCTGCGGATGCTGCGCCGGAGACCGGCTCGGCGCCAGGGCTCTCGAGCGTGCTGGCGGGAATCAGCTTCGTGGGTCACACCCAGATCCTGCTCGGGGCGATCCTGCTGGACCTGCTGGCTGTTCTGTTCGGCGGCGCTGTGGCGCTGCTGCCACTGTTCGCTCGCTCGATCTTGCACGTCGGCCCGACGGGTCTGGGTGTGCTGCGCAGCGCACCGGCGATCGGGGCGCTGCTGGCGGCGGCGATGCTCACGCGCCGTCCGCTCGGACGCCGCGCCGGTCGCACGCTGCTGGCGGCGGTGAGCGCGTTCGGGGCGAGCATGATCGTGTTCGGGCTCTCGCGCTCGTTCTGGCTGTCGCTGCTGGCGCTCGCTGTGAGCGGGTTCGTGGACATGTTCAGCATGAACATCCGCGCGACCACCGTTGCGCTCGCCACCCCCAACCGGCTGCGCGGTCGGGTGCTGGCGGTGGAGATGGTGTTCATCAGCGCCTCCAACCAGCTCGGCGCGTTTGAGTCGGGCGTGGCGGCGTTCTTGCTCGGCGCGGTCCCGGCGGTGGTGCTCGGGGGCGCGCTGACGGTCGCGATCGCGCTCAGCTGGAGCCGTCTGTTCCCGGCGCTAGCGGGCGTTGACCGGCTGCGCGACCTGGAGCCGGCGAAGGAGCCTCTGGTGGAGGCGCTGCCGGTCTAGGTCTAGCCTGGCCGGCGGCTCACGACGAGGCGGCTCTCGTAGGCCGGCGTTCGCGGGTTGTGGTGAGCGCTTGTAGCCTCGGTGGAGGCGCCATCGTGACCGCATCGACTTACGACCGAGACTTCTGGGAGCAGCTCTGGGCACGCACGTTGCGTGAGCGCGCGGACGGGGTCGCACGCCGGCCACCGAGCGCGCATCTCACCGAGGAAGTCGCGGGTCTGAAGCCGGGACGTGCGCTCGATGCGGGCTGCGGTCATGGGGCCGACACGCTGTGGCTCGCCGCGCACGGATGGCAGGTCACGGCGGTTGACTTCTCAGCGGCCGTCTTGGCTCATGCCCGCTCGACGGCTGAGGCTGCCGGGGCGGATCTCGCCGGCCGTGTCGATTGGGTTGAGGCCGATCTCGCGACCTGGACCCCGCAGGCCGGTCACTTCGACCTCGTGGTCTCCCTGTACGTCCACGTGGCTGGGTCGGTACAGGAGATGGTGCGGCGGATGGGGGTAGGGGTCGCGCCGGGCGGAACGCTGCTTCTGGTCGGGCACCGCCCGATCGACCCGGCCACGGGGGCCGCGACGCCCGCCGCAGGCCAGCAGCAGGTCTCGGTTGGAGCCACGGTCGCCGTACTCGATCCCCACAAGTGGAAAGTCATCGTGGCCGAGGAGCGCACACGGGCCGCTGCGGGCACCGGTGTGGACGCTGTGATCCGGGCATGGCGGCTGACCTGAGCGACGCGGTGATTGGTTTGAACGACGAGCAGCCGTTTTGGGCTTAGTTGACATAACATAGATTATCGAGCGTTCATCGGTAGTGCATCATTTTGATTTTCCCCTGCAAACGACGCCCTTTGCGGAGTACGGTCTCCGAGCCATGCTGCGATCGGGCGAGCCCGCAACGCAACGCGCCGTTGTGCGCCTGGTGCTCGAACGCGAGCGCACGCTGGACGGCCTTGAGCGGCTGCTCGGCTCCGGTGCTGTAGCGGCCGTCAAGGTGCTCGCTGCTGATGGCGTCGTTGTTCGGCATGGCGAGCGGCTGTGGGCCTCCCCGTGCCTGTCGCGGCTGGAGGAGTTGGGGCTTGTAGCGCCCCAACGCGCTGGTACCCTCAGGGCCATGCCAGACCGCTCACGCAAGCGCCCCCGCGACCCGAGTCAGCTCGGCAAGCTGATCGTGGACATTGCCACGGGCGAAGTCGAGGACACGGCCCCGGACGACGGAAAGAACCCCGCTGCGGTCGAGCTAGGCCGCAAAGGCGGCCTGAAGGGCGGCAAGGCCCGCGCAGAGAGCATGCGCCGGAGCAGCGAAAAGCCGCCGCGCGGCGGGCTGCACAGGCAAGGTGGAAAGACAAAGATACGAAAACTTCGTAGCCGATCACGAAAACTTTGGTAGGATCGCACGGTCGGCTACCAAGGAGTTCGTCATGGAAGTATCTCCCGCAGCGCGCATCATCGAGCGGTTCGGCGGCCAATCGAAGCTGGCCCACCTCCTAGGCAAGAGTCCCAGCACAGTTCAGTATTGGGTTTCAACGGGACGAATCCCTCCGAAGTACCACACGCGCCTAGTTGCGCTCGCGGGTGAGCAAGGCGTAGCCCTCGCGCCCTCTGAACTCGTGATTCTTCCACTAGGCCTGCCAGAGCGCAGCGGTGCGCCTACGGCGAAGTGGGTCGGCGTGCTCCCTATTGGTGAGGACGGTCCGCCCTGCTACGTGCTTGACGATGGCCGGCGTCTCATCAGTCGCACGGGCGCGACCACTTCGCTGACCGGGACACGCGGTGGAGATCTTGAGAGCTACCTACGGGTTGGAGCACTCAAGGGCTATCTGCCAGACGATTTTGATGACCAGATGATCGAGTTCACGATCCCTGGCGTCAAGCACAAGACGGTTCGCGGTATCACGGCCGAGCTGTTTCTCGATGTCTGTACGGCATACGTTCGAGCCCTCGAGGATGGCGCACTCCAAAGCGATCGCCAACGTGAGATTGCCGCCCATGCCGGGATGTTCTTGGCAGCGTCGGCCAAGGTGGGGCTGATCGCGCTCATTGATGAGGCGACTGGATATCAGTACGAACGTGCCGAAGATGCGCTGAGAGTCAAGCTTTCGATCTTTCTCGAGGAGGAGATGAGGAAGTGGGAAAAGACATTCCCAGACCAGCTCTGGACCGAGTTCGGGCGCTTGACGAACTGGAAGGGTGCTGTCAATTCCCAGCGCCCCCGGTACTGGGGCAAGTTGGTTATGGAACTGGTCTACGACTATCTCGACCCAGACGTTTCACAGTGGCTACGGGAGCATGCCCCTGCGCCGCGGAGTGGAGCTAACTACCACCAGTGGCTCAGCAGCCAATACGGCCTCAAGCGCCTCACCGAGCACTTGTGGATGCTGATCGGCATGGCGGCCGCCTGCCAAACGATGCCCGAGTTGAAGCAGAAGATGGCTGAACGGTTTGGGAAGCAGCAGATTCAATTCACCATGTGGGTCGATCCTCCATCGCGTCAGCCGACTAAGGCGTTCTCGCGCGCGACGGCGGACAGTTCCAACGACGTTCAGTTTGACGGCCAAGAAGAGCTGCTTTTGCTCGAGCCCAAAAGCCAGTCCTAGAGCTAGAAAGAGCTCAAGATTTCGCAGATTTGCTCGAGCGTTTCGCAAGCGGTTCTGTCCGACCGCTCACGCATAATATTCAGTATGAACAGACTGAGCATTGAGCGGCGGGCACAGATCCTCGCCATGGGGATCGACTAACGGAACAGCTCGTCTGGCCTGTGCGCGGCGCCGACGACCGCCGGCGACGTGCTCAGATCACTGTGGTGCCGCCCTCGACGACCTCTGCGGTACGGTGCCGGCGCTTGCAAACCGTAATTTCTTGGGGGACGCCGATGTCGGACACCACCTGCCACATGTCGATCTCGCTCGACGGCTTCGTCGCCGGGTCGGACCAGAGCCGGGAGTATCCGCTGGGGAAGCGCGGCAGGGAGGTCCATAGCTGGCACCTCGGCGACGAGCGTGCGAACGACGCCGACGCGACGGCAGAAGGCTGGCTCATGCGACCGCGTGGGGCTTACGTCATGGGCCGCAACATGTTCGGGCCGATCCGGGGCGAGTGGGGTGAGGACTGGGATGGATGGTGGGGCGCCGAGCCGCCCTACCACGCGCCGGTGTTCGTGCTCACCCATCACGCCCGTGAGCCGATCGAGATGGAGGGCGGCACGAGCTTCCACTTCGTCACTCAAGGCTTCGAGGCCGCATACGCGCAGGCGCGTGAGACGGCCGGCGAGGATGGCGTCGACATCGCGGGCGGCGCCTCGACCGTTCGTCAAGCGCTCGCGGCCGGAGCGATCGACGAACTGACGCTTGACGTGGCCCCCGTCCTGCTTGGCTCCGGCGAGCGGCTGTTCGACGGAGTCGAGTCCTTCGGGCTCGAGCCGGTCGAGGTGCTCCACTCTCCGCTCGCCACGCACATCCGCTACCGGCGGGCAGGGTGAGGGGAGGGAAGCCGGCGTCGCGTCCGTTCTGCCGCCGGATCGAACAGCGTCAGTCCGGATATTCGTCGTTGCGCCAGGCGCGGATCTCCTGGGACGGGGCCTTCGGCGTTCGTTGCAGCAGGAAGGAGTGGAAGGGCGCTACGAATGGATCGGGCGCCGTGACCGTGTAGGTGTGGTAGACGCTCCCGTTCTCGTGCGCAAAGGCGATGTAGCTCGGGGCCTCGCGCAGCCCGTCCTCGAGCTTGGCTCCGACCTGTCCCCCCCACTCCTGCAGCCACTCGGGAGGGCTGTCGAGCATCTCGGTGACTTGGGGGATCTGCTGCGCCTGCTCGGGGGTGAGGGCGAGCCCGAAGTCGAACGGGAACTCCGTCTCATAGGTTGAGACGTAGGGGAACTGCCAACCCATTCGCTGCTTGTAGGCGGTCAGCCGATCGATCGGCGCGCGCGAGAAGCAGATCAGCGTCACGTCGCGGTGGTTCAGATGCACGCGCGTGGCGTCGAGCTCATCGCCCAGGTTCGAGCACCCGGGGCACGCGCCCAACTCGTAGTCGGGCCATACATGATGTTGTAGGCGAGCAGCTGCGAGCGTCCGTCGAAGAGCTCGGCGAGTGTCTTCTTCCCATCCTCGGTGTCAAAGCGGTACTCCGTCTCCACTGCTACCCAGGGGAGCTGACGCCGCCGCTCGGTCACCTGCTCGGTGAGGGTGGCGTGCTCGCGCTCGAGCTTCGCGAGTTCGTCCCGAGCCGCCTGGCATTCCTCGCGCGTTCCAATCTTGTCGGGCATCGTTACCTCTCGCCGGTGTTTGTCATGGGGATGGACGGTCGCAGTGGGTCCTCGGTGGTCCCTCCTGGGTGTCGCCCGCATATTTAGACCGGACCGCCAGGCCAAAGTCATCGCCACACTCGTGCAGCGTGGCCTGACTGTTCCGTGACCCCTGGGCCGATGTTAGGCGTGTAGCGAGGGCGCGTAGGAGATCCCGACGATCAGCCCCTCGCTGGAAAGCAGACGGGCGACCGTCTGACCCCAGGGCTCTTCCCGTGCGGGGTGCAGCAGCTCGTAGCCGGCGGCTCGCAGCTCTTCGCCCGCGCCCGTCACAGCCTCGGCGTCGGCCACCTCGAACTCGATGCTGGCCTGCGGCACCGACCGCTCGGCAGGCCACTCGCTGGTCCCGAAACATGCCTGCGCCGCTTGCTCCAGGGGCCACACGCCGAAGTGCTTGGCGCCTGCGATGTTCTCGCTGTGGATGTAGTCGTCCTGGCCCTCGAGCGGCAGCCCAATAGCGTCCACATAGAGTCGGCGGCTCGTCGCTGGGTCGGCCGTGATCAAAGCGAAGCTGGCGATGAACTCGATCTTCATGACCACCACTAAAGCAAGCCACGCGACTGCCGTCTTGAACGAAACGGACTCCCACGCCTACCGAGAGCTCCCGGCGCCGCCCGATCTGCGCCCCGCGCTCGCCTGTTCGTGGGTGAGGCGAGGCTCCGGCCCGGTTCGGGTGATTCCGGACGCCTGTACGGACATCGTCTGGCGCCGAGGCGAGGGCGCCGTCGTCGCCGGCCCCGACACCGGGCCGTGGCACTCGCACACCGAGCCCGGGGAGCCGCGACGCCCACCGAGCCTCCCTCGCTGATCGTCGCCGGTCGAGCGGCGCTCGCGCGGTGGGCTACACGGACCACAGGGCTTGGGTGGGTGAGAGGCGTGCGGCTTTTAGGGCGGGGATGAGCCCGGCGACCGCGCCGATGATGAGCGACGCGGCGATGCCGCCGCCCCAGGCTTGGGTGGGGATGACGGTGGCCCAGTGTTTGGTGTGGGCGTAGACCGCGGTGGACGCAGCGCCGAGGGCGACGCCGACGGCTCCGCCGATCAGTCCGAGCAGGACGGCTTCGGAGAGGAACTGGGTGCGGATGTGGCCTTTGGTAGCGCCGAGGGCGCGGCGCAGTCCGATCTCGGAGCGGCGTTCGAGGACGGAGATGATCATGATGTTGGCCACGCCGACCGCGCCGACCAAGAGCGCGACGGCGCCGAGGCCGAGGAACAGGCTGTCGAGGGCACTCTTGGCGTCGGCTTGAGCGACCAAGGCGTCGGAGGGCTGGCTGACGTTGACTCCGCTGGGGCTCTCCGGGTTTGCGGTGACGGCGAGGAGGTTGTCGACGGCGTTGACCTGATCGGTTTGGGCGCGGAGGTAAATGGTGGAGGGATGCCCGTCGAAGCCGAGGTACTTCTCTGCCGCGGGGTAGCCGACCAGGACGGAGGAGTCGATGCCAGAGGCGAGCACGGCCGGTTTGAGGATGCCGGCGACGTAAAACCATTGGCCGCCCACCCAGATGCGCTCGCCTGGGTAGACGCGGTCGATGCCGAGCAGCCGGGCGGCCGCAGCGCCGAACACGGCGACGGGCTCTTGGGCGGTGGCCGCGTTGAGGTAGTGGCCCTGGGCGACGGTGGTGGCGAGGACGGGGAGAAGGTTGAGACTGGCGGCTTGGACGGTCAGGCCGTTGGTGTCGACCGAGGGGATATATGGGCTGCGGTAGGCGTTGGCGGCGCTGATCACACCGGTGCTCTGCGCCTGTTGCACACCGCTGATACGGCCGATCATCGCCGGCGCCGTGGTAGGCAGCTCCGCGGTGCCACCGGTGAAGCTCTGCCCGTTGCTGACGGTGAGGAGGTTGGTGCCGAGCTGGTTTATCTCGTTGAGCAGGCCGGCCTGGGAGGAGGCGGACAGGCCGAGTACGGCGACGATGGCGGCCACGCCGATAGCGATACCGAGAGCCGACAGCCCGGCCCGTAGCTTCCGTGCGCGTAGTCCGACAGTGGAGAGCCGGATCAGGTCGGAGAGCTGTAGGCGCCTGCGGCTCAGGGTGGCGGTGGCGGTCAGGACGGCTCCCCGCCGGTGTCGGCGACGATGAGGCCGTCGAGGATCTCGACTTTGCGGGGCATCCGCTCGGCGACCGCGTGGTCGTGACTGATGACCACGATGGTCGAGCCGGTCTCGTGGAGCTTGTCGATCAAGGCCAGGATGGACTGCCCGGTCGCCTGGTCGAGGTTCCCGGTCGGCTCGTCGGCGAGCACGATGGCGGGCTGGCCGACCAGGGCTCGGGCGATCGCGACGCGTTGGCGCTGTCCGCCGGAGAGCTGGGTGGGACGAGCATGGCGGCGCTCGGCCAGGCCGACCAGGTCCAGGGCGTCGAGGGCGCGCTCGCGGCGCTGCGTGAGCGGAATGCCGGCGTAGAGGAGCCCGTCGGCGACGTTGTCCAACACGCTGGAGTGCTCGGCCAGGAAGAACTGCTGGAAGATGAACCCGATCCGGGTGGCCCTCAGGTAGGCCACATCGTCGTCGGCCATCGTTGCGACGTCTAGCTCGGTGATCCGCACCCGGCCGCCGGTAGGCCGGTCGAGGGTTCCCATCAGCTGCAGCAAGGTGGTCTTGCCCGACCCCGAGGGGCCGACGATCCCGACCAGCTCTCCTTGGCCGATGGTGAGATTCACGCCACGCAGCGCCTGGACGGGCGGCTCGCCGGGATAGCTCTTGCTCACGTCCTCCACATCGAGCACCGGCACCCCTGCACCGCCGAGAGCGACGCTGTTGCCGGCCGCGACCACCGTGTCGTTTGGTGGTGGCGGAGTGCGGGTCATGTCGAGGCGACCACCACTTCTTGGCCGGCGGCCAGCGCCGAGCCGGTGACCTGCACCAGCCCCTCGGCGTCGTCGAACAGCCCGAGCGAGACCGGCACCAGATGGTTGCTCGCGCCTGCGCCGACGACCTCGACGGCGTAGCCCCCGCCGGACCGGGCCAGCAGCGCGGTCACCGGCACCACCACGGCGTTGGGCACGCTGGCAGTGGTGATGCCGACCTGCACCGGGGCCTGATCCCACATACCCGTCGCGGCCGTGTGCGACGGGGTGACGTCCACGGTGATGGTTGGGGTGCTGCTCCCCGAGCTCGCTGACGAGCAGGTGTCCGTTCCCGGCGCGGCGGAGCTCGATCCCGGCCCGCTCGACCCGGAGCTCGACGGGCAGCTCGCGACCGCCCCCACCGAGGAGACCACACCACCGGTGGTGTGGTTGTTGGGCAGGGTGATGCTCACCTTGTCCCCGACCGCCATGCTGGTCTGTTGCGAGGCGCTCAACGCCACCTGCACCTGGCGAGTGGTCGAGGTGCCCCGCAGCACCGTCTCGCCGGCCCGGGCACTGCCCCCGAGCTGCGCTGACAGGCTCGTCACCCGCACGGCGGAGGGTTCGAACACCGCCTGGCCAAGCGTCAGCGTGCCGTTCTGGGTAAACCCCAGGGCGGCTTGTAGCTTCATCACGGCCGCGGTGGTGGCTGGCCCGAAGGAGGCGGACCGTGGGCTGAGCTGAGTCCGGGTGGCATCGCCGAGCGCGACCAGATCCGCGTTGAGCTCGGCCACGTCGGGGCCGCTCGCGCCGGCCGAGAGGGTCCGATAGGCGGGGGTCGAGCCATACAGCAACACCACCGGGCTGTCGTTCACCCGGTAGAGCACCCGACCCTGAGCGATCACCTGGCCGCCCGCGGGCAGTTTGGTGTAAGTCCCACGGGCCTGGTTGATCACCGCGTACGGCGAACCGTCCGACCGCGCCCGGTAGGTCAGGATCCCAGGCTGGGAGACCATCGCCGAGAGCGTCCTCTTCTCCACCTGCGCGGTGCTCGCCGGGGACTGCTGCGTGGCCGCGCTGCTCGCTGGCTTGGCGCCGGACATGACGGCCACGCCGCCGGTGGCGCTCGCGACAGCCACGACGGCCGCTCCGGCCAGCAGCCATCGCTTCCGCTTCACTGGCTCACCACTCCCGCCGCCGCCGCGAAGTCGCTGCACTTGTGCGTCGCGGCGTTAAATCCCGGATCGCTCCGAGGATCCTTCCCTGCGAGGGATGGGATTCGATTCGTGTCGATGAGGGGTCCATTGGGGGTCGGGTCCGGAAAGTCCGGCACGCCGTTCTCGCGCATGCACTGGGCGAACTTGAGGCGCGCGCCCATCTGCTGGGGAGTCGCCTTCTGGCCCATGAACCCTGCTGGCTCCAGCTCCTTGCACGCAGTGATGGCCCGGTTGAACGCCGGGGTGTTCGTGTCCAGCGACGAGCCGTTCGCTATCCCATCGATGGTCAACTCGCCCGACGCGGGCGGGTCCGGAAACGCGCTGACGCCGTTGCTGCGCATGCACTCGGCGAACTTCACGGCCTTCTCATGATTGGTGGCGGTGCTGTTGGCAGCGCTGCTGGCGCCAGTCTCGGTCGGTGCGCTCGAACCGCACGCGCTGGTCAGGGCGACCATCGCGATCAGGGCAACGGCGGTCAGCGGTCGTCGTGTTCTGCTCATGTGTTCTCCCGGCGCGGCGATCGTGCGCACACGGATCGCCGGGGCGCCGGACTCGACCCACCGCGTGGTCGGCGGGCCGCCGTTCGTGCTGGTCGTCCGGAGGTCACACCTCCCAGTCAAGACAGCTGGGTGTTGCCAGGACGTATCCGTTTTTCGATACGCCGACGATATGTTCCGCCTGCGAGCATCGGAGCATGCGGGTGTTGATCGTCGAGGACGAGCCGTATATGGCAGAGGCCATTCGCGCTGGCCTGCGCCTGGAGGCGATCGCGGCCGACGTCGCCGGCGACGGCCACAGCGCCCTGGAGCTGCTCAGCGTCAACGCCTACGACATCGCCGTCCTTGACCGGGACATCCCGGGCCCTTCCGGCGACGAGATCGCCCACCGCATCGTCGCCTCGGGCAGCGGCATGCCGATCCTCATGCTCACCGCTGCCGACCGGCTCGATGACAAGGTCTCCGGGTTCGGGCTCGGCGCCGACGACTACCTCACCAAGCCGTTCGAGCTCCAAGAGCTCGTGCTGCGTCTCCGAGCACTCGACCGCAGGCGCGCCCACAACAGGCCACCCGTGCGAGAGATCGCAGGTCTGCGTCTGGATCCGTTCCGCCGCGAGGTGTACCGCGACGGCCGCTACGTCGCGCTGACCCGCAAGCAGTTCGCAGTGCTCGAAGTTCTCGTCGCTGCCGAAGGCGGTGTCGTCAGCGCCGAGGAGCTACTGGAGCGGGCGTGGGATCAGCACGCCGACCCGTTCACCAACGCAGTGCGGATCACGGTCTCGGCCCTGCGCAAACGCCTCGGCGAACCCTGGATCATCGCCACCGTCGCCGGCGCCGGGTACCGCATCGACACTCAACCAGCCACCGGAGGCGAGGCAGGCGACTGTGGATAGAGCCCCGGGTTTGAGTGTTCGCCTCAAGCTCACGCTCAGCTACGCCGGCTTCATCATGCTCGCGGGCGGCCTGCTGCTCGCCGCCGTGTGGCTGTTCCTCCTGAGTTACGTCCCCGAACAAGCGCTCATAGTTCCCGGAAGCACCGGAAGCACGTCCGTTCGTGGTGTTTTTCCCGTCCGGTCGAACCTCCTGCACGTTTTCGCTCCCAGAGCGGCCGCAGTGATGGTGTTCCTGCTGGTGCTCGGTCTCGTGGGAGGGTGGATTCTCGCCGGCCGGATGCTCGCCCCCCTGAGGCGCATCACGGACGCCACCCGCCTCGCCGCGAATGGCTCGCTCGCCCACCGGATCCGCCTACTGGGCCGTAGAGATGAGTTCCGCGAGCTCGCCGACGCCTTCGACGCCATGCTGGCCCGGCTCGAGGCACACGTCGCCGAACAGCAGAGATTCGCAGCCAACGCGTCCCACGAGCTGCGCACCCCGCTGGCTATCACGCAAACGCTCCTCGAGGTGGCCCGCAATGATCCGAGCCGCGACACCGGCGAGCTTGTCGACCGCCTCCACGCCGTCAACGCCCGCGCGATAGACCTCACCGAGGCATTGCTCCTGCTCAGCCGCGCCGACCAGCGGTCCTTCACCGGAGAACCCGTCGACCTGTCCCTCATGGCGGAAGAAGCCACAGAGACGCTCCTCCCCCTCGCAGAAAAGCGCGGCGTCACCATCGAGACCTCCGGCGACGCGACGCCCACCTTCGGCTCACACGCGCTGCTGCTGCAGTTGAGTACGAACCTCCTAGACAACGCGATCGTCCACAATCTGCCTGCACAGGGCACCGTGTGGGTCACGACCAGCGTTCATCCCAAGAGTGTGGTGCTCACTGTCGAGAACACCGGCGAGAAGCTCACCCCGCAGCTGGTTTCCACGCTTGGCGAGCCGTTCCTTCGCGGCAGCGAACGGATACGCACCGACCACGCGGGTGTCGGGCTCGGCCTGGCAATCGTCAAGAGCATCACCCAAGCACACGACGGAACCCTCACCCTCACCCCCCGGGTGGCAGGGGGGCTCTGCGTCACGGTGCAACTACCCGCCGCGCACAGATGAGCCTGGTGTTCACGAGTCGGAGCCGTCCTTGGCGTGAGCACCGCCACGATGCCCGTGTCGGCCTGGAGCCCTGCCGCACCGAGGCCGACAGGGGCGGATATTGGACCGTAGAATCGCTGCCATGCCGTTCACGCTCAGGAACCTCAGAGAGGATCTGGCGGACGTCGGGTCCAACTTCGACGGCGCGCCCGACCTGGAGTTCCGTCTCGCGAGTAAAGCGCTCGAGCTCGAGCAGTCCGGCCTGAGCTATCAGCGCATCCCGCCCGACTACCGATTCCCGTATGGCCACACGCATAAGCAGCAGGAGGAGGTGTTCGTGGTCGTGGGCGGGAGCGGGCGGATGAAGCTCGACAACGAGATCGTCGAGGTCAAGAAGTGGGACATCGTGCGCGTTCCGCCCGGTACATGGCGAGGGTACGAGGCCGGGCCGGAGGGACTCGAGATCCTCGTCTTCGGCGCGCCCAGCCTCGGCGAGAACCCGCGCGAAGACGTGGAGGGTCAGCGGGACTGGTGGGCTGAGTAGCGCCCGGCGGCGGGTCTCGACGAGCTCGAGATCCACTCGGCGTTTCGAGCTGGGGAAAGAACGGAATGCCACCGCCAACCAGTACCGCGCAGACCCTGGCCCGGTACTCCTCGATCGGACCCAACGCCGCCGCTCGCAACCGCTCGATCTTCTCCGCCAGACCGCACCGCCGAGCTTGACTTTGTGCCGTAAAGCGTAGTATTGTTTGTGTCACAAAGACTACGAGGAGGAGAGTCATGCACGAGGCAGGCGACATGGGTCGGCCCGAGACCTACGAGAACGAGGGCGGACTGGATCTCCGGGAAGCATCACGACTGCTGGAGCGGACCACGCGCCAGGCGCAACGCGGGTTGGAGCTCCGTTCACCGAGGCTGTCGCTGCTCGCGGCGGCGGTGGCGCTGCTTGCCTTCGGCGCGATCTGGCTCTCGGTCCGGGGACAACACCCATACAAGGGCCCGACACCCGCGGGTCTGGTGGTCCTCTACATCCTCGTTTCGATTCGGATCGGCTCGGTCATCTACGCCCATCGCCACGCCCAGGCCGGCGTCAGTGGCCGCTCGGTGCGCCGGGTGCGAGCCGAGGGAGCGGCCCTGGGGGTCGCGCTGCTCGCCGTGTACGTGGTCATGGCAGCGCTGGCGGTCGCCGGCGCCAGTGACGGCATCGCCTACGGCGTGTACGTCGCCACGGCGACGCTGGTCGTGCTCGGCGTCTTCTGGGCCGCCCGTTCGGCGGTACAGGAGGACTGGCGGGAGCTCGGCATCGCGATCGCGATCGTGGTCGTCGCCGCCGGAAGCGCGTTCGCAGGACCCCGCGGCGTGTGGCTCAGCGACGGCGTGGGCCTGTGCGTCGTGCTGCTGGGATACAGCGCCGTCCAGGCGTGGCTGCTGCGCGCGTCTGGATCAGATGCGTGACCGCTGATGTGCTTGACCCGTTGATCCACGTCCCCGCCCGGCTGCAGATCGTGGCCACACTGGCCGCATTGCCCGACGGTGACGCGCTGTCCTTCACCCGGCTGCAGGACATGATCGGGCTCACGCCCGGCAACCTGATCACCCACCTGCGCAAGCTCGAGGACGCCGACTACCTCACGAGTGAAAAGACCGGGAACGGGCCAGCGTCGCGAACGTCGGTGGCGTTGACCCTCCGGGGGCGCGTCGCCCTGGACACCTACACCGAAACGCTGCGCGGCCTGCTCAACGGGCTCTAGATGCGGCGGTCGGCCGGTCACTGCTCGGAAGCGGCGGCGCCGTACTCCTCGTCGCTGACGGGATCGCCCCACGTGACAGGGCTGCCGGAGTCATCAGCCTCCTGCATTGCGATATGGGTCATGAAGCGGTTGGGAGCAGCGCCGTGCCAGTGATCCTCGCCGGGTCCGAAGAACACGCGGTCGCCGGGCCGGATGACCTCGATCGGAGCGCCGCGGAGCTGGCACAGGCCGATCCCCTCGGTGACGAAGATGTTCTGGCCGAAGGGATGCGTGTGCCAGACCGTTCGCGCGCCCGGTGTGAAGTGGACACTGGCGGCCGCCAGCCGGGAGGGATCCGAGGGCGTCGCGACGGTGTCGATGTAGACGGCGCCGGTGAACCAGTCGCTCGGGCCGGGGGTGGTGTCGAGAGAGCTACGGGTGATCTGCATTCTTCGTCTCCTTGGTTTCTGGCTCGCGGGGCAGGTGCGGAGCGATCATGGCGAGCCAGATGTCTCGAGCGAACGAGGCTCAGGGGATCCGGAGATCTCTGGTCTCCCCGGCCGCGCGCCTCAGCGCAGTCTCATCGCGACCGCTTCCAGGAGCACAGCGGTGCCGACCAAGATCAGCGTCCGCTTGTGGCGCCTGTGGTCGTGCGTGGAGCCTTTGATCGACCTCGTTCTCACGACCGTGAACGTTAGGGGGTTTCCGCTCCCGGCTCACGAGGCCGCGCTACCGGACTCCGCAACCGAGCGAGCCCTCCTCCCCACCCGCGTATCAGGCGCCGGGCCGCGCTGACGTGTCCTTTATCTGAGGGCGAGGTGGTCTTTAGCCGTCTCTGCCAACATCTGCAGCATGAACCGGGCGCTCAAACGCAGGTTGGCGCTGGCCGTAGCCTTCGTCGCGATCCTCGCCGGAGGAGCGATCGCGACGGTCTCGGCCACGGGCCAGGACACGTCGGGTCTTTCCTCGACCGCTCGCGCGGGACGCCACCGTGGCCCGCGCGCGTTGTTGACAGTGGCCGCCGGCTATCTCGGCGTCTCCCCCGCGCAGCTGAGCAGCGAGCTGCGCAGCGGCAAGACGCTCGCGCAGATCGCCGACGCGACCGCCGGCAAGTCCGAAGCGGGTCTCGTGCAAACGCTGGTCGCCGCCAGGAAAGCCCAGCTCGACAAGGCCGCTTCGGCGCTTCCACAGCGCATCGGCGCGGAGGTCAACCGGCCACTGCTCGGAGCGGGCGGCAGGCGCTCGGGACGCCGCGGCGCGATGGCAGCCGCGCGCAGCTACCTCGGGCTGTCCGCGCTGCAACTGCGCAGCGATTTGCGCTCCGGCCGGACGCTCGGCCAGATCGCCGCTGCCACGCCGGGCAAGTCCGAAGCTGGGCTGGTCGAAGCGATCGTCGCCTCCAAGACTGCGCAGCTGAACGAAGCGCTCAGCGCCGGCACGCTCACCAAGACACGCGAGAGCGCCAAGCTCGCAGGTCTCACAAAGCGCGTCGAAGCGATGGTCAAGCGCGTGCATCTCGCGAAGAAATCCCCCTGAGCGCCGGCTGGTCCCTGCGCGGAAATCCCGCGCTGTTGAAGTCCTGCCTGCGCCTGGTGCTCGCCTCAGGTGCAGCGAGGCTGGCCCTGGGCGCAGCGACGCCGGCCGGGCCGGCTGTCGGCGCACCCAAATAACACAGCACGTGTGGGAATAATTTTTTGGTATGCCATACTCTCAGTCTATGGCTAGCAAGGATCTCATGCGAACACCGGCCACCGAGGATTACTCCAAGGCGATCTTCACCCTGGAATCGCGCAGTACAGAGCCAGTTTCCACCAATGCGCTGGCAGAGCGGCTGGGCATTACGCCCGGGTCTGTCTCGGCGATGCTCAAGCGCCTCGGAGAGATCGGAGTGATCACCCACGTGCCCTATCGCGGCGTGCGCCTGACCGAGGACGGGCGGCGTATCGCGCTCGAGGTGATTCGCCACCACCGCCTGATCGAGAGCTTTCTCGCGGATGCGCTTGGCATGTCCTGGGATCGGGTCCACGCGGAGGCCGAGGTACTGGAGCATGTTCTCTCCGAGGATCTCGAGCAACTGATCGCGGCCAAGCTCGGAAACCCCACGGTCGATCCCCACGGCGACCCGATTCCGAGCGCCGATCTGGAGCTCTCCGAGCCCGCGACCGCGCGCATGGAGAGCCTGGAGCCCGGCGACGAGGGGCTGTTCGTGCGCGTCTCGGACGCCGATCCGGAGATGCTGCGCTATCTGGCGGACCGCGGGATCTCGCCCGGCGACCGCTTCGCGGTACGCGACCGCCAGCCGTTCGGCGGTCCGCTGTTCGTGCTCTTCGGCGAGCGTGAGCACGCGATCGGCGGCCAGCTCGCCGCCGCGATGCGCGTCGAAGTGAAGCCGGCTCCGAGTCCGAGCGCCGGTCGGCTCGCTGCCGAGGATCGGGGCTCGCTTGGCCACGCCTGAGGCCGTCGCCTCCCCCCTGCTCGGCCAGCCCGCGCTGAGCGACGAGGACAACGTCCGCTCGTACGACCGCGCGCGTGTCTACGACGCACGTAGCCAGAACAAGCGCTGGAGGCTGCTGTGGCTGCTCGTGGGTCCCGGGATTCTCGCCATGCTCGGCGAGAACGACGGGCCGAGCATGATCGCCTACGCCTCCGACGGCGCGCAGTACGGGCTGGGGTTCTTCGTGCCCGTGCTACCGATCCTGTTCGCAATGGCCTACCTGGTCCAGGAGATGTGCATGCGCATCGGCGCGGTCACCCACCGCGGCTACGGCGAGCTCGTGCTCCAGCGCTACGGGCGCTTGTGGGGCTGGTTCGGCGCCGGAGACCTGTGCCTGACGAACCTCGTCACGCTGATCGCCGAGTTCGTGGCCATCCGCGTCGGCCTGGCCTACTTCCATCTCGGTGCCGGCGTCGCCGTCGTGCTCGGCCTCGTGCTGGTCGTGTTCACGCTCAGCGGCGGGCGCTACTGGCGCTGGGAGCGCACCGTCCTCGGCATCGCGATCTTCAACGGGCTGTTCCTCGTGGCCGCGATCCTCGTCAAGCCCGACGTCGGCGCGATCGCCAGCTCGCTGACGTTCACGCCGCTGCCCGGCGGCAGCCTCAACACGCTGCTGTTGCTGATGGCCTCAACGATCGGAGCCACTGTCACGCCGTGGATGATCTTCTTCCAGCAGAGCGCCTCAGCCGACAAGGGCATGACGCCGAAGGACGTGCTCCACGGGCGCTACGACACCGCGCTCGGCGCCGTGCTCGCCGCGATCTTCGGAATCGGCGCGCTCATCGCCGGCGCGGCGCTCCTGCACCGTGGCGCGGGGATCCAGGGGTTCGCCGGAGCCGGTTTTCCCGCCGCGCTGTCGCACGTCGCCGGCGGTGCCGCCGGCACGGTCTTCGCGCTCGGCCTGATCGAGGCCGGGGCGCTCGCGATCCTCACGATCTCCGCGAGCACCGCCTACGCGGCCGGCGAATGCGTCGGCGTCTCGCACAGCTTCAACACCTCCCCCCGCGAGGCCGCCGTCTTCTACGCCGCCAACGTCGGCGTCTCGCTGCTGGCTGCGCTGGTCATCCTGATCCCCGGCGCGCCGCTGCTCTCGATCGCGCTGAACGCCAACGTCCTGGCCACGATTTTGCTGCCCGTCAGCCTCGTCTTCGTCCTGGCGCTGGCCAACGACAGGGCGCTGATGGGCCACTGGGTCAACCGCCGCTCGACCAACGCGATCGGAGTGGGCGTGATCGCCTTCGTCGGCCTCTGCGGAGCCGCTTATGGAATCGACTCCTTCCTGCAGACCGTGCACGTGATCGGCCGATGAGCCCCGACCCGCTCGATCACGCAGCTGCAGGCCCCGCCGGGGGGGTGCTCGGAGATGATCGCGACCTGCTCGAGGAGGAGGAGGCGGCGGCCGAGGAGCTGATCATGCACCTCGAGCGCGACCAGCTCGTCTCCGAGACCTTCCGGCCGGTGCCGCGCGCGAGCCTCGGCAGCGGCGCGGTGCTCGGGCTGTGGGCGCTTCGGATCTTCGCGGTGCTGGTGAGCGCGATGGTGATCTACACCTTCGTCGCGCGCCTGCACTGAGCGTCAGGCGGGCAGCCACGGCGCGTGCCAGCCGCCGAAGTCCTTCGTCAGCGCATTCGCCGCCGCCGGCCCCCACGAGCGCTTCGCGTAGGGCTTCACCGGCGGGCGCCGGTCGAGTAGCGGCGCCACGATGCGCCAGCACTCCTCGACGCTGTCCTCACGCGTGAAGTGGGTCGCATCGCCCACCAGCGCTGCGTGTAGGAGCACCTCATACGGCGTCGCCCCCTCTCCCCCCTCCTGCGCGAACTCCATGTCCAGCTCGATCGGCTGCGCACCCGGCTCATCGGCCCGCTGCGCGTCGAGCACGATCCGCACGCCCGTGGCTGGATCGACCTTGACCACGATCTGGCTCGGCAACGGGCTGCGACGCGTCCCCGCGATGAACGCCAGGCGCGGCGGGCGCTTGAAGATCAGGCGCAGCTCGGTCTGGGTGAGCGCCAGCCGCTTGCCCGTGCGGATGAAGAACGGCACCCCCGCCCAGCGCCAGTTCTCCACTTCCAGGCGCAGCGCCGCATAGGTCTCGGTGCTCGACCTCGCCGCCACGCCGTCGATCTCGCGGTAGCCCCTGTACTGGCCGCGCACGTACTGCTGCGGGTCGGCGTCGGGCATCGAGCGGAAGACGGCGAACTTGGCGTCCTTGATCGTTTCCGCGTCGGCCGCCGCCGGCTGCTCCATCGCAGCGGCTGCGAGCATCTGCATGAGGTGGTTGACGACCACGTCGCGCAGCGCGCCCACCGGATCGTAGAAGTGTCCGCGGTCCTCCACGCCGAAGCTCTCGGCCATCGTGATCTGCACGCACGCCAGGTAGTTGCGGTTCCAGACCGGCTCGAGCATCGAGTTGGCGAACCTCAGATACAGCAGCTCTTCCAGGCCCATCTTGCCGAGGAAGTGGTCGATCCGGTAGAGCTGGGGCTCCTGCAGGTACCTGTGCAGTTCGGCCGACAGCGCCCGCGCCGAGGCCAGGTCGTGCCCGAAGGGCTTCTCCACGACCACGCGCGCGCCGCCCAGGAGATCCGCCCCGTGCAGTCCCTTGACGACCGTCCCGAACAGCGACGGCGGCGTCTCGAGGTAGAAGACGCGGATCTTTGCCGCGCCCAGCGTCGCGGCGAGCTTCGTGTAGGTCTCAGCTGACTGGAAGTCGCCGCTGACATACGCCAGACGTTTGGCGAAGCGCTTGAAGACGCGCTCGTCGAGCGGCTCGCCGGTGGCCTCGATCGATTCGCGCGCGTGCTCGCGCAGGCGCTCCACGCTCCAGTCCTCGACGGCCACTCCGATCACCGGACAGCGCAGGAGCTTGCGTCGCTCCAAGCGGTAGAGCGATCGCAGGGTCATCTTCTTGGCCAGATCGCCCGTGATCCCGAAGACCACCAGGGCGTCGGCCTCTGCCTGCGTGTGCTGCGCTGTCATCGAGGACTCCTGACTGTTGGTTGAGCGCAGGCCGCGCTGCGCTAGACGAGCAACCGTACGATCGCAAAGATGCCCACGACCACGATGATCGCGCGAAGCGCCTCCGGGGGCAGTCGCCGCCCGTAGCGCGCGCCGAGCTGCGCGCCCGCGATCGAGGTCACGGCGATGATCGCCACCGGTGCCCACTCCACGTGCGCGGCGAAGATGAAGTACACGCCCGCCACGCCGTTGACCAGCCCCGCGAGCACGTTCTTCAGTGCGTTGGTGCGATGCAGATCCTGCGCCAGCGCCACGCCCAGGATCGCGAGCAGCAGGATCCCCTGCCCGGCGCCGAAGTAGCCGCCGTACACCCCGGTCAGAAAGACCGCCAACGGCGTCGCGAGGCTGCCCTTGCGCTCGAGGTCGATCTCCCTGTGGGCGAGCCACGCCGCCAGGCGCGGCTGGCCCAGCGTGAGGATCACGGCGATCGCGATGAACACCGGCACGATCGCCTTGAACGCGGACGCGGGCAGCACGAGCAGCGCCACCGCGCCCGTGATCCCGCCCGCCAGCGACATCGCGCCGAAGCGAATCGCTCGAGCGCGCTGGCCCACGAGCTCGCGGCGATAGCCGATCGCGCCCGAGATCGAGCCCGGGACCAGGCCGATCGTGTTCGACACGTTGGCCGTTACCGGCGCATAGCCGAACGCGAGCAGCACCGGGAACGTGATCAGCGTGCCGCTGCCGACAACCGTGTTGATCGTCCCCGCGGCCAGCCCGGCGAGGGCGATGGCGAGTACCTGGCCGAAGCTCAACTCACATCAACGATCTGGCGCAGGGACGCGACAACAGGACCTCTGGGGTTGTGAGATGGACGTCGAGAAGGCTATCCACACGCGCCGCACGCACCTGGAGTGAGGCCCGACGCGCCGCTACCGATGGTTGAGGCCCGCACGCGAGGCGCTCAGGGGGCCGCGGGCACCACGACCAGCGGGCCCCGCACGACCGGCAGCTCGCCGGTCTCGAAGGCTGGCCCGGGCAGGCGCTCGACGCTCTCGTGACGCTCCAGGAACGCGTCGGCGGTCTCGAGGAAGCCGATGCGCGGCGTGCGGTAGTGCATCGGCACCGCCCACCGTGGCGCGAGGCGCTCGACGATCGCGGCGGCCCGCTCGGCTCCGATCGTGAAGCCGCCGCCGACGGGGATGAACAGCAGGTCCACCTTTCCGATCGCCTCGGCCTGCTCGAGGCGCAGCTCGCTCTGGCCAAAGTCGCCCATATGCGCCACGCGCACGCCGTCGAGCTCGAACACGAAGATCGTGTTCGGCCCGCGTTCGACGCCGGCCCGCTCGTCGTGCTCGGAGGCGATCGCCGTTATCTGCCCGAGCGGGGACTCGAGCGTGCCGGCGGTCGAGCGCAGGATCGTGGGATCCCCGCCGATCACCTCGACGGCGTTGTGATCGCGGTGCTCGTGGGTGACGAGCAGCAGCGCTGGCGCGACGCCGGCTATCGCCGGATAGTCCCACTGGATGCCGCGGCTGCTCGACAGCGTTGACATTTCGCCGAACGGGTCGATCGCCACCGTGCTGTCTCCCGCGCTCAGCTGGAACGCGGACTGCCCGTACCACTCAACGCGCATGCTGCTCCTCTCCGGTGCTGGTTGGCGCGAGCGCTCTCGCGCCGCTTGGAAGTGTGGCGCGTGGGCCTGCGCGGTCGCGCTCGCCTGCGCGCGGCTGCGTCGACGGCGCGTCGGCGTGCTGGTATTTGCCGCCCCGCATCAGCGAGGCCGCCGCGGCGATCAGGCAGGCGAGGATCGCGAACAGGAACGCCTCGTGCAGCCCGCTTTGAAAGGGCGCTGAGATCAGGTGCGGAAAGAACGAGCGCCCGGTGAGCGTCGTGCGGTTGACCGTTGAGAGGGAGGCCAGGACGTGCGGGCCGAGCAGGCTCTGAATCGGGTTGTAGCCGAGGAACGCTGCGAACAGGATCGAGACCGGCGGCAGGCTGCCGACGTGGTGCGCGGTGGCGCTGGCGACGCCGTGGGCCTCCAGCCCGGAGGTCATCGTGTGTGGCAGGCTGGTGGACAGGCCGAGGATCATCAACGTGAAGAAGATCCCGATCGAGAGCACCTGGGCGGAGTTCTGGAAGGTCTGGTTCATGCCGCCGCCCGCGCCCCTGTCTGCGGGTGGCAGGCTGTTCATAACCGCAGCCCGGTTGGGCGACGCGAACATCCCCATCGAGATGCCGTTGAGCGCGAGGATCGCGGCGAACAGCGGGAACGGGAAGTCGATCGGCAGCAGGATCAGCGCCAGGAAGCTGACGGCCGCGCCGAGCATCCCGCCGGTCGCGAACCAGCGCGCCCCGAAGCGGTCCGAGAGATATCCCGAGGCCGGTCCAGCCATCAGCATGCCGATCGTCAGCGGCAGCATGTAGATGCCGGCCCACAGCGGCGTTTCGGTGAAGTCATAGCCGTGCTGTGGCAGCCAGATCCCCTGTAGCCAGATGATCAGCATGAACAGCAGACCGCCACGCGCAACTGCCGAGAGGAACGTCGAGAGCGTGCCGAAGGTGAACGCGCGGATGCGGAACAGGGGCAGACTGAACATCGGCTGCGCGACCCGCTTCTCGATCGCAGTGAACGCCGCCAGGCACGCCAGTCCGGCGCTCAGCAGCGCAAGCACGCGCGGGCTGCCCCAGCCGGTGGCGTGGGCGCCGTAGGGGCGGATGCCGTAGGTGACCGAGACCATGATCAGGATCAGCCCGAGCGCGAAGGTGATGTTGCCCCACCAGTCCACGCGTGCCGGTTTGGGCGTGCTTCGCTCCTCGAGCTTCAGGTAGGCCCAGGCCGTTCCGAGCAAGCCGACCGGGACCGAGATCAAGAACACCAGGCGCCAGTCGATCGGCGCGAGCAGCCCGCCGAGCACCAGCCCGACGAACATGCCGCTGATGGCCACGATGTTGTTGATGCCCAGCGCCATGCCGCGCTGGTTGGCCGGGAAGGCGTCGGTGATGATCGCCGCCGAGTTGGCCAGCAGGCACGCAGCGCCCACGCCCTGCACCATGCGGAAGACGATCAGGTAGGCGGCGCCCGCGCGTCCGCTGATCCAGTCGACGCTCAGCACCAGCGAGGCGATCGTGTAGATGACGAAGCCGAGGTTGTACATCTTGACCCGCCCGTACATGTCGCCCAGGCGCCCGAGGCTCACGATCAGCACGCTCGTCACGACCAGGAAGCCGAGGATCATCCACAGCAAATAGAAGCTGTTGGCCGGCACCAGCGGGTTGAGGTGGATGCCGCGGAAGATGTCCGGCATCGCGATCAGCGTGATCGAGCCGTCGAGCGTCGCAAGCAGCACTCCGAGGGTGACGTTCGACAGGGCGATCCACTTGTAGCGGTCCGACACGGTCGTCCCCGCGCTCGCCCTGGCAGGCATTCGTGAGCTGATCGGCACGCCCTGAATTATACAGGAAAACTGAGTAGTTGCCCTGCACGTATTCCTCTATAGTCGTGCGCATGAGTACGAGCGTGGACACGATGAAGCTCGCCAGCGAGCTGCGGATCGTGCTCGGCCAGCTCGATGCGCCGCCTGCGCGCCGAGCACCGTTTCTCGCTTTCCCAGGGCGCCGTCCTGGGCCGTCTCGATCGCGAGGGGAGCATGTCGATCGGCGACCTGGCCGTCGCCGAGCGCGTTCGGCCGCAGTCGATGACGCAGATCCTCAGCGACCTCGAGAGCGAGGGGCTGGTCGCGCGCAGGCCCGACCCGAGCGACGGCCGGCGCACGCTCATCGAGCTGACCGAGCAGGGCCTGCTCACGCTCGAGGAGGATCGGCGCAAGCGCGTGGGCTGGCTGGCTCGGGCCGTTGCCGACGATCTCTCCCCCGGGGAGCAGCGCGTGTTGAGCGACGCCCTGGAGCTGCTGCGGCGCCTGTCCGACAACAACAACTGAGTCGAGCGGCGCTCACGGCTCGGTGTGGACGACCACCTCGGCGATGCCCTCGATCCGCTTGCGCAGCTCCTCCTCGAGTTCGCCGGCGAGCTGGTGCGCGCCCATCAGCGACTCACTGGCGCCCACGTCGAGCGTCAGGAACAAGACCCGTCCGGCGGCGGTTGAGAGCAGCTTGACCAGCTTCGGCTCGCCGCCGGTGCGCTCGCGCACGAGGCGCGCGATCTCGCGGGTGGCGCGTGCGTCGGCGCCGGCGTCGGCGCGCTGCGCGGTGAGCGGGCGCTCGAGCGGCTCCAGGTGGGTCTGCACGTCGATCACGCCCGGGCGCTCGCGGACCGCTCGCTCGACGCGCTCGGCGACCTGATGGGCCTCTCTGAGGCTCGTCTCGGACGGGAACTTGAGGTGCAAGGAGACGCTCGCCGCGCCGTCCTGCTCGAAGATCGTGATGTCGTGCGCCTCCTTGACGAGCGGCTCCGCGAGCGCGATCGCGAGCACGCGCTCGCGCAGGTCCAGGCCACGGTCGCGCGGCTCGACGTGGACGACCACGTCGCTGCCCGGCAGCGCCGCCTCGACCGCGTCCTCGATCAGGTCGGCTGCGCCGTGGCTCTCGACCACCGCCTGGCCCGGCGGCACGTTGACGACGACGTCGGCGAAGTAGCGCCCCGCGGACTCGCGCAGGCGCAGCCGGCTCAGCTCGATGTCCGCGCCGAGCCCAGCGATCGCGCGCTCGGCCGCCATCCGCGCCTGCGCCGGCGCGCGATCCATCAGCACGTTGGCGTTCTCGCTGATCAGGCGCACGGCGGCCACGAGGATGATCGTCGCCACCAGCAGCGCCGCCAGCGCGTCGCCCTGGTGAAAGCCGGCGTTGACCGACAGCAGTCCCGCTAGGACCGCGAGCGATCCGATCAGGTCGGCCGCGAAGTGGAAGGCGTTGGAGCGCAGCGCCGGGCTGTTGTAGCGGCGGGCGGCCAGCCGCGAGACGCTCGTGCGGCTGAGGTCGAGCACGACCGCCAGCGCGATCACCGCGAACTGGTACCAGTGGATCGCCGGCGCGCCTTCGCCCGAGGCCAGGTGCCTGATCGCCTCCACGCCCACCAGCAGCCCGCCGAACAGCAGGATCGCGGCCTCGCCGAGCGCGCCGAGGTTCTCGGCGCGGCGGTGCCCGTAGGGGTGCCCACGATCCGCCGGGCGCCCGCCCGCACGGACCGCGAAGTAGGTCAACACGGCGGCGATCACATCGCCGCTTGACTCGATTCCCGCCGATATCAGCCCGAGGCTGGCTGTGGCCAGGCCGACGCCGAGCTTGATCGCCACCAGCAGCGCGGCCACAGCGATCGAAACGAGCGTGGTGCGCTGCTGGTTGAGCGCCCGCTCGTCGCTCGGAGCCGCTGTCATCGCTGCAGACTAGAAGGGGCGGCGACGGACAGCTCGAAAGGCTCGCCCGAAGCGCACTGCAATGACTCGCCCGAGCGCACTGAGAAGGCTCGCCGGAGCGCACTGCGTATCGTGGGCGCGTGAGCCACGAGCACGCAGGGCACTCGCACTCCCACGCGGGCCACCACTCGCACTCCCACACGATCGACGAGCACGCCGACCGCGGCCGCCTGGCACTGGCGCTCGCGCTGATCCTCGGATTCATGGCCGTGGAGGTTGGCGTCGGGGTGATCGCGCACTCGCTCGCGCTGCTCTCAGACGCGGCGCACATGCTCACCGACGCGGGCGCGATCGGCTTCTCGCTGGTCGCGCTGAGGCTGGCCGCGCGCCCGGCGCGCGGCGCGATGACGTTCGGCTTCAAGCGCGTTGAGATCCTCTCCGCGCAGGCCAACGGGGTGACGTTGCTGATCCTGGCTGCGTTCATCCTCTACGAGGCGGTGCGGCGGCTGCTCGACCCTCCGCACGTGCGCGGCGGGCTCGTGCTGGCGGTGGCGCTGCTCGGCGTGGCGGTCAACCTGCTGGCCGCTTGGACGCTGGCCAAGGCCAACAGGCGCAGCCTCAACATGGAGGGCAGCTTCCAGCACGTCCTCACCGATCTGTACGGCTTCATCGGGACGGCGATCGCCGCGACGATCATCCTCACGACCGGCTTCCAGCGAGCCGATCCACTCGTGTCGCTGCTCGTCGGGGCGCTGATGATCCGCTCCGGCTCGACGCTCGTGAAGGCCTCCGGCCGCGTGTTCCTGGAGGCGGCGCCCGCGGGCCTCGATCCGAGGGCGATCGGCGAGGCACTCGTGGCCGAGGAGGGCGTCGTGGAGGTTCACGACCTGCACGTGTGGGAGGTCACCAGCGGCTTTCCTGCGCTCTCTGCGCACGTGCTGGTGGGCTCGGAGTGCGATTGCCACCGGGCGCGGCGGCGGATGGAGGCGATGCTGCGCGAGCGCTTCGAGCTGGACCACACCACGCTCCAGGTCGACCATGCGGTCAGCGAGCTGATCGAGATCGCCCCGCGCGCCTGATGCGAGTCCTGGTGGGCGTGCTCGGCGGGGCGCTGGTGGCGCTGATGCTGCTCGAGATCTTCGTCTCGTTCCTGCTGCCGCGGCGGGTCAAGCGCGACCCGCGGATCGTGCGCCAGGTCTTCAACTATGCGTGGCTGCCGTGGCGGCGCGTGGCACGGATGCTGCCCCAGCAGGCCGGGGACACCCTGCTCGGCATCTACGGTCCGTTCGGGGTGCTGCTCAACCTCGCTCTGTGGGTCGGCGGGATGATGCTCGGCTATGCCTGCCTGCAGTGGGCGGGCGGCTCGCAGCTCATGGCCGGACACGC
Source organism: uncultured Solirubrobacteraceae bacterium (assembly GCA_963763695.1). Lineage (GTDB taxonomy): Bacteria > Actinomycetota > Thermoleophilia > Solirubrobacterales > Solirubrobacteraceae > Palsa-744. Next base: position 101,321 of record CAVXPM010000004.1, read on the forward strand.
GGTGGGCTTCGGCAACGACCTGTACTTCAGCGCAGCCACGCTGGCCTCCAGCAGCACCGCCGGGCTGTATGCGCAGACGACGTTCGCCCGTACCGTGCAGGTGATCGACGCCGGCAGCGGGCTGGCGGTGATCGCGATCGTGATCGGCTACCTGCCCTCGCTCTACCAGGCGTTCTCGCGCCGCGAGGCGACGGTCTCGCAGCTCGACGCGCGCGCCGGCTCGCCGCCGAGCGCCGGTCGCCTGGTGGTGCGCTCGACCCAGCGCGACGGCTGGGCGGCGCTGAACCGCTACCTGAGCGGCTGGGAGACGTGGGTGGCCGAGCTGATGGAGACCCACCTGGCGTATCCCGTGCTCGCCTACTTCCGCTCCCAGCACGTCAACCAGAACTGGCTGGCGGCGATCTGCACGCTGCTGGACACCTGCGCCTTCACGATCGCGGCGGCGCCGCCGGGGAGCGTCGACGCGGCGCGCTTCACCTATGCGATCGCGCGTCACGCGGTGGTCGATCTGAGCTACAGCTTCCAGCTCGAACCGCTGGCGCCGAGCGAGGACCGCCTCCCCAGCGCCGATCTCGAGGAGATCCTGCGCCAGCTGGCCGAGGTCGGCGTCGAGGCGGCGTCCGAGCTGGCGCGGATCGAAGAGCGCCTTGCGCGCATGCGCGCCTCCTATGAGCCCTACGTCAACGCCCTCGCAGAGCGCCTGGAGCTGGGGATGCCGCCGTGGCTCGCGTCCGAGTCACCCACCGACAACTGGCGCACGACCGAGTGGCACTGAGGAATCAACCATCTACGCGCGCTGGCCGCTGGGGCGCACGAGCACCAAGCTAGGCGCCCTGGCCGCTGGGGCGCACGAGCACCTCGTTGACGCTCACGTTGGGCGGCTGGCCGATCGCGTAGAGGATCGCGCCGGCGATGTCGGTGGCATCCAGCGGGGTGACGCCGGCGAAGCGCTTGGCCATCTGCTCGAGCACCTCGGGGCGGTTGTGGCCCGGCAGCTCCGTGGCGACCGCGCCGGGCTCGATCGTGGTGACGCGCACGCCGATCGCCACGCCCTCCTGGCGCAGCGACTCCGAGAAGGCGCCCACGCCGAACTTGGTCAGGTTGTAGACGCCCGAGCCCGCCCGTGCGACGCGTCCGGCGACGGAGCTGACGTTGACGATGTGCCCCGCGCCCTGCTCGCGCATCAGCGGCAGCGCGGCGTGGGTGCAGTAGAGCACCCCGAACACGTTGGCCTCGATCATCCGCCGCCAGTCCTCGGTGGGGGCGTTCTCGATCGGCCCCAGCAGCATCACGCCGGCGTTGTTGACGAGCACGTCCAGGCGGCCCAGCTCGGCGTGCGCGCGCTCTACGAAGCCGCGCGCCTGGGCCTCGTCGCCCACGTCGGTGGGAATCGCGATCGCGCGGCCCCCCTCAGCGTTGATCTGGACGGCGAGCGCGTCGATGCGCTCGGTGCGCCGCGCGCCCAGCGCGACGGCGGCGCCGGCGCGGGCGCAGGCGAGCGCGGTGGCCTCGCCGATGCCCGAGGAGGCACCGGTGACTGCTACTACCTGGGAGGAGAGATCGATGGTCATTCGCCGAGCTTAGCTCGCAGGTCTCAGGCGCCGGCGCATGCGCGACGATATGGTCAGCGGCCGCCCGCATCGCTCCTTTCGCCCCGATCGCGGGTTTCAGCCGACTGCAGGGCGGGAAATCCCAAATGTGATCCGCCAGGCAGGTGCGCCCGTACTCAGCGTCGAACGAGCACCCAGGAACCGCCTCCTCGAAGATGATTGACAACGCAACTATCGAGGCGTATAATTCCGACTCCAAGCATCGGATTAAGAAGGACGCCAATGTCAGACTCCCCGCAGAACACCACTCTAACGCTCGACCCCGAGGCTGCTGCGCAGGACGCGGAGCAGGTCACCGAGACCGTCACCGACGGTGAGGTGGTGGCCGCCCCCGAGCGGCTCGACAACCCGATCGAGCGCATCGAAGTCGGCGCTGCCGACACATTCATCCCCGAGGCGGTGGACCAGCTGCTGGCCCACTCGCGCCGCTACCCCCTGCTCACCCCCGCTCAGGAGATCGACCTGGCCAAGCGGATCGAGCGCGGTGACCTGTATGCAAAGGAACTGCTCGTCAATTCCAACCTGCGCCTCGTGGCCTCAAACGCGCGGCGCTACCAGAACCAGGGCCTGCCTCTCGGCGATCTCGTCCAGGAGGGCATGCTCGGCCTGATCCGTGCCAGCGAGAAGTTCGACTGGCGCAAGGGCTTTCGCTTCTCGACCTATGCCACGCTGTGGATCCGGCAGGCGATTCAGCGCGGTCTGGAGAACTCCGGCCGCACGATCCGTCTCCCCGTCCACGTGGCTCAGCGTTCGCGCAAGGTCGGTCGTGTGGAGCGTGAGCTGTCGGTGCGACTGGGGCGCGAGCCCACGCTCGAGGAGCTGGCCGAGGAGACCGGCCTACCGATCGAGCAGGTCGAAGAGGTTCGCCACCAGCGTGCTGCGCTCGTCAGCCTCGACCAGCAGATCGGCGAGGACGGCGACACCGCCCTCGGAGACCTGCTGCCCTCCGACGCAGAGGTGCCGGAGGAGACCGCATGGGACAACGAGCGCGAGCGGATCGTCCACGAGGCGATCTCGCAGCTGCCCGAAACAGAGCGCAAGGTGCTCACGCTGCGCTTCGGCACAGGCCGTGAGGAGCCCCAGACGCTCACCGCGATCGGCAAGCGGCTCGGCTTCTCCGCCGAGCGTGCCTCCCAGCTGGAGCAGCGCGCGCTGAAGAAGCTCGCCGAGTCGCCCGAGCTGGTTGCACTGCGCGAGGCCGCCTGAACGATTCTCCGTCGCTCCCGCCCGCCAGGTGCTCGCATGGACCTGGCGGGTGTGGATCGGCTCTACGTTCTCGTCTTTGCGGACGGTGCATGCACCGTCCGCCCGGCAGCGCATGCGCTGCCGGGGAAGGGCCGCATGCGGCCCTTCCTGCATCAGGTGATCATGTGATCGATCGGCCACCACGCTCGTTCCTTTCGCGGCGCGAGCGTTGGATCGGGCGAAATGGCGTCCAGGCTGCGAGGTATGTGGACGTTGCGGGGCTATATGGACGTTCTAAGCTGAGCGAATAACCCGCTGAGGAGGCAAGGCTGATGTCGGACAAGTCGCTGTGGGAGCGAACGGTCGAGCTGACGATCGCGGTTGGCGAAAGGATCCTTGCTCCCGTCGAGCGCTTCATCGGAGCACGCTCGCTGGTTGGCGATGCGACCTTCTTCCCAACCGAGCGCTTCCCCTGGGTGGCGCACGTCGAGCAGAGCTGGCCGGTCATCCGCGAGGAGGCCGAGCGGCTGCTGGAGGACCGCGACGAGCTGGCCAACTTCCAGGACATCTCCAAGGATCAGATCGAGATCACTGACGACGATCGCTGGAAGACGTTCTTCCTCTACGGCTACGGCTTCGAGGCCAAGCTCGGCGTGGAGATGTGCCCGCGCACGGCCGCGCTGATGCGCGATATCCCGGGGATGAGCACCGCGATGTTCTCGATCCTCTCGCCGGGCAAGCACATCCTCGCGCACCGCGGCCCCTACAAGGGCGTGCTGCGCTACCACCTCGGCCTGATCGTGCCGCGCGATGCAGAGGCCTGCCGGATTCGCGTCGGCGAGGACATCCGCCATTGGCAGGCGGGCGAGAGCATGATCTTCGACGACACGTTCAACCACGAGGTCTGGAACGACACCGACGAGACGCGCGTGGTGCTGTTCGTGGATGTCCTGCGCCCGCTGCCCGAGCCCTGGTCGACGCTCAACAGGTTGATCGTCAAGGCGATCGGCTACTCCCCCTTCGTGCTCGACGCCAAGCGCAACCAGGAGGCCTGGGAAAAGCGCTATCTGGCGCGGGCCGGCGCGAGTGGAGCCGGCTCCAGATCAGAGCTGCTATCCGGGCAGCCCGTCGCCTGAGGGTTGCCTATCCAGGCACCCGTCGCCTGAGCGCGGCTCAGACGCTTTCCTGCCATTTGCCGAGCGGCACGTTTCGAGAGACCCAGCTGTTCAGGACGGTGAGCTCGCCCGTCAGGATCAGCACCCCGAGCACGACCATCACCGCGCCGCCGACGCCGATGATCACGGGGAAATGGCGTTTGACGACGGCCAGCGCAGAGGTCATGCGCTCGAATGCCAGCGCGATCGCCAGAAACGGGATCGCCAGCCCAAGCGAGTAGAAGGCGAGCAGCAGCGCGCCGTGCGCGGCCGAGTTGGAGATCGCGGCCTGCGTCAGGATCGCGCCGAGCGTGATGCTCGTACAGGGCGTCCACGCGATCGCGAACGCTGCCCCCGCCACCAACGGACCGCCGCGGCCTGCGAAGCGCAGCAGCGTCTCGGAGTGCCACTCGCGGTTGAAGACCGCCACGAACGGCGTCGCCAGGAAGATCAGTCCCATCGCGATGATCACCACCCCGCCGGCCTGCTCGAGCGCGTGTTTGTGCGCGTTCAGGCTCGAGCCGATCACCGTCGCGCTCATTCCCAGCAGGATGAAGATCGCCGAGAAGCTCGCGATGAACAGCAGGCTCGGCACCAGCACGCGGCGCGCTCCCACGCCGCCTTTCAGGTCAGCCGGGGTCACGCCGATGACCGTCGAGAGATAGCCCGGCACGAGCGGCAGCACGCACGGCGAGAGGAACGACACGAGGCCCGCTGCAATAGCCAGCGGGATGCCGACGCCGGTGGCGCTGTCGGCCGAAGCGAGGATCAGGTGGGCGCTCATAGCTGGGGCTCACCCACAGCATGGCGCCTGTCTGCGCGCAGCTCGGCGACCTCGCGCTCGAGACGCTCGATCCGCGCCACCAGATCCGCGAGCGCCGCCGGCTCGGGAACGGAACGCTGCGGTTGAGCGGACGGCTGCGGCCAGGTGGACGGCTGCGGTTGAGCGGACGGCTGGGGTTGGATGGGCTGCTGGGGTTGGCCGGGCTGCTGCGGGCGGGGCTGGGGCTGGGTCGAGTGCTCGTATGCGTCGTCCTGTTGCAGGAGCTGGGCGTAGCGCTCCTCCTTCTGCCCCGGCCTGCGCTCGAGGCGTTCGACCAGCTCGCGCTCGAGCAGCTGCTCGAGCGTGGCGTGCACGGCGGCGAGATCGGCGAACCGGTGCATCCGCTCGGTGCGCTGCTTCAGCTCGCCCGGGGTCTGCGCGCCGCGTAGCATCAGCACGCACAGGATCGCCTGCTCGCCGGCGTCCAGCGGCAGCGCTTCGGCGAGCAGGTGGCGGTACTTGGCCGCGCGCGAACCAGCGCCGCTGGCAAGGCGCGTGATCCCGTGGCGTTCGAGGCGGTGCAGCGCGTCACGGATCAGAGCCTCGTCGTAGTCGACCACCGGATCCCTGTTGGTGGACTGGTTGCAGGCCAGGCGCAGCGCGTTCAGCGACAGCGGATAGGCGTCGGGGGTGGTGCGCTGCTTTTCGAGGAGGGACCCGAGAACGCGCGTCTCGGGTGCGCTCAACAAGCGGATCCAGGTGGGTCTCACGGCTCCTCGCAGGGTAGCCGAGCGGGCTCGTGGTGGCAGCCAGGCGCCGATACAGTCCTCGTGTGAGCAGCCAGCCCTTCTCCCAGGGCCGCGGCGGTGAAGGGCGCCACGGGCCCGCGCCGCAGATGCGTCCCGAGGACATCCCCTCGACGCCCGTCTCGCTGCGCCGCATAAGCCGGCTCTTCTCCGCCTACCGCGCGCGCCTGAGCGCGCTGCTGGCGCTGATCTTCCTGTCTGCCGGTCTCGGCGTGATCAGCCCGTTCCTGCTGCGCGAAATCCTCAGCACCGCCTACCCGCACCATGACACCACCCTGCTCAGCGAGCTGGTGGGCGGAATGATCGCGCTGTCGATCATCACCAGCGTGATCGGCGTGGCGCAGACGTGGATCTCGAATCAGGTCGGCCAGCGCGTGATGCACGACCTGCGCGCATCGGTCTACGCGCACCTGCAGCGCATGTCGCTGGCGTTCTTCACCCACACGCGCACCGGCGAGGTGCAGTCGCGGATCGCCAACGACATCGGCGGCATCGACAGCGTGGTCACATCGACCGCCACCTCGATCGTCCAGAACGTGACCACGGTGGTGGCCACGGTGGTGGCGATGATCCTGCTCGACTGGCGCCTGGCGGCCTTCTCGCTGGTGCTGCTGCCGTTCTTCGTGTGGCTCACGCGGCGCGTGGGCGAGGAGCGCAGGCGCATCCAGTCGGTGCGCCAGGGACGCCTGGCGGACATGTCCACGCTCGTTGAGGAGTCGCTGTCGGTGTCGGGGATCCTGCTCGGCAAGACGATGGGCCGCTCGCCCGAGCTCGTTCGCCGCTTCAGCGGCGAGTCGGGCGAACTGGCCGACCTGGAGGTCCGCTCGCGAATGGCCGGGCGCTGGCGCATGGCCTCGGTGCAGATGAGCTTTGCGATCATGCCCGCACTCGTCTACTGGTTCGCCGGCGAGAGCTTCGCATCGGGAGGGCATGCGATCTCGATCGGCACCGTGGTGGCCTTCACCACGCTTCAGACGCGGCTGCTGTTCCCGATCCAGTCGCTGCTGTCGGTGGGACTGGAAGTGCAGACCTCGCTGGCCCTGTTCGGGCGCATCTTCGAGTATCTCGACCTGCCGGTGGACATCGTCGAGCGCCCAAGTGCCCGCGCGCTCGCGGGCGTGCGCGGCGATGTGCGCCTCCAGGACGTGTGGTTTCGCTACGAAGCCGGCTCGCGCTGGACGCTGCAGGAGATCTCAGCGGAGATCCCGGCCGGCACGCGCACAGCGCTCGTAGGCGAGACCGGCTCGGGCAAGACCACCCTCGCCTACCTGGTGGCGCGCCTGTACGAGCCCCAGCGCGGCTGTGTGAGCGTCGACGGCGTCGACATCCGCGACGTCACGCTCGGCTCGCTCGCCTCGACCGTCGGGCTGGTCTCGCAGGAGACCTACCTGTTTCACTCCTCGATCCGCGAGAACCTGCGCTTCGCCTGTCCGGAGGCGAGCGACGAGGAGATCGAAGAGGCCGCCCGCGCCGCCCAGATACACGAGCTGATCTCCTCGCTGCCCGACGGCTATGAGACCCCGGTCGGCGAGCGCGGCTACCGTTTCTCCGGCGGAGAGAAGCAGCGCATGGCGATCGCACGAACGGTGCTGCGCAACCCGCCCGTGCTGATCCTCGACGAGGCCACCTCGGCCCTCGACAACGAGACCGAGCGCGCAGTGCAACAGGCGCTGGACGAGCTCGCCCGCGGGCGCACCACGATCACGATCGCCCACCGCCTCTCCACGATCCGCGACGCCGACCAGATCCTGGTGCTCGACGAGGGCCGCATCGTCGAGCGCGGAGACCACGACGAGCTGGTGCGTCTGGGCGGACGCTATGCGGCGCTGTTGAGCGCCACCGACAGCGATGAGCAGAGCCCGGCCTCCGGCTCTCCGGCCGCGCTTGCCTGAGCGCTCGCAGGGCGTGGTGCAGCGCGTGGCGCGCCGACTTGCACGTGGAGGATCGATCTAGGCGATCGCGTCGATGTTCAGGCGCACGTAGTCCACGATCACCGGCTCGCCCAGCACGGCCAGCACGGCCAGCACGTCGTTGGTGAAACGCTCGCGCAGCTGCGCCGGCAGGCGCTGCACGTGCGGGCCGAGCACGATCGTCGAGAGGAACTCGCGCGGCTGCTCGGGCTCGCGCGGCGCCGGCGTGAGCCAGCACTCGGCGGAGGCGAAGCCGGCCGCCAGCAGGCGTTCGCGCGTCAGCTCTGCGGGGGCGTAGTGCCACGGCGCCTGCCAGCCCACGAAGTGCGAGGCGTAGGGCTCGCGCTCGAGCACCGTCGCCGCCTTCGCACGCAGGACCGCGATGTTGCCCTCTCCCCCGCACTGCGCCGCGAGCTGCCCGCCGGCGCGCAGGGCGGCGTGCAGGCTTGCGAACAGACGCTCGTGATCTGCGATCCAGTGGAAGGTGGCCGTCGAGAGGATCGCATCGACGGGCTGCTCGAGCGCCAGCTCGAGCAGATCCCCGACGCGCACATCGGCCTGCTCGCCGAGGCGCATCCGCGCGGCGGCAACCATCGAAGGCGATTGGTCCAGCGCGATCACGCGCCCGCGTGGCAGGCGCTCGATCAGCGCTTCGGTGATCCGTCCCACTCGCGTACCTGCATACGAGCGTACGTTATCACGTACTGACGTTGGCGGCCAGCTCGGCCAACTCGCCCAGCACGCGCGAGAGCTGCCCCCCCTGCCAGGCGATCGGCGAGCGCGCCGGCGGCCCCGCGTCCTCGACGATCAGGCGCGCGCCCGGGATGCTCTGGGCGTAGCGTTCGCCCACCGCCAGCGGGTGCTCCGGGTCGGCCTCGTCGCGGCTGGCCACGACCACGGTCGGGACCGCGATCGCCTCCAGCTCGCGCATCTCCTCAAACGGCCGTGAGCGGGGCACCGCTTCGAGCGCGTCGGCGACCGCCGCCGGGTGCTCGTGGCCCGCCAAGCGCTGGCGCAGCACCGTCTCGATCCTGGCGCGCCACTGCACCGGCACGCCGCTCAGGTCGTATGCGCTGAGGAAGCCCTCCACCCCACCCCGCCTGAGCCCTTCGGCGAGGCGATCCCAGCCCCCCAGCTGCTCCGGGCCAAGCTCCCGGTCGGGCTCGAAGGCGGGCGTGATCAGCGCGAGCGCCGACACGCGATCGGGATGCGCGAGCGCGAAGCGCACGGCGGTGTGCGCGCCCATCGAGGCGCCTGCCAGCAGCGCGCGCGGAACGCCCGTGGCGTCGAGCAGCGCCTGCAGGTCGCCGGCGAGGCGCTCGTAGCCGTACTCGCGCCCGGCGGCCGGGCTCGAGCGCCCGTGCCCGCGCGCGTCGTAGGCGATCACGCGATGGGCCGAGCGCTCCAGCGCGCGCGATCCCATGACCACGTAGCGGCGGGTCGCGCTGAGGCCGTGCAGCAGCACGATCGCGGGGCCCTCGCCGCTCTGCTCGCCCGACAGAGCCACGCCGTCAGAGCGCACGCTCAGATCGCTCGGCCGCTCTGCCATCGCGCTCCCCGTGGCTAGGCGGGCACTGCCGCGAGCGCGCGGATCAGCTCAGCGGAGCGCTCGGGCTGCTCCCAGAAGAACAGGTGCCCGACGCCGTCGAGGATCTCGAGCTGCGCGCCGGGGATCAGCGCAGCGATCATGCGCCCATTCTGGACGGGCAGCATCTGATCCTCTGTGCCGTGAATCACGAGCGTGGGCATCTTCAGCTGCCCGAGACGGGCCTGCGTGTCGTGGGCGAAGATCGCCTGGGCCTGGGCGATCACGACGGGCACCGCCACGGCGCGACGCTGGGCGATCTCCAGGAAGGCGCCATAGGCGTCCTCGTGGTCGACCATCGTGGCCGACACGTTCGCTTCCCAGCCGACGCGAATCGCGCGCTCGCGATCGCCCGAGCTGATCGCCTCGAACAGCCCTTGGATCAGCTCCGGAGCGGCCTGTGAGCTGCCCTCGCCGCCGCAGTAGGTACAACCGAGCGTCAGCGTGCGCACGCTGTCGGGATGGGCGAGTGCCAGCTCCTGGGCGATCATCCCGCCCATCGAGATGCCGAGCACGTGCGCGGAGTCGATCTCGAGCGCCTGGAGCAGGCCGTGGGCGTCCTCGGCCATCTGCGCGATCGTCAGCTCGCCGTCGAGCGGGGTGCTCTCGCCGACGCCGCGGTTGTCGTAGGCGATCACCTCGAAGCTCTCGCGCAGCGCCTGCAGGAAGGGCTCGCCCCAGTGCAGCGCGGTGCCGCTCATGCCCATGATCGCGAGCAGCGCCGGCCCCGAGCCGCTACGTTCAAAGTTCAGCTCGACATCGCCTACGCGCACAACGGACACGGCCCGATCCTAGCGTGCGCCAGAACGCACCGAAGCCGGTGGCGGCTTTGCGCTGGTTCGCTACAGCGGCAGCGCGAGCTGCGCGCGGCCGCCCGCCTCCGCGACGCCGTCTGCGACGGGCGAGCGCTCGGCGTCACTCGCCCTCGACGCGCCTTCGCTCAGGCCGGCCACCCTGACCCCCAGCAGCCGCACCGGGCGTGACGGCGCGTAGTCCTCGAGCAGGCGCAGCGCCAGCGAGCCGACCTGCCCGGCGTCGCAGGTCGGCTCGAGCACGGTGCGCGCGCGGGTGATGGTGCTGAAGTCATCCAGGCGCACCTTGATCCCGATCGTGCGCCCGCTGCGCCCGTTGGCGGCGAGGCTCGCGCACAGCTCGCCGGCCATGCGCGCGAGCACCGTGCGGAGCTCGGCGGGGTCGCTCACGTCGTGGTCGAAGGTGCGCTCGCGCGACTCCGAGACGACCTTGCGCGCCGCGCCGACCTGACCGTCGTGCTCGAAGCGCGCGCGCCTACCCAGCTCGCGCCCGAGGTTCGGACCGAAGCGCTCCACGAGCAGCTGCTCGGGTGCGGCGGCGAGCGCTGCGAGCGTGCTCAGCCCCAGCTCGCTGAGCCTGGCGAGCGTCTTGGGACCGATGCCCGGCACCAGCCCCGGTGATGAGCCGGCGAAGCGCGCGCAGGCCTGCTCGCGCGTGAGCGCCACGAAGCCCGCCGGCTTCTCCGCGTCGGAGGCGACCTTCGCCACCAGCTTGTTCGGGCCGATCCCGACCGAGCAGGTCAGCTCGGTCGCGGCCTTGATCTCCGCCACCAGCCGGCGCATGGCGGCGCGCGGGGAGAACAGGCCCTCGAGATCGAGGTAGGCCTCGTCGAGGCCCACCACCTCGACGCGCTCCACGTGCGCGCGCACGATCCCCATCACCTGCGCGGAGGCCTCGCGGTAGGTGGGGAAGTCGGGTGCCAGGAAGATCGCCTGCGGGCACAGGCGCCTGGCGCGCGAGGCCGGCATCGCCGAACCGACGCCGTAGCGGCGCGCCTCATAGCTTGCCGTGGTCACGACTGCCCGCGGGCCGCTGCCGGAGACGACCACGGGCTTGCCGCGCAGCTCGGGATGACGGCGCAGCTCGATCGAGACGTAGAAGGCGTCGGCGTCCAGGTGCGCGACGCTCAGGGACTCTGAGGCGGACACGACGCTTTCGAATCTAGCGCCGTGGGCGGCGGCCATGCCACCCACGGGCGGCGGGTCTGTGCCCGTTTGGCGCGATCGCGCCCGCTGCGCCCCGGACCGGCCTCGTCTCGCGTGAACCCTCGCCCTTGGGGTAGGCTTCTCCGAACAGCGATGGACCTGACCTTCAGCCCCACAGAGATCGCCTTCCGCGACGAGCTGCGCGGGTGGCTCGCGAGCAACGCGCCCGACCCCGAGCCCAGCGACGGTGGCGAGGACGCCCACTACAAGTGGCGGCGGGACTGGCAGCGGCGCCTGTATGACGCCGGCTGGGCGGCGCCGGCGTGGCCGACGGAGTACGGCGGCCGCGGCGCGAGCCTGACCGAATCGGCGATCTACTTCGAAGAGATCGGCCGCGCGCGCGTGCCGATGGCGGCGAACGTCCTGGGCCTCCTGCTCGGCGGCCCGACGCTGATGATGTGGGGCACGTCCGAGCAGAAGGAGCGCTACCTGCCGCCGATCCTCTCGGCCGAGGAGATCTGGTGCCAGGGCTTCTCCGAGCCCGACGCTGGCTCGGACCTCGCTTCGCTGAAAACCCGCGCAGTCAAGGACGGCGATGAGTGGGTGGTGACCGGGCAAAAGGTGTGGACGAGCGGCGCGCAGTACTCCAAGTGGTGCATGCTGGTCGCGCGCAGCGACAACGAGGCGGCCAAGCACAAGGGCCTGACCTACTTCCTGATGGACATGGAGCAGGAGGCGGTGCAGGTGCGCCCGCTGCGCCAGATCACCGGCGAGGCGGAGTTCAACGAGCTGTTCATCGAGGAGGCCCGGATCCCCGACGCGAACGTGGTCGGCGGCGTGGGCAACGGCTGGAAGGTGGCGCTGACGACGCTCATGAACGAGCGTGCGGGCCTCGGCTTCGCGCTGCAGATTCGCCTGCGCCAGCTGCTCGACGACCTGATCGCAAAGGCGGCCGAGCGCGACCTGCTCGATGATCCCCGGACCGCCGATGCGCTGGCCGAGCTGCACGTTCGCTGCGAGTCGATCCGGCTGCTCGCCTGGAAGGGCCTGACCGACGTCGAGCGCTACGGCCAGCCCGGCCCCGAGGGCTCGCTGGTGAAGTGGCTGTGGTCCGACACCAACCAGCGCCTGACCCAGCTCGCGGTGGACATCGTCGGCCCGGAGGCGCTCAGCGCCGGGGAGAGCTGGAGCTATGAGCTGTTGCGTGCGCGCGGCAACACGATCGAGGGCGGCACCACCGAGGTGCTCAAGAACATCGTCGCCGAGCGCGTGCTCGGGCTGCCGCGCCTGAAGGTGGCGATCTAGGCGATGGACTTCGGCTTCACCGACGACCAGCGCGAGATCCAGCGCACCGCACGCCAGCTGCTCGGCGAGCGCGCCCGCCCGGAGCGCGTACGCGAGCACGCCGAGGCCGCCAGCACCGACGCGGCGCTGTGGGGTGAGCTGTGCGAGCTGGGCTGGCCGGGCATCGCGGTCTCCGAGGAGTACGGCGGCCAGGGTCTCGGCACGATCGAGCTGGCGATCCTGTGCGAGGAGCTCGGCCGCTCGCTGGCGCCGGTTCCGTTCCTGCCGAGCGCGATCGCCGCAACGCTGATCGAGCACTCCGGCACCGTCGAGCAGAGCGCTCGCTGGTTGGGCGGCCTGGCCTCGGGTGAGACGATCGGAGCGCTCGCAACGGCGCGCGACGGCGTGGCCGAGCTGGTGATCGGCGGCGCTCAGGCGCAGGTGCTCGTGCTGATCGAGGAGGACGGCAGCGGACGCGTACTCGCCGCCGAGGAGGCCGAGATCGCGCCGCTCGCGTCGATCGACCCCACTCGCTCCGCCGCTCGGGTGAGCTTCTCCGAAGATGCCGGCGAGTCGCTCGGCGACGTCGGCGCCGGCCTCGGCCGCGCGCTCGTCGCCGTCAGCTCCGAGCTTGTCGGCGTGTGTGACCGCGCGCTGGAGATGACCGTGGCCTACGTCAAGGAGCGCAAGCAGTTCGGCGTACCCGTGGGCTCCTACCAGGCGGTCTCTCACCGCTGCGCGCAGATGCTGCTGGAAACCGAGAAGGCCCGCTCGACCGCGGCATTCGCCGCGTGGACCGCGGAGTCGGACCCCGAGCGCCTGGGCGAGGCCGCCGCGATGGCCAAGGCGGCGTCCTCGGATGCGGGACGCGAGGTGACCGCGGGCGCGATCCAGATGCACGGCGGCATCGGCTTCACCTGGGAGGCGGACGTGCACTGGCTCTACAAGCGCGCGCAGATCGACGCGGTGCTGCTCGGCGGGGCAGGACACCATCGCGCCCAGCTCGCCGCGATCCTGGCCGACCGGGTCAGGGCCTCCGCCGCCGCCTGAGCGACGAAAGGTGAGCAAGCTGTGTCACGAGCGAACATCTACGAGGGCGGATTCGAGCTCCAACGCGAGGAGATGGGCGTGCGCGGGCGTTCGGTCGCGCGTCCCGCCGGCGCACGCGAGCTCGGTGCCTCGGTATACGAGCTCGCCCCCGGCGCGAGCGGCTTTCCGCTTCACGCCCACTACGGCAACGAGGAGCTGTTCGTGGTGCTGCGCGGCGCCCCCACGCTGCGCACGCCGGAGGGCGAGGAGCGCCTGACGCCGGGGGATGTCGTGGCCTGTCCGCGTGGCCGCGAGGGCATGCACACGATCGCGAACGCCTCCTCCGAGGTGGCGCTCGTGCTCGCGGTCTCTACCGCTAACACTCCCGATGTCGTCCTCTACGCGGAGAACGAGACGATCGGCGTCGCCACACGCCACCCCTTCGCGCCGGTCCCGGAGAACGGCGACGAGGGCATCGTCGGGATGTTCCGTGTCGCTGACAACCTGCGTCGTCCCAGCAGCTGAGCTCCGTTGGAGTCTCGCTCGAGGTGGCTAGGAGAGCGGTGATGCGCCCGCGCCGGGGGCCTGCGCGGGCGCGTTCTGCTGAGCCCATTCGACGATGCTCGAGCCGCCGTTCACCGTGGTCCCGTCGGCGAGCTTCAGCACCGGCAGCTTCTCCTGTCCGCTCATCTGCTTGAGATCGGGGCGCAGGCCTTTGGTGAACAGGCCGAAGGGCCTGCCTTTGCCATAGACGATCTTCTCGAAGTCGTGGCCCGCCTCGCGCAGCGCCGCCTGGGCCTTGCGGCAAGCGTGGGGCTTGGGGCCGCCCTCATCGACGTGGCAGACATACAGCTTCGGCTTCTCAGGCACAGTGCACCCCCGGGTGCTAGAGGAAGGATTCCCCCCAGCCTAACTGCTGTCCAGGCTAACCGTGAGCGGGCTAAGGTGTGGGCATGTCGCGGTATGGCGCGTTCCTGCGCGGGATGAACGTGGGCGGACACCGCCTCAGCAACGAGCAGCTGCGGGCGCATTTCACGACGATGGGCTTCGCTGACGTGGCTAGCTTCCGGGCGAGCGGCAACGTCGTCTTCGCCGGCAAGGCGGCCGACCCGGCCGACGTGCGGACGCGCATCGAGGAGGGGCTCGCGGAGCTGCTTGGCTATGCAGTGCCCACCTACATCCGCAGCTCCGAGGAGGTCTTGCGGATCGCCGCCACGCAGCCGTTCACGCCCGAGCAGCTGAGCGCCTCGAACGGCAAGCTGCAGGTGGCGCTGCTGTTCGAGGCGCCCGCACGCTCGACCCGCCGGGAGGCGCTCGCCCTCGCCGGCGACAGCGACAGGCTGAGCTTCGGCGAGCGCGAGCTGTACTGGCTGCCGAGCGGCGGGCTGCTGGAGTCCGACTTGGACATGAAGAGCCTCGATCGCCTGCTCGGGCCGATGACGATTCGGACCAAGGGAACGCTCGAGCAGATCGCCGCCAAGCACTTCGCGCAGTGAGCGCTCGCAGCACGCGTGAGGGTAGGCTGCTGGAGAACAGCGAGTGAGGAGTGGAGCGGTGCTCGAGCCGTGGGGACGGGGACGCAACCCCTTTGACGAGACGGGTGTGGTGCGTGACGCTGACGGCAGCGCGCGCTACCGCGCGCGCCCGGCGTCGCTCGTGCAGATGCTCAAAGCGAGCGTCGAGCGCGAAGCGGCGAGCCGGGCGCTGGTCGAGGTCGGCGGCTCCACGTTGAGCTACGGCGAGCTGTGGGAGCGCGCGTGCAAGGTCGCGGGTGGACTCAGCGCCGCCGGGGTGGGCCGCGGAGACCGTGTGGCGATTCGCCTGCCCAACTCGATCGACTGGGTGCTTGCGTTCTTCGGCGCCCAGCTGCTGGGCGCGGTCGCGGTGCCGGTCAACACGCGCTTCACCGAGCAGGAGGCCGCCTACGTCGTGGAGGACTCCGGCGCCGCCTTCACCTTCGCTTCCGGCGCTCCGCTTCCCGACGGCGATCCGCTCGCCGTCGAGGACCTCCAGCCCGGCGATCTGGCGGCGATCTTCTACACGAGCGGCACCACCGGCTTCCCCAAGGGCGCGATGACGACCCACGCAAACTTCCTGGCCAACAGCGAGAACGCATTTCGCTGCCTGTCGGTGGATCGCTCCGAGGGCCCGGAGATCTCGACGCTCGTGTCTGTTCCGCTGTTCCACGTGACCGGCTGCAACAGCCAGCTGATCCCCGTGCTCGAGCTGGGCGGCAGGGTCGAGATCCTCTCCGGGCCGCTCGATCTGGCGGGCTTCTTCGAGGCGGTGGGATCGCACGGCGTCAACCAGCTGGTGTCGGTGCCGGCGATCTATCACGCCGTGCTGCGCCACCCCCGGTTCGCCGAGTTGGACGTCAGCGGAGTGCGCTGGGTCTCCTACGGGGGCGCTCCGATCTCCGAGAGCCTCGTGCAGCGCATCAAGGAGGCGTTCCCCCATGCTCGGGTCGGCAACGGCTTCGGCCTGACAGAGACATCCTCGCTGAGCAGCTTCCTGCCGCACGAGGAGGCCGCCGAGCACGCCGACTCGGTCGGCTTCGCGATGCCGGTGGTGGATCTGGCGCTCGACCGAGCGGACCCGGACACCGGCGTGGGCGAGCTGCTCGTGCGCGGCCCCAACGTGGTGGCCGGCTACTGGAACAAGCCGCAGGCGAGCGCCGAGGCGTTCGTCGACGGCTGGCTGCACACGGGCGATCTGGCGCGCATCGACGAGGACGGGCTGCTCTACATCGTCGACCGCACCAAGGACATGATCAACCGCGGTGGCGAGAACGTGTATTCGATCGAGGTCGAAAACGCGCTCGCGGGCGCGCCGGGCGTGGGCGAGGCGGCGGTCGTGGCGGTGCCCGACGAGATGATGGGCGAGAAGGTCGGCGCTGTGATCGTGCCCGCCGCCGGCGGCGAGCTGGACGTGGACGCGGTGATCGAGCACTGTCGCGCGCGCTTGGCCGACTTCAAGGTTCCCCAGTACGTGGCCGTGCGCGAGGAGCCGCTGCCGCGCAACCCGGGCGGCAAGCTGCTCAAGGCGCAACTGCGCGAGCAGACCAGCTGGGGAAAGCCCCTGCGCTAGAAACATGACCCGAGGAGAGAGCCGATGCCGAGCGTAGAGACGGTCCAGGGCGCAGTCGACGCGAATGAGCTGGGTGTGGTGCTCGTACACGAGCACGTCCGCTTCCGCGACGAGGCGGTCGCGGCGCAGTGGCCCGGACGCTATGACGAGCAGCTCGAGCTCGACGCGGCGCTGCTGGCGGTGCGCGCCGCCAAGGAGCGCGGCGTGCGGACGATCGTCGATCCGACCGCGATGTTCGGCGGACGCGACGTTCGCTTCATGGAGCGGGTGGCGAGCGAGACCGGAGTGCGGATCGTGGCCTGCACGGGGATCTACAGCTATGACCATCTCCCCCACTATTTCGAGAGCCGCGACATCGACGTGATGGCCGATCACTTCGTCGAGGACATCGAGATTGGGATCCAGGGCACGCAGATCAAGGCGGCGTTCCTGAAGTGCGCGGCGGATGCGGCGGGCGTGACCGAGAACGTCGAGAAGATCCACCGCGCGGTCGCCCGTGCGAGCCTGCAGACGGGAGCGCCGATCATGGCCCACTCGATGCCGGCGGCGGCTACCGGGCCGCGCCAGCTGGAGATCTTCGAAGACGAGGGCGTCGATCCGGCGCGCGTGCAGATCGCCCACTGCGGCGACACCGATGACGTGGACTACATCCAGGGCCTGATCGACCGCGGCGTCTACGTCGGCCTGGACCGCTACGGCCTCGAGATGTACCTGCCGATCGAGAAGCGCAACGCGACGGCTGCCGAGCTGTTGCGCCGCGGTCACGCCGAGCGGCTGATGATCTCCCAGGACTTCTGCGCGACGATCGACTGGTTCCCGCCGGAGGCCGCAGAGGTCTTCGAAGGCAGCGGCGCGATCCGCAACTGGTCGATGACGCTGGTCTTCGACGAGGTGGTGCCGGCGCTGCGCGAGCAGGGCGCTCTGGACGACGCGGGCTTCAACACGATCTTCGTGGAGAACCCCCGCCGCTGGCTGACCGCCTGAGCGTACTCGCCGCGACCCTAGCTCGGGGCGCGCAGCAGCTCCGGTCCCTCCTGCACGCCGGGCTTGTTGACGGCGGGGTTGGCCGCCTGCGCGGAGAGCCGCTCGGTCGCCAACGGCCCGCACAGCGCGAGTGCTTCATCGCTGCCAAGCGCCGGGTCGAGCCAGGCGCGCTGGGCGTCGGCGTCGGCGAGGATCACGGGCATGCGGTCGTGGATCGGCGCTGCGATGCGGTTGGCGGCGGCGTCGCAGGTGAGCAGCGTGACGCTCGCGATCCACTCGCCGTCGATCTTGGCTGGAGTCCACAGCGCGGCAAACGCGAACGGAACGCCGCCGTCGAGCTGGAAGAAGAACGGCTGGCGCGGCTCGCTGCGCTTCTCGGGTTTGAGCCACTCGAAGTAGCCGTCGGCGAGCTGCAGGGCGCGCCGCGAGGACTTCGGGATCAGCCCGCGGTAGGCGGGCTTGCTGGCGACGGTCTCCATTCTGGCGTTGATCATCCTGGCCGACCCCTTCAGGTCTTTGGCCCAGTGGGGCACGAGCCCCCAGCGAAGCATCCGCGCCTCGGGCTCGCCTTTGGGCGCGACGATCGCGAGCACCTCTTCGGTCGGCGCGACGTTGAAGCGCCGCGTCCCGTCGGCGCTCGCGATCGGGACGCGGAAGCGTTCGTTTAGTTCTTCGGGACCGGCCGTGTTGGTGTAGCGCCCGCACATGCGCTCCGAGCATAGGCGCCCGCCCAGCCGCCCGCCGCGGACGGCCCGCCAGGCGCAGCGAACAGTTGCCCGCCCGGCGCAGCGAATAGCCCGACGATCGCCCGAAACGGCCGCAGACTGCGGTCCGCCAGACGTCAGAGTGAGCGGTGCTCGCGCGCCGCCAGGTGCGAACATGTGTTCGTATGGGAAGGCCCTACCGCCCCGTTCGCGAGCTCGAAGCCCACCTGGAACGCGGGGAGCTGGAGTTCGCCCTGGCGCTGGCTCGCGCGATCGCGGTCGAACGCGAGCACCCGCTCGACCTGGAGCTGACGATCCACTTCCTGCCACTGATCGCGGCTGAGAAGCCGGAGGCGTTCGACGTTTGGTCGCTGCGCTGGCTCGAGCGCTGGTGCGGCGAGCTGCGCCGCAGCGCGAGCATCGACGACGCGGTCGATGTGGTGCAGGGGCTGGCGGAGATCCCGGTCGACCCCGAGCACGGCCTCGAGGCGGTGCGCGTCGTCTACGCGCGCTACAGCTCGCGCCTGAGCAATCGCTGATGGGGCGCGCCAGCGCGCAGCACCAACCGCTCGGTTTGAGATCTCAGCCGGCGGTCCGCACGCGGTAGCGCCTGATCGTGAGCGGCACCACCACCAGCAGCGCAACGACGCACCACGCGAACGCGCTCGCCACCGGATGCTGTAGCGGCCATGCGGCGTGCGCGGGCAGCGCGGTCGGGTTGCCGAACAGCGTCCGCGCCGCGGCCGCGAGAGCGCTCATCGGGTTGTATTCGGCGACCTGGCGCAGGCCTTCGGGCAGGCTGCCGGCGGGCACGAAGGTGTTTGCGATGAAGGTCAATGGAAAGACCACGATGAAGGCCACCCCCGTGACGGCATCGGGAGTGCGTGCCAGCAGGCCGAGCAGCATTCCCAGCCACAGCATCGAGAAGGCGAACAGCGCCAGCAGGGCGAAGCCGGCAAGCGCGTGGGGCAGGTCGGAGTGGATGCGCCAGCCCACGATCAGCCCGGCGAGGCACATGATCGCGAGCGCGAGCATCGCGGCGGCGAGGTCGGATATGAGGTGGCCGAAGAGGAAGGCCGAGCGCGACATCGGCAGCGAGCGGAAGCGGTCGACGATGCCCTCGGTCAGGTCGGTCGCGATCGAGGTAGCCGGTCCGATGATCCCGAAGGTGAGCGTCTGGACGAGGATGCCGCCGAGCAGGTATTCGCGGTAGCCGCCCCCCGCCACGTGGATCGAGCCACCGAAGACGTAGGCGAACAGCAGCACGAACATCAGCGGCTGCACGGTCGCGTCGATCAGCTTCTCGGGGATCTGGCGCACGTGCGCGACATTGCGGCGGGCGAGCACGAGGCTGTCGGAGAGCTGCCAGCGCAGGCGCGACGCGAGGCTGGGTTCGATCGTGCCCGGCTCGCTCATCGCGCGAGTGCCTCGGCCGTGTTCGGCTCGGAGCTGCCGTGCGAGCCGGTGACGGCGAGGAAGACGTCGTCGAGCGTGGCCTCGCGGCGGTGCACGTCGACGGCGTCCACGCCGGCCGTGTCGAGCGCGCGCACCACCTCCACGAGGCGCGTGCCCGCGCGCGCGGGCGCCGTGACGCGCAACTGCTCCTCCTCGATCGAGGACTGCCCGTCGGCGAACGCGCTCAGCGCCTCGGCGGCGCGTGCGAGCCCCTCGGGGCCGGCGAGGGTAACGGCGATCCGCTCGCCGCCCACGCGCGCCTTCAGCTCGGCGGGCCGGCCGGAGGCGACGATGCGTCCGCGGTCGAGCACGACGATGTTGTCGGCGAGACGGTCGGCCTCCTCCAGATACTGGGTGGTTAGCACCAGCGTGGTTCCGTCGTCCACCAGCTCGCGCAGCAGCCCCCACAGTTCGTTTCGGCCCTGTGGATCGAGGCCGGTGGTGGGCTCGTCGAGGAACAGCACCGGGGGCTCGCCCATCAGGCTCGCGGCGAGGTCCAGACGGCGGCGCATTCCCCCCGAGAAGGTCCGCACCAGTCCCTCGGCGTTCTCGGCCAGACCGAGGCGCTCCAGCAGCTCGAGTGCGCGCGCTCGCACCACGGGACGCGGCAGGTGATAGAGGCGCCCGACCATCTCGAGGTTGACACGCGCCGAGAGCAGCCCGTCGACGGTGGCGTACTGGCCCGCGAGCCCGATCCGCTGACGCACGCGGGCGGCGTCGGCGACCACGTCCAGGCCCGCTACGCTGGCGCGCCCGGCGCTGGGCAGGGCGAGCGTGGTGAGGATCCTGATCGCGGTGGTCTTGCCGGCGCCGTTGTGACCCAGCAGGCCAATCACGCTGCCGGTGGGCACGCTCAGGTCGACCTCGCGCAGCGCCCACAGCTCGCCGTAGCGCTTGCCGAGGCCCTCGGCGAGAACCCCGACGCCGGCTGGTGCTGCGTGATCGGTTTCGTTCTGGCGGGCGACGCTCACGCGAGCAACTTAGCCCCCGCGGCGTACGGTACGCGTCTCGAGCCGGTGGATCAGCTGCGCTGCTCGATCGCGAGCTCTTCGATCAGCAGCCGCCCGACCTTCAGCTCCGTGACTTCCAGCGAGTCGATCTTGGCCCGCCCGACGCTCAGCCGCCCCACAGCCAGGCGCCCCACCGCCAGGCGCCCGATCGCCATCGCCCCCACGGCGAGCGCTCCGCCTGCGCAGGCGCCGACCGCGACCGCGCCGAGTGACGCGGCGCTGAGCGAGCCCGAGCTGGGCAAGCGCGCACTGAGCGAGCCCGCACTGAGCGAGCCCGGTCGGAGTGGGCGCACGCCGCTCGGACGCAGCGCCGCTATCTCAGCTCGCCGGCGTGGTCTCAGTCGCATGGCCGGCTTCTCCCTCGCGCAGCGCACGTCCGGCGTAGATGAGCATGCTGGCGAGATGCGCCTGGAGCGTTTCCATGGTGTGCCCGCCAGGGTAGATGGCGCTCTTGGCCTTCGCTCCGGCGGCGCGTAGCGCTGCGGCGAATGGATGATCCTCGGCCGGATTTGCGATGTGATCCGATTCGCCGCCGTAGAGGAAGGCGTGCAGGCCGAGCCGGGAGATGATCGGCCGGTCGCTGTGCAACTCGCCTTCCAGGCCGTTGAAGAACCCGAGCCAGCTCTCGACGACGGCGAAGCGGTACGGGTTGCCGAGGGCGACGTTCATCGCGCCGTAGCCGCCCATCGAGTCGCCGGCGATGGCCCGCGAGCTGCGCGCGGGAATCGTGGGCAGCATCCGGTCGATCATGTTCTGGACTTCGACCACGTAGCTCTCATAGTGCTGTCCGTTGATGTCGCGCCAGTTGTTGGCGCCTCTGCCCCCCTGGATCATGACGGCGATCATCGGCGGGATCGCGTGGTTTGCGATCAGCCTGTCGAGTTCTTCCTGCAGCCCGATCTGCAGGAAGGCGGTCGCGGGCTGGTCGTTGCCGTGAAGCAGGTAGAGCACGGGATAGTGGCGAGTGGTTTCGGCGTAGCCGGGCGGCAGGTAGACGTAGAACGACCCTGTTCGGTGCAGGGCGACCGACGAATAGCTGGTCGTCTCGATCGAGCTGCCGGCCGCGTCCTGGCTGACCTGGGTGAGGGTCGGCAGTGAGGCGACGCCGGATTCGGGGAAGCTCTGCGGAGCGAGCGTCTGGGTGGGCGCGGGCGCTGTGGTGAGCCCAACGAGGTGCTCGATGCCGAGCCTGCCCTGCAGCGCGAGCAGGACGCAGACAGCGAGCAGGCTGCTGAGCAGCGCCGCAATCAGCAACCGCCGCGCGCGGCCGCCGGCAACCGGCGCCGCCGCCGGGGCGGCCGGCTCCAGCCGGGGCGGGAAGGCGGGCACCCAGGACGGCGGCAGCGCTTCCGCGGCGGCGCCGCCCTGGCCCGGCCAGCTCCACTCGCCCAGGCCGTCGAGCCAGACCTGGGTGCGTGACGCTTTACCGGCTACGGACATCAGGTGATTGAACGGCAGCGCAGGGCAGAACCCAACCCCTGCACGAAGCCGCCCAGCCAACCGCCGGGGGGCGTCAGCTCGTGCTCCACACGTCTCCGGTGTCACCGAATCCGAGCGCGTTCTTGGTCGCTTCGGTGAGGTCGAATTCGCGCCCTTCCACATATGGGCCGCGGTCGATGACCGGGACGCGAACCGAACGACCGCCGTAGCGCAGCGTGACCAATGTGCCGCACGGCAGCGTCTTGTTGGCCACTCCCAGCGTCGAGCTGCTCAGCGAGCCGCCGCAGGCGAGCGTCCCACCGCCTCCATACCAGGAGGCGCCGGCGAGCCGGTAGATGTTCAGGCGACCGAGCGGACGGTGCGCGGCGCGCCCGAAGGCGTCTCCGGCGAAGTGCAGCCGGACCCGCTCGCTGCCAAGACCGTGTGCGGTGAAGCTCAGCTTGAAGCGTCCGCCCGCTTGCGTGTGCGCGCGCGCGAGCGTCCTCCAGCCGCGGCCCATACGCTCCTGGAGCGCAACCAGGCGACCCGGGCGTCCGGCCCGGCGTGATTCCCTGAGGGCGCCGACGACGGTTGCGCGGTGGGCGTCGAGCACGTTGAGCTGGGAGCTGCGCACGATCAGAGTCGTGTGTGCGGGCATTGCGAGCGCTGCAGGCGCGGCCGCGAAGACCTCGACTGGAGCCAGCGCCGGCGCAGGCTGCGCGGGCGTTACAGGGGCGTACATAGGTGTTGGAAACCTCCTTGCGTTTCCGCCTACGGGGTTAGCTGTCGGGCTCACGGCCGGCCCAGCACGCGAACTGGACGCGTGTCGGCCGGGCGTTACGGCCGCAACAGCGGCCGATTCGCCCCATCCGGTCAGCCGCTACGGCCGCCCGGCAGTGGTTCCCCCGTTCGCCCCCATCCAAGGGGACGACTCGGCGAGTCGAACAATCGTTCGCATACTAGCCGGTTCCAGATCAGCTGATGTGTGAGGAGGGTCACACATGGGTAGCGACTGTATAAGCGGACGGGTCCGAGCACGGCTCCCTGTGCCAGGATCAAGCATGGACTCAGCCGATGTCAGGGTCCTCATCCAGGTCCCGTGCGAACGCTGCGAGGGCTCGGGGCGTGTTGGGTGGGACACACCGACGCCGGGCGGCTTCGCGATCGATCAGACGAAGCCCTGCCCCGACTGCTCGGAGCGAGGCCACATCGAGACCTCGGTTCGCCTGCCCGAGCTCAAGCGGCTGCTCGGGCTCAGCTAGCGAACGCTCGAGAGCGCCCACCGCTTGGAGCGTCCTAGTCTCGCTTGCGCCCGGCTTCTTCGCTCAGGCGTGCCAGTTCATCTTCGCTGAACTCCCCTTCGACGGACTCGAGCAGCGCACGAGCCCGCTCCAGGTCTGACGGCTTGACGAATACGCTGCGCGCGCCCGAGCCGCCCATTTCCGGGCCGCCCCTGTTGCGTTGCGAGAGCGAGTGGATGCCCGCCTCGGCCAGGCGTCCTTCGATCATCTCCGCCTCTACCTGGTTGGCGGCGGTGGCTGCGACCTCTAGCTCGTCGGACATCTCTGCGTAGCCTAACCGCGATCGCCGGACGAGTAGCCTCGCGAGAAGCCGCGAATCGCCATAGTCACTCGTCGCGTCGTCAAACAACTGAACGAGATGAGGAGATCAGATGCCGATCGATCAGACCAAGCTTGGGAGCGTGGTCGCAGCGCAGATGGAGGCCATCGAACAGGACCACGAAGGCGAGGACTGCGAGCTCGGCGACGTTGTGGTGGTCGTTGAGGTCGTCTGTCCCGAGAGCAGGGAGGTACGGGTTCGCAGCAGCCCCACCAGCCATCACGCTCGCATCGGCCTGCTGGCGCAGGCGCTCAGAAACGAACTCGCCTGACCGGCGTCTGATGAGATGTTTCGTCTAGGCGTTGACTCCGGCGGGCGCAGCAGCAACAATCGCCACTATGGCCAATCCCGACCGTCTGACAGCACTGGACTCGACGTTTCTTCATCTCGAGGACCACTCCAGCGCACACATGCACGTCGCCTCGGTGATGGTCTTCGAGGGCAAGGCGCCCGCGCTGCAGGAACTGATCGACCACGTGATCTCGCGCCTGCACCTCGTCCCCCGCTACCGCCAGCGCCTGGCCTACGTGCCTCTCAACCAGGGCCGGCCGGTGTGGACCGACGACCCGCACTTCAACCCCTACTACCACATCCGCCACACCGCTCTGCCCAAGCCGGCCGATGATGAGGCGCTCAAGCAGCTGGCCGGCAGAATCTTCTCGCAGCGGCTGGATCGCTCAAAGCCGCTGTGGGAGATCTGGCTCGTGCAGGCGATGTCCGGCGGGCGCTTTGCGCTCGTCGCCAAGACCCACCATGCGCTCGTCGACGGGATCTCGGGGGTGGACATCACGACGGTCCTGTTCGACACCGCGCGCGAGCCCGTCCCGGCGGGCGGCCCCGCCTCGCCGTGGAGCGCAAAGCCGCTGCCCGGGCCAGCCAAGTTGCTCGGCGAGGCGCTGGTCGAGCGCTCGACGGTGCCTGCCGAGATGCTTCGTGGCGGGCGCGCGCTGTTGCGCCGGCCGCGCAAGGCGCTGTTTCAGATCAAGGACGGGCTGACCAGCATCGGCGCCACCACGCTCGCCGGGATCAACGCCCCGGCGCCTGCCAGCCCGTTCAACGTCGACATCGGACCGCATCGGCGCTACACCTTCCTCGACGCCGACCTGGCGAGCCTCAAAGCGGTGAAGGACTCCCTCGGCGGTACGCTGAACGACACCGTGCTCGCCTCCGTGAGCCTGGCCCTGGGGCGCTACCTGCGCAGTCACGGCTTCGACACCGAGGGCCTCGTGCTCAAGGCGATGGTGCCCGTCTCGGTGCGCACGAAGTCTCAGCGCGGGGCGCTCGGCAACCAGGTCGCCGCGATGTGGGCGCCGCTGCCGGTCGGCATCGAGAACCCCGCAGAGTCCCTGCGCAAGGTCGCAACCGCGATGGAAGACCTGAAGAAGTCGGGCCAGGCGGTGGGTGCCCAGGTGCTCACCAACCTCGCTGGCTTCGCGCCACCGACGATCCTCAGCCAGGCCGCGCGCCTGCAGGCGCGCCAGCCGTTCTTCAACCTCGTCGTCACCAACGTCCCCGGCCCGCAGTTCCCGCTCTACATCCTCGGCCGGCGACTGCAGGTGCTCTACCCTGTCGTGCCGCTCGCCCAGCGCCAAGCGCTCGGGATCGCGGTGATGAGCTACGACGGTCACCTCGGCTTCGGCCTGCTCGGCGACTACGACGCGCTGCCCGACCTCGAGCAGATCGCACGCGATCTGAAATGGGCGATCGCAGCGCTCTCCCGCGCCGCCGGAGTGCGTAGCAGGGGCGGGCCCCCGTCGAAGTCCCCGAACGGGCGGAGCAAGCCAGCCCCCTCCGCGCCCGCGCAGCGACGCTCCACCAGGAAGTCCGCCAGTACGGGCTGACGGCTGCCCCCGCGCCGGCCGGCGCGCTGCCCGCGGATACGATCTCTGTAGTGCGCCTCGCCCTCTGCCAGATCAACGCCACGGTGGGGGACATCGCCGGCAACGCCGAGCTGATCCGCAGCGGAATGCGCAGCGCCCGCGAGGCCCGGGCCGATCTCGTCCTGTTTCCCGAGCTCGCGCTGACCGGCTATCCGCCCGAGGATCTGCTGCTCAAGGAGCATTTTCTGGCCGACGCCGGGCGGGCCCTGCGCGAGCTGGCCGTGGAGGCGCGCGAGATCGTCGCGGTCGTGGGCTTCCCCGAGCGCGCCGAGGACGTCTACAACGCCGCCGGAGTGCTCGCCGCGGGCACCGTCCACGCGATCTACCGCAAGGTCTACCTCCCCAACTACGGCGTCTTTGACGAGCAGCGCTACTTCCAGGCTGGCCCCGGCGGGGCCGTGCTCGACATCGGATCCGAGCGCGTCGGGTTGACCGTCTGCGAGGACATCTGGGAGCCGGGCCCGCCCGCCAGCGACGAGAGCATCGCGGGCGCCACGCTGATCCTCAACATCTCAGCCTCTCCATACCACGCCGGCAAGGGCCTGGAGCGCGAGCGGATGTTCGCGCAGCGCGCCCGTGAGAACCTCGCCTGCGTGGCCTTCTGCGCGCTCGTCGGCGGGCAGGACGAGCTGATCTTCGACGGGCACTCCTGCGTGATCGACCACACCGGTCGCACGCTCGCGCGGGCCGCCCAGTTCCAGCAGGAGATGCTCGTGTGCGACGTGGACCTCGCCGCCGCCAACGCTGCGCGCCTGCGTGACGCAGGACATCGACCGGCCGCGCGGCGATCGGAGCGCCGCGCGGCGGTCCTCTCTGCGCTGCCTGACCTCTCCGCGCCGGCCGCCCCCTCTGCGCTGGAGCCACCCCAGGGCGTTGCCGAAAGCCTCTCCCCCACGGCCGCTGCGCGCGAGCCGCTCGCACCGGTGGAGGCCGAGGTCTACGCCGCGCTCACGCTCGGCCTGCGCGACTACGCCACCAAGAACAGCTTCGAGCACGTCGTGTTGGGCCTCTCGGGCGGCATCGACTCGGCGCTCGTGGCCTGCCTCGCCGTGGACGCGATCGGAGCGGAGCGCGTGAGCACCACGATCATGCCCTCGCCCTACTCCTCGCCCGCGACCCAGCAGGACGCCCGCGCGCTCAGCGCGGCCCTCGGCGCGCAGGTCTACGAGCTGCCGATCGCCACCGTGATGGGCGCCTATGAGGAAACCCTGCTCGAGCCGTTCGCGCGGCTCGAGCCCGACATCACCGAGGAGAACCTGCAGGCACGTATCCGCGGCAACCTGCTGATGGCGCTCTCCAACAAGTTCGGCTGGCTCGTTCTGACGACTGGCAACAAGTCCGAGATGTCGGTCGGCTACACGACCCTCTACGGCGACCTCGCAGGCGGCTTCGCGGTCATCAAGGACGTGCCCAAGACGCTCGTCTACCGCCTGTGCGAGTGGCGCAACTCTCCCGCCGGGGCGATCGTCACGGGGGTCGGCGTCCCCGCGAGGACCCGCGCACAGAGCCCGATTCCCAGCTCGATCCTCGAGCGCGCGCCCTCGGCCGAGCTGAGACCCGACCAGCGCGACGATGACTCGCTGCCGCCCTACCCGGTGCTGGACAAGATCCTCGAGGGCTATGTGGAGCTCGACTACAGCCGCGAGCAGCTGATCGCCCAGGGCCTCTCAGCGCACGACGTGGACCGCACGATTCGGCTGGTCGACCTGGCCGAGTACAAGCGCCGCCAGGCGCCTCCCGGGATCAAGATCTCCCTGCGCGCCTTCGGTCGCGACCGCCGCATGCCGATCACCAACCGCTACCGGGGTTAGGCGGCGATGGCGCAGCGTTACCCTGCGGGCGTGCGTCTCGCCGCCGCCACGTCGGCCGTGCTCTGCTGCGTGCTCGCGCTGAGCGCCTGTGCCAACACCGTCCAGCAGCAACCGGTCTCCCACGCGCTGCTCGAGGATCTGATCGTGGCGCCCTTCCCCGTCTACTGGCTCGGCGCCAGCTTCCACGGCATCGCGATCACCGAAGCCACTCATGACCCGAGCGGCGCCTTCACGATCTCCTACGGCGTCTGCCTCACCGGCGGCGAGGGAGCCTGCGTGCCGCCGCTACGAATCGTCAGCTCGCCCGACAACAGCTTCCTTCCGGGCGGCTCCGCGCCCAGCCGGCCGCGGAGGATCCGCGGAGCGCAGGCGGTGATCGCCCAGGCCGGCAACGCGATCGTGATCCCCACCGCCGGCATCGTCGTGGACATCTTCGCCGCCAGCGCGCGGACTGCCGCAGCCGCTGCGAGGGAAATGGTCCCGATCAACCAGCTGAGCGCTCCCGAAGCGCCGCTGCCTGCGCGCCTGCCCAATACCGGCTTTGCAGCCACGCCGCTGCCCTCGCAGGTGCCGAACCCGTTGCGCCGGCTGCGCTAGGAGCGCCGCGCCGCGCCAGAAGCGCCGACTGGACTAGGAGCGCCGCGGCGGCTGCCCGCCCGGTGCCGGGCGCACGGCGATCGTCATGCGCGTCAGCGCGCACAGGTGGTCCTCATCGTCGCTGAAGCGCACGTCCCAGACCCAGGTGGTGCGTCCACGGTGCAGGCGCGTGGCCTGCGCATGGACCACACCGCCGGTGATCGGACGCAGAAAGCTCGTGTTGTTGGAAAGGCCCATCGCCAGCTCGCCACGCTCGAGCACCGCGAGCGCCGTGGCCAGCGAGGCCAGTGACTCGGCGATAGCGGCGTAGACGCCGCCGTGAACCAACCCGGCCGGCTGCTTGAGCTCGTCGCGCACGCTCACCTGGGCGCGTACCTCGGTGTCCGAGCAGGCGAGGATCTCGAGGCCGTAGAGACAGTCAAAGCCCCGCATCGCCGCGTTGATCTGCTCGGCAGTGGCGGTGCTCATCTTCTCGCCACGATAGCCTAGGCTCCTCCGTTGCCGAGTCGCGGCCACCTTCAGTGGCGGAGTTCAAAGACCATGAGCAGATTGGACGAGCTCCCTCCCGACCAGCGCGCGGTGCTATCGCTGCTGCTCCGTCAACGCAAGAGCTACGCAGAGGTCGCCCTGCTGCTCGGCATCGCGCAGCGCGCGGTACACGACCGTGCCCATGCCGCGCTCGCCGTGCTCGCCCCGCGCGAGGCCCGCGGGCTGGATCCCGAGCGCCGCGACGAGGTCGGGGATTACCTCCTCGGTCAGGCCGGCGTGGCCGAGCGGCTGCGTACGCGCAGCTATCTCGCCGGCTCGGAGCCGGCGCGGGGTTGGGCCAAGGCGATCAGCGGCGAGCTCGAGCCGCTCGCCGATCGTCAGCTCGCAGAGATCCCCGCGGCGCTACCCGCTGCCCCTCCGTCGCCCGCAGCGCAGGCGCCGCAGCAGGAGCGGCCCGAGCCGCCGGCTCCGGCTGGCGCGCGCGAGCAGAGCGGCCCCCCGCCCGCCGCAGAGACGCAGCCGCCGGCGCTCGCGTCCCCACGCAGCCCGTCGTCCCCGGGCAGCTCGCGTCTCGGCGGCGCGCTGCTGCTGGCAGCGATCGTGGTGGCGGTGGTGGTCGCGGTGATCCTGTTGAGCTCGGGTGGAGGCGGCGGCTCGCACTCCAAGACCACGGCTTCCACCAAAGCCACCGGCTCGAGCGCCGAAGCGAGCAAAGCCGGACCGAAACTCGATGCTTCGATCACGCTGCACTCGCCGGCCTCCTCGAGCCACACCACCGGCGTGATCGCCGTGCTCTCGGAAAAAACCAAGCGCGCGTTCTTCATCGAAGCGCAGCATCTGCCGGCGACCAACGGGTTCTTCTACGCGGTCTGGCTGTACAACTCGCCGACCAGCGCCGAGGCTCTCAGCAGGGCACCCGCGGTCGGCGCGACCCACAAGCTCTCCGGCGGCGCCGCGCTTCCGTCCAACGCGGCGCAATACCGCGAAATCCTGCTCACGCGCGAGACCAGCGCGCGTCCCACCCACCCTGGGCAGATCGTTCTGCGCGGCGCTTTCAGCCTGGGGGGCTGAGCGAGGGCAGCAGCTTGCCCGGGTTCATGATCCCGGCCGGGTCGAGCTGGGCCTTCAAGGCGCGCAGGAGATCGACGCCGCCGGCGCCGATCTCGCGTTCCATCCACGGCGCATGGTCGCGTCCGACCGCATGGTGATGTGTGATCGTCCCGCCGGCAGCGAAGATCGCCTCGGCGGCCGCCTGCTTGACGGCTCGCCACTGTCCGATCGGGTCCTCCTCGCTCTGGCGGGCCATGAACGTGAAGTACAGCGACGCACCCGACTCGTATACGTGCGAGACGTGGCACATCACCATCGCGGGCGTGCCACCGCTGCTCAGCGCCGCGGCGATCGCCCGCTCGAGGCGCTGCTTGAGCGGGCGCAGGTTCGACCACTGGGCGGCCGTCTCGAGCGTCTCCACCATCACTCCGAGGGTCAGCAGGTCATCGCGCAGGTAGGGGCCGGCGAAGCGCCCGTGAAGCCAGGCCTTGCCGGGCGAGCGCCCGGCGCGCAGCGCGCCGCACCCGCGCGCCAGCTCCAGGGCGCGGCCGCGCCTGAAGGCGACGTCCTCCTCGCTGCCCTCGAAGCCGAAGATCGCAAGGCAGCCCCCGCCATATCCACGCGCCCCGAGATAGGCCCGGCCGAGGCGGGCCTTGACTCCGTCCACGCCTGCCAGCGCCAGCGACATGCGCGTCTCCTGCTCGTCTGAGAGCCGCGTCACGTCGGGCAGCACATGCTCTGCGCTGAGCGCCTGCAGCGCCTGCACGCCGGCGTCGAAGTCCTCGAAGAACAGGCCCTCATAGACGCGGGCCGCCGGCGCGGGGCGCACGCGCAGGGACAGCTCTGAGATCACGCCGAGGGTGCCCTCCGAGCCGACCAGCAGCTGGCGCAGGTCCGGGCCGGCTGCGCTTGCTGGCAGCGCCGACAGCGCTATCTCGCTGCGGGGCGCCGCCAGGCGCAGCCCGAGCACCATCTTCTCGATCGCTCCATAGCCGCTCGAGGATTGCCCGGCCGAGCGCGTGGCCGCGCAGCCGCCGAGCGACACGTACTGAAAGGACTGCGGGAAGTGCCCGAGCGTGAGACCCTCGGATGCGAGCCGGCGCTCCAGCGCGGGCGCGCGCACTCCCGCCTGCACGGCGACCGTGAAGGACTCGCGATCAAGTGAGAGCAATCCCCCCATGCCTCCCATGTCGAGCGCCACCACGCCGCGGTGCTCGCCGCGCAGCGGCGCCACCCCGCCGACGACGCTGGTACCGCCGCCGAAGGGCACGACTGCGATCGAGGCCTCTTCGCATAGCTCGAGCAGCGCCCGCAGCTGCTCGTGATCGCCGGGGTAGAGCACCGCGTCGGGTGCCCCCTCGGGTTCGCCGGCGCGCATGCGCACGAGGTCGGGATAGCTCTTGCCGGCGGCGTGCAGCACTCGCTGCTCGTGCCCGCTGTCGACCCCGTCGGCCCCGAGCAGCTCGCGCAGCTTTTCCAGCAGCGGCTCCTGCAGGCGCACGGGCTCCAGCTGCACGCGCTCGAGCGCCACGGCCGGGCGCGGCTGCTCGGCGACGCCGACGCTGTTGCGCAGGAAGGCAAGCGCGTGCGGGGGAAGCGCCGGCCCGGTGGCGGGATCGCCCCAGCCCCACCAGCGCATCGCCGGCGCACGCGGCTGCTCAGACACTGATCCGCTCCAGGCCATCGAGCGCCTCCTCGATCGTCGCCGCGGCCGCGCGCCGAACCATCACGCCGCCGAGGCGGGGAAACAGTCCGGTCAGCGTCTGGCGAAGCTCGATCGTGACCTCGGTGCGAGCGGCGCCGAGCGCATCCGCGGGTCCCTGCTGAGCGGGCTGGGAGACCTCGGCGAGGCGCACCTCGGTCTCGGCCGACTGCAGCAGACGCGCAAACGGCGTGCCCTGGATTCGCTGGGCCCAGGTGAGCGCGCGCTCGGGGCCCTGGCTGTGCACCAGGGTGAAGTCCGCACGCACCACTTTTCCCTTGCGGGTCATCATCACCTCCGTGAACGCGTCCGCTTCGACATCCTCCACGCGCGTCACCCGTGGCCACCAGCGCGGAAGGTGATGCGGGTCGCGAACCAGCTCCCACAGCTGCTCGGGCGTGGCGGCGATCGTGCGGCTTCGACGCGCGGTTGGCACGAGCGCGAAGCCTAGGCTTCGTAGCTCAGCAGCGCGTGCACATCGCGTGGCGCGAGCCGCTCACGCCCGTCGAGGAAGGCCAGCTCGATCAAGAAGCCACAGCCGACCACCTCGCCGCCGAGCTGCTCCACGAGCTCGCACAGCGTGGCGGCGGTTCCGCCCGTGGCCAGCAGGTCGTCGTGGACGAGCACGCGCCTGCCGGCCGCGACAGCGTCTGTGTGCAGCTCCAGCTGGCCTTCGCCGTACTCGAGCAGGTACTCGGCGCTCACCGTGTCATATGGCAGCTTGCCCGGCTTGCGCGCGAGCACGAAGCCCGCGTCGAGCGCGAGCGCGAGCGCCGGTCCGAGCAGAAAGCCGCGCGCCTCGGCCGCGATCACGCAGTCCACCTGCAGCGGGCGCGCGTAGTCGGCCAGCAGTCGCACCGCCTCGGCGAGCGCGTCGGCGTCGGCCATCAGTGGCGTGATGTCCTTGAAGAGGATGCCCTGCTTGGGGAAGTCGGGTATGTCGCGGATCAGCGAGCGCAGACGGGCAGCGCTCATCAGCGAACGATCTTGCGCAGATCGCGAATCAGCAGCAGGTGCTTGAGGTGGGTGGCGACCGCGGCGAGGTTCTCCAGCGCTTCGACTGCCTCCTTGCGGCGCTCGGGGTTGCGCGAGCGCAGGGCCGGGGCGAGGATCTGCTGGAGCAGGTTGGCCTCGCGGTCCGCCGAGGAGCGAAACACGCGCAGGTTGCGCCCGCCGACGCCGTAGCGGGCCAGCTCGGCGACCGCTGCGATGATCTCGCTCTCGGTCTCGTCGAAGTAGCGCACGCCGCCGCGCATCTCGCCCTTGACCACGCCGTACTCTTCCAGCTCGCGCACGAGCTTGGCCTCGGCCTTGGTCTCCTCGAGCACGTCGTCGATCGAGTAGAGGGCCCCGCTGGACTCGCCCACGCTCACGCTGGCGCGCCACGTCCGGCCTGCGTCGCGTGTTGCGCGGGCGGGAACGCTGGCCGCGTCGTCGGAGCGCCCGGCTGCGAGCTCCTGGCGGATGACGCGCAGCGGCAGGAACTCGTCGCGCTGCATCCGCAGGATCGTGCGCAGCCGCGCAACGTCGCCCTGGGTGTAGAGGCGGTAGCCACCGGGGGTGCGCCGGGGCGTGAGCAGCTTCTGATCCTCGAGGTAGCGGATCTTGGAGATCGAGATGTCGGGGAACTCCTGCGCGAGCGCCTTGCAGACCGCGCCGATCGTCAGCGACTTCTGGCGTTTGCCCAGCTCGCCGCGGGCGACCGGGTCCTCGCCCGCAAGCTCCACCTCGAGCTGGGTCGCTGGCATCTCGTTGGCTGGGGTGGCCTGGGTGCTCATCAGCGCGCGTGGAAGGTGAGCTTGTACTTGCCGACCTGCACCTCGTCGCCCTCCTCAAGGTGGCGGGACTCGATCCGCGAGCGGTTCACGTAAGTGCCGTTCAGCGAGCCGCAATCGTCGAGATACCAGTCCTCGCCGCGACGGATCAGGAGCGCGTGATCGCGCGAGACGGTGACGTCGTCGAGGAACACCTCGGAGTCGGGGCGGCGCCCGATGCTCATCCGCTCGCCCTCGACCGCGAAGCTCTCGCCCACACGTCCGCCGCCGGCGCGGATGACCAGCGCGGGTCCGTGCGCCATGACCTCCTCGAGCTCCATCGGCACCAGCTCGCCGGTCTCATCGATGCGGTAGGTGGCGGTGACCGGATCGGCGCCGCTGACCTCCTGGTGCACCAACAGCGCACCGCAGCGCTGACAGTAGTTGGCGCCCTCGCCGTTTACGAAACCGCACTCAGTGCAGTGCAGAGCCATGGCTCACTCGGCGCCGTCCGGCTGACGGTGGGCCAGGATGTCGGTGAGCTTCTGGACGTCCTCGCCGGTGATCATGATCTCGCCGTCCTCGTGCTTGTTGCGCAGGCGGTTGACCAGCTCGGCGCGGAGGATGTCGATCTTGCCGTGCAGGATGCGGCGCTTGTAGGAGATCTCGGTCTCCTCCTCGGTCAGCTGGCGGATCACGTCCTTGAGTTCGGTGTCCGTCAGCGAGCCAAGGTCGGGAAACGTATCGTCCATCGTGGGCTCTCCTCTCGCAGGCGGATGCCGGCGATCGCGTCTGTAAAGGGTGCCCGGCGCGGCCGGGCCGAAGGCGAGTATAGACCAAACGGTCAGGTTGAGCTTGAGAGTCTCACTCGGATCGTCGCATCTGCAGCAGCCCGGTGCGCGCATACAGCACGGTTGCGAGCAGCGCGAGAGCCAGACCGATGAACAGCAGCACCTCTGCGAACGTCCGCAGGCCCGCCATCGCGAAGAAGAACGAGCCCATCACCGGCGCCACGGCCAGGCGTCCGGGCCAGTTGATCCGCAGCTCGACGCCACGCGCCAGGCCGTAGCGCCCGAGCGCCAGCATCGCCAGCTCGCGCGCTGCGAGAACCGCGAGCGCCCACCGGGGCAGCAGCTGAAAGCGCCAGCTCACAACGACCCCCGAAACCACGAGCAGGCGGTCGGTCACGGGATCCATCAGCGCCCCCAGGCGGCTGTACTGGCGCGTCACGCGCGCGGCGATCCCATCTGCGTAGTCGCCCCAGCCGATCAGGGCGAACAGCGTCGCAACGAGCGCTCCGGTCCCGTCGCGGCTCGACAGCGCGACCGCGAGGAACACCGGGATCAGCGCCAGGCGCGCAAACCCGATCGCGTTGGGGATCGTCCACGGCCGAAGCGGCTGGCCGGCCTGGGTTTGCGCAGGTGGCGGTCCGGAACGGTCGAGGCCGAACAGGCGCCTGAGCGTCAGGCGCGGCGGCTTGCCTAGGGGAGGCTCCGCCACAGCTCATCCACCGCCTGCAGCAGCGCCGCGGGCTCGCCGCCGAGCGCCAGGCCCGGGGCCTGCGCGCGTCCCCGGCGTACCTGGACCTCGATCTCACCGGACTCCAGCGAGCGACGTCCCACGGTCAGGCGCAGCGGGCAGCCGAGCAGCTCGGCATCGGCGAACTTCTCGCCGGTGCCGATCTCACGGTCGTCGTATATGACCTCCACCCCGCCCTCGCCGAGCGTCTCATACAGCGCCTCGGCGGCGTCACGCTCGGGCGTGCCGGGCTTGCCGAGCGCGACCAGGTGCACCGCGAAGGGCGCCAGCGCCCGCGGCCAGGAGATGCCGTGCTCGTCTGCGAACTGCTCGATCGCCGCGGCCACGATCCGGGCCGGGCCGATGCCGTAGGAGGCCATCCACACGGGATGCTCGGCGCCGGTCTCATCGAGGAAGCGCGCGTCGAGCGGCTCGGAGTAGCGCGTGCCCAGCTTGAAGATGTTGCCGATCTCGATCGCCGCTTCGCGGGTGAGTTGCTCGCCGTCCCTGACGTACTCCTCCCCCACCTTCTCCACGCTCGGATCGCCGGCGGCGACCTCGACGTTCGCGGCGTAGCCGGTTCCGAGCACGATCTCGTCCTCGCCCGCGGCGCACGGCGCCATGTACTCGTGCGCGCCGAGGCCGCCCATCATCCCGACATCGCCCTCGACGCGGTAGATGCGCAGGCCGGTGCGCTGCATGATCCGGTCATAGGCGCCCACGTGCAGCGCGTAGCTGCGCTCCAGCCCGGCGAGGTCGCGGTCGAAGCTGTAGGAGTCCTTCATCACGAACTCGCGCGTGCGCAGGACCCCCGCGCGCGGGCGCGCCTCGTCGCGCTCCTTGACCTGGAAGTGGTAGACGATCAGCGGCAGGTCGCGGTAGGAGCGAACGGTCTGGGCGATGTGGAAGGTGACCGCCTCCTCGTGGGTCATCGCCAGCACCAGCTCTGAGCCCTTGCGGTCGGTCAGCTTGAACAGCGCGTCGATCTCCAGGCGGCCGGTCTTGCGCCACGGCTCGGCCGGCTGCAGCACCGGCATCAGCATCTCCTGAGCGCCGATCGCGTCCATCTCCTCGCGGATGATCGACACCACGCGCTGGTGCACACGCCAGCCGCCCGGCAGCCAGGTCCACATGCCGGCGCCCATCTGCCTGACCAGGCCGGCGCGCACCATCAGCTTGTGCGAGATCGCCTCCGCGTCAGCGGGCGCCTCCTTCTCGGTCGGCAGCAGGTACTCGCTCAGGCGGGGCATGGGGACGGCAGAGCCTAATCCATGCGGCGCGATGACTGCCCACGCCCTTCACGTCGGCGCCGATCCCCTTTGATAGAACAGCTGTCATCGACCGATAAAGCGATCCAAGATCGACAAGGAGCTTCCAGATGGCCTATTCCGTTCCGCCGCTGCCCTACGCCTACGATGCGCTCGAGCCGCACATCGACAAGGCGACCATGGAGTTCCACCACGACAAGCACCACCAGGCCTACGTGGACAAAGTCAACGCCGCGCTCGCGGGCACGCCGCTGGCGGACACCGACATCCTCGCCGTGCTCGAGGACCTCGGGCAGGTTCCCGAGGACAAGCGCAAGGCCGTCAAAAACAACGGCGGCGGGCACTACAACCACATGCT
Organism: uncultured Solirubrobacteraceae bacterium; assembly: GCA_963763695.1. Lineage (GTDB taxonomy): Bacteria > Actinomycetota > Thermoleophilia > Solirubrobacterales > Solirubrobacteraceae > Palsa-744. The sequence continues at coordinate 137,311 of CAVXPM010000004.1, forward strand.
GTTCTGGGAGAGCATGAGCCCCGACGGCGGCGGCGAGCCGAGCGGCGAGCTGGCCGACGCGATCGCCTCGGCCTTCGGCTCGTTCGCCGACTTCCAGGCGAAGCTCAAGGAAACCGGCGTCAACCAGTTCGGCTCCGGCTGGTCGTGGCTGGTGCTCGACGGCTCGTCGCTTGCGATCGTCGGCTCCGCCAACCAGGACAACCCGGTCTCCGACGGCAAGACCCCGCTGCTCGGCGTGGACGTGTGGGAGCACGCCTACTACCTCAAGTACCAGAACCGCCGTCCCGACTACATCGACGCGTGGTGGAACGTGGTGGACTGGAGCAAGGTCGCAGAGCGCCACAGCGCGGCGAGCTAGGCAGCGTCACATTCGGTTCAGGCTGCGTACGGCGCGAGGGTCATACGCAGCCTGAATTGGCCGTCGCTTGCGGTGCGGCACCCTTCGATTGGTGCTACACTTATGTGATGCCGACCACGCGTCCTCGTTACACAATCACCGACACCGGTCCCGTGAGCGACCTGCTCGACGATGCGCAGAGTCGATGGCCAGACATCCGGGATCGTAAGGAGCTCCTGCTGCGCCTGGCAAAAGCAGGACACGACTCGCTGCACCTGGAGCGAGCCGAGGCTGTGGCGATCAGCCGTCGCGAGCGACAGCGTTCCGCTCTCGCGGGGCTGCAGCGCTCGGTCGATTGGGACGCGATCAGGGACGACCAGGCGTGGGCGTAGGCAGCCTGCTGCTCGCCGACAAGTCGGCGCTCGAGCGCGCGAAAGCAGAGACGTTTGAGCTCGGGGAGGTCTGTGTGTGTGCCGTCACGAGACTCGAGATGCTCTACAGCGCTCGCAACCCCGCCAACTACTCCGAGATCGAGGATAATCTCGCCGCATTCCGCGATCTGCGGATGGACGCAGAGACGATCCTCACAGCGGTTGGCGCTCATCGCGAGCTTGCCCAAAAAGGCCAGCACCGACTCCCTATCCCTGATCTGCTCATCGCCTCATGCGCCCAACAGCATCAGGCAGCTGTACTTCACGTCGATCGGCATTACGACCTGCTTGCCGGCGTGCTCGCGTTCGAGCCGATACGCCTCGCTGCTTGAAGATCTAGCTCCTGCTGAAGCGCCGCCCGGCGACGGGTGAGACCGCCTCGTCGAGGACAGTCGCGGGTTCGGCGCGCGCTGTGGTGAGCGGTCCGGCGTCTGCGGGCAGCGCCGAGGGCTCGAGCATCGACTCGAGCACCGCGCCGGCCAGCTCGTCGTTCTCGGCCGCGGCCGCTTCGAGCGCTGCGATGCGCTCGGGCGTCATCGCTGTCTCGTCCTCGTTCTCGGCCAGCCACGCGCGCGCCTCGGCGGCTGCGGCCTCGTCGCGCTCGACGGTCTTGCCGGCCGCGTAGTAGCGGTCGATCTCCTTGAACAGCTCCTCGACGAGCTGCTCGGTCGGGACCTTCTTCAGCGGCTCGCCCTTGGAGTAGATCATGCCCATGTCTTTCGCGCCGGTGATGCCGAAGTCGGCGTGGCGCGCCTCGCCGATGCCGTTGACGGCACAGCCCAGCACCGAGACCTCGATCGGGTCCTCGTAGGCTTCCAGACGACGCTCGACTTCGACGACGACCTTGTCCATGTCGAACTGCAGCCGCCCGCAGGTGGGGCAGGCGATCAGGTCGGGGCCGCGCTCGCGCAGCTTCAGCGCCTTGAGGATCTCCCAGGCGACCTTGACCTCCTCCTCGGCGTGGAAGGTCGAGAGCGAGATCCGGATCGTGTCGCCGATGCCGTCCGCGAGCAACGTGCCGAGCCCGACGGCGGACTTCAGCGAGCCCGCCCACTTCGTGCCCGCCTCGGTCACGCCGAGGTGCAGTGGATAGGGGATGCGCTCGGCGAGCATGCGGTTGGAGGCGATCGTGTTGGGAACGGAGGTCGACTTCATCGACACCTTGAAGTTGGTGAAGTCGAGGCTCTCCATCAGCTCCACCGTCTCGATCGCGGCGGTCACCAACGCCTCGACGGGGTTGTCGTACTCGAGCTGGCGCAGGTGCTTGGGCAGCGAGCCCGAGTTGACGCCGACCCTCAGTGGAGTTCCGTGCCGCTTGGCCAGCGCGATCACCTCGGCGACCTTCTCCGGGCCGCCGATGTTGCCGGGGTTCAGGCGCACGCAGTGCGCTCCCGCTTCGATCGCCTTCAGCGCGAGCGTGTGGTTGAAGTGGATGTCGGCGATGATCGGGATCGGCGATTGCGCGACGATCGTCTTGAGCGCCTCGGCGTCCTGCTCGCGCGGCACGGCGACGCGCACGATGTCCGCGCCGGCGTCGGCGACCGTGCGGATCTGGTCCATCGTGGCGGTGAGGTTGGCCGTCTCGGTCTTGGTCATCGTCTGCACCGCCACCGGGGCGCCACCGCCGATCGCAACCGCTCCCACATGGATCTGCCGCTCTGAAGCCATAGGCTGATTCTAGATGGCCGAGGTCTATGCCACCGCCAACGGGCCGCTGGCGCGGATCGCGGGTCCTTTCGCTGCGCGCGCCCGCGCACGCCGTCACCGGCGTTTCTTCGCGCTCACTCGGCTGGTGGCGGGCGCGCGAGTGCTCGATGTGGGCTGCGGGCGCATCGGACTGCGGGCACTCGAGCCGGCGCTGGACATCACCGGCGTCGACCTGGCCGAGCGGCCGGACTACCCCGGGCCGTTCGTGCGCGCCGACGCCGCCGTTGGGCTGCCGTTCGCGGACGGGGAGTTCGACCTGGTCTACTGCTCGAGCGTGATCGAGCACGTCGCACCCGCCCGCCGCGAGGCGTTCGCGAGCGAGATCCGCCGCGTGGGCCGCGGCTGGTTCGTGCAGACGCCCGCCTTCTCGTTCCCGCTCGAGCCGCATTCGCTCCTGCCGGGCGCGCACTGGCTGGCGGTGGGGCTGCGCCGTCGCTACTGGCGCCTGGGCGCGGCCGGCGACTGGGAGCAGATCTCACTGCTGAGGCGCGCGGAGATGGAAGCGCTGTTCGGCCCCGCGCTGCCCGAGCGCTTCGCGGGGCTGGTCAAGAGCTGGGTGTGCGTCAGCCGGTGAGACGGCTGATGTCGTTGCTGACGCCGTTGATCACCAGGAACAGCAGCAACAGGATCCCGACCGAGCTGAAGCGGTACATCGCCACCAGCGAAACCCGCTTGCCGCGCACCTTCTCGGCGAGCGACCACAGGATGTGACCACCGTCGAGCGGCAGGAACGGGAACAGGTTGATCACGGCGAGCACCAGCGACAGGAAGCCGAGGAACACGAATGCGTCGCCGGGGCCTGCGCCGACCGATTCGCTGCCCACTTCCGTGATGCCGATGATCGAGTGCACTTCGCTTCGCGACTTGGAGTTGGTGAGCGCTTTGCCGAACCCGGTGATCGTGCCGGTGGTGGTGTGCCACATCTCGCTCAGCGAGGCGGTGGCAGCCGAGAGCACGCCAAAGGACTTCTGCGAGCCGAAGCCGAAGCCGATCAGCATGCGTTTGACGTCGGCGTTGTAGCGCGGGTAGACCGACAGTGCGAGGTTGCGAGAGCCACGGCGCACCACGAGCTTCACGGGCGTCGCGGCGGCGCAGCCCTTGACCGGCGTGCCGGCGCACCGGTGCGCGCCGATCGCGGCTTTGGTGGACGCCACGGTGGCGCGACGGCCGTCCACCGAGACGATGCGGTCGCCGGGCTTCAGCACGCCGTCGGCCGGCGCGCCCTTTTCGATCGCCAAGACCGACGCCACGTTCGTCACGACCGTCGGCACGGCGGGGTCGAGCCTCCCGAGCGTGGCCGCCCCATTGAGGCTGCCGCTGAGCAGCACGGCCCAGAAGGCGAGGAACGCGATCACGATGTTGACGCCGGGGCCGGCGAGGATCACGGCGATCCGCCGCCATGGCGACATGCTGTAGTAGGCGCGGCGCGCGACCTCGGGGTCGAGATCCTTGATCTCCTCCGGGTTCATGCCGGTGATCTTCACGTAGCCACCAGCGGGGATCGCTCCGATCGCGTACTCGGTCTCACCGCGTTTGACGCGGAACAGCGTCGGCGGAAAGAACAGCGAGAAGCGCTCGACACGCATGCCGACGGCCTTCGCGACCGTGAAGTGGCCGAGCTCGTGCAACAGCACCAGCGCGATGATCCCGAGCAGCGTCCAGAAGAGGTTCACGGGCTCAGTGTGGCACGCTGCTCGCCGGGTCGCGCCTGCTCGGGAACACCTCCGCTGGCCTCCTCTCAGCCGAGCGCTGCGACCGACTGGCCGGCCAGCGCGCGTGCCCGGCGGTCGGCCTCGTACAGCGACTCGAACGACAGCACCGGCTCGCTGCCCAGCTCGGACAGCGTCTGCTCGATCACGGCCGGGATCTCCAGGAAGCGCAGGCGGCCCTCCAGGAAAGCGTGGACAGCTATCTCGTTAGCCGCGTTGAGCACGCACGGCGCCGTGCCGCCCTCCAGCGCGGCCTGGCGCGCCAGGCGCAGGCAGGGGAAGGCCTCGAGGTCGACCGGCTCGAACGTCAGCGAGCCGACCGCCGCCAGGTCCAGCGGCTCGATCGGCAACGGCGCGCTGTGTCCGCCGTGCAGGGCGTAGGAGATCGCGATGCGCATGTCGGGGGGTCCGAGGTGGGCGAGCATCGCGCCGTCGGCGAGCGCCACGATGCCGTGGACGAGCGATTGCGGATGCACGACCACGTCGATGCGCTCATAGGGGGTGCCGAACAGGTGGTGGGCCTCCATCAGCTCCAACCCCTTGTTCATCAGCGTCGCGGAGTCGATCGTGATCTTCCCCCCCATCGCCCAGGTCGGATGGGCGAGCGCCTGCTTGACGGTGACGTCCTGCAGCTCCTCGCGGCGGCGGCCGCGAAATGGACCGCCGCTGGCGGTGATCGTCAGGCGCTCGACGCTCCCCGCCGGCTGTCCGGCGAGCAGTTGGTGCAGCGCGGTGTGCTCGGAGTCGACTGGCACGATCCGCGCGCCGGTGGCCTCGGCCAGGGCGGTGATGAGCTCGCCGCCGACCACCAGCGACTCCTTGTTGGCGAGCGCCAGGTCGATTCCCTCGCCGAGCGCTGCCACCGTCGGCCCGAGCCCGGCGGAGCCCACGAGCGAGTTGAGCACCAGCTCGGCGCCCGACTCGACCACCAGGCGCACGAGGCCCTCGGGTCCACCGAACACGCGCCCGTCGGTCCATGCCTCAGCGGCGCGCGCCGCGGCGTCCTCGTCGGCGAGGGCGATGCGCTGCACCCCGTGCACGCGAGCCTGCTCGACGAGCGTCTCCCATGAGCTCTCGGCCGAGAGGCCGATCAGCTCGAGCTCCTCGCTGCGGTCACAGACGTCGAGCGCCTGCGTGCCGATCGAGCCGGTCGAGCCGAGGATCAGCAGACGCTTGCGCTCGGGCATGAGGCGATGATACGGGCGCTTCGTGCAGGCGCGCGGCCGTGGCGGGCGAGCTGGCGCTAGGAGTAGCTGTAGCTATCGCCCGGCGGATTCTTCGCGCTCTGCCTGCCGGCCACCTTCGCGCGCACGTCCACGACCCCCGCTTTGGCGGCCGCGGGCGTAACGACGCTGCAGGAGCTGCTCGACGTGCAGTTCACCGTCGGTGCGTTCGCCCGCGCGAATGCGAACGTGGTGGCCGACCCGAGCGCGAAGCCACTGCCGGTGATCCTCAGCGGCGTGCCGCCCGCGATGGGCCCGGCGGCGGGGCTCACGCCCGTGACCGTCGCGGGGCCGAACTTGAAGCGCTCGGCGCGGCCCGTGGCGCTCGTACCGCCGGCCGTGGTGACCGTCACTTCGACCGTGGCCGAGGTCGAGGCCGGTGCGACCGCGGTGATCGAGGTGTCGGAGTTGACCGTGAAGGAGGCGCTGCTTGCACCGAAGCTGACCGCGCTCGCGCCGCTGAGGCCGCTGCCGCTGATCAGCACGCTCGTACCGCCCGCCGCCGGGCCGCCTTTCGGCGAGATCTTGCTCACGACGGGCGCGGAGGTGCCGCCGAGCGTCACTTCGCGGGCGGTGCCGATGCTCGTGCCGTCGGGCGCGAACACCGTGAGCGCGACCACGTAGGTTCCGGCTTCGGGGAACTTGTGGGTGACGCTCGGGGTGGTGGTCTCCGTCGGCGTGCTCAGGCCCGGTCCGTCGTTGAACTGCCAGTTGTAGTGCGAGACCCCGCCCGGCGCGGTGGAGGCGCCGGCGTCGAAGCTGAGCTGCTGCCCGGAGCCCGGGGTGCTCGTGAAGCTCGCCGTGGGCTCCGCGCCGCTGAGCGTGAACCGCTGCAGGCATTCGCTGCCCTGGTTGCTCCACTCCTGCTGATACCAGTACTCGTGGCCGTTGATCACCTGGTTGTAGGGCGCTCCGTTGGGCGCTGCTCCGAGTGCCGCTCCCTTGCTTGCGTCGCACTTGTCGCCCACCTCCCCGCCGCTGCCGCCAATGTCGGTCCAAGCGTTGTTCGGTTCGGGATCGGTGATCGACTCGTTGTGCTCGTGGCTGAGGCCGCCCTGGAGCGCTCCGTCGGACGGTTTGCCGGTGGGGTGCTTGCCATCGTCGCAGCCCGTGTTACCCGTCACGTAGGGGTCGTTGGCGTAGACGATCTCGCCTTCGGCGAGCGGGATGCTGCCGTGGTAGGCGCAGTAGACGGGCTTGGAGGAGCCGGCCGAGCATTCGTTGCCCGCCGCTTCGAAGCAGTCTTCGACGCCGGGCGGGGAGAGCAGGAAGTACTCGTGGGCGAGGTCGTGCGGCAGGCCGTGTGCGAGCACGTACTTGCTCAGCTCCGCCTGCAGCTGCGCGTCTGTCAGGCAGATCGGGGCGCGGCTGCAGCCGTTGGCCGGGTAGGGATCGGTATCGAGGATCGCTCCGGCGAAGTGCGATTCGTAGTTGGCGAAGGCGCCCGCCGCGTCGTTGTACTGAGTCGAGACCGAGTCGACGTTCTGGGCGCCGCCGCTGTCGTGGGCCAGGTCTTCGAGATATTGGTTCACGCCGGACTGGTATTCGGCCGGGTAGCTCGGGGCACCGGCGGGGTCCCAGTAGAAGGTGTAGTTGCTGTTGGAGGCCATCACCGGGCCGCCGTTGTAGTCGAGGTTCGAGAAGAAGCGATCGAACGGTGTGAACGCGAGCGCCGAGGCGGCGCCACGCAGCGGCTGGTAGCTGAGCGTCTTGCCGTGCGGCAGGTGCACGATCACCGCCGAGGCGCTGCTCGCACCGGCCACGAGCAGCCCGGCGCAGAGGAGCGCTGTCGCTGTCAGGCGCACGCCGGTGGACGTGAGGCGGCTGCGGGCATGGCTCATCGTCGGTTCCCTCTCCTCGACTGTGGGCTCCCTCAGCCCCACTGACAACGCTATACGGCAACTAGCCTCGTTGTCTAGTCAGGTCGGGTGTTCGTGCTCACGGCTCAGGTGTAGGCGGCCCAGATGTAGTAGCCCACGACCGCTGCGAACATGACCGCGTCGAGGCGGTCCAGCGCCCCCCCGTGCGCGCCGAACAGGCCGCCTGAGTCCTTGGTCCCCGCCTCGCGCTTTACGAAGGACTCGAACAGGTCGCCGAGCGGAGCGACGAGCGCCACGCCGAGGCCGAGCACGAGCGCGTGCGTGCCGGGCAGCCATTCCTGGTAGCGCCCGGCGATCCACACGCCGAGGATCGCGCAGAGCATGCCGATCGCCAGACCCTCGACGGTCTTGTTCGGCGAGATCCGCGGCGCGAGCGGCCTGCGCCCGAACATGCGCCCGCCGAGGTAGGCGCCGGTGTCACCCAGGAAGGTGCCCACGAGCACGTCGATCACGATGCCCAGTCCGTGCGGCAGCCCGCGCAGGAGCACGGCGTGGGCCAGCGCGAAGCCGATCCAGTAGATCCCGAGCAGCGTCACCGCCATCGACGCGACCGACGGGCGCGGTTGCACCAGCGTCAGGCCGAACAGCAGCGGCAGAGCGGCCACTGCGACGAGCAGAACCTGGAACTGATCTCCGTAGAGCGCCGCCGCGAGCAGGCCGGCGAGCGCGAGCAGACCTGCCAGTCGCACCGGGCGGGTGCGCTCGTACATGCCGTAGAGCTCGTGCATGCAGATGCCGCCGAGGACGAGCATGCCGAGGGTGAACACGAGACCGCCTTCGATCACCAGGAACAGGGCCACCGCGATCGCGGGCACCGCGACCAGAACGCGTGAGCTCAGATCCGAGCGCGGCTCACGTGCGCCGCGGGGCCGCGACGTCCGCGCGCTCGCCCTGCGAGAAGCCGGCGTCGCGGGCCGGGCACGGCGGCCGCGGGAGCCCGGCGGCGTGTGCGGGTCGACCTTTGAGCGGTCGCTTGCCACTAGCGTGCCTTGGTCATCGTCCGCCGAACCTCCGCCTGCGCTCGGCGTACTCGGCCAGCGACTCCTCCAGCGCCTGGCGCGTGAAGTCCGGCCACAGCTCGTCGCGGAAGACCAGCTCGGAGTAGGCGGACTGCCACAGCAGGTAGTTCGACAGGCGCCGCTCGCCGCTCGTGCGGATGATCAGATCGGGATCGTGCATCTCGGGCGCGTACAGGCACGCGCGGAACTCCTCTTCGGAGCTTCCGGTGAAGCGGCGGGCGGCATCCACGATCTCGGCGCGCCCACCGTAGTTGAAGGCCACGAACATCGTGATCCGGGTGTTGGAGCCGGTGAGCTGTTCGGCCCAGGCCATCTGCTCGTTGAGCCGCTCGCCGACGTCCTCGCGGCGGCCGATGAAGCGCATGCGCACGCCTTCCTCGTGCAGCTCCGGCGTCTCGCCTGCGATCCGTTTGGAGAACATGTCCATCAGCCCCTGCACCTCGTCGGCCGGGCGCGACCAGTTCTCGGTCGAGAAGGAGTACACGGTGAACTCCTCGATCCCCAGCTCGGCCGCGTCACGCAGGCGCGCCTTGACCGTGTCGGCGCCGGCGCTGTGGCCGTCGTTGACCGGAACTCCACGCGCGCGCGCCCAGCGTCCGTTGCCGTCGGTGATGACGGCCACGTAGCGAGCGACCGGGCTGGCCGAGCTCGGACCGGTCGAGGTCCGTTCCCCGGCGCCGCTCATCAGACTGCGAGGATCTCCTCTTCCTTGGCCTTGAGCACGGCGTCCAGGTCGCCGATGCGCCCGTCGGTGAGCTTCTGCAGCTCGACCTCCGCGCGGTGCTCGTCGTCGGAGGAGGCTTCGCCCTCGGCCTTCAGCTCGCGCAGGTTCTGCATCGTGTCGCGGCGTACGTTGCGGATCGCCACTCGGCCCTCCTCGGCGAGGTTGCGCACGATCTTGACCAGCTCGCGCCGGCGCTCTTCGGTCAGTTCCGGCACGACCAGGCGCACCACGTTGCCGTCGTTGGAGGGGGTCAGCCCGACGTCGGACTCGTTGATCGCCTTCTCGATCGCCTTGATCGAGGACTTGTCGTAAGGCTGCACCGTCAGCAGCCTCGCTTCGGGCGCGGAGATCGTGGAGAGCTGGTTGAGCGGCGTCATCGCTCCGTAGTAGTCGACCTGTATGCGATCGAGCAGCGAGGAGCTGGCGCGGCCGGTGCGCACGGTGGAGAACTCGTGCTGGGCGGACTCGAGCGATTTGCCCATTCGCTCGCCCGCGTCCTCGAGCAGTTCGTCGATCAGGTTTTCAGCCGCCATCGCCCTCTCCTCCCGCTGTCGTCACGAGCGTGCCCACGCGCATGCCGGAGATTATCCGCGCGAGGCTCGTCTCGTCATCCATGTTGAACACATTCAGCGGCATGCCGTTCTCCATGCACAGCGCAAGCGCGGTCGAGTCCATCACCCGCAGCCGCCGCTCGATCGCCTCCATGTGCGTCAGTTCGGGGATGAACTTCGCGCCGGGATCCAGCGCGGGGTCGGCGGTGTAGACGCCCTCCACCCCGTTCTTGGCCATCAGGATGATCTCAGCGTGGATCTCCGCCGCCCGCAGCGCTGCGGCGGTGTCGGTGGTGAAGAACGGGTTGCCGGTGCCCGCCGCGAAGATCACCACACGGCCCTTCTCGAGATGACGCATCGCGCGGCGGCGTATGTAGGGCTCTGCGACCTCTGACACTCCGAGCGCGGACTGCACGCGCGTGTTGGTTCCCATCTTCTCCAGCGCGTCCTGCAGCGGCAGAGCGTTCAGGACGGTTGCGAGCATGCCCATGTAGTCGGCCGTGGCTCGATCCATGCCCGCCGCCGCGCCCTTCATACCGCGGTAGATGTTCCCGGCGCCGACCACGATCGCGACCTCCACCCCCTGGTCGCGCACCGCGGTGACCTGGCGCGCCACAGCAGCCACCCGCTCGGGGTCTGTCCCGTACTGCAGCTCGCCCATCAGCGCCTCGCCGGAGAGCTTCAGCAGTATGCGTTTGAAGGCAGCGGCCATCGCGGGCAGCCTACCCCGTTGGCGCTGACGGTCGACCGACGAGACCGCCGCGCGCGGTGTCCACTATCTACTGGCCTACGGCGAAGCGCGCAAAGCGACGGATGACCACGTTCTCGCCGGTGGTCGCCGTGAGCTCGTCGCGCAACTGCTGCACGGTCTTGCCCTCGAACTTGGGGTTGTGCATCTCCTGCTCGAGCAGCACGATCGTGGCGAGCCATGAGTCGAGCTTGCCGGAGACGATCCGCTCGCGCACGTTCTCGGGCTTCTCAGCCGCCTCCTGCTCGTAGATGCGCGACTCCGCGTCGCGCAGATCGCCCGGGACCTCCTCGCGGCTGACGTATTTGACGGTGGGCGTGGCCGCGATCTGCATGGCCACCTCACGGGCGAACGTCACGAAGTCGTCGTTCTTGGCGACGAAGTCGGTGTTGCAGTCGACCTCGATCAGCACGCCGACCTTCGATCCAGCGTGCACATAGGACTGCACGGTGCCCTCGGTGGCGGCGCGCTCGCCGAGGTCCTGGATCTTCTTGCCCTGCTTGACGCGCAGGATCTCGATCGCCTTGTCGATGTCGCCCTGCGCCTCGGTGAGGGCCTTCTTGCAATCCATCATTCCCGCACCGGTGCGCTCGCGCAGTGCCTTCACGTCTTTCGCGCCTATCTCGACCGTGTTCATGGGGTGCTCGTCTCCGCTGTCGCCTGCTCTGGGGTCTCAGCCACTGCTGCCAGCGCCGCCGGCGCGGGCTCCGCCGGCGCGGGCTCCGCCTGCTCCGGCGCAGGGGGGCCGTCGCTCCCCGCGTCGCCAGCGGGCGGCTCGGTTTTCTCTGCGGCCGGGGTCTGCACCGCGGGCGGCTCGGGCGCGCTCGCCACCGGCGTGGCGGGCTCCGGCGCCTGCTTCGCCGCGGCGGCAGGAGCGGGAGCGGGAGCCGCGGCTGGAGCCGGCGCTTTCTGCTCGGGCGCGGGGGTCTCGGCGGCGGCTGCCGCTCTGGCCGCCGCCTCGCGGGCTGCCTGCTCTTCGGCCTCTTTCTTTGCCTGTTCCTCGGCCTCGCGCTTTGCCTGTTCCTCGGCCTCGCGCTTGGCGCGCGCCTCCGCCTCGATACGGGCCTTCTCTTCGGCTTCCTTGCGGGCGCGCTCCTCCTCGGCGCGGAACACCGAGTGCCCCTCGGAGACGACCTGGCCGATGGCCTGGGTGATCAGCGCGCACGAGCGAATCGCGTCGTCGTTGCCGGGGACCACGAAGTCGATCCCGTCGGGGTCGCAGTTCGTGTCCACCAGCCCGATGATCGGGATGCGCAGGCGGCGGGCCTCTTTGACTGCGATCTCCTCGGTCTTGAGGTCGATCACGAACATCGCGTCGGGGACGCGCTGCATGTTCTTGACGCCGCCGAGGTTCGCGCGCAGCTTCTCCAGGTCGGCCTGCGCACCCATGCGCTCGCGGGTGGGCAGCAGCGCGAGCTGGCCCTCGGCCTCGAAGCGTTCGAGGTCGTGCAGCCGGCGGATGCGCTGGCTGATCGTTTGGAAGTTCGTCAGCAGGCCACCGAGCCAGCGATGGTTCACGAACGGCATGTCGGCCGCTTCGGCTACGTCGCGGACGGTGTCGCGCGCCTGCTTCTTGGTACCCACGAACAGGACCGTTCCGCCGCGGTGAGCGACCGTTCCGGCGAACTCCTGCGCCTGCGCGAGCAGGGTCTGGGTCTTGAGCAGGTCGATGATGTAGATGCCGCCGCGCTCACCATGGATGAAACGGCGCATCTTTGGGTTCCAGCGGCGCGTCTGGTGGCCGAAGTGGACGCCGGCCTCCAGCAGCTCCGCAATGCCTACGTCAGCCACGGGCTACTCCCTTGTATGTGTCGCTTTATGAGTCCGCGTGGATGGAGCGGACCCGGAGCTGACGCTGAAAGGCGCTGCCCGGGCAGGGCCGCAATCCACGCCCACGCGGGTCGAAGATCGGAATTGAGGCTTCAGGATACCTCTTCGGCGCGCACCAGCGCTGCTGCGAGATCTGCCGGTAGGGGCGAGACCACGTCGATTCGCTCGCCGCTGAGCGGATGGTCGAAGGCCAGGCGGGTGGCATGCAGGAACTGACGGGCGAGTCCGAGCGCGCCCGCACTGCCGTATTCGGGATCGCCGTAGACGGGATGGCCGATCGCCTGCAGGTGCACGCGGATCTGGTGCGTGCGGCCGGTGTCCAGGCGCAGTCGCAGCAGCGAGCTGGCGCTGAGGGCGCGCTCGAGCGTGAAGTGCGTGCGCGCCTCACGCGCGCCGGATCCGCCGACGCTCATGCGTGTGCGCACGCGCGGGTCGCGTCCGATCGGCGCCTCGATCGTGCCCGTGCGCGCGGGCGGTCGCCCTTCGACGAGCGCCAGGTACTCGCGCTCCAACAGACGCTGCGCGAGCGCCTCCTGCAGGAGCCGCAGCGTCTCTGGCGAGCGGGCCACGACCAGCAGCCCGGATGTGTCTCGGTCCAGGCGGTGGACGATGCCCGGCCTGTCGCTGTCCCAACCCTCCCCGCCACCGGCGAGCTGCGGTGCGAGCAGCTGCGAGAGGGTGTCCTCGCGGTGGCCGCGTGCGGGGTGCACCACCAGGCCGGCGCCCTTGTCGATCACGAGCAGGTGCTCGTCGCGATAGGCGACCGTGTAGGGAGCCGCGGCGGGCGCGCGCTCGCTCATGTCGCGCCGCGGCGCGAGCTGTCGATCGCCAGGAACAGGATCACGATGCCGAGCGTGATCGAGGCGTCCGCCAGGTTGAAGGGGGGCCAGCCGAGCGGCAGCTTGACGAAATCGGTGACCGAGCCGTCGCGCAGTCGATCGACGATGTTCCCCACCGCGCCGCCGACGAGCATGCCCGTCGGCAGCCACATCAGCGGCCGGGTTGCGTGCAGCGCGAAGTACACGAGCAGCGCGAGCAGCGCAACCGCGACCAGGATCGTCACGGCGGTCTGGCTGCCGGGCAGCAAGCCGAACGCCACGCCGTGGTTGCGGGTGTTGACGAGCTGCACGCCGGGGAGGAACCTGTGTTCTTCGCCGGGCACGATCGAGTGGCGGATCGCCTGCTTGGTCAGCTGATCGGCGGCTACCACCACGACGAGCACCGCCAGCGCGCGAAGCCATGCGGCCCACGGCCGGCCTGCGATCGCTCGCATCGTGTGAGTCAGCCGTGGATGATGCGCCCGACGACCACGCTGTTGATGATCTGCAGCGTGACGATCGCCAGGAGCGGGCTGAGGTCGAGTCCGCCGAAGCTCGGCAGGACGCGGCGAAAGAGGCGCAGGAACGGTTCGCAGACGTCGCGCAGGAAGCCGAGCACCGCACCCGTGGCGCGCGTGTAGGGCGGGCGCAGGCCGGCCGAGAACAGCAGCTGAATCACGATGTGAGCGATGATCAGCAGCGTGTAGACGTAGATCAGCGCCGACAGGAAGCCCGCGATCTCGGTGCGGGCGCTCGCGAGGATCATCGCTTGGCGGGGACCGGCTCGAGCACGGCGTCCAGGGCGTCGCTGAAGGCCGCGCGGATGCCGCTGCGCTCGAGCGCGTCTAGTCCGCGAGCGGTCAGGCCCCCCGGCGATGCGACCTCGCGACGGATCGCCATCGTGTCGTTCGAGCGCCTGCGCAGCAGCTCGGCGGTTCCAGCCAGGGTCTGCACGACCAGCTCGGCTCCCTGGGTGGCGGGGATGCCCCTGCGCACGCCCGCGTCGATCTGCGCCTCGGCGACGAGCGCCACGTAGGCCGGAGCGCAGGACATCAGGCCCATCGCCACGTCGAGGAGGCTGTCGTCGAGCACCACCAGCGTCCCGAGCCGGGCGAACAGCTCGGCCACGGCTGGGTCGAGGCTCGCGTCCTGCTCGGGGCCGGCTGCCTGGACGACGGCCCCCTGGCGGACCTCCACGGGCAGCGAGGGGATGAAGCGATACACCGGACGTCCTGGATAGGCCTCGCGCAGTGCGTCGAGGGGCGTGGCGGCGAGGATCGAGGCCACCGCGGTGGCCTTCGATGCGACTTCACCGGCCACAGCGTGCAGCTGGGCGGGCTTGTGGCAGAGCACCACCAGGTCGGCGCGCTCGGCCACCTCTGCGTTCGAGGCGAGCGCCTCGCCGTCGATCTCGGCGGCGAGACGCTGGGCGCGCTCTGCCAGCGGATCGGCGCACACCAGCGGCTGGCCCCACCCGCGCGCGAGCGCACGAGCCATGTTCCCGCAGCCGATGAGACCTATCTGCATGTGAGGTTGAGGCTAGCGGTCGACATGTGCGCCTGTGGTCCGAGAGCCAAGTCCGGCGAGGACGCAGTGAGCGAAGTGTGCTCTGCACATGAGCGATCGAGGACGAAGCCGGGCGCCGGCTGTCGGTCCACAGGTCAAGACTGGTTGAAGAAGCCCTTCTCGATCAGGCGCGCGCGCTCCTCGGCCGAGATCTCGACGTTGCGGGGGGTGAGCATGAAGACCTTGTCGGCGATCCGCTGCATGCCGCCGTCGAGCGCGTAGGTCAGGCCGGAGGCGAAGTCGATCAGGCGCTTGGAGAGATCGGTGTCCGAGCTTTGCAGGTTGAGGATCACCGGAATCGAGTCCTTGAACTTGTCCGCGATCTGCTGGGCGTCGTTGAAGGACTTGGGGATGACCAGGTGGACGCGCACGTCGCCGTTGGCGCGCCCGCCGACCGGTTTCAGGACGGTGGTCGAGCGGGGACGCGCACCGCGGCCACCGGCCTCTGCTCCGTCGTCCTCGGGGAAGATGTCGTCGAACTCGTCGCGGCGCCGGCGCAGGCGCCTGACGTTGGGGCGCTCGCGGTAGCGATCCTCGATCTCGGCCTCGGGCGCCGGCTCGTCGTCGAAGTCGTCGTGATACTCCTCGGCGAGGCCGAAGTAGACGAGCGCGCTGTGCCAGGAGTCACGGAAAGCCATCGGTTTAGGTGCGTTTCGCCCGGCGAGCCGGATTCCCTGCAGATGCTAGTAATTCCGAAGACGTTCGGCGCGCCGGGACGAAAGCCTAATGGTACAGATTCGTGCCGATTCGCACGATTGTGGCGCCCTCTTCGGCGGCCACCAGGTAGTCCTGGGAGGTGCCCATCGAGAGCTGGCGAAGCCCGCGCTCCTCGGCCAGCTCGCGCAGTGCGGCAAACCAGCGGCGGCTGTCCTCGGCTCGCTCGGACAGCGGCGGCATCGTCATCAGCCCCACCACCGGCAGCGGCGCACGCGCGATGAACGCGTCCAGCTCGGCGGGAGCGATGCCCGCCTTGTCCTGCTCGCCTGAGAGGTTGACCTCGATCAGGATGCTCAGCCCCGGTCGCGCACGCTTGAGATGGCGCTCCAGCTCGCGCAGAGCCGACTCCGAGGCCACGGAGTGGATCAGGCGCACGTGGGGCACGATCGAACGCACCCGCCTGCTCTGCAGCTGTCCGATGAAGTCCCACTCGAACAGCTCCCCGTGGACGTCCACCTTCTCCTGCAGATCCTGGGCACGGTTCTCGCCCACCAGGCGCACACCCGCCTGCGCGAGTACCGGCAGATCGGCGCAGGCGACGTACTTGGTGGCGGCGAGGATCTCCACCTTCTGCTCGATTCGACCGGTGCGCTCGCGCGCGGCGGCCAGCTCCTCGGCGATTCGCGCGAGGTTCGCGTGGACCGTCTCGGCGCGCAGCCCGGCGATCAGCTCAACCATGCCACCCCGGCCTGCCTACCCGCCTGCTCGCCTTCACGACGATGGGAGAAGAAGCGTGTGTCGCAGATCGTGCAGGCGGCCACGTCGCGGACCTCGCCGACCCCTGCCGCCGTCAGCCGCTCGTGGGCGATCGCGCGCAGGTCGATCGGGTGCGCCTGCGTGCGGGCTGTCCCGAACGCCCGGTGGACCTCGGGACCGACCTCGTAGCAGCAGACACCGGCGCCGGGGCCCACGACCGCCACGATCTCGCTGCCCGCGCTGAGCTCCCGCATCGCCTGAACTCCCTCCTCGAGCACTCCCGCGGCCAGTCCGCGCCAGCCTGCGTGAACCATCGCCACCGCATCCTCGCAGCCGAGCGCCACCGGCAGGCAGTCGGCGCTGAGCACGATCGCGCCGAGCTCCGAAAGGGCGGTCGCCTGCCCGTCGGCGGTGTGGGCGGCGGTGGGTGCGTCCTGCGCCTGCTCCACGGCGCGCACGCGCTGGACGACCGTGCCGTGAACCTGAAAGCCGCGGGTGAGCCGGCGCACGCCGATCGACTCGCGCACTCGCTCCCGGGCGGCTGCGCCGCGCTCTTGCTCGCGTCCGGCGGCGCTCGACAGGTTTCCGTGCTCGCGATCTGTGAACAGCACGCGCGCGCGTCCAGTGAGCGCGACTGCCTGCTCGACGTCGCTCATCCGGCGCCCTGCTCGAGTGCCGCCTGCAGCTCGGCGTCGCGTCCGTCGCCCAGTTCACCGTCGAGCTTGCGCGCCAGCGCATGAGCCAGGCGCCTGCCGATCTGCGGTCCGGCCGGGATGCCGGCGGCGAGCAGGTCCTGGCCGCCGATCTGCAGGCGGATGTGGCGCAGCCGCTCGAACCAGATTTCGGCCTCGGAGCTGACGCTCGCCGTGCCCTGGCCCAGCGCGCCACCGAGCGCGATCGCCTCGATCGTGTGCGCGGAGAGAGCCTCGTGCATCTCAGAGGGCTTGGCGGCGAGCGACAGCTCCCTGAACAGCCCCGGCGCCACCAGCGCGGTGCGCTTCACGCATTCGCGGTCCGCGGCGGTGAACTCGAGCCCGTCCAGCAGCTCGAACATGACCGGTTCGGGATCCTCGTCGGGGTCGATCGAGAGCGGCAGCAGCAACGAGGCCATCAACATCAGGTCGGGGCGCCCGTCGCAGGGGAGCAGTGCCAGCGCCCGTCGTGCAAGCGCCTGATCGAAGCGCAGCCTGCGCTCGAGCGCTTCCAGGATGCCGAGCTCGCTCATCGCGGCGAGCGCCGCTACGGCGTCTGCTTCCGCGAGGGCGAGGCGGAGCTCGGCGCCGATCCGCGCCCGCGAGACGGTGGCCAGGGCACCCTCCGCGAGTGCCTCGCGTGCCAGTCCCGCGGTGCGCCGGTCTAGCTCGAAGCCCAGACGCGCGCGGTAGCGTGCCAGGCGCAGCAGGCGGGTTGGATCGTCGATGAAGCTGCGCTCGTGCAGCACGCGCAGGCGCCGGGCGCGGAGATCGTCGAGCGCGTGCTCGACGCTGCGCAGCTCGCCCAGGCGGGCGCCGCCGAGGGGCACGGCGATTGCGTTGACGGTGAAGTCCCTACGCGCGAGGTCCTCCTCGACGCTGCCTGGGCGCACCTGCGGCAGCGCCCCCGGGGCGCCGTAGGACTCGGTGCGCTGGGCGGCCACGTCGATGCGCGCGCCCTCCCACTCCACCAGGGCGGTGCCGAAGCGCTCGTGCTCGATCGTGCGCAGCTCGACACCTGCGCCGGCGCTGAGGTGGGCCGCCAGCTCGCGGGCGAACTCGAGCGGTCGATCTTCGACCACCACATCGAGCTCGCGCGGCGAACGCCCGAGCAGCAGGTCGCGCACCGCGCCGCCGACGAGCGCCACATCGCCCCGCTCCGCGCCGAGGAGCAGCAGCTCGCGGCCGCCTGGCAGCTCCGCCAGGGCGTCCACCACCTCGGTTCCCGTCCCCCCGCCGGGGGCTGTGGCGGCGCTCGCGCTCATCCGCTTACGCGCACCGGTATCCCCGCCGCGGCCAGGTGCGACTTGGCCTGAGCCACGCTGTGGCGGCCGTAGTGGAAGATCGACGCGCACAGCACGGCGTCGGCGCCGGCTCGCAGCGCGTCGACCAGGTGCTCGAGCTCCCCGGCTCCGCCGGAGGCGATCACGGGGACGCTGGCCGCGGCGCTGACGGCCGCTGTGAGGGGCAGGTCATAGCCGTCGCTCGTACCGTCGCGGTCCATGCTCGTGAGGAGGATCTCCCCCGCCCCGCGCTCGACTCCCTCGCGCGCCCACTGCACCACGTCGCGCCCCGTCGAGGTGCGACCGCCGGCGAGATATGCCTCCCAGCGGGGTGGAGTCTCCCCTCGCTCGACGCCGGCTTGCGCCTTGGCGTCGATCGCGAGCACGACGCACTGCGCGCCGAACACGTCGGCGAGCTCTCCAGCAGCTCCGGGCGCTGCAGCGCGGCGGAGTTGACCGACACCTTGTCCGCGCCCGCGTCGAGCACCGCCTGGGCATCGGCCACCGAGCGGATGCCACCGCCGATCGTGAACGGCACAAACACCTCGTCGGCCGTGCTGCGCGCCAGCTTGGCGATCGTGTCGCGCTTCTCGTGCGTGGCTGTGATGTCGAGGAAGACCAGCTCGTCGGCGCCCTCGTGGTCGTAGTGAGCTGCCAGCTCCACAGGATCTCCCGCGTCGCGGATGTCCACGAATTCGACACCCTTCACCACGCGCCCGCGATCTACGTCCAGGCAGGGGATCACGCGCTTGAAGTGCATCCCTCCACGGTAGCTCTAGGCCGCGAGCGCTGCATGGGCCTGGGCGATCGTGAAGCGGCTCTCATACAGCGCGGTCCCCACGATCACGCCGTCGAGGCGCGCCAGCTCGAGCTGGCTGCGCAGCGCTGCGAGGGCCTCGAGGTCGGCGAGCGTACCGATGCCGCCCGAGAAGATGACGCTGCCCTCACCTGTCTCGCCGGCGACCCACACGACCTCCTCGCGGTTGGCTCCGTCGAGCATGCCGTCGTGGTCGATGTTGGTGAACACGAAATGGCGCGCCCCGCGCTCGCGCATCGCGGCGAACGCGTCGCGCGCACGCATGTCGGTGCTCTGCAGCCAGCCGTGGGTTGCCACGTAGCCGCCGCGCACGTCGACCGCGACGAGGATCTGCTCGGGCTGGTGGGCGTCGAGGACCTTGCTCAGCAGGCGCGGGTCGGTGAACGCGGCCGTGCCGAGAATCACGCGCGCGGCGCCCGCCGCGAGCGCGTCCGCGACGGCCTTCGCGGAGCGCAGTCCGCCGCCGTACTGGACCGGCACCCCGGCCTCCGCTGCGATCCGTCGCAGCTGCTCGAGGTTGACCGGCTCACCGGCGCGGGCGCCATCGAGATCGACCACGTGCAGTTGGCGCGCGCCCGCTTGGATCCAGCTGCGGGCAGCCGCTACGGGATCCTCGTCGTAGACCTTCTTGGCGTCGAAGTCGCCCTTGACCAGACGCACTGCGTTGCCCTGCAGGATGTCGATCGCCGGGTAGAGCTTCACCCTGGGACCGTCGCACCCGCCGCCACGCAGATGCGCGCGAAGTTGGCGAGCAGTCCCAGCCCGGCCGCGGAGGACTTCTCGGGGTGGAACTGCACGCCGTAGAACGAGCCGTGCTGCACGGCGGTGACGAACGTGGCGCCGTATTGCGCGGTGCCGAGTACGTCCTCCGCGGCCGTGGGGATGGGTGCGAAGGAGTGAACGTGGTAGAAGGCGCAGCGCTGCGCCAGCGAGTCCACGAGCGGCGAGCCGACGTCTGCGAAGCTCACCTCGTTCCAGCCGATGTGCGGCAGCTTCAGCTGGCCGGCCTGTAGCGAGGTGACCTCTCCAGGCACGATGCCAAGCCCCTCGGCGCCGCCCAGCTCTGTGGAGGAGTCGAAGGCGACCTGCATGCCGAGGCAGATGCCGAGCACGGGCGTCCCGCCGGCCACGCGCTCGCGCAGCAGCTCGTCCAGGCCAAGCTCGCGCAGGTTCTCCATCGCGCGCGGGAAGGCACCCACGCCGGGCACCAGCAGGCCGCTAGCTGCACGCAGATCGGAGTGGACGCTCGAGATGCTCGCCCGTACCCCAACGTGCTCGAGCGCCTTCTCGACCGAGCGGCGGTTGCCCATCCCGTAGTCGACGATCGCGATCTCCACCGGCTCGCGGATCGGGGACGTCATGCGGTGAGCGTTCCCTTCGTGCTCGGCACGCCCGTCTCGCTCGGGTCCAGCGCGCTCGCCTGACGAAGCGCACGGGCGAACGCCTTGAAGGCCGCCTCGATCATGTGGTGGGCGTTGGAGCCGGCCTCGACGCGCAGGTGCAGGGTCAGCTTGGCATTGTTGGCCAGCGCCCTGAAGAACTCCTCGGTCAGCTCGTGCTCGAAGCCGCCGGTGACGCCGGGAGGAAGATCTGCTTCGAACAGCGTGAAGGGACGTCCGGAGATGTCGATCGCGCAACTCGCGCGAGCCTCGTCCATCGGCACGGTCGCATCGCCGTAGCGGGCGATGCCGGCGCGCTCGCCGAGCGCCTCGTCGAGGGCCTGGCCGAGCACGATCGCGGTGTCCTCGGCGGTGTGGTGGGCGCCCGTCTGCAGATCGCCGCTGACGGTCACGTCCAGGTCGATGCGTCCGTGGCGGGCAAGCAGGTCGAGCATGTGATCGAGAAAGCCCACTCCCGTGTTGCGCGCGCCCGCTCCGCTGCCTTCGAGTGTGAGCGCGAGGCTCACCGCGGTCTCTCCGGTCCGGCGCTCGATCTTCGACTTGCGACTCATGGCTCTCCATTCTCGCGCACTCGTGCCTCCATCGATTCGGCGTGTACCTCAAAGCCCTCCGCGCGCGCCACCGGCGCGCCGGCAGCGGCCAGCTTGGTGGCGGCCGGGCCGACTCGGACCTCGGCCATCCGGCGCCGGAAGTGGCGCGCGGAGAGCTGGGATGCGAAGCGAGCGCCGCCGCCGGTGGGCAGCACGTGATTCGAGCCGGCGACGTAGTCGCCGAAGGCGGTGGCGCTGTCTGCGCCGACGAACAGGCAGCCGGCGGAGCGCACCGTGTGTGCGAGCCCCTCGACCTCGGCGCCGATCAGCTGCAGGTGCTCGGGCGCGAAGGCGTTGGCCAGCTCGATGGCCGCGCGGGGGCTCTCCAGCTCGGCGATCGCGAACTGCGCCTCGCCCACGGTGGGACGTTCGAGGACGAGCTCGGAGAGCTTCACCGCCAGGGCCTCGCACACAGCGGCGCTCGGCGAGACCCCCACGACGAGGCTGCCCTCGCCGTGCTCACCCTGGGCGAGCAGGTCCAGCGCGGCCAAGCGCAGCTCGTGCTCCCCGATGTCGGCTCCGAGCACCACCAGCAGGTCGCTGGGGCCGGCGAAGCCGTCGATGCCGACGACGTTTGAAAGCTGGTGCTTTGCCTCCTGCACGTACAGGTTGCCCGGACCGACGATCACGTCGACGGGGTGCACGCTCTGCGTGCCATAGGCGAGCGCTGCGATCGCCTGCGCTCCACCCATGCGATAGACCCGCTGCACTCCGCACAGGCGGCAGGTACCGAGGATCACGGGATCGATCTGGCCATCTGCTCCCGGCGGCGCGCACACGGCCACGTCGATCACCCCGGCGGCGCGCGCGGTGACCAGGCCCATGATCACGGTGCTCGGGTAGGGCGCTCGGCCGCCCGGCACGTAGACGGCTGCCGCGGAGACGGGCACCTCACGCAGGACGATGCGCTGACCCTGGGGCAGATCCACGGTCTGGTCGTGGCCGACTCCGGCCTCGGCCACCAGTGCGACGTTTGCGATTGCGACCTGCAGGCCCGCGACCAGCTCGAGCGGCAGCAGCTTGATCGCCTCGTCGAGCTCCTCGCTCGAGACCAGCAGCGAAGCGGGCTCGGCGCCGCGGGTGTCGAATTGGCGCGTATATGCGAGGACGGCCTGCTCGCCCTCGACACGCACCCGCTCGAGGATCTCGCGGACGGAAGCGGCCACCGAGGCGCCACCGGGCACGAGCGCGCGTATCTGGGCGGCCGCGGCGGCGGGCCCGCCGAGACGCTGGACCTCCCTTGCATCCAGGCGCTGCAGGAGCATCTCAGCTGCTGCCGCGGGCACGGTCTGCGCCAGCTGCGCCGGTGCTCGCGCGGATTCGCTCGATCAGCTCGTCGATCGCGGCGGCCTTGAGCTTGTGCGAGACGGGGTTGGCGACCAGCCGGGCGGTGCAGACCAAGATCTCCTCGCGCACGACCAGGTTGTTCTCGCGCAGGGTGGTGCCCGTGGCGGTGAGGTCGACGATCGCCTCGACGATGCCGGTGAGCGGCGCAAGCTCGACCGAGCCCTTGACCTCGACGATCTCCGCCTGACGTCCTGTCTGCTCGAGGTGGCGCGCGGCGATGCGTGGATACTTGGTCGCCACGCGCATCACCCCCAGGCGCCGCAGCGCCTCGGAGGCGGGATCCTCGCCCGCCTTGCCGGCGAGCACCATCGTGCAGCGCCCGTATCCCAGGTCGAGCAGCTCATAGACCTCGCGGCCACCGTCCAACGGGCGCTGCACGCCCTGCTCGAGCAGTACGTCCTTGCCCGTGACCCCTAGGTCGGCCGCGCCGGCCTCGACATAGGTGGGCACGTCGGACGGGCGCATGGTGATCACGCCGATGTCCTCGAACAGCAGCTTGCGGTCGTTGGAGCGAAGCTCCTCGGTGTCGAGCCCCAGCGCACTCAGCAGATCGACCGTGCCGCCGAACAGCGCGCCGCGGGGAACAGCGATGGTCAGGCCGTTGATCGCGCTCACGGCCGTCCGTGTCCCGCTTGCTCGGCTGGCGCCACGCCGGCGAGCTCGTGTCCCTCCGGGCGTGCCAGCAGCGCGCCTGTTCCCCGCTCCTCGCCGGCGAGGGCGATGTGCAGCCGGTCCACCCCCAGCGCGAAGCCGACGGCGGGAAGCGCTCTGCCGTAGCGCCCGAGCAGCTCGTCGTAGCGTCCGCCGCCTCCGATCGGGGCTCCGAGTGCGGGGTCATAGACATCGAACACGGCGCCGGTGTAGTAGCCGATGTTGCGCACCAGGCCGAGGTCGAAGATGATCCGCTCGGCGACCGTGGGCTCGAGCAGCTGGTGGACGTTGCGTAGACCGGTGACCGCGCCCTCGGCCTGGGTCGGCGTGTCGCCCAGCACATCGGGGCCACCGCGGCGCTGGGGTACGTCCAGCAGCAGCTCCGCCGCCTCGCCCGTGAGACCGGATTCCGACAGCGCCTGCTCGAGGCCGACGAAGTCACGCAGAACGAGCGCCTCGAGCAGTCCGGCACGGGCCTGCTCAGGTACCTGCAGGCTGGCCATCAGGGCGGGAAACAGCGAGGCGTCGCCGAGGCCGATGCGGTAGTCCCTGAGCCCGGTCGCGTCGAGCGCGTGGCAGAGCACCGTGAGCGCCTCGGCGGTGCCCTGCGGCGCGGGCGAGCCGATCAGCTCGATCCCGCCCTGCAACAGCTCGCGCGGCTGCCCGCGCTGGGGGCGCACCCCGCGGTAGCAGTGGGCGAAGTAGCAGAAGCGCAACGGCGGCTCGCTGGAGGCATAGCGGCTGGCCACCACGCGGGCGATCGGCACGGTCATGTCAGAGCGCAGTACGAGCACCGCGCCGGACTCGTCGAAGACGCGGTACGCGGGTTGCGCTTCGGCCATGTCGGCGCGTGCGATCACCGACTCGTACTCGAACGCAGGTGTGTAGACCTCGCCGTAGCCGCGACGCTCGAAGACCTCGCGCAGCGTGTCGGTGATCGCGCGCACCTCGCGCGTCTCGTCTGGAAGCACGTCGCGCGTGCCGCTGGGAATCGGGTGGATCATGGCGACCCCGAGATTACGCGTGAACGGGCTCCGTGGCCACGCGCTCGATGCGAGCACCCAGCTCACGCAGGCGCTCGTCGATGCGCTCGTAGCCACGGTCGATCTGGCGGATGCTGCCGATCTCGCTGCGTCCCTCCGCGCACAGCGCTGCGAGCAGCATCGCCATCCCCGCACGGATGTCCGGCGACTCGGTGCGCGCACCGCGCAACTGTCGCGGACCGGTGACGATCGCGCGGTGGGGGTCGCACATCACGATGTCTGCTCCCATCAGGATCAGCTTGTCGGTGAAGATCAGGCGGTTCTCGAACATCCACTCGTGCACGAGGATCGATCCCTCTGCCTGGGTGGCGAGGGCGACCGCGATCGAGGTCAGGTCGGCTGGGAAGGCGGGCCACGGACCGTCCTGGATCTTGCTCTTGTACTCGCCCACGTCGGCCTGGACCACGAGCTTCTGCCCGCCTGGCACGACCACGTCGTTGCCGTCGAGCTGCGAGCGCAGCCCGACCCGTTCGAAGACCAGGCGGATCATGCGCAGATCGCCCGGCACCGTGTCCTTGATGCGCAGCTCTCCCCCCGTTACCCCCGCCAGCGCCATGAAGCTGCCGATCTCGATGTGGTCGGGCGCGACGTGGTGCTCGCAGCCGTGCAGGCGCTCGGCGCCGTTGACTGTGAGCAGGTTCGAGCCGATTCCCTGGATGTCGGCGCCCATCTTGACCAGCATCCGCGCCAGGTCCTGCACGTGGGGCTCGCAGGCTGCGTTTCCGATCACGGTCGTGCCGGGAATCAGAGCGGCGGCCATCAGCGCGTTCTCGGTCGCCATCACCGAGGGCTCATCCATGAAAACGTCGGTCGGGCGTAGGCCGAGCGGAGCGTTCAGGACGATCTCCCGGTTGCATTCGGCGCTCGCGCCCATCGCGCGGAAGGCGTCGAGGTGTGGGTCCAGCCGGCGACGTCCGATCACGTCTCCACCCGGCGGCGGCATCACCGCGCGGCGAAAGCGCGCGAGCAGCGGACCGGCAAGCAGGAACGAGGCTCTGATCAGCTCGGCCAGCTCACGCTCGATCTCGACCTCGTGCACGCCGGCGGCGCACAGTGCGACCTCGTTGGGCCCGCGCCAAGTGACCTGCACGCCGATCGTGCGCAGAATGTCGAGCATCGCCTCCACGTCGCGGATTCGCGGCACGTTGCGTACCACGACCTCGTCCTCGGTGAGGACGCTCGAGGCGAGGATGGGAAGAGCACCGTTCTTGTTCCCGGCTGGAACCATGGTGCCGGAAAGCGGTACGCCGCCTTCGATCACGAACTTCTCCATGAGCTGTGGGCGCCGCCTTCGGTCCAGTGTGGGGCCGCCGGTGTCGCGCTTGGAGAGCGTAACAGCCATCTCTCCTGCGAAGTTCGAGCCGCCGGCCGATCGCCCTGCCTAACCCGGGCCTAGCGGCGCAAAGATGTGCCTGGAGGCCGTCCGCCTGCAACACTGATTGCAGGCGGACGAGGGCGAAATCGGCTTCGTCAAGCCAAAAAGTCGTGATCCCACGGGGGCGTACACACGTTCGCATCGCTTCCGTCCGCAGCCGCTCGTAGCTTACGAACACATGTTCTCTTCTACAAGAACATCACGGCTGGGGCAGCGCGCGCTCGATGCGCTTGGCCTCGCCCGCTCCTTCCTGTTGCTCGAGGACGACTACGACGTCGACTGGGAGGTCGACCAGGATGAGCGGGCTGAGGTGGATCATCCGCATCGGGCCGCGCTGCGGGGTGGCGTGATCGCTGCACGGCTGGCACATCGCAGGCCGGGTCAGCTCGACGCGGCCGCCCAGGTGTGCCTCTCCCCGATCGCCCGCACCGCGCCGAACCGCAAGCGTCTGACGAGGCGCCAGGCGACTGGACTTACGGCGGGTCCAGGTCAGTGGGACGTGTAGACGGTGCGTCGGGGAACGCCAGCAGGGGAACGACAGCGGGCCGCCTGTCGGCGGCCCGTGTCTGCTTGAAATAAACCGGCGGCGTCCTACTCTCCCAGGCCCTTGCGGGCCAAGTACCATCGGCGCTGAGGGGCTTAACTGCTCTGTTCGGAATGGGAAGAGGTGTTTCCCCCTCGCTAAAGCCACCGGAAAAGGTCGAGAGACCACGCCTCCCGGTCCTTCAAAACTGCACAGCGCCACAACGAGTATCAAAAAATCCGTCAAGCCCTCGACCCATTAGTACCGGTCTCCTTCGAACGTTACCGTCCTTCCAGATCCGGCCTATCAACCTGGTGGTCTACCAGGGGTCTTACTCCCTCTAGGGGATGGGAGAGTTCATCTTGAGGCCGGCTTCCCGCTTAGATGCTTTCAGCGGTTATCCGATCCACACGTAGCTAGCCTGCTATGCCCTTGGCAGGACAACAGATACACCAGAGGTGCGTTCATCCCGGTCCTCTCGTACTAGGGACAAATCCTCTCAACTCTCCAACGCCCACGGCAGATAGGGACCGAACTGTCTCACGACGTTCTGAACCCAGCTCGCGTACCGCTTTAATGGGCGAACAGCCCAACCCTTGGGAGCAACTCCACCCCCAGGATGCGACGAGCCGACATCGAGGTGCCAAACCGGGCCGTCGATGTGGACTCTTGGGCCCGATAAGCCTGTTATCCCCGGAGTACCTTTTATCCGTTGAGCGACGGCACTTCCACTTGCTACCGCCGGATCACTAAGACCTGCTTTCGCACCTGCTCGACTTGTCAGTCTCGCAGTCAAGCTCCCTTGCTACCTTTACGCTCTACACACGATTTCCAACCGTGTTGAGGGAACCTTTGTGCGCCTCCGTTACATTTTAGGAGGCGACCGCCCCAGTCAAACTACCCGCCTGGAACTGTCCAGCGCCCGGATTCACGGTGCGCTGTTAGAAATCCAATACACCAAGGGTGGTATCTCAAGGTTGGCTCCACGCCGGCCGCAACCAGCGTTTCAAAGCCTCCCACCTATCCTGAGCGAGGTGCACCGAACTCCAATACCAAGTTGTAGTAAAGGTTCACGGGGTCTTTCCGTCTAGCCGCGGGTACTCGGCATCTTCACCGAGACTGCAATTTCACCGAGCTCCTCGTTGAGACAGCGCTGAAGTCGTTACGCCATTCGTGCAGGTCGGAACTTACCCGACAAGGAATTTCGCTACCTTAGGACCGTTCCTGACTGTTACTACTCGCGCACTTTGCGTGAGCGGTCCGCTCATTTCTGACGGACTCTCATGGTCGCCCATGAGAGCGGACTATCTCATCCCATAGTCGCTCTAGACAAGTGGGCTCGGCGTATAGTCTCTGAGGATTCCGTCCATCCGATGGCTTCTCTTTCCGCCGCGGTTCATCCGTTCCCGGAGAGCTAGAACCTGACGGTAGTCTTGGTCGCTTAGACGACCTGCTGCAAGAAGCCAAACTGCGCTTCTCCACAGCCGATAGTCCTGCGCCTTCACGCCTACGATCGGGAACCGATCAAAGAAAGGCACGATCCGACAGCTGAGATCAGAGAGGCGATTGACCTCCCAATACCAGCCACCGTTTCCTGCCTGACGCAGACTTCCGCAACCGAGAACCTCCCGAAAGAGATCCAGCGGTACGCGATCGCGCTGCGACACGTTGAAGGCGGCTGAGATCCTGAAGCGCCGTGCCCGATGGTCGCGCTTGCGACACACCAGCATGAAGCTCCCCTCACCCAGCGCGAATCCGGACAAGAAGCTACCGAGCGACGCCGGTATGGCGTCTATGCACGGTCTTTCCTGCTGATTGTCCGCACCCGGCACATTTTCACGGTACCGCCCACATGGGACGGTACTCGTAGTGCGGGATACTCGGATGTTCCAGCATATAGCCGAGTTTTACAACTACCTCGGTCAACTGATAGTTACGGCCGCCGTTTACCGGGGCTTAGCTTCGCTGCTTTGGACCGAAGTCCTAACAACTCCACGTAACCTTCCGGCACCGGGCAGGCGTCAGCCCCTATACGTCGTCTTTCGACTTAGCAGAGACCTGTGTTTTTGGTAAACAGTCGCTTCAGCCAATTCACTGCGGCCCTCTCGGACTCCACTCGCGAAGAGCTTCACCCTACTGGGGCGCCCCTTATCCCGAAGTTACGGGGCGATTTTGCCGAGTTCCTTAACGAGGGTTATCTCGATCACCTTAGTATTCTCTACTTGCCCACCTGTGTCGGTTTTGGTACGGGCACGCGCTTCCTCCCTAGAGGATTTTCTTGGAGGTATGGCGTCAGGAAGTCGCCGGCTTGACGCCAGCTCACATCGCACCTCAGGTTATGCAGCCCCGCATTTAACATGGGCCACCCCTACATGCTTGTCCCAGGACGACCATCGCCTGGGTTTCCCTAGCCTTCCTCGTCCCCCCATCAGTCAAACGGAAGCGACGTGGTACAGGAATATCAACCTGTTGGCCATCGACTACGCCTTTCGGCCTCGCCTTAGGTCCCGACTAACCCTGAGCAGACGAACTTTACTCAGGAATCCTTGGGCAATCGGTGGAGGGGATTCTCACCCCTCTTTCGTTACTTATGCCGGCATTCTCACTTCCCAGGCCTCCACGGCTGGCTTACGCCGCCGCTTTACTGGCCTGGGAACGCTCTCCTACCGCGTGATCGACCCGAAGGTCTCACACACCCGCAGCTTCGGTGACTAGCTTGAGCCCCGTTACATTGTCCGCGCTCGAACACTTGACCAGTGAGCTGTTACGCACTCTTTCAAGGATGGCTGCCTCTAAGCCAACCTCCTGGTTGTCTATGCACTCGAACATCGTTTCCCACTTAGCTAGTACTTAGGGACCTTAGCTGGCGGTCTGGGCTGTTTCCCTTTTGACGCTGAAGTTTATCCCCCAGCAACTGACTCCCGGAGTAAACGTGATTGGTCTTCGGAGTTTGCCTGAAGTCGGTAACCTGGTAGGGCCCCTAATCCAAACAGTGCTCTACGGCCAACACGCAATTTATCCGAGGCTATACCTAAATATATTTCGGAGAGAACCAGATATCACTGAGCTTGATTAGCCTTTCACTCCGACCCACAGGTCATCCGCCCAGTTTTCAACCTAGGTCGGTTCGGCCCTCCACGAGGTCTTACCCCCGCTTCAGCCTGCCCATGGGTAGCTCGCTCAGTTTCGGGTATACCGCCTACGACTATGTCGCCCTATTAGGACTCGCTTTCGCTACGGCTCCGCTCATCGCTTAACCTTGCCGCAGACGAGTAACTCGCCGGCTCGTTATGCAAAAAGCACGCGGTCACAGCACGAAGCTGCTCCCACCGCTTGTAGGCGCGCGGTTTCAGGTACTATTTCACTCCCCTTCCGGGGTACTTTTCACCTTTCCCTCACGGTACTAGTCCGCTATCGGTCACCAAGGAGTACTTAGCCTTGGAGGGTGGTCCCCCCAGGTTCAGTCCGCGTTTCACGGGTGCGGACTTACTCAGGAACGCCTGACAGGAGATCGTGCAGTTTCGTCTACGGGACGGTTGCCCTCTATGGTGCGCGGTTCCACGCGCTTCGACTACCACACGATTTTGTAACTCCTGCCGAGCCAGACACGGCTCGGAACAGGCGCCCTACAACCCCCGACAGACAACGCGTGTCTGCTTACATCTGCCAGGTTTGGGCTGATCCCCTTTCGCTCGCCACTACTCAGGGAGTCTCTGTTGATTTTCTTTCCTCGGGGTACTGAGATGTTTCACTTCCCCCGCTTGTCTTCCGCCGGCCTATGTGTTCAGCCGGGGATAACGCCGCATTACCAGCGTTGGGTTTCCCCATTCGGGCATCCACGGGTCAAAGGCTATTCAGCGCCTAACCGTGGCTTATCGCAGCCGTTCACGCCCTTCGTCGACTCTTGGTGCCAAGGCATCCACCATGCGCCCTTACTATCTTGACGGTGATCTGGCCCAACACGACCCTCGTGCGCCTTGCGGAGCACGAACGTCTTGCGGGGCCCGGTGATACCCGTTTTTCAGCCGCCGCTTATCGATGGCGGCTGATGTGGCATCTGTGCAGTTTTCAAGGACCGTGGAGAGGCGTATAACGCCGGCTGGTCTCCGCGCAATTCGGTCACGTCGCCTTGACGTGTCCTCGCGGCTACCGGCGGGCGCCGGTCTCTCAAAACTCAACAGCATGCTGGGGTCGTTTTGCGGCCGAGACCGCTTGCACTCCCCAAGTAGTGAGGGAGGCTCGTGATCGGCGGCCATCCAGCCAGGTTCGGTCGACATGCTAGGCCCGATCGCTCGAGTGCCGTCAGGTCCATCGTGCCCGTGAAGGGCGCGAGGCCGGACGGTCGCTGCGGTCGGGGCACTGTTATGTGCTCCCTAGAAAGGAGGTGATCCAGCCGCAGCTTCCGCTACGGCTACCTTGTTACGACTTCACCCCAGTCACGAGCCCCACCTTCGACGGCTCCCTCCCTTGCGGGTTAGGCCACCGGCTTCGGGTGTTGCTCACTCCCGTGGTGTGACGGGCGGTGTGTACAAGGCCCGGGAACGTATTCACCGCGGCAATGCTGATCCGCGATTACTAGCAACTCCGCCTTCATGCAGGCGAATTTCAGCCTGCAATCCGAACCGAGACGCACTTTAAGGGATTCGCTCCACCTCGCGGTATCGCAGCCCTCTGTATGCGCCAATGTAGCACGTGTGTAGCCCTGAACATAAGGGGCATGAGGACTTGACGTCATCCCCACCTTCCTCCGGTTTGTCACCGGCAGTCTCGCATGAGTCCCCAACTGAATGCTGGCAACATGCGACGGGGGTTGCGCTCGTTGCGGGACTTAACCCAACATCTCACGACACGAGCTGACGACAGCCATGCACCACCTGTGAAAGTGCCCCGAAGGGAGGGCGTGTTTCCACGCCGGTCACTCACATGTCAAGCCCAGGTAAGGTTCTTCGCGTCGCGTCGAATTAAACCACATGCTCCGCTGCTTGTGCGGGCCCCCGTCAATTCCTTTGAGTTTTAGCCTTGCGGCCGTACTCCCCAGGCGGGCAACTTAATGCGTTAGCTTCGACACGGGGGGAGTCGACACCCCCCACATCTAGTTGCCATCGTTTACAGCGTGGACTACCAGGGTATCTAATCCTGTTTGCTCCCCACGCTTTCGCGTCTCAGCGTCAGTCACGTCCCAGCGAGCTGCCTTCGCCATTGGTGTTCCTCCTGATATCTGCGCATTTCACCGCTACACCAGGAATTCCACTCGCCCCTTCCGGACTCTAGCCCGACAGTATCCACCGGCATTCCAGGGTTGAGCCCTGGACTTTCACAGCGGACTAATCGGGCCGCCTACACGCTCTTTACGCCCAATAATTCCGGACAACGCTTGCACCCTACGTATTACCGCGGCTGCTGGCACGTAGTTAGCCGGTGCTTCTTGTGAAGGTACCGTCACTCCGTCCGGCTATTCACCGGAGAAGCTTCGTCCCAACTGAAAGGGGTTTACAACCCGAAAGCCTTCTTCCCCCACGCGGCGTTGCTGCGTCACGCTTTCGCGCATTGCGCAAGATTCCCCACTGCTGCCTCCCGTAGGAGTCTGGGCCGTGTCTCAGTCCCAGTGTGGCTGATCGTCCTCTCAGACCAGCTACCCATCGAAGCCTTGGTGAGCCGTTACCTCACCAACAAGCTAATGGGCCGCGGGCCCATCTTGATGCGGAGGCCGAAGCTTCCTTTCCCCTTGCGGGCACATCCGGTATTAGCCCGAGTTTCCTCGGGTTGTCCCGGTCATCAAGGCAGGTAACCCACGTGTTACTCACCCGTTCGCGGCTCTGCCCCAGGGCAAGCCCTGGTTCGTCGCTCCACTTGCATGTGTTAAGCACGCCGCCAGCGTTCGTCCTGAGCCAGGATCAAACTCTCCGTGAAGAACTTCACGAAAAGCTGTCATGGAGTTGCCGGTCGCCTCTGAGCAAGCTCATCGACTTCCGACAGCCCCGGAACCCATACACCGTGGTTCCGAGACCATGACGGGGTACTTCATCTACTTGACTCTTTGTACCGCCACCGAGGACACACGAAGTGCTCCCGTGGCGGGTCGAACCTGGACGCACACCACGATCGAATCTCGATCGTAGATGCGCATGCTGTTGAGTTTTCAAAGACCGCCAAGCCTCACCGAAAGGGGTTCCTTCTGGAGGAGACCGATCCGACCCAGCGCCCAGGGGCGCCCGCGGGCCGACCGGGGAGTATAGCGCGATGCCGCCCCCGCTGTCCAACCGGCTCGAGGCCGGCGACGAGGGGACGATTCGCGTACCGGAGCTTACTCGGCGCGCAGGCGGCGAAAGCGCCGCCTGCCGACCTTGAGCACCTGCCCGTCGGCCCGTGCGGCGGCGACGTCGTGCTCTCCGGCCGCGAGCGCAGCCTCGCCGAGCGTGACCGCGCCCTGGTCGATCAGGCGCCGCGCCTGCGAGCGCGAGATCCCGAACTCCTCGGCGATCAGGCCGGGAAGGTGGAGCGTGCCGCCGTCCTGCGCAAAGGCCGCCTCGGCGATCTCCTCGGGCGCCTCTCGCTGCACGTGCACCCGCTCGAAGTGGCGCTCTGCTGCCGCTGCGTCCTCGGGGGAGTGCAGCCAGGAGACCAATTCGCGCGCGAGCGTGCGCTTGGCGTCGCGCGCCGCCAGCTCGCCGGCGGCGGCCTCGCGTGGCGCGTCGCGTCCGAGCAGCAGGCGGTAGTACTCGCCCATCGCCGCGTCCGGGATCGCCATCGTCTTGCCGTACATCTCCTGCGGCGCGTCGGCGACCCCGATCTGGTTGCCGAGCGACTTGGACATCTTGCGCCGTCCATCGGTGCCCACGAGGATCGGCATCGTCAGCACCGCCTGCTCCGGCTGGCCGTAGGCGCGCTGCACGTCGCGCCCGAGCAGCAGGTTGAACTTCTGGTCGGTGCCCCCCAGCTCCACGTCCGAGCGTACGGCCACCGAGTCATAGCCCTGGAGCAGCGGGTAGAGCAGCTCGAGCATCGATATCGGCTCACTTGCGGCCCAGCGTTTGGCGAAGTCGTCGCGCTCGAGCATCTGCGCGGCGGTGGTCGTGCGCAGCAGGCCCAGCAGCTCGATCATCGACATGTCGAGCCACTCGCTGTTGCGCCGGACTTCCAGGCGCTCGGGGTCTGGGTCGAGGACCTTCAGCGCCTGCGCCTGGAAGGTCGCTGCATTGTTCTCGATCTCCTGCCCGCTCAGCATCGGGCGCAGGCTCGAGCGCCCCGAGGGGTCGCCCACCCTGGCGGTGTAGTCGCCGATGATCAGGACCACGCGGTGCCCCGCGTCCTGGAACTGGCGCAGCTTGACCAGGACGACCGCGTGCCCGAGGTGGATGTCCGGGGCCGTGGGGTCGATCCCGAGCTTCACGCGCAGCTGGCGTCCCTCTGCGAGCGCCGCTTGGAGGCGCTCCGCGAGCGCTCCCACGGGCAGGCTGTCGACCGCGCCCCGCTCCAGTTCGGCGGCGAGCCGGGAGGCCGGCGAGGCGGACTCCAGGGCCGGGCCTGCGCCCGCGGGATCGGTGTTCGCCATCGAGGCCAATGCTAGACTCTCGCGCTCCGGAGGTCCCAGCATGTTGCGTCGTGGTGACGCCCCAGGCAGTCAGTCGTCGGGTCCTCCCGACCCCAGGAGCGCCATTGCTCCGCCTCCGATGAGCGCGACCGTCGCCCCCGACATACCGCCCCCCCCTCCCGGGCCCGCGCCCAAAGCTCGGCTCAAGCGGCTGCGCCTGATCTCGATCCTGTTCGCACTGGCGCTGCTCGGGATCGTCTCGTTTGCGTTTGGGATGTTCGTCTCGATCGCCTCGGATCTGCCGTCGTTCACCCGCTTCTCCCAGTTCAAGGAAGCGCAGAGCTCGGTCCTGCTCGATGATCTGGGACACCCGATCGGCGTCCTCAGCCAGCAGAACCGGGTGATCGTCACCCCGACTCAGATCCCGCCAGTGGTCAAAGAGGCGGTGATCTCGATCGAGGACAAGCGCTTCAAGACCAACAGCGGGATCGACATCCGGGGCATCGCGCGCGCGTTCATCGCCGACCTGCGTCACAAAGGCGGCGTCCAGGGCGCCTCCACGATCGAGCAGCAGTTCATCAAGAACGCGCTGCAGGCACAGTCGCACAGGACGATCTTCGAGAAGCTCCGGGAGGCCGCGCTGGCCTACCAGCTCTCGCACAAGTGGTCCAAGGAAAAGATCCTCACCGCCTACCTCAACACGATCTACTTCGGCAACGGCGCCTACGGGATCGAGGCCGCGGCTCAGACGTACTTCGGCCACGACGTCAACCATCTCGGCTGTGGCACGCCGGGCCATGAACTGTGCGTTGCGCAACTGCAGCCGTGGGAGGCGGCGACGCTCGCCGGCATCATCCAGTCGCCGACCGCGTATGACCCCGCCAACCATCCCGAAGCCGCGCGCCGCCGGCGCGACATAGTCCTCTACCAGATGCTCCAGCAGGGCTATCTGGCCAGGAACGTGTACGAAGAAAGCGTCAAGCAGGCGCTGCCCGCGCCGAAGGAGGTCCAGGCCCCGCAGGAGCAGACTGTCGAAGGGGTCGACGCGGGCTACTTCACGAGCTGGGTGCAGCAGCAGATCATCGAACGCTACGGCGCGCCGCGTGCGTTCAACGGCGGCCTGAAGATCAAGACCACGCTCGATCTCGAACTGCAGCGCGCCGGCGAACAGGCGATCAACGGCTATCTCGCCAACCCCGAAGGCCCCACCGCGTCACTCGTGGCGATCGAAAACTCGACCGGGGAGGTGCGCGCGATGGTCGGCGGGCGCAACTACAACGACAGCCCGTTCAACCTGGCCACCGAGGGCGAGCGACAGCCCGGGTCCTCGTTCAAGGCCTTCGACCTGGCCGCCGCGCTCGAGGACGGGATCTCGCCGGGCTCGGTGTGGACCTCCAAGCAGAAGGAATTCCTCGTCCCCACCCCCCACGGCAAGGAACGCTTCGTCGTTCACAACGACGAAGGCGCCTACTCGGGGTCGAACACGCTGACCGGCGCCACCGCCTTCTCGGACAACTCGATCTACGCCGAAGTCGGGCTGAAGGTCGGCACGCGGCGGATCGCGCTGCTGGCCCACAAGATGGGGATCACGACGCCGCTCTCGACCAACCCGGCGATGACGATCGGCGGACTCACCGTGGGCGTCACCCCGCTCGACATGGCCCACGCCTACGAGACCATCGCCCACCAGGGCAAACGCGTCAGCGGGAGCATGGCCTCCGCCGGCGAACCGGTGGGCATCCAGGAAGTCGCCGCCGGCGCCCGCCCGCTCCCCGACGGCTCCCATCACGACGTCAACAACGTGCGCACCACCACCGTGCTGCCGCCCGAAGTCGCCGCCACCGAGACCTCGATGCTCGAATCGGTGGTCCAGTACGGCACCGGCAAGGCGGCCGCGATCGGGCAGTTCGCCGCCGGCAAGACCGGCACGACCTCCAACTACGGCGATGCGTGGTTCGTCGGCTGGGACTCCAAGTACACGGTCGCCGTGTGGGTGGGCTTCCCCACCAAGCTCGTACCGATGACCAGCGACTTCAACGGCACGCCCGTGCTCGGCGGCACCTTCCCCGCGCTGATCTGGCACGACTTCATGACCTCGGCGATCGGCATCGACAAGACACGTGCGGAACACGCAGCCAAGCCCAAGGGATCGAAGGCGGGCACTGAAACAGGTACCAGCTCCGGCGAATCGGAAGCGAGCGCCCCGCCGAACACCTCCTCGACGAGCGCTCCCGCCGCTCCGGGCAACCAGCCGGCGGCGCCGGGCAAGGCCGGGAGTGGGAGCGAAAAGCAGGCGAGCCCGAGCGCTCCGAGCGGAGCGGGCGGCGGCGCTGCGACACCGGAAAAAGCGACCGCGCCCTCGGCGCCCGCGCCCGCCAAGGAAACGCCGCCGGCGCCGACGCCCTCCACGCCGCCGGCGAAGAGCGAAACGCCGGCCTCTCCGTCACCGACCGGTGGCGTCAGTCCGACCGGCTGAGCTCAAAAGCCCCACGCGAGAGCCCCCGCCTCGGGGCTGAAGCTCCCCCGTGCGCGCACGAACCTCCGCGCGCACGAACCTCCGCGCGCGCTCGAACCCCGGCGTGCGCTCAACCTCCGACGCGGGGGCGCGGCCGCGAGACGTTGGCGTTGCCGGCTACGCAGAAGCGCCACGGCAGCTCCACGGCGCGTGTGATCCCGATGCGCGTGTCGGCCACGATCGGCGGGGCGATCCAGGCGGCGCTGCGCGCGGCGATGCGTACGGGGCCGCTGCAGAGATCTGTCTCGTTGTCCTGCAGCGAGATGCCCAGCGCCTGCGTCAACTTGCCCGGGCCGGAGCAGAGCTCGACGTCGCGCAGCGCCAGACCGGCAAGTGCGCCGCGGGCGCCGCGTGGTCGCCGTGCGCGCATCTCCTCGAGACCGACGGTCGGCTCGAGCGCCCGGATGAGCACCGCCGCGCCCACCCCTTCGGGCTCACACACGGCGTTCAGCAGCGCGTGAATCCCGTAGGAGCGATACACGTAGGCCTTTCCCGGCCCGCCGAAAAGGGTGCGCGTGCGAGGGGTCAGCCCAACGAAGGCGTGGCATGCGGGCTCGCTCTCGTGGTAGGCCTCTGTCTCCACGATCACCCCGGCCGCGCCCGCGTGCTCGACCGTGCAGCCGATCAGATCGCGGGCGACCTCGACGACGGGACGATCGTAGAACTCAGCCGCGAGCGCCTTCATCGAGAACGCCGCGGGCCAGGGCGATCTGCTCGCTCACGCGGGCGCTGGACGTTCCTCCCTCGGACACCTTGGAGTCGATCCAGGAGCTCTGCTCGAGCACCGCGTCGAGCTCCTCGCGGTGTGCGGCGAGCAGCGGGCTGACGGCCTCGATCTCCTCCTGGGAGAGCTTCGATAGCCCCTTGTCGGCGTCCACGGCCGTGCGCACCAGCCCGGCGACCACGCCGTGAGCCTCGCGGAAGGGCATCCCGAGGCGCACGAGCAGGTCGGCCACGTCGGTGGCCGCGATCAGCTCGTCGCTTGCGGCCTCGCTCATCCGCTCGCGGTCGAAGCGCACTCCGGCGATCATGCCCGTGGCCGCGGCCAACGTCATCTCGAGTGTGTCGACGCTGTCGAACAGGTGCTCCTTGTCCTCCTGCAGGTCCTTGTTGTAGGTCAGCGGTAGCGCGTGCATCACGCCGTGCAGGGCCGCCAAGTGCGCCACGACCCTGGGCGCCTTGGCGCGCAGCAGCTCGGCGGCGTCGGGGTTCTTCTTCTGGGGCATGATCGATGAGCCCGAGCTCCACGCGTCGGGCAGCTCGCAGAATCCGAACTCGCTGCTCGACCACAGGACCAGCTCGGCGCCGAGGCGCGAGAGGTGCGTCGAGCAGGTCGCGGCAGCTGCGAGGTAGTCGAGGACGAAGTCCCTGCCGGAGACCGCGTCGATCGAGTTGGGTGCCACCTCGGGGAAGCCGAGCTCACGTGCCACCTGCCCGCGGTCGGTGTCGAAGTTGACGCCCGCGAGCGCTCCCGCGCCGAGCGGCAGGCGCCCGGACTCCCGCTCGGCGAACGCGAAGCGAGCGCGGTCGCGTGCGAGCATCCAGAAGTAGGCCAGCAGGTGGTGGCCCAGGTAGACGGGCTGTGCGCGTTGCAGATGTGTGTAGCCGGGCATCGGCCAGTCGCGGTGCTGCACGGCGCGCTCGAGCAGCGTGGCCATCAGCTTGGTCACGGTGAGCTGCGCCGCGGCGGCGCGCTCGCGGGTGTACATGGCCAGGTCGGTGACCACCTGGTCGTTGCGCGAGCGCGCGGTGTGCAGCCGTCCTGCGACCGCGCCCGCCACCTCGCTCAGGCGCCGCTCGATCGCCATGTGGATGTCTTCGTCGTCGTCCGCGAAGCGAAAGCCGCCCGCGGTCAGCTCGTGCTCGATCGTGTCCAGGCCGGCGTGCAGCGCGTCGCGGTCAGCCTGCGTGATGATCCCGCGGGCGGCGAGCATCGAGGAGTGCGCGCGCGACTGCGCGATGTCCTGCGGCCAAAGCCGGCGGTCGTAGCCGATCGACGCGTTCAGGCGGTGGAAGTCTGGGTGCTGTGGCTCGTGGAAGCGCGACACGCGGGCAAGTCTACGGGCGCGCCGCTCAGCGTCCGAGCACCAGACGCAGCTGCTCGCTGACCCGTGCGACCTGCGCCTCGCTCATCTCGGGAAAGAACGGCAGCGCGAGCGAACGCTCCGCCACGTCCTCGCAGACGGGGAACTCGCCCGGGCGATGCCCGAAGCGCTCGCGGTAGAAGCTCATCAGGTGGATCGCCGGCAGGTAGGGCTTGCTCTGGATGCCCGCAGCTCCCAGCGCGCGGACCGTGTCGTCGCGCTCCACGCCTCGCGGCAGCTGCACCACGAACACGAACCATCCCCGCCTGTCGCCGCCGGTGTCCTCGCACGGCAGCTCGAGACCCTCGATCCCGGCCAGCGCCTGGCGGTACATGCCGGCGACCGCTGCGCGCTGGTCGAGCATCCGCTCGAGCCGCTGCAGCTGGGCCAGGCCCAGCGCACAGGCGATGTCCGAGAGGCGGTAGTTGAAGCCGAGCCGGTCGTGGTCGAGCCAGCCCATGTCGGGCGCGCGACCCTGGTTTCGCTCGGAGTCGATGTGTTGCTTGACGAGCGGGTCGGCGAGCGTGATCATGCCGCCCTCGCCGGTGGTGAGCTGCTTGTTGGCGTAGAAGCCGAACGCCGCCGGGTGCCCGCGCCCGCCCACGGCGGCGCCGTCTGCGTGCACCGCTCCGAGCGCCTCGCAGGCGTCCTCGACGATCGCCAGCTGGTGCTTGGCGGCGAGCGCCTCGAAGGCGGGCATGTCGGCGGGGAAGCCGAAGATGTGCACCGGGAGCAGCGCGCGCGTGCGCTCGCTGACCGCGGCGGCTGCGGACTGGGGGTCGAGGTTCAGGGTGCGCGGGTCGATGTCTGCGAAGCGCGGCCGCGCACGCTCATACAGCGCGGCGTTGGCCGAGGCCACGAACGAGAAGGGGCTCGTGATCACCTCATCGCCCTCCCCCACCCCGACCGCGCGCAGCGCCAGGTGCAGGCCGGCGGTGCCGCTGCTGACCGCGCTCGCGTGCGCTGCGCCGACGTGCGCTGCGAAGCGGCGCTCGAACTCGGCCACGCGCGGTCCGAGCGAGAGCTGGCCCGAGCGCAGCACCTCGATCACAGCCCGCTCCTCCGCGTCGCCCAGCACCGGCCGGGCGAGCGGGATCGTCTCCGCTGCCACTCAGGCCCTGCCGGAGGCGCCCGCGACCGGCCGGCGGCCCGGCTGCATCCCGTACTCGAGCGAGTCCACGAGCGCGTCCCAGGAGGCTGCGATCACGTTCTCGGAGACCCCGATCGAGCCCCACACCTCGTGCCCGTCGGAGGCGTCGATAAGCACGCGGGTGACCGCACCGGTGCCCTTGGCCTCGTCGAGGATGCGCACCTTGAAGTTGACCAGCTCGATGTCGCGCAGGTGCGGGTGGATCTCGCCGATCGCCTCGCGCAGCGCGCTGTCGAGCGCGTTGACGGGGCCGTTGCCCTCGGCGGTGCGCACGTAGCGCTCGCCGTCGAGCCAGATCTTGATCGTGGCCTCGGTCTCGACCTTGCCGTCGGCGCGCTGCTCGACCAGCACACGCCAGGACTCCAGGCGGAAGAGCGGCTCATAGCCGCCGCCCTCGCGGCGCATCAGCAGCTCGAAGGAGCCGTCGGCGGCCTCGAACTGGAAGCCCTCGTGCTCTAGCTCCTTGACGCGGTCGATCACGCGGTGGGCGAACTCCTCGTCGGCGGCGATCCCCGCCTGGTGCGCCTTCTCGACGATCGTGCCGCGGCCGGATAGCTCGGAGATCAGCACGTCGCGGCTGTTGCCGACGACGGCCGGGTCGACGTGCTCGAAGGTCTGGCTGTCGGCGCGTACGCCCGCGGCGTGCAGGCCGGCCTTGTGCGCGAAGGCGTGCTTGCCGACGTAGGGCTGGGCCGGGTCGGGGGCGCGGTTGAGCAGCTCATCGACAAAGTGCGCGGTCTCGCTGAGACGCGCGAGGCGCTCCGGGGAGAGCACCTCGGCGCCCATCTTCAGCTGCAGGTCGGCGATGATCGTGATCAGGTTGGCGTTGCCGGTGCGCTCGCCGATGCCGTTGACGGTGCCCTGCACCTGGGTGGCGCCGGCTTCGACCGCGGTCAGCGTGTTGGCGACCGCGCAGCCCGAGTCGTCGTGGGTGTGGATGCCGAGCGGGAAGCCCGGGAGCGCTTCGCGGACCACGGCGAAGGCGGTGCGGATCTGCGGTGGCAGCGAGCCGCCGTTGGTGTCGCACAGGACGACGCGCTCAGCGCCCGCGTCGCGGGCGGCGCGCAGGCAGTCGAGCGCGTAGCCGGGGTCGAGGCCGAACCCGTCGAAGAAGTGCTCGGCGTCGAGCAGCACGCGCTTTCCGGAGCCCACCAGGAAGGCGACGGAGTCGGCGATCATCGCGAGGTTCTCCTCGCGCGTGACGCGCACGACCTTCTCGACGTGCAGCACCGAGGCCTTGCCGACGATCGTGCACACCGGCGCGAAGCACTCGGCGAGGACGCGCAGTCCGTCGTCCTGCGCGGCGGACACATCGCGCCGGCGCGTCATGCCGAAGGCGACCACCTCGGCGATCTGCAGCTGCTCGCCGGCGAGCAGGCCGAACAGCTCCTGCTCCTTGGGGTTCGAGGACGGGAAGCCCGCCTCGACCATGTGCACGCCGAGCTGGTCGAGGGCGTGCACGACGCGCAGCTTCTCCTCGGCTGTGAGCGTCAGCCCGCCGCCGCCCATCCCGTCGCGCAGGGTGGCGTCGTATAGCTGTATGTCGGGCACCCTTAGCCCGCGGCGGTCGTCTGGGCGCTCGGCGAGCTGGTCTCGCCGGCGGGTGTCTCGAGATCGACGGGGTGCACGAGGTCCAGCCACTCGCGGTAGCGCTCGCTGCGCCCGTGGATCGCGTCGTCAAAGGCCGTCTGCAGCACGCGCGTGACCTCGCCTGGCTTGCCCGTGCCCACCTTGTGATCGTCGATTTCGCGCACGGGCACCATCTCCGCGGCCGTGCCCGACAGGAACATCTCCTCCGCCAGGTACATCTCCGCGCGTGCGATGTCGCGCTCGATCACCGTGTAGCCGAGATCGCGGGCGATCTGGATGACCGAGCGGCGGGTGATGCCGTCGAGAATCGAGTTCGCCTGCCCGGGTGTCACGATCGCGCCGTCACGCACGATGTAGACGTTCTCGCCGGTGCCCTCGCACACGTAGCCGTGGTCGTCGAGCAGGATCGCCTCTTCATAGCCGGCCTTGACCGACTCGACCTTGGCGAGCACGCTGTTGAGGTACTGACCGGAGGCCTTGGCGTGCGGGATCAGCGAGTCCGGACTCAGGCGTCGCCAGGAAGAGACCTTGGCACGGACGCCGTTGCTGTGACCCTCCTCACCGAGATAGACGCCCCACTCCCAGCAGGCGATCGTCACGTCGACGGGCGCCTCGAGCGGGTTCAGCCCCATGCTGCCGTAGCCGCGGTAGACGATCGGGCGGATGTAGCAGGAGCTGAGGCCGTTGCGCGCGACCAGCTCGAGCGTGGCGGTGCGCAGTTCCTCGGCGGAGAACGGCACGTCCATGTAGTAGAGCGCGGAGGAGCGCAGCAGGCGATCGACGTGCTCGGCGTTGCGGAACACGGCCGGCCCGAGAACCGTGTCGTAGCAGCGCACACCCTCGAAGACGCCGGTGCCGTAGTGCAGGCCGTGCGTCAGGACGTGGACCTTGGCGTTCTCCCAGGCGACGAATTCTCCGTTCATCCAGATGAGGTCGGTGGGCTCCACGTGATTGCTCCTTTAGAGGTTTTCGAGCACTGCCCTGCTCGCGCGCTCGGTGCCGTCCCCGCCCCCCAGATCGGGTGTGCGCAGACCCGCGTCGAGCGCGCGTTCAACAGCCGATTCTACAGCCGTGGCCTCGCTTGCCAAGTCGAGGCCGTGCCGGAGCAGCATCGCGCAGGAGAGGAACATCGCCAGCGGGTTGGCCACTCCCTGCCCGGCGATGTCGGGCGCGGAGCCGTGCACTGGCTCGAACATGCCGGGTCCGTCGCTGCCGAGCGAGGCGCTCGGCAGCATGCCGATCGACCCGGTCAGCATGGCGGCCTCGTCGGAGAGGATGTCTCCGAACATGTTCTCGGTGACGATCGTGTCGAAGCTGCGCGGCGCGGATACGAGCTGCATTGCGGCGTTGTCGACGAGCACGTGCTCGAGCGCTACGTGCTCGAACTCGCGGGCGTGCAGCTCGCTCACGACCTGGCGCCACAGGCGCGAGGTCTCCAGCACGTTGGCCTTGTCGACGCTGGTGAGCTTGGCGGCCGAGGGGGATCTGCGCACGGCGGCCTCGAACGCGGCGCGGGCGATCCGCTCGATCTCCGCGCTGGTGTAGGAGCAGATGTCCGAGGCGGATGTCTCGGTGCGGGTCTTCTCGCCGAAGTAGATCCCGCCGGTCAGCTCGCGCACGACGAGCAGGTCGGTCCCCTCGATCCGCTCGCGTCGTAGCGGCGAGGAGTCATACAGCGCCGGCAGCGGCTTCACGGGACGCAGGTTGGCGTACAGCCCGAGTCCCTTGCGCAGGCCGAGCAGGCCCTGCTCGGGGCGCGGCCTGCTGGGGTCGGTGGTGTCCCACTTGGGCCCTCCGACGGCGGCGAGCAGGATCGCATCGGAGCGCCTGCAGGCCGCGAGCACCTCATCGGTCAGGGCGACGCCGTGGGCGTCGATCGAGGCGCCGCCGAACAGATGCTCTTCGTACTCGAAGTCGCCGAGGCGGTTCAGCAGCTCCAGCGCCGGCGCCATTATCTCGGGGCCGATGCCGTCGCCGGGGAGGGTGACTATGTTGTGGGCCACCGTCTCAGAGCGCCGTGGTTGGGAGGCCGGCGAGACCGGCGCGCTCGCGCTCGGACTCATAGTCGGCGATCGCGTCGGAGCGCTGCAGTGTGAGCGCGACGTCGTCGAGGCCGCCGAGCAGGCGGCGGCGGATCTCGTGGTCGATCGAGAACGACACCTGCTCGCCGGCGAAGCGCACCTCCTGGGCCTCGAGGTCGACTTCGCCGTCCCCCGCGCGAGCCAGCGAGCGGCAGTCCTCGTCGCTCAGCACCACGGGAAGCAGGCCGATCTTGGTGCAGTTCGAGTAGAAGATGTCGGCGAAGCTCGGCGCGAGGATCGCCTGGAAGCCGTAGTCCTGCAGACCCCACGGGGCGTGCTCGCGGGAGGAGCCGCAGCCGAAGTTCTCGCCGGCCACGAGGATCGGGTTGGCGGGCAGCTCCCAGCCGGGCTGCTTGGCCCAGTCGTAGAAGAGGAACTGGCCGAAGCCGCTGCGCTCGACGCGCTTGAGGAACTGCTTGGGCATGATCTGATCGGTGTCCACGTCGGCACGGTCGAGGAAGCTGACGGGTCCGGCGATGACTTTTATCGGTTGCATGGGCCCTCCTAGGACCAGTCGCGGATGTCGACGAAGCGGCCCTCGATGGCGGCGGCGGCGGCCATCTGGGGAGAGACGAGGTGCGTGCGCCCGCCGCGTCCCTGACGGCCCTCGAAGTTGCGGTTGGAGGTCGATGCACAGCGCTCTCCGGGGGCGAGGATGTCGGGGTTCATGCCCAGGCACATCGAGCAGCCGGCCACGCGCCAGTCGAATCCGGCGTCGCGAAAGACGCGGTCGAGGCCCTCGGCCTCGGCCTGGGCCTTGACCTGCTGGGAACCGGGGACGACCATCGCGTTGACCGAGGCGGCGACCTTGCGTCCGGCTACGACCTCCGCGGCGGCGCGCAGGTCGCCGATGCGCGAGTTGGTGCACGAGCCGATGAACACGCGGTCGACGGCGATCTGCTCGATCGGGGTGCCGGGCTCGAGCGCCATGTAGGCGAGCGCGCGTTCGGTCGCCTCGCGGTCGGCGGGCGAGTCGCATTCCTCGGGCGAGGGCACGAGGTCGGTGACCGCGCGCACCATGCCTGGGTTGGTGCCCCAGGTGACCTGCGGGGAGATCGTGCTGGCGTCGATCGCGATCTCGCGGTCGAAGCTCGCGCCGTGATCGGTGCGCAGCTCGCGCCAGCGCTCGATCGCGGCGTCCAGCTCGGCGCCCTTGGGAGAGCCGGGCCGCTCGACGCCGGTGAACCACGCGAAGGTGGTGTCGTCGGGGGCGATCATCCCGGCGCGCCCGCCGCCCTCGATGGTCATGTTGCAGACGGTCATGCGGCCCTCCATCGAGAGTGCCTCGATGGCGGGGCCGGCGTACTCCACGACGTGGCCGGTCATGCCGCCGACGCCCAGCTCGCCGAGCGTGGCGAGGATCAGGTCCTTGGCGGTGACGCCGAAGCCGAGTGCTCCCTCATAGGTGACGCGCATCGAGCGCGGCTTGCTCTGGACCATGCACTGCGTGGCCAGCACGTGCTCGACCTCGCTGGTGCCGATCCCGAAGGCGAGCGCGCCGAAGGCGCCGTGGGTGGAGGTGTGCGAGTCGCCGCAGACGATCGTCATGCCGGGCTGGGTGACGCCCAGCTCGGGGCCGATCACGTGCACGATCCCCTGGCGCTCGGAGCCGAGCGAGTAGACGGGGACGCCGAACTCCTCGCAGTTGCGCTCGAGCGTTTCCACCTGCACGCGCGAGAGCTCGTCCTTGATGCGCGCGGCGATCGGCGTGCCGTCGGTCGGGGTGTTGTGATCGGCGGTGGCGAGGGTGCGGTCGGGGCGGCGCAGCGGGCGCCCGGCGAGACGCAGGCCGTCGAAGGCCTGGGGGCTGG
The DNA here is from genome assembly GCA_963763695.1 of uncultured Solirubrobacteraceae bacterium. Classification (GTDB taxonomy): domain Bacteria; phylum Actinomycetota; class Thermoleophilia; order Solirubrobacterales; family Solirubrobacteraceae; genus Palsa-744. The sequence continues at coordinate 181,750 of CAVXPM010000004.1, forward strand.
TGACCTCGTGGACGAGGTGCAGGTCGATGTAGATCAGCCCGGAGCTCTCTCCGGCGACCGTGTGGGCTTCCCAGATCTTCTCGAACAGCGTGCGTGGCATGGTCATCGGTCCTTGCACTCGTGGGTGGCGGTCTCGCTTTCAGATGAGACCCCTGCCGGGGTCTGCGATGCGTGCGTGGAGGCGCGCATCTAGCTTCGTCTCAGCCCCGCGGAGAGGACCGCGAGAAACGCGGCGTCGGCGGCGGTGGGGTTCTCGAAGTGGTGGGGCAGATCGGCGTCGAAGGTGACGCAGTCGCCGCTGTCGAGGATGTAGCGCTCGCCGTCGCAGACGAGCGCCAGCGAGCCGCGCTCGACGAGCGCTGTCTCGCGGCTGCCGGGCTCGTGCATCGGCGGATCGTCGGGAGCCCCGGTGGCGCCGCCGGGAGCGAGCGTGTGGCGTGAGAGCTCGGCGCGCTGTCCGGGCTGCGCGGAGGTCAGCACCTCGAAGCTGTGGCCGCGCCGCTTGTTGCCCCCGTGCTGGCGCTGGCCGGCGCGGACGACGGTGACAGCGCCGCCCTCGTCGAGGCGCAGGAGCTGTGAGAGGCGCAGGTCGAGACCGGAGGCGATGCGCGCGGCGACGGTCAGCGTGGGGCTCGTCTCGCCGCGCTCGACCTGCGAGAGCATCGGCGCGCTCACGCCGCTGCGCTCGGCCAGGTCGCGCAACGACAGCGCTGCGGCCTCGCGCAGAGCCTTGACGCGCGCGCCGATCACGACGGGCGAGAGCGACTGGGTCCAGTCGGCCTCCTTCGCCTGCTCGTCGCCCCGATTGCTCGTCGCCGTCACCATACGAGCGTACGTTATCACAGACAGATGTTCGGCGACGCGGCCCCGGTCAGCCGGCGGCGGTCTCCGGTAGCCCGATCGCAGCGTCGGCGCGTGAGCGCGCCACGGCAACCGACAGCGCGCGCACGTAGGCACGTGCGGCGGCGTCGATGATGTCGGTGGAGACACCCTGCCCGGCGCCGCTGAAGCCGTGCACCTCGACCACGATCGAGACCTCGCCCAAGGCATCCTGGCCCTCGGTGACGGCTCCGATCGTGAACTCGCTGAGCTTGGCGCCCATGCCGCTGGCGGCGTTGATCGCCTGGAAGACCGCGTCGATCGGTCCGTCGCCCATGAACGATCCGCCCGCGGAGCTGCCGTCGGGAAGCGTGATCGACACGCGCGCGTGCGGCGGGCGCAGAGAGGAGGCCTCGACCTCGAACCACTCCAGCGCGTAGCCGGAGATCTCCTCGCGCAGCTCGTCGGTGACGAGCGCCTCGAGGTCCATCGCGGTGACCTGCTTCTTGCGGTCGGCGATCTCCTTGAAGCGCTTGAAGGCCGTGTTCAGCGCCTGGCCGTCCAACTCGAAGCCCATCTCCTGCAGCGCCTCGCTGAGGGCGTGGCGTCCGGAGTGCTTGCCGAGCACGATCGAGTTGCTGCGCAGCCCGACGGTGGTGGCGTCCATGATCTCGTAGGTGGTGCGCTCCTTGAGCACGCCGTCCTGGTGGATGCCGGCCTCGTGGGCGAATGCGTTGCGCCCCACGATCGCCTTGTTGGGCTGCACCTGGTAGCCGGTCAGGCGCGAGACCAGCCTGCTGGTGCGCGCGATCTCGGTGGTCTCGATTGCGCTCCACAGCTGAAGGGTCGGCTCGCGCGTGTGCAGCAGCATCGCGATCTCCTCGAGCGACGCGTTGCCGGCGCGCTCGCCGATGCCGTTGACGGCGCACTCGACCTGGCGCGCGCCCGCTTCGACGCCGGCCAGCGAGTTGGCCACGGCGATGCCGAGATCGTCGTGGCAGTGAACCGAGACCACGACGCCGAGCAGGTCCGGTACGAGCCGGTACAGCTCGGTGAACATCGCGTGGTACTCGCGCGGCATCGTGTAGCCGACGGTGTCGGGCACGTTGATCGTGGTGGCGCCCTCGTCGAGCGCGATCTGGATCACCTCGGCCATGAACTGCACGTCTGAGCGCGAGCCGTCCTCGGGCGAGAACTCGACGTCATCGGTGTACTCGCGCGCCTGCGCCACCGCGGCGCGCACCTGCCCCTTCACGTCCTCGCGCGTGGTCCGCAGCTTGTGCTCGATGTGCACGTCGCTGGTCGCCAGGAAAGTGTGAATCCGCGGGCGCTGCGCGTCTCTGACCGCGTTCCAGGCCGCCTCGATGTCCTGCTTGCTGGTGCGCGCCAGGGCGCAGATCACCGGTCCTTCGACCTCGCGCGCGATCGCCTCGACCGACTGGAAGTCGCCGGGCGAGGTGATCGGGAAGCCGGCCTCGATCACGTCGACGCCGAGGCGTGCGAGCTGGTGGGCGATCTCGAGCTTTTCCTGCCTGTTCAGGGAGATGCCCGGAGACTGCTCGCCGTCGCGCAGGGTGGTGTCGAAGATCAGGACGCGGTTGCCCGGATCGCGTTGCGTCGCAGCGCCGTCGCCGCCGGATCGCTCAGATGTGCTCATGTCGTTCGTGCTCCTTCTCTATCTCGCTTTACGTTCCTCTCTGCTGGGTATGCGGCTACGCGGCCGCCACGCGCTATTCCCCCCGAGGGGGGAGCACCCTGAAGGGCACAGGCAGGAGAAGCGAGAGGAGCGAGTTGCGAAACGACATCTGGCCGCAGGGTAGCACCGCGGCCGTGCGCCTGCCAAGCGTGGCTAGATGGTTGATTCCACGGCGTTGCGCGTGGATATCGAGGATTTGTAAGCAGCAGGGTCGAAGTCGGCGGTGCTCTGTACACACCGTCGACCAAGGGGGCCACGATGGACGCCGACCTCGACCTGCTGCTGACCGCTGTTTATTGCACGGCTGACGATCTCCTGCCTGAGAGGCCGGGGAACGCCAAAAGGAGCGTCACAGACGCGGAGGTCGTCACGCTCTGTGTTGCCCAGGCGATCATGGGCATCCCGTCTGACCGCAGGTTCCTCGCGGTCGCGGATAAGCGCCTGCGCCACTTGTTCCCAAGGATCCCCGGGCAGGCCGGCTACTTCAAGCGCCGCCGCCGGCTGACAGACACCCTGGAGTGGCTGATGCAGTGCTTCGCTTCCCAGAGCCCAGGTTTCTACGACGACCTGCTGCTCGTCGACAGCACCCCTGTCGAGTGCGCGAGAAGCCGTGAGACCGTCAAGCGCTCGGAGCTCGCGGACGCCGCCGACTACGGGTATTGCGCGAGCCACAGCCGGTTCTTCTGGGGTTTCCGTCTGCACGCGATCTTCGCGCCCGACGGCACACCCCGGGCGATCACGCTCGCCTCCCCCAAACGCGACGAGCGCGACGTCGCGCTGGAGCTGTTGGCGCGCACCCGCCGCCAGGGCACCGTGACGCTGATCGGCGACAAGGGCTACGCCGGCAAAGCATTCGCCCAGGCCGTCAGCGAGATGGACGCCACGATCATCCGGCCCCGCCGCAAAGACGAGCCCGGCCAAGGACCACACCTCGCGCCGATCCGCCAACGGATCGAGAGCATCTTCTGGACCTGCAAGGACATCCTCACTCTCGAGCGCCACGGCGCACGAACCCTCCGAGGCCTCAGAGAGCGCGTCCTTCAACGCTTCCTCTGCCTCGCCGCCGCCATCACCCTCAACCACCAGCTCCACCGCCCCAGCCGCGCACTCGTCAACTACTGCGCCTAAAACCGTGGAATCAATCATCTAGGAGGTGGTCAATTCCACGGCAACGACCATCTAGGGGACGAGCACTACCTTGCCGAGATTGCGCCGCTCGACGATCATGCTCTGCGCGGCGCCGGCCTCTTCAAACGGGAACGCACCGGCGAGCACCGGTTCGATCGTCGCGTCGTCGAGCATCTCGCGTAGCGGCGTGATCCAGGGCTCGAGCGTTCCGCGGCCCTTCCACAGCGAGAGCATGTTCAGACCGATCACGGCCTTCGATTCGGACATCTGCTTGATCAGGTTGAAGCGCGGCATCGAGGCCACACCGCGCAGGGCTGCGACGGGGTTGCGCCGCTCACCGGAGACCAGCGCGGAGGCGCCGAAGGCGACGAGCCGTCCTCCCGGCCCGAGCAGCGAGTAGCTGCGTCTGAAGCTGCGCCCTCCGACGGCGTCGAGGATCACGTCGAACTGCGGCAGCCCGCGCTCCCATCCGGGCTTGGTGTAGTCGAGCGCGTGGTCGACCCCCAGCTCCAGGCAGCGGGCGTGCTTGGCGGGCGAGGCGGTCCCGTAGACCTCGGCGCCGGCGCGCTTGGCGATCTGCGTGGCGGCGATGCCGACGCCGCCGCCGGCCGAGTGGACGAGCACGCGCTCGCTCGCCTGGAGGCTGCCGTAGCCGATCAGCCCCGCCCAGGCGGTGGCGTAGTTGACGGGTATCGCAGCACCCTGCTCGAAGCTGAGGCGGTCGGGCAGCGCCACCACGTCGCCGGCCACCACGACGACCTCTGAGGCGTAGCCGCCGAATTTGGTGCCCGCCATCACGCGCTGTCCGGGCTGCAGTCCCGCGACTCCGTCTGCGACCTCGAGGATCGTGCCCGCCACCTCGTAGCCGACCACGCACGGTGTCTTGGGCGCATCGGGGTAGAGGCCCATGCGCGCCATCACATCCGCGAAGTTGATGCCCGCGGCGGCCACCTCGATGCGCACCTCGCCGGGCCCGAGCGAGGGGCTGGGGCGCTCCTGCACCTCCAGCACCTCGGGGCCGCCGTGCTTGGTGATGACGACGGCCCGCATGGCGCTCAGCCTAACCGATCAGCCGAGGCGACCGATCAGCCGAGGTCGACCGACCAGCCGTTGACGAAGCCCTCCGAGGCGACGATCTCCTCCACCACCGCGTCGGGCACGGGGACGTCGGTCGTGACGACCATCGCCGCCAGGCGCCTGTCCTCGGCGCCGTCGCGCCCGTCGGGGGTGTGTCCGACCGCGGCCGAGGAGATGTTGATGCCGTGGGCGCCGAAGATCGTGCCGACGCGGCCGATCATGCCGGGCAGGTCCTCGTAGCGAAAGACGGTCACGTTCGGCTCCAGCTCGATCGTCAGGCGCCGTCCCTGGACCTCGACGAGGTGCGCGACGCGGTTGGGCCCGATGCCGGTGCCCGCGACGGCCACGCGCTCGCCGCCGGCGACCACGGTCACGCGGATCAGCTCGTTGAAGTCCTGCGCCTCGGAGACGCTCTTCTCCTCGAAGACGATCCCGCGCTGCTGGGCCATGGTGGGCGCGTTGACGAGGTTCACCTGCTCCTCGGTGCGACCCTGCAGCGCACCGACGATCACCGCCAGGCCGAGCAGGCGCGTGTCGAAGTCGGCGATCCTGCCCATGAAGGCGGCCTCGATGCGCTCCACCGAGCTGCCCTCGGCGAGCTTCATCGCGAGCCGTCCGAGCTGGGTGGCCAGCGGCAGGAACGGCCCGAGCATGTCCATGTCCTCAGCGCCGATCGCGGGGATGTTGACCGCGGTCGAGACGACCCCGCCGGTCAGCGCGGCCACGACCTGCTCGGCGCTCTGGTAGCCGGCGCGATCGGTGGCCTCGGCGGTGGAGGCGCCGAGGTGCGGGGTGACGACCACGTTGGGATAGCCGAACAGCGGGTTCTCGGTCATCGGCTCGCTCGGGAACACGTCGAGCGCTGCGCCGCCCAGCTTGCCCGAGTCGAGCGCGTCCTTGAGCGCTGCTTCGTCGATCAGGCCGCCGCGCGCGACGTTCAACACGCGCGCGCCGTCGCGCATCTTGGCGAACGCCTCGGCGTCCAGGAAGCCCTCGGTCTCGGGCGTCTTTGGCAGATGCACGGTGATGAAGTCGGCTTGCGCGTAGATGTCCTCGGGGCTTTCCGCCTTCTCGACGCCGAGGTCGCGGTAGCGCTCGGCGCTGACGAACGGATCGAACGCCACCACGCGCATGCCGAAGCCGCGCGCGCGCTGGGCGACGAGCTGCCCGATGCGCCCGAAGCCGAGGATCCCGAGCGTCTTCTCGTAGAGCTCCACGCCGGAGAACTTCGAGCGCTCCCAACGCCCGGCGATCAGCGAGCTGTAGGCCTGCGGCACGTTGCGCGCGAGCGCCAAGAGCAGCGCCATCGTGTGCTCGGCGGCGGTGACCACGTTTGACTCGGGCGCATTGGCCACGACGATCCCGCGCCTGGTGGCGGCCTGCACGTCGACGTTGTCCACGCCCACCCCCGCGCGCCCGATCGCGCGCAGGCGCGTCCCCCGCTCGATCAGCTCGGCGGTCATCTTGGTGGCGGAGCGGATCACGATGCCGTCGTACTCGGCGATCCGCTCGGCGAGCTGTTGATCGCTCCAGTCGACGCCGATCTCGACGTCGAAGTGCTCGCGCAGCAGCGCCACGCCCGAGTCGCCGATCTTCTCCTTGACGAGGACCTTCGCGCGCGCGCTCATCGGCCGATCCTCTCCACGACGAAATCGATGCAGGCCGTGAGCGCCTGCACGTCGGCGGTCTCGACCGCGGGGAACATGCCGACGCGCAGCTGGTTTCGCCCGAGCTTGCGGTAGGGCTCGACATCGAGAATGCCGTTGGCGCGCAACGCCGCGGCGAGCGCGGCGGCGTCGACCGCGTCGTCGAAGTCGACCGTCCCCACGACCAGCGAGCGCTTGGCCGAGTGGGCCACGAACGGGGTCGTGTGGGCGCCCCGCTCGGCCCAGCCGTAGAGGTGCTCGGAGGATGCGCGCGTGCGGCTCACGCACCAGCCCAGGCCGCCGCCGTCGAGCATCCAGCGGATCTGGTCGGCGAGCAGGAACAGCGTGGCAACGGCGGGCGTGTTGTAGGTCTGGTCTTTGCGCGAGTTCTCGAGCGCGGTGTGCAGCGAGAGGAACTCCGGGATCCAGCGCTCGGAGCCGTGCAGCTCGGCGATCCGCTCCTGGGCCGCAGGGCTGAGCAGCGCGAGCCACAGCCCGCCGTCGGCGGCGAAGCACTTCTGCGGCGCGAAGTAGTAGACGTCGGCGTTGGCAGCCTGGAGTGGCAGCCCTCCCGCGCCGGAGGTCGCGTCGATTGCGACCAGGGCATCGTCGCTGCCGGCGGGGCGCAGCACCTCGGTCATCACGCCGGTAGAGGTCTCGTTGTGGGCCCAGCCGATCAGATCGACGCCGCCCGCGGCTGCGGCCGCGCCCACGCTCGCCGGGTCGGGTGCGTCGCCGGGGTCGGCTGAGACCGTGATCGGGTCCTTCAGGAACGGCGCGCCGGTGGTGACCGTGGCGAACTTCTGCGAGAACTCGCCAAAGCTCAGGTGTAGCGCCCGCTCGCGCACGAGCCCGAACGCGGCCGCATCCCAGAAGGCGGTGGTGCCGCCGTTTCCGAGCGCCACCTCGTAGTCGTCGGGGAGCGCGAACAGCTCGCGCAGGCCGGCGCGGATCTCGCCGACGATCGCCTTGACCGGCTTCTGGCGGTGCGAGGTGCCGATCACGCCGGCGCCCTCGCCGGCAAGGCGCGCGAGCGCGTCCGGGCGCACCTTCGAGGGGCCGCAGCCGAAGCGCCCGTCCACGGGCTTCAGCTCCTCGGGGATCACGAGTTGCGGGGACTCTGTAAGGGGGCTCGTAGTCATTTGGGCTCCTCGTTCGGTCCTACCCAGGAGGGATTGTCGAAGGTCTGAGGGTGCCCAGGCGCGCGGCGGTCGCTAGTCGCCACTTCCCGGTGGTGATCTCCACCCGAGCGCCAGTCGTGACGACGAGACGCGAGTGTAGCGAACGGGCGCCGTGCCGGAGGGCAACGCGGGCGGCTGTCTCCTACCGCTCGCGGCCGTGCGGCTCGTTCCAGTCATAGCCGGGGCCGACTGGGATGATGCGCTTGGGATTGAGCTCGTCGTGGGTGGTGTAGTAGTGGCGCTTGATCTGCTCCATCGCGACCGTCTCGGCCACGCCCGGGAGCTGGTGTAGCTCGCGCGAGTAGTCCCACAGGTTGGGGTAGTCGACCAGTTGCCTGAAGTTGCAGCGGAAGTGCAGGTTGTAGACCTCGTCGAAGCGCGCCAGCGTCGGGAACAGGCGCCAGTCGGCCTCGGTCAGATGATCGCCGAGCAGGTAACGGCGCTCGCCGAGAAGCCGATCGAGCCAGGCGAGGCTGTCGAACAGCTCCGCGAAGGCGTGCTCGTAGGCGCCTTGGCGGCGGGCGAAGCCGGCACGGTAGACGCCGTTGTTGACGGTGTCGTAGACGCGCTGGTTGATCTGCTCGATCTCCTCCCGCAGCGACTCGGGATACAGGTCGAGCGTGATTCCCAGGGCGCCGAGCGAGTCGGGCAGGTACATCATGCGGATGATGTCGCTGGACTCGTTGTTGACGATCTGCCCGGTCTCGGTGTCCCACAGCACCGGCACCGTGATCCGTCCCTGAAAGCTCGGGTCGCTGATTGCGTAGGCCTCGCTCATCAGCTTCCAGCCGTGCAGGCGATCGATGTACTCGCCCCCCGGGCCGTCCTCGAAGCGCTCGCCGCTGAACGCCCAGCCGCGCTCATCGCGAAACGGGGCGAGATATGAGATTCCCACGGCGTCCTGCAGTCCGGCCAGCTCGCGCAGGATCGCGGTGCGGTGACACCAGGGGCAGGCGAGTGACACGTAGAGGTGGTAGCGGCCGGGCTCAGGCGGGTATCCGCTCGCGCGAGCGGAGCGCGGGTCGAGCCCGACCCAGTCGCGGAAGCGGCTTTCCTGGCGCGCGAACTCGCCGCCGGCCAGCTCGGCGTCCATCACCCTGTCAACCATTGAAGAGCACCTCCCGCTCGAGGATCGTGGCGCGCCAGCCGTCCGGCAGGCGCGCGGGCGCGACCCCCGCCGGCGCCTCGGCGCCGAGCAGGCAGAACTCGGGCGCGGGACCGAGCACGAGCTGGCGGCGCCACAGGCTCGCGCGGTCGGGCTGCATGCCGTCGCCGAGCAGCTCGCCGAGCGGGTGGTGCTTCGAGCCGGCGGGGCGCGCGATCCAGACCGCGGTGGTCGCCTGCCCGAACGCCGACGCGCACGGTTCGCCCTCGATCAGCGCGTAGACGGCGCCGGCGCCTGCCCCCGAGCGCCGCGCGGCCTCGTCGTGGCTGCTGTGGTGCCCGCGCCCGACGGCCGCCTCGTTGAGCACTCCCAGCGCGGCGAAGTCCTCGACCAGGTACCAGTCCTCGTAGCCCACGCTTGCGTGCGCCTCGGAATCCGCGGGCTCGTGCTCGCTGGTCGCAAGCCACGGCAGCCGGCGCGCGCGGAAGGCCGCCGAGGCGAGCGTGCCGACGGGCAGCGAGCGCGCCAGCGAGCGGTGGAAGGCGATCAGCGCGTGCTCGTAGGCGTCGCTCGCGTTTGTGTCCTGCGGGCGGTGCCAGAAGACGTAGGCGAGCACCGTGGCGCCGTCCTCTAGAAGGCGGGCTTGATCCAGTCCATGTGGCCGCGCAGCTCGCTGCCGACGTGCTCGACCTGCGTATCGGCCTGTTCGGCGCGCATGCGCTTGAAGTTCTCCTGCCCGGCGCGGTTCTCGGCGATCCACTCGCGCGCGAAGTCACCCGACTGGATCTCCTGCAGGATCTTGCGCATGTTGGCGCGGGTTTCGTCGGTGATCACGCGCTTGCCGCGAGTGTAGTCGCCGTACTCGGCCGTGTTGGAGATCGAGTAGCGCATTCCGGCCAGGCCCTTCTCGTGCATCAGGTCGACGATCAGCTTGAGCTCGTGCAGGCACTCGAAGTAGGCCATCTCGGGGTCATAGCCGGCCTCGACCAGCGTCTCGAAGCCGGCCTGGACGAGCTCGGAGGCGCCGCCGCAGAGGACGGCCTGCTCGCCGAACAGGTCTGTCTCGGTCTCGTCCTTGAAGCTCGTCTCGATCACGCCGCCGCGCGTGGCGCCGATGCCCTTGGCGTAAGCGAGCGCGAGCGCGCGAGCGTTGCCGGTGGCGTCCTGCTCGATCGCCACGAGGCCAGGTACGCCGCTGCCTTCGGTGTAGGTGCGGCGCACGAGGTGCCCGGGGCCCTTGGGCGCGACCATCCCCACATCGACGCCGGCGGGCGGCGTTATCTCTTTGTAGTGGATCGAGAAGCCATGGCCGAAGAGCAGCATGTTGCCCTCGGCGACGCCGTCTTTGATCTCCTCCTCCCAGATCTGGTGGTGAAGCTCGTCGGGCGCGAGGATCATGATCAGATCGCCGCGGCTGGCCGCCTCTACGACCGGCAGCACCTCGAGACCCTGCTCGCGGGCCTTGGCCACCGAGGCGGAGTCCTCACGCAGGCCGACCACGACTTTGACGCCGGAGTCCTTGAGGTTCAGGGCGTGGGCGTGACCCTGCGAGCCGTAGCCGATGATTGCGACGGTCTTCCCGTCGAGGAGCGTTAGGTCTGCGTCGTCGTCATAGATCATGGCGCGCAGGCTATCCAACTTCGCGCCGCGGGCCGCTCGGCGTTGCGGCCGAGACTCTGAGCGTTGCGGTCGAGGCTCTGGGGCGAGCGTCCGCTCAGGCGCTTGCGCTCGCGACGAGCGTGCGCCCGGGGATCTCCAGCTCGCCAGAGCCCGTGGTGTAGGGCGCGAAGCGCTCGGCGAGCGACGTCTTGATCGCTGCGATCTCCGCCTCGGGACGCGAGAGCACAGCGTCGTGAAAGCTCCGGGAGAGATCGAGCGTGGTGTCCCACAGCTCCTCGAAGTCAGCGTGGCGGCGAATCAGCTCGAGCGACTCCACGTGCAGCTCGGCAAAGCCCGCCTGCTTGAGCAGCTCGGAGACCTGCTCGATGCTCGCGAGCGCGAACGGACCTGGCGCCGCAGTGGCGCCGGCGGGCGCGGGCGCGGCGCCGCGCCCGATCAGCTCCTGCGCGGGCAGCGCCGCCCACGGGTTGTGCTCGAGCGCATCCCACACCGCGAGCGCCACCCGCCCGCCGGGGCGAAGCACGCGGCGTGTCTCGCCGAGCGCCGTGGCGGGATCCGCCATCAGCATGTAGCCCCAGCGGCAGAACACGACGTCCACGTCGGCGAGCGGCAGGTCGATCCATTCTGCGTTCAGGACCTGGAACTCGACGTTCGCCAGACCGAGCTGGATCGCGCGCGCGCGGGCGCCCTCGAGCATCGCCTCGGCCTGGTCTGAGACGACCACCCCGCCCAGCGGCGCGACCAGCTCGGCGGCCAGCAGCGCTGTCTCCCCCAGCCCCGCCGCCAGCTCGAGCACGCGCTCGCCGGGTTGCGGCGAGGCGGCCTCGATCATCCAGTGTGAGACGGGGTCGGCGAAGGCGCGCATCAAATGCTGGCGGTGTACCCAGCCAGAGGCGGCCTCTTCCCAGCTCTCGAGGCTTGCCTGCCGGTAGGCGTTGGGGTCAAAGCTCATTTGTGCCCCCCATCTATAGCTCGCGGCGCAGCAGCTTGCCCGAACGAGTCCGCGGCAGCGGCTGGGATCTGAAGAGGAACTGCTTGGGCAGCTTGAAGCCCGCGAGGGCGGCTGCGCAGTGGCTGCGCAGCTCGGCCTCGCTCACGCCCGCTCCGGGACGCGCCACCACGATCGCGCAGACGACCTCGCCCCAGCGCGGATCGGGGCGGCCGACGACGGCGGCCTCGAGCACCAGCGGATGCGCCTCGAGCACGGCCTCGACCTCGGCCGGCGCAACGTTCTCGCCGCCGCTTACGATCGTGTCGGCCTTGCGGCCACTCACACGCAGGCGCCCGCGCTCGTCGAGCGAGCCGAGATCGCCGGTGTGAAGCCAGCCGTCGAGCGCCCGCGCGGCGGGCGCTACGGTCGGCCCACGCACGAGGATCTCATCGTCCTCTGCGATCGAGACGCTCGTGCAGAACAGTGGCGGCCCGGCGCTGTCCGTGGCCGTGGCGGCTTCGGGCAGCGGCGTGGTGGTGACCTGCGAGCAGCTCTCGGTCAGCCCGTAGGTGAGGCTGACCGCCACGCCGGCCGCGTGTGCGCGCTCGACGAGCGCGGCGGGCACCGGGCCGCCGCCGGTCAGCGCGCAGCGCAGCGCCGGCGGGTCGGCGAGGCCGGCGTCGAGCAAGCGCGCGAGCGTGGTGGCGACCAGGCTCACGAGCGTGACGCGCTCGTGGCGCAGGCTGTGCAGCGCGCGGTCGGTCTCGAAGCGTTCGTGCAGGACCGCGGTGGTGGCATAGATCGAGGAGCGCATCAGGATCGACAGGCCGCCGACGTGCGCGAGCGGAAGCGCGCACAGCCAGCGCTCCTCGGGGTCGCTGCCGAGCGCGACGGCAGAGCCGAGCGCGCTCCACAGCAGGTTGGAGTAGGTCAGCTCGATCGGACGTGACGCGGAGGTGGTGCCCGAGGTGTGGATCACGACGGCGGTGTCCCCGAGCTGGTGACGCTCGCCCGCGCCGGCGGGAGGGCGCTCGCTAGTGTGCGCCGCCAGCGGCTGCTCGAGCGCCAGCTCGCACTCGCCCAGGATCGGGCGGCGCTCCTCGGCGGAGAGGCGCAGGTCGAGCGGCACCGCCACGGCGCCGAGCGCGAGGCAGGCGTGTAGCGCCTGGGCGAACTCGAGGCCGCTCGGCAGCGCGATCGCAACACGCGTGCCCGGCCCCGCGCCGCGCGCGGCGAGCTGGGCCGCTCCGGCGAGCACGGCGCCGTGCAGCTGTGCGTAGGACCAGCTCCCCGCCGGTGTCTGCAGCGCCACGTGCCCGGGCCTGTGAGCCGCGGCCCGCGCCAGCCATCCCTCGACGAACATGGCGCACAGGCTAGCCTTCGCGCCGTGAGCATCTCCTGGGAGCCATCCCCCGCGCCAGCCACAGGCGCTTTCACCGACATCCACTACGACAAGTCAGCGGCGCCCGACGCGGGGATCGCGAAGATCACGATCGCGCGCCCGGAGGTCAGGAACGCGTTTCGCCCGCGCACGATCATCGAGATCTCCCAGGCGCTCGAAGATGCGCGCGAGGACACCGAGGTGGGCGTGATCGTGCTCACCGGCGAGGGCCCCGACGCGTTCTGCTCGGGTGGCGATCAGCGCGTGCGCGGGGACTCGGGCTACCTGAACGACGACGAGGCGGGCCGCGCGGGCGTGGGCCGCTTCCACGTGACCGACCTGCACGTGCAGATCCGCCGGCTGCCCAAGCCGGTGGTGGCGATGGTCGCCGGCTATGCGATCGGCGGCGGACACGTGCTGCACCTCGTCTGCGACCTGACGATCGCGGCCGACAACGCACGCTTCGGCCAGGTCGGCCCCAGGGTGGGCTCCTTCGACGGCGGCTTCGGCGCGGGCCTGCTGGCGAACCTGGTGGGGCCGAAGAAGGCCAAGGAGATCTGGTTCCTGTGCCGCCAGTACTCGGCCGAGGAGGCGCGCGAGATGGGCATGGTCAACACCGTCGTGCCGCTCGAGCGCCTGGAGCAGGAGACGGTCGCGTGGTGCCGGGAGATGCTGGCCCTCTCGCCCTTCTCGCTGCGGCTGCTGAAGGCGAGCTTCAACGCCGCCGAAGATGGCCTCAGCGGCATTCAGCAGCTAGCCCACGACGCGAACCTCCTGTTCTACGGCAGCGAGGAGGCCCAGGAGGGCCGCGACGCATATCGTGAGAAGCGCAAGCCGGACTTCTCGCGCTTCCCCAAGCGGGCCTAGATGGTTGATTCCGCGTCCACGCACCGCCGGCACCTCGCCGCGCGATCGACCAGCTAGATGGGCGCTGTCCGCATCTGGGTGATGGCCGCCCGCGTGCGCACGCTGCCGGCCGCGGTCGCGCCCGTGCTGGTGGGCACCTCGCTCGCGCTCGGAGCCGGGCACTTCCACCCGCTGGCGTTCGTGGCGGCGCTGCTCGGCGCGGTCTTCATCCAGGTCGGCACCAACCTCTCAAACGACTACTCCGACGCTCGCCGCGGCGCCGACACCGAGGATCGCCTCGGCCCCGTCAGGGTCACCGCCGGTGGCCTCCTACCCCCCAGCCAGGTGCTGCTGGCGACGTATGTGACGTTCGGGCTGGCGGTCGCCTGCGGCGCCTACCTGGTGGCGGTGGCGGGTCCCGAGCTGCTCGCGGTGGGCGCTGCCTCGATCCTCGCCGGGGTTCTCTACACGGGAGGCCCGCGTCCCTACGGATATGAGGGATTGGGAGAGGTGTTCGTGTTCCTGTTCTTCGGCATCGTGGCTGTCGCCGGCTCCTACTTCGTCCAGGTGCAGCGCCTGCCCTGGCAGGCGTTCGTGTGCGCCGTCCCGGTCGGGCTACTGGCGAGCGCGATCCTGGTCGTCAACAACGTGCGCGACCTCGAGACAGACCGCCGCGCGGGCAAGCGCACGCTGGCGGTGCGCCTCGGCAGGGAGCGCACGCGCGCGCTCTACGCGGCGATGGTCGCGGGCGCCTTCGTGACCGCGCTCGTGCCCTGGCCGTTTGGCTCGATGAGCGCGTGGCTGGCGCTGCCGTGGCTTGCGATACCGCTGGCGGCGCGACTGGTCAAGGTGGTGCGCACGCGCAGCGACGGCCCGTCGCTGAACGGGGCGCTCGCCGGCACGGGCGCGCTACAGCTCGTCTTCTGCCTGCTGTTCGCCGCCGGGATCCTGGCGGCCGGCGGCGTCGGGCCGTGAAGCTCGAGCTGACACGCCACAACCTCAGGCTCAAGACTCCGCTGCGCAGCGCCTACGGCGAGGTCGCCGAGCGCGAGCTCCTGGCCGTGGCGCTCACCGGCGAGGACGGCGTCACGGGCTATGGCGAGGCGGCGCCGCTCGAGCCCTACGACGGGGTGAGCATCGCGCAGGTGCGCCAGGCGCTCGAGAGCTACCGCCCGGTGCTCGCGCGCGCGCAGAGCATGAACGGGGCGCAGCTGATCGACGCGTGCAGGCAGATCGAGGATCTGCCTCAGGCGCTGGCCGCACTCGATCTCGCGCTGTGGGATCGAGCTGGGCGGCGTGCGGGCAAGCCGGTGGCTGCACTGCTGAGCGACAGCTGGGCGCACGAGGTGGCGGTCAACGCGACGATCTCGGCACTCGACCGCGCAGGCGTTGCAGAGCAGGCGGCACGCGCGGTGCGCGAGGGCTTCAGCTGCCTGAAGGTGAAGGTCGGAGTCGGAGATGACGCCGGGCGCGTGGCGGCCGCTCGTGCCGCGGCGGGGCCGCGGGTGCAGCTGCGTCTCGACGCCAACGGCGCCTGGAGCGTGGAGCAGGCGGTGCGTGCGATCGAGGCCCTCTCCCCTGCTGGCCTCGAGCTGGTGGAGGAGCCCACCCACGGGCTGCAGGCCGTGCGCGAGGTGCGCGAGCGCGTGGCCGTGAGGGTCGCGATCGACGAGACGGCCGAGCAGGCCGGTGCGCTGGCAGCGGGCGTGGCGGATGCGGTGTGCCTGAAGATCGCGCGCTGCGGCGGCATCGCCGCGCTGCTGGTCGCAGCCACGCTCGTGCGCGCCAGCGGCGCGGAGGTCTACCTGGCCTCGACGCTCGACGGGCCGCTGGGCATAGCCGCCGCCCTGCATGCCGCCGCGGCTCTCGCCTCGCGCGGGCCGCTACCCCACTGTGGCCTGGCGACGCTCGGCCTGTTCGAGGGGATCGAGGATCCGCTGCCGGTACACGATGGGGCGATCACCCTTCCTCGCCGTCCGGGCCTCGGCGTCGAGCCGCTGTAGCTCGCGGGGGCCTTGTGTGGAGCCGCTCCAGCTTGCTCGGGCCCACGCGTCGAGCCGCTCTAGCCGCTCGCGCCGGCGGCCGAGATCGCGGCGGCGAGCGCGTCGGGGCTCTCGAGCGCCAGGCCATGGCCGCCGGCCAGGATCTCGAGCGTCGCGTGCGGGATCAGCTCTTGCATACGCCCGGCCAGCGACACGAACTTCCGATCGCGTTCGCCCGCGATCACCGTGACCGGCATCTCCAGCTCGCCCAGGCGCTTCCACAGGGCCTGCATCTCGCCAGTGCCGAGCCCCCGCATCGCCGCTGCGAGCGCGTGCGGCTGGTTGCGGCGCTGATCCTCGCGGGCCAGGCGCCCGACCTCGGGCGGGTCGGAGGCGAACAGCGGCTGGGTGCGCCAGCGCTCGATGAACTGCTCGAAGGGGATCGTTTCCAGATCCTCGGCCAGCTGCCGGTCCGACGCACGCCGCTGCGCTCGCTCGGTGGCGTCCTCGATCCCGGGCGAGCAGGAGACCAGGACCAGCCGTGTGACCCGCTCGGGCGCAGCCAGTGCGACGTGCAGGGCGACGCGTCCCCCCAACGAGTAGCCGCACAGGAGGAAGCGCTCGGGCGAGCGCTCGAGCACGCTCGCGACACAGCTCGCGAAGGTGATCGGCTGCGCTGCGCCGGACTGCGAGCCGTGGCCCGGTAGATCGAGCGCCAGCGGCCGATACCGTTCGGGGTCGAGCGCCGCCTGCAGGCGATCCCACGTTCGCTGGGTTCCGCTGAACCCGTGCAGCAGGACGACGCTCTCCGGCACGCGCCCATCCTATGACCCAGACAACCGACACATACCTGCTGTTGCGGGCGTTCGTGGACGAGCTGGCGCGCTGCGGCATGCGCGCGGCGTGCACCTCGCCCGGGTCGCGCTCGGCGCCGCTGGCGCTGTCGCTGGCGCGCGAGCCGCGCCTGCGCTGCTACTCCCACGTCGATGAGCGCTGCGCCGCCTTCTTCGCGCTTGGCCTGGCGAAGGCCACGGCGCTGCCGGTGGCTGTGAGCTGCACCTCGGGCACCGCGGTCGCCGAGTTGCTGGCCGGAGCGATCGAGGCGCGCGAGGCACGCGTGCCGCTGCTGCTACTGACCGCCGACCGCCCACCCGAGTTGCGCGAAAACGGCGCCGGACAGGCGATCGACCAGCTCAAGATCTTCGGCGGTGCGGTCAAGTGGTTCTTCGAGGTGGGAGCTCACGAGGTCACCCCCGAGCGGCTGCGCTGGATGCGAACGCTGGCCTGCCGCGCGTACTGGACCGCGCTTCAGGGACGCCCCGGGCCGGTACACCTCAACTTCCCGCTGCGCGAGCCGCTCGTCACAGACGAGGCGCTCGCGGAGGATCACAGCGGCAGGCCCGACGGGCGTCCGTTCGTGAGCCGCGGCGTATCCCTGGCCGCCGCTGAGCGAACGTTCCCGGCCGCCGGCGCGCAAACGATCGAGGCGTCTGGTGCGCGAACGATCGACGCGTCTGGTGCGCGAACGATCGACGCGTCTGGTGCGGGGGGCGTTCTGAATGCCGAGAGCGACTCGCTGCTCGCGCTCGCCTGCACTGCGCGACGCGGCGTGCTCGTCGCCGGTCGCTACGAGCGCGACGATCTGCTCGGCCGCAGCGCTGGCGCGCTCGCCGAGCAGCTCGGCTGGCCGCTGCTGGGCGATCCGCTGTCCGGCGCGCGCCGTGGGCTCGGCGCGGTCGCCCACTACGACGCGCTGCTGCGCGATCCTCGCTTCGCGTCCGCGATGCGCCCCGACCTGGTCGTGCGCGTGGGCGAGCTGCCTGTCTCCAAGCCGCTGCGCAGCTGGCTGGCGGGGCTCGACGGCGTCACCCAGGTGGCACTCGACGCGGAGGGCGCCTGGCAGGACCCCGATTCGGTTCTCTCGCACAGCCTCGCGCTCGACCCGCCACTTGCGCTGCGGGCGCTGGGGGACTCGCGCACGCGCAGCCCCGAGCGTTGGCTGGGCAGCGAGGACGGCTGGCTTGCGAGCTGGCGCAGCGCCGACGAGCTGGCGTCCGAGGCGATCCTCGGGGTGCTTGGACAGGCCGGCCTGTCAGAGCCCGCGGTGGCGGGTGAGCTGGGCGTGCTGCTTGCGTCCGAGGCGACGCTGTTCGTGGCCTCCTCGATGCCCGTGCGCGACATCGAGACCTTCTGGCCGGTGCGAACGGACCCCCCGCGCGTGCTGTGCAACCGGGGCGCCAGCGGCATCGACGGGATCGTCTCCTCGGCCTTCGGCGCGGCCGCAGCTGCAGCCGCCGAGGGCCCCACCGTGCTCCTGATCGGCGACGTGGCGCTCGCCCACGACCTCGGCGGCCTGCTCGCCGCGAGGCGGCTCGGGCTGAAGCTCACGATCGTGTTGCTCGAAAACGGCGGCGGAGGCATCTTCGACTTCCTGCCGATAGCGCAGGCGAGCATGGCACAGGCTCTCGACCCCGCCGTCGGAGCGCAGCCACCCGATCCAGAGGCGAGCAGGGCGCAGGCTCTCGACCCCGCCGTCGGAGCGCAGCCACCCGATCCAGAGGCGAGCAGGGCGCAGGCTCTCGACCCCGCCGCCGGAGCGCAGCCACCCGCTGCTGAGACGAGCATCTACACCCGCCACGTGCTCACTCCGACCGGCCTCGACTTCGCAAACGCAGCTGCGCTCTACGGCCTGGCCCACGAGCGCGTCGGGGACGTGCGCGAGCTCAGAGGGGCGCTCGAGCGGGCGCTCGCGGCCGATGCGTCCAGCATCGTCGAAGTGCCGACCGTGCGCAGCGAGAACGTCGAGCTGCACCGCCGTATTTGGCAGTCAGTATCCGAGGCGCTCAGCCGGTGAGCAGCGGCAGCAGCGCCTGCAGCTTGATCTCGGTCTCGGCCAGCTCGCGCGCCGGCTCTGAGCCGGCGACGATGCCGTTGCCGGCATAGCAGCGGGCGACGTTGCCGCGCAACAGTGCGCAGCGCAGCGCCACGCAGAACTCGCCGTCGCCGGCGGCGTCGGTCCAGCCGACCGGTCCCGAGTACCAGCCGCGGTCGAGCCCCTCCAGGGCCGGGATCAGCGGCGCTGCCAGATGCAGAGGCTCGCCTCCGACCGCCGGCGTCGGGTGCATCAGCTCGGCCAGCTCGAGCGCATCCATCGGTGCAGCGAGCTGGGCGCGGATCGGAGTGGCGAGGTGCTGGATGTTGGCGATCCTGACCAGCTCCGGCTCGCCGGCGGCGGTGACCCAGACGGCGTGGGGACGCAACGTGCGCTCGATCCGCCGAGCCACGATCGCGTGCTCCTCGCGGTAGCTCGGGTCGCGCAGCAGCTGCTCGCCGAGGTGGTCGTCGACGGCGGGGTCGGCGCTTCGGCGGGTGGAGCCCGCGAGCGCGAGCGTGCTGACGCGCTGACCCTCGCGGCGCACCAGCAGCTCCGGGCTGGCCGCGATCAGCGTCGCGTCGCCGCGCCCCACGCAGAAGACGAAGCAAGAGGGGAACTCGCGCCGCAGCACGCCGAAGATCGCCGTCGGATCGTAGGGCTGGGGGGCGTGGACCTGGACTTCGCGGGCGAGCACGATCTTCTTCATCTCCCCCGCTCCGATCAGCTCGACCGCGCGCGCGACCGCCTGCTCGTAGTGCTCGGGGGGCATCGCGCTGGCGACTTGAAAGCGCCCCGTGGGCGCCGGGTCGAGCAGCGCCAGCTCGCTGTCTGTGCAGCTCGGCGAGACGCTGCTCGAGGCGCGCGAGGAGCTCCTCGGTGGTGTCGTCGGGCGCGGCCAGCGCCGCCAGCGTGAGGCGCACGCTGCACTGCCCGCCGCGCTCGCTGCGGGAGATCAGCACCTCCGGCACGCTCAGCGAGGCCGGCTCGAAGCCCTGCCAGTGCGGCGCGTGCCCGCCGTCCTGGGCGAAGGAAAAGCCGCCCACCGCCACCGGGCCGCCGCCGGGCTCCTCGGCCGGGTCGAACACCGCCGTGGCCGCCAGCGCGCGCCAGCGGTCGGCGACTGCTGCAAAGCGCTCGCCGCCGTGCGCCTGCAGCACGCACACCTCGCCCATCCCCGCAAGCGCCGCGCGAGCGCGGTCGGGCTGCTCGAACAGGAACCACGGCTCGCGTGGACGGCGCGAGGCGCAGATCACCTGCGAGGGGTCGACCTCGGGTGCGAGCGCCAGCGAGATCGTCGCCAGCACCTCCCTGCCGCTGCGACGCGCGCGCCTGACCGCCAGCGCGAGCCGGGCGCTCAGCTGCGCGCGGTCGGTATCACCTAAGACGAGACTGCTGTGGTGGCCGGCGCCGAGCAGGCTGTAGGAGGGACTCGCGAACGGGCCTCCCATGAAATCGACGTCTCCGGGCATCCGCTTTCTAGGTCTCGCTGCGCCCCCGCGAAATAGCGATCTCGCCGGTGCGCATCATCTCGATCAGGCCGAACGGGCGCACCATCGTCTCGAACGCCTCGATCTTATCGGTGGTGCCGGTGACCTCGATGATGATCGCGCGCTTGGTCACGTCCACGACCTTGCCGCGGAAGATCTCAGCGATCTGCATCAGCTCGCCGCGCTGCACGCCGTCGGCGGTGACCTTGAACAGGGCCAGCTCGCGCGCGACCGTGTCCGCCGGCTCGAGATCGCGGATCTTGAGGACGTTGATCAGCTTGTGCAACTGCTTCGTCACCTGGTCGATCGGGTGGATCGCCCCGTCGACCGTCAGCGTCACCCGCGAGATCTGCACGTCCTCTGTCGGCCCGACCGTCAGCGTCGAGATGTTGAAGCCGCGTCTGGCGAACAGCCCGGCGATGCGCGTCAGCACCCCGGACTTGTTTTCGACGAGGATCGAGAGCACGTGCTTGCGCCCCGTGCGCATGTTGGTCGCCGCCTGCAGCTCCTCGAGGCTCAGCGGCGCCTTGGTTCCAGGTTCACCCATGACCGTGCTCACCCGACCATCTCGCGGGCGGCGCTGCCGGCGGGGATCATCGGATAGGTGTTCTCCTCGCGCGTCACGCGCACGTCCACGAGCACCGGGCCGTCGATCGCGATCGCGCGCTTCATGTCCTCGACCAGCGTGTTCTTGTCGGTCAAGCGCACGCCCGCCACGCCGTAGGCCTCGGCCAGCTTGACGAAGTCGGGGAACTCGCCCATGTCGACGTGGCTGTATTTGCCGTCCCAGAAGAGCTCCTGCCACTGGCGCACCATCCCCAGGTAGCCGTTGTTCATGATGAACACCTTGATCGGGATGTTGTTCTGGGCGCACGTGGCGAGCTCCTGCGCGTTCATCTGCACCGACCCATCGCCCGCTATGCAGCAGACCAGGCGCTCGGGCGCCCCGACCGCAGCGCCCATCGCCGCCGGCAGCCCGAAGCCCATCGTGCCCAGGCCGCCCGAGTTGATCCAGCGCCGCGGCGCCGGGAAGTCGTAGTGCTGCGCCGTCCACATCTGGTGCTGGCCGACGTCTGAGGTGACGATCGCCTCGCCACCGGTCGCCTCCCACAGCGCTTTGACCATGAACTGCGGCTTGATCTCCGCGTCGGTGCTGTCCTCGTAGTCGAGCGGGTACTTGGCTTTCCAGCCTTCGATTCTGCTCCACCACGGCTCCAGGCGCCCGGGGTCCGCGTCGATCGCGCGGTACTCCACGAGCAGCTTGGCCAGCACGTGCTTGGCGTCGCCCACGATCGGGATGTGCGCAGGCACGTTCTTGGAGATCTCCGCCGGGTCGACGTCGATGTGGATGAACTTGGCGCGCGGGGCGAACTCGGAGAGCTTGCCCGTGATGCGGTCGTCGAAGCGCGCGCCCACAGCGCAGATCAGGTCGGCCTCGTCCATCGCGTAGTTGGCCGCTCGCGTGCCGTGCATGCCGAGCATGCCCAGCCATTGATCGTGCGGAGCCGGGAACGCGCCGAGGCCCATCAGCGTGCAGGTGACCGGGAAGCGGTCGCTGGTGGCGAACTCGATCAGCTCGGGCGACGCGCTCGCGCTGATCACGCCGCCGCCGGCGTAGATCACCGGGCGCTGCGACGACGCCAGCGCCTTGGCGGCCTGACGAACCTGCTTCTGGTTGCCCTCCACTTTCGGCTGGTAGCCGGGCAGGCGCACATCGGTGACCGGCTCGTAGTCGATCTCCGCGCGCGAGAGGTCCATCGGGATGTCGACCAGGACCGGTCCCGGGCGCCCCGTGCGCGCGATGTGGAAGGCCTCGTGGATCGCCCGCGGGAGCTCCTGCGGATGCACGATCATGAACGAGTGCTTGACCACCGGCATCGTGATGCCGATCGTGTCGGCCTCCTGGAAGCCGTCGGTACCGAGCAGCTCGGTGCGCACCTGACCGGTGATGAACACCACCGGAACCGAGTCCATCATCGCGTCGCAGATTGGCGTGATCAGGTTGGTCGCGCCGGGACCGCTGGTGGCGAACGCTACCCCCACTTTCCCGGTCGCCTTGGCGTAGCCCTCGGCTGCGTGCCCGCCGCCGGCCTCGTGGCGGACGAGGATGTGACGCAGGCCGCCGGTGACGAAGGCGTCGTAGGTCGGCAGGTTGGCGCCGCCGGGCAGGCCGAAGACGACGTCCACGCCCTCCGCCTTCAGACACTCCATCAAGGCATCGACTGCCCGCATCTCTCGACCTCCCTTCCGTAGCTTTGAATGGCAAAAAGCCAGTGTACCAGCGGGTTTACCGGTCACTTCAGCGGCTGCTAGGAGGAGCCGATGCCCACGCCGATCGCGAGCACGATCGCTCCCCCGACGGTCACGACCAGCAGCGAGGAGCGCAGCGAGACCTCGAGGAAGCGTTTCCGTATCCATGAGATCGCCGACAGCTCGACCGCGACCACGATGCCCGCGACGAGCAGCGCCTTGTGGACGTCGGAGATGATGAACGGCAGCGTGTGGAAGAGGCCGCCGATCGTCGTCATGCCGCCGGTGATCGCGCCGCGCACGAGCGCCGATCCGCGTCCGGTCTGCTCGCCTGTGTCCGACAGTGCCTCCGACCAGCCCATGCTCACGCCGGCCCCCAGCGCGGTGGAGAGCCCGACCAGCAGCGCCGTGTGCGAGCTGGAGGCGATCGCAGCGGCGAAGATCGGAGCCAGCGAGGAGACGGTTCCGTCGATCATGCCCACGAGCGCCGGCTGCACCACGCGCAGCACGAAGTCGGGCTCGTCCTTGAAGCCGGCGCTGTGGATCCAGCGCGCCAGCAGCGACGCCTTCACGCGCGGTGGGTCGGCCTGTGTGTGAGTGCTCATCGCCGCGCCCACAGTAGGGCATGCGGCGGATTAGGTAAGCCGAAATAGCGCTTAGGCAAGCCGAATAGCGCCCTCGCCCGACAACCTCCGTGAACGCCTGTTGGCCCGCTCAGCTCGAGGACCGCGCGGCCGGCGCGCGCTCCCATGACTCCGGCTGGATCGCCGTCTCAGGGAACTCGAGCTCGGCGCCGCAGCGGGTGCACAGCGCGTCATAGATCTTGGTCACGCGGCCGCAGTCGGGGCAGCGCCGGCGCAGCTCGTCGCGCTCGAAGCGGTACGCGATCGCTGCCAGCAGCCCGAAGAACGGAACCAATCCCGAGATCAGGAACCACAGCAAGAAGGAGCTGCCCTTGATCTTGCCGACCACGCCACCCGCGACGCCGAAGCAGACCGCGATCACGATGTATGCCATCGGGCCAGCCCTACAGCAGGACGCGCAGAGCCCAGACCACGGCCACGATGGCCACGATCAAGATCAGGGTGCTGAACAGGAACGACAGCACGTGCACGATCACGCCGAGCAGCAGCCATGCCGCCACGAGGAACACCAGCGCCGCCACGACCGTGCGGCCAAACGACCTTTTCGAGGGTGACTCGTTCACGTTCATCTACACACAGCTTAACGGCATCGCGGCCGAGCAGGAAGTGCAACCCCTGCCCGGCCGCTTTACCGGGAGCGCCGGCCGAGGGAAGCCGACACAGTCGATAGGAGGGAGGCTTGCTACATGCGACCCAGCCGGCCGAGCTCGCGGGCCATCCTCGCCGTGGAGACATCGGTACCGCTCAGACCGGCACGCGCGCGACCCGCACCAAGCCCGACGCTGGTGAGCGTGTAGCGACGAATGCGACGCCCGCTAGGGGCCCCATCCGCGGTCTCCTCGGGCAGCAGGATGAACCGCCGAGGAGGTGAAACGCTTGAGTTGGCTGCCGAACGGTTCATGAGCAGCATGTTGGCGTGCGGCGGCGCCGCTTCCATTGGACCAGAGTCCAAAATGTGGGCCAAGGCCGTGTGCAGGTGGTGAGTGTGGCCGGCAGACAGCGGCGGGGACGCCTGTCAGATGCCGAGCTGCTCGTGGATCACGCGCGAGACCTCGGTGCCGTCGGCGCGGCCCTTGGTCTCCCGCATGACCGCCCCGACGATCGGGCCGATCGCCTTGGCGTTGCCGTCCCGCACGCGCTCGGCAGCGTCGGCGTTGGCCGCGAGCGCCGCCGCCACGATCGCCGCCAGCTCCTCGTCGCCGCCGATCGCCGCCAGGCCCTCGGCGGCGACGATCGCGCTTGGGTCCCCGCCCTCGGCCACCAGCCGGTCGAGCACCTGGCGGGCGGCGCCGACGCTGATCTGCTTGGCGCCCACCAGGCCCGCCAGCGCGGCAATCGACTGTGGGAGCACGCGCGAGCCGGCCGGGTCGGCGCCGTCGGGCAGGCGCGAGACGAGCTCGCCGCCGATCCAGTTGGCCAGCGTCTGCGGCACGGGCGCCGGCTGGGCGCCGGCGGCAAGCGCCGCTTCGAAGTAGTCGCCCAGCTCCGCGCGGAAGGCGAGCAGGTGAGCGCTCTCGACACTCAGCCCGTGCTGCTCGCACAGGCGCTCGGCCCTGTCTGCCGGCAGCTCGCTCATCTCAGCGCGGGCCGCATCGAGCATCGCGGGCTCGATCCGCACCGGCAGCAGGTCCGGCTCGGGGAAATAGCGGTAGTCGTGGGCCTCCTCCTTGGAGCGCAGCGAGGTGATCGGTGGGTGCGCATCCGGTCTTGGATCGAAGTGCAGCGTCTCCTGCACGACCTGCCCGCCGCCCGCGATCAGCTTTTCCTGGCGAGCGATCTCGGCCCTGATCCCGCGTTCGATGAAGCGGAACGAGTTCATGTTCTTCAGCTCGGTCTTCACGCCCAGCTCGGCCGCGCCGGCCGGGCGCAGAGAGATGTTGGCGTCGCAGCGCAGCGAGCCCTCCTCCATGTTCACGTTGCTCACGCCGAGCTGGCGCAGCGTGCTGCGCAGCAGCTTCAGCCACTCGCCGGCCTGCTCGGGGGTCCTCAGGTCGGGCTCGGTCACGATCTCGGCCAGCGGGGTGCCGCCGCGGTTGAAGTCCACGATCGAGGCACCCGAGCCGTGGATGCGTCCGCTCGACCCGAGGTGGGTCAGCTTGGCCGCGTCCTCCTCCAGGTGCACGCGGTGGATGCGCACCTCGCCGAGGCGCCCGCCTTTGCACAGCGGCTCGTCGTACTGAGAGATCTGATAGCCCTTGGGCAGGTCGGGATAGAAGTAGTTCTTGCGGTGAAAGATCGAGCGCGGCGCCAGCTCGGAGCCGAGCGCCAGGCCGATCATCAGCCCGAAGTGCACAGCGCGGGCGTTGGCCACGGGCAGGCTGCCGGGCAGCCCCAGGCACACGGCGCAGGTGCGCGTGTTGGGCGGCTCGCCGAAGGACAGCTCACAGCCGCAGAACATCTTCGTGGCGGTCGCCAGCTGCACGTGGATCTCCAGCCCGATCACCGCTTCCAGGGCGCCCCCGGCGCCGTTCTCAGACACGCGCGGCGCTCCCGTCGAAGCCGATCGCCAGCTCGAGTGCGTGGGCGGCGTCGAGCAGGCGGTTCTCGCTGAAGGCCGCGCCCGCGATCTGCAACCCGACGGGCAGCCCGTCGCTGAGCCCGCACGGGATCGAGATCGCAGGGATCCCCGCCAGCGACATCGGCACGGTGCAGAAGTCGCTGAGGTACATCGAGAGCGGGTCGTCGGTCTTCTCCCCGAGCGCGAAGGCAACGCTCGGAGCGCTCGGCGTGAGGATGAAGTCGACCTGCGAGAAGGCCGCCTTGAAGTCCTCGGAGATCAACGTGCGCACGCGCTGGGCGCTGCCGTAGTAAGCGTCGTAGTAGCCCGAGGACAGCGCGTAGGTGCCGAGCATGACGCGGCGCTTGACCTCTGCGCCGAATCCGTCGTGGCGGGTGCGCGTGTACATGTCGAGCAGATCCGTGGCGTCCTCGGCACGCATCCCGTAGCGCACGCCGTCGAAGCGCGCGAGGTTCGACGAGCACTCGGCCGGCGCAATCACGTAGTAGGCCGACAGCGCGTGCGGCGCGTGCGGCAGGCTCACCTCGCGCAGCTGCGCTCCCAGCTCCTGCGCCCGTGAGAGCGTGGCCTGGAAGGCCTCGAGCACGCCCGCCTGCACCCCCTCCCCCGTCAGCTCCTCGGGCACGCCGAAGGTGACGCCGTCGAGGCGCTCCGCGCTCGGCAGCTCGATCTGATGGGGGAAGTGAAGCGACGTTGCATCGCACTCGTCACGGCCGACCATGTGGCGCAACAGCAGCGCTGCGTCCCGGACGTCGCGCGTCAGCGGGCCTGCCTGGTCGAGCGAGGAGGCGAAGGCGATCATCCCGTAGCGCGAGACCGAGCCATAGGTCGGTTTCAACCCCACAATCCCGCACAGCGCTGCCGGCTGGCGGATCGAGCCGCCGGTGTCGCTGCCGAGCGCCCACGGAGCAAGGCCCGCTGCGACCGCTGCTGCGCTGCCGCCGGAGGACCCACCGGGCACACGTGTGCGGTCCCAGGGATTGCGCACGGGACCATAGGCAGAGTTCTCGTTGGATGAGCCCATCGCGAACTCGTCCTGGTTCGTCTTCGCCAGCAGGCTCGCGCCGGCCTCGCTCAGGCGCGCCACCGCGCTGGCGGTGTAGGGGGGCAGATAGCCCTCGAGGATCCGCGAGCCGGACTGGCTCGGGACACCCTCGGTGCAGAACAGGTCCTTGACCGCGAGCGGCACACCCGCCAGCGGTCCCGAGCTGTCTCCCGCGGGCGCCTGCTCGGCCACCCAGGTGAAGCAGTTGAGCCCCTGCTCGCCGGCGGCACGGTCCGCCGCGGCGCGGGTCCGGTAGGCGTCGAAGATCTCCGCCGAGGACAGCGAGCCGGTCTCGATCTGCGTCGCTGCAGCGGCTGCGCTCAGCTCGATGATGTCGGTGGCGCTCATCGCGCGAGTGCGCTCATGCCTGGGGGGACGGGACCAGGAACCCGTCTTCGCTGACGGCGGGCGCCTGGGCCAGCGCCACCTCACGCGCCAGCGACGGCCGGGGCACGTCGGGGCGCAGCGCGCCGGTCAGCTCGACCACATGGGACGTCGGCGCGACGTCGCTGAGGTCGAGCGTGCCGATCACGGCGATGTGGTCGAGCACGGCCGAGAGCTCTCGGGCCATCGGCTCGATCTCCTGCTCACTCAACGCCAGGCGCGCCAGCCGGGCTACGTGGAGTACCTCCTCGCGTGCGATCACAGTGGCGCATTCTAGGGGCGCGGTCCGGTGCCCGGCGGCTATGGCCTGGGGCGCGGTCGCGGCGTCGCCGGCTCATACAGCGACGGACGTTCGTCGCGCAGCACCTGCCACGCGCCGATCAGGATGGCGAGGGCGCCGAGGAGCGCGAGCCAGCCGCCGAGGGCGAGCGAGGTGGCGTGCTCGGGACGCTCGAACACGCGTACGAGCGCAGCGACCGTCGCGGCGAGACCCAGCGGGACACACCAGACCGCGGTGGAGACCGGCAGCGCGGGACTGCGCTCGCCGAGGGCGCTCACGACCATCGCCAGCGCGGCGCAGTCGGCGGCCAGCAGCAGCGCGACCGCGGGCCCGAACGTTTCCCAGGCGCTGAGGTGGCCCACCGGGGAGTCGTAGTTTGCCACCAGCAGGCTCGCGAGCACGCACGCTGCGCCCGCCAACCCGAGCAGCTCGCCGAGGCGCAGGCGCCCGATCACCGGCCCTGCACCCGCTCGCCCTCGGCCTGCGCTGACTGCAGGCCCGCCTGCTGGCGGGCGGCGAGCAGCGTGTTGCGCAGCAGCAGGGCGATCGTCATCGGCCCAACGCCGCCGGGTACGGGCGTGATCGCCGATGCGACCTCGCTGACGGCGGCGAAGTCGACGTCGCCGACGAGGCCGCTCTTGTTGCCGGCATGCTCGGGTGTCAGGCGGTTCATGCCGACGTCGATCACCACCGCACCGGGCTTCACGAAGTCGCCTCCGATCAACCGCGGGCGCCCGACCGCCGCGATCAGCACGTCGGCGCGCGAGCACACCTCGCGCAGGTCCCGGGTGCGCGAATGGCAGACGGTCACGGTGGCGTTCGCGCCGAGCAGCAGCTGCGCCATCGGCTTGCCGAACAGGTTCGAGCGTCCGACCACCACCGTCTCGGCGCCCTCCAGTGCCACGTTCGTGTCGGCCAGCAGCTCGATCACGCCCGAGGGGGTGCATGGGCGCAGGCCGGGGCGACCGAGCGAGAGCAACCCGGCGTTCACCGGCGTCAGGCCGTCGACGTCCTTCTCCGGCCCGATCAGCGCGGTCAGCGCCGGACCGTCGAGGTGCTCGGGGACCGGCAGCTGCAGCAGGATGCCGCTGACGGCCTCCTCGGCGCCGAGGCGCTCGAGCTCCTCGGCCACCTGCTCGAAGGACGACTCGGCGGGCAGGCGCCGATCGAATGGCACCATCCCGACCTCCAGGCAGGCGCGCTGCTTGGCGCCCACGTACACCGCCGAGGCGGGGTCCCCGCCGACGAGCACGGTCGCAAGGCCAGGGGCGCGTCCGGCCTGCTGGGTGAAGAGCGCCACCTCGCTGGCCACCTCACCGCGCACGCGTGCAGCGATCGCCTTGCCGTCGATCAGAGCGGCGCTCATGTGCGAGATGCTATGCGTTGGCACGTACACCGCCGCTCAGCGCCGGCTGACGGGCGCATACTCGGCCATCAGCTTGCGTTCGGAGCCATCGTCAGCGAAGCGCACCACGATCACCCCGCCCGGCTCGACACCCGTGACCACTCCGTCGCCGAAGGCCGCATGCACGATGTCCTCGCCGAGGCGGAACTGGACGCCCGCGGCCTGAGTGTCGCGCTCGCGACTGGACCCCTGGGCCTGGGTCGCCCAGCGGTCGCTGCGCGCCACCGTGGCGCCCGCGCCCGAGACGCTCCACCCCGAGGAGACGGCTCCGGGGCGGAAGATCGTCTCCCTCGGCTCCTCCAGCAGATCGGCGGGAATCTCGTCGAGGAAGCGGCTGGGCAGGCCAAAGGTCTGCGCGCCGAAGACCGCCCGGCGGCGCGCATAGGTCAGATAGAGCTGGCGCATGGCGCGTGTGATCCCGACGTAGAACAGACGACGCTCCTCCTCGAGCGCGCCTTCGTCGATCGCGCGCGAGTGCGGAAAGACGCCCTCCTCGCAGCCGGCAATGAACACGATCGGGTACTCCAGGCCCTTGGCGTTGTGCAACGTCATCAGCGTCACCAGGCCGGACTCGTCGCTGCGCGTGTCGGCGTCGGCGACCAGCGCGACCTCCTGCAGGAACACGTCGAGCGTATTCTCGCCCTCAGCTGCCGCCACATCGAACTCGCGGCCCACCTCGACCAGCTGCTCGAGGTTCTCGATACGCCCCTGGGCCTCGATCGTACGATCCGCCTCGAGTGCCTCGATGTAGCCCGTCTGCGACAGCACCGCCTCGATCAGCTCGCCGATCGCGACCGGCTCCGCCCGGTGCTCGGTTTCCTCGGACTCGGTCTCGCCTCGACCCCCCGCACCGGTCTGCTCGTCGGGCAGGCCGGCCAGCAGACGCAGCTCCTCCATCGTGTCCATGAAGCGCCGCAGCGCCTTCACCGCCGCGGTGCCCAGACCCGGGATCTGCTCCGGCGAGGCGGCAGCCCGCCACACCGAGACGTCGATCGACGCCGCATGGTTGGTCACCCGCGCGAGCGAGGTCTGTCCGATGCCGCGCCGGGGTGAGTTGGCCACGCGCGTGAAGCTCACCACGTCGAAGGGGTTGGCCAGCAGCGAGAGGTAGGCGATCGCATCCTTGATCTCGGCGCGCTCGTAGAACTTGGTGCCGCCGATCACCTGGTAGGCGATCTCACGCCGCACGAGCGTGTCCTCGATCACCCGCGACATCGCGTTGGTGCGGTACAGCACCGCGATCTCCGAGCGCGATGCGCCCTCGTCCACGAGACGCTCGATCTCGCCGACCACGTAGCGCGCCTCCGCGTGCTCGTCCTCGAGCGGGCGCAGCTGGATCTGCTCGCCCTGGCCCAGATCGCTCCACAGCCGCTTCGCGATCCCGCCGCGGTTGTTGGCTATCACCGCGTTGGCGGCCCCGAGGATCGTCTCGGTCGAGCGGTAGTTCTGCTCGAGCTTGACCACACGCGCATCCGGGAAGTCGTCTTGGAAGTCGAGGATATTGCGTACGTCGGCGCCGCGGAAGGAATAGATCGAGTTGTGGGTGACCAGGCCGTTGGCCACGAAGTTGTGGACACCGGCCACGTCGAGATCGAACACCGGCCTGTCGAGTCGCACACGCTCCACGCGTTCGACCACGTCGAGCTGGCCTTCGGCGTCGACCATGACCATCCCCGGGCGCAGCGACGAGGCTGACATGAACGGCAGCGAGTTGGCGACGCCATCGGGATTGTCTGCGAGGCGGGCGTTGAGCTGAAGCTGCACGTCGAGCTCGCCTTTGACCCTCTCGACGGTCGCCAGCAGCGCGCCCATGTCGGCCGATGCGGTCTCGAACCGCCAGCCGGCCGATCCGCTGCGCGCCGGCCGTACGCTCAAACCGAGCCCACGCAACGCCTCGCGGCCCTCCTGGTCGTAGCCGAACATCGAGATCCGGTGCAGCGAAGACGCGCCACGGCGGTCCCCGCAGAGCGTGAGGACCACACGCGGCGATCCGCGCCTGCCCGCCGTGTGCGCTCTGGGCGTGAAATGCGGATAGCGAAAGCTGAGCCCCTCCTCCGCCAGCAGTCTGCGCCCACACGCGTCGGTGTCGAGAGCCGCGAAGACCTGGTCGATCAGAGTCTGGCTGCCGACGACGCTGTCGACGCATCTCGCGCCCGAGCGCCTGGCGTTGAAGGGAAGTGTCGGCAAGCCATACCGCGCCGCAAGCACATGCTCGGCGACGCGGGCCTCGGCGTCGCTGGTGTGGACCGAGACGACCCAGGCGGCGTCGGCGCCCTCGGTCCTCATCCTGAGCTGAACCCCGACGACGGGCTTGACCTGTCCCGCGGTGTAGGTGCGCGAGGTCCCGACCCGAAAGCCGACCCCTCGCTTCCACATCACATAGGTCATGTGCAGTTGGGGGGTCCGACCCAGCACGAAGCCAGCGAAGTGCACATGCTCGGCGG
This sequence comes from uncultured Solirubrobacteraceae bacterium, assembly GCA_963763695.1. Classification (GTDB taxonomy): domain Bacteria; phylum Actinomycetota; class Thermoleophilia; order Solirubrobacterales; family Solirubrobacteraceae; genus Palsa-744. Next base: position 212,494 of record CAVXPM010000004.1, read on the forward strand.
TGCTCACCAGCTCTCGCCCGCGGCGAGTGGTGATCGCGATCCCGTTGGAGCTCCGCGCTTCGTGACGACGCAGGACCTGCGCGGGACGAAAGTCTCCGCTGCCGTGCGCTGAGAGAACCAGCTCGCCGGCGGCGACGTCCTCGATCGGCCGCTGGCTGCCATCCGCCATCGTCACGAGCGTTCCCTGCACCAGGCACTGCGCATCGTCCCCCACCACCGCCAGGTTGCGGTGTCCGACCGGGCCAGCGTACACCGGGCGCTCGCCCGGGGCGGCTTCGCCGGCCTGCGGCGGACGCCCGCCGCCGACGAGCAGCTGCAGCAGCCGGTACTGAGCGTGATTGGTGTCCTGGTACTCGTCGACGAGCACGTGGCGGAAGGCGTTTGTGTAGCGCTCGCGCACGTCCTCGAACAGCTCCAGCAGGTTGACCGTGCGAAACAGCAGGTCGTCGAAGTCCATCGCGTTCATGCGGTGCAGGTCGCGTTCGTAGATGTCGTAGACGTCCGCGATCATCTCCTCGTAGGGCGAGCCGACCGACTGGCGGAAGGCGCCCGCGTCGCAGAGCCGGTTCTTGGCGGCCGAGATCTGGTTGAGGATCGACGCCGGCGTGTAGCGCTTGGGGTCGACGCCGACCTGGTCCGCGGAGCGCTTGGCGAGCCGGCGTGAGTCGGCCTGGTCATAGATCGTGAACTGGCGCGTGTAGCCCAGGCGGTCGGCCTCGGCGCGCAGGATGCGCGCGCAGGCGGCGTGGAAGGTCATCAGCCACATTCCACGCGTACCTCGTCCGAGCAGTTGCTCGACACGCTCGCGCATCTCCTTGGCGGCCTTGTTGGTGAAGGTGATAGCCAGGATCTCGCCCGCCTGGGCTTGGTCGGTGTAGATCAGGAACGCGATCCGATGCGTGAGTACGCGTGTCTTGCCGCTGCCCGCGCCGGCCAGGATCAGCAGCGGTCCCTCGCCGTGGGTGACCGCCTCGCGTTGAGGCTCGTTCAGGCTCTCCAACAGCTCCTGTAGGTGCTCCGCGTGCGGGTTCGCTGCCATTGGATCCAGGATAGATGCGCACCCGGCTGGCGTTGCGCTGCGGGCTGCGCTCAGCCGCCGGCCGGGTTTGGCCCCTTGACGGTGCGCAGCGGGCGGACCTCCGCCAGCGGCGCCCGATCGCCGTCGGAGAGATCGGCGATCGTCCGTTCGAGCGTCGCGATGCGGCTGGAGAGAGCCTGGATCGCCTCGGCGATCGGGTCGGGCAGGTGGATCCAGTCGGCATCCGGGCCCTCCACCCGGCGGCCGTCCACACGGACGGGGTGACCGGGGTTGCCGACAACGGTCGAGTTGGGCGGAACGTCGGTGATGACGACGCTGTTGGCGCCGATCTTGGCGCCGTGGCCGACAGTGATCGGTCCCAGCAGCTTGGCGCCCGAGCCGATCGTCACGTTGTCCTGCACGGTGGGGTGGCGCTTGCCGGTGGCGAAGCCGGTGCCGCCCAGGGTGACGCCCTGGTAGAGGGTCACGTCGTCTCCGATATCAGCGGTCTCGCCGATCACCACGCCTGTGCCGTGATCGATGAACAGTCCTTCGCCGATACGAGCCGCCGGATGGATCTCGATGCCGGTCAGCGTTCGCGTGAGCATCGAGATCAAGCGCGGCAGCAGCGTCACGCCGGCCTGGTCCAGCGCATGGGCGACGCGATAGGCCAGCAGCGCGTGAATCCCCGGCCAGGTCGTGAGGATCTCGATCCGGCCCACGCCCCGGGCTGCCGGGTCGCGGTCGCGGGTGGCAACCACGTCACGGCGGATCTCTTTGGCGACCCGCGCCCAAGCGTCGAACCCGGCCATCGCCACAGCGTAGCGGGCAGGCTAGGGCGCGAAGAAAGCCTGTGAGACGTAGCGCTCGCCGGAGTCGGGCATGATCACGACGATCCGCTTGCCGGCGGACTCGGGGCGCTCGGCAACCTGAAGCGCCGCCCACAGAGCGGCGCCGCAGGAGATGCCGGCAAGCAGGCCGGCGCGTTTGGCACAGCGCCAGGCGGTGTGGATCGCGTCGTCGTCGCTCACGGCGATCACCTCGTCGATGATCTCGCGGTTGAGCACCGGCGGCACGAACCCTGCGCCGATGCCCTGGATGCGATGCGCTCCGATGCGCCCGCCAGAGAGCACCGCCGATCCGCGCGGCTCGACCGCGACCACGCGCAGCTTCGCGTTGACGTGCTCGCGCAGGTACTCCCCCACCCCGGTGATCGTGCCGCCCGTCCCCACTCCCGCGACGAGCACGTCGACGTCGTGCTCGAGCGCCCGCGCGATCTCCGGTCCCGTGGTGCGCCTGTGCGCCTCCGGATTGGCGGGGTTGGAGAACTGGTCGGGGAGGAACACGTCGCTGCGCTGCGCCATCGCACGCGCGGCCGCGACCGCCTCGCCCATGCCGCCCATCGACTCGGTGATGTCCACGCGCGCGCCGTACAGGCGCAGCAGGCTCTCGCGCTCGCGGCTCATGCCCTGGGGCAGCGTCAGCACGAGGTCATAGCCCTTGGCGGCGCACACGAACGCCAGCGCTATGCCCGTGTTGCCACTGGTGGCCTCGACGATCGTCGTGCGCCCCGGCTCGATCCTGCCGTCGGCCTCGGCCGCCTCGATCATCGCCACGCCGATGCGGTCCTTGACGCTGCCGCCCGGGTTGAACGCCTCGAGCTTGGCGAACAGCTCGACGTCGTTCTCCGCGGCGGGCGTCCCCTCGAGCATGCTCGGCAGCCCCACCAGCGGCGTAGCACCCACCAAATCCGCAATGTTGATCGGGATTCGGTCCATGGAGGGCACGACAATAGTGCAGCAGGCCGTCTGGCCCTCGTGCCCGGCGCCCGCTGCTCGGCTCGACCGAGCCGGCGCGCGTCGGACTGGGTGTGCCTAGCGGTGCCGGCGCGTAGCCGCTCGAGCGCGGGTCAACCTGACGCTCGCGCTCGTCGCCAGGCGTGGAGCGGGCGAGGAGCGCAGGAGCAGGAGCCTTGCGAGCAGCCGGCCATGTCCGGCGCTGAGCAGCTTGCGGCCGGCCGCGTTGAGCTTGACCCTCAGCACGAGGCTACGGCCCGTGACGATCGAGAAGCTGCCCGCAGCGATCGTCTTGGTGACCACGTGTCGCTTGGAGGTTCGTCGCGTGACGGTCAGTCGCAGCGTCCCGGCGCACCTGCCGGCGCCGATGCCGAGCAGCGTGAGCACCACCCGGTTGTGGCTGATGACGGTGATCTTGCGGCTGCGCAGCGCGATCGCGCAACTGCTCGTCGGGCCAAAGGCGAGCACACCGCCGGCCGGCGAGCCGATGCCCAACGGGCCTGCAGCGAGCCCGCTCGTGCCACTGGTGCTGGTGCTGCTCGTACCCGGTGTGATCGGGAGCGGGGAGAGCCTTGCGAGGTATTTGAAGCGGTCCGCGGAGCTCCTCGCGCTGGTGCCGTGGGCGGTGGTCACGGTCACATCGACGGCGCCACTGCCCGCAGGGGAGACGGCCGTGATGCTCGTCGGCGAGCTGTATGTGACGCTGGTGGCAGCGTGTGAGCCGAAGGCGACGCTCGCTCCGGCGGCGAAGCCCGCTCCGGTGATCGTCACGGTGGTGCCCCCAGCCGTGCTCCCCACGCGTGGGTCGATCGCTTCGACGACGGGGCTCGAGGACAGCCCTTCGACGGACCGTGTCGGCGTGAACACCCACGCTGCTCCCGCCTTAGACTGCTCGCCGGGAGCGCCCACCAGCGAGGTCAGCCCGTCTTCGGACAGCGAGACGCTCGCCCCGAAGCGTCCGTAGCCGCCCTGTGCAGGCTCGCTGAGCCTGTCCGCCTCGCCCCAGGCGTTGTCGGAGCGGCGGGTGTAGGTCCAGGCGGCGCCGTTTGGAACCTGCGCGCGTGGAGCGCCGATCAGTGCGTGAGCGCCGTCGCCCGAGAGGGCGACGGCGTATCCGAACAGCGCGTCCGCTTCGCCGATCGCCAGCTTTGGCGCCTGTTCGGTCCAGGTCGTTTCCGTGTGCGTGAACGTGGCGGCGGCACCCTGGTCTTCGCTGCCGTCGTAGGGCGCTCCGATCAGCGCGGTGGTGCCATCGCCCGAGAGCGCGACGCTGTAGCCGAAGCGGGCTTGCGCGGACTCCCCGGCGCCTGTCAGCTTGGTCTCGCTCCAGCTCGCGCCGGTGCGGGTGAAGCCCCACGCGGCTCCTTTGGTGGCGGCGTCGGCCGGCCCGCCCACCAGGGCGACTTGGCCGTTGCTGGAGAGCGCCACGCTTCGTCCGAAGGCACCCGCGCCGATCTCTTCGCTACCGGTCAGCTGCTGCTGTACCGACCAAGTCGAGCCCGAGTAGGAGAACGTCCAGGCGGAGCCACGTTCGTTGCTGTCGGCGGGCGCGCCCACGAGCGCCGTGCTGCCGTCTCCGGACAGCGCCACGCTGCGACCGAAGCGGTCGGGCGCCGAGTTAGCCGGCACCGTCAGCTTCTGCACCATTTCCCAGCCCGATTCCCTGCGCGTGAAGACCCAGGCGGCCCCCTGGCCTTCGTCTGAGTGGGGCCCTCCGATCAGCGCGGTGCTGCCGTCGTGGGAGAGCGCGAGGCTCTTGCCGAAGCGGGCTTCCTGTGCGCCGCTCGTCTGCGCGACGCTCAGCGGAGGTCCCTGTGAGATCCATTCCCCCGAGGCCGTGTGCGCGAACACGAAGACCTCGCCGGAGGGGGTGGCGTAGGGCGCGCCGACGAGCGCCGTGCTCCCGTCGCCCGACAGCGCCACGCTGATGCCCGAGTGGTTGCCTTCGGCTTCTTCGGTCGGGACCGCTTCGGCTTCTTCTTCCACCGTCGGGTCGACCTGAATCGGGAGGCGCGCGCCGCTCGTGTCGAGCTGCAGCAAGATCGTGCCGTGCTCGACGCGCAGGCGGCTGGGCAGTGTACGCCCGCTCGCGTCAAGGACGGTGAGGCCCCCGTAGCTAAGTCCCGCGTGTCCCGGCCGCGCCAGCGTGATGTGCCGTGCACCGCGATCGAGCGCGACCGAGGCGCCGCCCGAGACGGCGACGGCGAGGCTGAGGAGGGCGGTGGCGCTGTGCTTGGGCAGGCGCTCGAGCGTGAAGCCCTGCTCGAGGCCGAGGGGGCCGTTCGCATACCACTCGGTGACGCCGGGGCGCGAATAGGTCACACGTGTGGCCGTGGCCTGCGGGCGTGCAGCTGGGAGCGGCTGGAGCGAGGAGCCATAACCGAGCGCCTGCAGCCTCAAGCCGACCTCGAGGCCGTGCGAGCGCAGCTGTGCGCCACGCGTGTCGAATTGCGCGCCCAGGCCAGTCCCCGAGCTCGCGAACACCACGCCTGCGGCCTGCGTGTGGAACCAGTAGGCCCGGTCCTCGCGCCCGATGGCGTCCGAGAGCGATGCTCGCGCCGACGCGGAGAGGCTCTGCGAGCCCGCGCCGCGGGCGTCGCGCACTCCAGCCGCAGGCGGGGAGGCGGATCCGCCCGTGCCGAGCGCAAGCCCGTGCCCGAGCGCGACGCTGAGCAGCACCGAGACGAGCGCCCCGAGCGCGAGCAGTGACCGGCCCCCGCGTACTCGCGCGCCGGCAACGATACGCTCGCTCACCGGGAACCCTCTTGCATCCTCGAAGCCAAACGAGGTATCTCGCACATGCGCAACCCTCCCTAGTCGCCCTCGCAGCACCGGACCCCATTTGCCCGGCCTGCCAAATCCGTTCTCCAGCAGTGTTTCCGATACGAAGGCTACAGCCGTAGGGCGAGAAGTCAATGGTCGAGCCGTTTCGCCGTGGGCGGAGCCGTCCGCTTCGTTCCCGCAAGCGCGGTGCCGGGGTTCGGTCGGGAGCTGAATCTGCCGATAGATCCTCTGTACATGCTCCTTCCCTTCCGAATCGCGCTGCTCGCTGCTGTGGCCATCGGCTCGCTAGTGCTCCTCGGCGGCCTCGCCGAGAGCGCCCTACACGGGCCCAGCGGCGGACACCAGGCCCGCGGCCTCGTCTATGGCACCACGCCCTCGGACGCCGCGAGCACGCTCGCGAAATTGCGCGCGCCGTACGGGTTTCGCCAGACGGGGTGCAAAGAGCCCGAACATTCATATATAGCCTGCTTCGAGACGCCCCGGTCGCTCGTGCTGGAAGCGGCCGCGGTCGGGCAAGAGATCGCGGCCATGGGCGCTAAGCTGCAAACCGGGTCGAGAGAACCCGTCTCGTGCTCGTTTGCAAAGCACTCTCCGCGCACCCGCCCGCTCGTCCAATTTTGCACAGCCGGTGCGGTTCTCGGGGCCGAACACCTGCTGATCTTCATAAAATCGGCCGTCCTCTCAGGACACCACTCTGTGGTCACAGACACGCGGGGTACAGGTTCGATCCCCGGCGGCACCGAAGTGCGGGTCGGCGTCATCGGGCACCCCTTGCGTCCGGGCTGAGCCGAAGAAACCAAACGAGATCGGTGCGAGCTCCCAGCTCGGAGACGGGCCTCCGCTGATCGACGCGGGCCTCAGCTCGGAGACGGCCTGCGCGACCACAGGCGCAGCGTCTCGATGGCGTCGCGGGCGGCCTCCACCTCGACCGGCAGCCCGAGCCTCCAGTCGGTCAGTCGTTTCGGGACCCGCGCAGCAGCACGAAACTCTTCGGCGGCGCGCCCGCCATCGGGTTTGGAGGCGAGCGCGAAGGCAGCGCCCCTCACCCACGCGTTTCGATGCTGGCGCCAGATGTGGAAGTCGTCCTGATCGCCGATCATCGCGGCTCGCGACACGAGGTGCTCGCCCTGGGCGACGTGTAGGTCCAACTGCAGCGTGGGGGCGTCCCTGCCAGGGTTTTCCATGTTAGGCGCGAGGATTCCGTCGGTTGCTCATCCAACTTCTTTACGTAGCACTCCCTCGGGTGGATCATTCTTGTGGCGACCTGGCGCCAAAGCCACGCGTCAGATGTGGTACATGCTGGCGCCGGCGTCGCGCATCTCGCGCTCGATCACGTCGGCGATGGTCGTCTCCCTCAGCACCCTGCGGGTCGCCTCGGCGGCGTCGGCGAAGGGACCTCGAGCCTCGGGGCCGATCGGCCCGTCGAGCAACTCGACGATCTCCAGGACGGTGACCGTGGCGGGGTCGCGCGCGAATCGGTAACCACCCTTGACGCCGCGCTGAGAGCTGATGATCCCGGCCCGCCTGAGTACCGCGAATAGCTGCTCTAGAAACTGGACGGGCACGTCGCGCCGGCGCGCCAGCTCGCCTATTGGCACGGGGTCCGAGCCGGCGCTTCGCCCGAGCTCGGCGAGCGCCTGGACTGCGTAGGGTGACTTGCTGGTTATCGAGATCATGCTCGGCTCAGATCCAACGCAGCGCTCGCGTCGGTGATCTCGATCCTAGATGGTTGGTTCCACGTCCACGCACCGCCGGCGGCACGTTTGGCCTTCGCCGGCCGGTGTCCTCGACCTCGGCCCCCTGCTCCCAGCAGGGCCTTCAGCCTGCGTCCCAGGCCCGACTCGACCTGCGCCTACAGCCAGCCGCGCTCGTTGGCGATCAGTACCGCCTGCGCGCGGTCGACCGCTCCGAGCTTGCCGTAGATGTTGTGCAGGTGGGTGCGCACGGTGCTCGTTGAGAGCGTCAGCTCGTGGGCGATCTGCTTGTAGACCTTGCCTTCGGCGAGGCGCTGCAGCACCCCCAGCTCGCGCCCGGAGAGCGGGCACGGGTCGACGTGGCGCTGGCGCTGGCTGGTCGAGCTGGGCAGCTCGTACATCACGCGCCGGAGCTCCTGCGGCCCGAGCCCGACGCTGCGAGCGCTCTGCAGCATCTCGGTCGGCGACACGCGGGCGCCCTGCTCGTAGTGGGCGAGCATGTCGGCCAGGCGGATGAACGCGGCCTCACCGTCGACCTCAGGGTTGTGGTGGCGCTCGATCGGGCCGGCGACGCTCGCGGGCAGCCCCCAGCGGCGGATCAGCACGCCTCCGACGAGGGCGTGGTCGACACCCAGCTCGCGGCGCTCCTGGTGGATGCGCTCCTCGGGCGTGCGTGCGCCGCGGTGCACCTGCGAGGGGTAGCCGGGATAGGCGTGCAGCAGCACGAGCTTGCCGACGTCGTGCAGCAGGCTCGTCACGGTCAGGCGGTCGCGGTTCTCGTATCCGACCTCGGCAGCCAGGCGGTCGGCGGCGTGCTGGGTGGCGAGGGCGTGCAGGCGAAAGCGCTCGGGCGCGGCGTCCCACACGCTGGCGCGCTCGAAGAAGTCGAACGTGCGCACGCGGTTGGCGACGGCTTCGACGGTCTGGGCGCTCAGCGCCTCGACGGCGCCGACGACCGTGTCGACTTTGGTGCGTCCGTCGTTGATGCGGTTGGCGAGACGCAGCACGGAGATGATCAGCGCCACGTCGGACTCGACCGCGGAGACGATGTCGGCGGTGGCCACGTGATCCTTGGCGATCACCATCAGCAGCCTGTCTCGCGACTCCGCCAGAGCCGGGAAGGCCTCGAGCGCCTCGAAGGCCATCGTCAGGCGACGGCCGTGGCCCTCGTTCTGGTGGCGCTCTCCAGACGGCTGGGCTGCGCCGCTCGGGCGCGCGGCGCCCTGCGCCGTACGGCGCGCCGGCGTCTCTTTGGACTTCGTCCCGGCGTTCAGCTTTTTGGCCGCAACAGTTGCCTGCATACCGTTAAACCCCTTCCTTGGGTTCCCCGACCATCCAGGTCGGTGATTCCACGATGGGGACATATCGGCACTTACGGACGAATGGTTGAGTCCTGTGGCTGGATTCAGTGGCCGCCTGCAAGCACGCGGTCGATTCGCCTGAGCGTCTCCTCGCGGCCGAGCAGCGCGACGCTCTCGAAGATGCCGGGCGAGATCGTGGTGCCGGTCAGCGCGGTGCGAAGCGGCTGGTAGACCTCGCGGGGCTTGGCGCCGCGGCGCTCGATCACGGCGGCGAGGGCCTCGCCCACGCCCGCCTCGTCGAAGGCGCCGGCCTGCTGCAGCGCGCCCCTGGCCTCGGCCAGCGCGTCGCGCCCGTCCGCCCCAAGCCAGCGCTCGCGCGCCTTGGGATCGTCGGAGGGACCGTCGATCAGCGTGCCGGCGAGCGGCCAGAAGTCCGCCAGCGTGTGGATCTTCTCCTGGCTGATGCGCGCCGCTGCTTCGAGGTTCGAGCGCCCGGTGAACGCTTCCAGGCAGCGTGTCAGATCCGCCACCGGGAGCTTGCGTATGTAGATGCCGTTGAGCCAGCGCAGCTTGACCTCGTCGAAGCGCGCCGGGTTGCGGCTCACGCGCTCGAGCGTGAAGCGCTCGATCAGCTCCTCGGTCGAGAGCACGGTCTGCTCGTCGCCTGCGCCCCAGCCGAGCAGGGCGAGATAGTTGCGCACCGCCTCCGGGAGATAGCCGGCGTCGCGAAGCTCCTGCACCGATGCGGCCCCGTGGCGCTTCGAGAGCTTCTTGCCGTCAGGGCCGTGCAGCAGCGGGAGGTGCGCGTAGACGGGCAGCGGCTGCTCGGCGCCGAAGCCGACCGCTCGCGCGGCCTCGAGCACGAGCACCTGCTTGGGGGTGTTCGACAGGTGATCCTCACCACGAACCACATGCGTGATGCCGGCGTCGAGGTCATCGATGGCGACGGCGAAGTTGTAGAGCACCGAGCCGTCGGCGCGCGCGATCACCGGATCGTCGAGGTGGACGTGCTCGAAGCGGGTCTCGCCGCGGATCACGTCGGCTACGACCGTCGCACCGTCGTCGGGCACCCGCAGGCGCACCGCTCCGTCGGGCTCGGGCGTGCCGCGAAAGCCCCGCTCGGCGCCGTAGAGCTGCTTGAAGTCCTTGACATCGGAAGCGGTTGCGTTGGAGCGGTATGCGTGGCCGCCCTCGAGCAGCGCGCGCAGCGCCTGCTCGTGGCGCTCGGAGCGTTCGGTCTGGAGGATCGGACCCACGTCCCAGTCGATCTCGAGCCAGCTCAGCGCGTCGAGGATCTGCTCGACGTTCTCCGGGGTGGAGCGCTCGCGGTCGGTGTCCTCGATGCGCAGGACCATCTCGCCGTGCTCGTGACGAGCGAGCAGCCAGTTGAACAGCGCGGTGCGCGCGCCACCGATGTGGAGCGCGCCGGTGGGAGATGGCGCGAAGCGAACCCTCATACTTGGGCCATGCTAATCGGAGCGCACGTCTCGCCTGCGGGCGGACTCCCCAAGGCGCTCGAGCGGGGCATCGAGCGCGACTGCCGGGCGATCCAGATCTTCAACCAGTCGCCGCGCATGTGGCGCGCCTCGAGCTACCCCGAGGCTGACGTGGCCGCGTTCAGGCAAGCGATGCAGGCCGGCCCTATCGACGCGGTGCTGATCCATGCGGTCTACCTGCTGAACTGCGCGAGCGAGGATCCCGACATCCGCGCCAAATCGCTGGCCTCGCTGACCAACTCGCTGCGTGTCGGCAGCGCGATCGGCGCCAGCGGTGTGGTCCTGCATCCCGGCTCGGCCAAGACCGGCCACGTGGGCAGTGCGATCGCACGCGCCGGCGAGACGATCCGCGAGGCGCTCGCAGAGAGCGATGGCTGCCCCCTTCACCTCGAGGACACCGCCGGCGCGGGCGGCACGCTGGGGCGCTCGATCGACGAGCTCGCCGAGCTGATCGAGGCCGCCGGTGGCGACGAGCGCATCGGGCTGTGCCTGGACTCCTGCCATCTGTTCGCCTCCGGCTATGACATCCGTACGGCCGCCGGGATCGACGCGACCGTTGCGGAGATCGCCGCCAAGGTCGGTCTCGAGCGTGTCGGCTCGCTGCACCTCAACGACTCCCAGACCGTCCTGGGCTCAAACCGTGACCGTCACGCGAACATCGGCCAGGGCGAGCTGGGCGAGAAGGGCTGCGCAGCGTTTCTCTCCACCCCCCGTTTGCAGGGCCTGCCGTGCGTGCTCGAGACCCCGGGCGAGGATCGCAAGGGTCCCTCGGCGACGGAAATCGGGCTCGCGGTGGCGCTGCACGAGCGCGGCGCCAAGCAGCGTGCCAGGGCGAAGAGCGCGAAGGCGCCGAGAGCAAAGAACAAGAAACCGCGCGCGGCCGCTCGGCGCGGCTAGGCGGTCGCTGCCGAGGCGATCGGCGCGAGCGCGTGTTCCAGCTCGGCGCGCAGCGTGGGTGTGTGCTGCACGCGGTACTCCTCGCCGAGCCGAAAGCGCCGGGTCCCCGCGCTGGTGTGGATGTCGAGCAGCACCTCAGCTGGGCCCGGGAACTCCTCGATCGCCTGCCTGAGCTCCGCGAGCGCGCTGGGCGAGAGCTCAGACGCATCCACGCTGAGCAGCAGCGGGCGCGCCCTCGCGCTCGCCGCGGCACTGGCCGCGCGGGCGTGGGCGCTTGCCCGCTCGATCTCATCCGGGGTCGGGGCGAAGCTCTCCACGGATTGCACCACCAGGCATGTCTTGCCGGCTTCCTTGTGGTCGACGCGGCCCTTGACGAGCACCACCTCGTCGACCGCCAGCGCGGTCTCGTGCTCGCCCAGCGCCTTGCCGAAGACGAGGATCTCGACCGCGCCGGCGAGATCGTCGAGCGTTGCGAACATCATGTGATCGCCGCTGCGCGTGCGGATCTTCTTGGTCTCCGTGATGATCCCTCCGACCGTCACCCAGTCCTTGTCGCGGCGGTCGCAGAGCGCTGAGATCGCGCAGTCGACGCGGGCGCGCAACGCGTCGCGCAGCGGCTTGAGCGGATGCGCGGAGACGAACAGCCCGATCGCTTCCTTCTCCGCAGCCAGCAACTGGGGCTGCTCGAACTCTTCGCCCGGAATCGGCGGGTGCAGCGGACGCCCCAGGCCGAGCGCCGCGGCCGCCGGGTTCGATCCACCGGCGGCTTGCCCGGCACCGTCTTCCTGCAGGTCGAAGATCGAGCCCTGTCCGATTAGCGCGTCCTGCTGGAGCTTCTGACCTGACGCCTGGGCCTGCTCGAGCACGAGCAGCATCCCCTTGCGGCTGGCGCCCGTGGAGCCCAGAGCGCCGCACTTGATCAGCGCCTCGATCGCCTTCTTGTTGACCGTGCGACAGTCCACGCGCTCGCAGAAGTCCCAGATCGAGGTGAACTCTCCGTCCTGCGCGCGCGCTCGTTTGATCGCCTCGACAGCCTGGTAGCCGACACCCTTGACCGCGTCCAGGCCGAAGCGGATGTTGCCGTCGACGACCGTGAACTCGTGATCTGAGAGGTTGACGTCCGGCGGCAGGATCTCGATGCCCATCTCCTCGCAGCGCGCCACGAAAAACGGCACCTTGTCCTTGGTCGACATCACCGAGGAGATCAGCGCGGCCATGTACTCGGCCGTGTAGTTGGCCTTCAGCCACGCCGTGCGGTAGGCGATCAGCCCGTAGCAGGCGGCATGGGACTTGTTGAACGAGTAGTCGGCAGACTTCTCGTTGGTCTGCCACAGGAACTCGATCACCTCGGGCCTGGTGCCCGACGCGCGGCAGCCCTCCACGAACTCCGGCTTCAGCGCAGCCATCGCCACCCGGTTCTTCTTGCCGATCGCCTTGCGCAGGTCGTCGGCCTTGGCGCCGGAGAAGCCGGCGAGATCCTTGGAGATCTGCATCGCCTGCTCCTGGTAGAGAATCACGCCGTTGGAGGACTCGAGGATCGCGCGCAGGCGCTCGTCCGGGTAGCTGATCGCCTCGGGGTTGTGCTTGCCCCTGGCGTAGAGGGGAATCTGGTCCATCGCGCCGGGGCGGTAGAGCGCGTTGAGCGCGACGAGATCGTTGAATTCGTCCGGTCGCACCTTCTTCAGCGCCTCGCGCATCCCCTCCGACTCGAACTGGAACACGCCGGTGGAGTCGCCGCGTGCGAGCATCTCATACGTTGGCGCGTCGTCCAGCGGGACCTTGGTCCAGTCGGGGCGATCGCCGGTGGAGCGCTCGATGATGTCCAGCGCGTCCTCGATCACGTCGAGGTTGCGCAGCCCGAGGAAGTCCATCTTGAGGATGCCGATTTCCTCGATCGGCTTCATCGAGAACTGCGTCACGGTGCGGTACACCCGGTCGCCATTCTCATCCGTGCCGGCGTCGGCGAGCTGCAGCGGCACGATGTCGGTCAGCGGGCGGTCGGCGATCACGACGGCAGCAGCGTGGATCGAGGAGTTGCGCACGATCCCCTCGAGGCCCTGCGCCACGTCGACGATCTGGCGGGCGGTGGGGTCCTCGTCGCAGGCCTTGCGCAGCGGCTGGCCGGCCTTCAGGCACTCCTCGAACGACGGCGAGCGACCCATGATCGGATCGGGGATGAGCTTCGCCAGGCGGTCTCCGGCGCCGTAGTCGTAGCCGAGCACGCGCGCCGCGTCGCGGGTGGCCGCGCGCGGGAACATCTTGCCGAAGGTGACGATCTGCGCGACCGACTCGCGTCCGTACTTCTCGGTCACGTAGCGCATCACCTGCTCGCGCCCGCGCACCGAGAAGTCGATGTCGATGTCCGGCATCGAGACGCGCTCGGGGTTCAGGAAGCGCTCGAACAGCAGGTCGTAGCTGAGTGGATCGACGTCGGTGATCGCCAGGCAGTAGGACACGATCGAGCCGGCCGCCGAGCCACGCCCGGGACCGACCGCGATGCCCTGCTCCTTGGCGTACTTGACGAAGTCCCACACGATCAGGAAGTAGGCGTTGAAGCCCATCCGGTCGATCACGTCCAGCTCGGTCTCCATCCGTTCGAGCGCCGCTGCCGGCGGCGGGTCGCCGTAGCGCAGCCGCAGGCCCTCCTGAACGCGTGCGCGCAGGAACTCGCGCTCGCCGCTACCGTCGGGGGTGGGGAAGCTCGGGATCAGCTGCTTGCCCAGCTCCAGCTCGACCGAGCAGCGCTCGGCGATCTCGAGCGTGCTGGCGATCGCCTCGGGCCACTCGGCGAAGGCGTCGATCATTTCCTGGCTGTCGCGCAGGTAGAACTCGTTGGTGTCGAACGTCAGCTTGGGAGCGGCGATCGTGCTCTTGGTCTGCACGCACAGCAGCGCGGTGTGGTGTTCGTAGTCCTGACGGCGCAGGTAGTGCACGTCGCCGGTGCCCACCAGGCTGCCGCCGAGCTCGCGCGCGATCCGCACGATGCCCTCGTTGCACTTCTCCTGCGGGGCCAGGCCGTTCTTCTGCACCTCGAAGTAGACGTTGCCGGCACCGAAGACGCCGAGCAGCTCGTCGGCGTGCGCGCGGGCCTCCTCGGGGCGGTCCTCGAGCAGGCGCTGGCAGAAGCGCGAGGCAAGGCAGCCGGTGAGCGCGATGACGCCCTCGGAGTGACGCGCGACCTGGGCCAGATCGACGGTCGGCTTGCCCCGGTTCAAGCCCTCGAGGAAGCCCGCCGAGGAGAGCTTCACGAGGTTGCGGTAGCCGGCGTCGTCGGCCGCTAGGAGCGTCAGGTGGTTGCGCTCGCTCTTGACCGAAGAGCTGGTGGTGTGATCGTCGACGAGATAGATCTCGCAGCCGATGATCGGCTTGACGTCATGCGCCCTGCAGGCCTTGTAGAGCTCGACCGCGCCGTTCATGACGCCGTGGTCGGTCAGCCCGAGGGCCGGCTGGCCGAACTCCGCGGCGCGCTTGGCAAGGGCCTCGATCTTGCACGCGCCATCGAGCAGCGAGTACTCGGAGTGCACGTGGAGATGTGCGCAGGCGGAGGTGCTCACGTGGACTGCATGCTAGGCATCCGAGCGGGCAGCGTCATTGGCTGCGCCGCTGTTTGCGTCTCATTCGCAGGCGCCCGATCCACGACATGCTGTGCTTGTGCGCAGGGCGCACGAGAGGTGGCTGTACGGGCAACGGCTCGGGCAGCGGAGCGGTCTCGGCGCGCGCGCGCAAGCGCTCGACCGCGGCGGCCAGCGCATCGGCCATCTCGTTGCCCGCCGGCTGAGCCTGGGGCCGCTCGGAGCGCGCTGCGGCGGAGATCGCCGAGCCCAGGCGGGCGAGGAGGCCCTTGATCTCGCCGACGAGCCCCTCCATGCGCTGGTTGCCGGCGCGCATCTCCTCGAGTAGAGCCTCTGAACGCTCGCGCGCGGTGCGCTCCTGCTCCAGGCCCCGCTGCATCTGATCTGTGCGACGCTCGAGCTCGGCGAGGCGCACCTGCAGCTCATCTTCGGCTCGTCGCACACCCGTGCGCTCGGCGGCCGCGGCGTGCTCGGCCTCGGCGAGCTGGCGCTGCAGGCTCTCCAAGCGCTCGGCCAGCTCGCGCGCCTCCTGCTCGCTGGCGGCGAGGCGGTTGCTCAGCAGCTCGCTCTCGGCGCGGCTCTCGCGATCGAGGCCGCCGATGCGGTCCTCCGTCTCGACCCGCAGCTGCTGCTCGGCGTACTCACGCTGCTTGGCGCGACGCAGCTCGTGCTCGCGCTCCAGCGCGGCGGTCTTCTCGATCTCGAGCAGCTCGGCCGTGCGGCGCAGGTCATCCTCGGCGTCGAGCAGGCGCTCCTGGAGCGTTGCGACGTGGCGTTCGAGTGTCTGCACGGTCGCTTCGGCTGCCTCCGCGCGGCGGGTCAGGATCAGCTCCCCGCTCTCGGCGGCACGGCGTGCGCGCCGTTCGGCGAGCAGGTCGCCCTCGCTGCGTCGGCCGGGTACGTCGTGGCCGAGCCCTGCCCCCTGGGAGCCGATTCCGGGGTCTCCGTGGGTCTCGCTTTCCTCGGGCATCATCGCCCTGGAAACTAAGGGTGGCGCCGGACGACGCTTGCTGCGCCGCGCACCGGTCAGTCGCCGAGGCGGCGGGCGATCAACGCGGCCGCGCCGAGCGTGCCGAGGATGCTCGCAGCGGACAGCGCGAGCGCCCGCGAGGAGGGCAGGCGGCGCGACGCGTACCACTTGCCGGCGTGCCACACCGTGTAGCCGAGGATCTTGTAGCCGGTGGCGTTCATCGCCTTGATCCTACCCGGATGTCTGCTCGTTATGCAGCCGCCAGGCCATCCGCGACTGCAGCGACCACAGCTCGATGAATCCCGGCGAGGCGGACTGCGAGAACAGCCCTCCGGACTGCGAGAACGAGGCCAGCGAGGCGTCATAGACCGCGTTGGGCGAGGAGCGCGTGACGACCCGCGCGTGACCCTTGTAGAGCTTCATGCCGATCGTGCCCGTGACGTGCCGGTTGACCTGCTCCATGTAGGCGTCGAGGTCCGTGCGCAGCGGCTCCCACCACAGCCCCGCGTAGACGAGGTAGGCCCATTGGCGGTCGAGCTGGGCCTTGAACTGGTTCTGATGGATCGTGCAGACGAGGTGCTCGAGCTCCTGATGGGCCGGGAGCAGGAGCGCAGCGGCCGGCGCCTCGTAGATGTCGCGCACCTTCAGGCCGACGATGCGATCCTCGATGTGGTCGACGATGCCGACGCCGTGACGGGCGGCGATCTCGGCGACCGCTTCGATCAGCGCCACGAGACCCATGCGCTCGCCGTCGAGCGCCACGGGTATGCCGTGCTCGAAGCCCAGCTCGACCTGCTGCGGGCGATCGGGCGCCAGCTCGGGGCGGGTGACGAGCTGAAAGACGTCGTCCTCCGGCGCGTGGTCGAGATCCTCGATCCAGCGACCCTCCGAGGAGCGACCCCAGAGGTTGTCGTCGATCGAGTACGGAGCGCTCTCGGTCCCGCCCTTGACCGGGATGCCGTGCTCGCGCGCGTAGGCGATCTCCTCCTCGCGACCCATCTGCCACGAGCGCACGGGGGCGATCACCTTCAGCTCGGGGGCGAGCGTCGCGACGGTGGCCTCGATGCGGACCTGGTCGTTGCCCTTGCCGGTGCAGCCGTGCGCGATCGTGTCGCAGCCGCTGCTGCGGGCATGCTCGACGGCGAGCTTCGCGATCAGCGGACGTCCGAGCGCGGTGAACAGCGGGTAGCCGCCGCCGTAGAGGGCGTTGGCCTTGATCGCCGGGGAGATGTACTCGCGTGCGAACTGCTCTCTGGCGTCGACCACGTGGCACTCGATCGCGCCGAGCATCAGCGCCTTGCCCTTGATCACCTCGTAGTCCTCGCCCGGCTGGCCGAGGTTGACCGTCAGGCAGACGACCTCCGCTTCGTAGGAGTCCTGGATCCACTTGAGCATCACGCTCGTGTCCAGGCCACCGGAGTAGAGCAGCAGCACGCGGTGGACCTGCGCGGGATCGGCCTCGTAGGAGGCGGTGCGCGTGACGGGGATCTCCGGCGGGTTGCTCACGGGCTCGAATCGTAGCCGCGGGGGCGTTCCATCAACGGATAGCGCGCCGGGCCGACGGCAAACCCGAGTCGCGCGTAGAGGCCGGCGGCATCGGCGGTGTGCAGCAGCCAGTGGATCTCACCGCTGCCCCCGCCCGCCGATCCTTCGATCATCTCGCGCACCAGCTCGATGCCGAGCCCTCGTCCCCGGTAGGGCTCCAGCACGTAGACGTCGGCCAGGTAGGCCACGGTCGTGCCGTCGGTGACCGCTCGCGCGAAGCCAACCTGCTCGCCGCCGCGGTAGAGGCCAACGACCCGCTGCGAGCCCTCCACGGCGCGGCGTACCAGCTCGCGCGTGCGACCGCGTCCCCAGTAGGACTCGCCGCTGATGTAGGCGTGGACCGCTTCCAGGTCGACGCGGGAGGGGTCGTCGTCGAGCTCGAAGTCGTCGTCCAGCGCGCGGCGCATCCGCTCAGTCCCCGAGCGCCGCGGCCAGGCGCGCCAGGCCCTCGGCGATCTCCTCCTCGCCGACGTTCAGCGCCGGCAGCAACCGCAGGGTGGTTGGTCCCGTGGCGTTCACCACCAGACGCTGCTCGAGTAGCGCCCGACGGGCCACCGCGGGAGCATCGACGTCCAGCTCGCAGGCGAGCATCAGGCCGCGCCCGCGCACCGATACGACGTGTGCCAGTCGCTCGACGTCGGCGAGCAGCTTGTGGCCGAGCCTCTGCCACACGCCCGAGCAGCGCGGGATCGTCGGTTACCTCGAGCGCCGCCAGCGCGGCCGCTGCGATCACCGGGCCACCGGCGAACGTCGAACCGTGATCGCCCGGCTGGAGCACGTCGGCCAGCCGCTCGCCGGTCACGAGCGCCCCGATCGGAAGGCCCCCGCCGAGCGCCTTGGCGACCGTGATCGCGTCGGGCGCCACCCCCGTCTGCTGATAGGCCCACAGCGTGCCGGTACGCCCCATCCCGCACTGGACTTCGTCGAAGACGAGTGCCGCGCCGTGCTCGTCGCAGGCCCTGCGGGCGGCTCCCAGCAGCGCCTCGGAGAGCACGTGCACGCCGCTCTCGCCCTGGATCGGCTCGAGCAGGACCGCGGCGGTCTGTCCGTTGACCGCCGCAGTGAGCGCCTCGGGCTCGGCGGCGACGGCGCGAAAGCCGGGCAGCATCGGCGCGAAGGGCGCCTGCTTGGACTCCTGCGGCGTGGCCGAGAGCGCCCCGTAGGTGCGTCCGTGGAAGGCGCCGTGCACGACCACGATCTCACCCGCGCGCCTGGCCTTGCGCACGAGCTTGAGCGCTGCCTCGTTGGCCTCGGCGCCGGAGTTGCAGAAGAACACCTTGCCGCCGAGGCTGGACCGCGAGAGGCGCTCCGCGAGGCGCATGGCGGGCTCGGTGTAGAAGAGGTTGCTCGTGTGCATCAGACGGCCGACCTGCTCGCGCACCGCCGCTACGACGCGCGGATGGCAGTGGCCGAGGCTGGTCACCGAGATCCCACACAGGAAGTCGAGATAGCGGTTGCCCTGCTCGTCCCACAACCACGAGCCCTCGCCGCGCACGAACTCCACCGGCTGGCGGGCGTAGGAGTGGATCACGCTCGAGCGCTCGAGCGCCTGCAGCTCGGCGAGGCTCACGAGGCGGCCTCGATCTTGGTGCCGATCCCAGCGTCGGTGAACAGCTCCAGCAGCAGCGAGTGCGCGATCCGTCCGTCCAGGATGTGCGCCGCGCTGACACCGTTGTTGATCGCCTCGACACACGCTTCGAGCTTCGGGCGCATGCCACCGTCGAGCCCGTCCAGGGCGGCCCTGACCTGCTCGGCGCTCGCCTGGCCGATCAGGCTCTGCGGCTCTGCGGGATCCTCCAGCCAGCCGGCCACGTCGGTCAGGAAGAGCACCTTGTAGGCGCCCAGCGCGCCGGCCACCGCACCGGCCGCCTCGTCGGCGTTGACGTTGTATGAGTCGCCCTCGCGGTCGGCTCCGACCGAGGCGATCACGGGGATGTAGTCGCTTGCGATGTGCTCGATGACGCCGATGTTCACGCGCTCGATGCGCCCCACGAAGCCGATGTCCTGGCCGCCGGGAGCGGTCCGGCGCGCGACGCGAAACAACGAGCCGTCATCGCCGCAGAGACCGACCGCGGGCTGGCCGTGGCGGTTCAAGCGCAGCACTATCTCCTTGTTGACCTTGCCCACGAGCACCATCTTTGCCACCTCGACGGTGTCGCGATCGGACACGCGCAGGCCGCCCACGAACTCCACCGGCAGGCCGAGGCGCTCCATGTAGCCGGTGATCTCAGGCCCACCGCCGTGGACCACGATCGGGTTCAGCCCCACGTACTTGAGCAGCACCACGTCGCGAGCGAACTCCTCGCGCAGCCGGGTGTCCTCCATCGCCGCGCCGCCGTACTTGATCACAACCGTCTTGCCGTGGAACTCCCTGATGTAGGGAAGCGCCTCGAGCAGCGTGCCTACGTCGCGCATTGGAGCTCCGATCGGGAATCGTGCGTCATGTCGTGTAGTCGGCGTTGATCGTCACGTACTCGTGCGAGAGATCGGAGAAGAACAGCTCGGTTTCGGCGCCCTCGCCCGGCAGCTCCAGCTCGTACTCGACCTCCGGGCGCTGAACGGCCTTCGCCAGCGCAGCCTCGTCGTGGGCGATCGCGCTGCCGCCGGCGCAGACCCGGATGCCCTCGATCGAGATGTCCATGGCCAGCGGCGCGGTCAGCCGCTCGCCCCCGCCCACCGCCGCGCCGGCGGCCTGCACGATGCGCCCCCAGTTGGGGTCGCCTCCATGCAGCGCCGCCTTGACCAGCGGCGAGTTGCCGATCGCGCGTGCGACCGCCTCGACCTCGTTGGCCTCGCCGCCGCGGACGAGCACGCGCGCGCTGCGCCCGGCGCCCTCGCCGTCGGCGACCATCATGATCGCGAGCGCCCGCAGCAGCGCATCGAGCGCCTCGCCGAAGCGCAGCTCGTCCTCGCTCTCGGGTGCCACGCGCACGCCGCTCGCTCCGGAGCAGATCAGGATGGCGGTGTCGTTGGTCGAGAGCTGCCCGTCGACCGAGGCGCGGTCGAAGGAGCGCTTCACGCACACCCCGAGCAGCAGCTCGGCCGTCTCGGGAGCAAGCTCGGCGTCGGTCTCGATGAAGCAGAGCATCGTGGCGAAGCGCGGGGAGATCATTCCTGCGCCCTTGCACTGGGCGCTCAGGCGCACGCTGCCCGAGGGCAGCTGGACCTCGAGGTTGGCGCGCTTCTCGAACGCGTCCGTGGTCTGGATCGCCTGCTGGAAGGAGGCGTCGCCGTCGCGGCTGAGCAGCGGGCGCGCCGCGAGGATCCCCTTCAGCACCAGCTCGACCGGCAGCAGGTGGCTGATGCCCCCGGTCGAGGCGAGCGCCACCGCGGCCGGCTCGACGCCGGTGGCCAGCGCGGCCGCACCCTGGGTCTTGGCCGCGTCATCGAGGCCGCGTTGACCGGTGGCGGCGTTGGCGCAGCCCGAGTTGGCGAGGACCACGCGCAGCGCGCCGAGGCGGGAGCGCTCGCGCGTGAGCAGCACCGGAGCGGCCGGCGCGGCGGTCGAGGTGAAGCGGGCCGCGCTGACCGGGCCGGCGGCGTCACAGACGAGTAGGCCGACATCGTGGCCGCCGCTGGGCTTGATCCCGGCGGCGACGCCCGCGGCACGGAAGCCCTGCGGCAGCCCCGCCCCCAGGCCCAGCTCGCGCACGTGCGCCGGCGCCGGCACCCAGCGCGAGCGGAAGAACGCCGGCGCCGCGCGGTGCTCCTCGATGGCGCTCATTCGAGTCCCCGCGTCTCGGGCAGAGCGAACATCAGGTTGAGGTTCTGGATCGCCTGCGAGGAGGTTCCCTTCCACAGGTTGTCGATCGCCGAGAACACCAGCAGCTTGCCGGTGTGCTCGTCGCGCGCAGCGAAGATCCGGCAGAGGTTCGTCTGCTGGACCTCGCGCGTGCCGGGGGGGCGGTCGAGAACCTCGACGAACGGCTCACGAGCGTAGGCGTCGCTGTAGAGCTGGCGCAGCTCGGAGGCGCTCGGCAGCCGTGTGGGCGTCACATAGCAGCTGGCCATCTCGCCCTGGTCGAGCGGCACGAGATGCGCCTGGAACTGGACCTTGACGTCGCTGCCGAGCTGGCCGAGCTGCTCTTCGATCTCCGGCGTGTGGCGGTGGGCGGCGACCTTGTAGGGCAGGATGTTCTCGCCTGCCATCGACAGGTGGGTGCTCTCGTCGAAGACACGACCGGCGCCCGAGAGGCCCTGCTTGGCGTCGATCACGACATCGTCGATCAGCCCCGCGCGAGCGAGTGGCGCGAGCGCGAGCAGCGAGGCCGTGGGGTAGCAGCCGGGGTTGGCCACGATCGCGGCCCCGGCGATCTGTGAGCGGTGCAGCTCGCTCAGCCCGTAGACGGCCTTCGCGATCAGCTCGGGTCGCGGGTGCTCGCCATACCAGCGCTCATATGTCGCCTGCGAGCGCAGGCGGAAGTCTGCGCTCAGGTCAACGACACGCACGCCGCGCTCGTGCAGAGCGGCGACGGTTGGCGCCGCGGCCGCGTGGGGGTAAGCGACGATCGCGGCGTCGATGCCCTCCAGGCGCTCGACGTCGAGCGCTTCGATCGCAAGCGCGACGCGGTAACGCGGATACAGCTCCTCCAGGCGCCGGCCCTGCTCGGAGCGCCCTGTGATCGCCACGAGCTGGAAGTCGGGGTGGCGCCAGAGCAGGTGCGCGGCGAGCGCGCCTGCGAAGCCGGTGGCGCCCGCGACGATCACGCGCGGCGCGTCCCGGCTGTGCGGTTGGGTGCGCTCTTCAGCCACGCAGCTCACCTCCGATCTCGCTCAGCGCGCCGACGATCCGCTCGCGCACTGGCGCGATGTCCTCGTCGGTGAGCGTCGCCTCGGGCGAGCGGAAGCTCAGCGCGAGCGCCAGCGAGCGCCGCCCCTCCCCCACCTGCGCGCCCGTGTAGACGTCGAACACCTCCACGTCTGTGAGCAGCGGGCCGGCCTGTTGGCGTACGCGCGCGAGCACGTCGGCGACGGGGACCGACTCGGGCAGCGTCACGGCGAGATCCTGGCGCAGCGAGGGGAACGAGCCGAACGCCTCGAAGGTGAGCACCGGCGGTGCCGCTGCGGTGAGCTTGCCGAGATCGACGGCGAACGCGGCGGTGCGCCCGAGGTCCCACTGCGCTGCCACGAGCGGGTGCAGCTCGCCGAGGAAGCCGAGTGCGAGCGGCGTCTCGGCGCTCGCGCCGACGGCGAGCACCGCGGCGCTACGGCCGGGGTGCAGGAACGGCCACTCGCGGGGCTGGACAGACCAGTCGATGTGGAAGTGCTCGAGCATCGCCGCGAGCAGCGCCTTAGCGGCGAAGAAGTCGGCTTCGACCTGCGGCCCGCGCCAGGAGCGCTGGGTCAGCGAGCCGCTCAGCAGCGCGCCGAGTGCGTGGTGCTCGTCGGCGAGTCGTCCTTCGCTGCCGGTCCGGTAGACGGTGCCCGACTCGAAGATCGCAACATCGGGACCGTTGCGGGCGACGTTGTGGCGCGCGGCGTCCAGCAGCGAGCCCAGGAGCGTTGGTCGCATGATCGACTGTCCGTCCGAGAGCGGGTTTTCGACGGCCAGCACTTCGCGCAGCGGGTGCTCGGGTCCCAGCCGCAGGCGGTCGAGCAGTGCCGGCTCGGTGAAGCTCCAGCCGATGATCTCGTGCAGGCCGCGCCCCACCATGGCGTCCTCGGCCGCACGACGGACGCGCTGGGCGTGGGTCAGGCGCCCGGCTGCGCCGCGACGGGCGGGCAGCGTGGCCGGCAGGCGCTCAAGTCCGTCGATGCGGGCGACCTCCTCGATCAGGTCCACCTCGCGCGTGACGTCGTCGCGGCGCAGTGCCGGAACGCTCGCCTGCAGGCCCCCGGGCGCAGGGCGCGTGGCGAAGTCCAGCGCGGCGAGGATCTCCGCCTGGCGGGCGATCGGCACCTCGACACCGAGGATGTCGCGGACACGCGCCGCGCGCAGGTCGATCTGCGCCGGCGGCGCAGGCTCGGGGCCGATGTCGATCGTGCCGGGGGCGACGCTCGCACCACCCAGCTCGATCATCAGCCGGGTGGCGATCGCCTGCGCGTGGTCGCACTGCTCCGGCTGCAGGCCCTTCTCGAAGCGTCCCGAGGCCTCGCTGCGAAGTCCGAGCGTCCAGGAGGTGCGGTGGATGTTGGGCCCGCTCCAGCTGGCGACCTCGAGCAGCACCCGCGTAGTGTCCGCCTGCACCTCCGAGCGCGCGCCGCCCATCACCCCCGCGATCGACGTCGGCCCGTCGGCGTCCTCGATCACCACCATCTCGCCGTCGAGCGTGCGTGTTTGGCCGTCGAGCGTCTGCACGCGCTCGCCTTCGCGCGCGCGGCGCACTGTCAGGCGTTGGCCTGCAACGCGGTCGAGGTCGAAGGCGTGGAGCGGCTGGCCGCTGAGCAGCATCGCGTAGTTGGTGATGTCGACGACGTTGTTGATCGTGCGCTGCCCGGCCGCGGCGAGCCTTGCTTTCAGCCACGGCGGCGAGGGCGCGATCGTGACGTGCTCAAAGACGCGGGCGGTGAAGCGCGGGCACAGCTCGGGGCACTGCACGCTCACCTGCACGCCGCTCAGCTCCCCGGCAGAACCTGGGTCCTCGCTCCAGGGTGGCTGTGCGAGCGCGGCGCCGGTGGCAGCGTGGAGCTCGCGCGCGACGCCATGGACGCCGAGGCAGTCGGGGCGGTTGGGCGTGATCTCGAGCTCGAGCACGTCGATCGAGATCGCAAGCACCTGCGCCAGCGGGGTGCCGGGCGCGAGCTCGGCGTCCAGCAGCGCATCGTCGAGCACCAATATTCCCTCTCCCCCGGATCCGATCTCGAGCTCGCTCTCGGACAGGATCATGCCTTCGGACACCACGCCACGAAGCTTCGCCTTGCGCAGCTTCGTGCCGTCGGGCATCACCGCGTTCGGGCGCGCCACGGCAACCGTCTGTCCGGCGGCCACGTTGGGCGCCCCGCAGACGATCGTCGCCGGGCCGGTGTTCTCGTCGCCGAGGTCGACGGTGCAGAGCTTCAGGCGGTCGGCGTCGGGGTGCTGCACGGCCTCGAGCACGCGCCCCACGACGAAGCCCTCGGTCGACGCCACGCCATGGTGGTGGATCGCCTCGACCTTCGTTCCGGTCATCGTCAGGCGCTCCTCGATCGCGCCGACGTCGAGATCGGGGTCGCAGTATTCGCGCAGCCATGGCAGCGGCACCCTCACCGGAACTGCTCCAGGAAGCGCAAGTCGTTCTCGTAGTAGAGGCGCAGGTCGGGGATGCCGTGCTTGAGCATCGCGATCCGCTCGACGCCCAGTCCCCACGCGAACCCCTGGACCTTCTCGGGGTCATAGCCCGGCGCGTTGGCGGCCGTGGTCGGCACGTGGGCGTAGACGTTGGGGTCGACCTCGCCCGCGCCGAGGATCTCCAGCCAGCCCTCGCCCTTGCACAGGTAGCAGCGTGCTCCGTCGCGCAGGAAGCCCTTGCCGTCGCAGTGAAAGCAGGACACGTCGACCTCGACGCTCGGCTCGGTGAAGGGGAAGAAGTGCGGCCGCAGGCGCACGTCGCGGCGCTCGCCGAAGACCGCGCGGGCGAACTCCAGCAGCGTTCCCTTGAGGTCGGCGAGCGTGATGTCCCGGTCGACCGCCAGCCCCTCGATCTGGTGGAACTGAGGGGTGTGCGTGGCGTCGGAGTCGGGGCGGTAGACGCGGCCGGGGATGACCACGTACAGCGGCGGTGGGTGGGCCTCCATCGCGCGTACCTGCATTGGCGAGGTGTGCGTGCGCAGCACCGACTCGGGCGTGATGTAGAAGGTGTCGGTGCGCGCTCGGGCGGGATGCGTGGGGCTGTGGTTGAGCGCGTCGAAGTTGTAGTGGACGCTCTCCACCTCGGGGCCCTCCATCACGGTGAAGCCGAGCCCGAGGAAGATGTCTTCGAGCTCGCGCCGGGTGGCTGTGAGCACGTGCAGGCGCCCGATCGGCTGCGGCGGGGCGCCCGGCAGGCTCACGTCGACCCGGTCCGAGAGCAGGCTGCGCTCGAGCTCCGCGCCGGCGAGCTGCTCCTGGCGCGCTGCGATCAGCGCCTCGAGCGTCTGGCGCGCGGCGTTTGCGGCCTTGCCGACCGCGCCGCGCTGCTCGGCGGGCAGCGTCGCGACCTCGCGCAGCAACCGCGGCAGCTGTGCCTTGCGGCCGAGGTGGCGCACGCGCAGCTCCTGCAGCTGCTCGCTGGTGGCGGCCTGTGAGATCTCGCTCTCGGCCTCGCCGCGCAGCTGTTCGATCCGATCGATCATGACGCGGGGACCCTAGATGGTCGGCGGGTCATCTCGTACAGCGACACGGTCGCTGCCATCGCCGCGTTCAACGACTCGCTGGCGATCGGGATCCGCGCACGACGGTCGCTGGCCGCGAGCACCTCGGCTGGCAGCCCGTGGCGCTCTGAGCCGATCAGCAGCGTGACCGCTGCGCCGGCGGGGGCGATCGGCCCGCGCAGCGGCTCCGGCGCGTCGGCCTCGAGGGCGATCAGCGCGCCGGGCAGCTCCGCGAGACTGCTCACGCGCGCGATCGCCACGGCGAAGATCGCGCCCATGCTCGCGCGCACCGCCTTGGGCCCGTGCGGGTCCGCACAGCCCGGTCCGAAGGCGACGCAGCTGGCGCCGAACGCCTGCGCGCTGCGCAGCACCGTGCCCACGTTGCCGGGGTCCGCGACGCCGTGCAGGTAGACGCACAGCGGCCCGACTGGCTCACTCCAGTGTTGCTCGTAGACGGCGATCACGCGCGAGCCGGAGCCGAGCGCGGACACGCTCGCCAGCGCGGAGCGCTCGACATCGACGTAGTCCTCGCCGCCGAGACCCGATCCGGTGAGGCGGTAGCCCTCGCGCGACTCGCGGCCGCTGCGCAGCGCGGCCGCGATCAGGTCCTCGCCCTCGGCCATGAACAGTCCCTGGCGCGAGCGCTCGCGCTTGGTGTGCAGGCGGCGCAATGCCTTCAGGCGTGGGTTCTGTTGGGAGGCGATCTGGCTCATGGGCTCTGCGCTTTGTGGTGGCGGGGTTTCAGGGAAACAAAAAGGGCGCCGTCCTTGTCAGGAACGACGCCCGGGAGGCTGTCTGTCGATCTGCCGGCTTCTCCGGCGCTCCGGAGGTCAGGCAGCCGACGCCTCGCGGGCGACTTCGGCGAAACGTCGGAAGGTGTCGGCGTCGCGCACCGCGATGTCGGCCAGCACCTTGCGGTCGAGCTCGACACCGGCCAGCTTGAGGCCGTGCATCAGCTGTGAGTAGCTCATGCCGTTGATGCGCGCCGCGGCGTTGATCCGCGTGATCCACAGGCGCCTGAAGTCCCGCTTGCGGTTGCGCCGGTCGCGGTAGGCGTAGGCGTCTGCCTTGAGCAGCGCCTCCTTGGCGCGTCTGTAGTTGGAGTGCGCCTCGCCGCGGAAGCCCTTGGTCAGCTCGAGCGTCGCACGGCGCTTCTTGCGCGCGTTGACCGAGCGCTTAACGCGGGTCACTTGCCCACCCCCAGCATCCGCTTGATGCGTGGCACGTCATGCTCGTTGACGATCGCCGGGCGACCGAGCGCGCGCTTCTTTTTGGGCGACTTCTTCTCGAGGATGTGACTCGTGAAGGGGTGGCGTCCGCGCACCTTGCCGTTGGCGGTGACTTTGAAGCGCTTCTTCGCGCCGGAGTGGGTCTTCATCTTGGGCATGGGTCCTCGGCGGAGGATTATGACACGGGTGTGCCCGCGGCAGGGGCGCCACCGTCCAAGACGGGCTGCTCGCCCGTCGCGGCAGGGCTCTCCGCACCCGCGTCGCTCGCGGGCTCCTGCTCGGGCTCGGCGCTCGGCGGGGCTGGCGGCTCGGGCTCGGGCTCACGCTCCGGCGCAGCTGTCGGGCCGGCGTCGGCGGGTAGCTCCAGCGCTTCGTCGGCCACCTTCTCGCCGAGCAGCGCCTCGGCGCCGGAGGCCACGTCGCCGGCGGCGTGGTCGGGGTGATCGTCGTGCTCGCCCTCGCCCGCGTCCTCGCCCGTGCGTCCCGCGAGCACCGCTTTGGAGGGCGCCATCATCATCGTCATGTTGCGTCCTTCCTGCATCGGACGCTGCTCGACCACGCCGATCTCTGCGAGCTCCTCGGCGAGGCGGTCGAGGATCATCGTGCCGCGCTCGGGGTGGGTGACCTCGCGGCCGCGGAACATGATCGTGACCTTGACCTTGTCCTTGTGCTTGAGGAAGCGCTCGACGTGGTGCTTCTTGGTGTCGTAGTCGTGCTCGGCGATCTTCGGCCGGAACTTGATCTCACGCACGGTGATCTGCTGCTGGTGCTTGCGCGCCTGCTTGACCTTCTGGGCCTGCTCGTACTTGTACTTGGAGTAGTCGAGCACGCGGCAGACGGGCGGGCGCGCCTCGGGTGCGACCTCGACGAGGTCGAGTTCGCGTTCCTGGGCGAAGGCCAGTGCGTCGGCTGTCTTCAACACGCCGACCTGCGCGCCCTCATCGTCGATCAGACGCACCTCGGGCACACGTATGCGCTCGTTGATCCTCGTCGTGTCCCGCTCGGGCGGGCGTCGGTCGAACCTGCGTGGGACCGGCACTAGCTTGTGTGGCCAGGCGTCAAGTGAATGCTAGACGCGGCGCTCTGAGGATGGGCTGGGCTTCAACGCCTGCGAGTATAGCTCGCCACGCAGCCGCTGGGCGAACTGCTCGACCGGCATCGCTCCGATGTCGCCGTCGCGGTGCGCGCGTACGGAGACCGTCCCGTCGCCCTGCTCGCGCTCGCCGACGATCAGCATGTACGGGATCTTTCGCAGCTCAGCCTCGCGGATCTTGCGCCCGATCGACTCGCTGCGCCGATCCAGCTCGACGCGGGCATCCTGCTCGAGCAGGCTGTCTCTGACCGAGGCCGCATGCTCGCTGAAGCGGTCCGAGACGGGCAGCACGATCGCCTGCACCGGCGCCAGCCACACCGGCAGCTCGCCAGCGTAGTGCTCGATCAGGATCCCGATGAAGCGCTCGAAGGACCCCATCAGGGCGCGGTGGATCATGACCGGACGGTGCTCGTCGTTGTCGGCACCGGTGTAGAGCAGGTCGAAGCGCTCCGGCATCGAGTAGTCGAGCTGAACCGTTCCCAACTGCCACGAGCGCCCGAGCGAGTCGGTCATGTGCAGGTCGATCTTCGGGCCGTAGAAGGCGCCGTCGCCGGGGTTCAGTTCGTAGCCGAGGCCCTCGCTGTCGAGCGCGCCCGCGAGCGCGCCCTCGGCGCGATCCCACATCTCATCGCTGCCGATGCGCTTCTGCGGGCGCGTCGAGAGCTCCAGGCGCGGCTCGAAGCCGAACAGGTCATACAGGAAGAAGCCGAAGCGCAGGCACTGCACGACCTCCTCCTGTACCTGGTCCTCGGTGCAGAAGATGTGCGCGTCGTCCTGGGTGATGTGACGCACGCGCATCAGGCCATGCAGCGTCCCGCTCGGCTCGTGGCGGTGAACCAGCCCCTGCTCGGAGTAGCGGATCGGCAGGTCGCGGTAGGAGTGGCGGGCGTCCTTGTAGATCTGGATGTGAGCCGGGCAGTTCATCGGCTTCAGGCCCATCGGGCGCTCCTCGACGTCGGTGAAGTACATGTGGTCGCGGTAGGTGTCCCAGTGCCCCGACTGCTTGAACAGCTCGACGTCGAAGAGGATCGGCGTTTTGACCTCGCGGTAGCCGCGGCTGCGGTTTTGATCGCGCCACAGGGCGCTCAGCGCGTTCCACACCGCGATCCCGGCAGGCTTCCAAAACGGGCTGCCGGGCGAGACCTCCGAGAACATGAACAGATCGAGCTCGCGTCCGAGCTTGCGGTGGTCGCGCGCCTTGGCCTGCTCGACGCGCTCGAGGTGCTCGGCCAGATCGCCCTTGGAGAAGAACGCGGTGCCGTAGATGCGAGTGAGCATCGTGCGGTCGGAGTCTCCGCGCCAGTAGGCGCCGGCGACCGACGCGAGCTTGAAGGCTGCGACCGTCCGAGTGCTCGGCGCGTGCGGCCCGCGGCAGAGGTCGGTGAAAGGACCGTTGCTGTAGAGCGAGACGCTTTCGAGCGGATCCCCCGCAGCGGCGCCCGCGACGAGATCGTCGATCAGCTCGACCTTGTAATCCTGGCGCTCGGCCACGAAGCGCTCGCGCGCCTCGGCGACGCCGATGTCGCGGCGCTCGAACGGCTCGGCGGCCTTGACGTGGGCACGCATGCGCTCTTCGATGCGGGGAAAGTCGGCCTCGGAGACGGTAATGCCGGCGGGGAACTCGAAGTCGTAGTAGAAGCCGTCTGCGATCGGCGGCCCGATCGAGATCTTGACGCCGTCATAGAGCTCCATGACGGCCGCGGCGAGCACATGCGCGGCGTCGTGGCGGATCAGCGCGAGCGCCTGCTCACCGCTCTTGGCGGTGAGGATCGACACGCGCGCCCCGTCCGGCAGCGCGCGCGAGAGGTCGCGCAGCTCGGCCCGCTCGCCCGCCTCGGGGTGGCCGACCTCGATCGCGAGCGCAGCCCGCGCCAGGCCCGGACCGATCGCAGCAGCAGCATCTGCGCCGCTGGAACCGTCGGGCAGCTCGAGGACGTTGCCGTCGGGAAGTGTGACCGTGATCGACATCTCAGGCGCTGAGGCTACCCGCCTGGGGCACGGCGGAGTCAGGCGAGTTGCCAGAGGGCGTCGTCGCCCAGCGCGGTGCGGCGAACGGCTCCCTCGCCGAGGAGCGCGATCAGAGCGCTCTCCGCGCCGGCGCGGTCGGGCTCCTGGTTGTTCTGAGTCATGACCGCTGCGACCTCCTGGGTGACGAGGCCCGCGGGGAACGCCTGCAGCGCCTGCAGCGGCTCCTCGGCCGGCGCGCGGCGCTCGAGCGTGGGATCGAGGTTGGCGATCAGCACGTCGTAGGCGCCGATCGACTGGAAGCCGCCGGCCTCCAGGCGCCGGCCGTCATCGGTCTCGAACACGAGCGAGGGAGCCGAGAAGCGCACCGGCCCGTCGGTCTGGCGGGCCTTTCCCTGGAAGTGCGTCGGGCCGCCCTCGGCGGTGCGCGTCTGGAGCTTGTCCTGCTCGTAGGCGGCGATCGTGGCCTCGGCTTCGATCGCAGCCACGATCGCGTCCACGTCCAGGCCCTCCAGGTCCGCGAGCGCCTTGGCTATGTCCTCGTCCCGGTCGAGCACGAGCGTGGTGGTGAACCAGGCGAGCTGCAGGGCGCGAAGCACGTCGTACTCGCGCGCCGGGTCGAGCAGGCGCGTGGCCACGATCGCGCGGCAGGCGCGGGTGGTGGCGGCGACGCGTGCGCGCGGAGCGCTCAGGAACGGCATGCCGTAGCGGCGGCGAAACTCGAGGTTGCCGATCACCATGCGTGTCGGCGTGTAGCCGGCCTGGACGTAGCGCTCTGGGTCCTCGGCCAGGCCGATCGTGACAATCCGCCAGCGCAGCTGCTCGCGGTAGCGCCAGCGGAGCACCGCCAGGTCGGGGCTGGCCGAGTAGGCAAACGGGCAGCCAGGGTCCGTGTACTCGGTGACGGCGATCTCGCTCACGCCGACGATGATTGCACGCACAAGCATTTCCGGCGTCGCGGTCGCCCGGTTGGGGCGCCGAGCGACCGCTCTGTGGGCCACCCGCACGATTGAAAAACACACGATTGCAGACGTCTGTCTACAGCTGCGATCATCGACACATGCGCAGCCAGCCGCCGCAGGCGATCTCGATCGCCCTCTCCCCCACCCAGGTCGATCAGGTCGTGAGAGCGGCCGTCGACAGCCGCACCCCCACGCTCGCGACGCTCGTCTTGGGCTCACTGCGCGCGCCGCTAGAGCGCGAGCCCCGCCCGGCGCCCGCCTACATGCCCAGCGACACGACCGACTCGCGGCTGTCGCGCTCGCTGCTGCGTGGCCTCTCGATCCTGACCTGCTTCGGACCCGACGGCGATTCGCGGGGAATCGTCGAACTGGCGGGAGAGCTGGGGATGAGCCCAAGCACAGCGCATCGCTACGCGCTCACGCTGGTCGAGCCGGGGTTGCTCGAGCGCTGCCCAAGAACCCGCAAGTACCGCCTGCCGAGCACCGCCTGAGACCTCGGGCGCAGGCTGGGGCCTGCGTCGCGCAGCGGCGGCGCGCGGCGCATCCACGACGTCTCGCGCACTCCTTTGGATGAAGCTCACCTGAGAAACAAAGTGGTCGGCATCGGCACGAGCGTCGCGCCGATGCCGACCGGCCAGCGCCTTCTGTGGGGATGGCGTGACAGCAGCACGATACCAGCAGTCGGCTGACTGGATCTTGCTACTCGTGAGGTGCGATGTTTCTAACTATGTCAGCCCCCAAGCAGACGGATGCGGCCTTTGCGACGACCGTTCGACGCCTGCGCATCGAGCGCGGCGAGACGCAAGAGGATCTGGCACACAGGTCGGGGCTGACAGTGGCCGCCTTCGCGCGCATCGAGCGCGGCCACGCCAACCCGACCTGGACGACCGTGAGGCGCATAGCCGACGCGCTGGATGTGACGCTGGGAGCGCTCGGCGAACACGTCGAACGGGCGCAGCGCTCGCAGGGATAGCCATCTCAGATGGGCTCGGGGTCCTCGAGCGCGGCGAGGTGCGCGTGTACTCGGCGCACCCATTCTTCTGAGACCTGATCGGCCTGCACCGACAACCGCGGCGTGGCGGGCGTGAGCGTTTCGGGCACGGGGATCCCAAGATGCTCGAGCACGCTGCGCACCACGCCCTCGGTGTCCTGCGCGAGCTCCTCGTAGGTGACCTTCAGCGGCTCGTAGCCGAGGCCGAGGAAGTAGGCGTCCCAGGAGGCGTCGTGTGCGGTCAGCTCGCGCACGAGATAGTTGATCGCCCGGAAGGAGAAGACCGGCTCGACGACCCCCGCGACCTGCTCCCCGGGCTCGCGCTTCCAGGCCTGCGTCTGCACGGCCTTCCACAGTGAGACCGCCTGGCGCACCTTGTCCTGGCGGGTGATCTGCACGTAGCGCAGGCCCGGGAACGCGCGTGCGAGCAGCTCCGGCAGCGGGCGGGCACCCATGCCTTCGATGCCGCGCAGCAGCTGAGCGAAGTCGCCCAGGTAGCCCCACATCAGCTTCGCGCCGAAGACACCGTTCGGCGTGGTGCCCTCGCTCAGCGCCCAGGCGAGATAGCGGTCGTAGGTCTGCGGGTGCCACAGCGGGTTTGGCTTGGCTGCGCGGTCGGGCATCTCGCGGTAGGCCAGGCGCTCGACGATGTTGGCGTGGCGCTCGGGATCGAAGTACTCGTGCGGGCGCCGCGGCAGCCCGGAGCGGTGCAACGCCTCGAAGTACTCCTCCGGATGGCCGGCCACGCCGGTCCGGTTCAGCTCGTGGCACAGTAGGGTGCTGCCGCTGCGCGGGGTTGCGCACACCAGGTAGGAGAGCATCGGGGCCACCGCCGCCAACTCTACGCCATCTATTACATTGGTTAAGTGAAGAACATGGCTCTACCTAACATCCTCTACCTGCACTCGCACGACACCGGGCGCTACATCCAGCCCTATGGCGAGCCCGTGCCGATGCCCAACGTGCAGGCGCTGGCCGACCAGGGAGTGCTCTTTCGCCAGGCGTTCTGCGCGGCGCCCACCTGCTCGGCCAGCCGCGCCTGCCTGCTCACCGGCCAGTACGGGCAGAGCAACGGGATGCTCGGCCTGGCCCACCGCGGCTGGTCGCTGCGCGACTACAGCCACCACATCGTGCACACGTTGCGCGATGTCGGCTACACCTCGACCCTGATCGGCGAGCAGCACATCTCCAAGGAGCCCGGCGTGATCGGCTACGACGAGGTGATGAGGATCCCCACCACGCGCGTCGAGACGGTGGCGCCGCTGGCGATGGAGGTGCTGCGCCGGCCGCGCTCGCGGCCGCTGTTCCTGTCGGTCGGCTTCTTCGAGACCCACCGCGAATTCCTCGGGCCGGGATCGCTGCGCGACGTGCAGTACTCAAAGCCGCCCCCAAACCTGCCCGACTCGCCGGAGGTGCGCGGCGACGTCGCGGCCTTCAAGGCGAGCGCGCGCTCGCTCGATCACGGCGTGGGCATGGTTCTCAACGAGCTGGACGCCTCGGGCATGGCCGATCAGACGCTGATCATCTTCACCACCGACCATGGGATGCCCTTTCCCGGGGCCAAGGCGACCCTGTATGACCGCGGTCTCGGCGTGATGCTGATCCTGCGCGGCCCGCATCCGTTCAGCGGTGGTCGCGTGAACGACGCGCTCGTCTCACACATCGACCTGTACCCCACGATCTGCGAGTACCTCGGCCTGCCACGGCCGCCGTTCCTGCAGGGCGTGTCGTTGATGGGGCTCCTGCACGGGCATGCACGCAGCGCGCGCGAAGAGATATTCGCCGGCTCGACCTGGCACGCCGCCTACGAGCCCCAGCGCGCGATCCGCACGACCCGCCACAAGTACATCCGCCGCTGGGGCGATCGCGCCACGCCGGTGCTGCCCAACACCGACGACGGTCCCAGCAAGGAGCTGTTGATACGCAACGGCTGGGCCGAGCGCGAGATTCCCAAAGAGCAGCTCTATGACCTGCTGTTCGATCCCAACGAGGCCAACAACGTGCTCGCGCAGCCCGCCTACGCCGAGGTGCGCAACGATCTGAGCGAGCGCTTGATGCGATGGATGGGAGAGACCGAGGACCCGCTGCTCGCGGGCCATGTCGATCCTCCGGCCGGCGTGGAGATCAACCTCCCAGACCAGCGCTCGGCCAGCGAGCCGACGACGCGAATCGAGTGAGCGGGCGGCAGGCGCGCACGGGCACAGCGCCGCGCTCAGGCGCTCATGCAGACGCGGTCGCGCCCGGAGGTCTTGGCTTCGTAGAGAGCGGCGTCAGCGCGGGCGATCACGGCCTCGGCGCTCTCCCCCGCCCGCCGCGCTGCGAATCCCGCCGAGCAGGTGCGACCGCTGTAGCTGAGCTTGCGTAGCCGCTCGATGACCTCGGTCGCGCGGGCCGGGTCGCAGTTGAGCAGCAACAGCCCGAACTCCTCGCCGCCGAGGCGGGCCAGTAGGTCACCGGTGCGCAACTGCTCGCGCCAGATGGCGGCGGTCTCCTTGAGCAGGCGGTCGCCGGCCGGGTGCCCGTGAGTGTCGTTGAGCTCCTTGAAGTGGTCGAAGTCGAGCATCGCCACGGTGAAGTCCTGACCGGCGTTCAAAGCGTGGTTCAGGCGCGCATCCCAGGCGCGGCGGTTCGGTAGGCCGGTGAGGGGATCGGTGCTGGCCATGTCGGTCAGCTCGCTGAGTGTGTCGGCCCGCTCGATCACGCCGGCCGCCTCGTGTGCGAGCAGTGCTACGACGGTGGCGCGGGGACCCTCGGCCCGCGTCTGGTTCTGCCAGCCGACGACCAGCACTCCGAGCGGCTCGGCTCCCCGCATGAGCGGCTCGTAGAGGATCGACGTGGGCCTGCCCGCAACCCGCCACAGCTCGACGCTGCGGACGTGCGATTCGGCGTCCTTGCCGATCAGCAATGCTCGCCCGGAGGCGAAGGCTTCGCTGACGGCGCTGCGCTCGAGCGCTGAGATCTCGATCTCGGGCGCACCGAGACCGGCTGTGGCCGTGACGCGCAACATGCCGGTGCCGTGCACCGGCTCGTACAGGATCGCCATCGTGCCTTCGCCGATCGTCCTGGCCGCCTCGCAGACATCGATGCGTGCCTGGGAGCTGTTGTGGAGGCTCCTGACGACCTCATTGACTTGGCCCAACATGCGCTCCCTGCTCAGCGCCTCGCCGGCCTGATCGCGGACGTCGTCCACCAGGCGGCGGGTCACCAGCCCGATGATCGAGCTGACCGCGACGGTCAACAGCGCGGCGCGGTACTGCGTGTGCGGGTAGGCGGGCGGTCCGACGATGACGATCGGCGCGAGATAGAAGATGGTCATGCCGGCGAGCACGATGTAGAGCTGAGCGCGGCTCTCGCTGTAGAGCGCGGTGTAGAACACGGGTATCAGCGCGACCACGGCAGCGCCTGAGGCGATACCTCCGGCGGAGTTGCGCAGCAGCGCGACGGCAGCAAGGAAGATCAGCGAGGAGAGCGTTCCGCCGAACCGGGCGGTCCATCCGGTCCGGTCATGAAGCGCGCCCAGAGCGCCGGCAAAGAGCAGCAGCGCGGTGGCGATCGCATAGAGCGTCCAGTCGATCGAGCTGCCGACGATCACGGCGATCCACGTGAGCGCGGCGGCGGCCGCAAAGGGCGCGAGGCCCCGGGCGAGCGGCGTCCGTTTCCGGGCATCCAGGTCCATGCGTGCCTTTTCGGCACAGCAACCCCTTTTCTTGAACCCATGAGATCGTGCCACGACATGCGCACGCTTAGCCCTGGGGCCCGAGGTCAAGCCCAGCGGCACATGTGCCGATGCACCGTGACATGAGCTATGGCCTCATCTGGAACGCGCCCACGGCTGATGATCGCCGACGACGATCCCGTCGTGCGCTCGATGCTGAGCATGGCGCTCGGCGAGGCGTTCGAGGTAGTCGGCGTGGCCAACGACGGGGAGTCGGCGGTCTCGCTCGCCCAGAGCAGCCGGCCGGACGTGGCGCTGATCGATGTGGACATGCCGAAGGGTGGCGGCGCATGGGCGGTCAACGGGATCGTCTCGGTTGCGCCGGAGACAGCGATCGTGGTGCTCTCCGCGGACGAGTCCGACGGACTGGTCCGCAATCTGATCGCGGCCGGTGCGGTGTCCTACTGCCGCAAGGGTGTCTCCCCGCACGAGCTCGCAGATTCGCTGACCGAATCGATCCGAGCGCACGGGCAAGTCCACGGCGCGGGCTCCTGACCCGCGCGTGATGCGCGTCCCAGCCCGAGAATGACGTGCGTACGTCCGCTCGACTAATCGCACTGCTGGGAAAAGGAAGCCTGCGGACGGGCGTGTTCAGCGCGTTCGCAGCGGTGCTGCTCGTCGTCGGTGTCGTGTTCGCGGTGCTTGCGCTGAGCATCAGCTCGCTTCTGCACGCCGGAGACGAGACACGACACTCGAACGAAGTGTCGCTGCTCGCGATCACCTCGGAGCGCTCGGTTATCGATGTGGAGACGGGGATCCGGGGTTACCTGTTGACAGGTCAACGCGGCTTCCTGGAGCCCTACACGCAGGGGCTGGCAAGCCTCGCGGTGCACCTTCCACAGATCGAACGCGAGGTTGCTGGTGACCGTGCACAGCTTGCGCGGGCAAGCTCGCTTTCGGCAGCTGTCAAGTCCTACGAGCAGAGCTACGCGATGCCGTTGGCCAGCGCAAGACATATCCCACCGGCCTCTCAGCGAGACGCGATCACCGCACAGGGAAAGCAGCTGGTCGACTCTCTACGCCAGCGCTTTGCGACGTTCGAGGGC
The DNA here is from genome assembly GCA_963763695.1 of uncultured Solirubrobacteraceae bacterium. GTDB lineage: Bacteria > Actinomycetota > Thermoleophilia > Solirubrobacterales > Solirubrobacteraceae > Palsa-744. Next base: position 248,836 of record CAVXPM010000004.1, read on the forward strand.
CAACAGCAGCTCGAGACCGCGCGCCACCGCCGTGCGCGCGCGTCCAGCGCGACCACAGCTATGACCGTTGCCGGTGGCGGCTTCGTGCTCGTGGCGCTGCTGCTGGTCGGACTCGCGTTCTACCTCGCCAGGTCGGTGCTCTCGCCGATGCGACGGGTGGCCCAAGCGGTGGCGAAGACCGGCGACGATGCTACCGCGCTGACGGTTTCCTGCGGCGGTCACGGCGAGGTCAGGGCTCTCGGACTGGCATTCAACTCGATGTCCCAGGCCCTCAGTGAGCGCGAACAGAAACTGAAGGTCATGACCGATCGCTTCCAGCGGATCCTCGACAACGCCACTTCGCTGATCTTCATCAAGGACGCCGAGAGCCGCTACCTGCTCGTCAACCGCGAGCTTGCGCGAGTGCGCGGCGTGCGCATCTCGGACATCGTCGGCCAATCCGAGCAGGAGCTCTCGCCCGGCGAGGTCGGCGACTCGGTACGCGCCGCCGACGAAGCCGTGCTGAAGGGTGGCGTGCCGGTCTCCTTCGAGCAGGACTTTCCCCTCCCCGACGGCATGCACACGTTCCTGTCGGTGAAGTTTCCGATGCACGACGAGAACGGCGCGGACGCGATCGGAGGCATCGCGACGGACATCACCGCGCAGAAGCGGGCCGTCGCGGAGGCGCTCGCTGCCTCGCGTGTGAAGTCCCAGTTCGTAGCGAACATGAGCCACGAGATTCGCACTCCGCTCAACGGCGTCGTCGGAATGGCCAATCTGCTTCGCGACACGGAGCTCGATCCGGTGCAGCGCGAGTACGCAAACGCCCTCACTGCTTCGAGCGAGGCCCTGCTGAGCGTCATCAACAACGTGCTCGACTTCTCAAAGATCGAAGCGGGGCAGATGGAGCTCGACCCGACCGACTTCAAGCTCCGCGACGTCGTAGAGGAGGCGTGCCTGGTGCTGGCCGGGCAGGCTCGCGCCAAAGGGATCGAGATCAGCCACTGGGTCGACGCCGATGTACCCGCCACCGTCAACGGGGATCGAGGCCGCCTGCGCCAGGTGCTCCTGAACCTGCTCTCCAACGCGGTCAAGTTCACGGCCTCTGGAGAGGTGGTCCTGCACGTGCGGGCGGAGCGCGCGAGCGTGCTGCGCTTCGAGATCAGCGACACGGGTTTGGGTATCAGTAGCGAGCAAGCGCAGCGGATCTTCGAGCCGTTCGCGCAGGCCGACCCCTCGACGACCCGGAAGTACGGTGGCACCGGGCTGGGCCTGACGATCTCGCGCGAACTGGTGCATCGCATGGGAGGCCAGATCGGATCTGAACCGGGCAAGAGCAAGGGAAGCGTGTTCTGGTTCACGGCCGAGCTGACGACGGTGGCCAGTCGCGTCGCGCCGAGGCCGCTTCGAGCGCATCTGCGCGGCGTCAAGGCGCTCGTAGTCGACGACAACGAGACGAACCGGGCGATCTTCACGCAGTACCTCAGCGGCTGGGGACTGGTCGTGGAGAGTGTCGCTCGTCCCAGCGGCGCGATCCTCGCGCTCGAGCGTGCGGTCAAGGACGGTGAACCGTACGAGCTGGCGCTGCTCGACTTCGACATGCCCGAGATGAACGGCGTGGAGCTCTTGCGTCGGATACGGGAACGGCCGTCGCTGCGAACGCTGCATCCGATGATCCTCAGCTCCTCCCCGCTCGGTCGTGAGGCCTTCAACGGGCTGGAGCAAGTGGCGGTGCTAACCAAGCCGCCGCGGCAGTCTGAGCTGTATGACGCGATCGCGGCGACGCTCAGCGGGGTGCCGGTCCACTCCGAGACCGACCGGGTGGCCGGAGACTCACAGCCGCAGGGCCCGGTGATACTGATCGCGGAGGACAACGAGATCAACCGGGTGGTCGCGAAGGCGATGCTGACAAGACAGGGACGACGCACGGCGATCGCCCACAACGGTCGCGAGGCGGTCGAGATGGCGCTCAGCGAGTCCTATGGGGCGATCCTGATGGACTGCCAGATGCCCGAGCTGGACGGCTACGAGGCGACGCGCGCGATCCGGGCCGCCGAGAACGGCGCGCACATCCCGATCATCGCGATGACAGCCCATTCGCTGCCGGGCGATCGCGAGCGCTGCCTGGCAGCCGGCATGGACGACTATCTGAGCAAGCCGGTGCAGCCCGACCACCTGAATACGGTGATCAGGCGATGGCTGGCCGGACCCGGCGCCCTACCCGAAGCACAGGCCAACGGCGTCGGCAAGCGGGTGGAGCACAGCACGGCGAGTCAGGGTGATGATCCCGACGCCGCCGCGCTCGATTCCGCGACGGTAAACCAGCTGCGTGAAACGCTGACCGGCGAGATGCGCGCGAGCCTGCTCGCGTCCTTCGCGGAGTCGCTGCCCAAGTGCATCGCGGAGATCGGCGCCGCGGTCGAGCGCGGCGATCACATGGAGCTGCGACGCGTCGCGCACCTGCTCAAGGGCAGTAGCGCCACGCTCGGCGCAGGCCGCCTGCGATCGATTTGCGTGAAGCTAGAACAGACAGGCCGTGACAGCGACCGTCCGATCGACGGCCAGCAGCTCGACACGCTGCGCGCGGCGGCTACGGAGGCGCTCGAGGAGCTGCGTGGACAGCTACTTTGACCTACCCGAGCTGCCCTCTCCGACTGCCCTTCGGGGTTCACCGGCGCAGGCGATCGAGCTGATGGCCGAGCGCATCGGCGGCGGCAAGCACCTGATCGTCTCAGCGGCAATGGCGGGAGATCGGGATGACTTCACCACCTGGCTGTGGAGGTGCAAGGAGTGGAACAGCCTCCTGGCAGACTCGATCTCCGACATATACGGCCGGGAGGCAGCGCGTACGTTCGCCGCGGTGGCCAACCCATCCGCCCCGCTCGGCAGCTGGCAGGAGATCCTTCGCTGCGAACTCGACCGGGTGCGCGAGGTCATCGAGATGCTCGACTCGCTGGCCGAGGAGCTGCGCGAGCGCTCTCAAACAGCGCTCTGAATCTCGAGCTAGCGGCTCCGCCCTCCTCGCCGGCTCCACTGGGGATTCCCCAGCCGACTGGAGATTCCCAGAAGCCCTACACGACGCTGTTGACCTCGATCGCTTCCTTGTTGTTAACGCTCGTCGTCAGACTCCAGGAGCTCTGGACGAAGGGGCCTCCGGTAAGCGTGCTTTCGAGAATGTCCTTGGGTTGTCCTTCGAAGGCTTCGACCGCCTGGTGGCCGGCTGTGGCTTTGTACTTGAGCACCGACGTGCGCAGCATCTTGTTGGCCGTGGCGCCGGTGAGGCCAGTCACCGCTACCGGCGTCAGCTCGCCGTTGCTGGTCGTGCCGTTGCCCACGTGACCGTCGAGGTTTTCTCCCCACCCCATCACCGTTCCGGCTGTCCAGCGATAAAGCGCGACGGCCTACGAGGACAGGCGGACCAACCTTTAAACAGGGTCCGCGCAGTACCTGGCTAGACCTTATGCATGGTCACTGTGTACGCAACATCATCACGTAAGGGGTGAGCATGAGCGCAGCTGTCCAGATAAAGGTCGACGGCCCCAGGGCGTGCAGAGCGCTGGCAGAGGTCGTGGACGCCGACAAGAAGATCACGAGCCACGAGCTGGAACCCGGCTCCGGCCTGTACGAGATTCAGTTCCTCACCAGGCGCGTCAAGATGGGCACCGGCTATCGGACCCTCCTGGGATTGGTCGAGCAGCATGCTCCCGGCGCCTCCGATGGCGTCTCCCCCGCTTCACCCCCTGAAGCTGAGCGACCTGAATGAGCACGGGCGCACCTCGCAGCGTGCCTGGGCACGAGCGCACCTCGCAGCGTGCGGTGTCCGAGTGGATCAGGCGCTGATCAGGCCGCGTTCCAGTGCGTAGCCGACCAGCTCGGCGCGGGTGGACAGCCTCAGCTTCTGCTGGATGTGCGAGCGGTGGGTCTCGACTGTACGCACCGATAGGTAGAGCTGCTCGGCGATCTTCGAGTTGGTGTGCCCCAGCGCTATCAGCCTCAGAACCTCGACCTCTCGCTCGGAGAGGTCATCCGGCGGGCCCGGCGGCGGCTCGGAAGCAATACGAGCGCCGAGGCGGGGGTTCAGGAAGCTCTCCCCCATGGCGGCACGCCTGATCGCTTCGACGAGCTCGTCGTCGGCAGCCTCCTTGAGCACATATCCCAGGGCTCCCGCGCCGAGGGCCGCGCGCGCGAAGGCCGGCTCCTGCTGCATCGTCAGCACGACTATCTGTGTGCCGGGGGACTCCTCGCGGATCGTCGGGATTGCCTCGAGGCTCGAGCCGCCCGGCATGTTGAGGTCGAGCACGAGCACGTCGGGGTGGTGGCCGCGGACGTAGCGTCGAGCACCCTCGATATCGCTGGCCTCGGCTACGACCTCGAAGTCGCTCTCGCTGTCGAGCAGCATCCGCAGGCCGCTGCGCACGACGGCGTGATCGTCGGCGAGAACTATGCGGATCAGCTCCGTCGAAGGCGCTTCGCCAGCGACGGTGGCCTCGACGGGTGTTGGGACCTGGTCGATCGTCTCCATGAACGTATCGTCAGACCGTTACAGCTACCGGGATATCGACCTGGGTCTCGCCATCGTTTGGGGAGGGGATGGCGACGCGGGGTAGTACGATCAGCGCGCAGCGGGCGTGGCGCTCCAGGTAGTCGGAGGTGCTGCCCGAGACCATTCGGCGCACCGGACCGTAGCTGCGCGAGCCGACGACGAGGATGTCCATTTGATCGCCGAAGGCCGCCAGCTCCTCACCGGCGATGCCGTAGACCGCGCGACCCTTAGCGTCGGACAGGTCCTTCATGCGGGCGCTCGCGTCGGCCAGCATGATCTCGATGCCGTCCCCGAGCATCGGAGGCGCGATCCCGGTGTAGGCGTAGGTGGGCATCGAGACGACTTCCAGTGCGTGGACGGTTGCCTCGGTGGGCGCGGCCAGCTTCCTGGCCATCGCCAGGGCCGCGATGCTCTCCGGCGAGCCGTCATATCCGACGCCGACGTTCGCGACCTCTGCGAGGTGCTCCGCGCAGCCGCGAGGAGCGATCGCGACCGCGCACGGCGCGCCATTCAGCGCGGCGCGGGTGTCATCGCCGAGCATCGCCCGTCCGAAACCGCTGTGGCCGCAAGAACCGACCACGATCAGGTCGGCAAACTGCTCTTCGGCGCGCTCGTGAAGGCCACGCCCCGGGCTACCCGCCGCGACGCTGATGAGCTCCGCTCTGATATCGGCAGCGGCGCGCTCGCGCTCCAGCAGTTCCTTGGACGCGTTTCGCTCCTCCCGCACCAGCGCTGGGCCGATCACGTGCGAGGGACGCAGCTCGCCACCGTGCACATGGGCGAGTGTTAGCTCTCCGTCGGGATCGGTGAGGTGTGCAGCGAGCGCGATGGCGTCGCGACCGCTTGGACTGCCGTCCACTCCCACGAGCACGTTCTTGAACATATCAACCTCCCTTGACGTCGTTACCCTGAAGCTACGGCGTCATGGGACAGGTTCCATCCGTGACACTTCCGTCCGCCGCTGCGGATTTCTACGGACGCGTGGTGATCGTGACGATGACATCCTGATTGATGTGGCCGCCATCATCGACGGGCTCGCTGCGCCGCACGGACGCCGGCGCGATTTGCGTGACTTGCAGGGAGCAAAGGGCCTCTGTGGCGGATGGCGGGGCATCCGGGTTTTCCCACGTCGGCTCGCGTGTTTGCACGGTGACCGCTACCTCCAATCGGGCTTAGCGTGTCGATATGGCTGCACACTTGCACCTTGCCGCTTCACCTTCCGAGAGCGAGTCGGTTGGCGCGGCCACGCTGCCAATCCGTGTAGTTCTGGCCGATCGTCATGCCCTGATGCGGCGCAGCCTGCGGCAATTGCTCGACTGTGAGGAGGGTCTCGAAGTCGTGGGTGAAGCAGGAGACGCGGCGTCTGTCATCAGCCAGGTGCAGACCCAGCAGCCGCGGGTGCTCGTGTTCGACTTGGACATGCCGGTTGGATCGAGCATTGAGGCGATCGTCGAGTTGCGCGAGACGGCGCGAGCGGCCCGGATCGTGGTGACGACGATGGAGGACAACCCCAGGTTCGCTCAGCAGGTGTTCGCGGCCGGGGCGCTTGGGTTCGTGGCGAAGGACTTCGCCGACGGCGAGCTGAGCCCCGCAATTCGCGCAGCAGCGGCGGACAAACGGTACGTCAGTCCACGACTTGCAGGGCGCGTGGCGGCTCTTGGGCGCTCGCTCGCTGACGATCGGCTGACGCCGCGCGCGACCGAGGTTCTGCGGCTGATCGCACTCGGTCACACGAGCGTTGAGATCGCGGGCAGGATGCATCTCTCTACACGGACGATCGAGATGCAGCGTGCCGCCATTTACAGGAGACTTGGGCTCGGGACGCGGGCAGAGCTGGTTGGCTACGCGCTACACAACGGCCTGATCGGAACCTGAGCGCTCACTCTGAGCGCCGGCCGTCTTGGTGGGATGCGCGGGCAAGCGGGCTGTGACGAGGGTTCCTTGCTCGCCGGGTTCGACGCTGAGCGTGCCGCCGGCCAAGAGGACCCGCTCACGCATTCCAGCTAGGCCGAAGCCGGGACTCGCTGAGTGGGGGTCAAAGCCTGCGCCGTCGTCCTGCACCTCGATCAGCAGTTCGCCGTCTGACTCGGTGACGGCAACCCGTACCTGGCCGGCGTGCGCGTGCTTGGCGACATTCGTGAGGGCCTCCTGTATCAGCCGGTAGACGGTCGTCTCGAGCTCTTTGCCCAGCCGCTCCCTCAGCCCCGATGGGTCCGCCAGGGCAAGTTCGCCGTCCACTTGAAACCCGCTCTGTTCGCGATGGCGGTCGAGCAGCGCATCGATCGCGGTGGCGAGACCCAGCTCATCGAGCGCTGCAGGGCGGAGCTCGGTGATGATCGAACGGAGGTTCTCGATCTCCCGATCGATTTGCTCCATCGCGTCGGACATCGCCTGCTGGGCCTGCTGCAAGTTATCGCGGCGCCGCGCGGAGGAAAGCAACACACGCAGGCCGCCCAGGCCCTGGAGCGTCTCGTCGTGCAGCTCTCGCGCCCAGCGGCGGCGCTCATGGTCGGCGGCCGCCAGCGAGCTGCGGAGCCGGTCGGCCTGCACGCTCTGCGCGAGCGCAACGGCGGTCGCGGCGCTCGCCGCGAACATCTGCAGGATCTGCTCGTCGTCCTCGCTGAAGACCTCGCCCTGCTCGCCACGATCGAATGCAGCCAGGACACCAACCGCCTCGCCCCGGTAGACCATCGGCACCAGCAGCGCCGTCTGCGCGTTGGCCACCCCGAGTTGCTTGGAGGCGATCCGTAGCCGAGCTGCTACGTCTGTGATCCGTTCGGGGCGCTGATGTTCGAGTACCTGGCCGGAGGTCGACTCGGAGATCGGCAGGCGCGCGCCGTGCATCTCCTCTACGTGTCCGGCGCTGGCATGCACGACGAGCTCGTCACCATCGCGCAGCATGATCACCAGGCTCCTGGCGGTGACGAGCGTACGCCCGCGCTTGGCAATCAGCTCGAGCACGTGCTCGAGGGCAACCTCCCCGCCGATCGCGACCGTGACATCGCGCGTCGCTTCAAGACCCCTAGAGGTCTTCTCGAGCTCGCGGCGGCGATGCTCGCTGGTCTCATACAGCCGCGCATTGTCGATCGCGATTGCCGCCCAGTCGGCGAGGATCACCGCCGATTCCTCGTCCTGCTCTGAGAACTGATCCCCCTCCTTCTCGGTCAGGTAGAGGTTGCCCCACGCCTGCCCCCGGATCGAGATCGGCACGCCCAGGAAGCTGCGCATCACCGGATGTCCGGTGGGGAACCCGTAGCTGTTTGGATCCTGGCCCACATCCGCTAGTCGCAGCACCCGGGGGTCTTTGATCAGCACACCGAGAAGCCCCCTTCCTCGAGGCAACTCGCCGATCGCCTTGCGTATATCCTCGTCCACACCCGAGGTCAGGAACTGCTCGAGCTCGGTGCGCTGCTGATTGAGGATGCCGAGTGCCGCGTAGTGCGCGCCCGTGAGCTCACGTGCTGTCTGGAGCACCCGATCCAGCACCACCGAGAGATCCAACTCGGTCACCAGAGCACGACCGACCTCGAGCAACCGACGAGCCCGGGGGTCCTCTGAGGCCATGCTCATCAACCAAAGATCTTAGTCAGCCGCCCAATGAGCCAGTGCCCCGCACGGAGTGCGCCAAACCCGCAGCCAGTGGTCGGGGTCCCGCGTCATGGTGCAGTCTCCTCGCGACCGCAGCCCGATGGCGCTCGGATTCAGACTCCGTGGCACCCTGGACGGTCGATGCACGACCATGGCGTTCAGTGGTGGGCAGGAGAGACCCTGGCCTCGGTGGGCGCCGAGCGCTTGCCGGTGTAGCTGTCGGCGTCCAGCTCGAACGCGTGCGCGCAGTGCTGGCTGCAGAAGTAGAACGTCTCTGCGGCGAAGTCGATGCGGATCGCCTTGGCCTTGTCGACCTTCATTCCGCATACGGGGTCGCTGACGCCACGGCGGACGGTCAGCGCGAACATGGCGGCGAAGATTGCGAGTCCGAGGATGTTGGTGAACAGCTTGTAGTCGACTTTGATCGAGCTGAAGATGTCTGCGCGTGTCGGGCGCACGTGCGGGATCAGGCCGGTGGCGGTGAACAAGCCGTCCACGATCAGCGCGGCAATGACCATCGTTACGAACATCAGCGCAACGATCCTCAGCGCGAACTTGGTGCCGTAATACTTGCGGTAGATGGCAATGATCGGCAACACGATCAGGTCGGCGAAGATGAACGCGATCACCCCGGCGAAGCCGATCCCACCCGACCACAGCACGGCCGCCAGCGGGACGTTGCCGACGGAGCAGACGAAGCTCAGCACGGCGATGATCGGCCCCACGAGCGCGTTCTCGACGAGCTTCACATCGGCGGGGGCGTGCGTGATGAAAAGCGTGTTGAAGAAGCTGTTGGGTAGCTGCCCGATGAACCCGGCGAGCAGAAATCCAATCGTGATCTCCTTGTAGAGCATCGCCCAGTCGTTGCGGAAGTTGTGCGCCACGTCGGACCACGCCGAGAGGGAGGTCAGCCGTTCACGGCTGCTCATGTGCTCGCCGGCCGCGTGGTGCTGGTGGCCGGTATCTGCCGCTTGGGCGTGCTCGCGGGCCTGCTCTTCGAGGCGTTTGGAGACGAATAGCCGCAGCAGCACCGTCATCACCACGATCAGGATCAGGCCGCCGACGAACTCGGCGAGCGTGAACTGCCAGCCGATCAGCACCCACATCACGATCCCCAGCTCGATCACGAGGTTGGTCGAGGCGAACTGAAAAGCAAGTGCCGAGGCGGCTGAGGCGCGCTTCTGGAAAAGGCTCTTGGCAATCGCGATCGCTGCGTAGGAGCAGGACGAGGAGGCCGCACCCAACGCTGTAGCGATGGCTACCGGACGGGCGCCGGAGCCGCCCAGGGCACGCTCGATGCGCTTGCGTGGAACCCATGCCTGCACGACCGCCGAGATCGCGAAGCCGAACACGAGCGCCCACCAGACCTCCCACGCCATCAGGAAAGCGTCCTTGAAGCCGTCGCCGATCGTCGTCAGTACGCCCATAGGATGACTATACCCCTCCCCGGTATTGGTATGATGGCGGGCATGGCTACAACAACGCGATCACCGACTGGCAAGGGCTATGCGGCGACCAAGGACCAACTGCTCGACCGCATGGCCCGCATCAAGGGCCAAGTGGGCGGTGTTGAGCGAATGGTCGAAGACGACCGCTACTGCATCGACGTTCTGACACAGATCAATGCCGTCCAGGCCGCACTCGACAAGGTTGCGCTCGGCCTGCTCGACGGGCACGCCCGCACCTGTGTCCTCGGCGCCGAGACCGAGCTTCAAGATGAGCGCGCCGCCGAGCTGATGGCCGCCGTCGGGCGGCTGATGCGCCGCGGATGATGAGCGAAAAACGCAACCCCCTCAAGCAGATCATGTCCCAGCTCCACAAAGACGCGCGAGCGGGCAAGGTCGATCTCAGCGGTCACGACGGATTCGTGGCCGAGGTCAAACGTCGGCTCCGTGTTGCCGGACTCCGCGAGGACGACGTGCCTGAGCTGAAAGCCAAACGACCTCCCACGAAAGAGTAGTCAAGAGCCGACGCCTGTCTCTATGGAGCCGATGCCTGTCTCTATGCCGGTGACGCCGCGTGCGCCCCACCAGGCGAGCTCGGCGCTTCCTCACGCGAGACGCTGGCCGTAGGAGACATGCCCGCAGCGCCAGCCCCGGTGGCGCCCCCCAACGGCTCCACGTGTACGAAGTGAACTCAGCCAGTGGCATCGCGGAGGGATGCTAAGTAGTTTGACGCAGCCCGTCTGTGGACTCGCGCGGGTGTCGAAAGGAGTGCCGCCGCCTAACTTTCGCAAGGTAGACAGGGGCAGCAGACATAAATCCCACAGACAGGAGCAGTGTCATGCGTCGCAGAGTCTTTGATGTTCTCACCAGCGCCGTCGGGCTGGTCCTCGTAGTCGTCCTGCTCGTGGCCGGCGGCCTGTTGATGTGGGGCTACAGCTATGACCACAACAACGTCCACAACCAGCTCGCCCAGCAGCAGATCTTCTTCCCACCGAAGACCGCGTTCGCCACCGCGAAGCCCGGCACTGAGATCACCCCAGCGATGATCCCCTACCTGGAGAAGTATTCCGGACAGCAGCTGCTCACCGGCCCGCAGGCGCAGGCCTATGCCGATCACTTCATCGCGATTCACCTCTCCGAGATGCCCTATGGCGGGATCTACTCGAAGATCAGCACCGCCGCACGCGCAGAACCCAACAACACCAAGCTGGCGACGCTGGAGACCACGTCCTTCCAGGGAACCACGCTCCGTGGGTTGCTGCTCGAGGCCTACGGCTTCTCGAAGATCGGCACGATCATGCTCATAGGGTCGATCGCCTCGTTCATCCTGGCGCTCATCCTGCTCGGGTTCGTCGCGCTCGGCTTCCGCCACGCGCAGCGCATCCCGGCCGAGGAGGAGCTACTGCCGCCCAGGCGCAAACCGGCCCTGGCGGGAACCTCCTCGTGACGGGCTGCCCATGCCGCGATGAGGCCTGGAGAACCTGACGCGTAAAGGAGAGTTCGTCGGCGCCGGCGCCGGCGCCGACGGCGGCGGGCGCGAGCGAGGTGCCATAGCGCCGCAAGCTGCGAGCGGCGCCGGCGCGGGCGTCCGTCTCACGACCGGCCAGCAACGGGCCGGGGGGAGCCCACCGTCGCGAACGTGCTCGGCTCCGTGGTCTCGATGAAGTCGCCGACCACCTTCACAAAACGCCGAGACTCATCCAGCTGCGGGAAGTGCCCCGAGTCGGCGAAGATCTCGAGGCGGCTGCTCGGGACCTGCTCGTGGGCACTGCGAGCATGGGACACGGGAATCAAGGAGTCGTGCTGGCCCCATATGAACAGCATCGGCGCGCGTTCCGCTAGATAGAGGCGATCGGTGGCGTCGACCCGCTGCCCGCTCGGCTCGATGACCGAACGGACGGTTCGAAGGAAGGCTTCACGAGTGACCCTGTCGGCGAGCGTTGCGTGGCCGCGGGCGCTCTCGCGCAGATCGGTGCCCGGTCCCCGCCCGAGCGCTCCCATCACCCGCCCGACGAGCCGTCCCGCACCCAGGATCCGTCCATTGGTGAGAATCGGCAAGACGTATTCTGCGCCCGGAAGGGTGGCTGCTCGGAGCAGCAGACTGACCTCACGGCCGAGGCCGCCGCTGTCAACAAGGATCAGGCGCTCGCAGCGCTCGGGGAACTGGTAGGCCATCTGCATCGCGACGCCGCCCCCGAGCGAGTGTCCGACAAACGTAGCCCGGTGATGTCCGAGCTCGTGCAGGATGTCGCGCACGAGGCTCGCGTGGGCACCCAGGGAGTAGTCGCCCGTCGGCTTCGCTGACCCGCCATGGCCAAGGAGATCGGGCGCGATGACCGTGAACCGCTTGGCGAGGCCGGGCATGACCTCTGCCCAGGTCGTTGAGTCCGAGGTGATGCCATGAATCAGCACGATCACCGGACCAGAGCCAGTCTGCCGATAGGCGTAGCGGTTACCGTGGAGGGTGAGACTGCGAAGCCGGTACGCCTTCAATGCGTCACGCTCCTCTGCTGTTCTCCTAGCGGCTAAACGGTAGCGCTCGCTGGCCGCGGATGCCGCGGGCGTGGGTCCGGCCGCCCGCGCCCCCGCGAGGATCTACCAGGACCCGGCGCTCACAAGCGCCTCGAAGGGCGCACGGCTACGGAGAGCTGGGCCACGGGATCCCGGGCCTTCCTCCAATGGGCGATACTGGGCGCGAAGAAGCGACTCGGGGTGGGCTTCGACGGACGCGGCGCCTGATCGCCAATCTCCTGCTTCCCCGAGCGATCTCATTGCTTCTGCTGGTCGATCAACGCGAAGATCGCGCGCGAGTGCGCGATGACCGTTCCGTCGGCCAGCTTGAGCGCCGGCAGCTTCGTCGCTCCAGTCGCCTCACGCAACTCCTCGCGCGCGCCTTTGCGCAGGATCGGAAGCGGGCTGCCGTGAGCGGCGATCACCTTGTGGTACTCGATCCCGGCCTCGCGCAGCGCTTCCTGCACGCGGCGGCAGGGATGCATACGCGGCCCGCCGTCATCGCCGTGACAGACGAATAGGGTTGGCTTCTCGGCCATTTCTCCTCCAATCGTGCTCGAACGCGAACCTAACGATAATCCGAGCGCGGCCAGCACCCCGAGGCTGATCCGAGCGAGTCACGCAGCCCAACTCGCGCGTTTAGGCCGTGCGCGCTTCGGATACCGGACAGATCAGGCTTTACGCGGGTTCGCCCGCGACAGGACCCTAGGTCAACCCACGAAAGGATCAATCGCTCATGAAGGCCCTCGTTTACAATGGCACCCGCGACGTGAGCATCTCCCAGGTCGAGGACCCGACGATTGAGCGCCCCACCGACGTGATCGTCAAGCTGACGACGACGAACATTTGCGGCTCGGACCTGCATATGTACGAGGGGCGCACCGAAATGGAGGAGGGCCGCGTACTAGGCCACGAGAATCTCGGCGAAGTGGTCGAGACCGGAGACGCGGTCGAGCGCATCGAGAAGGGCGATCTCGTGTGCCTGCCGTTCAATATCGGCTGCGGCTTTTGCAAGAACTGCGAACGTGGCTACACCGGCTACTGCCTGACCGCCAACCCGGGCACCGCCGGCGCGGCTTATGGATTCGCCGGCATGGGCCCGTACGAAGGCGGCCAAGCCGAGCTCGTGCGCGTTCCCTACGCCGACTTCAACTGCCTCGAGCTGCCGCCCGACGCAAAGGAGAGGGAAAACGACTACGTGATGCTCTCCGACATCTTCCCCACTGGCTGGCACGCGACGGAGCTCGCCGGCGTGCTTCCCGGCGACTCCGTTGCGGTGTACGGAGGCGGCCCGGTCGGGTTGATGGCCGCCTACTCGGCGATCCTCAAGGGCGCCGCGAAGGTGATGCTCGTCGACCGTCATCCTGATCGCCTGAAGCTCGCCGAGCAGATCGGTGCGATCGCGATCGACGACTCGAAGGGCTCGCCCGTCGATCAGATCCTTGAGCAAACCGGTGAAGAGGGAGCGGATCGCGGTTGTGAGTGCGTCGGCTACCAGGCACACGACCACGAGGGCCATGAGGTCCCGAACTTGACGATGAACAACCTCGTCGCGTCGGTGAAGCCGACCGGCAGCATCGGCGTCGTCGGCGTGTTCGTGCCCGAAGATCCGGGCGCCCACGATGAGCTGGAGAAGGAAGGCAAGATCGCCTTTGACTTCGGCGAATTTTGGTTCAAGGGGCAGCGCATGGCGACTGGCCAATGCAACGTCAAGAACTACAACCGCAACCTGCGTGAACTGATCGCCGCTGACAAGGCCAAACCGTCGTTTCTCGTCTCCCACGAGCTGCCGTTGGCCGAGGCACCAGACGCCTACAAGCATTTCGATGATCGCGACCAAGGCTGGACCAAGGTGGTGCTAAAGCCCGCCGCCTGACCCGGCCGAAGGAGCCGAAGCGATGCTCGAGCAACTGGCGGCGAATCATCGGGGGAGGACCTGCCCGCCCTGAGCGGTAAGTTTGCGCACGAGCTGGACCCGCGTGCCGTCGTCTCGCCGGTCGATTGTGACGCTGTCGGTCAGGGACTCCATCCGATCAGGTCGCCGGCTCGCGATCTAGCGGAGCCGTACCCCCCACTTGGCCGTGTGCTTCTCGCCGGGCTCGAGCACAACCATTCCTTCATCGCTGGCCAGTCCGTTGGGCGGGCAGGTCATCGGCTCCAACCCGAGCCCCCGTCTGCGTCTCGCGGGCGCCAGAGAGTCGCCGGTGTAGATCTCGATCACTCGGTAGCTCTCCCCCACCCACAGCTCGACTGGAGTTACCATCGGGACGGCCAAGGGTCACGGCGACGCGGCGTTGCTCGTCCGGAATGAGCTCTGTAAAGGCGTCGTCAATGCTGATGTTCCCGACGCGACGCGGAGAGCGAAAGTCGAACACGGTGCCGGACGCTCCCATCGGCATGCGGACGTTGCGCCATGGGTATTTCTGTGCATACCCATACCACGCAAGGAGCAACATATCCGACGGTGAGCGCGATCCTGGAGAGAACGAGAACCCGCGAGCCCTCCCCCATGTTCGCCAGACGCTTGACGTGCTCGAGTACCGGCTGCCCTTCACCGCGAAGAAGGAGTCCTAAGGTGTTTGCTACACCAGCGCCGCACTGCTTCGCGGCTGATCAGGCGTAGAAGATCGTGTTGACGTCTACTGTTGCGAACAACTCGGCGTAGCGCTCCAGCCAGCGCCGCGCCGCCAGCCCGGCGGATACATCTTTCCGCGCCGTGACTTGTAGTTCCAGCCCGAGCAGCCAACGTGCACCGGACGCAAATGCTCATCCTGTTCGCCCGAGCGCGCGTGACACCGCTGACGCCTGTGGCGGCCACTTGTGCAAAGCAGTGACGGAGGCATATGCGAGCTACCCAAAGCGTTCGCTGATTGAGCCGTCGGCCCGACTAAACCGCTTTCGGCGCGGGCGCGCGGTGACGAGCTTGGCTAGGTTGCGGTCGCTCCTTGACCTGCGACGTCGTGTCTACCCTCGGCTAACTCCTCAACGATCTTGGCGCAGAAGGCTGGTAGGTCATCCGGGTTGCGTGAGCTGACGAGCCCTTGGTCCACGACGACCTCCTCGTCGACGACGTTGCCGTCGGCGTTGCGGATGTCGGTGCGAATGCTTGGATAGGACGTGAGGGTGCGGCCGCGCACGAGATCGGCCTCGACGAGCGTCAGCGGGCCGTGGCAGATGACGCCGACGGGCTTGCCGGTCGCGAAGTATTGCTGGAGAAACGAGATGACGGTCTCGTCTTGGCGTAGGTTGTCGGGATTGACTGTTCCTCCGGGAAGGATCAGCCCGTCGTGGGAGTTGCGGCGCGCGAGGCGCTACTCGGCGAGGACGGGATAGTCGCTGGGCTCGTGGGCGAAACCAACGGCATCATCGAGTGCAGCACCCTCTCGCCAACGACCGTCAAGGAGTTGGCCGACAAGGTGCGTGAACATGGCGCGCAAGTCTGGTCGGGCGCGTAGCCCCGGCGCTTCGGAGACCATTCCCTTGATCTGCGACTTCTTTTGCCGCAGGCAGCGCGGAGGATCCTCACTCTCAGGCGGGACGCTGATGACCGCTGGCGAGGGCAGGCGGTGTTGTCTGTTCGAGTCAGACACGAGTCGTCCTTCGTAGGAGTACAGATACCGATTTATGGGCCGGTCAGCTCGCACGCTCGAAGGTCGCTGCGATCTTCTCGGCACTCCCAAAGTGCCTGGTGCTCGCTTTACACGAAAGCGCCAAGCAATCGTGTTCTAAACCGCTTTCGTCGAGGCGTAAACCTGCTGCAGGCCGAAATCGGCACGATGAAGCCCACGGCGCGCCGATGAGCCCGCTGGCTATCCATCGGGCGAGGCAGTCGGTGGCGCTTTGGGCCATATCCTGCGGGAGGTTAGCTGTTGCTCTTTTTGGCGCCCTTGCGGCCGGCGGCTGCCTTCTGTGCCTTTGTGCCGCCTTGGGAGCTGGCTTTGCGTTTGGTGCCGGAGCCCGAGCTTTCGCCGCCGCGTTTGGAGGAGCCTGGACTGTTGGCGATCTTTGCTGCGCGTTCCTTGCTCATGCCCTTTTTGCGTAGCCCTTCGTACTGTTTGTCGTCCTTCACGCTGGGTCCGTGGTCTTTGGCCATAGGAATGTCTCCGTTCTATTCGCTGTCCGCCGCGCTGCCGAAGTTACGGAAGGTCTCCCCATGCAATGCGACTGAGAGCTTCGCGCCTTCGACCTCGGCGGTATTCCAGTCGATCTGTGGGCCGACGGAGCCGTTCATGGGATGAAGGTTACCCCGGTACGGCCCGCTCGACACATACCACCCGTGTCCGTCGCAGACGGGAGGTCCGGGCGATCACTTTTGGTTGTCGCGAGCAGCTCTGGAAGCGATTGGGGTGCCGGCGCGCCTCGCCAGCGCGCTTACAAGCCCGCGGCCGTGGGTATCTCTGACGCGGGACGCGCGAAAATGCGAGCATGCCTGTCCTGGGCCAAGTTCTAAGGCTTGGCCCGCATCGGCGGAGCAGCGACCAGAGAGGCAGGCATCAGTGAGCAAGACTGCGGCGGACAACCTTTGTGAGCGGCTGATCGCGTGGGACGTGAGAACGATCTACGGGTTCCCCGGCGATGGCATCAACGGCCTGCTCGGTGCGCTGCGTCGTCATGAGGATGAGCTGCGCTTCGTGCAGACTCGCCACGAGGAGATGGCGGCGTTCATGGCGTGTGGCCATGCAAAGTTCACCGGCGAGGTCGGCGTGTGCATGGCGACCTCGGGACCGGGTGCGATCCATCTGCTCAATGGGCTCTACGACGCCAAGCTCGACCACCGGCCCGTCGTTGCGATCGTCGGGCAAACGTTCGTGCGCGCGATCGGCGGCGACTTCCAGCAGGAGGTAAAGCTGCTGCAGCTCTACAGCGATGTCGCCTCCGCATTCTGTGAGCAGGTCAACGAGCCTTCCAGCGTGCGGCACCTGATCGATCGGGCGATGCGGATCGCTCAGACCGAGCGGACCGTCACGTGCATCATCGTCCCCGCCGACGTGCAGGACATGGAAGCCGTGGAGACCCAGCCTCACAAGACGCACACGGTCCACTCCGGCGTTGGGTACTGGCCCGGCCGGCGGGTCCCCGCCAAAGAGCAGCTCAAGCAGGCGGCCGACATCCTCAACCTGGGCGAGAAGGTCGCGATGCTCGTCGGTCAGGGCGCCTTGGATGCCACCGATGAGGTAATCGCCGTCGCCGACGCGCTCGGCGCCGGCGTGGCGAAGGCCTTGCTCGGCAAGGCCGCGGTGCCGGACGACGTGCCGTTCTGCACGGGCAGCATCGGCCTGTTGGGCACGAAGCCGAGCTGGGACATGATGCAGGAAGCCGACACGCTGTTGATGGTCGGCTCGAGCTTTCCCTATTCAGAGTTCTTGCCGAAGGAAGGGCAGGTAAAAGCCGTTCAGATTGACCTGCTCGGGCGGATGTTGAGCATCCGCTACCCGATGGATCTCGCCCTCGAGGGAGACAGCAAGGCGAGCCTCACGGAGCTGCTGCCGCTGCTTCGGCGCAAGGAGGACCGCTCCTGGCACGAGAAGATCAAGGGCAACGTCAGTGACTGGTGGCGGCTGATGGACGAACAGGGCGAGCCGGCCGACCGCGACGGTCGTGTTCGCCCGCAAGGACTGTTCACTGCGCTCTCCGCTCAGCTGCCGGAGAACGCGATCCTGTCGAGCGACTCGGGCTCGGCCGCGAACTGGTACGCGCGCCACATCAGGATCCGTCGCGGCATGAAGGCGATGCTCTCGGGCAATCTGGCGACGATGGTGCCGGGCGTGCCGTATGCGATCGCCGCCAAGTTCGCCTACCCCGACAGGGTGTCGATCGCGATGGTTGGTGACGGTGCGATGCAGATGGGTGGGATGGCGGAGATGCTGACCGCGGCGAAGTACTACAAGACGTGGGCGGACCCCCGCCTGGTCGTGCTCGTGCTCACCAACGAGGACCTCAACCAGGTCACGTGGGAGCAGCGGGTGATGGAGGGCGACCCCGAGTTCGAGGCCTCCCAGCAGATCCCCTACGTCGACTATGCCGCGTGGGCGCAGCTGATCGGGCTGCACGGCATCAAGGTCTCCAAGGCTAGCGAGATCGAGGGCGCGTGGCGCGAGGCTCTGAGCGCCGATCGTCCGGTGATCATCAGCGCGCTGACCGATCCCAACGAGGCGCCGCTGCCACCGCACATCACGCTCGAACAGGCGCACAAGTTCGCGAAGTCGATCCTCGCAGACCCCCAGAGCGGCCTTCCGGGGGCGGTCGAGTCGGTACGCGAGAAGGTCCACGAGTTCCTCCCGGGACGCTGAGATGCGTCTGCGCGGCAACAGGGTGCGCTCCGTGAAGGGCCGCTCGGAGCATCGCATCGACCGCTGGGCGGCAAACATCGAACATGGTCGCTTTGAGCGCTCGCTGTCGGGTCTGACGGCGTTCTCTGCGCTGATCACGACCGCCGAGGTCTACGCGGAGCACTACCGCGCGAGCTTCGGCAACAAGATGATGTGGAGCCCGATCATCGTCACCCCACCTGTCGTGGTCGCGGGAATCGCCGGGGTGTACAGCAAGCGCTGGGCGAAGACCGTGCTCCCGGTCGCCTCGGCGGTCTACATGCTGGACGGGCTGGTCGGCGAGTTCTACCACGCGCGAGGTGTCGCCCGGCGCCCCGGCGGGTTCGGGCAGGCGAGCTACAACGTCCCGATGGGGCCGCCGATCATGGCGCCGGGGTTGATGTCGATCGTTGGCGCGATGGGTGTCCTCGCCGCGCTTTTGCGGCGGGAGGACTGAGACGTGCCCGATATGCGCGACCCGGGACATCTGCCGAACCTGCGTCCGGGCGGCGAGGCACGCAAGCCGGACTGGCTGCCCCGCCAGCGCGAGGGCACGACACCGCAGATGATCGGTCGCTACCCGGACTATGACGTGCTCGCTTCGGCAAGCGACTGGGACGAGGCGACACGCAAGGTCGTAACGGAGCGGCTCGACCCGCCGCGGACGCTCGGCTTCTTCACGGTGGAGCACGCGTCGAGCCTCCGCGCGTTCTGTGACGTGCTGCTCGCCCAGGACGCCGAGCCGCGCGTGCCCGTGGTCGAGATGATCGACGAGAAGCTTGCCTGCGGGCGTCTCGATGGCTACGAGTACGAGGACATGCCCGATGACCGGCAGGCGTGGCGCCTGGTGCTCCAAGCGTTGGACGCGACCGCGCTGCAGTGGCACGGCAAGCCGTCCTTCGCGGAGTGTGCCGCCGCCGATCAGCACGGGATCGTCAAGGCATTCGCCGCTGGCTCGCTTGCCGGCGAGGCATGGGAGGAGCTGAACGTCTCGCACGCCTGGGAGGTGTGCACGCGGATGGTGCTGGAGGCGTTCTACTCCCATCCGTGGGCGTGGAACGAGATCGGTTTCGGTGGCCCCGCTTACCCGCAGGGCTACATGCGCCTCGGCCCGTTGAGCACCCTCGAGCCGCGGGAGCGCCCCGGCGCTACCGACGAGGATCCGGTCCGCGTCGCCCCTGCGCTCGAGGGATGATCGGGAACCTGCTCAAGGGCTCGCGTGGCCCGAAGGCGAACGACTCGCGCTACCTGCTCGACGTCCACCGCCGAGATCTGCCGGGGCAGGACACGATGCGCCGCTACCCCGAGAGCGAGGAGGTCGACCTCGTGATCGTGGGCGCCGGCGCCGGCGGGTCGGTGCTCGGACAGCGCCTCGCACGCGATGGCTGGCGGATCGTGATCCTCGAGGCGGGCCCGTTCTGGCACCCCGACGAGGACTGGGTCTCCGACGAGGCCGGCTCGCATGCGCTCTACTGGAATCAGAAGCGGATCATCGGCGGGCAGGACCCGATCAAGCTCGGCAAGAACAACTCCGGACGCGGCGTGGGTGGCTCGATGGTGCACTACGCCGGCTACACCCCGCGTTTCCATCCCTCCGACTTCGAGACGTTGACCATGGATGGCGTGGGTGCCGACTGGCCGATCTCCTACGCGGAGCTGAAGTCCCACTACGCCGAGCTCGAGCGCGAGCTTCCCGTCGCTGGGCAGAACTGGCCGTGGGGAGACCCGCACTCCTACCCATTCTCGCCACATCCGGTGAGCGGCGCTGCGCAGGTCCTCTGGCGTGGAGCGATCGAGATGGGGATCGAGATGCGCGCCGGGCCGGTCGGGATCGTGAATGGCACGTTCGGCAACCGTCCGCACTGCATCTACCGCGGCTATTGCCTGCAGGGCTGCAAGGTCAACGCGAAGGCGAGTCCCTACGTGACTCATCTGCCAGATGCACTCGAGCATGGCGTTGAGATTCGCGCCAACAGCATGGCCGTGCGGGTCGAGCTCGACGACGCAGGCAAAGCCACCGGGGTCACCTACATCCGTGAGGGCGAGGAAGTGGAGCGCTTCCAGGCGGCCTCTGCGGTCGCGGTCTGCGGCTACTCGATCGAGACGCCGCGGCTGCTGTTGAACTCGACATCGTCCAGGTTCCCGAACGGACTTGGCAATAACGAGGATCAGGTCGGTCGCTACGTGATGGTGCAGGGTGCTTCGCAGAGCGCGGGACGCTTCGCGGATGAACAGAGGATGTACAAGGCGCCGCCGCCGGAGGTCTCCTCCGAGCAGTTCTACGAGACCGACCCGGCGCGCGGGTTCGCGCGTGGCTTCTCGATCCAGACGATCTCTCCGCTGCCGATCGGCTGGGCTGAGCACGTGATCGCCGAGGGTCACTTCGGCCGGGAGCTGCGGGAGTACATGCGCGACTACAACCACTGGACCACGATCGGTGTCCTCAACGAGCTCCTGCCGCAGCCAGAGAACCGTGTGACGCTGGCCGAGGAGAAGGACCAATACGGGATACCTGTCGCTCACTTCTCGCATTCCCGGTGTGAGAACGACAAGGCCAACATGGAGTATTCAAAGAAGATCCTGAAGGGCATCCTGCAGGCCGCCGGTGCGCAGGATGTCCTCACGATCGAGCGTTATGCGCACCTGATCGGCGGCGCCCGGATGGGCACGGCCCCCGAGAACAGCGTTGTGGACTCAGACCACCGCGTGTGGGGCGTCGAGAACCTGTACATCGCTGACGGCAGCGTCTGCGCCACGCAGGGCGCAGCCAACCCGGCGCTCACGATCATGGCACTGTCCTCGCGTCTCGCCGGCCGCCTCGCCACCAAGCGGGTCGCTCGCCGAGCGGCCGTTGAGCTGGCGTGATGAGACCGAGGAGACGATGACTATGACTGCGAATGGCAAGCCGCAGGTGGTTGTTGTAACGGGAGCTTCGGGTGGTGTGGGTCGTGCGATCGCTCACGCTTTCGCCAAGCGCGGCGCGCACGTCGGGCTGCTTGCCCGCGGCCGGGAGGGCCTCGACGGTGCCGCTCGGGAGGTCGAGCGCCTCGGCGGACAGGCGCTCGCTGTCCCGACCGACGTATCGCAGCACGAGCAGGTCGAGGCGGCCGCTGTAGCAGTCGAGGAGCGCTTCGGGGAGATCGACGTGTGGGTCAACGACGCGATGGCGACCGTCTTCGCGCGGTTCCTCGATACCGAGCCGGAGGAGTTCAAGCGTGCCACAGAAGTCACTTATCTCGGCACCGTGTATGGCACGATGGTCGCCCTGAAGAGGATGACCGCGCGCGATCAGGGAAAGATCGTGCAGGTCGGCTCCGCTCTTTCCTACCGGGCGATCCCGTTGCAGGCCGCCTACTGCGGCGGAAAGTTTGCGATCCGCGGGTTCACCGATTCGATCCGCACCGAGCTGCGCCACGACAAAAGCAACGTGCAGATCACAATGGTGCAACTGCCCGGGATCAACACGACGCAGTTCAGCTGGTGCCGCTCGAAGCTTCCCGATCACCCGATGCCGGTACCCCCGATCTATCAGCCGGAGATACCTGCCGAGGCGGTCTACTGGGCTGCGCAACACAGGCGTCGCGAGCTGTGGGTCGGCTACAGCGCGGTCGAGGCGATCCTGGGCAGCAGGTTCGCGCCGGGCGTGCTCGGCGACTGGTATCTCGCAAAGACCGGGATCTCCGGCCAGCAGGTAAAGGACATGCCGGTCGAGGGAGAGCGCACCGGCAACCTGTTCGAGCCTGTCGAAGCCGATGCGGCTACGCACGGGATCTTCGATGAGCAGGCAAAGAGTCGCAGCCCGCAGCTGTGGGCGGCCACGCACCGTGGAATGCTCGCTGGAGTCCTCGGGGTCGCAGCGGCCGCTGGCGTCGCGGCAAAGGGACTCGCGCGATGAGCAGCGCCGTCACGGACGCGGCACTGGGGGTCGAGCGGCCCCATGTGCTGCGCGAGTATGCGTTGCTGGCCGACGGTGAACGCGGTGTGCTTGTCGGCCCATGCGGAGACTTCGCCTGGATGTGTTTCCCCCGATGGGACTCCCCCGCTGTGTTCTCCTCGCTCATCGGCGGCGCCGGTGGCTACACGATCACGCCACAGCAGCGCTGTGTATGGGGCGGCTACTACGAGCCGGGGAGCTTGATCTGGCGCAGCCGTTGGGCAACTGATGACAGCATGATCGAGTGCCGCGAAGCGCTCGCGCTGCCAAGCGATCCCGGCCGCGCGGTGATCCTGCGGCGAGTGATTGCCCGCAAGGGCACAGCCCGTGTCGAGGTCGTCCTGAATCCCCGCAGCGACTTCGGTGAGAACCCCATCCACAGGCTCACCAAGCGAGACGACGGAGCATGGACAGCCATGCTCGGTGACACACGGATCCGCTGGACAGGCGGACAGGACGCGAGCCCGCAACCCGATGGGCACGCCGGCAAAGCACTCATCCTCTCGCTCACAATCCAGGAGGGCTCCTACCACGATTTTGTCCTGATCCTTCACAGTGCGGACACCGATGCCGAAGCGCCGGAGCCTGAGCGTGCGTGGCAAGGTGTCGAGAATGAGTGGCGTGAGCGGGTACCGCAACTCGACCACACGGTCGCGCAACGCGACGCACGTCACGCCTACGCCGTCCTCTCCGGTCTGACCAGCTCGGGTGGCGGCATGGTCGCAGCGGCGAGCACCTCGCTTCCAGAGCGCGCCCGCCAGGGACGCAACTACGACTACCGCTACGTCTGGATCCGGGACCAGTGCTACACGGGCCAGGCCGTCGCCAAGGCCGGCCCCTATCCCTTGATGGACGACGCCGTGCGCTTCGTCACCGAACGCCTGCTGCAGGACGGTCCCGAGCTCAAGCCGGCCTACACCACAACCGGCGGTCGGGTACCCGACCAGCACCAGCTCGAGCTGCCCGGCTATCCAGGCGGCAGCGACATCGTTGGCAACTGGGTCAACAAGCAATTCCAGCTCGACGCGTTCGGCGAGGCGCTGCTGCTGCTCTCCTGCGCCGCGGGACATGATCGTCTCGACACAGATGGCTGGCGGGGCGCCGAGACCGCGGTCGAGGCGATCGAAAAACGCTGGCGCGAGAGCGACACGGACGCCGGGATCTGGGAGCTCGACCCCGACGCTTGGACGCACAGCCGGCTGATCTGCGCCGCTGGGCTGCGCCGGATCGCCCCGCACCATCCCCGCGCCGAGCACGCCGGAAAATGGGTGAGCCTCGCCGATCAGATCGTCTCGGACACGGCTAAGCGCGCGCTGCACCACTCCGGGCGCTGGCAGCGCTCCCCGAGCGATCCCCGGCCAGATGCGTCGCTACTGCTCGCCGCGATCCGCGGGGCCGTTCCCGCCTCTGACCCCCGCTCGATCGCCACGTTGCGAGCTGTCGTCTCTGAGCTCACCGAAGACGGTTATTGCTACCGCTATAGGCCCGACGAGCGACCCCTCGGAGAGTCTGAGGGCGCGTTTTTGCTATGCGGATTCTGGTTGGCGCTCGCGTACAGCCAGCAGGGCGATCATCTCGCCGCCGCCCGGTGGTTTGAGCGAAACCGCGCCGCTTGCGGATCTCCCGGACTGTGCTCTGAGGAGTTCGATGTCCGGCAGCGACAGCTACGCGGGAACCTTCCCCAAGCCTTCGTACACGCCCTCCTCTTGGAGTGCGCGGTGGAGCAATACTCACCCACCGAACCAGCCGGCGTGCCGTGACATCCCCCCCTGACCTGTCCCCAACTCGCTCACATGCGCCGGCGCTGCTGGTCGGGCTGCACCTGTGCGTCGGCGTGCCGCTGCTGATCGCCCCTGGGACGCTGATAGGGGACCTTCCCAATCAACGCGTCGACCGGGCGGCTCGCTTGTTCGCACGGGTCCTCGGCGCCCGTCACCTCGCCGAGGCAGCGATCCTTGCGCGGCGTCATACCCACGACTGGATTCTGGCCGGCGCCGCCGTCGACGCTGCGCACGCCCTGAGCATGATTCTCCTGGCGTGGCTGGCGCCCGCCCCGCGCGAGCTGGCGCTGAGCAGCGCTGCGGGTGCAACGTTGCTCGCTGGCTACAGCGTCCACTTCGACCAGCGAGAGCGACGGGCCTGTCCGGGCTACCTAGAGGCCGGCGGTTAGGCGTACAGGAGCGGGCCGGATGCCGAACACCAAACACGCCTATGAACACGTGTGGGGCGTCTACCTTCCCATCGCGATCTTGGTGTTCGCGGTCATCCTTGGCACGCTGGTCGTTTTGCTGGTGGCGGGGGCTCGGCGCTCGCGGCCGGGCCGGCGCTCAGAGGCGCTGCCGGTGGAGATCGGCTACGCACTTGCGCTGGCGGGCGTCGCGGCGTTTCTGGTGTGGTTCACCTTTCGGGCGGAGACACCGATCGATCGGCTCGTTGCACATCCGAGTCTGCGCGTCAAAGTGATCGCCGCGCAGTGGAGCTGGCGCTTCGTGTACTCAAACGGTGTGCAGATCGTGGATGTCTCGACTTGGCATCCGGCGCCGGCGTATGTTCCGACCGGCGCTGAGGTCGAATTCAGTGGCACCTCTGAGGATGTGATTCACGGCTTCTGGGTTCCGGCGCTCCACTATCAGCGCCAGGTGCTGCCGGGCTACACTACCCGCTTCGATCTCATCTTCAAGGCCGCCGGCCTCTACCAGGGGGAGTGCTCTGTCCTTTGCGGCGAGCAGCACTCAGAGATGCACTTCGCGATTGAGGCTGTGAGCCCGGCGAGCTTTCGGGAATGGCTGGCGCGTGAAGGCACACGGGTCCGCAGAAGCTCGCCCTCTAGCGCGGCGAGCCTCACCGGCACAGGGCTCGGAACGTGAGTACCGTCGCGATGCTCAACGGTGCAAGCTCGCGACGTGCGTTGGCCTCGACCGATCATAAGCGCATCGCTGGGTTGGCGTGTGTGATCGCCTTCGTGTTCTTCCTTGCCGGTGGCCTGCTCGCGCTGCTGATGCGCAGCCAGCTCGCGGCCGACGGTGGCGTGGTTTCCCAAAACACCTACAACGAACTGTTCACGATGCACGGTTCGACGATGGTCTACCTGGTGATCGTGCCCGTCGCGCTGGCGGTCGGGCTGTACTTCGTTCCGCTGCAAGTGGGCGCGGCCGAGATCGCGGGGCCGCGGGTCGCTTTGGCGGGGCTGTGGCTGTACCTGCTCGGCGGGGTGTGTATGTGGTCGGGGTTTGCCACGAGCGGTGGCGCGGCGAGCGCGTCGTGGTGGGGCTTTGACCCGCTCTCGGAATCGGTCCACTCGCCCGGTAGCGGCATGGATCTGTGGATCTTCGGCGTGATGCTCGCGACGTTTGGTCAGATCCTGTGGGCCGGCTGCATCCTGGCTACGGCGCTGCGCGGGCGTGCGCCGGGGATGACGCTGATGCGGATGCCCGTGTTCACGTGGACGATGGTCGCGACGTGCACGATGACGGTGTTTGGGTTTCCCGCTTTGATTCTCGCGCTGGGACTGCTATGGGCGCAACGGCACTTGGGGGGCGTGCTCACCGGTGGTGCGGGAGCGGTGGACTACCAGGCGTTGTTCTGGTTCTATGGGCATCCTGTCGTGTATGTCATGTTCTTCCCGTTCGTGGGGATGGTCGGGGAGATCATCGCTACCTTCTCGGCGCGTCGGTTCTTCGGCTATTCCGCTTTCATCGTCGCGCTGCTGATTTTCTCCGGCCTGTCGATGACGGTGTGGGCCCATCACATGTTCACCTTCGGGTTGCTCTCCAACAAGTACTTCGCGCTCACCTCCACCGCATTGATCGTCCCAGCCGGGATCGAGTACTTCGACTTCCTCGCGACGATCTGGCGCGGACGCCTGCGCTTCACGACCGCTTTTCTGTTCGCGCTCGGGTTCCTCGTGCAGTTTCTGGTTGGCGGCCTGACTGGGATCATCCTCGCCTCGCCGCCACTGGATTACGGGTTGAACATGTCCTACTTCGTGGTCGCTCATTTTCACTACACGATCTTTGCGGGCAGCGCGTTTGGCCTGTTCGGCGGCATCTACTATTGGTTCCCGAAGATCACGGGGGTGATGCTGCGTGAGCGGCTCGGCAAGCTGAATTTCTGGTTGATGATGATCGGCGCGAACTTGACGTTCTTCCCGATGTTCTTTCTCGGCGACCGGGGCATGGTCCGCAGGATCGCGCGCTACCCGGCCTCCAGCGGCTGGCAGGGACTGAACATCCTTTCGACGGTTGGCTCGTTCGTGATTGCGGCTTCGGTACTCGTGTTCATCGCCAACGTCGTCATCTCCCTGCGCCACCGTCGTCCCGCCGGGAATGACCCATGGCAGGGTC
Source organism: uncultured Solirubrobacteraceae bacterium (assembly GCA_963763695.1). GTDB lineage: Bacteria > Actinomycetota > Thermoleophilia > Solirubrobacterales > Solirubrobacteraceae > Palsa-744. The sequence goes on from CAVXPM010000004.1 coordinate 275,487, forward strand.
ACACGCTCGAGTGGGCCACGAGCTCACCGCCGCCGCGTCACAACTTCACAGGCCTGCCCGCGATCCGCTCCTACGCGCCGCTGCTCGACCTGCGCGAGGCCGCCGAGCAGCATCATGCCAATGACCCGCGCGTTACCCCCGCAGCGGGGGTGTCGGCGTGAAGCGGGCCGCGATCTGGCTACTCGCGTGGGGTGCGTGGCTCGGCGTGTTGACTGGCGTGCAGGCGGCATTCGAGCCGAAAGTGATCCAGTTCGCGATCCCTGGGGTGGCGTCGGTGGCGTGTATTACAGCCGGCCTGGCGCTGTGGGCGGCCGACACGCAACGTGACCACGCCGAGCGGTCGCGGCTGATCACCGACAGTTCTGTAGCGACTGCGACGCTCATGGTCGGGGTCGCGCTCGCACTTGTTGGTGCGGGCTTCGGGCTGTGGCTGATCCTGATCGGCGTCGGCATCGGGGCGCTCGGGCTCGGCGGCATCGTGCGCGAGCAGCGCGCACGCGGACGGACGCTACGCGCAGGAGGAAACTCGAGATGAGAACGGCCGCCCCCACGCTTGTCCGGATCCTCGGCGGCTGGCAGCTTGACCCTGGAGTGCTCGTGGTGTGCGCCGCCTCGGCGGGGCTCTACGGGTGGGGCGTCGTCCGGTCTGAGAAGCGCTGGCCGCTGTGGCGGGCCGCTTCTTTCATCGTTGGTCTGCTCGTGCTGGTGACGGCGCTTGAGTCGGGGGTCGATGGGTATTCCGATGAGCTGCTCTCGGTTCATGTCGTTCAGCATCTCTTGCTGATCTTGCTCGCGCCGGCGCTGCTGCTGTGGGGCGCGCCCGTGCGCCTAGCGCTCAGCGCGTGCTCTCCCGCGGGTCGGGGCGCAATCGGCGCGGTCCTGCGCCGGCGTTGGGTGAGAATCCTGACGCAGCCGGCGTGCGGGTTCGCGCTATTTACGGTGGTGGTGCTCGTGACTCACCTGACGGGACTGTATGAAGTGGCGCTTCGAGACTCAACCGTCCACGCTTTGGAGCACGCCGCCTACTTCTGGTCGGGTCTCATCTTTCTGCTCCCGATCTTGGCGGCCGACCCTGTTCCCCGGCCGCCTCATGCGGTCGCACGGTTCTGCTGGCTGATGGCCGCGATGACCGTGATGTTCATCCCGGCCGCGGTGTTCATGTTCGACGAACATGCGCGCTACTCGTTCTACCTCGCGCCAGCGCGGGCGCTGCACGTCTCGGCGCTTGCAGACCAGCACGCGGCGGGGATGATCATGCTGTTCGCAGGCGGGGTCGCGATGGCGACGCTGGCGATCGTGGTGGCGATGAAAGCGATGATCCTCGAAGAGCGACGCCAGCTGCGTCGCGACTCCTACCTCTACGCGGACGGTGAGGAGCCGCGCAAACCGAGCGTGACTCTCACCGGAGAGAGGGCGGGCGTATGAGACGTGGCCTGCTGGCACTCGCGGCGATCGTTTGCGGCGGCCTGTCATTGTTCGACCTCGCCGCACACGGAGAAGGCCAGACCCGGCCCGCGAGCACATTGTCCGGCACGGTCGAGGTCCCGAGCGGGTCGCTCGTCTCGGAGGGTCACGATCTGTTTCTCTCCTCCTGCTCGGCGTGTCACGGAATGAACGCACAGGGCATCCCCGGCCGCGCGCCGAGCCTGCACGGCGTGGGCGCCCTGGCGGCTGACTTCTATCTGGAGACGGGACGGATGCCGCTGCCGTCCTCGCGCGCGCAGCCGATGCGCACACGTCCGGCGTTCTCCCAGGCGAAGATCCAGACGCTGATCGACTACATCGCGTCATTCGGCGGCCCCGCGATCCCTACCGTCAATCTGAAGTCCGGCTCGATCTCGAAGGGCCAGAGCCTGTTCGCACTGGACTGCGCCGGCTGTCACACGATCCAGGGCTCGGGAGGGATCGTGACCGGGGCGGTGGTGCCCTCGCTGAACGTCTCCACACCCAGGCAGATCGCGGAGGCGATCCGCATCGGACCGTATGTGATGCCACGCTTCGGTCCGGGGGAGCTCTCCGAATCCGACATCGACTCGATCGCGCGCTACGTGCACAGCACCCAGGCGCCCGATGACCGCGGCGGCTGGGGTATCGGGCGGATCGGCCCGATCCCCGAGGGCATGGTCGCATGGCTGCTCGCCGCTGGCGCACTGCTGCTGATCGCACGACTGATCGGGGAGCGCTCGCCCGCCCCCGAACGCCGTCCCACAATCCCACCGCAAGACCAGACATGAGCGAGCATCCAGCCGAGCGAGGGTTCGCGCGCCGTCTGTGGCAGGCGATCCTGATGTTCACCCTTTGGCGCATTGGAGCGCTACGACGCCGCCGAGAGCCAACAGGCCACGCGGACGTACATGACCCCTCCCGCCGTGAGACCGGGGCGCGTTCGTGGGCGGAGCGCCTCGTCCCCGCGCTGCTGGCGCTCACGGCGCTCGCGGGCCTCACCTTTCTCGCCCTGTTCGTGCTTGACCCCAACACCCAGTTGCTCGCGCTATGCCTCGGTGTGGCGCTCGCGCTGCTGGCCAGCGCTCTGATCATCGCCGGACGTTTCCTCGTCCCCCAGGAGACCAAGGTCGAGGATCGCCCCCGGCCAGGCGACCCACAAGCCGTCGAGGAGGTATCCGCGCAGGCCCGCGCGGGTCTGGAGGGGATCACCCGGCGAAAGCTGATCGGCGGAGCCGCGGGCGTCGCGGGCGCCGGCCTGACCGCGGCGGTGGTGATACCGGTGGTCGCCCTCGGCCCGGGAATCGAGCGGCAGCTGAGCGACACGCCGTGGTATGCGGGACGCCGGCTCGTCGACGACGAAGGTAACCCGATCCTCGCCGCGAACGTGAACGAAGGGAGCTTCCTGACAGCCTTTCCCCAAGGCGCGAACAAGGACAACCTGGGCTCGCCGGTGGCCCTCGTCCGCGTCGACGTCGCCACGCTGCAGCTGCCGGCAGGCCGGGCGGCGTGGGCGCCGCAGGGGATCCTTGCGTACTCGAAGATCTGCACGCACGCCGCGTGCGCGATCTCGCTGTTTCGCTCTCCGCTGAGCCCCACCACACAGTCGCGCGGCCCCGCGCTGATCTGTCCCTGCCACTACTCGACGTTCGATGTGCTCGACGGCGGCAGCGTCGAGTTTGGCCCCGCCGGACGGCCGCTCCCTCAGCTGCCACTGCGCATCGACGCTTCCGGCGCGCTCACTGCCGCGGGTCGTCTGTCCGGGCCCGTCGGCCCTTCCTGGTGGGGAGACAGCAAGTGAGCAAGGCCTCCTCGCGCGCTGGCGGCCCCGCGGTGGATGCCGTCGGCTTCATCGACGAGCGCCTCGGCGCCGCGCGAGGCCTGAAGTTCGTGATGAGCTACGTCTTCCCCGACCATTGGAGTTTCCTGCTCGGGGAGATCGCGCTGTACTCGTTTGTCGTGCTGATCGCCACCGGCACGTTCCTGGCGCTGTTCTTTGACCCGAGCACCGCCGCAAGCACCTACCACGGCGGCTACGCCGCACTACAGGGGCAGAGCGTCTCAGCGGCCTTTGCCTCGACGCTGCACCTCTCCTTCGATGTGTCAGGCGGCCTTTTGATGCGCCAGACCCACCATTGGGCCGCGCTCGTATTCGTCGCCGCGATCACGCTGCACCTGCTGCGAATCATCTTCACCGGTGCCTTCCGCAAGCCCCGCGACATCAACTACTTCATCGGCCTGACTCTGCTGATCCTCGCGATCCTCGAGGGGTTCGCCGGCTACTCGCTGCCTGATGACCTGCTCTCCGGGATGGGCCTCGCGATCGCCTGGGGCGTCGCGATGTCGCTGCCCCTGATCGGGGGGCCGCTCGCCTTCGCGCTGTGGGGCGGGCGCTTTCCCGGCGCCTCGACGTTCGAGTCAAGGCTCTATATCGCCCACGTGTTCATCATTCCTGCGCTGCTCGCGGCTCTGCTCGCGGTGCACCTGGCGATCATCATGATTCAGCGCCACTCGCAGTTCCCCGGCCCCGGACGGCGCGAGGAGAACGTCGTCGGCACGCCGATGTGGCCTGGGTACGCGCTGCGCTCGCTGGGGCTGTTCGCGGCCGTTGCCGCCGTGCTCGTGCTGATGGGCGGCCTGATCCAGATCAACCCGATCTGGCTGTGGGGGGCCTATCACCCCTACATCGGGACCAACGGCGCGCAACCGGACTGGTATCTCGGCTGGCTAATCGGAGCCCTGCGGATCATGCCCAACCTCGAGATCCACCTGTTCGGGCACACACTGGTTCCGAACCCGTTCTTCGGAGGTGTGCTCTTCCCGGGCGTCGTCTTTGGGCTGCTCTATGCCCTGCCGTGGCTTGACCGGCGTTACATCTCTCGCGACTACCGCCGCCATGATCTGCTGGAGCGCCCTCGCGACAATCCCACCCGCACGGCACTCGCTGCGGCCGTGCTCGCGTGCGTGATCACTGTGTTCGCAGCTGGCTCGGCCGACCGGCTGTTCTTCCAATTCGGCTTCGGTTATGAAGGTGCGATTTGGTTCTTTCGCGGGGCGTTCTTCGTCGTACCCGTGCTTGCCTATGCGCTGACGCGGAGCATCTGTACGCAACTCACGCGCGGTGAGGCCCATCCGCTGAGGGAATGGGACGGCCAGCTCGTCCGCCGCAACCGGACGGGTGGCTTCGGAGTCCTCCCCCCCGACATTCTGCCTCCAGGTCGCGAGAAAGAGCAGCGAACGCAACCACCGCTTTAGCTGGACGGGGCCGACTTCTGCAGTCGTGGTGCCCGGCGCTGCCCGGCGTCAGCTTCCTACGAACCGAGCCCGTTGCTCGCTGTCGACCTCGACGTGCTCCGGTCGTGGCCGCTGCTCGGCTGTCCCCGATCCCGCGAGCTTATCTTCCTCGGGGTCGAGCTGCTTGTGGCGCAGCCGCGCCGCGATCATGTATATGCCGCCTCCCAGGACGGCGAGGACGACGACCAAGATCACGAGAATGAAGAGTGCTCCGAATTCCATGCAAGGGACTTACCCAGGCCACGGGCAGGCGAAACGAGCTACATCACACCGAGTATCGATCGGCGTCTGAGCGGCGTAGCGACAGTCCGTTGCCGGGCCGGTCCAGATCGGGCCACAGCGCGCCGTCGCGCAGCTCGGGGAGCCCGTCGAAGAGCATCTTCTCGATCCGGGTGTGGTCGTGAAAGTACTCCAGGTGAATCAGCTCGCCGACGGCGCACGCGGGATGGACGTGGATAGCCGGGCCGCAGTGGCAGGAAAGAGGCAGGTTATGCGCGCGGCAGAGGCTACCGATTCGCAGGAACTCGGTTATCCCGCCGCAGCGCGTGACGTCTGCTTGCAGCACATCGACGGCGCCGGCGTCCAGCATCCGCTTGAAGTAGACGGCGTCGTACCCGTACTCACCGGCGGTGATCGCCATTCCTGCCGGCGCCCGGTCGCGCAGCAGCCGCAGCCCTCCTAGATCATCGGAGCTGACCGGCTCCTCGAACCAGCTGACCGACGCCTGCTCGCGGAAGCTGTCGGCGAGATGGAGGGCCTGCTTACGCTGATAGGCGCCGTTGGCGTCGACAAACAGCTCAACGTCCGCTCCGATCGCCTGGCGGGCTACGCGCACGCGCTCGGGGTCTCTGTCTGGGTGAGCGCCGATCTTCATCTTGACGCGCGGAATGCCTTGCTCGACCCAGGCCGCGAGCTGCTCCGTCAGGCGCGTGTCGGTGTAGGTGGTGAACCCGCCAGAGCCATATACCGGCACGTGATCGTGCGCCATCCCGAGGAGACTGCACAAAGGCACTTCTAGTAGACGCGCGTGCAGGTCCCACAGGGCGAGATCGACAGCCGCTATCGCCATCGAGACGATTCCCGGGCGGCCGAGGTTGCGTGTGGCCTTCACCATCGCCTCCCAGGAGGCGCGCGGCGATACCGCGGGCTGCCCCTTTACGACAGCGGCGAGCTTGCTCTCGATCAGCTTCGCGGTGGAGACGTCAGCGTAGGTGTAGCCGAGGCCCACGTTTTCTGCGGCGTGAGCTTCGACGATAACGATGGTGGTCGAGTCCCATTGCAGGGTCCCGTCGCCCTCCGGCTCGTCGGTCGGAATCGTGCATGCCCGGACGTCTATCCGTTCGACGGTGGTTTCGCTGGCGCTCATCGCGTGTTCCTCTTGCTCCAGTCAGCTTCACGTGGACAGGCTCGGCGAGCGACTGTGGAAGCCTACCGGCATGAGACCGCGAAGACCGCAGGGCGAGATCAGGCCCCGGGGCTTCTGTCCGATCGGCGGATGATCCTGTAGAGGGTGAGCGTCGATGAGACCATCAGCGGCTCCGACGGTCGTCCACCCCAGATTGCGCGGTCGCGGCGTGTTGCTCTGGCGCTCGGGTTTCTGTTTGCCGGCGCTTTCTATCTCTTGTTGATCGATATCACTGATCTGCCTGAGTTGTACGCCGGTGCGGGGGCGGCGATACTGGCAGCAGCGGGTTTCGAGGCCGGGCGGGAGCAGGGCTTCGCGGAGATGTCGAGCACTCCGAGGTTGTTGCTGCGGGCGTGGCGAGCGTTCGCGCGGATCCCGCCGGACGTACTTCGGGTCTGTCTGGCGATCTTCCAGCAGCTGGTGCATCGGCGGGCTGAGCGGGGAACCCTTCGCGCGGTCCCGTTTGACTTCGGCAGTCCGGACAGTCCGCGCGACGCTGGACGTCGGGCGCTCGCGGAGGCGTTGGGGTCGCTGGCGCCCAACACGATCGTGGTCGGTATAGACCCCGATCGCAATCTGATCCTCGCCCATCAGCTCTACCCGAGCGGCGGTGCCAATGCCGTTGATGTCCTGGAGTTGCGGTGAACGAGTGGGAGGTCGTCGCGGCGATTCTCGCCGGCGGGTTGCTGCCATGCGTGGGGGTGTGCGCTCTCGCGGGTATCGCCGATGGCCTGGTGGCGATGGAGGTCGCGGGGACGATCGTCGTCACGATCTTGATGGTGCTGGCGGAGGGGCTGCAGCGCCAGCCGTTCATCGACCTGGCGCTCACGCTCGCGATTCTCGCGATCGTCGCGACGCTGGCGATCGCTCGGTTGTTGGAGCACGATTTGTGAGCTGGCGTCACGTCGTGGCGACGGTACTGCTCGTCGGGGGAGGCACGCTCGAGATGCTGGCGGTACTCGGGTTGGTGGTGATGCGCAACGCGTATGACCGTTTGCACTGTCTCGGGCTCGCCGGCTATGGGGCGCTGCTGGCGGCGTGCGCGATCTTGGTGCGAGAGTCGTTCTCTCTGATCGGCGACAAGGCGCTGGTGACGGGGTTGGTGTTGGTGGTGTTCGGGCCGATCCTCGCTCACACCACCGCTCGGAGTCTGCGGATCCGTGAGCACGGCGACTGGCGGGCCGGCATCGAGCGCCACGAGGAGAGTGAGGAGCGGTGAGCGTCGTGCAGGCTGTCGCCTTTGTGGCGGTGGCGGTGGGAGGCACGGTGACCGTGCTCGTCGCAGACCCGTTGCGCCAGACGTTCGTGCTGGGGATCTACGGGATGACTCTAACTGTGCTGTTCTTCGCTCTACAGGCGCCGGATGTCGCGCTGTCGGAGATCGTGGTGAGCACGATCGGCCTGCCCCTGATCGTGATCGCTGCGCTGCGCAAGATCGGCAAGCAGGGGCACGCCCGCCGAGCCGACGAGGACGAGCAGTGAGCAGGCGCGCGCGCCTGTGCCTGTTCGCGTTCGCCGGCCCCGGGCTGTTGGCGGTGTTGATCGTCGGGTTCCTCGGTTTGCCCGCTTTCGGGGACTACCACGGCGTCTATGGGACGGTCGTAAACGGGGTTGAGCTCGGGGAGCGTCACGCCACGGACATGGTGACGGCCCTGAACTTCGATCTGCGCGCGTTTGACACCCTCGGCGAGGAGTTCCTCTTGTTCGCCTCCGTCGTGGGGGTGGTTCTTTTGCTGCGCGATCTCCGCGACGAGGACGAGCACCCCGCGAACGGCGTCTCCGAGCATCGCTTTGCTGGCGCGAGCGACGCGCTGCGGGCGCTATCGCTGGTGCTCGTCCCGATGCTCATCGCGCTCGGTGTCTACCTCGTGATTCACGGGGCGCTGACGCCTGGCGGTGGCTTTCAGGGTGGGGTGGTGCTCGCGGCCGGCCCTGTGGCGCTGCTGATCGCGGGCCGCTATCTGGCGATGAAGCGTCTGGCCCCCGACTGGGCGCTCGAGGCGCTTGAGGCTGTGGGTGCGGGCGCTTACGCGCTGCTCGGCCTGGGCGGCCTCGTCTTCGCCTCCGTGTATCTCAGGAACTTCCTGCCGTTGGGGATTCCCGGACATCTGCTCTCGGCCGGCTTCATGCCGTTGAACAGCATCGCCGTGGGGTTGGAGGTGACCGGGGCGTTCTTGCTGGTGTGGAGCGAGTTCCTCGATCAGGCGCTGCTCGTCAGCCGCGAGGCCTGACAGCGCTTGTGTGCTGCGGGGTGGGCCACCGATGAGCTTCCTGCCGTTCGCGATCGCGGCGTGGCTGTTCGTGGTCGGGCTTTGGGGCGTCGTCTCCAGTCGCAATCTCGTGCGCACGGTGTTGTGTCTGACGGTCGTGCAGTCCTCGACCTACCTGGTGCTCGTCGGGGTGGGGTATCGCTCCGCGGGTAAGGCGCCGATCGTCGCCGACATCCCGGTCGTCAGCCGGCTGGTAGATCCGACCGTGCAGGTGCTCGTGTTGACCGACATCGTGATCGAGGCGACCGTCAGCGCGCTGCTGCTCGCGCTCGTCGTACAGGGCCACAAGCGCTTCGGCAGCGTCGACCCCGCGGACTTCACCACGCTGCGCGACTGAGGACCCAGATCGGATGCCGCACATCACAGCGCTCCCGGTGGTGATCCCGTTCGTCGTAGCCGCGCTGCTCGTGGCGATTCGTCCGCTGACGCGACGGTGGTTTGACGATCTGGCGACGTGCGTGACGATCGCGGCGGTGATCGCGCTATGCGCGATCTTGCTTTCAGACGCCGCGAGTAAACCGTTTGCGTACTGGATGGGTGGCTGGCATCCTAGCCACGGCGTCACGATCGGGATCTCTTTTTCGATCGATCCGTTCGGCGCAGGCATGGCGCTGTTCGCGTCCGTCATGCTCGCCGCCGCGATCGTCTACTCGCTGCGGTACTTCGATTCCCTCGACGGTCTCTTTCAGGTCCTGATGCTGCTGTTCGGCGCCGCGATGGTCGGGTTCTGCCTGACGGGTGACCTGTTTAACCTCATCGTGTTCTTCGAGCTGATGGGGGCGGTCGCCTATGCGCTGACGGCATACCGGATCGAGGAGCGCGCGCCGATCCAGGGAGCGATCAACTTCGCGATCACGAACAGCATCGCCGGATACGCGATGTTCATCGGGGTCGCGCTGCTCTACGCGCGCACGGGCGCCCTGAACATGGCGCAGATCGGCGCAGCACTCGACGGCCACCACGCGGACGCGCTGGTGATCGTGGCGATGGTGCTGCTGTTCGTCGGCTTCCTGACCAAGGCCGCCGTGGTCCCCTTGCACTTCTGGCTCGCGGACGCCCACGCCGTCGCACCGACCCCTGTGTGCGTCCTGTTCTCGGGAGTCATGATCGAGCTCGGCGTCTATGCGGTCGCACGTCTCTACTGGGTGATCTTCGCGGGACCGCTTGCGCCGCACGTCGACGCGCTGCGCGCGATCCTGATCGCCGCCGGTGTGGCAACCGCTGTGATCGGCGCGATCATGTGCGTCCTGCAGCGTCACATCAAGCGGCTGCTGGCGTTCTCGAGCATCAGCCATGTCGGCTTGTTCGTCTGCGGGATCGGCCTGCTCGACCACCGCGCGCTCGCCGGGGTCGCCACTTACATAATCGGTCATGGCCTGACCAAGGGCGCGCTGTTCATGTGCGCCGGGATCCTGCTGCACCGCTTCGCAACGGTCGACGAGTATGACCTGCACGGCCGCGGGCGTGAGATCCGGGCCGTCGGCTTGATGTTCGCGATCGGTGGGCTGCTGCTGGCGGCGATCCCCCCGTTCACCACGTTCGCCGGCAAGTCCCAGCTCGAGGCCGCCGCGAGCGGCGCGGGCTACGGCTGGCTGATTGCCGTGTTCGTGTTTGTCTCCGCACTCACTGGGGGCGCGGTGCTGCGGGTGAGCGGCCGCGTGTTCATCGGGTGGGGCCCCGCCGAAGGCCCCGACCCTGGTCAGGAGCGCGCGGCTCACGAGTCTGAGGATGAGCTGACGGACAGTCGTAGCCAGACGCCCGTGCTGATGATGATCGTACCGGCGGTGCTGCTCGCGATGGCGATCGGAATCGCGCTCGTGCCGGGTACTGTGCCCGCGATCGAGCAGGGCGCCGTGCGCTTCACCGACCATCGCGCCTACGCTGCCTGGGTGTTGCACGATGCGCGCGTGGTCTGGCCGGCGCTCGTGCCGAGCCACGTCTCGCTCGAGGACGTGATCTACGGGCTACTATCCACGTTCGGCGCGCTCGCCGTGGCTGGCCTGGGCCTGTTCGGAAGGCCATTGCGCGAGGCTATGCCGAACCCCTTGGAGCGTCCGCTCGAGATGGCACTGCATGGGCTGCGTGAGTTGCACTCGGGTCACATCGGGGACTACATCGCCTGGTGGACGGCCGGCGCGGGGCTGTTGGGGACGGTATGCCTGCTCGCGCTCGCTTGACGCGACGGATCGCGCTGCGCCCGGGCGTGCTGTGGCTGTGCGGCGCTTTGCTCTTTGGTGGCTGCGGCGCCCCGCCCCCGCAGGTGCCAGTCGGGCGTGCCGAACGCGTCTCCGCCGCACTCACCGGGATCGCCGAAGCGTGCGGCGAGGCCTACCAGCAAGGGCGCCCTGGCTCCGCCCCCGCAGCGACGATCGAGGCTGCCGCCACGATGCGCGCACAAGAGCTCGCCCAGGTCTTCACAGATGACCTCGAAGGGATCTACCAGGGCCAGACGCTACGCCAGGTGCTCGCACGAGCGATCACTTATCTACAGGAATGCGGCCTTCAACGCAGCGCTGCTGCGCTGCGTAGCGAGACGCGAGCCCGATGAGACTCTGAGCGCGCCGGCACCTGCAGGTGCGCGACGAGCGCTGAGTGATCGGAGAGGCCGTCTTGGCGCCATTGGTGCTCGTAACTACAGCTCTGGACGGCCACTGGGGCTGAGACGATGAGATGGTCTAGGCGGTAGCCGCCTTTCCAGCGTGGCCATTCCCAGCTCAGCTCCCGAACCTCGTAGCCGTGGATGTAGCGGTAGGCGTCGCGAAAGCCCGATGGCTCCAGTCCGCGGATCAGCGCGAGCTCTGCTAGATCCCATCGCTCGCCACGATCGACCCGCAGCCGGCCGTACCGGTCTCGAGCGAATGTCCACAGGCTGGCGTCTCGGTGCTCCTTGCGCGGGGTGTTGAGATCCCCGCAGAGAATCCGAGCGTGACCCTGCGCACCGGTCGCGAGGTGGCGGTGGACGGCCTCGTGGGTGCGTACCTTGGCGAGCTCGGGCTTGGGGCTGATCGGCGAATGTATGTTCACGATTTCTGTGTCGTCTGGCGTGCGGATAGCGAGCACTCGCTCCGGCCAAGGCACTGCGTCGACAGCGATCGGCTGAATCGGCTGGCGGGAGGCGGTCATCACCGCGAGAGGCCGCGAGCGTCCCGTGTCGAGATCGCCGTGTAGGACTCCGCGGTAGCCAGCATTCTTCAATGTCTGCCGCCAGCGAGGCAGCGTGTTGCGGGTGATCTCCTGCAGGCAGATGGTGTCCGCGTTGAGGCTGAGCAGCCGTTCGGCTTGCTCTTCAAGCCGCGTGACGCGGCCTGCGACGTTCCAGCTGACGAGCAGCATCGACCGAGGCTAGCTGCGCCTCGCGCGGGCGCGAGGCGCAACCGCAGCGGTGCCTGCCTCTAGCACAGGCGTGTGCGGTCAAGGTCGTGGCGGAGCTCGGCGACGGATTGATACACCGCGGAGGTTCCGGCGTCCTTCAGCTCTTCCTCGGAGAAGCCGCCGGTCAGGACAGCGATCGTCGCGACCCCTGCTCGCCCGGCGGACTCGGCGTCCCACGGTGAGTCCCCGATCATCACCGCCTGATCTGCCTTCGCTTCAACATGGTCCAAGGCCGCCCGCACTATGTCCGGAGCAGGCTTCGTCGATTCAACATCGGTCGAGCTCGTCCAGCCGTCTACCAGCTCGCGTGCGTCGAGCAGCTGCAAGTACTGGTCGAGCTCTCGCTGCTTGGCGGAGCTCGCGAGCAGCACAGTGTGCCCGCGCTCCTTGAGATCCTCGATCAGACGCCGGGCGTCCTGTGTCGGTCGGACTTCGTCGATTAGTTGGCCATAGTGACGGCTCTCGGCGTCTCGTATGTCTGCGCCGCGCTCGTGCTCGACTTTGGTACTAGTCAGCGCCGGGACGAGCTGGTCGCCGCCCATGCCGATGTGGCGGTGGATGCGCCACATGGGCAGCAGGATGTCGTGCTCGCAAAATGCGCGATACCACGCGAGCGCATGCTGGTAGTTGGTGTCGACCAGGGTGCCGTCGACGTCGAGGATTGCGAGGCTCACAGCGCGCGGCGCCTCTGCATTCAGCGGATGGCGATCTGCCGGTAGGCTTGTGAGGCGTTGCTACTGGCGCCGTGACGCTCGGCAGTGTGACGCAGCTCACGGATCACGCGCTCGCGTTTAAGTGTGGCGCTGGTGCGTTGTGTGCGAGCGCTTGCGATGAGCCGACGAGTGCGCTCGCAGAGTTTTGCGGCGCTCGAGGTGCTTCTCGTCTTCATATTTGTGCTCCCTCAGTGGCGAGCGCTCTGCGCTCCTGGTTGTCGTCGTTGAAGCGGGGCAATATCTCGTTCGCGTAGAGCTCGAAGAAGCGCTCCTGCTCATCACCGATCTGTTGGATGTAGCCCGCGTCCTCAGTTGCCTGGATCGCTTCGAGCTGGCGCTCGGGGTCAGGGCCGCAAGGACTGAACTCCTCACTGGACAGGAAATAGCCGATTCTCACCTGAAGGTCTCCTTCGATCGCCGAGTTCTATGCATTGCTACCCAGGGCACGCAAGACTCAATCCCGCTTCTCGAATACCACATGCGAGGGGGTGCGCAAACGGCCGAGAAATCGGAGTCAGAAGGGGTGATGCCAGCCGCCCTCGAATACACGCTGGAAGGGGATGGTCTACGAGGACGTCGTGCTAGATCCTCAAGACGATGCAAAGATCAGCGTTCGGCGTCGCGCACACCGATAGGAGAAGCGATGAGCACCGGCCTTCAGCCCCCCACGAACGACGCCGATCGCGAGAGCCGCGCCGCCGGCTCCGAGCGCGAGGAGACGGGTCTTGAACGACTGGACCGCAACCTGGAGGAGATGACTGGCGAGCTGCGCGTGGTCGTCACGGGGGTGCAGGTGCTCTTTGCCTTCCTGCTGATCGTGCCCTTCAACACCGGCTTCGCGCACGTCGGTGAGTTCGAGCGCACCGTGTATTTCGTCACTCTGCTTCTCGCGGCGCTATCTGCCGCGTGCACGATGGCTCCCTCTGCGCAGCATCGTTTCTTGTTTCGTCACGATGACAAGCGTCATCTCGTGTTCGTGTCGAACCGCATCGTGATTGCGGGGCTGGCCTTCCTCGCGCTGGCCATGTCTGGCGCCCTATTGCTGGTCGCAACCAAGCTCTTTGGTGCGGTGGTGGGCACAATTACCGTGGCCGTTGGCGCCCTCCCCTTCCTGCTGTTGTGGTTCCTGCTGCCGCTGCGACGCCGAATGCAACTCGACCAGGCCGCATCGGCTGCAGAGCGCGCTGCGGACAGCCCATAGCGAGCCTTTGCTTCTGCGCCTCTCCGTGACGAGCGTGCCGTTGCCCAGGACAGGTACCCACCCGCGGCTCGGCTCGGAAAGGGTTGATCTAGTCGTTCGAGAGAACCCGAGTCCGGCCCTACCCCGTCGGGAGGTAAGACCGTCCTCGTGTCCCAAGCAGCTCAGCGTCGAGCGGAGGTGCTCTGCACTAGGCGCCGTCTCCTTGTAGACGCGACTTTAGCCTGTAGCGCTGGTTTTCAAACGGCTGGACATAGAAGTCGGCGAGCGTTATGATTCGCGCAGTCTTGCGCTACACATGTAGGTGCACGTATGTCCGTCCTCAGCAGGCCCCCGCTGTTCGAGCTTCAAAATGTCGTCAGCGGAGAGCGCAGCACACTCGTTCTGAGCGGCGAAATCGACTTGGTCGCCGCCCCCGACGTCGAAGCCGCGATACGACATCTCTGCGCGCAGCGAACCTCGCGGATCGTGCTGGATCTGCGCAAAGTGACCTTTATGGACTCGACGGGGCTCAAGGCGGCGATCTCAGCCCAGGCCCTCTGCCAAGCACAGGGTCACGAGTTCGGCGTGATCCCTGGACCTCGCCAAGTTCAAACCCTGTTTGAGATCACCGGTCTTGCCAAACTACTGCCATTCGAGGAGCATCCGGTGTCTCAGCCTGACGTAGAGCGCGAGCCGATCCTGCACATGCTCTTTGCTCCTGGCAAACCGCGAACGGTCGGCGAAATGGCCGTGGAGCTCGCGGACCGAGATTGGCGCTAGGCTCCTGAACCGTCGTCCTCGGCGGGGGCCGAGGGCACGGGTTCGAGGACGAAGCTCTCGATCGCTACGTCCGGATCGACGGTGTTGGCGCTGAGAAACGCGGCGACCTTTCTTCCGGAATAGCGCTCGACAGCAGCGATCATCTGGGTACTCATGGTGTCCTGAAATGCTCGTCGAGTCTCGAGAACGAGTTCTGCCTTACCGTCGCTCACCAAACTTCGCTCGCCCATCGTGAGGGTGTCTTGCATCACGACGGTGATGAGGTCGCCGTCGATGTGGGTGCGGGCTTTGGTCGGCCCTCGCCCCGTGTACTCGCGGAGCAGCTTGACCAAGGCGCGCGGGCACGCAGTCGACGTCGAGGAAGACCAGCAGCTCGGCGCCGAGCAACAGGGCTCGCTCCGCGCCGACGTTACGCGCGCGTGCGAGCGACGCTAAGCCCGCGCTGGTCCCGTAGGAGCTGCATTATCCCCCGCGTCGGGCGACTTCGCTTCCTTCGTGGGTTCTCGATTCTGCGTCTCCTCGGCTTGGACTTTGCGCCTTCCAACGTGCAGACCTTGCTCAGCTCGTGCATCGTCGCGTCTGACCCTACGAGGACTGTGACGTCGGCGTCCTCGATGACCCGGATGACCTCGGTGATGCTCCATGCGAACTGGTCGTCGACCGGGATGCCTTGACGCAGGTCGAGCAATACCGGGAGGTCGCGCCCGGCCGCCAAGCTAAGGTCGTGTTCGATGTCGAGGAGGGTTAGGTAATTCAGCGCGCCTTGGACGGCGAGGGTCGTGCCGTCGTCCCGCTCGGTCACGACGACCGCAGATGGCTTGTGTCGCCTTCGCGCGCCCGGCGGAGTGTCCGCCGCTCTGGGGTCTTGACGACGATCAGAGTACGCCCGCCCTCGGAGGCCAATGTGCTCGCCGGAATCAGGGCGCACCGCCGGCAATAAAGGGGGCCTGCTTATCGGCCGCCGAGATCATTCGCAGCCCCGCGAGTGCCCCGCTTAAACGCAAAAACGCCCACAGTTGGGGGCGCGTACTGGACCGCGACCTTCAGTGGGCGATACTGGGCTCGAACCAGTGACCTCCGCCTTGTCGAGGCGGCGCTCTCCCAGCTGAGCTAATCGCCCTGGGATCGGCTGAAGGGTATCAACGGCCGCCTGCCGATCTCGCTTGCTGTCGCTGTCGCCGCAGCCTGTAGCGCTAGGGGACGACGATCACTTGCCCTCCGCCCACCCCGGCGGATTCGCCCGATGCACTTTCGGCCGTTTCCCCACCATGCACACCGGCGCCTGCTTCTTGACGATCCTGCGCTTCGGCTTCCCCGTACGGACTCTGGGTGCGCGCGGAGGGCAACTGGGCTTCTGAGCCGCCTTCGCGGGTTCTCTGGCCGCTCGCAGAGGCGTAGGTCACACCCTGCCCTGACTCGATCTTGCGAACCGCTGAAGCAACCGTGTTGGATGCAATCGCGAAGCCCACCCCGGTGCTACCGGCCTGGGAGCCGTTGATGCTGGCCGCGTCGCTTGCGATCTGCGAGTTCACACCGATCACTTCGCCTTGGCCGTTGAGCAGCGGGCCGCCCGAGTTGCCGGGATTGAGCGCGGCATCGGTCTGGATCGCGCCCACGATCTTGGCGCCATCGGGGGCCGATATTTCACGGCCGAGCGCCGAAACGATGCCACGCGTGAGGGTCTCGTTGAGGCCGTACGGGTTACCTATCGCATAGACCGCGTCGCCGACCTGAAGCGAACTAGAGCTGGCGATTTTCAGCGGCTTCAGCCCCAGTCCCGATGGATTGACGCGAATCAGCGCCAGGTCCTGATTGGCTTCTTCGCCGACCACAGTCGCCGTTCGCGTCTCGCTCGAGGAGTTCCCTGGGCTGACCGTCAGGCTTCTAGCTCCCTTGATCACGTGATCGTTCGTGAGAATCAAGCCTTCGCTGTTCAGCACGATGCCTGTACCACTATCCTCGCCTTCGGCTGTGACGGCTTTGATGGACACGACGCCCGACGAGTCTTGCTGATAGATCTGGGTGGCCGAGAGCGTCGTCGAGGCGACCTCGCGGCGCGTGCCGGTGGAGGTGCTCGGCGTCGAGGCAACGCTCGTGTCCGTTTTCGACGCGTTGCGTGGCTTCGACGCGTTGCGTGGCACACCACCCCCGATCAGCAGCACAGCCGCCGCTGCAGCAACACCTCCGACGAGCGCCGCGAGCAGCAGGGATAGGAATGGTCGTCTCATTGATCACCTCTGTTTGGGCTGGATGAGACCATCATGCGAGCACTTGCTGTGCCGGTGCTAACAATGCGCAAAAGCTCGGCTAATGGAAAGAGAAGAAGTTCATAACGGCCCAGATCCGCCCCGCTCCAGGCCGGAGGGACTCCATCCGCTGGGGATCCCGCAGAGGCCCGCTCCCCCGCAGGCCCGATACCCTTGAGGCCGTTAGCTTGGCGACGTGGCGGAGTGGCTACGCAGCGGCCTGCAAAGCCGTCTACACCGGTTCGATTCCGGTCGTCGCCTCTAATGAGCAGTACCTGCAAAACGGCACTGTAGATCGCCTCGTTCATCGTCACGCACTCGGCGATCAGCCGTTCCACCTGCCCAGGCCGTGAGCAGCCCAGGACGGCCAGCGAGTTTCGTCAGGTGCCGTGCCGTGTCGCATGACACGGCAGACCC
Organism: uncultured Solirubrobacteraceae bacterium; assembly: GCA_963763695.1. GTDB lineage: Bacteria > Actinomycetota > Thermoleophilia > Solirubrobacterales > Solirubrobacteraceae > Palsa-744. The sequence goes on from CAVXPM010000004.1 coordinate 292,607, forward strand.
GGAGGGGGTCATTGATCGAGCAAGACGACCGGGAGGCGGGGAGCCCCTCCCGGTCGTCTTCCGGCTCCTGCTCAGGCCGCCTGGCCTGAGCCCTCCATCACAGAGGGCCGCTGGCCGACATTGATCGCCACTCGTCTCGGCTTACGCTCCTCGGGCTTGGGAAGGCGCACCTCGAGGACGCCGTTCTTGAAGTCAGCCTCGATGCTCTCGGGATCGATGCCTTCCGGTAGCGTCAGTGAGCGGGCGAACGCGCCGGAGGCCCGCTCGATGCGGTAGTAGCCGCCGGTGTGCTCCCGATGGTCGGACTTGCGCTCACCAGAGATTGTGAGCACGTTGTCCTCGAGCTCGACGTTCACCGCGTCCTCCTGGACACCGGGCAGATCGGCACGCAGGACGAAGTGATGGTTCTCCTCGAGCAGATCCATCGCGGGAATCCAGCGTCGGGGGACATTGCCGTTGCCCCCCTCCGTGTGGGAGTCGAAGGCAGCTCCGAACAGCCTGTTCATCTCCTGCTGAAGGGACTGGAGCTCGCGTGCGGGCTCCCAGCGAATAATGGCCATTGAATACACCTCCAACGGTTCGAGTTGCAGTAGACCAATATTAGGATCTAAGTGGCTATCTGTCAAGTTTTCTGCTGCTAGGACTCCCTGCCGGGTGCAACACGCGATGAGCAGAAGCCCAGCGGAGCCTTATCGGACTATGTCGGGCAGACCAGAGTCGTGCAGGTGCTCACGGAGGTGCTGGACGGAGTCGAAGACGACGCTGGCGCCAGCCTCGGTGAGCTCTGCTCGGAGAAGCCGCCGGTGAGTACACCGATGCTCGGGGTTTTCGCTCGTGTTGCTGCCTTGCAATCCCAGGTGCTATCGCCGATCATCACGGCTGTCGCGCCGCCGGCCTTTGCGATCGCGGCGTTCACGATGTCGGGCTCGGGCTTGCTCGCCTCACGTCAGCGGAGGTTGTGTAGGCGTCGATGAGATCGTTGGCATCGAGGAGTTCGATGTAGCGCTCGACGTTCGTTCTCCTCCGCGGAGCTTGCAAGGACGATGGGGTGCCCCCTCTGCTTGAGCTCGGCCAGCAGATCGTGGGCGCCCTTCATCGGGACGGTGACGCGCAAGCGACGCCAAATCCATCTTGAGCATTCAGCCCACCAGTGGACGAATGTTGGATGTCGGGTCTCGCTGATCAGACGTCCCCTCAGACCCTCTGGCCCTAACCCCGAGCAAGAGTCCTGACGATAAAGACGAACAGGCCATGTCCGTTCACGCCCTAACCGAAGCCGAACGCACGCGAGCCTCCCACTTGCAGCGTGGCCAACCGATGCAGCTCTCGCTGCGCCAAGGCGAACTGGTCGGTGGCGCCGCGTTCATCGTTGCAGCGGTCGCGCTCCTCGAGCTGAGCGCTCCGCCCGCCGGCTTCTCTTGGGCGACGGCCGCCGTCTACGTCATCGCGATCGCGATCGCGGTCCACGTTCGCTTCGATGTCGGAACCGGCTTCACCGTTCCGGTGCAGGTCGTATTCGTGCCGATGCTCTTCGTCGTGCCCGTCTCGGTGGTGCCATTGCTGGTGCCGCTGGCGCTCGCGCTCGGCATGGTCCCGAGCGTGCTGCGCCGTCAGGTCTCCCCCAGCTGGCTCCTGACCGCAGCAGGGAACAGTTGGTTTGCGATGGGACCGGCAATCGTCCTGAGCGCATTCGCCGTCCACACCCCCGACGGGCACTGGGCGGTCCTGCTGCTGGCGCTCGCGGCACAGCTCGCAGTCGACTTCGCGCAGTGCACCATCCGTGACCGCCTCCATGGCGACCTCGACCTTCGTGAGCTGCTGAACGAGGTTCGACCGATCTACGCGATCGACCTGGCGCTCTCACCGCTGGGACTGGCTGTCGCCTTCAGTGCCGTGCAGACCGACAATGCCGTGGCGGTGCTGCTGATCGTGCCGCTGTTCGGGGTCCTGCGGTATTTCTCCAAGGAGCGCGACGAGCGCCTGTCGCAGTTGAATGAGCTGAACGACGCATACCAGGGCACCGCCCTGCTGCTTGGCGACGTGGTCGAGGCCGACGACGCCTATACCGGCAAGCACTGCAAGAGCGTCGTGCGCCTCGCGCTCGAGGTTGCCGAGCAGATGGGCCTGGATGCAGACCGCAAGCGCAACGTGGAGTTCGGCGCGCTGTTGCACGATGTCGGCAAGATCGCTGTGCCGAAGGCGATCATCAACAAGCCCGGTGCGCTCGATGAGCGTGAGTGGGAGATCATCAAGACCCACACCATCGAGGGGCAGAGGATGCTCGAGCAGATCGGTGGATTCATGAACGAGATCGGGCGCATCGTGCGGGCCTCACACGAGCGCTGGGATGGCTCTGGCTATCCCGACGGTCTCAGCGGCCACGCGATCCCACTCGAGGCGCGGATCGTCTCCGCCTGCGATGCCTTCAACGCGATGACGACCACGCGCTCCTATCGCAAAGCCATGTCGCACCCGGCTGCCTGTGAGGAGCTCGAACGGTGCGCCGGCTCGCACTTCGATCCAACCGTCGTGCGTGTCTTGCTGAACCTCCCCTCGACTCGAGCTGACGCTGCCGCCGCGAAGGTGGAGCCCGCATCCCAGCTCCACCTAGCCAACCCGATCGGGCAGGCACGGGACGAGTCCGATGTCATGGTCGGAGTGAGCTCTCCGCTTCCCGTGTCCGCACCGGGCTCGATACGCACCCAGGCGCTGCCCCGGTCCTAGGTCCGTCGTCGCTGCGTGGATAATGCTCATATGGCATACGAAGAGGATCTTGCCAACCGCGTTCGAGAGCTGCTCGCAGCGCAGAGCGCAGTCAGCGAGAAGCGGATGTTCGGAGGCCTCGCCTTCCTGCTCGCTGGCCACATGTCGGTCGCCGCCAGCGGCCAGGGAGGCCTGATGGTGCGCTGCGATCCCGCCGAGACCGACACGCTCCTCGGCAAGCCCCATGTCGACCCTTTCGAGATGCGTGGCCGCGCTTTGAATGGCTGGTTGCGCGTGCGCCCCGAGGGGCTGCGCACCAAGCGCCAGCTCGAGCAGTGGGTCAAGCGTGGGGTCGCCTACGCAAGCTCGCTGCCCCCCAAGGGCTAGCCGCGCGGTAGCGCCCGTCCTGGCAGAGCTGCCAGGCATTGCCTATGTAATAGTTATGCAGCAGCGGTGAGCCTCGATCTGCTCAGGCGAGCGAGCGGTCCACGACGACGAGAGGAACCACAGATGGCGCGAGCAACGATCGGCACGGACTCGGGCAGAGCTTGGGTGCCTGCTGGATCGGTGGCTCTCGCCGCCGCACTCGTCGCGCTCGCGGGATGCTGGCTCGCGGCGCGGCCGGCGTCGGCGTCGAGCACCGCTCGGCTCGCTGGCAGGGACACGGTCTCCACCCTGTTCGCTGGGTCGCTCGTGGACTACATGGAACACGACCTGGGCCCAGCCTTCCAGGCCGCCGATGGCTACAGCTTCGAGGGCTTCGGGGGAGGGTCGACCGAACTGGCGAACGAGATCAAGGGCGGCGTGCGCCAGGGAGATGTCTTCTTGAGCGCCTCAGCCACCGCCGACAGGTCCCTCGAAGGCCGCCAAAACGGCAACTGGGTCTCGTGGTTTTCGACCTTCATGGCCTCACCGCTGGTCCTTGCCTACAACCCGCAGAGCAGCTTCGGCGCTGAGCTGCGCAAGGGCGTGCCCTGGTACAAGGTGCTCACCCAGTCCGGCATCCGCGTCGGCAGGACCGATCCCAAGCTCGACCCCAAGGGTGTGCTGACCTCGGAAGCGATCGCCGCCGCTGCACGAAAGCTCCACGATCCGGCGCTCGCCGGCGCTCTTGCCTCCTTCGAAGTATTTCCCGAGACGAGCCTGGTGGGGCGCCTGCAGTCCGGGCAGCTCGACGCAGGCTTCTTCTACGCGGTCGAGGCCAAGACCGCAAAGTTGGCAACCGTCAGCTTGAACCCTGTCTACAAGTACGCCGACTACACCGTCACGATCCTCAATCGCGCCCACGACCCAGCAGGCGCGGCGGCGCTTGTGCGCTACCTGCTGAACGCCGACAGGACCTACACGCTGAAGAAGAACGGACTCAACCCGATCAAGCCGCAGTTCACAGGCTCGCGCTCCGCTGTGCCCGCAGGACTGCGCAGCCTGGTGGGAGCGCACTGAGTCCCTCACGCGTGCGAGTGGGCAGCCCGCTGCCATGGCTCGGCGGACTGCTGTTTCTGTACCTGCTGGCCCCGATAGTCGCCTTCCTCTTGCGCCTCGGTGGAGGGGTCTCATCCTCACCCGGGCTGGGATCCGCGCTACTCACCTCGCTGCTCACCGCTACCGTGTCGGCCGTCGTGATCACACTCCTCGGGGTGCCGCTGGCATATCTGCTGGCGCGAGGGCAGAGCGCGATCGCGCGGGGGCTCACCGCGCTCGTCGCCCTTCCGCTTGCACTGCCGCCGCTGATGAGCGGTCTGCTTCTGCTCTACGTTGTCGGTCCCTACACCTTCGCAGGGCGCCTGTTCGGTGGGGCTCTGACCGACACCAACGCCGGGATCGTTCTCGCCCAGACGTTCGTCGCGGCGCCGTTCTTGATCATCGCCGCACGCGCGGCGTTCGCCGCCGTAGATCCGTCGCTCGAGGAGGTCGCCGCCACGCTCGGGCACGGCCGCACAGCGCGCTTTTGGCTGATCGCCACCTCGGCTGCGCTGCCCGGCATCGCCGCCGGCGTGTTGCTCGCGTGGCTGCGCGCTTTCGGGGAGTTCGGCGCCACGGTGATCCTCGCCTACCACCCCTATTCGCTGCCGGTGTTCACCTTCGTGCAGTTCGACGCCACCGGCCTGCCGGCGACCATGCTGCCGATCGCAGCCGCCCTGGGCGCAGCCCTGATCGTGCTCGTGCTGGTGCAGTTGCCACTCCCACGCCGGCGTCCGCACCGTTCGCCGGCAATTGCGCCCAGCCCGGGAAGGACCCCACCCCCGACACCGCTCGACTTCGAGCTGGCGAAGCACCTGGGCAGCTTCTCACTCGCTCTGGCTCATGCGTCGAGCAGCCCTCGACTCGCGCTGCTGGGCGCCTCCGGGGCGGGAAAGACGCTCACGCTGAGGCTTCTCGCCGGCCTCAGCTCCTCAGAGAGCGGTCACGTGCGGGCAGGTGGGCGCGTGCTCGACGCGCTGTCCTGCGAGCGGCGGGAGCTGGGCTACGTGCCCCAGCAACCGGCTCTGCTCCCGCGGCGGACAGTGTGGCGTCAGGTCACCCTCGGCGCACACACGCAGGATGCGCAGGCCGCCTGGTGGATCGACCGCCTGGGACTGACGGGTCTGGAGGAGCGCTATCCGCAGGAGCTATCGGGCGGTCAGCAGAGGCGCGTCGCCCTCGCCAGAGCACTCGCGAGCGAGCCTCGCCTGCTGCTACTCGACGAGCCATTCACCGGACTGGACACCCCGGTGCGTCAGAGCATGGCCCGCGAGTTGCGCCGCATCCAGCACGAGGCCGGCCTCAGCACGGTGCTCGTGACGCACGACCCAGAAGAGGCCGCGCTGCTCGCCGATGAGATCATCGTCATCGAAGATGGGCGCATCCTGCAGGCCGGGACGCGCGAGTCGCTGTTCCGCACGCCACGCTCACCACACGTGGCGGCGCTGCTCGGGATCGCGAACACGCACGAAGGCCTCGTGCTCGACGCGGGCCGGCTGCTGAGCGAGGGCACAGAGCTACAGACCGCCGCGGGAGACCTAGCCCCCGACAGCCCTGTGGTGTGGTCGGTGCGCCCGGAGCGCATCCTCATCCAAAGCAGCGGTCGCTACCGAGCGCGAATCCTCGACGTCGTCGATCTTGGCTCCGCGCACGAGCTGACGATCGCGCTGCAGGGATCGCTCGAGCTCGCACTCCGCTCCGACGAGGCGAGCTTGGCTTCGATCGGCGAGGACGTTCGCGTTGAAATCGATCCCGCTGACATCGCGGTTTGGTCGCCCGGCAGCGACGCGCTGAGCGCAGCGGACGCCTGAGCGGGCGACAACCGCACAGCGGCCGTCTCGCAGCGGTCTCTCAGATCGCGACGGCTGGTACGGTCTGCTGAGTGCCCAGGCAGAAACAGCCTGACCTTTCGCTCGGCGAAGCCGCGACCGCTGTGGGCGTGAGCATCGACACACTGCGCCGCTGGGACCGCGCGGGCAAGTTGCGCACGAACCGCGACGAGCGCAACCGCCGTCGCGTGCCCGTCAGCGAGGTGAAGCGTCTCGCCGGACGTCCGCAAAGACACAGAACCGGAAGCAGCGGCTCAGCCCGAAACCGCTTCCCCGGCGTGGTGCGCTCGGTCGAGGTCGACGGCGTGATGGCGCTCGTGGAGATCGAGGCGGGTCCGTTTATGCTCACCGCCGCGATCACGCGCGACTCGGTACGCGAGCTGGGCCTTGCGCCGGGAGTGAAAGCCAGCGCACTCGTCAAGGCGACCTCTGTGATGGTCGAACGCAGCGCCGGCTGACAACCGCGCCGGCGCAGCTGAGCGACCCGGCACCCCCGCGCACCTTGACGCCAGGACGACGCGGATGGCACTGGCCCATCCCGCCTCTGTGGCGGAACGGGCCAGCTCTCGTCCACAGTCCCTACTTGCTGATCTTGATCACACGCTCCATCCCCAGGACAGTGTGCTCGCGGCCGTCTTGGGTCTGCATGAAGCACGCCTCCACATACCAACCCGGCGCGGCGGCGATCGTCTCCTGTTGATATGCGCCGTTGGAGACCGGCCCCGCAAAGCTGACAGGCGGCCCCGCGATCAGCTTCGTTGCCTGCTTTTCCTTGCCGTTGAAGAGCAGTTTCGCCGCGCGCAACGCCACCGCCCGGCTCTTCACGGGAAACGCAATGTCCATGTGCACGAGGAAGCCTTCGTTTTCAAAGCCCACGAGCTCACCGTCATGCAGCGTGCTCGGTCCCTTGAAGGCGAAATCGATCGCTTTGACAGTCGCCTGCGGCGTCGCGAGCGTCGCCGGCGCGCTGGTGGAGCCGACGGTGAACGCGACATGAGCCTTCGGCGGTCCTTCTCCGGCGATCTCCAGCGCGAGATATTCCCCGCTGCTGAGCGTCGTCTGTGCTTCGCTCGCCCGGCCCGCCGAGACTTCCGAGTCGAACACGATCGATCCGTACTTGCCGGCCGAGTTGGGGTCCGACGAGCCCTTGGTAGCCAGGAAGCCCGCCAGTTCCGCCGCCGTAACGCCGGGCTTCAGCTGGAACAGGATCACAGCCGCTTCCTTGACGCCCGACACGCTCGAGATCACGTTGACGGCACCGGCATGCGGTGAGCCGCTCACCGTGATCGACGACGCGCTTGCGGTGATGGTCAGGCTTGGGAGAGTCGGGGTTTGCGCTGCTGCAGCACCTGAGCAGAGAGCCAGGGCGGCAAGCAGGCTGCTTGTGGCCGCGGTGGCAATGGCGGCGCCGCTCCATGGCGCACCACGAGTCCGGCTAGATCGCATTGTTGGAGCCTTTCGGTCAGTTGGTTGAATCGACGGTTAAGCATCCCAGGAACCTCTCCAACACACGTGTCCGTCGCGCGCGGCTACGTCCTTCACACGTAGGTCCTCATAGGCGGCGGGACAAGAATCCCGGCGCTTCGGCCGCTCAGGCGTGTTCCACCTTGCTCAGGGCTGCCTGAAGCGACTGTCCGCTCTGCGGCCCGCGAAGCGTAGTTCGGATTCGCCCACGACCGTCGAGCACGAACGTGGTCGGAAGGCCCGTCAGGTGATAGCTGTTGCCCACGAGGCCTTCGCTGTCGCGCAAGTTGGGGAACGTCCAGGAATAGCGTCGGATGAACGAGCGTGCGCCCGACAGCGCATCGCTCCAATCGATGCCCACGATCCGGTCCCTTCCCGATGGGCTCATGGAGAAGCGCTCGATCGCCGGCGCCTCGGTGGCGCACGGGCCGCACCAACTCGCCCAGAAGACAACCAGCGATGCCCGTCCAGCGGCGTTCGCCAAGAGACCCGTGAGGGTCAGCGGCGCTCCCGCGAGGTGTTCGTGCGCCAGCGCCGGGGCCGCCCGTCCGCTGGCCGCAGAGTGATCCGATTTCAACCCGAGCACGGCCACCACGGCCAGCGCCGCGGTCACCCCCAGTGTCCAGCCGAGCACTCGCATGCGCCGCGCCATTGCCAGAGGTGCTCAGCGCGCGGCTAGCAGCGGCACGTCGTGTGCGATTTCCGAGGGCTGGAAGCTCGAGGCATAGATCGTCAGCCGCTTGCCCGAGCCTGTTATCCCGTAGATCAGTCCGGTGTGGTTGACGAACTGCGGCTGCTGAGCATCGCGTTCGGAGCCCACCCCCCATGCCTTCCACACCGCCGCCAGTTCATGCGCCGCCCCGACCAGGTACTGCATCCGTCCCGTCATCCCATGGCGAGCGAGAAACGCAGCCACCGCCTTGGGCGTGTCGCCACGAGGGTCGACCGATACGGCGATGATCTCGGCTTTGGCGGCCTTGGCGGCGCCCATCAGGTTCTGTGCAACGCGCAGATTGGAGGTGATCAGCGGACAGACGTCCGGGCAGTTGGTGTAGAGGAAGGTCACCAGCACCGCCTTGCCCTTGTAGGAGTCGATGTTGACGGACTGCCCGAGGTAGTTGTGCAACGCCAGCGGCGGAGCAGCGCGTACCGGTTCGAGCAGACCCTCGGCGTCGAATTTTTCCTGTCCTGACTGCTGGTGCTTGGCCGAAGCGCCCGAGGACCCACCGACCGTGAGCAGGGCTACACCACCCGCGATCAGCACGAGCACGATCAGCGAGAGCACCAGCCGAAGGTCGATCACCTGCTTGCGCATCACACTGCGAACTTACCAGCGCCAGCCCGCGCGCGTCCCCGATTACGTCGGCAAGAAACGTTGCAGTCCTTCCCGTGTGATGCATCTTGCAGGTGGATCTGTTAAGTTCCCGCCCGTTCGTGCCGAGTTCTCGATCCCACGGGGTCGAGGAGCGGGGGACCCAAAGCAGCCGACTGGCTGCGGGGGCGAATCGCCACATCTGTGGCGTAGCGTAGATCGTACGCGAGCCCGACAGCTAACCCCGTAGGCGCCATGCAAAGCAGATGGAGAAAGGACGCCTTCGGATGTCGGGATCCCCACGTGATCTTGCAGTTGATCAGCACTGGAACGCTTCGCTCGAGCGCTCACGAGCCCGCCGTGCACGTGCAGGTCGAGGGCGTCCGCGCCCCAACAACGCCCCTGGTGGGACCTCGCTGGCGCTGCTGCTCGACGCACGCGGCGGCCTGTCTGCCCACCGCGATCTCGCCGAGGAAGAGCCCTGGCATCTGTCGCTGGGGCGCTCCCGTGCGCGCAGGCGCGCAGCCGAGCTGCGCTTCGTGCCGGCCGGCTCGCGCGCAAAGCGGGTCTCGCTCGGCGCGTTGGCTGCATTCACCGTCGGCCCCACCGCCTCGATTGCAGCCGGGCAGGAATCCCTCAACTCATCTGCTCCCAACCCCGAACCGGCGACCACCACCGAACACAGCATCGTGCTCTCAAGCGGCGCCGAAGGCCGCCAGGTGAAGCTCCTTCAGCAGGCGCTCGGCAGCGTCAACGTCGACGGCGTCTTCGGCGCCGAAACCGAAGCCGCTGTGCGCAGCTTCCAGGCGAGCAGGGGACTGAGCGTCGACGGCGTGGTCGGCCCGCAGACGAGCGCAGCATTGCGCGAAGGCTCCGGCAAGGCGCTCGCGGCGAACTTCAAAGCCGCGGTACTGGAAGGGTCGAGCACCCCGAGCGCCACAGATGCCGTTGTCACACAAACAACGACGCCGGCACCCGCGAGCGCCGAACAGCCGCAAGAATCCCACGAAACCGGCGGGCCGAGCGCGGTGCAGCGCCTGCAGCAGGCACTCAAGCTGAGCCCCGACGGCGAATTCGGTCCCGCGACCGAGGCCGCTGTCAGACGTCTGCAAGCACGCCACGGGCTGACCGTCGACGGTGTCGTGGGCTCCGCCACGTGGAGCATCGTCGGCGTGCACAGCGCGGAAACTCTGACCCCTCCCCCTTCCGCTCTCCCCACGCCGCAGACGCACGCGGTCGCCGTTGCAGTGGCCAGCAAGGCGACGCCAGACGCCGCCGCTCCGGCTGCGAGCAGCGAAGAAGGAGAAGGCGGCACAAGCGCTATCTCGCGTTTGCAACACGCCCTGAAGATCTCTCCCGACGGCGAATTCGGTCCGGCGACCGAGGCTGCAGTGCGCAGGCTCCAAGCGCGCCACGGCCTCACTCCCGACGGCGTCGTCGGCGCGTCCACCTGGGCGATCCTCGGGGTCACAACCGAGGGCACTCTGACTCCTCCGGCCTCCGCACGCGAAGCCAGCTCCGAATCGAGCCCGAGCTCGACCAGCAGCACCGCGGGCGGCGGCGGGGAAGGCTCAAGCGTCGTCGCGCGCGTGATCGCGGCCGGCGATGAAATCGCCACCCGTCCCTACGTCTGGGGCGGCGGCCATGGCTCGTTCGTCTCAGCCGGTTATGACTGCTCCGGCTCGGTCTCCTATGCGCTGCATGGCGCCGGCCTGATCAGCTCACCGGAGGACTCCTCCGAACTCGAGTCCTACGGCGAAGCCGGCCCGGGGAGAGACATCACCATCTACGCCAACGCCGAACACGCGTTCATGGTGATCGACGGCAGACGTTTCGATACCGTCGCGCTCGCCGAAACCGGCTCGCGCTGGTCGGACAGCATGGCCTCCACGGGGGGCTACGTCGTGCGCCACCCCTCCGGCATGTAGTACTCGCCAGCACGCGATCCCCTCACCGCGGAGCACTCGGCCGGCCGGCCACCCTCGGCCGGCCGAGCGAGCGTGCCGTCTCAAGCGCGATCTAGCTTGGCCGCCCGATGACAAGCGGCAAGAGGAGATCGCCCCATGCTGGCGCGGGCGCACGCGTTCACAATCGACGGACTGCAAGCTCGACGGGTCAGCGTCGAGGTAGACGTCCGCGCAGGCCTGCCGGCGTTCGCGATCGTGGGCCTCGCCGACACGGCCGTGCGCGAGGCGCGGGAGCGCATCCACGCGGCGATCCGCAACAGCGGTTATGAGTTCCCCGCCAGGCGGATCACCGCGAACCTTGCCCCCGGCGGATTCCCGAAGGCCGGTCCCGGCCTGGACCTCGCTTTGGCGTGCGCTCTGCTCGCCGCCAGCGGACAGGTCGCAGCCGCCAAGCTCGAGCGCGTCGCCCTGCTGGGCGAGCTTGGATTGGACGGCACCGTCAGGCCATCCTGGGGGACGTTGGCGGTGGCTCAGGCCACGCAGCGAGCAGGGCTTGACAAGCTCCTGCTGGCGGGGGCACGCGCCCACGAGGCTGAGCTGATCGAAGGACTGCAGGTGGCGGTTGTCGAGCGCCTCAGCAGCGCGATGCGCGTATTGAACGGAGGTGAACCCGATCCGCTTCGCCGACCAGCGCTGCGCTCGCAGCGGATCCCAAGCACGCGGAGGGCATCGCTGGATCTGAGCGAAGTGCGTGGCCAGGGCCTCGCCGTGCGCGCGCTCGTGATCGCCGCTGCCGGCGGCCACAGCTGCCTGCTCAGCGGTCCGCCTGGCACCGGTAAGACGATGCTCGCCGAGCGCTTGCCGTCAATCCTTCCGCCACTCAGCCGTCCGGAGGCGATCGAGGTGGCGCAACTGCACAGCGTGGCCGGAGAGGGCGTCGAGCGCCTCGTCACGGTCAGGCCCTTCCGGGCTCCCCATCACTCGATCACGGCCGCGGGTCTCGTCGGTGCGGCGCGGCGCGGATGGTTGGGAGAGGCGGTACTGGCCCACAATGGCGTGCTCTTCCTCGACGAGCTCTCGGAGTTCGCCCGCCCGACGCTCGAGGCCCTGCGTCAACCGCTCGAGGATGGGCGTGTGACGATCGTCCGGGCGCGACACACGGCCGTCTATCCCACTCGCTTCATGCTGCTGGCAGCGACCAATCCGTGCCCCTGCGGCCATGCGGGCGAGGGCGAGCGCTGCTCGTGCAGCGAAGGCGCTCTGGCGCGCCACCGCCGCAAGCTCAGCGGACCGCTGCTCGATCGACTGGATCTCCTTGTCGCGCTCAGGCACGAGGCCCCCGACACCGGCTGCCAGTCGCGGCCGACGACCTCCGTGCAGGCGCGCTCGGAAGTGTTCGCCGCCCGCGAGCGTCAGCGAGCGCGCCTGCGTGGCTGCGAAGCGTCGGTCAACGCACAGATGGATCCACGCACGCTGCGCACGCTCGTTCGTCTCGACGAGAAGGGCCAGTCGCTGCTGCGACAGGCACGGCAGCAGGGTCTGTTGAGCGCTCGCGGCGAGGATCGCGTGCTGCGCGTCGCGCGCACGATCGCCGACCTCGATGCCAGCTCTCGGGTGAGGCCGCGCGATGTGGGGGCTGCACTTGCGCTCAGGCCCGACGTGTCACTTGCCGCCGGCAGCGCATGAGCAAGGCCGCACAGGCAGATCGGCAGCGGGGCGCCTGCACGATCTGCCGGCGTCGCAGCTGGCTGCTTTCTGCGCTCGGTCCGTCGCTCGATTACTGCGCGCGCGACCGCGACCGGTTGAGTGCGCTGCTCTCACTGAACGACCGAGCGCTGGTACAGGCAGTTGGAGGCAGGCGCCGTGCCGAGCTGAGCGCCTGCCTGGACGCCTTCGTTCCCGCCGACGCCTGCCCGCCCGAGGATGCTGAGAGCGTTTGCATCCACCGCCGCGGCTATCCAGCTGCCCTGCGCGGCATACCGTGGTCTCCACGCGCCCTGAACGTGGCGGGCGCTACAGCCCGCCTGACAGAGCTCACGAGCGCTCCGGGGGTGGCGATCGTAGGCAGTCCGCGCGCGAGCGATTACGGCGTCGAGATGGCCCGCAGCATGGGACGCGGGCTGGCTGCCAGCGGAGTGACTGTTGTGGGCGCCCTGAGCGACGGCATCGCCGTCGGCGCCCTCAGCGGCTCCCTCGACGGCGGGAAGTCGGCGCTGGCCGTGGTGGGACACGGGCTGGGAGTCTGCCGACCGGCACGAAGACGTCCGCTGCTGGCGCGGGTGGTGCGCTCGGGCTGCGCGGTGTCAGAGCTGCCACACGACTGCCCGGGTCGACGCTGGGGTGCAGTCGCCGCCGAGCGCATCATCGTCGGCATCGCGAGTCTCGTGGTGGTAGTCGAGGCGGAGAATCGGCCCGGGGAGCTGGCACTCGCAGGAGTCGCCAAAGCGCTCGGACGCCCCGTGGCGGCGATTCCCGGCCGGCTCACCTCACCGCTCTCCTCCGGCACTCACGCGCTGCTGCGTGAAGACGCGACGCTCGTGCGAGGGGTCGAGGATGTGCTCGACCTGCTTCACGACGCACCGGGCGCGGACTCCGCGCATCTCGACGCATCCTCAGATCCACCAGCCAGGCGACCCGAGCTCGAGCCGGGGTTGGCAAGCATCCTCGCGCAGGTCGGCGCCGGCCGCGATACGCCGGACGCGCTGACCCGGCCTGGTGTCGATGCCGAGGAGCTGCTCTTGGCGCTCAGCGAACTCGAGCTGTTGGGACTCCTGAAACGTGGAGACGGGGGACGCTACGTGCCCCGGCAGCCCGAGTGACCTGGAAGCCCACGCCCACGCCCCCAGCCGTCAGCCCGTACTTTTGGCGGACGATTGCTCAAAGCGGATGAAGGGATTCGAACCCTCGACCTTCGCCATGGCAAGGCGACGCTCTAGCCAGCTGAGCTACATCCGCGAGGTCCAGCCATTCTACCCCGTGCAGGTGTGTGGCGTCCAGGCACGGTCAACCGCTCAGGCGGGGCGCCGCGCGCGCACTTGGTAGACGGCGGTCAGCGCGGTGGTGAAGCCATGTCCGGCTGCGCGCAGGTAGAGCCGCCAGATGCGTGTGCGCTCCACGCCTGCGATCGCCTCTGCCTCCGGCAGACGCCCGTCCAGACGGCGCGCCCAATGACGAAGCGTCTCGGCGTAATCCTCGCGGAAGCCCTCGACATGCTCGGTGTGAAAGCCGGCACGCTCGAGCGCGAGCTGGATGCGCGAGAGGGGAAGCGGCTCGCCGTCGGGGAACACGTAGCGGGTGGAGAACAGATCCTCCAGTGGATCCGCGTCGGGGTCAAGCGCGGCGATTGCGTGGTTGAGCAGCAAGCCGCCCGGGCGCAGCAGGCCGTGCAGGGTCTTTGCATAGAGGTCGATCTGCCTGTCGCCCACGTGCTCGGCCATGCCGATGCTGGCGATTGCGTCGAAGGAGGCGAGCGGCAGCTGGCGGTAGTCGGCCACGCGGATCTCGACGCTCTCGCTCAGGCCCGCGTCGGCCACGCGCTGGCGCGCCAGCTCGGCCTGCTGCTCAGAGAGCGTTATGCCGAGGACGCTGACACCGTGCTCGCGCGCGATGTGCATCGCGAAGCTCCCCCAGCCGCAGCCCACATCGAGCACTCGCATGCCGGGCTTCAGCTCGAGCTTGCCGGCTACCAGCTCGAGCTTTGCCTGCTGTGCCTGCTCGAGCGTGTGCGCGCCGCGTGAGAAGATCGCGCAGCTGTAGGTCATCGACTCGTCGAGGAACAGCGCAAAGAAGTCGTTGCCAACGTCGTAGTGGTAGCGGACCGCCGCTGCGTCGCGCTCGGCGCTGTGGAGCTGGCCGCGAAGGATCAGCTCCAGGCCGGGACGCTTGGGCAGGCCGCCGGGGGCCGCCGCAGCAGCGATCGCCAGTCCGAGGCGCGCACGCTCGCCGACGCTGAGTGAGGGCGGCTCCCATTCGTCGACCACCACGAACGCGCCGTCGAGGTCGTCGACCGTCAGCGAGCCATCGACGTAGGCGCGCCCGAGTCCGAGCGTGCCGGGCGCGGAGAGGAAGTGCGCGAGCGCGGTGGGCCGGCGGATGAAGAACGTCGGAGCGCCATCGACGGTCGCCGGAGCGTCGCTACCGTCCCAGAAGCGCACGCGGAAGGGCCGTGTGGGGAACGCGCGCTGCAGCTCGCGGGCAAGCGGGGCACTGGCGTGGATCACGGGCACGCGCCTACCTTCGCAGATGCGTAGCGCACCTTGAAGGCAGACGGCCGCTAACCCTTGAAGGTCGAGCGTCCTGCGTCTCCAAACGGCTGATCGCGGGCGCGCACGGCCTCGCGAAAGCCGACCTCTCCGGCGCGCGCCTGAAACGCATAGCCCTCCGCGGTGTGCCGGGCGATGCCATCGAAGAGGGTGCCCAGCACCTGGCCGCTGTGCAGGCCCTGCTGGTGCAGCGACTGGTTGACGAGCAGCTTCATCATCACCAGCTGGTTGAGCGGCGTACGCGCGATCCGCTCGAGCAGGATCTCGGTGCGGGGCTCGAGCTGCTCCGGCGCGGGCGCTTCGAT
This sequence comes from uncultured Solirubrobacteraceae bacterium, assembly GCA_963763695.1. GTDB lineage: Bacteria > Actinomycetota > Thermoleophilia > Solirubrobacterales > Solirubrobacteraceae > Palsa-744. The sequence goes on from CAVXPM010000004.1 coordinate 307,850, forward strand.
CGCGAGCCCCCACTCGACGGCCTCGCTCCCCGACAGGCAATCGCCCGTGAACAGCAGCCGCTTTGCCCGCTGGGCGCCGACCCTGTGCGCCCACATGGCGGTCGTGGGCGAACCCCACACCCGCGCCGGCGGATAGCCGATCTTGGCGTCCTCGGAGATCACGAGCAGATCGGAGCACAGCGCCATGTCGGTGCCGCCTGCAACGCAGAACCCGTGCACCATGCAGACCACGGGCTTGCTGCATTCGAACAGGCACATGAACGCCCGGACGTTGCGGCTCATCATCGCGTAGTCCACTGTGGGATCCCACGTCCCGCGGGGATCGTGATTGGCGGCGATGACGCTCGGGTCGAGCGGCGATCCACTCGGCGCCGACGCCTGCGACGACAGCGCCGATGCGCCCATTTCCTCGGCGCTCTCCACCAGGTCATAGCCTCCGCAGAAGCCCGGCCCCTCGCCTGCGAGCAGGATCACGTGTACGCCGGGATCGAGATCTGCGCGCTCCACGCATGCGACCAGCTCGCTCAACAGCTGCGGCGTGATCGCGTTGCCGCGCCGCGGACGGTCGAGCGTGATCCGCGCCACCCTCTGGCCGGCCTCGTAGCGCACAACCGGACGCTCGCTCATCGCGGCAACTCTACATCTGTGCCGCGTGGGCGCGCCGGTGGCATACTCCGATCCGGTGCCCGGCGATCACGCATATTCGCGCCTGTCGATGACCATGCCCGCAGGAGCCCTGCGCGCACTCGGCAAGCTCAACGTTCCCGTCTATCGCCTGACGCGCGGGCGGCTCATGGGCAAGCTCGGCAGGGCGCCCGTGCTGCTGCTGACCTCGATCGGACGGCGCTCGGGTCAACCGCGAACCGCCCCCGTGCTCTACCTCGCCGACGGCGAGCGAGTGGTGGTGATCGGCTCCAACGCGGGCAACGAACGCGCGCCCGCCTGGTCTCACAATCTCCAGGCCAACCCGGACGCGGAGGTGCAGATCGGGGGCAAGGTACGCCAGATGCGCGCGCGGATCGCCGCAGGCGAGGAGCGCGCGGAGCTGTGGCGCAGGATGAACGCGCAGTACGCAGGCTTCGACGACTACGAGGAGCGCACCGCGCGCGAGATCGCGGTGTTCGTGCTCGAGCCGCGCTAAGCGCGCTCGCGCTTTCGCCGCCTGCGCCTGGCGAGCGCCACGGAGGCCACGCAGCCGACCAGCAGCAATCCCGCGAGCACCGCTGCGATCGCAAGGCCCGGGGTGGCGAGCAGCAGCACAAGGGCCAGCAGGACACCGAGCCCGATGTCGAGCCTGAACAACCGCCTGCGGCGATCGGCCGCGCGCCTGCGGGCCTGCAGTTGGGAGATGTCCCGCGGTGGGCGCGGCGGGCGCCCGAGCTGGTCGCTGCGCGAAGGGCGGGTGGCGCTCACTGCTTGATCTTCCTGAAAATCGGACGGGGCAGCATCTTCGTGAGCAGCATAGGCGCGCGCAGGACGCGTGGCACCCACACCGTGTGCGACCCGCCGGCAAGGCCGTCGCGTACAGCATCCGCGACCGCCTCGGGCGTGGTCGACATCGGCGCAGGGTCAAGGCCGTCGGTCATGCGTGTGCGCACGAAGCCGGGGCGCACGACCAGTACCCGCACCCCGCGCTCGAACAGATCGTCTCCGATGCTCTGCGCGAGGGAGTCGAGCGCTGCCTTGGAGGCGCCGTAGACGGCGTTGGCGCGGCGCGGGCGCTCCGCTGCCACCGAGGAGAGCACCACCAGCGCCCCGCTGCCCTGCTCGCGCAGACGCCGAGCGGCGTGCATCAGCAGCGAACCGGCGCCCACTGCGTTGACCTGCAGCACCTCGAGCGCGGCGGCGATGTCGTCGGGCAAGCCTCCGCGCGCGCCGAGCACGCCCACGGCGAGGATCACGATGTCGCCGCCGCCGAGCTCGTCGAATGCCTGGTCGACAACCTGTGCGTGGCGCTCCAGGGCGAGCGCGTCCAGCTCCAGCTCGATCACGCGCGCCACGCCCGCCGCGCGCAGACCCTCGCCAGCGCCTTTCAGAGCATCCGGGTCGCGACCTACGAGCACCACCTCGCGTGGCGCCTCGCGCTGCAGTGCTCGCACACACGCCAGCCCGATCTCGGAGGTACCCCCCAGGAGAATCACTCGACGCCCTGTCGAGCTGGAGCTCGGCGCGCTCATCCGCTCGCTCCGCACAGCCCGAGCCGTGTTGCCAGGTCCGAGCGCAGGAGCCCGAGCGGGTCCACGCGCGCGCGCTGCTCGTGAAAGTGATCGATCTGCGGATACATGCTGCGTACAGTCTCGCGCCTGAGTCGGCTGTCCTTTGTCAGATAGACCCGTCCCCCACTTTCCGTCACGAGCTCGTCGAGCCGATCGAGCGTGGCGGACAGTCCAGACGCGCGTGCCGGGATGTCCACCGCCAGCGTCCAGCCCTCCAGCGGAAACGACAGCGGTCCGCCGAACTGCGCTCCGAAGCGCTTGAACACGGCCAGGTACACCGGCACCTGGCGCAGCAGCTCGAAGCAACGCTCGAGCGCACTCTCGTGGCCACTTGGGATTACGAACTGGTACTGCACGAGCCCGCCGGCTCCGTACAGGCGGTTCCATGCCGCCAATGCGTCCAACGGAAAGAAATATGGAGCGAGCGCCAGGGGACGTCCGCGCTCGCGGCGAGGTGATGTGGTCCAGCGCAGAGCGTTGAAGGCGCGCACGCTCGCCGGCCTGAGCAGGGTCCCGGGAAACATGCGCGGGATCTCCACCGGCGCTGCGCGCGAGAGCGAGCCTGGGTATGCCTTGCGGGCGCCCCGCGCGCCGTGGGTCTGGGGGAGCGTCGCACCCGCTGGCATCGGGTCGGCACGGCTCAACACAGCGCGCCCCATGCTCGCTCTCGGCGCGAGCAGATCCAGCCAGGCGACCGAGTAGCGGTGGCGCTCCTCGCCGCTCATCAGCTCGAGCGTCTGTTGCAGGGAATCGGTCCGGTCGAGGTCGCCCGCCACCCAGGGGGCCGACAACGGCTCCGCGCGCAGGGTCGCCTCGAGCACCACTCCCGTCAGGCCCATCCCTCCGAGCGTCGCGTAGAACAGCTCAGGGTCGTTCTCGGGGGTCAGCTCGAGCAGCTCACCCCCGGGGATGCAGAGGCTGATCGCGGTCACGTAGCGCGCAAAGCCCCCATCGCGGTGGTGGTTCTTGCCGTGGATATCGCTGGCGATCGCTCCAGCCAGTGTGACGTGACGGGTCCCTGGGAGCACCGGCAGCGTCAGCCCGTGGGCATACAGGCGCGCCAGCAGCTGAGCGACCGTGGCACCGGCCTGCGCGGTGACGAGCATCCGCTGCGGGTCGATCGAGATGATCCGGTCGAGCCCGGTCGTGTCAAGTACGTCGCCGTCGCCGTTCTGCGCCGCGTCTCCGTAGCTGCAGCCGGCGCCGCGGGCGATCACGCTGCGGGCAGAGCGCGCGCTCGACTCGAGCGTGTCGCGCACCTCCTCGGTCGTCTGCGGACGCAGCACCGTGCAGCGGCTGAAGGAGGTTCTTCCCCATCCACTGAGGGCGTGCTCGCCACCGATGCCTGCGCTGGCGGCGGGCCTCAGCTCAGTGACCGACATAGACGCCGCCGAGGAACAGCAGGCTCCACGCCACGCTGAGCGCCAGCAGCGTGCGGTCGCGCAGGATCAGCTCCTCCGGCGCCTGCCCGGCGCCGGAGGCGATCAGAGCCGAGTAGCGGCCCAGCCACAGCAGGAAGGGGACGATCGAGAGTGCGTACCACAGCACGTGCGAGGGGCGTGTGAACGCCCAACCGGCGTATGCAGCCCCGCCGAGGGCGGTGGTCGCGAGCAGCACGAGGCGCAGGCCGGGAAGCGAGTAGCGCCGCAGCGTGGCGCGCACCGGTGCGGTCCCGACGTGCTCGCGCAGCTCGGCGTAGCGCTTGGCTGCGACCAGGAAGATGGCGCAGCAGGCGGTCACGATCACAAACCAGCGCGACAGGTACAGGTCGCTCGCTGCGGCGCCCGCGAAAGCTCGCAACACGAAGCCGGCCGCGATCGCGACGATGTCGAGGATGAACACACGCCGCAGCGCCAGCGAGTAGCTCAAGGTCAGGACCAGGTATCCGAGCCCAACGGCCCCGAGGGCCGGCGCGACGGCACTTGCCCCGGCGATTCCCACCGCTGCCAGCACGAGCGCCCAGCGGATCGCGGTGCTCGGGGCGAGCTCGCCGGCGGCGATCGGTCGCCGGCGCTTGGTGGGGTGCAGCATGTCCTGCTCGCGGTCACGGACGTCGTTGACGAGATAGGTGGCGCTCGAGAGCAGGCACAGGACCACGAACGCGCCGGCAACCTGCGCCGCCACCAGCGGCCGATCGATTGCGCCTGCCGCGGCGGGCGCGGCGAGCACCAGCAGATTCTTGCTCCACTGGCGTGGACGGCACGCGCGCAGCAGCACACGCGGCGAGGTACGCGCGGCGGGCTGAGGGCGCACCGGCAACTCGTGAACCGCGCGTGGCGAGCCATGGCGGGAGCGCTGCCGGGACAGCTGCTCGTCGTTGGCTACTGCCTCTCGTGCGCCGATGGTCAGACCTCCGGGGTGAGTCGCTGGGGGAACGCGGGGACAGTGGTTGGTGCCCGGCTGCCCACGCGGCAGGATTCCACACTCGTGCGTGTTTTCATTCCGATAACCGTGAACAAGCGAGTGAGACTATTCTTAGTGAGAATCCGCTCAGGCTACTAGCCTTCTCGGCGCTTGCCGGGGAGGCGCCTCGTAGTCTATGGGCATGGAGCTCGGTGCTGCTACGCGCCCACGGCTCGGCGAGCGCAGTCAACGCCCCGACCGCCCCGACCGCCATCGTCCCGTTGCGGGTGCGGTTCGCATCCGCCGCATCCTCGTGGTGGCGGCATTGGTGACGTTGATTCCGGCTGCGTTCTCCTACGTCGGGGCGATGACCTCTGCGTCCAACACGAGCACGGGTGTGCGCACGGTGGAGTGGCTGCGCGACCACGGCGCAGCCGGGCTGGTCGCGCGCATCGAGTCCATCTACTACTCGCTGACCGCGCCCAGCAAGGGCGGTCCCACGCTGCGCGTGCTGCCCAGCGTCGGCTACGGCGGCGGCGGGAGCGGAACGAGCGTGGCCCGCGAATATCGCCCTTCGCGCGTGCCCGCGCTGATCCACCCGGCACTTCCCGGCGAGGGCGTCTGGCGAGCCACTCGCCCCGGCCTCGAAGCCAATCCTCCGGTCCTGCTGACGACCGTTCGAAACCAGCCCGAATATCCGCGTGTGCTGGCGGGACTCGCGTGGATCAACACCAAACGCACGACCGTTTCGCTGCATCCCGGCCGTCTCGAGCCCGCGGTTGAAATTCCCCGCGGGTCGATGGACGTCCCCCAGGAAGCGCGCCCCAAACTGCTGGCCACTTTCAACAGCGGCTTCAAGCTGAGCGACTCCAAAGGCGGCTTTGCGGTCAAAGGCCACACCTATGCGTCGCTGCACAACGGGCAGGGCACGCTCGTCGGCTACGTCAACGGCAGCGTCGACGTGGTCAATTGGGGCCAGGGCTCGACGGTGCCCGCCAACGTGCGCTTCGCGCGCCAGAACCTGCCGCTGATCGTCAACGAAGGCAAGCTCAACCCGACGCTCGTCAACGGCGCCGAATGGGGCGCCACGGTCGGCAATGCGGTGCTCGTGTGGCGCTCCGGGGTCGGCGTGGACAGCCACGGAAACCTGATCTACGCGGCCGGCGAAGACCAGACCGTCAGCAGTCTCGCGCGCACCCTGTTGCGAGCCGGAGCGGTGCGCGCGATGGAGCTGGACATCAACTCCTACTGGGTCAGCTTCATCACCTACGGGTCCCCCGGGGCGCTCGACCCGAAGAACCTGCTGCCGGGCATGGAACGCTCGGACACGCGCTACCTGGAACCCGATGACAGGGACTTCTTCACGGTCTACTCCCGCTGAGCGGCCGCGGCGCAGGGCCGAAGCGGGCGCGCCATCGGCTAGCCTGGAAGCATGCGTCTCTTCGGTCGTGACAAGACAGCGATGATCGAGCCGGCGTCTGCTCTGCCGGGGCGTTCGCAGGAGCTCAGGGTGCCCGAACGCCACGAGGTGCTTGGCACGCCGCTGAAGGGACCCTTCCCGGAGGGGGTCGAGACGGCGATCTTCGGGATGGGGTGCTTCTGGGGAGCAGAGCGCCTCTTCTGGGAAGATGACGGCGTCTACGCGACCGCCGTCGGCTACGCGGGCGGCATCACGCCCAATCCCACCTATGAGGAGACCTGCAGCGGCCTGACCGGGCACACGGAGGTCGTGCTCGTCGCCTTCGACACCGCCAAGACCAGCTACCAGGAGATGCTGCGGATCTTCTGGGAGGGACACGACCCGACTCAGGGCATGCGCCAGGGCGGCGACGTGGGTACCCAGTACCGCTCGATGCTCATGTTCAACGGACCCGCCCAGCAAGCCGCCGCCGAGGCATCGCTAAGCGCCTACCAGCAGCGGCTCACCGCAGCTGGCCACGGGACGATCACGACCGAGCTGATCGAGCAGAGCCCGGAGCACCCTTTTTACTACGCCGAGGACTACCACCAGCAGTATCTCGCCAAGAACCCGGGCGCGTATTGTGGGGCAGGCGGGACGGGTGTTGCTTGCCCGGTTGGCCTGACAGCTCAGGCGCCTTGACGCTGATCGTCCGCTCGCCCCGCCCGACGACCTCGCCGGCGATTTCCAGCCTGCCTTCGACGCCGGTGGAGATGATCAGACCGTCTCCCGGCTCCGGCTTTCCCACGGTGGGACCGCAACGATGCTGACTGCCGGCGCGTCGGCGTGCAGCTTGCTTCGCCTCACGAGCTCGTCGTAAAGCTGCTCGGGCTGCGTCCGTGCTGAGGATGGGCGCAGATCGCAGTGCTCACAATGCAGAACGAAGTGGCTGAACCAACGCCGCAGAGTCGCGTTGAGGGCTGCACGTTCATGCTTTACGGCATCAAGGTCGCCGGTGAGCGATTGCCACATGCGAGCGAGCGCCACCTCCGCGTCCTCGACAGGCTCATCCTCCACGGCGGCGAGCGCCTGCTCAGCAGCTTGCCTGCGAATATCGGCGCTGCTTCGCCGCTACACGGCGCGCTTCCTCGGACCGGCGTTTCTTGGCGGTCGCTTCGAAGCACCTGCCCGACCGTAGCTGGCTATTGATCGCCGAGCCAACCTTTGGGTTCTGCTCGAAGTATCGTCTTTTTTGGTTGCGCGCATAGGCGCACGACGCGAGCACTTCTGTGCCCTGCCAGCAAGTCCAGATCCGGGCCGCCAGTCACCTTTGGAGTCAAGCCTAGTTGAGCGACGCCAAGAACTGGACCAACGCCTTAAACTCTGCTACCGGGAGCCCCTTGAACGAAGGCATGGGCGCCGAGGGTGCGACAAGCGCGTGGGCGATCTGCGCTTCGGAACGCGTCGACCCGATATGCGTCAAGTTCCGGCCGGGCCCCGTGCTGCCTCGCTTGCCTAGCTTGTGGCACGCTAGACACCCGGACTTCACGGCGACCATCATGCCCGCGACGACCGGCCGCGCGCCGCCAGTACGTGTGACACGTTCGGGCACCGAGGCAATTTCTTCTCTTCCGTGTGCATCATCGGATGGCGACCCGATGACGAAGAGCATAAGCTCTCCTTTCGACGGACACTCCGCCGTAAACTGCAGGCGTACCACACAGCCTTTTACGAGTCCCAGTGTCGGCGACGAGGCGACCCTCCAAACGCCGGCGATTCTTTCAAGACTGAGAGACACCTGTGCGTTTTTCGTACGGTACGTTATCAGCGCGCTTGCGACATCGCCATGCCGCACGACTCTACTTACCTGCAATATGTGCGATACGCCTAGTGGCGGGGCGGGCGCGACTGGGACCGAGAGTGCGAATGCTTGCGCGACCCGTTCATCGCAGCTCGCGCGATGCGACACGCTGCTCGCCAAATGATCGGCCGCCGTCGGCACAAAGTCAGCACACAACGCTTTCGCGTCGCGCCTTAGAACAGCAACGTATGGGGCGCGAACTGCCCGGGCAATTTCGGCGGTCGGGTCCGACGCACCACAACTGACCGCAACTAGTGCGGCAATCAGCACAGACACGATGGCGCCGCTGCGCCGACCTACCGGGCCAGCGCTACATATCGCCTTCATCTAGACGCCAACTCATCAAGCAAAAACGGGCGCCAGCGGATAACGGCATCCGCCTCGTCGGGGCCGCCCCACCAGACCGCAACGGCCTCTGCGGTGATACGTGTATGGGCTTCGGCCCCTGGCGCCGGCCATGGCGCATGTCGTGCCCGAGATATGAACCTCTGCACGCCCTGGCTCTGAGTTCGAAAGATCAGCGCCAATCGATCCGGCACCGGCGTCGGCATATTGTATAGCAACCAGGGCGCTGTAGAATAGCTAGAACCACGACATGGACCGATCCCTTTGATGTTGATCGTTTTGCCGTTGGTCTTAAGCTCAAACTCGCCGGCCGGAAGTATCTCCTGGAGTCGTTCCGCGATAGCGTAGGTCAGGATGGTACCTTCGCTAGATCGCTCGGGCGACGGCGAGAGCGCCGTCTTTAGAAGACGCAGATCGGCAAATATCCGATTAAGGGCTGGCCGTGCCACCACATGGACCTTACAGTTTTACACAGTATGGATAGGTATAGTCGATCTGTTCGCCCAGCGTGTGCGCCTTCGCAAAGCACGTTTCGACTCCCCATTCTTCGGGCAACACATCGGCAAATAGATCAATGTACGGCTTGCATCGCGCGTTTGCACTGATTTGATTGATAAGCGTATAGCAATCTTCAAGCCCTTCGGCAAGCTCTGTAGATATGTCGCCGCTAAGCGTGACGAGAACCTTAATAAAGATGCCTGCACCTGGTATGTGGTCCGCCGCCAATTCCAAGATGGATCCTCCGTTACGCAACCCCACTGCGAGCAGAAACGCCTGTCTTGAGGTCAACAGTATACTCGGATCCTCGCATCCCGGTCGGTACTGACAAGTCGTCGCGGGTGGTTTGTTCCATGGTGGGTTTGCCCAGAATTCTTCTAGGATTTTTGTGTTTACGGGTGCGGGGTGGATTGCGTTGGGGGATTCGCCGTTGTATCCGGCGTTGGGTTGGGCGAGGGTGCGGTTGGAGAGGTATTCGTTGGTGGGGTCTTGTTGGGTGCTGGGGCTGAGTGCTTCGGGCGCTAGGTGGATGCCTAGCTGGGGTACATAGGAGCCGCTGCTGCTGGCCGCGATGCCGGATTCGAATTCGATTTGTAGGCCGCCGGCGCCGAGCCAGCCGAAACCGGATTTCGAGGCTTGTGGGGAGGTAGGTACGCCGAAGGCCGTGGGTTCGCTGGCGATGAGCGTGGGTTTTGCTTCGCTGGTGTCGGGGGCGGTGCCGATGATGTCGCCGTGGAGGTTCGAGAGCTGGATCGTGACTTCGGTGCTGCTCGTCTGGATCGCGGCGAGGGATCCGTCGATGCCGCTGATTTTGCGGCTGAAGCTGCCGGTTGATTGTTCGCTCCATGCGGGTGTCGCGCTTGAGCCGGTGTAATGCGAGATTGTGTTCATGGCTCCCGATTTCGTCGCGGTGGTTGTTTCGAGGACGCGTCCTGCGGGATCAAGGCTGTAGGTGTTTGTTTGTTCGTTTTGGGTTTGGCTGTAGAGCGTGCCGTCTGCGTAGTAGGAGCTCTGGAGTTCGTGTCCGCCGGCGTCTGTGGCGGGGAGGGTGGTATCGGCACCGAACGTTTCGTATTGGGTGCCTGGATCTGTGAGACGGTCGGCGTTGTCGTAGCTGTGGGTGGCCGTACTCCCGCCGGTGGTGGCGCACGTCGAGGTGCTTGATTCTCGCGTCGTTTCGCTTGTGCGGCTCGAGTCTTCGTTATAGCTGTAGAGATGCGTTGTGCAGCCTTTGCCTCGGGGGGTTTCGTTGTCTTCGGTCATGCGTCCCGCCTTGTCGTAGGCGTAGGTGTCTGCTGCGAGGGTCGTGGTCTGGGAGATCCACTGCCCGTGAATTGATGGTACGACTGTGTCTTCATACCATTTTGACCCTTTGCTGTAGGTAAGGGCGACGCGTTCACCGGTCGGGTTGTAGGTGTAGGAGGCCTTCATCCCGTTAGGATCCGTCTCTGTTTCGATATTCCCTTCGGTGTCGCGTGTCACAGAGAATTTGCCTGCCGCAGAGTCGGTCAGCGTCTTTAGTGCGCCGGTAGTCGTGTCGTAGGTGTTGGTCTGCGTGCCCTTGCCGTCGAAGGCTTCTGTGATGCGCCCGTCGATATCGTGGGCATAGGTGGATGTAACACCACCGGCGTCGGTGTAGGCGGTCGGCTGCCCGAGGGTGTTGGAGACGCTCTTGAGGGTCTTTGTGATTGTACCTTCGGTGGTGCTTTGCGTTTCGAGCTGTCCGGTGGCTTTGTTGTATTCGTCGGTGACGGTCGGCAGCGTCTTGCCGGTGCTCGACGTGATGGAGCTCGTGAGCGTACGGCCGGCTTCGTCGTAGGTCGTGCTCGCGCTGCGCGTGCTCGTTCCGACGGTGCTTTTCACGGTGACTGACTGATCGAGAGTGTTGTATGTCGTTACAGTGACCGGTAGCTTCGGTAGTGAGTTGCCTGGCTGGGCCGCGGGCTGGCTTTGGCAGGGAAGGTTCGCCCACTCAGCGTGCCCGCCGCAAGCGGGGTAGTTCGTGTTGGCCCCGGCGGTGTAGTAGATCGTTTGTGCTGTGTGGGGGCTTGTGCCTTCGTTTGCGCCAGCCGGTGTAGTCGTTTCAGTGACATCGCCGGTACTGGCTTCGTAGGACGTCTTGCGGGTTGACGTTTTGCCGGGTTCGAGTTCGGTCGTGACGGCGGTGGGCTTGTGTAGCTTCCAGCCCAGGTTTTCCTGGCCGGAGTAGGAGTCTTTGATGGTACGGACGTCGGCCTTCCTGCCGGCTTCTTTGCCGCTTTCCACCTGCGCGCCTTCTTCGGTGTTGGTTACGAGTCGATATGGTCCGCCTGTCCCGGGAGCGCCTTCGTCGTAGTAGTAGTGGGTGAAGGCACGCGCTGTTACTGCTTCGCTGCCGAGCTTGACTTCGTGCTGTGGGCCGACGCTGCTTTCGAGCTCGGTGCCTTCTGAGCCATAATTGCTTTCTGTCGCGAGCTTGTTCGCGGTGGCTTTTGATTCGACCCCGGCTTCGATCGCTTTCTGCCTGTTGTCGGGCGTCAGCGACCAGTTGATGTTGTCGTGGCTTTCGTACTGGGTCGTTGAGATCGCGCCGCCGGGCGTAGCGACGTTCACACGCCGCCCGTATGAGTCGAAGTAGTAGACGGAGGCTCTCTGATAGCCGCCGGTGGGCCAGCCGGCTGGTTCATCGGGCGGGAAGATCGCTGTCGCTTCCGCTGGGGGGTCGGTCTGTCCCCATCCCGCGGTTTCTGTCGCTCCCATCGCGTTGGGTGCGCCGGAGCCCGTAGTTGGGACGCGATACTCGATCGTCGTGACCGCGCTAGTCCCGGTTTTCGGGGCGGCCGGTATCGGGTTGTTCGAGGACGAGCCACTCGGCACTACGCCTGACGCGACGGTCGGCGCAACTTCGCCGCCGAACGCGTTTTGAGCCTCTAGCAGGGCAACCAGGGTATGGCTGATGTCGGTCTGTTGCGGGGTGTAGCTCTGGTTGGTGGCCCCCGCGATCGGTGCGCATTCGCCTCCGGCGGCGTTGCAGTCCTCCCATAGATATGTATATGCCAGCGGCGTGTTGCTCCATTTACCGGTGCTTGAGACCTTCAAGCTCGTCCCGACGACCGGGCTCGTGGAGGAGAGTTTCGGGGCTACGGTGCTCACTGGGGCACTGCCATCCCCGAATTCGGTTTCGGCGCCCGGCCGTGTGACCGACAGCAGCCACTTCGCGCCAACCCCGGCGGTGCTCGTACCGTAATGCATGAGGTAGGGCTGCTGGCCGGCCGGCGTCACGGCCGTCAGGTCCCCTTCAGGGTCATAGCCATATGTTGTCTTCAGTGCCGGGGCGATCCGCGGGTCCCACTCCGCCCGCAAGCGTCCTTTCTTATCGTAGGCGTACCGCGCTGCGGCAGTCGAGGTCATTTTGCCCCTAGCAGGATCCCAAGCGTTCAGCGAAATGCTTTCAAGCCGCTTGGCGTATGCGCCCCATTCGCTTGCGCCTTCGCCGATTTCCGAGGAAGTGCCCGTCGCGTATTTCAGTACGAGTACTCTGCAACCTCTGGTTTCTAGACGTTTTTCCTTACATGAGACACCGGCCGGTTCGGGCCCGACGATTTCGCTCGTCTCGCCTTCCTGGATGACATACGTAACGGCGTTCAGGCCGCCCGAACTGACAGACTGCCCGACCTTGCTCGGCATGAACCCGCTGCCGCCCGCGGGAACTTCGAACTGCGTATAGTCACCAGCCGCGTCGAGAATCTGATAGATCGCAGGCGTAGCGGAGATTTTCTTGAGCGTGTAGGTCTGGAATCCGGTAGGCGAGGTGTAGCCTTCGCCGCTGGCGGTGAACATGACCTTGCGCGCACCGGTCGTGGTCGCTTCGACATTGCCGTTCGGCAGCGGTTCGAGCGTCTGCCACTGTCCGGCGGCGGACGCGTCGGGTGTCGAAAGCGTCCAGCCAGGGCCAAGCGCCGCTGAACCGCTCGACTGCGCATCGAAGCTGCGGGACACGCTCAGATCCGCGCCGCCAGCTGCCGAGATCGAAACGTCGCCCGCGGAGAGCTTGTAGTCGCCGCTTTGGAGGTTGAGCGTCCCCGGGCCGACCTGCTGGGATTGACCGACAGGATCCACGATCGTAATGTGAAGGCTCTTGACAGATTGGTTGCCTACCCAGTCTTCGGCGCGGATCGTGACAGCGTGTTCACCCGCTGCGAGGCTTTCTCCATCTAGCGTGTACTCGCCGGCCAGACCGAAACAGCCGGACGTCGGAACTTTGCCTTCTGGATTTGGACAGCCGGCCTGAAGTGCAGTCCTTTCATATAGTCGGCGGCCATCCACTTCGAGTGTCAGCTTGTCTACACCGGACTGTGGTGCGCTTTCGCTGCCGTCCTGGGCGGTGAACGCAAGTTCATGCGTTGCGTCGTTTAGCGTCGCGCCTGACCATGAAGGGGTTTGGATTTCGGGTGGCGTGTTGTCGATCAGGCCGAGGTGCGCTTCCTGGTGCTCGAGGCCCACAGCATCGCGCGACCAGCCAACTACGTCCCAGATGCCTGTACCTAGTTCAGACAAGTTATAGGGCACGGTCGCCCATTTGGGACAGAACGCGTTTGGGCAGTTGGCTGTAAATCTCGACGTGCCGGGGACCACGTGATATTGAGGTTCTTTGATTTCATGGCCGCTACCAGTTCTTTCTGTCGTTGGTTCTGCGGAGACCGCGACTTCAGCGATGCCTGTACCCATGTCTTCGCCGTGGACCGTGACCGATCCTTCGCGCTGGCTATTGAACCAGCGCTTTACGATTTCGAGGCTCGCGCTCGGCGGAGTCGACTGAATAAAGCGCAACTGAGCAGATTCAAGACCATCGGTGCCGGTATTGGTTCCGCCAGCGCTTTGTTTATACATCCCGAACGCGAAGCCATTCCCGCCTATTTCTTCATCACACAGTTCTGCACCTTTCCCATTGCCACCGTAAGCGCAGAACGCAACACTCTTACCTTCATGTGCGCCCCCGTTAGCCTGGCTGAACAGCAATGGGGCTTTTTCTATCGGACCCGAACCGGTGTTAAAAGTATAAGTTCCCTTGCCGCCTGCGTTGAAGCTGCCGGCTTCATAGATTCCTGCCTCGAGTGTGTTTTCGCTGACCGTGTTCGTCAAGCCAGACACATCGACGCGGGTGATGTGGACAAAAGCGCCTTCGTCGGGGTTAACCCACCAGTCGCCCCAGCTTTCCCCCCAAGGCGGGCTCTTCGAGCGCCACAAGCCCTCCCCGCTGCCTCGGAACGGGCCCCACGCGAAACACGCACAGTTTTCAGAGATATGCCAGGTGTTCGCGAATTCGTTTTGCCAGCCCTTGCCTTCTTCGCCATAGTGGCCCACAACGACCAAGCTGGGGTCCAGGAGCACGGGGAAGTCCACGTTACCTTCGAGATTCACATGCGTAGTAAGGACATCGCCGCTCACCGTGTAGCTCACCGCGAGCGGTTCGCCGTTCGCTTGCTGCGCGCTCGCCGGAGGCACCAAGAGCACTCGCTGCCCACCACGAACCACTTCAGCGCTCCCCGGTTCACTCACGCTCATCTGCAGAGAGTCGCCCGCAGCCAGAGCGAAAACGAGCGAGTTTTCCTGCGGGCTGTGTTCGGAGCGAAGCTGCCACGCAACATCGACGCCCAAAGGCAACGGTTCGACCAACAGGTCGCTATCAGGACTGCTACCCGGCCACACAGCCCGGTCGCCGACCACCGTCGGCTGCGAGCCCGAAGCTCCCGCCGCGATGACCGACACCCCACCAGGCAACGACACCCCCCGACTAGCATCCCGCGAGATAGATACCGGGACGATCGGGTTCCGCGGCGCCAACACCCCGCTTTCTTCCTTCAAGCTGAGCGAAACCGGACTCAGCTGACCCGAACCACCGCGAACACGCAACGGTACCGTCGAGGCAACCAGCACCGACTTCCCGTCCGCATGTTCTTCGGTCGCGCCGAACGTCCCCTCGTAATGACTCACACGAGTCCCGGCCACGCTCCCCGGCGCCGTCCAGCTCGCGCGTTCAACATGGAAAACACGCTCTGCAAGACCGAGAGCATCTCCCGACCCTAGCCCTGCGTAGGCCAACCGCGATGCCCGATCAGCCGCGATCTGCGCCGAAGTCAAAGGAGCCCTTTCCGACGGCAGCAACGCTAGCGAGCCACTCTGCAATTCCGCCGTAAGTTCTGCAGGAACAGAGGGCGGCGCCCCCGTAGACTTAGCGAAAGGACCGACTTGCGCTCCTTCTGGCACACCTTCTTCGCCAGACGCTTCTTCTGACCCAGACGACTGCGCCGCACGACTCACAGCGACCGAAAACCCATCAAAAGCACAACTCCAAACGAGCGCAACCAGCAAGACCAAACCAGCCAAACGCCCCAACCCGCCCGCGCGCACAGCAGCCCCCCCTTGGCTTAGACGATGCCACCAACGCACCGAGGACTCCGTCGCAGCGAACCTACACACACGTCATACACGTGTCAACCCTCCGCGCAATTTCTTACATTCGAATCAGCCGCAGAGCGTCGCCTTGGACAAGCACCTGCACGGCTCAGAGGTAGCGGCAGTCATTCCTTGGGCGCATGATCGTGCTCCGCACCCCCCTGAACGGAGCACAAGCCGGCTGCCAAACCCTCAACCACCCTCAAGGTTCACGTCGATGAACGTGGTTGACCTCTGGTCGCCTCTGGATTTTCGCCTCGATCGCGCCAAGCAAAGCTGACGACCTTGCTCGTCCTCGGGCGGTGCGGGCATTGGCCAGCCACCACCGGACGCCCATGCCGTCAAGCCAGGCTACCGTCGCGGCGTGCAGGCTCGTAGAGTGCAGTGGCTCGCGTCTTCTAGACCCACCATGCGCTCGGCGCCAACCCATCGCAGCGCGATGAGATCATTGTGAAGCCGGCGCGAGCCATCCGAGCACTGAGAGGCAATGTTATGTGTCGACCGGTGATCTCTTGGAGCTCCTCGATCGCTTCGCGGGCGACGCCTCGGCGGCGAAGGGCTTTCATCAGCTCGTTCACGATCACCATGAAGTCGGTCTCGGCGTTGTAATGGCGAAGGTTTCGAGGCATCCGTCCGTCCGCCTGTTCGAGCTGGATCCGTGATTGGAGAATGTCGATTGCGGCCTTTGCCGCGCCTACGCGAGCGTTTGAAGTATCTCCGTGCTCGGCCAATGCCTCGTCGTTCCTGGGCCTGGCTTCCGGATCCCCAACTCCGTGGCGATTTGCGGCCATGGGGGCCTCGGTGGCGCCGGCGTCGCCTGTCCCGTCGGCGTAGCGCTCTAGCCGATCCGCCGCCCCGGCGGCGTAGCCGCCCTAGCCGCCGCCCCGGTCCTGTGGTGCGCTTCCGCTGCCGTCGTGGGGCCGGCCCCGCAGCGTTGTGTTCATCGCTGAGCGCTGAGCGCCGGCGCACGCGTGCTCCTGTCGCAGCGACACTCCGAGATCAGAGCAACGCTCGTGGTACTGCCGAGAGCAACGCGGGGTCCTGAAAAGGACAACGCGGGGTTCAGACAACAGCAGCGGCCCCGCCGAAGCGGGGCCGCTGTCGATCGACCTGTCCGTGGCCTGCTTCCAGTCCCGGGCGCGTCCGTGGGGAGGGCCGCGCCCGGGATGGAAGTTCTTGGTGCTGCGTCTTCCCTATGCGCCTGCCCCTGCGGGCACCGCACCGCCACCACCGGGCTGCCACGCGGGTGCGTGCGGGCCTCCGAGTGTTGGGATGTCCGATGGGTAGACCTCGTTGCCGTGGATTGCGTGATCGCCGATCTCCAGCTCCTCGTCTGAGAGGCGGAGCGGTATCACGATTCCCACGATCTTGAGCAGGATGAACGTCATCACGCCGCTGAAGACGATCACCCACAGGCCGGCCTCGGCCTGCCAGCGCATCAGCGTCCAGCTGCCGTGAATGATGCCCTGTTTGCCAGGCAGGTTGCCCGCGCCGCCACCGGAGCCGATGTACTCGACGACCTTCGCGTTCGCGAACACGCCCACCATCAGGCCACCCAACAGGCCCGCAATTCCATGGGTATAGATCACCCCCAGCGTGTCATCGACGCTTCGGAACACCGGCGCTCGACTGAGGAATCTGATCGCCATCCATACGAGCGTGGAGGCGATGATGCCGACCGCAATCGCCGACCAGCCGGTGATGAAGCCGGCCGAGGGCGTGATCGCGACCAGCCCGGTGATCATTCCGTTGACCGAGCCAATCAGCGACGGCTTGTCGCGGAAGGCGTAGTCCCAGGCGATCCAGACGAGCATCGCAACTGCGGTACACACGTTGGTGTTGACCACCGCCGCAGACGCGTTGGCGCCCGCGTAGTAGGAGTCTCCACCGTTGAAGCCGTTCCATCCCAGCCACAGCAGACCGGCGCCTGCTGCAACCATCAGCAGGTTGTTGGGAGCGTCGATCTCGCGATCTCGTTGCAGCCTCGGTCCGATCACCGCCGCTGCTACGAAGCCGGAGATACCCGCCGCCAGATGGATCACGTACCCACCTGAGTAGTCCAGCGCGCCATGGAAGGCGAAGTAGCCACCACCCCAGATCAGGAACGCGTTGACCGTGTACACGAATGTGATCCACAGCAGCACGAATGGGATCCAGGCCTTGAAGTTGATCCGGCCCAGCACCGATCCGAGCATCAGGATCGGAGTGATCCCAGCGAATACGAACTGGAAGTAGACGAGCGAGGACTCCGGGAAGTGGAACGGCGGTCCTTCCGTGATCGACGGAATGATCGCCTGCCCCTCCTCGGCGCCCTGTGAGAGCACGGTTCCAGACTTGCCCCACATGCTCGCAAAGAACCCGTGTCCACTGCCGATCGGGCTTCCAAAGCCCATCTTGAAAGCCCACAGCACCCAGGCGACGAGAACGAGTGAGAATGCGACGAAAGTGAGCATCATGCTGTTGACCGACCAGCGCTTCTGCATGACTCCGCCGTACAGGACCGCCAGGCCCGGCAGGCTCATCAGCCCGACGAAGGTCGCGGCGGTCATCTGCCACGCGTTGTCACCTGCGTTAAGCCAACTTGGATATGCCTGCCAGGTCATGGGCCTCCATTTCCTACGTTTGGAAGGTGCGCGGCTACCCCAAGCGAAGCTTTCGCCGCACACCGATGACGGTCCGGGTATGAAATCCCCCATGCAGGAATCGGGGTAGGGCCATCTTGGCCAACTCTTGGCCGAGGGGTTTAGACATTTGTCTAGACGGGTCGGCCGTGCGGGCTAAAGCGGTCAGCCGTGCGGGCGAAGCAGGGTCAGCGAAACCGGCTCAGGCGTGCGGGCGAAACGCGAAACCGGCACGAGCGCAGGCGGACCGCAGCTGCGCCGTCAGGTGCGGGAAGTCCCCAGAGGCGCAGATGCGGCGACCCTGCGCTCCGCACCCGTGCAGTTCGGCCCCGCCGAGGGTGCTGGCGAAGGTCACCGAGACGCAGTCCGCTCGGGCCGGCGAGCCACTGGTCGCGGCGTAGACGCCAAGCGCACCCAACCCGAGCACCAGGCAGCTGAGCACGGCGGCCACCGCTGTCTTCTCGCGCCGCCCCCATGGCAGCGGCTGAGACAGCCGGCGCGCCTGTTCTTGCATGACCATCCAGGAAGGCTACTGCGAAGCGGGTGCGCCGGCCTCGCTCGCCAGGGTCTTCGCCGCGGCATCTGCCGGTGCGAACTCCAGGGCGAGCGAGTTGATGCAGTAGCGCTGCCCGTTCGCGCCGGGCCCGTCGTCGAAGACGTGACCGAGGTGCCCACCGCAGTTGCGGCAGAGGACCTCGGTGCGGCGCATGAACAGGCCGTTGTCCGGCCGCAGCTCCACCGCCTCGGCGACCGTCGGCTCGGTGAAGCTGGGCCAGCCGGTACCCGAGTCGAACTTGGTGTCGGCGCTGAACAGCACAGCCGAGCAGGCCGCACAGCGATAGTCGCCGGAATCCTTGTTGTAGACGTACTCGCCAGTGAACGGGGGCTCGGTGCCAGCCTTGCGAAGCACGTCGTACTGCGCGGGCGTGAGCTGCTCGCGCCATTCCTGCTCGGACTTGACGACCTTCGGCTCGGTCGGGGACATACACACGTTCTAGCAGCGCCACGGCAGCCGCAGGCCCCACGCAGCGCTACGGCAGCCGCAGGCCCCACGCAGCGCCACAGCAGCCGCAGGCCCCACGCAGCGCTACGGCAGCCGCAGGGCCACGGCAGCGACCCGAACGCCACGGCAGCCACCGGCCCAGCGGTGGTTCGAGCACTCTACGGGCCCTGCTATGGTGATTCTTACGTTCACGTTAGTTTCACGAGTGAGACCTGGGAGCGAGCGCCGATGAGCTTTGCAACACAGACTCCTACCCCGCGCGATCGGTCGAGTGGCCGTTTCGGCGTCTCCGCAGGCCACGAGCACTACAAGTGGTGGGCGCTGTCCTGCACGAGCCTGGGAATGCTGCTCGCAGCCACCAACTCCGGCACGCTGATCATCGCCCTCCCCGACCTCGAGCGCTCGCTGCACACCAGCCTGCTGGCGTTGGTGTGGGTGATCCTTGCCTATCTGATCGCAGCGACCGTGCTCGTGCTGATGGCCGGCCGCCTCAGCGACCTGTTCGGGCGAAAGCGCGCCTACGTGGGCGGCTTCCTCGTCTTCGCGCTGGCCTCCCTCGGCGCTGGGTTCTCGCCCGATGCAACCGTGCTGATCCTCTGGCGGGTGCTCCAGGGCATCGGCTCCGCTTTCCTGTTCGCCAACGCCGCCGCGCTGGTGACCGACGCTTTCCCGCGCGAGCAACTCGGCCTCGCGATGGGAGCCAACACGATGATCGCCGCGGTGGGACTGGTGCTCGGCCCGGTGCTCGGTGGAGCGCTCGTCGCGATCTCGTGGCACTGGGTCTTCTGGTTCAACGTCCCATTCGCGCTCGCCGGCGCTGCGTGGGGCATGTTGATCCTGCGCGAGCTCGCCAAGCCGGACTCCGTACGCGGCTATGACGTGCTCGGCACCACCACCTTCGTAGTCGGCCTCACCGGCTTGGTGCTGGGTGTCTCACGCGGTGGACTGAGCGGGTGGAACGACTCGATCGTGATCGTCGGGCTCGCTGCTGCCGCGGTGCTGCTGCCGATGTGGGTGGCGATCGAGCGCCGCTCGAGAGCACCGATGCTCGATCTCGGCCTCTTCCGCAACCGCCTGTTCGCCGCAGCCAGCGCCGCCGCCTTCATCAACGGCCTCGCGCGCTTTGCGCTGATGTTCCTGTTCGTCTTCTACTACCAGGGCGCGGAGGGCAACTCGCCGATCACTGCGGGCATCAAGCTGATCCCGCTGGCGCTCGGGATGCTGATCGCCTCGCCGCTCGCAGGCGTTTACGCCGACCGCCACGGCTCGCGCGCCCTGGCGGCGATCGGCATGCTCGTCAGCGCCGCCGGCCTGGCTGCAATGACGACCCTGCAAGTGCATAGCCCCTACTGGCAGAGCGCCGTCTGGCTGTTCCTCGTAGGCGCCGGCTCGGGCATGTTCAACAGCCCCAACACCGCTGCGATGATGGGTGTGGTGCCCGCTCATCGTCGCGGCATCGCAGCCGGGGCGAGAACGCTGCTGCAGAACACCGGCGCGATCCTCTCGATCGCGTTCGTGATGGCGGTCGTCACCTCCGCGGTCCCGAAAGCAACCCTTTTCGCCATCTTCTCAGGCGTCAGCGCCGGGCTCTCGCCAGAGAAGCTCGCTCCGTTCATCGCCAACATGCACATCGCGCTCTGGGTGCTTGCGGGCATATCGTTCGTCGGCGTGTTCGTGTGCATGCTGCGACCGGCCCACGTGCAGGCCGGTGCCGCCCGCAACGCAGCCCAGCTCGATCTGAGCTCCGCGGAGCTGGAAGGGAGGGCTCTGGAGATTCAGGCCCGCCTCGCTTCGCGCGAGAGCTCCCCCACCCCTGCTCCTTCGCTTCCGGCGGGCGGTCGATGAGCACGGCCGCCAGCACGGGCGCGTCGAGCCCGCCGCAAACCGACACGAGCGCCGCTACGCAGAGCGAGAGCCTTCGCATCGGCGACGTTGCGCGGCTGGTGAACACCACCCCGCGGACGATCCGCTACTACGAGGAGATCGGACTGCTCGCCGAGGCGCCGGCACGCCCGTCGGGGCGCCACCGCCTCTACAGCCACACCGAGGTCGAGCGGCTGCGCGAGGTTATGCGCCTGAAGAGCCTCCTCGGCGTCTCGCTCGAGGAGCTGAAGACGCTGCTCACCGCCGAGCAGGCGCGGGCCGAGGTCCGCGCCCAGTTGAGCCGCGAGGAGCTCGAGCCGCAGCAGCGCCTGGAGCTGCTGCACGAGGCTCTCGGCCACATCGATCGTCAGCTCGAGCTCGTGCGCCACCGCGCCGGCGAGCTGGCGCGCCTGGAGCAGGAGCTGTGCGACACGCGCAAGCGCGTGCGCCGCAGGATCCGCGAACACGACAGCCGAGTGTCAGCGCCCACCGCTAAGTGAAGGAGCCAGCGACGCATATGACGAGCACGCAGGTCAAGCAGAGCCCTGAGAGAGTGTCGGGAGCAGCCGGCGATCCGTCGCTCCTCTTTGCCGAGGACCTCGCCTTCGAGCGCAACCTACGGGGGGAGTGAGATGGAGCGCAAGTGGTGGACCCTGATCGCTGTCTCGGTGGCGATCTTCATGCTGCTCCTCGACATCACGGTGGTCAATGTCGCGCTTCCCGACATCCAGCGTGCGCTTCACTCCTCCTTCTCCGATCTGCAGTGGGTGGTCAACGCCTATGCGCTGACGCTCGCCGCCTTCCTGCTGACCTCCGGTGCAATCGCGGATCTGGTCGGGCGCAAGCGCGTGTTCATCGCCGGCCTGTTCGTGTTCACGGGCGCCTCCGCCGTGTGCGGCCTGTCGAGCACGCCGCTAATGCTGAACCTGGCGCGTGCGGTGCAGGGAACGGGCGGCGCGATGATGTTCTCGACCTCGCTCGCGCTGATCGCCCAGGCATTCCACGGCAAGGAGCGCGGTACCGCCTTCGGGGTCTTCGGAGCGGTGACCGGCGCCGCGGTGGCGGTCGGCCCTGTGCTTGGCGGGATCATCACCTCGGGGATCGGCTGGAAGTGGATCTTCTTCGTCAACGTGCCGATCGGCGCGGTCGCTGTGTTCATCACGTTCACAAAGGTGCTCGACTCGCGCGACCCCGATGCCACTGGTGTCGACTGGGCCGGCCTGGTGACTTTCTCGGGCTCGCTGTTCCTGCTCGTCTACGCGCTAGTGCAGGGCAACCAAAAGGGCTGGGGCTCGACCGAGATCGTCGCGTTCCTGATCGCCGCGGCGGTGCTGCTGGTGGCCTTCGTCCTGGTCGAGCACCTGCAGAAGCGCCCGATGCTCGACCTTGCGCTCTTTCGCCGTCCTGCCTTTGCCGGCGCCAACATCGTCGCGTTCGCGCTGTCGGGCTCGTTCTTCGCGATGTTCCTGTACCTGACTCTCTACATCCAGGACGTGCTCGGCTACAGCCCGATCCAAGCCGGCCTGCGCTTCCTGCCCACGACGTTGCTGTCCTTCGCCGTGGCCCCGGTGGCGGGCAAGCTGAGCGTGCGTGTGCCCGTCCGCCTGCTGCTCGGCTCGGGGCTCGTGCTGATCGGCGTCGGTCTGCTCGCGATGACCACGCTCACCGCCAACTCTCACTGGACGGTGCTGATACCTGCGTTCGTGCTGGCGGGCGCGGGCGTGGGCCTGGTCAACCCACCGCTGGCGTCAACCGCTATCGGCGTGGTTCCCCCGGAGCGCAGCGGCATGGCCTCGGGGATCAACTCGACGTTCCGCCAGGTGGGCATCGCCACGGGGATCGCCGGACTGGGCGCGGTCTTCCAGCACAGCGTCACCCACGGCACCACCGCTGCGCTCGCCGCAAGCGGCCATGCCCGCGAGATCCTCGCCGCCGCGCACGGGCATCTCGGCACGCTGCTCGAGTCAGGCGAAGTGACCCGCATCGCCGGTTCGCTCTCGCCCACGGCCAGCCGTGCGCTCGATCACTCCTACCGGGTCGGATTCACCGGAGCCTTCACCACGATCGCGATCATCGCAGCGGTGCTCGCGCTCACCGGCGCGGTGCTCGCCTTCGTGCTCGTGCGCAGCAGCGACTTCGTCGCTTCGGGTGGCCCGTCCTCCGTCCCCGAGAGCGAGCCGGTGGGCGTGGCGGCCGGATGAGAGCCACGCCTCATGGGCTGCGCCGCTCATAGCCCGCGCACGCGAGCACCGGCAGGCGCGGGTAGCGCGGATAGGCTGGGTCTGAGCGCGAGAGCTTGCACAGGGAGAAGCTTGAGCCGCGGGTGTTGCGTACCTCCTGCTGGTGCAGGCAGGTGTCGCACAGTCCTACCGGCGCGCCACCAGGCCTCGCAGCGGCGGTTGAGGGCGGGCGCACCGGAACAGCTTATGAGCGCAGGCCGGCGCACACCGCTCCCCGCATGCGATAATCGTTGACTGCACAACTATGAAGACATTCAACAGACTCCTCGGATTCCTCCGTCCCTACAAGCGCGGCCTGATCATCTCGTGGGCGCTTGCGAGCTTGGCGATGGTCATGACGGTGCTGCTCCCCTACCTCACCGGGCTGGCCGTCGAAGCGATCCGTCGCGGTAGTAGCCACGCGAGCCACCATCAGCTCGCTCAGCGCGCACACGATCGCCACACGCTGCTCGTGCTCGCGCTGGTGATCGTCGCGGCGGTGCTCGCCCGCTGGGTGCTCACCTATTTCAGACGGCTGATCGCGGGGCAGATCTCGCTGGGCATCGAATTCGATCTTCGCCGGCTCCTCTACGGCCATCTTCAGCGACTCGAGCTGGGCTTCTTCGACCGCCAGCAGACCGGTCAGCTGATGTCGCGCGCGACTGTGGATCTGCAGGCCGTTCGCTTCTTCCTCGGCTATGGCCTCGTGTTCATCTTGCAGTCCGCGCTCACCCTGCTGCTCGCGGGCGCGGCGATGATCGCGATCAATCCGGAACTGGGGCTGATCGCGATGGCGCCTGTGCCGTTCGTGGTGGTCATCTCCCAACGCTACGGACGCAGCGCGCGTCCCGCGATTCAGGAGACCCAGCAGCGGATCGCCGAGCTCACGGCAGACGCGGAGGAGAACATCTCGGGTGTGCGTGTCGTCAAGTCGTTCGCCCGCGAGCCGCATCAGCTCGAGCGCTTCCGCCACAGCGTCGCGCGCGTGTTCGATCAGTCGATGGTCGCCACGCGACTGGAGGCCACGTTCAACCCCGTGATCGGCTTCCTGCCCCAGCTCGGACTCGCCGCCGTCCTGTTGATCGGGGGCCGCGCTGTGATCCACGCCCACCTGACGCTGGGGCAGTTCAGCCAGTTCTACCTGTACCTGAACATGCTGATCGGGCCGATGCGCTCGCTCGGTGTCACACTCGGCCTCGCCCAGCGCGCGACCGCCTCGGGCGCACGGATCTTCCAGGTGCTCGACCGCGATCCGCGGATCGTCGAACCGCCCGACGCGCAGGCACTGCCACCCGGTAACGGCCACGTGCGGCTGCGCGGTGTGACCCTGCGCTATGACGAAGCCGACGCGTTCGGCGCGGTCTACTCCGGGCCCCGTGAGGTCTCCCTCGACGGCGGCGCTGCACGGCGCCCGGCGCGGGCGGTGCTCTCAGACGTCGACCTCGACGTGCCGGCGGGAAGTACGGTCGCGCTCGTCGGCGCGACGGGCTCGGGCAAGACCAGCCTCGTCTCGCTGATCTCACGGCTGTACGACGCAAGCTCGGGCGAGATCCTGCTCGACGGCGCCGACGTGCGCAAGGTGAACCTGCGCTCACTGCGCGCGGCGGTCGCGGTGGTCAGCGACGACCCCTTCCTGTTCTCGGCCAGCGTCGCCGAGAACATCGCATACGGACGGCCCTCGGCCTCCCCGCCTGAGATCGAACAGTCGGCGCGCCGAGCGCAGGCTTACGATTTCATCGAGCGCCTGCCTAACGGCTTTGCTACCAGGGTGGGCGAGCGTGGACTGTCGCTCTCCGGCGGGCAGCGCCAGCGCATCGCGATCGCCCGCGCACTGCTTGCCGATCCGCGTGTGCTGATCCTCGACGACGCGACCTCCTCGGTCGACGCTTCGACCGAGCAGAGCATCAAGCTGGCGCTGGACGAGGCGATGGCGGGACGCACCACCTTCGTGATCGCCCACCGTCTCTCCACGATCTCCCTCGCAGATGAGATCGTCGTGCTCGACCACGGCCGGATCGTCGCCCACGGCGACCACGACGAGCTGCTGCTCAGCTCGGAGCTCTACCGCGAGATCGTCGAGAAGGGCCTGCCCGACCAGGTGTTCCTGACGCGCAAGCCGCGCGAACGCGAGGTGAGCGGCCTGTGAGTCCAGCTCTCGGCAGAGGCCCCGGGTCTCAGTGGACCGGCGAGCGCGCCAGTCGCGGTACCCGTGGGCGCAACCTGCGCGGGCTGCTCGCGCTGCTACGCCCCTACCGCACGCGCGCCGCGGCGATGCTCGTGGCGCTCGTGGTCGGCACCGGCGCCTCGCTCGCTCCGCCGCTGCTTGCCAGGGCGGCAATCGACAACGGCATCGACCGCCACGACACCTCCACGCTCGTGCTGGTCGTGGTCGCGTTCCTGGTCTCAGCGCTGCTCGTCTGGGTGATGACCTATCTGCAGACATACCTCGTGGGCTGGGTCGGCCAGCGCGCGCTCGCTGACCTGCGCATCCGCATCTTCACGCACCTGCAGACGCTTCCGATCGGCTTCTTCGAGAGTCGCCCTGCGGGGGTGCTGATCTCGCGCATGACCAACGACGTGGAGGCCCTCGACAGCCTCGTGACGGACTCCGTCGTCACGCTCTTTCAGTCCGGGCTGACGCTCGTCGGCACCGTCGGCATCCTGCTCTATCTCGACGTCAAACTCGCGCTGATCACCTTCTGCGTGCTGCCGCTGCTGCTCGCCGGGTCGCTGTGGTTCAGGATCGTCTCGGCCGGCGCCTTCCGGCGCACCCGCGAGACGATCGGCTCGATCACGGCCTACCTGCAGGAGACGCTGTCGGGCATTCGGGTTGTGCGGAGCTTCGCCCAGGAGCCGGTGCACGAGGCCCAGTTCACCGAGCTGAACGCCGAGAACCGCGAGGCCAACATGACCACCGTGCGGCTCAACGCCGCCTACTTCCCCACCGTGGAAATGCTCTCCGGAGTGGCCGTGGCGGTGATCGTGCTCTACGGCGGACTGCAGGCGATCAACGGCCACATCACGGTCGGCACCGTGGTCGCCTTCGTGGCTGCCCTGTCGAACCTGTTCGAACCGATCCAGCAGCTCTCTCAGCTGTATGCGACCTACCAGTCCGGCATGGCCGCGCTCGAGAAGATCTTTCAGCTGCTCGACGTGCGCCCCGACCTGACGGACCGCGAGGACGCACTCGAGCTTGGACGCATCCGCGGCGAGGTGAGCTTCGATGACGTCTCCTTCGCATACACCCGCCCGGTATCCGAACGCAGCTCCAACGGCTCCGAGCCCGAGCAGGTGCTGGCGCTCGACCATGTGAGCCTGGACATCCCGCCTGGGCAGACGGTGGCGCTCGTGGGAGCGACCGGCGCGGGCAAGTCCACGATGGCCAAGCTGATCGCGCGCTTCTACGATCCGACGTCGGGAGCGGTGCTGGTCGACGGCCACGACCTGCGCGAGGTCTCGAGCAGCTCGCTGCGCTCGCAGATGGGGATCGTCCCCCAGGAGGCATTCCTGTTCTCGGGCACCGTCGCCGAGAACATCGCCTTTGGGCGCCCCGGCGCGCAGGAGAGCCAGATTCGCGACGCGGCTGCGACGGTCGGCGCCGAGGAGTTCATCTCAGAGCTTCCCAACGGGTACGACACCGAAGTCGGCGAGCGCGGCGCGCAGCTGTCCGCCGGGCAGCGCCAGCTGATCGCGTTCGCGCGCGCGCTGATCGCCGATCCGCGCATCCTCGTGCTCGACGAGGCGACCTCGAACGTCGACCTGCACTCCGAGGCGCGCATCGAGCGTGGGCTGCGCCGGCTGCTGGCCGGGCGCACCTCGATCGTGATCGCCCACCGCCTCTCCACGATCCGCCAAGCCGGGCGGATCGTGGTGCTCGAGCACGGCCGGATCGCCGAGCAGGGTACTCACGACGAGCTGATCGACGCCGAAGGCCGCTACTTCGAGCTCTACCGCGACTGGGCCGCCCAGGCCGCAGCCTGAGCAGCCCCCCTGGTGCCTTGCAGGCCACGGGCTGACCCGCTGCCCCGGCGCTTTTGCAAGCCGTGGGCTGGCCGCCGCCCCGGCGCTTTGGCTCCCCCCGGCCCCGGCCCCCGACTCAGCTCAGTGGCAGGTGCAGGTGGCGCGCGCTCGCGCCGCCAGCGGCTCCGCGGAGCGTGATCGTCAGCCACACGTTCATTCGGCGATGCTCGCGACGGTAGCGCTGCACGAGGCGCAGCGTGTAGGCGGGCATCGAGAAGGAGACCCGCACCCCCCCTGCGATGAGCGTCGCTTCGCCGCTGCGAAGTGCGAGGTGGCGCGCCGAGCCGGCGACCTTCACGTAGCCCGTCACCGTCACCCTGATCGTGGCGGGGGCGCGCAGTCCGAAGTGGATGCGTCCACCGAACAGACGTGCGCTGCCGGCGAGCAGCGAGATGCCGGCGATGTCGTGATAGGCGTTCACACCGATTTCAGGCTGGTGGGGCGGTTCCACGGCGGTCGGTGTCGAGGAGCCGCTGCTCGACGAGGCCGATGATTTGGCCGCTTCGAGCTGGACGCTGACGGAGCTTGAGACGAGCGAGGACCCGATCGTTCGCGCGAGGAACACGTGGCTCCCGGCCGACACCGCGAAGCTCGTCGACCAGGCGCCGCTACTGTCGGTCGTAGTGGTCGCAACCGGGGACTGGCCTTCGCTGATCGCGCTGCCTTCGTAGATGGCGATCTGCGCGTTGGGCGCTCCGGTTCCTGCGAAGGCCAGCGTTCCCGCCTGCGCGCCGCTGTTGTTGGCCGGCGTGGTGATCCTCGGCGCAACCACTTCGACTTCGATCACGTTCGAGGTCAGCGTCGAGCCTTCGCTGCGTGCGACGTACAGATGGGGTCCCGCGGATACCGCGCTGAGGTTCGTGGACCACTTGCCGGCGCTATCCGTTGTGGCGCTGGCCACGGGAGCCTGGCCTTCTTCGATCGAGCTGCCTTCATAGATCTCGATCTGGGCGTTCGGTTCTCCCATGCCCGCGAACGCGAGCGTGCCCGAGTAGTCGATGCTCTTGTTGGCCGGGGCTGAGATCGCCGGCGCTCCGATGTCGACTTCGACCGTGTTGGAGGGGGCCGTGCCGTTTTTCGCCTTTGCGAGGAAGGTATGCACGCCCTGCGATAGGTGCATCACCGTCTTGGACCATTCGCCGTTGTCGTTCGCGGTCGTGCTGCCAAGCTTGGCAGCACCCTCAGCGACTTCGACTTCGGCTCCCGGCTCGGTCGCGCCGGCCAACGTGACGCTGCCGCTGTAGCTCGTTGCGCCGTCCGTCGGCGCGGTGATGCTCGTGGAGATCTTCAGCGCGCTGCCCGCGTCTTCCTGGAGTTCGGCGAAGGAGCCTGCTTTGCAGGAAGGCGTACCCTGCACTTCGAGCGCCTGCCCTTCGTCGCCCAGAAGCCTGAATTCGTCGCCGCCCTTGCGCAGCGCGGTCGTGAAGACCTGGCGGTAGCTGCCGGAAAGCTTCGTGGCGGCCTGCGAGCCGCCCGGCGCGTAGGAGGCGCTGCCGGTCGCTTCGACCGTGACTTCGACCGGTCCGTGGTTGGTGTGGCCGCTCACGACCATGCAGTTGACGGTGCCTTCGAATTTGTTGGCCTGGAGCGCGCGTTCGTACTGGCTCACTTCGCCTGTATTGCCTTCGTTGTAGTCAGCCACATATATGTTCTTGCCGTCGGGGCTTGCTGCGATCCCTTCGGGTTTCGAGCCCGCCGGCGGCGCTGGTCCCGACAACGGTTCGAGCGCTCCCGTTTTAACATTGCGCGAGAACTGCGCAAGGTTTCTTGACGTGAAGCTGGTTGCGTACACACTGTTGCCATCGGGGCTCACCGCAACGTTTTCGGTGTATTCCCCAGCCGACACCGCTTCCTGTTCGCTCAGACTGCCGGCGCCGTTGCGAGCGAACAACACGACTTTCCCGTTGGGTTCGCTGTCAGTGACGTACAAGCTCTTCCCGTCGGGGCTCATCGCCAGGGCATGCGGGTTGGTCCCTGCCGCCTGAGATGTCGAGTTGCCGAGGCTGCCCGATTCTGAGTTGCGTTCGTACTCCAAGACCGTGTTCGAGTTGAAATTCGCGACGTAGACGTTGTTGCCATCGGGGCTGACGATGACGTCATGGGCGCTCTTTCCGGCCGGTACTTCTTCTTGAAAGGTGAGCGTCCCGCTGTTCTGGTCACGGGTGTAAACGGAAACCGCACCGGTTCCGATGGAGGATTTTGAGTTGGAATTGGCCACGTAGAGGGAGGTCCCGTCGGGACTGATCGCGATACCGATAGGACCTGTCCCTTCGATCGCGCCCATCGCCGAAGCTATCTGTTCGGATTCCTGCAGTTCTCCGCTGCCATTTCGTGTCAGCTCGGTAACGCTGCTCGTACCGTAGTCGGCGACATAGACGTTCTTCTTGTCAGGGCTTTCGACGATGCCCTCGGGCTCGGCGTTGCCTTCCAGGCTCACCGTCTGTTGCTGACCAAGCGCGCCGCTTGCTGCACGGCTGTAGCTCGAGACGATGTTGGTGTTCCGGTTGGTCGCATACACGTGTTTGCCGTCGGCGCTCACAATCAGGCGCGCGGTCCCCTGGCTGGCCCCGACCGAGCTGGGCGAGAGCGCCGTGAGCTTGCCACCGATCGTCCCCGGCGCGAAGGTACTGAGCGTGCCGCTCGCCGTGCCGGCCGCCAGCGTCGATGACACTTCGGCTTTTGTTGCGCCGTTGTGGGCAGTGCCGCTCAGCGTCTGGGTGGGCGCCGATGCCAGTGCAAGTGGCGCAGCGAGTGCGAATGTCACCGTCGCCAGCGCCATCAGCATCGCCAGCGTAGTCACGCACGTGCCGCGACTGCGCACCGCAACCTTGCAGCCATCTGTCAAGACCAGTTGCGTGCGCGCGATACGTGCAGCGCGTGTTCTCCGACCAACCCTCGATGTACCCATGTCCATCCTTAGACGATAAGCATTTGCGGAACGACTACAACATTCGTCCGCAAGAGGGTACACATGTGTAGACAAAGCGCAAGGGGGTGGCTGGCGGCTCGGAGATTTGCCTGCGGGGCCCGGGCGCCTTCGGTGAAGTGCCTGCGACCCCCAGCGGGCTCGTGCTCAGGACCTGAACGCAGCCGTGACGCGGCTTGCCCGCGAGGAAGCCGCCTTCTGCCTCGCTGCTCGCAGGACCGGCGAGCGTGCGTCGGACCGAGGCAGGAGAGATTCGGGTGGCGCGGGGCGCCCGACGAAGTATCCCTGCGCCAGATCGCATCCGAGCCGCTCGAGCAGCTCGAGCGTGGCGTGGTCCTCGATCCCCTCGGCTACCACTCGCAGTTCGAGCGCGTGGCCGAGGTCGATCGTCGCACGGACGAGTTGCAGATCACGATCGCGCGTCCCGCCCGCGAAGCGGGTGATGAACTTGCGATCGAGCTTGAGCTCCCCCACCGACAGGCTGCTGAGATAGGCCAACGATGTGAAGCCGGTCCCGAAGTCATCGATCGAAACGACCACGCCCAGCTCGCACAGGTCTTTCACGACGCGGCAGGTGCGCTCGAACTTCGTGATGATGCTGGTCTCGGTTATCTCGAGGACGAGCGCCTGTGGGGGCAGGCCATGGCGCTCGAGCAGGCTCCGCACCAGCGGCACCAGCTCGCCGTCGAACAGGCTCGAAGCGGATACGTTGACCGACACGGTGAGCGACTCGTGGACGGTTCTCCAGACGGCGCACTGGCGCAGGGCCTGATCGAGCACCCAGGCGGTGAGCGGGCTCATCAGCCCTGCCTGCTCGGCGAGCGGGAGGAACTTCAGCGGGGGGATCGATCCGAGCCTGGGATGGCGCCAGCGCACAAGCGCCTCCATGCCAACGATCTCTCCGCTGCGCAGGTCCAGCTGCGGCTGATAGTGGACGGCCATGGCGTCCTCGTCGAGCGCCGCGCGCAGCTCCTCTGCGAGACGCAGCAGGTTGCCGCCGTCATCCACGTCCGGCTGGTAGAGCGCGAACGCCGTGCCGCTCATCTTCGCTCGATACATCGCCACATCGGCACACGCAACGAGACCGTCGCTGTCGGAGGCATCGGCGGGTGCTTGGGCGATGCCGATGCTGACGCCGATACGCACGCTCACCGCATCGAGCGTGAACGGATCCTCGAGGCTGGCCGTGAGCCGGCGCGCGAGCTCACTGGCCCTCGCCGCGTCGGCGTCCATGAGCATTGCGGCGAACTCGTCTCCGCCGATCCGCACGAGCGTGTCCGAGCCGCCCAGGACCGCCCCGAGCCTTGCACCCACCTGCCTCAGCAGTTCATCCCCGGCCGGGTGCCCGAAGGAGTCGTTGATCTCCTTGAAGCGGTCCAGGTCGATGAACAGGAACGCAAGGCTTCGCTGGTGGGCCGAAGCGTCGTTTTCCTCGGCGAAGAAGGCGTCGAGGACCTCGAACAGGTGTCGCCGGTTGCCCAGGCCGGTGAGGTGATCGGTGACCGATTGGCGATGACGATGCTCGGTCAGCGTCCGCAGAGCACGGACCGAGAGAGCCAGCCGAACACCGACGACCACCAGGGTTGCGGTCGCCAATCCGATCGCCACAAGCCCGATGTGCTGCAGCGTGCCGGTGACGAGGATCACCAGCGCGGCGCAGGTGGCCAGCCCAGGTAGCACGAAGCCCGGGGTCCGCTGACGCGCGAGCGGGTCGGCATGGCCGGGACGCACCCACACCGCGATCGACATCAGCAGAATCGACCCGGGCCACGCGATCTCGTTGACGATCGCCTCGACGTGCGAGGCGCCCATCGAGGATCCGAACAGGTTGAACGTGTCGCCGGCGACGTTCAGTGTCATCCCCGCCGCCATCAGGAACCACGGCACCCGGCTGCGGCCGGCCAGCATCGCGGTGCTGCCGACCACCAAGCCGAGCAGCAGCAGATCCCCGACTGGATAGGCCATGTTCGTTGCCACCGCAAGCGCGTTTGCGCCGGCCGAGCTGGCGAGGCCGTGAAATGCGAACGCTGCGCAAACGGCCGCCGCCCCCAACGCCGCCACGCCGCTGTCGAGCCAGGTCGGGCTGGCCAGTCGCCGGACCTCGCCACGCATGAACAGGACGACGGCGATGTATGCGAGGGGAAAGAACCCCAGATAGAAGACGTCCGCCAGTGACGGTGTCGCGGGCGTAGCACCGCCCGATGACTCGACAGCGAGCACGAGGTCTCCGACCGACCACGACAGCAGCCCGGCTCCCAGTGCCAGGGGGACCGGTCGCACGCGCCTGCCCACGAGCGCCCTTGTCAGGCACAGACCGCTGCCGAGGAGCTCAAAGGCCACCACGAGCCACGTGACCGGCGCGGATCCGCTCGCATCCCCGTCGAAGATCAACACGCCCAGGTAGGCAGGCAGCAGACAGCCCATCCCGGCGAAGGTCGCCCAGATCACGGCGTTTCCGTACACGCCCGCTGCGAGGCTGCGCCCACGACCATCTCGCTTGGCGATGTTCACGGCGTTTACATCGACACAATCCGCGCAAACCACGACGGGCACACGCCGAAGAGGACACAAAACGCTAGCTCCGGGACAGGGACTCGAACCCCAAATTCGTGCTCCAGAGGCACGCGTGTTGCCAATTACACCATCCCGGATCGGGACTCAAGGATAGTGGCCGAGGCTGACCGCGGTCGCTTCGCCGGCTCGCTGGGGGCCTAGATGCTCGCCGGGTGCCCGTTCGGGGCGAAGAAGGCGGTGATCGCCTCCTCGAGACCCTGATCGAGCACCAGCAGCACCTCGTCGCCGGCTTCGATCACGGTGTCGGCCTTGGGCACGAAGCCGGTGCCACCACGCAGCACGGAGATGATCAGGCTGCCTTCGGGCAACGCCACATCGGCGACCCGTTCGCCGACGGTCGGCGCGTCGTCTGTGACCTCGAGCTCGATGATCTCCAGACGCTCCTCTTCGAGCGCGAGCAGGTGCACCAAGCCGTAGCGCGGCACCTCATGCTCGATCAGCCGCAGAATCAGGTCTGTGGCCGAGACCGCCGGCTGGATCCCGAGCAGCCTGAAGTGGTCGTGGTTGCGCGGGTTGTTGACGCGGGCGATGATCCGGTCGCAGAGATACTTCTCCTTGGCGACCTGACAGACCAGGATGTTGTCCTCGTCGTCGCCGGTCACCGCGATGACGAGGTCGGCGCGCTGAATCCCCGCCCGCTCAAGCACCCACAGCTCGGTCGCGTCGCCGTACTGCACCGCGTGCTCGAACTCTTCCTCGAGCGTCAGATAGCGGGGGCGGAAGGACTCGATCAGGGTCACCTCGTGGTCCTTGCTGATCAGCTCCCGGGCGAGGTTGCGCCCGACCTTGCCGGCGCCGGCGATGATCGCGTACACGCCCGCTACTCCGCGGCCGGTTCGAGCGCTCGCTTGAAGCCCTCGATCGCGTGCTTGGTCGGGGAGATCGTCTCCAGGCCCTGTTCGCCGTACCAGTCGGCGCGAGCCGGATCCATCACGCGCACGATCGCCTTCTCCACGCCGAAGCGCTTCTGGGCGATCTGGGCGATCACGAGGTTGGTGTTGTCACCAGCGGTCGACGCTATGAACACGTCTGCGCGCTCGATGCCAGCTTGGATCAACGCGTCGGTCTCGAGCGCGGTGCCGACGGTGAACTGGCCCTGCGCTTCCTCCCAGCTCTTGCTCTGTCCCGCGTCGAGCCGCTCGTGGGAGAGCGGGTCGGCGTCTAGAACCGAGACTTCGTGGCCCGCGGCAAGCGCCGACTTGGCGACTGCCGAGCCGACGCGCCCGGCGCCGACGATCAGTACGAACATGACTGGCTGGCGATTGACATAGCGCGCAGGTTAGACGATGGAGGCGTCATCGCGACGGGGACGCCGCGCTCGCTCCACCGCCGAATCACGGGCCGCAGGCGCGGTCACGATCACGCGGCAGGCCGCCTTGCGCACGACGTACTTGGTCACGTCCCCAACGAAGCCCTCGAGTGGGCCTCCCCTACCTCCCAGGCGCGCTCCACCGCGGATCAACGACGGTTCCTCGGCCCCGAGCACGATCGCCTCCACCCCACGCCTGCGCGCCTCGTCCACGATCGCGAAGCCGGCCCGGCGGGTACGCACGGTGGCAGTGGCCACCTGCACACCCGTGTACTCCTCCCCCACCGCCTTGGCCCTCGCCAGCACCTGGCGCGCGTGCTTGATCTGAGCCTCGGGCAGGCTGGCGTCGAGCGGCAGCGACATCGGGATCACGAAAACCCACAGCGCCTCGATCGTCGCCGTGTCGATCGCCGCCTCGTCTGTGGGCTCGCCGGACACCAGCAGCGCGGCGGTCTGCACGATGTCGTCGTCCAGCTCGGTCCCGAACAGCGGCACCAGCACCGAGCCGTAGTCGCGCTCGGGCGCCTGCGCGGGGCGCAGGATGTGTGGCGAGACGGTCACCCGTCGCAGCAGCGAGGTTTCATCGGCCCGCCGGTAGACCACGTACAGCAGCACCCCCAGCGTCATCCAGCCGAGACCGACGTAGCGTGCGGGCTGGTGCAGGATCATCAGCGCCAGCCAGCCGGCGCCCGACACGAGCGCCCCGAACACCGCTGGCAGCGGCAGCTGTCCGCCGCGGAAGCTCACAGACAGCGGTACGCGGTAGGGACGGTCGCGGGCGGACTCCGAGTAGCGCAGCCGGCAGACCGATAGGTGCGCGATCGTGAACGCGAGCATCGCGCCGAAGGCATATATACCGACGAGGAAGTCGAGGTCCTCGGGAATCACGAGGCCGGCGGCGATCACCCCGGCGAGGATGATCAGCACGTAGGGGGTGGAGCGCTGCGGATGCAGCCGGCCGAGGCCGCTGGGGATCTGGCGGTTGGTCGAGAGCGAATAGGCCAGCCGGGAGAGCCCGAGCATCGCCGAGTTGGCGGCCGCCACCAACGTCACCGTGGCCAGGAAGGCGACCAGGTACTTCAGGCCCTGCTCGAGCCAGTGCGGATGCACATGCTCGACCACCCCGATCATCGGCGCGTTCAGATAGCGGCCCGCCAACTGGGTGTGGCCGCCGTAAACGGGTAGCGCCGTCACCGCCACGAGCGCGATCCCCACGTACAGGAAGACCACCGTGGCGGTTCCACTTGCGACCATGCGCTTCAGGCCGCCGCGGCTGATCCTCACCTCGCCGGCGAGCCCCGAGGCCGACTCCAGGCTGGTGAAGGAGATCACAGCGACCGTCAGCGCGAAGATGAGATCCGACCACTTCGGCGAGCTGCCAAGGTGGATCGGGTCGACGAGCGTGTGGGGGTTGAAGAACAGCGCCAGCCCCAGCACGACGATGAACGCCTGCAGCGCCAGATCGCCGGCCACCAGGATGCCGACCCGGCGCGCGCGCCGTCCGCCGAACCCGCGGATGTTGCTGAGCACCACGAGCGCGATGAACGCAACTGCCAGCAGCAGTGCCTCGTCGTGGTGGCCGAGCGGGCTCCAGAACGTGCGCAGGTACTGCGTCGCGGAGAACGCCGTGACCGCAACCAGGATCACGTAGTCGAGCAGGATCGCCCATCCGGCGATGAAGCTCACGAGCTCGTTGAACGCATAGCGGGCGAACACCGTCGAGCCGCCGCGGTCGGGGTGCATCGAGGCGCCCTCCGCGTAGGTCATCGCGGTCAGCATGAAAAGCAGCGCCGCAACCAGGAAGACCACCGGTGTCAGGCCGAGAGCGTGCCCGGCTATCACGCCGAGTGAGAAGTAGATCGCGCTGGCAAGCGAAGAGTAGACGACCGTGAAGAGCACCGGCGAGCCGATGCTCTTGCGCACGATCACCCTCGAGCGCGCCGCCAGTTCCGAGGAGGCGCGCTCGGTCCCGGCGGCCTCACCCGGGTCTGCTGCGCCCGGACCGTCGGGACCCGCGCTCATCTGCCGCGACCTCTGCGCAGCTCGAGATATGACCGTCCGACGCCGGCCGCGACGAACAGCACGCCCAGCAGCAGGCGCGGCGAGATCGCGCTGCCGGTGCCGCTGAGAACCTGCCCGATCAGAGCCAGCCCGATCACCGCCATCGCAAGCGAGAGCGCGAACGTGCCCATCCGGTGAGCCTGTCGGCCGTCCATCCCTGCCTGAGCTTAGGTACTCGCCGGACAGCGCGAGAAGCGGACGGCCCTCTGCCACCGTGTGCGGTGCGCGCGCATGGCCTCGCTCCGGCTCAGGTGATCAGCGGAATGATCAGGATCGCGACGATGTTGGCGACCTTGATCATCGGGTTGATCGCCGGCCCGGCGGTGTCCTTGAACGGGTCCCCCACAGTGTCGCCGGTGACCGAGGCCGCATGGGCCTCCGAGCCCTTTCCACCAAACGCGCCGTCCTCGATCAGCTTCTTCGCGTTGTCCCAAGCGCCTCCGCCCGCGGTCATCATCACCGCAAAGAAGAACCCGACCACGATCACCCCGATCAGCAGGCCGCCGAGCGCCTGCTGATCGATCAGGCCGACGATCAGCGTCAGCAGGATCGGGAGCAACGAGGGCAGGATCATCTCGCGCTGCGCGGTCTTGGTGACGATGTCCACGCAGGTCGCGTAGTCGGGCTCTTCGGTCCCCTCCATGATCCCGGGGTGCTCACGGAACTGGCGCCGGACCTCCTCGACCACCGCGCCGCCGGCGCGACCGACGGCCTCGATCGACAGCGACGCGAACAGGCACACCATCAGTCCACCGAGCAGAAGCCCGATCAGCACGGGCGGTTCGTTGATCCCAAAGGAGATCGAGTGGCCGACCTTGGTCTCGATTTCTTTCTGGAAGCCAGCGAACAGAACAACCGCCGCGAGCACCGCCGAACCGATCGCGTAGCCCTTGGTCACCGCCTTGGTCGTGTTCCCGACCGCGTCCAGCCGATCGGTGACTTTGCGCACCTCCTCGGGAAGGTCCGCCATCTCGGCGATGCCGCCTGCGTTGTCGGTGATCGGGCCGAAGGCATCGAGTGCGACTATCAGCCCGGTCAGCGACAGCAGGCCCATGACCGCCACGCCGATGCCGTAGATGCCGGTGACGCCGCCGCCGGCGAGCTTCCACGCGCCGAGGATGCCCAGCACGATCACGATCGCGGGCAGCGCCGTGGCCTGCAGGCCGGAGGAGAAGCCCTGAATGATGTTGGTGGCGTGTCCGGTGATCGACGCCCGGGCGGTCTTCTTGACCGGCGAGAATCGGGTCGAGGTGTAGTATTCGGTCAGTCCGAACAGCAGCGCGGTGACCGCGATACCGATCAGCGAGCACAGGTACAGGTGCAGCCAGCTCGGTGTGTTGACAGCTCCGCCGACGATCGGCGCGGCCTTGAAGGTCAGGTTGCGCATCAGCCAGTAGGTGATCGGCGCGAACGCCGCCGCGGCGATCACGCCCGAGACGAGCAGGCCCTGCAGCAGCGCGCGCTCGACGTTGTCAGACTTCGTACGCACCGCGTAGGTGCCGATGATCGAGGCGATGATCGCCACGCCGCCGATCACGAGCGGGTACAGCGCCACGCGGGTCGACTCGTGGAACGTGAGGACTCCGAGCAGGATCACCGCCACAGCGGTGACCGCGTATGTCTCGAACAGATCGGCCGCCATGCCGGCGCAGTCGCCGACGTTGTCGCCCACGTTGTCGGCGATCGTGGCCGGGTTGCGCGGATCATCCTCGGGGATGCCGGCCTCGACCTTGCCGACGAGATCCGCCCCGACGTCGGCGGCCTTCGTGAAGATGCCGCCGCCGAGACGGGCGAACACCGAGATCAGCGATCCGCCGAAACCGAGCCCGATCAGCGCGTCGACCGCCGTCTTCGGGCTATCGCCGAAGAAGGATGTCAGCGCACCGTAGTAGCCGGCGACGCCCAGCAGCGCCAAGCCCACCACCAGCAGCCCCGTGATCGCGCCACCGCGGAAGGCGACGCGCAGCGCCGGTGTGACGCCGCTGCGCGCGGCCTCGGCCACGCGCGCGTTCGAGCGTACGGAGACGTTCATGCCGATATAGCCGGTCGAGCCGGACAGCAGGCCCCCGAGCGCAAAGCCCCCGGCGACGGCGATGTTTTGTATGAAGATCAGTGCCACGAACAGCACCGCGCCGACGACCGCAATCGTTGCGTACTGGCGGTTCAGGTAGGCGCGAGCGCCCTGCTGGACGGCCAGTGAGATGCTCTGCATCCGCTCGTTGCCGGGCGAGAGCGCCAGCAGGGAGCGCGTGGTCACTAGGCCGTAGGCCACAGCGCATGCTGCGCATACGAGGGCGACGACGACCCCATGGTTCGTCAGAAAGCTGCTCAACTGAAATCCTCCGCGGTCTGATTTGCGTGCCGCGCGAGGATCGCGCGCGCACATCTGCGGCCGGATCGCTCTATTGGAGAGCCCATCCGGTGCAAACGCGGGCGGAGTGTATCGTGCTCGCCGGAAGAGTGCCGGCCCAGCGCCTGAGCCGCTAGATGGGCTCTAGGTGATCACCGGCCCGGCACCCACAACCTCCCGCTCGACTCTGCCGGTCCCGGGCCAGACGCGGGAGCGCCGCCCTCAGCAGGCGCTGGCGCTGGCGCTGTCGCGCCGGCCGCGGCGGCCGGGTCGCCTGGACTCTCGCCGGGGGCTGCGGATTGGGCGAGCTGCACCT
Organism: uncultured Solirubrobacteraceae bacterium; assembly: GCA_963763695.1. Lineage (GTDB taxonomy): Bacteria > Actinomycetota > Thermoleophilia > Solirubrobacterales > Solirubrobacteraceae > Palsa-744. Next base: position 346,209 of record CAVXPM010000004.1, read on the forward strand.
CGCGCGCGTAGGCCATCTGCAGGCGCGAGAGGGCGTCGCGCAGAGGCCCCAGCTCCTGCGGGATCCGGCGCTCGAGCACCTCGAGCAGCCCCCTGGCGCCGTCGATCGCATCGCGTACCTGCTCGAGGTCCCGCTGCGGATCGGCGCTCGCCGGCGGCCCTTGGCTCTCGCTCGGGGCCCCCAGCCGCCGAGCGCCGATGTTCAGCAGCGAAACGGCCGCCTGGCCGATCATGTCGGTGCTGGTGACGCGGCTCAGTTCGGCCTCGTAGGCCTCCCGCAACTGCTGTTCGGTGGGCTCCGGTCCTGTCTGGGCGCCCGCTCCCTGCTCGCCCGGCCGTGCCGTTGGATCCGTGCTCAAACCGCCACCTCCTCGGAATAGGTCTGTCTGGTCTCGTGCACCGACGCGGCGAAGACCTCCTCGCGCGTTGCGCCCGACTCGATCATCCGCCGCTGGCGCTGCGCGCCGTTTCGCTCGGGAAAGCAGATATCGATCCCCAACTCGCCGCGCACCGGCGCGGTCCACTCCGCCAGTCGCTCGATCGCGGCCCGCGCCGGATACTCCTCGGCGCGCTCCAGGTCGATCAACCGGCCATCCATCCCATAGCGGATCGCCCGCCACATGTTCTCCTCGATCAGGCGCGCGGGATGGTCTGTGAACGGGAGCCCTTCATCGACGTCGCGCGCAGCTTGGGCCGCGCACGCGACCATCAGCCCCGCCAGCGCGTCGGACTCCTGCGCGGTCGCCTGCGCGTCGCAGATGCGTAGCTCCACGGTGCCGAAGCTGAAATGGGGGCGCACCGACCACCACACCTGTGTGAACTCGACGATCGAGCCGGTGCGATGGAGGAGCTCGATGTACTCGCGGTACGCCGCCCAGCCACCGAACGCGTCCGGCACGCCGCAGCGGGGGAAGCTCTTGGTGAAGCTCTGCGTACGCGCCGACTGCAGGCCGCTGTCGCGACCGTCGAGGTAGGGCGAGTTGGCCGAGATCGCGAGCAGCAGCGGCAGCACAGGCCGCAGCCGGTCGCAGACACGCACCGCACGGTCGAGGTCGCGCACGCCCAGGTGGACGTGCAGGCTGAACGTGTTGTTGCGCCAGGCCACGTACTTCAGGCCCTGCTCGACGCGGCGGTAGTGCTCGGTGTCGATGATCGGCTGCTCGCGGTAGTCCGCCCACGGATGCGTTCCCGTGGCCCCCAGCGCTGCCCCCTGGGCATCCGCGAGCGCAAACAGAGCACGGCGGCGCTCGCGCTGTTTGCCCAGCGCATCATCGAGATCGACCCCGGCGCCGGAGATGATCTCGATCTCCGAGGAGATCAGCTCGCCGGCGATCGCGCCAGCCAGCAGGGGCTCGAGGGCGGCCACGCCGCGCAGCTCCTCGAAGCGCGGCGAGAGTTCGAGCGTCTCGGGGTCGAGGATCGAGAACTCCTCCTCGACGCCGACGGTCAGGTCGGGCGCCTCGGCGAACGTCGCGGCCGCTTGGTCTAGATCCAGGCTCTTCATGGTGCTGTCTGCGCTTCGAGGTGTACAGGTCCAGTGTGACGCGGTGCACGCGCTCCAACGCCTCACTTTGACGCGTAGCTCAGATAGATCAGGTCAGATAGAAGTACAGCGCGTAGAGGAGGTCGACCGCCGGGCTCGAGGTGTGCACGGTCACCTCGGGCGGCACGTCGAGCAGGGACTCGGAGTAGTTGAAGATGATCTTCACGCCTGCCTCCACGAGCTCGTCGGCGAGGCCTTGGGCGGCGTGGGTGGGCACGGCCAACACCCCCACGACGATGTCCTCCTCCTCGACCACCTGACGGAGCTCGTCGATGTGGCGAACCGCCTGGTTTCCGACCTGCGTGGCAACCTTGGCTTGGTCTGAATCGAAGATCGCAACCACGCGGAAGCCGTGGTCGGCGAAGATTTCCGAGGAGGCGATGGCGTTGCCGAGATGGCCCGCGCCGATCAGCGCGATGTTGTGCTGCCCGGCGGTGCGCAGGATCTTGCGGATCTGGGAGACGAGCGCCTCGACGTTGTATCCCACGCCGCGCTTTCCGAACTTCCCAAAACCCGACAGGTCACGCCGGATCTGGGTCGAGTTCACGTGCGTGTAGTCGGAGAGCTCCTGCGAGGAGATCGTCTCCTTGCCCATCTTCTTGGCCTGGGTTAGCACCTGCAGGTATCGCGAAAGACGCGCCGCCACCCCCAGGGAGAGGCGCTCGACCGACGGGCTGGAGCCGTCGTGGTCGGCCTCGATTGCGCTCGAGGCGGGTTCTGCGTAGCTCATTCTCGTGACTCTAGACGCTCGCGCACGAGCTTCTCCTCGACGAAGTACTCGCACAGCTCCTCCCCGTCGAGGGCAACCACGGGAATGCGCTCGAAATATGCGCGGTGGAGAGCCTCATCGCCGGTGATGTCTCGCTCGAGCAGCTCGAAGCCGAGCTCGCCCTGCAGTCCCTGCAGCACCTCCATCGCCTCCTCGCATAGGTGACATCCAGGCTTGGAGTAGACCGTGAGCACCCTCACCGGCCTTGTTCCCCGGTCGCATAGGCGTCGAGCGCGAGATATTCCGGGTAGGCCAGCCGCGGCCCGAAGCGGGCGGCGCTAGCGATCATCGCTGCGTTGTCCGTGCACAGCCGCCGCGCGGGCACGTGCAAGGCGACCTCGAGCTCGCTCAGGCGACGACGCAGCTCGCCGTTGGCAGCGACCCCGCCCCCCACCGCGAGGCGCTCGAGGCCGGTGCGCTCCAGCCCGCGCTGCACCCGCGCGACCAGACTGTCGACGATTGCCGCCTGAAAGGAGGCGGCGAGGTCACTGGCGTGCGCACCTGCGTCCTGCTCGGACATCTCCCGCAGCCGGTACAGCAGGGCCGTCTTCAGACCGGCGAAGGAGAAGTCCAGGCCCTCCGCGAACGCCTTGCGACGAGGACCGCGCCCGCCGCGCGCCGTCTCGGCGGCCGATCCCGGAAAGGAGAACGCGGTGGGGTCTCCGCCCGCCGCCAAGCGCTCGAGCGCAGCGCCACCCGGATAGCCGAGGCCGAGCATGCGCGCACCCTTGTCGAACGCCTCTCCAGCGGCGTCGTCGAGCGTGCGCCCGAGGACCTCGAATCCAGCGTGCGTGCTGACGTGCGCCAGCAGTGTGTGCCCGCCGCTGGCGATCAGACACAGAAACGGAGGCTCGAACGGAGCGTCCTGCGCCGAGCCCTCGGGTCCCGGCTCGCCGGCGCCGGCGAGGAAGTTCGCTGCGACATGCCCCTGCAGGTGATCGACGGGAGCGAACGGCAGCCGCCGCGCCGCGGCCAGCGCCTTTCCGGTCGAGAGCCCGACGAGCAGCGCCCCGATCAGCCCCGGACCCTGCGTCGCTGCCACCAGCTCGACCTCGGCCAGCGTCAGATCGGCTTCGCGCAGCGCCTGCTCTACGACCACGTTGACGATCTCCAGGTGCTGGCGGGAGGCGATCTCGGGCACGACCCCGCCGAAGCGCCCGTGCACGTCCTGGGAGGAGATCACGTTGGAGTGGATCCGGCCGTCGAAGCCGACCACGGCGGCGCAGGTGTCGTCGCAACTGCTCTCCAGCGCCAGGACCGTCATACCGGCCCGGGGTTGGGCACATCGTCGAGTGACCCCTCGAGCGTGGCCGGCGTGCGCCACATCACGAGCGCATCCTCGCCGTTGTCCTGGTAGTAGCGCCGGCGCATTCCCGCAGCGCGGAATCCCTCGCGTTCGTAGAGGTGGATCGCGACACGATTTGACGGTCGCACCTCGAGCGTGAAACGCGCCAGAGGATCGCCGACCTGCGCGTAGAGCTCTGCGAGCAGGGCCGAGGCCAGGCCCTGGCGCTGGTTCTCAGCGTCCACAGCCACGTTCATCACGTGCCACACGGTGTCGTAGCGAGAGCAGATCAGGTAGCCGAGCAGGCGTCCGTCGCGTACCGCCGCCAGGCAGATACCGGACTGCTTAGAAAGCTCGAGCACGAACATCGCCAGCGACCAGGGAGTCGGAAAGACGCGTCGCTCGATCCCGGCCACCTGCGGGAGGTCGGGGTAGCTCAGGCGGCGGATGTCCAGCTCCCCCGGCCGCTCCGCGCCCTGCTGGGTGCTCGGTCGCTCGTCCATCACGCAGGACCCTCCTGCGTGCCGGCGCCCTCGAGCGCCAGCTCGGCGTCGGGACGGCGCCGGTAGTCGGGCGCTACTCCACGATCCCCAGGGAGCGCAGCTACGCGCCCCAGCAAGCAGATCGCTGCGGCGCTGACGCTGTGCAGCGCGGAACCATCGTCCGGAACGCGCACGCCGGCCGCCTCGAGATGGGCGCGATAGCGCACAGCGCCGTCGCCGACGGCCAGCCACTGCCGCCGCTGCGCAACGGCGTCGCCCCGCAGCTGCCGGACAAGGTCCGCGAGGCGCTCCGGGGCGAGCGCAGCAGCGGCTCTCAGCACACGCGGCGCGGCGTCCTCGCCGGTCTCGTAGGCGGCCGCGAAGACCTCGCCGCGGCGAGCGTCGATCACGCTGAGCACCACCGGCGCCCGCGGATCCGCGAGGCCTGTGTCCGCGTCTTGACGCTCGAGCGCAGATCGAGCGAGAGCCTGCAGGCTCGAGACGCCGACCAGCTCGACGCCTAGCGACTGGGCGAGCCCGCGGGCAGTGGCGATACCGACGCGCAGGCCGGTGAAGGTGCCGGGGCCGACGCCCACCGCGATGCGCTCGAGATCCTCCCAGCCGAGCCCGGCTCGGTCGAGCAGCACGCGCGCCAGCTCGAGCAGCCGCGTTGCGTGGCCGGGATGCGCTCCCGGGTTGGGATCGTCGCGCGCTTCGCCTGTCTGCCCGTCCGCGAGCAGCAGCGCGGCTGCGCTCGAAGAGGTCGCTGTGTCGAGACCGAGCACGTTCATCGCCGGGCTCCCGGGCCGGCGCTAGGCGCGAGCTCGTCGATCTCGATCCGGCGCCGATCCGCTCCGCCGTGCACGAGCGTCACGCGCAGACGGGCGCCGGCCAGCTCGGGCACGTCCTGCGGCCACTCCACGAACGCGATCCGCCCCGGTCCGAGGTAGTCCTCGAGCAGCTCCGGCTCCTCCTCATCGAGGCTCGCGAGGCGATAGAGATCGACGTGAGAGACCGTCAGGGCGCCCGCGCGGTAGCGGTGCCCAACGCTGAAAGTCGGGCTGGTCACCGGGTCGCTGACCCCCAGAGCCTGGGCTGCGCCGCGGACCAGCGTGGTCTTGCCCGACCCGAGCTCACCGCTCAGCAGCACCACATCACCGCCGCGCAGGGTTCCCGCCAGCTCAGCGCCGAGCGATTCTGTCTCGGCGGGACCGGTGGTTTCGACGTTGCGCAGGGCCACCCGCAGACTCTAAAGCCTGCTCGCCGCCTTCTCGGACGGCGCGGCGGCCATTAAATGGACCGACCCGCGGGAGAATGGGTCGCGGGCCGATCACTTACTCCTGGAGGGATGGAGACAGGACCTGTATCGGCAGCGTCGCCGGAGGACTTTAGGCCCTGGCCACAAATGTTCGATCTTTTTCGCAAAAGGCCTCTTTTACAGGGAGCTTGCGTGGCGAAAGATGTCCAAAAACTGTCCAGGACGCCTAGAACAGCCCGAGCTGATCTGCTTCGGACGCTCCCGTGGCGCTCGTCGCCGATGCCGGCGGGACAGCCGGCGCCGGAAGGGCCTCCTGCTGCTCGACCGGCGCCGGCAGGGCGTCCTGCTGCTCGACCGGGGGCGGCTGAGCCGGCGCTCCCAGCGCCAGCAGCTCGGGAATCCGTGCGAAGTCCTCGCGCAGCGTCTCGAGCATCCGCGGCGTGTAAAGCGCGGCAGCGGGGTGGTAGATCGGATACAGACGCACCGCGCGCGCTCCCAGCACGAGCTCCTCGACCTGGCCGTGCAGGCGCGAGATTCCGGTGGGATCGCCGCGCAGCAGCTTCGTGGAGAAATTGCCGAGCGTGCAGATCACCGCCGGTTGGATCAGCTCGACCTGGCGCAGAAGGTAGTCCTGGCAGTTGGAGATCTCGATCGGTAGCGGATCGCGGTTGCCGGGAGGCCGGCACTTGAGCACGTTCGCGATGAACACCTGCGTGCGCGAAAGTCCGATCTCTTCGAGCAACTTCTCGAGCAGCTTCCCCGCGCGCCCGACGAACGGGACCCCCTGCTCGTCCTCGCTCGCGCCGGGCGCCTCGCCCACGAACATCAGCTCGGCGTCCGCGTTGCCGGCGCCGAAGACGACCGTCTTGCGAGTGGCCGCCAGCTCGGGACAGCGCACGCAGCCCCGCGCCTGACCGAGCACATCCTTCAGCGCCTCGCGCCGCTCGACGGCTGGTCGTTCGCTGTCCCCGGCTGCCACCGTGCGCATGCTAGATGGTTGATTCCACGGCCACGCACCGCCGGCTGGCACGTCTGGCCTTCGCCGGGCGGTGTCCTCGACCTCGGCCCTGCCACCAGCAGGACCTTCGGCCTGCGTCCTTGCCCGACTCGACCATCCGCACCCCCGGAGCAACGGCACCTCGCCGCGAAATCAACCATCTAGTTCCTCGCTGCGCGAGGCCTGCTCATCGAGAGCCGCTCGGGGTTCCCGGACTTGCATGCCCGAGAGGCGCGCTTGAGCGATGATCCCCCGATGGGAGATGCAGAGGAGCTGGCTGTGCTCGCGCCCTTCGCCGGCGTGGTCGTCGCCCTCCCGCACAAGAGTGAGCAACAGGTTGGCGCCGGAGCCCCGCTGGTGGTGCTCGAGGCGATGAAGATGGAGCACGAGGTGCTCGCGGAGGCGGGGGGAGTCATCGGCGCGACGTCGGTGAGCGTGGGCGACGCGGTGGAGGAGGGGCAGCTGCTGTTGATGCTGAGACCAGGAGGCGAGACGCTCGTCACCGCACCGGAGCGGGCTGCGGACTCAAACGGCGGCGAGCGGGAGGACCTGCGCGCGGTTCGCGAGCGCCACGAGGTCGGCCTCGACGCCGCTCGTGGCGAGGCCGTGGCACGCCGACACGAGCACGGACGGCGCACCGCGCGCGAGAACCTCGCCGAGCTGCTCGACCCTGACACGTTCGTGGAGTACGGGCCGCTGCTGTTCGCCGCCCAGGAGCAGCGGCGCTCCCGGGAGGAACTGATCGCCCGCACTCCGGCCGACGGCCTGGTCGGGGGCATCGGCGAGATCGAAGGCCGGCGCTGCGTGGCGATGTCCTACGACTACACCGTCCTGGCCGGAACCCAGGGCATGCGCAACCACCTCAAGAAGGATCGCCTGTTCGACATCGCCGAGCGGCGCAGGCTGCCGGTCGTTCTGTTCGCCGAGGGCGGGGGTGGACGCCCGGGCGATGTGGACATGCCGATCGTCGCGGGCCTGGACTGTCGCGCTTTCGCCCTGTTCGCGTCGCTGAGCGCGCTCGTGCCGCTCGTGGGCATCGCCTCCGGCTACTGCTTCGCGGGCAACGCCGCGCTGCTCGGGTGCTGCGACGTGGTGATCGCCACGGACAGCTCGAGCATCGGCATGGGCGGTCCGGCGATGATCGAGGGCGGCGGCCTCGGCGTCCACCAACCTGGCGAGGTCGGCCCGATCGACGTCCAGCACGCAAACGGCGTGGTCGACCTGCGCGTGGCCGACGAAAGCGAGGCCGTGGCAGCGGCCAAGCACTATCTGTCCTACTTCACTGGGCGCCGCGAGCCAGGGCCCCTCGCCGACCGGGAGTTGCTGCGCGAGCTGATCCCTCAAGAGCGCAAGCGCATCTACGAGGTCCGCCGCATCGCGGAGGCGATGTTCGACGAGGGCTCGCTGCTCGAGCTGAGAGGCGGGTTCGGCAAGGGCATGCTGACCGCGCTCGCACGGCTCGACGGGCGCCCGCTCGGCGTCGTGGCGAACGACCCCAAGCATCTCGGTGGCGCGATCGACGCCGACAGCGCGGATAAGGCTGCGCGCTTCATGGCGCTGTGCGATGCGTTTGAGCTGCCCGTGCTGTTCCTCTGCGATACGCCCGGTTTCATGGTCGGGCCGGCTTCCGAGCGCACGGCCACTGTGCGCCACTTCGCACGCCTGTTCCTGGCAGGCGCCAACCTGACGGTGCCGATGGGCACGATCGTGCTGCGCAAGGGCTACGGCCTCGGCGCTCAAGCGATGGCGGGCGGCGGCTTGAAGGCCGGCCAGTTCACCGTCGCCTGGCCCACCTCCGAGTTCGGCGCGATGGGCCTGGAGGGCGCGGTGCGCCTGGGTATGCGTCGCGAGCTCGATGCGATCGAGGACGACGATGAGCGCGAGCGGGTTTTCCAGGCCACGGTCGCAGCCGCCTATGAGCGCGGCCGCGGTCTGAACATGGCGGCCTACGGTGAGATCGACGACGTGATCGATCCGGCCGACTCGCGCCGCTGGATCGCCACGCTGTTCGACGAGGCGAGCGGGCGCTGGTGGGAGCGCCCCGGCAAGAAGCGCCCGTACCTAGACGCATGGTGACCCGGCGGCCCAGCGACCCAGCGACCCAGCGACCCAGCGACCGGCGGTAGCGCGAGCCGACGCCGACGCCGATGCCCACGAGGCCGGGGTCGACGCCACGGACCAACTGTGTGCGATATCGCACATAAGCGTCCCCCTCTGTTGCCAAGCCACAAACGGGGGTATGATCGGATACAGGCCGTCATCGAGCACGCTCGGGATGGACCTTCCGAATCGCCCCGTCTGACATCTGAAGTCGCGCCGGTATCCGCAGGGAACTGGACCCGAAACCGATGAGACACACACCAACCGACTCGCTCTGCGCATGAGGATCGTGCGCACCGTCGAGGGCCTGCGGGCGCTGCTCGCGCCGGCCCGAAGCGAGCAGCTGGCGATCGGCCTCGTGCCGACGATGGGCGCGCTGCACGAGGGACACCTTTCGTTGATCCGCCATGCCCGGCGCCAGTGCGACCGCGTCGTGGTCTCGCTGTTCGTCAACCCGGCGCAGTTCAACGAGCGCACGGATCTCGAGCACTACCCCCGCAGCGAGGCCCGCGACGCAGAGCTGGCCGAGACGGCGGGCGCCGACATCCTGTTTGCGCCCAGCGTCGAGGAGGTCTATCCCGCAGGTTTCGCCACGACCGTCGAGGTGCTGGGCGTGAGCGAGCGGCTGGAGGGCGCCGCGCGCGGCAGCGAGCACTTCCGCGGCGTCGCCACCGTGGTGGCGAAGCTGCTGTGCATGAGCCTGCCCGATGTCGCCTACTTCGGCCAGAAGGACGCACAGCAGGTCATCGTGATCCGCCGGCTCGTCGCGGACCTGAACCTGCCTGTGCTGATCGAGGCCCTGCCGACCGTGCGCGAGCCCGACGGCCTGGCGATGTCGAGCCGTAACGCGCTGCTCGATCCGAGCGAGCGCGAGCGCGCACTCGCGCTTTCACTCGCACTGCAGGAGGCCGCTCGGCTCGCGCGCGACGGCGAGCGCTCGGCCGCAGCGATCCTCGACGCGGCCAACGCTGTCATGCGCCGCTACGCGGTCGACCCGGAGTACGTCGCGCTCGTCGATCCCAACACGCTCGAGCCGATCGAGCGCGTATCGGGCACGGCGCTGCTCGCCGTCGCTGCGCGGATCGGCACGACGCGACTGATCGACAACGCGATCCTGCCGGCAGCGAGCGCAGAGCCCACCGAACAGCACCCAGGAAAGGCGATCTCCACATGCAGCGTGTGATGCTGAAGTCAAAGATTCACCGTGCCACGGTCACCGATTGCGACCTGCACTATGTGGGCTCGATCACGATCGACCCGGAGCTGCTCGAGGCGGCCGACATCCTCGAGCACGAACAGGTGCACGTGGTCGATGTGGACAACGGGGCGCGCTTTGAGACCTACACGATCCCCGGCGAGCGCGGCTCGGGCGACATGCGCGTCAACGGCGCGGCCGCCCGGCTGGTGCATCGCGGCGACACGATCATCGTCATCTCCTACGGCCAGTACTCACCGGCCGACCTCGAGCAATACGAGCCTCGCGTGGTCCACGTCGAGGCCGTGACCAACCGCATCATCACGATCGACGACGCGGTGGCGACCCTGCTCTCTTGAGCGGGCGTCAACCGAGCGTCAGAGAGGAAGCACATGTCCAGCCACCCCAGCGTTCGCACCCCCTCGGATCCCGGACGCCTGCCCATGACCCTGCCGCTGCTGATGGAGAAGAAGCGACTCGGCGAGCCGATCGTGATGGTGACCGCGTATGACTATCCGAGCGCACGCGCGGCCGAAGCCGGCGGCGTCGACCTGGTGCTCGTCGGCGACTCGGCCGCCACCACGGTGCTCGGCTACAGCGCCACCACGCCAGTCGCGCTCGAGGACATGCTCGTGCTCGCCCGCGCTGTCCGCCGCGGTCTGCGCACGCCGCTGCTGATCGGCGATCTGCCGTTCGGCTCCTATGAGGTCTCAAACGAGCAGGCGATCACGACTGCGATGCGGATGGTCAAGGAGGCGGGCTGTGAGGCCGTCAAGCTCGAGGGCGGCGGCGAGGCGTCTGTCAGCCGCGCGCGGGCGATCGTGGGCGCGGGGATTCCGGTCATGGGCCACGTCGGGCTCACCCCGCAGACCTCGACTGCGCTCGGCGGCTGGAAGGCCCAGGGCCGCTCCGCGGGCGCCGCGGCGAAGATCGCGGCCGAGGCGCTCGCCCTGCAGGAAGCCGGCTGCTTCGCGCTGGTGTTCGAGGCGATCCCGAGCGCGGTCACCGAGGAGCTCATGGGGCTGCTCGAGATACCCGTGATCGGCATCGGCGCCGGTCCGGCGACAGACGGCCAGGTGCTCGTGTTTCACGACCTGCTCGGCATCCGCGACGGTCTCGGAGCGCGCTTCGTCAAGCGCTACGCCAACCTCCAGCAGGAGATGAACGACGGCGTGGCCGCCTTCGCCGAGGACGTACGTTCACAGCACTATCCCGGACCTGAGCACACCTACTCGATCGATCCCTCCGAGCTGGCCGAGCTGCGGGAGCTGCTGCACCCCGCCTGAACACGCCCGCTTCGCCAAGCCCGGGAGGCGCGTGCGCACGGCGAGGGCCTGCGTGCGCGTCAGTGGTAGCTGACCTGACGCAGCACCCGCGCGGGCGAGCCGGCGGCGATCGAGAACGGCTCGATGTCCTTCGTGACGACGCTATTCGCACCGATCACGCAGCGCTCGCCGATGCTCACCCCGCTGGTCACCACGACGTTTGCCCCGAGCCAGCAGTTCTCGCCGATGCGCGTCGGCCCCTTGCTCTCGAACCCCTGCCAGGTGATCGGTTTCTCGCGATCGTCGAAGCGGTGGCTGGCGTCCGAGACGAAGCAGCCGTTGGCCAGCATGCAGTGATCGCCGATCTCCACGAGCTGGTGGGCGGCCAGCATCACACCTTTGTTCAGGAAAGTCCCCGCGCCGATCCGCACGCAGGCGTCTCCCGGGGCCGTTATCCACACGCCGGGCTCGAGCAGCGTTCCCGCTCCGACCTGCATGCGGCCCTCGAGCAGCGCCTCGAGCACGTTGCCATGCACGGGCCAGCGAACGAATGCCTCCCGGCGCATGAACTCCCAGTGGATGCGCCCGCGATTCCAGGGCAGCGAGTTGCGCTCATACCAGCGCCACTTCTGTGCCCACAAACGGAGCTTGGCGCCGTCGGGCACGGGCACGGGTTAGGCTGCGACCTTGGTCCGGCGCCGCCGTGGCGGCGGCTTCTTGGCCGTCTTGGCCGCAGCGCTCGTGCTCGCGGCCGGCAGCAGCTCGGCGAGGAACCTGCCCGTGTGCGAGGCGGGCTCGGCGGCGACCTCCTCGGGTGTGCCCGTAGCGATCGCCATCCCCCCCTCCTCGCCGCCCTCCGGGCCCATGTCGATCAGCCGGTCGGCGCACTTGATCACGTCGAGGTTGTGCTCGATCACCACGATGCTGTTGCCGGCGTCGACCAGGCGCTGGAGCACCTCGAGCAGACGCTGGACGTCGGCGAAGTGCAGGCCGGTGGTGGGCTCGTCGAGGATGTAGAGGGTCCGGCCGGTGGCGATCTTCGATAGCTCGGTCGCGAGCTTCACCCGCTGGGCCTCGCCGCCGGAGAGCGTCGTGGCGGGCTGGCCGAGACGCACATAGCCGAGGCCGACCGCGTCGAGGGTCTCCAGGCGCCTGCGGACCTTGGGGATGTGCTCGAAGAAGCCGAGCGCCTCCTCGACGGGCATGTCGAGCACGTCGGCGATGCTCTTGCCCTTGAAGCGCACTTCGAGCGTCTCGCGGTTGTAGCGCTTGCCGTGACACTGTTCGCAGGGGACGTAGACATCGGGCAGGAAGTGCATCTCGATCTTGATCTGGCCGTCGCCGCGGCAGACCTCGCAGCGCCCGCCCTTCACGTTGAAGCTGAAACGGCCGGGCTTGTAGCCGCGGGCGCGCGCCTCCTGGGTCTTTGAGAAGAGGTCGCGGATCACGTCGAACAGGCCGGTGTAGGTGGCTGGATTGGAGCGCGGCGTGCGTCCGATCGGCGACTGGTCGACGGCGATGATCTTGTCGAGCTGGTCGAGGCCGTGAATCGCGCGGTGGGCTCCGGGGCGCTTACGCGCACGGTGCAGGCGGCTCGCCACGGCCTTGAACAGGACGTCGTTGACGAGCGTGGACTTGCCGGATCCCGAGACACCGGTCACGCAGGTGAGCACCCCGAGCGGCACGTGCACGTCGATGTCGCGCAGGTTGTGCTGGCTGGCGCCCAGGATCTCCACGTAGCCGCTCGGCGTGCGCCTGCGTCCGGGCACCTCGACCGTGCGCGTGCCGGCGAGGTACTGACCGGTGAGCGAGCTCTTCACCCGCTGGACCTCCTTGGCGGTTCCCTGCGCGACGATCCGCCCTCCATGTTCGCCCGCGCCCGGGCCGAGGTCGACGAGGTGGTCGGCGGCGCGCATCGTCTGCTCGTCATGCTCCACCACGATCACCGTGTTGCCGAGGTCGCGCAGCCGCTCGAGCGTCGCTATCAGCTTGGAGTTGTCGCGCTGGTGCAGGCCGATCGACGGCTCGTCGAGGATGTAGAGCACGCCCACCAGCGAGGAGCCGATCTGGGTGGCCAGACGGATGCGCTGGGCCTCGCCGCCCGACAGCGTGGCGGCTGCGCGCTCCATCGAGAGGTAGCCGATGCCCACGTTCTCGAGGAACTGCAGTCGCTCTGAGATCTCCCGCAGGATCAGGCGGGCGACGTGACGGTCGGTCTCCGAGAGCTCAACCTCCTCGAGCCACTCCAGCGCCCGGCGCGCCGAGAGCGCGCAGAAGTCCTCGATCCGTGTCCCTGCCACGAGCACCGCGCGGGACTCGGGACGCAGCCGCGCGCCGCCGCACGCCGGACATGCCCGCAGCGACATGAACTCCTCGATCTTCTCGCGCGTCCACTCCGAGTCGGTCTCGCGGTAGCGGCGCTGGAGGTTCGCGACGATCCCCTCGAAGCGCGCAGCATAGGATCGACGGCGTCCATAGCGGTTGCGATAGGTCACCTGGACCGCCTCGCCGCCTGTGCCGTTGAGGAACACCTCACGCTGCTCCTCGGGCAGATCCTCCCAGGCTGCGTCGAGATCGACCCCGTAGGTCTCGGCGATCGCCTCGGTCATCTGCTCGTAGTAGTTCGACGCGCTGTTCGCCCACGGAGCCAGCGCCCCTTCGCCGATCGACAGCGACGGGTCGGGCACGACGAGCTCGGGGTCGATTTCCATCTGCGAACCCAGCCCCGTACAGCGGTCGCAGGCTCCGTGCGGGGAGTTGAACGAGAAGATCCGCGGCTCCAGCTCGACCAGCGACGGTCCGTGCTCGGGGCAGGCGAAGCGCTCGGAGAACGTGAACACGGTGCCCGGCTCAGGCGCCACGCCCGGGACTATCTGCCCCGATGGCGCCCGCGTGCCCTTGGCGCCGGTCACATGCTCGGTCTGCTCGCGCTCCTTGGCCGATCCCACGATCTCGATCTCGACGAGCCCTTCCGCCAGCCCGACCGCTGTCTCGATCGAGTCAGCCAGGCGCTTGCGCACGTCGTGGCGCATCACCAGCCGGTCGACCACCACCGAGATGTCGTGCTTGTAGCGCTTGTCCAGGACGATCGTTTCGTCGAGCATCCGCACTCGGTCATCGATCTTCACGCGAGCGAAGCCATCCGTGCGCAGCTCGTCCAAGAGCTTCCCGTACTCGCCCTTGCGTCCTCTGATCACCGGTGCGAGCACCATGAAGCGCGAGCCCTCGGCCAGCTCCATCACCTGGTCGATGATCTGCTCGGCCGACTGGCCGACGATCGGGCGCCCGCAGATCGGGCAGTGCGGCTTGCCCACCCGCGACCACAGCAAACGCAGGTAGTCGTAGATCTCGGTGACCGTGCCAACCGTCGAGCGCGGGTTGCGCGAGGTGGTCTTCTGGTCGATCGAGATCGCCGGCGAGAGCCCCTCGATCGAGTCCACGTCGGGCTTGTCCATCTGCCCGAGGAACTGGCGGGCATAGGCCGACAGCGACTCCACGTAGCGGCGCTGGCCCTCGGCGTAGATCGTGTCGAAGGCCAGGCTCGACTTGCCCGACCCGGACAGCCCGGTGATCACCACGAGGGCGTCGCGCGGCAGCGTCAAGGAGACATCCTTGAGGTTGTGCTCGCGTGCTCCGGAGACGACGATCTGGTTACCGGCCGGCATCCCGGTCATTCTATGACGGCGAACAGACGTTCGCGTTGGGACGTCGTTGGCTGCGTCGCGTGGGGGCTATGACTGCTGGGCCGCGTATGTGCCCTCGGGAGTGACGAGGACAGGCCTCGCCTGGATCTTCGAGCAAGCGGCGTGTGCGTTGCTCATCCCTCGATCGCGGCGTAGACCTCGTCGATCAGCTTCGCGCGGTCGGGCAGATCGAAGTTCTCGGCGAGATAGCGCTCGGTGGCTGTGCGCGACTCGCCGTTGAGCGCCATGTTCAGCGCGACCAGCCGCGCTCCGTCGAGGTCGCCGCCGGCAGCGGGCGCGTCTTGCGGCTCGGACTTAGCCGCAGCGGGCGTCGCTGCTCGTACGGGTGCGGGGGCGGCCGCGGTGCGGTGCTCCTCGCTCGGCGCCTCGTGGCCGTTGCTCGACTTGGGAACGAGCCTTGGGCCGTGTCCCGAGGCGGCGTCGTACAGCTCGCTCATTCCGGCCTCGACCGCCGCGAGGTCGCCGGCGAGGCGGCTCGCTCCCGAGCGCAGGCTCTCGACCAGGCCGCTCACCTCGCCGTCCATCGACGCGACCCGCTCGAGCAGGGCGCCCGCCGCTTGAGCCACGCCAGCGACGTGCGAGCGGGCCTTCTCGATCGCGTCCTCGCGTGTGCGCGCGGCGTCGCGGGCGGCCGCCTCGCGCACCTGGCGCGCGGACTCCTCGGCCTCCCGCTCGATCTCTGCGGCGGCCGTCTCGGCGGCCTGCACGATGCTCTGCACCTGGCTGCCCGCGGTCGAGGCGAGCGAGACATCGGTCCCGGCGCTGTGCAGGTCGTCGAGCTCCTGGGCCACCACGCGCAGGTGCTCGTCGACCGCCGCCGGTTCATATCCGCGCCGAGCGATCGGGAAGTCCCTGCGTTCGATCGCCTGGCGGTCGAGCTCCACGGCGGAGATCCTAGGCGATGTCGCCCGTGCGGGTCTCGAGCTGCGGAGGCCGGTCGCGAGGGCGCCTCCTCGGCGCGGATCTCCTGTAGGTCGCGGCGCAGCTCGCGCAGCTCGTCGCGGAGCTGCGCGGCGTACTCGAAGCGCAGGTCCTCCGCCGCCGCGGCCATCTCCTCCTCCAGCTCCACCACCATCCGCTCCAGCTCGTGCTGGGGCATCTCCTTGCCTGCTCCCCGCTTGGCCGTGCGCCGTTTGCGTCCGCGCGGGACCTTGGACTCCGCCTGCAGGAACTCCGCGATGTCGGAGATGCCCTTGACGATCGTGGCTGCGGTGATCCCGTGCTCCTCGTTGTAGGCCAGCTGGATTTCACGCCGGCGGTCGGTCTCGGAGAGCGCCGCGCGCATCGCCCTGGTCTCCTTGTCGGCGTACATCAGGACCTTGCCCTCGACGTTTCGCGCGGCGCGCCCGATCGTCTGGATCAGCGACGTCTCCCCCCGCAGGAAGCCCTCCTTGTCGGCATCCAGGATCGCCACGAGCGAGACCTCGGGAAGGTCCAGGCCCTCGCGCAGGAGGTTGACGCCGACCAGCACGTCGTACTCGCCCAGGCGCAGGTCGCGGATGATCTGGATGCGTTCGAGCGTGTCGATCTCGGAGTGCAGATAGCGCGTCTTGAACCCCATCTCCAGCAGGTATTGCGAGAGGTCCTCGCTCATCTTCTTGGTCAGCGTGGTCACCAGCACGCGCTCGTTGCGATCGACGCGCACCCGCACTTCGTTCATCAGGTCGTCAATCTGGTTCTTCGTCTCGCGCACCTCGACCGCGGGGTCGACGATCCCCGTCGGACGGACGATCTGCTCGACGATCCGCGTCGACTGGGTCCGCTCGTACTGGCCGGGCGTGGCCGAGACGAACAGCAGCTGAGGCGTGATCGAGAGAAACTCGGAGAAGGTCTGGGGACGGTTGTCCATCGCGCTCGGCAGCCGAAAACCGTAGTCCACGAGCGTCTGCTTGCGTGACCGGTCGCCCTCGAACATGCCACCGATCTGCGGCACGGTCTGGTGAGACTCGTCGCAGAAGCAGACGAAGTCCTTGGGGAAGTAGTCGATCAGGCAGTAGGGCCTGCTGCCCGGGGGACGTCCGTCGAGGATCCGCGAGTAGTTCTCGATCCCGGAGCAGAAGCCGACCTCACGCAGCATCTCCATGTCGTACTGGGTGCGCTGGCGCAGGCGGTGTGACTCGAGCTGCTTGCCTTCGGACTCGAGCTGTTCGCAGCGCTCGTTCAGCTCGCGCCCGATCTCGGCCACGCCGGCCTCGATCGTGCCCTCCTTGACGTTGTAGTGCGTCGCCGGCCAGATCGCCACGTGCTCGAGGTCATCGGCGATCAGCTCGCCGGTGAGCGGGTCGAAGTGCTGCAGGCGTTCGACTTCATCGCCGAACATGGTCGCGCGGAAGGCCGTCTCGGCGTATGCGGGGAACACCTCGAGCGTGTCGCCGCGCACGCGGAAGGTCCCGCGCGAGAGCACGCTGTCGTTGCGCGTGTACTGGATCGAGACGAGTTTGTGCAACAGCTTGTCTCGGTCGATCTCCTCGCCTCGCCTGAGGATCTGCATGTTCATCTCGTAGGTTTCGGGCGAGCCCAGGCCGTAGATGCAGGACACCGAGGCCACCACGATCACGTCCCTGCGCGCGAACACCGCCGCGGTCGCCGCGTGGCGCAGACGGTCGACCTCCTGGTTGATCGCAGAGTCCTTCTCGATGTAGAGATCCCTGCTGGGGACGTATGCCTCCGGCTGGTAGTAGTCGTAGTAGGACACGAAGTACTCGACCGCGTTGTCGGGGAAGAACGTCCTGAACTCGTTGCAGAGCTGCGCCGCCAGGGTCTTGTTGTGGGCGATCACGAGCGTTGGCCGCTGCACCGCCTCGATCACTCCGGCCATCGTCATCGTCTTGCCCGTGCCGGTGGCGCCGAGCAGGGTCTGGAAGCGTTCGCCGCGGACGATCCCCTCGGCGATTGACTCGATCGCCTTGGGCTGATCCGCGGTCGGCGTGAAGACGGAGTCGAGCTTGAAGTCGGGCATCCCCCTACCGTAGCGAGCCGGCCGGAGGCGCTTGGGACCCTAGGTCAGCCCCAGCGCACGGGCGTAGGTCGAGCGGTACGCGCGCTGGGCGTCGAGCACGCGCTGGACGTATTCGCGCGTCTCGGGAAAGGGGATCGTCTGCGGGGTCAGCGTCCTGCCGGCGCTGTTCGCGTCGGCCACCCAACGGTCGACGTTGGCCAGGCCGCCGTTGTAGGCGGCGACCGCAAGCATCTCGTTGCCGCCGTAATGGTCGAGCAGGTATCTCAGGTAGTAGCTCCCGTAGGCCACGTTGACACGCGGAGTCGCCAGGTCGCCGGCGGTGAAGCTGCTGCCACCGGAGAGGTGGGCCAGGTAGTAGGCCGTTGCCGGCAGCAGCTGCATCAGGCCCTGCGCTCCGGCCGAGGAGGGGCGCGGTTCGAATTTGCTCTCGGCGTAGATCACAGCCGCGATCAGGGCCGGGTCGAGGTGCTTGGCGCTCGCCTGTTCGCGGATGATGCTCGCGTCGGCGAGCGGCAGGCCGGCGTGGTTCTGCACCTGGCGCAGCCCGGAGATCACCACGGCGGCGCACACGAGCACGATCCCGATAACGACGGCTGTGCCGAGCGCACGCTGTCTCACCGGCCAAGCCTCTCAAGCACGCCCGACAGCTCACGTTCCAGGGCATCCACGGTCGAGTCGTTGCGTACCACGAAGCTCGCCCTCGCCGCCTTCTGCTCCTGTGAGAGCTGGCGTGCGGCGCGCTCGTCGACCAGCGCGTGCCCGCGTGAAGCGGCTCGCCGGCGGCGCACTGCCTCGTCGGAGACGACGGCGATGGTCGCGTCGTAGAGACCGTCCAGGCCGGCCTCGAACAGCAGGGGGACCTCAACCACAGCAGCGCGCGGCTCGCGGGCGCTGCTTCGTGCCAGCTCGAGCCAGGCGGCCACGCGAGCGCCTACCAGCGGCCACACCAGCCCCTCCAGCCAGGCGCGGTCCTCGGCGGTTGCGAAGGCGTGGCGCGCGACTGCGGAGCGGTCCACGACGCCGGCCGGCGCCACCGCCGGCCCGAAACGTTCGACTACCGCATCGCGCAGCTGCTGGCCCTCGTACAGCTCGTGCACCACCGCGTCGCTCGAGAGCACCTGCGCCCCGAGACGCTCGAGCGCCGCCAGCGCAGTCGACTTTCCCGCGCCGAGACCGCCGGTGAGCCCGACGAAGGGCACCGCAGCCGTCACGCCTTCAGACCTCCGTGTCCGGGTCAGTCCTGCTGGGCGGGCTCAGCGGCGAGCGCGGGCGCCCCGGCCTCTGGGGCGGGCTCGGAGACGAGCGCGGGCGCGCCGGCCTCGGCCTCCGCGTCCGCCGTGCCGGCGAGCGGCTCGGGCGGTGGCGACACGGCTGTGTCGGGCGCCCTCGCAGCGATGTCATCTTCGGGCTCTGGCTCCGGCACCGCAGTCTCCTGCACCGGTGCGGGCTCGGACTCGGGCACGGAAACCTCTGCGTTCGGCTCGGGCGCCGAGACCTCCGCGCTCTCCCCGGCCGCCGGCTCGTCGCCCTCCTCGCCGAGCGGAGCGGCGGCGCGCTCCGGCTCGCCCGGACGGGATACGGGCAGGATCTGGTCCTCGACGCGCTTGGCCGACAGCGACAGGCGCCGGCGCTCGGAGTCGATCTCAAGGATCTTCACGCGAATCTCGTCGCCCGGGTGGACGATCTCGCGCGGGCTCTCGACATGGTGCGGTGCGAGCTCTGAGATGTGTACCAGGCCCTCCACGCCATCGAGGATCTCGACGAACGCGCCGAAGGTGACGACCTTGGTGACCTTGCCCTCGAGCTCGTCGCCGACGTTGTAGGTGTCGACGATCCGCTGCCACGGGTCCTCCTGGGTCTGCTTGAGACCGAGGGAAATGCGCTGGCGGTCACGGTCGATGTCGAGAACCTTGACCTTGACGGTGTCGCCGATGTTGAGGATCTCACTGGGGTGGTTGACGTGCGACCACGAAAGCTCGGAGATGTGGATCAGGCCGTCGATGCCGTCGAGGTCGACGAAGGCGCCGAAGTCGACGATGTTGGAGATCTGTCCCTCCACGACGAGGCCCGGCTGCAGGCGGTCGAGGATCTGCTGGCGCACCTCCTTGCGCTCCTCCTCGAGGACCGCGCGGCGCGAGAGCACCACGTTGTTGCGCGAGCGATTGAGCTCGATCACCTTGGTCTCGATCTTGGTGCCCATGTACTCATCGAGGTTGGGCACGCGGCGAATATCCACCAGCGATGCCGGCAGGAAGCCGCGGACGCCCAGATCGATGATCAAGCCGCCCTTGACCACCTCGATGACCGTTCCCTCGACCGGCTCGCCGGACTCTGCGGCGGTTTCGATGCGGCGCCACGCCTTCTCGAAGCGGGCGCGCTTCTTGGACATGATCAGGCGACCGTCCTGGTCCTCCTTGGTCATGACGATCGCGTCGACCTCCTCGCCGAGGTGGACCTCCTCGTTGGGGTCGACCGCCTTGCGGATCGAGAGCTCGTTGGCCGGGATGACGCCCTCGGACTTGTAGCCGATGTCAACCAGGACCTCATCCTTGTCGATACGGACGACGTGGCCGGTGACGACCTCGCCCTCCTCGATCGGCCGGAAGGTGGCGTCGTAGTTGGGGACGATCTGGCCGTCGACTTCGAGCAACAGGCCGTTTGAGCCCTCGACGACGCGAGCCCCGGGATTCTCCATCAAGGTTTGCACCGGGCGAAGGGTAGCGCAGCCGTATCATTGCCGGGCACATGCCTGTTCGAGCTACGAAGCGGGGGCAGCAGCGCACCCGCTTGGAGCGGGATTGCGACGTGCTCGTTTGCGGGGCCAGCTTTGCCGGCCTGGCGGTCGCGCGGGAGCTCGCCGGGACGGGCGCGAGGGTGCTCATGATCGACCGCTACGAGATCGGCGAGCGCCAGACCTCCGCGTGCGGGATGCCGACGCTGTGGTTGGAGGCACTCGAGCTGATGGGCTCGCTGCGCCAGAGCTTCGACGAGCTGGTCGTGCACACCCCTCACCGGACCGCGCGCTGGCAGCTGCCGTGGTCCTTCTCCACGTTCGACTACCGCGAGCTGTGCGCGCTGCTGCGCGCACAGTCGGACTCGCCCGATGTCGAGTTCGAGACGGCGACCGTCACCGGACGCCACGGTTTCACGGTCCAGACGGACCGCGGTGAGCTGCGCGCGCCGCTGATCGTCGACGCGCTCGGCTGGCGGCGTTCGCTGTCCAACGCAACTCCGATCCAGCCGCCCAAGGCCCGGCTCTCGCGGGGCCTGGAGGTCCATCCCCACGGCGCCGGAGAGGAGATGGAGCTGTGGATCGATCCCACCTACATCAGAGCCGGCTACGGATGGAGCTTCCCGGCCGCTGATGAGCTGCGCATCGGCATCGGCTCCTTCTGGCCCTCGCATCACGTGAAGGAGCCCACCGTCAGGCTTGCAGGCGACCTGGGGCTGGCGCCCGAGGGCTACCAGGGCAACTGGATACCACACCAGCTGCGCCGCGCAGTCGAGGACAGCGTCTTCTTCGCGGGCGACTCGGCGGGACACTGTCTCCCACTCACCGCCGAGGGAATCCGCACGGCGCTCTATTTCGGGCTGGCCTGCGGACGCGAGCTGCGCGCGGTCGTGGAAGGGCGCACCACGCGCGCTGCCGCGCTCGCACGCTACGGCGCATTCTCGGACTCGCACGCGCGCAAATTCCGCTGGATGCTGGGTGTCCAGCGCGCGATCGGACAGCTGACGCCGAGCCGCGCCACCACGGCGCTCGTCCACGCTTTCGAGAACCGCCGGCTGTCCGCCTGGACGTTCACCCATTATCTGGACATAGCACCGCCGTCGTTCGTCGGATCGAGACCGCGTGCGGGCACCTCCCGCATGATGGTTCCGGCTGACTCAGCCGCCTGAGCGGGCTGACCCGAGCCGCCCGGGCACGTCAGGCGACCGGGCTGAGCGGCGGCGCAGCGACTCCGACCTCGTCGAGGGCGAGCCGCGCAGCCTCCAGCCCGCTCGCCCATGAGACCTCGGATAGCAGCCCCGGGGCGGCGACCATGTCACCGGCCAGGAAAACTCCGTCTCCGCGGGCGATCGCCGGTCGCTCGCGCCAGCTGGCGCCCGGCATGTCGACGGCCCCGGACCTCGAATCCATGACCTGCCGCCGGCGCCAGGTCTCGCGCTCGCGCCACTCCACGATCGAGGCGTCCAGCAGCCGCTCGAGCCTGGCGAGCGCCTTCGCCGCGTCCTCACCGGGACGAACCGGCATCTGCGCCTGCAGCAGCTCCTCGCCCTGCGGAGCGAGCGAGGGGTCGGGCGCGCTGAAGCGCTCGACCCACCCGGCCTCGTCCAGGTCGGACACCACGAAAGGATCGCCGTGGCGGTGGCGCAATCCCAGGTCGAGGCAGACGGTGTGCCCTCCCGTCCACCGTAGGGAGTCATCCGCGAGCAGCTCACGCGCCTGAGCCAGTTCGGTGGCGATGATCGTCGGCGACTGCGGCAGCTCCTGGACCCTGGTGTTGGTCTCGACAGCCACCCCGAGCGCCCGTGCCCGAGTCTCGAGCGCTCCCACCAGCACGCCCCAGCCGCCGATCACGTATCTGGCGGCGGGCGGCGGGCTGAGCAGCGTCCTGACCGTTCGTGGCCACACGAACGCGGCCGACAGCGCGCCGGGATCGTGGTGAAAGGTGTAGACGCCGGCGGCCGCGGAGAGCATCTGCGCTGTGCGCTCGTCGGTGTGGGTGGCGGCCCAGGTGCGGAAGTCCTGCTCGACGGGGGCTGCTCGCCCGCGCAGCCGCAACACGCCCGGGAGCGTGCTCAACGGCGGGGTGCGACGGATCTGACCCTGCCAGCGCAGCCTGATCGGAGCCAGCGGCAACCCGGCATATCGAGGGAGCAGGCCGCGATCGGCCAGCCAGCCCCACAGCGGGCCGTCCTTATAGAGGACGTGCGGCCCGAGGTTGGCCCTGTAGGGCCCGTCGCTGCTGCGCGCGCGACCGCCCAGCGCGCTGTGCGCCTCCAACACGACCACCTGCGCACCCCCCTCGGCGCTCGCGATAGCTGCGACGAGTCCCGCTAGCCCTGCCCCCACGACCGTGATCTGGCCTGCTCTGCAACGGCTCATGACGATCCTCCTGGGTTGCTGTCGAGAGCGACACTACGCCGATACTGGTCCGCTATACAGTTCCAGTAGTTGTGAACCGAACAGGACCAGTTGGACCAGAGCTGTTGATCGAGATCGATCCGCAGCTCGAGCTGGCGCTGCACGAGCAGCTGGAGCGCTGCCTACGCGAGAACATCCGCCAGGGACGCCTGCGCACCGGCATGCGGCTGCCTTCGACGCGCGCCCTGGCGGCCGAGCTCGGCATCTCCCGTGGCGTGGTGAGCGAGGCCTACGGCCAGCTCGGCGCGGAGGGATACCTGGAGATGCGACAGGGCGCCCCCACGCAGGTGGCCAAGGCGGTCAGCGCCGCGGTCGCCCATGCTCCGGCGCGCTCGCTGATGCCCACCTTCGCCTACCACTTCCATCCGGGAACGCCCGATCTCGCCGGCTTCCCGCGCGAGCGCTGGTTGCGCTCGCTGCGCTCGGCCTGGCGAGAGTCCCCCCTGGCCGCAGTTGGCTACGGCGATCCGCGTGGCGTACCGCGACTGCGAGAAGTGCTCGGCGACTACCTGGGACGCGTACGCGGCGCCGCGGCCGAGCCAGAGAACATGCTGATCTGCACGGGTTTCATGCAGGGCTTCTCGCTGCTGTGCCGCTGGCTGCAGAGCCACGGCATCGAGAGCATCGCCGTCGAGGACCCCGGCTGGCAGGTGCATCGCCTGATCGCCGAGCAGGCCGGCCTGCGCACGATCCCGGTGGCGGTGGACGGCGACGGCCTGTGCGTCGAGGCGCTGGCCGAGACGGACGCGGCGGCCGTGCTCGTGACCCCCGCTCACCAGTTCCCCAGCGGCTGTGTGCTCAGTCGTGAGCGACGCGCGGCGTTGATCGAATGGGCAGAGCGCGGCGAGCGGCTGATCGTGGAGGACGACTTCGACGCCGAGTATCGCTACGACCGTGTGGCCGTCGGCGCGCTGCAGGGCCTGGCTCCCGAGCGAGTGCTCTACATCGGCTCCGCCAGCAAGCGCCTGGCGCCGGGGATGCGCCTCGGTTGGATGCTGATGCCCTCCTGGCTCGCCTGGGGACTGATCACGGCCAAGGCGATCGAGGATGGCGGCTCGGAGATCGTGGGCCAGCTCGCCCTGTGCGACTTCATCGAGCGCGGCGAGCTGGACCGCCACACGCGCCGCATGCGCCTGCGCTACCAGCAGCGGCGCGAGTCCTTGCTGGAGGCGCTCGCCCGATGGCTTCCGCAGGGACAGCTGAGCGGCGTCGCGGCGGGGCTGTATGAGCTGGTGGAGCTGCCCGAGGAGGTGAACGAGTCCGCGCTGCTGAGGGCCGCTGGCGCGCGCGGTGTGGGGATCGAGGGCCTCGCCTGGCATCGCTTCGCCACGGGCGGTCCGCCGGGTGTGATCCTCGGCTTCGGAAACCTCTCCGAGCCCGCGATCGAGCAGGGCGTGCGGCTGATCGCCGAAGCGCTCGCGGAGACGCTGCAAACAGCAGCAGGCCACTGACCCGGTTCGCGAGTGGCCCACGCAAGCCGCGCCCAACTGGCCCTCGGCAAGCGGGCCCACGAGCCATATCGTGAAGGTCGTGATCGCCGGCCCCGAGCAGAGCATCGACGCTGGCCTCACACGGAATCTGGACGGCTCGCCTGTCGTGGTCGGTATCGCCGCCTTCGCGCTCGTCCAGCTCGCGCTGGCGTTGTTCATGGCGGTGAGCCCGCACGCCTTCTACACCGCCGTTGGCCCGTTCGGCGCGTACAACGGGCACTACATCCGTGACGTTTCGAGCTTCTACGGGGCGATCGGTGTCGGCCTGGTCGTGGCCGTGCGCGCGATCGCGTGGCGGGTCCCGGTGCTCGCGATCACGACCGTGCAGTACCTCCTGCACAGCGTCAACCACCTGATTGACATCGCCAAGGCCAATCCGGCGTGGGCCGGCTATCTGACGTTCTTCTCGCTGGCGGCGGCGACCGCGCTGCTCGCCTGGCTGTGGCGTGCGGCTGCGCTCGAGTCGAGCACATGAGGGTCTTCGTGGCAGGCGCGACGGGTGCGATCGGACGCCCGCTGCTGGGCGCGCTGAGCGCGGCGGGGCACCAGCCGATCGCGATGACGCGCTCTCTCGAGAAGGCCGCTGCACTCGCGGCGCAGGGGATCGAGACAGCGGTTTGTGACGCCTACGACGCCGGCGCTCTCGCGCGCGCCGTCGCAGACGCGCACCCCGATCAGATCGTCCACGCCCTGACCGACCTGCCCCAAGACATCGACATCCGCAAGCTCGAGCGGGAGCTGGCGAGCACCGGGCGCCTGCGCCGGGAGGGCACGCGCAACCTGCTCGCGGCCGCAGGCGAGGCCGGCGTGAGTCGGGTGATCGCCGCAAGCATCGCCTTCGCCTACGCTCCCGAGGGCGCATGGGTCAAGGACGAGACCGCGCCGCTTGCGAGCGCGAGCATGCCCTTCGTGACAGAGCCTCTGGCGGAGCTGGAGCGACGCGTGCTGGCCAGCGGCGGGATCGTGCTGCGCAACGGCCAGCTCTACGGCCCCGGCACCGCGTTCACGCGCGAGGGACCGTGGGCCACGCGGTTGCGGCGCAGGCAGCTGCCGATCGTCGGCGCGGGCAGCGGCGTGTTCTCGTTCCTGCACGTCGATGACGCCGCCACGGCGATCGTGGCGGCGCTCGATCACCGCGGGCCTGCGCTCTACAACGTGGTCGACGACGACCCGGCGCCGGTGCGGGAGTGGCTACCCGTGTATGCGCGTGCGATCGGTGCGCCCGCGCCCTGGCGGGTGCCGGCGTGGGTCGGGCGCCTCGCAGCGGGCGCAGCGGTGCTCGAGACGATGACCGGGCTGCGGGGCGCGAGCAACGAGCGCATCGAGCGCGAGCTGGGCTGGCAACCGCGACACGCGAGCTGGCGCGAGGGCTTTGGCAGCGCTCTCGACTGAGCGCGCTCCCGGCGCTACTTGCGCACGACCAGCACCACGCCTGCCACGAGCAGCACCAGTCCGAGTATCCGCTGCGCGCCGATCGGCTGGCGCGCCACGCCGAGCAGGCCGAAGCGGTCGATCACGACCGAGATCGCGAGCTGGCCGGCGATCGAGACCGCGGTCAGGCCGCTGGCACCCAGGCTGCGCACGGCGATCAGGGCGACGGTCACGTAGACCGCACCGAGCAAGCCGCCGATCAGCGCCCACCAGGGAGCGCGCCCGATGTGACCGAGATTGCCGAGGCCACCGTGCACGAAGGCGGCGATCGCCAACAGCACTGCGGTGCCGAGCAAGAACGAGAAGCTCGCCGCCTGCACGTTGCCGAGCGACTTACCCAGGCGCGAGTTGATCGGCGCCTGCATGCCCACAAGACAGCCCGCGCCGACCCCGATCAGGACAGCGACGGCGCGGCTCATCGTCCGCGCGGCGGCAGCGCTCACTTGGCCTCCAGCCAGTTGCGCCCGACCCCGATGTCCACCGCCAGCGGAGGCTCGCGCCGGTCCCATACGCCCACCATCTCCCGCTCGATCAGCGCCTTGGCAGCGTCGGTCTCGCCGGGAGGACCTTCGAAGAGCAGCTCGTCGTGGATCGTCAGCAGCTGGCGCGTCTGCAGCCCGGACTCGGCCAGCGCACTGTGGCAGCGCACCATCGCGAGCTTGAGGATGTCGGCGGCGGTGCCCTGGATGACCGTGTTCACGGCGAGGCGCTCGCCGAGCGTGCGCACCTGGTAGTTGCGGGCGCGCAGCTCGGGGATCTGCCTGCGCCGGCCCCACAGCGTCTGCACGTCGCCGGTCTCCTTGGCGTGCTCGATCGTCTCGTGCATGAAGCGTGCGACCTGCGGAAAGCGCTCGAGATAAGCCTCGATGAACTCCTTGGCCTCGGCGCGTGGGATGTTCAGGCGGTCGGCCAGGCCGTAATCGGAGAGCCCGTAGACGATGCCGTAGTTGATCATCTTGGCCTTCGAGCGCATGCCCGGGTCGATCGCGTCGGCCTGCACGCCGAACACGCGCGAGGCGGTTGCGCTGTGGACATCCTCGCCGCGCTCGAAGATCTCCATCAGAGCGTGCTCCCCGGCGGCATGGGCGAGCACGCGCAGCTCGATCTGGGAGTAGTCCGCGGAGATCAGCAGGGCCCCCTGCTCGGCCTCGAAGCAACCGCGGATCTCGCGCCCGAGCGGAGTGCGGATCGGGACGTTCTGCATGTTCGGGTTGGTGCTCGATAGGCGCCCGGTCTGTGCGACTGCCTGCAGGAAGGTGGTGTGGATCCGTGAGCGCTCGTCGACCTGGTCGGGCAGGACGTCCAGGTAGGTCTTGATCAGCGTCGAGAGCTCGCGCCAGCGCTCGATCCGGGGGACGATCTCGTGCTCGGTGCGGATCGCCTGCAGCACGCGCGCGTCGGTCGAGAAGCCGGTCTTGCCGCGGCGCTTGCGCGAGAGGCCGAGCTTCTCGAAGAGGATCTCGCCCAGCTGCTGGGGCGAGGCGATCAGGAACTCCTCCTCGGCCAAGGCGAAGATCTCGCGTTCCAGCGAGTCGATCTCCTCACGTACGCGTTGCGTGATCTCGGCCAGGCGCTCGAGGTTCAGCCGCACGCCGAGGAGCTCCATCTCGCGCAGGACAGCAACCAGCGGCAGCTCGACGTCGACCATCAGCGCGCCCAGGCCACGCGCGGCGATCTGCTCGCGCTGCCAGTCTGCCAGCGCGCTCAGCAGGACCGCGTTCCCCGCCACCGGGTCCTCGAGATCGCTGGCAAAGCCACGCTCCTCGCACAGCTCCTCGAAGGGATAGCCGCGACGGGCGGGCTCGAGCAGGTAGGCGCCGAGCAGCGTGTCGTGGGCCAGGCCGGAAGGCACCACGCCGAGGGCCTTGGCGTCGTGAACTATCACCGCGCGCTCGCCGGCCGCGAGCGCGACCTCCTGCGGCCCCGAGCACTCGCCCGCGATCACCTCGCCATCGGCGGCCACCGCGAAGCGCCACGGCGGCCCCTCGGCGAAGAGGGCGCCCTCGGGCGCCTCGGTCTCGCACACCACGACATTCAGCTCGGTCTCCGCACGGCCCACCCTGGCGATGTCCGCGACCGAGCCCGCACGCACGCGAGCGGTGAGCGTGACCTGCGCGGCGGGCGCGGGCGCGGCGACGTCGGGGTCGCCCAGCGCCTCCTCCAGCCGGCGCAACGGGTCGCGCAGCTCGTACTCGCGGAAGACCTCGCGCACGCGCGAGCGGTCCGGCTCGCGCGCCGCCTCCACGGCGATGTCGAAATCGACGTCGAGATCGCGCTGGACGGTGGCCAACTGCTTCGAGACGCGCGCGCTCTCGGCGTGCTCGATCAGGTTCTGTTTGCGTTTGGCGCCTTTGATGTCATCGACGTGGGCGAGCACGTCCTCCAGCGATCCGTAGCTCTGGATCAGGTCGCTGGCGGTCTTGTCGCCGATCCCCGGGATGCCCGGGATGTTGTCCGAGGTGTCGCCCTTCAGCCCGTAGAAGTCGGGGATCAGCTCCGGCGGGATCCCATAGCGGTCGATCACCGCCTGGCGGTCGTAGATCTTCGTGTCTGTGATGCCCCGCGAGGTGGCCATCACCTTGACCAGGCCGGCGTCGTCGATCAGCTGGAAGACGTCGCGGTCCCCGGTCACGATCATCACGGGAACGGGCGGGTCGGCGCTCAGGGCACGCTCGGCCAGCGAGGCGATCACGTCGTCCGCCTCGTAGCCCTCGACGCGGACGTTGCGGTAGCCGAACGCCTCCACCAACGGTTCCATCGCCGACCACTGCTGCTTGAG
Source organism: uncultured Solirubrobacteraceae bacterium (assembly GCA_963763695.1). Taxonomy (GTDB): domain Bacteria; phylum Actinomycetota; class Thermoleophilia; order Solirubrobacterales; family Solirubrobacteraceae; genus Palsa-744. Next base: position 374,614 of record CAVXPM010000004.1, read on the forward strand.
CAGGTCCGGGCGCGAGCGTCGCTGGGCCTTGTACTCGCTGAACAGCTCGCTGCGCCCAGAGGTCCCCGCGTCCCAGGCGACCACCGTCGGACACACGCCGTGCTCGGTCACGATCTTCACGAGCATCGAGGCGAAGCCGAAGATCGCGTTGGTGGGCACTCCGGTCGAGGTCGCGATCGACTCGGGCAGCGCGAAGAAGGCGCGGTAGACGAGGCTCGGTCCATCGATCAGGAACAGGCGCCTGTCCCCCCTCGCCTGCTCAGCGCCCGAGCCCGTGGAACGCGTCCCAGCCCCGGCGCTCACTTGCGGTGTGCTCTTGACTGCCATCGTCTGAGCACTCTACGAGCCGCGGTGCAGGCCTGCCGCTCCAGACCCGCAAACTCGGAACAAGTGCCGGCAACGGATACCTCCTAACATCCCCTCCCGCCAACGACCTAGGAGCACTACCCCGTGAGCGCCACTCCAAGCGCGCAGTACCGCCTCACCATCCGTGTCAAGCTCGAGGATTCGCACGGGATCCTCGGCGAGCTCACCGGCGCCATCGGCGCCGCGGGCGGGATGGTCGGCGCGGTCGATCTGGTCGAGGTCGACGGCAACCACAGCCTGCGCGACATCGTCGTCGACGCCTCCGGGCGCGAGCACTGGGATCGGATCATCGCGGCGATCGACGCGGTCGCCGGCACGGAGGTCGTTGACACGACCGACCGCACCTTCCTGCTGCACGTGGGCGGCAAGATCGAACAGCACAACAAGCACCCGCTGAAGACACGCGACGACCTCTCGATGGCCTACACGCCGGGTGTCGCGCGCGTCAGCCTCGCGATCGCAGAGGACGAAGAGCGGGCCTTTCAGTACACGATCAAGCGCAACACGGTCGCCGTCGTCTCCGACGGCACCGCGGTGCTCGGCCTGGGCGACATCGGCCCCCGTGCGGCGATGCCGGTGATGGAGGGCAAGTGCTGCCTGTTCAAGGAGTTCGCCGGCGTGGACGCGTTCCCGATCTGCCTCGACACGAAGAACCCCGACGAGATCGTCGAGACGGTCAAGCGCATCGCGCCCGGCTTCGGCGGGATCAACCTCGAGGACATCTCGGCGCCGCGCTGCTTCGAGATCGAGGACCGCCTGAAGGCGGAGCTCGACATCCCGGTCTTTCACGACGACCAGCACGGCACGGCGGTGGTGGTGATGGCCGCACTGCTGAACGCGGTCAAGCTGACCGGTAGGCGCCTGGACGAGCTGCACGTGCTCGTGATCGGCCTCGGCGCGGCCGGGATCGCGGTCACCAAGATCCTGCTCGAGGGCGGCGTGCGCCATGTCATCGGCGCGGACTCCCGCGGCGCCCTGCACGTGCAGCGCGAGGACTATCTCGACGGCTCGATGAACGCGATCAAGCGCTGGTTTGCCGAGTCGACCAACCCCGACTGCCGTTCGGGCACGCCCGCCGACGTGATCGACGGCGCCGACCTGCTGATCGGCGTCTCGGGCGCCCGCGCGGTGCCGGCCGAGGCGCTCGCCCGGATGAACAACGACGCGATGGTGTTCGCGATGGCCAACCCGAACCCCGAGGTGATCCCCGAGGAGGCCGCCCCGTACGTGCGCATCATGGCCACGGGCCGCTCGGACTATCCGAATCAGATCAACAACGTGCTGTGCTTCCCCGGCATCTTCAGGGGCGCACTCGACGTGCGCGCGCCGACGATCACAGAGAAGATGAAGATGGCCGCCGCCCGAGCGATCGCGGCGATCGTCGACGAGCACGAGCTGAGCGAGGACTACATCATCCCCTCGGTGTTCAACCGCGACGTGGCGCCGGCTGTGGCGGCCGCGGTTGCCGACGAGGCGCGAGCAGACGGCACGGCCCGCGCCGGCCTGGAAATGGGCTTCGCCCACGGCGACACCGTCAACGGCGTCGCACCGGGTGCCCAGATGAGCGACGGACGGGCGTGAGTCCCACGCGCGTCACCGTCACCGGAGCCACAGGCCTGATCGGCCCGCAGCTGCTGGAGGCCCTCGGCGCCGCCGGAGCCGAGGTCACGATCCTCACGCGCGACCCCGAGCGCGCACGGGAGAAGCTGGGCGACGTCGATGCTCAGCGTTGGGATCTGATGAGCGAAGCGGCGCCCGCCGAGGCGCTGGCCGGACGTAACGCCGTGGTGCACCTGGCGGGCGAGCCGGTCGCCCAGCGCTGGAGCTCGAAGGTCAAGCGCGCCATCCGTGAGAGCCGCGTCACCGGCACGCGCAACCTGATCGCGGGCCTGCGCGCCGCCGAGCCGCGCCCCCCAACGCTGCTCAGCTCCTCGGCGATCGGCTACTACGGCCTCCACGGCGCCGAGCCGCTCGACGAGGAGGCCCCGCCCGGCCGCGACTTCCTGGCGCAGATCTGCGTCGAGTGGGAGGCCGAGTCGGCGCGCGCGAGCGAGCTCGGCATGCGCGTTGTGCAGTTGCGCACCGGCGTGGTGCTCGACAGCTCCGGCGGAGCGCTCGCCACGATGCTGCCGCCGTTTCGTCTCGGGGTCGGCGGTCCGGTGGCAGGCGGACGGCAGTACATCTCCTGGATCGATACCGCAGACCTCGTCGGGATGATGCTGGCGGCGCTCGAGGACGAGCGCTGGAGCGGGCCCGTCAACGGAACCGCGCCCGAGCCGGTCACCAACGCCGAGCTCTCGCGAGCGCTCGGGCGCGTGCTCGGCCGCCCGGCGCGAGTGCCCGTGCCCGCCTTCGCCCTGCGCGCGCTCTACGGCGAGATGGCCGAGATCGTGACCGGGGGCGCACGTGTCGTACCGGCCAAGCCGCTGATGCTCGGCTATCAGTTCCGCCACCCCCAGCTCGAGCAGTCGCTGCGCTCGACTCTGGCCAGCTGAGCGCGACCGACCCCCATCGCGGGCGCCAGCTGGCACGATCGAAACGCTCAGGCGGGTACGGCGGCAGGGCGTGAGGCGGGCCGGTTCTCGGTCTCGATGATCACGCGGCAAGGGCGCTTGCTCAACAGGTAGGTGGCCGTCGGACCGATCCGCTGCTCGCCGGCGGGCGCGTGGATCGTCGACCAGTAGATGACGTCGCAGCCCACCCGCTCGGCTTCCTCCACCAACGCCGAGCCGGGGTTGCGCGTGCGGATCAGCCCGGTGTGGATCTTGATCCCCGCGCGCCTGGCCTGGATGCGCGCGCTCTCGAGCACCGAGCGCCCATGTGCCTCCTCCTCCACGAGGCCCGACTCGAGCGACAGCTGGCTCGGTACAGGCAGCACGTAGATCGCATAGACCACGCCTTCCTCGCCGATCAGCTTGGCCGCGCTGTGCAAGGCGGTGGCGCTGACGTCGTCGCCGAAGATCGGCACTAGCGCGGTGCGGTACTCGAGCTCCTCGAAGTCCGCGGGACGCTCCGGGCGCGGGATCCGGTAGTGCGCTTTGGGACGCAGGCCCTGGCGCTTGCGATACAGGAAGTAGCCGCCCATGCCGAGGATCATCCAGGGGATGCCCACGACCCTGGCCTCGCTGTGCAACGCAACCACGGCGACCCACGCGGCGGCCGTGCCGAGGCCTCCCAAGATCGCGGTCATCGGGATCAGCGCACCGCGGATGCGCACGTTCCAGGGCATTCGGTAGGGACGCTCGCGATCGGGATCCTTTATCCGCAGCGCGACCACCGCTGCGTGGGCAATCGTGAACGAGAGCATCGCCCCGAACGAGTAGAGGTTGCCGAGCACTTCGGTGTTGCCGTAGAGGATCAGCGCACCGGCGAGCGCTGAGAAGAACACCAGGGTGAACCACGGCGTGCGGAACTTGGAGTGCAGTTGCGAGAACAGCGAGGGCAGCTGGCGGTGCTCGGACAGCGACCAGGACAGGCGCGATATGCCGATCATGCCCGCGTTGGTCGCGATAAACAGAATCGTTGCGGCCAGCACTCCGACGTAGTACTGCGCCAGTTTCAGAACGGTTCCGTGCAGGCCGAGCCGGGAGATGATGCCGAGCACCGGGTCGTTCTGGAAGTAGCCACCGAGGCCGGTGGCATAGCCCGGGTGCGTGAAGCTCTGCTGCAGCGTGGCGCTGTAGCCGACGCCGTGGTGGACGATCGGCAGCGCCGAGAGCGCGACGACCGAGATCCCGGCGTAGACGCCGAGCACGGCCAGCACGACCAGGTTGACCGCCTTGGGTACCTGCGTGCCCGGGTCGCGAGCCTCCTCTGCCATGTTCGCCACCGTCTCGATGCCGGTGTAGGCGAGCATCGCCAGCGACAGCGCGAAGATCAGTTCAGTCCAGCTGGGAACGCTGCCGAGCTGAACCTGGTTGATCAGCAGCGACGGGTTCAGCACGAGCACGGCGCCGAGTCCGACGAGCAGCACCTGGGTGCTCAGGTCGAGGATCGCAAGTACGAAGTTGAGCTTGGCCGACTCGCCGAGACCGCGAATGTTCAAGGCGGCGAGCAGGACCACGACCATGAGTCCGCCGAAGATGTCGTCGGGGTTGTGGTTGAGCGCGTGCAGGCCGGGAAAGGCGCTCAGGTAGTGCGGCACGAAGAACGCCGAGATGGCGATCGTGAGGATGTAGTCGAGGCTGAGCGCCCAGCCGGCGAAGAACGAGACGACGTCGTCGAAGGCGTGGCGCGCGAAGGACGAGGAGCCACCCGCCTCGGGGAACATTGCGGCGCCCTCGGCGTAGGTTTTGGCGGTCAGGGCGAACAGGCCGCCGGCGAACACGAACACCAGCGGCGTGAGACCCAGGGCGTGCGCCGCCACCAGCCCGAGCGCGTAGTAGATCGAGGAGCCGACGTTGCCGTAGGCCGTTGCGAAGAGGCCCGAGACCCCTACCGACCGGCGCAGTCCGTGCTCTGAGAGGCGTGCCACTCAGGTCCGTTCACAGACAGCGCGGGCGAGTGGCTCCACGTGACCCACGCTAGTTGCACGTCCGTCAAGCTCACATCAAGAAGCGGCCTGCCGGCATTCAGATCTCGTAAAGATCTGGCCCCGTCCGCCGCTCCGCACGGCCGCCCGGACGCCGGGGGCTCAGGCGCTGAACCGGTAGCCGATGCCGGAGTCGGTCCGGATCAGGCGCGGCTCGTGCTGGCCCCGCTGGAGCTTGCTGCGCAGGTTCGCGATGTGCGTGCGCAGAACCGGCGTGGCATCAGCGTACTCTGGCCCCCAAACCTCGCTCAACAGCTGGCGATGGGTCATCAGCAGGCCGCGATTCAAGACCAGGACCCGCAGCAGCGAGAACTCAATCGGGGTCAGGTGCACCTCCTCTGCGGCCACCGAGACCGTGTGCGCGGCCAGGTCAACCACCAGGCTGCCGACCTCGATCCGCGGCTCGCTCGCATCCCGTCCTGCCCGCCGCAGCGCCGCCTTGACACGCGCCACGAGCTCGCCCGGCCCGAAGGGCTTGGTGACGTAGTCATCGGCGCCGTGGTGCAGTGCGTCGATCTTGGTCTGCTCGTCGCCGATCGCCGAGAGGATCAGGATCGGCATCTCGCTCCACTCCCGCAGCCTGCGGCACAGCTCGATTCCGTGCCGGTCGGGCAGCACGAGGTCGACGATCGCGAGGTGCGGGCCGGCTATCGAAGCGGTGTCGAGCGCCTCCTCGGCGCTCGCGGCGATCAGCACCTCATACCCGGCGTCGCGCAGGATCAGGTTCAGCGCGCGGCGGATCTGCGGATCGTCGTCACAGACGAGAATCCGCTCCTGCGCCATCACCCGCCTACTCTCTCGCCCGCGGGGGGAGCGGGCTCGATCGACCCGCCGGCGGCCTCGATGAGAGGAAACTCCACCACGAAGCTCGTGCCTTGCCCGGTCAGGGACTCGACCCCGATCCGCCCGCCGTTGAGCTCGATGAACCCCTTCGTGATCGCCAGGCCCAGCCCCGAGCCGGCGTGGTGCGAAGGGTCGCCGGGAGCGCGATAGAAAGGCAGGAAGATCCGCTCCTGCTCCGCCCTTGCGATGCCTGGGCCCTGATCTGCGATCAGCACCCTGATCCGGTCTCTGACGGTGCGCGCGCGCACGCCCACGGGCTTGCCGTCGGAGTAGCGCACGGCGTTCTCGAGGACGTTGGCGAACGCCCGCTCGAGCTGGCCCGGGTCACCTCGCAGCAACGGCAGGCCGGGCTCGATCGAGAGCTTGAACGCGCCCGACGCGCAGGCCAGCTGCTCGACCGCCTCTTGGAGCACCTCGTCGATCGAATACCAGATCTCACGTGGCTCGGCCCTCCCGGCCTGCAGCACCGAGAGATCGAGGAGCTTCTCGATCAGGCGCCACAGCCGCGTTGCGGCGGCGGTGACCTGCTCGCGCACGTCGGCGACGCTCTCGGCTGATGGACGCTCGGAGTCGAGCGCTGTGGCGGCCATCAGGATCGCGGTGAGGGGTGTTCGCAGATCGTGGGACACCGAGCGGAGCACGGCGGTCTTGAGCTCGTCGCTGCGCCTCAGCGCTGCGGTCTCCACGACCTCGGCCTGGAGCTCCGCGCGGCGCTGGGCCGCGGCCAGGATGGACTCGAGCGCGGGCACCACGCGCTCGCTCAGGCGCAGCCGCTCGCTGCCCGAAAGCGAACCGGGAAGGTGCAGGCTGGCGAGCAGCCTGCCCTCGCTGCGAAGTGCGAACACCTGCGCGGGCTCCTCGTCGCTGTCGGCGTCATCGTCTTCGGCGGCGGCGGGTAGGCAGATACGCGCAGATGCCATGCCGAACGCGTCGGCGACGCGCTGCGCGGCGAGGTCGAGTGCGGCGTCGAGGTCCTCGCCGCCGAGCAGCAGTCGTGCCAGCTCGGCGGAGAGATCGGCCTCCTGGCGTCGCTGCTCGGCCTCGCGGCTGCGCACGCGTGCCAGCTCGGCGAGCAGGCCGGTGGCGACCGCGACGGCGACGAAGGCGAGCAGCGCGACCCAGTCACGTTCGTCCGCGAGCGCGAACTCTCCCCCGGGCGGCAGATGGAAGAAGTTGAAGGCAGCCGCGCAGAGCACACTGGTGGCAACCCCGAAGGCGAGTCCCCAGTAGGTCGAGACGATCAGCACGGCCGGGACGTAGAGCACACCGAGCGAGAGCACCGGCGTGATCTGCTCGAGCGGATAGATCAGCGCGGTCGCGACCGCGACGCTGGCGAGCGCGGCCACGACGCCCGCCAGCCGCGATGGTCGCTCGGCGGCGAGCAGCAGCGGCGACAGCGACGACGGGCTCATCCGCGAACCATCATCGTGCATCACCCGAGCCTCGGCGAGCCGACGCGTGCAACTCAGGCGGAGACCGGCACCCGCTCGCCCACCGAATCGCGCGGCGCGGCGGTCTCGATGATCACGCGACACGGGCGCTTGCTCAGCAGGTAGACGGCCGTCGGCCCGATCCGCTGCTCACCCGAGGGCGCATGGATCGTCGACCAGTAGATGACGTCACAGCCGACCCGTTCGGCTTCGGCGACGAGCGCCGAGCCGGGGCTGCGCGTACGGATCAGAGCGGTGTGGATCTTGATTCCGGAGCGCCGCGCCTGGATCCGCGCGCTCTCGAGCACCGAGCGCCCGTGCGCCTCCTCCTCCTCGAGGCCCGACTCCAGCGACAGCTGACTGGGCACCGGAAGCACGTAGACGGCATAGACCACACCGTCCTCACCGATCAACTTGGCGGCGCTGCTGAGCGCGGTGGCGCTCACGTCGTCGCCGAAGATCGGTACGAGCGCGGTCTTGTAGTCCAGCTCCTCGAAGTCCGCAGGGCGCTCGTGGCGCGGCGCGCGAGTGGTGGTGCGCAGGTCGAGGCCGTGCTGTTTGCGGTATGCCACATACAGCGCAATCCCGATCGAGAGCCAGAAGACGCCGGCCGCGGCGACGTCGAGGTGCAAGATGGTGACCGTGACGAAGGCCAAGCCCGTGCCCATGATCCCCAGCAGCGCGAACACCGGCAGCGGGCGCCCGGCGACGTTCAGCGTGCCCGGCCCACGGTAGGGACGCGGGCGGTTCGGCTCCTTGATACGCAGGCGGATCACCGACAGATGCGCGATCGTGAACGAGAGCATCGCCCCAAACGCGTACATGTTTCCCAGGAATTCGGCCTTTCCGGGAATTATCGTCAGGCAGGCGACCCCGCCGAACAGGAGGATCCCGATCCAAGGCGTGCTGAAGCGCGGGTGCAGTCGGCTCAGACGGTCGGGGACCTGGCGGTGAAGGCCCATCGAGTACACGAGCCGCGAGGCCCCGATTATGCCCGCGTTGGCGGCGATGAAGAGGATCGTTGCGGCGAGTATCCCGACATAGATCTCGCCCGCGGATTGCAACGCGCCGAGATGCAGGTGCTTGACGATCCCGAGCACGGGATCTCCCGCGAAGCCGCCTTTTGCCTCGCTGGTGCCGAGCAACGTGCTGTAGCTGCCGTTTGCCAGACGGTGCACCGGCAGCGCCGAGAGCGCGACCATCGGAAGGGCGGCGTAGATGGCGAACACCGCGGCCACGACTGCCCTGATCGCCTTGGGGATCGTGACGGTCTCGTTGCGCGCCTCCTCGGCCATGTTGGAGATCGTCTCGATTCCTGTGTAGGCGATCATCCCGACCGGTATCGCGACCAGGAAGCTTTCCCAGCTGGGGGCCACGCCGAGGTGCACGTTGTGGATCAGCACGTGCGGCGAGAGCACGAGCGCGATACCGACCACGACCAGCAGCAGCTGCGTGGCGAGGTCGGTGATCGCGAGCACGATGTTCAAGCCGGCGGCCTCCTTGACGCCGACGACGTTGACGATCGACAGCAGCGCCACGACACCGATGCCGAACAGGACGTCGCCTGGACCGTGCTGGAGGGCAGGCCAGAAGAGCCCACCCAGGTAGTGCGGTACGAAGAACGCCGAGATCGCGATCGTGATCGTGTAGTTGAGCATCTGCGCCCAGGCGGCGAAGAACGACCAGAACTCGTTGAACGCGTGCCGCGCGAAGCTCGAGGACCCGCCCGCCTCCGGGTACATCGCGGTGGCCTCTGCGTAGGTGGCAGCGGTCAGGTAGAAGATCACGCCGGTGATCAGGAATACGATCGGGGTGAGGCCGAGGGCGTAGGAGGCCACCAGCCCGAGCGCGTAGTAGATCGAGGAACCCACGTTGCCGTAGGCGGTTGAGAAGAGAGCGCTCGTGCCGAGTACACGACGCAGTCCGTGTTGGGAGAGGCGCGCCACTCGCGGCAGCGTATATCGGGGCCGCACCGGGCACCGCCTCCTGCCCGCAGGCCCTGCGCGTCGGCGTTGTTCCAGAGCTCCGCCTCGTCATGTTCCCAGCGCTCAGATGCAAAATCCCATGCACCGGGCGTGTGAATGCAGGAGTGCCACGTATGATCCCGACGAGCCGGGGCCGTCCTACCCACCCCGCATTGGTCATGGAAACCGCACGACGCGAAAACTACGACTCCGGCGAGCATTTCGTGCTCGAATACGGCGAGCTGCGCTTCACGTTCAACGAGCAGGACTTCTCGGAGCGCTGCGAGCAGGCGGCGCTAAAGCTCGGGTTCGTCGGCGGCCGCCTCGGCGAGGAGGAGCTCGAAGATCTCGTCAACCTGGCGGTCAACGGGGAGATCCTCGAGCCTGCTTCAGACCTGGGCGAGCACGTCAACGACTGCTGGCCGGAGCTCGTCGGGCCGGCCGAGCGCTCGCTGGTGCACTGGCTGCGCCGGCTCGTGTTCCGCGGCGCCTGGCTCGACCAGCGCGTCAAGGAGGGCGAGCTGGGGGTCACCTACGACGAGCAGAGCGGCACCTTCGCCTACGTGCAGCCCAGCGACCCCACCTCGCCGGGCGCCGGCGAACCGATCGAGCTGGCGCCCGAGCCCTCCTGGGTCCGCGTCGCCTACCGCCGCTAGGAGAGCGACTCGAGCGCCGTCGCGCGGGCCTTGCTGACGGCCTCGGCGCCGTCCTCGCCGACCAGCAGCTCGAGCTTCAGCGTGCTGCTGTTGAGCAGATCGAGTATCGGCTGGCGAGGCGTGGAGACGAGCGTTGCATCGAGCGCGATCACGGTGGTCTCGCCGCCAAAGGGCTGGGAGGCCGTTGCGATCACGGTCAGCGAGCCCCCGTCGCGCAGGTTGCGAGCCGCGGCCAGCGCCTTGCGAGCAGCGTGGGGATTGAGGCCGTCGAGCGTGTCGATCAGCACCAGCGCGTCTCCCCCGCGCGTGGCCACGCGCCTGGCGGCGTCGATCGCACGCTCCACCGCCTGACCCTGGGAGTCGGCCGATGAGGCAAAGCTGAGCGCAGCGGTCGGCACGAGCGGCCCCGCCTGCCAGTCCTGGATCTCCTCGGGCCTTGAACCCACCAGCACGAGGCTGATCTCCAAGCCGTCGCGGCCGCTGAGCTTCTCCAGCAGGCGCCGCAGCGTCTCGGTCTTGCCGGCGTGACGGGCGCCGACGATCAGCGCGCGCGAGCCGAGCCCGAGCGGGGTCAGCAACTCGATCGCCTCGAGCGTCGGGTCCTCCGAGTCCAGCGCGAGACGCTCGCTCGGCCATGCAACAGGCAGATCCTCGTAGCGAGTGCCCTCCGAGACCGCATCGGCGGAGGCGCCGTTGATCGTGTCGATCCGGACCAGAGACGGGTAGCGCTCGGAGCGCCGTGGGGTACGCGCCGGGCCGCTGACGCGGTCGCCGGAGACCAGCTCGCAGCGGCGAACCTGGGCGGCGGAGATGTAGACGTCATCGTCGGAGGGCTCAGGTGGCTCGACGCGCAGGAAGGCCGAGCCGTTGCCGAGCACCTCGACGACGCCCTCGGCGCTACGTCCGCCGGCATCGGCGCTCGGCGTCTCCTCGCGCTCCTCGCTCCTGGGCGAGCTGTCCTTGGCGGCGCCGCCAGAGCGGGTGCCCCTGCTCCTGCTGCGCCTGCTCGCGCCCGCCTCGGCCGCCGAGGGAGACGGAGCGTCGCTTGACTGCGCGCTCTCGCTGCCCTCCTCTGCCTGTGAGTCCGAGCCGGAGCCGCGGCGCGAGCGCGGTGTACGGCGGCGACGCGGGCGCGCGGGGCGCTCGTCATCGGCCTCGCCGTCGGCGCCGTCGGTCGCGCTCTTGGGCGCGCCTGGTTCGCCCAGGATGGCGTCGATCAGTTCCGCCTTGCGCAGTCTCCTGAAGCCGTCGAGACCGACCTGGTCGGCGATCGCGTGGAGGTCGGACAGCGGGCTGGCCTCCAGCTCGGAGCGCTCGAGTACTGACATGGTGTTCCTTCTTTCGTGTGGAGGGCGGTTGGCGTCCGGCCGCGTTGGACAGCGGTCGGCACCCGTGATGGATCTTCAGCCTAGCGTCTCATAGCGGATTTCCTCATCCAGAGCCAGATCCCTGCTCGGCTCGAGATCGCCCGTGAGCGCTGCGCGCACGGCGATGAAGTCGGCCGCGCCGGCCACGTCGTGGACGCGGAAGATGTGCCCCCCGCGCTCGAGTCCGTGCGCCAGCGCGGCCAGCGTGCCGGCCTGGCGCTCGCGCGGCGAGCGGCCGGTGAGTGCGCCGATGAAGTCCTTGCGCGAGATCGCCATCAGCAGCGGCCGTCCCAGCTCGTGCAGGCGCTGCACCTGCGCGAGCAGGCGGATCGTCTGAGCGGGGGTCTTCGTGAAGTCGGGCCCGGGGTCGAGGATCAACTGCTCCGCACGCATGCCGCCGGCGATCGCTGCCTGCATCCGCTCGCGAAGGAAGTCGAGGACCTCTACGACGACGTCGCCGTAGAGGTCGGGGTCCTGGAGGCGCTGGCGCGGCGCGGCGCGGGTGTGCATCAGCACGAGCGCTGCACCGGTGCGCGCGCAGAGCTCGGCCAGACGCGGATCGCGCAGTCCGCTGACGTCGTTGACGATGCTCGCGCCCGCTGCGATCGCGGCGGCGGCGACGTCCGGCTTGTAGGTGTCGACAGAGACCAGCGCGCCCAGCTCGCCGACGGCGCGTTCGATCAGCGGGACGACCCGCTCGATCTCCTCATGCGCCTCGATGGGCGGTCGTCCGGTCGACGCCGACTCGCCGCCGATGTCGAGGATGTCGGCGCCTGCGCCCAACAGCTCGGCGGCCAGGGTGAGCTGCGCGTCCACGCCCCGGTGCAGGCCGCCGTCGCTGAAGGAGTCGGGCGACGCATTGACGATGCCCATCAGCAGAGGGCGCGCTCCAAGCTCGATCGTGCGCCCACCGGCGCTCAGCGTGCGCGTGGGCGCGCTCACGGCATCGCTGCTGGGGGCAGCGCCGGAGCTCGCTCGCGGGGCTCCGCGTGCGCTACTTCCGCGACTATCCCCTCCGCGTCGGCCTCCTCGGCGAAACGCGCCAGCTCGGTCGCCAGGCGCTCTGCGCCCCAGCCGAGCTCGCGCGCGAGCACGTCGCCCACCAGCGCCACCGGGTGGCCGGCTTCGCCCGGCGCCCGCTGGGAGGTGAGCTCGCGGGCCGCCAGCAGGCCCAGGCGGGTGCGGCGCAGCAGCACATCGCCGATCGAGCGCGCCTGCTCGCGCCGGGCGGCGAGCGCCACCTCGGCGAGCAGATCGGGAAGGCCGGCAACGATCGGCTGTGCGAGCTCCCCCTCGCTCCGCGGCCAGCGCGAGCACCTCGCGCGCTGCGTAGCCATAGCGGGAGGCAAGCGGCTGGTAGGCCTCCTGCGCCACCCCCTCCACCCGGGGCAGCTCCGCGACCTCGATGGCCTGGCCGAGCGGAACTTCGTGGGTCCTGCACGGCGCGTCGCGGGCATCGCGCTCGACTAGGCGGTCGACCGTCATCTTGGCCATGCGCCGCCAGGTGGTGAGCTTTCCGCCGGTGATCGTGATCATCCCCGAGGAGGTCTCATACAGCTCGGCCTTGCGCGAGATGTCGACAGACTTCTTGGGGTCGCCGCTGGAGATCAGCGGGCGCACGCCCGCAAATGCCCCGGTCAGCTCACTAGGGCCGAGCGACGTGGCGAAGAAGCGGTTGACGGCCGCGAGCAGGTAATCGACGTCTTCGCCGGAGGGCCGGATGTGCTCCAGCGGCCCCTCGTAGTCGTTGTCGGTGGTTCCGACGAGCGTGTGACCGAGCCAGGGCAGCGCAAAGATCGAGCGCCCTGCGCCCGCAGGGACGATCGCGCCACCGACGAGCGGAAGGTCGGCGTGGCTGATCGTGATGTGCGTCCCGCGGCTGGGCCTGATGCGCGGCAGCTCGGCCTCCTCGTGGAGCTCCTGGGGCCGCAGCTGATCCGCCCACACGCCGGTTGCGTTGACGACGTTGCCCGCACGTACCTGGAAGCGCTCGCCGCTCTCGCCGTCGAGGACCTCCACGCCCTCGGCGCGGCCGTCGCGCTCGAGCAGGCCCGTCACGTCCAGGCGGTTCGCACAGACCGCGCCGAAGCGCTCCGCCTCGCCGAGCACCGTCAGCACCAGGCGCACGTCGTCGGTCTGGCAGTCGTAGAACAGGTAGCCGCTGGTCGGCTCGCGCGCGGCCAGCGCGGGCAGCAGCTCGAGCACCTCCTCGCCGGAGATGACGCGGTGGCGCTCGGGGCTCCAGGACTCCGCCCCGTCCCCCGCCGCGGCGGGCAGGGACGCTTGCGTACGCTCGGCTCGCGCGCGCCTGCCACGCCGGCCGCGCAGGCGGTCGCGGTCGACGGACATGACGTCGTAGAGGTTCAGCCCGACTCCCACCAGCCTGTCGGGATGGGCGCCCTCGAAGGCGGGGACGACCAGCGGCAGCGGGTGAACGAGGTGCGGCGCGAGCGCCACCATCAACTGGCGCTCCAGCAGCGCCTCGCGCACGAGACCGAGATCGAAGTTCTGCAGGTAGCGCAGGCCGCCGTGCACGAGCTTGCTCGAGCGACTGGAGGTGCCGGAGGCGAAGTCGGCGCGCTCGAGCAGGGCGACGCTGTAGCCGCGGGTGGCTGCATCGAGGGCGACGCCGGCGCCGGTTATGCCCCCGCCCACGACGACCACGTCGAACTCGTCCTCGGCCAGTGCGGCGAGTGCCTGGCTGCGCTCGATCACGCCCGGGAGTCTCGCAGAGGCGCGGGGCGCCGGATCAGATGTGGGCCAGCTCGGCTGTGATCTCGCTCACCGCCGACTTGGCGTCCCCAAACAGCATCGTCGTCTTGGGGTCGTAGTAGAGCTCGTTTTCGATGCCGGCGAAGCCCGGGTTCATCGAGCGCTTGATCACGATCACCGAATGGCTGTCTGCGACCTCGAGGATCGGCATGCCGTAGATCGGCGAGGAGGGCGTGTTCTTGGCGGCCGGATTGGTGACGTCGTTGGCACCGATCACCAGCGAGACATCGGTGCGCTGGAACTCGGGGTTGGCGTCGTCCATCTCCTTGAGCTGGTCGTAGGGCACATCGGCCTCGGCGAGCAGCACGTTCATGTGTCCCGGCATGCGCCCGGCGACCGGATGGATCGCATAGCTCACCTCCACCTGGCGCTTCTCGAGCTCCTTGGTGAGCTCGCGCACGGCGTGCTGGGCCTGGGCGACGGCCATGCCGTATCCGGGCACGATCACCACGCGGTTGGCGTAGGCGAGCTGGATGGCCGCGTCGGCGGCGCTGGTGGAGCGCACCGTGCCCGCGTGCTCGCCGGCGCCGCTTGCGCCCTCCACCGCTCCGCCGCCGCCGAATCCACCGGCGATGATCGCCGGGATCGAGCGGTTCATCGCGACGGCCATCAGGTTCGTGAGGATCGAGCCGGAGGCGCCCACGATCATCCCCGCCACTATCAGCGCGGGGTTGTCCAGGGCAATCCCCGTAGCTGCGGCGGAGAGCCCCGTGAAGGCGTTCAGCAGGGAGATCACGACCGGCATGTCAGCGCCTCCGATCGGCAGCACGACCGCGTTGCCGAGCAGCGCGGCGCAGATCAGCATGCCGATGAAGATCACTTCCGAATGCGACCCCGCTGCGATGTCCACGCCGGCTGCGACCGCGAGGATGAACAGCACGAGGTTGACGATCTGCTGGCCCGAGCCGAGCGTGATCGGCTTGCCGGGGATGATTTCCTGGAGCTTGCCGAAGGCGATGTTCGACCCCCAGAAGGAGACCGAGCCGACGATCGCGGCGAACAGCGAGAAGATCGTGATGTAGGTCGGCGTGAACGAGTAGCCGTGGGTCAGGCGGAACTCCGACCAGGAGATGAGGAACACCGCGCCGCCGCCGACGCCGTTGAAAAGCGCCACCATCTGCGGCATCGCGGTCATCTTCACCTGACGTGCCGCCGGGATGCCGACGGCCGCGCCGAGCGCCACCCCAAGCACGATCAGACCCCAGTTGCCCTCGTTGCGGTTGAGCAGCGTGGCGATCACCGCGACCGTCATGCCCGCTGCCGCGATGCGGTTGCCGCGCACGGCGGTCGTGGGGCCCGACAGGCCGCGTAGACCCTGGATGAACAGCCCAAAGGCGATGATGTAGAGGACGTCGAGGAAGCTCTGGTCCTGCAGGAACGTGCTCGCGAGGGGCACTGCGCTCATCGGCCCTTGTCCTTGCCGGCGTCCTCGCCGGAGTCCGTCGGGGGCTTTGGCTTGGCCTTGAACATCTCGAGCATGCGGTCGGTGACGAGGAAGCCACCGACGACGTTGATCGTCCCGAAGGCGATTGCGATCACGAGGATGATCTTGTTGAAGGTGCTGTTGCCCGAGAGCCCGACGATCAACAGGCCGCCCAGCAGCACGATTCCATGGATCGCGTTCGTGCCCGACATCAGAGGCGTGTGCAGGGTGTTGGGCACCTTCGAGATCACCACGAAGCCGATGAACCCGGCCAGCACCAGGATCGCGAGGTTCGTAGTGAGCGTGCTCGCGAGGATCATTGGGAGGCCTCCACTGCCGCTTTCGCTCCGGGGTTCACGATCTCGCCGTTGCGCACGACGCAGGCGCCCTTGACGATCTCGTCGTCGAAGTCGAGGTTGAGGGCGCCGTCGTCGCCGACGAACAGATCGAGTAGCGCGAGGACGTTGCGCGCGAACAGCTGCGAGGAGTGCTCGGCCATGCTCGCCGGCAGGTTCAGCGGCGAGACGATCTTGACGTCGTGTCGCACCACCGTCTGTCCCGGCTCGGTCAGCTCGCAGTTCCCGCCCGCCTCGCCGGCGAGATCGATGATCACCGATCCGGGCTTCATGCCTTCCACCGCCTCGGCGGTGACCAGCCTCGGCGCTGGTCGCCCGGGCACGAGCGCGGTGGTGATGACGACGTCGAAGCCCTTGATCGCGTCGGTCAGCGCCTGCTGCTGGCGCTGACGCTCCTGCTCGGTCAGCTCGCGCGCGTAACCACCCTCTCCGCTGGCCTCGAGGCCGAGGTCGAGCCACTGCGCGCCGAGCGATTCGACCTGCTCGGCGACCTCGGGGCGCACGTCATAGCCGGTGGTCCTCGCGCCCAGGCGCTTGGCCGTGGCGAGCGCCTGCAGGCCGGCGACGCCGACGCCGAGCACAAGCACCTTGGCGGGCGGGATCGTGCCGGCTGCGGTCATCAGCATCGGGAAGAAGCGCCCCATCTCCTGCGCGCCGAGCAGCGCGGCGCGATAGCCGGCGACATTGCTCTGCGAGGACAGCGCGTCCATCGCCTGTGCCCGTGAGATGCGCGGGATCGCCTCCATCGCGAAGGCGGTCGCCCCGGCCTCGGCGAGCGCACGCGTGGTCTGAGGGCTGCTCAGCGGCGCCAGGAAGCCGATCAGGATCGAACCGGAGCCGAGGCCGCGGATCGCCTGGGGGTCGGGCGGCGCGATCGTGAGCACGATGTCGCTGCGCCACACCTCGGCGGCGTCCGAGCTGGTTTGCGCGCCCGCCTGCTCGAAGGCGGCGTCCGTCAGCAGCGCGTCGTCGCCGGCGCCGCTTTGCACGACGACGTCGAGGCCCTTGGCCTGGAGCTTGCTTACGACCTCGGGGACGAGCGCAACTCGGTGCTCCCCCGCCGCGGTCTCCTTCGGAACGCCGATCCGCATATGAGGTGCGAGAACGTATCCGATCGCACGGATGAGCGGCGGCTGGGTGTGCGAAACTGGGTCCTGCGATGACCGTCAACCTGACTCGCATCTACACCAAGCTGGGCGACGGCGGGGAGACGCACCTGGGCGACATGAGCCGGGTTTCCAAGCTGAATCCGCGGGTCGAGGCATACGGGACGGTCGATGAGCTGAACGCGGCGATCGGGATGGCGCTGCTGGCGCCGGGAATGCCCGAGCAGTCCGCAGGATGGCTGCGCCGGGTGCAGAACGATCTGCTCGATGTCGGCGCCGACCTGTCGGTGCCGGAGCCTGTCTCCGATGGCGCGCAGGACAGCGGCGGGCGCGAGCGCCTGCGCATAGACGCCGACTACACCGCGTGGCTCGAGCAGGCCTGCGACGAGGTCAACGACAGCCTCGAGCCGCTGCGCTCGTTCGTGATCCCCGGGGGGACGCCGGCGGCGGCGCACCTGCACGTCTGCCGCACCATCTGCCGTCGAGCGGAGCGGCGCACGATCGCCGTCGGCGAGGAGGTCAACTCCGAGGTCGTGCGCTACCTGAACCGCCTCTCGGATCTGCTGTTCATCCTCAGCCGGGCTGCGAACCTTCCCGCCGCCGGTTCCGAGCCGCTGTGGGAGCCCGGCGCGCACGGAGCCGACTCGGCGACGTCCGGCTAGAGCTAGAGCGAGCTTCGCTGGAGCGCAGGGCGGCGCTTGGCGGGCCAGCGCCGCTCGGCGGCGCGCAGGGCGCTGACCGCGAGCGCGGTCCAGAAGCCCGCCACGAGGTATCCGGCGAGGATGTCGCTGGGCATGTGCCAGGCGAGGATCAAGAGCGACGCACCCATCGCGCCCGCGAACAGCGCAGCGATGATCGCTGTCAGACGGCGCCAGCGTGGCGGCACGACGAGCAGCGCGCACAGCCCCAGCGTGAGCGCCGCGGTGGAGTGGCCGCTGGGCCAGGACACGGGCCCGATGTGGACCCCGTCGACGCTCTGGTGGGTGTGTGCGACGAGCGGCTTCAGCGTCTCGGTGGTGAGCGGCGCGAGCCACATCACGAGCACGACGGCCAGCGCTGTGCGGGGACGCTCGCGCGCGATCGCGAAGGCGACCAGGGCAAGGCCCCACAAGATGAACAGTTCCGGTTCGACGAGGTGGACGAGGACCTGTGCCACGGGGGCGTAGGGGGCGTGCCCGAGCAGCGTGAAGTCGTAGAGCAGGACCGCGTCACGCGTGTGCAGCCCGGGAACGAGGTTGGCGAGCACCCACACGAGCACGAGCCCCGACAGGCACAGCCCGGCGAGCAGCGCGGCGGGGCCCGCGCCGCTCCAGCGGGCGCTCTCGGCCGAGCCCCTGGCGCGCACGGCGGGCGCCGTGTAGGCGTGTCCAGACATCTGTCAAAGGGTAGAGCGGTTGCTAAAGGGCGCCTGAAAGGCCGGCGAGCACCGGCGCGAGCGCAGCGTCGATCGCGTGCGCGATCAGGCTGAGGCCAGGGAGCCGGGATGCGCTGCGCCCCCCCGACGCGGCTCGCCGTGGCGCGGTGCGGGGCGCTGGCAGCGGGCGCCCAGAGACGACCGCCGGGAGCGAAAGCGCAGCGCTTTGCGCGCGCACCGGCGCGATCGGAAACGGCCTGCCCGCGAACGCGGTCAGCGCCTGGGCGGTCACCCACACGGGCGTCTGGGAGCCGGTGCGGGAATAGCGCACGCTTCCGTCGGCTTCGAGCAGGCTCTGCAGGTATTCAAGGGGCGAGCGGCTGCCCTGACGCCGCACGGCGGCGACGTTGCGCCCGGCGGCGGTGAGCGCTTGGATCGCCCACGCGCTCGACTGGGCGTTTGACTGACCCCCGGGCTGCTGGGGGTAGCCGCCGTCGAGGTTCTGTGCGCGCACGAGGAAGGCGACCGCGCGCGAGACGACGCTTGGACCGCGGGCGCCTGTGTCGAGGAGGGCCTGCAGCACGGCGGCTGTGTCGTCGACGTCGCTGCCACCGCCGCGTGTGGCGAAGCCAAAGCCACCGTCGCTGTCCTGCTGGCGTGCGAGCCAGCTTCCTGCCGCCAGCACGAGCGGGCTGGAGGCGGGGTAGCCGGCTGCGCGCAGGGCGAAGATCCCGAAGGCGGTGAGGTTGCTCAGTCCTTCGAAGGAGCCGTTGGCGCGGCGGGCTCGCAGCAGCCTCGCAACTGGATCGCCGCCGGGCAGCGAACGCACCGAGACGCCGCATGCGTGCAGGGCGAGGATCGTGCGCTCGAGATCCCCCGCGCCCTGCAGGCCCGCGGCCTGCCCGCGAATCGTGTCGAGCAGCGTGTGCCCGTCGCGGCGCAGGCTCAACGGGTCGCGTCCGGCGGCGGCCAGGCCGATGGCAACCCAGGCCGAGTACAGCTCGCTGCTGGACTGTCCGCGCGCGCCGCCGAAGCCACCGTCGCTGTTCTGGCTCAAGGCGAGGAAGCTCACCTCGCGCGAGATCTCAACGCGCGCCGCGGCTGCCGTCCGGGGGACGCCCGATATGCCCGATGCACGCGCCGGGCGCGGTCCGCCGAGCGCGAGGAGCCCAACGGCGAGGAGCAGCGCGAGCGTCGACAGGCCGCGTAGGTGCGCCGATGAGCCGGCGGGCGGATCTGTGGCGGGGACCGCAGCGAGAGGCTCCCAGCTCACCTGCAGGCGCAGGCGCACGCGCACGAGCATGCGCAGCAGCACCGCGCCGAAGGCCAGGCCGAACGCGAAGCTCGCGAGGACGTGGGTGAGATCGAAAACCACGGCGGTGCCGAGCACGACACCGAAGCCGGCCAAAGTGTGGTTGCCGGTGCCGGTCCAGGTGTACAGATCGAGGATCAGGTTGAAGCTCTCGGCGGCGACGGCGCTGGCAAGGGCCAGCCCGAGCGCTCCGATCCTGCGCGAGGTCAGGTGCCCCAGTGCGCCCCCGAGCAGTCCCACCACCCCCCAGCCCAGCATCTGCCAGGGCGTCCACGGCCCCTCTCCGAGCAACAGGTTGGACGCGAAGCCGGCGATCGCGCCGACAGCAAAGCCGGGGGCGGCGCCGAAGGCGACCCCGCTGACGAGCACGATTGCGGTGATCGGCTTGACGTCGGGGACCGCGGCGAACGCGTCGCGTCCGAGCGCGGCGAGTGCAGCGAGCGTGGCCAGAACGGCGAGCAGCTTGGCGGGCGGCTGTGAGCGCTCATACCACCAGAACGCGAGGCCGAGCGCGACGAGCACGAGGACGAATGAGACTAGCTGCCAGCTCACAGTCGGGCCTCTCCGGCGAGCGGCTGCTCGGAAAGCGCCACCTGCGCGCGTGCGGCGTCGCGGCGCAGCAGCTCGGCTCCCTGGTCGGGGCGCAGCGCGCCGCCGGCGCCGTCGAGAATCCGTGCGGTTTCGGTGGCGAAGTACCAGCCACCGGCGAGAATCTCCGAGATCGGCCCGTCGGCGATCACGCGTCCGTCGGCGAGCAGCACGGCGCGCGTGGCGATCTCGGCGGCGAACTCGGCGTCGTGGGTGACGAGCATGACCGCCACGCCCTCGGCGGCGAGCTCGCGCAGCCTGCCGGCGAGCGCCAGCTTGGCCTGTCTGTCCATCCCGCGGGTGGGCTCGTCGAGGGCGAGCAGTGCAGGCCGCAGCTGGCCGCCCATCACGATCGCGAGCGCCAGGCGCTGGCGCTGCCCGCCGGAGAGGTCGCGTGGATGGCGCGCGCCGAGCGCTGCCAGACCGACCAGCTCGAGATCCGCCGGGGAAGCCTCGTCGTCCACTCGCTCGTGGAGGAAGTAGTCACCTGGATTCTGCAGCAGCAGCGCGATGCGCCCACCGCGCGTCACCCGTCCGCGGGTGGGCTCGAGCAGCCCGGCGGCGCTGCGCAGGAGCGTCGACTTGCCTGCGCCGTTGCGCCCCATCAAGACGATGCTCTCCCCCGCGTTCACCCGCAGATCGACGCCGCGCAGGATCGCCGGCCCATCGCGGATCTCATGCCAGATCCCGTGCAGCTCGAGCGCGGCAGCATCTCTCTGCTCGCCGCGCCCCGCACCCAGCCTTGCGACGAGCGTTCGCAGCGCGGCGCGTCCGCCGGGCTCGGCGATGCTCGGCCGCGGTGTGTCCTTTCCCGCTCCGGGTGGCGGCAGCAGGCCCTTGCGCCGGAGCGCTGCGCGAGCCTGTTTGACGCCACTGGGCGCCGGGCGCAGACCGGCGAGCTCGAACAGGCGCGCGCCGGGGGTCGCCAGCGCCGGCTCGTTCTCGCCCGCCCACTTCAGGAAGCCAGCAGGGTCGCTGTCGCAGGCGATCGCGCCTGCGTCCATCACGATCACGCGGTCGGCTGCTGCAAGGCAGCGCTCGAGGCGGTGCTCGATCAGCAGCACCGCGGTGTCTGACTCCTGGTTCAGACGTCGCAGTTGCCAGATCAGCTCGTCTCCGGCGACGGGATCGAGCTGTGAGGTCGGCTCGTCGAGCAGCACCAGTCTCGGGCGGGCAACGAGCGCCGCGGCTAGGGCCACACGTTGCAGCTCGCCGCCGGAGAGCTGAGCGGTGGCGCGGTCGAGCAGCTGCGCGATGCCCAGCGCCAGCGCGGTCTCCTCGACCGCGCGGGCTACGCCGGCGGGCGCCCTGCCGAGGTTCTCGAGTGCGAGTGCGAGCTCGGCACGGACCGTGCTCATGACGACCTGCGTCTCGGGGTCCTGCTGGAGCGTGCCGGCGAGCGCGCCGATGTCGGCGGGTGTGTGCTCGCGGGTGTCGAGCTCCTCGACGGTGACGCTGCCGGCGAAGCGCCCACCGTGGAAGTGGGGCACGAGCCCGGCGGCGGCGCGCAGCACGCTCGACTTGCCCGAACCGGAGAGGCCGGTGAGCACACAGAACTCTCCAGGCTCGATCGAGAGGCTCACGTCGCGCAGCGCGTCGGAGCCTGCACCGGGGTAGCGGTAGCTCACGCGGTCGAAGCGAAGCACGCTCACCTCTGGATCCCCCGCCGGTCCAGGAACGGGATCAGCGCAAGCACGGGCAGCGCGACGGCAACCGCAACAGCGCCTGGCGTGACGGTGATGCCCACGAGCGGGTAGGTGTGAAAGGGAGCCACGCCGTCGAGCGCCACGAACAGCGAGAGCCCCAGCATCAGCAGTGCCGCCGAGGCGAACGCGAGATCGTGGCGCGAACGCGCGGGAGACGCCAGGCGCGCGATGCCTCGCGCGGGCTTGGCGCCATAGCCGCGCATCTCGAGCACAGCGGCCACGTCGAGGGAGCGGTCCAGCGCGCCGCTGACGGTCGCCCGCAGGATCGCGAGCTTTCCGCGCGCCCCGCCGGCGCCGCCGTCGGGGCGGCAGCGCTGCGCCTCTGAGAGACGCTGCGCGTCTTGGCCGAGAACAGGTATCAGCCGGGTGGCCAGGGCAGCGGTGAGCGCGGAGTGCGGCGAGATCCGCCGGCAGGCGAACAGCAGCTCGTCTGGATCGGCGGCGCACAAGACCAGCAGGCAGGCGAGCGTGACGACCACGAGCCGCAACGCGAAGACGAGCCCATAGACGACCGCCTCGAGCGTGAGGTTCACCTGTCCGAGCACGCCCCAGTCGCCGAGGCGTGCGAACACCGTCAGGCCGCCGCGGCTGACGAGCACGTTGACGAGGACGCTCAGGAGCACGATCGGCAGCACCGTCACGCGCACCGCGCGCAGCAGCTCGCGCCCCACGCCGGCGGCGGCTCCGGCGCAGAGCACGGCACACAGCAGCGCGGCGAGCATCAGCGGGCTTTCGCAGAGCAGCGCAGCGGTTGCGAGCGCCGCGCCATAAGCGGCCGCGACGGTGGCGCGGGCGGCGTGCAGCGGGGTCGCCCGGCGCCGGTAGGCGATCGTCGAGGCCGAGCCCAACGCGCTCATCCTTCGGCCGCCGGCAACGCCAGTACCCGCCCCGGCGCGAGCGCCACGGCGAAGCGATCGTGGAGGGTGGCCTGGTTGAAGTCGCGCGCGGCGAGCTCCACGCCCGCGGCATCGGTTCCGGTGACGACCCATACCGGTCCGTCTTCGGCGTTGCGTGTGGCCGCGATCAATCCCGTGCCTGCGTGCAGGGCCTGCATCTGGCGGCCGTTCTGGCGGAGTGGAGTGAGCGTGCTGCCGTCGCGCGAGAAGAGCGCATACACGCCGCTGGCGCGGGGACCGCGCTGGATGCTCTCGGCGCCGAGATCGCCGCCGATGCGCGCATATGGACCGACGAGCACGCGCACCGTCTGCGGCTCACCGGCACTGCCGAGTCCGGCGATCGCGGCCGGCACACCGAGTGCGCGCAGCCTGGCGGTGACGGTGTTACAGGCATAGTGGCCGACTTCCGCGCATTCGATCCGCACCGGGTAGCGCTTGCCGGCGACGCCGTTGAGGAACGGCTCGGGAAACGAGCCGACCACGGCGGGCACGTCCTCGGTCTGGCTCCAGTCGTGGCGGTCCCACCAGATGTGGTCGCCGGGGCGCACGTTGTTGGCGGCGGCGCCGACGCCGGCCTGGACGCCGTTGACGTAGTAGAACCAGTCGACCGGCTGGGCGCCGTCGCTGGCGCCGGAGAGGCCGTCTATGCTCTGCACGAAGCCGCCTCCATAGCGAGTGGAGACGGTGTAGTTGCGCATCAGCAGGCTCATCACGGTCTCCTGTCCACGGACCTTCGGCGCGCCGCTGGGACTCAGCGCCTTCGCGCCGAAATCGCGGGTCACGGTCAACTGGATCGCGCTGGGCGCGGGGCCGGCCCCCAGGCCACAGCCGCTGAGCGTGAGGAGACACAGCGCGAGTGCGAGCAGTGAGAGGTATCCAAACGTGCCTTTCACCTCACCACGATCGTCTCCGGAAACGAAGGCACGAGCCCACGGCGGGTGGCGCTCAGCTGATAGCTCCCGGCCGCGCTGGGTGCGTACAGCACGGTTCGTCCACTCGATCCCGTGGAGGCGAAGTCGCTGCCGAGCGTGACGATCGCGCCGGCCACGGGAACGGCACGTCCTTCGTTGTCACGACCGGTGACGGTCACGCTCAACGTTCGGCCTCGCCCAACGCTGGCGGAGGCGCTCACTTCGAGCGAACGCTGACATCCACCGGCGTAGGCGGCGCACCAGAACCAAACGACCCGCTGGCCGGCGCTCAGGCGGCGCCCGTTACCCTCCGGTCCGCTCGGATCGCCGGCGCCGGTCGTGCCGGACACGCCATTTACCTTGTACTCCCAGCCGCTCTGCCCGCGGTTGCTCTCACCCGCAAGCGAGTTGACGAACAGCTGCGCCGAGTTGGCCGGCGAGGCGCCGCAGCGACCGTAGTCGCGCAACGAGAAACCCGGGCCTCCCGCGCGCGACACGACCGCGAGCACCGCCAGCGGGGTAGCTGACGCGACCGCACAGCTCCGCCCCGCCACCCGCACCGTGCCAGCCGAAGCGGTGACGCTACGCGCCGGCGAGAGGATCGCGCCGGTCGAACCGACGATCATGCTCTGTACCACGGGAGCAGCACCCGCGGTCCCTGCGACCGGGCGCGCCTGAACATCGGCGACGCCCGGCGCAGCGAACAGGACGACACCGAGCAGCGCCGTCGCGGTGGATCTAGCGGACATAGAAGACGACCCGCGAGGAACCTCGCGAGAGCGTGGTCCGGTTGCCGGCAGCATCGCTCGCCTTCACGTCGAGCACGTAGCGTCCCGGGCGCAGAGCTGAGGACAGCTGATAGTTGAACACGCCGTTACCGGAGACTTTGAAGAACGATCCCGTGCCGCAATGCGCGACTCGAAACCTCTCCCTGGCGCCGTCGTAGGCGTAACAGCGGCCCCGGTACTCGCGGCGCAGCTCGAGGCTGACCGAGGCCACCGGGCTGGCGGCGGCGACCGTGCCGGCCAGCACCCGTGGTGCCGTGGCGGCGGCATAGGCATGCCCGTCGAGCAGCCCGCCGACGTGCGCCACCACGGCATATGGCCCCGTGTAAGGCTTGGGCGGTGCGATCACGAGCGGCGTGGTGGCCGTGCTCGTCGTAGTCGTGGGGGCGGTGGTTCCACAGTTTCCGTCGTTGCCGTTGTGGACGCACACGGTTGCCTCCGTCCGAACCGATTCCGAGGCGCTGGCACGCAACGTCACGTCGCCGGTTTGAGCAACCGTCAAAGTGGCATGGCCGCCCGCGTCGGTGGTCGCGGTCGCGGACCCCTCGCTGACACTCGCGCCGCTCACCGGCGAGGCAGCTCCGCTCGAGCTGTATTTGCGCACCGTCACCGTAAATGCTTCACCGGTACTCCCGCTGCTGGGCGCTTCGATGCCCAACGGTGTTTGCGCGGGTGGGCATGCGCTGCCATAACACGCAGGGAAGAACAGTACGCGGTCCCCGGGCTGAAGCTCTGTTTCGCAAGGTCCGGTTGACGATTCCTTTTCGTCGAGCCAGAAGGACCAGTAGTAGTTGGCAGCCGCTCCGGATTCGAATAGGTGACTCTCACCCTCGATGGAATAGATTTCATACTGTTTGTATTGACTGTTCCACGGACCGCTCCAGTTGCCGTTCGTTGCCAGCTGCAGCGCGCCGGCGGCACTCGTGCCAGTGCATGCGTGTTCGGCGTTGCCGTCCTTGACCACCGGCGCTGTAGTCGTTGTCAGCGGTGTGGGCAGGAGCCTGGTTTCGCTGAGCCCCTCGATCCTGACCGTCACCGCGGCCGGGCCGGCCGCCAGCGTCGCGGAGGCGAATGCCGAGACCAAGAGGCAGATGCCGAGGAGCACGCCGGCGAGGAGTAGGCCGCGAGGACCGAGATACCTACGACGAGATGTGAGCATGGAGCCACCCCTTTCCACGAGGGCTTGTGGGCTTGGGTCGGAGGCAGGTCTCCTGGCTGCCGGGCCTACCCCTCCGCGCCTTCCCGTCGCCGCTGCATGCGGGTCGGTGGCTGCACGCCCTCGGGCGCGCAACGGTGGGCATCCCCGGTCACAGTGGCGGGTCCGCGCCGGATTCTCACCGGACTTCCCTTGACCACCGACCGTATGAACCTCGCAATCCTACTCGACCGGTCCACGACCCGGTCCAGCGCGCGATCACGGCGTTGGGTGTCGAGCGCTGGCTCGTCCGGGATGGCTAGGGCAGGCCGGGGCTCCTCGCCGTGCTAGGAGCCGATCGCGTCCAGGTCGCTGTTGGGGTCCGCGAGCGCTGCGCGCTGTGAGGGCTCGAGCCGGATGCCGGAGCTGAGCAGCCGGCGTGCCTGGTCGAGGTCATCCGATCGCCCGAATGTCAGCGCGGCCTTCACCGCTCCGTCCTTCAGGTACCACGTGGTGAACGCCCCGTCGGCCATCGAGCCGCGCACGATCTCCTCGTCCCACACATAGGCCGGTCCGACGTACTCCAGTTCGCCCCAGTCGCCCAGCACCGAGAAGAAGTAGGGAACCTCGGTGTGCGCCACGTCGCCTCCGAGCATGTTCAGCGCAGCCGTCTTGCCGTGTTTGAAGGCCACGTCCCAGTGCTCGATCCGCATCGCTGCGCCGCCGTGGATCGGCGAGTCGTACTCGCAGATGTCGCCCGCCGCGAACACTCCCGCCGCCGAGCTCTCCAGGCGCGAGGAGCAGCGCACGCCCCCACGCTCGCCCAGCTCGAGGCCGGCCCGCTGGGCAAGGCTCACGTCGGGCGTGACCCCGGCGCCGATGATCACCGCGTCGGCCGCGAGCTCGCGGCCGCTTCTGGTGATGACCTTGGCGACCCTGCCGTCGCCCTCGAAGCGCTCCAGCTCGTCGCTGCCGTGGACCGTTATCCCCTGCGACTCGAGCAGCTCCTGGAAGAAGCGCCCTGCATTCGCTCCAAAGCCACGTTCGAGCGTCGAGCTGCTCCTGCATCACGATCGTGCAGCGCTTGCCCATCATCGTCAGCGAAGCAGCCACCTCGCAGCCGATGTAGGAGCCACCGATCAGGACCACGTCCTCGGCGTCGGCTACTCCGGCGCGGATCGAGTCGGCGTTCGCGAGCGTGCGCAGATAGTGGATCTGCTCGAGGTCGCAGCCGTCGACGTTCAGGCGCCGGACGTTGGCTCCGGTCGCGATCAGCGCCTTCCCGAAGCCGATCTCCTGCTTGGTCGAGAGCTTGGCCGTGCGGGCGTCGAGGTCGAGCGCGGTGACGCTGGTGCGGGTCACCAGCTCGATGTCCTGCTCGGCCCACCACTCGCCGGGACGGAACAGCGGCTGCTCGTGGCTCTCCTCGCCGCGCAGGTAGCCCTTGGAGCAGTCGGGACGGTTGTAGGGCGCGTCGAGCTCGCGGCCAACCAGCAGGACCTCGCCCCCGGCGCCCTGCTCGCGCAGCCAGCGCGCGCAGTTGGCCGAGGCCAGTCCCCCGCCGATGAGCAGGAAGTCGACCTTACGATCGCTCATGGAACGCCACCCTACAGCCCCGGGGGGTGACGGACCGACCAGTCAGCCCAGCTCGGGATGTGGTCCAGGATCCGCCAACGCGGACCGCCTTCGCTTCGATTGGGACCGACGTCTGTGCCGTTGTAGCTCGTGTCCAAGCGCAGTCCGGCGATCACCGCGAACACGTGCGGCGTTGGCTGCACGGTCGCATAGATGCTGACCCAGCGACCCGGCCCCGGAGCGCCCCAGTCCACGTAGTCCTGAGCGAGCGGATTGCGATCGAGGATTTCGCCGATCGCGCGCACCCCGGAGCGGTACAGGACGTAGTTGATCGTGCTCGAGCAGTCCTCCTGTGTGGCTCCGCGTGGGTCGGGGTGCCCGTCCGGTCCGTAGGGGAGCTGCTGCAACTCGTTTCCCGCTACCACCATCGCCTGAACGGTCGCCGGCGCAGCTGCCGGGATCAACGCGACGTGACCGTCTTCAGGCGCCAGCTCGGCGTGTTCGCCGGCGAGGAAGCGAATCGGCGTCGAGCTCTGCCGCGCCAGCTCGAGTTCCGCTCTCGCCGCGATCTCGCCGCCGGCGCCGAGCGTTTCCGACGGTGTCGCGCCGCGGTAGCCGGCAGCCCACCGTTTGACCTCGGCCACATACCAACCGGCATGGTTGTAGGCGTAGATCGCCTCGCTGTAGCTGGCTGGAGCGCCCGCCGCGTGAAGGTAGTTTGCGGCCGAGAAGATCGCATCGGCTGCATCCCAGCGGTCGACGCGACCGTCGCCGTTCCCGTCGACGCCATAGACGTGCCACGTCGAGGCCAGGAACTGCATCGGACCGCCCGCCCCGGCCGAGTTCACCGCGCCCTCGCGTGTACACGATGGGTCGGGATCGCGGCCGTGGTCGCACTCGACTCTGCCGATGCCCGCGAGGATCGCCCAATCCAGCCCGTAGCGCTGCGCAGCCGCCTGATAGAGGCGCAGGTAAGCCGGGGGTATTTCTCGCGCAGCCAGCCCCGATACGCCGTCCGCCGGCGCGCTCGCTGCCTGCGTCCCATCTCGGCCGAGTGACATGCCGCCGAGCGCCGCTACCAGAGCGAGCGCGCTCAACAGCGCGACGCTCACCACCACGAGCAACGCCAGCAGCCCAGCCCTGGCGCCGCTACGAGCGGCCGCGGCCGCGCCGAACTGTGCGCTCAAGGCCGGCCCAGGCCGAGCTGACGTTTGCGTCCCGCCTCCACCTCGCGGGCATCGCGCATCACGCTCGATTCGACAGCGCGGTCTCTCCTCGGGATCGCCTCGCCGCCGTGCACCCGAGCGGTTGAGTCCGGGCCCGTGCTCACGCGCTCGCCCTCCCCCGCAGTTGGCCTGCGGAGCACGCGAGCTGCCTCGCTGCGCTCCTTGCGTGCGGCGAGCTCGCGGTCGATCGCAAGTCGTGCCTGACGCTGGCTGCGCCCGCCCAGCCGCTCATATTCCACGCGGCTGTACCCGGCCAGCTCCGACAGGGCTCCGTAGCCACCGCCTCGGTCCGTGGGCTGAGCACGGCCCGCGCCGCCGGCGCCCCGCGCGCCCCGGCCGCCCTGCGCGCCCTGCGCGCCCTGCGCCAGCGGAACGCCCGGTCCTCTCGGGCGCTCACGGGAGGAGCGCCCCCTCGTGGCGCTCCCCTCCCTACCCACGCCGTCACCGCTGATCACGCCCGAGCTGGCGCTCGACGCCGCCTCCCGCGCCAGCTCGTCCTCGATGCGCTGCGCCCTCACGCGCAGCTCCACCGCCCTGCGCACGTCACCCCCGGCCTCTGCATGCCGGCGAGCCATGCGGACGCGCTCGAGCTGGTCCAGGCGAGCGGAAGATGACCCCGCAGCGTCGCCCATGGCGCGCCTGCCAACCCGGCGGATCTTCTCGGCAGCGGAGACCTTCTCGGCCGCAGAGGCGTTCTCGGCCGCAGGGGGCGTCCGAGCGTGGTCCGCGCGCGCGGGCGTAGAGCCGCCAGCGGGCTCGGTCCGCACGTACGATCCGCCCCCTCCACCAGCCCTGGACCGGGGAAGCCCGACCGCTGGCGCAGGTCTTCTCGGGCGCCTGGAGCCCATCCAGCGATCGACTGCGGTGCGCCCTCCGGTCTCGAGCACGCTGCCCATCCGACTAGCTATCGAGCGTCTCTGGACAGGCTCGCGCCCGAGTGCGCCCGCGGCGACGCCGAGCGCCTGGTGGCGACGAAGATAGGCGCCCCACCACAGCGCCGACATCAGCAGCCACTGCGTCCACCACCCCAGCGCGGTGAGATTGGAGATCACAGCCACGAGCGCGAACACCACGCCGAGCAGGAATGAGAACAGGAGCTTCGCGACGACCGTTCCGAGCAGCTGCACCGCCCATCTGCGAAACAGCGCCCGTCCCTCCTCGCCGAAGGCCGGCACAAGGACCATCGCCGGAGCGAGCAGCAGATACAGCAGGCTGAACAGAGCTGCTGCCAGCAGCCGCAGGGCGAGGAAGCCGAGCAGGAGCAGCATGCCAAGCGATCCCGCGACGATCAGCAGCAGGCCACCCAGGCGCGACCACGTCTGCGGCGCGGTCCGAAACTCGGCCGGCGCGGCGTCGCGGCCGCGGCAGTTCGTGGCATCGGCGCTCTGGCAGATGGTGCGTAGCAGCGAGCCCTGCGTGTTGATCGAGTTCCGGGCCGGCCCGTTTGGCGGTAGCGCCAGGAAGATCGCGCCGTTGCTCTGCGCGCCTCGGAGCATCTCCGCACTGTGTTCGAGGGTCTTTGCCGCCTCGCTCGAAACCGGCACGCAGGTTTCCGGGAACGAGCCGCCCTTGCAGCCCACCTGTGCGAGCTCACCGGCGGCGATCTTCAGAGCGGCGCTGTGAAGCCGCGGATCGATTCGCGCCGGCTCGCGACACCAGGCCACGTCGCCGAACTCCAAGTAGCACCAGGGCGCTTCGATGGCGGCCCCGAAGAGGCTGTCCAGGCCGACACCGAAAGTCCGCTCGGGATAGGAAGGTGTGCCCTGCGCCGCAACCGCAAGCGTTCCCAGCGCTGCCTGGTTCGCCCACGAGCCGAGCGCTCCCAAGGTGCCGGAGGGGTCGCTGATCACCCACAGCCCCCCGAGCATCATCGCCACCATCAAGAGCGCCTCGCCCAACGTCTCGGCCACGCGCCGGCGAATCAGGCCGTGGTAGAGAGCGAGGACCGAAGCGACGGCCAGCGCAAGCGCTAGCCACGGCCTGGTGAAGGTGCTCTCCATCCGACGCAGCCCGCTGCCGAGGCCGCCCGCCTGCGCGCTCGGCAGCAGGTCGATCGTGAAGCACCACTCGAGCATCACCACGAGTGCGTGAACCGCCCACACGAGGCCCATCCAGATCGGGGTGATGACGAGGTCCTGGATCGCGCTCGAGAGCCAGTTGGAGCCGATGCCAAGCACGCCGGTGTCGATGTGGACGTCGACCCCGAAGTTGCCCGTCGGCGCCGAGGAGACGAGGAAACCCGAGCTTTCGCAGTGCTGGCGATCGGCCGCCGCGAGCTCCAGCTCGGTGGTGCCCTGACACGACGGACTGCCGAGACCATTGCTGACCAGTGGATCGGCCTGTCCTTGAGGTGACCCTGCTTCGCCTTCGAGCGCTTCGCTCGTGCCGGCCGCGTTCGAACCACCGGCGCCGGCGCTGGGTGCGCTGAGCGGAGCGCCGCTCGGCGCTCGCGGAGCGCCGCCGGCGGGCTGCGCGCTCGAGCTGGGCGCCTCGGCGCGTGCGGGCCTCGCGCTCACCCGCGACTGCGCGAGCGCAACGGGCGGCGTCGCGGACACGCTGGCGCACAGCACGCTGAGCGCCAGCGCGCCGCCCACAGCCGCACGGCGCCGGCCTGACACTCAGCGCGCCGGCGTCGTCGAGAAGGCGCGCAGCAGAGCGGGAACCACGATCTCGATCTGGACCGCCTCCACTCGCCCTTTGTGATCGCGAAACAGGCACCGCCCCGCCTCCAGATCGACGAGGCTCTGGCGCAGTTTCGCGTCAGTGGGGTCGAGGCCGAGCAGCGCAAGCGCGCGTGCTGCCTCCGCATCCGAGCGCATACCGAACACGAACGTCGCTCCCAACAGGCTCTCGAGCGACTCGCGCTGCCCGATCAGACCGTCGCTCACCAGTTGCGTGCTGATGATCGGCACCGCCAGCTCAGAGCGCCCCATCCGCTGAAGCGAGCCGAGCAGCGCTCGTCCCACAGGGTCCCCGAGCAGTCGCCAACCCTCGTCGAACGAGAACAGCTTCAGCCGGTCTCTTTCCGCGCTCATCAGCTGCATCGCGAACATCGCGATCAGCCGCACTATCTGCTCACCCACGCGCTCGGACTGCGAGTACTCCGAACGCCGCGCCCCTGGCTCCGGTCCCGGCAGATCGCGGATCGGGATGTAGGTCACCTGCGAGCGCCCAACCGGCGGCAGCTTCACCCGCGGGTCGGCGAAGCCGAGCTGGGTGAGCCCCGAGCGCGCATATACCTCGAGCGTCTTCCCCACCTGCCTGTCGACCTCGTCGCCCTCGCAGAGCGCGCTCACCACCTCCAGGCAGGTCGGCCGGCGGGAGCGTCTCGCGACGCGATCCACCGCGCCAATCACCGCCGTCTCCCACGCGGGCTCCGTGCGTCCTGGAAGCAGGTCGCGCAGGAACGAGACCGCGGCCTCCTGGCTGAGGTGGGCGGGCGCCACCCGAAGCGGATCGAGCATGCCGCGCAGCGCTGGGTCCGGGCGCAGCGTGACGCGCTCGACATGCGGCGCCACCTCCTCGAGCAGGTGAAAGCGATGATCTCCCTTGGGGTCGCAGTCGATGATCCGCGCGCCCTGCAGAAAGCCCTCGTACTTGAGCTTCTGAGCGAGCGTGGTCTTCCCCGAGCCGAGCGCGCCGACGCTCAGTATCGCCGCGTTGCGGTTGCTGTCCGAGCCCTCTCTCAGGTTGAACCTGACGGGCCTCCTCGATCCCGACAGGGTGTGGCCGAGATAGAAGCCGCGTGTCGATCCCGCGGTGTGCGCGGCGGTCGGCATCATCGCCGCGACCTGCTCGGTGGTGAGCGTGTCGTCGTAGCCGGAGACCCTCGTTCGCTGCGCCGGAAGGTGCTGCAGGAACAACTGCAGCTGATCGCCGAGCGGACGGTGCAGGCGCACCTCGCCATATGCTCGCCGGCACGCCTCCACGCGTCGCTCGAGCTCATCCTCCGTTGCCGCGCTCACCGCGATCACGAGCGTCGCGCGCAGGAGCGGCGGCCTGCTCGATGCCTGCAGGTACGCGAGCAGGTCCCTGGCCTCCTGCGTGCGCTCGTAGCCGAGATCGGAGATTCCCTGCTCGCCGTCGGACTCCGCCCGCACGATCTGATCGGCGTCCTGGATTCGCCTACGCGCGATCCTCAGGGCCAGCTCGTTGGGCAGATAGCGGGCGTTCAGCGAGAGGTCGACATCGAAGGGAAGGCTCTCCGGAGCCGCGAACATCAGCTCCGCCCGGGCGCTTGGAAACTGGGTCCGCTCGGGCGTCGCCCCGAGCACGAGTTGCGCCTGCCAGCTCGTGCCTAGCTCCGACTCGACGCGCACGCTGCGCCCGAGATGCTCCACGTAGCCGTCCGCCCAGCGCATCACGTCGCCCTCCAGCGGAGCGAGCAGCGCGTTTCCGTTGCGCTCGAACACGAGCGCTCGCGGCTCGTGCAACCCATCGACGAGCGGCTCCCCGAGGCCCCGGCAGAAGCAGCGACGCACCAGCCACTGCAGCTCCGCCGTGCGCGCCTGGCGCACCGGCAGATAGTCGAGGAGTCGGGCATGCGCCTGATCGGCACGCACCCTCGCCCGCTCCAGCTCGGCCACGGCCAGCACCCGGCCGTCGCGCATAGAGAGCACGCGCCACACGCTCTGCAACCACTCCCGGGGGTGTTGAGAGGCCACTTTCGAGACGTATGACGCGACGTCGCGATCGGGCTCGCGCAGGCTGACCAGGACGAACACCGCAGGTAGAGCGCCACCGATCTGGCGCAGGCGCTCACGTTCGCATTGCAGATAGCGCCTGCGCGCACGAACGTGCTCGTCGCTGCTCGCCGGGTCGCGATCCTCGAGCGTCCCCGGTCCCTGCGCGGGCAGCTGCCCACTCCACGCCGGGCTCACCCTGATCAGTTGCACGTCCGCCTCGCTCGCCTCGAGCGCGGCCATCAGCTCGAGCAGGCGCGCTCGCTTGGCGTCCTCGCTCAGCCATGCATATGTGGAGGGCTCCACGGTGAAAGCCGCCCACGCATCGGTGGCGCCCTCTGCGAACACGCAGTTGCCGTAGATGAACGCGATCGGCGCTTTCACCGCGTCCCTCCCTCGGCGCGGGTCGCTCGCACGCGCATCCGCGCGCCCGGACCGAGCAGAATCACCTGCGCGCGTTCCAACGTCCCTCCGTGCGGGCGCTGGATCAGCGTCAGCGACGCACGGGCGCTCTTGGCTCGTCGCTCATGCTCCACCGCCACCAGTACCGCGCCCGGGCCGGTGTAGCGCATGCGGCGCATCCTGGCCTCTGAGCCGTCCGGCACGACCAGGATCTCCTGCGGATACCAGCGCCGGCCGATCTCCTCACAGCAGCGTAGGCCCGCCAGCCTGCGCGGAGCGATCCAGTAGCGTGCGAGCGCAGCGGCTGCCAGGTGAAAGGTCCGACCCTCCAGGCGCACGAGCGCAAGGACCGTCGCGCTCGCGCCCGGAAGCGCCAGATAGCGCACGAACCACGGCAGCGCTGTCGCGAGCGGGCCGAGCAGCGGCAGCCGTGCGACGAGCAAGCCGCCCACCAGGATCGCCACGAAATACACGATCCCCCTGACCGGAACACCGCCTGGGTTCAGCCGCAGCGAATCGATGCTGTACACCCGTCGCTCGAGATCGAACACGCGCCTGTATGAACGGATCTCCGTCACGACGAACCGAACAGCGATGTAACCGTGTCGCGCAACAGGCTCACGCCGGCCGGCGTGGCGAGCAGCACCGAGACGATTCCCACAGAGAAGACGCCCGCCGCCTCCTTGAAGTCGCGTCTGAACGCGAGCACTGTCGCCGCCACCGCAAACGCCAGGCCGATCAAGCTCATCGCCACCGCCCG
Source organism: uncultured Solirubrobacteraceae bacterium (assembly GCA_963763695.1). Classification (GTDB taxonomy): domain Bacteria; phylum Actinomycetota; class Thermoleophilia; order Solirubrobacterales; family Solirubrobacteraceae; genus Palsa-744. The sequence goes on from CAVXPM010000004.1 coordinate 408,760, forward strand.
GCCGGTGGCGCCGGCCTTGGCCGCGGCCGTTTCCAACGAGGTAGCGCCTTTTTCACCTGAGCTCGCCGGTGGCGCAATCGGCGCCGTTGTGACCGCCGCACAGGCAGGCGTCGCCGGCAGCGCCACTCCGATTCCCATAACACCCGTACAAGCGATCACCACCACGATCGCGCGCTCAAGCCTGCAGATTCTCATTTGGCCTCCTAGACGGTTGATTCCGCGGCGAGGTGCCGTGGTCCGGGGTGCGGATGGTCGAGTCGGGCAAGAACGCAGGTCTCTACGCATCGGGGTCCATCTGCACCGCCGATACCTCCCAGCGACCCTGAGCGCGCGCGACATCGATTTCGTAGGCGAGCGTGTACTGCACGCTCCGCGCGTCCTGCGCCTGCACGACCACGAGCACCGAGCTGGAGCTCGCGGACCAGTCCAGCCGCTGCGTCGTCTCGAGCGACAGGGCCATCGTGGGCAGCGAGACCCGGGCACCCGCAGCTAGGTCGGCAGCCAGCTCCCCGGGCGCGTCCGCCAGGTAGTTGCGAAGCGCGCGCTCCACCACCGTGACGAGCGCTGGATCTCTCACTTCGCGCAGATGCGGCGCCGAAAGCGGGCTGCCAGCCGCGGGCGCACCCACGAACGCCGGATAGCCGGCGAGGGCGAGCGCTCCGCCGGGGTCGCGCGCGACGCCCACCGTCAGGTACAGCAGACCCTCGGCGTCGGTCTGAGCCGCCACCGTGTAGACGTGCTCGCCGGGCTGTGGCTCGCGCGCCTGGACCACTTCGGCCCACTCGACGCGTTGCTCGCCGCTCGCCGGCAGCACGAGTCCCGCGTCCGCTTCGGCGCCCCTGCCCGCCAGCGGTTCCAGCACGCGCGCCGCGCTCTGCGGTTCGGCCGCGTTCCAGCTCAAGTAGCGGCGCGCGAACAGCACCGCATAGCCTTCCGCAGCCCGGTCGGGCGCAACCGGCGGCTGCGCAGCCGCCAGCTCACGTATCGGGCGGGGCGGAACGAGCGCATAACGTGCGCTCGCCGCCAGCCCCGCAAGCGCCGCCGCGCACAGCAGGTAGCGGGGCAGCCCGCGCGCGAGGCGAATACGCCACATCGCGCGCGTCTCGATGCTCACCCTCGCGCGCGAGAGGCCGTTCACCTGAGCCTCAACGCTCAAAGCCGAACTCGCCAGGCTGTATCTCTGCGGACGCTCGAGCCCCAGCGACAGTCGCGGGCGCCGCGGCAGGCGTGGCCGCAGGCGCCGCGGCGATCGCCGCGCCCGGGGCCTGCGTGACGGCCACGCCCTGGACCTGCGTCTGACTGGGTCGAAGCCCCGATACCAACACACGCTCAGCACCTGTCACTCTCACCCGCACTACGCCACGAAGGCGCTCCGCCACCCGCCGGGCGGCGTGCGCGCGATCGGAGAGAACGATGGTTGAGTGACGCGAGGCGATGGTTGGGTGAAGCGACGCGATGGTTGGGTGAAGCGACGCGATGGTTGGGTGAAGCGAGGGAGAGACGAACGCCGGTGCCGTCCGGCGGTCTCCCCTCATGCGGGCGAGCGCACTCTTCACCGGGCGCCTCTCTGATGGCAACAGCGCACCGAGCAGGCTCATCACGCCCACGAGCAGCGCGACCAGGCCGGCGATGAGGATCGCTCCAGCGCGTAGCGAACCCACGCGCGCGAGTTCCGCTCCGGGGTCGGCGAGGAACTCCTCCTCGTCATAGACGCGATACATCTCTCGAGGCGCGCGACGTAGAAGATTCACCCTTTTTCACCTCGCCCGATCACGCGGGCGACCGGAACCCGCAGCGGGACCTGCCGCCAGTTCCGGTCGCTTGCGCGCGGATGGGCTTCACCGTGCAGTCGTCCGTTCTCCCGACTGCCGGCGGCCCGGGGGAGTTGTCCTATGAGTGGGGGGAGTAGGTTCACAGGACGTCCCTGCGGTCTGATCCGACATGCGCTCAGCTGCCGGGACAACGCCATCGTCGAGCGCCATCAATCGCCGTAGACGCGCCCGCCCGCGCTGCGCGACCTTGCGGTACTTCTCCGCGGTCCAACCGTGAATCCTGCAGAACTCACCGCATTCCATCTGCAGTGAGATCTGACACGCGAGCACCAGTCGCTGCTCGAACGTGAGCTCCAGGGCCAGCGCCTGCAGCATCTGCAGCTCCTGGCGCAGGATCACCTGCTGCTCGACATCGGTGCTGTCAACGATGTGAATCTCAGCGCCCGCGGGGCCGTCGAGTGACACCGCGCCCTCGAGTGCCGCCTGCATCGGGCTGCGACCCGACAGCGCTCTGCGACGGTCTTGGATCCGCGAGAGGAAACGCTGCTCGAGAGCGTTTGCCATATGCCCGCGGTCGCAGAACACACCACCCCTCTGGGCGTAGGCCACAAGCTCGAGCGTCGCCTGGCTGTAACAGTCTTCGAGGTCCTCCCTGCGCAGCCGGTAGGAATGCACGCGCAGCAGCAACTCGCGCCTGGCCCGAGTGACCAGCGCCAACTCCTCGACCACATCCTCACCCGCCCGCGCGGCCCCAGCGCCCCGGCGCGCATCGCCCACAGCTCGTCTTTTCGGCTCACATCCGCTAGACACATGTAGATGTCGCCCACGCTCCCGATCCGACCCCCCCGCGAAAACCCGCTCCCAGCCGAGCGACGCGCCGCTCCCGAGCGCCTGCGATGAGCATCACCGACCGCCTGCACGCACTCGACCGCCGCCAGCAGCAGCTCCCGCGGATCGGCTTCGTCGCCGCGGTCATCAAGAAGTTCGGCGACGACCAAGCCGGGCAGCTCGCCGCCCTGATCTCCTACTACGGCTTCTTCTCGCTGTTTCCCCTGCTGCTCGTGTTCGTCACCGTGCTCGGCTTCGTGCTGCAGGGCAACCCCAGTGCCCAGGCGAGCGTGCTGCACTCCACGCTCAGCCAGTTTCCCGTGATCGGCAACCAGCTCCAGAGCAACGTCCACTCGCTCAAAGGCAGCACCGTCTCGCTCCTGATCGGGCTGCTCGGCTCGCTGTTCGCCGGCCTGGGCATCACCAACGCCACCCAAAACGCCTTCAACCAGGTCTGGCACGTGCCCCACAAGGACCGGCCCAACTTCATCACCTCGCGCCTACGCGGTCTGGGACTGCTGCTCGTGCTCGGCGTGCTCGCGATCGTCTCCACCGTCGCCGCCGGCTTCGTCACGGCTGGTGGCCACGGCTTCCTCGCCGGCCTCGGCGGCGTGATCGTCGCGCTCGCCGTCAACCTGATGCTGTTCTTCACTGCCTTCAGGCTGCTGACCGCCGCTGAGATCAGGACGCGCGAGCTGCTGCCGGGCGTGCTCGTCGCAGCTGTCGTCTGGCAGATCCTGCAGCACGTCGGCGGCTACTACGTCGACCACGTAGTACGCCACGCCAAGGAGACCTCTGCCGTCTTCGCCTTCGTCCTCGGCCTGCTCGCCTGGCTCTACCTCGGCGGGCAGATAACGCTGATCGCCGCCGAGATCAACGTCGTGCGCGCCCGGCGGCTGTGGCCGCGGAGCTTCTTCTCCGACCCGCTGCTCGACGCCGACAAGCGCGCTCTGACCTCCTCCGCCGAGGTCGAGGAGCGCGTCCACGAGGAGAACGTCGAGGTCAGCTTCGACCGCCCCAGCTAAGGCGGGTCCCGGCCCAACCAGGCCGACCCCGGCTCAGCTTCGACGGCCCCGGCCAGGATGGTCTCGGCCGGCCCGCCGGGTAGCCGGCGAAACCGGCCGCTGGGCGGGGAATACGCGCTATCTTCCCAAAAATCGATTCGTTTCGGCCTAAAGTGGCTCTGGAATGCGGCTTTCCGGGCCGACATCGAAGTCCTTGCGCACGCAACCAACCCGCGCTATACTAACTAAACTTTCGTAAGCTCATATGGAGCGGTTACCTATGTCTTCACCCTCAGATTCACCCACCATCCAACCTTCACAGCCCAAGCCCCTGCTGCGGCTGATCCCGCTGGACGACACCGTGGTGTTCCCCAACATGGGTATCACCCTCACGATCGACGTCGGCGACGACGAGCGCGTCGTGCTGGTCCCCCGCCACGAGAACGAGTTCCTCGAGGTCGGCACCATCGCCGAGGTCTCCGAGAAGATCCGGCTCCCCGGCGGAGGACGCGCCGTGTCCATCTCCGGCGAGCACCGTGCCCTGATCGGCGCCGCCCAGACCGGTCCCACAGGCGAGCTGCGCGTCGAGGTGGACGAGCGCCCCGACGAGGTGCCCGTCGACGGGCGCACCCGCGACCTCGAGCGTGAGTACCGCGCAACCGTCGAGGAGATCCTCGAGCTGCGCGGCGACGACGGCCGCATCGCAGCGTTCCTGCGTGCAATCGCCGAGCCGGGAGCCCTGGCCGACTCTGCCGGTTACTCCCCCAACCTGTCCTACGAGCAGAAGGTCGAGCTGCTGCGCACGCTCGACGTCACTGCGCGCCTCGAGCTGGCCGTGAAGCTGCAGCGCGAGAGCCTGGCCGAGCTGCAGGTGCGCAAGCGCATCCGCGAGGACGTCCAGGACGGCGCCGAGAAGCAGCAGCGGGAGTACTTCCTGCGCAAGCAGATGGACTCGATCCGCAAGGAGCTAGGCGACGACGACGCATCGGTCGCCGAGGAGTACCGCGCGAAGATCGACGACGCCGACATGCCCGAGGACGTCAAGGAGCAGGCCCTCAAGGAGCTCGCACGCCTGGAGCGCATGGGCGAGCAGACAGGCGAGTCGAGCATGATCCGCACCTACCTCGACTGGCTGATCGCCGTGCCGTGGGGCAAGCGCTCCGAGGAGCACCTCGACCCCATCGGCGCACGTGCCGTGCTCGACGCAGATCACGCCGGCCTGGAGGACGTCAAGGACCGCATCACCGAGTACCTGGCCGTGCGCAAGCTGCGCCAGGACCGCGGGATCGAGGCCGACCCCAAGTCCGGGGCGATCCTCACCCTGATCGGACCTCCCGGCACCGGCAAGACCTCGATCGGCGAGTCGATCGCCCGTGCCACCGGACGCGAGTTCGTACGCATGTCGCTCGGCGGAGTGCGCGACGAGGCCGAGATCCGCGGGCACAGGCGCACCTACATCGGCGCCCTCCCCGGGCGTCTGGTGAGGGCGCTGCGCGACGCCGGCACGATGAACCCGGTGATCCTGCTCGACGAGGTCGACAAGGTCGGCGCCGACTGGCGCGGGGACCCCTCCGCGGCGCTGCTCGAGGTCCTCGACCCCGCGCAGAACCACTCGTTCCGCGACCACTACCTCGACGTCGAGCTGGACCTCAGCCAGGTGATGTTCCTGGCCACTGCCAACGTCGCCGACACGATCCCAGGCCCGCTGCTCGACCGCATGGAGGTGATCCACTTCGACGGCTACACCTCCGAGGAGAAGCTCGCCATCGCAAAGGGCTACCTGTGGCCGCGCCAGCGCGACCGCAACGGCCTGCGCGAGGACGAGGTCGAGATCTCCGATGAGGTCCTGCGCACGATCATCTCCGAGTACACGCGCGAGGCGGGAGTCCGAAGCCTCGAGCGCAACCTCGGCACGGTGCTGCGCAAGACAGCTACGAAGATCGCCTCAGAGCAGGTCGCTCAGACGAGCCACACAACCGACACGAGCAACACGCCCGACACCGACACGCCAGCGTCGCCCGAGGCGGGCGGCCCGGAGGTGCCGGCGGCGCAGCTCCCCGTGAAGATCGAGGTCGAGTCCGTGCGCGACGCGCTCGGGCGCCAGAAGTTCTTCCAGGAGTCAGCCGCGCGGACAGCCACACCCGGAGTAGCAACCGGGCTGGCCGTCACCGGAGCGGGTGGCGACGTGCTGTTCATCGAGGCCACCGCCATGAAGGGCGGAAGCTCGGGCGGCAACGCCCTCGTGCTCACCGGCCAGCTGGGTGACGTGATGAAGGAGTCCGCGAGGATCGCCCTCTCCTACGTCCGCGGCCACGCCGAGGAGCTGGGGATCGAGGAGAGCGCGTTCGAGAACCGCGAGTTCCACGTCCACGTGCCCGCAGGCGCCATTCCCAAGGACGGCCCCAGCGCAGGCGTCACGATGGTCACTGCGCTCGCATCGCTGCTCACCGGACGTCCGGTCAAGCACACCGTCGGCATGACCGGAGAGGTCACGCTGCAGGGACGGGTGCTGCCGATCGGCGGCTTCAAGCAGAAGGCGCTCGCCGCCAACGCAGCCGGCCTGACCGACGTGATCCTGCCGGAGCGCAACCGGGGCGACCTGGACGACATCCCCAAGGAGGTCCGCGAGCAGATGACCTTCCACCCGGTGATGACCGTCCAGGAGGTCATCGACCGCGCGCTGGAGCCGGCACGCGATGTCGCGCACCTCTCGTAGATGTGAGCCCGTCCCGATGGAGGTCCGCGAGACCGCGGACCTCCTCGAGCGGCGCTGGCAGCTCTCCATCCTCTACGCCGCCCTGACCGGAGCACTGCGCTTCAACGAGTTCGCCGAGGCCGTCGCCGGCATCTCCCCCAGGATGCTCGCCGAGCGCCTGCGCGACCTCGAGGGCGCCGGGCTCGTGCAGCGAACCGTGATCCCCAGCAGCCCGCCCACCGTCGAGTACCGGCTTACCGCGCGCGGTCAGCGCCTGGGACCGTTGATCGAGGCCATGCGCGAGTACTCACGCGAGCCTGTCTGATGGTCGTTCCGGTAGGCGCATGCGCCTACCGGCGGGGTCGCACATGTGCGACCCCATGGGTCCGTGCATGCACGGACCCAGCAGTCGGCGCATGCGCCGACTGGACATCTGATCAGAGTTGCTCCAGCACCTTCGCCCCGGCGCCCCTCGCCTCGCGCGACTCGGGGCTGCTCACCCCCACGAGCTGACCGCCTGCGCACTCCTGCGCGCAGACATCCACCTGCGGGTTGCGGATCCCCGTCACACCGACAAGCCCCCCGACGGCAACCAGCACGGCGGCGATAGCGACGCCCAGGTGAAAGCTGTGCAGCGACGCGGCTTCGGCAGCCCGGCTCAGCGCACGCGCCTGCGCGCTCGGCAGGCCGCGCACGTCGGGCTTGCCGAGCGGCAGCCGCTTGGCCGCCCTCACAGCCGCCTGGGCAGCGCTCCCCAGTGAGCTGCCCGACAGCCGGCTATCGAGCGTCGATCCGAACGAGGAGGCCACCGCGGCGCCCACAGCCGCCGTGCCGAGCAGCCCGGCCACGCGCGCGATCGCGTTGTTCACGCCGGAGGCGATGCCCGCCTCCTGCTCTGCGCCAGCGAGCACCGCCGCAGTCAGCGGCGCCACGGTCATCGAGAGCCCCAGCGCGAACAACAGCACCGCGGGCAGCACCTCCGTCACATAGTTCACACGCACGCCGACGCGCTCGAACAGGACCAGGCCGACCGCCGCCACAAGCGGACCGGCGCCCATGAACAGGCGCGGCCCGTAGCGGTCCGCCAGCGCGCCGAAGCGCCGCGAGAGCACGAACATCACCAGGGTCGCCGGCAGCGTCGCAAGGCCGCTCTGAAGCGGCGTGTAGCCGCCGATCTGCTGCAGGAACAGCAACAGGAAGAAGAACAGGATCGCAAGGCCCGCATACATCGAGAACGTCTCGACGTTGCCCGCCGAGAAGTTGCGCCGCCGGAACAGGCGCAGGGGAAGCATGGGCTCCCGCGTCCGAGACTCATAGGCCGTGAACGCCCCCAGCAGGATCACTCCCGCGATCAACGGCCCGAACACACCTGCGCTCGACCACCCCAGCCGCGGCTGCTCGATCAGCGCGAACACCGGCCCCGCGAGGCCCGCTGCGCACAGCACCGCGCCCACCACATCGATCCGCCGCCCCTTGCGATCGCGGGCCGTGCCGGCTGGGATCGCCGTCAGGATCAGCGCCACGCACCCCGCCGCCAGCGGCACGTTGATCAGGAACACCACCCGCCACGAGGCTATCGCCAGCAGCTCTCCGCCCGCCAGCGGACCGAGCACGCCCGCGATCGCCCCCCAGGCCGTCCAGCTGCCGATCGCCGGGCCCCGCTCCTCCTCGGGGAACGTGTTGACGATCACCGCCAGCGAGCTGGGCACCAGCAACGCCCCCGCCACACCCTGCAGCGCCCTCGCCGCCACCAGCACGCCGATGCTCGGCGCGAGCGCGCAGATGAGCGAAGCGGCCCCGAAGCCGGTGACGCCGAGCGCGAACACGCGCCGCTCGCCGAACAGGTCACCGAGCGAGCCGCCAATCAGGATCAGCGAGCCGAGCGTCAGCAGATAGCCATTGACGACCCACTGCTGCGCCGCCAGGCCGCCCCCCAGCGCACGCTGGATCGTCGGCAGCGCCACGTTGACCACCGTGCCGTCCAACAGCACGATGCCCGAGCCGAGGATGCACGCGATCAGCGTCAGGCGCTTCGCCGACGCCTCGCCGCCGGCGGCCATCAGCCGGCGCTGCTCAGCGCCGCGCGATCAACCTGTGAGATCGAGGTGAAGCCACTGAGCGCCAGCGTCAGGTCCAGCTCCGCCAGCAGGCAGCGGATCACGTGCTCTACGCCCGCCTGCCCGCCGAGCGCCAGGCCCCACACGAACGGACGGCCCACGCACACCGCATCCGCGCCCAGCGCCAGGGCCTTGAAGATGTCCGCGCCGGTGCGAATGCCGCTGTCGAACAGCACCGGGAGCTCCTCCCCCATCGCCTCGCGCACGCCCGGAAGCGCATCCAGGGCAGCGATCGCCCCGTCGACCTGGCGCCCACCGTGGTTGGAGACGATCACGCCATCCACGCCCGCATCGAGCGCGCGCCGGGCGTCCTGCTCGTGCAGGATGCCCTTCAGCACGATCGGCAGCTCGGTCTGCTCGCGCAGCCAGGACAGATCCGCCCAGGTGACCGCCGGGTTTGAGAACTGCAGCGCCCAGTGGCCGATCGCGGCCCCCGGGTCGTCCTCTGGCGAACGCGCGAGCGCCGCCCTGAACACCGGGTCGCTGAAGTAGTTCGCCACCCCCTCGCCTTTCAGGAACGGCAGGTAGGCGCCCTGCAGGTCGCGCGGACGCCAGCCCAGCATCCACGTGTCGAGCGTCACCACGATCGCTTCATAGCCCGCCCGCCCGGCCCTGGAGACGAAGCTCGCCGCCAGCTCACGATCCTTGGGCCAATAGAGCTGATACCAGCGGCTCGCACCTGCCATCGCCTCGGCCACGTCCTCCAGCGAATGCGACGCGGCGGTGCTGAGGATCGCCGGCACACCAAGCGCGCCCGCTGCGCGCCCGACCGCCAGCTCGCCCTCGGGATGCACGATCGACTGCACCCCCACCGGCGCCAAGAGCACCGGCGCGGGCATCTCCGTTCCGAGGATCGAGCAGCTCAGATCGCGCGATGCCACATCGCGCAGCATGCGCGGCACGATCCGCCACTGCTCGAACGCGCGCAGGTTCGCCGCCATCGTGCTCTCCGAGCCCGCGCCGCCCGCCACGTAGCCGTAGGCCTCCGCCCCGAGCACCTGGCGGGCGCGCTCCTGCAGCGCGGCCGTCGCCACCGGAAGCGCCGGCGTCTCCCCCGCCAGGCCGCGCCCGTAGATCTCATACTGGAAGTTCGCGAACAGCTGCTCCGGGAGCGCCTGCTCGACGTCGCTGTCGGCCATCGCTAGACCCTAGCGCCGCGCTTCGCACCGCGGGCTCGCGCGCCCGCCTCAGCGCAGCGCCAGCTCGAGCCGATCTTCCGACAGATGCTCGGCCGCGACCAACGGCGCGCCGCAGACCCCGTTACGACCGCCGCGCTTTGCTTCGTATAGCGCCGCATCCGCCTGCGCGCAGACGGTCTTGTAGTCAAAGGCGCTGCCCTGCTCCGAAGCGCTCACCCCGAAGCTCATCGTGACGCGCAGGCCGCCGCCGACCGTGTCCGCGGCCACCCCCTGGCGCAGCCGCTCCGCCATCGCCGCCGTCTGCTCGAGGGCGGCGCCGGGCAGCAGCACCAGGAACTCCTCGCCGCCGATCCGGTAGGCGAGATCGAACGCGCGCAGTTGCTTGCGCAGCATGTAGGCCACGTCCTGCAGCACCGCGTCGCCGGTGGCGTGACCGTGCGTGTCGTTGATCTGCTTGAAGTGATCGAGATCGCCCACGATCAGGCCGACCGGCTGACCGGTGCGCTGGGACTGGTGTGCAAGCTCGACCGTGCGCTCGACCAGCGAGTTGCGGTTGAGCATGCCTGTCAGCTGGTCGATCACCGCCTCGCTGCGGTGGCGCACATCCGACTTCATCAGCGCCGTCGAGAGGATCGCCACAGCCACCGTCAGCGCCAGCGGCATGATCAACAGCGGCGGGTTGCTCACGACCGCGCTCGCATCCACGCCAAACGCCACAGCCAGCATCATCACCACAGTCACCACCAGGCCCACGAGCACGCCGCGCGCGGGAAAGCGCGCGCTGAGCGTCACGATCGGAATCGCAAACCATGCCATCGCCGGCGATTTCGGGCCGCCCGTCAACGCCACGCTGCCGGTGATCATCAGCTGCGAGGCACTCCAGGCGGCGAACAGCAGGAACTCGGGGTGGCGCAACCTCGTCACGATCGCGTCGGCCAGCCGGAACAGCAGGCCGGCGACCGCCAGTGGCACGATCGTCCACCACCCCAGCCACGGCCCGCAGATCAACAGCGCCACCGCGATCACCACGAACGAGCGCTGGCGCACCGGCGCCACCAGGCGATCCATGTCGAGCATCCGCTCGCGGTCCATGCTGCTGTCGATCAGCCACGAGCTGGGCGCCGCGTCCGGGTCGACGATCGCCCGCGGCCCGTGATCGCGCTCGGCGTCGGAGTGCCAGGTGGGACGAGCGATACCGGGGGCGGGCGCATCTGCCATGTGGTTGCTATCGGACGCCACCAGCACAGCGACAAACGCACTCACCCACGCTCAACGGATGGACGGTTTGCGATGCCTCTCGGCCCCGCGCGGACAGCTTGGCCGCGGGCCAGTGTGAGGCCCAGCCGGGCGCTTCGGCGGCGGGGCGCTAGCCCAGAACCAGCTCGGCTGCTGCGCGCAGCGTGGGCGTATCGCCCGAGATCAGCAGCGTCGTCACGATCGACTCGCGCCAGCGCTCCAGATCCTCGCGGATCTTCTCGCGCGGGCCGATCAGCGCCAGCGCCTCGATCAGCCGCCGCGGGACCTTCGCCGCGGCGTCGTCCTTGCGCCCGGCGAGGTACAGCTCGGCGATCTCCGCGACCTCCGCCTCATAGCCCATGTGGATCGCCACGTTGGCGTGGAAGTTCGTGCCCTTGGCTCCCATCCCGCCGAAGTACAGCGCGTAGAACGGGCGCAGCGCGTCGGCCGCCGCGTCGATGTCCTTGGAGAGGATGAACGGCACCGTCGCCGCCACCTCGAACTCGGCTGCCGTGCGCCTCGCCCCGGGCCGCGCAAAGCCCTCCTGCAGCGAAGCGGTGTAGAGATCCTGGTGCTCGGGCGAGAAGAACAGCGCCAGCCAGCCGTCGCACAGCTCCGCGCACAACGCGATGTTCTTGGGACCCTCGGCGCCGAGATAGATCGGGATCTCCTCGCGCAGGGGACGGATCGAGGACTTCAGTGCCTTGCCGAGCCCGGTCCCGCCCTGCAGCGGCAGCCGGTAGTGCGGACCGGGCGCCTGCAGCGGCCCGCTGCGCGCCCACACGTCGCGCAGGATCGCAATGTACTCGCGCGTCCGCGCCAGCGGCTTGGCGAACTCCATGCCATACCAGCCCTCCACCACCTGCGGGCCCGACACGCCGAGGCCGAGGATGAAGCGCCCGCCCGAGAGATGGTCGAGCGTCATCGCCGCCATCGCCGTCGCCGTCGGCTGGCGCGCCGACATCTGCACGATCGCCGTCCCCAGCTTGACCCGCTCGGTCGCCGCCCCCCACCACGCAAGCGGCGTCAAGCAGTCAGACCCGTAGGCCTCAGCCGTCCAGATCGAGTCGAAGCCCAGCCGCTCGGCCTCGAGCACGGCCTCGGCTGCGCCGGCCGGCGGCCCGCCGGTCCAGTAGCCCGTGTTCAAACCAAGCTTCAGATCCCCCGCCACCGGCCCGACCCTACTGCACGAGCGCCAGTGTGAACCCGTCATAGCCCTTGGCGCCGACCGTCTGGATCGTCGTCGCCGTGACGCGCTGCTGCTGCGCGAGCAGCTCGTGGAAGCGGCGCATCCCGCGCACGCCCGGCTCGTCGCTGTGCGCGTCGATCAGCGCGCCGTCGCGCACTACGTTGTCCACCACGATCACGCTGCCCGGGCGCACCAGCTCCAGCGCACGGGTGAAGTACTCGGGCGTGGACTGCTTGTCTGCGTCGATGAACACCATGTCAAACGGCGCGCTGTCCTCGGCGATCAGAGCGCCGAGCGAGTCGAGCGCTGGACCCACGCGCAGCTCGACCAGCCCCGACAGGCCCGCCCGCCCGATGTTCGCGCTCGCCACCTGTGCGTAGCGCTCGGATAGCTCGAGCGTCACGAGGCGCCCGCCGGGCGCCAGCGCGCGTGCCAGCCAGATCGAGCTGTAGCCGCCGAGCGTGCCTAGCTCGAGGATCCTGCTCGCGCCCTGCACGCCTGCGAGCAGGTTCAGCAGCTTGCCCTGGGCCGGCGTGACCGCAATCTCCGGCAGGCCCGCCTCGGCGCTCGCGCGCAGCGCATGCTCGAGCACCGGGTCGCGCCCCAGCAGCTGCCCCTCGATGTAGTCATCGACCTCGCTCCACAGCCGCTCGCTCATCGCTGCGCCTCCACGCGCTCGTCGGGGCCCATCAGCGCAATCGGCACCGCCAGCCCAGCCGAGCGTCGCACGGTCGCGATCCGCCTGCCGGGCTGCACTGCCGCACGTGCCTGGGAGGCGGCGTCGCCGAGCGCCGCCAGCGTCCGGTCCAGCTCCGCCGAGAGCAGCGCCAGCCCCCAGAAGCGAGCCGGCCGGTCTGGGCCCCCAGCTCGCGCCACGATCTGGGGCGGCTCCTGCACCAGCTCGAGGATCTCCGCGGCGAGCCTGAAGAACGCCTGTCGCGGCGCGCCCGCCGGGGTCGGCTGCTCGCGTATTCGCCTGAGCTCCAAGCCCGCCGCCTGGAGCGCGGCCACGCTGCGCTCGAAGGATGGCGACATCGCCACGATGTGGTCGATGCCCAACACTCCGTTGGGGTGCTCGGGGCCCGGCGGGCGGCTCGGACTCTCAGAGACGCGCGTCGGCAGGCCGTCCAGCTCGGTGCTGTGAACATCACGCAGCGACCAGCCGAGGATCCCGCGCTCGGCGCCGGCGCCGAGCAGCCGTACGCTCACAGCCCCCAGCTTGCAGGTGTCGCCCTCGACCGTGAAGCCGAGAGCCTCCCAGGCGCTCGGGCGATCGGCCACCCTCAGCTCGTCGATCGTGGGGGTGGGCATCGCCGATCACGGTACATCCTCCCGCGCAAGAGGCGGTGCACGGAGCCCCGCGCTGCCGGGGGCGAGCGACTCAAGGCGGCGCGCGCCCGAGCCCTAAGCTCAGGGGATGGCCAATCGAGCGGACCGCGAGCAGGACACAGCGACGCGTGGATGGGTGCTCGTGGGCGTCCGCTACGTGCTGCCGGCCGTGGTCGCGCTCGGCGGCCTCGTGGTCATGTCCCTAGGCAGCGAATCCGACCTCGAGGGCGGCGCCACGATCCTCAGCGCAGGCCTTGCCATCTACTTCGTCAACTGGCTGTTCCGCATGGGCGTGGCCGGCGACCGCGAGCGCGACCGCGAGGATGCTGCGCGCGCGTACTTCGACGCCCATGGCCGCTGGCCGGACGTGTGACAGGTGAACATCGCGGCGGCCCTGAGTTTCTCCATCCGTCGAAAGCGCTCGCGCGAGGCACGCGCGAGACTCCCGTGGTGAGCTCGCAGGTCCCCGCAGCGGCGGTCGACGCCCCGCCAGAGCCATCGCCGATCGACTCCTACCGTCCGCGGGCGCCGTTCCTCGATGAGCTGTTCGAGCTCGACGGTACCCCGCGCACGACCGCCGCGCCGCTGGTCGAGCAGCTCAAGCGGCTCGGTCCCGCGGGTCTGCTCGAGGCCGGACGGCGCCGCGACGCGGTCTTCATGCAGCAGGGCATCACCTTCGAGACGAGCGCCGGCGGCGAGGGCACACACGAACGTCCCTTCCCTCTCGATCTCGTCCCGCGCGTGCTCAGCGGCGAGGAATGGCGTGCGATCAAGCGCGGGCTGGCCCAGCGAATCCGAGCCCTGAACCACTTCGTGGACGACGTCTACCACGCGCGCGAGATCGTCCGCGAGGGCCTCGTGCCATGGCGACTTGTCGTCTCCTGCCCGCACTTCGCTCGCGCCGTTCATGGAATCCGCCCCCCCGGCGGGGTCTACACACACGTCGCCGGCTGCGACCTCGTGCGCCACAGCGACGGCACCTGGAAGGTGATCGAGGACAACGTCCGCATCCCCTCGGGCATCTCCTATGTGCTCGAGAACCGCGCCGCTATGGCGCGGCTCGTGCCCGAGCTGTTCGCCTCCTACCGGGTCCGCCCCGTCGACCACTACCCGCAGCTGCTGCTGCGCGCGCTGCGCTCGGTGGCGCCCTCGACCGAGAGCGAGGCCACGGTCGTGGTGTGGACGCCGGGACCGGCCAACCCCGCCTACTTCGAGCATGCCTTCCTCGCTCGCCAGATGGGCGTCGAGCTGGTCGAGGCGTCTGACCTGGTCGTGCGCGACGACGTGCTGTACATGCGCACCACCCGCGGCCTGGAGCGCGCCCATGCGGTCTACCGCCGTCTCGACGACGACTTCGTCGACCCGCTCGAGTTCCGCCCCGACTCGCTGCTGGGCGTGCCCGGGCTGCTGCGCGCCTACCGCGCCGGCAGCGTCGCGATCGCCAACGCCTTCGGCACCGGCGTGGCCGACGACAAGGCGATCTACTGCTTCGTGCCGGACATGATCCGCTTCTACCTCGGCGAGGAGCCGATCCTCGAAAACGTGAAGACATACCTGCTGTCCGATCCCGAGGTCCTCGAGCACGTGCTCGGGCGCCTGGACCAGCTCGTGATCAAGCCGACCGGCGAGTCCGGCGGGCGCGGCGTGATGATCGGCCCACACGCGGACGAGGGCGAAATCGCAAGCATGCGCGCGGTCATCAGCGCCCACCCTGAACGCTGGATCGCCCAGGACGTCGTGCGTCTCTCGACCGTTCCCACGGTCGGCCCGGACGGCACGCTCGCCCCACGCCACGTCGACCTGCGTCCCTTCGCAGTGTTCGGCGAGCGCATCGACATCGTCCCCGGCGGCCTAACCCGAGTCGCGCTCGACGACGGCTCGCTGATCGTCAACTCCTCGCGCGGGGGCGGCTCCAAGGACACCTGGGTGCTCGAGGACGGCGATGACGCAGACCGCGCCGGGCCGCCGATCGCAGACACCCAGCCGCCGGCACTGCCCGACCTGCGCTACGGAGAGTGGACCGGACAGCAACAGCAACAGCAGCAGAGCCGACAGCCCCGGATCGCACGCTGATGCTGGCGCGCATCGCGCACGAGCTCTACTGGCTGGGCCGCAACCTCGCCCGCGCCGAGTTCACCGCGCGCGCCGTGGAGGCCGTCTTCCACGCCGAGCTGCAGGGGACCTCCGACGCAGCGCCTGGGGTGAGCTTCGGCTCGGGCGGCCTGCTGGCGATGTTCGGGGACGTACACGAGAGCACCCACAGCAGCCAGGCGCTCGGCCAGCTCACGCTCGACGCCGAGCGTCCCGGCTCGATGCTCGCCTCGATCGAGCGTGCGCGCGAGGGCGCACGCACGGTCCGCGATGTGATCAGCGCGGAGATGTGGGAGGCGATCAACACCACCGCGCTCGGGCTGCGCGGCGGTGGGCAGCCCGGCTGGACCGCGCCGGCCGGACCCTACCTGGCCTCGCAGTACGTCAAGGAGCGCACCGCGCTGATCTGGGGCGTGGCCAACCGCTCGATGCTGCGCGACGAGGCCAAGTGCTTCCTCGACGCCGGCGGGCTGATCGAGATCTCAGACATGGTCCTGCGCATGTTGCGCGTCGCGATGCCCTCGGGCGACGCCGCCCCCGCGGACGGGCACGCGTTGATCCTGCTGCAGGCGGTCGGCGGCTTCCACGCATACCTGCGCGCGGTCACCACTCCGCCGAACGCCCAGCCGGTCGCCCGCTTCCTGCTGTTCGAGCGCGCCTACCCCGACAGCGTGGCCGCCTGCGTGGACTCGCTCAACGAGGTCTTCACGATGGCCGACGCCGGCCCACGCAACTCAAAGCCCGTGCTGCGCGTGAGCCGACTGGCCGCCGACCTAGACTTCCAGCGCCGCGCCCTGCCCGATGGAGCCGAGTTGACCGACATCTGCAAACAGACCCAGCAGGAGCTGGCCCGCATCGACCAGGACGTGGCCGAGCGCTACTTCGCGGGCGCCGCAGCGGCCGGGCTGAGAAGGTGAGCCGCGCGTGCACTTCGCGATCCGCTTCCTGACCGAATACCACTACGACTCCGCCGTCACCGACAACCTCAATGCGCTACGGGTACGTCCCGCGACGACCTCCACCCAGCGCTGCGACGAGTTCCACACCCGCATCGAGCCCGAGGCACGGGTCAGTCGCCACCTCGACTACTTCGGCACCGAGGTGATCGAGTTCGGCATCCCGACCAGCCACGAGCAGCTCACGATCGACATGCGCGCACGCGTCGTCACCTCGGCCCCACCGGAGCCGCCGGACGGCGCCTGGGAGAGCCTGCTCACCCCCGCCTACTTCGACGCCGCCGGCGAGTTCGCCCTGCCCTGGCAGGATCAGCCGGCGATCCCCGGACTCGACAGCCTGCATCGGGCGCTCGACGCGCAGTGCCCGCTGGAGACGCTCGAAACGCTCTGCGAGCTGATCCCCGACCGCTTCGAATATCGCCGTGGAGCCACTTATGTCGGCTCGACGGTCAGCGACCTGCTCGCCCTGGGCGCCGGCGTCTGCCAGGACTTCGTGCACCTCTCGCTCGTGCTGCTGCGCCGCCGTGGCATCGCCGCGCGCTACGTGTCGGGCTACCTATGGGCCGCCCCGCAGGACGAGGGCACCGATTCGATGGAGCTCGACACCCACGCCTGGCTCGAGGCGCTGCTGCCTGGCACCGATGGGCACGGCGAGCCGGTGTGGGTCAGCGCCGATCCGACCAACCGCCGTCTCGCCGGCGAGACGCACGTCAAGATCGGCCACGGGCGCTTCTACTCGGACGTTCCGCCCGTCAAGGGTCTCTACATGGGCGGCGCGAAGTCCGAGCTGGAGGCCGCCGTGACGATGTCGCGGCTGGACCCCCAGACGAGCGCGCGAGCCTAGCGCGGAGCGCGCGGACCCAGCCGAGAGAGCCAGCCAGGAACATCCGTGGTCTGCGCTGTCTGGTGTGCCGGGCGCTCGACCGACACGAGCAGGGGCGGATGGTCGGAGAGCTCGACGGCGCGGCCATCCACCACGACGCCGCGGTCGAGCAGCTCTGCCTCACCGGCGGGCTCCAGGCCACAAGCGAAGAGGTGGTCGACATCGCGGCTGGCGAGACACAGCGCGCCCGCCGGCGCCCGCGGCTGGCGCAGGTTCAGGTCGCCTCCGAGGATCAGCGCAGCCGATCCGGCCCATCGCGCTGCCTCGTCCCACAGGCGCTCGAGCTCCGCCTCGGCAAGCGGGACGCGAACGCTCCCGTGGAAGTTGGCCACGCACACCCCATCGCCCAGGCGAGCGAGCTGTGCCACGCGGCGCTCGGGCCACCAGCGCAGCCGCAGCGCACGGTGCTCGGCGATCCCGCGTCGCGAGAGGATCGCGTTGCAACCACCGCCGTTTGACTTCATCAGCTCGGGGCGGCGCGCGGCGAGCGCGTGGCGAAGCGCGAGCAGCGAGTTGCGCGACGTCAGGGCGCTCTCCTGCTCGGCACCGGCGGCTGCGGCCAGCGTCTCGGGCCACCACGGTGGGACCTCCTGCAGCAGCGCCACGTCCCAGTCCGATCCTGCGATCAGCGCCGTGAACTGCTCGAGCAGTTCTCCGCGCGAGGACGGCAGCGAGCGCCCGTGGAAGAGGTTCCAGCTCAGGACACGCATGCTCGGCTGGCGCTCCCTCAAGCGGGAGCTGTGGCGAGCTGGTACACCAGCCACGCCCCCCGCGTCCCGCCGACGCGCTCATAGACGGCCTGGGCGCGGGCGTTCGTGGGCGCTGTCTGCCATTCGAGCCTGACCGCGCCACGCTGACGGCAACGGTTGGCGCACTCCTCGATCAGGCGCTCCGCTAGCCCCGACCCGCGCGCGCCGGGCGCCACGTAGAGGTCGTTCATGATCCCGATGCGCGCCGCGTGGGTGGTGTCCCAGCTCCAGAAGATGGTGGCGAAGCCGGCCGGTTTGCCGTGCGCGTCACGGGCGATCAGTTGCAGGCCCTCCAGTTGCGCATCGAGCAGCAGCGAGCGCGACAGCGCGAGTAGCGCCTCATCGCTCGGCGCGACCTCGTAGAAGTCGCAGTAGGCTCGCATCAGCCCGAGCAGATCATCGAGATCTGCGGCGCTGACGGTTGCGAGCGAGTGCGCTGCTGGGGACCCGCTCACGCCGGCGATGCTAGCGCAGCGCTCCGCGACGAAGTTCGGGCTTACCCACACCTCTGTGGGGTACATATCTGCAAGCGCTTATTCGGCCGAGTCGAAGCTGGAGGACAATATGAGGGTTGGACGCCTGATCGCACGTGTCACTGTCGGCGGCCTGTTCATCGGGCACGGCACGCAGAAGTGGTTTGGCTGGTTCGACGGCCCTGGGCTCGACGGCGCCAGCGGGATGATGGAGGCGCTCGGGCTTCGTCCCGGGCGCCGCAACGCCGTGGCGGCGAGCGTCTCTGAGGCCGTCGGGGGAGCGTTGCTCGCCGCCGGCGCCCTGACACCGCTCGCGGCGGCGACGCTGATCGGCACGATGATCACCGCGATCCGCACGGTGCACCTCAAGAACGGCCCGTGGGCCACGAATGGCGGCTATGAGTACAACCTGGCACTGATCGCCCTGCTGCTGGCGATCGTCGACGGCGGACCGGGAGAGCTATCGCTCGACGGCGCGCTCGGAATCCACGACACGGGCGGCGGCTGGGCGCTCGCGACACTCGCCGCCGGCGCAGTGGGCTCGACCCTCGTGATCGAGGCCGGCCGTCGCGAGCCCGCCGGCGCCCCGGTCCAGACGAGCGAGGGCAACGGAGCAAACGGCGCAACGTGAAACAGGGCGCTCGGGTGAGCGCCGCCGCTCAGGCGCCGGTGTCCGCGCTCAAGGCAAACGGACTGCCCTCGGAGTCGCGGCAGATCGCCCACCGCTCGCCGGGATGCACCACGCTGCCCCCGAGCGCCGCGACCGTCTCCAGCGCGCCCGCCATGTCGGCCACCGCGAAGTAGGGCAGCGAGAACGAATCGCCGGGGCCCCGCCCGCGCAGGTGCACGCCCACGGCTGGCGATCCTGCGTGCGTCTGCCAGCCTGCTCCCTCGGTCTCCGTCCGCTCCTGCAGTTGCACCCCGAGCAGGCCGCTCCAGAAGCGCAGCGCCCGCTCGGGCTCATCGGCCGGGAACTCGATCAGCGATGGCGGCGAGACGGACACCGTGCGCACGATAACGCGCGCACGACCATCTAGCTGAAGCCGTAGCCGAGCAGGGCGAAGCTCTCGAGCGCTCGGTCCACGCCCGCCTCGGCCTTCTGGATTTCGCCCAACGCGGTCTCGTAGCGGGGGTTGCTTTCTTGCCGGACCGCTGCGGCGAGCCCCAGATATGCATCGCGAGCCCTCAGCGCCGCTGCGGTGAACGTCGTCGCAGCGGTGACCGCGATCGCCGGCGCTTCGACTTCGTGCAAGGCGCCGGCGGCGGTCGAGAAGCGTTCCGCGAGACTCGACGCGAGCACGCTCGCGGCCTTCGGCGTCGGCTCGTGCGCCAGCTGCCCGCGCATGACGCGCCGTTCGCGCTCGAGCAGGCCCAGCACAGCGGTGAGCGTGCGCGCATACCCGGCGTCCGGCGTAAGGTCGTACTCGGTCGGGCCCAGCAGCGAGAACTTCGAAACGATCTGAGCGCACTGTGGCAGCTCGGCGGCCGCGGAAGCGGTGGCATAGCAGGCGAGCACCGTAGTGTTCGCGGTTGCCTGGCCCGGGATCGCGAACAGCTCGAGCGTCATGCTGTAGCCGGGGATGCTCAGCCTGGTGTAGCGGTAAGCCTGCCCGCCCGGAGCGTTGAGCACTTCGGTGTGCGGCAGCGCGCTCAGCGTCGATACGAAGCGTGCCGGCAGCGGGCTCGGTTCTCGGCCGGGGAGCTCACCTGCGATCAGACCCGCCTGGGACGGATCGCCGCCAGGCGCCAGCACAACCTCGCCGCTGATCGGCAGGCCGGGGAGGGCGCCGGCGACTGCGCCCACCGCCGCGCTCTGACGCCAGCTCGATGGGTATTCGAACTGGGCGTTTGCGATCGTGGCGTATTGCGTCTGCCCACCGAACGCCGCCGCTGAGCTCTGGACCACCCGATAGTTGCCCGCGAGGTAGCCGAAGCCCGCGACCGCCACGAGCAGCGGCACGGCTACGAGCGGGACGTTGTGCGAGGCGCGGTGCACGCTCAGCCCGAGGTGTCGAATGAGGTGGCGCCGGCGGGACGCTGGCCGCCTCGACTCCCGCCGCTCGTGCTCTTGCCGACCGACGGGACCGGCGCGGGCGGCGCGGTTCTGAGCGGCGCCGCCTGAACGGAGGGGGCAGTGGCGGGGGCGCTACTCGAGGGGATCGCCGGGGGGATCGCCGGGGGGATCGCCACCGGCGTGATCGGCTCGGAGACGGTGCTGGTGGTCAGCGGCGCAGCTGCGGCTCGCCTGCGCGGCGGGACACTCACCGGCGTGACCGGCTTCAGCGCGACCGCGGGTGCGCTGCCGAGACTCGCCGGCACCGCCACACCATTTGATCCGAGCTGAACGCTACGCGGCTGCTGTTCGCCCGGCCTACCAGCGGGCCGTGTCACGCGCCCTACAGCGAACGAGACGGCGAACAGGGCCACGCACAGGCACGCTACGACGACCAGGACGTGACGGTCGACTTCGGTGTGGTGCCTGCGCACGTAGACCCAGCGCCGCGCGGCGCGCACCGTGCTCACGTCGAGGGGCACGTCATCGGCTTGGCGCCGGACAGGCCGAGGCAGGTGTCGAATCGCACCGGCAGTCGACCGCGGCGCACGGTGAAGCGGGTGTACTTGCCGATCTCCCCCGCCTGGGAGACCCTCAACTCGAGCACCGCTCCGGCGCTGAGAGAGCGCTCGAAGCGCCCGAGCGCTATCAGCCTGGTTGCGCCGTGCACCTTCGCGCTGCGCGCCACCAGGAAGCTCTGCGAGTGCGGTGGGCATCCGCGGCCGTGGCAGACCACGCTGATCTTGGCTCCGATCGGAGCGAGCACGGTGAACAGGGTGATCCGGACGCTCGTGAAGCCGACAGAGCCGGCGATCCGCACGACCGGGAACGGCTGCATCAGCCTGAGCACGGTCGGGGCCACGGTGACCGTCTCGGCGACTTCACTCGACAGGCCGTTGGCGTCAGTCACCCGCAGGCGAACGAGGTGCGCTCCGCTCGTCTGGAACGTGGTTGTGAGCACGTGTTCGCCGGCCCTCAGCGGTTCATCGCTCGCGAGCGCCCAACTGAAGGCGGTGATCGGGCTGCCGGTGTCGTTGGAGGTGGACACCAGCGAGACCGGTTCGCCGACGTGCGGTGTGGCTGGGAACCATTGGAAGGAGGCAGTAGGTGGCGAGGGCGACTGCGTAGGAGCGGGCGGGACCGCCACCACGATCGCGAACGTGGCCGTGCCGAGACCGGCGTTGCCGGCTTCGTCGGTCTGTTCGGCCACGACCGTGTAGATCCCGTTGCCGAGCGTGGGGCCTGCGCCGCCACTCGTCCAAGTCGTCGCGCTGGCAGCGACTTCGAAAGCTTGGATTGGGCTTCCAGAAGTCGATGCCCCCGCGTAGATCCTCAGTTTCACGGCTGCGTGGTCGCCGCTTGCCGTCCCCACGCGGCCGCTGAACGTGGGGCGTGAGGTTTCGAGCACGGAATCATTCGAAGGTGAGCTCAGCGTCAGCGCAGGCGGTTGGGTGTCGATGACGAACTCGACCGCGGCGGCGCCGACGTGGTGAGCGCCGTTGCCCTGTACGACTTGGGCGGTGTAGACCCCATCGTTGAGATGCGCCGTGACGTAGGACCACTTCGATTCGCTCACCGCGACGGTCTTCGTTTCGACGACGGAATCTTCGATCGAGCTGCCTTCATAGATCGTCACGCGCACGCTCGGGCCCGCGAGCGGTGGCATCGCGGCGGTTCCGCTGAGCGTCGGCGCGGCGTCGTTTGAAGGGGTGGGTAGACGAGCGATCGTAACCGCCGGAGCGTGCGTGTTGACCGTGAAGGTGACTTCGGTGCTTCGCCCCACGTTGCCGGCCGTGTCTTCCTGCACAGCCTGTGCGGTGTAAGTGCCGTCGGGGAGCGATCTTTCGGGCGTGTAGGACCATTCCGAACCGCTCACGCCAGTCCTCGCTGTTTCCTCGACGATCCTTTCGCTGGTGTAAATGGTCACCTGCACTTCGCCGTCGCCACGAGCTTCGCCACCGCTGCCCGTCAGCGTCGGCGTCGGATTGCTGGTCGGCGTCGTCGGCTGCTGGATGGTCACCGTCGGCGCAGTCGTATCGACCCTGAACGTGACCGCTTCGCTGCTGCCCGTGTTTCCGGCTTCGTCCTGCTGAACCGCACGGGCGGTATAGGTGCCGTCGGTGAGATGCGGCGCGGGATAGGTCCATCCGCCTTCGCTCGCGGGCACAGCCGCCGTCGCCACCTGGGTGCCCCCAACCTCGCCCCCTTCGTAGATCGTCACCGTCACGGTGGCTGAATCGCCCGGCTGCGTACCGGCTGCGCCCGTCAGCGTCGGCGTCGGATTGCTGGTCGGCGTCACGGGCTGCACGATCGTCACCACAGGCCTGGTCGTGTCGACGGTGAACGTGACCGAGGCGGGGGCGTTGCTCGCCTGTTCGACGACTGCTGTGTACTGCCCGTCGGGGAGGCCCTGAGAGGTGGCTTCCCACGATTCGGCGAGGGTGTTCATGCTCACCGGCGGCGTCTCGACCGGTGTACCGGGCGGCACGCCGGAATAGACATTGAGCGTGATCGGATCGAGCGTATCGCTGCTCTTACCCGCGAATGCGGGCGCGGCATTGGAGCTGGTGCCGGCGGTCGGCGTGGTGATCGTCAGCGACGCCGATGCGATCGCCACCGCGCCGGGGGCGAGGAGGAGCAGGCCAAGCATAGAGGTCACAACCAGAGCCGCTCGCGCAGCTCGCTTAGCCGTCATGGCAATTCCGCTCCCAACCGTTGAACTCATTCCGTGCCCGCCGTGTCGCGGGTTACAGTCGTCTGCGCCCCGTCGCACTTCCGCCGCTGCTCATGATACGCGGATTTTGCGCGTTTTGTGAGGTTTGTGCAGCTTCTACTGCGGGGCGCGTTCCGGATGTAGGACTCGCCGCTGCGCTCAGCCGTAGTTCCGCATCGACGAACTCGCCGGATCTACTGCGCTGCGACGCGCTCGGGACAGCGCGTGACCGCGGCGAGCGTCTCCTGTGGCGCCACGGCAGGCGCCGGGCGCAGCAACAGCCCGGCCACGAGCGCCCCCGCCAGGCACATCGCGGCGCCGACGCCGAGCGCGAGCTGGTAGCCGCTCGTCAATGCGCCGAGGCCGCTGGCGCCATGCGCGAGCTGGGCGCGTGTGTGCGAATCGGCGAGCGTGCTCAACACGGCCAGGCCGAGCGCCCCACCGGCGAGGCGGGAGGTGTTCAGCAGCCCCGACGCGAGACCGCTCTGCGCCGCTGAGACGCCCTGCACCGCAGCGATCGTCGCCGGCACCAGCGACAGGCCGAGCCCGGCCGCCGCTAGGACGCCGCCGGGAAGCACCGTGGCGAGGTAGCTGCCGCCAGGCCGCACGCCGGTCAGGAGCGCCATCCCCACGGCCGCGCTCAGCATCCCCCCGGCGAGAACGCGGCGCACGCCAAAGCTCGCCACCAGGCGCGGCGCGATCGAGGAGGTGACGACGATGCTTAGCGTCAACGGCAGGAACGACAGCCCGGCGCGCAGCGCGCTGTAGTGGAGAACCCCCTGGAGGTACAGCGTCAGGAAGAACCACATCGAGAACACGCCCGAGTAGAGCAGCGCGACCACGAGATTGGCTGCGCGCAGGCGCCGCATGCGAAATATCGACAACGGCATCAGTGGCTCGCTGGCGAAGCGTCCCTCCACCAGCGCGAACAGCGCCAGCAGCACCGCCGCCCCGGCGATCGGGCCGAGCACGCCGACCGACACCCACCCCAGCGTCTCGCTGCGCACGATCCCGTACACGGCGACCACCAGGCCGGCGGTGATCAGCACCGCGCCGGCGAGGTCGAAGTGCCTCTGTGCCTGCTCGCTGCGACTCTCAGCGATCACGCTGCGTCCCGCAAAGATCACCGCAGCGCCCACCGGCACGTTTATCAGGAAGATCGCCGGCCAGCCGAGACCCTGCGTGAGCAGGCCACCGAAGAGCACGCCCGAGGCGCCACCGAGGCCCGCCACTGAGCCCCACACGCCGAGCGCGCGATTGCGCTCGGCTCCCTCCTTGAAGGAGGTGGTAATGATCGACAGGCTCGCAGGAGAGAGCACAGCGCCACCGAAGCCCTGCAGCGCCCGCGCCCCCAGCAACAGCCCACGTGAGCTCGCCAGCGCGCACAGCAGCGACGCGACGCTGAACAGTGCAGTGCCCGCGAGGAACACGCGGCGGCGGCCGAGCAGGTCGGCGGCGCGTCCGCCGAGCATCAGAAAGCCGCCGAAGGTGATCGTGTATGTGTTGACGACCCACTGCAGCCCGGTCGTCGAGAAGTGCAGACCCGAGCGGATCGAGGGAAGCGCGACGTTGACGATCGACACGTCGAGGATGACCATGAACTGCGCCAGGCAAACCAGCACCAGCACCGCTTTGGAGCCGCGCGGGGCGCCGGCCGCCAAGCGCGCGGCCGTGGCGTGGACGGACGTGCGGGCAGACGTATGGGCGGATGTGGGGACGGGCTTCTGGGTTGTCGAGGTTGGCGCAGCCATCGATTTCTCCTAGATTTGATGGTACGATGATCACCGTAGCATGTTGTTCGAACACCATCGAACTAGACGTACGTGGCGGCACAGATGACCACCCTCCACCACCCCTCCAGAGACCAGATCGAGCTCGCGGCCGTGCTTCACGCCCTGAGCGATCCACAGCGCCTGCAGATCGTGCGGCTGCTCGCCGACCAGCTCGAGCCGGTGCCCTGCGGAAGCCTCCGGCTGGGCGTCTCGAAGTCGACCGCCACACATCACTTTCGCGTGTTGCGCGAGGCGGGCGTGATCCAGCAGTCCTTCGCCGGCACGACCAAGCTGACCGTCCTGCGCAGGGAGGACCTCGACGCCCGCCTCCCCGGGCTGCTCCACGCCGTACTCCCCGCCGAGGCCAGCCCGCTCACCGCGGCCTACGCCTAGATGGTTGATTCCACGGCCACGCACCGCCGTCTGGCCTTCGCCGGGCGGTGTCCTCGACCTCGGCCCTGCCACCAGCAGGGCCTTCGGCCTGCGTCCTTGCCCGACTCGACCATCCGCATCCCGGACCACGGCACCCCGCCGCGAAATCAACCACCTAGGAGCGCTCGGCGGTGAGCCTGCAAACCCCCGACGTACTCGTCCTCGGCGGCGGAGGCATCCTCGGCGAGGCCTGGATGAGCGCCGTGCTCGCGGGACTGGACGAGGGCGAAGGCTTTGACTCACGCGGCTGCGGGCAGTATCTCGGGACCTCGGCCGGCTCGATCGTCGCAGCCTCGCTGGCCACCGGGCTCGAGCCCGGCGCACGGCTCGGGCGCCTGCCCGAGCAGCCCGCGATCGCCGCCGAGCACCAGGCGGGCAGCGGTCCGCTCGCGCTGATGCTCGCCGCCGCCGGAGCCGGCAGCGCCGCCGCGGCTCCGCTGGCGTCGCTCGCCTTGAGCTCGACCGCCCGCGGCGGGGCGCTGTTGCGCCGCGCCGCGCTCAACCGGGTGCCGCAGGGCCGGCGCTCGCTGTCCGCGCTCAGACGCGCCGTGGAAGAATCCGCGGCACGCTGGGACGGGCGCCTGCGGATCGTTGCCGTGGACGTCGAGAGCGGGACCCGCGTCGTCTTCGGCGCACCCGGCTCGCCGCAGCTGTCGGTCGCGCTCGCCGTGGAGGCTTCCTGCTCGATACCCGGCGTGTTCGTCCCGGTGCGCGCGGGCGAGCGCAGCTACGTCGACGGCGGCGTCTGGAGCCCGACCAACATCGATGCCGCCGAGGCCGGCGCCGGACAGAGCGTGCTCTGCCTCAATCCGACGGGCTCGCTGCGCCCCGCTTTCGGCGGCCTCACGGCCACGCTCGGGCCGCTCTCCCGTGGCGTGGCGGCGACCGAGGCGCTGGCGGTCAGGCATCGCGGCGCCAGCGTGAGCACGATCAACCCCGATGGCCCGAGCGCCACCGCGCTCGGCATCGACCTGATGAATCCCGCACGTCGCGACGAGGTGATCGCAGCCGGCGTGGCCCAGGGACGCCAGCTGGCTGCCGGCGTCGCTCGCGACCAGGCGGCCTAGAGCTTCTCAGCGGCACTTTGCGCGTGCGAGAGCGCACCGTCGTGCAGGCCGACGAGCGCGCCGGGCGCAACCGACCCGCCGGCGGGGATGGCGGCCCCCGCTCGCACCGCGCTGGCCGCTCCCAGCTCGGCGCCTTCCCCGATCGATATCGCCCGTGAGCTGACACGCTGCTTGCGCAGGGGAAGCTCGCTGGCGTCTGCTCCGGGGCCGAAGTCGATCACAGCCGAGCGCGCTCCGAGACGCACCCGGTCGTGGATCGTGATGCGCTCGACCGCGATGATCGTCGAGCTTTCGCCAACGGCCATGCCGGCCCCCAGCTCGACCACGCCGGCGCGCACGAAGATCCGTGCGCCGCGCTCGAGGTGAGTGTTGCGACCGACGGCCAGGCGCCCCCCACGCTCGACCTCGATGCGCACGCCGCGATCGATCCGCACCGACCGCTCGATCCGGACCCAGCCGCGAGCGCGCCGCCGCACTCTCAGCGCACGTACCCGCCAGAGCAGTCTCAAGGGCGGCCTTCGACCCACCTGCGCCGGGCCTCCTCGAACGCGCGCCGGCGCCAGTCGCGCAGCTGGGCGCTCGCTCCCTGTCTGAGCGCGTAGCGCACGCGGGCGCTGCGGCTGAGCGGCGCGAGTGCGTCGCTCAGGGCACCGTCCGCGACCACCAGCCCGGCCCGCTGGAGCTCGGGCGCCGCCAGCCACGCGAGCCGAGCCTGCCCGCGGGCCGTCAGGTGCACCGCGTCCGGGAGCACGAGCCCAGGCGCCGGCGCGCCGGGGTCCACGAGCAGCGCGTCGTGGTCCTTGGCGATACCTTCGATCAGCCACACAGCCGAGATCCTAAGGGCCTGCCAGCCGTGGCACCTGCACACCAAGCGCGTCGCTCCTACGCGCCATCGACGGCCAGGCCCGTGTAAGGCAGTTCGAGCGCCTCGGCCAGACGCTCGCGGAGGGGCGGCGCTACCTATCTACCGCACGCCTGCTTTCGTCCAATTCATCACTCTCGCTGTGAGGAAGGGGACTGTCAATTGGCGACATCCAGAAGTCGTGGTTGATGCGGCAGTCAGTCTGAGGAGTCGCGGGCGCTCCTGTAGCGCTCATAGATCACGCGCGCTCCGAACGTTCGGGTCTCGAGCAGGTCTAGTCGAACGTCATCGGCGACCGGCGGCAGGAACGGCGTGCCGCCACCAACGACGATCGGATTGCGGAACAGACGCAGCTCGTCGACGAGGCCCAGCTCAATCGCCTGCGCAGCCAGTCCGGCGCCACCGATCTCGATGTCCTTTTCAGTCGCGCCCAACGCGGTGGCGACCTCCTCGGCCACTGACGTCTCAGCGAGCCGAGCATTGCCCTGGACGCTGTCGAGCGTGCGGCTAAAGACCACCTTCGGAAGGGCGCACCAGACGTCGGCGAACGCGGCGTCAAGCTCGGTGTCTCGCAGCGACGGATCCGTCTCCCACACCAGCATCGTCTCGTAGAGCTTGCGGCCACACAGATGGCAGCCAAGCTCGCTCACCCGCGCCAGATGAAAGCGGAACAGCTCCTCATCAGGGACAGTCCACCCGAAACCGCCCTCGCGATCGGTGATGAAGCCGTCCACAGAAACGCCCATCGAATAGATCAGTGACATCGTGCTCGCCTTCTCACGCGGTCTGTTCTACCACCTTATAACCGGTCGCAAAACGCAGATTCATTGGAGGTCGAAGCGAGCGACGGTAGAGCTGACAGCGACATCGCCCATGCGGTCCTCTCTGGAGGAAGAGGGCCTCAAGCGGCCGTACACGAAACCTGGCGCTCGAACGAGCTAATCGAGCATGCGCTCAGCCGTGACCTCGAACCCGGTCAGCGTGAGCGGGCCGAAGGAGGTGATCAGCGCGACATCGATCGCGTCGCGGCCGCGGCCGACCACCACTCGTCCGACTCGCGGCGTGTTGTTGCGTGCGTCGAAGGTGTGCCAGCGGCCGTCGAGATAGACCTCGAACCAGGCGGCGAAGTCCATCGCCTCCGCTGGGACCGGGACGCCGATGTTGGGGATGTAGCCGAAGACGTAACGCGCGGGGATGTTCAGCGCCCTGCAGAACGTGATCGCGAGGTGCGCGAAGTCGCGGCACACCCCCTGTCCGGCGCGGTAGGCGTCGGCTGCCGTGGTCCACGGGTTCGACGCTCCCGGCACGAACTCGAGGTGATCGTGTACGAAGTCGACGATCGCCTGGACGCGCGTCCACCCGGGCGCGATCGCGCCGAAACGCTGCCAGGCCTCGTGTCCGAGCTCATCGGGGAGACAGAAGCGGCTCGGCATGACGAAGCTGAGGACCTCGTCGGGCAGCTCGCCGACCGGGGTCTCGGCGACTTCGGGCTCGATCCGGTCGTGCGGCGAGGCCAACGCGATCTGCGCCCGGTAGGCGATCTCCGAGGCGCCGGCGGCGAGCTCGAAGCGCTCGCAGCGATTGCCGTAGCCATCGATGTAGCCATGATGCTCGGCGACGGTCTCCCAGCGCTCGCCGCGAACGCCCACCCCGCGGCGGCGCGATGGCGCCACCTGCAGCACCGCGGCCGCCGCCTGACTCGACTCCACGCCGAAGCGGCATCCGACCGTCAGCTCGAGCGTCCCCTCATCATCGCTTCGATCGAGCGCGGGAGCGTAGGGATCACTCATCGCTTCTGAGCATGGCACTTATTCGGCGCGCACCACCACATGCCCGCGGCCGATCACCTCCATCTCGCCCTGCGGCGCACACACGGCCACGGCGGCCGCCTCGTTGCGCAGCGTGCGCCGCAGCCACACGAACGCCGCGCCGCCAGCCACCGCGGGCACCCATAGGGCGACCGCGCGATAGGCGAGCACCGCGCCGACCGCCGAGGTGAGCGAGACGTGATAGAGCGCCAGCGTGCCCACGAGACCCGCGTCGACACCCCCGATGCCACCCGGGATCGGGATCAGGCCGCCGAGCTCCCCGATCAGGTAGGCGAGTGCGAGCACCGCGAGCGACGGCGCCGCTCCGAGCGCGCGAAAGGCGGCCCACAGGATCAACACGTCGAAGATCAGGTACGCGAGCAGGCCGGCCACCAGCAGCAGGTTGCCCTCGCGCAGCAGCGAGAGCGCCTCCTCGACGCCGTCCGCCAGGGCTGTGAGCGCCTTCCACAGCGCCCGCGTCCGGGGAGCGGGCTCGCCTGCGGCGTCCTGCTGCTTCAGACGCGCGCCCCAGCGCCCTGCCACGCGACCCGCCATCAGCGTTGCAGCGACCGCCGTCGCGGCAACCGCGGCGGGGACCGCGGTCAGCAGCAGGTTGCTCTCGCCGGAGAAGATCCCGAGCGCCAGCGCCAGGCCGAGCACGATCACACCGAGGACGTTGGGGACGCTCGTGAGCAGGAAGAAGGAGACGGTGCGTCGCGCGATCTCGGTGGCCTGCATGCCGCCGCGTTTGAGCGCCCACGCCCCGAGCGCGAGCCCGCCGGCTCCACCGGTCGGAAGCAGCGCGTTGGCGCCCAGCTCCGACATGCCGATCTGGTAGCTGACGCGCCAGCTCATGCGCCTGCAGAAGATCATCCGGAAGACGACCACGTAGCCGAGGCCGGACAGCAGCTTCAAGAGGACCCCCAGCGCGAGCCACGCCGGATCGGCGTGCGCCAGGCGCGAGCGAAGCGTGCCCAGTCCAGGCAGGAGCGTCACGACTGCCACGACCACCGCCACGAGCGCGACCGCGAACAGCACCCGCGTGCGCAGCCTGCGCCGGCTGAGCTCCTCGGGCACCGCCAGCTCGCTTGCGGCGACCTCGGGGCGCTCCTGCAGATCGCTCTTCACGCGCCCATGGTTGCAACTCCGGCCGGCGTGTCCGGGCGCGCCTGCGCCAGGTGGGAGAATGCGGCCGTGCCCATGGCTCTGCGGCTCAGCGAAAAGCAGTACGAGAAGGAGCTGCTGCGCATGCAGACCGAGCTGGTCTACATGCAGGAGTGGCTGGTGGGCGAAGGAAGGCGACTCGTCGTCGTCTTCGAGGGGCGCGACACGGCCGGCAAGGACGGCGTGATCAAGCGCATCGTCGCCTTCCTGAACCCGCGCGGCTGCCGCGTCGTGGCGGTGCCCACGCCGGGTGAGCGTGAGCGCACGCAGTGGTACTTCCAACGCTATGTCGAGCACCTGCCCGCCGCTGGAGAGATCGTGCTGTTCGATCGCAGCTGGTACAACCGCGCCGGGGTGGAGCGGGTGATGGGCTTCTGCAGCGACGCGGAGTACGAGGAGTTCCTGCGCTTCTGTCCGGAGTTCGAGCAGGCCCTGATCAACGACGGGATCATGCTCGTGAAGTACTGGCTGTCGGTCAGCGACAGCGAGCAGGAGCGGCGCTT
The DNA here is from genome assembly GCA_963763695.1 of uncultured Solirubrobacteraceae bacterium. GTDB lineage: Bacteria > Actinomycetota > Thermoleophilia > Solirubrobacterales > Solirubrobacteraceae > Palsa-744. The sequence continues at coordinate 439,595 of CAVXPM010000004.1, forward strand.
CGAGAAACGGCTCACGGATCCCCGCAAGCGTTGGAAGTTCAGCCCGATCGACCTGCAGGCGCGCGCCCGCTGGGTCGATTACGCCGAGGCCAAGGACCGGATGTTCGAGCGCACCGACACCGAGGCGAGCCCCTGGCATGTGGTCGAGGCCGACGACAAGCGCACGGCGCGGCTGAACCTGATCGGCCACCTGCTCTCGATCGTCCCCTACGCTCACCTCGACCACAAGAAGCGGGTGAAGCTCCCGCCGCGCCAGCACCGTGACTATCAGCGTCCACCGAAGCGCAGCGAGCGGATCGTGCCCGAACGCTACGTGGTGGAGCCGCGCGAGTAGTGTCCGGGCCAGCGCTCGTAGGCGATACGCGAGATCTCGCGGACCGGGCCAAGATCGCTCCACTGATCGCGCCCGAGGCGCGCGAGCGGCGCGAGGCGCTCGACCACAGGGTGGCCGTCCTCGATCACCTCCTCGGCGATCGCCGCGTTCACCACCCGTCCGAGCACCACGGTCGAGATGCCGATGCTCAACGTGTCGTATAGGACGCACTCCAGCGCCACAGGCGAGCCCGCGACCCGCGGCGGGGCGACGAGCAGGCTCTCCTCGCGCTCGATCCCCACGGCGTCGAACTCGCTCTGGCACGCGGGAAAGGCCGTGCCCGACGCGTTGACCTGCTCGAACATTGCACGCGGGGCGACGTTCACGACGAACTCGAGGGTGGCCTGCACGTTGTTGAGTGAGTCCTTGCGTCCGACCGAGGTGAACTGCACGACGGGCGGATCGATCGCGGCCACGGTGAAGAACGAGTGGGGCGCGAGGTTCTCGACTCCCTCGGCCGAGAGCGTGGAGACCCAGGCGATCGGCCGGGGCACCACGACCGCGGTCAGCAGCTTGTAGAAGGCAGGGTCACCGACCTCGCTCGGATCGATGTTCACGCGAGCCATTGGGGCATGACCTTAGCGTCCGGCTCGCGCCAAGCTGTGGGGCCGCGGTCGAGGACGGCGCCACGGCTGTGGCAGCATGGGCTATGGGCGAGACGAACGCAGAGAGCACGGGGCTGGATCTCGAGCAGGTCGAGCGCGCCCTGCGCGCACGCCGCACAGAGCTGAGCGAACGGCTCGAGGTGCTCGCCCGCGCGCCGGAGCGGGGCGCCGACCTGAACTTCGGCAAGCGCATCGGCGACGGGACGACCGAGGCGGTGAGCAGGCTCACCGATGTCGGCGTCGGCCACAGCCTGGAGACCTCGATGCAGCGGATAGACCGTGCGATCGCCAAGCTGGCGGACGGCACCTACGGGCTTTGTGACAGCTGCGGTCATCCGATCGCACCCGCGCGCCTGCGTGCGGCGCCCGAGAGCGTGCTGTGCATCGAGTGCGCCCGAGCCCAACGCTGAAGCGTGCCTGCGCCGCAACCGGCGCACATCTAGAGCGCGTCCGCGGCGCCTTCCTAACCTCTCGGGGATGAGCAGCACAACCAGCCAATCCGAGCAGCGCATCTCCGGGCGCCTGGTGGCGCTGATGGCCGTCGCCTGCGGGGCGGCGGTCGCCAACATCTACTACGCACAGCCCCTGCTGAGCACGATCGCCCACGACTTCGCCGTCTCCGACGGCACCGCGGGCCTGCTCGTCACCGCATCGCAGGTCGGCTATGCGGCGGGACTCGTGCTGCTGGTGCCACTCGGCGATCTGCTCGAGCGCCGCAAGCTGATCGTCCGGATCCTGCTGATCACAGCGCTGGCGCTCGCGGCGACCGCCGCGGCCGCGGACTTCTTGATGCTCGCCGCAGCGCTGGCGGTGGTGGGCGTGACCTCGGTGGTCGCCCAGATCCTCGTTCCGATGGCGAGCACGCTCGCCGCCGAGGAGGAACGCGGAAAGGTCGTCGGCAACGTCATGAGCGGACTGCTTGTCGGCATCCTCGTCGCCCGAACGGCCAGCGGGGCGATCTCAGCCGCTGGCGGCTGGCGACTGGTCTTCGGCGTCTCGGCAGCGCTCATGCTGGCGCTGGCAGCCGTCCTGCGCAGGGCGCTTCCACAGATCCGTCCAACGACCGAGGTCTCCTATCCGAGCCTGTTGCGGTCTGTCGCACGGCTGATAGCCGAGCAGCCGACGCTGCGGATGCGGATGCTCTACGGCACGCTTGGGATGGGGCAGTTCAGCGTGCTGTGGACCACGATCGCCTTCCTGCTGGCCGGCTCTCCCTACCGCTACACCGACGCGACGATCGGGCTGTTCGGACTGGTCGGTCTCGTCGGTGCGCTGGCAGCGCAGGCGGCCGGACGCATGGCAGACCGCGGCCGCCACCATCGCTCGACCGGCGTGTTCTTCCTCGCGATGCTGATCTCCTGGGCGCTGATCGCCGCCGGCGCGAGCTCGCTGGCGGCGCTGATCCTCGGCATCGCCGTGTTCGACTTCGGCGTGCAGGGCGCCCAAATCACCAACCAGAGCCTGATCTATGCGCTGGTTCCCTCCGCGCGCAGTCGTCTGACCACCGCCTACATGACCTCGGTGTTCGCCTCGGCAGCGATCTGCTCGGCGCTCGCGTCAGCGGTCTACGACGCGGGCGGGTGGAGCGCAGTCTCGGCGCTCGGAGGCAGCCTGGCCGGCATCGGCGTGCTGCTGTGGGTTTTCGAGCAGTGGCTGGCGCGACGCCGGCGCGTGCTCGAGGGCACCCTCTCGACCGAGTCCATCTAGCTGTTCGCGGGGCCGATGATCGCCACGGCGGCCTCGGGCGTGAGCACACGGAAGCTGTAGGACTCCTCGAGGTAGAGGGTCACGCTGTCGATGTCGTGCGCGAGGTAGCCGACGGAGATGTCCTGGCCGGATTCGAGGGCGAAGTCGCCTCCGCGCATGCTCAGCACGACCGCGCCGCTGACCCCAGGCGCCCATACGATCGCTCCGCCCAGGATCTTGCGCAGGTGATCGAGCAGTGGATAGCCACCGTGCTCGGAGGTCTCGACCACGCTCGTGTAGTCCTCACGTCCCAGCGCAATGCCGTAGGGCCCTCCGATGCCGCTGCGCAGCAGCAGCTCCACGGCGCGCGCCACATGCGCCGGATAGCGATCGAAGTCCCGCCCGCGCACGAGCGGCTCGTGCGGCGAGCTCTGCGTGATGCCCTCCACCCCGGCCTTGGGCCACGCGTGAAAGACCGCGACGTTCTCGGCCACCACGATCCGCTGGGCAGCAGCATCGAGGTCCTCGAAGTCGACATCCTCGGCGCCGCGGTCTCCCGCGCGAAGCTCCTCGCGCGAAACCACAAACGGGGTGCGCAACTCGAGCAGGGGCTGCACGACCCGGCGATTGGCCTGCACGCCGTCGGCCTCGCTCACATCGTCGGACTCCACACGGCCGAGGTTGGTGGCCGAGTGCTCCCAGCCGCGAGGACCGCTGAAATCGACGAGCCTGCGCGCAGCGAGTCCGGGCAGCAGCTGCTCGCGGGCCTCTTCATCGATCAGCTTCCAGCCCTCGGCTGTTATCGGCGCGTGCTCGCGCAGGAGATGACTCACAGCCCCTCCCCCCTCAGGCTGCCGATACCGAGCGATTCGCCCTGCCCGAGCGAGCGCTCGGAAGCCCCGCCGGCGGGCGTCTCGCCGCCCTCGTCTCCGGCAGCGGCCTCGGCGGCCTCGCCGTGCTCGACGATGTCGCCCTCCTGGAAGAGAACCCCGCGCGCGATCTCGCGCCACTTGGGCGTGCGCCGCAGCAGGAACTCGAGGTCCATGCTGAAGTGCTTGAACTCCTCGCCGACCGCATCGGCCATCACCGCGCGGGCTTCGGGATCGCGCTCCAGCGCCAGGCGCTGCTCGTACCAGCCGATCGCCTCCGCCTCCTCGGTCAGCGAGGCGCAGAGCCTGGCGAACGTGCGCGTCTGCTCGGGCAGCTCTGCGGGCGGCTCGTGGTACTGGTCAAAGCCCATCGTTCTCCTTCGGCCGGTCTGATTGCGCTCCGTTGGCTCAGATGCCCGTAACGGACACCGCGAAACCCCTTTTGGACGCTACACCTTCGCGACCCCGCGGAGTTCGCGTCGCGCGCATCCTGCGGAGTTCGCGTCGCGCGCGCCGGGCGGAGTTCGCGTCGCGCGCGCCGGAGTTTCGTGAGCTTCAGTCGAGCTGGAACTCGCCGTCGCGGTAGATCACCCGCTCGCCGCCCCCGCGCAGCTCAGCGGTGACGGTGCGGTCGGTGGTGGAGACGATGTCGGTGTGCACGGTGGAGTTGTTGAAGCCGAGCTGCTCCCACTGCTCGGGAGCGAGCTCGCTGGGGTCCCCCGCGAACGCGTCCTGATAGGCGCGTCCGAGCGCGATGTGGGTGTTGCCGAAGGCGCCGCCCACATTCTCGTCGTAGAGCGTGTGGGCCATGAAGCGCGTGATCCGCGAGAAGCGCCGGTCGGTGAGCGAGAACTCGCCCACGCGATCGGCCCCCTCGGTGGCGATCATCTCCGTCAGGACGCGCTCGTTCTCCTCGGCACTGGCCTCGACCACGCGTCCCTCGGCGAATCTCAGCCGTACGCCCTTGACGAGGTTGCCGTAGCGGTAGAGCGGCTGGTTGCAGTAGATCCAGCCCTCGGTTCCACGCCCGTCGGGGCTCGTGAAGATCTCGAAGCTCGGGATGTTGCGCCCGCGGCCGCCGAGCCAGCGGCGCCGCTCGCCGACGCTCACCCACAGATCGGCGTCCTCACCCACAACGTGCAGGCGCTCGATCTCCAGGGCGTCGAGTCGCTCACGCGTGCGATCCAGCCGCTCGCCCACCTCGCGCCATTCGGCGAGGGGATCCTCGGCGTCGAGGAAGCAGGCGTGCACGATCTGCTCCCAGTACTCCTCCTCGCTCATTCCCGCCTCGGCAGCCATCGCCGCTGTGCCGTAGAGGCCGAGCGTCCAGGTGAACCTGCCCGCGTTCTCCTTCTCACCGCGCCAGTCCAGCAGCGGACGCATGGACTTGCCACGGCGCATGATCCGCGCTGGATCGACCGTGTCGAGCGCGTGCGGGTCGCTTTCGGCGATGATCGAGACTTGGTGGTCCATCTCGTCGACCAGTCCGCGCATGTAGCTCCCCGGAAAGCGGTCGAGCTGGGCGTCGTCGGCGAGCTCGTAGAAGTCGCGAGAGAGGTTGATGGCGTCGTCGTCGTCGGGCTGGTAGCCGCCGATGACGTGGCCGCCCGCTCGCCAGACGGCCTTGTTGAGCTCGGCGTACAGCGGCTTTGCGCTCTCCGGCGCGACGACACGCACGACCTCTCCCGGCTGCACTCCGCGACCGCCGCCGAGTGCGAAGTCAACGAGGACCGAGGCATAGCGCTCGAGGATCTGGGGGTCCGGGGTGTAGCTCATTTCCTGGACCTTAGTGGGCGCGAATGTCATACCGGGTTTCGCGCGGGCCGATGGTCCGTCAGCGGGCGCCTCACTGCAGCGCGACCTGCGCAGAGGACGCGCTACGCGCGGCGCCGAGCGAGGCGCAGATGACCAGCGCGATCCCAGCGAGCGCGCGAGAATCGAGGTTCTGGCCCAGGACGAGGAACCCGGCCAGCGCCGCCACGGCGGGCTCGAGACTCATCAGGACGCCGAAGACCGGCGCCGCGATCCTGCGCAGCGCCTCGACCTCGAGCGAATAGGGAATCGCCGAGGAGAGCATTCCGACAGCGCTCCCGAGCGCAAGCGAGCTGGGCGTCAGTAGCTGCGAGCCGCCCGCCACAACGCCGAACGGCAACGTCAGCAGGGCAGCCGGCACCATCGCCAGCGCCAGCCCCGAGGAGCCCTCGAAAGCTTTGCCGAGGCGCGCGTTGAGCAGGATATAGCTCCCCCACAGGCAGGCCGCAAGCAGCGCGAAGGCGATCCCGAGCCCGTCCAGGCGATGCGCCGTGCCGCGCGTCAGGGCGAGGATGCCTGCGACGGCGAGCACGACCCAGAGCAGATCCAGACGCCTGCGCGAGCCGGCGAGCGCAACGGCGAGCGGGCCGAGGAACTCGATCGCCACTGCGATTCCCAGCGGGATCCGCGCGAGGGCCTCGTAGAAGGACAGGTTCATGCCGGCGAGCACGAACCCGAAGACGAGAACGAGTAGCAGCTCACGTCCTGAGCGGCCACGAAACGCCGGTCGCGCCAGGAGCACGAGCACGCATGCGGCCGAAGCGAGGCGCAAGAACACGGTGCCCGCCGGGCCGAGCGTGTGGAACAGCGTCGCCGCCAGCGAGGAGCCGAACTGCACAGAGGCGATCGCCCCAACCACGAGCCCGCCCGAGGGAGCGCTGTCGAGCAGGCCCGAGCGTACGGAGCTCGTGGGACGGACGGTCATGCACAGCTCCTCTCTGCCTTGGTGAGTCGAGGTGAACGCTAACGCCTGTGCGATCGGCGAAAGACCGAGCGCGCGAGGCGGAGAGAGCGAGCGCGCGAGGCAGAGAGCGAGCGCGCGAGGCGGAGGAGAGCGATCGCGCGCGATGGAGCGAGCCATGGCGCCAGATAGGAAAGGACGGATCCGGGGTAGTGTCCACACATGCTGAGCGTTGAGCAGATCGAGGAGTGGCTGGGTCAGGAGGTGCTCGACGCCAGCGGCGAGCGGGTGGGCAAGCTCGACGAGGTCTTCTACTCCTCCAGCTCCGGCGAGGCGGTGTTCGTATCGGTCAAGAGCGGCTTGCTGGGACGCCACTCGAGTGTGATTCCGCTGGCCGGCGCGTCGGTGGGGCGCGACTACGTCAAGGTGCCCTACACGGCCGAGCAGATCGACCGCGGCGGCTCGGAGGTTCGCACCGGTGACGGCCTCGGGCGCGATGACGCGCAACGGCTCGGCGAGCTGTATGGGGTCACGGTGGCGACGGAGGACGAGTTCGAGGCGGCAAGCGCGATCAACGAGCGCAGGCAGGCTGCCGAGGACGCTCGCCGCCAGGCCGAGGAGCTCGAGGCGGAGGCTGCCCGCCGTGCGGGCGACGCTGAGGACGCGCAGGGCGCCGCTCACGATGCAGGCCAGGACGCGCAGCAGAAGGCCGAGCAGGCCGAGCAGGCGCGCAGCGAGGCTGAGCGGGCGCGAGCAGAGGCAGAGCGGATCTCACCCCCCTGAGCCCCTCCGACCCGAGTCCCTCCGCACCCGGGTACTAGGGGCGCGGCCGACCCCTCGGGACCCGACCCTCCGGACCCGGGTACCAGACAGGCCGGTGGTCGGAGAGGCGCGGCCGGGGCGCGCCCGCGCCGGCGCCTATTTCACCGCCGTGAACACGTCGCTGCCGAAGGGAGCGGGCGTGGCGGCGTCGGCCAGGCGCGCGAGGCCGAGCAGCGACTCCCAGCTGCCAAGCGAAGAGTAGTGGTTGTAGGGGGTGCTTGTGACGGTGCCCGGCTTGATGAACGGCGAGATCAAAACGGCGCCCACCCGTCCGCCGCCCGGTCCGCTGATCCCCGGCTGCGGCGAGCCTGGTCCCGGAGCCTCTCCACAGCATGCTGTGGAGTCCGTTGTCGGGCCCCCAGACTCGTCGAAGGTGATCTCGAGCAGTCCGTTGTGGCGGAACGCGGAGGAGCTCGTGATGCGCGGCACCCATGTTTCGAGGAAGGCGTCGATGTCCGCGAGCGCCGAGGCGCCACCCGCTTCGTTGACACACGGATAGTCGTGCCCGTCGGCACAGAGATTGGGGGTTATGAACGAGAAGCTCTGCGTTTTCCCCCCGCGCGAGAGGTCCTTGGCGAGTCCCGTCTCGCCGTGCAGCGAGGCCGGGGGCATGGCGCCGCTGGGCGTTCCGAGCGCGACGACGTGCTGGTCGCAGTAGGTCTGTTCGTCGATCACCGAGTGGAAGTAGACGAACGGGTCGTGACGGGTTGCGTAGCCATCGCCGGCGAGCGCTTTCTGCGTTTCATCGGATGCGTTCAGCGCGGGATGCCCGCAAGCTGCGGTCTCGCGGTTGGGATCGTTGCCCATGTCCTGCTCGTAGGCCTTCCACTTGCGCCCGGCGGCGGAGAGCTGGGTGCCGATGTTGCCCACCGAGGACGGGTACACGCAGCCCTCGCCGCTCTCGATCCCGCCGGGCAAGGTCGCGGCGCCGGTGAATTCGCTGAAGACCTGGCAGTCGGCCTGGTTCTCGGCGTTGGGCGGCTGGCCGGAGACGAGCGAGATGTAGTTGTCGTTGCTCTCATGACCGGTCGCGTAGTAGTTGGTTAGCAGCGCGCCCTGCGCGGGAAGCGTCTGCGCGAGGTAGGGGTCGGCGGAGGGGTTGCCGAAGGTCGTTTCGTAGTTCTCGTTCTCGAGCACGATCACAAATACGTGGCCCGCCTTCGGCGGCTTGTACGGTCGCGTCGCAGCGCCTGCTCCCGCCGGCGCCACCAGCGCCAGCGCGGCGAGGACGCCCAGAACGACGGTGCATCTGCTCAGAAGCGTTCTCACTGGACCTGGGCCTCCTGGTTCAAGGGGTTTGTGACGGCGGACACCGGCGGGGGCGGAGCGGCGATGGTGGGCGGTTCCATGAAGCTCGCGTGGCTGAGGTCGAGGAAGTCGCTGACGGTCTTGGCGTTGGCGTCGCGGTAGGTGAGGAACGGGAGGTTCCACTTGGCCTCGATCGTGGCCAGCACCGAGGTGTGGTCGTGGACGACCTCGGTCACCGCGTTCGCCTTGGCGTAGGGGGAGACGACGACCGCAGGCACGCGCGGACCATAGATGTCATAGCCGCCGGCGACATCTTCGGGGCCCAGTTTCGGCGGGATCGAGTCGGGGGCGATCGCGCTCGGCGGCGGGACATGGTCGTAGTAGCCACCGTGCTCGTCGTAGGTATAGATCAGCAGCGTGCGCGGCCAGGCGGGTGAGTGAAGTACGGCGTTCAGCGCCGAGTAGGCCCAGTTCTCGCCGTAGGACATGTCCTGGGGGTCCTCCTCGTCGCCGCCGGTCGTTTCGAGCTTGGCGCCGAGCGCTTCCAGGCCAGGCAGCGTGCGGAGCGTCGAGCCGACGTCTGAGGCGGCGCCGAACTCGGGGTCCACGAAGCTGACCGACGGCAGGCTGCCGGCGGCGCAGTCGGCGTAGAACTGGGCGATCGTTGAGATGTTCGAGGGATATTTCTCGACGATCGAGGGAATGATCGCGGTCTGCGGCAGGTCGGTGAAGTAGTTGCGCCAGCTGACGCCGTAGGCGTGCATGCGATCGAAGATCGTGCCGTTTGGAGGCGGCGGATCTTTCAGGCTTTCACTGTCGGTGGAGATGTTGCCGTAGGCGGTCCCAGCCATCAGGAATCGCCTGTTGGGGTAGGTCTGGCATGGCGCGGAGCTGAACCAGCGGTTGGCGAGCGTGAACGTCTTGGCCAGCGAGTAGGCGAACGGCAGCACATCCGGCGTCCAGTAGCCCATCGGCTGGATCGAGTCGACCGACTGCACGAAGCCGTCCATCTTGCCGCCGTCGATCTGCTGGTGGGTGGCGTTCCAGGTCTGTGAGACGCCGGATCCCTGCGCGGTGGAGGTGAACGGATAGGAGTGGACCTTGCCGCTGGGGCCCGGGTTGTAATTTCGCGCTGCGCCGGCCGCGGTGAACCGCAGTCCCTGTGCCTTGGGCTGCCCCGAGCGTGGCAGCGCTCCGAGCAGGTTGTCGAAGGAGTGGTTCTCCATCATCACCACCACCACGTGGTCGAACGGCAGCGCCGCGGTGGCGGTGCCCGCGGGACGCCTGGGGTCGGGCAGGCTGTCCGGGACCCGCATCGCAGCGGCGGCTGAGGCCAGATGCCAGATGCTTCCGCCTGCCGTCATACCGGCAGTCGCGGCGGCCAGGGCGCCCCCCTGGCGCAGCAGGGCACGGCGGGTGAGTGCGTGCTCGAGTGGGGCCTTGAGAAAGTCGTCCAAAGGGTCCTCCGCGTAGCCTGGCGTTTGAGAAGAGTCCCATGCTGCGTTTGGGATTGTCTGGTTATTGCCCGTTTGCGGCGCCGAACCGTGAAGATCTTGTGAGCGCTACTCTGGGATCGTGGACGACGACTCGGTTCTCAGCCGTATCGACCGGCTCGTGCAGGAGGAGCACGCCCTGCGCGAACGCGAGCAGAGCGACGCGGTCGACGAGGACGCCCTCGCCGCGGACCGCAGCCGCATGGAGGCCGTGGGGGTGGAGTTGGACCGCTGCTGGGATCTGCTGCGCCAGCGGCGCGCGCGTCGATCCGCCGGAGAGGATCCAGATGAGGCGCAGGCGCGCGCTGCGGGCACCGTCGAGAACTACCTGCAATAGGCCTGACGGGAGCGCTGCCCAGCGGCTGCACGCGGATGAGCGACTTCTTCTCACGCGGATTCACATCGCACCGGCAAGTGCCGGCCGAGCTAGCCGCACGCCTGCCGCCCGGTCAGTACGCCGAGTCCGGCTTCCCCGTGCTGAGCGCCGGTCCGACGCCGAACGTCGAGCCCGAGCAGTGGAGCTTTCGGATCGACGGGCTGGTGTCCGCGGAACGCTCCTGGACAGCAGCCGAGTTTCGTGCCCTTCCGTTCGAGACGGTCCCCTGCGACATCCACTGCGTGACCAAGTGGTCGAAGCTGGGCACGAGCTTCGGCGGCGTGTCGCTCGACACGCTGCTCGAGGGCCTCGAGCCGCGCGGCGGCTTCGTGGTGGCGCACTCATATGGCGGCTATACGACGAACCTGGCGCTGGCGGACCTCACGGACGGCAAGGCATGGGTCGTGACCGAGCACGAGGGCGCGCCGCTGGCGCGCGAGCACGGTGGCCCGGCGCGCCTGCTCGTCCCGCATCTGTACTTCTGGAAGAGCGCCAAGTGGCTGGCGGGCCTGCGCGTGCTCGATCACGACGAGCCCGGGTTCTGGGAGCAGAACGGCTACCACAACCACGGCGATCCCTGGCGGGAGCAGCGCTATTGGAGCGATTGACAGCGCCGCTACAGCGCGCGCCCGGCGCCTGGCAACTGGGCACGGTCACTTCGATCAAGGTCGAGACCCAGCGCGTGAAGTCCTTTCGCATCGCGCTAGCGACGTGGATCGCGCACATGCCCGGGCAGCACTACGACGTTCGCCTGACGGCCCTCGACGGCTATCGCGCGCAGCGCTCCTACTCCGTTGCCTCCTCCCCACTCGACGCCGGCGAGATCGAGCTGACGATCGACCGCCTCGCCGACGGCGAGGTCTCGCCGTACTTCCACGATGTGGTGCGCGAGGGCGACGAGATCGAGCTGCGCGGCCCGTTTGCGTCCTACTTCGTCTGGCGCGGGCAGGCTCCGGCGCTGCTGGTGGGCGGCGGCTCGGGGGTCGTTCCGCTGATGGCGATGCTCCGCCACCGGCGCCGCGCCGCGCCGGAAGCTCGCGATGCGCCTGCTGTACTCGGTGCGCTCTCGCGAGGAGCTGATCTATGCCGATGAGCTGGGTGAGGAGACGTTGCTCACCTACACCCGCAATCCCCCTCCGGAATGGAGCGGGCACCGCGGCAGGATCGATGCAGATCTGATCGCGCAGGCCGGCCCGGCGTCAGCGACAGCGTTCGTCTGCGGCTCAAACGGGTTCGTCGAGTCCGCCAGCAATCTGCTGCTGCAGGGCGGCTTCACTGCGACCAACATCCTCACCGAGCGATTCGGGCCAAGCGGCTGAGCAGCGCCGATGCCGGGGCCTGCTCCACCGATGAGTCTGCAGGCGCACCCGAGTCCTTATCTCATGGCCATCCAGCCACGGCGGACCGTGGCTCTGAAGATCGAGGCTCCGCTCGAGCGCGGCGATCTAGCGGGGCTGATCGAGCGCACCTGCGCGCTGCTCGCCGACGGGGACGTCGAGGTGATCGTTTGTGAGGCGGCGGGGGTGCGCGCCGACGCGGTAGCGCTCGAAGCGCTGGCTCGCCTGACGCTGGCGGCCAGACGCCACCGGTGCGAACTGCGCCTGACGCTGGCCTCCGAGCAACTGATCGAGCTACTGACGCTCGTCGGACTGGGCGAGGTGCTCGGTCTGTCGACTACTCCTCGAGCCGCGCAGGCAGCCCGAACAGCGGAAAGATCGTCGCTGTGGCCAGGAAGAAGGTGAGCTCGACGATCCGTCCCCCTGAGATCTCGAGCACCTGTAGCGCCCACGGCTCATAGCCGGAACGGTTCTCAGCCGGCTTGTACTGGCCGAAGGCGGGCGAGGCGTTGGCGGTGACGGTGGGAAGGACACGCGACCCTCTGCAGAGGGCGCCCTGGCCGAGCCAGAAGCCGAAGATGTCCTCGCGCCCGGACAGCCACAGCTCAAATGGCGGCATCGACTGGGTTGCGTCCTCGTGGATCAGCGCGGTGAGGGCATCCATGTCATAGCGTTCGAAGGCCTCGACGTAGCGGCTGAGCAGCTCGCTGTCGTGTTCGCTGAGCGCTCCCGCGCCCTGGTCGGCGATCTCTGTGCTGTCGAGCGTTGCACGCGCACGCTGCAGCGCGCTGTTGACGGCCGCGACGCTCGTGTCGAGCAGTTCCGCGACCTCGGCCGCCTTCCAATGCAGCACCTCGCAGAGGATCAGCGCGGCGCGCTGGCGTGGCGGCAGGTGCTGGAGCGCCGCCACGAACGCGAGGCGAATCGTCTCACGTGACTCCGCTACGGCGGCTGGATCGCCCTCACCGAGCACACGTCCGTCGGGGATCGGCTCGATCCAGGTGACCTCGGCGAGCATCTCTCCGACCGGCGTATCGGGCGCGTGCGCTTCGGCGAGGTCCATCGGCCGGGCCCGCCGCTCCCTTCCAGCGAGCATGTCGAGGCAGACGTTGGTGGCGATCCGGTAGAGCCATCCCCGCAGCGATGCCCGACCCTCGAAGCGATCGAGCGATCGCCAGGCGCGTAGCAGCGTGTCCTGGACGGCGTCCTCGGCCTCGAACGGCGAGCCGAGCATCCTGTAGCAATACGCGGTCAGCTCGCGCCGATGGCGCTCCAGGTCGCCAAAGGACCGGCTGGTAGCGAGCGTCGAACTCTCCACGTTCCCCATCCTATGACTCCCCGATGGGTTGTGGCAGGCCCTCCGTCTACGCGACGAACGCCAACAGACAGAAATCGAGCCCGTCTGCGCCCCAAGTGCTCTCAGGCGCCCGTGCTCTGCCCTCCCTGGGCGGCGCGTGAGGCCAGCGGGTCGCGCCCGCCCGGCCCGCGCAGCAGGCGCGCGAAGCCGACTGCGAGCAGGGCGCCGGCGAACGGACCGACGATGTAGATCCACAGATGCGAGAAGTCGCCGAGCAGCAGTTCCGGCCCGAACGATCTGGCGGGGTTCATCGAGGCGCCTGAGATCGGACTGGACCACAGGCCCGCGAGCACGATGTAGGCGGCGACGCCGAACGCCGAGATCGGACCCAGGTTCTGAGCCCGCGATGCCGTCCCCAGGATCGTGGAGACGAGCCCAGCGGTGAGCACGAGCTCCATGCAGGCGGCCTGCACGTCATCAATGCCGTGCCCCGGCACGGTGGCGCCGAGGCCCCCCACCCGGCCGAACATCAGGCGCAGGAACAGCACCGACAGCGCCGCCCCGGCGAGCTGGGCGAGCACGTACCCGGGGACACGGCGCCAGGGGAAGTCTCTGCGCAGCGCGAACGCTACGCTGACCACCGGATTCAGGTGGGCGCCTGAGATCGCGCCCATGAACAGAATCACAGCGAGAACCGTCAGGCCGGGTGCGGTGACGGCTGCGGCACGGCCGATCTCGACATGACTCGCAGCGGAGACCACGGCCGGGCCGGCGCCGGCGAGGACGAGCAGGAAGGTCCCGAGCAGCTCGGCGAGCACGCGCTTGCGCTCAAGCGCAGGATCCTGAAATCCGCGCACCCACCAGGCATCTCTGCTCTGGCGCGCAGCGTGTAGCGGCTCGCGCTCATCCGGCGCGTGCGCCGAATCTCCAGCCTGGGCGCTCAGCTCGACCAGAAGAGCCTGCCCGGCACGAGCGCGTCCTCGTCGACCCGGTAGGCCGCCGAGGCCCTGTGATATCCGTCGGCGATGACGAGGTAGTCCCTGATCCCGCCCACCAGCAGCACGGGCGAGATCGGGACGGCGTCCTTGACCTTCTCGAGCTTCTCGGCCACCTCGGTGCTTTCCTTGGCTCGCAGCGGAGGCAGACCGGCGGCCCGCAGCATGTCCTTGGCGGCCCAGCGGCCGAGCGGCGCGGTGTGAAGCGCAGCGATCGTGCGCTCGAGCTGCTCCGGCGCCAGCACCATGCTCAGAAAGCTGTGCGCGGCCAGGTAGTCCTTCTCTTCAGGCTGATCGAGCCATCTGATGCGCGGCTTGTCGGACACCTGGCGAGTCTACGACGTGGGCAGGCGGCGGCCAACGCGGCGTGGGGCGAGGCGGTAACTCAGGCGCGGGACGCCAGCTGCTTGATCGCAGCGTCCACGAAGCCCCGGGCGAATGCGTCGGCGAGGTCCCCGACGGGAAGCAGGCGGGGTACCGCAACGCTCGCTCGGAGCTCCAGCTCGATGTGGGTACTGCCGCGATCTTCGAGTCGCCAAGTCACCTCGAACTCTTCGCCGTCGGGCGGCCCGTGTGGCACCCGGCTGAGCATCACACGGCTGGGTGGGCGGGCATCGAGCGCCAGCAGCAGCTCGAAATCCTTTACGAGCGGCCCACGTGAGAGATGCAGAGTCGTCTCGGCACGGACAGGCGCGCCCTGCTCGTCTCTCTGCACGACCTGCATCGTGCGCACGACCTCCGGGTACCAGCCGGGGTAGCTCTCGATGTCGGCGAGCATCGCGAAGCAATCCGCCGACGCGCGCTCGCTCTCGCCGCTCGCGGCCCCGCGCAGGTGCTTCACGCTCGGGCGCGCGCGCTCACTCGGCGAGTCGCGCGATCGCGAGCACGTGCTCGGCGCGCAGCCGGACGAGCAACTCGCCCTCGACGGCGTTGCGGCGACCGAACTCCTCGGAGTCTGACTCGCCGATGTAGCGCGCGGCGATCCGGGTGGCCCACGGGAGCATCTCCTCGAGCTCGGTGCTGATCGAGACGGGGCCGCTCACGGTCACGAAGGAGAACGGGGGGCGCTCGTCATCGACGCACATGCTCGCGCGCCCTGTTCTTCTGAGCGCGCGCCCCTTGACGCTCTCAGCGCCTGTGTTGAACACGATCTCCTCGCCGTCGAGCACGAACCAGATCGGCACCACGTGCGGGCTGCCGTCGCGACGGGTGGTTGCAAGCTTGCCCGTGCGAGCTCCCGCCATCAGGAACTCGCGCCACTCCTCGTCTGTCATCTTCGGCATGGCAACGCTCTCGATTCGATAGGGGTGTGGCTCGATGTTAGGACTCCACCACGCCGTTGCGGGGCTCGGTGGGACGGGAGCGCGCCGCTCGGCGGGCAACACCGGGGGCGCAGGCCTCGAGCGACTGCGAGAATCCGCTGGAATGTGCGGGATCGCCGCAGAGCTGCGCTTTTCCGAGCATCCCGTCGATCTGGCCGCAGTGGCGCGAATGACCGCGGCGCTGGCGGCGCGTGGACCCGACGGGAGCGGCGCCTGGCACGACGAGCGACGCGCGCTCGGGCACCGGCGGCTGCAGATCATCGACCTCTCCGAGCGCGGCGCGCAGCCGATGACAGACAGCGCGCTCGGCCTGACGGTGGTGTTCAACGGCTGCATCTACAACTACCGCGAGCTACGCGAGCAGCTCAGCAGAGCGGGTTACTCGTTCTTCTCCAGCTCGGACACGGAGGTGCTGCTCAAGGGCTATCACCACTGGGGCGAGGGGCTGCTCGAGCGCCTGCTGGGAATGTTCGCGTTCGTGCTGTGCGAGAGCGCCAGTGGGCGCACGATCGTGGTCCGCGACCGGCTCGGGATCAAGCCGCTGTATCTCGCCGAGATCGCCGGCGGCAGCGGCCTGCGCATCGCCTCCACCCTGCCGGCGCTGCTGGCCGGCGGCGGCATCGACGGCGAGATCGACCCTGTGGCACTCCATCACTACCTCAGCTGGCACTCGATCGTGCCTGCTCCCCGCACGATCCTCGCCGGCGTAAGCAAGCTCGCCCCAGCGACCGTCCTCACGATCGAGCGCGACGGAGCACGGCGCGAGCGTCGCTACTGGGAGCCGCACTTCGGAGAGCCGCGCCACGGCACGCAAGTGCAGGCAGGCGGGGACGGGACCGGCGAGGAGGACTGGCCTGCGCTCGTACGGGCGGGACTGCGCACGGCGGTCGAGCGACGGATGGTGGCCGATGTGCCCGTCGGTGTACTGCTCTCGGGGGGCATCGACTCGAGCGTGATCGTCGGGCTGCTCGCCGAGGCGGGCCAGAGCGGGTTGCAGACATTCTCGATCGGATTCCCGGACAGCGACGGGCAGAGCGGCAACGAGTTCGAGTTCTCCGACCTGATCGCACGCGAGCTCGGCACCGATCACCACCGGCTGCGGGTGGAGCTGGACGAGCTCGCCGCAGCACTGCCGCAGACGATCGCCGCGATGAGCGAGCCGATGGTCTCACACGACAACGTGGCCTTCTACCTGCTCAGCCGCGAGGTTGCGCGATCGATCAAGGTCGTCCAGACGGGCCAGGGCGCCGACGAGGTGTTCGCCGGCTACCACTGGTACCCGCCGATGCTGCAGGCGTCCGAGTCTCAGCAGGTGGAGGTCTACGAGCGATCGTTCTCGGACAGGAGCCACGAGCAGATCGCGCGCCTGCTGGCGCCCGGATGGCGGCTCGCGCGGAACGTGAGCCACGATTTCCTCGCCGAGCACTTCGCTCGCGAGGGCGCTGCACAGCCGCTCGACCGGGCGCTACGACTCGACCAGGAGGTGATGCTCGCGGAGGACCCGGTGAAGCGGATCGACAACATGTCGATGGCCCACGGCCTGGAGGCGCGCACGCCGTTTCTCGATCACGAGCTGGTCGAGCTGGCGGCGCGCTGTCCAGCGCAGCTGAAGCTCGCCGACGGTGGCAAGGGCGTCCTGAAGTCGGCCGCGCGCGGGATCGTTCCGGACGCGGTGATCGACCGCCCCAAGGCCTACTTCCCGGTCCCGGGCCTGGTGACGCTCGAGGGGCCGGTGCTCGAGCTAGCGCGCGACGCACTCGGCTCGGCCCGCGCGCGTGAGCGCGGCCTCTGGGACGCTGCGCGCCTCGGCGAGCTGATCGCGACGCCCAACGAGCACCTACGCCGTCGGGCGCGAACGAGGCCTGGCAGCTGGCGCTGCTCGAGCAGTGGCTCGCAACCCACGGACTGTGAGCGGCCGTCGAGCCGTCGCAGCCGGAAAGACGACGTTCAGCCGGTATTGCGCAGCCCGCTGGCGATCCCGTTGATCGTCATCAGGCTGATCCGCGTCAGCTCGTCACGTTCGTCGCCGTCGGCGCCGCGGCGCCGCGAGAGCAACTCGATCTGCACGAACGACAGCGGGTCCACGAACGGGTTGCGGCGGTCGATCGAGGCCTGCAGCACGGGCTCGGAGTCCAGCAGCCGCTCGCTGCCGCGCACGAGCATCAGCTCTCGGCTCGCGCGCTCCATCTCGCTCGACAGGGTCTCCCAGATGCGCTCGCGCCGGTCCGCGTCCTGCCACAGCCGAATGTAGCGAGCGGCGATCCCCCGATCGGCCTTGGCGAGCGCCATCTCGGCATTGGCGATCAGCGTGGCGAAGAACGGCCAGCTTCCCGCCATCTCACGCAGCAGAGCCGCGCCGTGGCGCTCGCGCGCGCCCACGAGAGCGGTGCCGAGTCCGAGCCAGGCGGGCAGAACGACGCGCGACTGTGTCCACGAGAACACCCACGGGATCGCACGAAGATCATCGATCCCTCCCTGCGCACGGCGCCGCGCGGGCCTCGAGCCAAGACGCAGCCCGGAGATCTCCTCGAGCGGCGTGACCGCCACGAAGAAGTCCGCGAAGTCGGGATCGTCGTGGACCACCGAGCGGTAGAGCGTGGTGGACGCATCGGCCATCTCCTGAACCACATGCGCGAATACCTCCTGGCGCTCCTCCGCGGGCGCGGCGCTACCCGACAGCATCGCGCTGGCGGCTAGCTCGAAGCTCGCGGTGAGCGATCTCGGGGACGGCGTACTTCGCGGTCAGCACCTCCCCCTGCTCGGTCATGTGCAGCCGTCCGTTGACCGTCCCCGGCGGCAGCGCGAGGATTGCGCTGTTGGTGGGCCCGCCGCCGCGACCGATCGCACCGCCCCGTCCGTGGAAGAACACCCAGCCCGCCTCGTGGGCGGCGATCACGCTCGCGATCTGGGTCTGCGCGAGGTAGGCCGCCCAGCCGGAGGCCACATAGCCGACGTCCTTGTTGGAGTCCGAGTAACCGATCATCACCTCCTGCTCGTCCCCCGCTGCCCGCAGCGCGGTGCGGTACTCGGGGACGCCCAGCAGGCGCTCCATCGTGACCGGCGCCGCCGCAAGACTGGCGCCCGTCTCGAACAGCGGGACGATCCGCAGCCACGCCCCCTCCCCGCCCGCGCTGGCGAGACTCGCCTCCTTCATCAAGAGCAGCACCTCGAGCAGGTCGGCTGGGCCGTCGGTGCCCGACACGATGTATCGCTGGACAGCTCCCCGGTGCGCGCCGGCGAGCGCCACGCGTAGGCGGCGGAAGGTCTGGATCGTCTCCTGCGTGCCCTCGGAGAACTCGCCTATGTCCGCCGGGATCAGAGGCCTGTGGTCTGAGATCTGAGCGGACAGCAGCGTGATTCGTTGCTCCTCGCCGAGGCTCTCGTAGTCGCTCGAGATACCAAGCTTGGCGTAGATCTCGTTCAGCGCCGCACGGTGAACGCGCGCGTGCTCGCGGATGTCCAGGCGCGCGAAGTGAAAGCCGAACACCTCCGCCTGGCGTATCACGTCGCGCAGGTCCCCGGCGGCGGTGAAGCCGCCGCCGTTCTCGAGCAGCGATCGCTCGACCGTGTGCAGGTCCTCACACAGCTGCGACGCCTGGCGGTAGGCGCCCGTGGCTTCCCGTCTGGTGGCGCGCAGGCGCTCGCGCATGAACGTCAGGGCCTGACGGTAGGGCTCCTCCGGGTTGAGCGCCGCCAGCTGCTCGGCGAGCTGAGGGAACAGCTCGCGGCCCAGCGCGATCGTCGGCTCGAGCAGCGGCGCAGGCCCGCTGACACGCTGCGACAGCGACAGGCGTCCGGCGAGCATCCCCACTCGGCCCTCCAGGAAGCGCAGGCACTGCTCGCGCATCAGCGCGAGCGCCTCCTCGGTGGCGGCGGGGGTCACGAACGGGTTGCCGTCTCGGTCGCCGCCGATCCACGATCCGAAGCACAGAAACGGCGGCACCCGAAACTGCTCCTGCGGGTAGTGCTCGCGCAGCGCATCTTCGAGATCGCGGTAGATGCGGGGCACGGTCTCGGCGAGGGTGCTCGCGAAGTGGAGCAGGCCGCCGCGGACCTCGTCTAGAACGGTGAGCGAGATCGCCCGCAGCTCATCCGATGCCCACAGCTCCTGCACCGTGGCAAGCACGCGCTTGCGCGCGGTCACCTGATCGGGGTGGGTGAGCTCGTCGAGCTCGCGCAGCACGCCGAACAGGCGCGCGAGCTTGTCGATCGTGGTGCGCCGGCGCGCCTCTGTCGGGTGGGCGGTCATCACGAGCCGCAGTTCGGCTCGATCCAGCAGCCTCTGCAGCTCGCCGGCACCGATCCCGCGCGCGGCAAGCTCGGAGATCGCATGGCGCATCGAACCCTCTCGCGGTGCAGGGCTCTGGCGGAGCTCACGCCCGCGCAGGCGTCGCACGCGCTCGTTGTCCTCGGCCAGGTTCACGAGCTGAAACCAGCGGGTGAGCGACCTCACGAGCACCTCGGTCTGGCCGAGGTCGAGACCGGCGACCAATACAGAGAGACGATCGGCCGCCGACTCCTCGCCTGCGCGTACGGCGCGCCCGAGCGCCACCGCCTGGTCGAGCAGCTCGACCGCAGCCGCTCCCTCGCTGACCTCGATCACCTCCCGCAGGGCGCCGGTCAGGAGCTCCTCGTCGCTCGCGAAGTCACGCGGCGCGGCAGGCGCAAGGGCTGCGTCTGAGGATGCCATGCTCACCACGGTACGCGAGCGTGGATCGGCGCGGCGGGAGCTCGACGTCGGGCTGCCCGGACGCGATCGGCCGCTGGGCGGCGCGCAGCAGCTTCATGCAGGCGTGGATCAAGTGGGTCTTCGCTGTCTGGCGCCCTCAGATCGGGTCATCCACGCCGGCCGTGGGAGAGCAGCCGTCCTTGCGGCGAGCTGTTTGCCCTCCCTCGCAGCAGCGCGAACGCGCCATATGTCCTTCCTCGCAGCCAAACCCGCGACCGCGAGCGATTCTGCGGGCCCCGTCGTCGACGTTCACAACGCATATACCTGTCTACGCAGCAGTTCATATGTTGGATCACATCTGCATAGCAATTTCTGCTGCGACTCTTATGCCTACACCGACGGGACGGTCCAAGTTGGGCAATGCCGATCGGGAGCTCGGTCCGGCTTAAGCGATGCCTTCCCCCGACGGGCAAGGCTGTTCGCCTCGCTTCAGTCCGAGCAGGTCCACCAGCACAGCGTTTGGCGCGATCCCGCAACCGACCGCAGCCGTACCGAGATCAACGACCACCCAGGTGCCCGTCCCGGCGAGCTTCACGGCCACCACAGAGGCGCCCTGGAGGGTGGACTGGTAGCGCTGCGTCGGAACGATCGAAGCCGAGGCCCAAGCCTTGCTGACCGAAGAGATCTTCACACGTGAGACGCGATAGTGGCTTACTGGAATCCTGTTGGCGCCACCAACCGAGGTGGTCTGGATCGCACGGGTCAGCGCGCGCGTCTGCGCGGTTGTGGCATTGCGGCTCGCGAGCGCTGGAGCGGCCAGGCTGAGCGCCGAGATCGAAGCGGCGAGGGCGAGCGAGGCGATACGGAGGTAGCGGCGCATCTGCGTCCTTTCGCGGTGTCTATGGCGCCCGCGAGTCTAGCTCGGGCCGAGTCCCGGTCATCACGTGATCCGCCACAAGCCGACCCTAGCCTCGCGCCCGTTGGCTCGCGACGTGGCCGCTTCTCGGCCCTGCGATGATTTATCCGTGGGAGCACAGTCCGGCACACGGGTAGCGCGTGGCGCGCAGGGCGTGGGCGCACTGTTCCTCGCAATCGCACTTGCCGTCTCGGCCTGCGGCTCGACCTCGTCAAGCAGCTCTGGGGCACACACTGCGACGAAGAGCAGCGTCAGGCCAACTGGACCTGTGACGCAGGGACCGGGGGTGCCAGCCTCCGCGACGGCTGTGATCAAGGGCTGGGCGGACGCGCTGCGCAACGGACAGACGCGCCGCGCGGCAGCCTACTGGGCGCACCCCAGCGCGATGATCAACGGCCCCGACGCCCACGGCCTGCTCACACTCGTGCGGATTCGCAGCGAACACGACGCGCTCGCAGCCGACGCAACGCTGTCATGCGGGGCGACCTTGCACAGCACGACACACAGCGGCGTCTACGTCCGCGCTGAATTCATCCTCAGTGTTCGCAGCGGAGGGGGTGCGAGCGCCAGAGGATGCAGCGGCCCAGCCAGCGTCGACTTTCTCATCCGCCAGGGAAAGATCGTGCGCTGGATACGCGCGCCGCTCGCCGCTACACCGCCGCCCGGCGTACCACCCGGCGGCGAATCAGGCGTCAAAGGAGGGGCCGGACAATCGGTCTGATCCGACGCTCTGTGCTTAGCTAAGCCCGGCGGAAGCAACAGTCTGAGCTCGGCAATGCCTGCGCTGTCGCGCGTCGTCCCCAGCGGGCGGCAGCGAGGACCCAGTTCAGAGGCTCGCTCCGCCGCGAGGCAGGCGCGATGCGCCTGCCCTCCTACTGGCGAGGAGGATGGCAGGCCATCTTGCGGCTCAGGTCCTGTATTTGTCTCACCGCAGGCGTTCCGGGCGGCAACCTTGGCGGCTTCCGGATACGGCGGTGAGCGGGGCAGTTACGGAGAGACTCCCGCCTCGGCGACAGTGCGGCGGCGTGAAGCCTGGGTCAGCTGGTCTGGCTCACACGTCGGATCTTGGTCGTGAGCGCCGTGAGCATGATGGTCAGAGGACCTGGGCGCCCAAGGCGATGTCGAAGCCGGCGCCGTTGCGTGCCAGGCCCACCAGGAGGATGCCGGCCCACTCAAGGACGTGGGCCATCTCGAGCCCTCCTGCGTCGAGGGGCCGCATGTCCAAGCTCTCCAGAAACGCCGCGACGCGTGTTTTCGCCTCGGCACTGTCGCCGGCGAAGAACGCGTCCAGGGGCTTGTCTTCAGCAATGACGCCGCGGAGGATCGAATTGAATGCCTTCACGACGTGCGTGCCCTCGGGGGCGGCGGCGGCGATCTGCTGCGACACCGAGTTGCCCACGGTAGTCACGAGTCCGCTTACGTCGGCGTTGAACGGGTTGGTGATGTCGACGAGGATCTTGCCGGACAGCGCATCGCCGTAGTGAGCGACCACTTCAACCGCGCCGGTGTACAGGACGGCCACGATGACGATGTCACCCGCCGGCCTCGCCCCGAACGTACCGACGGTCGCTCCGTTGCCGATCTGGTCGGCAAGTGCCTGAGCCTTGGCGGTGTTGCGGCTCATGAGCTCGACGGTGTGGCCGTGCTTCGCCGCCCGGGTGCCGATGGCGGTGGCCATGTTGCCCGAGCCGATGATGCTGATGGTGCTCATGACGTGTGCTCCTTTGTTGTGTGTGGTTCAGTTGGTCGTGGGGATCTTGCTGGCGTGCTGGGCCGGGGTGTCGAAGGTTTCGCCGGCGCCGAGGTGTCAGATCGGCCCGCTGACGAGCGCCGGCACCGCGCTCAGATCACTGTGGTGCCGCCGTCGACGACCAGCTCCATGCCGTTGACGTAGCTCGAGTCCTCCGAGGCGAGGAACAACGCGACCGACGCGATCTCCTCAGGGCGGCCCATCTCTCCCCGCGGGATCACGGACTCGAACACCGCCTTCATCTCCGCGGACATCACCGCCGCCATCATCGGCGTGGCGACCTGGCCGGGGGTCAGCACGTTCACCCGAATCTTTCTGTCCCTCAGCTCCGACACCCAAACCCGTGCGTAGGCGGGCAGCACGGCCTTGCTCGCTGCATACACACTCCAATCGGGGTAGCCCCGGAGCGAAGCGTTTGACCCGGTCATGAAGATCGAGCCTCCATCGTTGAACAGCGGCAGCGCCTTCTGGACCGTGAACAGGGTGCCGCGTGCGTTCAGCGAGAAGGCGGCGTCGAACTGCTCCTCGGTGATCTCGCCGAGCCTGCCCTGCTCGCCCGCCCCGGCACTCGCCCACAACACGTCAACAGCGCCCTTCTCCTCCTTGACCGTCTCGAACAAACGGTCCAAATCGGCGAGGTCGGCTGAATCGGCCTGCACGCCGGTTACGTTCCGGCCGATCTGCTCGACGGCTTCGTCCAGCGCGTCCTGCCGCCGGCCTGAGATGAAGACGTGGGCTCCTTCATCAACGAACAACTTGGCACCGGCCAGCGCCATACCACTTGTCGCGCCTGTGATCACCGCGACCTTGCCATCGAGCTTTCCCATAACTGCTCCATTCACTTGTGTCCCGATGCTATGTACACCGATCTGAGTGGTTAACGTACCAGGTGCAGCTATGCACACCGAGCGGTACCCATCTGGGCTACGCTGGGCCTATGACGGAGTTGGAGAAGGGGCCACGAGGCCTGCGCCGCGGAAGGGGCGCACGAGAGCGCATCCTCAGCGCGTCGCAACAACTGTTCCGCGATCAAGGCATCAACCGCACCGGCATGGACCAGCTCTGCGCGGTGGCCGAGGTGTCCAAGCGCACGCTCTACCAGCACTTCCCGGGCAAGGACGAGCTGATCGCCGAGTACCTACGTCGATTTGATCCCGACATCCTGCCCGAGGTGTTCGACCGCACCGACCTCACACCCCGCGAACGCCTCCTCGCCGTCTTCGACATCCACTCGCCGCTGTGTCCGTTCATCGGGGCGGCCGTCGAGATCCAAGACCCGGGCCACCCGGCACGCGTATACGCCCGCGACTACAAGAAGGGCTATGCCGCGCGGCTCACCGATACCGCCCGCGAGGCCGGCGCCACCGACCCCGAGCGGCTCGGCGAGCAGCTGGCGCTGCTGCTGGACGGCGCCTCGGCCCGCAGCCGAGTCCTCAACACCGACACCTTCTCCAGTGCCGCCGCCATCGCAGTCGTCCTCGTCGACAACGCCATCCCCACGGCAGCGCTCCCGGGCCGGGACGGCGGTCCTGGTCGGGATGCCGCCTGAAGGTGTGACTGCGGAGTTCGACCCGAACCTGCTCGCGAGCTTCGACCAGCGGATCGTCGGCCGCGACTACGGATCCTGTCCCCCGATCGACTTCCCGCGCCTGGTCGACCTCTACCGCCAAGGCACGCTCGACCTCGACGCGATGGTCAGCTCGAGCCTGTCGCTCACGGACGTCGACGCGGCTTGCGCCGCGCTCGGCAAAGGGAGGGCGTCCGCAACGTGATCGTCTACGAGAAGGAGCAGCGATGACTACCTCGCGGAGAAATTGTTCCCCGTTTGTTCCCCGTGGCATGAAATCGGAACTGCCGGCACGATGTTCTTGGCTCTAGAAAGCCTCTTTCAGTGATCGGGGAGACAGGATTTGAACCTGCGACCGCCCGGCCCCCAGCCGGGTGCGCTACCAGACTGCGCCACTCCCCGTGGCTTACAAGCGGGCGACGGGAATCGAACCCGCCCTAGAAGCTTGGAAGGCTTCTGTGCAACCACAACACCTCGCCCGCACACGCCCAGCTCCCCATGTTACCGGCGCGCGCGCCGGCGGCGTACACGACCCGGGCCCAACGCCGGGAGCACCTCGGCGCCGGGAGCACCTCGGACGCCGGGAGCACCTCGGAGCGCCCCCGGACGCAGGAGCGTCCAACAACGGCCAGGAGCGCCTAAGGAGCATCGCCCTAGCGGCGCTCCTCCACGGGCACCTCGCCGGCGTCGTCGGCCAGACCTGGGGGCGGCCACGGGCCGAACCAGTTGTCGCGGCCCCCGTCGAGCGTGACGACGGAGCCGCTGAAGACCCTCCCCAGCGGCGAGGCGAGCAGCGCAACGAGCCAGGCGTGCTCGGCGACACTCCCCAGGCGCTGCACGGGCACCGCGCGCGCCATCCCGTTGCGCACGCTGGCGGGGTACTTGACCATGGCCTCGGTGTCGAACGTGCCCGGCGCGACCGCGGTGACGCTCACGCCGGCGCCGGCCCAGCGCGAGGCCAGCTCGCGGGTTAGCGCCTCCACCGCTGCGCGGGCTGCGCCTGAATGGGCCATGCCCGGCATGCCGTGATGGGGGGCTAGTGTGGTGTTGACGATCGCGCCGCCTCCCGCGTCGGCGAACGCCAGCATGAACGCCGTTTCGGCCATGTTGAGCATGCCTTCGACGTTCAGTCGCCACACCGCCCGCCAGCCCTTCGGTGCGATCAGCTCGGCTGGGCTGAAGAACTGACCGCCGGCGTTGTTCACGAGCAGGTCGAGGCGCCCGTGGCGTGCGAGCACGCTCTCGACCATCAGCTCTGCGCCGGCGCGATCGCGCACGTCGCCGACCGCGGTGTCGGCGCTGCCGTCAGTCGTGCTGTCGATCTCAGCGGCGGTCGCGGCCAGCACCTCCGGGCGCCGGCCCGTGATAGTGACGCTCGCACCGCAGCGGGCCAGCTCGAGCGCTGTGGCCCGGCCGAGGCCTGTCCCGCCGCCGGTCACCAGCGCCACGAGGCCGTTCAGCGCTCCCGCGGCGAAGATCTCGGAGTGCCTCTCGGAGTGCCCTGCTGGCGAACTCATCGCGACCGATCATAGGCTCCGGTAGTCCACGTCAGCGGTATCGACACATGGTCCGTCCCCGAGCGCGTCTAGGGTTTGTACGTGTCCCACAGACCCCTGGTCTTCGTGTCCGGGCTCACCGTCGGCGACTACTTTTTGTGGAACTGGTCGTTGAACAGCTACCACGACGTGCTCGCGCTCGTCTCCGGGCTCACGCTTCCGCCGCTCGTCGTCGCTGCGCTGTGGCTGCTCGCGCTGAGCGTGGCCCGCGTGGTCGCGCGCAGCGCGCGTAGTCCCCGCCTGCGCCGCCGGCGGTCCCGGCGCACACCGGCGCCCAGGCAGGCCGTGGCGCAGGAGAGCGCCGGCGGCGAGCCGCCCCGCAAGATCGCCGCCTGAGGGCGTGCTCGCCTGTGAGCCGTCGTATTCGCCTGCTTCCCCGCTCCAGGCGCCTGCGCGCAGCGTTGGGCGCCGTGGGCGTGCTGATCCTCGCCGGCGCGCTCGCCGGCTATCTGTATGAGCGCCACCGCACGGGCAGCATCTACCACCCCCATGCCCCGTTCGTAGCGCAGCCGACACCGACGCTTCCGACCAAGGGGCCCGATCGCTTCGCGTGGCCGCTGTATGGCTACACGAAGAACCACACCCGCTTCTTTCCCGCGCCGGCCGCGGTGCATCCGCCATACAAGCGCCTGTGGGTCCACAACAGCCACTCGC
This sequence comes from uncultured Solirubrobacteraceae bacterium, assembly GCA_963763695.1. Lineage (GTDB taxonomy): Bacteria > Actinomycetota > Thermoleophilia > Solirubrobacterales > Solirubrobacteraceae > Palsa-744. The sequence goes on from CAVXPM010000004.1 coordinate 465,843, forward strand.
TGCTCGAGTTTCCGCCGGTGATCTTCGGCGATCACATCTTCCAACTGGCCGACGACGCGGTGCTCAACGCGATCAACCTGAAGACCGGTCACCTGTTCTGGACGCAGCCGATCGGACGGCTGTCGGCGTCCACGCCGGCGGTCAGCTCCACCACGGTGTACGCCACCGTGCTCTCCAGCGGCAACCCCAGCGCCCCGGGGCGGATCGTGGCGCTCGACTCGAAGACCGGCGCGATGCGCTGGTCGCGCGACCTTGCGAGTCCCAGCGAGTCCTCTCCCCTGCTCGACGGCAATCGTCTCTTCTTCGGCTCGCAGAGCGGCGTGGTGTACGCGCTCGACGCCCGCACGGGAAGCGTGCTGTGGACCTACCACGCGGCCGGGGCCGTCAAGGCAAGCCCGACGCTCTCCGCGGGCACGCTCTACTTCGGCGACTACTCCGGTCATGTGCAGGCCATCTCCGAGCGCAGCGGGCGGCGGCTGTGGATCTCGAGCTCCGAAGGCGCGCTGCTGGGCAGCGGCACCTTCTACTCCACCGCTGCGGTCATCTACGGACGCGTCTACCTCGGCAACACCGACGGGCGTGTCTACGCCTATGACACTTCCACGGGCAAGCTCGACTGGGCGGTGCAGACGGGCGCCTACGTCTACTCATCGCCCGCTGTCACCAACGCGCCGGGGCTGGGGCCGACGATCTACCTCGGCTCCTACGACGGCACCTTTTACGCGATCGACGCCCGCTCGGGCCACGTCAGCTGGCGCTTCGACGCCCATGGCCGCATCTCCGGCTCGGCCACGATCGTCGGTCGGATCGTCTACTTCGCCGACCTCGCACAGCACCACAGCTACGGCCTGGGCATCTCCACCGGGCGGGTCCTGTTCGAAATGGACACCGGCGCCTTCGATCCGGTGGTCAGCGACGGCAAGAACATCTACCTCACCGGCCTCACCGGCCTCTACGGGCTGGCGCCCCGCTGACAGCCCCCTCTAAGCGCCGCCGCCACGACACGAGCGCCCGGAGCCGACGGCCCGCGCGAGCGAGAAGCGCGCGACCACGGTTACCGGCCCCGGCCTCGTGAGGCTCAGCCGCGTCCAGCCTTCCTGCCCTTGCGAAACACAGCCCGATCCGCGCGTGAGCGTCAGGTAGCGCGTGAAGTGAACGCGCACGAGCACGCTGCCGGGCGCCGGCGCGCGCAGCGCGAAGGAGTCGTGTCCGAGCGCTGTCAGCAGCGCTCGGCCCGACAGCAGCGGCGTGGCGGACAGCACTTCATAGATGCGCCAGTGCGCGCTCGAAAGGACCTCGTGCAGGAACGGAAGGCCGCGTCGGATCAGGCGGCCCTCCTGGGCGCTGGAGGGATCGAGCGCGACGTCGGGCAGCGCCACGTAGGCGACGGCCTGGCGGCCTAGCCAGCGCTGATAGCCCGCCGCGGTCAGGCCTTTGGCCAGCAGCACCGAGTCATATCTGCTGTCCAGCTGCTTCTCCCAGCCGCGCGCCAGCGACACGCTGGGGGCGAGCAGGGCGGCCTCCCAGTGCGAGCGCGTGAGTGGCACCTCGATCCGCACCGGGCCCGGCCGCGAGGCCAGGAAGCGCTCGACGGGCGCGTAGTAGGAGGCGCTGGTCGCTTGGCTACCGGCCACCGCGAGCGTCTCGCGCACCGGCCCCCACGCAACCCAGACCGCCCAGGCGCACAGCGCCACGACCACACTCACCGCCGCAAGCGCCCCTCCTCCTCCTCCTCCTCCTCGCCCCCTGCTCCCCCCGCCAGGTGCGCCGAGCGTCGAGCACAGCAGCAGCGGGCCGCCGAGCAGCACGCCGTAGCGCTCGATGTTGCTGCCGACGGGCGTGTGGATCGCAAGGCACGCCAGGCAGGCGAGGAGATAGAGCAGCGCTCCGATCCGCAGCATGCGCTCCTGCGGCGCGACGGCCACCAGGAACAGCGCGAGCACCGCTGCGGTGGCGGCGAAGGAGACGATCGGGTAAGGCTCGACGCCGCCTTCGGGAAACAGCAGCGCGAGCGCAGCGACGAGCAGCGCGGGAGGAGCGGCCAGCGCGAGCAGTGGCCGTGGTGTGCGTGCTGCGAGTGTCCAGCTGAGCGCGGCGAGCGCCAGCAGCGCACCGGCCACCGGGCTGGCCGCCGCACAGACGCCCGCGAGCGCCGCCGCCGGGCCGAGGCGCCCACCGCGCAGGGCGAGCAGCGCCGCCAGCGCGAACGGCACTCCGAGTGCGAAGGTCACCCGTCCGGCCCACACGTCCCCAACGGCAGCAAACGCGAAGAACGCAGCGCCCCAACGCGCCGCATCGCCATACACAGATCGCGCCAGGCGCTCGAACAGCGCGGTCGAGACGAGCACCGCGACGGCCCCCACGCCTCGCACGCCGAGCAGCGCGGACAGTGGCCCGAACAGCAGGCTGTAGCCGGGGAGGTCATGGCCGGCGTACCAGTGCTCGTCCCAGACGGCGAAGCCGACGCTGCGAAATAGGTCCGCGCGGTAGACCTGAGCGGCCAGATCGGGGGTGCGCGGGTCGGCGACCAGCCAGAGCGCGAGCAGCAGCGCGGCGAAGCCGACCGCGGCGAGCGGCGCGAGATGCACCCCGCCGCTGCGAAGATCGACCGGGGTCCGGTGTGCTACCCCACCGGACCCCGGCTCTTCCGCCAGGTCGGTGGCGGATCCGTACCTGCTTGAACAGACGAGTGGGCGCGAAGTAGCTGTGCTTTTGATCTGCACGCCAAGATAATGACGGCCATGCCCGCCGCCCAAGCCAACCCGGCGCTCGCGCGCCTACGACCGTTTGCCCTCGCGGGCGCGCTGATCGTGCTCGCGGTGGTGCTCGCGGGCTGCGGCACCGCGCATCCCAAACCGATCGCAGCGGGCGAACTGGCGGAAGCGCAGACGTTCCCCTACTTCCCCGTTTATTGGGTCGGACCGAGCTTCGAAGGACGCCCGCTTGCGGCAGCGGACGGCCTGCACGGATACCTCGAAAAAATCGGCGACAGCGTCTACTACGGCGACTGCGTGCAGAGCAAAGGCATCTTCGGCGGGGGCAGCTGCGTGCTGCCGCTGCAGATCACCACTGTGATCTACCACCTGCACTCCAACACCCCGTTGGGCACGCAGCGGAACATCGTCGTGCGCGGCGTACCGGCCACGGTCTATGACGAAGGACGCTCGATCGAGGTCTACAGCGGACGGGTCGCGATCGACATCTTCTCCGACGACTTCGCGCACGCGCTCAGCGCGGCCACGCAACTGCTGCCGCTGAACGGGCCGGGCTCGAAGGCGGGCAAGCTGCCGCCGCCGGTCTACTGCCCGGGACTCTCGGGAACGCTGCCCGGCACGCTCGGTCAGGTGATGGCGAGCCTGCCCGCGCACGCGTGCCAGAAGGCCGCCGCCGAGCTCGCCTACACGGGTGAGATCGACGGACGCTCGCTGCTAGGAAACAGCGGGAGCGACTGGCTTGCCGATCTCGCGCCGCAGGCTCAGAAAGGCCAGTGAGCCGATCAGCGCGGGGATCCACAGCGAGATCGCACGGTAGACGACGACGGCCGCAATCACCACCGAGCCGGGGCGTGCGTCGAACAGCAGCAGCATCCCCACGAGCCCGCCTTCCACAGCCAGGAAGCCGCCTGGCACTGGAATCGAGTTGGCGAGCATGCCCACCAGGTAGGCCATCGCCACCACCCAGAAGGAGGGCGCGTGCCCGAAGGCGGCCAGACAGGCGTAGAGCACCAGGTTGTCGAACAGCCAGTAGCCGACCGCGCCGAACAGGCGCCAGTCGTGTGCACGGATCAGCTTCAGCGCATCCTCGACACCGCCGCCGACCGCTACCAGCGCGACCGCCATGCGCCCCTCGTTCAGCGGGTTGCGAGCTGCTGCGCGCCGGGCCCATGAGGCCAGCAGCAGCGTGCCCGCGATCGTTGCCACAGCGGCGAGGGCGGGCAACAGGGTGAGCAGCTCATCGCGCGAGCCTGGGATCAGCCCGAGCCACATCGGTATTCCGATCACGGCCACCATGCCGACGTTGACGGCGCTAGTCAGGACGAAGATCAAGACCGAGCGCTTGGCGATGCGCTCGATCGAGAAGCCCTTGCTGCGCAGCACCCATGCACCCAGCGCGATGCCCGCCAGTCCGCTGACCGACACAACCGAGTTGACCGCCAGCTCCGACAGCGACAGGCGCGAGCTGAGGCTGCGTCCGAGGCGGCCGAAGACCAGGTCGAACAGCACCACGTAGCCCAAGCACGAGAGCACCTCGAGCACGACCGCAGCGGTGATCCACGAGCCGTTGGCGTCGGTGATCCGCTCTCCTGCGGACTTCAGCGAGGGGACCGCGAGCAACAGCGCGGCGACCAACGCGAAGAAGACGGCGAGGCTGATGAGGCTGTTGCGCAGGGTGCGCGATTGGGCGGCGAGTACCGAACTGCCTTCCTGTTGCTCGGTTTCGTGCTCGGCGATGTCCCCTCCTGGCGATTCTTAGGACTGGCGATTCTTAGGATTCTCTTCGCATTTCCTTAGTCGGCTGTCCGTGACAGCCATCACGCTAGCCTGACAAGCGCGTCCTGCTGCCGCCCCGCGGGGCGGGAAGGGCACTGGCACGCGGCCCACCATGGCTGAGCAAGCACGCATACTGGTCGTCGACGACGAGCCCGCGGTTCAGAGCGCGCTCGCGCGCGCTCTGAGGCTCGAACACTACGAGGTGACGCAGGCGGTGGACGGTCAGGAGGCGCTCGAGCGCCTCGGAGCGGACCCGTATGAGGCTGTGATCCTCGACATCGCGATGCCGCGCATGAACGGCCTGGAGGTCTGCAGGCGCATGCGCGAGGGCGCCAACCGGACGCCCGTGCTGATGCTCACCGCGCGCGGCGAGGTCGACGATCGCGTGGCCGGCCTGGACGCGGGCGCCGATGACTACCTCGTCAAGCCGTTTGCGCTGCGCGAGCTGCTGGCGCGCGTGCGTGCACTGCTGCGCCGCGCGGAAGAGGACGAGGACGGCCAGGGCGAGAGCCTCCAGTTCGAGGACCTGCGGCTCGACCTGAGCGCGCACGAGGCATGGCGGGGCGAGCGGATCCTGCAGCTCACGCGCACAGAGTTCCTGCTGCTCGAGCTGTTCCTGCGCCACCCCCGCCAGGTGCTCTCGCGCTCGGTGATCTTCGAGCAGGTGTGGGGCTATGACTTCGGGTCGAGCTCCAACTCGCTGGGCGTCTACATGGGCTATCTCAGGCGCAAGACCGAGGTCGGGGAGGAGTCGCGGCTGCTGCACACTGTGCGTGGCGTGGGCTACGTGCTGCGCACCCAGCCATGAGCTTTCGCAGGCGCATCACGCTCGTTTCGGCGGCCGCGGTGGCGGTGGCGGTGGTGCTGGCGTCGCTGCTCACGTACGTGCTCACGTCGAACCAGCTGCACAGCCAGATCGACACGCAGCTGCGCAACCGCGGCCGCGAGGTGGGGCACCTGGTGCGCTTCCTCGGCCCCAACGGTCCCCAGCTGGGCACGGCCAGGGAACGCGCCGCCCTGCGGATCGCCGCGGGCGAGGGCCTGCCCCCGTCCGCCCTCCCCCGCGCCTCCTCGCGCCAGACGCCGCCCAACCTGTTCGGCCACCTTCCCCCCAATCCCGATGAGGTGCGCGGCTACCAGCAGGTCGTCGGCGCGAGCGGTGGCGTGCTGTTGCGCTCGGCGCCGGGGTTCTCGATCCCGGTCGACTCGGCAACGCGCGCGCTGGCTGTGAAGGGCGGCAAGCCGTTCTTTCGCGACGCTCGCGTAGGCGGAGTTCATTTGCGTGTCTATGCGGAGTCGTTCAGCAGCGGCCGCGCTGTGCAGCTGGCGCTGCCGCTGGCGGAAGTGGACAGCCTGCTAGGCCGCCTGCGCCTGATCCTCGGACTGCTCGACATCGGCGGGATCGCCCTCGCGGCGCTGCTCGGACGACTGGTGGCGGGGGCGGCGGTGCAGCCGCTGAAGCGCCTGACCGAGGCGACCGAGCATGTGGCGCTGACGCGCGACCTCAGCCGCCGGATACAGCCGGTGGGCGACGATGAGATCGGACGCCTCGCGGGAAGCTTCAACGCGATGCTCGATGCACTCGAGCGCTCGGTCGGCGCGCTCGACGCGTCGGTACACGCGCAGCGCCAGCTGGTGGCCGATGCGTCGCACGAGCTGCGCACGCCGGTTACGAGCCTGCGCACGAACATCGAGATCCTGCAGCAGCAGGGGAGCGGGATGGACAGCGGCGAGCAGAGCGGGCTGCTGGACGACGTCATGGAGCAGATCGAGGAGCTGACGCTCGTGATCAACGACCTGATCGACCTGGCGCGCGGCGAGGAGCCTCGCGAGGACAGCGAGGAACTGCGCATGGACCTGCTGGTGGCGGAGGTCGTGGAGCGTTCGCGCAAGCACGCGCCCGCAACTCCGCTCGTGCTCGAGCTGCAGCCGACGATCCTCAGCGGCGTGCCGGCGCGCGTGGAGCGAGCGGTGGGCAACCTGATCGACAACGCGGTCAAGTACAGCCCGCCGGGCGAGCCCGTGGCGATCGGGCTGAGGGGCACCGAGCTGACGGTGCGCGACCACGGCCCGGGGGTCTCAGCGGAAGACCTGCCGCACATCTTCGACCGCTTCTACCGCGGCGCGGAGGCCCGCGGGCGGCCGGGCTCGGGGCTGGGCCTGGCGATCGTGCAACAGGTGGCCGCTCAGCTGGGCGGGAGCATCGCCGCGGAGCGCGCTCCCGACGGCGGGACGTTGATGCGGCTGGTGCTGCCGGGCATGGAGGCGATGGACACGCTCGGCGAGGACAGCATCGAGCGGGACGGCGGCGAGGAGGCAGCAGCAGCAGCAGCAGCAGCCGGCGCAGCCAGCGCAGCCGAGCGCACCCCCGCGGCGCGCCCCTGAGCGCCGGTCTCGGCGCGACCCCGACGCTGCTGGGCGTCCCGCGCGGCCTCGCGAAAGCGCGCTGGTGAGAGCCCGTAGCGGCGTTTGAAGGCGACGGCGAAGTGCGAGCCCTGGCTGTAGCCGACGAGCCGCGCTACGTCGGCCACGGGGATCGAGCGCTGCTCGATCAGCAGCTGTGCGCCGACGCTCATGCGGCGCGCGAGCAGGTCCTCGCGGAAGCTGCCCTGGCCGGCCTGCTCGTAGGCGCGCTGCAGCTGGCGCGGCGAGCTGGCAAGCGCACGCGCGACCACCGCCAGGGTTAGCTCGCGGCGGTAGTGGCGCGCGACGATCACGCGCGCCAGCAGGTACAGCCGGTGACGAGCCGAGGCGGTGTCGTCGCGCACATGTCCCAATCCGACGGTGGCACCCCGCGCGGGACCGCTCAGCGGCGACGCGCGGGAAGTCGAACAGCGCCGCGCGGCGATCCGGCGCGGTACACGTCTTCGGGGCGTCTGCGCCTCAGCGGGGAGCTAGTCCTCGCCTAGCTCGAGCACGGCGAGGAAGGCCTCCTGGGGGACCTCGACGCGGCCGACCTGCTTCATCCGCTTCTTGCCCTCTTTCTGTTTGGCGAGCAGCTTTTTCTTGCGCGTGATGTCGCCGCCGTAGCAACCGGAGATGACGTCCTTGCGGAAGGCCTTGACGGTCTCGCGGGCGATCACGTGGGCGCCGATGGCGGCCTGGATCGGTACGTCGTACTGCTGGCGGGGGATGCGCTTGCGCAGCTTCTCGGTGAGCGTGCGCCCCATCTCGTAGGCCTTGTCGCGGTGCACGACCATCGAGAGCGCGTCGACGGTGTCGCCGGCGAGCAGCACGTCGAGCTTGACCAGGTCGGAGGGCTTCATGCCGTTGAGCTCGTAGTCGAGCGAGGCGTAGCCGCGGGTGCGCGACTTCAGCTGGTCGAAGAAGTCGAGCACGATTTCGGCGAGCGGCAGGTCGTAGGTCATCTGCACGCGCTCGGGCGAGAGGTAGTTCATGCCGACGTGTACGCCGCGACGCTCCTGGCAGAGCCTCCATGACGGCGCCAACGAACTCTTTGGGGGCGATCACGGAGGCCCTGATGAACGGCTCGCGGATCTCCTCGATGGTGCCCGGATCGGGCATGTCGGAGGGGTTGTGGACCTCGAGCTCCTCGCGGTTGGTGAGCGTGACGTCGAACTCCACCGAGGGCATCGTGGCGAGCAGCTCGAGGTCGTACTCGCGCTCGAGGCGCTCGCGCACGATGTCCATGTGCAGCAGGCCGAGGAAGCCGCAGCGAAAGCCGAAGCCGAGCGCGTCGGATGTCTCGGGCTCCCACGACAGGGCGGCGTCGTTGAGAACCAGCTTCTCGAGCGCGTCGCGCAGGTCGGGGTAGTCGTCTGAGTCGATCGGGAACAGGCCGCAGAAGACCATCGGCTTGACCTCGCGGTAGCCGGGCAGCGGCTCGCTGGCCTCGGCGGCCTGGCCTCCGGAGCGGGCGCGGGTGGTGAGCGTGTCGCCGACACGCAGCAGCGTGACGTCCTTCAGGCCGGTGATCAGGTAGCCGACCTCGCCGGCGGCGAGCTGGTCGGTGGGCATCATCTGCGGGCTGAAGAAGCCGAGGTCGTCGATGTCGGCCTCGGTGCCGGCGGCCATCGCGCGGATCGGCTCGCCCTTGCGAAAGACACCGTCGACGACCCTGATGTAGGCGATGACACCGCGGTACTGGTCGAACTCGGAGTCGAAGATCAGCGCACGCGGCGGCCCGTCGGGGTCACCGGAGGGCGGCGGCACGCGCCGGACGAGCTCCTCGAGCACCTCTCCCACCCCCTCGCCGGTCTTGCCGCTGATCTTCAGGATCGACTCGGGCAGCTCGCCGATCAGCTCGCTGACTTCACCGGCCACCCGCTCGGGCTCGGCGCCTGGAAGGTCGATCTTGTTCAGGCAGGGGATCAACTCGAGACCGGCTTCGACGGCGAGGTATGTGTTGGCGACGGTCTGGGCCTCGACGCCCTGGGCGGCGTCGACCACCAGCAGCGCTCCCTCGCAGGCCTCGAGCGAGCGCGAGACCTCGTAGGTGAAGTCGACGTGCCCGGGGGTGTCGATCAGCTGCAGCTGGTAGGTGTCGCCGTCGGCGGCGGTGAAGAACACACGCACGGCCTGGGCCTTGATCGTGATGCCACGCTCGCGCTCGAGGTCCATCGAGTCGAGCAGCTGCGCGCGCATCTCGCGCGGAGCGACGGTGTGGGTGAGCTCGAGGATGCGATCGGCCAGCGTGGACTTGCCGTGGTCGATGTGGGCGATAATCGAGAAGTTGCGGATGTGGCTCTGGTCCATGGGCTGTTACAGCGTAGAGGGCGCGATCTGGGAGGCAATCTCGCCGGTCCCCCGGCCGGGCGCGGTGTGACCGGCCACACCGCAGGTGGCCCTGACACGCAGATGGACCCGCTAGCCTTCATCTCTCCGGCGGATCGCCTACTCGACGGGGACCCTTCGGGGTCCAACCTCGGCAACGCGCAGGCCCTAGGGCCGGCGGCCAGTCCAGGTGTCGAGAGTGTCAAGCCGCCCAGGCAGAGACACACAGTCCTGGGACGTAAGTAGTAAGCGGCGATCTTTGTTCGGGCGCATGCCGGGTGAGCCAAGGCTCACCCGGCCTCTGCTCGACCTCCGCGCTCAGGCACGTCCGAACTGGGCGCGGATCATGCGGCTGACCTGGTGGGCCTCGGGGATGTGCATGGCGAGCACCGCTCTGACATAGACGTAGAGCCCGGCTGCGCCGGCGGCGCCGACGCTGAAGATCTGGGCGAGGAGCGAGACGCCGAGGACGGAGTGCAACAGCTCCCAAACGATCCAGGAGACGACGCCGAGGAGCACGGCGGCGACGGTGATGCGCGCGGTGATCATCAGGGTCTGGCCGCCTTCGAGGCGTCCGTTGAAGCCTGTGCGCAGGCGCTTGAGCTGCAGGGCGCTCATGACGGCGTTGGCGACCACGGTGCCGATCACCAGGCCGGCGATGCCGAGCGGCTTGTAGAGCCCGACGCTGACGATGACGTCGACGACGATGTTCATGGCTGCGAGGCGCGTTGGGATCCAGGGTCGCTGCAGGGCGAAGAAGGTGCGGGTGAGCAGCAGGTTGATCCCGCCGAAGGGCAGGCTGAAGGCGAACCAGAAGAGGGCGATGGAGACGAGATGAGTGGATTCGTGGTTGAACTGTCCGCGTTCGAACAGCAGCCGGACGATCGGGGCGGGGAGCACGATCATGAAGGCGGCGGCGGGGATCAGCAGCAGGTTGATCTGGCGCATGCCGGTGCCCAGGGCGCTGCGCATGCCGGCGGCGTCGCGGTTGCTGGCGAGCCTGGCGAGCGTGGGAAACAGGACGGTGGCGACGGCCACGCTGAACATGCCCTGGGGGAGCATGTAGACGCGGAAGGCGTTGTCGATGGCGCGTGGGGCGTGTTCTGAGACGAGGCTGCCGAAGGCGGAGTTGATGAGCTGGTCGAGGTTGACGATTCCGAGGCCGATGGTGACGGGGAGCATCAGCAAGAAGACGCGCTTGATGCGCGGGTCTCGCCAGTCGATGCTCATGCGCAGCCGGAAGTCGATCCGGCCGAGCGCGGCGAAGGCGAGCAGCAGCTGCACGACGGTGGCTGCGAGGATCGCGATTGCGTAGGCGTAGATCTCCTGTTCGCCGTGGAAGTGGGGCGCGAGCAGCACCAGCAGGACGATGATCACGAGGTTCCAGACGGCTGGGGAGATGGCGGGGATCGTGAAGTGGTCATAGGACTGCAGGATCCCGACCAGCAGGCCGTTCAAACCCAGCAGCAGCACCACGGGGAACATCACCTGGGAGAGCCCGACTGTCAGCGAGTCGAGCGAGCCGCGGAAGGCGGAGCCGATGAACAGCGGCATGATCAGGCCGGCGGCGAGGATGAAGAAGGCGGTGATGACGCTGAGGCCGATCAGCAGGATCCAGAAGAGCGTGGAGGCAAGGCCGATGGCCTCCCGGCGCCGGCCCTTCTGCAGCAGTTCGGTGAACACGGGCACGAATGCGGCGGAGAGGGCAGACTGGGCGAACAGGTTGGCGATGAGGTTGGGCACGAGCGAGGCGAGCGTGTAGGCGGAGGCGCGGCCGGTGGTGCCGAAGTATTTGGCGAAGACGATTTCGCGCAGCAGCCCGACAACGCGCGAGATGCCGGTGGCGATCGAGAAGATGGCGGTGTTGCGCGCGAGTCCCCTGCCGCTGCGAGGCGGCGGCTCGGGCGGCTCCTCGGGGGCGATGTCTGCGGGGGTGGACAAGGCCGCTATAGTACGGCGCTCTGCGGCGCGCCCGGACTGTTTGGTCCTGCGCTTCCCGGCATTCACCATGGCCAACATCCACTCCCAGAAGAAGCGGATCCTGCGCTCCGAGCGCGAGCGTTTGGAGAACCGCCTGTACACCTCGACGATCAAGACGTACTTCCGTCGCTTGGAGTCTCAGGTTGGGGAGTCAGACCAGACGGGCGCGGAGGCGACGCACCGAGAGCTGGTGAGCACGATCGACAAGGCAGTCAAGCGCGGCGCGATGCACCGCAACACGGGTGCCCGCAAGAAGTCACGCGCGGCCCGCACGCTGGCCGCCACGCCCGCCAGCTCCTAGCGTCGCCCCCTGCGTTAGCCGGTGATCGCTGCGTTAGCCGGTGATCGTGTCGATCGCTCGCAACGCGAGCGTGTCCTCGCCGAGGCCGGCCATCTGGTTGCGTCCCGCGAGCAGGGGCGCACCGCCGCGCGAGTCGAGCTCGAGATCGGCCAGGGCGCTGAGGGCGGCGCGCAGACGCTCGGGGTCGCTGCGGGCTACATCGGCAACGAAGCGCTCGGCGGCCCGGGCGGGCATACGCAGGCTGCGCTTGACCTCGGCGACGGACTCGCCGGCCTGCAGGCGCAGGGCGATGGCTAGTCCGTCGCGCAGACGACCGGCCATCAGGTAGAGCAGCCCCGACAGGCGCTCCCCCTGCGCGCGCAGGCGCAGGTAGGCGAGGGTGGCTTCGCGTCCGTCGGCGCCGACGAGCGCGTCGGCCAGCGCATAGGCACGCCACTCGGCTGAATGGGCGGTGCGCCGTTCGATGTCCTGGACGCCCACGCTGGCGCCACCGCTCTGGTCGAGCTCGTTTTCGAGGGCGAGCTTCTCGAGCTCGCGCAGCAGCCGCTGCTGGCGATCGCCCACCTGCGCGACGAGCGCCTTGGCGGCGGCGGCATCGAGTGAGAGGCCCAGGCGGGCTGCTTGCTCGCGCGCCCACTTTGCCAGCTCCCACGGCTTGACGGTCATCTGCGCCACGATCTGCCCGCCGGCGCGCTTGACGGCGTCGTGCACCGAGGCGGGCACCTTGGCGCGGGCGTCCTCGCGGGCAAACAGCGCGAGCGTGGTGTCGGGCGGCATCTGCGCGATCAGGGGGACGAGCTGCTGCTCGAAGTCGGCTGGCCGCCAGCGCTCGACGCCTTCGGCGATGATCACGCGCCGCCCGATCGCCAGGGTCATGGCGGCGAGCGCTTCTGCGACACCGGCAGGCGTGGCGCGGTCGCCGTCGAGCAACTCGACGCCGGCGGTGCCTCCGTGCTCGCGTTCGGCGAGCGAGCGCAGTCCCGCCCGTCGCTCGGCCACGGCGCCGTGATCGTCGCCGTGAACCAGGTAGACGGGCTTGAGCTCGGCCATCTAGCGAACCACGAGGTTCACGAGCTTGCCGGGCACGACGATCTCCTTGACGATCTCCTTGCCGTCGACGTGGGCGCGCACGTTGGGGGCGCCCCGGCACAGATCCTTGAGTGTCTCAGGAGCCGCGTCGGTGCTCGCCTGCACGCGGTCGCGGACCTTGCCGTTGACCTGGCAGACGAGCTCGTAGACCTCTCGCTCGAGTAGCGCCTCGTCGGCCTGCGGCCACGGTTGCTCCCACACCCGCTCGCCGGTCAACAGCTGATAGATGTCGGCGCAGACGTGCGGAGCGAAGGGGAACAAAAGCGAGCCCGCGGTGCTCAGCGCGAAGCGAAGCGTCTCGCCTCCGGCGGTGTCGCGCAGCCGGGAGCATTCGTTGAGCAGCTCCATCACCGCTGCGATCGCGGTGTTGAAGGCGAAGCGTCGAAGGTCGCCGCTGACCTTGTCGATCGCCCAGTGACTCTTTCGCAGCAGCTCGAGGTCGGCGCCTTCGGCGTCTGTTGGCCCCGTCGGTTCGGCCAGCGGGGCGCCGGCCCGCTCGGCTGTCTCGGCCGAAAGACGCCACAGCCGCCCAAGGAACCGATGGACCCCGTCGACTCCCTCATCCGACCAGTCCACGTCCTGGTCGGGAGGACCGACGAACAGGATGTAGCAGCGCGCTGTGTCGGCGCCGACACGGCTGACGATGGCTGCGGGGGAGACGACGTTGCCCTTGGACTTGCTCATCTTCGAGCCGTCCTTGGTGACCATGCCCTGGGTGAAGAGCGCCTGGAAGGGCTCCTGGAAATCGAGGTGCCCGAGATCGGCCAGCGCCTTTGTGAAGAAGCGCGCGTACATCAGGTGCAGGATCGCGTGCTCGACGCCGCCGATGTACTGGTCGACCGGCATCCACTCGCGCAGCGCCGCCGGATCCCATGCGGCCCGTTCGTTGGATGCGTCGCAGTAACGCAGGTAGTACCAGGAGGAGTCGACGAAGGTGTCCATCGTGTCGGTCTCGCGACGCGCGTGGCCCCCACAGCTCGGACAACGCGTGTTCACCCAGTCCTCCGCTGCGGCCAGCGGCGAGCGTCCCTTGGGCGTGTAGTCGTCGATGTCGGGGAGCTCCACGGGCAGCTGCTCATCGGGTACGGGCACCATTCCGCAGCGCTCGCAGTAGAGAATCGGGATCGGGCAGCCCCAGTAGCGCTGCCTGGAGATGAGCCAGTCGCGCAGGCGGTAGTTGATCGACGCATGCCCCTTGCCTTCGCGGTCCAGCCAGGCGACGATCGCGCTGAGCGCTTCGCGGTTGCCCATTCCGTCGAAGTCGGGGTGCGAGTTGACGAGGATGCCGTGGCCGGTGAAGGGCAGCCCATCCTCCTCAGTGCCCAATGGCGGTGGCGCGTCGGAGTCCGCGGGTGCGATCACGCGGCGGATCGGCAGGTCAAAGGCTCGCGCGAAGGCGTAGTCGCGCTCGTCGTGCGCTGGAACGGCCATGATCGCGCCGGTCCCGTACTCCATCAGGACATAGTCGGCAACGTACATCGGTATCTGCTCGCCGTTGACCGGGTTGGTCACCGTCCGCCCGAGTGGCACGCCTGTCTTGGGCTTCTCCGCGTTGCCGCGCTCCTCGTTGGTCTCGTTGAGCGCGTGGTTGACGTAGTCGTGCACGGCCTGCTCGTTGGGCGTGCCCTGCGCCAGGCGCATCACGTCGGGGTGCTCGGGAGCCATCACGAAGAACGTGGCGCCGAACAGCGTGTCGGGCCGGGTGGTGAAGACCGGGTAGTCGACCCCCAGCTCCTCGCAGCGGAACGTCACCTCGGCGCCTTCGCTGCGTCCGATCCAATTGCGCTGCATGGTCTTGACGTGCTCGGGCCACTCGATCGTGTCGAGGTCGCCGAGCAGCCGCTCGGCGTAGTCGGTGATGCGCAGGAACCACTGCTCGAGCTGCCTGACTTCGACGATCGCGCCGCAGCGCTCGCAGCGGCCATCGGCGTCGACCTGCTCGTTGGCGAGGACGGTCTGGTCTTTGGGGCACCACTTGACAGCGGCCTCCTTGCGATAGGCCAGGCCGGCGCGGAACAGCTCGAGGAAGATCCATTGCGTCCAGCGGTAATAGGAGGGTTCGTCGGTGGCGATCTCGCGCGACCAGTCAATCGATATCCCCCACGAGCGGAACTGGCGCTGGAATTCGGCGATCGACTCGGCGGTCGACACGCGCGGGTGCACACCCGTTTTGATCGCGTGGTTCTCGGCGGGCAGGCCAAAGGCGTCGTAGCCCATCGGATGCAGCACCCGGTTGCCCAGCCGGCGATGGAAGTGAGCGATCGCGTCGCCCACCGAGTAGATCTTCAGATGGCCGATGTGGGGCTCGCCGCTCGGGTAGGGGAGCATCTCCAGCACGTAGGAGCTGGGCGGTTGCGGAGCGCTGCGCGAGGAGCCATAGCGGGAGTCCGTGCGCTCCGTGCGCCCCTCGCCCCCGCGTTCGTTGGTCACCTCCCATGTGCGCTCGCTGGCCCAGACGCGCTGCCAGCGTGGCTCGATCTCGTGCGGGTCGTATCTGTGATCGGCCATCGGGATTCGGAGGTTAGCGGGCGCCCTGAGACGGAACTCGCCGCCGGGGGGCGGGAACGCGCTCACGGCGTAGCGCAGCGAGGCGACACGAAGGGCGGCGAGCGCTCAGGAGAAGCGCGAGCGAGCACGCAGCGCGGCGACGATCGCGTGCGGCGCAGTGGCGGGCGAGCCGGCGTCGAACGGCGGCTGGGGGTCGTACTCGATGCCCAGCTGGATCGCCTGTGCGACCTCGACGCCCGCCACGCGGGCGGCGAGCGCGAGCGCCATGTCGATCCCGGCGGAGACGCCGGCGGAGCTCACGAGCTTGCCGTCGAAGACCACCCGCTCGTTCACCGGCTCGGCTCCCAGGCGCCCGAGCTCCTCGAGCGCCAGCCAGTGGCTCGTGGCGCGTCTGCCCTCGAGTAGGCCGGCGGCGGCCAGCACCAGCGAACCGGTGCAGACGGAGGTCGTCCAGGTGCTGGCCCGATCGGCGCCTCGCAGCCATTCCAAGACGCTCTCTCCGGCGCGGAGCGCGACCTCGCCTGGCCCGCCGGGCACGAGCAGGATGTCGGCACCGCGCACCTCGGCAAGGGGACGCTCGGCGATCACGGTGAGCATGCCGCTGTCGGTGCTGACCGGCCCGCTCTCGGCGGCAAGGAAGGTGAGCGTGGCGCCGGGCAGGCGGCTGAGCACCTCATACGGTCCGATCGCGTCAAGTGCGGTGAACCTGTCGTAGAGGACGATCGCGATGTCCACCTCAAGCAGCCTCTGGCGATCGCGCGGCGTGTGTCTGAAAGCGGCGCCGATACTCGGCAGGTCCAACCTGCAGCGCGCGCAGGAACACCCGGCGCATGGTCTCGGGCGTTCCGAATCCACATGCGGCGGCCACCGCCGAGATCGGCTCTGCGCCTTCCTCCAGGCGTCGTCTGGCGGCCTCCAGGCGCACGCGCTCGACGTAGCGAGCTGGAGTCACGCCGGTCTCGGTGCGGAAGGCCCGGGCGAAGTGGCGCGGGCTCATGTTCGCCCGCTCGGCCATCGCCTCGACGGTGTGCACGCCCGCCATGTCCTCGAGCACCGCCTGCTGCGTGTCACGCAGCGGCTCCCGGGCGGGCTCCTGGGAGACCAGCGTGGCGCTGAACTGCGACTGGTTTCCAGGGCGACGCAGGAACATCACCAGGTGGCGCGCGATCGTCAGCGCTGCGTCGCGATCCATGTCCTGCTCCACCAAAGCGAGCGCGAGGTCCATGCCTGCGGTGACGCCGGCGGAGGTCCAGATCGGCCCGTGGCGCACGAAGATCGGGTCGGGATCGACGTCGACCTTCGGATATCCAACCTGCAGCTTCTCGGCGTGGGCCCAATGGGTGGTTGCGCGGCGCCCGTCGAGCAGTCCGGCGCGCGCGAGCAGGAAAGCACCTGTGCACACGGACGCGGTGCGCCTGGCCCGAGCTGCGCTGCTGATGATCCACTCGAGCAGAGCCGGGTCGCAGCCGGCCTGCTCCTGACCGCGGCCGCCGGGCACGAGCAGCGTGTCGAGGGGCTTGGGCACCTCGGCGATGCTGCAGTGGGGTTGGATGATCATCCCGCTCGAGCTGCTCAACTGCGCACCGTCTCGACTGACGATGCGCAGATCGTAGTGTCGCTCGGGCCGGCCGTGTGCCTCGATCAGGCTGTTGGCCGCTGCGAACACCTCGAGCGGTCCGGTGAGGTCGAGGCTCTGCACTCCGGGGAAGGCCAGGATCGCGACCTGCCTTGGCTCGGTGGCACGTGTCATGCGGCAATGATCCCAATCCAGAACTAAGTCCGCAAGGACATATTTTCAACGATTCCTGCCATTGTTGGCCTTAGAGCGCGATCTGTTCGGGCGCTTTACGATGGCTTGATGGAGCAGCAACCGTTCGAGCAAGCACAACGCTCCCTCGACGGGGATCCCGAGGACTTGGCAGCGACGCCTGCACAGGTGGCGCAGATCGTGGGCGCGGCCGAAGATACGGCGGCTGCGCTGCGAGAGCAGGCCGAGACGCGCGTGAGACAGCGAATCGCGGAGGCCGACCGGGCGGCCGACCTTCGAGCGCAGGCGGCCGAGCAGGAGTCGGCGGAGATCCTCGACGCTGCACGCGCGCGTGCGGAGGAGCTGACGGCCGAGGCGGTGGAGAGCGCCACGCGAGTGCGTGAGGAGGCCATGGGTGCTCTTCAGGAGGCGCGCAGCACAGCCTCGACGGAGGCGCAGGCCCTCCGAATCACAGCTGAGCGCGAATCCGAGCAGATCCTGGCAGCGGCACGGATGGAGAGCGAGCGGATGCGCGCGGAGGCGGAGGCCGAGTCCGAGCGGCTGCACGCGGAGGCGGAGGCCGAGTCCGAGCGGCTGCACGCGGAGGCGCGCGAGGATGCAGAGCGCACCGCACGGGAGACCCGTGAGCAGACCGAGCGCCTGTTGCTCGCACGCGGCGATGAGCTGGCCCGGTTGCAGGCCGAGGCCGAGGAGCGGGCGAAGGGCGTCAAAGCACGCACGCGCAGCGAAGCGCTGGAGATCACAAGCGAGGCACACGTTGCAGCGCGGGAGGTCCTGGCGGACGGAACGGAGGTCTCGCGCAACCTGCGCGAGCTCTCTGCGTCGCTGCGCAACAACGCAGAGCGGTTGCTACGCGACGTTCGCCTGGCACACGGAGCGATGATCGCGCGCCTCGACCAGGTCGCTCCCGGACCGGACCGAGGACACGGACTCGCCAGCCCGGGATCGGCCACGCAGCGAAACACGCGCCACCGGGACGGCCCGGGCGACGATCTGAACGTACCGGAGTTCATTCCGCGCGCTTGATGTCGTCCGCGTACACATGCACGCGGACGTGAGAAAGACACGGCGGGGGGACGAACTCGTCACAGTTGTCGTTCATTCGTGTCTGATCCCGGTCGAGGAGGTCGAGGGCCATCCAGCGATTAGCCTCCGCCTGGACCCCACCGCCAACAACCAAGCCAAACGCGTCCGCTGGGCGCACGATTACGAGTTGCGTGCCGCGCTGAAGCGTCATTGGGCGGTGGGTTAGGGAGTCGGCCGGCTCCAGCGCTTAGATTCCGCCGGTCGATAGGATGAAGGGTCTGGGGCTATAGCTCAGCTGGGAGAGCGCCGCCATGGCATGGCGGAGGTCGTCGGTTCGAGCCCGACTAGCTCCACTCATCAGACAGTTGTCTACCTCGCCACTACGTGTGGGGTTCGACCGTCCAGGCCTCGTAGTCGAGATCGCGAATCTGGGAGTCGGCTTGGAGTCGGTCGAAAAAGAGAGCCAATACGTTGCCTCGGCCAGTTGCGGATGGTGCGAGGATGCCCTCGAGACCCAGGTAGTGCGCGCACTCTCCCACCTGCTGGCATTTGGCGGCGTCGATCGCTCGCAACTCAACCTCGCTGAGTTGCAGTCTGGCGCGGGTCGTGGCGTTGCAGAGGTCGAGGACGGCCGCCAACTCCAGATCGTAGCGATACATCCTTCTCGGGAGGAAATCCTCCGGCATGCGACCTTGTCGTTCGACGAGCCGATAGAACTCGCGGACCGTCGTGTCTCGCTCAAGCGCAAGATAGAGCGTCGAGAAGCTGTCTGGTGGATTCCACCGCCCACCGTGGGTGCGTGCCCCTACCCCCGACAGGGGATGATGATCTTGGGCGACATGTCGAAATGCTTGGCCATGAAACGACACCGGTTCGACGGCATCGATTCGAACCAGGAGTTGGGGGTCGATCACGCGGGCTAAACGAAGACGCCCTCGGACATTGCGTCTATGGTGCCCAGTACACGTCGGAACTCTCCGCTTCGCAAAAGGTCCACGGGCTTGTGGTGATCGAGCGAGTCGTTGGGAGTGAATAGCCAGTCATGCGCCGGTTCGGGACGTAGAACGCCCGAGAGCTTCTCGAGGACGGCGATGAGCTCGAGAAGACGCTCGCGGGAGTCGGGCCGAGGAGAGGTTTGCCGCGACAGCCAGCGCGACACGGTCCGCGGATTCGTCTCCAACATGCGTGCTAGGTCTGCTTGGTCAAGCTCAATCTGCCCGGTCGCCTTGCCCAATCGCTCCGCTAGGTCTGTCAACGCTCTGCCCTTCTCTTGTCGTCTGGTCTGTCACCTAGTATGCCACTTCGATGTCGGAAACGCTATCGCAGCCCCTGGACCCCATCACTCGCCCCACCTACCTGCCACGAGTCACGAAGCGGGACCATCGGGCCATCGAAGATGCCCTGGCGGGGGCGACCCTGTTCGACGCCGGGGTCGAGATCGATTCCGCCGTAGTCGAGGCTACTTACGCCGTCGAAGACTCCCCACTGCTCAAACGTCTTCGTGAGAGTGGCGTGCCTCAACTGGTCGATCCTCAAACACTTCGCTTTACGGGCGAACGCTTCCTGACTGTCGCGCAGTTCGGCCACGTTCCATATCGGCCCGAGACGCCAATCACGGCGCACTCATTTACCCCGGCGGATGCCAACGATCTAGCACGTCGGGTCCTGCGCTTCGAGCAAGACGTGGGCGCGAGCTGGTACATGGCCGCAGCGCTGCCTTGCTACGACAAGGATCTACAAAGCTGGCTAGATCACAATGATCGTCTCCTAGCTGCATCCTGCGCGGCCAACGGTGGCTCCGAACTCGATCGCCGACCACTGATTGCCCAAGTCGCGCCGGGACGCAAGCTGCTCGCGCACCCAGAGATGGTCATCGCGCGCCTCATCGACCATCCAATCAACGCCGTCTACGTCCAGCCCCTGACGCTCGATCCGGTCAAAGACGGCGTCGAGAAGCTCATCCAGTACGTCGACTTCCTACGCTCGATAGGCGAAGCTGGCTTGCCCGTGATCGCTAGCCGTGTAGGCGCATTTGGGCTCGTGCTAAACGCACTAGGCATTCCGGCGTTTGATTCCGGCCTCGCTCAAGCTGAGACCTGCAATCTGGCCGCTCTCAATCGTGCTCCAACCGCACGTGAGCTGGAGGGTGGAGCGAAGGGCGGCGGACCTGATCGACGTATCTATCTCGAGCAGCTCAAGACCACGTTCTCGGGTCGGGATGGATCTGCAATTCTGGAGAACCGAGCACTGCGCTCGCGCGTTGCATGCCCGTTGGGATGTTGCAAGCACCGAGGCTTCGAGGGCCTCGCTGAGCGCTCTCGCCAGCATTATCTCTGGACACGAAGCCAGGAGGTCAACCTGCTCCGCGCATGCCCCACCGAAAGCATGCGGGTGGACCTCGTTTACGAGCAGCTACGCACCGCTCGTGAGGTTGGCGCGGTGGTGCGCCGTACCCTCGCGGCGCAGGGAATGGACGCACCCTCGTTCGAGCACATCGATCGCTGGATCGCCGTGCTCGCGCGGGAGGCGTCCCTCTCCCCGGTCGCGTGACATCGCTTTGAGACGAACCGCTACGGCGCGACGTGCGGGCTAGCCGAGCTCAAGGGCTGGTCCGGCAACCTGAACATGGTTTGCGCGCCGAGCAGTTTCGCCCATTTCTCGAAGTGCCTGCACGCGGCCGGGTTTCGGGGCCGGGGATCGGTGCGTATCGCCGATGATCCGAGGTGATCTGAGGTGATCTGAGGCAGCGACGACTCGTGCTCGTCAGTCGTAAAGGTGACGATCATCCGGCCCGGTGGTGGCTCGAACATGGCTTCGGTCGCAGACGACCCGAGACATGATCAGGGCCGTGAGGCGAGGTCCCGGCCGCAAAACCGGCAGACGATCGCCGCCGCCTTGATCGTCTCCGCGCACCACGGACAAATCTTCTCCTGGGGTGCTAGCGGCGTGTAGATGTTGCCGATGTCATCCTCATCCGGTGGCGTCTGCATCAGGGTGTTTGCGTCGTTTACGCCCTGGATAAAGCCGGCCGGTGTTGGCCCATGCTTGGCGCGGAGCACGCACCGCACCGTCGCGAGCATGTTGAGCACGTCCTCATCGGCTGCCATCGTCAGCGTCAACTCGGCGTGCATCGGATTCCCGCCGGCAGCCAACAGTTCGCCGGCCTTCTCTCTCGCGCGCGTGCATGCCTGCTCAAACGTGCCGTACAGGTGCGTGAACCGCTGCTCCGCATCCTCCGCATAGGTTGTGAAATTGCGGATCGCGATCGGCGTTCCAGGTAGACCGTCGTTTCTGTGCTCCTCGATCTTCGCGCGGAATCCGACCGCCTGGTTGGCCGGCTCGAGGCAAGCCTGCGCGGCCCCGAGTACTTCGGAGCACGCTGCAACATAGCCCTGCGCCGCCTCTGCGAGTACTTCCCCTCGGCTGGGCCCCTGCGCGCGGATGCGATCGACGAACCACTGAACGTCGGCGTCGAGCGTCGCTCGGGTGCCCAGCATTGGCGGGGCGTTGACAAACGCCTCGGCGACCTGGATGTAGACGCTTCGCTCGTCCGAGCCGCGGTGCCATGCTCGCGGAGCTTCGTTCGGGTCGCTATCAGTCGCGCGTATGATCGTGACGAAGTTCGTCGGCTCACCCGACGTGTCCTCATCCATCGAGCGTCGGTGGATGAGGAAGATGTCGTTCCGGTTTCCGTCCGTTCGGTGGACAGTCTCCAGCCATCGCTCCTCGTCGTGACCGAGCGGGGCGATCGTCGGCTCGTAGTCCTCGTCGGTTGGCGTAGCTCCCATATCCATCAAGACACGCTCCTAGATTGTCGCGATGACTTGGTGCATGCGGCCGAAAATGCCATCCCGATGCCTACGAACAGCTCCCCCACTGGCAGCTGTGGCCCGAAGGGGGCCGACCCATCTTCTCCGCCTCCTTGCACCACGCGCACTTCGGCTTACCTGCCTTGACACATGCACACGCCATCCGAAACCCCCAGTCGTCGCAGATCCCGATCATACTAATTCTCCCGCATGAGCAGACGCACAAAGTGTCACACGTCTGGCCCCTTGACGCGGTACTAAGGTGGATTGGCGGCTCTAGCCAGCGCATCGGTCCATCGACGAACAACGCAAACCGGTTCGCGTTGACCTTCGGTTGGCTCCAGTTTTTCTGGCCGACAAGCAAACCAGCTCTAGAGCTGCCGGACCAGGCCCGTCTGGCCAGCGCAGTGATAGCGTGCTATCGTTTCTGTCGTGGCGCAGATCTTGATCAGACGGCTGGATGACGACGTGAAGGCAGCTTTGCAGCATCGCGCACGTCAGCATGGTCACAGCACCGAGCAGGAGGCACGCGAGATCTTGCGAAGCGCAGTACAGAGCGGTGAGCGTGGCCCAGCCAGATTGGGCTCGCGGATCGCAGCGCGCTTTACGGGCGTCGGACTTGAGACCGAGCTTCCCGAACTGCGCGGGCAGACGGCACGTCCGGC
Source organism: uncultured Solirubrobacteraceae bacterium (assembly GCA_963763695.1). Lineage (GTDB taxonomy): Bacteria > Actinomycetota > Thermoleophilia > Solirubrobacterales > Solirubrobacteraceae > Palsa-744. Next base: position 488,213 of record CAVXPM010000004.1, read on the forward strand.
CCGACTGGAGTAAGTGAGCGCCGAGCCACATAGCGAGCACCCGGATCGGTGTCCGCCTTGATCTTGCTGGACACGAATGTGCTCTCGGCGTTGATGCAGCGTGAGCCCGATCAGACCGTAGTGGCGTGGCTGGACGAGCAGCCCTCGGAGTCGGTCTGGACGACTGCTATTACCGTCTTCGAGTTGCGGATGGGGCTGGAGCTGCTTGCGAAGGGCCGTCGCCGCAGCCAGTTGGAGCAGAAGTTCGACAGGCTCCTAACCGAGGATCTCGACGGTCGCGTGCAGCTCTTTGACCGCGCCGCCGCTGACGCCGCCGGCACGATCGCAGCATCACGGCAGCGTGCCGCCCGTACCGTGGAGATCCGCGACGTTCAGATCGCCGGCATTGCGAGCAGCCGCAAGGCGATTCTCGCCACACGCAACGTGCGCCACTTCGAGGGACTCGGCGTCCGCCTTGTCACTCCCTGGAAGAAGTAGGCATCGTCAGCCGACTCCAACCGGCGGTGGCGCCATCAGAACTTGGTTTGCGCGCCGAGCAGTTTCGCCCATACCGACTCAATGCGAACCGCGGGGCACGAGCCCGATGGGATCGCCGCCCAGGAAGATCCTCGGCGGGCGCACCTCGCCCGTGCCGCTCACTCCGGGTCCGAATGTCGTCCTAGCCCTGGAGCTGTGCTCGAGGCCAAGCGGGCCCGCCACTGCGCCTGTGCGCCATCGTGACGATGCTAGTCCCCGCAGAGTGCCTGTATTCACTACTGCGCCGCGTCGAGATCGTCGAGTCGCGCACGGGAGAGCACCACGCGCTCGCCTTTGAAGGGAACACCGTCGCCTTCGAGCAGGCGCCGTTGGCGCGCTCCCCTGGCAAGCGACCCATCCGCCCGGACGACCCGGTGCCATGGCACATCGTGAGCGTCGGCGCGGTTGAGCACGTGACCTGCCAGACGCGGTGCACCCGGCGACACGTCGCCGTAGGTTCGGACGTAGCCCGGGGGAATCGCGCGCACCCGCTCGAGGATCGCGAACCGAACATCACCGCTGCTCTGCCGTGCCACGCCCGCAGCGTGCCACATTTCGCCCACGTCTGTTTGACTCCACCCATGGATCGAGAGCTCCCCCTCGGCGAGGAGTTGGACTGGCGCGATGCGCAGGCGCCGCAGCGCGCGCCGATGCGCGGCGCACACGTGCTGCTTCGGCCCGTCGAACCTGCCGTCGACGCCGCGCCTTTGTTTGCGGCGTCGCATCCACCCCACGGCGATCTGGCGACCTGGACCTACCTGCCCGACGGGCCCTACCGGAGCCCCGAGCACATGCGAGCGATGCTCGAATGGGCCGCTACGTCGGATGACCCCGTGTACTTCACGATCGCCGGCCTGCCCGATGAGCTGCCGCTCGGCGTCGCAGCCTATCTGCGGATCACGCCCGCGTTCGGGACGATCGAGATCGGCCACATCTGGTTCGGGGCGAGGCTGCGGCGCAGCACCGCGGCCACCGAAGCGATCTACCTGCTTGCAAGCCATGCCTTCGACCAGCTGGGCTATCGCCGCCTGGAGTGGAAGTGCAATGCCCTCAACGCGGCCTCCCGTCGCGCCGCTGAGCGTTTCGGGTTCACCTTCGAGGGGGTCTTCCGCAAGCACCAGGTCGTCAAGGGGCGAAACCGCGACACGGCGTGGTATGCGATCACCGATCAGGACTGGCCGGCGATCGGCAGCGGCTTTCGCGCATGGCTCGAGCCGGAGAACTTCGACGACGACGCCAGGCAGCTGCGTTCTCTGCAGGAGCTGATCCGCGCAGCCCAGGATTCACATCTGCGTACCTCTGCGTTCGCTCGCGTCATGCCGCAGGATTCGCTGCAGCCGATCGATCCGCCTGATCCGGGTCTGCCAGCAGGCGCGCGGCCGCCGGGCTCGACTCCACCGCGCGGATGAGCACCGAGAGCACCGCGCCGAGCAGCGAAGGCGGCACCGCGTCGCTGTCGATCAGCTTCAACATCGGCAGACCGAGGCCCAAGGCGAGCATCACATTGGCGAACTGGTCGCTTGCGTCAGGCGGCGGCACGAGACCGGCATCGGCGGCGCTCGCGCTCGCGAAGCGCGCGAAGGTGACGCGCAGCGTCTGTAGGCCCTCGGCCAGGCGCCCCCGCAGGCGCTCGTCGCGCTGAGCGTAGATCCACAGCTCCACGAACAGCCTGAAGGGATCCGGGTCTGCCTCGAGCTGCTCCATCCAGCGGGCGCTCCCCGCCAGCGGGCGCTCCCAGGTGATGCGCTCCCTGTCGAACAGCGACACCTGCTCGATCACCTGCTGGGTCAGATGCTCCTCCATCAGCGCCAGCAGCAGGTTCTCCTTGCTGCCGAAATGGGCATACACCGCGCCCTTGGTGAAGCCCGCGTCGGCTGCCACCTCTTCGAGCGTCGCGCCGTTGAACCCGCGGCGTGCATACACGCGCGCTGCCGCTTCCAGCAGCCGCACGCGGGTCTCGGCCTTGCGAGCGCTGCGGTCGAACTCACCGCGCGGCATCACCCGCTCGCTCCCGCGCCACGCCGCCGCGGCGGATCGGGCCGTCTTGACAGATACTGTTGAGTAGATATACTCATGCGTTAAATCTAGTCTAGCGGAAGAGACGGAGGCGTTCATGAAACACAAGCTGCCAGCTGGCCCGCGCATGCCCGCGTCGCTGCAGAGCCTCGGCTTCTGGAGCAGACCAACCGCCTTCCTCGAGCGCTGCCGCGCCCGCTACGGAACACCCTTCACGATCCGGCTGGTGGGACAGCCGCCCCTGGTGATGATCGCTGATCCGGACCAGATCAAGGAACTGTTCCAGGCTCCCGCCGACGTCCTGCACCCCGGCCAGGGCGCGAGGATCCTCGAACCGCTCGTCGGCGCCAACTCGGTGATCCTGCTCGACGAGGCGCCACACCTGGAGCAGCGCAAGCTTTTGCTGCCGGCCTTCCACGGCGAGAAGATGCAGCGTCTGGCCGGTCTGATGACCGAGCTGGCCGACGCCGAGGTCGAAAGCTGGCCGCGCGAGGTGGCGCTGGCGCTGCACCCGCGCCTGCAGGGCCTCACGCTCGAGATCATCCTGCGCGCCGTGTTCGGGCTCGAGCGCGGCGCCAAGCTCGACGCGCTGCGCCAAGGGCTCACGACCCTGCTCGCCTTCAGCGAGAGCCCCCTGTCGCTGCTTCCGCCGCTGCCGCCGCTGCTCAGCCGCTTCACTCCGCTGGCAGACTTCGAGCGCCTCGTGGCGGAGGTCGACGAGCTGATCTTTGCCTTGATCGAGGAGCGTCGCCGCGAGGGCGCCGAGGGCGATGACGTGCTGGCAATGCTGCTCGGCGCAGAGCACGAGGACGGCTCGCCGATGAGCCCGGCGGAGCTGCGCGACGAGCTGATGACGGCGTTGGTCGCCGGCCACGAGACCACCGCCTCGCAGCTGGCCTGGGCGTTCGAGCGCCTCGCCCGCGAGCCGGCCGTGCTCGCTTGCCTGCAGGCGGAGCTGGACGATGGCTCAGAGGAGGACTACCTGACGGCCACGATCAACGAGATCCTGCGCATGCGTCCGGTGCTGCCCAACGCCGAGCCGCGTCTGACGAACAAGCCGGTCACGATCGGAGGCGTGCGCTATCCCACCGGCGTGGCGCTGTTCGCCAACGCCTACCTCGTGCACCACGACCCCGCGATCTATCCGGACCCCTACGCGTTCCGTCCCGAGCGTTTCCTCGAACAGCCACCCGGCACCTACACCTGGATCCCCTTCGGCGGCGGGCGCCGCCGCTGCCTCGGCGCGAGCTTTGCGTTGCTCGAGATGAAGATCGCCATCCGCTCGCTGCTCACGCGCTGTGAGCTGGGCGCGGTCGGCTCACGCCCAGAGCGCGCGCGCAGGCGCAGCATCACCATCAGCCCCGCGCTGGGCGGCGTCGTCCGCCTGCGCGAGCGCACGCCGAAGCCAACAGTCCGAGCAGTTCCAGAGCAGCCAGTTCCCGCAGCCGCCTGAGCCGGCCGCCTGAGCGGGCAGCCTGAGCCGGCCGCCTGAGCGGGCAGCCTGAGCGGGCAGCCTGAGCGGGCGTCCTGAGCGGGTGGCCCTAAGCGGGCGCCCTGAGCGGGCACGCGCAACGCTGGAAGCCAGCTGCGTCATCATCTGCGCGTGGCGCTCCTGGCGATAAAGCTGCTGCTGGCGCCGGGCTTCGTCGTTGGCGCCTCGCTCGCGGCCCGCCGCTTCGGGCCGCGGATCGGCGGCCTGATCGCCGGACTGCCGGTTGTTGCCGGCCCGATCCTGCTCGTGTACGCGCTCGCCCACGGGCGCGCGTTCGCCGCCGGCGCGGCCGCGGGAACGCTCCTGGGGCTCGTATCGCTGATCTGCTTCGTGGTCGTCTACGCGCGTCTCGCCGGGCGCCTGTTCTGGGGCGCGAGCATGCTCGCCGGGTGGCTCGCGTTCGCGCTTGCAACGCTCATCTTCAGCGCGTTCTCGATCCCGGCCGGAGCAGCGCTCGGAGTGGCCGCGGTCGGGCTGCTGCTCGGCTTGGTGACGCTGCCCCGGCCCGGCTTCCAACCACGCGAGCACCCCTCCCCTTCTCCCTGGGATCTGCCGGTGCGCGCCGGCTGCGCGCTCGTGTTGGTGATCACCCTGACGGGTATCGCCGGCTGGCTTGGACCGCAACTGAGCGGACTGCTGGCGCCCTTCCCGATCATCTCCACGGTGCTCGCCACCTTCACCCACGCTCAGCGCGGCACCGATGAGCTGCTGCGGCTGCTGCGAGGCATGGTCAGCGGCTTCGTGGCGTTCGCGCTGTTCTGCTTCGTGCTGGCCGTGTCGCTGCCCGGCCTCGGTATCGCGTCGGCGTTCGCACTCGCCACAGCGCTCGCGCTGCTCGTTCAGGCTGCAGCGCTGCTGCTCGCGCGAGATGAACCCGGCTCGAGCGTCCTACCCGAGTACTAGCTCCGTGGCGCATCCTGCGTCAGCTGGTGGCGCAGGCGATCGCGCGGCGCGGCGAAGCGCGTGACCTCATAGACGATCAGCGCGCTCAGCAGCGCCGCGAGCGCGCCCAACGTCACCAGCGACGGCGGTCGCAGCGCCAGCTCCAGCGCGAGCAGCACGATCGCGAAGCCCGCACACAACAGCCGCTGGGTGCTGAAGCTATGGATGTTGCGCCACCGGAACGCCACGTGAGCGAGTAGGTACAGAGCGCCGCCGCCCAGCATCGCTACGGCCGGGACGGTCGCGAGCGGAGCCTCGACATGGCCCAGCGTCCTTTTCAAACCAACTGCGACGAGCGCGATACCGGCCACCATCGGGAAGTGCAGGTAGGAGTAGGAGTCACGCGCTATCTCGTTTCGTTCACGCCCGCTCTGCGCTTTGGCGAGGCGCCGCCCAGCAACGATCGCCACCACGTCGAAGTACAGCCACCACAGTGCACCGACTACAACCGTTCCCAGCACCGCCGCCGCCACCACTCCCGCGTCCACGCTCGCGTTTGCGCCCGCGCCGATCGCAACGACCGACTCGCCGAGCGCGATGATGATGATCGCGCCGTGGCGCTCGGCGAAGTGGCCGGGCACGAGCTTCCAACCCTCGGCGCCGAACAGGATCGGACCGCCCATGTCGAGCACCAACGCCAGCGCCCACAGGCCGATCTGCAGTCCATGTGAGGTGAATGCCGCACCCAGCAGCAGCGCTACTCCCGCCGCCGTGCTGCCCGCAAGGCCCACCACCGCGCTGCGCAGCGCCGGATCGTCACGGCTGGCCAGCACGAACAGTCCGATGTGCGCCCCGCGCACGACCGCGTAGGCGCACGCGAACAGCAGCGCATCGCCGCCGAACGCCCCCGGGACGCACAGCGCCGCGACCAGTAGGGCGGCCATCGAGGCGAAGATCACGAGACGCACCGACCCCTCCTCGGGGTCGACCACGGAGGTCAGCCAGGCGTAGCCGACCCACGACCACCACAGCACCCCCAGCACGAGCAGCCCCTTGAGCACGCCTTCGGCGGTTGGTGTGGCGGCCATCAGCGCCGTGCATTGCGTCAGAGCGAGCACGAACACGAGATCGAAGAACAACTCGAGCGATGTCACCCGCTCGCCCTCGCGCAGCACCGCTGTCAGGCGTGGCGTGTGGCTCGAGGCGGGCGCGCTCACCCCGTCATCTTCGCAGCGGCGTGGTGCACCGCCTGCAGTCGGGCGCGGTCTGAGCCGCGCCCGACTGCCGTCCAAGGCGGCGGCGCTCCGATTCAGTGCAGCGACATGTTCGGCTCACCGGCCGAGTTGAGCCCGGAGCCGGAGATCGTGCATGTGCCGCCCTTGGGCGCACCCGCGTTATACGCCTGCGTCAAGCAGTTGCGCAGCGCCAGCTGCGCCCAGTAGTTCGGGTGAAGATCTTCCTGGAGCTGATACGGAGGGAAGATCGCTGTCACCGTTCGGATCTGGTTGATCCACTCGGTCTTGCTCGCCGCTTCGGAGGATTTCCATGACGCCAGCCCCTCTTCCTCGAGCAGGCCCACGCCTTTTTCGCAGAGCCTGCGCCCGTTGAAGGCCGAGGTGAGCTCCATCGTCTTCACGTTGGACAGCCCGGAAGCGCCGGCCGCCCCCAGCACGGTGCTGTCGATCGTCGGCAGCATCGTCGAGTTGGCGTAGTTGGCATCTTCGTTCCAGAAGCCGCACCCACCGGTCGACTGCCTGGTGTAGCCGCTTTGCGCATAGCGGAAACCCGACGCGCTCGGGATCGGCGACGGGTAGTCCTGGACCACGACCGAGTACTGCGAGCTGGAGTAGCCCGCGTTGCTCATCGCCTGCGCGATGTTGAGAATCGCGGTCTTCACTTCGCCCTTCACTTTGGCTACGTTGCTCGAGTTGAAGTTGTTGGTGATCGAGCTTTCGTGGCTGCAGTAGTCCGGCCACCATTCCGGTGAGAGCAGGAAGTCCTCGACGCATGTCTGCACGATGCTCGCGAAGTTGAAGTTGTTGCCGCCGATCGAGATTGCTACGAGCTTCACGTTGTGCGACGCCGCAAAGTGCTGGAGCATCAGCGCCTGGCCTTCGTGGCCGCCGGAGTTGTAGAAGTCGAGTCCTGGCTTGAACAGGCCTTCGCTGCTGAAGCTCGAGGTCTTGGCCCCGGAGCAGGCAAGGTTCTCGCCGTTGACGCCCCCGCCGATGTAGACCTCCGCCGACTTGGAGCGGTGGCAGCCTTCGATCAGTTCGCCGTTGCCAGCAGCGTTGTCGTCGTAGGCGCTGGATCCGAGCGCGTCGATCTTCGAGGAGCTTTCGTTGGTGTTGCCCGCCCAGCGTCCTGCCTCGCCGGAGATATACGAGTCTCCGACGCTGACCGTCCACGACGGGCCGTTGCCGGGACCTTCGGCGCGCGCCGCCGCCGCGATGCCGCTGAAGCCGTAAACGAGTGCCGCAACCGCCAGCGCTGCGAGCATCAGCGCAGGGCGCTGTGCCCGGCGCCCGGTGATCGAATGGTGCATCTGTTCCCCCTATCTCCTCGCGCCACGCCCTGGGTGGCGCTGTCAACGCGACCCTAACCTCTGTGCCTGCCGGTGGTCAACCGGACTTCGACTATCGATACACCACAGGCCCGCCAACCGTGTCCCAGCCCCGCCCGAGCGTGGCCACGCCGGCGGCGCACGTCTCCGACTACTAGATCCTCGAGCCGGTCGAGCAGGCGGCTCAGGCGCTCTCGGCGGCCGCACGCGCGGGCGCCTCGCCCCACAGCCGCTCGAGCCGGTAGAACTCGCGCGTTTCGGGCGTGAAGATGTGGACGACCACATCGAGGTAGTCCATCAGGATCCAGCCCGCGTCGGCCGAGCCCTCGACACGCCGCGGCTGCAGATCGTGCTCGTGCTTGAGCCCCTCGATGATCCCGTCGTGGATCGCTTTGGCCTGACGTGCGGTGTTGCCCGAGCAGACGAGGAAGTAGTCGGTGTAGCCGAGCACCCCGCGCAGGTCGAGCTCCACCACGTCGAGCGCCTTCTTGTCCGCCGCGTAGCGCGTGATCTCGCTCAGCAGCTCCTCCGGCGCCATCATCAGGCGACCTCGATCGGCGCACGGTAGAGGCCGTGCTCTGCGATGTAGCGGGCCACCGCGGGTGCCACGAGCCCGTCCAGCGGCTCGCCTCGCGCGGCGCGCTGGCGCACGGTCGAGGAGGACACCTCGACGGGTTGCATCTCGAGAAAGCGAACCTCCGTCCCCCGCGCGTGGTCGGGGCCTGCTGCCGCGGCCACCGCGTCGAGCACCTGCGTCGGCGCGCTGCCCGCGCGCATCGCCACCGCCAGCTCGGCCAGCTCGAGCAGCTCGGCCGGTTCGCGCCATGCCGCAAGCGTGCCGGCCGTATCGGCTCCCATGATCAACGTCAGCCGGGCATCGGGGTGGGTGGCACGTATGGCTCTCAAGGTATCCACCGTATAGGACGCCCCTCCGCGCTCCACCTCCAGGGCGCTGGCCGCGAGCCCGGGCTCCCCCGCGATCGCCAGCTCGCACATGCGCAGCCGGTGCTGCGCTCCGGGATCCGCTGCGAGCGTCTTGTGTGGCGGCGTGTGCAGCGCCATCAGCAGCACGCTCGGCAGGCCCAGCTCGTCGCGGGCGTGACGCGCAAGCGCGAGATGCCCGACGTGTGGAGGATTGAACGTGCCGCCGAGGATGCCGATCGAGGAGCGCTCGGCGATCGCCGCCGGCTGCTCAGGCGCGGACGTGTCCGTCGCCTTCGATCAGGTACTTGAACGTGCACAGCTCGCGCAGGCCGATCGGTCCGCGCGCGTGCAGCTTCTGGGTCGAGTTGCCGATCTCGGCGCCCATCCCGAACTCGCCACCGTCGGTGAAGCGGGTCGAGGCGTTCACGTACACGCACGCAGCGTCCACGCCCAGCTGGAATGCGCGCGCGGCTGCCGTGTCGCGCGTCACGATCGCCTCGGAGTGACCGCTGCCGTAGCGCCCGACGTGCTCGATCGCCTGCTCGAGCGAGTCCACGATGCCCACAGCGATGATCGGTGCCAGGTACTCCCTGCCCCAGTCCTCCTCGCCGGCCGGCTCGAGCCTTATCTGCGCCGCCCCGGCGGCGCGCTGCTCGGGCAGTCCCGACGCGAGCGCCAACGTGCGCTCATCGGCACGCACCAGCACCCCGGCCTCACCGAGTGAGCGCAGCATGCGTGGCAGCAGCTGGCCCGCGATCCGCTCGTGGATCAGCAGCGTCTCCGCCGCGTTGCACACCCCCGGGCGCTGGGTCTTGGCGTTCATCACGATTACCTCTGCGCTGTCGAGGTCTGCGGTGGCGTCCACGTAGACGTGGCAGTTGCCCGACGCGGCGTAGATGACGGGGACCGTCGCCACCGCCTGCAGCGCCTCCTTCAAGCTCTCCCCGCCTCGCGGGATGATCAGATCGACTGTGCCCTGCTGCGTGGCCAGCTCGGTCAGCTCCTCGCGCCCGCCGCCTGCCACGAGGCTTATGCAGCCCTCGGGGAGACCAGCGCCGACAGCCGCCTCGGCGGCGATCTGCGCGAGCGCGGCATTGGAGTAGGTGGCCGTGGTTGAGCCCCGCAGCACGATCGCATTGCCAGACTTCAAGCACAACGCCGCTGCATCGATCGTGACGTTGGGTCGCGCCTCATAGACCACCGCCACCACCCCCAGCGGCACGCGCACCTTGCGCACGTCCAGGCCGTTGGCGAGACGATGGCCGTCGATCAGCTCGCCGACCGGATCCGCGAGCGCCGCGATCTGACGTACCGCCAGCGCGATTCCCGCCACGCGCAGCTCATCCAGGCGAAGACGATCGAGCAGGGCCGCGCCGACGCCGGCGTCGTGGGCCAGCTCCATGTCGCGCTCGTTGGCCGCCAGGATCTCCTCGATGCGAACCTCGAGCGATGTCGCGATCGCCTCGAGCGCCGCGTCCTTGACAGCCGTGTCGCTCTGCGCGAGCACGCGCGCTGCGCGCTTGGCCGCGCGGCACGTCTCAGAGACCTGCGTGAGGGTGGTCGCCATCGCCTAAAGGGTAGAGCGCTCAGTCAACGACGAGGTAGTCGCGGTGCACCGCCTCGTCGGTCGCGCGCGGAAGCACGCTGCGCACCGCCTCCGACTTCAACCCGATCACCCGGCGCAGCTCCTGTGCGGAGTAGTTGCAGATTCCCTTGGCCAGCGTCCGGCCCGATCCCTCACCGCTCGCTGCCCGCGGCGCGATCTCCACGGCGTCGCCGGCGTCAAAATCGCCGATCACCTCGACCACGCCGACCGGCAGCAGGCTGGCAGCGCCCTCCCGCACCGCACGCACAGCCCCCGAGTCGATCACCAGGGTGCCGCGCGAGGGCTTGGCGTACTTCAGCCACAGCTTGAAGCTGCTGTAGCGCGCCTCGCGGGCAGCGAAGCGCGTTCCCTCGCGCTCGCCCGCAAGCACCGCCGCCAGCGCCTCGCGCCGGCGCCCGTTGCAGATGACGGTGGTGATACCCGCCGCGGTGGCCATCTCCGCCGCCACCACCTTCGAGCGCATGCCGCCCGAGCCCAGCGGCGAGGTTGTGTGGCCGATCTCCAGCTCATCGAGCACCGAGAAGTCGCTCACCTCGGCCACGATCCGCGCGTCGGGATAGAGCCGCGGGTCGGCCGTGAAGAGCCCGTCGATGTCGGTCAGCAGGATCAGCTCGTCGGCTGCGATCAGGACCGCGACCTGGGCCGCGAGGAAGTCGTTGTCGCCGAAGGAGATCTCGTCGGTGGCGGTCGTGTCGTTCTCGTTGATCACCGGCAGCACCCGCCACTCGAGCAGCGTGCTGAGCGTCTGGCGCGCGTTGAGATAGTGGGTGCGGGCGCTCATGTCGAAGAACGTGAGCAGCACCTGCGCGCTCGTCACCTCGCGCTCTCGCAGAAGCTCGTCGTAGGCGCGGTAGAGCTTGCCCTGGCCCACCGCGCTGGCCGCCTGTAGCGCCCCGATCGAGGTCGGGCGCTGCGGCAGCGACATCACGCGCATGCCCCGCGCGATCGCGCCGCTGGTCACCACGATCACCTCCCAGCCCTCGCGGTGCACGCCCGCGAGCAGGTCGCACACGTTGCCGAGCACGTCCATCCGCAGCGCGCCTTCGCTGTCCGCGACGACGCTCGATCCGAGCTTTACAACCACGCGTCTCATGCGTGGAGCTTATTTGGCTACGGACGGCGGCCTCTGCGCGCGCGAGATCGTCGCCTAACCGTCGGAGCTGGGATCGAGCTCGAAGCTGACCCCGGCGATCTCGATCTCATCGCCGGCCTGAAAGCCCTGTGCCTCGAGCTCGCGGAGCACGCCGATCCGGCGCAGCCTGCCCTCGAGGTAGGCCATCGCGTCGTCGTTCTCGACGTCGTATCGCCTGAGCAGTCGCTCGATGCCCGCGCCCCTGACCGCAAATGCGCCCTCGCCCAGGCGCTCCACCTGAAAGCCCCCGGCCGGCGCTGGGCGAAAGACCATGTACTCGGCCATCTCCTCGTCGCCGGGGGACCGCGGCTCGCCCGCGTGCGGCGCGCCGGCGTTCTCCTCGCTGGCGGCGCTGGGCTCGGCGCCCAGCGGGACGACGCGTCTGAGCAGCTCCTCGCCCAACTGCGCCACACCTGCGCGCGTCGCACTCGAGGTCGCGATCACCGGCACCTCCGGTCCCAGACGTTGCTGCCACTCCGCAACGGCCGCCGCTGCGCGGTCCTCGCCCACGAGGTCTGCCTTGGAGAGCGCCAGGATCCGTGGCAGCCCCGCCAGGCGCTCGTCGTGGGCGCTCAGCTCGTGCTCGATCGTGGCGTGGTTGGCCAGCGCGTCCGCTCCCTGGTCCTGTGAGAGCTCGGGCGCGAGGTCCAGGACGTGCACGAGCAGGCGCGTGCGCTCGACGTGCGCGAGGAAGTCGTGACCGAGGCCCGCGCCCTCGCTCGCACCCTCGATCAGGCCGGGGATGTCCGCCACGATCAGCTGGCGCTCTGCTCCCTCGAGCACACCGAGCACCGGTGAGAGCGTGGTGAAGGGATAGCTCGCGATCTTCGGCGCAGCGCGCGTGAGGCGCGAGAGCAACGAGGACTTGCCCGCGTTGGGCAGGCCCACCAGTCCGACGTCGGCCAGCAGCTTCAGCCTCAGCTCCAGCCAGCCCTCCTCGCCGGGCAGGCCGCGCTCGGCGAAGCGCGGAGCCTGGCGTGTGGGCGTGGCGAAGCGCTTGTTGCCCTTGCCGCCGCTACCGCCGCGTGCCACTGTGGCCCGCTGTCCGTCGGCCAGGAGCTCCCAGCGCCGACCGACGAGATCTCCCTCCGTGTCCGCCGGCGCAGCGATCTGTGTACCCGGCGGAACGCGAATCGTGAGCGTCTGGCCGTCTGCACCGTGGCGCTGGGCGCCTTCGCCGTGCCCTCCGCGTCCGGCGCGGTAGTGAGTCTTTCGGCGGAAGCCCTGCAGGTCGCGCAGCGAGTCGTCGCACAGCAGCGCGACCTCTCCCCCGCGTCCTCCATCGCCGCCGTCGGGACCACCGCGAGGCACGTGCGCTTCGCGGCGAAAGCTCGTGCAACCGTCGCCTCCGGCTCCGGCCTCGACATGGATCCTCGCGCGATCGTGCAGCATGCTGTCCATCGTGACAGCCGTGAGCCGGCTGCGCAGCGGTGATCGGATAAGGGTAGGTGCTCGAGAACGACAATCACGAAGCAGAGGAGCCCAGCCCCATGAGCAGCGATCCCAGCACCCCCCAGCGCGTCTTTCTGATCACCGGTGCCTCATCCGGGATCGGCGCTGCGACCGCCCGCCTCGCCCACTCCGAGGGCTGGCGGCTCGTGCTCGCCGCCAGGTCGCTGGAGCGTTTGGAGGACCTTGCCGAGGAGCTCGGCGGCCCCGAGCACGCGCTCGCGGTGCGCTGCGACGTGAGCGAGTGGGAGCAACAGCAGCAGATGGTCGCCGCCGCGGTCGAGGCGTACGGGCGGATCGATCTGGCCTTCGCCAACGCCGGCTTCGGCGGTCCGCGCGGCTTCCTGAAGGACACGCCCGAGCACTGGCGCGAGATGGTGCTGACTAACGTCTACGGCGCCGCGCTGACGCTGCGGGCGACGATCCCAGCCCTGACCGAGAGTCGCGGGCACCTAGTACTCACCTCGAGCGTCGCCGGTCGCCGTGCGCTTGCGGGCTCGATGTACTCGTGCACCAAGCACGCCGTCACCGCGATGGGCGAGGCGGCGCGTAAAGACCTGCACGGAACGGGCGTCCGGGTCACGCTGATCGAGCCGGGCATGACCGATACTCCGTTCTTCGAGAATCGTCCCACCGAAGCCCTGCAGGACGATGACATCGCGCGCGCTGTGCTCTATGCCGCCTCGCAGCCGGCGCACGTCAACGTCAATGAGATCCTCGTGCGTCCCACGGCCCAGGAGGGCTAGCTGGAGCTTGCACTGCTCTCGAGGCCAGAGCTTGCGAGCCGGCAGTGTCCAGAGGGTGCGCTCAGTCGTGAGCGAGGCGGTGCGCGAAGTAGAAGCCGGCTTTGGCCGACAGCCCAGCGATCGCGACCGTGCCGATCACACCGCGTCGCGGAAGGTGCGCGCGCGCTAGGAACGTGGCGAGCGCGTCGACCGAGTCGGCGACCGCGCACAGGAACTGGACGCGTGCTCCGAGCACCGGGTCATCGAGCGTCTGCAGCGTGAGCAGGCCGAGCGCTAGGTCCCTGGCGCCGAGCGAGCGCGCGAGGTCTCCCACGACCGGAAGCTGCGCGTTCTCCTCCCCCAGCCAATGCGAGGTGACGCGCTCGGGGGCCACCAGGATCGTCGCGCCCAGGGCCGCGCGTCCCGCCGCCAGCAGCAGCGCGCCGCTGCGCGGGCTGAAAGCCATGGCCCCTCAGCCCGTCTGTTCGTCGGCGAGCACGCTGACAACACGTCCGCGCCGCCCGGTGGCGAACTGGACTGTGCCCGCGGCGCGCGCGTAGAGGGTGTCGTCCTTGCCGATGCCGACCCCGGCGCCGGGCTTGAAGCGGGTGCCGCGCTGGCGCACGATGATCTCCCCGCCGGTGACCGCCTGTCCGGCGAAGGTCTTCACGCCCAGGCGCTGGGCGTTGGAGTCGCGTCCGTTTCGGCTCGATCCGAGCCCCTTCTTATGAGCCATCTGAAGCCTTCTCCTTGGTCGCGCTGGAAGCTTTGGCGCCGGCGGCGCCGTCTCCTGAGTCCGACCGCGCAGAGGCCGCTGTGTCCGGCCGTGCAGGAGCCGCTTTGTCCGGTGCAGAAGCCGCTTTGTCCGGTGCAGGAGCCGCTTTGTCCGGCCGCGCAGGAGCCGCTTTGGCGCTCGCTTTGGCCGGTTTGCCCGCGCCGGAGATGATCTCGACCACCTCGATCTGGGTCAGGTCCTGGCGGTGCCCGGTCCTGCGCTTGTAGCCGCGCTTGGGCTTGAACTTGAACACACGCAGCTTCTCGCCGCGGACATGCGCCACGACCTTGGCCGTGACCTTCACGTCGGCCAAGCCGGCCTTGTCGAAGACCGCGTCATCGGAGCGGTAGAGGATCGGCTCGAGCGCCACAGCGTCGCCCTCGGCGACAGCCAGGCGCTCGACCAGCAGCCGTTGGCCGCGCTCGACGCGGTACTGCTTGCCGCCGGTCTTCACGATCGCATACATGTCTGTGCTCGTCTCGACTCTCTAACTGGGGAAGCCATCCGCGGGCGATTGCGCTCCGCGTGGGCCGTCTATTCCGGCGTCGCCTTGGCCTTGGCAGCCGAACGGCGTCGCCCGCCCCTGCGGCCACGACGCCGAGGCTTGGATTGTAGGCCATCCTCGCCGACCTCGCCCGGCTCGCCCTCGGGCGCCTGCTCCGGTGGCGCAGCGTCGACTGGGGTCTCCTGCTCAGGCTCGGAGTCGATGCTCGTCGGCGAATCGCTCAAGCCGGCTTCCCGGCGCGCCTCCGCGTCCTCGCTGTCGGCCGGCGCGCGACGGCGCCGCGAACGGGGCTTGGCGGTAGCCGCGTCCTGATCCTCGCTCGCGCCGGAGGAGCGTCGTCGTCCACGTCCGCCGCTGCGGCTCGGGGTGGCGCGAGCGGGTGCGCTCACGACCTCTCCGGCCTCGTCCAACAGCAGCGCGGTCGCCGCCGTGCGACCCACCTCGTCGATGCGCACCATCCGCTTTTCCCCCACGCAGGGCGCTGCGCCGGCGATCGAGATGATGTAGCCGTCGATTTTGGCCACCGCGTCGTCGACGTCGTACATGTGCGGCTCGACGATCTCGACCAGCACCTCATCGCCCTGGCGGAACGGCAGCGCACGCTCCTCGACCTCCGCGCGCGTGCCCTCGAAGGTGATCGCGAAGTGGTCCAGCGCGAGCCCTTCGGAACCCTCGAACAGGAAGGACTTGGCGGTCTGGGCCTCTAGGGCGTGCAGCACGCGCGAGCTGTGGCCGGTGAACTGGGTGCTCACGCGCGGGTTGACCTGCACCAGGAACGCCTCCGCGTCGGGGTGCTCGACGGCGACGTCGCGCAGCCTGCGCTCGAATTCGATCGCGATCGTCTCCTCGGAGCGAATCACTCCCTCGCCCTCGCAGGTGGGGCACGGGCGGCTCATGATCTCGCGCACGCCCTCAGTTACGTTCTGGCGTGTCATCTCCACCAGGCCGAGCTTTGAGATCTCGGCGGTGAAGGTCTTGGTGCGGTCCTCGTCGAGGGTCTTGCGCAGCGTCTTCATGACCGCGTCGCGGTTGCGTGCGCGCGCCATGTCGATGAAGTCGATCACGATGATGCCGCCGATGTCGCGCAGGCGCAGTTGGTTGACGACCTCCTCCGCCGCCTCCAGGTTGGTCTTGGTGATCGTGTCCTCCAGACCCGCGCCCTTGCCGCGGCCGATGAAGCTCCCCGAGTTGACGTCGATCACCGTCAGCGCCTCGGCGTAGTCGATGATCAGGTATCCGCCGCTGGGCAGATCGACGCGCCGCGAGAGCACTCCGTCGATCGCCTTGTCGACGCCGTAGTTCTCGAACAGCGGCTCCTCCTGCTGCCACAGCTCGACGCGCTCGACGAGCTCCGGCGCGGTGCGTGTGAAGAACGACACGAGCCGGTGATACTGCTGCTCGTCATCCACGATCGCCCGCTCGAAATGGGCCGAGAAGATGTCGCGCACGACGCGCACCGAAAGGTCGGCCTCCTGGAAGACGAGGTCCGGCGCTGCCGTGTCCTCGACTCGCTTGACGAGCACCTCGTGCAGCTTGTGCAGGTACTTCAGCTCGCGTTCGAAGTCCTCGCGCTTGGCGCCGTGCGCGGCCGTGCGCACGATCACGCCGCCGCTGCCCAGCTCGAGGTTCGCCGTCTGGCGGCGCAGGCGGTCGCGCTCGCGGTCCTCCAAGCGGCGTGAGACGCCGATGCCCTCGCCGGTGGGCGCATAGACCATGTAGCGCCCGGCGATCGTCGAGCTCCATCGACAGGCGCGCACCCTTGGTCTTGAGCGGGTCCTTGACAACCTGGACCACGATCTCCTGGCCGGGGCTGAGCAGATCGGAGATCTTGCGCGCGCTGCTGCTGCCGCGACCGCGCTTGGGGGTCTCCACCCCGGGCAGCACGATCTCATCGACGTGCAGGAACCCGTTCTTCTCGAGGCCGATGTCGACGAACGCAGCCTCGAGGCCGGGCAGGACGTTGTCGACCTTGCCCTTGTAGATGTTGCCGACGATCGAACGACCGCCGCGGCGCTCTATGTAGAGCTCAGCAACTCGATATCCGGCCTCTGGAGCGCCGCTGCCGCGCTTGCGGCCCCGGCTTGCGGATGAGCGCGAGGCGGCGGGCGTTCCACTCGCCTCCAAGAGCGCCACGCGCGTCTCCGCGCGGTCGACGCTGACAAGCACTTGCTTTTTCAATTTGATCCAGTCTTTCGGTGGGGAAACGGGCCGAGCCGGTGTGAGAGCTCCGCGTAGCGCGGCAGACATCCATCGCGCGCCGCTGCTGGGCGCGCCGCCCCTCGAGGCTGATGGTCTGGTGGGGGTGCTCGGCGAACATGATCTCTAGTAGCGAACTACGCGCCCCTTCAGCGCCGCTGATGCGCGCGCCTGCACGTAGATCGATTGCAGCAGGCCTACGGCCAACAAAGTCGTGATCACCGACGAGCCGCCATAGCTCATGAGCGGAAGCGTTACACCGGTGATGGGCATGATCCCAATAGTCATCCCTACGTTGACAAAGACCTGGAACATGAGCATAGCCGCTACTCCGGCCGCAATCAGCGAGCCGAACAGGTCCTTGGCCATCACCAGCACGCGCAGGCAGCGCGATATCAACAGCCCGTACAGCAGCAGCACCAGCCCCGCGCCGAGGAATCCGTAGCGTTCGCCGACCGCGGCGAACACGAAGTCGGTGTGACTCTCGGGCACGAAGTTCAGCGGTATCTGGGTCGAGTGCGCTCCGCGGCCGGTCTTCTGCCCGGAGCCGATCGCGATCTTGGACTCCTGCTGTTGGTAGCCTTCCTTCTGCGGGTTCGAGGAGGGGTGCAGGAACGCCGTCAGGCGCGCCACCTGGTATGGCTTGAGCAGGTGGACCCCCACCGCCGGGGCCGCCACCAGCACGAACGCGATCGCCACGGCCACGAGCGCCGCAAGCCCTGCGAGGTGCCGCCAGGACGCGCCGGCGATGAACAGCAGCATGTAGGCGATCACCATGTAGACCATGCCCGAGCCGAGGTCGGGCTGGGCGATCACGAACATCGCGGGCACAAGCGCCGCGATCATCACGCGCACGGTCGTCTGGCGGTCGCGCAGACTGCGCGAGCGCTCGACCACGAACGCCGCCAGCGAGACGATCAAGAGCACCTTCCCGAGCTCTGATGCCTGAAAGGAGAACAGCGGGAATTCGATCGCCCGCTGCGATCCCCGCGCCGCGTGCCCGAGACCCAGGACCGCCAGGATGCTGAAGATCAGCGCGCCGTAGATCAGGTTTTTCAGGCGTCGCAGATGCGCGTAGTCGATCCGCGAGAGCACCAGCATGAACACCAGGCCCACCCCGAGGTAGATCGCCTGGCGGTCGACGTAGTAGTGCGGGTCGCCGGGAATCAAGTTCTTGGTGGCTCCCCTGAGCGTGAAGATCGAGCACACGCAGAGCCCGAGCACCGCGAGTGTCAGCAGCGGATCGAACGGCAGCCGGAACGTGCGCGCGGGCGCAGGCGGCGCCTCGTCGGTGCTCTGGATCGGACTGAGCGGCATCAGCGAGCCGTCCGCGCGCCGGGCGAGGGTCGAGCCGAGGCCGCTCGGACGAGTGCGCTCATAGCGTTTTGGAGCTTCCCGCCACGAACTTCAACGGCTTTCCGTACCACTTCGAGGCCATCAGGCGCGCAATCGGAGCCGCCGTTTCGGCGCCGAAGCCGCCCTGCTCGACCGTCACCGCGATCACGATCGGGCGCTTGGCGTCGCCGACGTAGCACATGTACCACGACTGATCTTCCTGGGTGGCGTGCTGCGCGGTGCCCGTCTTTCCATAGACCGGGTCCTGGGCCTGGTTCCACCCCGCCCACACTTCTGCGGAGGTGCCGCCGGGCTGGCTGGCGGCATCGTGGATGCCTTCCATCACCAGGCTGAGGTCGGAGAAGTTCAGGTGCACGTGGCGCTGCGCCGGGAAGCTGAGGCTCTGCACCAGGCCGCTGTTGGAGCCGTCGATCTCCATCCCCAGGTGCGGCGTCACGACCGAGCCTTCGCCGCCGTTGCGGTAGGCGTTGGCGAGCGTCGAGTAGGCGACAGCCATCTGCAGCGGGTCGGTGAGCAGGTCGCCCTGCCCGACCGCGAGGTGCATGTTGTCGCCCACGCTCCAGGGACGGATTTCCGAGACGATTCCACACGACGCGCGGTGGGTCTTGCGCCGGCAGGTCAGTTCTTCGGCGTTGACTTCTTCGCGCCACTTGGCGTCCGGGACGACGCCCGTGAGCTCGCTCGGCAGGTCGACGCCGGTCGTGTGCCCGATGCCGAGGTTGCGCGCCTCCCTCTGGATCACAGCGCCGTGTGCGTTGGCGCGCTCGCCGGCTTCGAAGAAGTAGGTGTCCGAGGAGACCTTCAGCGCGTCGACCAGCCCCACCGGGCCGTAGTCGGTGTGCCCCGAGTTGCAGAACTGCTCGGTCGAGACCGAGATGCACGAGCCTGCGCCGAGACCTTCGCCGGGCGTGATCACCCCTCCTTCGAGCGCCGCCAGCGCGGTGATCGGCTTGAACGTCGAGCCCGTGGGATAGGCCCCATCGACCGCGCGGTCGGTGAGCGGACCGCTGGCGCTGCCGCTGCCCAACAGTGCCGCATATTGCGAGGGAGTCAGCGGTTTGGCGAACTTGTTCGGGTCATATCCCGGCGAGGAGCCGAGCGCGAGCAGCTGCCCGTTGCGAGGGTCCATCGCCACGAAAGCACCGGCGTCGGCCGGTTTGCCGCCAGCCCGCGCGCGTTCGATCCCTTCCAGCAGCGCCTTTTCGCCCTCCTGCTGCAGCCCCAGGTCGAGCGTCGTCCTCAAGCTGTAGCCGGCCTGGGGCGGCTTCGGCGCGAGCGTCGTGCTCGGCACCGATTCACCGGCCGCGTTGACCTGCACGCGCTGCACGCCCGGCGTTCCCCGCAGGTAGCGGTCGTAGAAGTACTCGAGCCCCTGCTGGCCCACGACCGTGCCCGGCTTGACGCCGCGGAAGGCCTTGCGTTTGAGCTCCGTTTCGGATGCCTGATCGACATAGCCGAGCGCCTGCGAGGCCAGTTCGCCGTGCGGGTAGGCGCGGATCGAGACCGGCTGCTGGACGACCCCGGGAAATTCGTTCTGACGCTCGCCCAGGACGGTCAGCGCGCCCTCGCCGGCGTCCGTCTTGACGGTCACGTTCGCGTACGGCGTCGCGGTTATCCCCTGCACGACGCGTTCGTCGATCGTCTGCGCGCTGAGGCCGATCACGCGCCCGAGCCGACGAAACAGCGAGCGCACCTTCGTGGCCGAGGCCGGCAGCGGCGGGACCGCCACCCGCGGCGGGTGCGCTCGCGCCTTGAGGTGCTTCAGCTCGCGGCGCTGAGCGGCGCTCGGGTGCGCGGTGGCGCTGACCGCCGAGCGCTCGAAGCGGGCCAGCGCTTCGGTCGCCGAGCGGTAGCTCGTTTCGGCCTTGCCGAGGCTCAACTGGTAGGCAAGCTCCTGTTGGCTGACCGCCCGCGGCAGCTCGCTCGGCACGATCTGAACCGCGTTGGTCGTGCGGCTGGCCACGATCGTGTGGCCTTCGCGGTCGAGGATCTGCCCGCGGGGAGCCGCGATCGGCAGGTCGCGTACGCGGTTGGCATCGGCCTGTTGGACGTACTGTTCGCCGGAGAGCACCTGCAGGAACCACAACCGGAAGAAGATCACTCCGAACATCACCATCGCCAGTCCGCCGATGATCGCCACGCGCAGCGCCAGCTGCGGCGGGACCGGCATGCGCGGATCGCTTGGCCGCGCCCGCTCGATCGCGCTCATGCTTTGGAGAGGGGGCTCAGACCCCCGGTCGTGTACGCCCGCCTGCGCCTGCGCCTGCGCGGGTCCTCGGGCAGGGCGCCCTCGAGCACGCGCCGCACGATCGCCCACATCGGCAGCGCAACGATTGTGTTGACGAGCACGCCGAGCACGATCTGGCGCAGCAGCTCGAGGCTGACGGGCGCGTCCACTCCGAGCATGAACTCCATCAGCGAGTAGCCGACCAGCGAGACCGCCGAGGCGATCGCCGCGACCAGAAGGGGTGTGAGCGCCGCCTGCGGGTCGCGCAGCTCGCGCAGGCGCCCGCAGCCGTAGCCGACGAGCGTGAACACCAGCGAGGTCAGCCCGAGCGTCTGCAGCAGCGCCAGGTCCACCAGCAGCCCGACCGCGAAGCCGGTGCTCGCGCCGAGCGTCGAGCCGCACATAAGCCCGACGAAGGCCACCAGCAGCGGCGAGAAATCCGCGTTCACGCCGAAGACCGGCACCTCCGAGACGACGCTGATCTGGAAGAACACCACCACGATCGCCAGCGCGGCCACGCGCCACAACAGCGCACCCGAGGGAGCGCCCGTCATCCGCCGGCTCCCGTCGAGGCGAGCTGTTCGCCGCCGCCGCCAGCGGATGTCTGCCCCGCCGGCAGGCTCGCCGCCAGGCGGGCAAGGCTCGAAGCGCGGCTCGAGCTGGGTGCGCTCAGCACCTGCACGATGTCGAGGTTGTGCAGGTTCGCCGCCGGGCGCACGTTGACCGACTTGTAGGCCGATTCTTCGTTGACCGAGGAGACCTGCCCGATCACCAGGCCGGGCGGATACAACGATTCGTCGGGTCCGGGAGCGACCGTGCCCGACGTGACCACGTATTCGCCCGGGTTGGCCTGCGAGTTGGCCGGCAGGTACTGGAGCAGCAGGTCGTTGGGGTCGCCGACCTTCGGCTGGACGATGCCGGTGGCGTTGCTGCTCCCGATCCTCGCCGAGACGCCCACTTCGCTGTCGGTGATGAGGTCGACCTGCGCGCCGTCGGAGACCGCCGAGACGACCTTGCCGACGAGCCCTTCGCCGTTGATCACGGGGTCGTTGACGTGCACGCCGGAGGATTCGCCCTTGTTGATCGTCACCGACGAGTACCAGATGTTCGGGCTTTTGGTGATCACCGTGGCGGTCACCGGATGGTAGTCGTTGACGCCCAGCTGATCGAGGTGATACAGCGAGATCAACTGCCGGTAGGTGCGTTTTTCGGCCTGGTCGGCGGTCAGTTCGAGGCGCAGTTTGTCCGCCTGCTTGCGCAGCTGGTCGCGCTGGCTTTTCGCGTGCAGCGTGTCGCCGAACCAGCCGAACAGGTCGCGTACCGGCTTCAGCGCCTTGTTGGCGCCGTCCTGGACAGGCGAGACCACGGTCAGGAACGCGCGCTGCACGCCGTGCAGGCGACCGCTGGGAGACTCGCCGAAGTAGGCGGTCAGGAGCAGCAGGGAGAGCACGACCAGCAGCACGAGAACTGCTCGTCGACGCCGGACCGTCTTGTCGTACACCGATGACTACCTTCCGAAGCGTTCACGGACAATGTACCCCCGAGGCGCGCAGCCTGTCACACGCGCTCAGCGACGGCGACGGTTGCGCGAGGTGCGGTTCGAGCGGTGGATCGCCTCGAACTCCTCCAGCGAGCGGCCCGAGCCCACCGCCACGCACGTGAGCGGCGACTCGGCCAGGTGCGCCGGCATCTGGGTCTCCTCGCGCAGGCGCACGTCGAGGCCCTGCAGCAGCGAGCCGCCCCCGGCGAGCATGATCCCACGGTCCATGATGTCCGAGGCCAGCTCGGGCGGCGTGCGGTCGAGCGTCTCCTTGACGGCGTCGATGATCTGGCTGAGCGGTTCCTCCAGCGCCTGGCGGATCTCCTCGCTGGTCAGCACCACGGTCTTGGGCAGCCCGGCGACCATGTCGCGCCCGCGGATCTCAGCCTGGAGCTCCTCGCTCATCGGGCACGCAGAGCCGATCTCGAGCTTCAGCTCCTCGGCGGTCTGCTGGCCGATCAGCAGCTTGTACTCCTTCTTGGCGTAGTTGATGATCGCCTCGTCCATCTCGTCGCCACCCACTCGGATCGACTGCGACACGACGATTCCGCCGAGCGAGATCACGGCTACCTCGGAGGTCCCGCCACCGATGTCCACGACCATCGAGCCGGTCGGCTCGCCGACCGGAAGCCCGGCGCCGATCGCAGCGGCCATCGGCTCCTCGATCAGGTAGGCCGTGCGTGCGCCGGCCGACAGGCACGCCTCCTCGACCGCGCGCTTCTCCACGCCGGTCACCCCCGAGGGCACGCACACCACGACCCGCGGATGCGCCCAGCGGTTCTGATGGACCTTCTGGATGAAGTGGCGGAGCATCTGCTCGGTCACGTCGAAGTCCGCGATCACGCCATCCTTCAGCGGCCTGATCGCCTGGATCGTGCCGGGCGTGCGTCCCAGCATGCGCTTGGCCTCGATGCCCACCGCGTGCACTTCGCCGGTGCGCGAGTCGATCGCCACCACGCTCGGCTCCGACAGCACGATGCCGCGTCCGCGCACGTACACGAGCGTGTTGGCGGTGCCGAGATCGACTGCCATGTCGCGGCCGCCGAATCCTGTCAGATAGCTGAAGATGCCCATATATAGAGAGAGGGCACGCCTGGATCCGGTCTGGCGCCGCTACCGATCTGATCGGCCAGCAGCGCGTTCGGCGGTCAGCGCTCGTCGGGGCGCACCCGCGCGCAGTGTAGCGGACGGCCCCCGCCGCTCGCGCCGGCTGCGAGCGCTTTTGCAGGCGAAAAGTCACTTGCGCCACCCGCCCGGGCGACCGCCGCCACGCACGCCTCCAGGCGCCGCCAGGCGCCCTTCTCAATCGTTCGACAGCTCGGGGTATAGCTCCCGCAGCGTCGCCAGCGGCAGGCCCACGACGTTCTCCTCCTCACCCTCCAGCGCCAGCGCCAGCGCCGCCCCGGCGCCCTGGATCGCGTAGCCGCCGGAGCGTCCGCGCCACTCGCCCGTGTTCACATACCACTCGAGCAGTGCCTGATCGAGCGCTCGAAAGGTGACCCTGCTACGGGCCACCGCCGTCCGTTGCACGGGCCCTGCGCCCTCCCCGGGCAGCAGCACCGCCAGGCCGCTTATCACCTCGTGCGTGCGCCCACCGAGCGCCGAGAGCGTCCTGCGCGCCGCATCCGCGTCGGCGGGCTTGCCGTAGATCACGCCGTCGAGCACCACGATCGTGTCGCAGCCGATCACCGCCTCGCGCGCCGGCGCTCGCAGCGCCGCACGGGCCTTGCGCAGAGCGTTCTCGAGCGCCACCGCTGCCGCGTCCTCGCCCTGCTCGAGCTCCTCGACGTCGGTTGCCCTGACCGTGAACGGCACGCCCAGGCGGGCCAGCAGGGCGCTGCGCTGAGGCGAGCGCGATGCGAGAACGAGGGGCGGGCGCTCAGACAGTGGCCTGGAGGTCCCCGAAGAACAGCGCGCTCTCGCGCTCCGCGGACTCCGGCGAGTCCGAGCCGTGGACCATGTTCGCGCCCATCTCCACCGCGAAGTCGCCACGGATCGTGCCCGGCGTGGCCTCGAGCGGGTCGGTCGCGCCGATCAGCTGGCGCGCCGCCTTCACCGCCTGCGGTCCCTCGAGCACCAGCGCCACGATCGGCCCGGAGGTGATGAAGTCCACCAGCTCGCCGAAGAAGGGACGCTCGGCGTGCTCTGTGTAGTGGCGTTCGGCCAGCTCACGGGTGACGGTCATGTGGCGCAGCGCCACGATCTTCAGTCCCTTGCGCTCGAAGCGGGCGACGATCTCGCCGGTCAGACTGCGCGCGAAGGCGTCGGGCTTTACGAGGATCAGCGTTCGGTCCATGGGTTCCTTTGCTTGGGAAGGGTTACTGGGTGCTCAGGAGCTCGGACGCGGGCGGCGGGCACGCCCGCTGCCGCGCGGCGCCGCAGCCGGCTCGGCCGCTGCCACGGGCCTGCTCTCCTGCTCGTCCTGGTCGCGAGTCTCCGGCGGAGCATCGAGCTCGGTCAGCTCGCGCGTCGGCTGCGCCCGGCGGCGGCGCGTGCGCGGCGCCGCGATCCCCGCGACCTCCGTCTCGCAGTACGGGCAGATCGTCCACGCCTGGTCGAGCGGGCGCGCGCAGTTCACGCAGCGCTCCTTGAGCTTTCGCAGGCAGCTGGGACAGCGCACGAAGTCGCGCTCGATGCGGTAGTCGCAGTGCGGGCACAGCGACTGGTCGAGCTGGTGCAGGCGCGCCTCGGCTGCCTGCATCTCCAGTTCGCGCTCGCGTACGTCCTCGAGGTACTCCGGCGGGCGCAGGATCATGTACACGACCGTGCCCACGAACGGGAACAGCGACGCCGCGGTCGCGCAAGCGACCAGTATCGGATCGTGGATACGCCGGCGCGCGTCGGCATAGGTCCAGTAGATCAGCGACAAGTACAGAACCGCCACGAATAGGATCAGCAGATCGACGGCCAGGTTCAAGCCGCTGCTTTCGATCCCGAAGTATGCGAGCGGTGGCATCGGCCGGCTGAGTTTAGAGAAACAGGCGGCCGAATCCGTAGCCAGCGGCGAAGAACACGAGGATCACGAGCGCCACGATCAGCGCCACGGCGCCGATCATCGTGAGCACCGAGGGGCCCTGCTCGTTCATTGCGCGCCGCCCAACCGCTGCGAGACGGCCCTTCCGGAGCGCTCGACATCGCCAAGCAGCTCGCCCACGAGATACACCGATCCGGTCGCCAGCACCGCGCCGTCGTGCCGGCGTGCCCAGTCCTGGGCCAGCGCCAGGGCGCGCAGCGGGCGCGGCTCGCAGAGCGCAGCGTCGAAGTGCAGTTGGCGGGCGAGCGACTCGAGCGCCGCGGGCGGTAGCGCCCGCTCGCCCGGCGGCGCCGTGAACCACGCCCGCTCGCTCAGGGGCAGCAGCGTTGCGAGCATCGTGGCCGCGTCCTTGTCCTCCAGCACGCCGAGCACGAGCGCAAGCGGACGCTCGCCGAGCAGATCCGGCAGCGCCTCGGCGAGAGCGCGCACCGCGTGCGGGTTGTGCGCGCCGTCGAGCAGCGTCGGCGGGTCCTCGTCGATCAACTGCATGCGACCCTGCACGAGCGTCTCGGCCGCCGCCCGCGCAACCGCCTGCTCGCTCAGCGGGATCTCGGTCAAGCCCAGGTACGCCTCGGCCGCCGCACGCGCCAGCGCGAAGTTCCGCCGTTGATAGCGGCCCGGGGCGCGCAGCAGCGTCGCGGGATCGAGCGGCCGCGGGTGGACGATCCGCGCCCCGCGCTCACGCGCGATGCGCTCAGCGACCTGCCCGGCGGCCGGGTCGATGCCCTCGCCGAGCACCAGCGTTCCCGCGTCCGGCACCACAGCCAGCTTCTCCTCTGCGATGTCTCTGACCGTCGGACCGAGCCAGCGTGTGTGCTCCAGGCCGACGTTGGTCAGCACCATCACTTGCGCGTCGATCACGCTCGTCGCATCGAAGCGGCCGCCGAGGCCCGCCTCGATGACCGCCACCTCGACCTCCTGCTCGGCCATCTCCCACAGCGCAGCCGCCGTCAGCAGTTCGAACTGGGTGACGTGATCGTCCTCGGCGAGCGTGCGGTTGACACGCTCGGCCGCCCAGCTCGCCTTCGCGACCGCAGCAGCGAAGCGCTCCGCGTCGAGCTCGCGTCCGCCGATCAGCACACGCTCGCGGTAGGAGACCAGGTGCGGCGAGAGATAGGCGCCGACGCGCAGGTCGTGAAGCTCCAGGATCGCGGCCGTCATCCTCGTGGTCGAGGACTTGCCGTTGGTGCCGAGCACGTGGATCGCGTCGAATCCGCGCTCGGGCGAACCCAGCGCGGTCATCATGCGCCGCATCCGGTCCAGGCCGAAGCGCATACCGAAAAGCTCGAGCGAGCGCAGCGTGCGCTCGGCGCGATCCTCACTCCAGGCGGGGTGCTGTGTGCGCTGGGAGTCGGGCATGTGTCGGGGAGGCGGCGGGCCGGCGCGGATCGGCTTCGCGCCCTAGGCGTCGGGGTGCTTGCGCAGGTAGTCGAGGAACACCGGCCGCAGCGCCTGCCCGAGCTGGCCGTCGCCGCTGTGCAGTGCATCCAAGATCAGGCCTTTGGAGGACTGGATGTCGTACTCGGCCTCGCCCTCGTCGCCGCTCATCGCCTCGGCCGCCGGGATCGTCTTGATCAGCGACCAGAAGAACTTGACATCCAGGTGCTTCTCCGCACGACGGATCGCTCGGTCGTGGAGCTCCTGCGTGGAGAGCTCTTCCAGAGCGTCAGCCATCGTGCCGGCAAACCTTCCGGGCGCCGCTCACGCTATGAGCGACGGCCGCGCTTGCGCCCGCCCCGGGCGAGCGGGAACAGCTCCCGCGCCATGCCCTTGAGGTCGAGCTTGCCGGCCAGCTGCTTGAGCTCCTTGCGCTCCTTCGCGCTGAGGTTCCCGAGCCTCCCTCCGGAATCGCGCACCAGCGTGCTCAGGCGCGAGCGCTCTTTCTCCGACAGCGAGCGCCAGCGCTTGCCCACCACCACCAGGCCCTGCAACAGCGCAGCCCACGGCAGTGCCTTCAGGCGGGAGCCTTTGGACTTCGACGTGGGCAGTGACTTGGACACAGTCGCGATGGTAGCGGGCGGCGGCAACGGACGCGCGCGAGCCGGCTGGCCGGTAACTCTAAGCCGACTCCTCGCGCAGCGAGGAGTCCTCTTCCTCGGGCGCCGCTTCGGTCACCAGCGTCGGCGTGAGGCCCTTCTCGACGGTCTCCTTGGTGACCACGCACTTCTTCACATCGCGACGCGAGGGCAGCTCGAACTGCACCTCCAGCAGGATCTCCTCGATGATCGAGCGCAGCCCGCGAGCGCCCGTTTCGCGTTCCAGGCCCTTCTCTGCGACCGCGGTCAGCGCATCCTCGGAGAAGACCAACTCGATCCCGTCGAAGGCGAAGAAGCGCTGGAACTGCTTGGCCAGCGCGTTGCGCGGCTCGACCAGAATCGAGACGAGATCCTCACGGGTCAGCTGGTGGACGGCCGACATCACCGGCAGGCGGCCGATGAACTCGGGGATCAGCCCGTACTCGATCAGATCCTCGGGTAGGCAGTGCTCGAACACTTCGCCCTTGTCGCGCTCCGCCTTGGCCTCGATCGCCGCTGCGAAGCCCACGCCTTTGTGGCCGATCCGCCGCTCGATCACCTTGTCGAGGTTCGCGAACGCGCCCCCGCAGATGAACAGCACGTTGGTCGTGTCGATCGTCAGGAACTCCTGGTGTGGGTGCTTGCGCCCGCCCTGCGGCGGCACCGAGGCCTGGGTCCCCTCGAGGATCTTCAGCAGCGCCTGCTGGACGCCCTCGCCGGAGACGTCGCGCGTGATCGACGGGTTGTCCGCCTTGCGCGCGATCTTGTCCACCTCGTCGATGTAGATGATCCCCGTTTCAGCCTTCTTGACGTCGTAGTCGGCGGCCTGGATCAGCTTGAGCAGGATGTTCTCGACGTCCTCGCCGACGTAGCCCGCCTCGGTCAGGGCCGTGGCGTCGGCGATCGCGAACGGCACGTTCAGGGTTCGCGCGAGCGTCTGGGCGAGCAGCGTCTTGCCGCAGCCGGTCGGCCCGAGCAGCAGGATGTTGGACTTCTGCAACTCGATGTCCGAGTCCCCGGACATCATCATCTGGACCCGCTTGTAGTGGTTGTAGACCGCCACCGAGAGCGTGCGCTTGGAGGGGTCCTGGCCCACCACATACTCGTCCAGGACCTCGTAGATCTCGCGCGGCTTTGGCAGGTTCTCGATATCGAACGCGGGCGGCGCCGAGAGCTCCTCGTCGATGATCTCGTTGCAGAGATCGATGCACTCATCGCAGATGTAGACCCCGGGGCCGGCGATCAGCTTCTTGACCTGCCGCTGGGACTTGCCGCAGAAGCTGCAGAGAAGCTGCTCGTTGGAATCTGTCGGTCTGGCCATGTCGCTTGCTCTCCCGTCGATCTCCCCGTGCGCCAGCGAGCTAGTGCTCGGAGATCACACGATCGATGATGCCGTACTCCTTGGCCTCCGGGGAAGCTCATGAAGTAGTCGCGCTCGGTGTCTTTGCGAACATCCGCGAGGTCTTTGCCGGTGTGCTTGGCGATGATCTCGTCGAGCCGGCGGCGAACGTCGATGATCTCTTTGGCGTGGATCTCGATGTCCGTCGCCTGCCCCTGGAAGCTCGAGGAGACCTGGTGGATCAGGATCTTCGCGTTCGGCAGCGCCATGCGCTTGCCCGCCGCCCCACCGGCCAGCAGCAGCGCTCCCATCGACATCGCGATGCCGACGCAGATGGTGTTGACGTCGGGCTTGATGAACTGCATCGTGTCGTAGATCGCCAGGCCCGCATAGACCGAGCCGCCGGGCGAGTTGATGTACAGCGAGACGTCCTTTTCGGGGTCGT
Organism: uncultured Solirubrobacteraceae bacterium; assembly: GCA_963763695.1. Lineage (GTDB taxonomy): Bacteria > Actinomycetota > Thermoleophilia > Solirubrobacterales > Solirubrobacteraceae > Palsa-744. The sequence goes on from CAVXPM010000004.1 coordinate 516,950, forward strand.
CGGACTCCAGGTGCAGCAGCTGCGCCACGACCAGGTTGGCGATCTGGTCGTCCACCGGCGTGCCGAGGAAGATGATCCGCTCGTTGAGCAGCCGGCTGTAGATGTCGAATGCTCGCTCACCGCGCGAGGTCTGCTCGACGACCATTGGGACAAGTGGGCTCATAGTCCTCGCTTCTGTTTCGCTTCGCCGACCGGATTCCTCTAGAGGCTAGCTGGTCGATCTTTGGTCAGTAGGGGTCCACAGCCGGGCCGGCGCCTCGGTCGCGGGCTTTGCGGCGCTGTCCTCGCCAGCCGCCTTCTCCGGCGTCCACAGCTGCTCGCGCGCCTGCGCCTGGGCGAGCGGGATCGGCTTGGCCGCGGCTGCGAGCAGGTCGATCGCCTGTCTGGCGGCGAGATCCTCGCGCACCTCCTCCAAGCGGCCCCCGGAGCGCAGGTCGGCGAGCAGCTTCTGCGGCTCGACTTCCTCGCGTTCGGCGCTGGGTACGAGCGCCTCGAGCAGATCCTGCTCGGATGGGCTGATGCCCTCGGCCGCGACGATCGCGGTGATCACCGCCTCGCGCCGCAGCGCCTGCTCGGCTTCGGGCGCCATCTCCTCGAGGATGTCGCCCTCCTCGCGCCCGCTGATCTGCAGATATGCCTCGCGCGAGATGCCGCGGTGGGAGAGCGAGTGCAGCATCCGCTCCCACATCTCGCGCGCCCGCGCGCTGACGAGCTCGGGCGTGACCTGCACGCGCGCCGCGCTGACCGCCGCGTCGAGCGCCGCCTGGCGGAAGTCCGCCTCGACGCGGCCCTCCTCGACCTCGAGCAGGCGGCCGCGGATGTCGGCGCGCAGCTCCTCGATGTCGTCGAAGCCGGCGTCGATCGCGAAGTCCTCGTCGACGGCTGGCAGCTCCTTGAGCTTGACCTCCTTGACCGTCACCTCGAAGGACGCGTCGCGTCCGGCCAGCTCGGTGTTGCCGTACTCGGCCGGGAACGCCAGCTCGACGCTGCGCGTCTCACCGGCGCTCGCACCGACGAGCGCCTCCTCGAAGCCCGGGATCAGGTTGCCGCCGCCCAGCTCCACCAGCTGGTCGCGGCCTTCGCCGCCGTCGAAGGTCTGCCACGAGCGCTCGCCCTGCTCCCCGTCCGCGGCGATCGAGCCGACGTAGTCGACCACGACGAAGTCGCCGCTGGCAGCCGGCCGCTCGGCGGTCTGAAGCCGAGCCAGGCGCTCGCGCATGCCGTCGATCTCCTGCTCGATCTGCTCATCGGCGACCTCGGGCTCGCGGCGCGCGACCTCGAGCGTCGTGTAGTCCCCGAGCTCGGCCTTGGGGAGCACGCCGATCTCGATCGAGAACTCCAGCGCCTGGCCCTTCGGCGGCAGCTCGCCGAGATCCAGCTGCGGGTCGCCCACCGGGACGATGCCCGATGTCTCGATCGCATCGGAGTACCAGCTGGAGATCGTCTCGCGCACGGCTTCCTCGAGGACGACCTCTCTCCCCACCCGCTGGATGACCAGCGGCGCGGGCACCTTGCCACGGCGAAAGCCTGGGAGCTTCAGCTCCCGTCCCAGCTGGCGCGCCTTGCGTTCGAGGCGGCCCTCGAGCTCATCGGGAGGAACCTGCACCTGCAGCCGCACACGCGACTCGCCCAGCTCGGTTACTTTGGTCTTCAGCGCGCCCGACACGTCCGCCACGATACCGTGCCGCTCCGTGTCAGCTCGCGCAGCGCCCTCCCGCAGCAGGCGCCTCGAGACGTGGCTGTGGACCGGACCTGTCGGACACCTGCTGGGAGGGAGCCTCGACTTCGCGCAGGCGCTCGTGCGCTACCTGCGGGCCCGAGCCCGCAGCCGGGCGGTCCGCTGAGGACCGCTCCGGCGGGGCATGGGACTTCGCTACTGCGTGCTTCAGGCCGCTGCGTGCGCGAGCGGGCGAGCGAACTCGAGGCGCTTGCCGCGAGGCTGCACCAGTACCGGGCAGGTCGCGAGCTCGATCAGGCGGAAGGCCGATGAGCTGACCGCTACCCGACCCTCCTGGGCCTCCGGCCGCGAGTCGAGCACCAGCAGGTCGGCATCGTCGTTGATGACCGGTGCGACCTCCGCGCCGAAGGCCGCCGCGAGGGCATCCGCCGTCTCGCGCGCGCCGCCGTCGGCGTCGCCGACTGCAACGATGCGCCTGATCGAGAGGCTCTCGATCCGCTCGGCCAGGTCGACCGGTGCGATCGCCACCGCCGTGCGACCGCCCTCGAGCAGCCGCTGCGCCGAGTTGCCCACCGCGATGTGGCCTTTTGCGGTGTGCGAGTCCGAGCAGAACACGATCACGTCGGCGCCCTCGCGCTCGGCGAGCGCGGCCAGACCCTCCGGCGTGGAGCGGTCGGTCACCACGTGGGTGGCCGCCGAGGGGTTGCCGAGCAGCTTCAGGCCGCGGCTCAGCAGTGTCTGTGCCTCGTGCTGGGCGATGTCCTCGCGGGCGCTGTCGGGCTCGAAGGTGTGGCGCACGTATGCGAGCGCCACCTCGGCTCCAGCGTCGGCGAAGATACGGCCGAGGGCGACAGCGTCGTCCTCGTTGGCGGTGCCGTCGTAGGAAACGATGATCTTGGTGGACATGGTGCTCTCCTGTCTGTTGACCGGCCGGCCATCGTGGGCGGCCGGTGCCTGCGAAGTTCTGTTCTCTTGATGTTGGCACGCTCCTGCCATCAGTCCTAATGCATCTCATGATCTCTTGTATAAGATGTACTTATGCTTAATGTCGCCCGCCTGAACGTGCTGAAGGAGGTTGCCTATCGCGGCTCGATCTCGGCCGCCGCCGAGGCGCTCTCCTATACGCAGTCGGCGATCTCGCAGCAGATCGCAACGCTCGAGGCCGAGACCGGCATGGCCCTGCTCGAGCGCCACCCACGCGGGGTCACCCTGACCGCCGCCGGCCAGACGCTCGTCGGACACGCCGAAGGCATCCTCGCGGGACTGGAGGCGGCCGAGTCCGCCCTCTCGGAGATCGCCGGCCTGCGCGGCGGGCGCCTGCGCGTCGCCTCCTTCCCGACAGCTGGCGCGACGCTGATGCCACATGCAATTGCCACCTTCCGCTCCGCCTACCCAGACGTCGAGCTGACGCTCGTCGAGGGCGAGCCCGAGCAGACCGTGCCACGGCTGCGCGCCGGCGAGCTCGACCTCGCGCTGCTGTTCGAGTTCGCCGGCGAGAGCCTCCTGCACAAGGACCTGACACGGGTGCAACTGCTGCAGGACCCGATGTACCTCGCGCTGCCGCGGCAGCACCCACTGGCCGGCGCCAAGCAGGTCCGGCTCGCCGACCTCGCCGGCGACGCGTGGGTGCAGACCTCGCGCTCGAGCCTCTGCGCGCAACACGTCGTGCGCAGTTGCCACGCCGAGGGCTTCGAGCCTAACGTGACGTTTGAGAGCGACGACTACCAGACGGTGCAGGGCCTGGTCGCCGCCGGTGTCGGCGTGGCGCTGATCCCAGGGCTCGCGCTATCGGTGGTGCGCGAGGACATCGCGATCCGCGCCCTCTCCCCCACGCCGCCCGTGCGCGAGGTGATCGCAGCTATGCCGGCCGGCGCGCGGCTCGTGCCCGGCGCCCCGGTGATGCTCGGCATCCTCGAACAGGCCGCCGCGGAAGTCCAGCGGGCGGGAAGCGCGCGCGGACGGGCCTAGCTGGTCGATTCCGCGTCCAAGCACCCGCGGGCCGGCACGTCTGGCCTTCGCCGGGCGCCGCCGGAGTGCCTCCATGCACCTCGCACCTCCTAAAGCGCTCGGGGCGCCCCGCCTAGACGGAGCGCCCCTGAGCCCTGCTTCGATTCGGACGGTCAGACTGCCGTCCACTCGCTATCGCCTATTCGACTGCCCCGCAATCGGCGATCATGATTTTGGCGAGCCTGGCGTACCCGGCAGGTGTCGGGTGAATATCCGGGCCGTTCTTTTTGCCTTCGTATTCAGTCGTGTTCGCCATGTTCGTGTACTGCTGCAGGCGTGACGGTTCACGCTTGTTGCCCGGGTTGAACGTCGGCTGCGGGTTCGCGTAGCAGGCTTTGAAGGCTTCGTGGCCTTCTTCAGCTGCTTCTTCCCCTGAATCGCTGACCAGTTTGGCCTCGCGGTAGTTGAGGATGCTCGCTAGCGCGTTGGAGCCGGCGAGCAGTTCGCCCGTTCCGTACACGTTGCCGTACGGGTCGTAGCCGCCCTGGATCACGATCTTGCCGGTGTAGTTGACACCACCGAACGACGAACCGTTACGGATCGTGTACAGGATTGCGCCGATGTTGGTGAGAATGTGTTTGAACAGTTCTTCGACGTGGGCTTCAATGCACGATTTGACTGCACCTTCAGGCGTAGAGCCGTATTTGCTTTTGCCTTCGGTTTCGTATTCGTGTTTGACTTCCGCTTCGCATTTGGCGATCGCGTGCAGCTGGTCGTTGGCGCCGATGTTCAGCGTCAGCGTCGTGACCGGTTTGCCGATGGCTGCGTCCAGAGCGATCTGTTCTACAGCACTTTCGAGCTGCGATTTCGTCCCACCGTATTCGTGGTGTAGGGGCAGGCCGTCCACGTAGTGATACGCACACGGAGCTTCACCCTTTGCTCCCGCGTTGGCTTCAAGGGCCGCAGCGAGCGGACCGTTGCCGATCAGCGAGCCCGTGGTCTCACCGGGGCAACCAAGGTTGGTCAGCTGATCGCCGGCCGCTTTGGATTTCGAGATGTTGAAGTAGTCGTTCGTGTAGCCGTGTTCGAACGCGGTCGGCGGCTCTCCGAGTTTTTCGTTTTCGTTGAAGAGCTGCTGTGAGTACCCGAAAGCGAGAGAGTCACCCAGCGCCAGATCGGTATGAGTTACGGGTGCAGCGGCCATCGCGCCAGAGGCGAAGACGGCGGAAACAACCAGGACGAGCGCGAAGACGCACCCGAACAGGCGTCGAAACGAGACTGCCGAGCCATGCTTGGCTGACATTGACATCCTCCTATGCACATGCGGGATATGCCCGCAGGCACAGCCCCCTCTTAATAAATCCCTCCACAGAGCGCTCCCCATCCGGAGAGCGTTGCCGCAAGATACCCCCGAGTGCCGCAAATGTCAAGCGGTACTAGGGCGCGAGCGGATCGCTCTCGCGCCTCACCGCCTCTCTGAGAGGTCCCGGGCGACTGCGCCTCGCGGCCCGGATACGTCCGAGCCGACTGGCACATTGATCGGTCAAGCAATTCGAGAAGGGTCGTGACCAGATGGCTGTGCTGAGTGTCCTGTTGCTGATCGTCGGAGTCCTGCTGGGCGCTGCCTGCGCGGCCGTCCTCACCAGGCGTACCCGCGAGCGCATGCGCGAGGAGCTGAAGGCGATCTCCGTCGACGTGCTCGCCCAGACCGGCGAGAGCCTCGCGCAACGTGTCGCGCAAGCGCGACTCGCCGAGGAGGAGCGCGCGAGCGGGGAGATGGCGCGTCGAGCCGAGGAGATCAAGGGCATCGTCGGGCCGGTGGCAGAGAAGCTCGGCCGCATGGAGAGCGAGATCGGGCGCCTCGAGCGCGAGCGCCGGCAGGCTCAGGGAGAGCTGGCGCAGATGGTCCGCCAGCTCGGCGACGGCGTCGGCAGCCTGCGCCAGGAGGCCGGCAACCTGGTCTCCGCGCTGAAGCGTCCCAGCACACGCGGTGCCTGGGGTGAGATCCAGCTGCGCAACGTCGTCGAGATGGCGGGGATGGTCTCGCACTGCGACTTCGTCGAGCAGAGTACGATCCAGACCGGCGAAGGCACCTTGCGCCCCGACATGCTTGTTCGCCTCCCCGGCGCCAAGCTCGTGGTCGTCGACTCGAAGGTGCCGCTCGACGCCTACCTCTCGGCGATCGAGGCTCAGGCGGAGGACGCCCGCGAGCTGCACGCCGCGCGTCACGCGAGGCAGACCAGGGAGCACATCTCCAAGCTCGCCTCCAAGGGCTACCAGCGCCAGTTCGACTCCACGCCGGAGTTCGTGGTCATGTTCGTGCCCTCCGACGGCATCTACCAGGCAGCACTCGCCCAGGATCCTGCCCTGATCGAATTCGGCGTCCAGCAGCAGGTGCTGATGGCGACGCCGACCACGCTGATCGGTCTGCTGTGGGCCGTGCACTACGGCTGGCGACAAGAGCTGATCGCGCAATCCGCGCGCGACATCGCCGACTCGGCGCGCGAGCTGCATCGCCGGCTGGGACGGTTCGTCGAGCCGCTCAGCAAGGTCGGACGCCAGCTCGACTCTGCGATCTCCGCGTACAACGAGGCGGTTGGCTCGTTCGACCACCGCGTGATCCCCCAGGTCCGGCGCATCGAGCAGGCCGGCGCGGCCTCCGACCGAGAGGTGCTCGCGCCCAACGCCGTGGAGATCACCGCGCGCTCGATCACCGCGCGAGCGGAGCTCGTCTCCGACGATCACGCCACCTCACTCCCCGTCGCGGCGCAGCTGCGCGAGGCCGAAGATCGGATCGCCGCCGGCGCGTGAGCGCCACCAGCACGAGCGCGAGCGCGACGGGAACGGTCGCCGGGAGCTCGTCCACGAGGAAGAACAGCAGGTCGAAGCCGAGCGCCAGGAGCGCTGTGAAGAGCGCTCCGCGCAGCTGCCAGGAGCGTCCCAGCCTGGCCGCGAGCAGCCCTCCGAGCACGCCCGCTATGAACAGGTCGCCGTAGCCCATCACCGCCGCGCCGAACACAGCGCTCTGAAGGCGGGGCAGGCCGGCCGCCGGGTGGGCGGCGTTGAGCGCGTTGTTGGGGCGCTGCAACAGGTCGGAGACCACCAGGGCGGTGTCGGCGAGCGCCATCGCCACGATCCCTCCGGCCAGCCAGCGCGCCGGCGTGACCGAGGCCAGCAGCGCGCCGAGCGCGACGCAGCTGAGACCGGAGAGGATCAGGGCCGCCGTGTCCCCTGCCAGGCCGCCGCGGTCGGCCCAGGCGAGCACGAACAGCGGCGCGGCCAGCAGCGAGAGCAACCGGTTCGCGCCGTGGGCGAGCCAGCCCAGCGCGAGCACGCCGAGCAGGGGAACCGCCACGAGCGCGAGATACGTGAGTGCCTGCGCACTGGCGCTTTCGGCCGCCCGCGCCACGAATACGAAGCCGATCACCGACGCCGGCGGAATCAGCGCCCAGCGGCGCCCGCGCAGGCGCGCGAGGAAGCTCAGCGTGGGCGGGCGCGGAAGGGCGACCAGCGCGCCCTGGACGAGCGAGAGCACGGCGATCGAGAGCCAGAAGGGGAGCACTGCAGTCAAAATAGATTCTCCGGGGACTCCGCGTGGACTGCTGCCGCGTACGATGGGCGCTGTGGACGCTTCAGTCGCAAAGGCGCCGCCGATCCTTCACCTCTCCGCGGTGGTGAACAGCCCCCTGCGTGACTCGGAGGGAGAACGCCTCGGCAAGGTCCAGGATCTGATCGTCAGGCTGGGCGGTACGGGCTATCCGCCGATCACGGGATTTCTCGTCACGGTCGCTGGCCGTACGTCCTTCCTGGGCGCCGATCATGTCTCTGAGATCGGCAGCGGCGGCGTGACGATGCGAAAGGCCAAGCTGGACCTGCGTCACTTCGAGCGCCGAGCCGAGGAGGTCCTGCTCAAGCGCGATCTGCTCGATCGGCAGCTGATCAACGTGCAGGGCGCGCGCCTGGTGCGCGCCAACGAGATCGAGCTGGCGTTCGTGGCCGGCGCGTGGCGCGTGGTCGGCGTCGACACGGGACCCCGCGGCGGCCTGCGCCGGCTGCTGCCGAAGGGACTCGGCTCGCACATAGCCACTGGTGAGTTCCTCGACTGGGCCGGCGTGGAGCCGTTCGTCGGGCATGTTCCGACGGTCCGCCTGCGCGTCCCCCATCCCAAGCTCGCCAAGCTGCATCCGGCTCAGATCGCCGACCTCGTCGAGGCGGCATCGCGCCACGAGGGCGAAGAGATCATCCAGGCCGTCGGCCACGACGACCGTGAGCTAGAGGCCGACGTATTCGAGGAGCTCGACGATCAGCATCAGCGAGAGTTCCTCGAGGACCGGCCCGATCACCAGGTCGCGGAGATCCTCTCCCGGATGGCGCCCGACGACGCCGCCGACGTAGTGGGTGAGCTGGATGAGGAGCGCCGTGAGCCGGTGCTGGCTCTGCTGCCGGTCTCCCACCGCGTCAAGGTCCGCGCGCTGCTCGGCTTCGACCCCGCCGAGGCCGGCGGCTTGATGAGCCCCGACTTCATCCTGCTGGCGGGTTCGACCCCGGCCGGGGATGCGCTGCAAGCGGTGCGGCGCAGCGTGATCGCGGCGGAGTTGCTGACCAGCGTGTTCGTCGCCTCGCGTGAGGGCTCGCTCGAAGGCAGCGTCCCCGTCACGGCGCTCCTGCGCGTCGAGGCCGGCCGTCCGCTGGAGGCGATGGTCAAGCACGAGACGCCCTGCCTGAACCCCACTGCGTCCTTTGAGGAGGTCGCACGCCTGATGGCCGACTACAACCTCACCTCGATCCCCGTGACCGACGAGAACGAACAGATGGTGGGCGTGGTAACCGTCGACGATGTGCTCGAGGCGATGCTCCCGCGTGGCTGGCGCCGGCGGTTCGGGCTTCTCGGCGAGGACTGAATAGACTCCAGCGGGTGAACGCTCCCGCGGGAAAGTTCGATGGCGGTCCGAGTACCGTCCGTCATGCGTCGGATCCGGTCGGCCAGTCGTGGCCGACCGCGCCTGCCTGCCCGACTTAATCCTCGCCGAGCCCGGATCTTCGCGCTCCTGGGGCTGCTAGGCCCGGGCCTGATCGCAGCCAACGCGGGCAACGACGCGGGAGGAATCGCAACCTACTCCTCCGTCGGCGCCAAGTACGGATACGGGCTGCTGTGGACGATCGTGCTGATAACCATCTCGCTCGGACTCGTGCAGATGCTCGCAGCGCGTATGGGGGTGGTGACCGGCAAGGGCCTGGCCGAGCTGGTCCGCGAGGAGTACGGCATCCGCTGGTCGGTGTTCGCGACCAGCGCCGTCGTGATCGCCAACCTCGGCATCTGCATCTCAGACTTCGTCGGCATCGGCGCGGCGCTTGGCCTCGCCGGCGTCCCGACCCAGGTCTCCGTGCCGATCGCCGCCGTCGGAATCTGGCTGATCATCGTCCGCGGCTCATACCGCTCGGCCGAGCGGATCTTCATCTGGTTCACGATCCCGTTCTTCGCCTATCCGATCGCCGCCGTGCTCGCGCACCCCCATTGGGGCGCCGTCGGCAAGGCGATCGTGGTCCCGCAACTGCACGCCAACACGGCCTATCTGCTGCTGTTGATCGCGACCGCGGGAACCACGATCACTCCCTACATGCAGCTGTATCTGCAGTCCGCCGTGGTCGAGCGTGGGGTGCGCGAGGACGAGTTGCGCCAAGAGGAGCGCGAGGCTGTCGCTGGCGCCGTTTTCGCCAACGTGGTCGCCTCGTTCATCATCATCGCGACCGGAGCCACGCTGTTCACGCACGGCATCCACAACATCTCCTCCGCCGCCGACGCGGCGCGGGCGCTGACGCCCTTTGCGGGCCACTACGCCGAGGTGCTGTTCGGGGTGGGACTGCTCGGCGCCAGCCTGCTCGCCGCCGCGATCCTGCCGATCGCCACCTCCTACGTGGTCTCCGAGTCGCTCGGCTACGAGAAGGGAGTCGGGCGCCGTCGCGAGGAGGCGCCGGTGTTCGTGAACATCATCACCGGCATGATCATGATCAGCGCATTCGTCGCGATCATTCCAGGCGTGCCGGTGATCTCGCTGCTGATCGGGGTGCAGGTCGTAAATGGCGTGCTGCTCCCGATCAACCTCTTCTTCATCTGGCGCTTGGCGCGCTCTGTCAACGTCATGGGCGCGCGGCGCAGCCACGGCGTGCTCGACGTCACCGCCGCCGTGACGGTCGCGGTGACCTCAACGCTGTCACTGGCGCTCGTGGTCATCACCGTGATCGGGCTGTAGCGCCATCCCGGCTCGCGCCGCGCTCGATCAGCAGCGTTGCGCCGATCGCACCGCCGAGATCGCCGAGCGCTGCGAGGTGGACATCGGGAGGGCGGGTGTCGGCGAACAGGTGCGGATGCATCTCGGTCACGATCCGCTGGATGAACGGGTGGCCGAGCCTGATCCCCAGACCGCCGCCGACGATCACGCTCTCGACGTCGAGCAGGTTCACCGCGGAGGCGATGCCTGCCCCCAGCGCCTCGACCGCGCGGTCGAGGATCTGCTCGGTGAGCTTGTCGCCGCGCTCGAGCGCCCTGCCCCAGATGCTGCTCGTCAGGCGTGTGCGGTCGTGCTCCTTCATCAGCTTGAACAGATCCGTCTTGTGTCCCTTCTCCTGGAGCTTGCGCGCGTGGGCTTCCATCGCAGCGCGCCCCGCATACGCCTCCATGCAGCCGAGGCGCCCGCAGGTGCACCGTGCGCCGTCGATCTTCACGACCATGTGGCCGATCTCCCCGGCCCCGCCGCGCCCGGTCCAGGGCTTGCCATCGAGGATCAGGCCGCCACCGACGCCGGTGCCCCAGAAGACGCCCAACAGCGAGCTGTAGGGGCGCCCCGCCCCCAGGCTGAACTCGGCGTCGGTCGCCACCTGCACGTCGTTGCCGACCCCGACCTTGCAGCCGAGCGCGCTTTCGAGCGTTGCCGCGAGCGGGAACATGCCTTCCCATCCGGGCAGGTTGCGCGCGCTGCGCACATCGCCGTCTTCGATCGTCCCCGGCGAGCCGACGCCGACGCCAAGCAGAGCGTCCACCTCGACCTCGGCGTCCTTGGCAGCTTCGCGCAGCGCCACCTCCATCTCGCGCGCAACGTCCGCCGGACCGCCGCTCGTCGGCGTCGGGCGCCGGGCGGAGCCGGTCGCCTTGTGATCCCGATCGACGATCACCGCCTGGATCTTCGTCCCCCCGAGATCGATCCCACCACAGCTGGACATCGGCTGATCATGGCAGAACGCCCGGAGGGCGATATACGCGCGCGGGCGACAAATCCACGCTGGGATCTGAGCTGAAGGGCCTGCGTGGCACACCCCCACCGCCGGGCGGCGTCCCGCTCGGCGGCCCCGCTACCCCCGTGTCATCCTTCGAGATCAGACGCGCACTTGCTCTGGGCCGACTGGAATGCGGAGCTGTTGGTATTGATACCGGTTGTGTTGAACGTGGGCCCTTTGCCGGAAGTGTTCGGTGCAGGTAGGTTGATGCCGTTTTCACGCATGCAGGTCGCGAACTTCGTGAGCGCCGGCTTGGAGGTCGCGCTGCCAGCGCGCGCGGCTCCGCCACCCGGGAAGCCCCCTCCGCCGCACTTTTTGATTGCCGCCTGGAACTGTGCAGCGGTAACTCCCTTCGGGAGTTGGACGCCGCCCGCACCTCCGGCCGGGCCTCCGGGTCCGCCGGGGCTGCCCGATCCCGTCGGTGGACGTTTGCCAGTCGGCTGGGAGGGAAGCACGATGCCTCCTTTCGCCAAGCAGGATCGCAGTGTCGCAAACCGATTTGAGCCGGAGCCGCCAGAATTGCTTGCGGAAGTCGTCGAGCTCGTGCTCGCGGAGCTGGAGCTGCTGCTTGACGAGCCCCCACACGCCGCGAGAACCAGGCAGGCAGACAACGCCCCGATGGCCTGCATAGAGCGCTGTGTCACGGGAGAGTGACGTTTTGGGTAAGTGGGCACTTGATATCTCCTTCGTGTGGTTGTCGATTTACTAGCCGCCGGAGCCGAACAGCGCGGGCGGGGCGCTGCCACCGCTCGGTGAAGCTCCGCTGCCGCTCGACGAGCTGCCCGTGCCGCTTGTGCTGACGGAAATCGAGCTCGCGGCGATGCTGCCGTTCTTACCCTGCCTGCCCCGGACGGTGACGGTGGCACCGGGATTGATGGCCCGGACCTTCGTCTTGACGGTCTTTGTGACTTCTGCCCCCGTGGTGGGGATGACCTTGATGGTGTTGCCCTGACTGTTAGTTACATACAGCGTGCTCCCGCCGACGTAGGACACCTGGCCAGAGGTGAGTTGGCCCGTAGGGAGGCCCCCGCGCGTCCCGCCGCCGGCGCCGGGAAATCCGCTCGGCGCACCGGAACCGGCGGCTCCTGGCAGTGCGCCGGAACCGCCGCCGGGCTGGCCGCCTTTGGCGAGGGCCGCGAACCCAGCCGCGAGACCCCCAGTGCTGGCGGTCGCCGAGCCCGAAGACGTGCTCTGACCCTTCTCTACCTCGACTCCCGCGAGGAATCCGCAGGCGACCAGGAGCACGGCCAGCAACGCTACGGGAACGGGTGCGAGCAACCGTCGCCGTGGCCGGCGCGGAAGCTCCTCGGACTCCTCCAGCCACTGCTCGTTGTCTGCTGGTGCGTCCTCGAGGTGTGAAGCCAACTCCTCATCCTCGGTCTCTGTCGAGGTTGAGGCGTAACTGATGGGCTCGTTCTGTGGCATGAAGTGCTCCTTGTGGGGGAAGGTCGGATTACTCAAACCGGAGGGCGTCGATGGGTCGCATCGTGGCCGCACGGGCGGCGGGGTAGGTTCCAAAGACGAGACCCGAGATCGCCGCGGCCGAGAAGGCGAGGGGAATCGAATAGGTAGCGATCGCGGGTTGGACGCCGGCGATCTTGAAGTGGCTGCCGAGGACGCCGACGGCTACGCCTATCAGTCCGCCGATGGTCGATACGAGCAGGGCCTCGGTTAGGAACTGCGTGAGGATGTCGCTGCGCCTGGCACCGATCGCCTTGCGGATGCCGATCTCGCGCGTGCGCTCGGTCACGGAGACGAGCATGATGTTCATCACGCCGATACCGCCGACCAGCAGGGAGATCGCGGCGACCTCGCCGAGCAGCGTTGTGAAGACTTTGGCGCTTTCCTTGGACGATTCCAGCAGCGATCCCTGGTTGAGCACGTTGAAGCCGGGTTCGGCGGTGTTCGTGATCTTGTGTCGTTCCTCGAGGATCGCCTTCGTCTCTTCTTCGGCTCCAGTGAGCGCCGATTCGGACAGTGCCTCGACGGTGATCGAGTTGATCGAGCCATAGCCCGTGAGCGAGTCCTGCACGGTGGTGATCGGTGCCATCACGACGTCGTCTTCGTTGGTGAAGCCGCTTGAGCCCTTGGATGCGAGCACTCCGACGACTTCGTAGTTGGTGCCGTTGACTTTGATGTTCTGCCCGACTGCGCCAGCCCCAGCGAACAGTTCGGACACCTCGGTCTGTCCGATGACAGCCACCCGCTTGTGCTTCTGGATGTCTTCTTCGGTGAAGGACGTACCTTCTACGACCTTGTAGTTATGCGCCGTCAGGTAGGAGGGCGTCGTGCCATAGAACGTCGTAGGTTCATAGCTCGTCCCGTTGTAAACCACTTTCACGCTCGTCGCGCTGACGACGGGTGAGGCCTTCTTGATATCCGGCGCGGAGCTCCTGTCGTTGAGCGCTTCGGCGTCCTTCCTGGTCAGGGTGATCGACGTGGAGCTTTTCGTTCCGCCGCCGAAGCGGCTGTTGCCCGCTTGAACGAGCAACACGTTGGTTCCGAGCCTGGCGATCGACGCTTTTGAGGCGTTTGACGACCCGACGCCTACTGCGATCAGGATGATCACGGAGGACACTCCGATCGTCATGCCCAGGATGGTCAAACCGGAGCGCAGCCTGTTGGAGGTGATCCCGCCCCAGGCAATGCGAAGCGTCTCGCTCACGATTGTGACCCGGCTGGGTGGGCGATAGTCCCGCTACCAGCGGTCTCGCTGGAGTCCGGCGACAGTTCGTTCTCCGGCTGCTCCGAGTGGCCAGGGATCGCCGGCGGCGGATCGTGCACGCCACAAAGGCGGGTGTCCTCGACGATCTCGCCGTCACTGAGGCGAATCGTGCGCTTTGCCTTTTCGGCGACCTCGGGCTCGTGAGTGATGAGCACGACGGTGCGTCCTTCTTCGTTCAGCCGCGCGAAAATTCGCAAGACGTCGTTGGTCGAGTGGGAGTCGAGGTTGCCCGTGGGCTCATCGGCGAGGATCAGTGTTGGATTGGTAACGATCGCCCGGGCTACAGCTGCACGTTGCTGCTGGCCACCCGAGAGCTCTGAGGGCTCGTGGTCCAGGCGCCCCTCCATGCCCACCGCTGCGAGGGCGCTACGGGCGCGCCTGCGCCTTGTAGCGCGATCGACTCCTGCGTAGGCGAGTGGCAGTTCGACGTTCGCGATCGCGCTCGTGCGTGCGACGAGATTGAAGCTCTGAAACACGAACCCAATCTTTCGGCTGCGCAGATCGGCGAGATCGTCCTCATCGAGTGTGTTGACGTCGACCCCGTCGATTAGGTATTGGCCGGAGCTCGGCGTATCGAGGCATCCGAGAATGTTCATCAGCGTGCTCTTGCCGCTGCCGGAGGTCCCCATGATTGCGACCAGGTCGCCGCGATCGATCTGAAGCGAGACATTGCGCAGTGCCCTGACGCTGATTTCGCCGAGTTCGTAGGTCTTGCTGATGCGGCGAATCTGGATCGCCGGAGGGCGAGCGCTCTCGCTGCCTTGCGGCGGAATGCTTGACCGGCGCCCGGCGTCGGGCTCGCCCGCACGACTGATGAGCGGCCTTGCACGGGGGCGCCGCGACGTCTTGTCTCGCCTGGAACCGTCCTCCCCCTCGCCCGACGCGCCGCTACGACGTGTCATGGGCCACCCGCCGGAGGACCGCCTCCCCCGCCGATGCCGCCACCCCCGATGCCGCCTGATTTGCCGCCGGCTTTGCCGCCCGCTGTGCTCGATCCTTTGCTTGCGCTCGTCGTCGACAGGACGATCGTTTCACCAGCCTTCAGCCCGCTCGTGATTATCGTCGTACTATCGCCGGCGAGGCCGGTGGTCACGGCCTGCTGTACTTTCTTGTGGTTGCGCAGCACCGTCACAGAGCCGTTTTTGATTGCGCTGGTCGAGACGTTCACGCCTTCGGCCTGCTTGACCACCACTTCCGCGGTTACCGTCATTCCGGGCCTCAACTGCGCAGAGGTCTGATCGAGCTGGAAGGTCACGTTGTAGCTGACCACACCACTTTTTTCAGTCGAGACGACAGGCAACGCCACCACGGTGGCCGCAAATTGCTTGCTTTCGAGCGCTTCGACCGTGACGGTCGCGTCTTGGCCCACGCGCACGTGGCTGATTTCGGACTCGCTGAGCGGAACCTTCACCTGATAACCCTGTACGTTGACGAGTTCGATAAACGCGCTGGTGGATTCGCTGCTTTCGCTGGTGCTCGATGAGCTGGAGCCAGTGCCTGTACTCGCAGCGCCAGCTGACGAACCCGTGCCCGCAACATCTCGATAGGTCGCGCCTGCGCTGTAGATGGCGTCCGTAGTCACACCTGCGCCCACGGTGCCGTCACTGGAGCTCGCATTGACGATGTCGCGATAGGTGCCGCCGCCGGTGCTCGCGGCGCCGCTCGTGCCGGCACCGCTGCTGCCGGTGCCAGTGCTCGTGCCGCCACCGCTGCTGCCAGAGCTCGTGCCGCCACCGCTGCTGCCAGAGCTCGTGCCACCACCGCTGCTGCCCGAGCTCGTGCCACCACCGCTGCTGCCCGAGCTCGTGCCGCCACTGCTGCTGCCAGAGCTCGTGCCACTGCTGCCGGTACCAGAGCCGCTCGTGCCGCTGGTGCCCGTGCTCGTGCTCGAACCAGTGCTGGTGGCCGTGCCTGCGCTCCCGCCGGAAGCAGTTTCGGTGGCGGTTTCTCCGGATGAGCCGCCGCTGCCGGTCACAGCTTCGCCAACCGTCTTTTCGATCGTCGCGACGGTACCTTCAGCGGGCGCATAGAGCTTTGTTTCCGAGATGGCCTTGCGGTCGCTTTCGACTGTCAACTTGGCGGTCTTGACAGTGTTTTCGGCGCTCACGATCGTGGACCGTTTCGCCGGCTGGGCCTTCGTCGCGTTCGACGCGAGCGTGGCCTGCCGCGACTGCTCGGCGCTTTCCACACTGACCCGGGCCGAAGCGACCGCCTGGCGATTTTTGAGGACCGTCGAGGCGAGACTCCGTTTCGCGGTTTCGAGCGAGACGCGGGCGGAGTCCAGCGACTGCTGACTTTTGACGGCCGAGGCTGTCTGATTGGTCTGCGCCGTCGTGATCGCGTATGCGTCTTCCTGATCCACCTTCAGTTCGTCGGACTTGATCGTGGATTCCAGCGAGGTGATCGTGGATTCCTGCGAGCTGACCTTCGATTCGGCCGTTTGCACCTTGGCTTCGTTCGAAGGGGATTCGTTTTTGCGATCTTCGACCGCTGTCTTAGCTTCCGCCAGCTTGGTCTTGGCTTTTTCCAGTTCGCCGCGTGCTTCGGCGAGTTTCGCTTCGTCGCTCGCGCGCTGACTCTCCGCGTGTGTCACCGCATTTGCCTGGCTCGTGGCTTCGACCGCAGTCGCCTGTTCGCTGGTTTTGAGCGATACACGGTCCTGAGTGATGGTTGCCGCCGCCGAGTGCTCTTCGGACTTGGCCGTGGCTTGGTCGGCACGAAGAGTTTTGCGCGCAGATCTTACGGACGTCGTCGCCTGTTCGATGCTGACCTGATTGGCGCGCTGTTCGGCCGGCGTGAGGCCCTCAAGCGCGGCTTCGTAGCTCGCTTCGTCGGTCGACAAGGCGATCTCAGCGGAGCGTAGGCTGGATTCGGCACTGACGGGGCTCGTTTCAGCGAGCAGTTGACCGCGCGTGACGTGATCACCGACCTTTGCGAACACCCTTGTCAGCGTTCCGCTTTTGGAAAAGTTGACTTTGACGTTCGACGCGGGCTTGAGCGTTCCGCTTCCCGAGACGGTCGACTGCACTACGCCTTCTTCCACCGTGGCGGTGCGTTCCGTCTGTGCCGTGGTTTCGGACGCCGCTCCAATACTCGTGTAGGCCACCACCGCTGCGACGGCGCAAGCCACTACCAGCGCGACGGTGAGCGGATTCTGTTTGAGCTTGTTCAGCACTGAGCTGTACTCATCGCGGGGGTCGTGGCAGCGGCCCAGCTCAGCGCGGACGTGACTGACTCAATGGTCTGCGACCTACTCATATTCATGGGAGAAGAATCGAGCAGGGAGGTTAGAGTTGGATTGGAGGCACGTAAGAGTGTTGTACGAATCATCCCGGGGCTGTCCTGGGTCGGTACAACTGAGGTGTGCGGGCACTCGTTGTAGATGGCGATGCAAAGCTGCGAGACCTTCTTCACAGGGGGCTAACACTCGACGGCTACGAGGTTGTGACCGCCAGCCGGGGGCATCAGGCGATCGCGATGGCACTGGAGCGGACACCCGACGCGGTTCTGCTGGAGCGACATCTGCCGGACATCGACGGGCTCGATTTGTGCCGCAACTTGCGCCGTCTGGAGAGGCGAATGCCGATACTGATGTTCTCGGCCGAGAACGCAACGAGCGAGTGCGTGGGTGGGCTCGATGCGGGTGCAGACGACTACATGGTCAAGCCGTTCAGCGTGCGAGAGCTGCGAGCCCGCGTGCGCGCGCTGACACGCCGAGCGAACCCACACCTCGGCCAGCCGATCCAGGCGTCACCTCTGTTGCAGTTCGCGGAGATCCGACTGGATGCGAGCAACTACGGTGTGCTCGTCGGCGAGCGGTTCACGAATCTGACACGGATGGAGTATCGGCTGCTGGAGCTGTTCATGCGTCACCCGGATCGGCTGCTCTCCCACAGCGACATCTACGAACACGTCTGGGGCTATGACTTCCCCGAGGCGACGAAGGTACGCGTGCATGTCGGCTATCTGCGACGCAAACTGAAGGATCTCGGTGCCCGCAAGTTGATCCATACCGTCCCGTGTCGTGGGTACATCATGCGTGAGCCGTGACGGCCGCCTGTGCCTCGTGGCCGGCTCGCTCCTGCGGGAGGGTGAGCGTGACGAGAGCGCCGCCGCCGTCTGCGTTGCGTGCCTGAACCGTCCCACCGTGTTCGCCTGCGACCTTGCGGACGATCGACAGGCCGAGACCCGAACCGGGGATGGAGCGCGCCACCGGCGAGCGGTAGAAGCGGTCGAAGACGTGTGGCAGATCACGCGCGCTGAATCCTGGGCCGTGATCGCGGATGCTCAGCTCACCGGCGAGCAGCCTCACCTCGATCGCCGCCTCGAGAGGACCCCACTTGACCGCGTTGTCGAGCAGGTTTTTGATCGCGCGACGCAACCGGCTCTCGCGGCCAACCACGACACACGGCTCCAGCTGCGCGTCGAAGCGAGTTCGCGGATGACGCCCGGCGCAACGCTCGATCTCCGAGCTGATCAGATCGTCCAGCGCAAGCGGCTCGGGATTGCCGGAGTCATCGCCGTTGCGAGCTGATTCCAAGAGGTCCTCGATGAGCGCACCAAGCTCCGCGCTCTGCTCGACTAGATCCCCGAGCAACGGGGTCCGCTCGGCCATGCGCAGGTCGGGATTGCGAAGCAACACCTCAAGGTTCGTGCGCAGGGTAGCGACCGGTGTGCGCAGCTCATGCGAGGCATCGGCTATCAGCTGCCGTTGCGCGCGTTGAGACTCATCGAGCGCGGCGAGCATCGAGTTGAACGATGCGCCGAGCCGACCCAGATCGTCGGCACCGATCGTGTCTATCCGCCTGCTCAAGTCGCCCGTTGATCCCACGTGCTCGGCCGCTTGGCGCAGCATGTGGACCGGCGCCGTCGCCGTGCGCGCCACCAGCAGACCGAGTAGCCCCGCCAACGCGACCCCGGTTAGCCCGATCACCGTCAGGATCACCGCGAGGTCGTGCAACGTGTTCTGGAGGTCGGTCAGGGACTGCTCCGCGATCACCGCGCGCCCTCGACCGGCCGGAGCGACATACACCCGCACGGCGGTACTGCCTAGCGTAGCGTTGCGCAAATACGCTGGCGCGGCTCCCCGCGCGACGGCGAGGTCACGGGTGCTGAGCGGGAACGCGGTGTGATCTTCGGGAGACTTTTGGATCGCACCGGTTGCGCTGAACACCGCAGCGTCTCCGCCGGCTTCCAGACCACGCCGAGGAAGCCCACGGGCAAACGAGACGCCGTTGTCACCGACAAAAGGGACGCCGTTGCGAGGACGATTGAGGACAGGCCGATCGCGGACGACCGTGGCCACCGTACCAGCGAACGTCTTGAGCTGACGGTCCAGGCGATCGCGCATGCTGCCCTCTACGGCGACATAGCAGGCGATTGCGCTGAGCACGACCGCGAGAGCGACCGCCGCGGCCGTGAACACGACCATACGGCGGCGCAGGCTCATTCCTTCTCTCGCAGCACGTAGCCCACCGAGCGCACTGTGTGCAAGAGCCGCGGCTCGCCGGCCGACTCCATCTTGCGGCGCAGATAGCAGACATACACGTCGAGCACCTTCGAGCTCGCCGGGATGTCATAGCCCCACACGCGGTCAAAGATGACGCTCCGTGAAAGCACCTTGCGCGGATTCGTGAGCAAATATTCGAGCAGCAGGTATTCGGTCCTCGTCAGATCCATTCTTCTCTCGCCGCGAAACGCCATTTGCGCATTCAGGTCGATACGCAGATCGGCGAACTCGAGGTTTCCGGCCGACGGCTCGTGCTCGTGGGCGGGATCATCCGTTGCACGGCGGATGCCGGCTCGCACGCGAGCCAGCAGCTCGTCAAGGGAGAAGGGCTTGACGAGGTAGTCGTCCGCGCCTGCGTCCAGTCCTGCGATGCGCTCGGGAATCCCGTCCCGGGCCGTGAGCATCAACACCGCGGCAGCATCTCCCCTCGCGCGCAGGCGCCGACAGACCTCGAGGCCGTTCATCGAGGGCATCGAAACGTCCAACACCACTAGGTCCGCAGGCTGGTGCGCGATCGTACCGAGCGCTTCAGGACCGTCCATCGCCAACGCGACTTCGTAACCCTCGAGCCGCAGCGCGCGGCCCACCGCGTCGCGCAGCGCGCGGTCATCGTCGACTAGCAATACGCGACCCGAGCTCATACACCCAGTATCGAACCCAACCCTAAGAACTTGACAAGAGACGTCTCAGGTCCCGAGACGCCCCACTTGGGCGAGCCCAAGAGCCGCCCAAGGGGCCAGAGCTCAGCCCTGCTTCGGGCGCTTGGGGTCGGCGATCGCGGCCGAGCTCGGCTTGGTCGCCACCTTGGGCGCCGGCAGTGCAGCCACGCGCCCCAGAAGCTGATTCCACTGTTCCACGCTGAGCGTGCTCGTGCTCACCAGAGGCGAGGGGGCGGCCTGCCCGGAACGAGCCGAGTGAGCTGCGCTCGCAACCGCGCTCGAGCGCAGCGAGGCGGTCGCCTGCACCGGCTGAAAGCTCAGGCCGATGTGGTTCCAGGAGCTAGGCTCGGAGCGGGTGCTCGCGGAGCTGGGGTAGCGCATCAGGCTCACGATTTCGTGCGGCACGAACTTTGCGGGCAGCGTGAGCAGCGTGCGAATCGCCAGGTCGGTGATCGTGCCGGGCCCCTGGTGGCCGGCGATCGCCGTGCCGTTGATCGCTGTGATCTGCACCGCGTCCCCCTGCTCTTGGGGCGAGGGCGCGCCCGATCTCGTTTCGCGGGGCTGGCCGCAGCGCAGCGCGCTCACGGTCGGCTTCAAACCGCTGCGCGAGAGGAAAGCGAGCACGGCCAGCACGCGCCGGTCGACATGTCCCGCGGCGATGTCCGCACGCCCACACTTGTAGATGCTGATCCCGGGATCTGACAGCACAGCTCGTTGCAATTGGGTCTTGGACTGCAGGAACACGTCGCTCGCGGTCGCACCGAGCAGCGGGTTGGCAGCGGTCGCGCCCTGAGGGTGCAGAGCTGCCTGCAGCTGCGCCCAGTTGGCCAGGATCGGACCCGGGTCGATCGTGCCGGTGTCGCCGGAGGGTCGAATTGCGAAGCGCACGTGGCCCGCGGCGCCCCCCGTGCTCACCCGGACGTGCCCGAGCACGGTGCCGCTGGTGACCACCGATCCGCGGCGCAGCGGGACACGTTCGCCAGCGTGGGTGACGCGCTGGCGGCGAGCGGCGCTGGCAGCCACGGCCGCGCGCGCGTCGGGGTTGCCAGGATGCGCGAAGAGGCGAACCCGGCCCATCCCCGCAGGCGCTTCTCCCGCGCTCGCGCTCGGCACCGACGCCTGGCCGCTGCGGGCGCTCGCGGCCACGTGCTGCGGCCTCTTTACGTGCAATGTCACCGGCGATTGGCTGCCGGCGGTGGCGGGCAGCGAGGGCGCCGGGTCGTGTGTACTCGCAGCTTCGACGACGGGCGACTTCACGGGTGTGTGCGGAGTACCGGCCGGCTTGTATGTCGAGGCGATGCTGCCGAGCCCGGCGTAGGTGAACAGGTCGCCGTAGACATCGCTCAGGACCACGTACTTGCCGAGCGCGCGCGAGTCGCCGATCTGGACGATGCGACCGTCCTGCACAGCGACGACCGATGCGTTCGGCGCACTCGTGAGCGCGATCAGCTGAAGCCTGCGCGCCTTCACGGAGGCGGCCTTGGCACTCGTTGCGGCTGCGGCTGCGGCAGCAGGCGAGAGCGGCGTCGTGGAGGCTGCGGCGGTGCTCGGCACCGATCCAGCGGCCGGCACAGCGCTCGCGCCCGCGGTCGCGGTCGAGACGGAAACGCCGGCGCTCGGCAGCGCAGTCCAGGCCACGTGCTTGCCGGTGACCGGCAGGCGACCGTCGATCAAGCCGGTGAGCGTCGCGATCACGTCCTTGGGGTAGGTCGAGATCAGCTTCGCGCGCAGCAGCACCGAGTCGACATATTCTTCGGAGTGGTTGTAGGCGAGGATCGCGGCGCGGAGGTTGGTTGCAGCGCCGGCCGCACGTAGGTAGCGAGCAGCCGCGAAGATCGCGTCCACCGGGTTGTAGGGATCGGCGTAGCCAGCGCTGAGGGCGTCGACGCCGTAGTTCAACCACGTGGCGGGCATGAACTGCATCCAGCCGACGGCGCCGGCGCTCGAGACCGACAGATCGGTGCCGTAGTCGGTCTCGATTTCGTTGATTGCTGCGAGGATCTGCCACGGCACGCCGTACTGGACCGCGGCCGCCTTGTAGATCGGCAGCAGGAACACCGGAATCCGGTAGAAGCCGAGCGCCTGCGCGGAGGCATCGGAGGAGGCCAGGATCGCTGCGAGCGCACCCGCCTGGGCGACGGTCTGTGGCGAAGCGGCGACGTTGTTGGGTTCCGCGGCCTTCTTCTTGGCCTTGGCTTCCGCTTCGGCCAGGGTGGGCTTGGAGGGCGTCACGCTCTTCGCCGGGGGTCCTCCAGCGGTCGCCTTCTGCTTGCGCTGGAGCACCACCACGGGAGCTTCTGGCGTGGGCGGCGTCGGCACCGGAACGGTGGTCGTCGAGCTCGACGGGGGCGTCGCGGGCGCGGGCGTCGTCGTGGTTGCGGCGGGGGTTGGCTGCGGGACGCTGGTCGTCGGCGCCGGCGTGCTTGCCGCGGGCGTCGTGGTGGCTTCAGTCGATGTCGGCGTGCCGGCTTCGCCGGCAGCGATAGCTGTGCCACCCAGCCCAGCAGCGGTCAGCCCGCCGCCCGCGAGGGCGGTGAGCAGCGCGCGCCAAGCCCAACGACGGCCGCCGCTCACAGGCGGCATGCGCTGGAAGTTTTCATTTCTCTGGTTCCCATGGTCATGGATGGCACGGCCGACCCACGATCGCGGGGCACGCCACCGTGATTCATATCGGCAGGCAACCATGAATCCGTAAAGGATTCGTAATCAAGCTGACAAATCGTAGATCGCTCCATATGCAGGGATGTTGCGACGGCGCACGACGGTAACGCCAGCCAAGGCGGAACGTCAAGTCCGTCAGAAGGGCCTCTCGATCCTCTTCGAGAGCATATGCGCTACTCCTGCGCGGTGTTGCACACGCGCGCCCAGCGCCCGAACGCGCCTGCCTCCAACTGCGCGCGATTGAAACATCGGCCCTTGGATATGGGCCCTCGGCGCCAGGTGAGCTCCGTTTGTCCTGTTGGGGTGCGTTGCCTCTCGTTTTGGGCACCATCAACACTGGATCTAAGCCTCGACTTGAGCCTTAGCTTGAGCCACGTTGAGCCTTTCGTCATTCCCCGGCGGCGGCGGTCGCTGCGGTGCCATGCGCGAATCCGCTGGCGGTCGGCCCCTTCGGTCGCTAAGGTTCTCGGCGTGGAAACCATCCTCTCAGTGCTGCAGGTGATCTTCGCGGTGATCGTGATCTTCCTGGTGCTCATGCACTCGGGCAAGGACGCAGGCCTCTCCGGCGCCTTCGGCGTGGGTAGTGGCGCCGGTCCACTCGGCGGCGGGTCGATGGTCGAGCGCAATCTCAACCGCTGGACGATCTTCTTCGCGGTGCTGTTCTTCTTGAACGCGATCATCCTGCTCAAGCGTCCCTGGGCCTGAGCCCACCCGCTGAGCCCACCCGCCTACATGCCCGCGTCGTGCTCGCCGGCATCCCCGCCTGCGCGGCTCGCGGCGGGCGAGCGTGCTCCGTCGCGCTCGAGCCGATCGAGGATCACGAGCGCCTCAGCCCGCAACTGCGAGTCGATCGTCCGGTAGTCCTCGGCTGAGAGCTTGCCCGTGCGGAAGTCCATCTCGGCGTCACGGATCTCGCGGTACTTGGCCTCGCGGGCGGCATCCAGCTCGTCGGCTTCGATTCTCGCCCGCGGACCGGGCGCGGCGTCCGCTTCGCCGGGCAGGAGACCCGCGGCGTGAGTCCTCCCGCCGCGACGCGCCGCGCGCAGCGGCGCAGCGACGACGAGGACCACGAGTCCCAGCAGGACCAGGACCAGGATCGCGATCAGAGCGCTCACGCCTTCAGAGTGCCATGGCCAAGCGCCTCAGGCGCGGGCGAGTCCGCGCACGGCACGAGCGCGGGAGCGCGCGGCCACGCGGCGACGGACCGTGCTCGGGGCAGGCCAGGCGGCGATCAGGCCGCCGCCGAAGACGATCAGGCCGCCCACCCAGATCCACATCACCAGCGGTGAGACGATGAAGTGGAACTGCGCCTGCGGGGGGTGCTTGAGATATTCACGCGCCAGGTAGCCGATCGCGACGAGCGCCTCTTCGGGGGAGAGCGTGCTGTTGCCCACCTTGACGATCCGCTTCAGCGCAGGCGCTTCGATGTCGGGCTCGACGGCGCTCCAGACGTCGCGGGTGACGCCGGCGTCCATCGCCACATGACTCACCGGCTGACCTCCGATGAGGCTGCCGACGGTCCCCTGGCTGGCTTCCTGGGAGGCGTAGTAGCCCTCGCTGGGGTTGAGCGTGGCGACGTGGTGGGCGCCCTTGCTGACGTCGAGCAGCGCGCCGAGGCTGAGCGTCGAGCCCGTGTGGGCCGCGTCGTACTTGGGCGTGATCGTGGCGGTCGGGCGTATGTAGCGGACCGTGTATGAGCCCACGCGGGTGGACTGCCCGGGTGAGAGCCCGAGCTCGGAGGCGTGCTGGAAGGAGGAGGAGGCAGCCACGCCGATGAACAGCACTGCGATCCCGAGGTGCACGATGTATCCGCCGTAGCGCCTGCGATTGCGTCGCACGAGCGCTGCCAGCGCGCGCGGGACCGTCTCCCCGGCCATCGCCCGCCGGGCGCGAACACCGCGAAAGAACTCCTGGCCGATGCTCCCGAACACGAACGCTGCACAGCAGAACATCGCGATCGCGAGCGGCTTGTGCGCGACGCCCGCGGCGAGGAGCGCGACCAGTGTGCTCAGTGCGACAGCGCTTGGCACGAGGAAGTTGCGCCGAGCGTTTGCCAGCGTTGCACGGCGCCAAGCGATCACTGGCCCGATTCCGCTGAGCAGCACGAGCACGAGCGCAAGCGGCACCGTGTAGCGATCGAACCAGGGCGGCCCGACCGACGCTTCTTGGCCGGTCAGGGCCTCGGAGATCAGTGGGAAGTACGTACCCCAGAAGATCACGAAGCACAGAGCCACCAGAATCAGGTTGTTGGCGAGGAACATCGACTCGCGCGAGAGCAGCGAGTCGAGCCGGTGCTCGGAGCGGAGCATGTCGCGGCGCGAGACCACCAGGTAGATCGAGCCCGCCAGCAGGATCGCGATCAGGCACACGAACGGCACACCCAGCGTCGCGCCGCCAAAGGCGTGAATCGAGTTCAGCACCCCGCTGCGCACGAGGAAGGTCCCCATGATCGCCAGCGTGCCGGTGGCGAGCACGAGCGAGACGTTCCACACCTTGAGCATCCCCCGCTTCTCCTGGATCATCAGCGAGTGCAGGAACGCTGTGCCTGTCAACCACGGCATCAGCGACGCGTTCTCGACGGCGTCCCAGCCCCAGTAGCCGCCCCAGCCGAGCTCCGAGTAGGACCAGCGGGCGCCCAGCAGGATGCCCACGCCCAGGAACAGCCAGGCTGCGAACGCGAAGCGACGGATGGCTTTGATCCAGTCGGCGTCCACCCGTCGCGCCAGCAGCGCGCCCATGCCGAAGGCGAGCGGAATCGTGCACAGCGTGTAGCCCGAGTAGAGCATCGGCGGGTGGATCATCATCGTCGGGAAGCGCAGCAGCGGATCGAGTCCGACGCCTTCGGCCGGCGCAGGGCGCGTGGTTGCAAACGGGTTGGCGTAGAAGATCATCAGAGCGATGAAGAACCCACCGAAGCCGAGCAGGATGGCGGTCGCATAGGAGGCGATGTCGCGCATGCGCTTGCGCGTCAGGAACAGGGCCAGGCTCGACCACATCGAAAGCAGCCACGCCCACAGCAGCAGCGAGCCTTCCTGGGAGGACCACACCGCGGCCGCCCTGTAGAAGGTGGGCGTGGTGCGACTGGAGGTGTCGGCGACGGTGTTGAAGAGGAAGTCGTTACGCAGGAACGCGATCTCCAACACGGCGAAGGCGATCGTGAGGACACCCGCCAGCGCGTACACCGAACGCCGCCCGGACTCCGAGAACTCGACGCGTCCACTGCGTACGCCGTAGAGCGAGGCGCCGATTCCGTATGCGCACACACCGAGGGCGAGCACAAGGCATGCGAATCCGAGCCCGGCCATGGGTGTCTAGGTGGTTGATTCCACGGCGAGGTGCCGTTGTCCGGGGGTGCGGATGGTCGAGTCGGGCAAGGACGCAGGCCGAAGGCCCTGCTGGTGGCAGGGCCGAGGTCGAGGACACGGCCCGGCGAAGGCCAGACGTGCCAGCCGGCGGTGCGTCGACGTGGAATCAACCATCTGGCTCCCGCTTGGGTGGCTCGGACCGCGCCGCGAGACGCTCACGAGCTCTGGTTCTCGCTGGCGGGAGCTGTCTTGTACTTGGACGGGCACTTGGTGATCAGCGAGTTGCGTTCGCCCACGTAGCTGGAGCCCTGCTTGTCGACCGTGACGATCACCTCGCGACCTTCGCGGAACGGGTCGGGCACGGTCCCGGTATAGGCCACGGGCACGGTCGTGCCACCCGCCCGGTCCTCGACGCTGAAGTAGAGGATCGCGCCGCCGACGCCACCGCGGTGCACCGAGCCGTTGGCCACCGTCCCGGTGACCTGGTAGCTGCGGCCCGGCTGGGCCTGAGTGCTGAGCTGGCTGGGCGTGAGCGCCGGGCTGGCTGCGCTGAAGCTCGTGTAGATCAGCGCGCTCGCCAAGACCACGGCCGCGCTCAGCGCCACCGTCAGGCGCACCGTTCGCTTGCGCGCGGGGTTCATCGCACCCAGTATCTCAAACGGAGGGTCCTTTCGCGGCCCTCGAGCCTTCCTTGTCGCCTCCGCTGAGGTCCTTCGCGGCGTCAGCGACAGGAAACTCGTTTCGAAAGGCGAAACCTTTGAGCGTGCCAGACGTTCTTTAGGCAGAGCCGATCATGAGAACCAGACTCCTGCACCTGCACGCCGTCGGCGACCAACGCCGCCCACGTCGACGAGGCAACCGCGCGCCCGAGGCGCTGCCGCAGTGCGATCCCGCCGTCCAGCGGGTGCGCGCAGCAGGTGGCCCCGTCGACCATGCCTGCTACACCTGCGAGTGCGGCTACCTCTTCAGCGCTTCTGTCTCGGCGACCGTGGTCTGCCCCCACTGCGGCGCCGATCAGGCCTGGTAGAGCACACCCTTCCAGG
Organism: uncultured Solirubrobacteraceae bacterium; assembly: GCA_963763695.1. Lineage (GTDB taxonomy): Bacteria > Actinomycetota > Thermoleophilia > Solirubrobacterales > Solirubrobacteraceae > Palsa-744. Next base: position 543,749 of record CAVXPM010000004.1, read on the forward strand.
CGCATGGATCGCGCCCACCGCGCGGGGAAGCGGTGCGGTGCTCGCGCCGGCGCAGACGCGAAGGAGGGTCCCGACTCGGCGGAACCCTCCTCGCGACATGCCCGCCACGAACGCTCGCCCGTCAGTGCCCGCTGGCCGTCACCTTCAGATCCGCTTGGTAGCCTTCCCAGCACGGACCGGACAGCCCGAAGGTGCCGGGCGCGACGCCGCTTCCGCAGTAGTTGGAAGCGGTTTGCGAGTTGATGTAGTCGTCTTCCGGCTGTGGGTTGCCACCCACGCTCGTCACCGGTTCGCCCGGTGAGTAGAGACCAACGTTCAGCGAATCCTCGCCCACATCCGCAGCGTGCGTGGGCGCGTAGCCGTAGTCGGTGGTGTTGTAGGCGATGCTGACGATCGCCTTCGTCGGAAGCGTGATGCCCAACGGGGCGAACTTGATCTTGAACGCCTTGCCGGAGAAGCAGCTCGGACCCCAACCCACGACTCCTTCTGAGGTCAGCGAGCACTTCTTGCTGGCCGACGGCCGGTAGGGGATCGCGAACGTCTGGGTGACCGACGCGAGCTTCGCGCCCGGTTCGTTGTTGGCCTGAACTTCGTAGACGTTGAGTGTGATCGGATAGGAGAACGTCGCCCTCGGTCCGGTGTGACAGCTGGCGCCGCTCTGCAGGTTCTGACATGCCCAGCTGCTCATCGCGACCGTGACCACGGGCTTGGCGCGGGCGCTGCCGGCGAGTTCGATCTGGCTGCCGAACTCAGAGGTCTGCGTGGCCTCGAAAGCCTGGGATACGACGTTCCCCGGCAACGGTCTGGGAATGTTGTTGAAGACCACGCTCGCGCTCGCCGATCCTGCTGCGAGCGCCGATACGGCCGTCACCGCGAAGAGAGTGAGTGTCATCTTCGCGATCGACCTGGGAATCCGTTCAAACATGCTTGCCTCCATTGACTTTGCGCCCAAGGACAACAGCCCTCGAGTTCTGTAGTCCCTCCAGGGACCGAACCGGACGATGGCCATCGAGGCAGACGAGTCCCCTCCCCTTTCAGGTGAGTCGAGCCCCCTCACGCTGCTTGCGCAGTCCCCCTCGGCACGCGTCCGCACGCCAGCCTAGAGCGGGTGCCCCAGGTTGTCAATCCCGCCGATCCTTGGTTTCACCGTGACAGCCCTCGAGCAAGTCGGGCGAAGCCTCGCGCGAGCGACTGGCTACTTGATGTACATCCCCGAGATCGCCCTCGCGATGACGAGCTGCTGGATCTCGGCGGTCCCCTCGAAGATGTCGTAGATCTTGGCGTCGCGATGCCAGCGCTCGACCGGGAACTCGCGCGTGTAGCCGTTGCCACCGAGGATCTGGATCGCGCGCTCGGTGACCCACACGGCGACCTCGCCCGACTTGAGCTTGCTCATCGAGCCCTCGGCGTTCTCGAAGCGAACCTGGTTACGGCCCATCCAAGAGGCCCGCCACACGAGCAGCCGCGCGGCATCGATCTCCATCTTCATCCGCGCGAGCGTGAACGCGATCGACTGGTTCTCGATGATCTTGCGGCCGAACTGCTCGCGCTCCTTGGAGTAGTCGAGCGCGTACTCGTAGGCGGCGCGCGCAATGCCCAGTGCCTGCGAGCCGACCGTGGGGCGGGAGGACTCGAAGGTCTGCATCGCCGCCTGCGAATTGCTTTTCTTGCCCTCACGGACGCGCGCAAGACGCTCGTCCAGCTTCTCCTTGCCACCGAGCACGTACCCGCCCGGGACGCGGCAGTCGTCGAGGAACACATCAGCCGTGTGCGACGCGCGCAGCCCGTGCTTGGAGACCTTGCTGCCCTGCGAGATGCCCCGGACTTCGCCCATCGGCACGACGAACGCCGCGTGGCCTTTGGAGCCCAGCTCGGGGTCGACCGTGGCGATCACCACGTGCACGTCGGCGATCCCGCCGTTCGTCGCCCACGCCTTCTGGCCGTTGAGCACCCACTCGCCGCTGGCCTCGTCGAACTTGGCGCGGGTGCGCAGACCCGAGACGTCTGAGCCGGCGTTGGGCTCCGATGCGCAGAACGCGGCCACCTTGATGTCGTCCTCGGAGCCGAAGCAGCGTGGGATCCACTCGCCGATCTGCTCGCCGGAGCCTTGGCCGAAGATCGCCGCCACGGCCAGCGCTGTGCCCATGATCGACATGCCGATGCCGGCGTCGCCCCAGAAGAGCTCCTCGTTGACGATCGGCAGCGTCAATCCCGTCGGATCTGCGAAGAACTGAGCCAGGCCCTCGAACCCGTACAGGCCGATCTTGGCCGCCTCCTGGATGATCGGCCACGGCGTCTGCTCCTTCTCGTCCCACTCGTGCGCGGCGGGACGTACTACGTCGGCGGCGAAGCCGTGCACCCAGTCGCGGATGTCCTTCTGGTCCTGCGTCAACTCGAGCGAGAAGGTGGCGTCCTGGCCAGCTGCGCTCGCGATCGCCTCGACGGCAGCCTCAGCCGCCACCGTGGAAGGCTCCTCGACGGTGGGCGAGACATCTGTGCTCGGGGCTGACATGTGGCGGAATCTCCTTGCTGAGGGGACACATGAGATGCGGTCGGGGACGCCGCTCGGGCCGACCCTTGACAGGGCGCACCCCGGCGACCGTTGACAGGGTACTCAATGGGGACGCGGAGCTCGATACCCGCCTGCGGCGTCGGCCCACCCCCCAGCGAGTCTGCCCGGGCCTCGCTAGCGGGTCTGCCAGGCCTCCTCTTCGCGCGTGAGCGCGAGGACCTCCTTGGGGAGCTTTCCCGAGGCGACGTCCGCCACGGTGACCTGCTCGAGAACTTTTCGCAGGTTCGCTCGCAGCGCGATCCAGACGTTCTGGAGCTCCTCGGCCGAGCCCACGTACCGGATCTCCTCGGGACGCTGGCCGCGCACCCCGACGAGCGGACCCTCGACCGCACGGATGATGCGAGCCAAGTTCACCTCGTCGGCCGGCTGGGCGAGCCAATAGCCGCCTTCGGGTCCGCGCTGGCTGCGGACGATGCCGGAGGAGCGCAACTGGGTGAGGATGTTCTCCAGGAACGACACGGGGATGCCCTGCGCCTGGGCCACGTCGTCGACCTTGCGCGGAGATTCCTGAGTGCTTCCAGCGAGCTCGATTACGGCGCGTACGGCGTAGTCGGCCTTGGCGGTGACGTGCATCGGCTGGATTCTCGCCTATTGCGCGGCGAAGCGGCGAGCAGGACGGCAGTTAGGCAACCCTAACTGGTTGTGCTACGTTCGCCTGGCATTCCGATCACAGCTCGGATTTCTCATGAGCCGCGGCAAGCTTCCACTTCTCAGCCTGCTCCTCGCGACCTGCGCCCTGTCGCTCGCAGCTTGCGGGTCGAGCTCACACGGGGGCCGCGAACTGACCCTCTACAACGGCCAGCACGAACAGACCACGGCGTTGCTCGTGACGGCCTTCGAGCAGGCCACCGGCATCCACGTACAGGTGCGCTCCGGCGACGAGGCGACACTCGGCAACGGCATCCTGCAGGAGGCCGGCAACTCGCCGGCGGACGTGTTCTACACCGAGAACACACCGGTCCTCGAAGCGCTGCGCGAGCATGGCATGCTGGCCCCGGCGGCGCCCGCGACCCTGGCGGCGGTGCCACGTCGCTACGACTCAGCCGGGGGCGACTGGGTGGGCGTCTCGGCGAGGGTCTCTGCGCTCGTCTACAACACGTCCAAGCTCTCGCCGTCGCAGCTGCCCAACTCGATCCTCGCCCTCGCCGAACCCAGATGGAATGGCAAGGTCGGCTTTGCGCCCTCGGAGACGGACTTCCAGCCGCTCGTCACGGCGATAACCAAGCTCGACGGCGCCGCCGCGGCCGAACGCTGGCTGAAGGCGATGCAGGCCAACGCGCGGGTCTACCCCGACAACGAGACCGTGGTCACGCAGGTCAACAACGGCGAGAGCGCGCTCGGGCCGATCAACCACTACTACTGGTACCGGCTGCGCGACGAGCTCGGCGCCGGCGCAGTGCACTCGGCGCTTCACTACTTCTCGCCCGGGGACCCCGGTGACCTGGTCGACGTCTCGGGCGCTGCGGTGTTGAAGTCGAGCTCGCACCAAGCCGCAGCACAGGCGTTCCTGGCCTTCCTGGTCAGCGAACGCGGCCAGCAGGTCCTTGCGCACAGCCACAGCTACGAGTACCCGCTGAGACCGGGCGTCCCAGCAGCCCCCGGGCTGCCGGCGCTCTCGACACTGCACTCGGCACCGCTGTCACCCGCCGAACTGGGCGACGGCAGCACCGCGCTGGCGCTCGAGCAGAAGCTCGGACTGCTGTAAGTCGCGATGAGCACGTTCGCCACATCGGCGCAGACCCCGGGCAGACTGGCGCGCGCATGGTCTGGTCGCGGGCGCTGGCCGCTGGTGAGCGTCGCCGGCGCCGCGATCGCCACGGCGCTGGTCGTGCTCCCGCTGATCTTCCTGGTCGTCCAGGCGCAGCAGTCGGGCTGGGGCGAAGTGGAACGTCTGCTGCTGCGCCACTCCGTCGCGGTGCTGCTGTGGAACAGCCTGCGCCTCACGCTCGCCTGCACGGTGCTTTGCGCTGTGCTCGGGGTGAGCACGGCCTGGTGCGTCGAGCGCACGGCGCTCCCCGGCCGGCGCCTGTGGGCCGTGCTGCTCGTGCTGCCGCTGGGGATCCCCGACTTCGTGGTCGGCTTCGGATGGGTGTCGCTCGAGCCGGGGCTGCACGGCTATCTGGCCGCGGTGATGATCATGACCCTCTCGCTCTACCCGCTGGTGTACCTGCCTGTGAGCACAGCGCTCGGCAAAGTCGACGCCCGCCTCGAGGAGACCGCCCGAAGTCTCGGGCTCGGACCGTGGCAGACCTTCCGTAGGGTCACGCTGCGCCAGATCTGGCCCGCGTTGCTCGGCGGCTGCCTGCTCGTGACCCTCGGCCTGCTCGCCGAGTACGGGGCGTTCGAGATCGTCCAGTACCAGACGTTCACCGTGGCGATCTTCACCGAGTTCAAGCTCGGCTTCGACGCCGTTGGCGCGTGTGTGCTGGCGCTCGTGCTGGTGTTGGTGAGCATGGCGGTGCTCACGGGCGAGCTGCTGCTCAGAGGACGCTCAGCGGGGGGGCGCACCGGGCCCGGCACGCGGCGCACCGCAGCGCGCATCCCGCTCGGGCGCTGGCGCGCGGTCGTCCTGCTCGGCCTCGGAGCGCTCAGCGCATCGGCGCTCGGGGTGCCTGTGGGCTCGCTGATCTACTGGGTGATACGCGGCGGGTCGAGCACCCTGCCCTCGACCTCGATCCTCGCGGCCCTCGGGCACAGTGCCGCCTACAGCGCCGCCGCTGCTGCGATCTCGACGGCTCTGGCTGTGCCCATCACCGCGCTGGCGATGCGTCATCGCAACCGCCTCACGGCGCTGATCGAGCGCCTGGCCTACCTGCCGATGGCGCTTCCGGGCCTCGTGATCGCGCTCGGCCTCGTCTCGTTCTCGGTGCGCTACGCGTTCGCCCTCTATCAGAGCTCGCTCGAGCTGGTGATCGCGTATGCGGTGCTGTTTCTCCCCCTCGCAGTCGTCGGAGTGCGCTCGGCCATGGGGCAGAGCTCGCCGCGCCTGGAGGAGGTGGCGCGCTCGCTGGGCCATCGCCCGAGCGCGGTCTGGCGGCGGATCACGTTGCCCCTGATCGCCCCCGGCCTGGCGGCGGCATTCGCGCTCGTGTTCATATCCTCGGCGACTGAGTTGACGGCCACATTGCTCTTGAGACCGACCGGCGTGAACACCCTGGCGACCCAGTTCTGGACGTATACGAGCGACTTCGCCTATGGCGCCGCGGCCCCCTATGCGGCCCTAATGGTCGCCATCTCAGCGGTTCCGGCGTATGTGCTCGGGCGCCGTATCACCAAGCTCACTCGAGTGGGAGAACCGAGGTGAGCCTGCTGTCAGTCCGCGATGTGTGGAAGGGCTACGGACGCCAGCCCGTGTTGCAGGGCGTCGGACTCGAGGTGCCCGCCGGCTCCTTGACCGCCGTGCTGGGACTCTCGGGCTGCGGCAAGACCACGTTGCTGCGGGTGATCGCGGGCTTCGAGCGCGCCGAGCGCGGCGTGGTCTCGCTTGCCGGCCAGACGCTCGATGACGGACACACCTACCTTGCGCCCGAGCGCCGCGGCGTGGGCTACGTGCCACAGGAGGGCGCGCTGTTCCCGCACCTGAGCGTCCAGGACAACGTCGGCTTCGCCCTGACCCGCCAGGAGCGTCGCGGCAAGGAGGTCGAGCGCCTGCTCGAGATGGTCGGTCTGGCGCCGCTCGCCGGGCGTATGCCCGACGAGCTCTCCGGTGGCGAGCAGCAGCGCGTGGCGCTCGCGCGCGCGCTGGCACGCCGGCCTCGTGCGCTGCTGCTGGACGAGCCGTTCTCCTCGCTCGACGCCTCGCTACGCAGCCGCGTACGCGAGGAGGTGCACACGCTGCTCCGCGAGCAGGGCGTCACCACCGTGCTGGTCACCCACGACCAGGAGGAGGCGCTCTCGCTGGCGGACTCGGTGGCGGTGCTGCGCGACGGCAGGATCGTCCAGCAGGGCGCGCCCGCGCAGCTGTACGAGCGGCCCGCCGATGAGCCGCTGGCGCGCTTCCTCGGCGCCGTCAACCTGATCGATGCGGAGTTCGAGCTGGGGACGGCGCGCACCGCGCTGGGACGCCTGACGCTGCGCGAGCCGCGGGAGCCCGACGGCGCCAAGGCCGGAGCTGTGATGGTCCGTCCGGAGCAGCTCGTGGTTCGTCCCCCGGCCGAGGCAGGCGCCAGCGGCCTGGAGGGCCGCGTGGAGCAGTGTCGCTACTACGGTCACGACGCGCTTTTGCACATACGCCCCGAGCGCTCGCCCGGCGCCGAGCTGCTGCTGGCCCGCGTCCACGGAGAGCAGGCGCTGGCGGTTGGCACGCTTGTCACCGTGTCGGCCCACGGGCCGGTGAGTGCCCTCAAGGCGCCGCCACCGGTTGGCCGGGGCGCCCCGCCGGCGAGCAGCTAGGAGCTGCTCCGGATTGACCGCGTTTGCGGGGCTTATGCGAGCCACGCCAGGCCGGTGAGCTATCTTTGCCAAGAGCCTGATGTCGCTTCTCCCAGAGCAACCGGCCAGCATGCGCGAGCGGTCTCGCAGCGGCGGCGTTCCAGCCAATGGCTACGCGCAGCGGTCTCGCCCGACAGCCCTCGGGACGCGGGAGTGATGGCGCGCCGCTGGAGCTGGGACTTCGAGGACGAGAATAAGCCGCTCGCCGCGCGGGCGCCCTTCCCGGGGCCGCTGGCGACCGGCGCCGCCTCGATCGAACGGCGCACGCGCATCCGCCGGCGCCGGGCTGCGGGCGCAGCAGTGCTGGTGGCCCTGATCGTCGCGATCGTGCTCGCGGTCTCCGGCTCGCACCCACAGAGCAGAGCGTCCAGCCCGAGCGCGCACGCGCAGACGAACCACGCTGCGATCGTGCGCCCGCTCACAGCCGCCCAGGAGCAACAGGCCGAAGGCAAAGCTGTCAGCTCGGTGCTGGCCTATACGCCCTTCGTCAAAGCGGGCAGCGCCACGCGGCGCGACATCGCGCTCACCTTCGACGACGGCCCCGGCCCCTACACACCCCAGGTGCTCAGCGTGCTCGAGCGCTTCCACGTGCGCGCGACGTTCTTCGTGATCGGCAAGATGCTGCGCTACTTCAGCGAATCGACCGTCCGCGAGATCCGTGACGGCGATGTGATTGGAGACCACACCGAGTCGCACCCGATGATGGCCACCCTCTCCGCGCATGACCAGCGCGAAGAGCTTTTTGAACAGATAGCACGCATCGAATTGCTCGACGGGCCCAGGCCGTTTCTGTTCAGGCCTCCCTACGGTTCCTTCGACGCGGCGACTCTGCGTCAGCTGCACGCGCTGCATCTGCTGATGGTGCTGTGGTCAGCCGACACCGACGACTACCTGCAACCCGGTGTTCCAACGATCGTTCAACGCGCGCTCGAAGGCGCCCATCCGGGGGCGATCCTGCTCATGCACGACGCCGGCGGGGTGCGCACCCAGACGATCGCAGCGCTGCCGCTGATCATCACCAAGCTACGCGCACGCGGCTACAACCTCGTGACCGTCCCGCAGCTGCTCAAAGACGACCCACCGCCCGCCGGCCAGCCGGTCCCGCCCAACCTGAGCGGGGACTGAAGCGCAGGGCTCACGCGCGAAGATCACACCTATCTAGCGGCCGGTGGCCCTTTGCAAGGCCGCGAGTAGTCCTTCGAGCTCGCCCACCTGCCACTGCTCGAAGCTCGCGGAGGCGGGCGAGAGCGTCTCTGTGACCGTCGCGATCGGAATCTGCTCCGCACGTGCGATCTGGTTGATCCGCTGCACATCCGGAGTCACGTTCTGGCTGTTGTAGACCCACACCTCGATCTGGTGAGCGCGCGCCTGGGCGTCGACGGTCTGCTTCTCGGCAGCGGTGACGTCTGTGCCCTCGGCGATCGCCTTGACGAAGCGATAGGGAGTCAGGAGCTTCAGCCCGAGGTCTTCGCCGAGCCCTTGGAAGATGCTCTCGCTGTAGCCGACCGCGACCCCTGCGTAGCGGTCGCGGATCTCGCGCCGGAGGCTGTCGTAGCGTGCAAGTCCAGCCCGTTCGAAGCTCCGCTGCCTGCGCACGAAGTAGGCGCTGTCGGTCGGATCGAGGCGCTGGTAGTCGGCGACGATCTGGTGCGCCACCGCACGGACGTCGGCGGGGAAGTACCAGCGATGCGGATTCGCGCCGGGAGCGAGGTGCAGCAGCTCGCCGACGTTGAGCACGGGCCGTTCGGCGGCCGGACTCGCCTGCAACAGCTGCTGCGCCCAGTCGTCGTATCCGGCGCCGTTTACGATCGCCATGCTCGCCCCCGCGATCGCGCGGGCGTCCTCAGCGGTCGGTTGATAGCTGTGCGGATCGGTGCCCGGATTGACGATCAGGCTCTGGACGCTGACCTTTTCGCCGCCGAGCTGCGACGCGATGCTGCCCCAGAAGTTCTCCGCGGCGACGAGCTGGATCTTGCCGCGCCCGCCTGTGCGGGAGGCCGCGCTCTGAGCCGGACTCGAGCGATCGCAACCCCCCGCGAGCGTTGCGAGCGCGACCACGAGAAGGGCTGTCAGCGGAAGGCGGGCGCTGTTGATCGACACAGTCGATGTCCTTGTTTCGAAGGTCTGCAGACGGAGGGCTCTCGGGCCGGGACGCGAGCAGCGCGCAGCCTACCTTAATGAGACCCGGTCTCATAAAGGTGGCGGTGGTAGTGCTGGATATCCTCCCGCCCGGTGTGGACTTCAGGCGACTTCGATCTCTGAGAGCGCGATGGACAGCGAGACCCGTCGAGCCCGACGCGAGGAGCACCGGCATGCTCTTCGTCGCCGGCGCCGAATAGCAGCGTCGCTGCTCGCCCTGGCGCTGTGCGCGCTGGTGGCTGTGGTCGCGGCCGTGCTGGCGGGCGGCGGCTCCCCTTCAAGCTCAGCCACCGCTCGCGCCGCGGCTCAGCGGCACAGCTCAGGCGACTCGGCACGCCAAGCGACTCCGAGCGCGACGAGTGGCTCATCGGCGACTGCGCCCCCGGGAGCGGCCCGACCGCCGGGGAGCACCCCGGTGCCGATCCTCATGTACCACGTGATCGCGCCACCCCCGGCGGGGGCACCGTTCCCCGGGCTGTATGTGCCACCGGGCGAGTTCGCCGAACAGATGCGCGCGCTCGCGAAGGCTGGGTGGCACGCCGTGACCCTCGACCAAGTGGAGGCCTACTGGAAGCGGGGAGCGCCCCTGGGGCCGGGCAAACCGATCGTTCTCAGCTTCGACAACGGCTACCAGTCTCAGTACACCCAGGCGCTGCCGATCCTGCGCCGGCGCGGGTGGGTCGGCGTGGAGAACATCCAGCTCAGCGGGCTGCCGCCTTCGCAAGGCGGGTTCGGCGCGAGCCAGGTCCAGGGTCTGCTGGCCGCGGGCTGGGAGCTGGACACACAGGGGTTCAGCCATGCCGACCTGATCACCCTCGATGCGCAGCAGTTGCACTACCAGGTGGCGACCGCGCGAGAAACGCTGCGACGCCGCTATCACGTGGCGGTCAACTGGTTCTGCTACCCCTCGGGCCACTACGACGCGACCGTCGTGGCGGCTGTGGCGGCCGCGGGCTATACCGGCTCCACGACAGTCGTTCCCGGGTGGGCTCATCCCGCGGAAGACCCCTACCGGCTGCACCGTCTGCGCGTGCTGGGTGGCACGACGGGCGCGCAGTTGCTCACCCTGGTGGACGCCGTGCGCGGTGATCCCGCCGCTCCCGCCTCCTACGGCGGCGCCTGACCCGGAGGCTCAGCCGGACACCGAGCGGCGCGCCGCCGCGAGGCCGGCCTCGGCCACCTCGGCGCGCGCACGAAGCTCGTGACAGAGGATCTGCGCGTCACGCAGGCGCTCACGGGTCCCAGCGGTCTCCTCGCGCGCACTCGAGAGCTCGCGCTCGAGGAACGCGCGCGCGTCTTCGATCAGGCGTACCCGCGGGCGCACACGCGGACGAGCGAGATCGAACTCGTCAGCGAACTCCTCCAGGGTGACCAGGTAGTCCTCGTCCTCGAGCCCCATGATCAGCGGATGGTCGCCAGGGTCGTCGCAAACAGAAGCCCCGGGCCACCACACCCTGATCGCACCAAGCCAGATACTCAAGCGCGAGCCGACCATCCCGCGCAAGCCCTGCAAGTGCTCTTCGCTGGCGATCAGGTAGATGCGCACGCCGGGACCGACAACACCGCGAACATCGCTTGCGCGCAGAACCGGCTCGTGCGAGTCGCCGCGGAGCGTGAGTCCGACGATCGGCGCTTCGCGCTCGTCGAAGATCTCGTCGCAGAGTCGTTCCAGCTCCGCATGGGTCCTAATCACGACGTAGTCCGCGTCGGACGCCTCACCGCCGCCCAGCAGCGCATGGGCGGCGAACGGGCCGACCTCTTCGAAGGTGCTCATCAGACGAGCCGGTAGCGGCGGGTGGAGGGGTCGCGCTCGAGCAGGCCGACGGCGACCAGGGTCGAGACGTAGCGGTGGGTGGTGCTCGGGTTCATGTCGAGCATGCGCGCTATCTCGGCATTACCGAGATAGCTGCCGTCGGTGGGAAACGACGCGAGCATCAGAAGGCCCGCCAGCAGGGAACGCGACAGGCGACTGTCTTCGAGCTGGCGCGGCTCGCGCGCAAGCACCTCGCGGACGTCCTTCAACCCCGACAGCAGCACCGAGATGTTACCGCCGTCGGCCGCGCGGCGGATCACCCGGTCGACCTGTGCCGGAGAGAGCTCGATCATGACCGTGCCGGCGTCCTGAGTCATCTCCGCACCCGCGCCGGCGCCGTTCAGGCGCTCGCCCGCGCCGGTCACGGCGTGCTCGCCGTTCACGCCTGCGACGGGCGCGAGGGATCGCTCCAGGGCCTGCATGGCGGACTGGCCCGGATCGGCGTCGCTGTGCACAGACAGAATGATGCATTCCAGCGGCACTCTTGATAAGGCAGACGCTTGAATGTTCTGTGCCGTGACTGCCTGTGGGGAATGCGTGACTGCCTGTGGGGAAGTTAGAAACGTCGCTTTCCCAGACTTCCGACTGTTACTACCCTATGGCGTCATATGGAAGAGCGAGCGATAGCGTCTGCTACAGCCAAGAAGGCGCTCGCTCCGATGCAGTCAGCCGTTCACTGGGCGTTGCTCGGACTGGTGATCGAGCGTCCCAGCTACGGCTATGAGCTGGCTCACAGATTCGAAAGCACCTACGCCGGGATGCTGCATCTGAGCGGCATCTCCTACGTCTACACCGCGCTCGACACGCTGCAACGCAGGGATCTGATCGAGGAGATCCCAGGAACGCGCGCGGGACGCCAGCCAAAGCCGCGCTATCGGGCCACCGAGGAGGGCGTGCGCAGCTATCAGGAGCGGCTCACCGAGCAGATCCACGACGACCTGCGGCGCTCGCGTCTGTTCGCACGCCAGCTCGCGGTCTTCGCCCAGGAACCCGAGATGGCACTGGAGATCATCGAGCGCTACGGGCAGGCCTGCCTGGAGGAGGCCGGCGGCGCAGCGATCGCTGCGCCCGCGCTCGACGGGGCGGGCGATGCCAGCTCCGGGCTCGCCTCTCGCCTGGTCTCCGAGGAGAGCCGTCTCGCGCTGGAAGCCAAGCTCCCCTGGGTCGAGTACGCACGCCGAGAGTTCAAGGCATTGGCAGCGGCAGACAGGCCCCGGTCGCGATGAGCCTGCTCGTGCTCGAGCAGGTCGAGAAGACCTACGGACGCGGCGTCGGCGGGCTGACCGTGCTTCGCAGCGTCTCGCTCGAGATCGAAGGCGGCGAGATGGTCGCCATCTGGGGTCTGCGGCGCTCCGGCCGTTCGACCCTGCTGCGCGTAGCAGCGGGAATCGAAGCACCCGATGCGGGTACGGTCCGCTTCGCTGGGCGCGACCTCAACGATCGAAGCTGCGAGCTGCTCGGCGGCGAGATCGCTTATTGCCGCAAGACGTTCCGGCCCAGTGAAGGCCAGCTGGTGCTGGATCACCTCACTTTCGGACAGCTCGCACGGGGCGTGACGGCGCGGGTGGCCGGCGGCCGGGCGCGCGACGCCCTCGAGCGCGTGGGTGGCGAGGCGTGCGCCACGCGCAGGCCCAGCGAACTCGATTGCGGCGAGTGCGTGCGGGTGGCGGTTGCGCGTGCGCTGGTCCTGCGGCCACGGCTGCTGATGGTCGACGAGCCGACGATCGGTGTCGAGCTGCTTGCACGTGACGAGATCCTCACGATGCTCCACTCGCTGGCGCACGAGGGCACCGCGATCCTCACCACCACCGGCGAAAGCACCGGCCTGTCAGGTGCGCGCGCTCTGACCCTGAGCGAAGGTGAGTTGCACGGAGGGCCGCGTCGCGGACTAGCGCCGGTTGTCCCTCTACGTCGCTCGGCCTGATGCACGCCTTGCCCCGCGGCGGGCAACGGCTTGCCGTCATCGGGTAGGCACCGGGTGATCGAGCTGGACGGGGTGGTCAAGCGCTACCGGGGCGCCGGCGAGGAGGTGCGCGCGGTGAGCGGCGTGGACCTCGTCGTGGAGCCCGGGGAAATGGTCGCTTTGCTGGGACCGAGCGGCTCCGGCAAGACGACTCTGCTGCTGCTGATCGCGGCGCTGCTGCAGCCCGACGAAGGCACGATTCGCTACGACGGGCTCGATCTCAGCTCGCTCAGCGAGACCGAGGCCTGTGACTTCCTCCTGCGCGACGTCGGGTTCATCTATCAGAACTTCCATCTGATGCCGCGCGTCTCGGCGATCGAGAACGCGTCGATCAAGCTGCTCCTCGGCGGAGTGCCGATGCGCGAGGCGCAGGCCCGCGCCTCACCATGGCTCGAGCGCGTGGGGCTCGGCGGGCGCCTAGAGCACACGCCCGACGAGCTCTCCGGCGGCGAGCGCCAGCGCGTGGCGATCGCTCGTGCGCTCGCCGGCGACCCGCGCCTGATTCTCGCCGACGAGCCAACCGGGAACCTCGACAGCGCGGGCAGCGAGGCGATCGTCGAGCTGCTGCGCTCGATCGCACACGAGCGCGCCGCGGCCGTGGTGCTCGTGACACATGACTCAGACGCGGCGGCGATCGCCGACCGCCACTACACGCTGCGCGACGGAAGGCTCGTGGAGGGCCACCGCAACGATCACGCCGGCGACCGGGGCCCACTCGATCCGCGCTCCCCTGCTTCGCGGCCGTGAGCGCCAGCCCGCGCTCGGGGGCCCTTGCGGCCAGGGGTCTTTTGCGTCCCCACGCGCTGATCTACCTCTACCGGCGACGCCTGCGCGTACACGGCATCCAGGAGCTCCTCGCGGGCCTCGGCGTCGCGAGCGGCGTGGCGCTCGTGTTCGCCGCGATGATCGCCAACGGCAGCATCGCCGCATCGGCCCGAGCCGTGGTCCACGCAGTCGCGGGACCGGCCAGCCTGCAGCTTCGGGCGCGCGACTCCGGCGGACTCGACGAGCGCTTGCTGCGGCGCGTCAAGCGCCTTCCAGGCGTCAGCGAGGCCGCACCGCTGCTCGAACAGACCGCGACGGTGACCGGACCACACGGGCACCGCCTCACGATCAACGTGGCGGGCACCGACCTGAGCTTCGGACTGCTGAACGGCTTGGCCCACACGCTGCCGATCGCCGCGTTCTCACCCGGAGCAGCTGCGCTCAGCAGGACGGCCGCCGAAGAGCTCGGGGCGAGCACGGCCACGCCCGCGGTCTCCTTCGAGCTGGACGGGAGGATCTCCCAGCTGAAAGTTGCCGCCGTTCTCGGCCAAGAAGCCGCCGGGGCGCTCTCCCGGGCGCGTGTGGCGATCATGCCGCTGGCGCGCTTGCAGCGCCTCGCCGGCCTGCGCGAACGCCTCACACGCATCCTGATCAAGACGCGCCCGGGGGCGCAGGCGCGCGTCCGCGCCGAGCTCGTGCCCGTCGCCGCCGGACGTCTCACGGTCACAGCGGCCGATCAGGACGTCCCCCTGCTCGACCAGGCCCTCAAACCGAGCGACCAGGCGAGCGCGTTCTTTGCCGCGATCAGCGCGCTGCTCGGCTTCCTGTTCGCATTCAACGCGATGCTGCTCACGGTTCCCGAGCGCAGGCAGGCGATCGCAGAGCTGCGCCTGATCGGCACCAAGCGCCTGGCGATCGTGCAGATCGTCGCCTTTCAGGCGCTCTGCCTTGGCCTGGCGGCCTCGCTGGTGGGCTTGCTCGGGGGTTATCTGCTCTCACAGAGCGTCTTTCACCAATCTGCGGGCTACCTCGCCGAGGCATTCACGCTTGGGACCGGCACGGTCGTGGGCACGGCGCCGATCGTGCTGTCGCTGATCGGCGGCGTCATCGCCACATTCCTGGCCTCGGCCGTGCTCCTGCTGGACATGCGCCGAGGGCGGGCGCTCGACGCGGTCTACTTCGAAGGCGGCTCCTCACCTGGAAACACTCTGGGGCGACCCATCCAACTGCGCCTGGGCCTCGCCGCGCTCGGCCTGCTCGGATTGGCAAGCTTGCTGTACGCGCTGCGCCCGTCGCTCGCCCTGGTCGCGACCGGACTGCTTGCGCTCGCCACCGTTCTGGCCGTCCCGTCGGCATTCGCCGCGATCATGCTGGGCGGCGCGGCCCTGGCGCGCCACCAGCAGCGGCTGACGAGCCTGCAGGTGGCGCTCACCTCGTTGAAGGCCGCGACGTTGCGCTCGCTCGCGCTTGCGGCAACCGGCGCCGTCGCTATCTTCGGCGGAATCGCGCTGGGCGGCTCTCGAGATGACCTGCTTCGTGGTATCGACGGCTTCGCGCACAGCTACGCCGGGGACGCGCAGCTGTGGGTCGCCAACCCCGACGACAACCAGGCGACGGTGTCCTTCGCCGGCGACGATCTCGCGCGGCGGATCGCCCACATCCCGGGCGTGGCGAGCGTACGCTCGTTCCAGGGCGGCTTCCTCGAAGTCGGCAATCGTCGAGCCTGGGTCATCGCCCGGCCCACCGGGGCAAACCGAAGCGTGCTGCGCAGTCAGACGAGCGCGGGCAACTGGAGCGCCGCGGTCCAAAAGCTCGGCGAAGGCGGCTGGATCGCGGTCTCCCAGCAGATCGCCGAACAGCAGCACGTCGCCGTCGGCCAGATGTTCACCCTTCCCACCCCCGCAGGTCAGGCGCGCCTGCGACTCGCGGCGACCACGACGAACCTCGCCTGGAGCCCCGGCGTGATCTTCATGGGGCTCTCGGACTTCCGCCGTCTATGGGGTACGAACGCACCAACGGCGCTGGGGGTCGAGCTGCGCCCGGGGACGAGCATGGCGGGCACCCGTGCGGCGATCGTGCGCTCGCTCGACCCGAACAGCGGCCTCGAAGTCGCCTCCGCCCATACGCGCGAAACGCGGATCGACAGCTTGACCAACGACGGGCTCAGCCGGCTCGGCGAGATATCCACGTTGCTCGTGATCGCCGCGATCTTCGCAATGGCTGCAGCGCTGGGCTCCAGCGTGTGGCAACGGCGCCCATCGTTTGCGGCATTGCGCCTATCCGGCGTTCGCGCTCCACGGCTGCGCCGCATCCTGCTGATCGAAGCCGTGCTGATGCTCGGAGCGGGATCTGCCTGCGGAGCCGTGGCCGGAATCTATGGCCAGGTCATCATCGACGGCTACCTCAAGCACGTCACCGGATTTCCGGTGGCAAGCCTGGCTGCCAGCGGGCGTCCGTTGGAGATCCTCGCGCTGGTGATCGTGATCGTGTTGCTACTCGCTGCCATCCCCGGGTGGTCGGCGTCGCGTGTCTCCCCCACGCTCGCCCTCGATGAGTAGGCCACCGGCGCTCGCCGCCACCCCCTTCCCGCACGCGCGTGCGCGGCCCCGCGTGAGCGCACGGCGTGTCTCCGACACGCTCGATCCGCGTCTGACGACGCTCGCCGGCCTGGCCCTGCTGCGCGCAAATGCGCGCTACTGGTCGAGCGTGGCGCCGATCGTGCAGGAGCAGCTCAACCACTGGCACAAGCGGGCATCGAGCATCTCTGACCCTGCGCTACGCGAGCTTGCGTTGGGGAAGCTCGGCGAGGAGGGATTCAACGCCGAGGTCGCCGCCACGCTGGCCACGCTCGTTCCCCGTGTCCACCGGCGCCCGGTGGTCAAGGCTGTGGTGGCGCTCGAGATCCTCTTCGACTATCTCGACGGCCTCACCGAGTCGCCCTCCGAGCAGGCACCCGATGACGGGAGGTTCCTGTTCGGAGCATTCACCGATGCTGTCTGCCCGACGCTTCGGCGCAGCGGCGACTACTACCGCGACCACTCGCACTCGGACACGAGCGGGTATCTCGAGGAGCTCGTATCGACGGTGCGCTTCGCGCTCGTCGGGCTTCCGGGAACGGCGAAGCTCGCAGACCTGATGAGGCGCGGAGCGCTGCGGAAGCTCTGAGGCGCAGCTGCGGATTCATTCGATCTCGCTGCTCGGGCACGCCCAGGTGGAACGCTGGGCGATCTCGAGCTCCGCTGGAACGTCGCTCGAGTGGCGCGAGTTCCTCGCCGGAGCGGCTTCGTCTGTGCTCGGGGTGCACGCCCTGATCGCGGCTGCCGCGGACCACCGCACGACCTACGCGCAGGCCGTCAAGATCGAGCGGGCGTATCTGTCGATCTCGGCACTGCCGACGGTGCTCGACAGCCTGATCGACTACGACAGCGACGCCGCCGCGGGACGATCGGGATTCGTGTCACTCTACGAGGATCGCGAGGTGCTCCAGGGGCATCTGATCGGAGTCATCGACGACGCGGTGCAGCGGGCGCGGGATCTGCCGCACGGCCCCCACCACGTGATGACGGTGGTGGGGATCGTCGCCTACTACGTGTCGGCTCCGAGCGCGAACAGCGACTTCGCGGGCCTCGCCAGCGAGCGGACCGCTCGACACCTGAGGCCGCTGATCGGGCCGACGCTGGCGGTGATGCACACGTGGCGAGCAGCCAAGCGCCTGCGCGCCCTGTGGCACGCTCCCCGGCGCTCGTCGAAGGGGCCGAGGGGGTGAGCGCTCCCACGCTGCGAGGCAGCTCGGTCGTCGGGATCGCGCGTTACGTGGCGATCATCACCGACGGCAACGGACGCTGGGCGCGCGCTCGCAGCCTGTCGGTCAGCGCGGGTCACAACGCGGGCGCGGACACGCTGAAGGCGTGCCTGCGCGACGCTGTCGAGCTCGGGGTGCAGCAGCTGACCGTGTACTCGTTCTCGACCGAGAACTGGACACGTCCGCCCGCGGAGGTGCGCGGGCTGATATCGATGCTCGCGCGGAGGATCGCCCGCGAGGCGCCCGAACTGCACCGCCACAGGGTGCGCATGTGCTTCATCGGGCGCCGGACGGGCGTCGAGCCGGCGCTGCTCCAGGAGATCGAAGCCGCGGAGGCGCTGACGCGCGAGAACGAGCTGATCACGCTGTATGTCGCATTCAACTACGGCGGACGCGCCGAGATCGTGGACGCCGCCAAGCGCGTGCGCGGAGATACCGAGGAGGAGTTCCACAGATGCCTGTACGCGCCCGAGATGCGCGATCCCGACGTGATCATTCGCACCGGCGGCGAGCGCCGGCTGTCGAACTTCCTGCTGTGGCAGTCGGCCTACTCGGAGCTGGTCTTTAGCGACGCGCTGTGGCCGGACTTCAGCCGCTTCGACCTGGAAGCTGCGCTGGTCGAGTTCGGTGAACGCAAGCGGCGCTTCGGCGGCAGGTGAGCCGTGGGATCGGACCCTTTCGCATGCACGCGAACCGGCGGAGGGCGCGGGGCGGCGGCCGGTATCATCCCCGCGAACGCTTCTGTGGGTGCAGCGGAAGCTCATCGTGTCGAAGGTGCTCGTCAAACCAGCGGGGGAGGGCGTACCGGCGTGAGGTTCTTGAGTGCGCTGGTCGCGTGCGCATCGGTGTGCGCAGCGCTTGCGCAGAGCGCCGGCGCCGCGTTGCCGGCCCGCGCAGCCGGCCTGGTGCGAACAGCCGATCAGGCGCACCTGTCTTACAACGAAGAACGCAGCCAGGGCTCGTGGCTGTATGAGGAAGGCTCCGCCGCGGGGACGCTGCCGGGAAACATGCGCGCCAACTGCAACATCACCGCCACCTTCAGGGCCGTGTTCACGATCTACGTGCACGGGGGCTCGATCAACGGTCGTGCCCTTGCGGCTGTGCACGGCTCGGGCCTCTATCAGAGCTTCGGCGGCTCGCTCACTGCGACCGGCGGCACCGGTCGCTATGTGCACGCCCACGGCACCGGCGGCTTCTACGGGATCCTCAACCGCAACACCTACAACATGACCATCCAGACCACCGGCACGCTGTCCTACTGAGAGCGCCGAGGAGCTCGGTGAGCGATCCCAGGCGGGCCTGCTTGATCCTGGCGATGCTGCTCGCGTGCGCGGCGCAGGCTCGCCCGGCGCTGGGGCAGGAGTCACTGCAGCTGCGCGCGAGCCTTCAGCCCGATCGGCTGGACCGGGAAACGACGATCGGCTTCGACCTGGCGGTAGCGGCTCCCCCCGGGCAGGTTCCATCGCCGATCACGGCCGTGGCGCTGCGCTACCCGGGCGACGTCGGCATCGTGGTCAGCGGGCTCGGGCTGGAACCCTGCAGCCTCGCCACGCTGCACGAACGGGGCCCGCACGGCTGCCCCTCGGACGCACGGATGGGAACCGGCACGGCGGTCGTGGAGATACCCGTGGGAAACACGGTCGTGCGTGAGCGCGCGCAACTCTCGATCGAGCGCGCACCGACGAAGGACGAACGGTTCGCGTTGACCTTCTACGCGGAGGGAACCAGCCCGATCGTGGCGCAGCTGGCGCTACCGGCGCTACTGCTCTCCGCCAGCCGGCCGTTCGGCGGGAGCGTGGCGATCGAACCGCCGCTGGTCCCGAGCCTGCCCGAAGCGCCGGACGTGTCGGTCGTGGAGCTGCACGCGGCGATCGGGCCCGAACACCTCACCTACTACCGCCGCGAACACGGCCGCAGCATCGGCTACCGCCCGCGTGGTGTGCGTCTGCCGCGCAGCTGCCCACGCGGCGGCTTTCCGTTCACCGCGGCGGTGAGCTTCCTCGACGCCACGCACGCAAGCGCCGAGGCCAAGGTCCCCTGTCCGCCGCCGTTGCCGACCACGGACAGGCGGCTCAGGCGAGCATCCGGCTGATCTCCTCGCCGCGGAAGTCGAAGATGCGTT
Source organism: uncultured Solirubrobacteraceae bacterium (assembly GCA_963763695.1). GTDB lineage: Bacteria > Actinomycetota > Thermoleophilia > Solirubrobacterales > Solirubrobacteraceae > Palsa-744. The sequence goes on from CAVXPM010000004.1 coordinate 563,356, forward strand.
CGAGGTCACGCCGCACGAAGGCCGCGTGGGCAACGCGTCCGAGCAAGCCCAGCGGCAGCGCGTAGCGAACCCGGTCGCGCATCAGCGTGCCCTGCGCGCAGGCTCGGAAGGTGTGCGTGTGGTGCCACAGCAGATAGGGGCCGCGCAACTGCCTGTCGACGAGCTCCACAGGCGGTTGCCAGCGCTCGATCTCTGTCAGCCAGCCGACGGGCACGCCGTGCAGGCGCATGCGATAGGCGATCAGCGCGCCGGCGTGCATCTCCAGCGGAGCCGGGGTCAGGACCTCGAAGGCCAGCCACGGGGGTGTGATCGCCTCGAGGTTCTGAGCATCGGCGAAGAACGCGAACACCTGCTCGAGCGCGCCGTGGATCACCTGTTCGCGCTCGAGGAGCTCGACCCGCATCAGGGCCGTGTGAGACGCTCGAGCAGCAGCACGAAAGACGCGTAGGGAGCACCGGTGACCTGCTGCAGGGCGATCTCGCAGGTGCGGTTGCTGCACAGGTGCTCCGCGGCCGGACGCTGCGTGAGCTCCGCTGCGGCGTCGCGCAACGCGGAGCGCGGCAGCTCTGGATGCAGCAGGCCGCGGTCGCCTGCCATTCCGCAGCAGGTGGCGCCGGCGGGGACGATCACCTGCTCGGCCAGAGCGGCGGCGATCGCCTCGAGCTTGCCCGCGAGCCCCATCTGCTGGGTGGAGCAGGTGGGATGGACGGCAGCGGAGCTCACCTTGCGGCGCACGTCCAAACGCGGCAGGAGCCTGTCGTGGACCCACTCGATCGAGTCGAGGATCTCGATCTGCTCGAAGCGCTCCCGCGCGGACTCGGGCAGGCGCCCGCCGACCTCCTCGACCAGACCCTGGGCGCAGGAGCTGGCGTCGATCAGCACGGGCAGGCGGGCGGAATCGCTCCAGCGCCACATAGCAGCAGCGGTCTTGGCGGCCATGTGGTCCTGGCCTCGGCGGTAGCCCTTCGAGCTCCAGGGCGTCGAGCAGCAGTGCCCGGCCACATCGTCGGGGATCCAGACGGGCAGCCCGGCGCGCGCAGACAGAGCGACGAGCGCCTCCGAGAGCGAGGGTTCGCGCTCCAGCTCGGGTGGGTTGCCGAAGATGCGATTCAGACACGCCGGCAGATAGACCGCCACGGCCGCCGCGGCCGCGGTCGCGGGCAGGCGCGCGGGAGCGGGCCGCGGCAGGCTCGCCGGTGGCGTCGGCACCAGCTCGGTGCTCACACGGCGCCGGATCAGCTGCGGAACCTGCTCCAGCGCAGCGTGACCGACGAGACGCTCGGCCAAGCGTGCACCGCTCAGCCCGCCGCGGGCGGCGCGCTCCAGGTGCCGGTAGCGCTTGGCCACGGAGAGCGCCACGGCTTCCTCGCGCTCGCTGCGCTCACGCCTGCGGAACTCCTTCATCAGCTTGCCGGTGTCGATCGCCACGGGGCACACGCTCGCGCAGCTCCCGTCGGCCGCGCAGGTCTGCAGCGCCTCGTACTCGTAACCCGCGATCAGCGCCTCATATACCGGCGAGCCCTCCGGCTGGCGCGCCATCTCGCGCCGGATCACGATCCGCTGGCGAGGAGTGGTGGTCGTGTTGCGGCTGGGACAGACCGGCTCGCAGAAGCCGCACTCGACGCAGTGCGAAGCGATCTCCTCGATCTCGGGCTGGCTCTTGAGGTGCTTGAGGTGAATCGCCGGGTCGCGGTTGAGCACCACGCCGGGGTTCAGTACGGCATGCGGGTCTGCCAGCTCCTTGACGCGCCACATCATCGCGGTGGCCTTCTGTCCCCACTCGCGCTCGACGAACGGCGCCATGTTGACCCCGGTTCCGTGCTCGGACTTCAGCGAGCCGTCGTACTTGTTCACGATCAGCTCGACCAGCTCCTCCATGAACTCCTCATAGCGTTCGATGTCCTGCGGTTTGGAGAAGTCGGGGGTCAGCTGGAAGTGCAGGTTCCCCGCCGAGGCGTGCCCGGCGACGCCGGCCAGAAAGCCGTACTTTGCGAGCAGGGCCTGCAGGTCGTGAGCGCACTCGGCGATCCGCTCGGGGCGTACGCAGACGTCCTCGATGATCAGCGCGCTGCCGGGCAGGCGCAGGCGCCCGACGAGACCGAAGAGTCCCTCGCGTACCCTCCAGGCCATCTCGATCTCCTCCTGCTCACGCGTGAATCGAACGGGACTGAGCAGCTCGTGAGAGGCAAGCGCGGCCTGCGCGGCGACCTCGCTCGCAGCGAGCAGCGCCGGCTCCTCCGCGGCCAGCTCGATGATCAGCGCGGCGGAGTCGAGCGGGAGCTCGCGCCAGTGCTGTGGTGTGCCGGGCAGGCTCCAGGCGGCGGCGATCAGCGCCGGCGCCACCATCAGCTCGGTCGCGCGGGCGCCGGCCGCCACGAGCGCGGGCACGGCCTCGGCGGCGCTGTCGATGCTCGCGAAGTGAGCCCACGCGAGCGTCGTGTGTGCGGGCTCGGGCCGGGTGCGCATGACCGCCTCGGCGACGAACGCCAGCGTGCCCTCCGATCCGATCACGAGCCGGCGGAATATCTCGAGCGGCGTCGAGGCGTCGAGAAACGCGCACAGCCGGTAGCCGGTCACGTTCTTGATCTCGTACTTGCGCCTGACGCGCTGTGCGAGCTGCTCGTCGGCCAGCAGCTCCTCGCGCATCTCCAGCAGTCCACGGGCCAGCTCGGGCTCCGCCGCCGCGAAGCGCGCCTCGGCGTCGGGCGCGGCTGTGTCGAGGACGCTCCCGGAGGCGAGCACGAGGGTCATCGACTCGACCGTCGAGTAGGGATCCCAGCTCACGCCGCAGCGCATGCCGCCGGAGTTGTTGGCGATCACACCGCCGATCGTTGCGATGTCTTTGCTCGCGGGGTCCGGGCCGAGCTTGAAGCCACGGCGCTCGAGCAGCTTGTTGGCCAGGCCGAGGATGGTGCCGCACTTCAGCCGCACGCGCTCTCCGCCGGCTTCGACCTTCACGCCCGAGAACCAGCGCCTGACGTCGATCATGATCCCGTCCGTCTGGGCCTGACCGCCGAGGCTGGTCCCGCCGCCGCGGAAGTTGACGGCAACCTCGTTGCGCCGGGCATAGTCGAGGACCTTTGCGACGTCCTCGGCGCTATGTGCCATCACCACCACCGCAGGGATCCGTCGGTAGGGACTCGCGTCGGATGCGTAGGCGATCAGGTCGATCGCGCGGGAGAGCACGCGCTCGCGCCCGAGCAGCGCCACCAGCTCGCCGAGCAGCGGCTCGGGTGTGCCCGCGGCGAGGCTGTCCGGCGCGCGATCGGCGGCCGGAGCGCCGGGTGGGCGCCCGATGCGGCGAATGTCGGCGCTGAGCAGCGCAGGACCGTGGCCGCTCAAGCGAGCGCCATCCCGGCCGCGACGTCCACCTGCACGAGCCGCGGGCCGTCTTGGGAGAGCGCGTCCTTCAGCGCGTCGTGGAGCTCGGCGCGTCGCGCGACGGTCGTCGCGGGCACGTTGTAGCTCCGCGCGGTGGCGGCCACGTCGAGACGGGGCAGATCGAGGCCAGGCACACCGTTGACGTTCTCCAGTGAGGCAAACCACTTGAGGATCGAGTACTCGTTGTTTCGCAGCACGAGGAACTTGACCGGGATCCCGTAGGCCGCGGCCGTCCAGAAGCCGGTGATCGCATATTGCGCAGAGCCCTCACCCAACACGCACACGACCTGTCGCTCTGGTTGCGCGAGCTGGACCCCGAGCGCCGCCGAGAGACCGAACCCGAGTCCGCCGCCGCCGCTGAAGTAGTAGGAGCCCGGCTTGGAGATGCGCAGCTTCTCGCGCATCGCGACAGTGCTCGAGGGCGACTCCAACACTACGATCCCATCCTCGGGGAAGAGCTCGGCGAGGGTCGCGTGGACTTCCCCGCCGGACAGCTTCTCGCTCGGCGCCGGCGCGTCGAGCGCGACCCGCGCAGGCGGTGGCTCGCGCTCACAGCGCGCGCCCGTGAGCTCGTCGCATAGCGCACGCAGCGTGAGCGCGACATCGGCGACGATCGCATCGCCCATCGGTGCGCGGGCGGCCTCGTCGGGATCGCTGGTGAGCGCCACGAGACGCGTGCCCGTAGCAAGGAAGTCGCCAGGAATGTTGGGGTAGTAGGGAAACACCGACGAGCCGGCCACGAGCACGAGATCGTGACCCGCGAGCGTCTGGCCGAGCGGACCGACGGCCGGCGGGAGCGTGCCTTGGAAGGCGGGGTGATCCTCGGGGAAGCCGATCCGGTTTCCCCCCGTTGCGGGCGAGGCCCACACCGGCAGCCTCTGCATCTCCACGAGCTCGACCGCCGCGTCCCAGCCGCCGGCCGCGTCGATGTCGGGCCCGGCGATGAACACCGGGCTGCGGGCGTCGCGAAGCAGCCCTGCAAGCTCTCCGATCTGATCGCGCGAGGGCTGGGAGCGCCCGCTCACGGTCCGCGATATCTGCGTTTGGAAGTCGACCGTCTCCACCTCGCGAAGCCAGTCGTCCATCGGGACCGACACGAATGCGGGTCCCGTCGGGGGCAGCGCGGCGTGGTGGATCGCCTGCGCCAGGGCGAACGGCACGTCGGCCGCACGCACCGGCTCGTGGCTCCACTTGACGTAGGGCTTGGGCACCTCGACCGCGTCGCGGTTGGTGAGGTTGGCCTGCATCGCGATCAGCGAACGCGCCTGCTGGCCGGCGGTGACGAGCAACGGCGCCTTATTGGCTCGCGCGCTGAAGATCGCCCCCACGCCGTTGCCGAGGCCCGGCGCCGTGTGCAGGTTGACGTGCGCGACGTTCCCGCTCGCCTGCGCAAAGCCGTCGGCCATGCCCACCGCGACGGCCTCCTGCAGTCCAAGGATGTAGCGGAAGTCCTCGGGGAGGGGGCCCAGCATCGGCAGCTCGGTCGAGCCGGGATTTCCGAAGATCGTGGTCATCCCGCGACTGCGGAGGAGCTCGAATGCAGCCTCTCTGACAGTTGTCATCTTCGTTCCCCCTGCTGTCGACTGCGGCGCCCCCGAGGATCGGGGCCTGTGCTCCGCATCTTCGCGTCCCCAGCCGATCGCGGTCGAGCCAAGCTCGTTCCGGAGCCCTCGCCGCCCACATCGGGACGCGTTTTATGCGAACATATGTTCGTATGGGAGGAAGCGGTCTGCTGAACTCGGATAGACGTCTGCCAGTTACAAAGCTGGCAGATGGACATCGGTCGCATTTCGTTCTGGCAGTCGAGAAAGTGTGGGAATGAGCACCATGGACGCTTACAAGGCCGAGCTCGCAAAGTACCTCAACGGCTTCGCAGCGAACGTGCGGCGTCTACGCGCCGCCAAGAGTCCTGGGTTCTCGCAGGAACGGCTTTCGAGCGTGACGAAGCTGCACCGTACCGAGATCGGCAAAATCGAGCAGGGCCACGTCGAGCCGCGACTGACGACGCTTGTGATCCTCGCCGAGGGCCTCGGAGTCACGGTCGACGAGTTGGTCGCCAACCTGCCCGTGCCGGTCGAGCGCAAACCCTCGCCGCAGTCAAGACCGGGCGACGGACGCTAGCCACTCGCTGCCCGCGCGAGCTCCAGACCGGAACGCTCGAGCGCGGGTACGCCCCCGTCGACCACGTGAACCACGTCTCGCGCGCCGTAGTGCTTGAGCAGGCTCGCGGCCGTCCCGGCGCGAACCCCGGCGGCACAGATCACAGCCACCGGGCGGGTGGGATCGAGCCCCTCGGGAATGCCGGCGATGTCGTGCCAGGGCGTGAACAGCGACCCTGGAACATGGCCCTGATCCCACTCGCCGCGCTCGCGAACATCGAGCAGTTGCAGATCCGGCTCGTTGGCCATCCAGCCGAGCAGGTCGCCGACCGCGAGCCGCTCGGTGTGGTCCGCCGGATGACGTTCCTGGCGCCAGTTGGTCATGCCTCCCGCGAGCAGGCCGGCGATCTGGCGCACGCCCACGGCTAGCGCCAGCCGCGCCGCACGGCGCCCGTCGGCGTCATCGCGTCCGATGAACACGATCTCCTGATCGTGATCGGCCAGCCACGCGAGCTTGGAGCCGAAGCCCGAGCTGAACGAGGGGATGCAGACCGAGCCGTGGATATGCACGTCGTCGAACTGCAGGTCGGTACGGACATCCACCAGCAGCGCTCCGTGGTCGCGCTTGGACTGCACCTGGTGGGGATAGAGCGCTGGAACCTCGACGCCTGCAGTGAGGAGGGGCCCGCGGTTGAGGGCGACGATCTTCTCGAAGGTGGGTGGCTGGGGGCCGAGCTTGGCCACGGCCAACTTCACGAACTCCTTCTCGTCTTCGATCGCAAGCGTCGGGTTGTGCTGCTTCTCGAAGCCGATCGTCGAGCAGATCTTCAGATCCATGCCCGCCCCACCGCACATCGACCCACCGAGATGCGCGGGCCACAGCTCGCACTCGTCGGGCAGCGTGAGCAGCTTGCCATGCACCGAGCGGAAGATCTGTGCGGCGCCTTCTGACTTCTCGACGGCGAGATCGGTGCGGGCGACGTCTCCGACGAACAGGCTGTCGCCGCTCAGAACCGCCCATGGCTGGGGGCCGCGGTTGCGGTCGATCAGCAAGAAGGCGGTGTGCTCCGGACGATGCCCCGGCGTGTGCAGCGCGCGGACCCACAGCGCACCCAGCTCGAGCTCCCAGCCATCGTCGAAGGGCTCGTGCGCATAGCTCGGAGCTGCAGCCCGGTGCACGTGTATGCGGGCGCCGGTAGCGGCCACCAGGCGCCCGTGACCGGAGACGTGATCGGCGTGGGTATGGGTCTCGAGCACGTGCTCGATCGTGACCCCCCGGTAGCGCGCCAGCTCGAGGTACTCATCTATCTCAAAGCGCGGATCGACCACCGCCGCCACCCCCGCCCGCTCGTCTCCGATCAGGTAGGAGGCACAGCCGAGGTCATCGTGGGTGATCTGCTTGAACAGCATGCTCCGCCTCGCTCGTCTCGCGCCTCGCCGACTACATTGTTCACTGATTCTATCGGCAACAGTGGCGCGTGCGCGAAGCTTGCACGGGCAGCGTGACCGCGCTCGACGTCAGCGACGATCCCACAGCCATTTGAGCGTGATCAGCTCAAAAATTTTCTTGAACACGATTTCCTCCTCCGTTGTCTTGCTTGTGGTACCCGCTGCCGGTGTTCCCGAAGCGACCACCGGGATAGAATGCCCGCTTGAGCTCTTCGGCTCCCGCCCCTCAGGTCTGGCCCACTCTACGGGCTCGCGACGCGCGCGCGCTGATCGCCTTTCTGGTTGACGTCATCGGATTCGAGGCGACCGTCGTCTACGGCGAGGGCGAGCGTGTCGATCACGCACAGCTCTCATGGCCCCCAGGAGGCGGGATCATGCTTGGATCCTCGCGCGACAGCGACTCCGACGAGTGGCCACTGCGACCTGGAACCTTCGGCGCCTACGTAGTCGCCGATGACATAGACTCACTGCACGAGCGCGTCGCTGCAGCCGGTGCCGAGATCACGAGCCCACCCCATGACACCGACTACGGCTCACGCGACTTCGCGATCAAGGACCCGGAGGGCAATCGCTGGTCGTTTGGCACCTACCGGGGTGAGCCCAGCTGAGCCCAACTCGATCAGCACCGCAGCGCTACCGGGTGGCCCTCCGCGCAGAATGTGCCCCTGCTGAGAGGCGGCACCCCGGCTCGGTCTGAGCTTCTCCCGGTTGCACGAGCGTGAGGCTCTGGGAGCGCAGGCGCCCAGCACGGTTCGTGACGGCGATGCAGCGCCCGCGCGCTATCTCCACAGCCTGCTCGGCCTCCTCGAGTTCGTGCCAGGCCTTCTGCTCTGCGGCGCTCATCTCCGATAGCGACATCAGAGCCCGATCAGATTCAGTTGTTCGAGGCAGGCGAGAGCCGGCGAGGCTTTGATCGTTCGGCCGTTGACTGTCACGACACCGGCCTCCTCCAGCCTGGTTATGGCGGCGTCGACGTCCTCGTTGGGATGGTCTCGAATCGCCCTGTACATACGCTCTCGGTCGCGTCCATGCGTGCGGTTCAGGACTTCGATCACCACTAGATACTCTGCGGACTGCACCGAATGATGCCTCTCCCAAGCCGATGTGGCGGAGCCGGATGCTGTTTCTATCCGGTGGAAGAGTATCCGGTGGAATTAGTCGCGTCAATAGAACAAGCTTGCCGCATATGCCGCCGAAGAAGTCCGCCGCCAACATCTCCCTGGGAAGCGCTATCCGCGCGATCCGCAAGGAGCGCGGCTACACCCAGGAAGGCTTTGCGTTCGAAGCCAACATCGACCGCAGCTACTACGGCGCCATCGAGAGAGGCGAGTTCAACCTGACCGTGGACACGATCTTGAAGATCGCCGGCGGGCTGGAGCTGACGGTCAGCGAGCTGTTCAGGCACGCCGACCTTTAGGCCGTTCCGGCCGGTCCGTGGCGCAAGGCGCGCCGAGCACAGGTCATCGTCGAGCCTCGGGTGGCAGCATCCAGGCGTCTCACGGGCACGAGCGGATGCGCAACGCGAGACTGCACGCAACGCGAATACAGAGGAGGCGCAATGCCGGACCTTAAACACGAGGACCCTCCGCCGGAGACGATCATGGTCGACGTCTGGTCCGTTGCAGACGGAAATCAACAGGCCGCCCTGGATGCTCTCGAGGAGCTGTTCGAGCACTTTCGGCATCTCCCGGGCTTCGTCGAAGGGCAGATCCTCAGAAGCGCCAATCCAACGGGGATACTCGCCTACGCGCGATTCGATTCCGTAACAGCCCAACAACACGCGCAAGACAAGCCGGCCACGGGAGCGATAGTCCGACGCCTGCGTGAGATCGCGCACCAGAACCTGAGCCGCTACACGGTCACCAAGAGCTTTCGGCCGCCTAACTGACCTCGCCCGGGCGCCGGCGCCATGCACAGGCGCTCGCCGTCTCCCTGGCTAGTACCTCACGTGGGCTTCGGCTTCCGTGTAGGCGGTACCTTCTTCGGACTTGAGCTTCAGGACGGCTTCGCTGGTACCGGATGCGGGGCTCGTGTATTCGAAGATCGTGGAGGATTCGGCGAGGCCCGAGGTGGGGATGATGAGGGCGGTGGCGTTCGTGAGCGTGCCTTCGCCGCTCGTCTTTTCGACCTTCGCCCTGTTCGTGGCGGCAAGGTTGCTGACGATGTTGCCGTATTTGTCGCTGACGCCGGCATGGGCCTTGAACTTCTTGCTGGCGCCGATGCTGGTCGTAACGCAGGCAAACTGGCAGGTGCCCGTTTCGAGGGCGCCCGCGGTCACTTCGGGGTGCGACCAGGCGTAGCGTTCGGCCGCGCTGGCTTTGACGGTGAAGGCGCTCGATGTCCCTTCCACGGTGCTGCCTTCCTTGGCTTTCAAAGTCGTGATCTGGGCGTCGTAGAGCTTCAGTGACGAGGCTGTGCCGACTCCTTCGGTGAACGTGACCGCGGTCGCCGCGGCGGGGTATTCGGGCGCGGTGCCGTTGGGCGAGCTCGCCGGGGTGCTCCACACGAGCGTCTTCGCGCCCGTATAGGTCTTGGCGAGGTTGCCCCATTCGTCAGTGGCGGTCAGCGTCACGTTGAACGCGACTGCCGCTTCCTGTTCGCTCGGGGTGGGCACGCTGAGCTTTTTGGTAGCTCCGGCTTTGACGGTGAAGGATCCCGAGACGCCTTCGATCGTGCCTTCCTTGGCTTTCAAAGTCGCGCTCTGAGCGTCATACGGCTTGATCGAGGCCGTGCCCACGCCCGCGGCGAAGGTAACCGTTGCGGGGTAGAGGGGCGCCTGCCCGCTGGGCGCGTTCGCCGGGCCGCTCCACATGAGGGTCTTCGTGCCGGCATATGTTTTCGCGGTGTTGTGCCAGGCATCCCAGGCGGTCACGGTCTCGTTGAACGCGGTGCCAGCGGCCTGTTCGGCGGGAGTGGGCACGCTGAAGCTGCTGGCGGCGGCCGCCTTGACGGTGAAGGTGCCCGTCGTTCCTTCGATCGTGCTTTCTTTCGCTTTGAGCGTGGTGCTCTGCGCGTCATAGAGCTTGAGCGAGGAGGCCGTGCCCACGCCCGCTGTGAACGTGACCGAACTCGCCGAGACCGGGTATTCGGGCGCCTGCCCGCTGGGCGCATTGGCAGGCCCACTCCACGCGATCGTCTTCGTGCCCGCATAGGTCGTGGTGGGGTTGCCCGATTCGTCGGTGGCGGTCAACGTCACGTTGAATGCGACGCCCGCTTCCTGTTCGCTCGGCGTCGGCACGGTGAGCTTTTTGGTGGCGCCCGCTTTGACCGTGAAGGAGCCCGAGGTACCTTCGATCGTGCCTTCTTTCGCTTTGAGCGTGGCGCTCTGGGCGTCGTACAGCTTGATCGAGGCCGTGCCCACACCAGCGGCGAACGTGACCGTCGCCGGGTAGACGGGTGCCTGTCCGCTGGGCGCATTGGCGGGTCCACTCCACGCGATCGTCTTTGCGCCCGTATAGCCCGTGGTCGTGTTGCCGTATTCGTCGGTTGCCGTGACGGTCTCGTTGAAAGCGGTGCCGGCGGTCTGTTCGCCCAGTGCGGCGAGGGCGAGCTTCTTCGTGGTGGCGGCCGCTTTGACCGTCACCGCCAGCCCCGCACCGTTGTTGAGCGAGCCTTCCTTGACCTTGATGTGCGCCGCTTCGGCCTTATAGAGCTTCATCACCCCGTTGATCGCGCTCGACACCGTGGCTTTGCCTTCGCTGAAGCCGATTTCTGTTGCTTCGCCGAAGCTCCTTTCGACCCCCGCGGAGTCGACCACGACCGGCTTTGCCCCGCTGATCGCTTCGCCGGCGCCTTCGAACACCAGACTGTGCGCGCCGGCGTAGGTCGGAACCGTGTCGTTGCTGGCGTCCTTGGCGATGACCGTGAGATTGTCCGCTTCGCCCGCGGCCGGCGTCGTGCCGGCGGCTTCGAGCACGAGGTGAGTCACCGGGCCGTAGGCGACCGTCACCGTCCTTTCTTCGCTGGCGGACGTCCACGAGCGCCACACGGCAGTGATCACATATTTGTGTGCCCCGACCGGAACGTTGGTGTCCGTGCAGCTCAAGACGGTGGAATGGGAACTCGAGCCGGGACAGCCCGCGCTCGCCGCGCCACCGTCGCGGCTGACGAAGTATACGACCGTACCTTCAGCGGGCGCGGTCGCCGCCGACCATGTCAATTCGACCGTTTCCGCGCCAGTCGTGGAGAGCGTGATCGTGGGCGCCGGCAGCGTGGCCAGGTTCGCCGAAGTGCTCGCCTGCCCGGAACCCGTCCAGTACGCCGAGGCAACTCCGATCGTTGCGATCAGCGCGAGCGCCGACGCCGGCCCGAGGAACGTGAGGCGGGTATACGACATTCGCCTCATGAGTCCTCGTGCCAGTCCCTTGCGAGCGGCGCCCATCCGCCTGTCGATGCCTTATGAGGCTTTGTACTTGAGCGTGATCGACGCGCCCTTGCAGGCATTCTGGTTGACGGCCGCTTCTTCTTTCATTTCCAGATGGACGGTGTATTCCTTGGTTTCACCGTGGGTGATCAGGACTTTCGGTTCCTGCGAGGCAGGGGTGACGACGAACCATTCCTTTTTGCATTCCGCCACAGAGGTTTTTTCGACTTCCGTGTCCAGTTTGGTCAGGAACTCGTTCTGGCTCGCGTCTTTATCCTTGACGGTCACCGTGACCACCGGGTTGGCGCCGGGATACAGATTTTCGACGGTGGCGCTTTTGACTTCGAACGCAGCGCTCGCATAGTTGGCTTTGGCTTCGCCTGAGCCTTCGCCCGAGCTTGTCCAGTAGGCGTAAGCCGCGCTGCCTATCACCACAAGCACCACCGCGACCCCCCCGAAGACGAGACGCTTTCTCTTTATGTTGTTCAGACGGGACATGGGGTGGCGCTCCTTGTTCGGATTTCACGGGACTGGCCGGGCGACTGGGCTATCTACGCGAGACCCCTGGCTTTGCGAACCCGCCTCACGACGGGGGTGCCTTGCTCCGGTGCTTCCAGACGCGGCCCGGCGCCCCCCCAAAATTGACGGAGTTTGGCCCGCGACTCGCCTATCGACTAGCTACCGCCAAAGCTTTACCCCTGGCACCACACTGCCAGCAGCGCGCTCTCGCGGGAATGACGGGGCCGTCTACCGTCGGCGGAACGCGGCGTTCAGCGCCGCTGTGCCGTGGTTCCACATGTTGTCGGCGACGTTGATCGTGACGCCGGGGGGCACGATCTGGTCGATTCGGTCGAGCAGATCGCTGGAGAGGTCGATCCCATCTGCAGCGAGGTAGGTGTCGAGATGCTCCATGGTGCGTGGGCCGATGATCGCGGAGGTGACCGCGGGGTGGCGGGTGGCGAAGGCGGTCGCCATCTGGACGAGAGTGATCCCGGCCTCGTCAGCGAGAGCCCCGAAGGCGTCGGCGGCGTCGAGCTTTGCGGCATTGGCGGGATTCCTGGAGTCATAGACTCCGGGGAAGCGCTGCGCGCGAGCGGCTGAGCCCGGTCCGCTCACCTCCTGGCCCTTGCGGTACTTGCCCGACAGCCAGCCGCCGGCGAGAGGGCCGTAGGTCATGACGCCCATTCCATGGCGCAGGCAGGCCGGCAGCACGTCGTACTCGATGGCGCGGGTCAGCAGCGAGTAAGGCGGCTGCTCGGTACGAAACCGTTCGTGGCCGCGACGCTCCGCGGTGCACTGGGCCTCGACGATCTGCGAGGCGGGGACCTTCGACGCGCCGAAGGACCGGATCTTGCCCGCGTGAACGAGGTCGGACAGGGCACCGAGGGTCTCGTCGATGTCGGTGTTCGGATCGGGGACACCTAGCTGGTAAAGGTCGATCCAGTCGGTCTGCAACCGTCGCAGGGAGCCCTCGACGGCCTCGGTGATCCACCGCCGTGACGCTCCACCACGGTTGGGCTCCTCGTCGAACCGCAGGCCGAATTTGACGGCGAGCACCACGTTCTCGCGGCGTCCCCCGGACAGCGCCTTGCCGAGGATCAGCTCCGACTCACCGGCTGAGTAGCCGTCGGCGGTGTCGATGAAGTTGATCCCGGCGTCCAGCGCTCGGTGGATGATCCGGATCGCGTCGTCGTGGTCGGAGTTTCCGAACGCGCCGAACATCATTGCGCCGAGGCACAGCTGGCTGACCGAGACGCCGGTACGTCCCAGAGGTCGGTAGTCCATGAAGAGCTCCTTGTGTGGCCGCGAGCGGATCGCAGCGTTTGAGATAGAGTCCATCGTGAAGCGGAGAGTCTGTCCGCCTACTGTAGCGGATAACTTGTCCACTTAGGTCCGATGGCTCCGAAAAGATCGCAATCACCTGTCAGACGTGCCGACGCCGAGCGCAACCGCGACAAGATCCTCGCAGCCGCCCGCACCGCATTCGCTGATCCCGAGGCCGAGATCTCGATGGCTGAGATCTCGCGACGCGCCGGGGTCGGCATGGCGACCCTCTACCGCAACTTCCCGGGCCGTCGGGAGCTAATCGAGGCCCTTTACACCGACGAGGTCGACGCCGTATGCCAGGCAGCCGGGACTTTCGAGGCAGAGACGCCCGGCGCTGCGCTCCTCGCTTGGCTGCATCGGTTCGTCGCCTTCATCACCACCAAGCACGACATCGCCTCCGAACTGCTCAAGCACACGGACGGCAGCAACCCTGTATTCGGCAATAGCCGCGCCCGCGTGATCGCAGCCGGCCGCCCACTCCTCCTCGCCGCACAACAGGCTCACGAAGTCCGCGAAAACCTCACGCTCGAGCAGATCCTCGACATGACCATCGCAATCGCCACGATCCACGGCGACCCCGACTACCTGGAGCCGATCCTCCAGACGGCGCTCGACGGCCTGAGGCTGCCAAGCGATGCAGAGCCCACGTAGAACAGCCGGGGACGTTCGACGATCTTGCAGCCACCACGCCCGCGGCGATTCCCCGCCTTCTGCAAGCGGCGGACGGGGGTCGAACCCGCGACCTCAAGCTTGGGAAGCTTGCGCTCTACCAACTGAGCTACCGCCGCACAGGCTCAGATACTACGCTGCTGCCTCTAGTCTTGGGAGCCTTGAAACGTCGTGTGCTACCGATCGTCGCCTCTCTGCTCGGCGCGGCCCTGATCGGGCTGCTGATCTACGGCGTCTCCCATCAAGCGGCCAGCCGCACTCTCGATGATCTGGTGGCCAATCGGCAGGATCCAAAGGCCCCGGACGCAGCCCGCACGCTGCCGGTGCTCGGCGGCGCCGGCGTCTCCTCCCTGGCGCAGCTACGAGGCAAGGTGGTCGTGTTGAACTTCTGGGCGTCGTGGTGTGAACCGTGCCAGGTGGAGGCTCCCCTGCTCGAGCGCGCTCAGGGCGAACTGGCCCGTCATGACGCAACGGTCTTGGGCGTGACCTATCTGGATGCCTCACCCGACTCCCAGAGCTTCGTCCGCCGCTTCCACCTGACCTATCCGAACCTGCGCGACGACAACGGCATCTTCGCTCACTCCTACGGAACCGATCAGCTGCCTGAGACGTTCGTGATCGACCGCACGGGCAACGTGGTTGCGATCTCGCGCGGTGAGATCGAACAGCCGTTCCTCGCGAAGGCGATCGCACTGGCGGCGCGCTCGTGAGCAACAGCTTCGCACGCGCGCTGCGACAGGCGATCGTGGCGCTGCTCGGAGCCGCGGCGATGGGCTGCGCGCTGCTGCTGGCCGGACCCCCGGCGTGGAGCGCCGCCGCGCGCACCACGCTGCCGGTGATCGAGCGCCAGGTGATGTGCGTGACCTGCAAGATCCCCCTCAACGTGGCCCAGTCGCCGCAGGCCGACCGCGAGCGCGCGTTCATCCAGAGCTTGATCGACCAGGGCAGCGACGAAGCGCAGATCAAGCATGCGCTGGTCGGCCAGTACGGGCCCGCGGTACTCGGCCTGCCCTCCGCTCACGGCTTCGACCTGGCCGCCTATCTGGTCCCGCTGGCGGTGGTGGTGGCGTTCGGGGCGCTGCTGGCGATGCTGTTGCCGCGCTGGCGGCGACGGGCGCGCGAAGGGTCCACCCGAGACGACGAGGCATCACCGTTGGCGGTGCCGGACGCAGCGCGCCTGGAGGCCGATCTGGCGCGCTTCGATTGAGCTACATGTGCTCGGGCGCGCTCACACCGAGCAGCGCCAGGCAGCGCGCGATCGTGCGTCTGCTGGCCACGCACAGCGCGACTCGCTGAGACTCGAGCGACTCAGGCTCTGCGCCGAGCACGCGGCAGTCGCGGTAGAACGCGGTGAAGCCCTGGGCGAGCTCGAGCGCATATGTGGTGATGCGGTGGGGAGCGCGCCGCTCGACCGCCTCGGCGAGCTCGGCGGGAAAGGCGAGCAGCTGCTCGATCAGGGCGCGCTCCGCCTGCTGCAGCGGCTGGTGCTCGCCTGAGAGCACCGCCGCGATAGCCGCCTCGACGCGCTCGGCGCCCGCCCGCGCCAGCATCGAGGCGATACGCGCGTGTGCGTATTGCACGTAGTACACAGGGTTCTCGTTTGACTGCTCGCGCGCCAGGTCGAGGTCGAGGTCGACGGTCGTGTCATGCGAGCGCGCGAGCAGATACCAGCGCGCGGCGTCGACGCCGATCTCTGCAACCAACTCCTCGAGCGAGACGAACTGGCCGGAGCGCTTGGACATCTGCGCGCGCTCGCCCGAGCGCAGCAGGTGTACGAGTTGCATGATCAGCAGCTCGAGCTCGTCGGGGTCGCCTCCGAGCGCCTCGTAGGCCGCCTTCATGCGCAGCACATAGCCGTGGTGGTCGGCCCCCCACACATCGATCTGTCGCTGGAAGCCGCGCTCGCGCTTGTCCTGGTGGTAGGCGATGTCGGAGGCGAAGTAGGTGTGCTCGCCGTTGGAGCGCACGAGCACGCGGTCCTTGTCGTCGCCGAACTGCGTTGTGCGCAGCCACAGAGCGCCGTCGTGCTCGTAGGTGCTTCCCTGCGCGGCGAGGATCGCCAGAGCGTGGTCCACGGAGCTGGGGTCGCCCTCGTGCATGGCGCTCTCGAAGGCCCAGCGGTCAAAGCCCTCCACGCGGAAGCCTGCGAGTGAGCGCTCGATTGCCTCGACCATCAGCGCGACCGCCGCGCGACCCAGTCCGACCGCTTCGATCGTGGCCGCGTCCGGGAGCTGCGCAGCCAGCGCAGCGACGTACTCGCCCTTGTAACCATCCTCGGGCAGCTCCTCGCCACGCGCGAGCGCCTGGATCGACTCGCCGAACTTGCGCACCTGCGAACCAGCGTCGTTGACGTAGAACTCGCGCTCTACGCGGTGGCCGTACAGCGCGAGCATGCGCGCGAGCGCGTCGCCGTAGGCCGCGTTGCGGGCGTGGCCCACGTGCATCGGACCGGTCGGATTGGCGGACACGAACTCGACCAGGATTCGTTCGGGCTCGGGTGCGCCACCGGCGCCGAAGCCCTCCCCCGCGTCGAGCATCCCGGCGAGGGAGCCCGTCAGCCAGGCATCGGCCATGAACAGGTTCACGAAGCCCGGCCCCGCGACCTCGAAGCGCTGCAGGCTGGCACCCATGCGCGCCTCGAGCGCGCTGCCGAGGCGCTCGGCGATCTCGCGTGGCGCCGCCCGCAGGCCTGGCGCCAGCAGGAGCGCCGCGTTGGTCGAGTAGTCCCCGAACTCGGCGCGGCGCGGGCGCTCCAGGGCGATAGCCGAGGACAGCGACGGGGCGCCGCCCAGCTCCTCGACGACCGCGAGCAGGGTTCTGCGCAAGCCCTCGAGCGGCGTGGTGCCGACGCGGGGAGACGGCCCTGCGACGGCGGGAGCGGGGTTGGAAGCGGGGTCGGTCATGGGTCCGTGGTCGGGGATTGCGATACTAGCTACGTGAACGACCAAGACTCAGGCGCAGAGCGCCACATAAACATCCACCTATCTCCCGAGATCATGGGCGGCGTGTACGCGAACTTCGCGAACGTCAGCCACTCCGACTACGAGTTCACCGTCACCTTTGCGCGCGTCGACCACGAGGTCGAGGCAGACGAGGTTCCGGGCGTCGTCGTCTCTCGCGTGAACCTCTCCCCGCGCTTCATGCGCGAGCTGATCGACGCGATGGAGGACAACTACTCCAAGTGGCGCACCCGCGAGGGCATCAAGAACCTGCCCGAGTACGGCGGGAGCGAGGCGGGCTCGGACCCCGAGTAGGGCGCCTGCGCCGCAGACCCTGGCGGCGAGGCGCAAGTGCTGACCGCGCGCATGCAGCGGGATGAGCTGCCAAGGGCGCGGAGAATGGGTGTTCCTACCCTGCAACGATGAAGGTCGCGGTCATCTCTGACATTCATGCCAACAGGCACGCTTTCGAGGCGACGCTCGAGGCCGTCGCCGCCAGCGACGCCTCGGAGCTGTGGTGCCTCGGCGACCTCGTCGGCTACGGCGCCGAGCCGGACGCCTGTGTTGCGCTCGCCCGCGACCACGCCGCTGTGTGCCTGGCGGGCAACCACGACCTCGCGGTCACCGGAGAGATCCCGATGGATGAGTTCTCCCGCGGCGCAAGCGTTGCGGCGCAATGGACGCAAGAGGTGATCGACCCCAAGAACCTTGCCTTCCTCGAGGGCCTGCGCCCGCAGGGTGAGGAGGACACGGTCGATCTCTACCACGCCAGCCCGCGCGACCCCGTGTGGGAGTACGTGCTCTCGACGCTGCTCGCAGAGCTGTGCATGGACGCCCAGCGGCATCGCCTCTGCTTGATCGGACACTCCCATGTCGCACTCTCCTTCGAGCGTCATGACGGGGAGATGGCGACCGGAGAGCCCCGGCGCGACGGCACTATCCTGGACGTGAGCGACGGAGAGTGGCTGCTGAACCCCGGCAGCGTGGGCCAGCCTCGCGACGGCGACAAGCGTGCTTCGTGGCTGCTGCTGGACCTCGATGGGATGGCCGCCTCTTTCCATCGGACCGACTACGACGTGGCGGGCGCCGCCGCGGCGATCCGGGCGGCGCGGCTCCCCGATTCGCTCGCCGAGCGCCTGGAGTACGGTCAATGATCATGCCCCCCTCCCCCACCTCCGAGCAGGCCGAAGCTCGCGCTCGCAGGACGAAGCGACTGCCCCGCTTCGTTCTGGCGGCGCTCGCGGGCGTGGCCGGCGCACTGCTCGTATCGTGCGGCAGCTCCAGCAAGACGCTGATCCCGGTCGCCCACGCGGGTCCGCTGGTGAGCGACTTCGAAGCCGTGCGCAACGCCGCAGAAAACGCAAGCGGCGACTGCACGGCAACCGAAGCGGCGCTGCGCAAGACCGAAGAAGACTTCGCCACGCTCCCCTCAACGGTCGACACGGGATTGCGCAGCAACCTGCGACAGGGAATCGAGAACCTGCGTGTTCGCGCGCACGAAATGTGCATCCAGCCGCTGAGCCAGAGCACCACCACGACAAGCACCGAAAAGACCGCCACCAGCACCACGACCACCACACCGACGACCACCACGTCCACCGAAACCCAGCCCAAGAGCACCCCGACGCAGACGAGCCCGACGACGAGCACGCCGACCACCACGAGCCCGGGCGGGGGCACGCCGGCGCCCGGGCAGGGGGAAGCTCCCGCGGGTGGCGCGAGCGAACACGAACAGGAAGCCGGGGTTGGACGGGACGGCGGCGCGGGCCCGAGCGAATCAGGCGCCGGGGGCCAGGAAGGCGGCAAATGAGCGACGTCGCCGAGATCGCCGGGCGCTACCGGCTCGAGGGCCGACTGGGTTTCGGCGGAATGTCGACCGTCCACCTCGCGATGGACATGCGACTCGAGCGCCAGGTCGCGGTCAAGCTCCTCGCCGAGCATCTGGCCGACGATCCCGCGTTCGTGTCGCGCTTTCAGCGCGAGGCGCAGGCGGCGGCACGGCTCGTGCATCCCAACATCGTGCAGGTGTTCGACTCCGGCCGCGACGAGCGCAGCGACCAGTACTTCATCGTCATGGAGTACATCGAAGGCTCCTCCTGTGCGGAGATCCTGCGCGACGACGGTTGGGTCGAAGTCGGCGAAGCGCTGAAGATCATCGAACAGGCGTGCGAGGGGCTCAACTACGCCCATCGCCACGGCGTCGTCCATCGCGACGTCAAGCCCGGCAACCTGCTGCGCGCTCGCGAAGGCGAGGTCAAGCTCGCCGATTTCGGAATCGCCAAGGCGACTGAGCAGTCGAGCATCACCCAGGTCGGCTCGGTGCTCGGCACCGCTGCCTACCTCGCGCCCGAGCAGGCCCGCGGCGAGGAGGCGGGTCCGAGCGCAGACCTGTATGCCCTCGGAGTGGTCACCTACCAGCTGATCTCGGGACGCCTGCCCTACGAGGCGAGCTCGCTGACGGAGCTGGCCCTCAAGCAGCAGCAGGAGGAGCCGCCGACGCTCGACACGCTGGTGGCTGCGGTGAACCCGGAGCTGGCCGACGCGGTGGCGGTCGCACTCGCGCTCGACCCCCGCGACCGTTACAGCACCGCCCGCGAGATGCGTCGCGCGCTGAGCGACGGCGCCAAGGGCATCGCCCCCGGTGAGCGGGGAGCCACGGGCCGTACCACGCCGGCCACCCAGGCGACGAGCGTGCTGGCCGCCGGGCCGCGCTCGACCGCGCCCACGAAGGCCATAACGCCCCGGCGCCCGCGCCAGGGCCCGCCCCGGGCGAGTCAGGCGCGTGCTCGCCCGCCCGCGGCCGCAGCGTCGCCGCCCCGGCGCAGGGGCAGGCTGGTGGCAGCCCTGATCGCGATCATGGCGCTGGCGCTCGTGATCGTCGCCGTGGTCCTGATCACCGCGCCTGCATCGTCCAAAGTCGTGCTGCGAAACGTTGTCTATCGCGATGTCCAGTCGGCTACCCAGGCGCTCAAGCAGCTCGTCTCGGAAAACACCCAGTAGCTCCCACCGGGGCCGGCCGGTGATAAAGCTCTCACCTTCCCCTCACGGACAGCGCGGCCGACTGCGGCATGCTTGGTGACTACAGTCATGCTCGCCTCCTTGATAAACGTCGCACACCTGGTCGAAGTCTCCGGCTACCCGCTGCTGTTCTTGATCGTGATGAGCGAGTCCAGCGGCCTGCCCGTC
Source organism: uncultured Solirubrobacteraceae bacterium (assembly GCA_963763695.1). Lineage (GTDB taxonomy): Bacteria > Actinomycetota > Thermoleophilia > Solirubrobacterales > Solirubrobacteraceae > Palsa-744. The sequence continues at coordinate 583,269 of CAVXPM010000004.1, forward strand.
CCCGGCGAGACCGGCCTGATCGCCGCAGCCGTCCTGGCCAGCCAGGGCAAACTGAAAATCGAGCTGGTCATCGCTCTGGCCGCGTCCGGCGCGATCGTGGGTGACAACATCGGCTACCTGATCGGCCGCAAGGGCGGGCGCTGGCTGCTCGAACGGCCCGGGCGCTTTCGCCGTCAGCGTCGCGAGGTGCTCACCAGTGGCGAGCCCTTCTTCGAACGCCATGGCCCGAAGGCGGTGTTCTTTGGCCGCTTCGTGCTGGGCCTGCGCGTGTGGGCATCGTGGTTGGCAGGCGCCACGCGCATGCCCTGGCGCACGTTCGTCTTGTGGAACGCGCTCGGGGGCATCACATGGGCAACCGCGGTCGGCTTGATCGCCTACCTGCTCGGTAATTCCGCCGGCAACGCCATCGAAGCGTTCGGTCTGTATGGCCTGGCTGCTGTGCTCGTCGCCATTCTCAGCGCCTTCTACGCCCACCGGCGCCGCCGCCGCGCCCCGCAGCACGACTCGCCCGACAGCTCGGACGGGGGCGAGGCGCCCGAGTCCTGAAGGGCTCGCGCCGCAGCGGGATCGGTCAGGCGGCCCGCGCGGACGAGGAGCTGCGGGCGATCAGCAGCCGCTGCTACAGGGAGCGATGCGCTCGCACATGTCCGCGAGCAGGCTCAGCTGATCCTCGGAGAAGCGCGAGAAGAAGTGCTCCCTGACGACCGACAGATGCGTGACATGCGCTTCTTCGACACGCTCGCGCCCGCTGTCGGTCAGGCAGGCGTAGGAGCCGCGGGCGTCATGGGCGCACGAGCAGCGCTCGAGCAGCCCCTCGCGCTCGAGCCGGTCGACCATGCGGGTCAGTCCACTGCGCGAGAGCTGAGCCTGCTCAGCGAGGTCACACATGCGCATCCGTCCCCCGGATGCCTCCTGCAGGTGGTGCAGCACCTCGTAGGAGGTCATCGGCAGCCGGTGGGCGCTTTCGAGCTCGGCGTCGAGTCGCTTGGCCAGGCAGGCGTGCGCTCGAAGCAGCCCACGCCAGGCGCGTAGCTCCCCGAGTGTGAGGGCCTCCTGGTCGGGGGGCGAAATCTTGACGGCGGTCGCTGTGGACATGACGGTCAGATCTAAAGAACTACTAAGCCGAACATAGCAGCGTGGAGGCCGATTTCGCGGGCAAGCGCCGGCTCGCCGCGTGGCCTGGCGCCGTCATCGCCGCGTCGCCCTCCAGGCCCACAGCATCATCAGCGGCTGCAGTGGAAGCCGCGCATACAGGGCCCAAGGGGGAATGCCGCGAAAGTGCTCGGGCTTCTGCGCCATGTACAGGTTCGACGGGAACACCGCTGCGAGCAGCGCGATCAGGCTCAACCCCGACAGGCGCCGTGTACCGGGCAGAAGCACGCCCACACCGCCGGCGATCTCGGCCACTCCGCTGGCGAGCACCACCCACCTGGCCTGGTCCTTCAGGCGCGGGGGCACGATCTTCTCGTAGGTGCGCGGCTGCACGAAGTGGTTGACGCCGGCGCCGACGAAGAACGCGGCCAGCAAGCCCCTCGAGCGCTTGCCCGTATCTGTCATGTGCTCTGCCTCCACCACGCTCGCACCCAATCTAGCGGCCGGCGATCAGCGAGCGGCCGGTCATCGTCTCGGGCTGCTCGATGCCGAGCGCCTCGAGCACGGTTGGAGCCACGTCGGCGAGAATCCCGTCGCGCTCGCGCAGCGAGACCTGGGGGCTGGTGAGGATCAGCGGCACGGGGTTCATCGAGTGCTGCGTGTTGGGACTGCCGTCCGGCTCGAGCATGTGGTCGGCGTTGCCGTGGTCGGCGGTCACCACGCACACCCCCCCGCTCTCGTGTACCGCGCTGACCACCCGGCCCGAGCACTCGTCTGCGCTCTGTACCGCCGCGACCGCCGCCGCGATCACGCCCGTGTGCCCGACCATGTCCGCGTTGGCGAAGTTGATCACCCCGAAGCGGTACCCGCCCGCGCCCCCCGCGCTAACCGCAGCGCGTGCGCCCCCCGCGTCCTCCGCGCCCTCAGCGTCCTCGGCGCTGCCCGCGCTCCAGGCCGCGACGAACGCGTCGGCGGCCGCTGAAGCGCTCATCTGCGGCTTGTGGTCATAGGTCGGCACGTCACGCGGCGAGGGAACCATCTCGCGTCGCTCGCCCTCCAGCGCGGCCTCGTCGCCGCCGTTGAAGAAATACGTCACGTGCGGGTACTTCTCGGTCTCGGCCACGTGCAGCTGCGGGATGCCGGCCTGGGCGAGGACCCGTGGCAGCGTGGTCGCCGGGTGCTCGGCGGAGAAGACCACCGGGTAGGACCAGTCCTCCTCGTAGCTCGTCAGCGTGCAGTAGCGCGCGATCGCGGGCACCCCGCCACGCCCATCCCAGCCCGGGAGCTCCTCCGAGCCCTCGCCGAAGCCGGGCTCGGCGAGCGCGCGTGTGATCTGGCGCATGCGGTCGGGCCTGAAGTTGAACGCGATCACGGAGTCGGTCGGCCTGATGCGGGCGTCCTCGCCGACGAGCGTGGGCTCGATGAACTCATCGCTCTCACCGCGCCGGTAAGCGTCGCTGACTGCCTGCTCGCCGCTCGCCGCTCGCCGCTCGGCGCGGCCCTGGACGAGCAGGTCGTAGGCGCGCTGGGTGCGATCCCAGCGACGGTCGCGGTCCATCGCCCAGTAGCGCCCGGCGACCGAGCCGACGCGCGCCCCGGGCGCGCGTTCGAGCTCGCGCAGGAAGCCGGCGCCGGCGTGTGGGAGCGTGTCACGCCCATCGGTGAAGGCGTGGACGACCAGGTCCTTGACGGCCAGCGCCCGGCCGAGCGCGATCAGCGCGCGCAGGTGGCCGATCGAGGAGTGCACGCCGCCGTCGGAGACCAGTCCGATCAGGTGCACCCGCTCGACGTCGGAGAAGGCCGCCCGCAGGGCGTCGTTCTGGGCGAGCGATCCCTCGGCGACCGCGTCGTCGATGCGCACCAGGTCCTGGCGCACCACGGCCCCCGCACCGAGGTTCAGGTGTCCCACCTCGCTGTTTCCCATCTGCCCCTCGGGCAGCCCCACCGCGCGACCCCAGGCGGTGAGGGTGGTGTGCGGATAGGTTCGCCAGAGCTCGTCGAACACGGGCGTGTGCGCGAGTGAGACCGCGTTGCCGGGGCCCGGCTCGGCCAGCCCCCAGCCGTCGAGCACGATCAGGCAGGCACGCGACGCCGGCAGACCGGCGGGCCCCGCCGGGATGCTCATCGCGCGCCGGCGGCCACGATCGCAGCGAACGCCTGGGGGTCCAGCGAAGCGCCACCGACGAGCGCACCGTCAACATCTCCAAGCGCGAGCAGCTCGGCGGCGTTCTCGGGATTGACCGAGCCGCCGTAGAGGATTCGCACGTCCTCGGCTGCGCTCTTGTCGCGGTCGCCCACCAGCGCTCTGATGAAGGCGATCGCCTCCTGCGCCTGCTCGGGCGAGGCGACGCGCCCGGTGCCGATCGCCCAGATCGGCTCGTAGGCGATCACGACCTCCGCCAGGCGCTCGGCGGGCACGCCGGAGAGATCGTCCCGGATCTGCTGGCGCAGCTTGCGGTCGGTGTCGTCGTTGTCACGCTCCTGCTCTGTCTCGCCCACGCACAGGATCGGCGCGAGCCCCGCCGCCAGCGCCGCCGGCACCTTCAGCGCAAGCGCCTTGTCGGTCTCTCCGAACATCCCACGCCGCTCGGAGTGTCCGAGCAGCACGCCGCGCGCGTCCAGCTCGGCGAGCATCGGCGCGGAGATCTCGCCGGTGAAGGCCCCTTCTGGCTCGTGGTGCATGTTCTGCGCGTACACCTCCACGCGCGAGCCGCGCGCGCTGTCGACCATCGCGCGCAGGTCGGTGAAGGGCACGCAGATCGCCACCTCGGCGCCGTCGGTCGCGGACACCCGTGGCAGCAGGGCCTGGATGTACTCCTCGGCCTGCTGCTCGGTCTTGTGCATCTTCCAGTTGCCCGCGATCAACGGAGTGCGCGCCATCAGCCTGCGACTCCCGCGGTTGCATCGAGCGCCCGCACCCCGGGCAGCGTCTTGCCCTCGATCAGCTCGAGCGTGGCGCCGCCGCCGGTCGAGAGGTGATCGACGCGATCCTCCAGGCCGAACTGCGCGAGCGCCGCGGCCGAGTCCCCGCCGCCGACCACCGTGAGGCCCGCCGCGCCGGCCACGGCCTCGGCCACCGCGCGGGTACCGCTCGCGAACGGCGCCAGCTCGAAGGCGCCCATCGGGCCATTCCAGAAGACGGTCGCCGCGGCTGCGATCTCGCGCCCGTAGCGCTCGGCGGTGGCCGGTCCGATGTCAAGCCCCATCCAGCCGTCCGGCACCTCGATGCCGTCGAGCACGCGATGCGCGGCGTCCGCGGCCAGGCGCTCGCCGATGACGAGGTCGCTCGGCAGCTCGATCTGCGCATGCCCCGGCAGGGCCGCTTGCGCAAGTACCCGGCGGGCGTGCTCGGTGTCCTGCTCGTCGCACAGCGACTTGCCCACAGCGTGTCCCTGTGCGCACAGGAACGGGAAGCACATCGCGCCGCCGATGATCACCAGGTCGGCCAGCTCGAGGAAGCGGTCGATCACGCCGATCTTGTCCGCGACCTTGGCGCCGCCGACGATCGCCACGAGCGGGTGCGCTGGATCCTGGAGGATCCGCCCGAGCGTTGCCAGCTCGCGTTCGAGCAGCCGCCCGGCGGCGCTTGGCAGCAGGTGCGTGACGCCCTCGGTGCTGGCGTGCGCGCGGTGGGCCACGCCGAACGCGTCGTTGACGTAGAGATCGGCCAGGTCGGCCAGTTCACGCGCGAACTCGGGATCGTTGCGAGTCTCGCCCGGCTCGAAGCGAACGTTCTCGAGCAGTAGCACCTCGCCGTCGCGGAGCTCCTCGGTGAGCCGTATGACCTCCTCCCCGACGACCGCCGGCGCGAGCTTCACCTCCGCTCCGATCAGCTCGCTGAGCCGTCGTGCAACCGGGGCCATCGAGAGACCGGGCTCGGGATGTCCCTTGGGACGACCGAAGTGCGACACCAGCACGAGCCTCGCCCCGCGGCCTCGCAGCTCTTCGATCGTGGCCAGCGCAGCCGTGATCCTGGTCTCATCGGCGACGACCGGGCGCCCGTCGGGCCCTTCGCTCAACGGCACGTTGAAGTCGACGCGTACGAGCACTCGCTTGCCGTGGACATCCAGCTCATCGATGCTCTTCATCGACTGGCTCGCCTCGGTGCTCTCACAGCACCCTCTGGACCAGGTCCACGACCCGGTTGGAGTAGCCCCACTCGTTGTCATACCAAGCAACCACCTTCAGCATCGTCGCGTCAACCACCGCGGTCAGCTGCGAGTCCACGATCGAGGAGAACGGCGAGGAGACGATGTCGCTGGAGACGATCGGATCTTCGGTGTACTGCATGATCCCCTGCAGCGGCCCGCTCTCGCTCGCCGCCAGCAGGGCCGCGTTGACCTCCTCGACGCTCGTCTCGCGCGAGCACTCCACGGTCAGGTCGACCACCGAGCCGGTGGGCACTGGCGCGCGCACGGCGAAGCCGTGCAGCTTGCCCTGCAGCGCCGGGATCACCAGACCGATCGCCTTGGCCGCGCCGGTCGAGGCCGGAATCAGGTTGATCGCTGCGGCCCGCGCCCTGCGCAGGTCCTTGTGCGGCATGTCCTGCAGACGCTGATCGGCGGTGTAGGCGTGGATCGTGGTCATCAGACCGTGCTTGATGCCGACGGTGTCGTTGACCACCTTGGCCACCGGCGCCAGGCAGTTGGTCGTGCAGGAAGCGTTGGAGATCACATCGTGGCCGGCGCGGTCATAGACCTCGTCGAAGTTCACGCCAAGCACCACGGTCGCGTCGGGATCGGTGGCCGGGGCCGAGATGATCACCTTCTTGGCGCCTTGGGCGAGGTGCTTGGCGGCGCTGTCGCGATCGGTGAACAGGCCGGTCGACTCGATCACCACATCGACGCCCAGCTCACCCCACCGAAGCGCTCCCGGATCGCGCTCGGCGAGGACTTTCAGCTCGTGCCCGTCGACCTCGATCGCCGACTCGCCCGCCTGCACCGTCCCCGGATAGGGGCCCAGGATCGAGTCGTACTTGAGCAGGTGCGCGAGCGTCCGCGAGTCGGTCAGGTCGTTGACCGCGACCCACTCGATCTCCGCCTGCTCGGCAACGCCCCGGGCCATCGCGGCGCGGAAGACATTCCGGCCGATCCGGCCGAATCCGTTGATCCCCACGCGTACCGGCATTCATTGCCTCCTGAAGCGAAAATGAACGATGCCGGGCATCGGACTTCCGGACGATCGGCAACTCACTCGATCTCCGATCGGTCCACACCCGGCGTGCCGGGGAGGCTATCAGCGCGCCGTTTGCGGGGCCATGCGTGGCTGTGCCGTTGCCTGCAGGCGACTCTCAGGCGTTCTGGCGCAGCTTGTCGATGTCGCGATGGGCGACCGCAACGTCGAGGTCGTCCTGGTCTCGATAGCGATCGGCGAGGTGCTCTGCGATCGCGACCGAGCGGTGCCGGCCACCGGTGCAGCCGATCGCGATCACGAGGTGCGCCTTGCCCTCGGCCACATACTGGGGCAGCAGGAAGTCGAGCAGCGCGTGCAGGCGCACGTAGAGCTGCTCGAGGCGCCCGTCGCTTGCGATGTAGTCGAGCACTCGCCGGTCCAGGCCCGTCAGCTCGCGCAGAGCGGGCTCGTAGTGGGGGTTGGGCAGGAAGCGCACGTCGAAGGCCAGGTCCTCCTCGCGCGGCGGGCCGTACTTGAAGCCGAAGCTCATGAACGTCACCGCCAGGCGACCGGCGGTCTTGCGCGGCAGGAACTCCCGCGCAATCCGCGCGCGCAGCGTGGCGGCCGACATGGCGGTCGTGTCGATCACCAGGTCGGCGCGTTCGCGCAGCGGCTCGAGCAGCGCGCGCTCGGCCGCGACGCCGGCCGCCACGCTGCCCTCCGGCGCGAGCGGATGGCGGCGGCGCGTCTCCTTGTAGCGGGTCACGAGGGTCTGCTCGGCCGCCTCCAGGAACACCACGTGGTGGGTCAGCCCGAGCGCGTCGAGGTCGTCCACGACCGCGCGCAGCGCCTCGAAGTAGACGCCGCCGCGAACGTCTGAGACGACCGCGGCGCGTTCGACCTTGGAGCCCTTGTGCACGAACAGCTCGACCAGCGAGCGGATCATCTCCGGCGGCAGGTTGTCCACGCAGAAGTAGCCCGCGTCCTCGAACACGTTCATCGCCGTCGACTTGCCCGCCCCGGAGAACCCCGTGATCACGACCAGGTCCTCCAGGCGCGACTCGATCTTCACCTTGCCGGCGCGTCCGCCGCCCGCGCGCAGCGGACGCAGGGTCCTGATGACGGCCATCGTCAACTCATTGTGGCGCTCAACGCGGACGCGCGGTGAAGTTCTTGTGCTCGAGCCTTCGCGCGGATCGGCGCTGAGGACGCTCAGCCGGCGCGGTGCAGGTGGGCGTAGAGCTCGCGTCCGACCTTCGCGGGCAGCCCGGCGACGCTCTGCAGTTCTTCGCGCGAAGCGCCCATCACCGCGTCGGGCGATCCGAAATGGGCGAGCAGGGCACGCTTGCGCGCCGGGCCGACCCCGGGCAGCCCGTCGAGCACCGAGCTGGTCATCGCGCGGTCGCGCCTGCTGCGGTGGTGGGTGATCGCGAAGCGATGCGCCTCGTCGCGAACGCGCTGCAGCAGCTGCAGCTCGGGAGTGGAGTGATCGAGCACCAGCGGCGCGGCGCGCCCCGGGAGGAACAGCTCCTCGATGCGCTTGGCCAGCGACACGACGGCGACGCCGCGATCGCGAAATCCGCGCAGCGGCCCGAGACCGGCGGCCAGCTGGCCCTTGCCGCCGTCGATCACCACGACGTTGGGCAGCGAGGCGAAGCTGGGGTCATAGGCGGGATCGTGGGGCGAGATGTCGGCCTGGCGCTCCCACTGGGCGAAGCGGCGGCCGAGCACCTCGGCCATCGAGGCGAAGTCATCGGGGTGGGCGGGACCTTTAATCGTTCTGATCGTGAAGCGCCGGTAGTCGGACTTCTTTGGCGCGCCGCCCTCGAACACGACCATCGAGGCGACCGTGTGGGTGCCGCCGAGGTTGGAGATGTCGAAGCACTCGATGCGAATCGGCGGGACGTCGAGGTCGAGCGCCTGCTGGAGACCCTCCAGCGCCTCCACCCTGCCCTGGCGACGGCGCTCGGAGCGCAGCTTCTCCTGGTCGAGCGCCAGGCGCGCGTTGCGCTCTGCCAGCTCCAGGATGCGGCGCTTCTCGCCGCGCTCGGCAGCGCGCAGCTCGACCGGTCCAGCGCGGCGGCTGGCGAGCGCGTCGGCGAGCGCCGGGTTGTCTCCCATCCCGCGCTGGGTCACCAGCAGCGCCGGGATCGAGGTCTGCCCGCCGTAGTACTGCAGCATGAACTCCTCGGCCACCTCCGCCAGGTCGCGCTCGGTCTCGTTCGAGAGGTAGAAGGACTGGCGGTCGGAAAGCACGCCGTCGCGCACCTGGAAGACCTGGGCGTTGGCCTCGCGTCCATCCGCCGCAACGGCGACGGCGTCGAAAGTGCCCACCGACTCGCCCGTCACGCGGCGGCGTTCCAGCAGCGAGCGCACAGCCTGCAGGCGGTTTCGCTCGAGCGTTGCCTGCTCGAACTCCTCATCGGCAGCCGCCGCGCGCATCCGCTGCTCGAGGTCGCGCTCGATCGCGGAGAAGCGTCCGGAGAGGAAGTCGATCACGCCGTCGATGCTCTCGCGGTACTCCTCCTTGGACACATAGCCCACGCACGGGGCTTCGCAGCGCTTGATGTAGTAGTCCAAGCAGGGACTACCGCTGCGCCGG
>CAVXPM010000005.1:0-67438 GCA_963763695.1 uncultured Solirubrobacteraceae bacterium
GCGCTTCCCCCACTGGATGAATGGACGCTCACGACGGGAACCTCGGATGACTGATCGACGCGTCGGCATCGGGGTCGGCAGAGTCGCGATACTTGCGGATCGTCGTGAGCTGCTCGTTGATCTCTGCGGGCGTCTTGCCTTCGTCAAGCATCCCGCGCACCACTCCCGCGTCGCGCTCAGACTCGATCGCGGCCATGATGAACCGCGTGCCCATCGCTATCGCGTCTCGCGGAGCTAGCTGGCCGAAGTCCCGACCAGCTACAACGGTCTCTCCCTGTGTCGGTGTGTCAGGCATCGATTGGCTCCATCGTCATACGGCCACAGGCAGCGCACGGATCGCGTTCACAGACCGCCCTAACGATCTTGGGGGTCGGTGCGAGACCCGCCACGCTTCCCACCAGCTCAGCGTGACTGCAGCGAGAGCAGATCACTAGTGCCCTCCGGTCGCGGTCGTTCATTGCCATCGCCTCCTGTGTCGGTGTCTCGCCGCTAGCCATCAGGCCTCAGTCCAGATCCCGCGACGAAGCCAGCCGTGATAGCCACCCTGCTCGGCTGTGCTGAGGATCGACGGGTTGACCGTGATCGTGCCGTCCTCATGCTCCTCGACGGTATGCTCCCCGAGGCTGCCAATGTGGCCAAAGGGGTCGTTGATGAACCAGATCGTGCGCCCCGGTTTGCCCTCCCAGTCAGTGCTCACCTTCATGTAGGAGCCGGGTGGGCACTCGCCCTTGTTCCACGCGTCCCAGCCGGGCCCACGCTCGCCTAGCTGCGCATCTGGGAGTCGGTTCCCGCCCATCTCGCTAGCCATCAGAACGGCCTCCCGGCCTGGTCGCTAGTGGAATACTCGATGCCGATGTTGCACTCTAGGCAGCGCCACATCTGCTGGCGAGAGACACGATTCATGGCCCCATGCCTAGAGCAGGCTGGATACGTTCCCGCAGCGAAATCAGCCACCCCCGGCTCCCCGTGATCCACGCGACGCGCGGTGCTGAGTCCCAGCAAGGTCTGCGTTGAGTCGGCTCGCCACGTCGAAGCCCAGTCGCTCATCCGACCCTCGCCGCGCCGTGTTCCAGTTTCCATGTCCTCGGGGTCGCCATCAGCCCTCCGCTTTCCGCAGATGGGTGAGTTCCGATTCTGCGCGGCGAAGCCGGAACCCAACCGAGCACCCCCCGCACTTCCCGGAGCCACCGCACGTCAAGCACGTCAGCGCCATCTCACCGTTTGGCCCCGTATCCGGAACGCCCCCAACGCCGCCACACGGCCCACAAGCACCATCACAGCGAGGGTCGTGGTCGTCATTGCCGATCGCGCAGTCGAATAGCTCCTCCACTACCGACTGCGGGTAGAAGGTGGTCTCCACGCCCGTGCCGATGTGACCACACCACTCGCCGGCGTAACGTCCCGTCTCCTCGTCGCGAATGCGCTTTGGCATCACGTTGCCGCAGCTACAGACAATCGCCGTGATCTTCGGGGTCGCCATCAGCTACCAGCCTCTCGCTGCTTGTAGAGATCACTCATGCTGCCTTCCTTTGTTCAAGTGCCTCGAGCTGACGAGAGGGAAGCGCCGAGCGCAGCGCACGCAGTGCAAGATCAACGGTCGCGGAAGGGTCGTGAGGCACGCTGAGAACAGCCGTGAGATTCACTTCACCCTTATGCAGGCTTACCTGGCTGCCGGAACGCGGCCTAGAACCGTTCTGTGACGCTTTGACGTACCTCTGACCCGTGATGCCCCGGCGCTGCTTCCAACCACGCGTCCGACACGCAGATGTGGCGTAGAGGGCGTTAGGGCGACGACCCTCCAAAGAGCATCCGCAGCCACACGCACACACCCGTGCAGGCTGCTCCTGGCCATCGATGCCGAGCTGGCCCGTCATGCCTCATCCAGGATCGGGAGCAGTCGCCGGACGATCTCGGTCATCACCGGCGGTGTCACAGCGTTGCCGTACTGCGCCATCCGCTCACGCTTGTTGCCGAGCACCACATACTCGCCGTCCCGTGGGTGGTCTGTCATCGCCATCGCGGCAGCGATCTCGTGGAGAGCGAACATCCGGAAGCCACACGCGTCGATCTCGTGGTCCGCGACCACCACGGCGACGCGATCCCGGGTCGTCAGCGTTGGCGTCGTCTCACGGTCCGCGAGCGCTGGCTGGCCGGTACGGTCGTACGGCACGAGGATCGACTGGTGGCCGCTTGTTGTAAACGTCCTAACCGGCTCATGGTCGGGCGTGCACATCTGGCCGGCGTCTCCGCGTGACTCGTTATTGCGCATGACGACGACGCCGTGGTGCTGGCCGCCAGCACGGATCGTGTGCGCCGGGCGATCGACACGCACGCTGCCATGGTTCTGCACCTCAACGATGCCCATCGACTCTCCCGTGCACACGGTTTGGGCTGGATGCCTGCCGGCGAGACGTGGGACGCCGTGCATCCGGTTACCCATGACGAGCGCTGCTCGAGTCGTGGTCGTCTGGGTCGGCAGCGGCTGAGAGCCAGCATCCCGGCCGGCGACTTCGCCCATCGGCGGGATAACGATCGCCTTGTCGAGCGTGCCATGCACCGTGGGCAGCGGGGCGACGCTTGCGTCCTTCGCGCGGTTGCCAGGCGTCCGCTCATAGGTGTTCGCGGCGATCGGGGTAACCATCGCCATGTCATGACGGCCGGTCAGGGTCACGATCGGCAGCGTCAGCGGCTTCGGAGTGCCGCCGTGCATCAGCCGGATCGCGAACGGCTCAGACGCCAAACGTTCGAGGCCACGCCGGATCCGCTCGCGGGTGTTAGCCGCCAACGGCCGGGTACGATCGCCGATCAGCGGCGCCTCAAGCGTCCTGTCAATGATCGTCGCCGCGGGAAAGACGCCCGGAAGGACCGCGCCGGCACAGTCGGGGCAGGTGTAGAGATACTGAACGCCGTATCGGCCCCACGGGGAGCGGTCATGGCGCTTCCAGGACTGCCGGCCATCGACAAGGGTCGTGCAGGACGGGCACCAGGACCGCGGCTCGAAGCGAAGATCAGGCCTGCGCATCCCACGCAGCCAAAACACGACGTACATGCGGTCCCGGGATTGCGGGGTCGGCGGGCAGAACATCGAGTTGAGGAACACGATCTCGTGGTCGTAGCCCAGCGCACCGACCGCCTGACGCCACGCCGCGAACAAGCCGCCGTCATCGTCATAGCCCCACTTGAACGCATCCACCACGTTCTCAACGACGATCGCCTTGTACGGCCGGCCCTTCTGCAGCTTCTGCTCCGCGAAACGCACGACATCCCACATCGTCGCCCTGGAGCGTTCCTGCTCAGCATCCCCAGCCGGTCCGTCGTCGAACAGCGACGCCGCCTGCGGCTTGCGACGGCGCGCGCCCTTCGCCAACGAGTGGTTCGTGCACTCCGGGCTCGCCATCAGAATGTCCGAGTCCGGGTAGCGGCGGATCTGCGCAGTCGTCAGCGACGCGACGTCCTCACAGTCATGGTCGGCATGCTGGAAGTTCGTCGCGTGCGTCTCGATCGCACGAGCCCAATGGTTCAACCCCAGCCGCAGCTCACCGCCAGCGAGCTCGAAGCCGATGCTCGAGCCACCGGCACCACAGAAGAGGTCCGTCGCGGTGACGCTCACGAAGCCGCTCTCGCTGGCACAGTCTCGCGCTCAGATGTCCACACCCGGTCGCCGAGCGTCTCATCCGTGTACACATAGACGAGCCACCCGTTTGGGTCCTCGCTGTCCCGGCGGTAGAGCTCGCCTCCCTGGACGGGTATGCGGCACCAGCGAGAGCCACACTGCCAGCACGGACGGACCCAGATCCGCTCAGGTAGCTCCGGTTCGACAACATGGGCCTTCTCGCCGTCGAACGGCCCCCCCTGGAGGCGTACCTTGATCATGCCAGCCCCTCAATGGACGGGGGACACCTTGCGTGGGTTCGATTCCCACCGTCTCCACTGCGACAGTTGTCTCTTCAGTTTTCAATACGGGGATTGAGGAGGCAACTGTCCTTTTTTTATGCCTCGATCGTGGTCTCCAGGCCACGGAACGGGTGCCTCTCCGCACAACAGACATCAATAGTAATGTGTTACCGCCTCGTTCCGGCATAAATAATCATAACTGATGACCTAATCCACTGCTGGTATACTCTGCATCAGATCCGATGTATTATAGAGTTTCTAGCCACTAACAAATCATAACTGATGCATCTTGATGAGATGATGACCGATGCTGCTGTGCTGACCGAGCTCGGGCGCAGGCTGGAGCGTCATCGCCTCGAACGCAACTGGACTCAAGCTGAGCTGGCCGTGGATGCTGGGATCGGTCAAGCGACGGTGCAGCGTGCAGAGCGGGGACAGTCGGTTCAGATGACCTCGATGATCAAGCTGCTGCGGGTGCTCGAGCTCCTGCCGGGGCTCGATGTCGCGGTGCCTGAGTCGATCGAACTCCCGATCGCCCAATTGGAGCGGGAGCAGCGCAGGACCCGGCGGCGTGCACGCGGTGCTCGCGGCGGTCCGCCTGCCGAGTCCGGCAAGGAGCCCTGGACGTGGGGCGAGCAAACGGAGCCACGCGTGTGACGGTTGCGGCGGTGGTGCTGTGGGGCACTCGAATCGGTGCCGTCTCGGTGGATCTGGGCGCCCGCTACGCGGCGTTCCAGTACGACCCGGCGTTTGCCCGCAGCGGCATCGAGGTTGCGCCAATCCGGATGCCGTTGCGTGAGCAGCCCTACAGGTTCCCCGCACTGCCCGCCGACGCTTTCAGCGGGCTGCCGGGGTTGTTGGCCGACTCGCTGCCCGATCGTTGGGGCACAGCGCTCGTGAACGCCTGGTTGGCTTCTCAGGGCCGCGAGGAGTCGAGCTTCGACGTCGTTCAGCGCCTCTGTTATGTCGGCACCCGCGGTGTGGGCGCACTGGAGTTTCAGCCGGCTCACGAGCCCGCGTTCTCCGGCGGCGTGGATTTGCACGTCGACGCGCTCGTGCGCCTCGCCAGCGAGGTGCTCGCGGAACGCGCGGAGTTTGTCGCTGAGCTGAGCGAGAACCCTGACGAGGAGGCGATGAAGGCGATCCTGGCCATCGGCAGCTCGGCCGGTGGTGCGCGCCCAAAGGCATTCATCGCCTATAACGACGTCACCAGCCAGGTCCGCTCCGGGCAAGTGCCGCTCGACGACGGCTTTCGCCAATGGCTCATCAAGTTCGACGGCGTTGCGCGCTCCGGTGACCACGGACTCGCTGATCCGCAGGGCTGGGGCGCGGTGGAGTACGCGTACGCGAAGATGGCCCGGGAAGCAGGGATCGAGATGACTGAGTGTCGACTCCTGGATGAGAACGGCCGCAGGCACTTCATGACCCGCCGCTTTGACCGTCCCGACGGCGGCGGCAAGCTGCACATGCAAACGGTCGGCGCGCTGGAGCACGCGAGCTACAACGAGCCGGGCACGTATAGCTACGAGCAGGTGTTGCTGCTGATTCGCCGACTGGGCCTCGGCACGCCCGTCGCTGAGCAGCAATTTCGGCGCATGGTGTTCAACATTGTCGCTCGCAATCAGGACGACCACGTCAAGAACATCGCCTTCCTCATGGACCGCGCGGGCGCATGGTCGCTGGCCCCGGCCTACGACGTGGTTTGGGCTTGGAAGCCCGGCAACCCGTGGCTCGACAGCCACCAAATGTCGATCAACGGCAAGCGCGACGGGTTCAGCGTCGCCGACCTGCGCGCGGTTGCCGATGTGGCCGGCCTGACCCGCGGCCGCGCCAAGACGATCCTCGCCGAGGTTCACGATGTGGTCGTTGGATGGCCCAGCGTCGCCAACGAAGTTGGAGTCGACGAAGAGATAGCCGAGCAGATCGCCCGCTCACACCGGCTGACGCTTGGTGAGTAGCGACGCCCGGCCCTGTACCTCCTGAGGAGTAGCCACAGCAATCGATCGGAGATCGGGCTACTCCTTGCGGAGCATCGCAAGTGCATCCTGGCGGCCGACGAAATCAACGCCCGTGAGACCTACGGTTGCTGATCACGTCGTTCCAGCCACCGATGGAGGCAGAGCCGAGCATGAAGAGACTTACGGAAGTCGCGTTGCGCCACCGCCGGATCGTCGCGCTCGTCTGGGTTGCGCTGACGGTTTGTGGAGTGCTGGAGGTGGGGAGCGCCAATAGCGGGATGACGCACTCGCAGGCCACGCCGGGCCTGCCCGGCTACGACACCAACGCAGCGCTGTTCAAGCGCTTCGGTCTCGACGGAAACGAGCAGCCGGTGATCGCCGTTTTGCACCTTCCCGCCAACGCGAGCATGAACACGAGCACCGGCCGGGCGCTCGCGGCACGAACCTTCCAGGCCGCCAACAGAGCCGGCCATGTCGGGCTGGCCGACTACGCCAACACGAACAACCCCACGCTGATCTCGCGCGACGCACGCACCACATGGGCGCTGATCGACATGCCAAACCCCGATGCCGGACCCTACGTGGGCGCCTACGAACGGATCGAACCGGCGCTGAAGGCCGCCACGCCGCCGGGCGCGACACTGACGCTCACCGGCTTCGAGCAGCTTCAGTCCAGCGGTGGTGGCGGTCGTGGTGGTCCGAGCGTGCTCGCCGAGACTTTGATCGGCGCCGCCGGTGCCCTGCTGGTGCTCGCGTTCGTGTTCGGCTCGTGGATCGCGGTCATACCTCTGTTGATGGCTCTTCCCACGATCCTGACCACGTTCCTGCTGGTAGCGGGCCTCGAGCAGCTCACGTCCGTCAGCAACCTCGTGCAGTACCTGGTCGCGCTGATCGGCCTTGGCGTGGCGATCGACTACTCGCTGCTCGTCGTCACCCGCTGGCGTGAGGAGCGCGAAGGCGGCCTGGAGAACGACGACGCGATCATCGCCGCCGGCTCCGCCGCTGGGCGAGCCGTCGTACTGAGCGGCCTGACGGTCGCCGTCGGCCTGTTCTCCCTGGTAGTGCTGCCTGTGCAGTTCCTGCGCAGTATCGGTTACGGCGGGATGCTGATTCCGCTGGTCGCGATCTGCGCTGCCACCACGCTGCTGCCCGTCACGCTCGCCGCATGGGGCCAGAGGCTCGACCGTCATCGCGTGCGCAAAGGCTCGACGACCGTTAGCCACGCGTGGGTGCGGTGGGCGGGGCTCGTGGTTCGCCGTCGCTGGATAGCGGGTCTGGCCGGATTGGTCATCGTCGTCGGCCTGGCGATCCCAGCGCTAAGCCTCAACACCGGGCAGGACCGTGCCAACTCACTTGGCGGAAGCAGCCCAGCGGCCAAGGCCCTGCACGGGCTCGAGCGCGAAGGCGTGCCGAGCGCGGTCGTGTTCCCGATCCAGATCCTCGCAAGCGGCGGTGCTGCGGGCGTCGAGCAGACAGCCGCGATCGCACAACACACGCCAGGCGTATACACCGTGCTGTCCCCCGCCACTGCCCGCTTCCGCAGCGCAGAGAAGGCGCTGTTGAGCGTGATCCCGACCTCCGACGGCAGCTCCTCTGCTGGGCAGGCAACGGTCACCCGCCTTCGTCTCGCGCTCGCGCATGTTCCCGGTGGGGTCCGCGTCGGCGGAAACACAGCCCAGAACATCGACTTCAACAGTGCGGTCTACGGAAACTTCCCGCTGATGCTGGCCCTGATCGCGATCCTCACGTTCCTGTTGCTGGCACGTTCGTTCCGATCGGTCGCTCTGGCGCTGAAGGCGGTTGTGCTGAACGTGCTCTCGCTCGGTGCCTCCTATGGCTTCCTCGTGCTCTTCTGGCAGCTGGGCCACGGCTCGAATCTGATCTACGGCGTTCCCGCCGTCGGTGGAATCCGCGCCTTCATCCCAATCCTCGTCTTCGCATTCCTGTTCGGCCTTTCGATGGACTACGAGGTGTTCGTCCTGGCGCGCATCCGCGAGGAGTACGACAGGACGGGAGACACCGCTCGCTCGATCGTCGCCGCGCTCGGGAAAACCGGGCGGCTGGTCACGTGCGCCGCCCTGATCCTCGCGATCTCATTCGTCTCGCTCAGCACCCAGCCCGACATCGTCGTTCGCATCATCGCCACCGGTCTCGCCTTCGGCATCGTCCTCGATGCTCTCGTGGTGCGTTCGTTGCTGGTGCCTGCCCTGGTGGCACTGATGGGTCGTTGGAACTGGTGGATGCCCGACACGCTTGCCCGACTTCTGCGCGTTCCCGCGCAAACGCCCGAGCCCGCGCTCGAGGCTGCCTGAGCACGCGCGTCAGGGCGCGCGCGCCTGCCAAGATCCGCAGCAGGCAAACTCACCCCTGAAGATGTCCTGCGCCCACCCACCACACGATGGTCCCTAGCACGAGCGCCCTTCGCGCCATCGTCCGCGGCAACGTGCAGGGCGTGGGCTTCCGCGACGCGACGCGACAGCGAGCACGCGAGCTAGGTGTGCTGGGCTGGGTGCGCAACGCCGAGGACGGCACCGTCGCCGTACACGCCGAGGGCCGGCCTGCGGCGGTCGAGGCGCTGAGCGCGTTCCTGCGCGACGGGCCGGCGGGCGCTGAAGTCAGCGCAGTGGCGATCGAGGACGCACGCGTAGAGGGCCACGAGCAGTTCGCCGTGCGCGGGGTTAGCGCAGGTGTCTTCGTGGTGCAGGAGCACGCTGCCACGAGGCACCACTTCGACCTGCGCCTGCAGGTCGACGGGGTCATGCGCTCATGGGCCGTCCCCAAGGGGCCATCGCTGGATCCATCGGTCAAGCGCCTTGCGGTCCAGGTGCCCGACCACTCGATCGAGCACAATTCCTTCGAGGGCCCGACCGCCGGCGGTGGCGGTGGCGGTGGCGGTGGCGTGGTGGTCTGGGACCGGGGCCACTACGAGCAGGGGGGACGGGTGGCATGGCCCGAGGCTCTCGATCGCGGCCACGGCGTGTTCGTGCTGCACGGGCAGAAGCTTCGCGGCGGCTTTGCACTGCAGCGAACGCGCCCGGGCGAGAAGGCGCAGTGGCTGCTGCTCAAGCGCCGTGACGAGCACGCCCGGCCGCGCTCGGACATCGCAGCCGAGCGACCGGAGTCGGTGCTCAGCGGCCGGACCCTGCGGGAACTGCTGGGCGAAGCTTCCTGAGCCTGCGCTGGACGAAGCTCCCGAGCCTGCCTACCGGCCGGCTGACTGCCTGCGAGCCGGGCGCGAGGCGTTGCTGCGCCGCGTCTCGCGCGTAAC
The DNA here is from genome assembly GCA_963763695.1 of uncultured Solirubrobacteraceae bacterium. GTDB lineage: Bacteria > Actinomycetota > Thermoleophilia > Solirubrobacterales > Solirubrobacteraceae > Palsa-744. The sequence goes on from CAVXPM010000005.1 coordinate 9,121, forward strand.
CAAATACGTTCCCGTCGGGTCTAGAGGAACGTGACGTCCCTCCCGGCTCGAAATGTCAGACGCAGTACGGTTGCGTCTCCGATGGATCCCGACACCCCCTTCGCCGGGGATCCCGACGATCAACTTATCGAACGCACTCTGCGGGGAGACGTTCGTGCATTCGAGGGCCTGGTGGAGCGCCACCGCGACGTGGTGTTTCGCGTGGCGGCGCGGGTCGTGGGACCGGAGGAGGCCGAGGATGTCAGTCAGGACTCGTTTCTGCGGGCATTCAATCGCCTGGCGAAGTTCCGCCACGAGGCATCGTTTCGCTCGTGGCTGCTGCAGATCACCCACAACACCGCCGTCAACGCGCGCACGCGGAGACGTCCGCTGCCGGTCGATTCGCAGCTCGAGCAGGCCGAGCAGTCAGATCCCCACGACCGCACCCGCCAGCCTGCCGCGAACCTCGAGCAGCGAGAGCGCGCTCAGCGACTGCAGCTCAAGCTCGGCTCGCTTCGGCCCAGCTACCGCAGCCTGGTCGTGTTGCGCGACCTCGAGGGCCTCTCATATGACGAGATCGCGCTCGTCCTCGAGATGCCCATCGGCAGCGTCAAGGGCCGTCTGCACCGAGCGCGTGGTGAGCTCATCGAACTGCTGCGAAACAACACCTACGACTGGGAGCTTCCCGCGTGAGCCCGCGCGAGGCAGATGAACAGCCGAGTCCGGCTGAACAACGCCTGAGCGAGTACCTGGCACAGCTCCGCGGTGCGCCCGCACCGCCCGCTGCGCTCACCAGGAGGGTCATTCGCAGCGCACGCTGGCAGCAGGCGGTGCGCTCACCGCTTCACGCGATGGCTCAACTGGCCGTGGCAGCCGCGGACGCGGTCGGACTGCTGCTGAGAGGGCCACGAGCATGATCCCGCTCGCCGTGGGCATCCTCGACCAGGCCGGAAATCAGCTCGGTGGCTTCCTGCCCCGCTTCGGCGGAGCCCTGCTGCTGCTCGTGGTCGGCCTGCTCCTCGCTCGCTTGGCGCGCACCGTGCTCGCAAAGCTGCTGCGCGGCGCGGGGCTCGACGGTGCAGCCGAGGGCGTCGGCGTCGGCGACGTCCTCGCGCGAGTGGGACTCGATCGTTCGCTCTCATCGGTCGTGGCCTCCGCGATCCGGCTGGTGCTCAGCGTGGTGGTCGTGTTCGCCGCCCTGTCGCTGCTCGGCCTGCAGTTCCTCAGCGAATCCCTCAACCAGGGCGTGCTGTTCCTGCCGAAGTTGCTCGTCGCCGCCGCGCTGCTGCTCGCCGGCGTGGTGCTCGGAGGCATCGTTCGTGAGCGGGTCGACCGCATCTCCTACCAGCTGGATTTCCCGATTCCGCTGGGGCCGGTGGCGCAGGTCACGGTGGTGGCGATCTTCGCGATCACCGCCGCCGCCCAGATCGCGATCTCGACGCTGGTCCTGCTGGTCCTGATCGGGATCATCCTCACTGGCGCCGTAGCGACATTCGCGCTCGCGTTCGGCCTCGGCGGACGCGAGTTCGCGCGAGCGGTCAGCGCGGGACGCTATGTGCGAGCCACCTACAGCGTCGGCCAGGAGATCTCGATCGAAGAGATCCGCGGCCGGATAGCAAAGATCGAAAGCGCGAGCATGCTGTTGAGCGTCAACCCGGCCGAACACGTGCGCATCCCGAACCACCTGCTGCTCGAATCTCTCGTGACCGTCCACGAGTCAGGGCAACCCGCCGCGCCCGCCGACAGCACCGCCTGAGCTTCCGTGTGAGTCTGTAACCGAGCGGCGCTCGGAGCTGTCCTAGCGGAGCGAGATCAAGCGGGCGGCGCGCCCGACTACAGACAGCTCACTCGAGAGGAGAGCAATGCCAGAGATCACAGAGGCATATGAGTGGAAGGGTCGTGAGATCCTGGGCAGCGACGAAGAGAAGATCGGCAAGGTCGAGGAGATCTATCTCGACGAGCAGAGCGGCAAGCCGGAGTGGGCGACCGTCAGCGCGGGTCTCTTCGGGAGCAAGACCCACTTCGTACCACTCGCGGGCGCCTCACCCCACGGTGAGCACGTTCACGTCGCGGTCACGAAGGACCAGGTCAAGGATGCCCCCAGCGTCGAGCCCGCCGGTGAGCTCTCACAGCAGCAGGAGTCACGCCTGTTCGAGCATTACGGGATCCCCTACACCGACGACGGATCGGTGACAGCACAAGGGATGCCCGAGCGCGCGGTCGACGGCGGTGGCGACACGAGCGGGCCGAGCACCGACGATGCGATGACTCGCTCCGAGGAGGAGTTGCGCGTCGGAACCCAGCGGGTTGAGACCGGCAGGGTCCGGCTACGCAAGCATGTGGTGACCGAGATGGTGACCACGACCGTTCCCGTCCAGCGCGAGGAGGTACGGCTCGAGCGCGAGCCGATCACCGACGCCAACCGGGACAGCGCGCTGGCAGGTCCGGAGATCTCCGAGGAGGAGCACGAGGTCATCCTGCACGAGGACCGGCCCGTGGTCGAGAAGCGAGTTGTGCCAAAGGAGCGTGTGCGTCTGAGCACGGAGGCGGTCGCCGGTGAGCAGGAGGTCTCGGCAGAGATCCGCAAGGAGCAGATCGACACAGACGGCGAGTGAGCTTGGGCTCGGCGGCCCGGGACAATCTCTCGCCGCCGAGCGCCTGCCAAGCTTGCCTCATCCGTGCATCGCCCGCACGCGTCGAGCCCGCTCGCCCGCCGCGGGAAGCGACGGTGCCCGCTCCGGGCTCGTTTGGGTGAGCACGGTGTGCTTCGGGTAGCAGAGTGCGCAAACGCACCCACGGACTTCTCATCAATCGAAAGGACACGCATGGCTTCAGAGAGCGCCAGCAAACCGCCGAGCCGCCCCACCGAGCAGAGCGGCCCCACCGAGCAGAGCGGCCCAGCAGAGCAGACCAGCCCAACAGCGCCGGCTTCGCAGCCGGGCGGGGAGCTGACGCGCCGGCACGAGGGCCCGGGGGGGCTGCAGACGAGCAAAGGCTCCACCACGATCGCGGACACCGTCGTGACGAAGGTGGTTGGGCTCGCCGCCCGGGAAGTACCCGGCGTCCACGATCTCGGCGGCGGCGCCGCCAGGGCGATGGGGGCGCTCAGCCAGCGGGTCGGGATCGGCGATCCAAGCGCACAGGGCGTCTCCGTCGAGGTGGGGGAAACCGAGGCCGCAGCTGACCTGACAGTCGTGGTCGAGTACGGAGAGTCGATCCCCAAGGTCGCCCAGCAGATTCGCGAGCGCATCACCCAGCGCGTCGAGGGCATCACCGGTCTGAAGGTCACCGAGATCAACATCGCCGTCAACGACCTGCACTTCCCGGGTGAAGACGACGAATCCGAGCAGCCGGCACGCGTACAGTAGCGCCGCGCCGATGAATCACCACGCATACCCGTCCCTGCCTCCGGGTTCGGTCTCTGACCGTCTGGCGCTGGCCCGTGCCGCGCTGGCCGGAGCCCTGGCGCTACCGGGCGTTCGCGCGGGGGACGGCGGTGCGTCAGGGCGGCACTTCACGGCCACAGAGACCGGACAGCGCCTGGATGGCGTGGTGTGCTCTGCTGTGGCGAGCGGCGGTTACAGCGTCTCGTTGCAGCTGATCTGCGAGCCGGTGGCGCTCGGGGCACTGGCAGAGCAGATTCGCGAGTCGGTGGTCTCGGAGGCTCGCGTGGCCGGAGTGCTCGGAGTGCTCGAGAGCGTCGACATTCGCTTCAGCGATCTCGCGACGAGCGTGGCCGGCTAGTGCTGCTGGCACGGGTCCTCGCCCGTCTGCTCGGCGCCGTTTGGGTCCTCGCACTCGCCGTGGTCGCGCTCGGTATCTCGGTCTACTGCCTCGACGCGAACGACCTGATCGGTCTCGGCTCGCTGCGACCCGATCGCCTCGCTCACCTCGCAAGCGTGCGTGACCACGTCGGACGCTTCCTGCGCCAGCTGGCAGCGCCCGGACCGGCCGCATCGCTGTCGCTGCTGTGTGGGCTGGGCGCCGTGCTCGTCGGCCTGCTGCTGCTCGTCGCGATCCTGCGCCGGTCCAAGGAGCGCGTGGCCGTGATGGAGGGCGACCGCGGCGAGGGAACCCTGGCTGCGCGTCCCTCGACGCTGCGAGCGATGCTCCGCGCACTCGCCGAGCGTCCACACGAGGTCATCGAGATCGCGCGCCCGCGGCTCTCGCTGGCGCGCAAAGGCGCCGGGGGACGGCTGAGCATCGAGGCGGTGAAGTCGCCTACCAGCGCCCCGGCCGAGGTCGAGGCGGCACTGGCACGGGCACTCGAGCCGCTGACCGGGCCATTCTCGCTGAGGCTGCGCGTGCGCTTCAAGCGCAGAAAGTCTGCTGAGCGCGGACGATGATCCGCCAGCGGATAACCCTGCGCACTCCGGTGCTGGCCTACCTGGTGCGTCTGCTCACGATCGTCCTCGCCTTGATCCTGATCTGGTACGGGGCGATGCTGGTGCTGCTCGCGGCCAAGGTCGCCCCGCACACGGTCAACTCTCTCAGTGCCTATCTCACCATCTATCGCAGCGCTGCTCGACTCACCGTGAGCGACTTCACCGACACCGTGCGGTTGATCGCCGGCCTCGGCGGTGTTGTCGTGTTCGTCGTGCTCGTGTACCTGGCGCTGCAGGAGCTCCCGCGCGCGCATCTGGCGCGCGGAGACGTCTACCTCAGTCGCGACCGGGGCGGCGAGGTGACGGTCACGCCGCGCGCGATCGAGCGGATCGCGGAAATTGCCGCGCGTACTCAGCGCGAGGTGCAGGACGTCTCTGCGCGCTTCGGCGACAGATCCATAGCTGTGCAGATGAGCGTCCAGCGCGCGGCCAGCGCTCCCCGCGTGCTGCGCGAGACACGCGAGCGAATCGTCGAGGATCTCGCCCGCCATGAGCTTCCAGCTCTGGCCGTCGACGTGACCCTGACCGGCTTTCACCCCACAACGAGGAGACAGCTCTCATGAGACAAAGTCAATTCGCCGCACTGCTCGGGTTCCTGTTCGTCGCCGCCTGGGCCGCGCTCAGCTTCGGCGATGCGATTCTGTGCCTGCTCGGTGCGGCGGTGTTCTATCTGCTCGCGGCCATCCGCGCGGGAGAGATCGACCTGAACGATCTCCAGCGACACGCCCAGGGACCCAGACGATGAGTCGCGGCGGCCGGCCCGACCCGCGCGGTAACCCACCCCCACGCACGCCAGGAGGAGAGGACATGACCAGCAAGCCACAGAGCTCGCAGACCGATGCAGCGAATGCTGAGAAGCATGCTCTTCGGCGCGACTACCGCCCTGCAGGCGCCGGTCGCGGGCATTCGACGCGGAGCACGATCAAGGGGACGTTCCTGGAGTTCAGCGAGGACAACATGAGCGACTGGGCCGCCGCGCTCACCTACTACGGGCTGCTGGCGCTGTTTCCCGCGCTGATAGCGATGGTGGCCATCATCGGCGTGGTCGGCAACCCGGCCAGCACCACCCGGACGATCACCGAAGTCATCACCAAGATCGGACCCAGCTCAGCGGCGGAAACATTCGCCGGCCCGATCAGGTCGATCACCTCCCAGCGCAGCACCGCCGGTGTCCTGCTGGTCGTCGGGCTGCTGGGCTCGCTGTACTCCGCCTCGAGCTATGTCGGCGCGTTCATGCGTGCGTCGAACGTCATCTTCGAGACCCCCGAGGGCCGCCCCTTCTGGAAGCTGCGCCCGATGCAGGTCCTCCTCACGCTGGTCATGATCGTGCTGCTGGTGCTCGTTGCGCTGGCGTTGGCGCTGACCGGGCCGATCGTGAGCGCGGTCGCCGCCCCGCTCGGAGTCAGCGGCTCAGCGGTCTCGATCTGGAACATCGCCAAGTGGCCCGTGCTCGTGCTGGTCGTGATCTTCATGTTCACGGCGCTCTTCTACGCCTCTCCCAACGTGAAGCTACGAGGCCTGCGCTGGGTCGCGCCGGGGGTGGTGTTCGCGCTCGTCGTGTGGCTCGTCGCTTCAGCGGCATTCGCCTTCTACCTCGCCAACTTCGGTTCGTACAACAAGACCTATGGCACCCTCGGCGGAGTGGTTGCGGTGCTGGTGTGGATGTGGATCACGAACAGTGCGCTGCTGCTGGGCATGGAGTTGAACGCCGAGCGGGAGCGAAGCCAGGAGCTGCGTGAAGGAGTCCCACGCGCCGAGCGCGAGCTGCAGATGGATGCCCGCAGCGAGCCCAAGACCCAGAGGACCACCTGATGTTCTCCACAGGCGCTCTGATCCTCGTCGGGGTGATGATCCTGATTCTCGTGGCCGTCGTGTTCGGCTACAACACGCGTACCGGCACAGAGATCGATCAACATCCCTCCGACGGTCTCTCCCACAACGGCGAGGCGGCCGCCCCACAGGCCGCCGGGACAGGCAGGATCGCGGGACGGGAAGAGGGGGAGCACGATCCGTTCGACACACACGGCACCGGCTAGCGGACCTGGGTGCGCAGGAGATCGTCGGTGCCGGCGATGAGCCCTCAGCTCGCTCGCGCAAGCTCCTACCGATGAGGACGGCCTCGAGGATCGTGGCCTTGGCCGCGGGACTGGTGATCGCCGATGTCGCAATCGTGACGCTGGCGCTACCGCAGCTGCTGGTCGAGCTTCACACGAGCGTCGAGGGCGTCGCAGCAGTCCTGATCACCTACACGCTCGTGCTCGGGCTCGCATTGGCCTCGATCGCGAGCGGAGCAGCTCCTCTGGATGCCCGTCGCCTCGGCGGCGGCGGCTTTCTGCTGTTCGCATTGGGAGCGGTTGTGTGCGCGGCCGCGGGCACGCTGCCTGTGCTCCTGGTGGGACGCGCGGTCCAGGGGCTCGGCGGCGCGGGTGCACTCGCCGGCGCGTTCGAGCTGCTGGATGGGCGTGGCCGAGGACGCACGAGCTGGCTGTTGGTCTCCGTGCTGGCCGGTGCGGCCGGTCCAGCGCTCGGTGGTGCGCTCACCCAGGGGTTTGGCTGGCGGGCGATCTTCATCGTGCAGATCCCGATCGCGTTGCTCGCGGCGCGCGGGTCGCTGAGCGAGCGCAGCCCCACGACGCTCGGGCCCGAGCGAGTACCTCGGGCATCCCCGCTCCGGCACAGCTGGCGCTATCGCCTCGCGCTCGTGCTCCTTTCGGCAGCCCTCAGCGCCGTTCTGTTCCTGCTGGTGTTGCTACTGATCGCCGGCTGGGGGGTCTCTCCGCTGCGCGCCGCAGCTGCTGTGAGCGTGTTGCCGCTGATGGTCGCCGCAGGCAGCTACCTCAAAGGAGATCCGATCGGGCGGGCGGCACTCGGATGCCTGCTCGTGGCGGGCGGCCTCGGGGCGCTCGCCTGGCTGCCCGAACCGAACCTGCTGTGGACGATTCCCCCTGACGCGCTTGCAGGTCTCGGCATGGGCTTGGGGCTGCGGGCGCTGGGCGTAGACCTGCTCCCTGAGCGTTCCAGCGCTCAGGCCGCCGGGCTCCTGTCGCTGCGCCACCTCGGGATCGCGCTCGTCCTCGCCGCTCTCGCGCCACTGATCGCCGGTCGCTTGACGAGCTCCACCCATCAGGCCAAGCTGCAGGGCATCGGCATCGTGCTCGATGCACAGCTCTCGCCCCGCAAGAAGCTCGAGCTCGCTCCCGAGCTACTGGGCTCGGTCAGCGCGAGCGATCCCCGCGCGAGCCTGCAGGCGGGGCTGAGCTCACAGCGCAGTCGATTTCAGGGGGCTGAAGCGGTGGCTTTTCGCGAGCTCGCGGTCACCGCCGACGCGACGCTGCTTCGTGCGCTCGCCGACGCGCTGCGCGACGCGTTCCTGATTGCCGGCGGCCTCGCTCTGATCGCCGCCGGCTTGATCCTCTGGCGTCGTGCGCCGACGCCGATGCTGATCTCAGCGGCGCTGCTGGCGTGCGCGAGCACGCTCGCCTACTTCGCCGCGCACGCAGCGCTGGCCCCCGCGCCGGTCGCGCTGACCGATGGATGCAGCGCTCATCCAAGCTCGAATGCTGGAGGTCTGGAAGGCTTCGTTGAAACCCAGGCCCTGGCGCTGCTCGACCGCGACGCCTGCCGTCTGCACATCAGCAGGGAGGAACTGGTGCTCGTGAGCGCGGACGCCAAGGAAGGGGAACGCTTTGCACGCAGCCACGGCGGTGTGCGTCCGGGCTCTCTCGAAAACGTGCTGGAAGCGCTGCTCTGAATGACTCGCTCAGGAGCTTACGCCCGCAGCTCATCCTCCGTACGATCCTCGAGGCCCGGGTCGGCGCTCCGTTGCGGACGCGCGAGCAGGATCGCTCCGAGGATGACCGTGGCGAAGGCCGCGACGCGCAGTGCACCCAGTGCGCCCGTTGGGGGCGTCTCGTCGAGCAGCACCGACCCGGCGGCGATCGGCAGCGCGTTGGTCAACAGGGTTGCGATGCCGGCGATGGTCAGCGCGCCGCCGCGCTGGTAGCCGATCTGTAGCAGCGAGGTTCCGAGCAGGTAGCCGACGATCGCAGTCGCTGCAAACGCGGACCTGGCGCCGCCCTGGGTCGCGAGCTTGGTGGAGATGTCACCGCACGAGAACAGTAGGCCGCCCGCAATCGCGTCGGCCGCGGCTGCGCCGACCAGCGCACGCCCTACGGTCAGGACCAGCGCTGCTGCGATCCCCGTGCCGCCGAGCCACAGCCCGATCTCCACCAGCGAGCCCGCAGCGTCGCGCCCCGAGCCTCCGATCAACGAGAGCGACAGGAACAGCAGTCCGGCCACCGACACCGCCGCGCCCAAGCTCTCGCGAGTGGTCAGCGAGCGGCGAGCTACGCGCGCCGAGGCGACCGCGAGGATGCCGATCCCGCCCGCGGCCACGCTCTGTACGAGCGCCAGCGGGGCGAGTGCGAGGGCGATCACATAGAGCGCGAATCCAGTCGACTCCATTGCGAAGGCCGTCAGCCATCCGCGGCTCCCAAGTAGCGCGCGCAGGGACTGCAGCGGGCGTAGCAGCGAGAGCGCCGGCAGCTCGCCGACCGCCTGGTGCTCGCGCGCATAGGCGAAGCTCAGGAGCGTTGCCGATGCCAGCGCCAGCACCAGCGCGACAGCGGTGGCGGCGCTGATCGCTGACACCGTCGCCAGAGGCTGCATGCACGTACTCAACTGCTTTCCGGCGCTGCCCGTCAGGCGGATCGTCACCATGCATGCGTGCGCCTCTCGGGACTTCGCCTCTCAACGCTGCTCGTGCTCGCTGTGGTGCACCACCACAGCCGCGCCTCGGGCGTGGACTACGTCGGTGTCTTCCTCGCAGCGGGTGCGAGCTGGGCCGCGCTTCCAGGTCCGGGCGAGGCGGCGCTGATCGCTGCCGGCATATCCGCCGCCCACGGCCGCCTCGATCTGGCCGCGGTGGTGGCGGTGGCGTGGGCCGGCGCGAGCGCGGGAGGCACCCTTGGCTGGATCTTGGGCCTGAAGGGCGGACGTGGTCTGCTCACGGCCGCCGGGCCGTTGCACCAGTTGCGACTGAACATGATCGCCCGGGGAGATCGCTTCTACGCGCGCTACGGCCCGATCGCGGTGCTGTTCACGCCGACGTGGATCGCGGGCATCCACGGCATGCGCTGGTCGCGGTTTCTGCTCGCCAACGCGATATCGGCGCTGGCATGGGCGCTGTTCGTAGGCGTTGGGGCCTACCTGATCGGCCCATCGATCACCGATGTCGTCTCCGACACCGGGCTGATCGGCGCAGCCCTGGTGGGAGCGTTGCTGGTGCTCACCGGGGTTCTCGTGGGACGGCGCAGGCGGCTGCGGTAGGACGACCGCGGCTTGCGGCGTCGGCGTCAGGCGCCCACCGCGCTGCGGCTGCGGCCTCGGCCGGGGCGTTGGCTCGGCGTCAGGCGCTCAGCACGGCCGACGAGGATGTGTCGGGCACCAGCGCCCGGTGCGAGAAGCCCAGCGCGGGATCCTCGATCGGGCCGTTGCGCAACGTCTTTACGTCCTGGGCGTAGCTCATCGCCATCGACCACGGAAAGCGCGTGCCCTGCTTGGGCAGTTTGTGTACCGAGCGTTGAACGTAGCCCGCACCGAAGTCAAGCAGGGGGCGTGTGTCGATCGTCGGGTCGTCGTTGTGCGCCACGCACGTGTCGTAGCCGTGTTCGTCCATGTAACCGAGCAGGCGGGCGAAGTATTCGCATACGAGGTCGACCTTGAGGGTCCAGGAGGAGTTCGTGTACCCGATCGCAAACGCGAAGTTCGGCACGTCGCTGAGGAGCATCGCCTTGAACGCCATCGTCTGCGCCAGATCGATCTCGTGCTCGTCCACGCTCAGCTCGATGCCGCCGAAGGCGAGCAGGTTCAGGCCGGTCGCGGTCACGACTATGTCCGCCTCGATCTCGGCACCCGAGCCGAGCTCGATGCCGCGCTCGGTGAAGGTCTCGATCGTGTCGGTCACGACCGAAGCCCGGCCGCCGGCGATCGCCTTGAATAGATCGCCGTCGGGCACGGCGCACAGACGCTGAGTCCAGGGGTTGTAGCGCGGGTTGAAATGGATGTCGACCGGGAAGTCCGCTGGCAGCTGGCGTTTCACTCCTGCTCGCACGAGCCGTCGTACGAGCTTCGGCCGGCTCTGGCTGAGCGAGTAGACGGTCTTCTGCAACCAGATGTTCTTCCTGCGGGCGAGCGCATACGCCGCCCCCGCTGGGAGCAGGCGCTTGAAGAGGTTGGCGATCGGATCCTTCTCCGGCACGGAGACGACATACGTGGGCGAGCGCTGCAGCATCGTCACGTGTGCAGCCTGTTCGGCCAGCGCCGGAATCAACGTCACAGCGGTGGCGCCGCTGCCGATCACCACCACCCGCTTGCCCGCGTAGTCGAGGCTCTCCGGCCAGTGCTGGGGGTGGATGATCTGACCCTCGAAGCGGGTGACCCCGTCGAACGCGGGCGTGTAGCCCTCGTCGTAGCGGTAGTAGCCGCCTGCGCAGAACAGCCAGCTGCAGCTGATCTCGACCGACTCACCAGTTTGGCGCTGGACCGCCCTGACGCACCAGCGCGCCTCTGCGCTCGACCACGACGCGCCGATCACCGTGTGGCCGAAGCGGATGTGCGAATCGATGCCGTTCTCGGCGGCTGTCTCGCAAATGTAGCTTCGGATCGCGGGACCGTCGGCGATCGCCTTCTCGTTGCGCCACGGCTTGAACGCATAGCCGAAGGTGTGCAAATCGGAGTCCGAGCGGATACCCGGGTAGCGGAACAGGTCCCAGGTCCCCCCGATCGCATCGCGTCCCTCGAGGATCAGGTAGCTCCTGCTCGGCTGTGCGCTCTGGAGGTGATATGCGCAGCCGATCCCCGAAACCCCCGCGCCCACGATCAGCACGTCCACGTGCTCCGGGGTCTCGGAGGGCTGCTGCGGACATTCGCCGTCTGATGAGGACACAGCGACTAAATCTACCGGGGCGGGCACGGACCCTCCCTGCCGTCCCACCGGCAGCTGGTTGGTCCGCGCCCATCCCCGGCTTGCCAGGCGCAGCTGGCCTCCATGCCGTCCCCCACAGCAGCTGGAGGATCTGCGCCTTCCTGGGTACGTTGGACGCGCTGTACACCTCCACACCGTCCCCCCGGCGGGTGGAGGGTGCGCGCCCGTCTCCCCAAGCTCACCAGTTGGACGATTCGCCTCCGTTGCAGCCCGTTTTGAGCACAGGGCTTGCGCACGTGCGCGAGATCGCCCCGGTCGCGCTTCTGCTGATCGTGAGTTCGTCGCCGTTGCTCGCTTTGGCGGTCAGCGAGTACGAAGTCTTGCTGCTCGTCGCTGCGCTCAAGTACGCTTCGATTTTGCTGGAGGTGATGCGTATGGTCGGTTCCTGGCTGTTCAGTTCCGCCACAGTCACCTTTTCGTAGTTGCCGTTGTTGTCGCTCGAGAGCGACTCGGCGGTCGTCTCGGCGGTGCGAACCAGCTCCTTGGCCTGCACGTCGACAGATTTGGACTTCGTGTTCAAGAACGAGGGGATCGCGATCGCGGCCAGGACGCCGATGATGAGAATTACCACCAACAGCTCGGTCAGGGTGAAGCCGCGCTCCTCGGATGAGCGCTCCTTGATGACGTCTACGGTCGACCTTACCGGGCGATTCGAAGTGAGGGACCTGCGAATTGACGACTCTGACGGCACGTTAGCCTCCCGTGGCTTTGCTGGCAGTCGAGCTGTCTCATGGAGATCCCTGACTTTGCGCCCCCGCCTCGCGACGGGTTTGCCTTTTCAATTGATGTAGAACGAGATCGCAGTGTGAACAGCGGCCTCGGCGGGTGCAAGTGAAACTCCGCAAAGCCAGAGCATCTGGACGTATGTACTACCAGGCGTTGTCGCAGCTGCGCGAAAGCCGCACGGAGACTCACTGTGACGTTCGTCCAGCGCGCGAGCGTTCGCGCAGGCGATGATCGAGCGCGGTCGATCAATCGCCTGTGACCCCCTCGGCGACAGCGTCGGTCAGCAGCTCCCTCTCGGTCGCCGAGCTGATCGAGGGCAGCGCGATCGCATCGGCCTATCAGCCGCTGGTCGACCTCTACGGGGGGGAGACCGTGGGCTATGAGGCGCTCGCCCGGGGCCCCAAGGGCTCAGGCTTCGAGCGGCCCGATGTGCTGTTCCAGGCCGCTCACGACGCAGATCTCGAGGTCGAGGTCGAGTGGGAGTGCCAGCGCGCGGCGCTCGAGGGCGCATTGGCTCGTGGTCTCGCACCGGGGCAGGCGCTGTTTCTCAACGTCGAGCCGCGGCTGCTCACGGTCGAGCGCCCCGCGTGGCTCGATCAGCTCTCACAGGCCGCGCTCGGGCGCTTTGCAGTCTTTGCGGAGTTCACCGAGCGCTCGTTGACCGACCGGCCCGCCGAGCTGCTCGCCGCCGTCGAGCGTCTGCGGCGACTGGGCGTCGGGATCGCGCTCGATGACGTGGGCGCGGATCCCCGCTCGCTCGCGTTGATGCCCTTCCTGGCACCCGATGTGATCAAGCTCGACCTGCGTCTCGTGCAGGAGAACCCGTCGATGCAGATCGCCGAAATCATCCACGCCGTCAGCGCCGAGGCAGAGCGTTCCGGTGCGCTCGTGTTGGCCGAGGGCATCGAGACCGAGGAGCACCGTCAGACGGCGCTGGCGCTCGGCGCGCGCTACGGGCAGGGCTGGCTGTTCGGTCGCCCCGGGGCGCTCGAGGCTCCGGGCACAGTCGTCTCGCACCCGATTCCCCACCCCAACCGGGGCAGCTTCGAGCGCAACCACAGCCCGTTCGAGGCCGTCACCGAGAGGCTGCCGAAGCGCACCGGCAACAAGCGCCTGCTGCTCGCGCTCAGCTTGCAGATCGAGGGCAGGACATCGAGTCTCGGCCGCTCGGCTGTGGTCCTGTCGAGCTTTCAGGAAGCACAGCACTTCAGTGCGCGCACCAAGACGCGCTACTCCTCGCTTTCGCGCCAGGCCGCACTCGTGGGTGCGCTCGGGGTCGGGCTCAGCGAGCAGCCTGCGCCAGGCGTTCGAGGGGTGGCGCTCGACAGCGCGGATCCCCTGCGTGGCGAGTGGAACGTGACGGTGATCGACCCGCACTTCGCGATGGCGTTCGTCGCACGGGACCTCGGAGATTCCGGAGCGGACATGGACAGGCGCTTTGACTTCGCGATCACCTATGACCGTGACCTGGCCGTCAAGGCCGCCCAGGCGATGATGGCTCGCCTGGCCGACCTCTGACTCGGCGGGCCGATCTCAGGCAGGCTCTGAGCGCCAGCGACGGTAGATCTCGGTGAGCTCGCCGCGCATCTGCGGCGTCAGGTCCTCGACACGCAGGCGTCCGCTGAGGCTGATCGTGGCGCGCATCTGTGCCAGGTACTCGCTGCAATGCTCACAGCCGGCGAGATGGGCCTCGAAGCGACGGCGCTGAGATCGACCCAGGGCGCCCTCGAGGTAGTCGGTGATCCACTCGACCATCTCGCGACAGGCGAGCTCGTTCCTACCTAGCCTCATCGCGACCGTCCAGATCGTCTTCCAGCTCTTGGCGCAGCCGGCTGCGCCCGCGGTGCAGCAGAACCCGCTGGTTGGCTTCGCTGATCGAGAGCACCTCGCAGACCTCGTGGCTGCTGAGCCCATCGACATCGCGCAGCATCACGACCTCGCGCTGTCGTGGCGGCAGCTCGCTCAGGGAGGCGTTGATGCGCTCCGCCAGCCCCTCGGCGAGCATCCGCTCATCGCTGTCCTCGATCCAGTGCTGGGGCGGCGACATCCACGCGCCCGCCGCGTCGAAGCGCGATGCGTCCACGACCGGGCCGATGTCGCCGACGGCCAGACTGCGGTGCTCGCGCACACCGGTGCTCCTCGCGCGGTTCACGAGGATCCGCAGCAGCCAAGTCTTGAACGACGAGCGTCCCGCGAAGTCCTCGATTCCCCGCAGCACCCCCACCCAGGTGTCCTGCACGACCTCCTCCGCGACAGCATCGCTCGCAACGAACGACTGCGCCAGCCGCAGCATCGAGGCGTGATGGCGGGCGAGCAGCGCCACGAACGCCTGCTCCTCGCCCGCGCGCAGCCGTGCCACCAGCTCGCCGTCCTCGTCGAGCGCCGCACGTCTGCCCAGCGGCAGCAGCGAGACGCCGACCCCGACCGCGAGCGCAAGGCTCATGCGGGGAGCTTCGCGGGGAGTGGGATGGCAGAGCCGATGCTGTTCATGTCTCGCGCAGGCTACGGCGCGGGCGCGCCTCGCGGCGCCGCACGTGCGGGCAATGCGCCTGCCTCCGTGTGCAGTCCGCCGAGCACGTGCTGCGTTACAAGCCTGCTCTAGATGGTCGGTGCAGAGCGGGGAGCGGACATCTCGGGCGCGAGGGCGCGTGTCCGGATCACCTGTGCGACCACGCGGGGGTCGTCGTAGAACGGCACGTGGCCCGCGCCGAGCGTCACGTGCGTGGCCCACGGCAGCGCTGCGCGTGCGCGCGGGGCCTGCAGGCGGTAGGGCAGAAGCCTGTCGCGCCGGCCCCAGGCGATCGTCACGGGTGTGCCCCGCAGCTGCTCGGGCGAGGCGAAATCGTAGCGGTCGAAGGCCCTCAGCGCCCCCGCCAGCGCGGGCGCGCTCCACAGGTCTCTCAGGGTTGCCACTGCCTCCTGGCTGGGCAGGCGCGAGGGGTAGCCGAAGGTCTGGTGAAAGAGCGCCGCGCGGCCAGGTGTGGTGCGCGCGAGGGCCTCGATCAGCGGACGCGCGCCGACCGGCACGGCGCCCACGGCGGCGAGCGAGAGCTGGCAGTAGCGCCGCTCGGCCTTCGTCCAGAAGCCGGCGGGGGAGAAGGCGCTGACCGATGCCACCGCGCGCCGGCGGGCCAGCTCGAGTGCGATCGCGGCCCCCATCGAGTTGCCCGCCACGTGGGGGCGTTCGAGGCCGATCTCGGCAAAGAACCACTCGAAAGCATCCACGTAGGCGGCGATCGTCGGCCCGGTCGAGCTCGGTAGCGGTGCGGAGCGACCGAAGCCCGGCGAGTCGCAGGCCACGACGTCGAACTCGCCCGCGAGCAGGTCGATCACCGGCCGCCAGGCCTGCCAGTGATGGCCAACCCCGTGCAGCAGGACCAGCGGCGGCCCTTCGCCCTCGCGGTGGTAGTTGAGCGAGCGGCTCACGCGCGCCCGCGGATCAGGTCGGCTCCGCGCTCGGCGATCATGATCGTTGGCGCGTTGGTGTTGCCGCCGACGATCGTGGGCATCACCGATGCGTCGATCACCCGCAGACCCTGCAGGCCGTGAACGCGCAGCTGGGAGTCCACCACCGCATCCGGGTGGCTGTCGCTCATCCGCGCTGTGCCCACCGGGTGATAGATCAGCATCAGGCGTCGGCGCAGATCGGCTTCGAGCTGCTCGCGATCGATCGTGGCGCTGCCGGGCTTCAGCTCGGTGACGGTGATCTCACGCAGCGGCGCCTGCGCGGCGATCTCACGCGCCAGGCGCATCCCGGCGATCATCGATTCGACGTCCTCGGGCTCGGAGAGCGTGTTGGTGAGGATGCGCGGCTTGGCCGAGGGGTCCGCCGAGCGCAGCCAGACCTGGCCGCGCGCCCTGGGTGAGACGAGCACCGGCGCGATCACCATGCAGTCGCCGTCATATGTCTCCGCGCCGTGGTCTTCGAAGTAGGCGGCGCCCATGTGAAACTGGATGTCTGCGGCCGGCAGACCTCCGCGCGTGCGGGTGAACGCGACGACCTCGGCCACCGTCGAGCTGAGCTTGCCCGACCTGCGCAGCAGCCACTCCGCCAGCGCCTTGGGCTTGTCGGCGCCGTAGAGGGTGTTCGCTTCGCTGACCTCCCAGATCATCGTCACGAACGGGTGATCCTGCAGGTTGCGCCCGACGCCGCGCAGATCGTGGCGAGCCTCGACGCCGGCCGCCTCGAGCTTCCGCGGGTGCGCCGATCCCCGACAGCAGCAGCAGCTGTGGCGAGCCGATCGCGCCCGCCGCGAGCAGCACCTCGCGCTCGGCGCGGAGCACCTCGATTCCCGCGCGGCCCTTGCGCAGGCGCACGCCAACGGCCCGCTCGCCGTCGAGCTCGACGGCGAGCACGCTCACTCCCGTGCGCACCTCGAGGTTCGGTCGTGTGAGCACGGGGCGCAGGTATGCGTCGGCCGCGCTGAAGCGAGCGCCGTTGCGCTGGGTCACCTGGAACATCGAGATGCCGTCCTGCTCGGGGCCGTTGTAGTCGGCGATGCGGGGGATGCCGGCAGCCTCGCCGGCGGCCAGCAGCCTGTGGTTCATGGGCCGCGGCGAGCGCTGCTCGCTGACGCGCAGTGGACCGCCCACCGCGTGATACTCCGAGGCTCCGCGAGCGTTGTCCTCGGACTTCAGGAAGTAGGGCAGCACGTCCGCATAGCCCCAGCCGGGCGCGCCCTGCGCCTCCCAGGAGTCATAGTCGAGCGGACGCCCGCGCACGTAGAGCATCGCGTTCATCGAGCTCGATCCGCCCAGCGCCTTGCCGCGCGGGATGAACAGCGAGCGCCCGTCGACGTGTGGCTCGGGGTCGGTCGCGAAGTCCCAGTCGAGCTTGGTGTGGAACTGCTGCGGGAACGCTGCCGGGATCTTGATCTTCAAAGACCGGTCGCGGCCGCCCGCCTCGAGCAGCAGCACCCGCACCGAGGGGTCCTCCGAGAGGCGGTTGGCCAGCACGCAGCCGGCTGAGCCCGCACCGACGATCACGTAGTCGTACATGTTCAACCTCCCACTTGCACTTGGCGGGACGTTCTCGGCTCGCGCACGGAAGGCTCGAAGAAGCGGTACTCATCCGGGTTCAGCTGGCGTGTGTGGTCGAGGTACTCGCGCATGTAGCCGGGCCAGTTGGCCACGATCCGGCCTGTCTGATCGCGATACCACGAGTCGCACTGCATCCACGCTGTGCCGGAGAAGCGGGCCTGCAGCGCGCGGTCGGCGGCTGCCTCGACCTCGGGCAGCACGTCGATCGCGCTCGCGCCACGTGCCTGTAGCTGCTGCAGGGCCTGTCGCAGGTAGGCGGCCTGCGCCTCGAGGTAGACGATGATCGAGCCGCCCGAGGTGTTCGTGTTCGGCCCGTACATCAGGAACATGTTGGGAAACCGCGGGACCGTGATGCCGAGGTAGGCGCGCGCCCCCTGCGACCAGGTCTCCTGCAGCTTGCGTCCTCCCGCGCCGCTGATCTCCATCGGCAGCATGAAGTCGTTGGTCTTGAAGCCGGTTGCCCAGATGATGCAGTCGAGCTCGTGCAGCCTGCCGTCGTCGGTGAGGATCCCCTGTGGTGTCACGCGTGCGATCCGATCTGTGACGAGCTGCACGTTCTCGCGCGCCAGCGTGGGGAGGAAGTAGGAGCTGAAGAGGATGCGCTTGCAGCCGAAGGTGTAGTCCGGCCAGGCCCTGGCCCGCAGCTCGGGATCCTTCAGCTGCGAGCGCATGAACGCCGCGGAGCGCAGCGCGGCGATGCGGCCGATCGTGCGCGGGTGGCGAATGGTGAGCGTCAGCGACTCGGTGTACTCGAAGATGAACCTGCGCCTGAGGGCCTGCAGGCCCGGGAGATGGGCGATTGCGGCTTTGAGCGCGGCCGGGTAGCGGCGGTTGCGGCGCGGGAGGAACCAGTTGCCGGTGCGCTGAAAGACGCTGAGCCGCTCTACCTCTGCAGCGATCTCGGGGATGAACTGGACCGCGCTCGCACCGGTTCCCACGACCGCGACCCGCTTTCCCCGCAATCTGTAGTCGTGGTCCCATGCGCCGGAGTGAAAGCTGTGCCCCGCAAGCTCTGCACGCCCTCGATCGGCGGGATCGACGGTCGGTGCAGCTGTCCCGTCGCCACGATCAGCACGTCGGCCTGGCGCGTGCTGCCGTCGCTGCTGTGCACGCTCCAGCGAGCGCTCTGCTCCTCCCAGGAGCAGGAGGTGACCGTCTGGTTCGCCTCGATCAGGCGGTCGATCTGGTGCGCGCGGGCGACCTCGCGCAGGTAGGCGTGGATCTCCGGCTGCATCGAACACAGTCGCGTCCAGTCACGCCGCTGTGCGTATGAGAAGGAGTACAGGTGGCTGGGAACGTCGCAGGCGGCTCCCGGATAGGTGTTGAAGAGCCATGTCCCGCCGAGATCCGCGCCCTGCTCGAGGATCGTGATCCGCTGGATCCCGTGGCGAAGCAGCTCGATCGCGGCGGCGATCCCGCCGAAGCCGGCGCCGACGATGATGACCTCGAGCGCACGCGTGGACGCGGCTCGTCGGTCGAGTGCTGCAGCCTGCATGGGCTCCTCCTCCTAGCTACCTCGCGCTGCTGCTGTCAACCATATGCGCTTCGCGCGGGCGCTGCTCACGCACCCGTGCAGCGCTGA
Organism: uncultured Solirubrobacteraceae bacterium; assembly: GCA_963763695.1. Taxonomy (GTDB): domain Bacteria; phylum Actinomycetota; class Thermoleophilia; order Solirubrobacterales; family Solirubrobacteraceae; genus Palsa-744. Next base: position 27,818 of record CAVXPM010000005.1, read on the forward strand.
GCCAGCGTCCCCATCAGCCACTCAGACGCCGCCGGGATTTGGCGCGGATCGATGTGGTGGCCGGCCGGCGACTCCCGGTACTCGACCTGCAGCCCGCCCGCTCTGAGGTCCGCGACGGCGCGTCGCGCGAACTCGACAGCGATCACCCGGTCGTGCTCTCCGTGCGCTACGAACACCCGCACGTCCCGGTGGCCGGCGAAGTCGGGCGCCCAGCCGGTGAGCGTGGGTATGAACCCAGAGAAGGCCAGGATCCCCGCGACGAGCCCTCGCGCGCTGTCCAGACCGAGGGCATAGCTCATCACGCTTCCCATCGAGAAGCCGCCGAGGACGGTGCGCTCGGGCCCGATTCCCGTCCGCTGTGAGAGCTCGTCGTGGAGCTCGGCCAGCTGCGCGAAGGCGGCGTGGAAGCTCGCCTGATCGGGATGCCCCACGCGTGGCACCAGATACCAGTGGTTGCCCGTTGTGCCAGGCAGCGAGAGTGGTGCGCGCGGCGTCACCACGTGCAGGCGTCGCTGCGGGTCGAGGGCTTCTCCCAACGGGAGCAGGTCGTGCTCGTCGGCGCCGCGGCCGTGGTGGAGGATCAGGAGGCCCTCTGGCTCGCCGGCGGCCGTGCGCTCCTCGTAGGAGAGGCTCACAGCGGTGCCTGGTGTTGCTCGGGGAGTGAGCGTATGGCCTTGGGGCGCGAGCTCATGGCGAGTGCGCCAGCAGTGCGGCCGCGACACCTTCGATCGTCTGCTCCCCGTAGGCCATCGAAGGGTCGCCGTCGGTGAAGACGGCGACGGTGAACGTCTGCTCGCCCAGCTCCAGTCGCGCGACCTCGTTGAAGAGGCCCTCTTCGGGAAGCGCGCCGGTCTTGAAGAACACCTGCCAGCGAGGTCGCGCCACCGGCGGCACACCCCAGCTCTGAGACGGCTCGATTCCGGAGAGCAGGCCGCGTGCGTAGCTGTAGAACTGCGCTGGGATCAGGTGGGGGAGGCTGAAGAAGAAGCGCGCCTGGTCGGCCGCGGAGGTCTGCGTGTAGGCCCACCAGCCCACGCCTGGGGCATAGTCGTCCATGCTGGATTCGCGCGCAACACGCGCCACGGCCGGCTCGCCGACGATGTCGTAGACCGCCGAGGCTGCTTCGTTGTCGGAGATGTGGATCATCGGATAGAGCAGCGAGCGGTCCGCTTCGTCGAGCCCCCGGTGCTCGGCGCTTCGCATCTGCAGGAAGGCCACGAGCATCATCACCTTGACCACGCTTGCGGTCTCGAAATGCTCCTGTAGGTGCACGCCGCTGAGTTCTCCGGCGCTGTTGACGACTGCCAGCGAGGTCCTGCCGGCGCGGGCGTCGAGGTAGCGCACCGCAGCCGCGATCGCGGCTGCGGAGGGATACGCGATCAGCGGGATGCCACTGCCCAGGCCGCCGTAGACGACCGCGCCTGCGCCGCTCTGGGGGCAGCGCAGAGCAGTGAGTGGACGCCCCATCGCGCGCTGCCAGGCGGGGCGCAGGCAGACGCGGTAGATGAACCTGCTGGAGGGTGGGTCGATCGTCGCGCTCGCGTAGGTGAGGCCGGGAGCGAGCTCGCGCGTTTGTGTGACCGCCGCCAGGCGAAACGCGTCACTGCCGCGCCTGGCCACGAACCACTCTGCGCTCGCCGGGAACGATCCAGCTTGGGGCGTGTGCGTGAGACGAATGCTCAAGCGGGTCTTGCCCTCGCCGAGGCTGCTCGCGTTGATCGCCACGACCGGCTCGACGGCGATCGTCAGCTGCGGGCTCGCGACGGCGCTCGAGGCTTCGAGGACAACGCGCAGGCGTGTGTCGCGGTCGGGTCTCAGCGCGGCGAACACGAAGCTCCCGTCGGGGCCGCTGAGCGCTCGCGCGACGGTCGTGAACCCGGCGAACGGGTAGGGGTCGGCTTGGAGCTCGACGCCGGCGCCGGCAAGCGGCCGGCCGGCCTGCGAGACGCGCCCCGCGACCGCCACGCTCGCGCCGGATGTCACCCGCGACGCGGACAGCGAGGCGTTCACTTCCGGTGGCGCCGCGGGCGCCGTCGTGGTGTCCGCGCCGGCCGCCGCCGGTGCGAGCGCCGCGAGGACCAGGACGAGCGCCCCTACGCCGCTCGCGCTTGGGGCCTTTCGGGTTTGAGCTTCGCGCTTTGCCATGCGAGGAGGCGCAACGCTAGAGCAAGCCCCCGCACGGCGTCGGTCTCTAGCGCTTGAACTTGGCGGTTGTTTGCGCGGCCGACAGCGAGGCGCCCTTCTGAGCGGGCTTGAAGCGGACGTGCACAGCGATCGTCAGGCCCCGGTGGCGATGCCTGCGCAGCTGGCTGAGGCCGGCGCGTGTGAGCGGAACCTTGAAGGTCACCGTCGAGGAGCGGCGCACGCGCCGGGAGGCGCTGTGCAGGCCCTTGCCGTTGAGCGTGATGAGCCCTGCGCCGAGCGTGCGGACCTTGATGATCAGCTTGTGCCCCGAGATGCGGTGGCTGAGGATCTGTATGCCGCAGCTGCTGACCGAGATCTGCGTGTTCTGTTTGAACTGGGCGCCGCTTTGCGCGGTGATCGTGGTAGGCATCAGCAACGGCTTCAGGCACAGGTTGCCGTATGCGGCGAGCACCGAGTTTTCGGCCATCGGCAGGTTCAGCGTGAAGCTCGACACCGGCACGTCGGGGATCGAGGCGAAGGTCGAGGTCGTGATCCCATTTTTGATGTTTGTGTTACCCACCAGGATCACGCGCACGCCGTTGCCGTCGAGGATCAGGTCGAGATCGGGGAATGCCGCGCCGCCGTGTGAGACGAAGTAGGCGGTGCCGTTGAGCGGGAGTGGCAACACGGGCGTGCTGACCGTGGCGGTGCCGACTTTGGAGAGTTTCGGGCAGTTGATCGGGTTGGCCGCAAAGATCGCTTCCGGGCACGCCTTCCCGAGGGTCGCCAGGCGCGATGGCAGCTGCAACGGGAGCTGTGCGACGACCGAGCGGATGTTGGCCTCGTGGCCCGGCTGGGTCAGCGTCACCCGCAGGCTGTCGCCGTTCAGTTTGGTGGTCTTGGCGCTGGTGGCCGCTTTGAAGGATGGTTTGAACGCGAGCGCCCCGCAGCCCGAGACCTGGAAGGGACTCGACAGTGTCTGCCCGCTGGCGAACGTGGAGGTCAGCTGCGAGCTCGTCGACAGCGGGCCGCAGTTGGTCGGGTTCAACAGGAAGCTGCTCCTGTTGATCGCCACGCTGAGGCTTTGCAGGCGCAGCGGCACGCCTTCCACGATCGTCGGCAGCGAGCTGGTCGCGATCACGCGCCCGGTGTAGGGGTCCACTCCGATGCCCACGCGTGTGGTCACCCGTCCGAGGTCGAACGGCCCCGCGGCAGCCTCCACCGGAATCGAGAGCCCGTACGGCGAGCCGTTGTAGGGCCCCGTCAGCGAGACCGGCCCGGAGAATTCATACGGTTCGGAGCCGGCGCCGACGTGCACGGTCGCGGTGCCGACGTTGCTGGTCGCCGGGCATTCGCCTTTCTGGGCCTGCGGTTCGCCGCACAGCGGCACCGAGGGGATCGCTCCGACGAGGCCGGCAGGCAGCACCGTTCGCAACTCTGAGAGGTACTGCTGTCCGGTCGGTCGCTGCAGGTTGAACGTGAACGACGTGTAGGCGCCGGCGGTGGAGGAGCTGTTGGCGGTGCCTTGGGAGAGCGAGAACTGCGAGGAGGCGCACCCGGTGGTGGTGAACGGAGTGGAGTGCAGCGAAGCCGCACCGCCCGTGTAGGGCGTGAAGCTCGATTCGACCGACGCGCTGCCACAGGAGAGCGGATTGGCAAGCGGCGCGCGTGGTCCCCCTGTGGTCGTAAGGATCAGTTCGCTGAACGGGAGCTGCGGATTCCCGAGGAAGCTGACTTCGAGACGTCCGCTGCTGGAGTTCGGGGTGACGCTGCCCTTGAGCCTGACCGAAACGCCCAAGGCGCTCTCAGCGTCGAGATAGAGCGTGAAGGGCGGTTTGGTGATGGTCCCTCCGCTCGGGCTCGCCAGATAGACGTTGCCCGTCAGCGATTTGGGCGGCAGATCGGTTTCGATCGTCACCGTGCCGACCTTCGAGGCGGCCGGGCATTCGACGTTGCCTTCCCTGGGAAACTGTTTTTCCGAGCAGGCCGCAAGGCCGCGCGCCGCAGCCGGGTTGAGGGTCATGCCTTCGGGCAGCGTGACATGAGCGTCCCTGATATCGGCGGTGTTGATTTCAGTGGCGCCCGCTTTCTGGGGCGCCTTGACGATCGTGCTCGCACCGTCGGGCTGATCTGAGCCCGACGTTTCGCCCGCTTTGACTTCCGTGGTTGGAGCAAAGGGCACTTTGTCGCAGCCCGTGACGCCGACCGGGGTGTGCGTTTCGGTCTTCGAGACGGCACCTTCGTAGGATTGCACTTCAACGTGAGAGATCGCGGTGTTCGAGCATTCGCTCGGCAGGGTGAGGAAGTTGCCTTTGCCGGCGTTGCCGTTGAAGATCAGCTTGGACTTCAGGACGGGAATCGCTTTGGAGATGTTCTTGATTTCGAAGTACTCGTGGTAGTCGCTCTGCCAGGCGACGTGGCCTTCGAGCAGGATGTGTTCGTTGGCGATCGGTTCGACGTTCACGTGGATCCCGAACTCGAGCGGCAGCCCGGGGGGCTGTTTGAGGTTGTAGACCGTGCCTTTGAACGTCGTGTCGACCGCGACTACGAAAACAGTCAGTTCATCTTCCCCGACGATCGTGTTCGTCGGACATTTGTCGGCGTTGAAGTCTTCGATCGAGCACTGCGGCAGCGCTTCGGGATTGGCCGCCAGACCCGGCGCGATGTCGACCCGCACGTTCTTCAGTGCGCCTTCTGGTTCTCTCGCCGAACCGAGTATCCCGGCGGGTTTCGAGTTCAGTTCGAAGGATGTGATCCCGACCGGCGGATGACCGGCGGCCTGCGTGTAGAAGTTCGCTGGTGCGCTCGAGTACAGACAGGACGCGACCGTGCAGGTGCCGGCTTCGAAGTTCGATTCCGTGACCCCGAACGAGGCCTGGGCCGTCGGCGCCACCACGGCGACGATCGTCGATACGAGCAATGCGGCGGCTGCTGAACAAGCTTTTGATCCCACAATCGACCTCCCTCTCGAGCATGGGCTCCCCCGCCCAATTTCCGTGCTCCCACACGTCAAGCTACGACAATTGCCTGCCTCATGCGCAGGTCCTACCCAGGTTGCGCGGCGTCTAACCCGCGAGCTGGGCTCGCGCCGGGGCGCCGCGGTCAGTCCTCGCGGGGTAGGTGCGGGGCCAGCTCACGCCGAGCGATCGAGAGCTTGTGGACCTCGTCGGGCCCGTCGGCCAGCCGCAGTGTGCGCAGGTGGGCGTAGGCTGACGCGAGCGTGAAGTCGCTCGAGACGCCGCCGCCGCCGTGAACCTGGATCGCGCGGTCCAGCACCTTCAGGGCCACGTTCGGGGCCGCCACCTTGATCGCCGAGATCTCGGTGCGCGCCTGGCGGTTGCCGACCGTGTCCATCAGCCAGGCGGCCTTCAGCGTGAGCAGCCGCGCCATCTCGATTTCGATGCGCGACTCGGCGATCCAGTCCTGGACGTTGCCGCGCGTTGCGATCGGCTGGCCGAACGTCACACGCGAGACGGCGCGCGCGCACATCGCCTCGAGCGCGCGCTCGGCGGCGCCGAGCGCGCGCATGCAGTGGTGGATGCGTCCGGGCCCGAGGCGCGCCTGGGCGATCATGAAGCCGTCGCCCTCGCCGGCGATCAGGTTAGTGGCGGGCACGCGCACGTCGCTGAAGTCGATTTCGGCGTGGCCCTCGTGGTCGTCGTAGCCGAACACCGTGAGGTTGCGCATCACATCGACGCCGGGGGTGTCGATCGGCACCAGGATCATGCTCTGCTGACGGTGGCGGGGGCCGTCGGCTCGCGTCTTTCCCATCACGATCATGATTCGACAGTTGGGGTGATAGGCGCCGGAGATCCACCACTTGCGCCCGTTGAGCACGTAGTCCTCGCCGTCGCGCTCGATCCGTAGGCAGATGTTGGTCGCGTCCGAGCTGGCCACGTCGGGCTCGGTCATCGCGAAGGACGAGCGGATCTCGCCTTCCAGCAGGGGCGTCAGCCAGCTTTCGCGCTGCTCCGGGCTCGCGAACTGGTGCAGGACCTCCATGTTGCCCGTGTCGGGCGCCGAGCAGTTGCAAGCCTCCGAGGCGATCGCCGAGCGGCCGAGGATCTCCGCGAGCGGCGCATAGTCGCTGTTCGACAGTCCGGCGCCGTGCTCGGCGTCGGGCAGGAACATGTTCCACAGGCCCGCCTCGCGCGCATGCGCCTTGAGCTGCTCCATCACCTGCGGCTGGTGGTGGGGGTTGCCCGACTCGTGGATCTCGCGCTCGTATACGGCTTCAGCCGGGTACACGTGCTCCTCCATGAACGCCGTGAGGCGCTCCTGGAATTCCTTACAGCGCTGGCTTGGCTCGAAGTCCATCGTTCTCCTCGTCGGCAGCAATGGGCTTAGGATCATCGCTGATGAGCCAGCAAGGTGCGAGCTACCGCGAGGCCGGAGTCGACTACGACGCGCTTGACGCGGGCAAGCGCCTGGCGATGGCCAAGGCCATGTCCACCTCCTCGCTGCTGGCCGCTCGCGGCGGGCGCTCGCTCGATTCGTCACGTGGCGAGCCCGCGTTCGTATTCGAGCTGGGCGAGCAGGCGTTCGCGTTCGTGGTCGAGGGCCTCGGCACGAAGTCGATCATCGCCCGCCACGTGCTCGAGCAGCAGGGCGTGAACCATTTCGGTGCCGTCGCCTACGACACGGTCGCTGCGATCCTCAACGATCTCTGCTGCGTGGGCGCGCTGCCGCTCGTGGTCAACGCCTACTTCGCCACCGGCGCCTCGGAGTGGTACGCCCAGCACGAGCGTGCCGGAGCTCTGCTGGAGGGATGGCGCGCGGCCTGCGCCGACGCGGGTTGCGTGTGGGGAGGGGGGGAGTCGCCGTCGCTTCCGGGGCTGCTCGAGCAGAAGGACATCGAGCTCGCCGGAGCTGCGGTCGGAGTCGTGCCCGCGGGCCGCGCGCCAATACTCGGCGAGGATCTCGCCCCCGGCGATGAGATCGTGCTCGTCGCCTCGAGCGGCCTGCACGCCAATGGGGCCTCGCTGGCGCGACTGGTCGCGGACGGCCTGCCCGGCGGATATGCCACGCAGCTGCCCAGCGGCGCCAGCTTCGGCCTGGCCCTGCTGGCCCCCTCGCGCATGTACGTCGCGCTGCTCGCAGCGCTGCTCGAGTCCGACATCCGCCTGACCTACATCAGTCACGTCACAGGTCACGGCCTGCTGAAGCTGATGCGTCCCAGCAAGCCGTTGACCTATCGCATCGAGCGTCTGCCGGAGGTGCCCGAGGTGCTCGCCTTCCTCGTGCGGCAGGCGGGCCTGGATGCCCAGGCGGCGTACTCGACGTTCAACATGGGAGCCGGCTACGCCCTCTACTGCGCGCCCGGCCAAGGCGAGGCGCTCGTCGCCACGGCCGCGACCCTGGGACTGAGCGCGATCGTCGCCGGCCGTGTCGAGGCCGGCCCCCGGCAGGTCATCCTCGAACCGGTCGGCGTGGTTTTCGAGGGGGCCCAGCTCGAGCTTCTCCGCCGAGGCATCACCCTCTGGATGAAGGTGAGGCTTGGCCTTCTTCGCGTCATTTGGCGTTGCGCCGGACGGCTTGAGCTCACGATCGCCGTCGGTAGACAGCGAACCGTCCGTGCAAGGGCGTCGGTTCAAACTTGAACGCATCGCCTGAGGCGGATAAGGTTGCTTTAGAAAGTCGCCACTGTTCCCTGCCTTGGGGGTAGGGATCTCGATGTCGCCGGACCGGCATGGCTCCGGAGCTACCCGGATCGAGGCGGACCTGTCCATCAAAAGAGGAGAGATGAACTGATGCGCAGAGCATCCACCTGTCTTGCCGTACTCGGCCTCGCCGTGCTGGCGCTGTCGGGTACAGCGTCGGCCGCACCGACGGTCACCTTCAAAGCGACGGCAGTGCCAATCCCGGGTTTCCCCCACACGGGGAACATCTACGGAGCGGGCGCCGCCGTCGAAGCTGAATTTCATATCTCAGGGACGGAATACGGCGGGTACTCACCGCCGCTGATCGGGGTCAACGTCTTCCTGCCCAAGGGCTCGAAGATCCACTCCGCCGGCTTCCCGACCTGCCCAGTCGCGACGATCCAGGTTCAGCACGAACCGGCCAAGTGCCCGAAGCTGTCCAAGGCCGGTCCGAAAGGCGAAGCCGAAGGGTTCGTCGTGTTCGGCAGCGAACGTGTTCCGGAGAAAGTCAGCCTTGAATCCTTCTACGGGCCCGGTGGCCTCAACGTCTACATCGAAGGCCACACGCCGGCATCGATCGAACTTGCATCGACCGGTAAATACACGCAGCTCAACGGCGCCGGTGGCTTCGGGCCGGGCTCGTGACCACGGTGCCGCTGATCGAAACGGTTCCCGGCGCTCCGGACGGTTCGGCGAGCTCCATCAAAATCAAGGTCGGCTCGGCCATCAAGAAAGGCGGCAAAACGCTCTACTACGGCACGCTCCCGAAGAAGGGCCAGTGCCCCAAGGGCGGCTTCAACGTGAAGGCCGAACTGAAGTTCGCCGCACTCGGCGGGCTGCCAGAACAGACCGTGCTTGCTGCATACAAAGCACCGTGCCCCAAGAAGTAAGCAGCGACAGGTAGCGGCGCCCTCAACGGCGTAAGCTCGCTACAAGCAGAGTCGGACGGGCGACCTCACCAGGATGGTGGGGTCGCCCTACTGTTGTGACACGGCAAGGAAGGATCGGGGTGAGGAAGGAGACCGTCGGGCGTAGGAGAATGGCGGGCGGCGCGATCGGTGCCGCCGGCGTGGTGGCGCTCGTGCTCGTCGCTCTGCTGGCCAGCTCGGCCGGCGGCTCGAACAAGGGCTACACCGTGCGCGCGATCTTCGACGACGCGGGCAACATCATCTCCGGCGAGGACGTCAAGATCGACGGCGTCAAGGTCGGCGCCGTCGGCTCGGTCACGGCCACGCCCCAAGCCAAGGCCGCCGTAGTGCTGCACATCGAAAATACGGGCTTTCAGGACTTCAGGGCCGACGCCAGCTGCACGGTGCGCCCACAGGCGCTGATCGGCGAGAAGTACGTCGACTGCCTACCCACACAGCCGCGTGTCGAAGGCACCCCGCTGCCGGCTGCGCTGCAGCGGATCCCCAAGGGTCACGAAGGCGAAGGGGAATATCTGCTGCCCGTACAGAACACCCACAGCCCCGTCGACGTGGACCTGCTCGGGGACATCAGCCGGCTGCCCGAACGCGAGCGCCTGACGATCATCATCAACGAACTGGGCGCCGGTCTGGCCGGACGCGGAAGCGATCTGAACGCGGTCATCCGTCGCGCCAACCCCGCGCTGCAGGAACTCGACAGGGTCCTCGCGATCCTCGCGGGCGAGAACCACGTGCTCGCGAAGCTGGCGGTCGACTCCGACAAAGCACTCGCGCCGTTCGCAGCCGTGCGCCAGCACGTGGCCGACTTCATCGAACAGAGCAACAAGGTCGCGCAGGCAACCGCTGCGCACCGCGGCGCACTCGCCCAGAACCTCAAAGACTTCCCGCCGTTCCTCGAACAGCTCGGGCCGGCGATGGAACGCCTCGGGCGCTTCGCCGAACAGACCACCCCGGTCTTCACCAACCTCAAAGTCGCTGCGCCTGCGATCGACAAGGCCTTCACCAGCCTGCCCGGCTTCTCGAACAGCTCATCGACCTTCTTCCAGAACCTCGGGCAGACCTCCAAGGTCACCGGTCCGGCGGTCGTCGGCGCCAGGCAGCTGCTGGCACGGCTGAAATCGCTCGGCATATCCGCCAAGCCGTTCTCGGGCAACCTCGCCGAGCTGCTCAGCAGCCTGCAGAAGACCGGCGGTCTCGAGCGTCTACTCGACTTCATCTTCCTCGGCGCTGGCGCGTCCAACGGCTATGACGCGCTCGGACACTTCCTCCGTGCCGAAGGCGTGGGAACGACCTGCCTCAAATACGACATCAAACGAGTCCCCTACGGCTGTGTGCGCGCGATCTTCAGCAAGGGCTCGAGCGCCGAATCCTCCACGGCGACCAAGGCATCGACCAAGGGCACGGAATCGAACGGGTTGATCATGGCGCGCACGCTGGCCGTCGTGAACGGCGCCACTCCCGCCGAAGCGGTCGCGAAATATCCCGGCAGCGCGCCGAGCGCGAACGAACTGGCCACCGGCACCGTCGGCACCGGCAAGAGCAACGTCGCTACGCCGGCCGCGCAGCCGCCCGCCGGCTCCAGCCGGCCGGCCGGCGCCTCCGGCATCTCCGCGTCCCGCTCGAGCGAAGCCGAATCCTCGGGCGCGGGCAGCCTGCTCCTCAACTACCTGCTCGGCAAATGAGCGCCTCGATGCTCCCCAGCGGTCGCCCGGAGGACCTTGCGAATGGCAACGGTTAGTCCCCCGAGCCCGCCGGCGGCACCGCCTCCCCCGCCGAACCCGCCCGGTGGCCCAGCCCCGCGCGTGCACTCGCGCACCGGCCCGGGAAGGATCGTCGCGGTGCTCGCGCTTGCGCTGATCGTGCTGCTGGTGGCGTTCCTCGTGTTTGGCGGCGGCGGTGGCGCCTCCTATCGCCTGGAATTCAAAGAAGCCGACCAGCTGGTGCGTGGAGATCAGGTGCAGGTCGGGGGCGTGCCCGTCGGCAGCGTCACCAACATCGTGCTGACCCGCGACTTCAAAGCCCTGATCACGATCCATGTCGACTCCTCGCTGACGCCGCTGCACCAGGGCACGCTCGCGCAGGTGCGCGTGCCCTCGCTATCGAGCGTCGCCAACCGCTACATAGCGCTCGAACCCGGGCCCAACAACAACCCCACGCTGGCGAGCGGCTCGCGCCTGAGCGCGAGCGCAACGGGCCAAGTCACCGACCTCGACCAGTTGTTCAACACGCTCGATCCCAAGACGCGCAAGGGGCTGCAGGGCTTCATCCAAGGGACCGCCGAACAGTATGCCGGCGCGGGCAAGCAGCTCGGCGAATCGAGTGAATACTTCGCCCCGGCGCTCAGCGCGACCGACCACTTCTTCTCCGAGCTGGTCCGCGACCAGCCGACCTTCACCAACTTCCTCGTCGAAACCGCCAAGGCCGTCACGACGATCGGGGCGCGCAAGGAACAGCTCACCGATCTGGTCGAAAACGCCAACAAGACGTTCACGGCGGTCGGCTCCCAGCAGACGCAGCTGGCCGAAGGCCTGCGTCAGCTGCCGCTCACGCTGCGCCAGGGCAACCGCACCTTCGCCGAACTGCCGTCCACGTTCGCTGCGCTCAAGCAGCTGGTCGACACGCAGCGCCCGGCGACCAAGCCGCTGACCACACTGCTGGCACGCCTGCGCCCGCTGCTGAGCAGCGCCACCCCGGTGGTGAGCAACTTCAGCACCGCGTTCAACCGGCCGGGCGCCAACAACGACCTGACCGACCTCGTGCGCGGGCTTCCCGCGCTGGCCAAGACCCTTTCGAGCAGCTCGCCCAGCACCGTCACCTCGCTCAAGCAGTCGGTCCCGATCACGGCCTTCTTCGGCCCCTACGCGCCAGACCTGGCGGGCACGTTGCGGACCTTCGGCCAGGCCTCCTCCTATTACGACGCCAACGGTCACTACGCGCGACTGAACCCGGTGCTGCCCGACTTCAAGCTCGGCTCCAACAACACGCTCACCCCGACCTCGCCGCGGGGAGCGCTCGAAGGCCTGAAGACCGGACAGCTGCGCCGCTGCCCAGGCGCCGCCACCCAGCCGGCCGCGGACGGCTCCTCGCCGTTCGTCGACGGCGAACTGCTCAGCTGCGACCCAACACAGACGCCCTGATGGATCGTCGGCGCCGCAACTCACTCGCCGCGAGCCCGCTGCTGATCGGCGCAGTCACCACCCTGATCGTGCTGGTCGCGGTCTTCCTGTCCTACAACGCCAACAACGGGCTCCCGTTCGTGCCGACATACAACATCAAAGTCGAACTTCCGGAGGGCGCGGGCCTGCAGCCCTCCAACCAGGTTCGCATCGGCGGCACGCGCGTGGGCGTGGTCAGCTCGCTCACGATCAGCCAGAGCAAGCGCACCGGCAAAGTCAACGCGATCGCCGACCTCAAGCTCGAAAAGAAAGTAGAACGGCTGCCTGCCAACACCAGGGCGATCGTGCAGTCGGTGTCCGCGATCGGCCTTAAGTACCTCGAACTCGAAAAGGGCACATCGAGCCAGACGCTGAAGGCCGGAGGCACGATCCCGGTCAGCCAGACCACCGAACCGGTGAACATCGACGAACTCTTCAACATGTTCGACAAGCCGACGCGCACGGCGATCAAGCAGAACACCAACAACTTCGGCGACGGCCTCGCCGGGCGCGGCGTCGGCCTGAACGTCACGATCCACGAACTCAAGCCGCTCGTGACCCACGGGGTGCCGGTGCTGCACAACCTCGCCCAGCCGTCGACCGGCCTGCGCGAGCTGTTCGTCGCGCTCGACCGAGCGGCGTCGCAGACGGCCGCGGTAACCGAACAGAACGCTGCCGGCTGGCGTGACGTCGACACCTTCTTCAAGGCTTTCGCGAGCGTCACGCCGTCGCTCGAAGCCGCCACCGAGGGTGGCCCGGCGGCGCTGAAGCAGGCGACCTACTCGCTCCCCTACGAGGCGCCCCTGGTCGAAAAGGCAACCGAATTCATGCACCTGCTGCGTCCGAGCGCGACCTCGCTGCGGACCGTGGCGCCGCCGCTCGGCCACGCCTTTGCGGAAGGAGCTGTGAACCTGAAGGCAGCCACGGCGCTGAACGGCAGTCTGGCCGAATCCTCACAGGCGCTGCGGTCCTTCGCCGAAAACCCTGTCGCCGAGCTGGGACTGGAAGATCTCACGCAGACGCTCGAAGTCGGCAATCCGCTGCTCGCGGGGGTCGCGCCGGAGCAGTCTGTGTGCAACTACTGGACGCTCGCCTTCCGCAACGTCGCGAGCCTGCAGTCCCAGAGCATCGGCGTCGGCACCGTGGCGCGCGCTGGCCTCGTGCTCGCTCCGACCGGGACGAACAACGAGGGCTATCCCTCCTCGGGAATCGCCAACGCTCCTTCTCCCGAATTCGAAGCGATCAGCCACAGGTTGATCCCCGACGCGGGCACCAACCACGTCCACTCGAACCCTTACCCCAACGTCGCCGGTCCGGGTCAGCCCCAGCTGTGTGAAGCGGGCAACGAGAAATACATCGAACGCCAGTCGGTGATCGGCAACATCCCGGCCGCCGAGGTGACCCCGAACCGCGAAATCACCAGCCGCGAAGAAAACCTGTACGGCGAAAAGTATCCCGCCGCGACGCTCAAGGCGCTCGGCCTCGGCACGGGGGCGAAGAAATGAGCCGTGCACGCTGGTGGCGTCGCCACGACGACATCCCGGTCGTCGAGTTGCAGCGCTCAAAGCCCGTGCGCACGGGGATCATCGTGATCGTGCTGGTGGCGCTCGTGGTCTACTTCGGCTTCACCAAGCACATCCCGTTCAAACACGGCTTCAGGCTGAAGGCCGAGTTTGCCACCGCGGTGAACATCAAACCGAAGTCTCCGGTGCGGATCGCCGGGGTCGATGTCGGCAAGGTCAGCTCGATTCAGCGCCAGGGCAAGGCCGGCCTCGTGACGATGGAAATCGAATCGCGCGGCCTGCCGATCCACTCCGACGCGACCCTGAAGATCCGTCCGCGGATCTTCCTCGAAGGCAACTGGTTCGTCGAACTCCAACCGGGGAGCCCGTCGGCCAACTCGATCTCCTCGGGGCACACGATCCCGATCACCCAGACATCGGACCCCGTGCAGCTCGACCAGGTGCTCGATGCGCTCAACACGGACACGCGCGCCAACCTGCAGACGTTCCTGATCGAATACGGCAAGGCACTGACCCAGAAGCCGAACGCCGCCGCAGACGCAGAACAGGAAGCCGAAGTGCGCGGAGTAAACGCTGCGCAGGCACTCAACAAAACCTACCACCGCAGTCCCAAGGCGCTGCGCGGCACGGCGATCATCAACCAGGCGATCACGGGCACCGAAGAACACGATCTCTCGAAGCTCGTGGCGAGCGTCGGCAAAGTCACCTCTGGGTTGAACGTGCACGAGCAGCAGCTCGGTGAACTGATCGGCAACTTCAATACCTTCTTCGCGTCGTTCGCATCGCAGTCGTCGAGCCTCAAAGCGACCGTGGCGGAGCTGCCCAGCTCGTTGAAGGGCATCGACCGGGGCCTGTCCTCGCTCGACGCCTCGCTCCCGCCGACGCGCAGATTCGCGAAGGACATCCTGCCGGGCGTCCGTGCGACCCCGGCGACGGTCAAGGCGGCGCTGCCATGGATCGAACAGGTGAAGGCGTCGCTGTCGGCGAGCGAGCTCGGAGGAGTCGCCAAGGGCCTCGACGAAGCGCTCCCCGGCGTTGCGGGCGTGGAGGGTGAATCGAACCCCTTGTTCCACCAGACAGACCTCTTCAACAAATGTCTGACGAACGTGATCATCCCGGCTGGCAACACCAAGATCCAGGATGGCGCGGCCACCTCGGGCGTCGAAGACTACAAGGAGTTCTGGTACAGCCTGGTCGGCCTCAGCGGCATCGGGCAGGGCTTCGACGGCAACGGCACCGCGGTCAAATTCCTCGTCGGCAACAGCGGCCAGACGCTGCGCTCGCAGCCGACTGGGATCGCCGGCACCACCCTCAAACCCGGCGTCAAGCTGCTCGGGCGCTCACCGCTTCCGCCGCAGGGCACCCGTCCGGCCTACCCGGCGAGCGAGCCCGAATACAAGCCGCTCGTGCCCTGCTACACGCAGACGCTGCCCAACTTCAACGGCCCGCTGTCGCAGGGCGCGGCTGACGGGGGGGGATGATGACCGCCGCGGAGGGTCACGAAGGCGGACTGAGCGTCCGCGACCAGATCGAGCGCTACCGCACGGCGTTCCTCGCGGTGGTCACGATGATCGTCGTCGCGGCTGCCGTCGGCGGATACATCCTCGCCCACGAGAACCTCAAGCTCCCCGGGTGGGTGCCCGTGCTGGGACGCAACTACTACACGCTGAAGGCCGAGTTCCAGACGGCCCAGGCGGTGACCCCCGGGCAGGGCCAGGCGGTGACGATCGCGGGCGCCAAGATCGGCGAAATCGACAGCGTCGACCTGCACCAGGGGATCGCCACGGTGACGATGAAAGTCACCCCCAAATACGCCCGCATCTACCGCAACGCGACGCTGCTGCTGCGCCCCAAGACCCAGTTGCAGGACATCACGATCGAGGTCAATCCCGGCACGCCCTCCGCGGGCAAGCTGCGCAGCGGGCAGGTGATCCCGCTGTCGCAGACCGCGCCAAACGTCGACTTCGACGAATTCCTGGCCGGACTGGACGCCGACACGCGTGGCTACCTGCAGGAGCTCCTGGCGGGCGCCGGCGAAGGGCTCAAGCACAACGGGGCCGCGCTCGCGGCGGTGCTCAAGCGCTTCGACCCGACAGCGCGCTACGCGCAGGAGATCTCCCAGCAGCTCGAAATCCGGCATGCCAACGTGGCTCGCTCGATCCACAACTTCAGGCTGTTGATGGAAGCGCTCGGCACCAAGGACACGCAGATCGCACAGCTCGTGGACTCCTCCAACGCGGTCTTCCAGACCTTCGCCCAGGAGGAAGCCGGTCTCAAGAGCACGCTGCACCTCCTGCCCAGCGCGCTGCACAAGACGGCCGTGGGACTCGGCAAGCTCGGCACCGCCAGCGACGTGCTCGGCCCGACCGTGCGCCAGCTCGACCCGTTCGCCAAATCGCTCGGGCCCGCCAACGAAGCGACGCGCCGCCTCGCGCTTAAGACCACGCCGATCTTCAAGAACGAAATCCGTCCCTTCGCCCGCAAGATCCTGCCGGTGGTCAACGAAATCGCGCCTGCCACCAAGCCGTTCGCCGAATCGCTGCCGAAGCTGTCGATCAGCTTCTCGGTGCTCAACGAATTCTTCAACGAGCTCGCCTACAACCCGGGGTCGAGCAAGGGCGGATTCCTGTTCTTCCTCGACTGGGCCAACCACAACCTCAACAGCGTGGTCAGCTCGGCCGACGCCAACGGGCCGGTGGGACGCAGCGTCGTCTACTTCAACTGCGAAATCCTGAAACTGCTCAAGGGCGTCTCCGAAGTCAACCCGAGCGTGAACCTCCTCGTCGGCCTGCTCAAGCCGCCGACCAAGCAGGAATGCATCAGCCAGGGGCTGCTCACTCCGCAGGGCCTGCCAATCACCACCGCGGGCCTGCACGGGCACACCAAGCTCCCCGCCGGGGGGCAGCTCTCGAGCCCCTTCGCCGCAGCGGCCTCCACGGGCACCAAGACAGGGAAGGGCTGAGATGCAAAAGCGCGCGCCGACGCTCGGCAACATCCTCGTGATCATCCTGTTCGTGCTCAGCTGCTTCGGGCTGCTGATGTTCCTGTGGGAGTCCTTCGGCGGCCCGCTGCCGCTGAAGCCCAAGGGCTATCGCATGACGGTCGCCTTCCCCCGCACCCTGGCACTGGCCGAACAGTCGGACGTGCGCATCAGCGGCGTGAACGTCGGACACGTGATCTCGCTCAAGCTCGGTAGCGACGGGCGCACGCACGCCACGCTCGAAGTCGCAGGCCAGTACGCCCCGATCCGCGCGAGCATGCACGCGATCCTGCGCCAGAAGACGTTGCTGGGGGAGACCTACGTGCAGCTGATCCCCGAGGGCCGCAGCGGCCCCTACCTGCCCGACGGGGCGCAGCTTGCCACCAGCCAGGTCGAACCGTCGGTGACGCTCGACGACATCCTCTCGGCGTTCGATCCGAAGACGCGCAAGGACTTCCAGCTCTGGCAGAAGTCGGTCGCCGAAGGCATCAACGGCAAGGGCGAAGCGATCAACGCCGACTTCGCCGCGCTCGAACCGTTCGTCGAACACACCAACCGGCTCGTGACCGTCCTTGACGCCCAGGAAGGAGCGGTGCGGGAGCTCGTTCACAACACCGGCGTGGTCTTCAACGCGCTCGCCAGCCGCGACCACCAGCTCGAAGGCCTGATCGTCAACGGCGAGCGCACCTTCCATGCGGCGGCCGAACGCAGCCAGGCCTTCGCCGCCGCCTTCCGCGCGCTGCCCGCCTTCGAGCGCAACTCGCGCACGGCGCTCAAAGAATTCGACCGCTTCGCCGCCGACGCGAGCCCGTTCCTCGACGAATTCAAGCCGACCGAGCGCCGGCTCTCGGCGCTGCTGCAGACGGCCAAGCCGTTCGCGCCCGAATTCGACAGGTTCCTGACCTCGCTGGGACCGCTGACCAAGGCGGCCAAGGTCGGGCTTCCCGATGTCAAGAAGACACTCGACCTGACGGTGCCGGTGCTCGAAAACATCCGTCCCGTACTGCACAACCTCGACCCGTTCCTGCAGTACACAGGCGAATACGTGCCCGAGCTGCAGGCATTTTTCGCCAACTTCACCGCAGCCTCCGCGGCGAGCGAAAAGAACAGCAACGTCGAAGGCGGCACAGCGGGCCCCAAGGAGCACTTCCTGACCTCGATGCAGGTGCTGAGCCCCGAGAGCCTTGCGATCTATCCGAGCCGGCTCGGGACCGACCGCTCGAACGCATATCCGCTGACGGGTACCTACCACTCGCTCGCCAGCGGGCTGCCGGTGTTCAACAGCAGCACCTGCTCGAGCTCGGCGCCTTCGGTCAGCGGCCCGGCAAACGAAACGATCTCCGAAGAAATCATCCAGCAGATCATCGAATTCAAAGTCGCCAACAAGCCCGGCAGCGCCAACGCCATCGGCGCCCCCTCGTGCAACCAGCAGGGGCCGTTCAAGTTCAACGGCCAGACCAGCCAGTTCCCGCACGTCACCTACGGAGGGAAAGGGTGATGGCCGACGACTTCGAGTACCACTCGAGCGAGCTGGACCTCTCAGGCGACACCGAGTCGGGCGACTGGTCGATCCGCTGCGTCGACGTCCACAAGCGCCTCGGTGGCGTGCCCGTGCTCAACGGGCTGAACGTGGCGTTCCCCGACGACACGATCACGGTCGTGCTCGGCCCGTCCGGCACCGGCAAGAGCGTGCTGATCAAGCACATCATCGGGCTGATGTTCCCCGACTCGGGCGACATCGTGGTCAAAGGCCAGTCCGTTCCCAGCCTGACGATGCCCAAGCTGCTGGAGCTGCGCCGCAAGATCGGCGTGCTCTTCCAGGACGGGGCGCTGTTCGGCTCGATGAGCGTGTTCGACAACGTCGCCTTTCCGCTGCGCCAGCACACCGACTACTCCGAGGCGCAGATCTCCGAGCGCGTCACCCAGCGCCTGGCCGACGTCGGCCTGGGGGAGGCGATGGACGATGCTCCCTCGCAGCTCTCTGGCGGCATGCGCAAGCGCGCCGGCTTCGCGCGGGCACTCGTGATGGAGCCCGAGATCGTGATCTTCGACGAGCCCGACTCGGGCCTGGATCCGGTGCGCACGGCGCTGCTGTGCGAGTTGATCCAGGAGATGCACGCGATCCACGGCGGCGCCTACATCGTGGTCACCCACGACATCGCCTCAGCGCGGCGGATCGGTGAGTACATCGCGCTGCTGTGGCGGGGGAGGATCGTCGAGGCCGGCGATGCGGCCAGGATGTTCTCCTCCGAGAACGCCTTCGTGCGCCAGTTCCTGAGCGGATCGGCAGAGGGCCCGCTGACGATGGATTGACCGCGCGACGGTCATATGCGAACATGTGTTCGTATGATCGTCTGTGTGCACCTGCCCCGCTTCGAGCTCGCTGTAGCCGCCGGGGACCGCTTCAAGCTCGCCCAGCAGGCGCTCACCGGAAGCGCGCTGGCGGTGGCGCCCGCGGCGGGGGCAGAGCAGCGGGTGGGGGAGGTCTCGGGGGGAGCGGAGGCGCTCGGGGTGATGCGGGGGATGGGGCTGGGAGAGGCGCTCGCGCGCTGCCCCGATCTCGTGCTGGTGCCGGCGGAGCCGGTACGGGTGGCCGAGGCCTGGGAGACCGCGCTGCGCGCTCTGGAATCGATCGGCGCGGCGGTCGAGCCGGCCGGGTACGGCATGGCCTACTTCGAGACCGACGGCCTGCGCTCGCTGCACGGAGGCGATCAGGCGACGATCGCCGCCGTGCGCCGTGCGCTCGACCGGCCCGCGCGGATCGGGGCCGGCCCCACGCGCTTTTGTGCGCTGGGCGCCGCCCTGGCGGCGCGCTCGCGCCGGGCGCTGGTGCTGGAGGGCAAGGAGGCCAGACGCTGGCTGGCGGGGCGACCGGTTGGTCTGCTCGGCTTTCGCGAGCAGACCGCGGCGTTGCTGCCGGCGCTCTCGCGCCTGGGCGTGGGCACGCTCGGCGAGCTGGAGAGGCTCGGGCGCGCAGCGCTGAGTGACCGCTTCGGGGCCGCTGGGACACTCGCCCACCGGCTGGCCTGCGGGGAGGACGCGCCGCTGCAGGCGCGCCGGCTGGAGGAGCGCCTGGAGGAATCGATGGAGGTCGGCGACGCCAGCTCGGGCATGGCGCTCGGACGGGTGCTGGGGGTGCTGGTGAACCGGCTGCTGGCGCGCAACGAGCGCCGCGGGCGCACCCTGCGCGCGGTCACGCTCTCCGCGCAGCTGCTCGCGGGCGGCGGCTGGCGCGAGCGCGTGGTCTTCCGCCAGGCTCTCTGCGATCCCGAACGCATCTGGCTGGCGCTGTCGCTGCGCCTGGCTGCGCTGCCCGCCCCGGCGGGCGTGCTGCGCCTGGGCGTAGAGCGCTTCGGTCCGCCCTCCAGCGATCAGGGAGCGCTGTTCGAGAAGGATCCCGCCCGCCCGGCGATCCGCGCTGTGCGGCTGCGCGAAGCGGTCGCGCAGGTGCGCGCGGTGGCCGGGCCGGATGCCGCGCTGCGCGCCGTCTGCGTGGACCCCGATTCTCGCGTGCCCGAGCGGCGCGTGGTGCTCACGCCGATCCCAGAGTGAGTCGATGGCCGACTTCACGATCCTGGCGCTCCTCTGATGGCGCGGACCCTGAACCAGCCCCGTCCGGCGCGCGTGCGTTGGCGGGGTCGTGCTCCTGTCGCCGTGGACGGCGAAGCGGTGGAGGCGCTGCGTGAGTCGTGGCTGGTGGAGGATCGCTGGTGGACCGCCGAGCCCCTGCGCCGCCGCTACTGGGAGCTGCTCGGCGCGCGCGGTCGCAACATCGTCGTCTTCCACGACCTCTGCTCGGGCGAGTGGTTCGTCCAGGGCTCCTGATGAGCACCCCCTACGTAGAGCTTCACTGCCATTCGGCCTACTCGTTCCTCGACGGCGCATCGCTGCCGCAGGAGCTTGCGCAGCGCGCCGGCGAGCTGGGCTATGCGGCGCTCGCGCTGACGGACCACAACTCGGTCTGCGGCTCGATGGAGCTGGCGCAGAGCGCACCCGAGTATGGAGTCAAGGCGATCCACGGCGCTGAGATAGATGTGAGTGGAATCGAGCACGCAGGCACAGACGCGGGCGAGCCGCCCTCCAGCCGCCATCTCACGCTGCTGGTGCGCAACGAGCAGGGCTGGAGGAACCTCAGCCGGATCGTCACCCACGCCCACGCGCATACCCGCGAGAGATCCTCCCGGCGCACGCTGGGCCAGGCCGGCGTCGAGCTGCAGGTCGTGCTGGAGCATGCCGAGGGGCTGGTCTGCCTGACCGGCTGCGCACGGCGCTCGGCGATCGGCACCGGCCTGCAGGACGAGCCGACGGCGCGGCGGCTACTCGACGCATTCGGTCCGAGCAGCCTCTATGTGGAGCTGCAGCGTCCCTATGCCCGCGACGATCGTGCTCGCAACCGGGCCTTTGCGGCGCTCGCCCGGCGCCTGGGCGTCAGCTGCGTTGCCACCGGTGACGTCCATGCGCACATCCGCGCGAGAGCCGAGCTGCAGGACGCGTTCGTGGCGCTGCGCCATCACGCGACACTCGACGCCTCAGAGCCGCTGCGGCGGGGGAACCACAGCCACGTGATGAGCGCCCCGCAGGCGATGGCCAGCCGCTTCGCCGACCATCCCGAGGCGGTTCGCGAGACCGTGGCGCTCGCCGAGCAGCTGACGTTCGACCTGCGCAAGGACCTCGGCTACCGCTACCCGGGCGCTGAGGAGCAGGGAGCCTCGCGCCGTTTGGCCGAGCTCTGCTGGGCACGTCTGGGAGAGCGCTATGGGTCAGACTCGCCGCGCCGCTCGGCCGCCCGGCGAGCCGCCTGCCAGGAGGCCGGCGCGCGCCTGGAGCAGGAGCTCAGGGTGATCGAGCGGCTGGGGCTACCCGGCTTCTTCCTGCTCCACCACGAGATGCTCGAGCTGGCCCGCGAGGTCGCGCTCGAGGTGCGCGGGCCGGATTCGGTGCGCGCGCTCTTGGCGCCGGGTCGCGGGCGCGGATCCTCGGTCTCCTCGCTGGTCTGCTACCTCACCGGGCTCTCGCACATCGATCCGGTGGCGGGCAGGCTGGCGCTCGGGCGCTTCCTGCACGAGGACCTGCACGGCCTGCCCGACATCGACCTCGACTTCCCGCGCGACATCCGCGAGCGGCTGATCCCGCGCGTGCACGAGCGTTATGGCAACGATCGCGCGGCACTGGTGGCGGCCTTTCCGACCTTTCGCGTGCGCGGCGCGATCCGCGAGCTGGGCAAGGTCCTCGGGCTGCCCGCCGGGGAGATCGAGCGCGTGGCGCGTGGCTCGGATCGGTATGGACCTGGATCGGAGAGCGACGTGGCGGGCGCCCTGGGTAGGGGGCGAGCAGAGTCCACAGACGCGGGCAGGATCCGCTCGGAGCGCTGGCGCTGGCTCGCTCATCTGGTCGAGCAGGCCCACGGCCTGCCGCGCCACCTCTCCCAGCACTCGGGCGGGATGATCGTCTCGACCCGTCCGCTGATCGACTGTTGTCCGGTGGTGCCCGCCGCGATGGAGGGCAGGCAGATGGTGCAGTGGGACAAGGATTCGTGCGCCGATGCTGGATTCCTGAAGATCGACCTGCTCGGCCTGGGGATGCTCTCGGCAGTGGAGCGCTGTGTGGAGGAGATCGAGCGCGTGCGCGGGGAGCGCATCGACCTCTCGCGTATTCCCTTCGACGATCACGAGACCTTCAGGGCGATTCGCGCGGCCGACACGGTCGGGGTGTTCCAGATCGAGAGTCGTGCGCAGATGCAGTCGCTGCTGCGCACCCGGCCCAGGAACCTAGAGGATCTGACCATTCAGGTGGCGATCGTGCGCCCCGGCCCGATCCAGGGCGGCGCGATCAACCCCTACATCGAACGTCGCCAGCGCCTGCGCGAAGATCCCGCCTACGAGATCCCCTTCGAGCACCCGGCGCTCGAGCCGGTCCTGAGGGAGACGCTCGGCACGATCATCTTCCAGGACCAGGTCATGCAGGTGGCGGAAGCCTTCGCCGGCTTCAGGCCCGGGGAGGCAGACGGCCTGCGGCGGGCGATGAGCCGCAAGCGCTCGCACGAGCTGCTCCAGCGCCAGCGCGAGCGCTTCCTCGAAGGAGCACAGCGCCACGTGGGCGCCGATCGGGCCACCGCCGAGCGGGTGTGGAGGATGGTCGAGGGGTTCGCCGGTTTCGGCTTTCCCAAGTCCCACAGCGCCGCCTTCGGCCTGCTGGCCTACCAGTCGACGTGGCTGCGGGTCCACTATGGAGCGGAGTTCCTGTGTGCGCTGATGAACGAGCAGCCGATGGGCTTCTACGCCCCCGACAGCCTCGTCCACGAGGCCGAAAATCGCGGGATCTCGGTGCTGGGGCTCGACGTGAACGCCTCGGAGGTGCGCTGCACGGTGCAGGACGGCGGCGTGCGCCTGGGCCTCGGCTACATCAAGGACGCCGGTGGCGCTGAGATCGGAGCGCTGGTGGCCGAGCGCGAACGAAACGGGCCCTACGCTGACCTGGGTGACATGGCGGCCCGCTCCGGCGTGCGGCGCCGGACGCTCGAACAGCTGGCCTGGGCGGGTGCCTGTGACGGGCTGATCGGCCAGCGCGACCGACGCGCGGCCCTGTGGCAGCTTGGGTTGGCGGCGCCGGCCGAGGCAGATGCGACGGGGCAGAGCACCCAGCTCGCCCTGCCGCTGGCGCTTCCCGAGGTGCCGCGCCTGCGCAAGCTCGGGCGCTGGCAGCGGCTGATCGCCGACTACTCAACCAGCGGGGTGACGGTCGGCGAGCACGCGCTGGCGATCCTGCGCGAGCGCCTGACCGTGACGAAGCTCGCCACGAGCGCTCAGCTCGCGCGGCTGCCCAGCGGGTGCGAGGTGGCGGTCGCAGGACTCGTGATCGCCAGACAGCGGCCGGGGACGGCCAGGGGGACGATGTTCCTGCTGTTCGAGGACGAGTTCGGCACGATCAACCTGATCGTCGCCAAGGAGGTCTACGAGCGCCACCGTCTGCTGGCGCGAGCCGAGCCGTTGCTGCTCGCCCGCGGGCGCTTGGAGCGCTCACAGGAGCAGGCGGAGATCCGCTCCCTGGGTGCGCCCGTGCCAGCCGGCGCGAGCGCCGGCGCGCAGGAGCAGATCCGGCCGGTGATCAACGTGATCGTGCGCGAGCTGGCGCCCCTGGAGAGCTTTCTGGACGGCGGCGCGGAAGGATCGGCCCAGAGCGCAGCCGCGAAGCTGCATCGCCTGCCCGGCAGCGAGCGCGGCGCTCCGGCGGACGGGGAGCAGGAGCCGCAGGGCGCCGATGTGGGCTCGAGCATGCGCGCAGCGGCGCCGCCCGTGCAGAGCTTTGCGATGGGACGCCGACGCTAGCGTCCAGCGAAGCGCCCGGTGGCTAGATGAAGTCGTTGCCGCTCAACACGTACAGGAACGGCACGAACGGCACGATCGACGCGATCGCCCATGCCACCCTCGCGATCAGGCCCATGTCGCTGCGGAACAGCAGGTTGATCCAGATCAGCACCACTGCGATCGGGTGCAGGATGCAGAGGATCAGCTCGAGGACTTTCTTCATGGCCTGCAGTGTAGAGAGCGCAGCGAGCGCCGTCGGTGTGTGTGAGTCGGGCGCTGGGGTAGCCTGCTGTGATCGCGCGCCTGGGCAACACCGACCTCGACGTCTTTCCTCTGTGTCTGGGCGGAAACGTGTTCGGATGGACGATCGACGAGGAGCGCTCCTTCGCGGTCCTCGACGCATATTTCGCGGCGGGCGGGAACTTCATCGACACCGCCGACATCTACGGGCGCCGCGGGGCCGACGGTCTTGGCGCCTCCGAGCGGATCATCGGGCGCTGGATCGCCGCGCGTGGCAACCGCGATCAGCTCGTGATCGCCACCAAGGTCGGCATGTCGCCGGATCTACCCGGGCTCTCCAGGCGGGCCATCGAGCAGGGAATCGAGGGATCGCTGGAGCGTCTGGGCATCGACACGGTCGACCTCTACTACGCCCACCGCGACGACCCCGACACGCCGCTGGAGGAGACACTCGCTGCCTTCCACGAGCTGGCCGAGGGCGCCAGGATCCGCTACGCGGGCGCCTCCAACTACAGCGCAGAGCGCCTCGAGCAGGCACTGGCGCTCGGTGAGCGCGACGGGATGGCCGCATATGTGGCCCTGCAGCCGCACTACAACCTGATGGAGCGTGCCGAGTACGAGTCCCAGCTCGCCCCGGTATGCGAGCTCCACGGCCTCGCCTGCCTCCCCTATTTCGGCCTCGCCCAGGGGTTCCTCACCGGCAAGTACCGGCCCGGCGCAGAGCAGCTGGAAGGTCCACGAGCGGCGGGCGTGCGCGCGAGCTACTTCAACGAGCGCGGCTTCGCCGTGCTCGAAGCGTTGGACGAGATCGCGGCGGCCCATCGAAGCACAGTGGCGGCCGTCGCGCTCGCCTGGCTGGCCGCGCAGCCGACCGTGCTCGCCCCGATCGCCAGCGCCACCTCTCCCGCGCAGCTCCAGGACCTGCTCGACTCGACTGAAGTGCAGCTGGGTCCGGGCGAGCTCGAGCGCCTGAGCCTCTGCCAGCGCCTGAGCTCTACCGATCAGCCGGCGAGTGCCGGTGAGACGGCGGGATCGGGAAGGGCGGCGGGATCGGGAAGGGCGGCGGAGGGACGCGGGGGCAGGAAGGCCAGGACGATCAGCACTCCGAGCAGGCAGACGCCGGCGCAGACGTCGCAGCCGGCGTGAAGCCCGTTGAGGAAGCCTTGGTTGGCTGCGGATTGGAGGACCTGGCCGAGGAGTGGGGGGAGTTGGGATGAAACAGCGTGGCTGGTGGCGTAGCTGGCCTGCGCCGCGTGACGGGCAGCGGCGGGGACGGCAGCGAGAGCGATGGTGGATCGGTAGAGGCTGATCGAGACGCTGCCGACGATTGCGACGCCGAGGGTGGCACCGAGGAGCCGAGTGGCGTCGTTGACGGCAGAGCCGGCGCCGGCCTGCTCGGGTTTGACGACGCCCATGATCGCCTCGGTGGCAGGCGCGGTGGAGAGGCCGAGGCCGACGCCGAGCAGGATCATCTGTCCGACGATCAGTCCGTAGGAGGTGGTTGCGCTCTGGAAGCTGACCCAGAAGAACCCACCGCCCAGGAGCAGCAGTCCGCCGGCGACCACTGCTTTGTTGCCGATCCGAACAGCGAGCGGCGGTCCCGTCCCAGAAGCGATCGCGAGCGACACGGCGACGGGCAGCACCCGCACGCCGGCTGAGAGCGCGGAGTAGCCGCGCATGATCTGGAAGTACTGGATGATCAGAAACGTGAACCCGAACAGCGCGAAGAACGCGATCGTGACCGCGCCGCTGGCCGCGGTGAAGCGGAGGTTGGCGAACAGCCGGATATCGAGCATCGGGTGCGCCGCACGGCGCTCGACCGCAACGAGGATGACGAACCCGAGCACGGCAACGACAAATCCGGTCAGCGTGCGCGCGCTCGTCCAGCCCGCGTTGGGTGCCTCGATGATCGTGTAGACGAGGCTGCCGAGGGCAACGGCAGCGACGCTCAGCCCGCGCACGTCGAGCCGATCAGCCGACGGGGAGTGCCCGCCGGGGATGAGCAGCATCGCTCCGATGACCCCCAATGCCGAAACCGGCACCATCGCCACGAAAATGCTCGCCCAGCTGAAGTGCGCCAACAGCACGCCGCCGACGATCGGTCCGGTGGCCACTGCCAGGCCAGTCGTCGCACCCCAGGCCCCGATCGCCTTCGCGCGAGCGGCTCGCTCGGAGAACGTCTGGCTGATGATCGACAGAGTCGTGGGGAAGATGAACGCCGCGGCCGCGCCCATCAGCACTCTCAAGGCGATGAGGGCTCCCGCGCTGGTGCTCAGCGCCGCCACGCCGGTACCGAGCGTGAACACCGCCAGGCCTCCGGCGAGAGTGGCGCGCCGGCCGTATCGGTCGCCGATCGTCCCGCCGGTCAGGATGAGCGCCGCGAACGCGAGGTTGTAGGCGTCGACGATCCATTGCAGGTCGGTGGTGGAAGCGTGCAACTGGCGGCTGAGCGCCGGTAGCGCCACGTTGACGATCGTGGAGTCGAGGTTGATCACGAACGCCGCAAGCAGCACAACCGCCAGCACCGGGCCAGGACGGCGGGTCGCCACCGATGGTGCTGGCCCTGGTACGCCGGGATCGAGGGCTGCGGGAGCTCATGCCACCGACTCCGCACGACCGGCGTGGGGGTGCGTGGGGGCGACGATGGTGCTCACCAATCCGGAATCCAGATCGTAGACATGGCCGGAGACCGTGATCCGCCGCGACACCTCCGGGGCGCTGAGGATCGCCTCCACGTCGGCGCGGACGGTCCTCTCGGGATCGAGCACCGCCGAGCGTGCGAGCGCCTCCTGCTCATAGCCGGTGCGGTGCGCGAAGTCATGCCGGAAGTCCCCGTTGGCGAGCGCAGCGGTGCCGCACTGCGTGTGGTGGATGATGGCAACCTCGAACAGCGGCCCCTCGGCGGCCATCTTCTCGCCCATGTAGCTGATGAAGGCGATGTCTCGCAGGACAGTCGCGGTCACCCGGCCCCCGGCGTTTCTGATCACCGGCGCGTCACCCAGCTCGAGGCCCAGCACCGCGGCGGGATCGACGCGCGGATCGAGGCATGTGATCACAAAAAGCCCGGTGCGTGGGCGCAGCCCGAGGTTGGTGCGGACGTCGGTGGCAGCGAACGCGCGGTTGCGCTCCAGTAGCGGATCGATGTTCGACATCGTGGCGGCTCCTCCAGGTCGGTGTTGTAGATACAGCTATACAGATGCATGTACACCTTGTCAAGGTGTAGCTACACTTCTTTGCGTGACCGCACCACCCACCCACCAACAACAGGCCCGGGACCTGGCCGCAGCAATGCAAAACGGATGCTTGGGCGTGCGGGCGGGACGCCTGCAACGACTCGTGAGCCGACGTTTTGAGCAGGCACTGCGTCCCGCCGGAGTCACGCTTTCGCAAATGGAGATCCTGAGCGCACTGACCATCATGGAGCGCCCGGTCAAGCCGGCCTATCTCGCCCACAAGCTGTCAGTCGAGCGGTCCACGATGAGCCGCAACCTGTCGCTCATGGAGGCCAAGGGGCTGGTCGCGACGACAGAAAGCTCGGCCTCGGGCCGCTCGCTCGCGGTCGCGATCACCCAGCTCGGATCAAAGACGCTCGTGCGTGCCGGCGCGGCCTGGGCCGAAGCGCAGGGCGAAGTCAACGCGCGAATCGGCGCCGAGGCGGCAGCGGTCATCGACGCCTGGATCGCAGAGCTCAACATCTAACGGCCCTCGCCCGAACCTGGCCGCCAAGCTTGCAGGCGCTCAGCACCTCCGAGGGTCACGGCGCCGGGCGGGCGTCCATGCTCGGCGGTCGGTCTAGCCGTTGGCGAAGGTGAGCAGTTGTCCGTCGGGATCGCGCAGCGACAGCCCCTCGTCTGTTGCGTCGGCGTGGGCGTCGGCGTTGGCGCGTTTCAGTGAATCCGGCAGCGCCCGCTCGAGCTGCGCGAGCGCGTCGGCGCTTGGCAACTCGAAGGCCACCCCTCGCAGCCCCGGTGCGTCAGGCGGGGCGGGCGCGCCGCCACGGCTCTGCCACGAGTTCAGGCCCACGTGATGGTGGTATCCGCCCGCTGACAGAAAGGCGGCCGAGGGCATCTGCGCCTGCTCCTCGAAGCCGAGCGCGTCGCGGTAGAAGGCGTTGGCTCGCTCCACGTCTGCGACCTTCAGGTGCACGTGTCCGACCGTGCTGCCGGGCGCGATCGCAGTGCTCGGCTCATCGCCCGCCTGCGCCAGTAGGTCCTCGAGATCGAGCGCCAGCGTATACATCGCCACGCCGTGCCCGTCCGGCGGGCGCTGCCACTGCGCGCGCGGCCGGTCCACGTAGATCTCCACCCCCAGCCCGTCCGGATCGCTCAGGTAGAGCGCCTCGGAGACGCCGTGATCGGCGGCGCCGTCGAACCGCCAGCCGGCCGCGGCCACCCTGCGCACGGTCTCTGCGAGGTCTGCGCGTGAGGGATGAAGCCACGCCACGTGGAACAGCCCGGTGGCGTCGTGTGGCGGGGGAGTGGGGTTCTGCAGGCGCGTGAGCGCCAGCGGCGGGTGCGCGCGATCGGCTCCGAGTCGGGCGGTCTGCTCGTCGCTTGAGAGCAGCGGTAGGCCGAGCACGCGCTCGTAGAAGTCGATGCTGCGAGGCAGGTCTGCCACAGCCAAATGCACGGAGCCGATATGGAGATCAGGGTCGATCGTTGTCATCGCCGGGAGGGAGGGTTCGAGACGCTCTCGTGCAGGGTAG
This sequence comes from uncultured Solirubrobacteraceae bacterium, assembly GCA_963763695.1. GTDB lineage: Bacteria > Actinomycetota > Thermoleophilia > Solirubrobacterales > Solirubrobacteraceae > Palsa-744. The sequence continues at coordinate 56,414 of CAVXPM010000005.1, forward strand.
TGTGATCCCGGCATGAACTTCCGCAAGCTCGGCTCGAGCGACATCGAGGTATCCGAGATCAGCCTCGGCTCCTGGCTGACCTACTCCGGAGGGGTCGAGCGCGAACAGGCAAAGGCGTGTGTGGATGCGGCCTTCGAGGCCGGCATCAACTTCATCGACACCGCCAATGTCTACGGCCGGGGAGCCGCCGAGACGCTGCTCGGCGAGGTGCTCAGCGGGCGCGAGCGCTCGTCCTACGTGCTGGCGACGAAGGTCTACTTCCCGATGTCCGACAGCGACCGCGGCCTCTCGGCCGCGCAGATCCACAAGCAGATCGATGCCTCGCTGCTCCGGCTGCAGACCGACTACGTCGACCTCTACCAGTGCCATCGCTACGACCCCGAGACCCCGCTCGAGGAGACCATGGCCGCGCTCACCGAAGTGGTCCGTGCGGGCAAGGCGCGCCACATCGGCTTCAGCGAGTGGCCGGTCGAGAAGATCGAGCAGTCGCTGACGACTCCCGGCGCCGAGCGCTGGGTCTCCAGCCAGCCCCAGTACTCGATGCTGTGGCGCGGGCCCGAGGCCGACGTGATTCCACTGTGCGAACGCGAGCGCATCTCACAGATCGTGTGGTCGCCGCTCGCGCAGGGAGTGCTCACCGGCAAGTACCGTCCGGGGCAACCGCCGCCCGGCGACTCGCGCGCGGCCAGCGAGAGCATGAGCGGCTTCATCGATCGCCTGATCCAGCCGCCGGTGCTCGAGGCGGTCCAGCGGCTCGTGCCGATCGCCGAGGACGCTGGGTTGAGCATGGTGCAGATGGCGCTCGCGTGGGTGCTGCGTCTGGACAACGTCGCCTCGGCGATCGTTGGAGCGAGCCGCCCCGAGCAGGTTCACGCCAACGCCGCCGCCGCCGGGGTGCGCCTCGGCGACGACACGCTGGCGGCGATCGATGAGGCGCTCGGCGACGTCGTCGTTGGCTGACGACGTCGCCCTGGGCTGAACCTGCGGGCGTTAATCGCCCGCCTTGACCGCTGAGATGTCGAGCACGATCTTGACCTTGTCGCCTACGACCACGTTGCCCGAGCCGAGGGCCATGTTGAACTTCATGTCGTAGTCGGAGCGGTTGATCTGCGCGACCGCCGAGATGCCCACGCGGGGGTGCCCTTCGTGGTCGGTCTCGGTGCCCTCGAGCGTGGCCTGCAGCTTGATCGGCTTGGTGATCGAGCGAATCGTGAAGTCGCCGTGGATCTCGAAGCTTTCGTCGTCGATCGGGGTGATGGCGGTCGACTTGAAGGTGATCTCAGGATGGGTGTCAGCGTCGAAGAAGTCGGGCGAGCGCAGGTGAGCGTCGCGCTGGGGCTCGCGCGTGTCGACGCTTGCGACCTTGGCGCTGCCGTGCGCGAGGACTCCGTCGGGGCCAACCTCGAGCGTGCCCTCGAACTCCTTGAACTGGCCCTTGACGGTGGCGATGCCCAGGTGTTTGACCTGGAATTCCACACTCGAGTGAACTGGGTCGACCTTCCACGTGCCCGTGGGTAGCGCGGCTTGGGTGGCGGTCGTCGAATCGGCTGCTGACATTGGGAGCTCCTTGTTGGAAGGGGTGCTCGTCCCGGCCGGGACGGTCCTTCGACAGTAGCAAAATACTTGCGTCTGCAACTATCTTGGTCGTGGCTGGACGACGAGCGTCTGAAAGGCCCGGCCGACAGCGCCGTCGAGGTCGTGGAGCACGCTCTCCGCGAGTCCGCTGCCGCCACCGTGCAGCAGGGTGCGCGCATCCAGGCCGATCCACTCGCCTCGCGGGATGCGTTGCAGGTGGATGGTCAGGTCGGCGTTGATGAACAGGTACTCGGCGAACGGCAGCGACGCGCCGACGCCATTGCCGAAGTCCGCGGTGGCCGCCAGGCGCGCGAGCGGCGAGACGGCCTCACCCGGCAGCAGCGGATGGCGCAGGCGCATCCACACACGCGCCGGTCCAAGTGCCCGAGCATCCTCGAGGAAGCGCATCTCCATCGCGCTCGCCGCAAAGCCGTCATCGGCTGCATCGTCGAGCGCGAAGCGCACCTGCTTGCCGGCGTCCGGGCCGGGCATCGGCGGGGCCTGCGGGCGCTCGCGAGCGGACTCCGGCAGATCGTTCGGCACCGGCTGCACGCGCAGGGCGCTCGCCCGGCAGATCAGATCCTCCCCGGCGCGCAGCTCGCCGGCCAGCTCCTGCACGCGGCGCCCCGGGCGCACGATCCGCGTGGACACGCGCAGCGGCGCAAACGGGATCGGTCGCAGCAGCTCGAAGCCCAGCCGGGCGATCGGCAGCTGCGCGCCCGGCTCGATGCGCTCGAAGGCCGCGGTCAGCAGCGCTGCGGGCGCGCCGCCGTGCAGGGCCTGGGGATCCCACGGCCCGCGCGCATGGGCGGTGGGTAGGAAGTGCTCGCCCTCGAGCGTGAAGATGCTCTCGCTCACGCGGGCGCTCAGCTGGGGAGGCGCGCGACGAACTCCGCGAGCCTGCCGGGGTCGCGCAGCGGCGCGCCGTGCCCGAAGCAGGTCAGCGTCGGGCGCAGCTCGGCCAGGCGGCGAGCGGACTGCCGGTTGCGGGCGGGGTCGGGCGTGAACACCTCGGGTGGCTCGTGCAGGCCCGCCCTGCCGGTCATCACGTTCATGTTGTTGAGCACGTCGCCGAGGATCAGCACGCGGTCGGACTCGCGCCAGTAGGCCACCTGCCCGCGCGAGTGTCCGGGGCTCTCGAGGACCGTGAAGCCGGCAACCTCGTCACCCTCCACCAGCGCCCGCGCGACAGGATGCGGCGGCCCTGTCCAGAAGCGCTGCTGCAGCCAGTTCAGCCAGCCCGGCGCCTGCGAGTTGCGGACTCCGCCGGGCGTCTCCATCGCGGGCACGTCGCCCTGTCCGCACCACAGCGGGATCTGCAGGCGTTCGCAGATCGCGTGGCTCGCGCCCTGGTGGTCGGGGTGGGCATGGGTGAGCGCGTGGGCGCTGAGCCGACGCCCGGCGAGCTGGCGCATGATCCGCCGCTCGCCCTGGCGCGTGGCAGCGTCGATCAGCACGTCGTCCACCAGGTACACGTTGATCGCGTCCGCGGGCCAGCCGCGCAGCTGGTAGACGCCCTCTGCGAGTTGCTTCATGGTGCGCTCCGATCCTCGCGGTTCATGTCCGTGACTGCTCCCATGAGAAGCCGCGCACGGCGAAGTACAGCCCGAACACTCCCCACAGGCCGATCACGGCCAGCGCGTCGAGGTGGCTGGCGCTGTGTGCTCCGGCGACCATCGCGCTGGAGAGACCTTCGATCAGCGGCGCCAGCGGCAGGGCGGCGGCGATCGTCTTGACGAAGCCGGGCGCGCTGGTCGAGTCGAACACGTAGAAGGACACGAACACCACGGGCAGGAACACGGCGTTGACGTAGGCCGCGGTCGACTCGAAGTTGGGGATCACGTGGGCGAAGGCCACGCCGAGCGCGGCGAAGCAGACCACGCCCACGAGCACGAACACGATCAGCGTCGCCACGTGCGGCGGCCAGCCGATGCCGAAGATCACGCGTCCGGCCACCACCACGATCGCGATCTGCAGGGCGGTGTTGGTGACTGCGTTGGCCGCCACCCCGCCGAAGTAGGAGATCGTCGGCAGCGGCGTGCCGCGGATGCGCTTGAGCACGCCCCGCTCGCGCAGGAACACGATGTTGTAGGCCAGTGCGGTGAAGGTGGTCGACATCACGCTCATGCCGGCGATCGCCGGGACGAGCTTGTTCAGATCGTGCTGGCTGGCGCTCAGGATCGCGCCGCCCGCTGCAAGGAACAACAGGGGCAGCACGAAGTTGAAGAAGGCTGCGCTCGGGTTGCGCCAGAACATGCGCCGCTCGAGCCGGTACTGGCGCCAGCTCAGCGCGAGCGCGTCAGGCATCGGCCGTCAGCTCCAGGTAGACGTCCTCGAGCGTGGGCCGCGCGACCGACAGCTCCTGCAGGCTCTCGCCGCGGGCCAGGGCCTCGCCGGTCAGCTCGTGCAGCAACCGCGTAGGGTCCTCGGTCTCGCGCTCCACCAGCTCGCCGTCGGCGGCGCGGTAGGCCACGCGGTAGTGAGCCGCGCCCACACCCAGCTCGCGCGGTGGCCCGATCGCGAGCACGCGGCCGTCCTTGACGATCGCCACACGGTCCGCCAGCGCCTGGGCCTCCTCGAGGTAGTGCGTGGTCAGCAGGATCGTCTTGCCGAGGTCGCGCAACGAGCGCACCGTCTCCCAGGCGGCTCGGCGCGCCTCCGGGTCAAAGCCGGTGGTTGGCTCGTCGAGGAAGATCAGCTCCGGGTCGCCGACGAGCGCGAGCGCGAAGTCCAGGCGTCGCAGCTGTCCACCGGAGAGCTTGCGGCTGCGCACATCGGCCGTCTCCACCAGGCCCGCCAGCTCGAGCACCTGCTCGACATCGCGCGGGTGGGGGTAGAAGCTCGCCCAGTGCGCCAGCGCCTCGCGGGGCGTGATGTGGCTGTAGATGCCGCCCGACTGCAGCACGATCCCGATCCGCCGGCGCAGCTCGATCGAGCGCGCCGCCGGATCCTCGCCGAGCACCGAGACCTCGCCGCTGGTGCGGGCGCGGTAGCCCTCGAGGATCTCGACGGTCGTCGTCTTGCCGGCGCCGTTCGGTCCGAGCAGGCCGAACACCTCGCCGCGCCGCACCGTGATGTCGATGCCCCGCACAGCCTCGTAGTCGCCGTAGCGCTTGCACAGCGCGCTCACCTCGATCGCCGCAGACGTGTCGCTCACCCGCTGATCATCTCACCGAGCGCGATTGCGCCCAGCGCTCCTACGTCCAGCGCTCCTACCAGTGCACGCCTCTCGTCAGCGTCGCCATCGCGATCTGCTCGAACGACGCGTGCTCCTCGACCTCCGGATGGCCCTTGGAGGCAGCCGAGTCCGGGAACACGCGGTAGGCGAGGTGCAGCAGCCGGTCCATCGTGGTCGGCGACAGGCTGTAGGCGACTTCGCCGAACTTCCCCACGCGCGTGCCCATCTCCTTGGGACGTCCGCGCAGCGCCTCGCAGATCATGTCGCCGGCCTCGTCTGGGCTGATCGCGGGGAAGGCGTCGTACATCTTGGTCGGGGCGATCATCGGCGTGCGCACCAGCGGCATGTGGATCGTGGTGAAGCTCACGCCGTCGCCGATCACCTCGGAGGAGACCACGCGCGTGAACGCGTCCAGCGCGGCCTTCGAAGCGACATATGCGGAAAAGCGCGGGGGGTTGGTCTGGACCCCGATCGAGGACACGTTGACGATGTGCCCCGAGCCCCGCTCGCGCATGTGCGGCAGCAGCCCGATGATCAGCTTGACCGCGCCGAAGTAGTTGAGCTGGATCGTGCGTTCGAAGTCGTGGAAGCGGTCGTAGCTGAGGGCGATCGAGCGGCGGATCGAGCGCCCGGCGTTGTTGACCAGCATGTCGATGTTGCGGTGGTCCGCCAGCACCCGCTCGAGCAGGCGCTCGATCGACTCGATGTCGGCGAGGTCGGCCGCGTACACGTAGGCGGTGCCCCCGCCGGCCACAATCTCCGCGCGAACCTCCTCGAGGTTCTCCACGTTGCGAGCCACCAGCAGCGGCACGCCGCCCGCTGCTGCGACCTTCAGGGCCGTCGCGCGCCCGATCCCCGAGGAGGCGCCCGTGATCAGCACGTGGCGGCCGTTGAGGGCCTCCTTGAGCGTGCGTCCGCGGCGCAGGTCGGGATCCATCTCGCGCTCCCAGTAGTCCCACAGCCGGGCCACGTAGTCCTGCAGCGGCGGCGGCTGTTCGAGCGGCGAGCCCGCGAGCGCGCGGGTCGCCTCGTGCGTGTCGAAGCGCGGCACCAGCTCCATGTGGGCGAGGACCTCGGAGGGAATCCCCAGCTCGCGCAGCGCGAGGTTGCGCAGCTGGCGCCAGGGCGGTAGCTGCGCCGCCAGCGCGAGCGGCCACTTCGGCAACGGATCGATCAGGCGTTTGTCGACGCTGAGCGCGAAGCGCGGCGCGTGCGCAGCGGTGGCCAGCTCGTTGATCAGTTCGTCCACGCGCTGTGGGCGCGGGTCGGTGAGGTGGAAGGCGCGCCCGTCCAGATCTGGCTGGTGGGCGATGTGCTCGAGCGCCCCCGCGACCCAGTCGACGGGCACCACGTTGGTGTAGCCGAGGTCGAGGCCGACGAGCGGCACCCACTCGGGCAGCAGGTGGCGCATCCGCTGGATCGCCTTGAAGAAGTAGTAGGGACCGTCGACCTTTTCCATCTCGCCCGTCTGGGAGTCCCCCACCACGATCCCAGGCCGGTAGACCCGCCAGGGGACGTAGGGCTGGTCGCGCACGATCCGCTCGGACTCGAACTTGGTGCGGTGGTAGGCCGATGGGAGCCGCTGTCCCTCGTCGAACATGTCCTCGCTGAAGACGCCGCGATAGGTCCCCGCAACGGCGATCGAGGAGACGTGGTGCAGGTGCTTGGCATCGACCGCGCGAGCCAGTTCGACCGCGTGCGTGGTGCCGCCGACGTTGACCGCTGTGTTGCGCTCGGTCGGCGCCGTCATGTCATAGACCGCTGCCAGATGGAAGAAGTGCGTGATCTTGCCGCGCAGCTCGCCGACCTGCTCCTGCTCCACGCCCAGCAGCGGTCTGCGCAGATCGCCGAGGACCGGCACGATACGCGCCGCCGTCGAGCTGCCGCCGACAACGCTCCAGCGCTCGATCAGGTCATCCAGGCGCGGTCTGGAAGCCTCGCGCACGAGTACGTAGACCTTGCCCTGGCGCTTCTCCAGGAGCTGTTCCACCAGCCGGCTCCCGATGAAGCCCGTTGCCCCTGTGACGAAGTAGGCCATCGTGGTGAGAGCCTACCTCGAATGGACCGTGCGCGGGCGCCCGGGAGCGTGGATGGCGGCGCGCGACGGAATCAACCCGCTAGGCCCCTGCGCCCGCGCCGCCGCGGCCCTCGCCGGCCGCGAAGCGCGCCGCTCCGCGAGCGCCCTCCTCGAACACCGCCGGCCCCGCCGCGGCCTCCAGCGCGAGACCCTGCGCGAGCGTCATCCCGAGTCCCTCGATCGCCGCGCGGCGATCGGCCAGCATCGTGCGCTGAGGGAAGCGTGCGAGCCCGTCGGCCAGCTCCAGCGCGCGTGTCAGATGCGCTCCGGGCGCCACCAGCTCGCTCACCAGTCCCATCGCGAGCGCCTCCGGGGCGGCGAGGATGCGTCCGGTGAGGATCAGATCCAGTGCGCGTCCGAGGCCCACGATCCGCGGCAGGCGCTGCGTGCCGCCGTCGATCAGCGGCACCCCCCAGCGGCGCTCGGGATATCCGAGCATCGCGGTCTCGGTGGCGATGCGCAGGTCACACCACAGCGCCAGCTCCAGGCCGCCCGCCAGGCAGAAGCCCGAGATCGCGGCGATCGTGGGCTTGGAGGGCGTCAGGCGGGTGAAGCCCATCGGGCCCTCCGGGTTCATCAGCCGTGGCGCGAACGTAGCGGTCGCCTTCAGGTCCGCTCCCGCGCAGAAGGACACATCGCCGGCGCCTCTCAGCACGAGCACGCGCGCCTGCTCGTCGCGCTCGAAGCGCAGGTACGCCTCGTGCAGCAGCTCCGCGGTGGGGCCGTCCACGGCGTTGCGGCGGTGGGGGCGGTCGATCGTGACGAGCGCTGTCGTGCCGCGGCGCTCGTAGCGAACCGCCGCTGCCGGGTCCGGCTCGAGCTGCTGCGCGGGATCCTCCGGTGGGTCCTGCGCGCCTGCGTCGGCCCCGCTCACCGCAGTGGGCTCGGCGCTACCAGCCGCCGCGCCACCTGGCGTTGCCCAGGTAGGCCTTGTGCGCGGCTTTGCGCGCTTCCTTGCGCTTGTCGAGCGCTTTCTGGAGCATGCTCATCGTGAAGATGAACAGCGGGAAGAAGATGATCAGGATGAAGCCCGCGTCGGTGACGACCTTGTCGTTGGTAGCGCCGTAGAAGCCGCGGCCGTCGTTGAACGCCTCGGCGCCCGGCGCGAGCGCGAGCGTGAGCGCCAGCGCGAGCGGGATCAGCTTCGTGAGCAGACGGTTTCTCATCTCGCCCCAGATCCTACATAAGGCGCCAGGCGCATCGCGGCCTACCATCAGCAGCCGATGGCTCTGCTGATCGCATCAGACATGCACAAGGACATGGCCGGAGCTCCACTGCTCCGGGGCGTCTCGTTCAAGCTCGAGCGCCGCGAACGCATGACGATCGCCGGGCGCAACGGCGCGGGCAAGACCACGCTGCTGCGGATGCTCGCGGGCGAGACCTCGATCGACCGCGGCGAGCTGATCGTGGCCAAGGGGATGCGCATCGTGCTGCACGACCAGCGACCGCCGCGCGAGCGGGGCATGGCGCTGCGCGACTACCTGCTGTCGGGCTGCGCCGAGGAGCTGCAGATCGAGGCCGAGCTGGCCACGCTGGAGGCGAAGATGGCCGGCGGCGACGCAGACGAGGCGACGCTCACGCGCTATGCCGGCGCGCAGGCTCGCCTGGAGGCGCATGGCGGCTACCTCTGGCGCGACCGTGCAACCGCGATGGCTCACGGCCTCGGCTTCCGCGACGCCGACCTCGAGCGACCGCTGGACACCTTCTCCGGCGGTCAGCTCACGCGTGCTTCGCTTGCCCGCGCGCTGGCCACGGCAGCCGACGTGCTGCTGCTGGACGAGCCCACCAACCACCTCGACATCGAGTCGCTGGAGTGGCTCGAGCAGACGCTTGTGGAACTCGACTCGGCGATCGTGCTGGTGGCCCACGACCGCTGGTTCCTGGAGGCTGTGGGCACCGCCGTGCTCGAGCTGGAGGCCGGCCGCTCGCGCTTCTTCGCCGGCACCTGGCACCAGTGGCGCCGCGAGCAGGCCGCGCGCGAGATGGCGCTGGGCAAGGCGATCGACAAGCAGCAGGCCGAGATCGAGCGGATGGAGCGCTTCATCGAGCGCTTCCGCTACAAGGCCACCAAGGCCAAACAGGCGCAGTCGCGGGTGAAGAAGCTGTCCAAGATCGAGCGCATCGAGCGCGACCCCAAGGACGAGAGGGGTCTGGAGTTCCAGTTCGCGACGCCCGAGCGCTCGGGGCGGGTGATCTTCGAGCTGAGCGACGGGCGCGTCGAGATCGGCGGCGAGGATGGCCCCTCGAAGAAGCCGCTGGTGCTGCTCGACCAGGCCGAGCTGTGGCTCGAACGTGGCGAGCACGTCTCGCTGGTGGGGCCCAACGGAACCGGCAAGACCACCCTGATCGAGACCCTCGCCGGTCGCCGCGGGCTCGCGGCTGGAAAATTGAGCACCGGCCACAACGTCAAGGTCGGCTACCTCTCCCAGCACGCCGACGAGCTGGGCGCAGGTGGGCCCGCGGAGCAGAGCGTGCTCGACGCCGCCCAGCGCGCCACCGGCCTCAGCCCGGGCAAGGCGCGTGCGCTGCTCGGACGCTTCCTGTTCTCCGGCGAGGAGGCCGAGAAACCGCTCAGCGGGCTCTCCGGCGGCGAGCGCCGGCGCCTTTCGCTGGCGGTTCTCGTCCAGTCCGGCGCCAACGTGCTGATCCTCGACGAGCCCACCAACCACCTCGACATCGAGAGCCGCGAGGCGCTCGAGGACGCGCTGCGCTCGTTTTCGGGCGCGATCCTGCTCGTGTCTCACGATCGTGCCCTGCTCGACGCGGTGGGAACGCGCACGGTGGCTGTGGAGGAGCGCTCGCTGCACAGCTATGTCGGCGGCTGGCCCGAGTACGTGCGCGTGCGCGACGAGCGCCGGGCAGCCCCTTCGAATGATCGAAATGGGACCGCACATGTGCGGTCCCAGGGAGGGGCGCATGCGCCCCTCCTCCAGCCGGCGCATGCGCCGGCTGGCACAGCAAACGGGGCAGCGCGCGAGGAGGCTCCGAAGCAGCGCCGGTCCAAGGCCAAGGGCCCGTCGAAGAACCGGCTGAGCGACCAGCAGAAGGCGGAGCGGGCCGTGGAAGCGGCCGAGGAGACGCTGAAGGCGCTCGAAGCCGAGTTGGCCGATCCGGGTGCCTGGAGCACACGCTACGAGGCGGCCAAGTCCGAAGCGCGCCACACCGCTGCCCGGCGCGCGGTCGAGGACGCCTATGCGCATCTGGAGACCGTGATCGACTGACCTACACTGCGGCCATGGAACGGATGAAGACCGCGCGCAACGTGGCGATCGTCCTCGTCATCGCCGCTGCCGTCTACTTCATCCCCGGCGGCGGCCGCGCAGCGGGGACCTTCGAAGCTGTGCTGTGGACGGCTTTCGCCGTCGGCATCGGCTACCTCGGGCTGCGCCTCTACCGCGAACGCAGGATGACGCTGCACGGACTCGGAGACAGGCATCGGGCGCTGCTCTATGTGGGCGTCGTGGGGGGCGTGCTCGCTGTGGTGGCGCACACGCGCATGTGGCAGAGCGGCTTCGGCGAGCTGGCCTGGTTCATCCTCGTGGTGGGCGTGATCTACGCCGGCCTGGAGGTCTACCGCCACGCGCGCAGCTACTGAAGCGGCCCGCTGAGGGGGCCGCTCGCTGACGCCCAGCTCCGGGCGGGAGCCCCCGCTGGGTCGCCTCCTATCCTCGAAGTCGATGTCCAGCACCGACATGGCGATGGAACCCGGCGAGCTCCAGGCGAGCCTGGCCGAGCAGCGCCGTGGCCTGCCCGACCTGCCCGGCGTTTACCTGTTCCGTGACGAGAAGGCGCGCGTCATATACGTCGGCAAGGCCAAGTCCGTGCGCAAGCGCGTGGCCTCGCACTTCTCCAAGGCGCAGGTGCCGAGCAGTCCAGGGCACGCCGAGATGGTGGCGAGCGTCGAGCGGATCGAGTGCGTGGTGGTGGCTTCCGAGTCCGAGGCGCTGCTGGCCGAGCAGAGCTTCATCAAGCAGTACCGGCCGCGCTTCAACATCCGCCTGCGCGACGACAAGTCCTATCCGTTCATCGCGATCTCACTCGACGAGGACTTCCCGCGCGTGTACTTCACACGCGAGCGCCACCGTGCGCGGCGCGCGTACTTCGGCCCGTACTCCAACGCCAAACGCGTGCGCGCGACGCTCGAGGTGCTGGCCAAGGTGTTCATGTTCCGCTCCTGCACCGGGCCGGAGCCCGG